>NZ_CP032548.1:935000-3511704 GCF_003867015.1 Tenacibaculum singaporense
ATAATAAAATTTTATCTACCATTATTGATAAGTTTAAAGGAGGACCTGTAGGGATAACCACTTTAGCAACAGCAGTTGCTGAAAATGCAGAAACAATTGAAGAAGTATATGAACCCTTTTTAATACAACAAGGATTTATTATGCGTACGCCAAGAGGAAGAGAAGTAACCGATTTGGCATATAAACATTTAGGAAGAATTAAAGGAACTAGCCAAGGAGAGCTCTTTTAAATAAATGGATCTACTAAAAAAACTCATACCGATACTAGAATGGTTACCCAACTATAAAAAATCACAGTTAAGAGGTGATGTAGTTGCAGGTATAACCGTTGCTATTGTGTTAATACCACAAGGTATTGCTTATGCACTGATAGCAGGCTTACCACCAATTTATGGCTTGTATGCAGCCTTGATGCCTCAACTGATGTATGCAGTCTTTGGTACATCACGTCAAGTAGCAATTGGTCCAGTAGCAATGGATTCATTAATCGTAGCAACAGGGGTTTCTACCTTAGCATTAACGGGGTCTGAAAGCTATATAGTTATAGCAATATTACTCGCGCTGGTTGTAGGTACTATTCAGTTTTTAATGGGAATTTTCCGCTTAGGGTTTATCGTAAACTTTTTATCAAGACCTGTAATAACAGGATTTACCTCAGCAGTAGCTTTAATTATTGGATTGAATCAATTTAGGAACTTATTCGGAGTAGAGTTTGTACAAAGTGATCAAATCCATGTATTATTAGAAGATATTCTCTTCAGACTTAAATATTTTAAAACAAATACAACAATAATAGGTTTAATAGCATGTGCTATTATTATAATTTTTAGAAGAATTAATAGAAAAATACCCAATGCGTTAATCGTTGTTATATTGGGTATAGTAAGTATCCGTTTTTTTGGAACAGAATTATCAGATGTAGCCATTGTAAAAGATATTCCATCAGGTTTACCTAAATTTTCAATGCCAGTGATTGATGTAGCTTTAATACGTGAATTAATGCCCATAGCAGCAACCTTAGTTATGGTAGGGTATTTAGAAACTATTTCTATCGGAAAAACCTTGGAAGCTAAGCAAGATGAGTATAGAGTAAGACCCAATCAGGAGTTAGTAGCTTTAGGTTTGAGTAATATGGTAGGATCATTATTTCAATCGTATCCGTCAGCATCAAGTTTTTCTCGTTCGGCAATTAATGCAGAATCGGGAGGAACTACAGGAGTTTCTGCAATAGTTTCCGCAATTTTGGTAGTGTTTACCTTACTTTTTTTAACCCCAGTTTTCTATCACTTACCAAAAACTATTTTATCAGCAATCATTATTGTTGCAGTTTTTAACCTGATTAATGTAAAAGAAGCAAGAAGGTTATGGAAAGCAAATAATTTAGATTTCTGGCTACTCTTAGCTACTTTCTTAGCTACTATTTTCTTCGGAATTGAATACGGAATTTTAATCGGGGTAGTTTTATCATTAATTGTTTTAATTTTTAGAACCTCAAGACCGTATGTAGTGGAGTTAGGAAAAGTACCAAATTCAGATTTCTATCGTAATAAAAGCAGGTTTAAGGAAGTTATTTTAGATGATGAAATTTTAGTATTTCGTTTTGATGCACAATTATTTTATGCCAACTCAAACTATTTTAGAGATAAATTGGACGAAATGACAGAAGAAAAGGGGAAGGCATTAAAATTGATTGTATTAGATGCAGAGAGTATCAACAGAGTTGATAGTACTGGAATAGAGATGTTAAAAGAACGTATAGTTTACTTTAACAAACACAATATCCAATTTTATTTTGCAGGAGTTAAAGGACCAGTAAGAGATGCTTTTTTTAGAGGAGGTTTATTAGATGTTGTAAGTTTAGATCACTTTTTTATGCGTGCCAATGGTGCCGTAAATTTTTATAAAACAGGAGATAATCAAAATCAGAAAAAATACGCACAGTATATACATCAAGCGTATAAATAATATATAATATCATGAAAATAGAGCAAATTTATACAGGTTGTTTAGCACAAGGAGCCTATTATATTGAAAGTAATGGAGAAGTAGCAATTATAGATCCATTACGTGAAGTTGATCCTTATATAAACAGAGCTGAAAAAGATGGCGCTAAAATCAAATATATTTTCGAAACTCACTTCCATGCAGATTTTGTAAGTGGTCATGTTACGCTAGCTGAAAAAACAGGAGCAGTAATTGTATACGGACCAACAGCAAAAACAAATTATGAAGCTCGTATAGCAACAGATGGAGAAGTATTTACATTAGGAGAAATTACAATTACTGTATTACATACTCCAGGACATACAATGGAAAGTGCTTCGTATTTACTAAAAGATAAAGACGGAAAAAATCATGCAGTTTTTAGTGGAGATACCTTGTTTTTAGGTGATGTTGGACGCCCAGATTTAGCGCAAAAAGCAGCAAACTTAACGCAAGATGAATTAGCAGGATTATTGTACGATAGTTTACGTACAAAAATTATGACGCTGGAAGATGATGTAATTGTATATCCAGCACATGGAGCAGGATCGGCTTGTGGTAAAAACTTAAGCAAAGAAACAGTAGGTACAATTGGCGATCAAAAGAAAACTAATTACGCACTTCGTGCAGATATGACCAAAGAAGAGTTTGTTAAAGAAGTAACAGACGGATTATTACCTCCACCTGAATATTTTCCTTTAAATGTAAAAATGAATAAGGAAGGGTATCAATCTATCGATGAAGTTATCAAAAGTGGAGCAACAGCTCTATCAGTAACAGATTTTGAAAAAATAGCAAACGAAACAGATGCGTTGATTTTAGATGTACGTCATCAATCAGAATTTATTAAAGGATTTATTCCACAATCAATTTTTATTGGTTTAGGAGGAACATTTGCTCCATGGGTAGGGGCATTGATTAAAGATGTTACTCAACCAATTTTATTAGTTACTCCAGAAGGAGAAGAAGAAACTACTATTACACGCTTATCTCGTGTTGGTTTTGATAATGTATTAGGATATTTAGATGGAAGCTTTGCAGCTTGGAAAGAAGCAGGAAAAGAAGTAGATACGTTACGTTCTGTTTCTGCAACTATTTTAGCAGAAGCAATAAAAAAAGAAGCACCTGTTTTTGATGTTAGAAAACCAGGAGAATACGCAAATGAGCATATTGTAGATGTACCAAGTACACCGTTAGACTTCTTAAACGAACATGTTGAAGAATTTCCAACAAAAGAAGACTTCTATGTACACTGTGCTGGTGGATACCGTTCGGTAATTGCAGCGTCTATTTTAAAAGCAAGAGGATTCCATAATATAATAGATGTTGCTGGAGGATATAAGGCTATTAAAGAAACTGATATTCCAAGAACAGCAACAGTATGCCCATCAACTTTAAAATAAGAATAATGAAGAGAGGTATATTTTTAGTAGGTTTATTTTTAACAGTGGTAGTATCGTGTAAGCCACAAACCAATGAGGCAAAAGATATCACGGTAGAAAACCTACAAGTAGTTTTAGAAAATGAAGATAACGTACAGTTATTAGATGTTAGAACTCCTGAAGAGTGGGCTGGAGGAGTTATCAAAACTCCAATTAAAATAGATATTACAGGTGAAGACTTTGAAGGAAAAGTTTCAGAAAAGTTAGATAAAACACAACCTGTATATATTTATTGTCGCTCAGGAGGTAGAAGTAAAAAAGCTACCGAGCTCCTAGCAAAAAAAGGTTATGAAACCTACAATGTTTTAGGAGGTTACCTAGAATGGACAGAGAAAAATAAAGAATAAAGAAAATCCCGAGTAGTATACTCGGGATTTTTTATTCATCTTAGCTTATTCTTCAAACATTGTTTTGATTAATAATTCAGTTTCGTTGTTATTATTAATTATTATGATTTTTTCAAATTTACCATCAAAATTACTATCAATAAACTTTAATTCTTTTTTTGAATCATAAATTAAAACGAATTCTTCTGGCACTCCATCCTCATCATTATCGAGAGAATAACCTACTTTGTCTCCAGCTGAATTATAACAGTCAGTTTTTTCATAAACGCCATTTTCATCCCTGTCAAAACAGGTTTGATATACTTTTCCATAAGTAGTATAAACTCTAGCGATTTCATAATTGGAATCAAAGTTTACATCAAAGAACTGATTAGCTATTTTATTGTTCTCTTTCCAGCAACTAGTTAAGATTTCGTAATTATTTATCCATTTGAAAGAGAAGTTTTTAGAGTCCATTAATAGAGAAACTTCTTTATTTAATTTAAAAGAATAAACCCCAAGTCCGATGCTTGTTAAAGAAAGTAATATTATTAAGATTTCTTTCAGTTTCATAGTGATTTGATTGTTTTTAATTAAATAGTCAAAGGTAAAAGAAGCTTTATAAAAAAACCGAGACAATTGTCTCGGTTTTTTGTTTTTCTAGCTTTTTCCCACTTAAAATTTTAAGGTTGCACCTACTAAAAAGTTTCTAGTAGCTTGCGGATAGTATCCTTGTACTTCAAAAGAAGTTCCAGGAGTATCCCAAGTATTTAAATAGGTATATCCTCTATCAACATATTCTTTATCAAAAAGATTGTTTATCAATCCAGTAAATACAATTGATTTAAAAATTTTATTCATTACAAGTTCATAACTAATATTAAAATCACTAACGTAATAGCTATCTAGCTTAGAGGCTTCTGTATTAGTATTACTTAAATATTGTTCACCAACAAATTTAGATAGTAAAGCTAATTGCACCCCTTTTGTAGGCTTATAAACCAAAGCATTTCCAGCAATAATATTTGGAGAAAAAGCAATATTAGTCGTACCAATATTGCGTTGAACACCATCACGGTCTAACATAAAATTCTTGATTTTATTACTACTTACCGTAAGGTTTTGGTTAATGCTAAACTTGTCTGAAACATTAATATTAGCATCAATTTCTACTCCTAAACGATAGCTGTCTTTCACATTTTCTCGTAAATATTCTCCAACATCATTCAGTCCACCAGTTTGAATTAATTGATTGTCGTACGACATATAATAAATATTGGTATTTAGCTGAACTGTTTTATTGTGCAAACGCCATCCCAATTCAAAATCATCTAACGTTTCATGTTTCACGTTTTGTCCGTTTTGAAAATCATCACGGTTTGGTTCTCTGTTCGCACGAGCATACGATGCATAAATACTGTTTTCTTTATTGATGGTATAAGTAACCCCTAATTTAGGATTAAAGAAGCTAAACGAAGTATCAATATTTAAAGGATTTCTATCAGAAGTTAATCCGTTAGTTTGATAATCAATAAACCTACCTTGTACATCAACAAAAGCTTTTAGGTTATCAAAAACATTAAAAGTAGCCTTAGAAAAAACACTAAAGTCGTTCTTTTTAGCATCACTAAAATAATAACGATCTCTAATATTAGCTCCATCAGCAAATTCTTTAGCCCAAATAACTTCTCCAAAATGATCTCCTGTATAATTACTATAAGAAGCACCAGAGATTAACTCGAACTTTTCAGTTTTATAAGTTACATTAGCATTAGCCACATAAAAATCATTGTCTAACCAACGACGAACAATTAAGTCTGTAGCAGGAGAACCATACCAGTCAGTTCCTGTTGCCTCTACAATACCATCATATTTTGATACAGCACTATCTTCTTTAAATTGCTCAAAATACCCTTCTCCTTTGGTGTAATTTAAACCAATGTTGGTAGACCAGTTTTCTGATAATTGCTCATTCCAATGTAATTGGTAGTGATCTTGCCAATAATTATCGGTTTCATTTTCGTAGGTATACGGGTTTTGGCGACGGTTTTCTTGTAATTCCTCAGCGCTTAATCCATACCAAGCTTGGTAGGTTCTTTCTTTACCTCCAAAAACTAAAGCTTTAATCAAGGTGTTGTCATCAGTATAGCTACCTTGTAAGAAATACGATTTTAAATCGGTAAAGGCACGGTCAACATATCCGTCAGAATAAATGTTAGACAAACGTCCTGCGAACTCAAATCCATTATTTAATTTTCCAGTAGTAAACTTTACGGTGTGCTTTCTTGTTCCGTACGAACCAAAAGCATTCGAAATTTCTCCACTAGCTTCATCAGAAACAGCATCGGTTAAAATATTTAAACTAGCTCCAAATGCTCCAGAACCGTTCGTAGAAGTTCCTACACCACGCTGTAATTGTAAACTTTGCGTTGACGAAGCAAAATCTCCCATATTTACCCAAAAAGTACCCTGACTCTCGGCATCGTTGTATGGAATTCCGTTAATCGTAACATTCACACGAGAAGCATCCGAACCACGTACACGAATATAAGTGTATCCAATACCAGCACCCGCATCAGATGAGGATGTTACCGATGGTAAATAGTTTAATAATACAGGAATGTCTTGCCCTAAATTACGTTTTTCAATTTCTTGTTTGCTTAAGTTAGAGTGCGTTACAGGTGCATCTGCTTTTACACGAACGGCAGAAACCAGTACTTCATCTAAAATAGCTTCATCAGAAGTTAACTGAAATGTAAATTGCTGATTCTTGGTAATAACAACCTCTTGTAAAAGTGGCTCAAAACCAACGTGTGAAACTTTAAAAACATAGGTTCCTTTTGATAGCTTTAATGTAAAATCACCATTAAAATCGGTAGCAGTTCCCTTGTTAAGAGTTGCAACAGTTACAGTAGCACCTACCAAAGGTTTTTTGTTAGCATCAATTACTTTTCCAGATAAAGTAAATGTTTGCGCACTTGCTGTTAACGTTGTAAATAATACGAGTAAAAAAGCGACTATTTTCGCTTTTTTTTGAAAAGACATCGGTCTCATTTTATAAAAAACAAAATCGAATAAAAAGAGGTAATTATTCTTTAGTTAAACATTGAATAATTAAAACTTGTCATTACGAGGAGTTTACGACGAAGTAGTCTTTTCATCAATAAACAAATTTCTCGTAATAATTGGTTTCCAAATGGCGATTATCGCCTCCCTAAACAGCATTACCTGTTCCAGGTTCGTTGGGTATGATCTCAGCCTGAATTTAATTATAAATGATTAATTACAAATTATTTTAATAATCAAAATTCGTAATTCAAATAAGGCACCCCTTTATGAGAACGGTGCAAAGGTAAATATGAAATATGAATTAAGAGTGATAAATAGCGGGTTTTTCTAGGCTTATTTATAAAAGAATAAGGAGTTATTAAGTAAGTAAAAAAACATTCTAGCCAATTTATAGATTTAACTCATGTATTCCATCGTAATTTTAATATTTTAGTGGTGAAAATATCAGATATTTATGAGTAAATCTTTTAAAACGAGCGTTAATAAAACGCATGATTTTGACTTTACTGAAGCGCAAATAGAAGCGTTAGATATAGTAGAAAAATCAAAAAATAACTACCACGTACTTGAAGGGAACCAATCGTATCAAGCCACCATACTTCAAACAAATTTCAATCAAAAAACATACACCATTCAAATCAATGGAAACACTTATGAGGTAAGTATTGCTGATGAATTAGATATGTTGATTGATGAATTAGGTTTAGAAGTAGCAACAGAGAAAAAAGAAAACGATATCAAGGCACCAATGCCTGGGTTAATTGTTTCTGTTGATGTTGAAATTGGTCAAGAAGTAAAAGAAGGTGATGGAATTTTAGTGTTAGAAGCCATGAAAATGGAGAATACCTTACAAGCACCAAGAGATGGAGTAGTAAAATCGGTAGCTATACAGGCGGGTGACAAAGTAGAAAAGAATACGGTTTTAATAGAAATGGAATAATATGAAAAAGATATTAGTAGCAAATAGAGGAGAAATTGCGTTACGTGTAATGCGTACAGCAAAAAAGATGGGAATTAAAACGGTAGCGGTTTTTTCAGAAGCAGATAGAAATTCACCACACGTAACTTTTGCAGACGAAGCAGTATGTATTGGTCCTGCACCTTCTAACCAATCGTATTTATTAGGAGATAAAATTATTGAAGTAGCGAAGGAGTTGCATGTAGATGGAATTCACCCAGGATACGGATTTTTAAGTGAAAACGCAGCCTTTGGAGAAGCCGTAGCAAAATCAGGAATTGTATTTATAGGCCCAAAAACACACGCTATTGAAGTGATGGGAAGCAAATTGGCAGCAAAAGATGCAGTAAAAGCCTACGATATTCCAATGGTTCCGGGTATCGACGAAGCAGTGACTGATGTCGAGTATGCATCGAAAGTAGCAAATGAAATTGGCTATCCAATCTTAATCAAAGCTTCAGCAGGTGGAGGAGGAAAAGGAATGCGTGTTGTTGAAAAAGAAGCCGATATTAAAGAACAAATGCAGCGTGCAATTTCAGAAGCAGAATCAGCTTTTGGAGATGGTTCTGTATTTATAGAAAAATATGTAGGATCACCACGTCATATCGAAATCCAAGTATTGGCAGATGCTCATGGAAACGTAGTACATTTATTTGAACGCGAATGTTCGGTACAACGTCGCCACCAAAAAGTAGTAGAAGAAGCGCCATCGAGTGTGTTGACTCCAGAGATTAGAGAAGCGATGGGAGCAGCAGCCGTAAGAGTTGCGAAAGCATGTGATTATTTAGGAGCTGGAACCGTAGAGTTTTTATTAGATGAAAATAAAAACTTCTACTTTTTAGAAATGAATACACGTTTACAAGTAGAGCACCCAGTTACGGAGCTTATTACGGGAGTAGACTTGGTAGAACAACAAATAAAAATAGCAAGAGGAGAGGAGCTATCATTCTCACAAGAAGAGTTGCAAATTAACGGACACGCGTTAGAATTACGAGTGTACGCTGAAGACCCGTTAGACAATTTTGCACCGAGTATTGGCGTGTTGGAAACCTACCAACATCCGAAAGGAGAAAATATTCGTGTAGATGATGGTTTTGAAGAAGGAATGGAAATTCCTATTTATTACGATCCGATGATTTCTAAATTGATTACCTACGGAAATACGCGTGAAGAAGCTATTGAGTTAATGAAACAAGCGATTAGTAATTATAAGGTAAAAGGAATAGAAACTACGTTGCCGTTTGGAAAGTTCGTATGCGAACACGAGGCTTTCACATCAGGGAATTTTGATACTCATTTTGTAAAGAAATATTACACACCTGAGTTGTTAGAAGCAGGATACGAAAAAGAAGCGAAGATTGCTGCACAAGTTGCTTTACAGCAGTATTTAAAAGAGCAACGTATTTTAAAAACTTGTTAAAAACAATTTGCGTTAGGGATTGCAGCGGCATCCTTTTGTTGTCAGTTCGAGTTTGCGGAGCAAGTATCGAAAACCAACAAAAGATATAGCGGAAAGCCCGACCCTTGGGAAACGCCCAAAAAAAGAATATAGATGAAATCTAAAATAGAAGAATTACAACATAAACTTACCGAAGCAAAGTTAGGAGGCGGACAACAACGCATCGACCGTCATCATCAAAAAGGAAAATTAACCGCTCGTGAGCGTATCGATTATTTCTTAGATGAAGGTTCTTTTGAAGAGGTAGGTATTTTAGTAACCCATAGAACGACCGATTTCGGAATGGAAAATCAGAAGTTTTATGGTGACGGAGTGGTAACAGGATATGGTACTGTAAACGGACGCTTAGTATATGTGTTTGCACAAGACTTTACGGTATTTGGAGGTTCATTATCGGAAACACATGCCGAAAAAATCTGTAAGATTATGGATTTAGCGGTAAAAGTAGGAGCACCATTAATCGGATTGAACGATTCTGGTGGAGCGCGTATTCAAGAAGGAGTACGTTCGTTAGGTGGTTATGCCGATATTTTTTACAGAAACGTACAAGCATCAGGAGTCATCCCACAAATCTCAGCGATTATGGGACCTTGTGCAGGTGGAGCAGTATATTCACCAGCGATGACCGATTTTACCGTTATGGTAGAAAATTCAAGTTATATGTTTGTTACAGGACCTAACGTAGTAAAAACAGTAACTAATGAAGAAGTAACTTCAGAAGAGTTAGGAGGAGCAAGTACGCATGCAACCAAATCGGGAGTAACACATTTAACGGCAGCGAACGATGTACAATGTTTAGAGGATATCAAAACATTGTTGAGTTATATGCCACAGAACAATCAAGAAACTACAGCAAAATTACCGTTTGAATTAGGCGATGAAACTAGAGAAGAGCTAGCCAACATCGTTCCAGATAATGCCAATAAGCCGTATGATATGCGTGCTGTAATTGACGGTATTGCTGATGCTGATTCGTTTTTTGAAATTCATAAAGATTATGCCGATAATATCGTGGTCGGATTTGCACGTTTAGGAGGAAGAAGTGTTGGGATTGTAGCCAACCAACCGATGAGTTTAGCAGGATGTTTGGATGTAAACAGTTCTAAAAAAGCAGCACGATTCACCCGTTTTTGTGATTGTTTTAATATTCCGTTATTGGTGTTGGTAGATGTACCAGGATTCTTACCAGGAACCGATCAAGAATGGAATGCTATTATTACCAACGGAGCAAAGTTATTATATGCGTTGAGCGAAGCTACCGTACCAAGAGTAAGTGTAATTACCCGTAAAGCTTATGGTGGAGCGTATGATGTAATGAACTCAAAACATATTGGTGCTGATATGAACTTTGCATGGCCTAGTGCAGAAATTGCGGTAATGGGAGCGAAAGGAGCGAGTGAAATTATCTTTAAAAAGGAAATTGCTGAAGCAGATGATCACGAAGCAAAACTAGCAGAGAAAGAAGCTGAGTATGCAAATAAATTTGCAAATCCGTACCGTGCAGCAGAACGCGGGTTTGTAGATGAGGTTATTTTACCACAAGACACGCGTAGAAAACTGATTAAAGCTTTTGCGATGTTAGAAGGTAAAAAAGTAGAAAGACCGAATAGAAAACACGGAAATATACCGTTGTAACCAATACATATCAACATTTTTAAGAGGCGCTTCTTTTTAGGAGCGTCTTTTTGGTTTATAAAGCCTTGGGTTGTACTTGATTTAATGCTATATTGATGAGGTTTTTGGAAAAGGTTAAGGATGTATAAACATATTTTTTTAGATTTAAAAAAAATAAAAAAATGTGTAAAAACGGAAAAATTTTAATTTTCTGTACCTGTTTAGAGAAAGAAGAAAGTTCTATAAAAACTAATTTCTTAGAAGGTTATAACTGGAATTTAACTCGATATTTAGGTAGGAATAGTTCATCTTTAATTGGTAAAATGGTAATGCCAAAGAAAGATTTAGGTAACGGAGTTACTATTGAAAAAGTTATTAATCAATTAAATAGTACTATTAAAACATTTGATTTTGATTATACTCCTCAAGAAAGAGATTGCTTAGATATTAGTATACCACATGCAACCGAAAGGATTAGATTTTTTAGAGTAATTTTTATTGATGGAAAATGGATAGAAGGAGGAAATAATATTTTTAGGTCTATCACTAAAAAGATAGCAAAAGGGAAAATTAAATTAACTGATATATAAATCATTACTAGTACTATATTTATTAAAATGTGTGTTCAAACTATATAACTACATTTATATAAGGTGTTAGTATAACTATGAATTGGAAAATAATTACTGAAAATAAAAGAAGGTATGCTGATACATCCTACTATTTAAAAGCTGAAAGAGACTGTATAGAAGGAACTATTGTATTAGAGATATATTGGATTGAGAATTTTATGTATGACTTAACGGTCTATTTATATAGAAATGAACCAAAACGAAAATTCTTGTTTTTTAAAAGTACAAAGCCTGAAACACTTTATAGTTGTTTAGTTTTTTATAATGGGCGTATTGAAAAATATGGTCATCAAATAATGAGAATGACAGAAGATGCTCCATTAGAAAAATTAAAGAGATTAGATTCCTTTCAAAAAGATGGAGTTCTTAACTATAAGATAGGAGAAAAATATAGTTTAGATTTTACAACAACTTTACCAGAGAAAAATGTAGCTACTACATATTCTAAAAAGTAACTACAAAAAAACGTCATTACGAATGAAATGAAGTAATCTTTAAGTTTATAGTTCGAAATAAACAGATTACTTCAGTCGTACCTCCTTCGTAATGACGTTAGCTAATAAAAGTTCGATTTTATAAAGGAGTTTTTCGAAGCCCTTTTACGCAGAATAGTCTGAAAAATTGATGAGATTCAGAGGCTTTGCCTCGCATCGTTTTTCAGACGTTTTTAAACAAGGTTTAAAAATTCCTCGTAAAAGTGTCCTTTCTTTTGGTTCGTTTTCTTTGGACAAGCAAAGAAAATGAAGGCAGTAGTTTACTGAACAATACTATTAAGTATAAATCTACTCTTTACTCAGTTTAACACTACATTAATGATGAAAAAACTAACTCTAATGACTTAAATAGTTGGTTTTGAGGATTTCCGTAATTATTTGTAAAGATGTTTTTTTAGGTTTATAAGGAATTATCAAAGCAATTAAGTTGTTTTATTATCTGAATAGAGTATATAATTGTTTTGATGTAACCAGTTGTAAAAAATTAAAACCAAGTAGATATGAAAACTAAAATATTAATAACTCTCGTTGTTTTTTTATGTATTAAAACATTTGCGCAAGAAGAAATAAAAGGTAATTACAGAATTTATTTAAAAAATGATGGAACTTCTAAAAATGATAAGGTTCCTATAGTTTTAGAAGAGGGAGAAGATAAAGAAGAGGTTTTATATACTATTAATGGTAAAAATGCTACTAAAAAATCAAAGGGATATGTAGATATTGATAAAAATTTTTCATTTAAAAAAATTAATCCAAAATTTAATTATTCATCAATTTTTGTTGATTTAGAACAGAAAGAAAATAAACTTATTATTTTACCTAGGGAGGATGTTGCTGACGATTTTAAAAAATATAATGGGACAAAAGAAAGAAGATTGTATATCGATGTAACTGAAGGAGTGAAAATAACGAGAAAGTCATGGAAAGTAAGCGCAATTACAGTTCCATTAAAAATATACCTTACTAGTCAATCGGATAGTTTGTCAAGTTTTACAAATAATATTGAAACTGATGTTAATGTAGCTGTTACTTATGGGAAAAGTTGGGAAAAATATTCTTATAAGAAAGGAAGAGAACCTAAATTGACAAACACTCAAAATTTTTATGGATTTTTAGGACTTAATAAATTAGAGCTAACAGAGAAAAATACTGATGGAATTAATGATGGAGATAATATTTTAAGTATAAGCTCTGGAGTAGGATATCAATATGGTTATGGTAAGTTAGGGTTAAGTATTCTTTTAGGAATGGATTTCCCAGTATCTTCGTTAGGTCAAAATTGGGTGTTTAAGTATCAGCCTTGGTTAGGAATGGGAATAGGATATTCGATATTTAAATAATTATGTTAAAAATTATAAGAACATAAGTAGTTATCTAGTTCACGAGGTATGGATTACTTCACCCCGAAGTATCGGGATTCGTAATGACGTTAGTTAATAAAAGTGTCTTTTCTTTTGGCTCGTTTTCTTTGGACAAGTAAAGAAATCGAAGATTCATGAACTCCTATTAAAAATAAATAAAGAGTGCGTGAACTAAAATGAATATTCACAACCACATAAAAAAAACGTCATTACGAATGATAACGCAGTAATCTTTAAGTTTATAATTCAAAATAAACAGATTACTTCAGTCGTGCCTCCTTTGTAATGACGTTGTTATTTTTTATAAAAAATTATTCTTACACATCCGTACTCACCCAATAACTTCCCGTTGAGGTAGTAGACGGATTATACGCCAAAATATTCACTTTAGTACCGTTGGCAACATCCGCTAGTAACCATTCCATTGGCTGATTGTTAATAGCGCCACTTTCCAATTCAACCATATTGCCGTTTAAGGTAACCTCGTCGGTACTAATGTCGAATTGTAGTGTGGTTTCCCCTCTGTTTTCAAAACCAATAAAACTCTCCTTGTCATACGATACCTGAGTAATCACCTTGGTTTCATTAGGCGCTACCTGTCCCACAAAATCAGTAATAGAGCTGCTTCCTGTAGTTGGACGATAGCTATACTGTGCTCTTTTTGCAGGTTCATTGGCAAATACTAACTGAGCCGTATTTATAATTTGAACAAGTGTTGTATAACAATCGTTCAATGCCGAAATACGATCTTGAGTAATAACCAAACGTTGTTTTTTATATACCTCTTGCTGAGTGTTCGCGCTTTTTAATTCGTCTTTAATTGTAGCCAACTCTTCCACAATAGATGCAGGCATTCCGCCTTTCGTTACATCGGTCAAATCATCTAAATAATTTGTAACCACTTTTTCTAAGGTTTCTAAAAACACCAACATTTTAGGCTGATTCTTACTCGCATCTCTATAGCCAGTTGTAAACTCCTTTAATACCGCAGGATTATCAGGAAAAGCCCACATAGCATGACTTTTAATACGATTATACACACGACTAGCATTTTGCATTTCTATCAACACTTTTTGTGTTTCCACTCCTTGTTTTGCCAAGGTACTTACATCGGTAACTACCGTATCTGCCGCATCAATCTGATGTAAAAAAGCCGCCGCATACTCGCTCGTAAATCGGGCATTGAAAGCGGTAAAAGGCTCCAAATCTTGCGTAAATAGGTTGTAAATTGTACGTGCGCTTTCAGCTAAAAAAGCATCTGAACCTTTGAATTTTCTTCTTGTTTCCATATTAAAATTTAATTTAAGTTACATGTGTGTTTTTAGGTATGCGTAATACACGCTACCCTAAGGTAATTAGTAGAAACAACAAGATTATAATAGCAGGAGAGCCCCTTGCCACTAGTTAAAAGCCCATAAAATATTAGATGGTTTTAGCAATACAATCATAGCATTTTGTTAGTTTCTTTTTCTTAATCACTTCTAAATTATAGTGTTGGGGTATAAAAAACAAATGTGATGGTCAATTTTTGCTTTTTTTTAACAGGCAGACAATCAGAAGTGTATCTTTTATACTAGAGTTGCGAATACTTTTTTTGTGTACTGTCAGTTCGAAACAGCATACTTTGATTAAAGAGACTACTAAAAAAGGACCCCGTCATAAGCAGGCAAGCCAAAAATAACACCGCAAGAAACGTTAAAATTAAAATCTGTTTGAGCGATAGCGAGTTATTTTAATTTAGGTTTGTGGATGATTATTTTTGAGTGCAGGATGGTTAAGGCTAGATTTTTTGTTTAGCTCATTAATTTTTATTGGTTTTCAAAGGAATTCATGAACCTCCAAAGTCGGTTTCTTTTTCATCAATGGAAAAAGAATAATAGCTTAGAATAAGATTTTTCCATATAAAATCTAAGTCGTTACTACGTAGACCGAGAGCGTTGGATTGAATCCATACAGATTTAAGAGTGGGAGGATAGCCGTAATATTAGCGACCCATGCCGTGGTGTCAACGGAGCATGCCGTAGTATCAGCGACCCATGCCGTGATGTTAACGGAGCATGCCGCGATATCAGCGACCCGTGCCGTGGTGTTAACGGAGCATGCCGTGATATCAGCGACCCGTGCCGTGGTGTTAACGGAGCATGCCGTGATATCAGCGACCCGTGCCGTGATGTTAACGGAGCATGCCGCGATATCAGCGACCCGTGCCGTGGTGTTAACGGAGCATGCCGTGATATCAGCGACCCGTGCCGTGGTGTTAACGGAGCATGCCGTGATATCAGCGACCCGTGCCGTGATGTTAACGGAGCATGCCGCGATATCAGCAACCCGTGCCGTGGTATTAAAGGAGCATGCCGTAGTATCAGCGACCCAAACAGCAATATAAAAAACCGTTACTACTCTAAAAAACAACTTTTATAACTTAAATAGGGGAGGTTATGGGATTCCGTAAGAATGTTTACACACTTTGTATTAGGTTCGCAAGAATTGTAAGAGCAACTTGCATTTTATAATTAATTAACAAATAACAGTAACTCGTTGATAACTTTACTTTTAATAAAGTGTTGGTTTTGATATATTTGAAAGTGTATAAAAATTGCTAAACTTTATGAAATTCCATGTTTTTATCGGGATAAAAGAACTAAAGTTTGGTATATAACGAGTTAGCAATAATTTAAACACAACCAAGATAAATAACCGAGAATGTCTGAAATAACTACTTCAATTATTTCTAAAGTAAAAGCCGAATTAAATATTACGAAAGAAATTGATGTTTTTGAATTACATAAACAATTGTATTCAGCGAGAAAGAATTCGCATCCTGACTTATTTGAAGATGGTCTTAAAGAAAAAGCGACGGAAAAATTTAAGACTTTAAATGTATTGTATTCTGAACTAAAAACTCATATGAATGGATTGAGACTTGAACAAAGTCCGAATGAACTTGCTATTTATGAAAAAAGCTATGAAACAGTTATCGACAAAAGTCGAATTATAGAACTTGAAGGTGAAAACAAAAGATTAGAGTCTACAATAAAATCAAAAGAGCATCAAATTGACACTCTTAAAAAAGAAGTTCAAAAATTAAATGAAGCAAAAAATGAAGAGCTTAACAAGGAATTGATAAATGTTTATCAACCTAAAACTAAGAACTTTCTTGTTTTAGGAATTTCAGCTTTGTTGATTTTAGTGGTAAATATTCTAGCGCAAATTACATCACTAAAAACATCTGTTTCTGAAATATTTCCTTTTGGCATTCAATATTTGAATTACATTTTATTCGGCTTATTAATTTTTCTGATTTTTAGACTGCTAACAAGAAATTGGAAATTTAAAAGAATTCAAAAAATTACTGAAGAGTTAAAGTCATCTTCTGTTATAAAATCATTCTACCAAGAAAATCGTAAAGAAAAAGAACATTATTATTCTAAAACTGAATATTTCTTAGAAAGTGATATTGAAGAGTTCATAAAATGGAGATTTTTAAGAAGTAAATACAGGGTGAATCTTGTGTACTATATCGAAAAGCTATATCGAATAAATGATTTGAAAAGTTTAAACTATTTGAAAGATATATTCATTTACAATTTAATTACTAAAGGATATATTAGAATTGGCTCTTCCAAAAAACTGGACAGAGAATTTATGATTGAATAAAAACTATTACCAAAAATGGCTATAAGTAATTGTTTGTTCTCGCTTACTACTGAAAAACTTCACGGATTTGCAGTTTAGAGCGTACTTGCAAAGTTAAACCATGTTAAAACCGAAACTTTTTTCGGTTTTCTTTTTTTTCAGCCTGTTGTTTTTTAGCATCCAAACGTTTAGCAATCGCTGCTTTTTTAGGTTTGGTAGCTTTGCGTACTTTGGGTACTACCAAGGCTTGTGCTAAAAGGTTAAAAAAGCGTTCGGTAACTAATTCTTTATTGCGGTGTTGTGAGCGGCTTTCTTGTGAGCTTAGTATAAGCGTGTTTTCTTTAGAAAGTCTGTTCGCTAAGTTTTTAAGGAGTAGAGCCTTTTCTTTGTCCGAGAGTCCTAATGAGTCTTCAATTGTAAAACTTAATTCTACTTTAGAGGATACTTTGTTTACATGCTGTCCGCCCGCACCAGAGCTTCGTACGGCTTTAAAGTTGAGTTCTTTTAAAAGTTGTTCTTTGTTCATAGTGTTAGTGAATGCATTAACGGAATTAACTTCCAATGTCAGTTCGAGTGGTTTTTATCAAGTGCTAACGAGATAAAAATTTTATCGAGAACTATTCCAGCGTCTAAGTCCTAAATTCTTGATACAAATTATGCTCTTTTCAATCGCAAAATTCACTCGAATTGACAGCTTTAAAATTTTAGTCAACCTACTTTAATAGGTGTTACTGTATTCCTGTAAAAGCAGGAGTTTCAAATATAAATAATCTATTGTTGTTTGTAAAGGGGGCTTACTAATAGAAGTGACTCTTATTGGTGAGTGTTGGGAACTTTAAAGGGTATTCGTAACTAGAATTAAGCAGATTTCTCGCTATCGCTCGAAATGACAAAACGTACGTCATTTAGAAGGAGTGTGCGACTGAGAAATCTCAAAGTTGGGTGTTGGGAGTTTTAAAGGATAGTAGTTACTCTTATTGATGAGATTCCTCCTCCTTCGTCGTTCGGAATGACGTTTAGCGATACTTACATATCGTAGTTAGGTGTGTCGGGTGATTGGTGCATGAAGTGCATGTCTAAATCGGTAAGGGTGTCGGAAAAAGAGTATAAGTTTTCTTTTTTAGTAAGTAACGCATCAATAATTGCGACTGCTTTTTTCAAACGGGTTTCTTTGTTTCCTTTTAACAGCACATACGGACGGTTGTACTTTTTCAACGCATTTTCAAAGGCTTTAAACATTTCCAATCGTTGCTCGGGTCTGTCGCGCAAATCGTCGGCTTCCCAAGGCGTATCGATATAGGTTAAGAAATAAATATCGTAGGTATTTGCAATCGCAGCTTCATCTAATTTAGGATCTACGAATCCGCCATAATACTCTTCAGAATATACTTTGGTTTCTAACAAATCGGTATCACAGATGAGTACTTTATCCGCTTTTTTAGCCAATTCATTTTCCAAGTCCATTTGTCCTTCAGCAATCGGAATTAAATCGTGTTGCTCACAAGTTTTACGTTCGTTGTTCCACTTGCCTTGCAAGTATTCACGAGCAAATTCGGGAGCCCAAACGGTATTGTAATGACGCGCTAACTGACCAGAAAGCGTTGTTTTTCCTGTGCTTTCAGGTCCAAATAATACCACCTTTACAAGGTTGATGGGTTGCTGTGTAAGTGCTTTTTCCATGCTAAATATCCTGCAATTGCTATAAAGGTAAATAATAAATATTGAAAACTAGTAAAGGTAAATCCTTTGTAAAAGTAGAGAGGAACGGAGATAATATCACCAATAATCCAATAAATCCAGTTTTCTATTTTTCGTTTTGCCATGAGCCACATTCCAACAAAGAAAATGGCAGTGGTAACGGTGTCTACATAAGCTGTCCAACTTGTCCATTTATCAAAAACGGTATACACAGCATAGACAAAAACTAAGGTGGCTACAAATATGGCTACGCTTTGTTTTTTTTCTTTAGATGTTGTTCTTGAAATAGGAGTTACATGTGTAGCATCTACTTTTCGCGTCCAGATATACCAGCCGTATACACTCATAATAAAGTAGTAACCGTTAATCATCATATCGCCTAACAGTTCCCACTTTAACAAGAGGTACACAAAAATAGCAGTGCTTATCATCCCCGTAGGGAATACCCAAATTTTATTCTGTTTAGAATACCAAACGGATAAAAAACCAAAGATAACGGCGATAATTTCTAGCGAAACATCAATAGGGTTGTAATCAGCATACTGCCCAAAAAGGAAATCAAAAAGTTGGCTCATAATCGCTACGATCGGTTTTTACGATTTTCATAAATAGCAATCCGTTGTCAATTAATTCAAAGGCATTTTTCAATTCTGAAGTAACCAAACGCATCACGGTATCATAATCTCCATACACTTGCGTACTTAAAGGATTCTCTAATACGGTTAATCCCGAGGCTCTTAGTTTTTTGATGAAATTGATAATTGGTTCTTCAAATTCGTTCTGAAGCGGACTTAAGGTCAATTCTACGGATATTTTCATGGTTGTTCCTAATTAGAAAGATGCAAAGTTACTAAAGTTAAGTTGTTGTTACGCAGGAAAGGTTTTGGGAGGTTTTTTGGGGTTGTAGAGTTTCAAAGTTTTGGAGTGGCAAAGTTTCAAAGTTTGGAAGTTACAGAGTTTTTTAGTTGCTAAGATGTAGAGCTTCAAAGTCTCATAGTGGCAAAGTTGTGATTTAGAGCAGGTGTTTTTTTAACAAGCGCACACGCAGGTGAATCCTTCCATTTCTAAAAAGTGGATGTCGTACTCAGAGGTTTGTCCTTCGTACAAGATTTTTCCAGTGGTTTGATTGGTATCAAAAGAGAAGTCTTCAATATAAATGTTTTCTAAGAAGAGCAATTTTTTCTTTCCGTAGATTTTATACAAACTTTCTTTGGCACCCCAAACAATGGTGAGTTTACTAACTAAAGCATCGTGGTTGGCTATGGATTTGTATTCTTCTATAGGAGTGAACTTGTGTGCGATTTTCACAATTTTGTCGCGCTGCATTTCAATATCTATCCCCACAGGTTGTGTATCGGAAATAATAATTGCCGAAAAGGTAAATGAATGGGTGATTGAAATGAATTTACCGTCTTTTAAGTGTGGCTTTCCGTAACCATCGTATAGTAAATCATCATCGGTATAGCCAACTTCTTTTAGTAAATGACGTACGCTCATAAAGCCTCTTTGGTGTAAATCGGACTTCATATTGTTTACTCTTTGCTGATTTCCTTTTGTTAAAGAAACACCGTTAGAAAGTTGTTCAAAAGATTCTTCAATCTTCCAAATCAATGCTTTAGCATGGTTGTTTACCGTTAATGTTTTGTAAAGAGGCATATTTTAGAAAGTTATTTCGTAATTTTGCGACTCAAATTTAAGATACATAAATATACAAAAATATGAGCACAAAAACCGCGACATATGTTCCTTACAAAGTTAAAGATATTTCTTTAGCTGATTGGGGAAGAAAAGAGATTGAATTGGCAGAAGCTGAAATGCCAGGGTTAATGAGTTTACGCGAAGAGTATAAAGATGAGCAACCTTTAAAGGGAGCAAGAATTGCAGGATGTTTACACATGACAATTCAAACTGCGGTTTTAATTGAAACGTTACAGGCTTTAGGTGCTGAGGTTACTTGGAGTTCTTGTAATATTTTCTCTACGCAAGATCAAGCTGCTGCTGCTATTGCTGCTGCTGGAACTCCTGTGTATGCTTGGAAAGGTATGAACGAGGAAGAGTTTGATTGGTGTATTGAACAAACATTATTCTTTGGTGAAGATAAGAAGCCATTAAACATGATTTTAGATGATGGTGGTGATTTAACGAATATGGTTTTAGATAAATACCCTGAGTTAGCTCCTGGAATTAAAGGTTTATCTGAAGAAACTACTACAGGGGTACACCGTTTATACGAGCGTATGAAAAACGGAACGTTACCAATGCCTGCTATTAACGTAAATGACTCGGTTACTAAATCGAAGTTTGACAATAAGTACGGATGTAAAGAATCTGCAGTTGATGCAATTCGTCGTGCTACGGATGTAATGTTAGCTGGTAAAAGAGTAGTGGTTTGTGGTTATGGTGATGTTGGTAAAGGTACTGCGGCGTCTTTCCGTGGAGCTGGTTCTATCGTTACTGTTACTGAAATTGATCCTATTTGTGCATTACAAGCTGCTATGGATGGTTTTGAAGTAAAGAAATTAGAAACTGTTGTAGGTAAGGCTGATATCGTAATTACTACTACTGGTAACAAAGATATCGTTCGTTCTGAGCACTTCGAAGCAATGAAAGATAAGACTATCGTTTGTAACATCGGTCACTTCGATAATGAAATCCAAATGGCTTGGTTAAACGATACTTACGGAGATACTAAGGTTGAAATTAAGCCTCAAGTTGATAAGTATACAGTTAAAGGAAACGATATTATTGTATTAGCTGAAGGACGTTTAGTAAACTTAGGTTGTGCTACTGGTCACCCAAGTTTTGTAATGTCTAACTCATTTACAAATCAAACTTTAGCGCAAATCGAGTTATGGAATAATTCTGATGCGTATAAAAACGAGGTGTACATGTTACCAAAACACTTAGATGAAAAAGTAGCAAAATTACACTTAGCTAAGATTGGTGTAGAGTTAACTGAGTTACGTGAAGACCAAGCTGAGTATATTGGAGTAACTGTAGAAGGTCCATACAAACCAGAACACTATAGATACTAGATTCTTAGAGTCAAGATTTTTAGAATCAGGAATCAAGAATCAAGACTTAAAAAATCCCGCAACATTGTTGCGGGATTTTTTTATACTGTTTATAAACGTTTTATTCAGTAGGAATACGCTCATCAATCATTTTTAAAGGCATACCTTCCATTAAATCGATTAAGTCTAAAATGTCTCTTACTTTTTCTTCTTCTTCCGCTTGTTCTGTTACAAACCATTGTAAAAAGATTTCAGAAGTGAAATCGCCTACTTTTCTTGCGGTTTTGAATACGTGGTGAATAGATTTGGTAACCTCTATTTCTGCATCTAACGAAGCTTCAAAAATAGCTCGTAAGCTTTCAAATTCGTGAGCAACTTCAGTAGCTACAGGTGACATTGCACTACCTCCGTTATCGTTAATAAATTTGAATATTTTCATCATGTGCTCTCTTTCTTCTTCAGCTTGCTTATAAAAGTATGCGGCGCTATTTCTAAGTTCTCTTTGATCGCACCATGATGCCATGGCTAAGTATTTAGAAGAAGCTTGTTGCTCCATCGTTATTTGGTGGTTTAGCAAATCAACTACTTCCACATCTAAAATCATGTCTCTTCTTATTGCTGTTTCCATAATATTTTGTTTAGTTTTAATACTATAAAGATACAGATTATAAGACTCTAAAAAGAATAGAGGGGCTAATTTAAAGCTAGTCTTAGTAAAGGGTTTTCTGTTTGAAAACAGATAAAAGAAGTTCTCTTAATTCTATAAGTTGTGGTACTTCTAAGAATAATACATGCTTGTTGTCTGCTGCAAAAAGGAGTACGAAGTTATCTCCGTCGATAATCGTTTCTAATGATTCGTAAGAAGTGTATTCTAATACTTTTTTCCTGAAGGTTAATAGTTGGCAAAAAGTAAAGTCTATTACTTTATAGCCTAAATCTAGTTGGTAGCAGTTTCTGCCACCACAAGATATTTTAAACGATACATCTTCTGTTAAAAAATTCATTCGGCAAATATAATTATTTTTAATGAATCTAAAGAAGAATAATGTAAGCAATAAAAAAGCCCGCAAATTTGCGGGCTTTTTTATTATAAAATGTCTTTTAAGACTAGATATTTAATGAATCAAATAACTCA
Organism: Tenacibaculum singaporense; assembly: GCF_003867015.1. NCBI lineage: Bacteria > Pseudomonadati > Bacteroidota > Flavobacteriia > Flavobacteriales > Flavobacteriaceae > Tenacibaculum > Tenacibaculum singaporense. Next base: position 957,822 of record NZ_CP032548.1, read on the forward strand.
ACTAATTTAGGATTAGAAGGTCTTGGAGCATTAGAGTCTATAATCTTTCCTTCTGGATCTAATAAAATAAATCTTGGAATTCCTGATACTCTATACGCATCCATAAAAGCTTTATCTTCTTTAGCATATAATTGAACTCCTGATAATTCTTTATCAACAATCATTTTTTTCCAAGTCTCATAGTCTTTTTGTCTGTCAACAGAAATACTTACGAACTCGATGTTTTTATTATGGTATTTTTCTTCAACTTTCTTTAAGAATGGGATTTCGTTTTTACATGGTTGACACCAAGTAGCCCATAAATCGATATAAACATACTTACCTTTTAAATCATCTAAAGAAGTAGTACCACCAGCATTGTTTTCATAATCAACAAACTTAGGAGAATCAGCACCTTTAGCTAAGTTTTTAGCAATGTATTGCTTGTCGTTGTACATTTTAGTTAAGTACTTTTCTAAACCAGCAATACTTTGTTTTTGATTTGCTACGAAAGTAGAATCTAATGAAGCTCCTTCAAATCTTTTGTTAAAATCATCAACAAAAGAAGAAACTTTAGATCTGAAGTCTAATTCTGGTAAATCCATTAATTCTTTATCTCCGAATAATTTTTCTTGATTTAGAGAAGACTGAGCTAAGAAAGCACTTTCTTCAAAACCAACACCCGTATAAGTTATGGTTTCGTCAAATTCTTTAGCATCAAGCGTCATATTAATGTCGGCTCCATTTTTTAAGTATAAAGTAGCATATTCTTTACCATCAAAAAGTCTGTAGAAACCATCTTTTACGTTCATAGTATCTTTAAAAGTTCCATCCTCACCAACTTTAATTACTTTGTTGAATTTAAATTGAGGGTTTGAGATGGTAACAGTTTCAGAGTTTTTGTTAGTGATTTTTCCAGAAAAAGTCACATAATCTTTTTGCTCCTCTTTACATGAAACTAAGGCAATAGAAAATGCCAATAAGTAAACTAGTTTTTTCATTAGGGTGTATGTTTAATTTTGCTATCCAGCGTTATAATAAGCGTCTAAATTAGTGATTTTAAATGAAAGCGCAATTTTTTAACATTTTCCTAACTGTTTTAAAGTTGTATACCTGCCTGAATTCTAATCTTATAATTACCCTAACCAACCTTCACGGTCTAAACTTCTATATTGAATTGCTTCGGTAATATGTTCGGATTGTATATTTCTGGATGAAGCTAAATCAGCAATGGTACGAGATACTTTTAAAATTCTGTCATAAGCCCTAGCCGATAGGTTTAACTTTTCCATGGCGATTTTTAATAAATTCTTACTTTCTTCTGATAATTTACAAAATTCACGAATTTGCTTTACATTCATTTGTGCGTTGTAATGAATGTTTTCAAAGTCTTTAAATCTAGTTGTTTGTATTTCACGAGCATGGGTAACTCTTTTTCTAATATCTACACTACTTTCTCCTTTTCGTTCATCAGAAAGTTTATCAAAGGGCACTGGTGTAACTTCAATGTGAATATCAATTCTATCTAACAAAGGACCAGAAATTTTACTTAAATATCGCTGCATTTCAGCAGGAGAGGAAGTAACAGGAGAGTCAGGATTATTAAAATAACCGGAAGGGCTAGGGTTCATACTAGCGACTAACATAAAACTACTGGGGTAGTTTACGGTAAAACGTGCTCGTGATATGGTTACTTCTCTATCTTCTAATGGTTGACGCATTACTTCTAAAACTGTACGCTTAAATTCGGGAAGTTCATCTAAAAATAAAACACCATTATGTGCCAAAGATATTTCTCCAGGTTGAGGATATTGTCCTCCACCTACGAGTGCAACATCAGATATTGTGTGATGTGGTGAGCGAAAGGGACGTTGATACATTAAACCAGTATTCTTTACTTTTCCTACAACGGAATGTATTTTAGTTGTTTCTAAAGCTTCGTGTAAGGTCATAGGAGGAAGAATGGAAGGTAAGCGTTTTGCTAACATTGTTTTACCCGCTCCTGGAGGTCCGATAAGAATAATATTATGTCCGCCAGCTGCGGCAATTTCCATGCAACGTTTTATAGATTCTTGCCCTTTTACATCAGCAAAATCAAATTCTGGAAAATCAATATGTTTGTAAAATTCAGCGCGGGTGTCAACGGTTGTAGGTACAATTAGTTTATTACCATCGAAATGATTGATAACTTCCATAATATTGTCTACCCCAAGAATATTTAAGTCATTAACAATAGCAGCCTCTTTAGCATTTTCTTTGGGAAGGATGAAGTGTTTAAAACCTTCTTCACGAGCTTTAATAGCAATAGGTAGAGCTCCTTTTATAGGTTGTAAACTTCCATCAAGAGAAAGTTCTCCCATAATAATATATTCGTCAATCTGTTCTGATTTTATTTGATTGGAGGCAGCTAAAATTCCAACAGCTAAAGTTAAATCATAGGCAGCACCTTCTTTACGTATATCGGCAGGTGCCATGTTAATAATGATTTTCTTTCCAGGGAGTTTGTAACTGTTGTTGGCTAAAGCAGCAGAGATTCGATACGAACTTTCACTTACAGCTTTATCAGGTAACCCCACCAAGTGGTATCCTATACCTTTATCAATGTTTACTTCAACGGTAATTGTGGTTGCTTCAATACCAAAAACAGCACTTCCATAGACTTTTACTAGCATATTTTTCTCTTTTCGTTAAAGATAGAGAAAAAAATAAAATTTACTGTAATCGCATTTGTTGTGGATTCCAACGAGTTGGGTCGTTCTTTTTTAAGAAACCTTTTAAAAGATTGTTGTTCTGATAATCGGTATAATCATCATAAATTAATGAAGTTGGCTTTTTACTTAGTTTATTAAATGGAATCGAAAAAGAGTTATTGTCAATGTCTTGTTGACTTACAATAAAAAATGATAATTCATTTAAATTTAGATTTTTATTTATTGTTGATGAATCATAAAAATTTGTAGAGACGTTAGAAAAGGTATAAATACTTTTAGGAGTTTTTTCCTTTTTATCTATTTCTTGAGCGGTAGTAGAAAATACGACTGCTATTAAAAAAACGGTAGTAATAATATTTTTCATAAAGTTTAGATTTATAAAAGTAGTACCAATAATTATGCCTTTTTTGATTTAGGAAAAATATATCGATACATTTTACGAATACTTATAAATATTAAAACGACTAAAATAATAGCGACTATAGGTAAAAAAATAGAAAAAGCTGACATCACCACAGAAGTACCTGTTTCTACAGTTGAAATAACCGGATTAGCAATTCCACCAGTTGTTGTTGTAGAGGTGAGTCGAGTAGAGGCAGCAGTGCCTTTAATGGCTGTAGCTGTTCCACCACCAGCAATAATTGCTAAAGCCCAAGTGATAACAGGGGATAAATCTGCTACAGTTGAAACCATTACAGCAGTGCCGGCAATAGCAGCCAACGGAACAGCTATGGTATCGAGTAGGTTATCAAACCAAGGAATATAATATGCAAATATTTCTAATATTGTAGCTACTCCTAATGCTATAATAGCAGGAGTACTTGCTACCCACAGCCAGTTTTCATTTAATGGAATAACATTATAATATCCTGCTAAGCTTAACGCAAATAGAGGTAAAAAGACTCTAAACCCTACAGAAGCAGCTAAGCCAATTCCTAAAAATATGCTGATAATAGTTTCTGGTGTCATATATTTTTTATTGAAAGATATAAAAAAAGCCTCTTTTTTTAAAAAGAGGCTTTTAAATATTATAATACGAATACTAAATTAGTTAGAGTTAAATCTATCTAAACCAGTTTTTAACCAATTGTAGTAAGTTGTATGATCTGTATATTGTTGAGGTGAGTTTAATACCTCTAATTCTGGACTCATTAATACATAGAATGGTTGAGAAGCTGTTTTAAAGTTAGCAGCTTGTAAAGTAGCCCACTTATCACCATAAGTTCTAATTCTCTTTACTTTTCCGTTAGATTTGATAAAGTCAAATTGCTCTTCTTCTGGTAATGTTCTTTGGTGGTCATCTACATATAATGAAATTAATACATAATCATCATTAATTAAAGAGTAGATGTTTGGTTGACTCCAAATATTCTCTTCCATCTTACGACAGTTAACACATGCCCATCCTGTAAAATCTAATAATACTGGTTTGTTAACTGATTTTGCGTAAGCAATACCTTCATCAAAATCTTTAAAACAGTTTAAGTTAAGAGGACAGTGATTATCTTTTTGATAGATACTGTGGAATTTAGGTGGAGCAAATCCACTTAATAATTCATTTTGGCTCCAAGCTGGTTTCTCCATAACTCCAGGAGCTAAATATACAGCTAAACCTAAAGCACCAATTCCCATTAATACTCTAAAAAGAGTCATTTTACCATATCTTTTACCAATAAATCCAAATAGGTAAAGCGCTAATAAAAATGCAATTAATGCCCATATACCAATAAAGATTTCTCTTTTTAATAATCCCCAGTGACCTACTAAATCTGCATTTGATAAGAATTTGAAAGCAAAAGCTAATTCAATAAATCCTAAAACAACTTTAACAGTATTTAACCATCCACCAGATTTTGGTAATGTGTTTAACCAGTTAGGGAACATTGCAAATAAAGCAAAAGGTAAAGCTAAAGCTAAACCAAACCCAACCATACCAACTGATAATTGCATAGCACCACCACTTAATGATCCTGCTAATAATGATCCTAAAATAGGACCTGTACAAGAGAATGATACAATAGCTAAAGTTAATGCCATGAAGAAAATTCCGATTACTCCACCAACATTAGATGCACTATCAGCCTTATTACTCCAAGAGCTAGGTAATGTTAATTCATAAAATCCGAAGAAAGAACCTGCGAAGAATATTAAAACAACAAAGAAAAATAAGTTTAACCAAATGTTCGTTGAAATACTGTTTAATATTTCAGGATCTAACGTGTCTAAGAAATGGAAAGGAAGACTTATTAACCCATATATTAATACGATAAAGAAACCGTATAAAACAGCACTACCAACACCTTTTCCTTTTTTCTCAGTACGCTTTGTGAAAAAAGATACAGTTAAAGGAACCATTGGGAATACACATGGAGTTAAGAAAGCTAATAATCCACCAACAAAACCTAGTAAGAAAATGTTTAATAGGCTATTGTCTTCTTCTTCACCTGAGCTTGATTCAGTCGAACTTTTTAATAATACGGTATTTTTTAAGTCTAAGTTTAAAGTTTGAGATAGTTCTTTACTTTTGTCATCAACTTCAGCAACTGTTTGTGTTACTTTTTCTCCTGTTAATGAGAATGTGAAGTCTTCATCAAAAGGTAAACAGTATTCTTTACACACTTGTGCGTCAAGATTTAACGTAACTTTTGTTAATGTAGAATCAGAAACAGTAATTCTTTGTATTAACTTACCTTCTTCAACAAAAAAGATCTCATCTTTTCCCCAGATTTCACTAAACTGAGTTTCTGTTTCACTTTCCTTGGCTTTACCATTTAAGGTATATCCAGATTGTCCTTCTGCTGGTGCAATTGTCATAGGTAGTGAAGCATCTTCAGGGTTGTATTGAGAATATAAATGCCAGTCTTCAGCAATTAACACGTCAAAAATTAAGTCGTACTCAGTATCAGAGATTTTCTCTACCTTAGGAGTAACAACTACGGGGTTATCGTCAGATTGAGAATAAACCGCTAAACCTATGAATAATAAAAATAGAGTAAAGAATTTTTTCATTCTATATGTAGTTTGATGGGGTTAATTAAATACTAATTTTTAATAGTTTGGTTGTTTTTTCTGTTGGTAAAAAGCGTCTATCTTGTCGTTTTCCTACTATCCAAATAACTTCGTTTTTACTAGAACAGAGCAACCAAATTTTATTTTTGTTTACAATTGATATTTTTTCGTCTTTAAAATATTTACTTACTTTTTTTCGACCTATCATTCCTTTAGGATAAAAAAAGTCGCCGGATTTCCACCGTCTGAGTTTTAGAGGGAAGTTAAGAAGTTCATAATCAACATAAATGTTTTCTTTATTAATGTTAGTTTTTTTTAGAACTTTTTTTAGTTGCAGCTTTATCGGTGCTGTAATTTCTTTGTTTTCCTCCCTAATAATGAAATATTCCTTTTCAAAGGAACTTTTTTCATTAGTGCGTAAAAGTAATAAAAAATCTCTGTCTTTCAACAAAGTATAAAATTTTGTTAAAATCTGCTTGCCAGATTGTGCATAAATCAAGTTGTAAACATCGTTCCATTCCGTGAATTTATAGGACTTTAGCAGCTGGTAGAGGTATGCTTTTGGGTTGGATAACTTTAACAGTTTTTCAATATTTATTTTTAATAAATCTCCCTCTTTTGAGACAATTTCATGGGTAATGTCCGCTATTTTATCATCAATAATTTGTTGAGACTCTTTTAAATGATCAATTGTTTTATTGAAGTTTTTTAAAACGCTGTCATTCAATTCTTTTAGTGTAGGTACAATCTGGTGGCGTATTTTATTTCGAAGATATTTGGTTTCTGAATTACTTTCATCTTCACGCCATTCAATATTATTTTTTTTGGCAAAGGTTATAATCTCTTCACGAGAAAAAATAAGTAAAGGTCTAATGATATTTTTATTAATTGAAGGAATTCCTGTTAAGCCTTCTAAACCAGTACCTCGAGAGAGATTAATTAAAAATGTCTCTAAATTATCATCAGCATGATGGGCTGTTAATATATAATCAAAATTATTTTCTTTACTTAGGGAGTCAAACCAACTGTAACGTAACTCTCTTGCTGCTAGTTGTGTTGATAATTTATTTTTAGTAGTATATTCATTAGTGTTAAAGCGTGTTGTAAATGTTTGAATGTTCAAACTTTTTCCTAACTCTTTAATAAAGAGTTCATCTAAATCACTTTCTTTTCCTCTTAGTTGAAAATTACAGTGTGCTAACGAAGTATTAAACTGTAGTTGATGTAAGAGGTGTGTTAGTACAACACTATCAACTCCCCCAGAAATAGCAATTAGTAACTTTTTTTCTTTTAAAAAAGAAAATTGTTCGTCAATATGTTTTGCTAATTGTTGGAGCATGTGAATAATAATTATTGTAATTGAGTGTTTAGCCAGTTTACAACATCTTGTAGCATTTCTTCTTTACATAAGTCATTTTGTAACTCATGATATCCTCCTTCGTATAGTTTTATACTAGCTTTAGGCGTATTGTTAGCAAAAGCCTCCGTGCCTTTATAATCAATAATTTTATCACCTGTACCGTGTAATAGTAACATTGGTGTTTTTAAAGAAGGTGCATTTTTTATAGCCCATTCACCAGCATCAATAAATGATAAAGAAAAATTAGGACTTACTTTATCATGAACTAATGAGTCATTTATATATTTTTCAACTTCAATAGGGTCGCGAGATATATCGTTAGCATCTAACTCATTTCCTAAAGTAATTGAGGGAGCTATTTTTTGCATTATTTTTCCTAACGAAAGTTTCCAAGTAGGCGGCTGAAAAGCTAAACGTAAAAAAGGACTGGTAGCTATGACTCCTTTTAGATGATGTTTTTCTCTAAGCGTGTAATTAATTACAGTGTTGCCTCCCATAGAGTGCCCATATAAAAACGTAGGTTTATCACCAAAAACCTCTTTAGTTTTTTCAATAAGTTTAGTAACACTTTTTAATACATAATTATACCCTGGATTGTGTCCTCTTTTCCCTGTTGTTTTTCCATGACCAAAATGATCAAAAGTAACTACACCAAAATTATTATCGGTTAGTTTTTTTGCAACATGTTTATACCTTCCAGAATGTTCTCCCATTCCGTGAATAATTACCACTATGGCTTTTACAGTTTCTGGTTGCCAATACTGACCAAAAAACTCAGTTTTATGAAAATTGAATGTGAATGTATGGTGTGTCATTAGTCTCTTGTAATATTTCCGTCTTCTAAAATATTAAAAATAATAGTAGAAGGAGCGTCAGAAATATATTCAACTAATTCAATACTATTTTTATTAAGAGTAGAGGTAGTTTTTAACATTCCTTCCGCAATTTCGTCATAAGCCAATACTTGACTATTAATTATATTAAATTGTTTATCGTAAGTCACCAACATAGAGATTAACTCAGTATTATTTGGATAGAAATAATATACTACTGATTGAAAATTTTCTGATATTTTAGGAAGATAAGAAATGCCAATTTTAGCGTTCTCTTCATTTAATTGTTCTTCAAAAATTGAAGGAAGCTTTAAAAGCTCTTGTTGTGGTTTTGTTAATAATTTACCCTCTACATGATTGCTAAAGTTTGTACTATCAACCAAAGGAACATTTTTAGTAGGATAATCGTTTAAAAATGAATACTTGTTTGCTTTACAAGACGTCATTGATGCAATGATAGCAACGAACAGTATAAGTTTAATTGTGTTTTTCATCTCTTTATTTTTTGTAATAGTTTTTTGATTAGAAATACTTTTTCTGAGTATTTGCTATAAATATAGTTAACTTTTGTTAGTGTGCGTTAAAACATATTTCATAGCCTTGGCTTTGAGTAAACATTCTTCATACTCCTTTTCTGGAGTAGATTTTGCTGTAATAGCCCCACCAACTGAGTATGAAACGTATTTGTTCTCGGAATTGTATAAAATACTTCGGATAACTACGTTAAAATCGAAGTCGCCATTAGGAGTAAAATAGCCTACGGTTCCAGAGTATAGGCCACGTTTGGTTTCTTCTAGGTCTTCAATGATTTTCATGGCAGAAATTTTTGGAGCTCCGGTCATACTTCCCATAGGAAAAGTATCTTTAATTACATCAACTGGATGTGTGGTATTTTCAATTTCTGAAACTACGGTAGAAATCATTTGATGTACTTGCTTAAACGAATATACTTTACATAGTTCTTCTACTTGGACACTTCCTTTTTTAGCTGTTCTTGATAAGTCGTTACGAACTAAATCTACAATCATAATATTTTCTGACCGTTCTTTTTCATCACGAGCTAAATCAAAAGCTATTTTTTCATCTTCAATCGGGTCAATCAAACGTTTTGCTGTCCCTTTAATAGGTTGCGAAATAATTTTAGAATTTTCTTTTCTAATATATCGTTCGGGAGTTGCAGATAGTAGGTAATGATTGTCGTTTCTGAAAAAAGTAGCAAATGGAGGTTCCGATATTTTGTTTAATTGTGTGTATACTTTATAGGGGTTTATAACTGTGTTTTCTGCATAGAATTCTTGACAGAAGTTAGCTTCATAAATATCTCCTCTATGTATATGTTCTAATACTTTTTCTACTTTTTGATAGTATTCATCTTTATGGATACGTAGTTTTATTTTTACTTCATCTGTTTCTTCTTGTTCATAATTATTAATAGAAGGGTTTGTTTCAATAATATCTTCAAAATCTTCTTCTAATTCATCATCAATCATTTGTAAGTAATGAAATTCAACAGTATTTCCTTTGATGAATAGTAGTTTTTGAGGTTGAAAAAAATATAAATCAGGAAGATGAAGTCCGTCAAAATTCTTAGAAGTTAGTTTTTCTACATCATTTTTAACATCATAACTAATGTAGCCAAAGATATAGTCTTTAGTGAAAGACTGATATTCTTTTAGCTTATCAAAAGCGTTGTGGTAGTCTGTTTTAATAGAAGTAAACTCTTCTATAGCTAAAGCGCAATCAAAAGAGCTATATTGTTGCTCGTAATTGTTAGAATCTAGCCAAATAGCTGTTTCAAATTGTTTAGCCCAAACAAACAGTTTTTGCTTGAAGAGTTCAGGGGTGTCTATAGAAAAAATACGGACGGTTCTTGACATTGCCACAAAAATAAGAAACCCGATAGAAATACTACTATCGGGTTTGGGTTTTATATAATTTATAGGGTTATTCTTTTTTTTTTGTAACTTCAGCTAACTAATCGCTAACTCTTTCCAATAATCACTATAAAAATTTGAGGTTTCTAATAATTGCTTATGATTTCCTTTTATGGTGGTTTCTCCTTTTTCTAATACATATATAGTGTCGGCATATTTTTTTAGGGTTTCTAAACGGTGGGAAATAAACAGTACGCCCATTTGCTCTTTTAATCTAGTAATTAATTGGATACTGAACTTTTCAGTTTTTCTATCCATAGCAGCAGTGGCTTCGTCTAAAATAAGCAATTGTGGTTTTTTATATAAAACACGTGCTAGGGCTATGATTTGTTTTTGCCCTCCTGATAAATTCACTCCTTCTTCTCCTAGTATTGTAGTATATCCTTGTGGAAATTCTTTAATGAATTCTTCAAAACCGTGTTCTTGACAAAATTTTACAACGTTTTCTGGGGTGCCTTCTTTTCCTAATAAAATATTGTCTAATACATTACCGTTAAAAATGGTGATTTCTTGTGGTACAACTCCTACTAAGTTTCTCCAACTAGTTAACTCAATATCGTTAAGAGTGTCTTTTTTATTGACGATTATTGTCCCGTTTTCAAAATCGTAGAATTTCTGTAGTATTTGTCCTAAGGTGCTTTTGCCACTTCCGCTTTCTCCAACAATTGCTGAGAGCTCTCCTTTTTTTATGGTAAGGTTTACTTTTTTTAATAGTTGACTTCTGCCTGCAAAACGAAAAGATAGGTCGTTTATTTGTAGGTGTTCAAAATTTGTGAGTTCTATTGTTCCTTGTTTCTCTTTTTCTATCGATGTAAACTCAAACATACGGTTAAAGGCTATTTTTGCTTCGTTTATAGGTATGGTAATTAGAGCTAAGTTGGTTATTGATGGTAATAGCGAGCCTGCAATACCTAATATTGCCATTAATTCTCCTAATAGCATTTGCTTTTGATATACTTGGTATGAGGTATATGATAAAATAGCCATTAAAAACAAGACTCCTGCAGTACCTGAGAGTAGTGCTAAACGTACATTTATTTTGCCTAAATCAACAATTTTATTTTGCAGGTTACCAAATACTAATTGATTTATCTTTTGAAAGAATGATTGCCTGTTGTAGTTTTTTATAGTGGCTATGCCTTGCATTGAGCTGATGTAATTGCTTTCGTTTAGGGCATAACTTTGCATGACTTCTTTTTGCGATTTGATAATTTTATGATTGAATCGGTATATTATGAAAAAGTAAATAGGCAAACTAACCAAAGCGATAATACCTACTTTCCATGAGTAGAAAAATAAAAAACCAAACGATACTAATACAACTAAAGCATCAATAACTACATTGCTGGCTATGAACTTGATTACTTTTTGCACTCTGTTTGTATCGTTTAATCTCGCTACTAATTCTCCTATTTTACGGGTGTCAAAAAAAGGTTTTGGTAAATGGAGTAAAGAGGTGTAAAAAGAGTCAATTATTCGGTTGTTGAAGTCTTTTGATTGTCGTATTAATAACAATTCTCTTAAGGAGGTAAAGCCAATTCTTACTAGTAACAAAAAGGTTAGAAGCCCAATGCCCGATATTAATTTTTTGGTGTTTTGTGATGGTAAAATATCATCGATTAGTTTTTGAGAAAATACAGACATTGCCATTCCTAATACGGCAATTCCTACTCCTAGTACGATACTTGTGGTGAGTAATTGCTTATCTTCTTGTAATAGTTGAAAAAACCATTGTTTTTTTGACTTTTTTGTTTCTTCCGCTTTTATAAATTTTTCGTTAGGGCTTAGGGTTAAGCAGGTTTTAGAAATCCATATTTTTTCTAGTTCTTCTTTAGTAAGGGTTGAAATTCCTTTTCCTGGGTCGCCTATGATGAACTGGTTGTTTTTAAACCCATAACAAACCACGTAGTGTTGTAATTTGTTTTCTAGAAGTACGTGTAGTATTAATGGGGCATCATGATCTATCAATGCTTGAATGTCTGCTTCGTTACCTTGTGCTGTAAAACCTATTTGGTTGGCAGTTTGATATAGACCTAATAAGGTGGTTCCTTGGCGTGTTGTACCGCTTAATTCTCTTAATTTTTCTATGGAGTTTGCTCCTCCGTAATATTGAATTAACGATAATAAACAGGCCACTCCACAATCAGATTGGTCATGTTGTAATACATGGGTTTTATGAATGTTTTTTTTGTTCATAAATTTATTTTCTAACAGGGTTTACACAGTTTTACAAAAAATAAGTCACTATTTAACTTTTAAACTTTTCAATTATGTCGGTTTCATTTTTTTTTGATAAAAAACGAAACAAAAAATCAAGTCTAAACAAGGAAATTACTCCGTATCGTTCTCTCAGTAAACTTCATGCGTTATGCTCCGCACCGCAATTCTGTTTCTTCGTTCACTATTTCTACGTTTAGATAGGGATACTGCTTTTTGGTAATGATGTATTTACTATAACAATACAGTATCTTCTCCTTCACTCAAATCAACAAAACATTTCTTTTATCTAAAATTTACTTTTTTTACCATTAAAATGTATTTTTTCTTTCATGCCATTTTTTGTTACGGAATGACTTTTAAAATATCTTCTATTTTGGTAGCTCCTTTAAATTTTTGCAGTAGTTCTTGGTTTTTGTTATATACTACGATATAGGGTATAGAGTATACATCGAAAATAGTGGCAAACTTAGCCTTGGTATCTTCTAAGAAAGTAACATTTTTTTGATTATCTAATTTATAGCTTATAGCAAACTGTATGATTTGCTCTTTTTTTTCATAAGAAACAAATATCAATTGCGTGTGTTTAAAATCTTGTAAGCGTTTTTGAATTTTTGTAGCTTCTGATTGACAATAGTCACACTCAGTATTAAAATAGACAAAAACCGTGGGTTTATTTTGTAAGTTGTTTTGCGTAAAATTTTCTCCGTTTAGGGTTGTAAAGGAAAAGTTAGGGATGGTTTTAATACGTCGTGCTACTTCCTTTTTATGGCTGAGCTTGGTAGTTATTTTATAGCCTAAAAAAGTAACAATTGCTAGCAATATAATTCCTATAACTAATTTGAGTTTTTTCTTCATTATATTATTTTTATTAACTATTTTTTATTTCGACTACGCTCAATGAACTTTTTGAACTAACCTTAGACTAGGTTAGGTTTAAGGTTAAAAACATCACTAACCCTAACCAAATAACCAAGCCAGTACCATAACTAGCTGCGGTGATTTCAAAACTTTTCCAATAGTTGTTTTTTAGTAGTTTGTGTACTCCATATACCAGTACAAAAAAGTAGGTTATTTCAAATAAGTTAATGGTTTGTAAAGGGTATATAAGCCAAGGTTCTAAATTTTCAATATCTAAAAAATTAATATAGCTTAGAGGATAAAACTGTTGAATGTCTTGTAAGGTATAGTTTGTTTTTATAAATAAAAAGTATAGTAGTTTTACAAAACCTACCAATACCAACACAAACTCTCCTAACAGGGCTATTCTAAATAGTTGTTTAAATTTTATCTTGTTTTCTGTGTCGTAAAAAAACAAGCCAACGTTTAAGCATAAGGCAACTAAACCTCCTCTTATTAAGACTAAAACAGGGATTATAGCATAACTTATCCATGACCATTTTTCTTGATTTTGAATTATTTGCTCTATTTGTTCTTTAGCAAACTGCTCTGAGTAAAAACCATATATTAAATCTTCTAAGGAAAGAAATTTATTAGTTAAGTAAGAGGCAAAAATGTAAAGTATGATGATTATAAATAATAGTTTCTTTTTCATTTTGGGTAAAGCATTATTGTTTGTCTACTCTCTTAATACAAGAAACAATAAATAAACAAGTCCCAGCAATGAAGTACGATAAACTATAAAGATAATTAGGTAAATCTAATATCTTTAAAAACTTATTTAAAATAATTAAAATAGCAAGTATAACAAATGTAAAATATATTTTCATTTTATCTAAAAATGTCATTAGCATATTCTTAATTTTGTTGTTTTAATAAAACTAAAGAGGTAAAAACAAAAGTTCATGATTTAATATCAACAACTCCTATTGTATATATGTTTTAGTTTAGTAAAAAGCTAACATTTTTGTAAGTCAGATTGTTTAATTATTTATTACTTTTTATGAAGTTGTTGAATAAGTAATAAATTAAAGCTAACTCCAACAACCCATAAATAATAGTATACACCCAATCATTATTTTCTAAGCTAAAGCTTTTAATGCTCTTATATAAAAAGAAAGAACATATAATTAACATTAAGATACCTAATAATAACATGATTTTTTTCATTATGATATTTTATTGTAGCTAAATACTCCAACCGTTTAAATTATTTAGAGTATTTAGCTAGATTATTATTATTTTAAAAGTCTCCTCTTCCACAAGACATTGACATATTAGCAGAAGCTAATCCAAAACCTACTGCAGCACCTATACCACCAGTAAAAAGACCAATAGTAAATGAAACTGCCATAGTAGTTAAAGCTCTTTTACACGCTTGTGACATTTCTCCTCCTTGAAGATTTTCCATTTGATTTAATTCTAATGTTTTCATAATAACATAATTTTTAATATAAATGCTATTATAAGTAGTATAATTTTAACCATTTGAATAGCATTTAATAATTTAACTTTTCCATGATTTCTTTTTAGTCACTCATAGCTTTATGACCATTCTTGCACAAAAATATTTTTAGCACCCTTACGGTATTAACTTTTAGGTTTGTTAAGAAATAATGTAGAATTTTCGGTAATCAGCAATTTCGGTAATCAGCAATTTCGGTAATCAGCAATTTCGGTAATCAGCAATTTCGGTAATCAGCAATTCTTTTTTTATTTCTTTAGCAAGGCTAATTTAAAAACATATTTTTATAAAACAAACATTTTTTAAATTTTGTATTGTTTTTTAACATTTAAGTTAGTGTTTTGTTTGTTTTTTTGGGGTTTTATTCTTGAGTAATATGTGGTGTGGGGTATAGAAAAATAAGAAACCCGATAGCAATACTGCTATCGGGTTTGAGTTTTTATGAGGTGTGTTTAGCTTTTATTTATTTTCGTACTCTTTAATTTTTTGTTCAACTTCTTCTAAAGTACCTTCAAAAGTTTTTTCTTCAGTTGTTTCTTCACCGTTTTTAACAATTGTAGTAGAAATAATTGCTTTAGCAGTACCATCATCATTCTTTTCAATAGTTACTTTAATGATATTTTCTAACTTGTTCTCTGTAGTAAATTCAGCATCAGTAGAAAGTTTTATTTCGTGTTTTTCACCATTTTTGTCAATCCAAACTTTAATATTTTCTGTCTCTTCATGTGTTTCAGAAGAAGTATGTCCGCCTAATATTGGGGCAATAACTAAACCAACTAAACACGTAAGTTTAATTAAAATATTCATTGATGGTCCAGAGGTATCTTTAAAAGGATCACCAACAGTATCACCTGTTACAGCAGCTTTATGCGCATCAGAACCTTTGTAAGTCATTTCTCCGTTGATTTCAACACCAGCTTCAAACGATTTTTTAGCATTGTCCCAAGCACCACCAGCGTTGTTTTGGAAAATAGCCCACATAACACCTGACACACAAACACCTGCCATATAACCACCTAAAGGTTCAGCACCAAAAATTAACCCGATAATTACTGGGGTAATAATAGTAATTAATCCAGGTAAAATCATTTCTTTTAAAGCAGCTTTGGTTGAAATATCTACACATTTTGCATATTCAGGAGTACCAGTTCCTTCCATAATTCCTGGAATTTCTCTAAACTGACGACGAACTTCATGGACCATTTCCATAGCTGCTTTTCCTACCGATTGCATGGCTAATGCTGAGAATATAACAGGAATCATTCCACCGACAAATAACATTGCTAATACATCTGCTTTAAAAATGTTAATTCCGTCAATTCCTGTGAAGGTTACATAAGCAGCAAATAAAGCTAAGGCTGTTAAAGCTGCGGAAGCGATGGCGAATCCTTTACCAACTGCAGCAGTAGTATTTCCTACAGAATCTAATATGTCGGTACGTTCACGGACGTGATCTTCTAATTCACTCATTTCAGCAACTCCACCCGCATTATCTGCAATAGGACCAAATGCATCAATAGCTAATTGCATTGCCGTTGTTGCCATCATTGCTGAAGCTGCTAAAGCAACTCCGTAAAATCCAGCGAAATAATATGAGCCATAAATAGCTGCTGCAAATAATAAAACAGATAAAAAAGTAGATTTCATACCTACCGCTAAACCAGCAATAATATTGGTTCCAGCACCTGTAGCACTATTTTGTACGATAGCTAACACTGGTTTTTTACCTAAACTGGTATAATAAGCTGTAACCATTGAGATTAATGCTCCTACAGCTAAACCAATACAGGCAGCCCAAAACACATTGATAGCTGCTACTTCTTTAAAGCCTTCTCCGAAGAACTTCATTTGCATTGTTTGAGGAAGCATCCATTTAATCAAGAAGAAACTAGCTATTAATGTTAAAATAATAGCGACCCAGTTTCCAGTATCTAGTGCTTTTTGTACTTGTGCTTCTTTTGCACTATTATCCTTAATTCCTACCAAGAAAGTTCCAATAATGGAAGCAATAATACCAACTCCTGCAATTACTAAAGGAAGTAAAATAGGTCCCATTCCGTTAAAGGGATCAGAAAAAGGTGAGGTTATAGACATATCTCTAATAACATAGTTTCCTAGTACCATGGCTGCTAGTACGGTTGCTACGTACGAACCAAACAAATCGGCCCCCATACCTGCAACATCACCAACATTATCACCAACGTTATCTGCAATGGTTGCTGGGTTACGAGGATCGTCTTCAGGAATTCCTGCTTCTACTTTTCCAACTAAATCGGCACCTACATCGGCAGCTTTGGTATAAATACCTCCACCAACACGAGCAAATAAAGCAATAGATTCAGCTCCTAAAGAAAATCCAGCCAAGGCTTCTAATACAACAGTCATTTCATTGTAAAAGTTACCTCCATCTGTAATAAATTGACCAACAAATATTAGAAAAAATAAACTTAGACCTAAAACAGCTAAACCAGCGACACCAAGTCCCATTACGGTTCCACCACCAAAAGATATTTTTAAAGCTTGGGGCAGGCTAGTTTTTGCAGCTTCTGCGGTTCGTGCATTAGCATCGGTAGCGATTCGCATTCCTATGTTTCCTGCGAGTGCAGAAAATATTGCTCCGATAATAAATGCAGGAACAATCATAATACTTGTTGTTTCTACTACTTGAGAGATTCCGAATAAGGCTAATGAAGCGATAACAACAAAGATTAGTAATAATCGATATTCAGCAGCTAAAAAAGCAAGAGCTCCTTCTTTAATACTTTTTGAAATAGATTTCATTTTATCATTTCCTGCATCTTGTTTTTTAACCCAGACCATTTTTATATACATAAAAATGAGTCCTAAAAGTGCCAAAATAATAGGCACATATATCATGTTTTGTTTCATGTTATTGTTATTTGATTAGTTATAAGTGTTCGTAAATATAACAAAATCAATAACTAAACAAAAAACCTCTCAGTTGCAACTGAGAGGTTTTTTGTTTTATAAAAGGAGTTTTTTTATAAATTAGATAGTAAAATCTCCATTTGTTTTATGTTCGCTATTTTCATAACGCTCTAAACATTTATCTAATATTTCGTAGGCTTCATCAGCATTACCCCAGTCTCCAATATCAACTTTTTTCTTTTCTAAGTCTTTGTATACTTGGAAGAAGTGAGTGATTTCTTTTTGACGGTGTGGGTTTAAGTCAGATAAGTCATTGTATTTGTTCCAGATTGGGTCTGATACAGGTACACAAACGATTTTTTCATCTGGTCCTTTTTCATCAGCCATGTGGAAAACACCAATTGGCTTTACTTCCATAACACACATTGGAAATGTTGGTTCAGCACCCAATACTAATACGTCTAATGGGTCACCATCTAACGCTAAAGTTTGAGGAATAAATCCATAGTCTCCAGGATACATCATTGATGAGAATAACATTCTGTCAAAGCGAATTTTTCCTAAATCAAAATCGTATTCGTACTTGTTTCTACTTCCTTTTGGTATTTCAATTAAAACATCAACTGTTTTTCTTTCTTTTGCGGTCATATATTCTTAACTTTTCTTCGTTTCTAAAATCGGTTTGCAAAAGTAGTAATTTATTAGATTTTTTAAAGAAAAAATAAAGGTAATTTATGGTTAAATGTGTGATTATAAGCCAGGTTTAATACCTATACGGATTGCGAACTTAGGTGTTGGGGCAACAACCGAGCCTGTTGGAGGTGTATAATTGCTTCTCCAGATAGCATCAATCCTTAAAAAACGTAGGTTACCATATCCAATATTTTCTAATCCAACACTGTATTCATAATACAGTTTATTAGGTGCGTTATAGTTAATATTATAAGCTCCACTACTATTGGTTAAACCATCGTTTATAGCTCTATTTTCTTGAGAGATATTACCATAGGCAGCTCTGAAAGAAACCAAACTTCTTAATTTTAACTTTTTTAATAGTGGAATCCTATTTAGAATATAACCATTAAAGTGGTGTTCAAAGTGCCCAGCTAAATATTCATCAGTAACAAAATCGTAGTAATTTAGTAAGGCAAAAGTATCTTTTACTAATGAAAATGTTTGATTGGCAGGGATTGGACTTAATAAAGCAACAGGGACAGTACCAAATGTTTTTCCTGCTTCAATACTAGCGTCTAAAGTTCCAAATTTACTTAGTAAAATAGGTTGGCTATATTTAAATTGGATTTTATCGTAACTGTGAGTTCCATTAAAAGGTCCTTTATAGCCTTTTCGGTAGTTTAATACAAAAGTAGGGAATACATTTCGGCCAAAGCGTCTTTCTACACCTAACCCGTATACAAACCTTCCTGGGGTGAACGAAACATAAATATCGGAAGCTACATCTGTAACTTGTGATTGCATATTTCCGTTCTCATCAATATAATTCATAGAGAAATTTCTCTCAGAAGCAGAAGCTATTTTTGAATGGGAAAAATTAAATCCTATATGTAAGTTTTGTTGAATCTGATAATCAAAATTTGTGGCTATTTTTTCAATATCAGATAAAAAGAAATTATCTCCTCTTGAAAATAAAGCGGCAGTACCGAAGCTTCTTCCTAAAAGTTGTGTTGTGTTTAATAGGGTACTACCTAATTGTTCAATATCTTTTTGATATGCAACTCCAACAGCAATTCTAGGTTTGTAAGATAGTAGGTAGCGCGCTTCAGCACCATACTTTACTCGTTTGTCTTTAAATCCGTAGGCAACATGACCGCCTAAACGAAAACGATCGTCTTTGGTTATGAAAGTTCGGAACCCCATCTTAGTTCTAAACCCTTCAACTTGGTTGTTTGCGAAAGCAGTCCATAATGGTCCTATTTGTACACCTAGATTTGTGTTTATGTATCCGCTAGCTACAGTGTTAATTAGTCCTGTTAGATTTTTTATTTGTTTTTTCTCTTTAACACTTTCAATTAACTTATATGTGTTTTTGCTTTCGTTAGTTTGAACAGCTTCCCAATACGATTCTTCCTTTTCGTATTGGTCAGGTCTAATCTTTTCAATAGCTTGTTCGTAAAAGTTTTTTGGAAAGGCTTTGTTAAGAACGTAGTTTTTAAAAGTAATATTCTTTTTAATTGTTAAACCTTTATTACTTTCATTTTTGTCAATAAAAGTAAAGTCACCTTCATAAGCATTTTTAGTAGGGATGTAAATACTGTCGTTTCTAACTTCAAATTCTTTTTCAAAAGTAAGCCCTCTTACAAAGTTTAGGTTGATGCTTTTGTGGACTTTCATTTTTAGTTTTTTGATTGAGAAGTTTTTGTCAGCTACCCAAAAATTTCCTTGAAAAGCTAAATCACCATCTCTTCTAGGAAAGAAATAAATATTGTAAAGTTTTTTATTGTTGTTTACAATACTATCGTAAAGAACATAGTCATATGTAGAAAAACCATCAGTAGATAAAGGACTGATAAAAGGCTTTTGAAGTAAATTGATGTTGTTTTTAAATACATCAACATTTTGAAAAGTATTAGCCATTCTATCAAAAATAAAACCTTGAGCACTTAAACCTTCAGATTTTTCTGCTTCTATATCTTCTCTAATATTGTCGTTTTTATTGTCTCCATATACATTAGCAACTTGTTCATTTAAGTAAATAGGAATGTAATAGTTTATTCCGTCGCTATCATAATTTATTTCTTGAAGGGCCTGTTTATATTCTTTTTTAAATATTTTTTTCAAGAATAATGTGTCTAAGTTGTTTAACCCTATTTCTATGGATGTGTTTTTTTTGTATTGATAATGGTCAACTAAATCGAGCCCATTTTTTCGTTTGCGTTTCCAAATTTCTTTCAGAATTCTATAAGCAGGGTTTTCTTTTTTCTTTAACCTTTTTTTAGGTTTAGTCACAATAACGACTTCTTCTAACTCATTACTTTCCTCTTTTAAAACAACGCTTAAAAATTTAGTTTTTTGACTAACTTTAATGGTTTGGGTTTGGAACCCTACAAAAGATATTTCAAGTGTACCTCTGTACTTATTTGTTTTTAAATAAAATTTACCATTATCATCAGTAGTGGTTCCGTGTGTGGTATTTTTTAGGATGACATTAACAAAAGGCATTGGAGTGTCAAACTCGTCAACTACTTTACCCTGTATTGTTAATTGTGCGCTTAAAATATTGGTAGTTAGTAGTAATAGTAAGCTAAGAAGATGTTTCATTATTTTTTTACTACAAAATCCTTTTGACGTGAGTCAAAAGGATTTTTAATTTATTTTTCAATTTCTTTTTTCTTCAATTATTTGCGGTACATTACCTCTTTTACAGCAGATACAACATCACTTGCATTTGGCAGCCATTCTTCCAGTAGTACTGGAGAATACGGTGCAGGAGCATCAGCAGTGGTAATTCTTTTTATAGGAGCATCTAAGTAATCAAATGCCTCATCTTGTACTCTAAAAGTAATTTCTGATGAAACACTTCCAAACGGCCATGCTTCTTCTAATATTACTAATCTGTTAGTTTTCTTTACAGATTCTAAAATCGTTTTATGATCCATTGGGCGAACCGTACGTAAATCAATAATTTCAACTGAAATCCCTTCTTTAGCTAATTCGTCTGCAGCTTTGTATGCCTCTTTAATGATCTTACCAAAAGATACTACAGTTACATCTGAACCTTCTCTTTTAATATCGGCAACTCCAATAGGAATGATATATTCCCCTTCAGGAATTTCCATTTTGTCACCATACATTTGCTCGGATTCCATAAAAATTACAGGATCGTCATCACGAATAGCAGCTTTTAATAAACCTTTTGCGTCGTATGGATTAGAAGGAACAATTACTTTTAATCCAGGACAGTTAGCATACCAGCTTTCAAAAGCTTGTGAGTGTGTTGCAGCTAATTGACCTGCAGAAGCAGTAGGGCCACGGAAAACAATAGGGCAGTTAAACTGTCCACCACTCATTTGACGGATTTTCGCAGCATTGTTAATGATTTGGTCAATTCCTACTAAAGAGAAATTGAAAGTCATATACTCAACAATAGGACGGTTACCGTTCATTGCTGATCCTACAGCAATACCACCAAAGCCTAATTCAGCAATAGGAGCATCAATAACGCGTTTGGCACCAAACTCGTCTAACATTCCTTTACTGGCTTTATATGCACCATTATACTCGGCAACTTCTTCTCCAATCAAGTAAATGCTTTCATCTCTACGCATTTCCTCGCTCATTGCTTCGCAAACGGCTTCTCTAAATTGTACTGTTTTCATACGTTTTATAAGTAGTTGTTTATCAAGAGTGCAAAAATAATAAAAATAGGGGTAATATTGTAGCTTTAAAACCAACAAATGATTATGTGATAATAATACCTTAATTTTGAGGCTGATTAATGTTGAGGAAAAAATTTATTATGCACGCATAGTAAATTAAAAAAAATCCTTAACTTCGTCGCACAAAATTAAGTTTCTTTAAAACAACGATATATGAAAATATTAGTTTGTATCAGTCATGTACCTGATACTACTTCAAAAATCAACTTTACTGATAACGATACAAAGTTTGATACTAACGGGGTTCAATATGTTATAAATCCATACGATGAGTTTAGTTTAACTCGTGCTATGTGGTTTAAAGAAAAACAAGGGGCAAGTGTAACAGTAGTGAATGTTGGAGGAGCTTCTACTGAACCTACTTTACGTAAAGCTTTGGCCATTGGTGCAGATGATGCAATTCGTGTAAATGCAGAGCCAACGGATGGATTTATGGTTGCTAAAGAATTAGCTGAAGTTGTTAAAAATGGAGGATATGATTTAGTGTTAGCAGGAAAAGAATCTGCTGACTATAACGGACAAATGGTTCCTGGAATGTTAGCTTCTTTGTTAGATTTTAACTTTGTTAATGGATGTGTTGGTGTAGAGGTAGACGGAACAAATGTTACTTTGAATAGAGAGATTGATGGAGGTGAAGAAAAAGTGTCTTCTACTTTACCAATGGTGATAGCAGGTCAAAAAGGAATCGTGGAAGAAAAAGATTTACGTATTCCTAATATGAGAGGTATTATGATGGCACGTAAAAAACCATTAAACGTGGTAGAGCCAACAGGAGCAACAGGAGCAACAGCAACTCAAAACTTTGAAAAACCAGCACCAAAAGGAGCGGTTAAGTTAGTTGATAATGTTGATGATTTAATTGATTTATTACATAACGAAGCAAAAGTAATTTAATCAGTTGAACTGTTTTAATAGAGTTTAAAAGAAAGAATAAAAATACTTGTTAGTGCTTAATGATTAAAAACTGACCACTAACGACTAAAAAATAAATAAATATGTCTGTATTAGTTTTTGCCGATTCATCGGAAGGAAAATTCAAAAAAACAGCTTTTGAAGTTGTTTCATACGGAAAAAAAGTAGCAGAACAATTAGGAAGCGACTTAGTAGTATTAACTATTAATGGAGGTGATGCTTCTGAATTATATACTTACGGAGCAGAGAAAGTAGTAGAGGTAAAGAATGACTTATCTTCATTCAATGCTAAAGCATATGCTTCAATTATTAAACAAGTAGCAGAAGCAAAAGGCGCTAACACGGTAATTATCGATTCTAGTGTTGATGGGTTAACTTTAGCTCCATTAGTTGCTGTAGGTTTAGAAGCTGGATATGCTTCAAATGCGGTAGCATTACCAAGTAGCACTAGTCCTTTTGTTGTCAAGAGAAAAGCATTCTCAAATAAAGGATTCAATAATACTGAAATCTCAACTGAGAAAAAAGTAATAGGAGTTGCTAAAAATTCTTACGGAGCACATGAAAATTCAGTAAGTGGTTCTGCTGAGAATTTTGATGCTACATTACCTGAATTAGGAGTTAAATCTGAAAATATTAATAGAGCAACTGGTAAAGTTACTATTGCTGATGCTGATATTGTTGTTTCTGCAGGTAGAGGTTTAAAAGGACCTGAAAACTGGGGAATGGTTGAAGAGTTAGCCGATGTTTTAGGTGCTGCAACTGCATGTTCTAAGCCTGTATCTGATTTAGGATGGCGTCCTCATAGTGAACACGTTGGTCAAACTGGTAAGCCAGTGGCTTCAAACTTATACATAGCTATCGGTATTTCTGGTGCAATTCAACATTTAGCAGGAATTAATGCATCTAAAGTAAAAGTAGTTATCAACACAGACCCAGAAGCTCCTTTTTTCAAAGCTGCTGATTATGGTATTGTTGGTGATGCTTTTGAAGTTGTACCTCAGTTAGTAGAAAAATTAAAAGCTTTTAAACAAGCATAAAATAGTGGTAATTTTTTCTTTTTCTAGAAATTAGAGTTCAACTCATAATTTTTAGTAAATTGTGCCCACTTTAGAAGGCTGTCTAAAATTTTAAGCAAAAGGCCTAAATTTAGACAGTTTTTTTGTATTTTATGATGATTGATTGTACATGAGTTTAATTAAACTAACTATAAAAGGGATTTCGTATAGCCAAACACAAAGTGGGGCATATGCTTTAGTGCTGAGTGAAATGGAAGGAACTAGAACACTTCCTATAATCATAGGAGCGTTTGAGGCACAATCAATAGCTATAGCCTTAGAAAAAGAAATCCGTCCGCCAAGACCACTTACTCACGATTTATTTAAAACGTTTTCTGATCGATTCTCTATTACTGTTAAGCAAGTAATTATACACAAACTAGTTGATGGTGTATTTTATTCAAGCTTAATTTGTGAACGAGAAGGGGTAGAAGAGGTTATTGATACAAGAACATCAGATGCGATAGCATTGGCAGTTCGATTTGAAGCACCAATTTTTACGTATGAAAACATTTTAGATAAAGCAGGTATTTATCTAAAAATGGATGAAGAGTTAACAATTGAAGAAGACCTAGATTCGGACGAAGATGAAATTGAATTTTCAATAGAAGAGGAAGAAGGAGAAGGCAGTTACTCACACTTATCACTTAAAGAATTACACGAACAACTTAACGATGCTGTAACCAATGAAAACTACGAATTGGCAGCTAAGATTCGTGATGAAATCAGCAAACGTTCTTAATTTAAAATATTAAAAATGAAGAAACTATTTACTTTCATAATGCTTTGCGTTACGATGATAACTTTTAGCCAAAGCATTGAAAAAAAGTGGAATTTCTCATCAATTACAACAACAGAAGGAGATTCAATTGTTTCTATAGATCCTACAGATATTTTTACCTTATCAGAAGGAAACTTTACATACTCTTTAGTAGAAAAAGATAGTTTACAAGCTTCAGGAAACTATATTCATCAGAATAACTTATTAATTTTTAACTACAAACAACCCAACGACACAGTTCGTTATTATAACGTGGTTGAATTGACAGATGAAGTATTAACACTTTCAGAAAAAAATATACTTTATAATTTTACGGCAGAGCCAAAAGTAGTTTTAGCTCAAGAAACTGAAAAAGAGGTAGAAGGCACAAGTGAAATAATTCCAAGCCAAGGTTTTTCGATGCAAAGTTTGTGGAGAGGGGCTTTAGGGATGATAACATTACTAATTATTGCTTTTTTATTTAGTGCAAACCGAAGAGGTATTGATTGGAAAACAGTAGGATTAGGATTGGCTTTTCAGTTGTTAATAGCAATTGGGGTCTTAAAAGTTCCTTTTGTACAAAAAACATTTGAGCTAGTAGGAGGCTTGTTTGTAAGTGTGTTAGACTTTACAAGAGCAGGAAGTGAGTTTTTATTTAGCGGTTTAGTTGCTGATATGGATTCTTTTGGATTCATCTTTGCTTTCCAAGTACTACCTACCATTATATTTTTCTCGGCATTAACATCAGTGTTGTTTTATCTAGGGTTAATTCAAAAAGTAGTAAAAGGGTTAGCTTGGTTATTATCTAAGTTTTTAAAAATATCAGGAGCTGAAAGTTTATCAGTAGCAGGAAATATTTTCTTAGGTCAAACAGAAGCACCTTTATTAATTAAGGCATACTTAGAAAAAATGAACCGTTCTGAAATCTTGTTAGTAATGATAGGAGGAATGGCAACCGTAGCAGGAGCTGTTTTAGCTGCTTATATTGGATTTTTAGGAGGAGATGACGAAGCATTACGCTTATTATATGCAAAACACTTATTAGCAGCATCTGTAATGGCAGCACCGGGAGCTATTATTATTTCTAAGATATTATACCCACAAACAGAAGAAGTAAATACAGATGTACAAGTTTCATCAGAAAAAATTGGCTCAAATATTTTAGATGCTATAGCTAATGGAACAACAGAAGGTTTACAATTGGCAATGAATGTTGCAGCCATGTTATTAGTGTTTATTGCGTTTATAGCCATGATAAACGGTATTTTAGGAAGTATAGGAGGTTTTGATGGGATTGAATACTTTGATTGGAAGTTTACCTCTTTGAATAAATTAATTGAAGGAACTACACCTTATGAAGCATTGTCATTAGAATTTATTTTAGGATATGCTTTTGCGCCTTTAATGTGGTTAATTGGAGTTGCTAAAGAAGATATGGCATTAATGGGACAGCTATTAGGTATTAAATTGGCTGCAAGTGAGTTTGTAGGATATATCCAGTTGGCTGATTTAAAAAATGCAGCAAGCGCTACTCATTTAACCTATAATAAGTCGGTAATTATGGCTACTTATATGTTGTGTGGTTTTGCCAATTTTGCTTCTATTGGAATTCAAATAGGGGGAATTGGTTCATTAGCTCCAGGTCAACGTAAAAACTTATCTGAGTTTGGAATGAAAGCTTTAATTGGAGGTACAATTGCTTCGTTAATGTCAGCAACCATAGCAGGAATGATTATAGGATAAAAAACTTAATTCTTTTGTAATCTATTGTTTTTTAGAGTGATAGTTTTGTTTGTTTACTTTTTTTGATATATTTATACCAATATTAACCCCCAAAATTAAATCTATCATGAAAAAACTGAAAAGTTTAAAAGGAATTAAAACGTTATCAAGAAGCGAACAAAACCAAATTAACGGAGGAGGCTATACCTACTGCAAAGGACCTCGTTTATGTTGTACTAGGTTTGCAAATGGTCAAGAGTTTTGTGACTATGGTTACTGCCAAAGTAATGGAACTTGCGTTTGGGCATAGTTATAGTTGATAACTTATTAATATAATTTTAAAAGCATTTACATTTTTTGTAGATGCTTTTTTATTTTTACGTTGTTAAACAGTTCAAGAATTTTAACGATTAAAAGTAGAAGGATGAAGCAGTATCACGATTTAGTAAAACACGTTTTAGAAAACGGAAACGAGAAAGGAGATAGAACAGGAACAGGAACAAAAAGTGTTTTTGGGTATCAAATGCGATTTGATTTAAGTAAAGGGTTTCCTATGGTAACAACTAAGAAGTTACACCTAAAATCGATTATTTATGAATTATTATGGTTTATAAAAGGTGATACAAATATTAAGTATTTGCAAGAAAATGGTGTACGTATATGGAATGAATGGGCTGATGAAAATGGTGATTTAGGCCCAGTGTATGGACATCAGTGGCGTAACTGGAATAGTGATGAAATAGATCAGTTAAAAGAAGTAATTGAAACCTTAAAAAGTAATCCAAACAGCCGTAGAATGTTAGTGTCTGCATGGAATCCTTCTGTGTTACCAGATACTTCAAAGTCATTTGCTGAAAATGTAGCAAATGGGAAAGCAGCACTTCCTCCATGTCATGCATTTTTTCAATTTTATGTAGCAGATGGGAAACTTTCATGTCAATTGTACCAACGTAGTGCAGATATATTTTTAGGAGTTCCTTTTAATATTGCATCGTATGCTTTATTTACAATGATGGTAGCACAAGTTTGTGGTTACGAAGCAGGAGAATTTATTCACACATTTGGTGATGCTCATATATATAATAATCATATGGAGCAATTAGAGTTGCAACTATCACGTGAACCAAAACCTCTTCCTAAAATGAAAATTAATCCAGCTATAAAAAATATTGAAGATTTTACTTTTGAAGATTTTGAATTGGTTGGTTATGATCCGCATCCTCACATAAAAGGAGTTGTGGCAGTCTAATTTAACTTTATTTTATATATATTGTTTAGTAGCTTTGTAAGAAATCACTAAAAAAGTTATAAAAATGAATATAGATGTTGATGTTTTAAAAGAAGATCTCTACGATAAAATAGCCGAAATTAATGATGAAAATGTGTTAAAAGCAATCCACACGTTAGTTGATAACATGAAAAATGAAACTTTTGAAGAGGCTACAACAGAAAAAAGAGATCTTACAGGATATATTAAAGAATGGGTGAAAAATATGTAAGCCACACAAACTAAACTTATGATCACACTCATAGCTGCAATTGCAAAAAACAATGCTTTAGGGAAAGATAATGACTTAATTTGGCACTTACCTGCCGATTTAAAACGCTTTAAAAAAGTTACTACAGGACATCCTATTTTAATGGGACGAAATACTTTTGAAAGTATTGGAAAACCTTTGCCTAATCGTACATCCATAATAATTACTCGAAACAATAACTACTTTGTTGATGGCTGTTTAATGGCTAATAGTATTGAGCAAGCTATAGAGTTGACTGAAGGAAAAGATGCATTTATTATAGGTGGAGCGCAAATTTATAAGGATGCTTTAGAACAAAATTTAGTTGATAGGTTAGATATAACTCTTTTGCATCACGAATTCGAAGCAGATGCTTTTTTCCCTGAAATAAATATGGAAATATGGAAAGAAGTAGCAAGGGAAGATTTTAAAGCTGATGAAAAAAATAAATATGACTATAGCTTCGTTTCTTATGAGAAGCGTTAACTTTTGTTATCCTAAACTTGTTTTAGAATTTCATCCTTATACTCAGAAAACTCAAAATGTCAATACAACTTACTGAAATATCAAAAACTTACGGAACACAAAAAGCAGTAAATAATATTTCCTTTTCAGCAAAAAAAGGAGAAATAGTTGGTTTTTTAGGCCCCAATGGAGCTGGGAAATCTACAACAATGAAAATCTTAACAGGGTTTATTCAACCTTCAGAAGGAACTGTATTGGTAAGTGGAATTGATGTAATATCAAATCCTATTGAAGCACAAAAAAAGATAGGTTATTTACCAGAGCATAACCCGTTGTATTTAGATATGTATGTACGAGAGTATTTACAGTTTCAAGCATCTCTACACAACATAGAAAACTCTAAGGTTAATGAGACTATTGAAAAAGTAGGGTTAACGATTGAAGCACACAAGAAAATTAATCAACTATCTAAAGGATATCGCCAAAGAGTTGGTTTAGCAGCGGCTATATTACATGACCCAGAAGTGTTGATTCTAGATGAACCAACAACAGGATTAGACCCAAATCAATTAGTTGAAATACGTCAATTAATTAAAGAACTAGGAAAAGATAAAACAGTACTACTATCTACACACATTATGCAAGAAGTAGAAGCAATGTGTGACAGAGTTATAATTATTAATAAAGGAGAAATAGTAATTAACAAACCTATTTCAGAACTTAAAACAGATAATGAACAAGTAATTAAAGTAACGTTTGATTATAAATTAGAAGAACAGTTTATAAAACGCTTACCTAATATAGTATCGTATAAAAACACTTTAGAAAATAACTGGATACTTGTTTTTAATTCAAAAGAAGATATGCGTCCAGTAATTTTTGACTTTGCACAAGAAAACGGGTTAAAAATTCTAGGATTAAATACCGAAAATAAAAACTTAGAAAGTTTATTTAGAGAGTTAACTCAATAGAAAAATAACAACCTAAAAAGAAAGACTCCTTGCATACATTATGTAAGGAGTTTTTTGTTTTACTTACTTGGTATCTCTAAAGTTTAAGCCTTACTATTTAAAAAAGTAAGGGTGATTTTCCCCTTTTTACTACCTGTAATTCTATTAGAAAATATTTAGGAGAAACTACTTTTTTAAAAGAGTTTTTCATTGCGGTTACTCTTGGTAAGAGCGATTAATTTTACAATGTCTGATTGCTAACCCTTCAATCTACAAGCAAAACTAACCAAACTTACTATTAAAATGATTTTTGAAATATTACAAATCATTACCGAAGAACTAAATGATTATTTCGACGAAAAAGCTGTAGACCTATCAAATATAGCTATGGCGGACGGAGATGGAAATTCCCCAGCAAACACTCCAGATATTTCGTTAACATTAATCAATACACAAGAAGAATTTGCGCTAAAAAATACTTCTAACAATCGTGTAGAAGGAACTACAGTTAGTTACAGAAATCCAAAAGTATATTTAAACCTTTATGTTTTATTCAGTGTAGATAAATCCAGTTATGCTGAATCTTTAAAGAGTTTAACAAAAATATTAGCCTTTTTCCAGGGGAAAAAAGTATTCACACATCAAAACACCAACTTTGAAGGTATAGATGGATTAGGAGACCTAAAGACGTTTAAGTTTATTACCCAACTATATACACCTTCTTTTGAAGAGTTAAATTATATATGGGGAACCTTAGGAGGTAAGCAGTACCCATCTGTACTTTACAAAATAACATTACTAGAAATAGAAAGGGATGTTGTAACTAATGAAGGAACAGTAGTCTCAGGTATTGAACAACAATCAATAATTAAAAATTAAATGATTATGTACAAAACACTGTTCAATATCAATATATACCACTCTTACTTCCTAAACGAAGGAGAACGAACTTTTTTCGAATTAAATGGAGGAAATAATGGAGTAACACCTCTTACAGAAGAAGAAAAAAAACGTTTAGAAGAACAATATGATATCAGCAAGTTTCTATCAATTCAACCTACTGAAGAAACTAGAAAAAGTTTAAAAAATCACAGACTATTACTTAGAAACCATAAAAAGGGAGTTCGAGTACTATCAGAAACAATAAAAGTAACTACAGAAGAAGGAAATCAAGAAGTAGATAGATATAGTCCAATAATTATCTTATCTGATTCACTAACGTTAACTTTTTACTTAAAAGTACATCATCCTTATTTTGAAAATTTTTCTAACATAATTGAAAAGAAAGAGCAGCAATTATATTACTTATCAAACAAAAGTTCCTCAGCAATCAATTTATTTGAAACAATTTCAGAAGTAAAAAAATGGAGTTCTTTTTTGATTTCAGATAGTGAAACAAGAAAGCTTTTACATCAACTAGAAAGTGAAAAAGAACTTGAAACAGTTACACCAAACTTAGTAACTATTGCAAATGTAGAAGCATCAGAGTTAGATACTATTGAGTCTAAAATAACGAAGGCTATTCCTTTAAATGTAGAAGAGCAAAAGGTACTAGGTATAATCAACTCTTTTGTAAAAAGAATTAAAAATAGTGGAGTAATAGGTGTTGTTCAAATCCAGATATCAGGAGACAACAATACCAATTTAACAGAGGAAGTATTAGCCAAGAATGAAGAAACAGAAGTCTTTGATGTATCAAAACAATGCTTGTTAAAAGAGTTTCCTGAGTTTACTATTTGCATTGAAAATAGGAATACATTTTGGCGTTACACAAAAAGAAGTGAAAACCTTGTAATGACTACATCAGAAGAAAAACCATTGACACTTAATGGGCGTGTAGAGATAGAGAAACAAGACGTTATACCAGAACCACAAGAAGATTATTATTTCCCTAATCCTACTCCTGAAAGTATTAAGAAAGAATCACAAAATTATTATTCGGAAGTATTTATATAAACAAAAATTAAAATTTAAAACAAGTAATTATGTCAGCGTACAAAACACCAGGAGTCTACGTAGAGGAAATTGTAAAGTTTCCGCCTTCGGTAGCTCAAGTAGAAACAGCAATTCCAGCTTTTATTGGTTATACCGAGAGAGCAACTAATAAGGTTAAAGGAGATTTGAAAGGAATTCCTACTCGAATAACATCGATGTTGGAATATGAAACATATTTTGGAGGAGCAAAACCAGAAACAACAATTCAAGTAAAAATTACAGATGTAAGAGTTAATGGAGCTAACGAAAGGAATATTGTAGTTAATCAACCATCCGAAAGAGAACCTTTTTTAATGTATTACTCTATGCAAATGTACTTTGCTAATGGAGGCGGACCATGTTATATTGTTTCTGTAGGTAGATATGGAGATGATTTAGATACAAACGATACAAAAATTGTTAATGTAAACGACATTGATTTAATGACTCATTTTACCCAAGGATTAAATGATGTAAGAAAAGTTGATGAACCAACATTAATTTTGTTTCCAGATGCAACTGCAATTTCGTCTGATACAACTTTTTATGATCTTTATGAACTAGCATTACAACAGTGTAACGAATTACAAGATCGTTTTACGATTATTGATACAAGATCTTATGACGCTGATAGTCCAACCGACCCTAATATAGGTATACTAAGAAGTGAAATAGGTTTAGGAAAAGATTACCTTAAGTATGGAGCAGCTTATTACCCACATTTAAAAACAATTTTAGACTATAAGTTCGATAAAAACAGTGTAAGTATTACCCATGTAAATGAAGCAGATCCACAAGCAAAAGTTGTAATTACAAACAATTTAAATGCTATAGATGTTGCAGCAGCTGTAAAGAGTATTTCTGATAAATCTGGAGCTACAGACTTAGCAGGTTCTTTGGCAGAGGTTGTAAATTATTTATATAGTATAAATACAGGAGGAAAAGAAGGACTTAATTTAGAAGAAAGAAATTCTGAGTCTAAAGATTATACAGGAGCAAGACCATTGACATTACACGGTAATTTAGTAAAGTTATTAAGTGACTTGGAAGCGTTAATTGATGTGAAAAGTAAAATTAATGTTGAGGCAAAAGCCGCAATATCTGCTCTTGAAGATGAATTAGCTGCTGCGGCAGATGTTACAGATATTCAAGGGAAACTAGCAGCTTTTAATTTATTATTTGAGGACACAGATAAGGTTGAGCAAGTATTTGAAGAGTTATCAAAATTAACAATTAATTTAAAAAACTTTATTGATGATGGTAACACTACTAAAATTAAGAATGTAATTGAAAATAATACTTCGAATATTGTAGATGAGGTAAACAAATTGATTACAATTACAATGCCTGCTTCACCAGCAGAAATAGCTCCAGTAGCAAAAGGAGATACTACAATTTTTGATGGAATTGAAACTTCTTGGGATACTTTAAAGGCTTCTATTGTTGATGAGGTAGCAGTTGGTCCTCAAAATATAGATTTAGATACAAATAATGGAGAATTGCACGGTAGAAGTTTAGGAAGTATAGAGAGTTCAGATAATGAAACATACAACCTAATTTTAACTGAAATAGGAAACTTACCATTAGTATTACCACCTAGTAGTGCAATGGCAGGAGTATATGCGAGAGTTGATTCAGATAGAGGAGTATGGAAGGCACCAGCCAATGTAGGTCTTACTTATGTTATGGAGCCTACAGTAAAAGTTTCCCATGAAGATCAACAAAACTTAAATGTAGATACAGTTGCAGGTAAATCAATCAATGCCATTAGATCATTCGTTGGAAAAGGAAACTTAGTTTGGGGAGCGAGAACCCTTGCAGGAAATGATAACGAGTGGAGATATGTATCTGTAAGACGTTTCTTCAACATGGCAGAAGAGTCAATCAAAAAAGCATCAGAACAATTTGTTTTCGAACCTAATGATAAAAACACTTGGGTGCGTGTAAAAGCAATGATTGACAACTTCTTAACACAACAATGGAGAGCAGGAGCACTTGCAGGTCCTACACCAGAAAAAGCATTTTATGTAAGTGTTGGTTTAGGAGAAACCATGACTGCTCAAGATGTTTTAGAAGGAAATATGATCATAGAAATAGGTATGGCAGTAGTACGTCCAGCTGAATTTATCATCCTTAAATTCTCTCACAAAATGCAAGAAGCATAAGTAAACTAACTAACCAAAAAATTATAAATAAAAAATAAAGAATCATGGCAGAATCATATCCAATGCCAAAGTTTTCCTTCGAGGTAACCTTTGGAGATACGAAATTTAATTGTACAGAAGTATCAGGGTTAAGTTTTGATAATAAAGTAATAGAATATCGTGGAGGAGCAGATAAAGAATACCACAAATCAAAACAACCAGGCTTGTTCGAGTATAGTAACATTACTATGAAGAGAGGAACCTTTGTAGATGAAAGTAAACAGTTTTACAAGCAATGGGCTAAAACAGTTTATTTCCAAGAAGGAGGTGAGCAGTTTAGAGGAGACTTAACCATCAAGTTATTAGATGAGACAGGGCAACCAGCAGTAGTATGGGAAGCTCAGAATGCTTATATCACTAAAGTACAGCCTACAGATTTAAAAGCGGATGGTAATGAAATTGCCATTGAAACTGCTGAATGGGCAATTGAGAAGCTAAAAATGTCATCGTAATGAGCTATCATCCACCAGTAGGATTTAGTTTTAAAGTAGAGTTTGAAGACATCTCAACTTCAAGCGGCGACAACTCATTTCAATCAGTTTCAGGTCTCACTGTAGACCTTGAAACTGAAGAAATAGCCGAAGGAGGAGAAAACAGATTCAAGCATAAAATACCCGTACGTTCCAAATATCCAAATTTAGTGTTGAAAAGAGGGATGCTTGTAGACTCGGAAGTAATCAAGTGGTGTAAAAAAGCTTTAGGAAACTTTGAAATACAACCTGTAAACATCAATGTAATGTTATTAGGAGAAGACGAACAAGCCATACAAACTTGGAATGTAAAACATGCATATCCTGTAAAATGGAATGTAGGTGACTTTAACGCTGAAGAAAGTAAACTGGTTATTGAAACACTTGAGTTAACCTATAATTATTTTAAAATAGTATAAGATGCCTATTACCATCAAAGAACTACATATCAAGATTAATGTGGATGAAAAATCAGTATCACAAGGGAAGACGAGTGGATCAAAAAACGGAAATACTGCAGCTATAGTTTCAGCATGTGTGGAAGAAGTAATGGATATTCTTGAAAGGCAAAAACAACGATAATGAGTCAAGGAGAATTAAAAAAATTAGTAATAAAGGCCTATTCTGACGATAAGTTTAAGGATGAAGTAGCCAATGGAGAGTTTACAACACTTATAAACCCAGAAAAGTATATGATTGCTTATAAGCCAGAATATACTGAAGAGCAAGGGCAAGGTACAAGTGGTTATCAACCTAAGTTTACAAGAATACCTCCTCAAGAATTAGATTTAGACTTGTTATTTGATAGTAGTGGAGCCATTGACGGAAAAAGTGATCTAAAAGATGGAATCATAGATAAAATAGAAGCATTCAAAAAAATTGTATTCGAATATAAAGGAGAGGAGCACAAACCTAACTATTTAATGATTAAATGGGGAGCTCTCCTTTTTAAAGGCTCTTTAGTCGATCTTTCTATAGAATATAAATTGTTTGCACCAGATGGAACACCATTACGTGCCAGTGCAAAGCTTAAGGTAAAAGGTACTATTGATGATGATTTAAGAGTAGCAAGAGAAAACAATCAGTCGCCAGATTTAACACACTATCGTAAAGTAAAGTCAGGAGACACTTTGCCACTTATGTGTCATCGTATTTATGGAGACTCCAAGTATTATTTAGAAGTAGCTCGCGTTAATAAAATAATGCAGTTCAGAAAATTACAACCTGGTCAAGAAATTTTTTTTCCACCCTTACAAAAATTCGCATAAATGAATAATACAGGAACTATACAAACTTCAAAAAGTGCAGATTTAGTCACTTTTAAAATCTTGATTGAAGGAGAAGAACTCTCGAAACAATATGAGGTGAAAAATATTACTGTTTCAAAAGAAGTAAATAAAATACCAACCGCTCAAATTATTTTAATTGATGGAGAAGCTTCACAGAGAGATTTTAAATTAAGTAATGAAGAGTTGTTAATTCCTGGAAAAGAAATTGAAATTACAGCAGGATACCATTCTGATGAAGAAACCATTTTCAAGGGAATTGTTATCAAACATAATCTAAGAATTAGAGCCAGTTCAGCACAGTTAATTGTTGAATGTAAAGATGAAGCGGTGAAAATGACCGTAGGTAGAAAAAGTAAATACTTCTATGAAAGCACCGATAGCGACATTTTTGAAGAAATTATAGGTAATTACGGATTATCTAAAGATGTAGAGGCTACCAATTATAACCATGCAGAATTAGTACAATACAATGCGTCAGATTGGGATTTTGTGGTTTCAAGAGCACAAGTAAATGGGAAACTGTGTTTTGTGGATGATGGAACTATAATCGTAGCCAAACCCAACGTCAGTCAGTCAGAAATTGAAACCGTAACCTTTGGAGGTTCGTTATTAGACTTTGATGCAGAAATTGATGCTCGTCATCAAGTAAAAAAAGTAGCTGCTTATAGTTGGAATCATGCCGACCAAGAAGTAATAGAAATTGAAGGAAAAGATCCAAATGTAAGTTTAAACGGAAACTTATCGGTTTCAGACTTAAACAAAACAATAGGTTTAGAAAGTATGGAGTTACGACACGGTGGTGTGGTAACCGGTACCGAATTACAAGATTGGGCTGATGCTAAATGGTTATTTCAACAATTGGCAAAAGTAAGAGGGCGTGTAAAGTTCCAAGGAATCCCGTCGGTGAAACCAAACACCATTTTAAAACTAGAAGGTGTAGGAGACCGATTTAACGGAAATGTATATGTAACAGGAGTTCAGCACGTAATTTCAGAAGGAAATTGGGTGGCCAATGCACAATTTGGTTTATCAACAGAATGGTTTTCTGAAACCTTTGAAATTTCAGCAAAACCAGCTTCAGGGTTATTACCAGCTATTCAAGGCTTACAAGTAGGAATTGTTTCTCAATTAGAAGAAGATCCTGATGGAGAAGATAGAATTCTGGTACAAATACCTATAGTAAATAACGAAGAAGAAGGTATTTGGTGTAGAGTAGCTTCACCCGATGCAGGAGAAAATAGAGGTATTTATTTCCGACCAGAAATAGGTGATGAGGTTATTGTAGGGTTTATCAATGATGATCCTAATGATGCTATTGTTTTAGGAATGTTGCATAGTAGCGCAAAACCATCTCCAATCACAGCAACCGATGATAATCACGGAAAAGGAATCATTACAAGAAGTGAAATGAAGGTATTGTTTGATGACGACAAAAAAATAATCACCATTGAAACACCCGCAGGAAAAATGATTACGCTGGATGAAGATGAAGGAGCCATAACGATTGAAGATGATAATTCTAATGTAATTACTATAAACAGTGATGGGATATCAATGGAAAGTGCTGGAGATATTTCATTAAAAGCGTCAGGAGATGTAAATATTGAAGGAACCAATGTCAGCATAGCAGCAAATGCAGAATTTAAAGCAGAAGGCAGTGCTGGAGCAGAGGTTTCAACAAGTGCTATAGCAGTTGTAAAAGGTTCATTAGTTCAAATAAATTAAAAAATGGGAAACCCAGCAGCAAGAATAACAGACATGCACGTGTGTCCAATGGTTACAGGAGTTGTACCTCACGTTGGAGGACCAATTTTACCCGCAGGAGAGCCTACGGTATTAATTGGAGGTTTACCCGCAGCAAGAGTGGGTGATATGGCAACATGTACTGGACCACCTGATAGTATAGTAATGGGTTCAGGAACCGTATTAATAGGTGGAATGCCAGCTGCAAGAATGGGAGATAGTACAGCACATGGAGGTACCATCGTACTAGGAGAACCAACAGTTTTAATAGGATAATAATGGAAAATAAAAAAGCATTTTTAGGAATAGGTTGGGATTTTCCACCAGAGTTTTCAAAAGATCTAAGCGAAGTTGTCATGATTTCTGAAGAAGAAGATATTAAAAGTAGTTTAGAAATACTGTTAACTACCAGATTAGGAGAACGTGTTATGCTACCTAACTATGGTTGCAATTTGCAAGAGCTTCTTTTTGAGAAGTTAGATAGAACGCTAATAACCTATGCCAAAGATTTAATAGAAACAGCAATTTTATATCACGAACCTCGAATAGATGTTATTCATATTGATGTTTCAGAAACTGATCCTTTAGAAGGAATGTTGGTCATAAAAATTGAATATAGAATTAGAGCTACGAATAGTAGAACCAATGTGGTTTTCCCTTTTTATAAAGGAGAAGGAACCGATATAAACTAAGATACATCATGAGTAAAATCATTTCTAACATATTGCAACGAAGTGGAACAGGTCAAGAGCTACGATACATTGAAGCATTGAATCCTGAAAATTTCGAACTTCACGATTTTACTATAGAAGATTGGATATTGTTTGCCTATAATTTTGCCAAAAAGCTAAATTATTTTCCTACAGAAAATCACGAAGTAGCTTCAGGAGATTGGCAACATTTTTTCAAAAAACTAACCACTGAAAATATCCCTTTTAGAGGAACAAGAGAGTACAATAAATTAAAAGAGAATATTCAGACAACTCTTGAGGGGTATACCCAAGAAGGAAAATTAAGTCCGCACTTAACTTTATTCGTATGTTTTTTAAAGTTATTAGAACATTCAAAAGAACGATTTAATAATCTGACCAAACGTCACTTAGATTTTTATTACAAAGAAATACTTCAAGTTCAAAAAAGAGAGCCAATTCCAGATCAAGCACATGTAATTTTTGAACTAGCTAAAAAAATAACGGATGAACGAATAGAAGAAGGCACTTTATTAGATGCGAAAAAAGACAGTCTTGGTAATCCGTTAGTATACGAAACAGAAGAAGAGTTAATTGTCAATAAAGCATCAGTAGGAGCTATAAAAACAATTTATAACAACAACACAGCAGAATTTAAAAAGATAAAAGCAAGTGAGGTAGCAAATACGAAAGATGGAATTGAAGAGGAATTACCAGAAGACGAACCATATTGGTACCCTTTTGGGTATCCAGCAAGTGAAAAGAATGCTACTGAGTTGCCAGATGCTGAACTTGGGTTTTCTATTGCTTCACCGATGTTGTGGTTACAAGAAGGAGATAGAACAGTAACGGTTACTATTAAGTTTAAAAACAATTTTGAAGAATCATCTTTTGAGGTAAGTGAATTAATCCCAACCATTCAAATTTTTGGTAGCGGAAAAGAAAAATGGATAACACCAACATTAACCGCAATTAACCATGTGAACGAAGGTAATTTGGAAATTACTAATGAAGTAAGTTTTACATTTACATTAGGACTTGATTCAGAAGCGTTGGTAGCATATAATGAAGAGTTTTTACTTGAAAAATACGATACATCATATCCATTAGTTCGTTTTGTTTTTGATGTTTCTAACACGAAAGGATACGATTTTTATAGGTTGTTGGCAGGAAATACACTTGAAAAAGTAACTATAAAAACAGATGTTAAAGGAGTAAAATTAGCAACCGTTGAAAATGATAATGGAGTTGTAAGAACCAAAAAACCATTTCATCCTTTTACAACTCGTCCTATTGAGGGTTCAAATTTTAGTGTAAACTATAACGAAGCCTTTTCAAAAAAGTGGAATAACTTTACTGTAAACTTACGCTGGAAAAACACTCCAAATGATTTTAAAGAGTGGTATCAGGCATATTTAAAACCATCAAGTTACTCTTCAATCGAAACATATGGAGATGAATTAGGTGAAGATATAGATTCAAGAGAATTAATAATAGAAGACCATGCTTGCTTTAAAACGAAAAAAAGATTATTACATGCAGCGGGAGAAGCAAAAGAAACCATAGGTGAAGTCCAGAATTTGTTTAAAAAAGAAGTAGATGAAGAAAGCGAAGAAATAATCTATACTTCAGAGTTTAAGGCAAAAAATACAGGAAGTAGTTACGAAATAGATAAAGCTGGTCCTTTACAACTAACATTAGAACAATCATTTTTACATCAGTTGTACCCTAAGTTGTACGCATTAGCAGTAAGTGCAGAAGACAAAGGTATTAACCTTCCTAACGAGCCATATACACCATTAGTAGAATCAATTTCTGTTGATTATATAGCAGAAGAAACTATTGTGATGGAAAATATGGATTTGGAAGGAAATCGTATTCAGCTTTTTCACGAACATCCGTTTGGGCAGCATGAAGAAAATTATGCAGAAAAGAAGTATTTACAGGAGGAAAAAAATATCATCGATGTTTTTGATAAAGATACAGTCCAAACTTTTTTAGTTCCTAAGTATTGTTTAGGAGGGTATCTATTTTTAGGAATAGAAAATGTAGAGCCCCAGCAAAATCTTTCACTGTTAATTCAAGTATTAGAAGGAAGTGAAAACCCACTAGTAGAAAGTTTCGGAGAAAATGAAAAGATAAATTGGTCGATATTATGTAATAATAAATGGAAAACGTTAGAGAATAATATCATTTCTAATAATACAGATAACTTCTTAAAATCAGGAATTGTTAAGTTTTCAATACCTAAAGAAGCTACTTCAAATAATACATTATTACCATCAGGATATACTTGGATAAAAGCACAAATGAGTAAATCATTTGAAGCAGTTTGTAAAGCAATTGGAATTCATGCTCAAGCAGTATTAGCAACGTTCAAGAATAACGATAATGAAGTAAGTCATTTAAAAAATGGGTTGCCTAGTGAGACCATTAAAAAAATGGTGACACGCATTCCGCAAATAAAATCAGTTTCGCAGCCTTATAATGCATTTGGTGGAAGTACAGAAGAATCTGATGCTAATTTTTATAGGAGAATAAGCGAGCGATTACGTCACAAAAACAGAGCCATAACTTTATGGGATTATGAACACTTAATTCTTCAGGAGTTTCCTGAAATCTATAAAGTGAAGTGTTTAAATCATACTTCAGAAACAAGTTTTACAGCAGCAGGGCATGTTACTTTAATTGTGGTGCCAGATACCGTAAATAAAAATGTATTTGATATTTACCAACCAAGAGTTAGCAAAGCTACTTTAAACAGTGTTACGAATTATATCAATTCATTAAACACCTTGCATGTAAATGCTGAAGTTATCAATCCTAATTATGAAGAAATAATGATTGGTTTAGAAGTTAGTTTTTATGAAGGATATGATGAAAACTATTACACCGAGCAGCTAAAAACTGACATCACGAAATTCCTATCACCTTGGGCGTTTGACGAAACCAAAGAAGTAACCTTCGGGATTATGCTGCACAAAAGCATATTGATTGACTACTTAGAAAAACTGGCTTATGTAGATTATTTACAGAATGTAACCATGAATGGTGATGCCAAGGTGTACAAAATAGAACCAAGTAATCCAAAATCAATATTAGTATCTGCTAAAACACATAATGTAAGTACTGTATTAACTACCTGTAAAGGAACTAAAAAAATCATAGAACAAACATGTCAGCTATAAACGAACATATCAATATTCCAAAGAATATATCTACCAAAGATGACTTAGATTTTTCTTTTTTAAGAAAAGAAGGAATCTCTTATTTGGAAACATTAGGAGGTAAGTTATGGACTGACTTCAATTCACACGATCCAGGGGTTACTATTTTAGAAATGTTGTGTTATGCTATTACCGATTTAGGGATGCGTATTGATACACCACTGGAGAACTTATTAGCATCCAAAGATCCCAATTTATCACTACAAGCCCAATTTTACAAGGCTTCAGAAATTTTTCCAACCAAACCAGTTAATGAATTAGATTATAGAAAACTGTTTATTGATTTAGAAGGAGTAAAAAATTGTTGGCTACGAATTTATGACAAACAAGTGTTTGTTGATTGCAAGAATAACAAATTAAGCTATAAAAAGTTTGAAGACATTCTACCAGAATTTCAAAAAGATTTTAAGCTAAAAGGATTGTATTCGCTATTAGTTGATTTAGAAGAAGGCTATACAAAAGAACAGGTTTTTCCGAATATCAAAACAGCTTACCATAAGAATAGAAATTTATGTGAAGATTTAATAGAAATAAAAGAAGTAGATACTCAATCGATTGCTATTTGTGCTAATGTTGATGTAATTCCTGAAGCAGATGAAGAATGGGTATATGCTAATATTTTATTCCAAATAGAAAACTACCTATCTCCATCTTTAAAGTTCTATTCAATTCAGCAAATGCTGGATAAAGGGTATACAACTGATGAGGTTTTTGATGGACCTATTTTAAAGAATGGATTTATAGATGTAAAAGAACTGAAAAAAGCAGAATTGAGAAAAGAAGTGCGCCTTTCAGATGTAATGAAAATCATCATGAACATTGAAGGGGTAAAATTAATTAAAGACATCTCTGTAGGTTTTTGTGATGAAAATATAGTCCAAGAAAATAAATGGGTAGTTTGTATTGATCCTGATAAAAAACCTGTGTTATGTGAAAAGAGTACGTTTAATTTTAGTAAAGGATTCCTTCCTCTCAACTTAAACTATGATAGAGTAGATGAGTACTTAAAACAATTAAAAGAAGATGAAATAGAATCGCAACAAATAGCAGATGAAGACAAGGTTTTATCGTTACCAAAAGGGAGTTCAATAGGAGCTAACGAGTACACTACTATTCAAAATGATTTCCCGGATACTTACGGAATCGGTCAAGAAGGATTAGCCGTACATGTTACGAATGAAAGGAAAGCAAAAGCAAAACAATTAAAAGCCTATCTAACATTTTTCGATCAAATCTTAGCAAGCTATTTCAAGCATTTATCAGAAGTAAGAACGTTACTTTCAGTTAGTGGACAAGAAACCCGTACCTTTTTTACACAAGCTGTTAAAGACATTAAAGATTTTGAGGAACTCGTTAGTGAATATCCACAGTCAAATGATGATGAATTAACAAAGCTATTGTTCAATCAGTTTGATAATAATATAGAGCGACGAAACTCTATTTTAGATCATTTGCTAGCACGTTTTGCAGAAAGATTTGGAGAGTACACATTTATTATGAAAGCGCTATATGGAACAGCTACTGATGAAATTGTATTATCAAACAAAGAAGCCTTTTTAAAAGATTATAAAGTAATAAGTAGCGAAAGAGGACTAGCTTTTAATTATTACAAACAAACTCAAGATAATTTATGGGATACTAGTAATGTATCTGGATTTCAAAAGAGAGTAGCACGTTTAATGGGAATTGCTAATGAAAAGCGAAGACATTTAACAGAAACCAATGTAGAGGTATACGAATTAACAGATAGTGATGATCAAACAGTGTATAGATGGAGGTTAAGAGATAATGATGGAAATATACTACTATCAGCTACCGAAAATTATACAAGAGTAGCTTTTGCTATTGAAGAACTATATTTTGCGGTATTACAGGTTGTACAAACAAAAGAAAAAGACATAGA
Source organism: Tenacibaculum singaporense (assembly GCF_003867015.1). Classification (NCBI taxonomy): domain Bacteria; kingdom Pseudomonadati; phylum Bacteroidota; class Flavobacteriia; order Flavobacteriales; family Flavobacteriaceae; genus Tenacibaculum; species Tenacibaculum singaporense. The sequence goes on from NZ_CP032548.1 coordinate 1,000,396, forward strand.
AAAAGCTTTTCAAAATGGAATTGTAGATGAGGTGCAAGTAGGATTTATAAGAATTCATAAATCTACTCCTTCTAAACCATCGATTCCTGTTAAATACTCTTTTGATGTAATTGATCCAGAGCAACCAGTTAGTAGTACTGATTATATCATAGCCAAACAGTACAAATATTATGCTGATATCAATGATTTGAAAGAAGCATTATTAGAGATAATTTCCTTTCTAAAAAAAGATTTCACTGAAGAAGGAATGTTTTTAGTAGAGCATATGCTATTACGTCCTGATGTCACCGATAATGAAGCGGAAAACTTCTTACCTATTTGCGCAAAAGACTGTGAAGATTGCGGAACTATCGATCCTTATTCTTACAGAGTTAGTATTGTTTTACCAGGATATACGTATCGCTTTTCAAATCCAAATTTTAGGCACTATATGGAAGATGTTATCAGACAAGAACTTCCGGCACATATACTACCAAGAATATGTTGGGTAGGAGAGCGTAAAGGAATTGTACCTGATAATGAAAATGATTTATTACAGTTCGAAAACTCTTATAAAGAGTACCTATTTGCCAAAACAGATCTGGAGCAAGAACAACCAACAGAAAATAATGAATTACAAAATTTGATACATGCAATGCATCAGCTAAATACAATTTATCCAGTAGGAAGATTAACAGACTGTAGTGCAGAGGATGAAGCCTTAGATGGAAGAATTATTTTAAATCAATCCAGCATAGGAAGCATTGGAGCAGAAAAAGAAAATAATAACGAAGAAAACTCATAAAAATAGTACGTGTTTATTTATTAACACAGCCAAAACATAATACGTATGGAAACGACTAACCTAAAACTAAAAGAAATTACAACTGAATATAGTAAGTTTAATGCCAATCAAGTATTAACAGAAACACAATTAAACACATTTATTGATTATTTCGATGATCAAAACCGTTTATCGAGGTTAGGTTTGAGTGGTGTTGGTTTGGCTTGTGGTTTTAAAGTAACTCCTCAGTTGACTATAGATAAAGCTGCTATTACAAGTATTGAAATAACGCAAGGAACTTCGGTAACTACAGATGGAGATTTAGTTCAGTTTTTTGATTTAATAGAAGAAAACCTACCGTCAAAAACATTTTCATTCTATAAAAAGTTTGAAGACACTGATGGTAATTACGAGCGTTTTAAAGATTCTCAAGATAAGCAGTACAATTTATGGGAATTGCATACAGAAGAAGATGAGTCACACACCAATTTAGTTGAGTTTCCTGAGATACAAAAAATGGCTGTTTTGTTGTATTTAGAGCAGTACTCAAATGAAGATGAATTGTGTAGTAAGTTGACATGTGATAATCAAGGTATAGAACAGATTAATAAACTGCGAGTATTACTTGTGAGTATTGAAGATTTAGAAGCTATTGCTGCAAAAGATGCTATATTTTTAAAACACAATTGGTATAAAATTAATGATGAGTTACCTGTTGTAGAAGTAAAAAGAGTTGTATTAAACGAAAAAAACACCAAAACATTTTCAGAATTAAAAGCACAGTTTGATAGTGTTGTTAAAGATGAAAGTATTAGTGTCGATTTAATTAATGGTTTTGATACAATATTCTCAAAATTTCAAAAATCATCAATAACAGCTAAAATAAAATCATTATTTAGTTTTAGTTCTTTAGCCGTTCCACTAGATTTTCAGTACAGATATGATGTTATAAAAGACTTGGTAGATACCTACAATGAAATTAAAGAACTATTACTTCACATCAATGTAAACTGTTGTCCAAACATAGGTGCTTTTCCAAAACATATTATGTTAGGAAAATTGAAGCAAACGGAAGATTACCCAGAATTACGTCACCGATTCTATAAATCAACAATTGTAGGTCAAGAAAATGAGAACCTTCAAAAAGTACAATTGTTAATTGATAGAGCAATTGCTATTGTGAGTAATTATATAGGAAAAACAAAGTCTGAAGACGTTATTATTACGCCATCACAAGCACATACTCCTTTGAGCGATAAAGCAGTTCCTTTTTATTACAATGTTTCTTCAGAGTTTCTAAAGAATTGGGATTTTAACAAAACAAAAAATTACAGAGCAAATCAGAATTTAAGTTATCATAAAGAAAACCTTTCCAGCTCCTTAGCAATTCAAAAGCCATTATCATACAATATTGATAAAAATGACTTTTACAGAATTGAAGGACATCAAGGAAAAATGTATAGAGAAGCATTGGCAAAAATCTTAAAACTTAAAAAAGATAACGGATTGAGTTTCGATGTTAAAACACTTTCTATCAATGCTACAGAACAAACCATTAATATAAACAATTACGAGTGTGAGTTTGAAGACTTAAAAATGTTATTGAATGCATGGAGAGCAGAGCAGAATTGTATTTTATCAGAAGTAAGTAAAACATTTTCAGCTTTTAAATTAACCAATCCAAAAGCTAATACAGTAGTTGATAAAGTTGAAAAATTTAGAGATAAAACAATTGTTCTAGAGAAGGAACCAATTAAGGAAGAGATCCCACAAGTAAAAGAGTATGTGAGTAGAATGGATTTGCTCTCTAAAGAAGCAAGTATAAAGGAAGGTTTTACATATAAATACGATATTGGAGCTAAAGAATACAGTAGGTTTTTAGAAGAAGAAAATATAGTTAAAGAGAGTTTAACAAAAGAAGATGATTCGCTGGGGATTTTAATAGAAAAAGTATTTGATAAAAATAAAGATGGATCAGCTAGTGACATTATTGTTCAACTCAATAAAGAAACCGAGGTAATAAAAGAAACGGCAGTATGGAAAGAAGAACCTACGCTTAGTGACTTCATTTTAACAGATTTAACCGAAACCTTGGTTCATGCATATATATTAGATACCAAAGTACCATTATACATAAGAGACATAGATAATTTAGTGTTAACCAACTATAAGTTAACCATTGCTGAGTTGTGTAAAAAAGTAAAAAGTTTGCAGGCTAAATATAACAGTACTACACTAGAATTGTCTACTAAGCAAATTTTAGGATTGTTAATTAACCAATTATCCATTGTTTGTTGTTCAGGAAAAAAGCTAGAAACACTACTAGCTGAAATAGAAAAGAGAAAGAAAAAAATATTAGAAAAAATACAACTTTCAGAATTTGTAAAACAACACCCAGGACTTGAACATAAAGCAGGGGTTGTTCCAGGTGGAACTTTTGTAATGGTGTATGTTACCGAAAATGCAGCTGATAAAAATACATTTGATGATGTAGTATTAGATGTAGTATTTAAAAATCAACCGATACTATCGGATAACGGATTTATAAAAGACGGGTTCTTAGCTTCTAAAGAAACATTTTTGGAAAAAGAAATGTTGTACAAAAATGGAGGAGTAATCAAATTATGGGATACAAGCTCAAGTATTAATTTTTCATTTGTAGATGGAAGTTATTTTAACCTAAAAGACAGGCTGTTTTTTGAACAAGATGTTGTATTGGTTGGAAAAACATTAGCAGAAACAGTAAATAATTTCACAGCATTCTTAAACAGAACTTGGTTTAGAGCGGGAGTATCAAAAGTTCTTAAGGCTGAAGAAACCAAAATGTACAAAGATGGATTCGTTGGAATGCGTATTACGATTAAAGATCACTTAGTACCGAAAGGAGAATACTTCTTTCAGGTATACAACCCTGTTGTTTTAGAAACTACCAAACGATTATATTTCGACGAAAATGAAGTGATCAGTGAAAATGAAACATTAAAAAACACCGTGGTAGCAGATTTTTCTCTGCCATATATGTGTTGTTCAGACTGTGCACCAGTAAATTTCATAATCCCTAAAGAGCCACCGTTTTTAAGCTTACCAGTAAGCACTATTTGCTTGCAAAAAGATACTGTAATTGAACCCTTAATTTTTACTGTGAGACCAGTAGACGGAGAGATAAAAGCAATTGCTCCTGAAGGAGTAATATCTGGGGTGTTCAAAGATCCAGAAGATGAAAAATGGAAAATTGATGTTACTAAAACGGATAAAAGTTTATTAGGTAAGCTAATGAAGTTTACAGTAAACGATGAACCTACCGATTGTGAACTTATTGTATACCCAGCATTAGAATTAGTGGTAGATGTAGAACAACCTATAGAATATAATGAAGATAAATCTAAAGCAAGAGTAACGTACGTATTGCATTGGAAAGATACTGATTTTGTCAATGCTGATTTCTTTACAAACATTAAGTATTCTTGGGACTTTATGGGGGATGGTGCCAGAGTGGAACGTACACCAATAAATAATAAAGTTTTTCAAAATTATGGATTGCCAATTGATGATATAAACAATGAGATACAACCAGGGTTGAAAATTTCATTAGGACCATGCTCAAAAGAAATTCCTATAAGTCCAATAAAGTTTGACACCTTAACACCATCAGAGTTAGCTATCGAACCATCATACTGTATCGATTTTACCAAAGAAAAAATAGCAAGAATACCATTTACCAATGTTAATGGAACAATAACTATTGCAGGTGGTGCTATAAAAGGAGTAACGGTTGAGAATAATGAATTAGTTATTGATGTAGCCACTTTTGAAAGTTATAATCAAATTATTGAGTTTTTAGAAGATGGACAAACAACAAATGCAAGAATAACGATTCATGAAGTTAAACAAATAAGCATTTCTGAACGAAGCGAATCTAGATTTATATGGAAAGATGGACAATTATTTTACGAAGCAGCTTTTGAGGCAATACTTCCAGAAGGTGTAAAATCGGAAGGATTAAGATTTAATTGGAGTGTAAATGGCATTGAATCGGAGACTGAGTTGTTCAATCCTCAGTTATTAGTAAAAGAAGGTGTAGGAAATTTATATACAATAAAGCTAATGATTACTGATGGTAACGGATGTTTTTCTAAAGCAGATTTTACAAAGAATATAACCTTTCCAGAATTTACAATAAGCTTACCAAATACCACTTTTTGTTTAAGTGATAAAGAGTCTTATCCTGTTGTAGTAAGACCACAATTTGAAGGGGTGAAACTTGTAGGCGGAAATGTAAAGTTTAATGAAGAAACAACATTATGGAAATTTGTGCCAGCTAATTCAGGATTAACAAATTCAGGTACTGTAAGTATAAGTCTTGTAGGAACTTTTGTTACACAGACTATTAATTTAACAGCAACACCACAAGCAAGCTTTACTCATAGTTTTGATCTGGAAACTAGAATATTATCGTTAACAAATACTTCTGAAAAAGGAGACAAATATGTTTGGGTAATTAATGGAGTTGAAAGAGAACCTCAAATAAATAGAACAACAATAACAGAAGACCTAAGTAATTTTGATGGAGAGCTGGTAAAAGTTTCTTTAACGGTGGTAAGTAAGTGTGGAGAGAATACATCAACAGAAATTATAGAAATAGGAAAAACACAAGACAAAACTTGTGAGGAAATAACAAAAACAGAAGTTGAAACCTACTATAAGTTAAACAAGTTTAGTATAAACGACGGAGGTAGTGGAACTAATGTTAATATGGTTGTAGTAGTTCCTACAAATGATGCTTATACAGCAATTATAACCGATGAAAGTAACTCTTATTTAAAAGGAGAGAACAACAATCAATTAAGAGGAATGTTTTCTAAGTTACTTATCAATACATCAAAATTACTTATAGAAGATGTTGAAAACAGAACATTACTTACAAGATATTTTAGAGCAGAAGTAAGATTGTTTTTTAATATTCTTCATTGTCAAGAACAAGCGGTTTTAGAGTTGGATGAAAATCGAGGAATTATCTTAGAACTGTTAGAAGTAATAGATAGTGCTTTTATCTCTTTTAAAGAAAATCAAATAAAAGTAGCTAATGAAGCTTTTCTACAGTTTTTAGAGGCATTTACAACAGATATTCAAGCTGAATATATTTCTAAGTTTATGAATGAAAACTTAATACAAAACTTATAATGGTTGCTAAAGAACATACCATTCAAAAAGTATTTGTTGAGGTAAATACGAAAAGTAAAAAGATAGCAGATGAGTATAAAAACTCTATAGAGAGCTTTTTACAGGATGAGGTATTTCCAGAAATAGAAAAATATTTTAATTCTCAAGAAATCGAGTATGAAGCATACATTCAGCAAATAGAAAACTTGAGTATTGAAGTAGATGTATCAACTAACAATAAGTCTATAAATGATAACAGTACAAAGAGAGAAATAAAAGAACAACTTATAACAAAGCTAAAAGCAATTTTCAAAGCCCCAGAACTACATGAGATAGCTATAAAAAAGGTTACTACATCAGAATCTAAATTAGATGCTTTTTTTCACTTTTTGCAACACGGTACAACAGCTTGGTGGAATCAAAAAGAAGAGAAAAATTTTACAAAAAAGATGTTGTTTGAAATAACAGAAAGTCAATTTTTTGAAGAACGTTTTTTAAAATCATTAAGAGATCAAGTTCAACAGAATCGATTGATTCAACAGTTTAAGACTGAAGAATTACAAATATTATTCCTAGGAGTTTTCAGTAAACCAGAAGGATATGAGGCTTTCCTATCAACAATCAAAAAGTTTGATTTTAAGAATCATGAGATAAAAAACAGCGTATGGAAGTTTTTTATCAAAGCAACAGTTAATAATGATTTTTCAAGAATAGTAAATGAAGTTCAAAAAGAAATAGAGATATGCAAAAGAACAAAGGCTTTTAACTCTTCAGAAAGTCTAACTCAATTTTTACAAGAGCTAACTTCTCAAAAAAAAATATTTAAAACTCATCCTGATAGTAAAGAACAGAAGGAGTTTAAAGAGAAGAAAGAAAGAAGTAGTATTGAGGTTGTCAATACAGAGTTTATAAGTAAAAAAGAAGAGAAAAAATCAGATGTAAGTATTGATGAACTAGATAAAGTAGGGGTCGAAAAAAATCAAAACAAAGCAGAAGAATTAATTCTTCTAAAAAATGAATCAGGTAACTCTAATTCACAAAAAACTCCTGAAAAAGTAGATAATCAAAACAAAAAAGAAGTCTTAAAGAAGAAAATATCATCAAAAGAAAAAAGTAAAGAAGTAAAAGAAGAATTAAGAATAAAAATGCAAGCGAAAAGTAAGAATCTTTATGAAAATAAAGGAGCAAACTTAAAAACGGAGAAAATTACTGAAGAACAAAAGAGAGCTGAATATAAAAGGAGACATCAAGAAGCGTTAAAAAACACTTTTTCAAGCAAAAAAGAAGTTGTAAGCGAACCTAAATCACATCTTATAAAAAATGCGGGATTAATTTTATTACACCCTTTTTTAAAACAGTTTTTTAATACATGTGGTTTTCTAGACAATGAGAACAAAATTATCAAACCCAATGAAGCAGTTCACTTACTACATTATGTAGCTACTAAAAAAGAACAACAGTTTGAAAACAATTTAATTTTCGAAAAATTTTTGTGCAATCTACCCATACAAAGTTCTATTGAAAGAAATGTAGTACTGAGTGATGAACTTAAAGAAAAGTCAGAGGAATTGTTAAGAGCAGTACTTCAAAATTGGTCAGTTTTAAAAAACTCTTCAAACGACCTATTGCGTAATGAGTATTTACAAAGAGAAGGAAAACTAGATTTAACTAAAGACAACCCCAATCTAACAGTTGAAAGAAAAACACAAGATATCTTATTAGATACCAAATTACCATGGAATTTAAGCTTATGTAAACTTCCTTGGATGAAGGAATTAATTTTTACGAATTGGTAAAATATAACTAAAACTTTAAAAGTCATGTTTAAAAGAGATAAAAAACCAGAAGCTAATAACGTTCAAACAAAAGATAAAAAAAAGGATTTGTTTATTCAGCCGAAGTTAGCATTTGGAAGAAAAGGAGATCAATATGAAGTTGAAGCAGATAATATGGCTGATAAAGTTGTAGGAAATAATAAGGAAGTTAATTCAATACAAAAAAAAGAAAATGAAGAAGAAATACAGCAAAAACCACTGGCTTCTGAAGTAACACCTTTAGTACAAAAAATGGAAACTACTGAAGACGAGCACCCCGTTCAAAAGATGGAGGAAGAAGAAGCGGTACAGAGTAAAGAAGAGGAAGAAGCAGTACAATCGAAGTGCGATGATTGTGAAAAAGAAGAGAAAGTACAAAAGCAAGAAGAAGAGGAAGCTGTGCAGTCAAAAACGGAAAAATCTGCTTCAACAAAAAATAAATCTTCTTTTGAAAGTAAGTTAAAAAGAGGAAATGGAGGTCAAAAAATGGATGCACAAACACGAAGTGAAATGGAATCAGGTTTTGGAGCTGATTTTAACCATGTAAACATTCACAACGATTCAGAAGCAGCACAATTGAGTCGAGAAATAGGAGCACAAGCATTTACGCATGGAAACGATATCTATTTTAATAAAGGTAAATACAATCCAAACTCCAAAGAAGGAAAGCATCTGTTAGCACATGAGTTAACACATACAATTCAACAAAAAGGAATGGTGCAGAAGAAAATTCAAAAACTTTCTGATCCTGAATGTTCACCAACCCATTCACTACCTCATAGAGGAAATTGTAGAAGTGGCTTTATTCATACGTGTTATTCAGAAACGTTTAAGCCATCCAGTAGTTCAGCTCTTAAAGGGGAGGTTTCAGTAAGTTATAATAGATCAGGAAGTACAGGACCAGAAGATTTTAGTGTGCAAGTATATAAGTGTGGTATGATATGGGATACTCGCATAGGAAGTAAAAGATTAGGACCTAACATACCAGGTACATTAAATTTTTCTATAGCTAGTGTTACACCAGGAGATAGCTATTACATAAAAATCTATTCAAGATCTCATTTAAAGCTTGATGCAAACTACCGTATTTGGCAGTAAAGACAATAAGTAATGTTTAGAGCAAAACAAAATATAGCAAAACCTTCTAATCCTTCTTTAAAAAGTAAGGAAGCATCACCTTTTATTAAGCCAGAAATGAAGGTGATTAAACCTGAAAAAAAACAAGAGGAAGTTGCGCTAAAAGAACCTAAAAAAATAAAAAAAGGAGATAGCCTTTCAACCAAAAAAGAAGAGTCAGTAACTCAAAAAGCATCGGTTTTAGAAATTTCTGAAAAAGAAAAAGTTGAAAAAAAAGAAGGAGGAGATAAAGTTGAGGTTCTCAAAAAAGGAATAGATAAACACTCTTTTAATGGTTTAAAGAATAGTACTAAAGAAGCAAGCGCTTCTGTGACACAACCGAAAAGTAATAACACTACTCAAGTAAAAACAGAAGCTAAAGAAGGAAAAAAAGATAAAGAAGAAATCTCAGAAAAAGAAAAAAAAGAAGAAGGAGTAGTTAAAGAAAAGAAAATACCAAAAGCACCAACAAAGCCAGAAGATGATCCCGCTTTTCAACAACAAATAAAAAAAACAGAAAAGGTAAAAGAAGAAAAATCACAACATCCAGATCCAGAAGCTAAGGTAGGTGAACAGCAGCAAGCAGGTCACCCATCAGCAGCTGTACAATCAGCTAAAAACGATCAGCAAGCACATGCAGATTCATTATCAGCAACCTCTGAAGAAGAAAAAAAGAGAGAGCCATTTACACCAGAATCGTTTAAAAAACTTTTAGAAAAGAATTTAGATGATTTAGAAAAGCAACTTCCTAAAAACTCAGAAGAAGCACAAGAGTTTAGAGATGAGAAGCCTATTCAAGGGATAAAAGAAAATATATCAGGTCAAGTTACAGCTGAAAGCGATAAGTTAGCAGGACCAATGAAATCTGAGGCAGATAAACCAGCTCCTGCTTCAGGGCAACCAACAGTAGAAGCTGTTCCATTACCTCCTACAAACTCAGGGAGTACCCCAAAACCATTAAATGCTAAAGCAGCAATTCCAAAACCTAAGACATCTCAAGAGATCTCAATGGAAAAAGAAAGTCAGTCATTAGATGATTATATGGCTGAAAATAAGGTAACGGATGAACAATTAGCAAAATCTAATGAACCTAAATTTACAGGAGCTCTAGAAGAAAAGAACAATGCCCAAACCGAAGCAAAGTTAGCGCCAGTAAAGTATAGAAAAAAAGAACAAGTTCAGTTGGGGGTAGCCCAAAAAACAGCGACTGTAAATAGTAAAGAGGGATTAGATCAAATACAAACAGCTAAAGTATTGTCAGAGAATAATGTTTTAGCTAATCAAACGGAGAATAAAACAAGCGATAAAACAGAGCAAGAAAAAATATATGCCGAGTTTGAAGCAATTTATGAAGAGACAAAAAAGACAGTTACAGAAAGTTTAGAAAAACTCTCAGAAGATGTAGATAAAAAGTTTAGTGAAGAAGCAGAGAGCGCTCAAAAAACCTTTGAAGAAAATGTTGAAGATGGCTTAGGCGAAATTTATGGATGGACAGTAATAGATGATTGGATTTTTGGTGAAGATACGGAAGCTATAGATAAATTATTTAGAGTTGAAAAAGCAAAGTTTATTAGTAAAATGAACTCGGTTCTAGATGATATTTCAATCATCATAGCTGATGGGTTGAACGGGGCTTTAGATGCTATTGCAGAAGGAAAGAAAAAATCAAAAGAAAAATTTGACAGTTTAGACGAGTCGCAAAAGAAATTGGCGGAAGATGCATATAGCGACTTTAATGACCAGTATGCAGATTTAGAAGATACTGTTTATGAAAAACAGGAAGAATTAGCGGCTGATTTAGCACAGTCATACAAAGAAAATGTTGATAGTTTACAAGAAAAGTTTAATGAAATAAAAGAAAGCGTAAGTGCCGGTTGGATTGGTGCTGCGTTAAATGCATTAGCTGGTGTTATAAAAACTATTTTAAAAATAAAGGATATGCTGCTTAATCTACTAGCGGCAGCTGTAAGTGCAATAGGAGCTATAATTTCTGACCCAATAGGGTTTTTAAGTAATCTAATACAAGGGGTCAAACAAGGTTTTGTTGATTTTGGGAACAATATCAAAAAACACATGATTAAGGGAGTAATAGAATGGCTTACAGGTTCACTAGGTAATGTAGGTATTACTTTACCAGATAATTTATTTAGTCTTTCAGGAATATTCAGCTTAGTAACTCAAATGTTAGGATTGACATGGGATTATTTTAGGAGTAAAGCAGTAAAATTATTAGGAGAACCCGTAGTTGCTGGTATGGAAAAAGCTGTTGAAATTTTTCAGATAGTTAGAAAAGATGGCGTAATGGGGCTTTGGGAGTATATAAAAGAACAGTTTAGTAATCTCAAAGAAATGGTTATGGATGCCATTCGAGATATGATAATCACCAAAGTTATTGAAGCGGGTATAAAATGGGTTATGGGCTTGTTAAGTCCAGCAGGAGCTTTTGTAAAAGCAGCGATGATGATTATAGATATTGTAAAGTTTTTTGTTGAAAGGGCAGCACAAATATTTGAATTAGTTACTGCATTTATAAATAGTATTAAAGCATTAGCAGAAGGAAATGTTAAAGCTGTAGCAAAAGGTATCGAAACTGCTTTAGCCAAAGCAATACCAGTATTAATAGGGTTTTTAGCTGCTTTGGTTGGAGTAACGGGGCTCACTGGGAAAATCCAAAAAATAATTAAAAAAGTTAGAAAGAAAATTGACAAAGCCATTAATAAAGTTATTAAAAAGGCTAAAAAAATATTTAATAAGATTTTAGGGAAAAAGAAACCCAAAAAGGGGCATGCAAAAAAGATAAAAGATGATAATAAAAAGCAAAAACCAGCAAAATTAACAGCAAAAGATAAAGCGAAACATAAAAAGATTGTAGGTAAGATAGAAAAGAAATTAGGAGAAAAAGCAAAAAAAGGAGAACCGTTTGATAAGTTTTATACAAGAAAAAAGAAAGAAGCTAAAACCCTAGAAAATAAATACCAACCACAATTAAAAAAAGGAATAAATTTAGATATAAAGTTTAATGCATTAGCTAAAGATAAAGAAGATAACGATGTAGATATTAAAATTAAAATAGCACCTAATGATACTACTGGTAAGGTACAAGCAAAAGGAGATGAAAAGGATAATTTACCGTTGTTAGATCAATACTTAAATAAAAAGGTGGTAGATAAAGAAGGTATTCCATTAGAGTCTTTTACCAAAGCATTAAAAACAGATATTAATAAAATAGACAAGAAACAAGTTTATATTCTTGATAAGAGAAATTCTAGCTATAAGTTTAGAACAGGAAAAGGATTTGGTTCATATCCTAATATATACATTGAAAGTGATGGAGCTGAAGAAGGAGTCTTAAAAAAAGGAAAATCCAAGTCTTACAAACCAGCACATGGAAACTTTATTCCAGATGAAATGGAATTAACGGAAAAGAATGGAGTATATACAGCCAAATATAAGACAAAAAGAGCTGGAGATGCAAAGGAAGCAAAAGCAGGAGAAGATAGTCCAACATTTGAGATAAATATCACTTTTGACGAGGCTATAAAAGGTATTTCAGACAAAGTACAAACTAGAAAAGTAAAAGGATTCAATTTGTCAAGTAAGCCAGATGGAATTGGAAGAGGAAAATGGGATGGAGGATCAGCAGGAAAAGATGGTACTCCAGGATTTGATAATGCTCATATAATTGGAGATCAATTTGGAGGTTCAGGAGTTAATTCGGCAATGAATATTTATCCATCATCACCAATGTATAATCAAAAAGAAATGGCACATGTTGAGAATAAATTGGCCTCTTTCTTCAAATCTAGAGGAACAAACTTTAATATGGAAGTTACTGCAAAAATAAAGGATGATGCAAATGTTAACAATCAACTAAAAGGAGTTTTAGATACGGAATTCGGTAAAGACAATAAAGGGAAGAAAAAGGTAGACGAGAAAATTAAAACAAAGGCGAAAAGCACTTTGACAAAGGCTTTACAACAAGCTATGACTATGGATATTGATAACTTACCAGGTCAGTTTTTAAATACTACATACAAATCAAAGGGGATTGCTTCTAAAGACGATACAGAGGTAGAAGGAGATAATCTACAAACAACTGGTGTAGAAATGGAAAAAGACAAACGATATGATAAAGACAAATACAAAAAACTAGGAAGTGATTTCTCTAAAAATGTAGCAGGTACAGAGCTATCTATTGGGACCGATCAGGGTTATGATGCATCTATAGAAAATTATAAAGCAAAATTTGCTAATGACGGAACGAAAAAAAAGAAATTATAAAATAAGGTAATTATGTACATACAGGTAGATCAAATAAATAAAATAGGAGTATTTAAAGTACTACAAGATTTTATTACCAATAGAATTGATAGTGAATTTAATGGGTATAAGCAACCAAATTTTGAATTAAACTACAATGGAGTACCTTCTCCTGTGATTGCTTTTATGAATGATAAAAATTTAGTAACTGAAGATGTTATTCTATTACTACTGGCTTTTGTACCTCACATGTTTCCAAATTTTTTAAACAATATCATAAGTGAGTTTTTGCCACAAGGAGGTGAGTTTCCAGAGTTTGGAGGAGTAAAAGGGAAAAATCATAGAGGAATTATACCTACAGGTGAAACTGCCCTATATATTTTAGGAGGTAATGATTTTGCTTCAAGAGAAAGAGGTTTACAATTTATTTTAAGTGAAAGTAAATTGTTTAGAGATAAGGTGTTGAGAATTGAAAAGCAACTTGAAGATGAGCCTTTAATGAGTGGTAAACTAATTTTGGCAGAGGAATATGTACACTTGTTTTTAACAGGGAAAGAATTAAAACCACAAATGAGTCAAAATTTTCCTGCAAGTTTAATTACTACAGATTTAGAGTGGGAAGATTTAGTATTACAAGAAAAAACATTGAACGATGTTAAAGAAATAGAAAACTGGTTAGCATATAAAGAGATACTGTTAAATGATTGGGGAATGAAAACAAAAATAAAACCCGGATATAGAGTTTTGTTTTGTGGAATTCCAGGAACAGGAAAAACACTAACAGCTAGTTTACTTGGAAAATACACAGGTAAAGATGTTTACAGAGTAGACTTGTCAATGGTTGTTTCAAAATTCATAGGAGAAACAGAAAAAAACTTGTCCAAATTATTTGATAAATCCATTAACCAAGATTGGATTTTATTTTTTGATGAAGCCGATTCAATTTTTGGTAAAAGAACAAATGTAAGAGATGCTCATGATAAATATGCTAACCAAGAAGTCTCTTATTTATTACAGCGAATAGAGTCGCATCCAGGACTAATTATTTTGGCTTCAAATTTTAAAAACAATATTGATACAGCTTTTACCAGACGTTTTAATAATATTATAGAGTTTGAAGCTCCTGGTTATACAGAAAGATTAATGTTATGGGAAAATAACTTACCAGATAACGTTGAATTAGAAGATACTGTAAGCGTAGAAGAGTTAGCTAAGAAATTTAGTTTAACAGGTTCTAATATAGTGAACATTATTCAATATGCATGTTTACAAACTATTGCTAATAAGAAAGAAAGGATACAAAAACAATATTTAATAGAAGGTATTAAGAGAGAATACACAAAAGAAGGAAAAACAATTAATATCAAACTTTAAAAAGAGAAATAATGAAAACAATCAATAATATAAATGGTATTCCTCTACATTATGCCAGATTAACGAATCACCCTTATGGAACAAGAGGAGAGCAACGTAATTTTTCAATTGATGAAAGTTTTTTAAGTATTTTAGAAAATGCACTTCAAGAAGTTTTTGAGCATTGTCCTTTAGGGATACCTGAAGTAATTACAACTGCAGGAATTTTTGTTGATAAGCCAGGGCAACACGGACATGGAAAAGCATTTGATTTAGATGCTGTTTTTTGGAGTGATGAAACCTTAGTTACAACTAATTTTATTCATCAAAAAGAGTTATATCTTGGAATAGAGTCCTTTTTAAGAAAGTACTTCGGTATTGTATTAAACTATTATTATCCAAACCATAAAGATCATTGGCATGTTGATACGAGTGTACCTGTTGATTATAATGAAACATCAAAATCAGAAACACTGTATTTGCAATTAGTTTTAAAGCATATATATAAAGAAGAAATTTTGGTAGACGGTATTTGGGGAAGACAAACTTCAGGAGTAGTAAAAGAAGTTTTTGAAAGATTAGGAATCAATACACCTATAACTACAAAAGCAAACTATATAAAGTTTTTAGATATAACAGGAAAAATTGCATTTAAGTTATATGAAGAAAATATTTCTCCTAAACACTTATTAAGTAACTTAACAGAAGTAATTGAAAATTTACCACAACAAAACAAAATAGCAGTTAGAGAAGCACTCAATAGTTTTATAAATCACGAAGAAACAGCAACATGGTTGGGCGATTTTGAAGAAAATCATAATTTGGATGCTATTGTAGAAGAAATTACAGCCTAAAGCTTTATTTGGAAAACTGATTTTTAAACCAAACCTTTTTCCAGGTTCTTTTTAGAATTAAGAACGTAACATTTTCGGTATACCTATCAATATCGTTAGATTCAGTAATTTGTGAGTCTTTTTCAGAAACATCTATACGATATAAAAGATTAGTATAAGAATTAAAATCATGTAAAATTAATTCCTTTACTGATTTTTGAAGTTTCTCTTTTAACTCTGAAGGGGTGTTATTTGCAGAAAAATCTAAATCAATTCCAGTTAAACTAAAATCTTTGTTAAGTTGAACTATAAGTTGTTTATATAACTTTTGGCTAGCTACATTGGTTAATAAATCGATGCTGTTTTGATAACTAGGTAGCATTTTGGTTATTAATTCAACTTATAATTTATAAACTGTTCGTCTAATGCTTTTAAAAACTCACTAGACACTTTAATTTTAGTTGTTCTACTAGGTAAGTTTAACTCTATTTTTTCTTCGGCATCCCAAATGGTAAAATACAAACTTTGTGAGCCTTTGTTAGTAGCAAACAAGTGTTGTAGTTCTTTTATGGTGTTATCTTTTACTTCTTGTAGAGGAATTTTTATGGTGAGTTTTTTACACATTTTATCCATAATATCGTGTAATAGTAAAAACTCATTAAATCCAACTCTAGGTTCACCTTTCACACCTTCTTTATTAGTCCAACCAGGTTTAATCGTAGTTTTGATAAATAGGAATGAATTTGGAACCAAAAAGTGTTTAAACTTTAAGTAATCTTCACCAAAAATTCGGAATTCAAAACTATCGTTATAATCTTCCATTGTAAAAGCAGCCCATCCTTTACCTGCTTTTGATACACGATGCTGTACATCGGTAACAATTCCAGCAAAAGAAAGCCCTAAACCTTCATGTTGAGCGATGTTTTTAAAATGTGCTAGAGAAGCGTTGCAGAACTTTAGTTCGTTTTTAAAATCATCAAGTGGGTGTGCAGAAATATACATTCCTACGACTTCTTTTTCACGAGCTAACAATTCCATAGTTCCCCAAGTTTCACACTCAGGAATTAAAGGTTCAGGTAAATCAACATCCGAAGCTTCTCCAAATAAAGATACCTGAGATGAATTCTGATTTTCTTGAAACTTATTTCCAAAGCGAATAGCCTTTTCTAAAAAAGTTTGTCCTTTTTCATCTTTCACATAATACTGCGCTCTGTGAGTATCTGTGAAGGAATCAAAACCACCAGCTAATACTAAACCTTCAAAAGCTTTTTTGTTAGCAACACGTAAATCAACACGTTTTGCTACATCAAAAATAGAAGTGTAATGTCCATTTTCTTTGCGTTCATCAATAATTGCCTTTACAGCTGAACCACCAACACCTTTAATTGCCGCCATACCAAAACGAACAGCGCCATCTTTATTTACAGAGAATTTAGCATACGATTCATTTACATCAGGACCTAGTACCTCTAAACCCATGCGTTTACACTCTTCCATAAAAAACGAAACCGTTTTAATATCGTTCATGTTGTTGGAAAGTACTGCCGCCATGTATTCAGCAGGGTAGTGGGCCTTTAAATAAGCTGTTTGATAGGCAATCCAAGCATAACAAGTAGAGTGCGATTTGTTAAAGGCATAAGATGCGAAAGCTTCCCAGTCCTTCCAAATTTTCTCTAGGGCTTTTTCATCATGACCATTGGCCTTTGCTTGATTCACAAACTTAGGTTTCATTTTCGCTAGTACCGCAGCTTGCTTTTTACCCATTGCTTTACGAAGTACATCAGCCTCACCTTTGGTAAAATCAGCTAACTTTTGCGAGAGTAGCATTACTTGCTCCTGATATACTGTAATTCCGTAGGTTTCTGCTAAGTATTCTTCCATGGCAGGAAGGTCGTACTGAATTTCCTCATCCCCATGTTTTCTTCTAATAAAAGAAGGAATATATTCTAAAGGACCTGGACGATACAAGGCGTTCATTGCAATTAAATCGGCAAAAACCGTAGGTTTTAACTCACGCATGTATTTTTGCATTCCGGGAGATTCGTATTGGAATATCCCTACGGTTTCACCACGTTGGAAAAGTGCATAAGTTTCTTCATCATCAATAGGGAAATTCTCAGGGTCGAGCTCTACACCATGACGTGCTTTAACAATTTTTACTGTATCTTTAATTAGGGTTAATGTTTTTAACCCCAAAAAATCCATTTTTAATAATCCTGCACTTTCTACTACCGAGTTGTCAAACTGAGTAACATACATGTCGGAATCTTTGGCAACAGATACCGGTACGAATTTGGTAATATCATCAGGAGTAATAATTACCCCACAAGCGTGAATTCCAGTATTACGAACTGAACCTTCTAAAATTCTAGCTTTGTTAATGGTTTCTGCTTCCAGACCATTACCATTGGCAATAGCTTTTAGCTCATTTACCATTTCTATTTCTTCAGAACGAAGTTTTTCTTTTAATCCTTTCTCATCTAAAGAAAAGATTTTTTTCAATTTCATTCCTGGAATTAATTTGGCAATTCTATCGGCTTCAAACAGTGGTAAATCAAGTACACGAGCGGTATCACGGACAGATGATTTAGCTGCCATGGTACCATAGGTAATAATTTGTGCTACTTGGTTAGCACCATATTTATCAATTACATAATCCATTACGCGACTACGACCTTCATCATCAAAGTCGATATCAATATCGGGCATCGATACACGTTCAGGGTTTAAGAAACGCTCAAAAAGTAAGTCGTACTGGATAGGATCTATATTAGTAATCCACAAACAATAAGCAACTACCGAACCAGCTGCAGAACCACGTCCTGGACCTACTGATACATCCATGTTTCGTGCTTCTCGAATAAAATCTTCTACAATCAAGAAATATCCAGGGTATCCTGTTTTAGCAATTACATCAAGCTCAAAATCTAAACGTTCTCGGATTTTATCGGTGATTTCTCCATAACGTTTTTTGGCTCCTTCATAGGTCAAATGACGTAAAAAATTATTTTCACCTCTTTTTCCTCCATCTTCAAGGTCTTTATTATCTCTAAATTCCTCAGGAATGTCAAAAGCAGGTAATAATACATCACGTGCTAAACCAAAAGGTTCTATTTTATCTACAATTTCTTGAATGTTAATAATAGCCTCAGGTAAATCAGCAAAGAGTTTTTTCATCTCTTCAGTAGATTTAAAGTAGTATTCGTCGTTAGGTAAACCATAACGATACCCTCTTCCTCGACCTTTAGGAGTAGCTTGTTTTTCACCATCTTTTACACACAATAAAATATCATGTGCATTAGCATCTTCTTTATCTAAGTAAAAGGTATTGTTCGTAGCAACAATTTTAATATCATGTTTTTTTGAGAACGAAAGAAGGGTCTCATTTACAACTCTTTCATCTTCTTGTCCGTGACGCATCAATTCGATATATAAATCTTCTCCGAATTGTTCTTTCCACCAAAGTAAAGCTTCTTCTGCTTGAGCTTCACCTACATTTAATATTTTACTAGGAACTTCACCATATAAATTCCCTGTTAATACAATTACATCTTCTTTGTATTGCTCAATAACTTTTTTGTCGATTCTTGGAACATAGTAAAAACCATCCACGAAAGCAATGGAAGACATTTTTGCTAAATTGTGGTATCCCTTTTTATTTTTAGCTAGTAAAACGACTTGATATCCGTTGTCTTTTTGACTTTTATTGGTATGGTCTTCACAAACATTAAACTCACAACCTACGATAGGCTTTAAAACACTTTGTGTAGGTTCTTCTCCTTTTTCTAAAGCTTCTTTATTGGCTGCTTCAGCTGCTTTGTTATGTCCTAATACAGCCTGTACAAAATGAAAAGCAGCCATCATGTTACCAGTATCTGTCATGGCAACTGCAGACATATTGTCCTTAGCAGCAGCATTTACAATATTACCAATTTGAATGGTAGACTGTAAAACAGAATACTGTGTATGGTTGTGTAAGTGAGCAAACTTAACACCTTCAAGCTCTGCTAACCCTTCTGCGGTAGAAATTGTATTAGCTTCTTCAGTTTCAGAAGACTTTCTTTTGCGAATTTTTTCACTTTCCTTTTTAAGGTTTAAGTGCTTAAGTCCGATTACCTGTATTGGATTCGGGTTTGCTTCTGTATAACGTTGAAAATAATCAGGAGCAACATCTAGCTGTTCTTCTGTATACTGACGTAAACGAATTAATTCTAAGAAACATCTTGTAGTTGCTTCTACATCGGCAGTAGCGTTATGTGCTTCTCCAAAACCTGTTCCGAATAAATGATTGTGTAATTCGGTAAGAGTTGGAAGTTTAAACTTTCCTCCACGACCACCAGGAATTTGACATAGTTGTGCCGTATGCTCGGTACAAGTATCCAAAACAGGTAATTCTGTTAAATTGTTTTCAACACCTAAACGATGAAACTCACACCCCATAATATTGACATCAAAACCAACATTTTGACCAACAATAAACTTCGTTTTTTGTAATGCGTTGTTAAATAGTTTTAACCCTTCACTCAACTGAATACCTTGCTCAATAGCTAAATCAGTAGAAATACCGTGAATACGTTCTGCATCGTACGGAATATTGAACCCGTCAGGTTGTATTAAGAAGTCATTGTGTTCAATTAAATTTCCTAATTCATCATGTAATTGCCACGCAATTTGTATGGCTCTAGGCCAGTTGTCGGTATCGGTTATTGGAGCATTCCAGCTTTTAGGTAATCCAGTAGTTTCGGTATCGAAAATTAAATACATGGGCAAAAATTACTTATTGAAGTGTTTTGGGTAAAAACAAAGTGTAAAAATACGAAGAATTTACATTGTTATTAAGAGAAGTTATTAACGAGTGTTTTTGCTTAATGTAAAGGCTTGAATAGCTGATTGTAATCAGTAAATAGATGTTAAGTGTAGGTTAATTTTAAAATAAAAATGAAAAAAAGTGATTGATAATCAATTAATAAGATTACATTTGTACTTTAATATAATATTTTTTACAATGAAAGAAGGAACAGTAAAGTTCTTCAATGAATCTAAAGGTTTTGGATTTATTACAGAGTCAGGATCAAACACAGAACATTTTGTACACGTATCAGGTTTAATCGATGAGATTAGAGAAGGTGATACTGTTGAGTTTGAACTTAAAGAAGGAAAAAAAGGATTAAACGCAGTTAGCGTTAGAGTATTATAATATACCTCACAATTTATTTTTCTTAAGAGCCTGTTTAACAGGCTCTTTTTTATTTTAATAAAAAATCTTTTTAGGTGTTATTTGAAAAATATTTTATAATTTTGCGCCCACTTATTACGAGATAATAAGATTTATTAATAACCAAGGTCGCGAACCTTAAAAATTAAAATTATGCCTGTAAAAATTAGATTACAAAGACACGGTAAAAAAGGAAAACCATTTTATTGGGTAGTAGCTGCTGATTCAAGAGCTAAAAGAGACGGTCGTTTCTTAGAAAAAATCGGAACTTACAATCCTAATACTAATCCTGCAACTATCGATTTAGATGTTGACGGAGCTGTAAAGTGGTTACAAAATGGTGCTCAACCAACTGATACTGCTAGAGCAATCTTATCTTATAAAGGAGCTTTATTAAAGAATCACTTAGCTGGTGGAGTAAAGAAAGGTGCTTTAACTGAAGAGCAAGCAGAAGCTAAATTTACTGCTTGGTTAGAAGAAAAAGCGGCTAAAGTTGCTGGTAAAACAGAAGGTTTAGCAAAAGCTGAAGCTGACGCTAAAGCAAAAGCTTTAGAAGCTGAAAAAGCTGTAAACGAAGCACGTATAGCTGCTGCAACTCCTGCTGTAGAAGATAGCGAGGATGCTGCTGCTGAATCAGGTGCTGATAGCGAAGAATAAAAACTGTACTACGATGATGCAAAAAGAAGATTGCTTTTATCTTGGCAAAATCGTTAAAAAACATAGTTTTAAGGGTGAGGTAGTTATTAAGTTAGATACTGATGAACCCGATCTTTACGAAAATTTGGAATCAGTTTTTGTCGATTTAGGCAATAATCTGATTCCTTTTTTTATTGAAAAATCTTCCCTGAGTAAAGGAACTATGTTTAGAGTGAAGTTTGAGGATGTTGATACGGAGGCAGATGCCGAAGCTATTTTACGTTCTGAAGTTTACCTGCCATTAGATATGCTTCCTAAACTTTCTGGAGATAAATTTTATTATCATGAAGTGATAGGTTTTAAGGTTGTTGATACTTCTTTTGGAGAGGTAGGAAATATAGTAAGTATTAATGACTCTTCAGCTCAACCTTTATTTGAAATTGATAGAGACGGAAAAGAGATTTTCATTCCTATGATTGATGACTTTATTAAGAAAGTAGATAGAGATGCTAAAACTATTGAAGTTAAAACACCAGAAGGGTTAATTGATTTGTATTTAGAATAAAAGAAGTAAAAAAGCCAGAAATAAAAATCTTTCTGACTCTTTAAAATACTTTAATTTTACCTACTAGTTACTTTATTATTAGTTGTTTTTTATGTCTTATAATATCAGTAATCATAAAGCTTCTTCCATTAAAGTTCTTTTTTATAGTGACTCTTTCCAACCAATAAAATTCTCCCCTAAATATAAGAGGGAAAAATAGAAATTTATTAGTTTTAGTTTTTGATCCCCTTCTTCTTCTTTGAGAAGGTTTTAGTGTTAGTTGAATTTTCATATTTTAGTTAGGTTTAGTTTAATAAATCATAACTATAAACCTAATTGTATAGGCTTAAGTAGTTAGTTTCTTAAAAAATAAAAGGGGAGATATGGTGACAAAAGTATGTTTTTTTTACTTTCTTAAAAAGTAAAAAAAGTTTAAAGTAATAAAGGAGAATTTAAATTCCTTAAAAGGTGTATTCAAATACACAATCTTCTCCGTTTTCAAAAACTTGTTGCATCCTAATAAACTCAAAACCTAGGTTTTTTAATAGTTTTTGAGATTTTTCATTTTTGGGCATAGTTAAAGCCAATACTTTTTCTTGTTTAAATTTAGTACGGACGTATTCAATAATTAGTTTTGTAGCCTCTGTTGCATATCCTTTACCTCTTCCTTCTGGCAGAAATGCGTATCCAATATCAATAAAATCTAACTTGTCTCTTTGCAGTGCTGTAGAGGCTCCAATAGGTTTGTTGGTTTCTTTTAAAATAACCGTGAAAAAACCAAGTCCATTTAATTTAGAGTTTTTAAACAAAGTATCCTTTAGGTAGATACGGGTTTCTTCAATAGATTTTAAATTTTTATCTCCTATAAATTGAATCCAATCAGGATCATTAAATAATTGAAAATAAAAAGGAGCATCGCTCACTAGAGCTTCCTTAATAATTAGTCGTTCGCTTTCTAATAACATAGCTTAAATATAAATTAAAAATGTACTTTTGCGAAGCAAAAAAAGAATAAAATGAGTTTATTACAAGAATTACAAGATAGAAGCGGAAATCAATGTGAGTTATGCGGATCAAAAAGCGATTTGTCAATTTATGAAGTACCACCAATTTCAACAGGAGGAGTTGATGGGAGTTTGTTGGCTTGTAGTACTTGTATTGAACAAATTGAAAACTCAGAAGCTACAGACGCAAATCACTGGCGTTGTTTAAATGACAGTATGTGGAGTGAGTTTAGAGCAGTGAAAGTTATGGCTTGGAGAATGTTACACCGTGTTAAAAAGGATGGGTGGTCTCAAGATTTATTGGATATGATGTATTTAGAGGATGAGGAATTGCGTTTCGCTGAAGCTACAGGTGAACATTTAGATGAAAGTGAAAAAATAATTCATAGAGATGTAAACGGAGCTATTTTACAAGCAGGAGATAATGTTGTGTTGATTAAAGATTTGAAAGTAAAAGGTTCTAGTATGGTTGCAAAACAAGGAACGGCTGTACGTAGAATTTCGTTAGATCCTGAAAATGCTAAATATATTGAAGGTAAAGTGGGGGCACAAACTATTGTAATTATTACCGATTATGTAAAGAAAATGGCTGAAAAGGAGTAGTTTTCAGTTTAAAGAAGTAGAGTAACAAAGTTTCAAAGTTCATCTTACTTTGAAACTTTGTTACTAATTATTTCTCAGTATTATAATATACTTTATAGAACTTCATTTTCTTGTCTTCATCGTATCCTTGTTCTAAATATTCAGCAGAAGCATCAGGAGCATCAACATCAATTTTAATTTGAATATTGGTGTCTAATTTAATTTCAGTTTTAAACTTACTTTTTTCCTTCTTTAAAACAACATCAGATACTTCAAAATTATTACGAATTAGTACATCGTTTAATTTTTCAAAGTGCTGCTTATAATCTTCAAAAAGATCTTTATGCTTGTCTTCTTCAAAAATTTCATCTTTGAAGCCATGATAATCTACACTTTCATGTTCTTTAAAATAATCAACAGTGTTGGCTAAGAAGTTACTTTGTTCTTGTTTTCCAAATTCAGGTTTTATAACCTCTTCAGAAAACTCTTTGCACATTTCTAAGTAATTTTGAGTATGTAAGTTACGATCATCAGCATATTTAACACTTAAGAAGTTTTTAATCCAGTATTGCGCATCGTATTGGTTGTTATCTACCGATAAAACTACAGTTCCTTCTGCATCAGTAGAGTTTAAAATTAAACAACCTTTATCTAATCTTTTTGTTGAAATTCCTTTTTGAACCACTACATCAAAACTATCATCATCTAAATAGGTTTGAAAGAAGTCTACCTTACTTTCAATTTTAAAAACACCAACAGCCTCAGTTAAAACATCTTTATATTCAATGCCTTCAAAATAAGCTACAATTACATCCCCCGTTTTAATATTGGCAGAGTTTGATTGTTCGTATAGATGATTAACAATGTTTTTAGAATGTTCAATAAAAACTTCGTTGCTATCATCTTCAAAAATATCAGAAGTATATTTATTTATTTCGTTTAGACGAACATCAGCATGATGACTAAAACGATAACTCTGAGTAACTGAACCGAAAGGCTTTAGTAAAAAAGGGAGTAACAATTCGTAACTTTCTTCATCAAAACGCACTAGACTTTCAGAAAAGGCATTCTGGCCACTATTGTATTTGTTAGCTACTTTGTGAATGATACATTTGTTAATTTCGGTACGAGTTCTTTTAATCATCTTCTAAAAAATTGGAAGACAAAAATAGAAAAATTAAAGTTTCAATTTTAATTGTTCTGGCAACAATTTAAATGATTTTCGGTGATAGGGAGTTGCTCCAAATTGACGAATAGCTTCGCGATGTTCTTTTGTAGGATATCCTTTGTTTTTCTGCCAGTTGTACTGCGGAAATTCTTGATGAATTTTCTCCATATACTCATCACGATAGGTTTTGGCAAGTACAGAAGCAGCTGCGATACTCATAAATTTAGCGTCGCCTTTTACAATGGTTTGATGTGGCGTTTCTTGATAGGGTTTGAATTTGTTCCCGTCAACAATAATAAACTCAGGTTGTACATTTAATTGTTCTATTGAACGATGCATTCCAGTAATAGATGCTTGTAAAACGTTTAGCTCATCAACCTCTTCTTGATGTATAAAAGAAACTCCAAAAGCAAGTGCATGTTCTTCAATATAAGGTCGAAGTTTTTGTCGTTTTTTTTCTGAAAGTTGCTTGGAGTCGTTTAGCAATTCATGCTGAAAATCATCAGGCAAAATTACGGCTGCTGCAACTACAGGTCCTGATAAACAGCCTCTACCGGCCTCATCTGTTCCTGCTTCTAATTTACAACCGCTATAATTTAATTGCAACATGCTACAAATTAACAGATTTCAAAGAAATTAATCGTGATTTTTGTCGTTAAATTATTTTACTTTTGTTGTTATGAAGAAAAATTTCTTAGTATTTTTTTGTTTGATAAGTGTTCAGGTAATTTTTGCCCAAATAAGAACAATTGAAGGAGGATTTGGTAGAGGTAGAGGAGGGCTTAATCAAAATATGGATTCACTACCAGATAATGAAATAAATGTAAAGTTGAGTGGAAAAACTAAGTACACAGATTATAAAATTATATCACATAAAAATGATACTACCATTGTAGATACCACATTAACAATTCAAAAAGAGTACAAGTTCAATTTCTTAAGAAAGGATAATTTTGAATTATTGGCTTTTCATAATCAAGGGCAAACTTTTAACAATTTAGGATACGATTTTACTAATATTTCTAAGTTTCCTAATATAGGTTTTAGAGCAAAAATGTTCAATTATTTTGAAATTGAAGAAGTGAATTATTACCATGTGCCTACCCCTACAACAGAAATAATGTATCGTACAGGGCTGGAGCAAGGTCAGGTATTGGATGCGCTTTTCACAACAAATTTTTCCAAACGGTTTAATCTAGCAATTGCCTATAAAGGACTTCGTTCTTTAGGGGCTTATAGACGTTCTTTAGCTAGCACAGGTAATTTTAGGGTGAGTTTTAGTTACGAGACTCCTAAGGGACAATATGCGATTAGAGGACATGCTGTAAATCAAGATTTTTTTAATCAAGAAAGTGGAGGATTGACAGAGACATCTTTAGAAGCATTTTTAGCAGACGATCCTAATTTTAGTGGAAATAGAGGTAGAATGGATGTGAATTTGAATGATGCTGAGAGTACTTTAGATGCTAAAAGGTTGTATTTTGAGCATACTTTTAAATTGCTTTCTTCAAAAGATAGTGTGAGTCAAAAAGACTTTTCTAATTTAAAACTGGGACATTCATTTACTAGAGATTCTAAGTTTTATCGATTTACTCAAGGTACAGCATCAGATATGTTTGGTGATGCAAATATTTCGAGTAACATTAATAACAAAACTATTTATTTACTATATAATAATCAGTTTTTTTTAGATTTTAATTCAAAATATGTACTAGGAAAATTTCGTGTAAAAACAGAATTATCAAATTATGCATATGGATATGAAAACTTACAGAATAATACAGTTGGAATTACAAAGAATAAGCTGAAGGGAGATGCAATTTCGTTTGAAGCTGATTGGAATGGAAGAATAGGAAACTTTCATGTAAATGCTTCAGGAAGTCTTACACCAGGAAGTGGTCGATTGTCAGGGAATCATCTTTCAGGGGAAGCTTTCTATAAAAAAGATAGTGTACTTACTGTGAAAGGAAGGTTAGGAATAAGTAACAAATCACCTAATTTTAATTTTTTATTACATCAAAGTAGTTACGATAATTTTAATTGGGAAAATAATTTTTCTCAAATAGGAACACGTACATTGGGAGGGGTTATTGAGTCTAAATGGGGAAATGCCTCGTTGGATATCACTAATATTAGTAATTACACGTATTTTGATGAAAATGGTCAACCGAAACAGTTTTCAGGAGATGTAAACTATTTAAAGGCAAAGGCATCTAAAGAATTTACCTTTGGAAAATTTGCTTTAGATAATACTTTAATGTATCAAAAAGTAGCAAGTGGAAATAGTGTTTTTAGGGTTCCAGAATTTGTTACTCGTAACACACTTTACTATACAGATGAATGGTTTAAAGGAAAACCTTTGTTGGTACAAATAGGAGCTACATTTAAGTATTTTTCAAAATATAAAGCGAATGTGTATAATCCGTTGTTAGCTGAATTCACCTTGCAAAATGACACAGAAATAGGATATCCAACTGTTGATTTGTTTTTCAATGCTAGGGTTCGTAGAACTAGAATATATTTTAAAGCAGACAACATAAGTTCTTTTGTGTTAAAAAAGAATTATTTTTCGGCTCCGAATTACCCGTATAGAGATTTCGTAATTCGTTTTGGAGTAGTGTGGAACTGGTTTATATAAAATGAAAGAAAAGCTGCGAAAAAATTGGAAGTTGTTTTTAATAGCAAGTTTAACCTTAGGTTTAGCACCTTTTAGACCCCCACATATTGTTGGGAAGTTACAATGGATAGCAGGAGGGAATGCCTTTTCAGGAGAGCACGCTATGCAGTTTATGGATTGGTTTGATGTCTTTTTGCATGGAACTCCATGGGTACTTTTGATAGTATCAACTTTGTTACATGTTTTCAGGAAAATATAGCTCCATTTCAGATAAAAAACGTCCTTTAATACTACTCTCTCGTTTTCCAATTATTTCAAAACCATGTTTTAAATAAAAAGTATCCGAGTTTGGGTCAGATAAAACATTTAATACAGCACAAGAACCGCCTATACAAGATTTTTTTACATGTTCTAGTAGTTTAGAACCAATTCCTTGGTTTATAAATTTAGGGGAGACAAATAAAAAATCTAAAAAACTTGTTCTGATATTAGCTCGATATAAAACGTAAAAACCAGCTGTAGTATCATTAACTTGAAATTTATAAATATTACAGTCGGCAAACATTTTAGGGTAGACTGTTAAGTCGTTTTTCCACTTTTCCATTTGTTCTTTGGAATATCCCCAATATGCTTTTGAACTTATGGCAATTTCAGTTAATAAGTTAGCGTCTTGTATTTGAGCTTTTACAATCATAAAAAAAGAACCTCACGAAAGGTGAGGTTTATAAATGTTATTATTTAGAAGCTAGTTGTTTTATTTTAATTCTAAATGCAGCAAATAGTAATGTTGTAAAAGGACTTAGCCAATTAAACATGGCATAAAAAGCATAATCTATAACAGGAACACCTAAAACGCCAGAATGATAAGCTCCACAAGTATTCCAAGGGATTAAAACAGAAGTAACAGTACCAGAATCTTCTAAAGTTCTACTTAAGTTTTCAGGGGCTAACCCTTTATCTTTATAAGCTTGTGCATACATTTTTCCAGGTACAACAATTGCTAAATATTGATCAGAAGCGGTAAAATTTAAACCTATACATGTACCAACAGTACTGGCAAATAATCCAAATACTGAATCAAATAAGCCTAACATGAAACTGCTAATTTTAGCCAAGGCTCCGATAGCATCCATAACTCCACCAAAAACCATTGCTAATAAAATTAACCAAACCGTTCCAAGCATTTTTTTCATTCCACCAGCGGTGAATAAATCTTTTAATACTTCATTATCCGTAGCTACAGAAGTTTCAACAGTTATTGACTGCATTATCCCTTTGTAAGCAGATTCAAAGCTTAGTTCTTCAACTCCCGAAATTTGAGCTACTACATGTGGTTGGAATATTAAAGCGAAAGCGCCACCTAATATAGTTCCTGCTAAAAGAGCTATTAAAGGAGGTGTCTTTTTAATAATTAAAACTACAACTAATACTGGGACAAGAAATAACCATGGGGTTATATTAAAAGCTTTGTTAATGTCGCTAAGCATTTGTTGAGTATTCGCGTCACCAGTGGTTGTTTGGGTAAAACCTAAAATGATAAAAAAGATAATAGTTACTATAAAAGTAGGTACAGTAGTGTAAGCCATATATCTTATATGTGTAAACAAATCTGTTCCGGCCATTGCTGGAGCTAAGTTTGTAGTGTCTGACATTGGCGACATTTTATCTCCGAAATAAGCACCAGATAAAACTGCACCAGCAGTCATTCCTAAAGAAATACCTAGAGCTTCACCAATACCAATTAAAGCTATACCTACGGTTGCAGAAGTTGTCCATGAGCTTCCAGTAGCAACAGATATAACAGCACAGATTATTAAACAAGCTACTAAAAAGATAGTTGGATTTAAAATCTGAAGTCCGTAATAAATCATTGAAGGAATAATGCCGCTTACAAGCCATGTTCCAGCAAGCGCACCCACCATTAACAAAATTAAGATAGCGCCTGCGGTAGATTTTATATTTTCAGCAACCTCTTCAATCATTCTTTCGTAGGAAACCTTGTTTTTAAAACCTACAATAGCAGCAACGGCTCCACCTAATAATAAAATAAACTGATTACTTCCACTTAAAGCATCGTCTCCAAATACGTATACATTATATGCAAGCATACCTATTAGAGCTAAAACAGGAATCAAAGCTTCCCATATGCTTAATTCTTTATTTTGAATTATTTTTTGATTCTCTATTTCAATTTCAGATAGGTTTTTGTCGTCTTGCATAAGTGGTAATTTTTTCGGCTTGTAATGTTACGACTTTGTGAAGAATTACACAAATCGAATTAGTTTACAATATTTTTTAGAAAAAATGGAATAGAAATAGTAGATAAACAAAAATGTCATTTTAAACAATGAGAAATGGTTTAATGTCTTTCACTTTGCTTAAAATGACAGGATTGAAAAGATGTTACAAGTGTTTTACAAAACGCCTACTTCTTTCATGCAAGTTTTCATCATTTGATAGGTGCGCTCTATGTCATTATCTAATCCAATAGAAAAACGAATTAATCCATCGGTAAGTCCCATTTCTTTTTGTTCTTCTAAAGGAATTTCTGATGACGTTGAAGTACCTGGAGCTGAAAATAAAGTTTTATAAAAACCTAAACTTACAGCTAAGTACCCTAGATTTTTATCCTGCATTAATTCCATTAAAGCATTGGCTTTGTCTAGAGATCCAGCATCAATAGTTAGCATTCCTCCAAAACCATATTCTTCATTCATCATTGATTTAAACACCTTATGAGAAGGATGTGATGGTAATCCTGGGTATACAGTTTTTAACCCGTCAGCTTCAAATTTTTCAGCTAAATAACTAGCATTTTTACTATGCTGTTTCACACGGATGTGTAAGGTTCTCATATTTTTCAGGATTGAAGAAGCGCGCAAAGAGTCCATAGAAGCTCCTAATAACATACTTGCCCCATCAATTACACTTTTTTGAGAATTGATAAAATCAGCAGTTCCACAAATAACTCCTCCCATAGTGTCAGAAGAACCATTGATGAATTTTGTTAAACTGTGAATAACAACGTCGGCACCCAATTGAGCTGGAGAAATTGATAGAGGAGAAAATGTATTGTCAACTACCAACTGTAGATTATGCTTTTTAGCTAATGCAGAAAGAGCTTTAATATCTGCAACTTCTAATAATGGATTACTTACGGTTTCGCAGTAAATCATTTTAGTGTTTTTGTTGATAGCAGCTTCTACCGTATCTAATTTTGTAATGTCTACAAATGAAGTTTCAATTCCTATTTTAGGTGTGAAATTCTTTAGAAAAGCATAGGTTCCTCCATAAATAGTTCTACTTGAAACAATATGATCCCCAGCTCCACATATTTGTAAAATAGTAGGAGTAATTGCCCCCATACCTGTAGCTGAAACATTAGCAGTTTCAGTACCTTCCATAGCAGCTAAGGCTTCAGATAGGTATAAGTTTGAGGGAGATGAATGGCGAGAGTATAAATAACAGCCATCTGTATTCCCTTCAAAAGTATCAAACATGGTCTTTGCTGATAAAAAAGTATAGGTAGAAGAATCTGAAATTGAAGGGTTAACTCCACCAAATTCTCCGAAATATTGTAAATCTTGTATGTTGTTTGCTGGTTTAAATTTCATATCGATTAAAGTTAATTATTAGTAGAGTACTAAGTTCTGTTTTAGTTGTTTAAAAATCAATACAAAGCGTTTTTTGTAGAAAATTATACTAACTTTGTATTTGTACTTAGTTTTTTATTAGCCTGTGTTCAGGTAAGTTGTAATAAAAACAGATTTTTTTTCAGATGAAGTTAGATAAGATAGATAAGAAGTTATTAGGGTTGCTTCAAACAGATAGTAAACAAACAACAAAACAATTGTCATTACAATTGGGGTTGTCTGTTACGGCAGTTTACGAGCGAATAAAGAAATTAGAAAAAGAAAAGGTTATCACAGAATACGTGGCGGTGGTTGATAAAGATAAAATAGAAAAGTCGTTTTTAGTTTTTTGCCATGTTCAGTTAGAGAAGCATAATAAAGATCATATAGCGATTTTTGAAAAAGAAGTTAATAGATTAGAGGAGGTAACTGAATGTTTCCATGTAAGTGGAGATTACGATTATATTTTAAAGGTCTATGTAAAGGACATGGATGCTTACCGAGATTTTATAGTGAACAAGCTTACAGCATTAAAATATGTTGGTAATACCCGAAGTGTTTTTACAATTAGTGAAGTAAAGAATTCAATAGCGATAGCGCTATAAATAAAAAGCGAGTAATTTTTAACTACCCGCTTTTTCAACTTCAATAAATACGTCTTGAGGTTTTATTGTTTTTTAACTAATACAATTTTTTCAGTTTGTTTTTTTACTAATTGATTGTAAAAGTCTTTTACGATAGTATAATATTGGGGAGCTATTATATTTGAGTTAAACTGAACTACTGAAGAGAGTTTAATTTTGTTTCCTTGTACCAGTACTTTGTATTTAAATATTCCTAAATTATTAGGTAACCCTATTGCTAATTCTTCTGGGTACGACTCTACAGAGTAACTATTGGGAACTGTAATGGAAACAGAATATTGATCTTGCCATGGCATACTAAAATCTATGGGAAAGTTTCGCTCTTTAGATTTAAAAGGATTCTCTTTTGTAGCTAGGAAGAATGAAGGAGAAAAATATAGTTTATTGTTTATTCCCTCAATAAAATCCTCACCAGAAAATTTTAAATTTTGTATAATAGGTTTAGACAAGTCTTCTTTGTTTAAAACTTTGAACTCGTCGATTTCTATACCATGGTCACTTTCTATGGTGTTAATAATTTCTTCTTCTTTCTTAAGATTGTTTTTTTGACGATAAAACATGGCAGAATGACCTGTTAATAATTTTCTGTACATTCCAATGACTTCTCCAGATTCATCAATTTTTACATGTAATATGTTATTTTCTTCAGTGTGATTTAAAGGAATTAAATTAATTTTAGTTGACGAACCGTCTTTAAGAACTTCTCTACCATACCAATTTAAAGTTCGGTATGGAAGAATATTTATTGTGGAATATTTTTCAGTAGCGTCTAGTAAAATGTATTTACCGTCTGATAAATTTATTTTAGAAATAAGATAATTGAATCCCTCTAAAGTAGGGAATAAAGGAACTCCGTTGTTTTTAGTACTTACTAACAAAGGGTTCACATCTAGTCCTGCACTGCGTAACATAGATGTTAGTATTAAATTAATTTCAGCAGAATTACCTACTCCTTCCTTAAAGGCTTTTTTTACGCCCACATCTGTATATTTAGCATAATAACCATCCCATTTAATTTTAGATTTTACAAATTGAAATATTAAAGCAATTTTTTCAGAATCATTTTTAGCTTGTGTTAAAATACTTTTCAAATCATCCTCAAAATAACTGCTCTTTTCCAATTCATTTCCAAAACTAGATGACTTGTATATCGTTTTACATACGTCTTCCCATGTTGTGGTATAATTTTTTATTCCTCCTCCTGTTTTTAAAAAGTTTGTTCCAGAAAGTTCAAACTGAATTCCGCCCCTATAATTGTCAATATTTCCAGAATATGGTTCATTTTCCTTAATCTCAGGAATGTTAGTGGCAGAAAACTCAGAGACAAAATTAGAGTAATCTATTTTTGTGTTGTTAAAAGATGTTTTTACAGTACGGTAACCACTTC
This sequence comes from Tenacibaculum singaporense, assembly GCF_003867015.1. Lineage (NCBI taxonomy): Bacteria > Pseudomonadati > Bacteroidota > Flavobacteriia > Flavobacteriales > Flavobacteriaceae > Tenacibaculum > Tenacibaculum singaporense. The sequence continues at coordinate 1,033,124 of NZ_CP032548.1, forward strand.
TAGTTTTTGAAGAAATATTTATAGAGGCCCTTTTTTTATATTCTTTTAAAGGGATATTGTAATAGCCTTTTAATCTTTTGTTAAAAGTAAAGTATTCAGGGATTTCTACTTTGTAATTTAAATTTTTAACTGGAATTCCATACTGGAAATTCAGAGTTTTGATGTTCCAATAAGGTGAAGTTAAGGTATATTTTAAATCAATAACACTGCCTTCTTTAACATTGGGTAACGTTATTTTTTTTTGACTTCTATATTTATTTAGTTTTTCATCAAAAACATCTTTTTTAGAGAGTTTAACTTTTTCAATTTTGTTGTTTTCTAAGTTATAAGTATATGCTTTTAATGAGCTAATTCTTTCTTGCTCTCCAGAGTCGGGATTGTAGAATTTTATTTTTTTTGAGGCATAATTAAATCCTTCTTTTGTATAAATTTTAATACGTTCATGGTAGTCAGTAACAACTTGAAAACCTTTATTTGAATCATATTCAAAATATGTTCTTCTCTCTTTTAAGAGGTAAGCGGCATCTGCTGTTGAGTCTAAGGGGTGAAATTTTTCTTGAAGCTCTTCTTTAGAAACTTTTCCGAAGTTAATTTCTTGTGCATTTATGTGTATTGTTATAATTAACACGAAAACAGACAGTATTTTTTTCATAGTAATTTTATAGTTTTATTAATTCTATTCTTAAGTTATCGTATTTGACAACTGTTTTTCTAAATTTCCTGTAGGCTTTATAATCCTCTTTTGAATGTATTCCTTTAATAAGAGAAAACTCTCTTTTATAGTTAAATGTAGTGTTGTTTATTTTTTCAAATGAAATACGATAAGCTCCAAACTTATTAGTGATGTTTCTTTTTTCTGGTAAACTTGTAAATGTGTACCCCTCTGGGAGAGTAAAAATAAATTCATCTTTATCGGTAAATCCCCTTTCAATTTCTAATGGCTGCTGTCTATTTCTATATTTTTTTGGGATTCCAGTAACTCGATTAAAAATATTAAGTTTAAATAAATAACTACTATCTCTAACAGTTGCAAATTTTTCTATTTTAACATCAAGATCCTCAGTAAATTCAATTTGTTCTTTATTGTTAGAATGCTTAATGTTATCAACTTCTAAATTATTATTGTAATCCCAAACCGTAGATTTGTAATATTTATTGAGCTCTTTTTTAGTAAATTCTTCTATAGAATACTTGTCATAATATTGTGTTCCGTATGATTTCCTCTCAAAATGAGCTGAGATGTTTCCATTTGGCAGTAACGTAACATCAGCTTTGGTAAGTTGTAAATTGTCTTTGTTAATATAAGCAGGAGTTCTTTTAATGACGCCTCCTTCTGGTGTTATTACCAGTACATCTCTATCATCTGTAAAATCTCCTAAAAAACCAAAAGGGATAGTTTGGCTAGTACATTCTAACCAAATATCATTTCCATTATTTGGAATATTTAGAATAACATGGTTACCTTGCATAGAAGAAAAATCTTTAAAAACATTTTTCTTAGCATTACCGGCCCAAACAATTGAGTAGTGCGATTTCACACCAACAGCATCTAAAAGGGCTTTAGTGTAATTGGTTAATCCTTTACAATCTCCATAGCCTACCTCATCTACTTTGTTTGCAGCAATAGGCTCCCAACCACCGATGTCTACTTGTACGCTAATATATCTTGTTTTGTTTTGCACATATTCGTAAATGACTTTAGCCTTATCAGCAGAATTATTAATGCCTTTAACCAATTGTTTAACCTTTGAGATAGTAGAAGGAGATAATTGATTTCTGCCATTAATAAGTTCGTTATACATCCATTTTCCAAACTCTTTCCAGTTTTTAGCATTACCCTTAATTCCTTTTAGACTAAATGAATCAAGTGAGATAGACATATTAGGAACAAGCTCTTCAAAATTTAAGGTATAGTATTCTGGTCTAATAGCTAATTGATTTGTTAAAGAATAGTTTAAATTATTACCAGTAGAAGAGTTTTTAATAGAAAAAACGTCGAAGTTTTTCTCTCTTTTTCTAAATGGAATATTTTTAGGATTATTTAATATATAAATACTTTTTTCAATCGCTAAATTGTAATTTTCAATTGGAAACCACTTAGGAATAAACCCTGTTGACGAGTTTTTATATTCAGATTCAAAAACAACAGTGTAAGGATATGAAGTTGGTGTGTGTTCTAAAAACTTAACTCTAGAGTCAGAATATAAAGTCCCACCGTCAATAGCACTCACATCTTGAAAATCACTTTTAGAATATTTTTTAATCTTATTTCCTAACGCATCATAAATAATAGCTGATAACTTAGTTATCTTGGTATCATTGTTATAGTGTTTGTAAGCGTTAATGTGTTTTTTGCCTAGCTTATTAAGAACAGTGACTATTCTTTGTTGCTTAACAACAAGGTGGTCTATAGTTTCTACATCTATTATTGTTTTGTTTAGTCTAATTATAGCATTTGCACTTTCTTTTAGCTCTTTTGGAATAGAAATAGAGGAAAGATTTTGTTTTTCTTGAGAAAAGATATTGCTGCATAGCATAAACGCTATTAAAAAAATAGCGAGTGTATTGATTTTCATGCAATTAATTTATTTTGTTTTCGTAGGGAACGAAAATATAAAAATAAATATAATTGTAAAAATTACATTTGTTTATAAAATATCTTGTTGATTCTTATAAAAAGAATCGGTTTGTAGCTTCATAAGGTTACGAGCCATTTTTTGTTTGTAGTTGTAGAGTTCTTCTTCTGTTTTTAAATCAGAATATACTTTGTTGTTGAGGTCTATGTCAGTCTGTAAAATAGCTTTTCGTTGATGTACTTGTTGTTGAATCCAAGTTTTAACTAAAGATTCATGGTTTTCTAATTTATAATCATACTCACTTTTTGAACTGATAAGTTTGGCAAAAATAGGAGCAGTTTCTATTGCTAAAAATAATAGAAAAATAAAAAAAGAAGGTAGCCAAGGTAATTTGTTTAGTGCATTCACCCGAGCCATTAAACCATCGAAATTAGAAATAATAGGTTCTGTTTGTGTTTCTTTTAATTTTTGACTTTCAATCAAATTAGTAATAGCAGCTTCTTTCTGTTTTATTTTTTCGGTATTCTCAGCTTTTAATTGAGTTAATTCTTGTAAAGCAGTATCATGCTTGTCTCTCTTTTCTTTATAAACAGGGCCTTTACCAATGAGTTTGGTGCCTTTTCTTCCTTCGGCTTCAGCTATATAGGTTTCATATAAGGTATTTACCTCGTTTTCTTTCGTAGTGATTTCATCTTTTAAAGAAGTAATCTCTGAATTGATTTTTGTTATTTCAGGAGTGAATTGTTGTGCAATTTGAGTTTTGTTATCCAAAGTCATCTGATTTTTCTCAGTCAACAACACTTGGTTAATTTCCTTTTCAAAAATTTTTAATTCTAAAGGTTTAGAAATTACTACAGCAATTATCATGGCAAGTAACAATCTAGGAAGCACTTGAACGAGTTCTTTTCGTTTAGACTCACTTTTTTTAATGGTAGAAACGATGAATCTATCCAAATTAAAAATTAGGAGTCCCCAAATAATTCCGAAGAAAATAGCAGTGTATATGTTGTCAAAAACAGTGTATAAAGCATAAGCAGCAGCAATGGTTGCCATTAGTGCGGTAAAGAAAACAGTGGCTCCAATACCCGCATATTTATTTTGTTCTCCGTTAGCACATTTTTCAAGCAATACTAAATCTGCTCCTGAACAAAGAAGGAAAAATCGTTTTAACATAAAAATAAGCTTATGAGTTAATAACGAGTGTTTTAAGTAATTGTTACAAAAAAAGCCTCATTTAAGAGGCTTTTAACATAATTAGTTTTTTATAACTATAGGTTTTTCTGAAAGTTTAAATGTGGTTTTACCATTTTTATTCCAGATTTGTAAATTAATAGAATCGTCAGTTTCTAAAAGTTTTAAAGCTTTTTTGTAACTTATTTTTTTATCATTATAAAAATACTCCGTGTTTTTACTTTTATGTTTTTTGATATATTCCAAAGGAGCCATTGGTTTTGGAGGAGCAGGAATATCTGTTCTCATTCCTTTTTTTACTCTAACAGTCGGAGGTGGAGGGGGAATACGTGAAACATCACCTTTTTTTACTCTAGTAGGAGGCGGTGGTATGTTTGATTCTTCTCTCACCCTTACTACTGGAGAATTTGGAGTTGGTGGAGTTATCCTATAAACTCTTTTCTTAGTCGGAGGAGGTGGGGGAAGTTGTTGCTTTTCTTCTAAGGTAAGATCATCGTATTTTTTTTGTATTGTACTTCCATCTTCATAAGTGTACACCACTAATATTTCTTTAGAAGATTCTCCTTTTAAATTTTTGGCACTATTTTTTACTTGTATAGATACAGGTGCTTTGTCAGTATCTTTTTTTTGCGCTTCAACTCTTTCAGCAAAGAGAAAAGTGAATCCTGCTATTACTGGTATTACTGCCAGTTTTTTAAGCAAAATTTTGGTACGAGAACTTTGTTTTGTCATCATTAATAATCTTTTTTTAGTTAATAAATAATTCAAATTACTGGCCAAGTAATATTCGTTGTTCCAAGCAGCTCTATTTAATAGTAAATATTGATACTCGGTAGTGTTTTTATGTGTAATAATTACTTCATTGTCTGCTAAAAACTCATGATTTAACTTTATTGCTTTTTTAAGGAATATAAATGTTGGATTGATCCAAAAAACGATTTGTAAAAATTCAATAAATAATATGTCAAACGTGTGTTTTTGTAGAGCATGTGTTAACTCGTGTGTATAGAGTTCAGTTTCAATCTTGTTTGAATTGTATTCCTCTTTGTTGATAAAAATGTAGTTCCAAAAGGTGTGTGGACTAATTAAATCGTCAACTAAAACAAGGGTAGCTTTGTCTTTTTTTATTTTTTTATACTGTTTTATCTTTAAGAAGATATTAAATAGGTTTTTTGTAAAGCGGATTAATAAAATGATTGCTACAATTGTATATCCAAGAAATAAATATTGGGTATAGCTAATTTCCTTAACAGGATTTACATCCAAATTTGAATCTGTAATCAAGGAAGGCACAGCCTTTAAAGTATTCGGAATAGTTTCTATATAGATTTTATAAAAAGGAGCTATAAACGAAAACAATACGCTACCTAATAAATAAAACCGATTGAATTGGTGCATTTTTTCTCGTTCTAATATCAAATGATAAAAGAGAAGCAGCAATGCTAAACAAATTCCTGATTTGATAAAATACGTTATCATTATTGTTGCTTTTTAATTTGCTGATCGATAATTTTTTTCAAATCTTCCAATTCAGAAACCGATAAGTCTGTTTTTTCGGTAAAGAAAGAAGCGAATTGACTAGCGGAATTGTTAAAAAAGTTTTTAATCAATCCGTTTACATGCTTTGAAAAGTAGTCTGACTTTTTTACCAAAGGAAAATATTCTCTTGATTTTCCATCCAATGTGTAATCTACAAATCCTTTATCTTTCATTCTTTTTAATAGTGTAGCAACTGTAGTTGTGGCAGGTTTTGGTTCAGGAAACTCTGCTAAAATATCTTTCATAAAAGCTTTTTTTAGTTTCCATAAATATTGCATCACTTGTTCTTCAGTTTTCGATAATTGCATTTCGATAAAATTTGAATTTGTATTCTACAAATGTAGAAATAAATTTTAATTCTACAAGTGTAGAGTTAGAAAAATAAAGCAAAAAAATAACCTTGAATGAGTTTCAAGGCTATCTTATTGATGTTATTAAGGATGAATTATTTTGATAATTCCGTAAAATACTGATAAAAATATGGAATTGTTTCAATTCCTTTCAAGTAATTCCACACTCCAAAATGCTCGTTTGGTGAGTGAATGGCATCAGAATTTAATCCGAATCCCATTAAAATAGTCTTACTCTTTAATTCTTGCTCAAACAAAGCAACAATTGGAATGCTTCCTCCGCTTCGTTGCGGAATAGGAGTTACTCCAAAGGTTTCTTGGTATGCTTTACTTGCAGCTTGGTAGCCAATATTATCAATAGGAGTTACATATCCTTGACCTCCATGATGAGGTTTTACCTCTACTTTTACTGATTTTGGAGCAATACTTTCAAAATGTTTTTTGAATAATTCAGTAATTTCTTCCCATTCTTGCCCTGGTACTAAACGCATTGAAATTTTAGCGTAGGCTTTTGAAGCAATAACAGTTTTTGCTCCTTCACCTGTATATCCTCCCCAAATTCCGTTTACATCTAAAGTAGGACGGATAGAGTTACGCTCGTTAGTAGTATAACCAGCTTCTCCATGAACATCATCAATATCTAAAGCAGCCTTGTATTCTTCTAATGAGAAAGGTGCTTTCGCCATTTCATCACGCTCTTCACGAGACAATTCTTCTACTTTATCATAAAATCCAGGGATGGTAATATGATTGTTTTCATCGTGTAATGAAGCAATCATTTGTGTTAAAATGTTGATAGGGTTTGCTACCGCACCTCCATATAAACCAGAATGTAAGTCTCTATTAGGTCCAGTAACTTCAACTTCTACATAACTTAAACCACGTAAACCAGTAGTAATAGAAGGGATGTCGTTGGCAATCATTCCTGTATCGGAAATTAAAATTACGTCATTAGCTAACTTTTCTTTATTTCTAGGAACAAACCAAGCTAAACTTTCTGAACCTACTTCTTCTTCACCTTCAATCATAAATTTTACGTTACAAGGTAGGTTGCCAGTATGAGTCATGTATTCTAATGCCTTTACATGCATATACATTTGCCCTTTATCGTCACATGCACCACGTGCAAAAATTGCTCCTTCAGGGTGAATATCTGTTTTTTTGATAACAGGATCAAATGGAGGAGAAGTCCATAAATCGATAGGGTCTGCCGGCTGTACATCGTAATGACCATATACCAATACTGTTGGTAAATTAGGATCTATTATTTTTTCTCCATAAACGATAGGATATCCAGGAGTTTCACAAATTTCTACTTTATCACAGCCTGCTTTTTCTAAACTTTCTTTTACAGTATCAGCAGTATTTAATACGTCTTGATTAAAGGCTGGATCAGCACTTACTGATGGAATTTTTAATAAATCGATAAGCTCATTAATAAAACGATCTTTATGTTGAGCTATATAATCTTTTACGTTTTGCATGTGTTGTATATTAATTAGCATCAAAAATAAGAAAAATAGTATACTTCTTCTTTGTAGTTTACAAGTATTGTTTATATTTGCATCCACAATTTCAAAAGTACGCGGGCGTGGTGGAATTGGTAGACACGCTAGACTTAGGATCTAGTGCCGTGAGGTGTGAGAGTTCGAGTCTCTCCGCCCGTACATTGATAATCAACATCTTAACTTATAGTTAAGGTGTTTTTTTTTGGTCTAGCGTCAAAGAATCCGTAAAAGAACCCGAAAACAAATAAAAAGGTAAGTTTCTCTTAGTTTTTATTGTTGTTTAACTGCTTGTTTACTAGTTCTTTATGTTGTTTTGGCTAGCTTTGAGCACGCGCTAGATTCAAAATCTAGCATTTTTAAGATTTAATTTACTGGTAATCAATATGTTGCAGGATTTTTTTTAAGAGTGCTGATTTTAGCTCTAAAAGAACCCGTAATATCAAAAACAAGTAGTAAGAATCTAAGTAAAAAGTTATATTTTTGAGGTGAGCACCTACATTACACACGCCCGTGTAGAATTTTTATAAATTATTAATAAATTAAGCAAGGAAGTTTTCTTATTAAAGCATTGATTTTATACTAAATAGTAGGTGCTTTTTTAGACTAATAAAATACTTTTATCTAAAACTTCAACTGAGTTCTTAAGTCTGAGTATAAAATTGTACTTAATCTTAATTCTAGATATCAAATCTTGAGTTAAAGCAAAATTGGCAAACGGCTCAGTTTGTAATGGGAGTGAAGCTATTAAATAGCAATTGTTGCTAGTTAAGAATGTGCTATTTGTAGAATAATATCCTCTAGTTTTTACTAATTGTTTAATAGCTTTTTTTAAGTTTTGTTTATTTCGGTTGGGGTTGTTACTATATTTTAATTCTAAAAAAAGAATCCAACTATCTGAATTGCTTACTGATGGGAAAGAGCAAGATTCACATTGTGATAGAGTACTACCATTGCTTCTTACAAAACTCGAATGATCAAAAATGATATTATCTAAATCTAGTTTACTAGAGTTTTTTATAGTAAAATAATTATTGTCGGTAGGTGGAGTAGGAGAAAATATTTCAACTGAACGCCTTAGATGAGCTGGAAGATTTTTTGTTGACTCGGTATAGTCAGCTATATGAATATCATCATCTTTGGTTGTGATAATATGATGAGGGAAATTTGAGGTAATTTTTGTTTTAATCATTCTGATTTAAAAAATTTAGTAGTAAATAAAAATCATCCATTACCTCTTTCATTTGTTGGTCAAAGTAATTACCTCCTATTAAACCATTGTCTTGTTTTATGTTTTTTATAGAACCTTCATTTATTTCATAAATATTAATGTTTTTAGGATCTATATAAGAATTGAGGGTAGAGATTCTCTCTTTAAGTAACTCAGGTATTTTCTCCTTGGTTAAAAAAGTTAAAATACAATTATTTATAGCATAAAGTACATAAGGACTATGAGTTGTAAGTGTTAAAGAATGATCATAATCACTTAGGTTTAGATATTCAAATAACTTATAGCATAACTGTTTTTGAGTAGCTGGAAACAAGTTTTGTTCAGGTTCTTCAATTATTAAGTTAGTCCTTTGTGTTTTAAATAGACTATTTCTAATATTAATATAATTAGAAAATAATTTGTTAGCTTGAGGTTCATTTGACGTAATTTCATTCATTAAGTCATTTACCTTTTTGTGTCTGTACTTTAGTTTTTCAGAGAGGCTTTTGCTTGATAGCTCATTATTTTTGTATGTAAAATTAATATTGAAATAAGGTTCTAGTAAAAATTGATCGATAATTTTTTGACTAGACTTAGCTTTTATTTCGTCAAATTCATAAGATGATTTTTCTTCTTGTTCATATAGGTTAATTATTAAGTTGTGAACCATTGTTAATAAAGGAGTAACAGATTGGATACCACTTGAGGCTTGAGATAAAAGAATGTCGAAATTTTTATTACCTATGTGACTTTCTTTATTTTCTTCAGAGTAATAATAATCTACACCTGTGTCTAGTATAGGTAATTTTTGCTCTGAAGTAAAGTTTTTTCGAGTATCAAACCAGTCGTATAAGTAACTTTTTAAATAGTTATTAGGTAGTTCAACTTTTTCCATTTCAGGAAGAATAACTACACTTCTTTCCGATGGTATATATGAAATTTTTGTTCTTTTATAGTTGTAAAATCGATCATCTAGCCATTTTATATCAATTTGAGAATTTGAAAACGTAATTTTAATTGCATCTCCAGTATATTCAAGGAAACTTTTTGAATTAAAATACCCTTTTATTTTATGAAAAGTTTCAAGTTTCTCTATAAAAAAATTGTTGCTTTGAACATAATTATCATAAGTTTGATGTAATGAAACATCTTTTTCAATCCAACTACAATAGCTTAATATTTTAGCAATAGTACTTTTACCACTACTTTGTTGCCCCATAAAAACATTAATTTTTTTGATTTCAAATGAAATGTTTTTTATAGGACCAATGTTTTTTATTGTTAGTGTTTTTGGCATTTAAATGAATCTTATATTAGCAAATTTATAAAAAATCAGTTAGTCAAAGATAGGTATATTTTATGAGGTTAATTAAGAAATTTTAATTGGTTTAGACTATGTTTTTTTTGTATTTTGGAACCCGTAAAAGAACCCGGAATAAGTAATAATTAAAGAAAATTAAAAAAAATAAAGTATTGATTTTTTTGTTTTTAATACTGTAAAAACTAACTATTTCGGTTTTATTAATAACCTTTAGTTATGCAGTTGTATTAGTCGAGTTTTTTATAGCTGAGTATTAGGTGTTAATATTTTAAATATCTTTAGCAGAAAAAGATACTTTTATTTTGATAACTACACTACTTATAATTTTATACATAGCTATTATTGCTACAGTTGCTGTTATTATTATTAATACCTCAACACCACCAAAAGCAATAGCTTATCTATTTTTGTTGATTCTGTTTCCTATAGGAGGTATAATTATCTATTTAACAGTAGGAATAAATCATAGAACATATAAACTGTACAATAAAAAGCTAGAAGTAGATAAGAGTATTTTCTTTGAGCTTAAAGAAAAACTTAAAAATTATACTGAAAAAACGTTGTCAACTTCTAAAAGTCATTTAGGACATTTTTACAACCTTACGAAGTTTATACATAAAGAAAATGTTTTAACCAATAATAATAAAGTTAGTTTACTTTTAAATGGAGAATGTAAATTTCCAGAGGTTATTAAGGCTTTAAAAGCTGCTAAAAATCATATACATATAGAGTATTATATTTTTCAAAATGATACTATTGGTAAGCAAATAGGTGATGTTTTAAAAGAAAAGGCTAAAGAAGGAGTTAAAGTACGTTTTATTTATGATGATTTTGGAAGTAAGGATATTCGTAAGTCGTTTGTGAAGTCTTTAATTGATAGTGGAGTAGAGGCGTACCCTTTTTATAAAATTAAATGGTTATTGTTAGCCAATAGAATTAACTACCGAAACCATAGAAAAATTATTGTTATTGATGGTAAAGTAGGTTTTGTAGGTGGTGTGAATGTTTCTGAAAGGTATATTAATCCTAATAAATTTAATTGTTATTGGAGAGATACACATATTAAAATTGAAGGGCTTGCTGTTTTAAATTTACAACGTGTTTTTTTAGCGGATTGGAACTTTTGTGCTGATCAAAATGTTATTGTTGAAGAAGAGCTTTTTCCTGTAGAGAGTCAAGAAAATTCAAGTGAGCATAAGCAGTTAGTACAGGTAATTTCTAGCGGGCCAGATTCTGATCATCCAGATATTATGTATGCACTTATTCAAGCAATACTGTTATCAAAAAAAGAAATACTAATAACTACTCCTTATTTTGTGCCCAGAGCGTCTTTTTTAGATGCTCTTAAAATAGCTAGTTTGAGTGGAGTTACGATAAAATTATTGGTGCCAAGTATTTCAGATTCGAAATTAGTTAATGGGGTGTCAAATTCTTTTTACAAAGAAGTATTAGAAATAGGAGTAGAGGTATATAGATATAAGAAAGGGTTTGTACATGCAAAGACGATGGTGTTTGACGAGTTGGTTTGTTCTGTAGGAACAGCAAATTTAGATGAACGTAGTTTTGATTTAAATTTTGAAATTAACGCATTAGTTTATGATAAAGATTTTGCAAGTCAGTTGAAAAATGCTTTTATGGAAGATTTAAAAAACAGTGAGAAAATAGACTTACATAAATGGAATAATAGACCTGTTTTAATACGTTTTACAGAGAGATTGGCTAGATTGTTAGCTCCTATTTTGTAGTTAAGTTACGAAAGAGTAACGATAAAACTTCTTAAGTAAAAGAAGTCTTATCGTTATTTATTCCTCAAAAAGAGCTTTTTGAGTTATTCTTTAATTATAAACATGGATCTACGATTCAGTTGATGTTCGTCTTCACTACACGTAGTTTGGTTATTACATTTGTTAATAAGTTTTGATTCTCCATATCCTTTCGCACTTAGCCTTGTTATATCAATTCCTTTTTTAAGAAACCAATCTAATGTAGCTTGTGCTCTATTTTCAGATAATCTTGAATTGTAAGAATCATTTCCTCTCGAATCGGTATGTGATTCAATATGAATTTTTAAAGTAGGATATTCTTTTAAAGCAACTAAAATTTTAGCTAATTCAATTTCAGCATCTGGACGAATATTAAATTTATCATAATCAAAGTAAATAGGTTGTAACGTTAATCTACATCCTAAATCATTTGGAGGGCATGGGTCAGAGGGATCTAAAGCTAAAGGCATGTTTAGCTTAATAGGCATTTTTATAGTTTTCGGGTTATTTGGGGTTTCTATAACTTTTTCTTTCGGGTGGTATTTTTCTTTCTTAGCCCTCAAAGTATACTGTTCTTGACAGTTTAATAGAAAAGTAAAAGTAGCATCGTTACCAACAGTAACTGTTTTTACTTCTTTATTGTTACTATCAATCAAAGTAACTTCTGCATTTGGAATTAATTCACCAGTATTTTTATCCATTACAGGTCCTTGAATTGTAATTTCACAACGTTCCCAAATTTGATAAATATCATCACTTTTACTACCTTCTTTACCATCACGATTAGATGTAAAGTAACCTATTCTATCTTCTTTTATAATGAAGCCAAAATCGTCTTTTGGACTGTTTATGGGTTTTCCAAAAGTAGAAATTTCTCCATGAGAGTTTTCTTCTAGTTTTGTTACAAAAATATCTAAGCCCCCCATACCTGCATGTCCATCGCTTGAGAAATAGAGGTTGTTTTCATCACTAACAAACGGAAAAGTTTCTCTTTCAGAGGTGTTTATTTTATTACCAAGATTTATAGGTTTTGTGTAAATATCTTCACCTAAGATTTTTACATACCAAATATCAGACATTCCCAAGCTACCAGGCATGTCTGAAGAAAAGTATAGTTTATCTTCTTCAGGACTTAGAGTTGGGTGTCCAACGGAGTAGTTATCATTATTAAAAGGAAGTTCTTGTATGTTCTCCCAAGAGTTTCCATTTCTGGTGGCTTTATATATTTTGAGCCTAACGACATGGTCTCTATCTCTTTTCTTTTTACCATTTAAGTAGTTGTTTCTGGTAAAATACATGGTATTTCCGTCTTTTGTAAAAACAGCGGTAGATTCATGATAAGGAGAATTAACGTTTCCATTAAAAGCTTTTACTTTTCCAAAATTCATGTCTTTATCTATAGGAACTTGATATAAGTTTAAGAAAGGTTGTTCATCCCACCCAGCAAGATCATCAGTCTGTTCTTTTGATAAAGTTGGATTTTTTCTACTTGAAGCAAAGACAATATTATCACCATAAAAAGCTGGTCCAAAATCAGAATATTCTGTATTAACAGGAATTTTTTCTATTTCAAAAAGTTTGTCATGTACCCCTTTTTTAAATAAAGTGTCAGCGACATTTTTATAAGAATCTAAAGAAGTAATTTTACCTCCTTTGAATCTATATATTTCCATGAGTTTCTCAGCTTCTTCAGGTTGGTTGATACTTTTTAAACATTGTGCTGCTCTAAAATAATCAATTGTAAGGGCTTCATTTGGAAACCTGTCTATTAAATTGTAATACCATTTTGCAGCTTTCGAATAATCACTGTTAAAATAGTATGTGTTTCCTAGCTTTCTATATATTTCGGCTGATCCGTAGTTCTTTTCAACAACTTTTAAATAGATTTTTCGAGCGTCTATAAAGTCGTAGGTGTTATACTTAGTGTTTGCCTTTTCAACCAGTGCTATTTGAGCAAAAGCAGCAGAACTTATAAAGGCAAATAAAAAGTAAAAAATTAAATAATGCTTTTTCATGATATTAAAATTTTAGAAGAATCTTGGTGTTAGTATACGTTCAGGATTATTGAAGATATCAAACGTTAAGAAGAATTCGTAAGAACCATTACTGTGGTCTTCGATATCTGTAGTTTGAAAATCATATCCCATTCCTAAGAATAACTGATTAGTTATTTGAAATCCTGCCATGGCACTAATTGCAGCGTCCCATCGATAAGAGGCCCCAAGGGTAAATTTATTGTTGAATAGAAAATTTGCAGATAAATCAGCTTGTAAAGGAGATCCGTTAACCCACTTAAACATAGTTGCAGGTTTAAGTTTTATATTTTCGCTAATATCAAAAACATAACCAGCTATTAAGAAGTAGTGTAAACGCTCTATAGCTATGGCATCTTCATTACTGTTATTAGCACTGTCTGAATTATAATGTTTTGAATTGAAAAAATTAGGCACTGATAACCCAAGGTAAAGTCTATCATTATTATAGTAAATACCTGCACCTATTTGGGGTTGTACTTTTTTGTCAATGTTTTCTGCAAATTGCCAATCGTTTTCATCATATATGTTTAGTTTAGAATAATCTACATCTAGTATACTCAGTCCCCCTTTAATACCAAAGGATATTCTTGAACGCCCTGATAAAAGTAATGAGTATGCATAATCTATTGTAATACCTGTTTCGTTAGAAGGACCTATTTCATCATTAATAATAGAAAGTCCTATTGCGTTTCGTTTTAAGGTACCCAAAGGCATATTAAAAGTAAAAGTTCCAGTATTTGGAGCTCCATCAAATCCAGCCCATTGTGTTCTGTATAGTAAACCTAAACCAATAGCATTTTTTGAACCAATATAACCTGGGTTTATAACTTGAGTATTATACATGTATTGAGTGTATTGTGGGTCTTGTTGAGAAAAACACACATTTACACTAATAATTATTAATAGTAATATAGAATAATGTTTCATTAGGTTTAGCGCTTTTTAGTTTCTTTTTAGATATAAATATCCTTTGTTAGTCATAGCTTCTTGGTTAGAATTCCATCGAGTGAGTATGTAGAAATACGTACCTGTAGGTAGTTTTTGATCTTTACTAACTGTTGCACGTCCTTCAGATATTCCTCTAAATAAATTTCCGTTAATTCCATAAGCATCAGTTTGATAAACTAAAACACCCCATCTATTAAAAACCTTTAAATTATTATTAGGGTAATTTTCAATACCGTTAATGCGGAAGAAATCATTAGCTCCATCTTCATCTGGAGAAACAGCATTAAAAATTTCAAAAGGAATTTCTTCGATCGGTAGGTCTGTTATTGTAGGGTCATCTGGATCACCATCATTATCAATATCAATATCGTCTAAGTTGTTTGGATCGTCAGAAGTATCAGTTACAGAACCTCCTGAAGAGTCTTCAGCTGTAACCAACGCTTGATTGGTAACAGACTCGTTTGTTAAGTCTTGTTCAGTTATAACATAAATAGCAGTAAAGGTTGTACTATCAACTTCGCCAGGTAATAGTTGAGGAATGGTGCTACCGTTAATTGTAATTCCAGGTAGGTTATCTTGTAAAGTAATATTATATAAAGCTGAATCTCCAGTATTGTATATGATAAAACTATATGTAATAGTTTCTCCAACATTAGCATATCCATTTCCATTAGCATCATTAAAGGTGCTTACTTTTTCAAGAGAAATACTGTTATTAGGTTGACACAATGTAGTTTGGGTTTGATCGTCTTCAAGAATACTATTGTCATCAGATAAATCACTTACATTGTTACCACTAATACTTGTGCCTGTAACAGTTGCTTGATTATTAACTGAACCATTATCAATATCAGATTGTGTAATAGTGTAACTAGCAGAATAACTCCATGTTTCATTTATGTCAAGTTGGTTGTTACTATTGATATCACCTGAGGCAAGGGTAATTGTCCCACTTAGCATTGGGTCAGTTAGGATCACATTTGTAATAGTAGTGTTTCCTGTGTTTGTAAGAGTGAAATTATAAGTTATTGTTTCTCCTACATCACTACAATTATCATTATCTTCATCGTTGAGAGTAGCAGTTTTAATTAAGGCAATTCCATCAGACTGACATAGATTGGTTTGTGTTTGATCATCTTCAAGAGTACTATTATCATCAGATAAATCACTTACATTATTACCACTAATACTTGTACCTGTAACTGTTGCTTGATTACTTACAGAACCATTATCAATATTGGTTTGAGTAATGGTGTAATTAGCAGAATAACTCCAAGTTTCATTAATGTCAAGTTGGTTGTCACTATCGGTATCACCTGAGGCAAGAGTAATTGTACCACCAAGCATTGGATCAGTAAGAACTACGTTGGTAATGGTAGTATTTCCTGTGTTTGTAAGAGTGAAATTATAGGTTATTGTTTCTCCTACATCACTACATCCATCGGTATCTTCATCATTGAAAGTGGCAGTTTTAATTAGGGCAATTCCATCAGACTGACATAAGTTGGTTTGAGTTTGATCATTTTCAAGAATACTATTGTCATCAGATAAATCACTTACATTATTACCACTGATACTCGTGCCTGTAACTGTTGCTTGATTGGTCACTGAACCATTATCAATATTTGCTTGAGTAATTGTGTAATTGGCAGTATAACTCCAAGTTTCATTAATGTCAAGTTGGTTGTCACTATCGGTATCGCCTGAGGCAAGAGTAATTGTACCACCAAGCATTGGATCAGTAAGAACTACGTTGATAATAGTAGTGTTTCCTGTGTTTGTAAGCGTGAAGTTGTAGGTTATCGTTTCTCCTACATCGCTACAACCATCAGTGTCTTCATCATTGAAAATAGCCGTTTTTACAAGTGCAATACTATCGGATTGACACACTGTAGTTTGTGTTGGGTCGTCTTCAAGCACACTATCATTATCAGATAAGTCTGTAACAACGACAGCTTGCGATGACTCTCCGCTTGCGGTAGCTTGATTAGTAATTGACCCGTTATCAATATTGGTTTGAGTTATGGCATAATCAGCTGTATAAATCCATATTTCACCTACATCAAGTGTGTTATTTGTGTTCAGGTCTCCTGAATCTAATGTAACAGGTCCGCCTAATAAAGGATCATTTACAGTTACATTAATTAAACCAGTATTACCTTGATTTGTAACCGTCATTGTGTAGGTTATTGTTTCTCCAGTATTGCTACAACCATCTGAGTTTTCATCATTAAAAGTGGCTGTTTTAACAATAGCAATGTCTGGTGCTTGACATAAATCAATTGTGGTGATATCATCTTCCAGAATACTATTGTCATCAGATTGATCACTAACTGTACCTCCAGAAACAGTACTAGCTTGCACTGTAGCTTGATTTTGCACAAAAGTGTTTGTAATATCTAGCGGAGTAACAATATAAGAACCTGTATATATCCAAATTTCATCAACATCTAACTCATTGTCTGAGTCAGTATCTCCTGAGCTGTAAGAAACTGTAAGTAAAGGATCGGTTACAACTATTGAGTTTAGTGTTGTGTTTCCTGTATTTATAACAGAAAGGGTAAAAGTTATTGTTTCTCCGTTATCGCTACAACCATCACCATTTTCATCATTAATGGTTCCTTGCTTAATGAGTGCAATACCTTCAGTTTGACATAAATTGGTTACTGTAGGGTCGTCTTCTAGAGTACTGTTGTCATCAGACAAGTCGCTTACGTTAGTTCCTCCTGTACTTACTCCTGTTACAGTGGCTTGACCAGTAACAGAGCTATTGTCAATATCGTCTTGAGTGATAATATAGTCTAGTGAGTATACCCATGTTTCGTCAACATCTAGTTCATTATCATCATCAGTATCTCCAGAATTGAGTGTTAAAGGAGAAGGAGAAATAGGATCGGTTAATTCAACGTTTGTAATACTTACATTACCAGTATTGGTTACGGTATACGTATATGTAATTGTTTCGCCTGGATTTGCGCATCCGTCACTGTCTGTGTCATTAAAAACACCTTCTTTTAATAAAGCAATACCAGCTTGTTGACAAAAAGTTGAGTTAGTAGCATCAATATATCCACCGTAAACTTCGATTGAATTTACAGCGGCAACTAATGAGTTTACTGTTAATTGAATTTCATCAAAGGTAGTGCTAGTATTAAAAGCTACAACGTAAAAACTATCTGTACTAGTTGGAGTAATATTTACTAAACCCAGGGCTTCAAGAGCGAGTAGGTTGTTTGCTGTTTGTTGCTCTTGTTGAACGCCATCAAGATAAGTTGTGATGGTGAGTGTATTTAATAAGTCTGCTTGAAGTAAGTCGTTTGTATCTCTAATTACAAATCCAGCTTGTGTACCAGCAGGATAATCAACAAGTACATCTTGAACTGAAATAGAAGCGCTTCCTGCTACACCAGCTACAATGTTTATAAGAGCATAATCAGAATTGTCTTCAGATATAACATTTACAGCATTATCAACTTCACAAGCGATACAAGCAACACCGTCGGTTCCTGTATTTTCGTTGTTAATAATAACCGAACTACTAGGATTTGATATTACGTAAGGTTCATCACAATTAATTATTCCTGGGCAGAAAGATTGAAGTACCATTCCATAAATTCTAGTGCTGCCTAGGTTTAATGAAAGAGTTTGTGTTATAGAAAGCTGTACTTCATCAAAAGGAGCTGTGGTAATAAATCCTAATCTTACCGATTCACTTCCTGTTAATAATAATCCAGAATATACAGGAAGTAATTCAGTAGTACCTGTTTTAGATTCAACAAGTGTTCCATCTAAATAGGTTGAAATGGTTATAGCATCAAACAATTGAGTATTTAAAAGTGTAGTATTTTCAATGTCAAAACCAGCAAAAGTATTTGCGGTGTAATCGGTAATTTCATTTTTATAGGCTATAGTAGATGTACCTGCAACACCTGCTAATAAATCTATAGAAGCATAGTTTGAAGTATCAGAATCAATAGCATTATTTGTGTTGTTAACACTTCCTAGTGTTAAAAGCCCTCCAGTTCCTGTGTGTTCCTCTACAGCTCTTACAGGAAAGTTTGGTTTAGTAAGTTGGGTAGCGGTATTACAAGCTAACTCAGGTCCTTCACAAAATCTATTAGTTACAGCAGCGTAAACGTTTGTTGTCGATGCAACTCCTGCCAAACTAGCAATAGAAATTTCTACAGCATCATAATTCATTGAAGTGTAAAAACCAACATAGAATTGATCAGCACCTAAAATAGGACTGTCTAAAGCAAGTAAAGAAGTACTTGTGTTAGTTTCTTGTTGTACACCGTCAAGATAGGTTGTTATGGTAATAGCATTTAAAAGATCAGCTTGAAGAATGGAAGTATTTTCTATTAAGAAACCTGCATAACCACCCGATTCGATAAACTCACTAGCTGTATTGTCAGTTACAGTTAATGTATGTGTTACTCCAAGACCAATAAGTGTTGATACAGAAGCAAAGTTAGAAGGATCTGTGTCTATAATGTTGCTAGCATCTGAAATGCCACAACCTACTACACAGAGTCCAGAAGTGTTTTCATCTACTGTTAAATCTGTAAAATTATCATTTGTTATTGCTACAGGATTTTCTGTATTACAGGGAACAGGGTATTGTACGCCATCTGTATAAATAATATACTCTGCTGTAGATTGACATCCGTTCGCATCTGTTACTGTTACATTGTAACTTCCTTGAGTTAATCCAGAAATAGAAGAAGATGTTTGGCCTCCGGGGCTCCATAGATAAGTGTAAGGAGGTGTTCCTCCAGATACGGATAAAGAAATACTCCCGTCTGATGCTCCAATAGAAGTTTCTTTTATAGAACTTCCTGATATTTGTATAGAGTTATCTACATAGCTCCCATAAACTTCAATACTATTAATAACTGAAGCTAGGGAGCTAACTGTAAGTTGAATTTCATCGTATTCAAGTGAAGTAGAAAAGCCAACCCAATAAAAACCATTAGTTGTAGAAGGAGTTATATTTATTAAACCTAATGCTTCGAGAGCTAGTAAATTGTTTCCAGATTGTGTTTCTTGTACTGAACCATCTAAATAAGTTGTTATAGTTATAGAATTTAATAAATCTAATTGTAAAAGGTCATTTGTATCCCTAATAACAAAACCAGCAGCGCTTCCAGAAGGAAAATTACTTAGAACATTTTCAACTGAAATAGAAGCTGTACTTGCAACACCAGCAGTTACATTTATCATAGCAAAGTCAGATTCACTTTCGCTAATAACATTTGTTGCGTTATCTACTTCACAAGCTACACAAGCTACTCCGTTTACACCAGTATTTGTGTTATTAATTATTACAGGTTGAGAAGGATTGTTTAATAATGTAGCAGTATCACAGTTTAAATTCCCTTCGCTAAAAGCTTCTAATATGAGACCATAAACTCGAGTACTCCCTAAGTCTAAAGTAAGAGTTTGTTGAATGGATAATTGAGCTTCATCAAAAGGTAATGAAGTAACAAAACCTACTTGAGAACGTTCGGTTCCAGTAAATAATAAACCACTGTCTACCGATAATAATTCAGAGCTACCTGTTTTTACTTCCTGTTGAACACCATCTAAATAAGTTGTTATGGTAATTCCATCAAGTAGTTCAAGATTTAAAACAGAAGCATTTTCAATGTCAAAGCCTACATAAGTTTGTGCAAGATAATTTGTCAGCTCATCTTTTATAGAAATACTTCCAGTAGCTATAACTCCTAAAGTAAAGTCAATACTGGCGTACGTATTGTTGTTTGAATCTATTGCCGAATTAGTATTTGTAACTGTTCCAACATTTAAAACACCTCCCATTCCTGTATGCTCATCAACGATACGAGCGGGAAAATCTGGTTTGTTTATTATTGTAGGAGTGTTAGGTTCTAAATTAGGACCAACGCAAAAATTATTAGTAACAGGGTAATAAATATTGGTACTTGAAGCAATACCAGCTAAGCTAGCTATTGAAATCTCAATACTATCATAATCTAATGTAGTGTAAAAGCCTACGTAAAATTGGTCGTTATTAAGTAAAGAACTGTCTAGTGTAACTAAGGAAGTTCCAGCATTTGTTTCTTGTTCAACTCCGTTTAAATATGTTTTTACGGTAATAGCACCGAGTAAGTCTATTTGAGCAACAGAACCGTTTTCTATTAAAAAACCAGCATAACTACCAGCTTCAAAAAATTCATCAGTAGTATTGTCTGTCACTGTTATTGTATGAGTTACACCTAAACCTAGCAGTGTAGAAACAGTAGTGTAATTTGTAAGATCGGAATCTGTTAAATTGTTGAGGTTTGAAATACCGCAACCAAGTAAACAAAGCCCACTAGTATCTTCAGTAACAGTTAAATCGGTAAAACTAGATGAAGAAATGGCAACTGGAGAATCGGTGTTACAGGCAACAGTTATAGGTGGAGAATAATTAATATTATCACTTGAACTTCGTTTTTCTGAAAAAGACGAAAGAGTCAAAAACAAGAAAAGTATTGAAGTGAATTTGAATTGTATGCAAGTTTTTTGCATCATTAGATGCTTATGGGTAGTTCTTTTCATAATAATTGGTTGGTTAGACATTGTAAAGAACCTGTCAAGTCCTAATTAGTGGTTTACGGACAAAGACAGCCATTACATTAGTTTAATAATGTTGGAAAATAGCTTCTGAGTATAAGATGTTATAGCTAATTTTTTAACAAAGCAACGAGTCGTAGTTCATTTTTCGGGGGTATAGTTTGTTACGAATAATTGGTATAGTAGTAAAACTTCCAAATGAATGGTAGTCTAAAAAGCAACAGCTTAGTAGTTGAAATAGCAGTAGGTTAGATCTAGAAAATTTGGTTAAAAATAATAGTGTTTAATTATAGCTAACCTTTTTGATGAGGTAAGAGAAAAATAATCATAATGCGAGAGACTTAAATTTAAAAAACTTAAAATGTGTTCCAGTAAGCCCCAAAAAAAGGAGTTACTTAGTTTTCAACAGTCAATAACTAGTTATTGACAGTAAATAGTATTTTAACTTTAAGGGGGGTAAGAGAAAAAAATCATAATTACATTTATTACTCTTACTGTAGTGTGAATATAGTAAAAAAATACAATAAATAAAGTAAAAGGTGTTGTAGTTTTTTGTTTTAAGTGTCTTTTTATTAAGTGTTTGGTTGTTTTTTTGTGATTTATTTATAGTCGGTTGTGTGGTTAAAGGAAACAAAAATACATCACTCCTTCCTGTTAAGAATCTATTAACATTTTTTTAACTTCGTTTAGTTCGGTTTGTTCCGAACAAACTTTATTTTTGCATGGTAAATTTTAATGATGATGAATCAAGTAGAAAAGAGAAAATGTGAATTAGTTGAGAAGCTAGGAATTTTTTTAGAAAAAAAAGAACAGTTAGCTCCAGTGGCGGCAAGAATATTTTCACACATTATTTTAACAGGAAAACAAGGAACAACCTTTGAAGATTTGGTGTCTGGTCTTTGTGCTAGTAAAAGTACAATTTCAACACACCTTAATCATTTACAAGGATTAAAAAAGGTAAGCTATTTTACAAAAACAGGAGATAGGAAAAAATACTTTATCCTTAATAGTGACACTATGCTTCAAGGAATAAGTAATATGGTAGAAGAATGGGAAGGAGAAAAGGAACTGCACATAGAAGTTAAAGAATACAAAGAAGATATTAATAAAACGTTGAAAGAAGAAGATAGGTTTGATCTAGGCTTTCATGATAGTTTTATTGAGTTTTTAGACGGAGCTATTGAATCTATTACTAAACTGAAAGAAAAAATTATAAACCACAAACACTAATTATTATATATAAAATGAAATATCAATCTATATACGGTATTGCTATTCTTAGCATTGTTGCATTATTTTTTACAAGCTGTGGAAAACAACAACAACAAAACCAACAACAAATGCCAGCGCTACCTTTTCCAGTAGTAAAGGTTGCTGAAAAATCAATAACAAATTATCAAAGTTACCCAGTAACTATTGAGGGAGAAGTAAATAGTGAAATAAGACCAAAGGTTTCTGGATACGTAAAGAATGTTTTGGTAAAAGAAGGGCAGAAAGTTAAACAGGGACAACTATTGTTTAAGTTAGAAACCCAATCATTAAGTCAAGATGCTGAAGCAGCAAGAGCAGCTGTAAATACAGCGCAGGTTGAAGTTAATAAATTAAAACCATTAGTAGAAAAGAATATTATTAGTCCAGTTCAGTTAGAAACAGCTAAGGCAAGTTTAGCACAGGCTAAAAGTACATACAATAGTATTGCAGCTAATATTAATTATGCTAATATAAAAAGCCCTGTAAACGGATTTGTAGGCTCAATTAATTATAGAAAAGGAGCTTTAGTAAGTGCACAAAGTGCAATGCCACTAACAAAAGTAGCTTCTATAAAAAATGTATATGCCTACTTTTCTATGAATGAAAAAGAGTTTTTAAACTTTATTGATTCAGCAGAAGGTGATACAATGGATGAAAAAATTAAAAAATTACCACCAGTAAAGTTATTGTTAGCTAACGGAAAAGAGTATGAACAAACTGGAGTTATTGAAACCATTGCAGGAGATATTAATCAGCAAACAGGTACTATTAGTTTTAGAGCAAAGTTTGATAATAAAGCAGGTTTGTTACGTAACGGAAGTAGTGGTACAATTTTAATACCTAAAGTACATAACGATGCGTTAATTATACCTTCAGAATCTACATTTGAACGTCAAGGTAAGGTGTATGCTTATACAGTAAATAATGATTCTTTGGCAGAAAAAACTATTGAAGTAGAAGCACAAGTAGGAAAGCTTTACGTGGTAAAATCAGGATTAGAAAAAGAAGAAACCATTTTAGCTAAAGGCTTAAACAAAGTGCGTTCAGGAGCAAAAATTAAACCCGTTCCAACGCCTTTAGATAGTATAGTTAACTCATTCGATACGGTATTTAAATAATAAAAGAAAATCATGTTACAAAAATTTATAGAGCGTCCGGTACTCTCTACAGTAATTTCTATTATCATAGTAATATTAGGAGTACTGTCATTAACACAATTACCGGTAACGCAATACCCTGATATAGCACCCCCAACGGTGCAGGTTACTGCTTCTTATCCAGGAGCAAGTGCCGAAACAATTTTAGAAAGTGTTATTGTTCCTATAGAAGAACAAATAAATGGGGTAGAAGGAATGACTTATATGACTTCTACTGCAAGTAATACAGGTACAGCAAGTATTCAAGTATTTTTTGAACAAGGTTACGACCCAGATATTGCTGCGGTAAACGTACAGAACAGAGTTGCTAGAGCAAATGCTTTATTACCTTCCGAAGTTACAAGAGCAGGGGTTATTACAGCAAAACAACAAAACTCGGCACTTTTATATGCTGCTATCTTTTCAACAAACCCTGAATATGATGATGTTTTTATTCAGAATTATCTGAATATAAATGTAAAACCAGAATTACAACGTGTTTCTGGAGTAGGAGCTGTAAATGTGTTTGGAGCAAAAGATTATTCGATGCGTGTATGGTTGGATCCAGCAAAAATGGCATCGTATAAGTTAGAGCCTAGAGAAGTAATAGCAGCAATTAATGAACAAAGTTTAGAAGCAGCAGCAGGATCTTTAGGACAAAACTCAGGAGAATCTTTTGAGTATGTAATTAAATATAAAGGACGATATAAAACAGCAAAAGAATATGAAAATGTTGTTGTAAAAGCTTTAGGTAACGGACAGTTTTTACGTGTTAAAGATGTGGCAAAAGTAGAATTGGATGCATTTTCTTATTCGTCATTATCACGTACAAACGGGAATCCGGCACTTAACTTTGGAGTTTTTCAAACACCAGGATCTAATGCACAGGAAATTATTGAAAACATCTATGTAAAACTTGAAGATTTAAAGAAAGATTTTCCAGAAGGATTAGATTACATAATTAACTATGACACAAATAAATTTTTAACAGCATCTGTAAACAAAGTAAAAAGTACTTTAATAGAAGCCTTTTTATTAGTGTTTGTTGTAGTGTTTATTTTCTTACAAGATTTTAAATCTACTTTAATACCCGCAATAGCGGTTCCGGTATCAATTATTGGTACATTCTTTTTCCTTAATCTATTTGGATACTCTATTAACCTGCTAACGTTATTCGCTTTAATCTTGGCAATTGGTATTGTGGTAGATGATGCCATTGTAGTGGTAGAAGCGGTACATGCTAAATTGGAAGACGGAGCAGAAAGTGCAAAAAAAGCATCCATTTCTGCGATGAGTGAAATTAGTGGAGCTATTGTATCAATTACTTTAGTAATGATGGCTGTATTTGTACCAATTACTTTTATACAAGGTCCATCAGGAGTGTTTTATGAGCAATTTGGGGTAACACTAATGGTTGCTATTTTAATTTCAGCAGTAAACGCACTAACACTAACACCAGCTTTAAGTGCATTACTATTAAAACCACATAACGATACTCACAAGAAAAAAGGATTATTACAGCGATTTTATGATGCATTTAATGCAGGATTTAATGTGGTAACTAATAAATATACCAAGTCTTTAGGGTTTTTAGTAAAACATAAATGGGTAACAGCAGGTATTTTAGGAGTAAGTGTTTTAGCCATTGTATGGGCAAGTAATACAATCCCTACCGGTTTTGTACCATCAGAAGATAGAGGGGTAGTTTTTATGAATGCAGAATTGCCAGCAGGTTCTTCATTAGATAGATCATATAAGGTTACAGAAAAGTTATATGAAAGTATTAAAGAAATTGAAGGAATAAAAGGAGCATCATTTATTAGTGGACAAAACTTTTTCTCTGGTTCAGGGAGTTCATATGCAATGGGCTTTATCATTCTAGAAGATTGGAGTGAAAGAGAAAGCGATGCAGAATCAGTTCAAAGTATTGTGGGGCAATTGTTCGGAAAAGCAGCAATGATACCAGATGCAAAAATTATTTTCTTTACACCACCAAGTGTACCAGGTTTTGGTAGTGCAGATGGTTTTGAAATGAGATTATTAGATCGTAGTGCTAAACCATTAACCGAAATGGATGCAACAGCAAAAGAGTTTGTTGGTCTTTTAAATCAACAACCAGAAATAGCATTTGCGTCTAACTCTTTTGATACGGGATTCCCTCAGTTAGAATTAGATATCAATGTAGAAAGAGCTAAAGAGGCAGGAGTATCAACAAGTGCTATTCTTTCTGCTTTACAAGGATATATTGGAGGTAATTATGCAGCTGACTTTAGTAGATTTGGAAAACAGTTTAGAGTTTTTGTACAATCACTACCTGAAGACAGAGTAAATGAAGAAAGCTTAAATAGCATGTTTATAAAAACTCCAAGTGGAGAAATGACACCAATTTCTCAATTTGTAAGTCTAAAACGTGTATATGGTCCACAAACGGTAAATCGTTTCAACCTATTTAACTCAGTAACAGTAAACGGAGGTGTAACTCCAGGATTTAGTACAGGAGATGCCATTACTAAAATAAACACATTAGCAGAAAATAATTTACCAGAAGGGTATAGTGTTGCTTATTCAGGAATTACTAGAGAAGAAATAGCATCATCAGGACAATCTACCATTATTTTTATGATTAGTATTTTGTTTGTTTATTTCTTATTAGCAGCACAATACGAGAGTTACCTATTACCATTATCAGTAATTTTCTCATTACCAATTGGGGTAGCAGGAGCATATTACACAACGTATTTAGCAGGATTAGAAAACAACATCTATTTCCAAATAGCCTTAATTATGTTATTAGGTCTGTTAGCAAAGAATGCGATTCTTATTGTAGAATTTGCAATACAACGTCGTAAACAAGGAAAAAGCTTATACGATGCGGCCATTGAAGGAGCAAAAGTTCGTTTAAGACCTATTTTAATGACCTCGTTTGCCTTTATTCTTGGATTAATGCCGTTAGTATTAGCAAAAGGAGTAGGAGCTGAAGGAAATAACTCTATCGGAACTGGTGCTGCAGGAGGACTGTTAATAGGTACCTTAATAGGGGTATTCGTTATTCCTGTACTATTTGTAGTATTTCAATGGCTACAAGAAAAAGTATCAAGCAAACCAGTTGTTATTGAAACTAAAGAAGATTAATTATGAAACGTATACTAAATAAAACCTTGGTTGTAGCTGTAATGGCTACAACCTTACAAAGTTGTTTTGTTGCTAAGGATTATGCACGTCCTGAGTTAAAAGAAACAGAACATTTGTATAGAACAGATAATTTACCAAAAGACAGTATCTCGATGGCAGATGTGTCTTGGAAGGATATGTTTACTGATGCTCATTTGAAACAATATATTGATGAAGGGCTTCAAAATAACTTAGATATCCGTGTAGCCATACAACAAATGGCAGCAGCAGAAGCTTATATGAAACAAGGTAAAGCAGGGTATTTACCTAGTATTGGTGTAGGAGCAAAAGCTACACACCAAGAGTTGGCAAAAAACAGTCAGTTTGGATCTTTTTTCAATGGAAGTTTACAACAATATGAGTTAACAGGAAATCTTTCTTGGGAAGCTGATATTTGGGGTAAAATACGTAGTAATAAAAGAGCAGGAAAAGCAGGTTATTTACAAAGTGTAGCGGCACATCAAGCAGTAAAAACTCAATTAGTTTCAGCAATAGCAACTACTTATTATCAGTTAGTAGCTTTAGATGCTCAATTGGAAATTACTGAACAAACTATTGAAACAAGAGAGAGTAGTGTAAATACCATTAAAGCTTTAAAAGATGCAGGTCAGGTAAATCAAGTAGCAGTAGATCAAAATATAGCACAGTATAACAATGCAAAAGCATTGAAAGTAGATTTAGAAGCATCCATCTTTAAAATTGAGAATACTTTAAATCTATTACTAGGAAGAACATCAGTAGTTGTTGAAAGAAGTAAACTTTCACAGCAACAATTAGATGCAGCTATTAAAGTAGGTGTTCCAGCTACATTATTAAGAAATAGACCAGATGTTATAGCTGCTGAGTATGGTTTAATTAATGCTTTTGAGATGACAAATGTTGCTAAGAGTAATTTTTATCCATCGTTAACAGTAACAGCAAGTGGAGGATTTCAAAGTTTAGAGTTAGATGAGTTGTTAAGTACCAACTCCTTATTTGCAAATATTATAGGAGGTTTAACACAGCCTATTTTCAATCAAAGAAAAATTAAAACACAGCATGAAGTTGCTAAAGCACAACAAGAACAAGCACTGTTGAGCTTTAAAAAGACTTTGT
Source organism: Tenacibaculum singaporense (assembly GCF_003867015.1). Classification (NCBI taxonomy): domain Bacteria; kingdom Pseudomonadati; phylum Bacteroidota; class Flavobacteriia; order Flavobacteriales; family Flavobacteriaceae; genus Tenacibaculum; species Tenacibaculum singaporense. Next base: position 1,060,792 of record NZ_CP032548.1, read on the forward strand.
TAACTGCTGGAAATGAAGTTTCAAATGCACTTTTTGACTATAAAGCAGAAACTGAAAAGTTTGAATATAGAAAAAATGAAGTTGAAGCTTTACGAAGAGCAGAAGCAAACTCAGAAGAGTTGTTAAAAAATGGATATGCAAATTATTTAGATTTATTAACAGCAAGAGAAAGAGCATTGAATGCTGAGTTAAATGTTATCAATAACAAACTAAATCAGTTATTAAGTGTCGTGAATTTATATGAAGCATTAGGAGGTGGTTGGAAGTAAATAGATGATAATGGGTAATAGGTCAAAACTTATTAAGGTAGCCAAAGAAAAATTTATAGCATTTGGCAGTAAGCATACCACAATGGATGAAATAGCTGAGTTACTCGGAATTTCAAAAAAAACTATTTACGCTTGCTTTTCTTCAAAAGAAGAATTGATAATTGAAAGTATCAAAGAATTAATAAATGAATTCAAAATTGACACAGAACCTATTTTAAAATCTGATAAAACAGCGTTAAATAAAGTAATAGAGATATATAAAGTAATTTTTAAGTATGTAGAAAAGTTTAAACCATCATTTATTTTTGGGTTAAAAAAATACTATCCTAATGCTTATGATGCTTATAAGGAAATTACTACGGATGTTGTTTCTACAGATATAATGAATTTACTAGAAGAAGCTAAAGAGCAAGGAGAGATCAGACCAGATGTAGACCTTAAATTGTTTAGTAAATTATATTTAAGCGGACTAGAAAGTCGTTTGTTTGAAGCAGATAATTTGTTTGACAATTACTCAAAAGAAATACTGTTAGAGTATATGATTATTAATAATTTAAACTCTCTAAAACCCGCTAAATAAGTACACAAATTTTTGTGGTTTTTGATAAGAAGTGTCATGTAGTATGTTATCATATCTGCAGGACACTTTTTGTTTTTTGTATAAAAAGGAATTTAAACTCACCTAAAACTCCAATTTTTATAATTAGCAGAAGCCTCTAGTTGATTTTCAATATTATCAGGTAATTCAGGGAAGAAATCAATACCTGTTTTTTGTTCTAATTCATCAATAGAAACTACAAAATCAGATAGCGGTTTGTTACTTTCCTTATGGGGAAGTAAAAAAGCAATGGCTTTAATTTCAGGTTGAGTATAATCTAGTAAAACCTTATAAAAATAATTAGGAACACTTACTTTTTCCTTTCCTATAGTTTTCAAATTAGGTTCTAAAACACCACCAGTAACAACATACAAATGATTATACTTCTTTGCCCAATAACGAGTTTTTTGTTCTAATTTATTCCAAATTCCAGCATTAAACTCGTGGTTTTGAGGAGAAATGTTTGAGGTGTAAAAAGTTTCATCATGAGCATTTTTAGAGGCACGTCTATCACCAGCAGGACATAAGTGTCCTTTGTCATAACCAGATCTTTTATAATTTCTCCAATCTGCAGATTTTGTCTTCACCTTGGGGTCTACAATAAAAAATGGACGCTTACGATTGGTATAAACAATATCATTTTTATCTAAAGGATAAGCAACCCATTCGGCTTGTTCGTGTTTTTCGCTATATGATAACTGGTAGCCATTATGTTTTATAATGACTCCAGTTGTTGAGGTAGGAAAGTAATTGAAGTTATTAGTTTTATTACTGGCTGTTTCAGTTGTAGGTTGAGAAGAACTATTAGCTTCTTCTTTTTGTTGTAACCAATAACCTACAAGTAAAGCAACAATGGTAATAACAACCTTTATTTTCCTTGAAGTACTCATTTAATTACTTAACACAATTTCTTTAAAATCTTCAGTTTTTTCAACTTCATTAAAAATCTCTTGAAATTTAACAGGAGGTACAGTTAGTTTACGTTTAACCAAATCTAACCAAGCACCATAAACAGTGATAATTGCAGAGAGTTTACCTGCTTGATTAAAAACTTCATGTTGAATTTTCCAACGTTCACCTTTTCCGGATAAACCAGTAACTTTTAGGTTTACAGTAATATCTTCACCCATATGTATTTCACGTAAAAACTTGGTGTTTTCTTCAAATAAAATAGGACCAACTTTTTCCTTAGTAAAATCTTGAACAGTTACATTATGCTCTTTAAAAAAACGTAAACGTAATTCAGCAGCATAATCGTTATATGCGGTATGACGCATGTGTATGTTGGCATCAAAATCTGCCCATCGTGTTTTAAACTCAACACTAAAACTCATATCAAAAAAATTTAAGAAAGCGAATTTACAAATTTTAAGCTTTCACATCCAAAGCATCACGAAGTGTGTTTCCAATTAACATAAATGCCATTACCAAACTCATAATAGCAATTCCAGGAATAAGAGCTAAATAAGGTTTTCCAAGAATAATGTAGTTATAATGATTTTTAATCATAGCACCCCAAGAAGGAGTAGGAGGTTGGGCTCCAATACCTAAAAAACTCAATCCGCTTTCAATTAAAATAGCAGCTGCAAAATTAGCGGCGGAAATTACGATGATAGGCGCTAAAATGTTAGGTAAAATATGTTTGAAGATAATTCTAAAATCAGAAAAACCTAAAGCTTTGGCAGCTTCTACATATTGCTGCTGTTTGGTAGTAATTACTTGACCACGAACTACACGGGCAACTTCTACCCACATAGTTAATCCCACCGCAATAAAAACTTGCCAAAAACCTTTACCCAAAGCCAAAGTGATGGCAATAACAAGTAAGAGAGTTGGAATAGACCAAGTGATATTGATAACCCACATAATAAAATCATCTATCTTTCCACCAAAATAACCTGCAATAGCTCCAATAGGAATTCCTATTAAAAGAGAAATAAATACAGCTATAAATCCAATAAAAAACGAAATTCTAGCACCAATCAATAACCTGCTTAATAAGTCACGACCATATTTATCAGTTCCTAAATAAAATGTTTTTTGCTGAATGTATTGTTCGTAAGAAACAGGAAATTCTTTTGGTAAACCATCGGAGTACTTAATAATTTCTAACTGATTATTTTTAACAGAAAATGATTTTATAGGTATTTCTGTTGATGAATTTTGCTTTCCCTCCATAAAAACAGAAAACCACGATTGTTGGTTTTTTATTTCTGAAGGAATGCTTAATAGTTGCACAGAAAAACCAGGAGGTTTAGAATGAATTTCTAAATGCATTTGATTGGCAGAGTTACTGTTGTCTGGAGCTAAAACATAACAAAAAACAGCAATAAATCCGCATAAAATAATATACCCAAAACTAAACATGCCTGTTTTACTACGTTTAAATTTTTGGATGGCTATTTGCCATAAAGATGTACCTGTATTATTATTCACTCTTTTGTATTTCTTTCAAGTTATTGATATCAATACTTGATGGATTTTGAAAAACTTCCAAATCAAAATATTTTACAGAAGCTAAAATATGATCAAAAATATTAGCCATAACACGTTCGTAATCTACCCAGTTTTTTTCTCTACTAAAGGCATAAATTTCTAGTGGAATTCCATTAGGAGTAGGTTCTAACTGACGAGACATTAACAACATATCTTGATTTATTTTTGGATGATTTTCAATGTATTTATCTAAATAAATTCTGAAAGTTCCAAAATTGGTAAGGTTTCTACCGTTTAGAATTACCGATTTATCTACATTGTTTTCTTCGTTGTATTTTTTTACTTCCTTGCTACTTTTTTCAATATAGTCAGAAATTAACTCAATCTTTTTAAAGCGCTCAATATCTTCATCAGAAAGAAAGTGAATGCTATTTATTTTAATTAAAATTGAGCGCTTTATACGTCTACCACCTGAAGTATTCATTGTTCTCCAGTTCTTAAAAGAATCGGATGTTAGGTAATACGTAGGAATGCTAGATATTGTATTATCAAAATTTCTAATAATTACAGAAGTAAGGTTAATTTCAACCACATCACCATCAGCACCATATTTTTCCATAGTAATCCAGTCTCCAATTCTAACAGTATCATTTACTGCTACTTGAATACTTGATACAAAACCAAGAATGGTGTCCTTAAAAATTAATAATAATACTGCTGAAAAAGCACCTAATGCAGTTAAGAATCTAATTAAAGGTTTTCCTGTTAATACAGAAAAAGATGATATAGCAGCAATAAGCCACATGATTACCATGAAAATTTGCACATAGCTTTCTAAAGGTTTGTCTTTAAAAGCATTGGTGGTACGAAGAAAATCTTTAACACTCAGTAAAATACTGCGTATAAACCAAACAATAGCAAAAATAATGGCAATAGTGGCTATACGTTCAGCATAAGTAAACAAGTGAGGGAAATCAACTAAAATGTCTTTTAAAAAATTAAAAACAATAGTAAGAATAACAATTCTAGAAAGATTTAAAAAAGCTTTGTTTTTAATAAGCATATCATCAAAACTAGTTGATGTTTTTGCAGCCATTTTATTCACTGTTCTTTTACCAATATACCTAAATATTTTGAATAAGATATAACCTAAAATTCCAAATACAATTAGGTTTGTAAATAAGTTTAGGTAAATGGCAAGCGTTTCTGAGAATGAAAAATGTTCTTTAAAAATTCTGTAAAAAAACTTGTTAAACATAGTAGTGTTAAGTTAAAATTCTGTGATTTCTTCTCCTATTTTTAAGCCGAACTTTTTTCTAAACCAATATACAACAACATACAAAACAGGGGTGTCTAGTGCTGCAATAATGACTTTGAATAAAAAACCGCTAAGTAAAAGGCTACCAAAAATACTCCAAGGAAGTATTTTAAAAGAACTCAATAAAAATAATACGGTAAAAGTATCTATAAATTGTGACAAAAAGGTAGAAAAATTATTACGAAGCCATAAATGTTTTCCTTTAGTTAATCTTTTCCAAAAATGAAAAATACGAATGTCTATAAATTGAGCAGCTAAGTAAGCTAACATAGAAGCTAATACCGCTAAAGGAGAAAGACCAAAAACTTTGGTAAAGATTTTATTATCAATAGGAGAGCTGTCAATTGCAGGAGCATAATCAGCTACTAAAATAATTAACATAGAAAAAAAGGAAGCAAAAATTCCTGCTACGACAACTCTATTCGCTTTTTTCTTACCATAAATTTCAGAAAGAATATCTGTAATTAAAAAAGTAATAGGATACGGAAGTATTCCAACAGATACTTCAAAACGAAATAAATTAAAGGGTTCCCAATAAAAAAACTTCTGAAAAATAAGGTTTGAAGTTACAAGAGAGGCTATAAATAACGAAGCTAAAACTAGATAAATAAGTTGTGCTTGAGATTTTTGTTGTACAGTCATAAAACGAAGATAGTAATTTTAAAAGTTGTATGTTTGCATGGTTAAATAAACAACAAAACAAACAAATGAAAGCGTATATTTTTCCAGGTCAAGGAGCACAATTTACAGGAATGGGGTTAGATTTATATGAAAACTCTCCATTAGCTCAAGAACTTTTTGAAAAAGCAAATAATATATTAGGATTTAGTATTACCGACGTAATGTTTGAAGGTACTGCTGAAGAATTAAAACAAACTAAAGTAACGCAACCAGCTATCTTTTTACATTCAGTAATTTTAGCAAAAGTTTTAGGAGATGATTTTAAACCAGAAATGGTTGCTGGTCACTCTTTAGGAGAATTATCAGCGTTAGTAGCGAATGGTGTATTGTCTTTTGAAGATGGATTAAAATTGGTTTCTAAACGTGCTTTAGCAATGCAAAAAGCATGTGAAATTCAACCGTCTACTATGGCAGCAGTGTTAGGATTAGAAGATGCTGTAGTTGAAGAAGTTTGTGCTTCAATTGATGGAGTAGTAGTTGCAGCAAATTATAACTGTCCAGGGCAATTAGTAATTTCTGGTGAAATTGAAGCTGTAGAAAAAGCATGTGAAGTATTAAAAGAAAAAGGAGCAAAGAGAGCGTTACTTTTACCAGTAGGAGGAGCATTTCATTCACCAATGATGGAGCCAGCTCGTGAAGAATTAGCTGCAGCTATTGAAGAAACTACATTTAATGAGCCTATGTGTCCAGTATACCAAAATGTGGTAGCGAAAGCAGTAACAAATCCTGCTGAAATTAAAGAAAACTTAATAGCGCAATTAACAGCGCCAGTAAGATGGACGCAATGTGTGCAAGCAATGATTACTGATGGTGGTGCTGAGTTTGTTGAAGTTGGTCCAGGTAAAGTATTACAAGGATTAATGCGTAAAATTGATAGAAGTGTAGCTGCTAGTGGTGCTTCTTTAGCATAAATAGTAAAAACATATAGTATAGAAAATCCCGTTCCAAAAGAACGGGATTTTTGCTTTTGTGAAAAGAAAATTGTTACTTAGCTAAGACACAGTCTTTACAATCTTTAACTTCACCATAATAGGTTTCTCTGTATTTGTGTACCGTTTCAAGCGGTATAATATTTAAAAACATTTTTTTAATGTAGGTAACGTTAGTATGAAGTTTACCCATTTTTCTTGAAAATCGTTTTTCTAAACGTGTTTCTCTTTTAATTTTAATCAATTTCATTATTCTAGTATCATTTAATTAGGGTACAAAGCTAAAAAGCTTAAAGCGTGATGTCAATTAATAATCGTTAAAACATTAAAAATCAACTAATAAATATGTGTTCTTAAATTTGGAGTGTACTATTTTAAGAATATGATAATAGGAAACAGAAACAATTCACAAATTAGAGGTGTAAAAAAGCTGTTTTTTGCTAAAATGAATAAAAAATCACTCAAAATTGATTGAAAATAATCAAAAATGAGTGATTTTTGTCTTTTTATATAAGAAGTCTTAGCTTCTGATATCTAAGGTTTGGAATATTTGTGCTTTTTTTGGAGCTAAAAGAATTAAATAAATTAATAAGATTACTCCTAACAATAAAAAATCAGGTTTTAAAATTAAAATCAAAAAGCAAGCACCTTCAATAATAGCCCATCTAGCTATAGAAGCAGACTGATAAATCGCAAGTTTCTCTTCATTACTAGCATCTTTTTGAATGTTTCTCAACATGTTTTTAAAGATGAAGTTACTAGCAACATAAGCAATTGCTGGAATAAAAGCATATAATAACGATGAGTTATCAATCACCATATCAAATATAGTTTTAAAATTACCCAGAATTGTAAAAGCAAGAGCAACTCCAGCAACTAAAGCAAGGTGAATAACTTTTAAGGTTTTAATTTTTTGATCCATAAGATTTCAGTCCAAATTATTGAATAAAGTCATTCACAGTTTTAGTAATAAGCGCTAGTTGTTCTTCATCTAATTCTGTATGCATTGGTAACGAAATAACTTCATCAATCAACTGGTTAGTTACTGTAAAGTCATCTTCATTATATCTATCATCTTGATATGCTTTTTGAGCATGTAACGGAACAGGATAATAAATAGCATTTGGAATTCCGTTATCTAATAAATGTTGATGTAACTCATTACGCTTTCCGTTAGTAATTCTCAATGTATACTGATGGAAAACATGCGTTGTAAAATCACTTATAGTTGGTGTGATAATATTTGGATTGTTAGCAAAAGCGTTTGAATAATATTCCGCAGCTTTTCTACGAGCATCGCAATAACTATCCAATAAAGGTAATTTAGCTTTTAATACAGCAGCCTGAATAGAATCTAAACGAGAATTCACTCCAACAACATCGTGGTAGTAGCGCTTATACATTCCATGATTAACCATTCCGCGAAGTGTATGTGCTAATTCATCATCATTAGTAAAAATAGCTCCACCATCACCATAGCAACCTAAGTTTTTAGAAGGGAAGAAAGAGGTAGTTCCTACATTTCCAATAGTTCCAGCTTTTTTCTTCGTTCCGTTAGAAAAAGTATAATCTGCTCCAATGGCTTGGGCATTATCTTCTATTACAAATAAGTTATGTTCTTTAGCAACTTCTAAAATAGCTTCCATGTTAGCACATTGTCCGAATAAATGAACAGGGACAATAGCTTTTGTTTTAGGAGTAATTGCTTTTTTTAAAGCTTCAATGTCAATATTAAAAGTATCAGGTTCAACATCAACTAAAACAGGAGTTAATTTTAATAAACCGATAACCTCAACAGTTGCAGCAAATGTGAAATCAGCAGTAATTACCTCGTCTCCTGGCTCTAACCCTAAGCCCATCATGGCTATTTGTAGAGCATCAGTACCATTAGCACACGGAATTACATGTTTAACACCTAAATAATTCTCTAAATCTGCTTGGAATCCATGAACATAGGGTCCGTTAATATATGCTGAAGAATTTAAAACTTCTTGAATAGAAGCATCAACTGTATCTTTTATTTTTTGATATTGACTTTGTAAGTCAACCATTTGAATTTTTCTCATTTTGACATGATTTTATAAACATCAAAAATACAAACTATCTTTCATTGTTACGAGGTCTTTACAGAAAATAATAAAAGGAATAACAGTATGTTTTGTATAAGATTGTACAATATGTTTAATAAATAAAATATAGAGCAACAAAGGCTGAATATTGGCGTTTTGTAGAGAGGAGAAACTAAGATTAAGTATCACTAAATGAAAACATCTAAACGTAAAATAGCTTTTAAAGTTTTAATAGGTTATGCCACTCTTGCGGTTTTAGCTGTTATTTCAGGAATCTTGTTGTTTTCTGAAATAAAAACTTACATAGAAATACAAAAGCAAGGTGTTTCTGATAGAAGTAATATTATACAGACAGGAGGCTTAATTGCCGATATATATGAAAATGAAAATTTAGGGAGAGCAGCAATTCAATTGAATTCTTATAAGCGATATAATGAGTATGTAACGGAAAATAAATCGTTATTAAAAAAGATTGACTCACTTAATTTCCTTACAAAAGATGTGTCAAAAAAAACGATTTTAGATAGTGTTAAGTTGGTTTTAAATAAAAAGCGAAAAAACATAACTAGTTTAAGAAGGTTAAATCAAAGAAATGCTTCAGAAAAATCAATAAACGAAGCTATAGATAAGTTAGGGTCTATAGATTCATTGCTAGGGAAAGGTTCAGTAAAAGACCTTGTTGATGATGCCGAGGTTTTTAATAAAAAAACAGGATTGAGTTTAGAAAGATACCTTAAATTATTTGATAGAGAAGATGAAGAAAAACCCGTTAATGTTGAAGAACAAAAACAAATAGACTCCCTAGTTTCAGCTTCAAAAGAAATACTTCAAAAAGCCCAAAGAGAAACAACTATTAAACGAAGGTTTTTACGAATAAAAGAAAGAGAGTTAATAGAAAACGATATTACAATTTCAAGAAAGTTACGAGAGGTTTTAAGTGTATTAGAAAGGGATGTTATTTTTAATGCAAACCAAGCTCATAAAAAGCATGAAGAAACGCTAGGACGTAGCAAGAATATAATTCTTTTAGCCACAGGAGTTGGTTTTGTGATCATTGTACTTTTTTCAATAATAATTTTAAATGATTTTTGGAGAAGTCAGCATTACAGACAAGAATTGGAAAGTGCAAATGCAGTAACCTCATCACTTTTAAAAAGTAGAGAGCAGTTAATATCTATGGTAAGTCATGATTTGAGAACTCCTTTAAGTACTATTACTGGATTTAGTGAGTTGTTGCAAAAATCAATAACTAACAGGAAGGAGAAAAATTACATAGTGCATATACAAAATGCATCGGTTTACATGGGACAACTTGTTGGTGATCTTTTAGAGTTTTCAAAATTAGAAAATAGTAAAATAACTATCGAGGCAATTCCTTTTGATTTAAAAAAAAATATAGAAGAAGTAGCTGATAGTGCTAAGAATTTAGTTCAGAACAAACCTATTTCAGTAGAAGTAAAGCATGATGAAAAAATAAACTCATTAATTATTAGTGACCCTTTTAGAATAAAGCAAATACTATATAATTTAGTAACCAATGCCTGTAAGTTTACAAAAGAAGGTTCAATAATAATAAAGAGTAAGTTAAGAAGTGTAAAAGAACAAAGCTATATAGAAATTATAGTAATTGATACAGGAGTTGGGATAGATAAAGATAAGCAAGACAAAGTGTTTAAAGAATTTACACAGGTGCATGAAAAAGAGAATGGTCAGAATGGATTTGGGCTAGGTTTGACTATCTCTAGAAGGTTAGCAGAGCTTTTAGGAGGGTCGTTAACTTTGCAAAGTAGCTTAGGAAAAGGAAGTAAATTTTCATTGTTTGTACCAGTTACATTTGCCGAAGAAAAACCAAAAGAGAAAGAAATAGAATCTCAACAGGAAATAATTAGTATTCATGCTGTAATAGTAGAAGATGATGCTTCTTTGAGATCACTGTTAAAGAATGTTTTAGAGGAATTAGGAATGATGGTAACCTCTTTTGGGAATGCTCAAGAAGCACTAAAAGAAATAGATAATATTACTTGCGATTTGGTTTTAACTGATATACAGCTTCCTAAAATGAATGGTATCCATTTTATGGAGACCTTAAAGAAACATAAATCTTATAAAGGTCAGCCCATTGTGGCAATGACAGGGAGAGCGAATTTATCGGAAAGTGAATATATTAAAAATGGTTTTTCAGACGCATTGATTAAACCTTTTCACTCTAAAAGGTTAAAAGAAATTTTACAACGGTTCTTTGATTTTAAAATTAAAGATGATAATATATTTGATAATCAGTGTGATAATAAGAAAGCAAATAGTTTTGATATTACTTCCTTGAAAACATTTTTAAATAATGATGAGGAAGAGATAAAAAAAACATTAGAATCTTTTTTAAAAGATACTGAAGAGAACTTATTGTTATTAAAGAGGTTTGTAGACAAGAATAACTTAGAAGAGTTTAATAATATCAGCCATAAAATGTTGGGAATGTCAAAACAATTAAAAGCAACTAAATTAATCGCTTTTTTAGAAGAGTTTGAGGTTAGTAACGAGATAGATAAAACCTCATGGAGGAACTTTAAAAAAGAGGTAGAGACCTTTTTAATTGAACTAAAATCTTATCTTAACTAATCTTGTGTTCTTTTAATTTATTATACAGGGTTTTTCTAGTAATATTTAAAAGTTTTGCAGCTTTAGTTTTGTTATTTTTAGCTTCATGTAAAGCTCTAATAATAAGTTTTTTTTCATTTTCTTTGGTAGAAAAATCATTAGGTAAACTGTATTGACCTTCAGTGTTTTTTAATTCTTCAGGTAAAACTTCTTTTTCTATAATTTCAGTTTGAGATAAAAGCGTAGCTCTTTTTATAACATTAGATAACTCTCGTAAGTTTCCAGGCCAATTATATTGTTGAAATAAAGCTAGAACTTCTTGAGAAAACCCAGCAATTGACTTGTTAAGTTGTTTGTTAGCCTTTTCTAAGAAGAAATCAGCGTATAGAATTAAATCATCTTTTCTATCTTTTAAACTAGGAACCTTAATAGAGAACTCATTTAAACGATGGTATAAATCTTCTCTAAAGTTACCTTTTTCAACAGCTAATAATAAATCTTCATTGGTAGCTGTAATCAAACGAATATCTACCATAATTTCTTTACTACTTCCAACAGGTTTAATCTTTCTTTCTTGTAAAGCGCGTAACAATTGTACCTGACTTTCGTAATTTAAGTTTCCAACTTCATCTAAAAAAAGAGTTCCTCCATTTGCAGTTTCAAAGTGTCCAATTTTATCATTTATAGCTCCAGTAAAAGATCCTTTTTGGTGTCCAAAAAATTCACTTGAAGCAATTTCTTTAGGAATAGCTCCACAGTCTACTGCAATAAATGGTTTGTCTTTGCGTAAACTTTGGGTATGAATGGTGTTTGCAACAACCTCTTTACCTGTACCACTTTCACCTGTAATAAGAACAGACATATCAGTTGGAGCTACTAAGTGAATATGCTCGTATAAGCTTTTAGAAGCTGAACTTATACCAGAAACAATATTAGAACTTGAGCTGGAAACTTTATTGTCTTCCTTTTTTGTTTGGGTAACTTCTTCAGGTTTAACCTCAAGAGCATTACTAATTACTTCTAAAACTTCATCAGGATTAAAAGGCTTAGAAATATAATCAAAAGCACCTTGTTTCATTGCTTGTACTGCCGTGGAAACTTCAGCATAACTCGTCATTAAAACAACAGGAATATCACTGTCTGTATTTTTACTCTGTTTCAATAAATCAATACCATTACCATCAGGAAGGCGTAAATCAGTAAAAATTAAATTATAAGAATGCTTTTTTAAGAGAGCAGAAGCATTTTTAATAGTATAGCTAACCTCTACTGAATACTGATGTCGCTCTAAAAAATGCTTTAACATATTAGAAAAAGTAACATCGTCCTCTACCAATAAAATCTTTTTCATAAAAAATGTTTATTCTAAATTGTTTGTATAATATAACTTTTTGTAAAAATAAAAAGAGCGTTTTACATGAAAACGCTCTTTCTTCAATAAAATTGAGGAGGGAAATAAAAAAATTACTTTTTTGAATTGCTAACTTCTTTTTCGTCTAATAAGTTACCTTCTTTATCAGTATAAATAGTTTTGGTTGTGTTATTTACACTAATTTCTAATTTGTACTGCTCTTTTTCGTTAACAAAAGCTTTACTTAAGGTAGCTTTAGGGAAGCTTTCCTTAATAGAGTTTACTAATGTTGCTGGTAACTTGTCTAAAGAGACTTCTTGGAATCCATCTGCTACAACTGTATGAACAGGGTTTATAGGGGAAATAGTGTTGTTAACTGTTGCATAAGTTGATACACCTGCTAAGATTGCTACTGCTAAGATTAATTTTTTCATGACATTAAGTTTATAAGTTATAATTATTTAATATTGTAATACAATAAGGGAAATTTGTATGGGTTATTTTACTTCTTTAGCGTCTAACCAATTTCCTTCCTTGTCAGCAAAAAGAGTTTTGCTTTCGCTTTCTAAACTAATTTCTAATTTGTATTGCTCTTTTTCATTTACAAAAGCCTTACTTAATTTACCTTTAGGAAAGCTCTCTTTTACAGATTTTACAACAGCTGCCGGTAACTTGTCTAAAGAAACCTCTTTAAAACCATTTTCTACAACCGTGTGAACTGGAGTGATTGGAGAAATAGTGTTGTTTGTTGTTGCGTAGGTTGAAGCTCCTGCTAAAATTGCTGCTGCTAAAATTAAATTTTTCATGATATTAAGTTTTTAAGTTATTTACTGTTTGCTTGTTGTATTGAAATAAATATGCCATCAACTTTGAGTTAAATGATAAAAACTGTTAATGCATTGTTTTTTAGTTGTTTATTGTTTTTGTTTGTTTTGATGGGGAATATTTTTATGTGTAAAAAGTGTGTAAATACTTAAGAAGACTGTGTAAAAAATACACGATTCGCCTAGAGAAGGGCAATAAATAATTCTGTTATCTTTGAAGAAAATCATCCCTAATGAAATTATTAAAAAAATCTTTAAAAATTGTTCTATTACTTTTAGTGCTATTAAGTATTGGTGTTTGGTTATTTACAAAAACTTTACACCCAACGTATAAAGGAGAGTTAGCATTAGCTGATATTTCAGATAAAGTTACCGTGTATTATGATAAAGTTGGAGTGCCGCATATAAATGCGCAAAATCAACAAGATGCTTATACTGCTTTAGGGTATGTACATGCACAAGACCGATTGTGGCAAATGGAACTCATCAGAAGAATTGCTGCTGGAAGGTTAGCAGAAGTTTTTGGAAAAGACTTGGTTAGAGTAGATAAGTTTTTCTCTGGATTAGGAATTGAAGAAGCTGCTGAAAAAACAATTGAAGAATTAGATAAAAATTCAGAAGCCTATAAATTAACAGAAGCGTATTTAAACGGAATCAATCAGTTTATTGAAGAAGGAGCAACGCCCTTAGAGTTTTATTTAGTAGGATTGGATAAAGAAAATTATACAATTAAAGATGTGTATAATGTTTTTGGTTATATGGCATTTAGTTTTGCGATTGCTCATAAAACAGATCCGTTACTAACAGAAGTAAAAGAAAAATTAGGAGAACCGTATGTAAATGAATTGCTAAACTCATTCAATGAAAATTTAACCCTGAACAAAACGACCAATACAAAAGAAATCAAAGCAGAATTGTCTTTAGCGGTGAGTGAAATTATGGATCAATTACCTGTAGCTCCTTTTATAGGAAGTAACTCATGGGTAATTGCGCCGTCTAAAACAAAAAACGGTAAGGTGATTTTTGCAAATGATCCGCATATTAATTTTTCTCAACCATCGGTTTGGTATCAGAATCATATTAAAACCCCTGATTTTGAAATCTACGGATTTAATCTGGCTTTGATGCCATTTCCGTTGTTAGGACACAATAAAGAGTATGCTTACGGGTTAACGATGTTGGCAAATGATGATTTGAATTTTTATGAAGAAAAAAATAATCCAGAGAATTCAATGGAGTACAAAACTCCTCAAGGATACCAGAAATATGAGTTGTGGGATAAGCATATAAAGGTTAAGGATGGAAAAGATACTACGTATCAAGTTAAAGTTAGTAAACATGGTCCGATTATGAACGGATTAATAGAACATGTAACAGATGAAAGACCAATTGCAATGAACTGGATTTATACGCAGTTGCCTAATCAATTGTTAGAAGCGTCACACAAAATGTCGCATGCAAACTCGTTAGAAGATTTTAAAACAGGAACCGCTAAAATTCATGCACCAGGATTAAATGTAATGTATGGAGATGCGAAAGGGAATGTAGGTTGGTTTGCATCGGCTAAATTATATGAATTAAGAGGTAGTTTGTCTTCTAAAATGTACTTAAATGGAGCTTCTGGTAAGGATGAAATTATAGAGTATTTAGATTTTGAAGAAAATCCGCAAGCGGAAAATCCTAGTTGGAATTATGTGTATTCTGCCAATAATCAACCTGATTCGGTAAGAGGAAAATTATATCCTGGATACTATCAGCCTGAAGATAGAGCGAAGAGAATTGTTCAGTTATTAGAACCTAAAAATGATTTTACGAAAGAGGATGTGGCTGAAATGATTTACGATGTTACTTCACTTGTTGTTCCAGAAATAGGAAGAGAGTTGTTAGCAAGTGTAGATAAGTCGTCACTATCTCCTTCGGCTAAAAAAGCATATTCGGTGTTAGAAAAGTGGAATGGAGAATATTTAAAAACTAATGTAGCTCCGACTATTTATAATCGATTTTTGTATGAATTCTTAACTGCTACTTATAAAGATGAGTTAGGAGATAGCTTTCAGTTGTTTATTGATACGCAATTACAAGATCAAGTATTAGCACAACAAGCTAAAAGAGAGCAATCGGTTTGGTGGGATGATATTTCAACAACAAATAAAGTTGAAACTAGAAATGAAATAATTACCACAGCTTTTCAAAAATCCATCACATTTTTACAAAATCAATTAGGAGAGAATGTAGAAAATTGGACGTGGAATCGCGTAATTTCTGTGGAGTATGAACACGCTATTGGTAAAGCAGGTGGTTTGTTACGTAAGTTCTTTAATGTAGGTCCGTTTGAAACCATTGGAGGAAATGAAGTGATAAACAATCAGATTTTTAAATTGGATAGTACAGGGGTGTATAAAATTCACGGAGGACCTTCAACACGTAGGGTTATAGACTTTTCTGATGTAGAAAATAGCATTGCGATTTTGCCCACAGGGCAATCAGGAAATGTGTTTAGTCCGTATTACAAAGACCAAGCACAAAAATATGTAGATGGTGAGTTTGTGAAAATGATCCTAAATGAAGCAGTTATAAAGAAGAGTAAAAATAAATTGGTGTTTTTACCGAAACAGTAATAAGTTAAATATGTCATTTCGACCAGAGGGAGAAATCTTACTAAAGTAACAGATTACTTCAGTTGTATCTCCTTTGTAATGATTAGTTCTTTGTGAATATGTCTTAATTTATATTTTAGATTTTAAAAGATTTAGGAGATGAATATCTACTTTTTTATTTTGATTTAGAGCTTGACATATTTCGGCAAGATCTGAGTACTTCCATTCTTTAAATTTGTTAATTCTGTATGATGAAGAAGGGGTGTGTAATTTTAAAAAATACTTAACTCTACCACTACGAGAACCTTGAGATTTTATTTCGATAGAAATATCTTTTAATTCATGAGTTTTTTCCCATTCTTTATTGAAAGTTGTTCCTTTTATGAAAACCTGAGCATTGTTAATTTGTATTTCTTTAATATAATTTTGGGTTAAAAAAAGAGACATAATACCCCAAACTATTGAGTATCCCAAAGTAATGGTAATAGAAGAGTCTATGGAAAATCTTTTAAGAGGTGTTAAGGAAAGTAAGAATATGAAAAAAACAGAAGGGAAAAATAGAGACATAAATCTGTGCCAATATTTTTTTTGTTTTATAGGTTTATAAATTTTATCCATTAATTATACTTCTTTATAAACCTCCTCAAAAGGAATTCTAAAACGATCCCCATACACTCCTTCAGGTTTACGGATTCCGCAAGAAACAATCATATTAATTTCTGTACCAAAAGGTAACCCCAGCAAACGTTTTACACGCCAAGTATCAGAACCTTCCATAGGGCAAGTGTCGTAACCTTCAGCAGCCATTGAGAGGATGAATGTTTGTGCTGCTAATCCACAGGTTTTATGTGTCACTACACGCATATCACTATTGCGAACTTCACGATAAATAGGTCGGAAAAGTCCGACAACAAGAATCATTAAGTATTTAAGATAGCCAAAAATCCCAAAAACATCAAAGTAGGTAAACGGAATCAATTTTCCGTAGTAGTTACGTGCTACTTTTTCTCGACTTCGTTGTTCCGATTTCGGATTGTTTTTTCCAAAAACTCTATCCATAAAAGCTAAGTTAGCTTTAGCGCGTTTACGCCATAAATCTTTACGAACCACAAAAACTACTAGTTGTTGTGCGGTTTTAGCAGCATTTTGATTAAAACATAAAGGAGCTATTTTGTCGATTGTTTCTTTTGAGGTGATATGATAAAATTCCCATAGTTGCATGTTGCTACTGGTAGGAGCTAAACTAGCTTGTTCTAAACATTTTTTTACAACAGTAGTGTCTATAGGTTTTTCAGGATCATATACTCTTACTGAACGACGGTAGTTAACTGCTTCTGATACTGTTTTTTCACTCATTTATTATGGTGTCTTGATTCTTGTGTCTGATTGTCTTTTGTCTAACAAAACTATCCCAGTTTCATTAAGGTTTTTAATTGTTGTAGTTTTCCTTTGTATGGGGCATATCGAGTAGGAACATCCAGCCAAGTACCGCGAGAAACCACTCCTTTATGATGAGAAAACGTATCAAAAGTTTTCTT
The DNA here is from genome assembly GCF_003867015.1 of Tenacibaculum singaporense. Lineage (NCBI taxonomy): Bacteria > Pseudomonadati > Bacteroidota > Flavobacteriia > Flavobacteriales > Flavobacteriaceae > Tenacibaculum > Tenacibaculum singaporense. The sequence goes on from NZ_CP032548.1 coordinate 1,077,997, forward strand.
TCCATGATAAGCACCTATACCACTTTCACCTACACCACCAAAAGGCAGTCTGTGATTGGCAAAATGAACCGTGGTGTCGTTTATGGTTCCGCCTCCAAATGAAAAGCGTTGCATCATTTTTTTAGCAAATGAGTTTCGATTGGTAAATACATATAAAGCCAAAGGTTTGTCGTATTTAGCAGTGATTTTTTCAATATCTACTTCGTTTTCGTAAGAAATTAGCGGGAAAATAGGCCCAAAAATCTCACCTTTCATAACTTCACTATCCAAATTAGGTTCGTCAATTAATGTAGGAGCAATGTAGCGACCGTCTCTATCAGTTTGTCCGCCAATCACACACTTTTCATTTTCTAGCATCAAAGCTAGCCTATCAAAGTTCTTAGTGTTTACTATGCGTGAGAAATCAGGAGAGTTTTGAGGGTTTTCTCCGTAAGCTCTAAAAATCTCTTCTTTAAACTGTTGTATAAATTGTTCTTTAATTGAGGTGTGAATAAGTAAATAATCAGGAGCAATACAAGTTTGTCCGCCGTTGATAAATTTTCCCCAAACCAAACGTTTTGCTGCCAATTTAATATTGGCTGTTTCATCAATAATACATGGACTTTTTCCTCCTAATTCTAAGGTAACAGGAGTTAAATGATTGGCAGCAGCTTTGGCAACAATTTTACCTACAGGAACACTACCTGTAAAGAAAATATAATCCCAACGTTGCGCTAGCAATTCTGTAGAAACGTCAACACCACCTTCTACCACAGCTACGTGATTTTTATCAAATACAACTTCAATAATTTCTTTGGTAATTTTACTTGTATGCGGTGTCAACTCTGAAGGTTTTAAAACAACTGTATTTCCTGCTGCAATAGCACCTAATAATGGTGCGAATGCTAGTTGATACGGGTAATTCCAAGGAGCGATGATAAGTACAGTTCCGTAAGGTTCTTTATAAATTTTTGCAGAGGACGGAAAATTTAGTAACGACGGTAATACACGTTGAGGTTTGCTCCAAGAGTGTATATTTTTTATAGCCATTTTTAATTCCGCTAACACAATAGAAGTTTCGGTCATTACTGCTTCGTATTCCGGTTTTTTAAAGTCATCGTGTAGTGCTTTTATGATGTCTTTTTCTCTTGTAATAAGCTCTTTTTGTAATCTTTTTAAGGCACTTTTTCTAAAAGAAATATCTTTGGTTTGTTGAGTAGCAAAATAGTTTTTTTGCGACTGAACCAATTCGGGAATATTCATAAGCTATAAGTCTTGTATTTTTTTATTCATTATTGAAAACCATAATGGAGGAACCAAGGCAACCAGCATCATACCTGGGTATCCTGTTGGTATTTGCGGACTTTCAGGCAGGGATTTTAAGAGCTGGTAATGTTTACTTCCGTTATAGTGATGGTCAGAGTGACGAGATAAATTAAACAACATTAACATGCCAATTCTGTGATCAGAATTCCACGAATGAGTTCTTTTTACACGTTCATAACGACCTTTTTCGTTTTGTTTACGTAGTAGTCCGTAATGTTCTATATAGTTTACAGTTTCAAGTAATAAAATTCCAAAAACAGCAGCGGCGATAAAAGCTAGTAATGTTTTTAATCCAAATAAAAAGAAAATACCTGCTAACAACAGTATGTTACAAAGTGTGTAGATGAGCATTCTGTTTTGTAGATGAAACCAACTTCTTCCAGAATTTTTTAAACGTATATTTTCTGCTTCCCAAGCTTGATAATAACTTTGAAAATGAGAACGAATCCAAAATAGGTAAACAATCTCATTTTTTCTGGCAGTCGCGGCATCTTTTGGAGTGGCTACATTCAAATGATGTCCTGCATTATGGTAGGGTAGAAAGTGAGTGTCCAATGAAGTTAATAATAAAATTTCTCCTAAAAGCTCATCAAAACGATTGTTACGATGTCCCAATTCATGTCCAACATTAATACCAATAACGCCACATAGCAAGCCCATAGCTGAGATTTTTCCTATATATTCTAAGGTAGTTAATTGTGCATCTTTCATCATCCATAAAAACCATCCTAGGAAAACTAATTGGACAGGTACTGTCGCATATAAAATATAGGTGTAGAGCTTGTTTTCTTTTTCTTGCTCTTCTTGTTCTTTGTTAAAATTATTTTTATCTGGTTTAAAAAGTAATTCGAGAAGAGGAACTAAGCCGAAGAAAACAAGTAAAGGTAAGAGTGTTAACCATCCCACATTTGTAAACGAAATGTAAACAGTGATTGGAAGTGTTAAAATTGCTAAAAATTTAAGAGCTTTCATCTTGGGTGAAATTTGTCTAAATATACAAATTACAAACAAGCATCCCAAACGGGGTCAGAAGGAGTTGGGGCAGTGATTTTAATAAGTTCTTTACTAACAGGATGCGTAAATTGAATTTTTCGAGCATGTAAATGAATGCTTCCGTCTTTATTGCTTCTTTTAGCACCGTATTTTAAATCTCCTTTTATAATAGAGCCAATGTTAGAAAGCTGTACGCGAATTTGATGGTGACGTCCAGTTTCCAAGTCGACTTCTAATAATGAATAATTATCTAAATTTTTAAGTGTTTTGTAGTGAAGTATGGCTTTTTTACTTCCGTTAACTTCTTTAGTGTAAGCGGTCGATTTGTTATTTTTTGGATTCTTTTTTAAGTAATTTGTTAAGGTGTCGGTTGTTTTTTTAGGTTGCTGTTGAACCACTGCCCAGTATGTTTTTTTAATGGTTTTGTCACGTAACATTTTGTTTAGTCGTTCTAAAGCTTTTGAAGTACGTGCGTAGATAACAATACCTGTAGTTGGACGGTCTAATCGATGAACGGTTCCTAAAAATACGTTTCCGGGTTTGTTGTATTTATCCTTAATGTATTCTTTAACAACATCTAAAAGTGGTTTGTCGCCTGTTTTGTCACCTTGCACTATATCACCTGCACGCTTATTAACCACTATAATGTGATTGTCTTCATGTAGAACTTGTAAGTTTTCTTTTGTAGAGTGCATTATTAATACTTCCCTTAAGGTATGGTGAAAATTATTTAAAATTCTCCGCTACATCTTCGTTAACTTGATCAATAAAGTTTAAAAACTCATCTCGCCCCATTCCTGTAGAAGACGAGGTAACAAAAGAAATTGGTAACTCCTCCCAGTAATTTAATAACTTCTTTTTGTAAGCGGTAATTTGTTTGTTGAGCTTAGAACTCCCTAGTTTGTCAGCTTTGGTAAAAACAATACAAAACGGAATGCGGTTTTCACCTAAAAACTGCATGAACTCCAAATCTATTTTCTGTGGATCGTGGCGAGAATCGATTAAAACAAAAGTACAAACCAGCTGTTCACGTTCTTTAAAATAGTTTTCAATAAAAAATTGAAAAATTTGACGTTTCTTTTTAGAAACCTGTGCATAACCATATCCAGGAAGATCTACTAAAAACCATTCGTCATTAATTTTAAAATGGTTAATAAGTTGTGTTTTTCCTGGTTTACCAGAGGTTTTTGCCAAATCTTTACGCTCCATCAACATATTGATTAATGAAGATTTTCCGACATTTGAGCGGCCTATAAAAGCATACTCAGGTATTCTGTCTTTAGGAGCCTTGGTAACATTGCTGTTACTCATTACAAATTCAGCAGATTTTATTTTCATACTATAATTAAGCTAGTTTAGCTGTTATATTTCGCGTTTAGAAAGCCACTCTTCTAAAATTTCATTAAACTCTTCTGGTGTTTCCATCATAGCTGCATGTCCGCATTTGTCAATCCAGAATAAATCGGCATCAGGTAAAAGCTTTTTGAAATCTTCAGCAACTTCTGGTGGAGTAACGCTGTCTTGTTTTCCCCAAATTAAACAAGTAGGTTGTTTCATGTTGGGTAAATCTTTAGCCATGTTATGACGAATGGCGCTTTTAGCAATAGCTAATGTTCTAATCAAGGTGTTTCTGTCGTTAATAACTTCATATACTTGATCAACAAGTTCGTCTGTAGCAATAGCTTTATCGTAAAAAACATCTTGCGCTTTTTTTCTAACAAACTCTTTGTCTCCTCTCTTAGGGTAGCTATCACCCATTGAGTTTTCGTACAAACCTGAGCTACCAGTTAAAACTAATGCTTTAACATCTTCAGAATAGTGTTTTGTATAGTATAAAGCTATATGTCCGCCTAAAGAATTTCCTAATAGAGTAACATTTTTAAGTCCTTTGTACTCTATGAAATCATGTAAAAATTTGGCTAAATTTTTTACGTTAGTTTTAAGGAGAGGTAATGTATATAAGGGTAATTCTGGAATAAAAACTTGATATCCTTTTTGTGAAAGATGATTAAAAGTGGAGTCAAAATTACTTAAAGCACCCATTAGTCCATGAAGGATGATAATTGGGCTTCCTTCTCCTGCTTCAGCGTATGTAAATTTGTCTTCTTTCTTTAAAAATTCAGTCATTATGTTTCTGATTTGACTTAACCACAAATGTAGTTCTTTTTTATTACTTTTTCATTTTTATTATTTCATCTGTGGTAGCGGTATAGAAGTCTTTTAGTATCAGTTTTTTAGCTTGAAAACCAAAACTTATTAACAATGTGGTAAAAAGTGGTAAAAAGTGGTAAATATTTTTTATTTTTGATGCAAACTATAGTTTCTTTACATGATAAATTTAATTGGAACATATGAGTGTAAGGTAGATGCTAAAGGAAGGTTGATGATGTCATCGGCGTTCAAGAAGCAGTTGTCTTCTGTGTTGCAAGAAGGTTTTGTGATTAAACGCTCTGTTTTTCAGTCTTGTCTGGAGTTGTATCCAATGCAAGAGTGGAATTTGATGATGGCAAAAATCAATAAACTAAATCGATTTGTAAAGAAAAATAATGATTTTATCAGAAGGTTTACAGCTGGTGTAAAGATGGTAGATGTAGATGCTTCAGGGAGGATATTGATTCCGAAAGATTTATGTCAGTTTGCGGGAATAGAAAAGCAGGTGGTGCTTTCTTCTGCTGTGAATATTATTGAAATTTGGGATAAGGATAAGTACGAAAAAGTAATTGATGATGCTGTTGTTGATTTTGCTGAATTAGCAGAAGAAGTAATGGGTAATACGGAAGCAGATGAGTTATCATAATCCAGTTTTATTGAAAGAAAGTGTGGATGCACTTAATATAAAGGAAGATGGGATTTATGTGGATGTTACCTTCGGAGGAGGGGGGCATTCTAGAGAAATATTAAGACGATTAGGGGAAGAAGGAAAATTGTTTGCCTTTGATCAAGATCCAGATGCGCAACAAAATAAGATTGACGATCCGCGTTTTGTGTTGATTGGTGAGAATTTTCGATTCATATCGAGGTTTTTGCGTTTTTATGGTATTAGGAAAGTAGATGGGGTGTTGGCTGATTTAGGAGTGTCTTCGCATCAGTTTGATGAAGCAGAAAGAGGTTTTTCAACTCGTTTTGATGCAGATTTGGATATGCGAATGGATCAGAAATCTGAATTATCAGGAAAAAAAATAATCAATACCTATAGTGAGGAAGATTTGGCGGATGTGTTGTTTTTGTATGGAGAATTACGAAATGCAAGAGCCTTAGCAAAAACCATTGTGGAGGCGAGAATTGATAGGGAGATTAAAACAAGTTTTGAGTTGAAAGAGGTGTTGCAAAGATTTTTGCCAAAGGCGAAAGAGCATAAAATATTGGCGCAAATTTTTCAAGCAATACGAATAGAGGTAAATCAAGAGTTGGAGGTGTTGAAAGAATTTTTACAGCAAATCCCAGACTTGTTGAATGAAGAAGGACGATTGAGTGTGATTTCGTATCACTCGTTAGAAGATAGGTTGGTGAAGCGATTTATAAGAACGGGTCTGTTTAGTGGTGAGCCAGAAAAAGACTTTTATGGTAATACCAGTGAGCCACTTAAAAAAGTTGGAAAAATGATTGTGCCAACAAAAGAAGAAATAAAAGAAAATAATAGAGCACGTAGTGCAAAACTAAGAATAGCAACATTAAAGTAATGTCTAAAGTCAGGAAGAATATATACGATCTTTTAAGAGGAAGTTTTCTTACGGACGAAAGTTCATTTAAAAATTGGCGGATCTTAATTTTTGTTGTGGCGCTGTTGTTAATAATGATTTATAGCTCGCATAGTGCAGATGCAAAAGTAGTACAAATAGCTACACTTAATAAAAAGAAAAGAGAGTTGCGGGCTGAAGATGTAGATACGAGTACTGAGCTAATGAGAATGAAGTTAGAGAGCAGTATTCGAGATAAAGTAAAAAGTAAAGGGTTGTACCCTGCAAAAAAACCGCCCCAAAAAATAAAAGTAACATATAATAAAGAGTAATATAAAATGGTAGTAAAAAAAGGCATATTAAACAAACTCTACGTGGTTGTTGTTTTAATGACGCTTTTCTTTGTAGTTATCATTTTTAGACTTTTTAAGCTTCAATATGTAGAAGGGGATAAGTATAGAAAACTTTCTGAAGAAAAAACAGTTAAAAACGATACTATTTTTGCGAATAGAGGTAATGTGTATGCGGCAGACGGAAATTTGTTAGCAACTTCAATGTCAAAATTTACCATTCGTATGGATGTGGTAGCGGTGGATTCGGAAGTTTTTGAAAAAAATATCCGAGCACTTTCTGAGTCACTTTCTGGATTGTTAGGGAAACCAGCTAGTTATTATCAAAAAAGGTTACGTAATGCAAAAAAACGTAGAAACCGATATTTATTAATAGCTCGTAACGTAGGGTATAATGACTATGTAAAAATGAAAAGCTTCCCGATTTTTAATAGAGGAGTATATAGAGGAGGTTTTATAGCGGAGCAAAAAACAGTACGAGTACATCCTATAGGGAAAATTGCAGAACGTACTATTGGTTATGATGATTACAGAGGTGGTGCAGGAATTGAAGGTGCTTTCGCAGATTATATGCAAGGTGAAAATGGTTGGCGTTTAAAGCAAAAAATAGCTAAAGGACAATGGAAACCTATTAATGATGTAAATGAGAAGGAACCTGTAGATGGAAGTGATGTAATTACTACAATAGATGTAAATATTCAGGACATTACACATCATGCTTTGTTAAGGCAGATGGAATATTTTGAAGCGGATCATGGTTGTGCTGTAGTGATGGAAGTAGAAACAGGTGAGATTAAAGCAATATCTAATTTAGGAAGAACTTCTAAAGGTAAATATTACGAAAAAAGAAACTACGCTGTTTGGGAAAGTCACGAGCCTGGATCAACTTTTAAGTTAGCTAGCTTAATGGTAGCACTAGAAGATAAAGTTGCAGATACTTCAACTGTGGTAGATTGTGAAAAGGGAAGGATTTACATTAATAACCGAAAAGTAGAAGATAGTAAAAGAGGAGGGTACGGGAAAATATCATTAGGAAGAGTATTCGAGGTTTCTTCAAACGTAGGAATTGTAAAAACAATACAAAAACACTACGATAAAAACCCTAAAAAATTCACGGATAAGATCAAATCTTTTGGTTTAGATCAATTAACAGGTGTAAAAATAAAAGGAGAAGGAAAACCTTATATACCAGAACCAACAGAAAAAAGTTGGAGTCCAATTTCATTAGAGTGGATGGCTTGGGGTTATGGAGTATCTCTTACACCATTACAAACATTAGCGTTTTATAATGCGGTAGCAAATAATGGAAAATTGGTAAAACCATACTTTGTTAAAGAGTTAAGAGTTGGAGGAAAAGTAGAAGAAAGCTTTGGTACAGAAGTGATAAAAGAAAAAATAGCATCACAAGAAACCTTAGATAAAGTCCGAAAAGTGATGGAGAATACTATAAAGTACGGAACAGGTAAAGGGATTTATTCACCAAACTTTTCTATGGCAGGAAAAACAGGAACGGCCAAAAAATATATTCCAAGAACTAAAAATGCAAAGGGAGAGTACGAAGGAGGGTATTATTCAAATCAAAAATATGTAGCTTCTTTTGCAGGCTTTTTTCCGGCAGATGAACCAAAATACTCTTGCATTGTAGTAGTTCATAGTCCTAAAAAAGAAAAAGGATATTACGGGGCTACGGTAGCTGCTCCTATATTTAAAGAAATAGCTCAAAAGATTTATACTTCAACAGCAATTAATAATCAGTTTGTTTCTGATGAAATTTCAGAGGAAGCCCTAGATAATGAATATCAAGAGTACTATCAAAAATTAAGGAAGTATAAAACAATTATGCCCAAAGTGATTGGTATGAGTGGAATGGATGCAGTTGCCTTGTTAGAGAATATGGGATTGAAAGTTAAATTTTCAGGAGTAGGAAAAGTAACAGAACAATCTGTAGAAAGAGGAGAGAAAGTCTCGAAAAGTACAACGATATATTTAAAATTATCATAGTTGAAGAAATTAAAAGACATATTATATAAGGTAGCTGTAAAAGAAGTTTACGGGAACACTGATATTGATATAAGCAATATTCAGTTTGATAGTAGACAAGTGCAGGAAGAGGATGTTTTTGTAGCTCAAAAAGGAGCGACAGTAGATGGGCATCAGTTTATAGCGAAAGCAGTATCGTTAGGTGCTAAGACTGTTGTCTGTGAGTCTTTACCAGACAATAAGAATGAAGAGGTTACCTATATTAAAGTAGAAGATTCTAATGCGGCATTAGCAATAATAGCAGCAAATTATTATAACAACCCGTCAAAAAGCTTGCAGTTAGTAGGAGTAACAGGAACAAATGGAAAGACTACAATTGCAAGCTTATTGTATCAACTGTTTAAAAAAGTAGGATATAAAGTAGGGTTGTTGTCAACTGTGCGAGTGATGGTTGATGATGAAGAATATAAGGCAACACACACAACACCAAACTCGGTAGCGATAAATAACTATTTGTCAAAAATGGTAGAGGCTGGAGTTGATTATTGTTTTATGGAGGTGAGCTCTCATGGAATTCATCAAAAACGTACTGAAGGCCTTGAGTTTGCAGGAGGAGTGTTTACAAACTTATCGCATGATCATTTAGACTACCATGAAACCTTTGCAGAGTATCGTGATGTTAAAAAATCGTTTTTTGATTCGTTACCAAAAACAGCATTTGCTTTAGTAAATATTGATGATAAGAACGGGCAAATAATGTTACAAAACACAAAGGCGAATAAACAAACTTATGCGCTTAAAACAATCGGAGATTTTAAAGCAAAAGTGTTAGAAAAACGTCTTTCAGGAACCTTGTTAATAATCAATGGAGTAGAAGTTTGGACGAAGTTAATAGGGGAATTTAATGCGTATAACTTGTTAGCTATTTATGGAGTAGCAAAGTTGTTGGGACTAGAGAAAATAGAAATTTTACGTATTGTAAGTGAGTTAGAAAGTGTGAGTGGAAGGTTTCAATACACGGTTTCTGACGAGGGGGTTACAGCAATAGTAGATTATGCACATACACCAGATGCGCTAAAAAATGTATTACAAACTATTAACGACATCCGAACAGGGAATGAAACAGTGATTACAGTTGTAGGTTGTGGTGGAGATAGAGATACAACAAAGCGCCCAAAAATGGCGTTAATTGCTTCTCAATTAAGTGATCAAGTTGTTTTTACTTCAGATAATCCTAGAACAGAAGACCCTCAATCGATAATTGATGAAATGGAAACTGGAGTTGCGGCAGAAAACTATAAAAAAACACTATCAATTGTAGACCGAAGACAGGCTATAAAAACAGCTTGTAAGCTAGCAACTTCAGGAGATATTGTACTTATTGCAGGAAAAGGTCATGAAACCTACCAGGAAATAAATGGTGTTAGGCATCATTTTGATGATTTAGAAGAAGTAACCAACTATTTTAATCAACTAAAAAAACACTAACGAATGCTGTATTATTTATTTCAATATTTAGAAAGTGAATTTAGCTTAACAGGAGCAAGTGTGTTTCAATTTATCACATTTCGATCTGCAATGGCATTCATATTGTCTCTGTTGATTTCAACCATTTTTGGTAAAAAAATTATCAATTACTTAAGAAGACAGCAAGTAGGTGAAACTGTAAGGGATTTAGGTTTAGATGGTCAACTACAAAAAGCAGGAACACCAACTATGGGAGGTGTAATTATAATCCTTGCAACATTAATTCCTGTACTGTTCTTAGCGAAGCTAGAAAATATATATATCATCATTTTATTGATTACAACTGTTTGGATGGGGCTTATTGGTTTTGCTGATGATTACATAAAAGTGTTTAAAAAAGATAAAGCGGGATTAAAAGGAAAGTTTAAGGTTTTAGGACAAGTAGGATTAGGTATAATCGTAGGTTCTATGCTGTATTTTCACCAAGATGTAACCATCAAAGAGCAACTGCCAACTTCAGAACAAGTTGTGCAAGTAGATGGTAAAAAGAAGGTGTTTGGAGAAGCACATAAATCGACAAAAACAACAGTTCCTTTTTTAAAGAATAACGAGTTAGATTATGCAAAAGCATTAAGCTTCTTAGGAGATGGATATGAAAAATATGGATGGATAATCTTCATTTTTGTTACCGTTTTTATCGTTACAGGAGTTTCAAACGGCGCAAATTTAACAGATGGTATTGATGGATTAGCAGCAGGTTCATCAGCAATTATGGTAATAACGCTGGCAATTTTTGCATGGGTGTCTGGTAACATCATTTTTGCAGATTATTTAGACGTAATGTATATCCCAAAGTCTGGAGAAATGACTGTGTTTATTTTAGCGTTTGCAGGAGCTTTAATCGGTTTTCTATGGTATAATACTTATCCAGCACAAGTGTTTATGGGCGATACTGGAAGTTTAACTATTGGAGGTATCATAGCGGTAATAGCAATTGCCATAAGAAAAGAATTGTTACTGCCAGTTTTAGCAGGAATATTTGTGGTCGAGAATTTATCAGTAATACTACAAGTTTCATGGTTTAAGTACACAAAGAAGAAGTTTGGAGAAGGAAGACGAATTTTTAAAATGTCTCCTCTACATCATCATTATCAAAAATTAAACTATCATGAAAGTAAAATTGTAGTACGCTTTTGGATTGTAGGAATTTTGTTAGCGGTATTTACTATAGTAACATTGAAGTTAAGATAAAGGAGATTTTGGAGTTGTGATTTAAGATATAAGATTGAATGAAAGAACAGATTAAAAATAGAACTAAACAATTTGCTATTGATTGTTGGAGGTTATGTAAAGAATACCCTAAAACAAGAGAGTTTGATGCATATTGTAGACAATTGATAAGATGTTCTAGTTCGGTTGGGGCTAATTATAGAGCTGCTTGTAGAGCAAAATCTTCAGCTGACTTTATTCACAAATTAAAAATTGTTGAAGAAGAAGTAGATGAAAGTATGTTTTTTTTAGAGGTTTTTATGTCAATCCATGAAAATAATCAAGAAGAATTGAAAAGATTGCATAATGAGGCAAACGAGTTGACTTCAATTATTGTAGCTTCTATAAAAACAGTTAAAAGTAAATCATCAATCAATAAATCTAAAATCATTAATTAAAAATGAAAAGATTAGTTGTGCTTGGTGGAGGAGAAAGTGGTGTAGGAACAGCGCTTTTGGGAAAACAAAAAGGATATGAAGTTTTTGTTTCAGATAAAGGAAGTATAGCAGAGCGGTATAAGAAAGTTCTTTTACATAATTCAATCGATTTTGAAGAAAATCAGCATACAGAAGATAAAATTTTAAATGCTGATGTAGTAATGAAAAGCCCTGGAATTCCAGAGAAAGTTACACTTGTGCAAAAGTTGATTTCAAAAGGAGTTAAAGTGATTTCAGAAATAGAATTCGCTGCTCAGTTTACAGAAGCAACTATTGTGGGAATTACAGGTTCAAACGGAAAAACAACCACAACCATGCTAGTACATTATGTGTTAAAAAAAGCAGGTTTAAATGTGGGAGTTGGAGGGAATATAGGTGATAGTTTCGCTGAACAAGTGGTTGAAGATAAGTATGACGAATATGTGTTGGAATTAAGCAGTTTTCAGTTAGATGGAATTGAAAAATTTAAACCACATATCGCAATAATAACAAACATAACACCAGATCATTTAGATCGATATGAATATGAATTTGATAACTATATAAACTCAAAATTCAGAATAACAAAAAATCAAACAAAAGATGATTTTTTAATATATGATGCCGATGACGAAGCAATTCAAAATTGGTTAAAAAATAATAAAACAGAAGCAACGCTAGTGCCATTTTCAATGGAAAAAGAATCAGAGTACGGGGCTTTTTTAAGACAAGACACGATAATAATGAAATTTAATACAGAAGAAAAATTAATGAAGGTTTCTGAGCTAACATTACAAGGAAAGCATAACACTAAAAATGCAATGGCTACATCAATGGCTGCAAGGTTATTGAAAGTAAGAAAAGAAACAATTGCAGAAAGTTTGTCTGATTTTGAAGGAGTAGAACATCGTTTAGAAAAAGTGCAAAAAGTAAATGGAATTGAATTCATTAACGATAGTAAGGCTACCAATGTCAACGCAGCTTTTTATGCATTAGAGTGTATGGACAATCCAACAGTTTGGATTGTAGGGGGTGTTGATAAAGGAAATGATTATACAGATTTATTACCTTTAGTAAGAGAAAAAGTAAAAGCAATAGTTTGTTTAGGGTTAGATAACCAAAAAATCATAGACACTTTTGCGAATGTAGTAGATGTTATGGTGGAAACTGCTGGTGCAGAAGAAGCAGTAAAAGTAGCTTATAAAATAGCACAAAAAGGAGATACAGTATTGTTGTCACCAGCATGTGCAAGTTTTGATTTATTTGATAGTTATGAAGATAGAGGAAGAAAATTTAAAGAAGCTGTAAGAAATATATAAAGTACACTAAAGATTGATGAAAAACATCTTTCGACATATTAAAGGAGATCGAGCCATTTGGGCTATAGTTGCGATGTTGGCAATATTTTCATTTATGCCAATATACAGTGCAAGTACCAATTTGGTATACGTAGTAGGAAATGGATCTACCTTAGGGCATTTGGTAAAACATATTGTATTATTAATTACAGGGTTTGCAGTCATTTATGGAGTGCATAAAATTCCATATAGATATTTTAGCGGAGGTTCAGTATTAATGCTACCTGTAGTTGTTTTACTGTTGGTTTTTACCTTGGCGCAAGGAACCACAATTGGAGGGGCTAATGCAAGTAGATGGATCCGTATTCCTTTTGTAGGTATTGGATTTCAAACATCTACATTGGCAGGTTTGGTATTGATGGTATATGTTGCGCGTTACTTGGCAAAAAATAAAGAAAAAGTAATTTCTTTTAAGGAAAGCTTGTTGCAGTTATGGCTTCCAGTAGGTTTAGTATTGGTGTTAATATTACCAGCTAACTTTTCAACTACAGCCATGGTGTTCTTTATGATTTTAATGGTCTCGTTTATTGGAGGATATCCACTAAAATATATAGGATATATATTAGGAATAGGGCTTTTTGCTTTTCTGTTTTTTATCTTAGTAGCTAAAGCATTTCCAGATGCAATGCCCAATCGTGTAAACACATGGAAAAGTAGAATTGAAAGCTTTTCTCAGCCAGATGGAGAAGAAGATTACCAAGTAGAAAAAGCCAAAATAGCAATTGCAACAGGAGGAGTAATAGGAAAAGGACCAGGGAAAAGTGTACAGAAAAACTTTTTACCGCAGTCTTCATCCGATTTTATCTATGCAATTATAGTTGAAGAATACGGTTTTGCAGGAGCGATAGTGGTAATATTTATTTATTTCTTGTTGCTTTTCAGAATCTTAATAACCGCCAAAAAAGCTACTACCATATTTGCAACTTTATTAGTTGTGGGTGTGGGAATTCCCATTGTTTTTCAAGCAATGATTAACATGGCAGTAGCAGTGAATATTTTACCAGTAACAGGACAAACACTCCCGCTAATTAGTAGTGGAGGTACCTCTATTTGGATGACATGTTTCGCATTAGGAATGATTTTAAGTGTAAGTGCTTCTAAAAACGAAACTGAAGAAACAATTTTAGATGATAACCCTTTAGATATTTTACATGAAACAATCGATTAATATCATAATAAGTGGTGGAGGTACAGGAGGTCATATTTATCCTGCAATAGCAATTGCTAACGAAGTAAAAGTTCGTTACCCAGAGGCTAATATCTTGTTCGTTGGAGCAAAAGATAAAATGGAAATGGAAAAAGTTCCACAAGCAGGATATGAAATTAAAGGACTCTGGATTTCAGGAATCCAAAGAAAACTAACTTTAAAGAACTTAATGTTTCCTTTTAAACTGTTAAGTAGTTTATGGAAGGCATATAGAATTATACGAAAATTTAAACCAGATGTTGCTGTGGGTACTGGAGGCTTTGCAAGTGGACCAACGTTAATGGTTGCTAATAGAAGAGGGATACCGACCTTAATTCAAGAACAAAACTCGTACCCAGGAATAACAAATAGATTGTTAGGAAAAAAAGCGCAGAAAATTTGTGTTGCATATGATAATTTAGAGCGTTTTTTCTCTGAAGATAAAATAATAAAAACAGGAAATCCAGTTCGTCAAGATTTACTATTTATTCATACGAAAATAGAAGAAGGGAAAGAGTTTTTTGAATTAGATACATCAAAAAAGACAATTTTAATATTAGGAGGAAGTCTTGGTGCTCGTAAGATAAATCAGTTGGTAGAAGAAAATTTAGGTTTCTTCAAAAAACAAGGAGTTCAATTAATATGGCAATGTGGTAAGCTGTATTATGAAGAATATAAAAAGTATGATGAATTAGAAAATGTTCAAGTACATCAGTTTTTGAATAGAATGGATTTAGCCTATGCGGCTGCAGATTTCATCGTATCGAGAGCAGGAGCAAGTTCAGTATCGGAATTATGTATAGTAGGGAAGCCAACTATTTTTATTCCATCACCAAATGTGGCAGAAGATCATCAAACAAAAAATGCAAAATCTATTGCCGATAAACATGGAGCTCTAGTAGTTAAAGAGAGTGAATTAGACACTTTTCCTGTCGTATTAGAAACCTTATTAAAAGATAAAGGAAAACAAGAAAGTTTAAGTGAAAACATTAACGAGTTAGCGTTGCCAAATGCAACAAGTAATATCGTTAACGAAATAGAAAAATTAATTAGTTAGTGAATTTAAAAACGATACATAACGTTTATTTTATTGGTATTGGCGGAATAGGAATGAGTGCCATAGCTCGCTATTTCTCTGTCAATGGGAAAGTAGTTGCAGGCTACGATAAAACACCAACACCTATCACTAAAAGTTTAGAAGAAATAGGAATTGAAGTAAGTTTTGAAGATGCTGTAAAAAACATTCCAATTTCATTCTTACATAAAGAAAAAACATTGGTGGTATATACACCAGCAGTTCCTAAAAATCATGTACAATTAAATTATTTCAAAAACAACGGATATGCCGTCTTGAAAAGAGCAGAAGTGCTGGGAGAAATCACAAAGAATACTTTTTGTTTGGCTGTAGCGGGAACACATGGAAAAACAACAACTTCTTCAATTTTAGGACACATTATGCAGCCTGAAAAAGCAACTTCGTTTTTAGGAGGTATTGCAGAAAATTATAATTCTAATTTAATTTTAGGAGAAGATAAAGTTTCTGTTGTTGAAGCCGATGAATTTGACCGTTCGTTTTTAAAATTATCACCTAATATTGCTTGTGTAACCTCTATGGATGCCGATCATCTAGATATCTATGGAGAAAACGAATTCTTACAACAATCATTTAGAGATTTTGCAAGCAAAGTTTCTGATACCTTAATTGTAGCAAAAGGATTACCCTTAAAAGGTTTAACATATGCTGTTAATGAAGAAGCAGATTACAAAGCTTATAATGTAAGAATAGAAGAAGGTAAATATGTTTTTGATGTAAAAACACCAACATCAGAAATAAAAAATATAGCATTTCATTTACCAGGGAACCATAATATGATGAATGCTTTGGCAGCATTAGCTATTGCAGATGTATATGGAGTGCCTTTAGAGAAAGTTAAAAGGCAATTAGGAAGTTTTAAAGGGGTACAACGTAGGTTTTCGTATAAGATAAAAACAGAAGATGTTGTGCTAATTGACGATTATGCGCATCATCCTACTGAAATAAAAGCGGTAGCGCAATCTGTTAGAGAAATGTATCCAAAAGAAAAAGTGTTGGCTGTATTTCAACCACACTTATTTAGTAGAACAAGAGATTTTGCAGATGACTTTGCAGGAGCATTATCATTGTTTAATGAAGTGTTGTTACTGGATATTTACCCAGCAAGAGAATTACCGATAAAAGGAGTTACCTCAAGTTGGTTGTTAGAGAAAATTACCATTAATACTAAAAAGTTAGTGTCTAAGGAAAAACTAAGTGACGAAATTATAAAATCAGAGTCAAAAATAGTAGCAATGTTAGGTGCAGGAGATATTGGTTTATTAGTTGATGAAGTAAAAAATAAATTAGAGGAAAAACACAAAAAATAGAATGAAAAAATTAGCAACATATCTATCTTTTTTCTTGCTGTTGATGTTTTTGGTGTTTTTATATGGTTTTACAACCAATAGAAATGGAGCAAAAAAGGTAAAAAACACGGTGGTAGAGTTTGCTGCTGGTGACAATAACTTTTTGACACACAGTATGGTTGATAAATTGTTAATACAAAATAATGAATTTGTTAAAAACCAACCAAAAAGATTGGTAGATTTACACTTTCTAGAGGCTAATGTTTCGGCGAACCCGTATGTTGAAAAAACAGCTGTGTTTTTAACCGTAGATGGGGTGTTAAAAACTACCATAAAACAACGAACACCGATAGCTCGAATTGTTGATAAAGATAAATCTTTTTATGTTGATAAGTATGGGGTGAAAATTCCGTTATCAACAAATTTTTCAGCAAGAGTACCATTAGTTTTAGGAGTAAGGGAGCCAGAAGAAATCAAAGAATTAACAACGTTAATAAAGACCATAAATAGCAACAGTTTTTTCGCTAAAGAAATTGTTGCTATTCAAAGAGACGCCCAAAACGAATATACATTTACAGTTCGTAGTGGCGATTATAAGATAATTTTTGGAGAGTTTATAGATGTTCCAATGAAGTTTAAAAAGCTAACAGCTTTTTATAACAAAGCATTTACAGACAAAACCATTAATAACTATAAAGCGATAAATGTAAAATACCACAACCAAGTTGTGTGCACAAAACAAAATCAAGATGGAAAACAATAAAATTGCAGTTGGTTTAGATATTGGTACAACCAAGATTGTTGCCATGATTGGTCGTAAAAATGAATACGGTAAGCTTGAAGTTTTAGGTATTGGTAAAGCGAAAAGTTTAGGTGTAAAACGTGGGGTAGTTAATAACATTACGCAAACTATTCAATCTATTCAGCAAGCAGCTGAAGAAGCAGAAAGTATTTCGGGTTACAAGATAGAAAATGTTGTGGTAGGTATTGCTGGTCAGCACATACGTAGCTTACATCATAGTGACTATATAACAAGAGAAAAGTCTGAAGAAGTTATAGATGCAACAGATATAGAAAATTTAGTGAGTCAGGTACATAAACTGGTTATGCTACCTGGTGAGGAAATTATTCATGTATTACCACAAGAGTTTAAAGTAGATAGCCAGCCAGATATTAAAGAGCCTATTGGAATGTATGGTGGAAGATTAGAAGCTAACTTTCACGTAGTCGTAGGTCAAGTATCTTCTATTCGAAATGTAGGCAGGTGTATCAAAAGTGCTGGGTTAAACCTTTCTGATATTACTCTTGAACCTTTAGCTTCAGCATCAGCAGTATTAAGTCAAGAAGAAAAAGAAGCAGGTGTAGCATTGATTGATATAGGTGGTGGTACTACAGATTTAGCGATATTCAAAGACGGGATTATTCGTCATACAGCAGTCATTCCTTTTGGAGGAAATGTAATTACTGAAGATATTAAAGAAGGTTGTTCAATAATAGAAAAACAAGCAGAATTATTAAAAATTAAGTTCGGTTCAGCATGGCCAGGAGAAAATAAAGAAACAGAAATTGTTTCTATTCCAGGATTAAGAGGAAGAGAGCCTAAAGAAATTACGCTTAAAAACTTATCAAAAATAATTCATGCCAGAGTTCAAGAAATTATTGAACATGTATACCTAGAAATTAAGAACTATGGGCACGAAACCCAAAAAGGAAAACTAATCGCAGGTATTGTATTAACTGGGGGTGGAGCTCAATTAAAACATTTACGTCAGTTAGTAGAATATATTACTGGAATGGACGTTCGTATTGGGTATCCAAATGAGCACCTAGCAGGAGACTCTGATGAAGCATTATCAAGTCCAGCATTTGCAACAGCTGTAGGGTTGTTAATGGAAGGTTTACAAAAAGAAGTAGAAGAAAAAGTAGTTGTAGAAGAAGCGCCAGAAGCGTTAGTAGAAGAAACTATTGAGGAAGAAAAAGAAGTTATAGAAGAAGTTCAAGAAGAGAAGGAACACAAAGCGAAAAAATCTAAATCGTTTTTTGATAAGTTTACTGAGCGATTCAAAGAGTTTTTAGATAACGCAGAGTAATTAGTATATATAAGAATACTCCTGATTAATCCCCTAAAAAGGAGTGTAAAATTGAATAAGAATTAATAAAAAAGAAAAGTTATTATGAGCGCAGAATTTGATAACATTTCATTCGACATGCCAAAAACACAATCGAATGCCATTAAAGTAATTGGTGTTGGTGGGGGAGGAAGCAACGCAGTAAACCACATGTATAGTAAACAAATTCACGGAGTAGATTTCGTAATTTGTAATACAGACGCACAAGCATTAGAAAACAGTCCGATACCTAATAAAGTTCAATTAGGGGCACACTTAACTTCTGGGTTAGGTGCGGGTGCCAATCCAGAAATTGGAGCACAAGCAGCGGCTGAAAGTATGCAGGAAATTCAACAAATGTTGAGTACACATACCAAAATGGTATTTATTACCGCAGGTATGGGAGGAGGAACCGGTACAGGAGCAGCTCCAATCATTGCTAAAATTGCTAAAGATATGGACATTTTAACGGTAGGTATCGTTACTATGCCATTTCAATTTGAAGGAAGAATGCGCTCAAAACAAGCTCAAAAAGGAATTGATGAGCTACGTAATAATGTAGATTCACTAATTGTTATCAATAATAATAAACTGCGCGAAGTTTATGGTAACTTAGGGTTTAAAGCAGGGTTCTCTAAAGCAGATGAAGTATTAGCAACAGCGGCGAAAGGTATAGCAGAGGTAATTACACATCACTACAAACAAAATATCGATTTACATGATGCAAAAACGGTATTATCAAATAGTGGTACAGCAATTATGGGTTCTGCAAAAGAAACAGGAGCCAACAGAGCTAAAAATGCTATTGTAAAAGCATTAGATTCACCATTGTTAAACGATAATAAAATTACAGGAGCTAAAAACGTGTTATTATTAATCGTTTCTGGTGGTAATGAAGTTACCCTAGATGAAATAGGTGAAATTAATGACTACATCCAAGATGAAGCAGGTTATGATGCCAACATTATTATGGGTATTGGAGAAGATGAGTCGTTAGAAGATGGCATAGCTGTAACGGTTGTAGCTACGGGTTTCGCTGCTGATCAGCAAGGAAATATTACCAATACAGAGGTGAAAAAAATAGTTCATACTTTAGAAGATGAGCAAAAGGCAACTTATAACTTTGGAGATCAACAAGTACAAACATCTCCAGTAATTGATGAGCCTATAAGAAATACACCATCAAATAAAGTTGTTCATGTTTTAGAGGAAGAAAAGCCTGAACCAAAGTCAGACATAATTCCTACAACAGAAGCAATAAAAAATATTGATGTAGTATATGATGAGATTGAAATAGAAACCGTTTCTGAAGACGATTTTATCATCACAAATATAGCTGAACCTAAAGTAGAAGAAAGAGAAGAAGTAAAAGAACAACCAACTCAGCAAGACTTATTGTTTGACTTACCATTAAATTCTTACGAAGAAATAAAACCAGCTTCTCATTTAGTTGAAACAACTAACGAGATAAAAAATATTGAAGTAAAAGCAGAAGAAGTAAAGTATCATAAAGTTGAAAAGCGTTATGTACTAGATGATTTTAGTGCACAACCAACCATTGGTAAAAGCTCTACCCCAACAATTAAAGAAGAGGTAGAAGAGGAATTACAATTTGAGGTAAAATCTAAAACGCAACAAGAAATTAATAACATAGATATTTCCAGTGAGGAAGTTTCTCCTTTAGACTTAACAATTTCTGAGTTACAAAAAAGAGCACAAGAGAGACGTGAAAAGATGAAAGGTTTTAACTACAAGTTTAATGATCAAGTTAGTAAAAACATAGACGAAATTGAGCGTCAACCAGCTTATAAAAGATTAGGGGTTGATATTGAAGCAGGATCAGACATTAGTAAGTCAGATACAGCATTAAATACAGATAACAACGATTTATTGCGTTCAAATAACTCGTTTTTACACGATAATGTAGATTAATAAAAGAATAACACTTATTTTTAAAATCCCGATTTATCGGGATTTTTTAATACTTTAAAAATATAAAATTATGAGTTTGCAAAAACAGGTAATGGATAAAATGAAAGAAGCTATGAAGTCTAAAGATACAGTAGCTTTAACCGCATTAAGAGCATTAAAGTCAGCTTTTATGCTAGCAAATACCGAAGCGGGAGCAGGAGAGCTTACAGAAGCAGAAGAATTAAAAATTATTCAAAAGCAGGTAAAACAACGTAAAGACAGTGCTACTGTGTTTACAGAACAAGGACGTAACGATTTAGCGGAACCAGAATTAGCTGAAGCAGCTGTTTTAGAGCAATTTTTGCCTGAAGCTTTAAGCGAAGAGGAAATTGGAAATATTGTAGAGAAAACTATTGCAGATGTTGGAGCTGAAGGAATGAAAGACATGGGGAAAGTAATGGGAATTGTATCGAAGCAATTAGCAGGACAAGCAGACGGAAAAACAATTTCAGCAATTGTAAAAGCTAAATTAGCATAATAATTATTTTAAAGACTCAGTAGTTCAACTGGATAGAACATCAGATTTCGGCTCTGAGGGTTGGGGGTTCGAGTCCTCTCTGGGTCGCAAAAAGAAAACAGCAGAAAATATATTTTCTGCTGTTTTTATTTAAGGAAATATTGGGGGAATTAGTTGTTTAACTGAGAGCAATATTACAAAACATAAATATGAGCTTGTGTAACTTAAGTTACATAAACTATATTTGATTTTTTAAATTGATATGAAACCTGTTTTTCTTATAAAATATACCGCTTTCCTTCTAGGCTTTATAGGAGTCGGAGTTAATGTTGTAGAGTCTATTTATGTGTACATATTTAACAGACCTATTTTTGTGCATTTTTATCTTGTAAAGAAGAAGTTACCAAAGAAGAAAAAAGAGTTTTTAGTTGAAAATGTAAAATTCTATAAAAGACTAGATAAAAAACAACAAGCATATTTTGAGCATCGATTAACCAAGTTTATCAGAACCTATGACTTTGTTGAAAGAGATAATTTTGAGTTAACTCCAGAAGTAAAAGTTTTAATAGCTTCATCATATATAAAGCTTACTTTTGGTATGCGAAAGTACTTAACTACTACGTTTGATAAAATTATAATATATCCTACCAGTTTTTATTCAACTATAACCAAACAATATCATAAAGGAGAGTTTAACCCAGGGTTAAAATCTATTGTGTTTTCTTGGGAAGATTTTTTACTGGGAGATATTGTTTTAAACGATAATTTAAACTTAGGTATTCATGAGTTTTCGCATGCCTTAACCTTTCACGGAAGAAAATCAAAAGACGTAAGTGCACGCATTTATTACAGATTGTTTGAAGAAATAACAAGTTTCATGAAAGATGAAGCGAATGTAGAAAGAATTAAATCATCAGGTTATTTTAGAGCATATGCATTAACAAATAAATTGGAATTTGTTGCTGTAATTATGGAGCACTTTTTTGAAACTCCAGAAGATTTACAGCAACAATTTCCACAATTGTATAAAAAGATTCAACTCATGTTAAATTTTAAATAACAGTTTACTCTACAACTCTAACAGCATTGTTGCTTGGATCAGCAACGTATAGTTTATTAGAAACATTGTTATAATTCAATTTATAAGGACCTTTAAATTGTGCTGTAGAAGCACCTCCATTTACAAAACCATAGCCGTTACCGATTACAGTTGTTACTTCTAGAGTACGCATATTAATAGCCCTAATTCCATAATTACCACCAAGAGAGCCTATATATAAAAAGGTTTCATGAGGGCTAAAAGTTAAGCTTTTTGCCGATGTAAAACGTGCAGCCTCACCAACACCATTGGTTGTACCACTTTCGGTGTCAGAACCTGCTATAATAGTAGCATTGTTTGTTTGTAAGTTTATTTTTAATATGGTTCGCCAATTTGCAACATATAGATGTTCATCTTTACTATCTATCACAATTCCTTGAGGGTAAAAAGTTGTTGGTAAATTCGTTAAGTTTAAAGTAGATACTTGTTTGTTTGCTATATTAATTTTTCTAATTCTTCCTGTACTAACAATTCCATTTTCACTTTCCAGAACATATAAAACAGTTCCATTGGTGTTTGTTATAATATGAGAAGGATGCTTAAATTGAGCATTTTCACCTATCCCATCTGTACTTCCATAACTACCGTTACCAGCAATAGTACTTACTTCTTTGGTATTTATATTTATAGCTCTAATTTTAATTTGAGTAGCTACATATAATGTTTTGTAGTCTTTGCTAAAGGTTAAAGTTAGCGGACTTTGAAAAGAAGCGGTTGTACCCACACCGTCATTACTATTTGATGAACCATCTCCTGCAATTGTTGTTATATGGTAGTTTCCACTAGTATTGATAGTGATTTTTTTGATGCTGTTATCACCAGTATCAGCTACATAAATGTCACCATTTTGATCTACTACAACATCTGAAGGGAATGAGAATGCAGATAAGGCCACCAAATCGGGTTGTGAGCCAATACTAGTTACATTTCCTTTTAAAATATCATCTATAATTTCTGCTGGACTTTTAATTATAGAAGAATCATCACTACAAGAAATTAGTTGTAGCGCTATGTACATTAATAATATTCCTTTTTTTAATAATTTCATTTGCTCTTTTGTTTAAATGTTGTTGTACGTTCGTTATTTTTTATTCTAAAACTGTTCTCTATTTTTTAGTACCTATGTTTTTTCGTTTGTCTATCTCAGAAGCCGTTTTATTGAAAAAAATTACTAACTCTTTCATAAAACTCTCTAATGTTGGATACCTGTCTCTATTGTTATCATATCTTTCTAGTTCTTTGACTAACTCATGAGTCCATAAAAAACCGTTATTTAACTGTTCATTCAATTCCTTTTTGATTGTTTTTTTATCAAAGTTATGGTCCTTCATATATTTAATAACAGTCGCTCTAACCAAAGCTTCATCATACATAGTTTTCCAATTACTATATGCTTGTTTATTCATTTCATCTTTAACATTATCAAAGATGATTGTTCCACTTTCTTGTAGTTCAGAGTGGTGTTTTTCTATAACATGATTTACAAAGGAATGATTGAATTCATGTAAAATAGTTGGGAAATAATCTTTCATTTCATATTTGGGTATACCTAAGTTATCAACACTCCACGTTCCCATTATGGCATAGACCACTTCATTTCCATTCGGATAAATTATTTTTGGACCATAGCTTGCTCCTCCATTTCCCAAGGCATTTATAATTTTAAATTCTCCTTTTGGGTCTTCTCCATAAAATTTTTGATACCATTCTAGGTCTAAATTTTGATAAACTTTTTTAAATCTATTTGATGCAGCTTTGTAGAGTTCTTTATTGTTATTAAAAAAAGTTTCACAGTCGGCATCAGTATAAAATTCATTTAACAGTTTTAAAAACTGTGTAGAGTTTTTTTTAGTCCACGATTTCTCAAGTGATTTATTTGAAAAAGGCACTATCAAAGCTTTTATATTTGGAGGTTCAGTTATATGTATAGCCATACTCATAACTGAACTAAAACCAATTCCTTTTTCATGTAATTCACTTTTTACATACTTAATTAAATCGTGATTTTTAAATTTCTCAAAATGATTTTGAATGTTTTCAACATACTTAGGAAAAAGATTTTGACTGTATTCATGGTTATCTGCAAGCCTAAAAACAATGCTTAATAACTCTATGCGTTTATCTACTTTTGGTTCTTTTAGTATTGTTTCTTTTTGTTCGCTTACTTTTTTTCTATCTTGAGAACAAGCGCTTAAAGTGATTAAAATCAGGAATATTCCTATTATTTGTTTCATTTAATAGATCTTTTTGGACTATTTCTAATGGCACACAATTTCTTATGAAGGCCATTAAAAGTT
This sequence comes from Tenacibaculum singaporense, assembly GCF_003867015.1. Lineage (NCBI taxonomy): Bacteria > Pseudomonadati > Bacteroidota > Flavobacteriia > Flavobacteriales > Flavobacteriaceae > Tenacibaculum > Tenacibaculum singaporense. Next base: position 1,102,312 of record NZ_CP032548.1, read on the forward strand.
ATTTGATAAACAGCAGGTAGAAATTATAAAGAAGCTTAGGTGCTGTAAAAAAGGTCAAAACAAGTGTATGTTTTGACCTTCTTCTAATAGCATGATTTTTAAGGGCAAGAAGTATTATAGCTAGCAGTACTATCTTTTGTCCAAGTGCTTGGTGGGGTAAAACCAGTATCTATTTTTATACAAGTTAAATCTGGATTAGATGATGCATCCATATAAGTCATATTAGTATTGTTGCCATTAGCTACATTTAAACTTGTTAAGTTATTATTAAAAGCTATAAAACTCTCTAAATTTATATTGTTACTTAAATCAATGCTAGATAAGTTATTAATATGGACTTGTAATTGTCTTAATTTTACAAGTTTACTCACATCTAAACTTGAGAGTTTGTTTCTATTAATGTTGAAGTCTTTAATTTCAGTTAAACTACCCAAATTTATTGAAGTAATTTGATTTTCACTACAGAATAAATTAATTAAAGAAGAATTATTTTGTAGGTTTAAACTACTTAATTTGTTATTTGTAATATATAATCCTTCCAGTAAAATATTTTGAGTAAGATCTATATTTGAGAGATTGTTGTAAGAACATCTTAGGGTTTCTAGTTTTATATTTTTAGAAACGTCAAGAGAGGTTAATTGATTATTATAAATATTTATGATTTTTAGTTTAGTATTATTACTTAAATTTATATTAGAAATTTGATTTGAAGCTAGTAATAATGCATTTAAATTAATAAATTCCTCAATACCCGTTACATCAGAAATATTTTTATTATTTGCCTTAAGAGTTCCTGTAAAGTTATTAGCTTCAGTTACTTGTATTTCGTTATCTCCATTCGTATTTATAGCAGTATTTGCTACTAAAACTGCTTTAAAGTTAGCGTCTGGTATGTTTACAACGTTGCCTCCGGTTTCAACTACATCAGAAACATTAATTCGTATTTGTTTATCTACATTGTGTACACCATCAGAAATTCTTATTGTTAAAATGTGATACGTAGAGGTTTCGTAATCTAAACTTTTACCTGTAATTAATGATATTTTACCATTATTGGCATCAATTTCAAATAAGTTTCCTGTTGTGCTCAACCCTGGCAAACTATAACTAATGTTGTCGCCTTCTGCATCAGTAGCTTGTATTTGCCCAATAATTAAGGTATCATTAATATCTTCAGGAACGCCAAAGGGACCAAATGCAGTAAAAGTAGGTGCAACATCGTTTATATTCGTTACATTTATAGTAACAGTAGCGTTGTCTGAACTACCATTACTGTCACTTACTTTTATATTTAATGTATGCGTAGTATTATTTTCATAATCTAATGTTTTACCAGATGCAAGTCGTAATTCTCCTGTATTGCTAAGAACAAATAAATTAGTAGCATCTCCACTTTCTATTGAAAAACTTGATAGATCACCATCAGTATCGTTAATCGCCAACGTTCCTATCAAATCTGCATCTGTAATATCTTCAGAAACAGTAAAACTTTGATCGTTAATGGTAATAGGACTATTTTCGTTTACATCGGTAACGTTAATGGTTATTACTGCTGAGGTTTTGTCTTTACCATCACTTACTTCAACCGTAATTTCGTGTTTGGTCTGGGTTTCATAGTCTAAACTTTTGTTAGCAGCAATGCTTAATTCTCCAGCAACATTAACAGCAAACAGATTGTTGTCGTTTTTTGTGACTTTAAAAGTTAGGTCGTCTTTATTAACATCGGTAGCAGTAATAACTCCTATTTTGGTGTTGGCAGCTTTGTCTTCTGCTACCGTAAAACTTTGTGCTTTAATAACAGGAGGTGTGTTTTGTGGTTCGTCGTCTTTACTACAAGAAATTAGTTGTAGTGCAATAAAGCCTAGTAATATTCCTTTTTTAAATAATTTCATTTTGATCTTTTTTTAATTAATAGTACAAGAGTACTTTTATATGTAGATATTTTAAAAAACAGTTTACGAAGAGTAAATTGAGTTTGTAAATTGAAAATGTAAATTCAAGATAAACCATGAACCCCCTAAAAATCAATTAAATTTTAGGGGGCATGTTTTATGAAAGACGATTACTAATTTGCTATTTCTACAATAAACTCTTTAATTTTTTTCTGAGACATTGCCTTTACCTTTGTGCTATTTTTACTGTAAAAATTACTGTATGCAAAGTTAGTCCAATCTGCATCTTGCTTATTGGCTGCCATTACCATAACAAAACTTTCTTTATCATATGAAATTAAAAAAAGACCAATATTATTATAAAAAACTGGCCTGTTCAGCTCTTTACTTTCTGCTTCTTGATATTTGTAAATTGCAGGGATACATTTTTTACAAGCAGCTACGGCTACTGTTTTTGTAGTACCTAATAAGCTATATTGAAAAAACTTAGTTTTGGTTTGCTTATTTCCAACAGTTCTTTCTCCTTCAAGTAAATGATAAAGACCATTAATATTTTTAGTAGGTACTTCATTTTGAGCATAGACTGTAAAAGGTAATATAAATACGAAAATATATTTAAAAATTTTCATTTGTCTTTTTTTATAATCAATAATATAAGAGTACTTTTAATATATAGTTTTATAAAAAACGTTTTTACGAAGAGTAAATTGAAATAGTTTGTTATGACGCTATATTTGTTGTATAAAATACCTCAATATTAATTTATAACGTTGAGGTATTTTGCAGTTGGTTTTATTAAGGGGCGTCGTAATTTAGAATTGGTATACTTCCTTTGTAGTACCCTATAACATTGGTTCCGTTTTTATCTACTAAGGTAATTGTAATGGTGTATTCGTTGGTATTAGAAGTAACAGTAATACTTCCTGATTTTATATCAATATTACCTGTTTGATTATCTCCTAAAGAAGCATCAAAGCCTATAAAGTGAAATCCTTTTTCAATAATAAAACTACTATTGCTTTGGTTGTTAACAGTATAGGTCCCTTCGGTTAACTTTGTTTGTTCATCAGCATTAATTTGAAAGGCTAAAATATCCCCACTGCCTTGTGGATCTTCACTAGCATCAATAGTAAGTCCTGAGCTAGAGAGATATAGTGTAAAATAGGTAATATCATTATGTGTTCCTTTTTTAATAAGTACTGAGTTTTTAATTTCAAAACTTTTTGCTCCTATTTTAATTTCATTTAATTTTTTAGGAATAGTATCATCGTCACTATTACAAGCGGTAAAAAAGAATGTACTTAGTGTAAGTAAGATTACACTGAAAATTTTGAATAGTTTCATAAAAAATATTTGTTGTTAATTGTTTTTATTTAATTGTTACACTAGCATTGCATCCGCTATTGGCACTGTAGCAATGAGATTTGTTAGAAGAGTTAGGATTGAAATTGTAGTAATAATTTTTAGTACATGGTACTTTTATTGAATTAGCATGACCAACTCTACTACCATTTCTTGAACCTTCTTCAAAAACATAAATATCTTTACCTGTTCGGTTTATAATAGTAACAATAGTTGACGCTTTTTCTTCATCTATAGAGGCTACAAATGCTTGGTATTCTTTAAGTCTTTTATATTCTGGAGTAGCTTTAACTGAATCGTTGTAACGTTTTATTTCATCAGCATCCATTTTTTTTGCTTTTTTAATAGCTTCTATTTTAGCATTGTCTTTTGCTGTTAAAGGAATTGCTTGTTTTAGCTTCATAGCAGCGATATAATCATTAAACTTTTTATCAAGGTTTAAAGAAGTAAGGTATTTGTAAGTAGGTGAAGAAGGTACTGATGAGTTTCTGGCTGATTTAATTTTAGCTTTCATTCGAGATAGAAAACCTCCTTTTTTCTTTTTTGGGGCTTTAGTTGTAGCTTTTCTGTCTTTTTCAAGCACATAAACCGAAGCTACATTTTCCATACTAGGAAAACTTCCGTCGTATATTTTATCTAACCGGAATAGTAAATCATCAATTACCACATAGCCTTCTTTTGTGTACCTATGTTTTATACTAATAGGATGGATGTAGTTATCTATTGTGCCATAATCGCTTAATTCAGTTTCACGAAAAGCACGCTTATCTTCACTGATAAATCTAGCTTCAAAACCAACAGGAATACCCGATGGGGTGCGCTCTAATTCAATTTTAACAGGGAGATAATCTGTTTTAAAATTATAAGTTCCATCGCCTTTAGCTACCAAAGCACCAAAACCATGATAGGTAGCTCCATCACCATTATTTTCTAAGGCTTCAAAAAGATTTTGTTGTGCTTGTATTGTTATTGCTAACAAAGTTAATACACTTAGTAAGAATATTTTTTTCATCTATTATTTTATTATATTGATTTTCTGATAAGGACTGTATCTTAATTCACCTGTTGTAAAACCTTTTAATCTTAAAAAGTAATTCCCTGTACTTGGAATATAGGTTGAAAAATTTGAAGTAATAAAAGAGTATGCCCAAGTGTTTCCTGATAAGAAACGAGTAGTAGAAACTTCTCCTAATTTATTTAAACTTAAATCATATATTTCCATACTTATAGTCAAGTTGTTGGCAATAGCAGAAGCTGCGGATGATCCAAAGTGAAAATCGAATCTTTGACGAGTAGGTAAGTCTAATTCAGTTAAAATTGTAGCACTTGAAATTCTATCATTTAGGAAAAAGAAGTGATATAAAAAATCATCTTCATCTCCATCAACCATAATATAAGGTCTGTTAGGTGAAGTAGGAGGTATGCTTATTTCTAATTCTGTGTTACTTTCTTTTTCTACAATAAAAGCTTTGTAAATGTCTGTTTTAGCTTTAAAATGTTCTTTTATAAAATTTAAGACATTGATATTTGCATTAGTGTCATCAACTTTTGAAAATTCTAGAGGTAATGTATATTCTTGTTTTAATACATCTCCTTTAATTTTTATTTCATAATTGTAATCACTATTATATCCCTCAACCGAAACTTCTGGAACCCAAAAATTATTAATTACATCTCCTAAATCATAAATGAAATAGGTGTCTTTGAAGTTAGCAAACGTTTTTGTGAAATAGGCTTTTGTGATACTTTTGTTTTTAGGAGTATCAACTACATTGTCATCATTATTTCCACATGATATTAATTGTAGTCCAATCATTAAAATAAATAATCTTTCTTTTAAACTTTTCATTTTTACTATTTTTAGTATTTGATATGCAATAGTAGTTGTAAAGGGTTATTTTGTAAGAAAATGTTTTGTGAACAGTAAAAAGAGTTTATGAATAGTTTTTTGCAAGCAAATAAAAAGCGATGTTAATTTAGAATAAATACTTAAAAGGCATGGTTACAATTACTCTTGTGCCATTAGGATTGTTGTTTTTATAAATATCTTCAATAACAAAACCTATTTTAGTAACATATTGTTTTTGAAAAATTTCTAAACGTTTTTTTATGGAGTTTAAAGCAAAAGATTCATGACGGTTTCCTTGGCGGAGATTAATTTCTTTACTTTTCTTTCTTCCAATACCGTTATCAGTAATAATACATTGTAAGGTGTTTTCTGATAGATTGAAGGTGATGTCTAGTTTTTTTTCTCCTTCTTTATGTAGTAAACCATGTACTAAAGCATTTTCAATAAAAGGTTGAATTAGTAAAGAAGGAACCTCCAATTCTTCATGAGCATCGTAGGTAATTGTATAGGTGAAATCATCACCAAAACGAAGTTTTTCTAGTTGTAGATATACATTTAAAAACTCTAACTCTTTTTCTATAGGAATAAAATCTTGATTTGTATAGCTTAAGGTGCTTCGTATAAGTTTAGCAAATAATACAATATAGTCGTAGGAAGCATCAGTATCTTGTTGTAATACCAAATCTTGAATAGAATTTAACGCATTAAAAATAAAATGCGGATTCATTTGTGAACGCAAAGCAGTTAAATTAATAGCGATCAGTTCTTTTTCTAAAGATATCTTTTCAAGTTGGGCAATGCGCTCTTTTTCCTTTTTTAGCATTGCTTGTTTAAAGTATAAAATAGTAGCTCCTAAAATAAGAGAAACAATTAATAAGATAAACCATAACGTTTTCCAAAATGGTTTTTTAATAAAAAAGTGTAGCTCTTTTATTTCATAGTTAGTACTTGTACTATTTAAAAATGGGTGTACTTGAAAGGTGTATTCACCCGCGGGTAAACTATTGTATTTTATTGAGTTTTCACCAATAGCTGTAGTTAACCAAGCATCGTTATATCCTTTTAAACGATATTTATACGTTCCTTTTTGGTTAAACAAAAAACCATTAACATTAAAATTTATTCTTATTGCGTTTTGATTATACCTTAAGGTATAATTTGAAGTAATTAGGGTGTCTTTTTCATTAATTTCTACAGCACTAAAATATACTTTAGGATGTAATGTTTTAAAAGCATTGTTTTTATCAATGGAAAATAACCCTTTGTCAGATGAGAAATAGATTTTGTTACCAATTATTTCAATACCAGAAATATTGTATGATTTAATACCATCTCGTTTGGTGAGTGTTTTAAATTTATGAGTGAGAATATCGAGCTTTTGAATACTGTTTACACCTACAATCCATAGCTTATTTTGGTCGGCTTTAATTTTTTCAATAATATTTGAGGTCAAGCCATTTTGTGTGGTATAATGTCTAATTACCTTGCCATTTTTAATTCCTAAAAGGCCATTTTTAAATGTGGCAACCCAAACAATACCATTAGCGGTTTGAGTTATAGATTTACTATAGATGGGTTTTTTATTGTTTACAATTATCTGTTTGTTCCAAAGGCTGTCATATACAGCTAATTCGTCGACAAATGAAACATAAACTTGATGTTTTATTTTGTCATAAAAAGAATCGTAAGTTCTTTTATTTGTTGAAATAAATTTTTCTTTACCGTGGTAATTAGCGTTTTTTAATAAAACAACTTTGTTATGGTTGGTGTAAAGTAAATCGTTGTGAGCTAAGAATGAAAAACTTTTTGCAGCATCAAAAAATCTAGTTTTTTCAAGGGTTAAATTTCTATAATCTAAAATATAATTTCTAAATCCTTTACTAAGGTAAATTTTTTGCTGATTAGGATTATACTTTAGTTTAGATAATTTTCCTTCGTTAACAGGTAAATTAATAGTTTTAGAAGTATGAGAATTGATGTTATAAAAAATAACATTTCCACGGTTGCTTCCCATAACTAAGGTACTATCGTTTATTTTGTCTAATGTTTTTATATTTTCCTCTTTTAGAGGAATATTACAGGTTTCTATATGAATATTTGGAATAATATAAACACCATTATTTAAACTAGTAAGCCAATAATTATTGTCTTTATCTCTAATGATTTTGGTAATGTGTTTGTCTGTTAAAAATCTTTTTTTTAGTTGAAAAGCAGCGTTTTTGAAAGTAAAAACCCATACTCCTTGATTTGTTGCTATCCAAGTTTCATCGTTATGCTCAAAAATAGTATAGAGCTTTATTTTTTCAAGAGGCTCTAGCCCTTTTACAAGTTCTAACTTTTTTTGTGGGAAGTTTAATTTATAAAAGCTGTTTTTTTTGTTTCTTATTTGAGAGTATATATAAATTGAATCCGTTTTAAAGATAATAGACTTTCCCAAACTTATAGCGTTACCTTTTTTTCCTATATGAGGAAGTTTAGTTTCTATTATAGAAGTTATCCTGTTGTCTTTGTTTATTGAAATAATAGAATCGATGGCTCCTGAATAAATAGTATTGTTAAAAGAAAACGGAGTTCCAAAACTTTTTGTAGTAGTATGTTGTTGTATTATTTGTTTGGTTTTTAAATCTATTTTGTAGATCGTTTTTACAGTAAAAACCCATAAAAAATCATTTCGTATTACAAAATCACCCAGTTCACCATTTAAATAATCACTTAAGTCTTTAAATAAATGTAGCTTATCGTTTTGGATATAGAAAAACTGACCAGAAATATTATTGCACCAAATCCGTCCTAAGTTATCTTCTTGAGTATTAAATACAGAAGCTCCGCGTTGTAAAGGATTACTATAGTTTTTAAAGGTTTTACCATCATATCTATACAGTCCTTTGTTTGCACATAGCCATATAAAACCTTTACGATCTTCATGAATGTTATAGAATTCATTATCGGGAAGTTTATTTTTTTCAGATAATTGTATAAATACAGGGTCTTGTGCTTTTGTTGCTATTGAAGCACAAAGAATAAGTAATAAAAGAGAATACTTTATTAAAAGAAACGATGGTTTATGACTAGATACTATTTTCAAAGCTACTTATTCTTGATCTAGAAATTTTTGCTGTAATAGTTCCATTATCTAGAGTGAGGTTTAAAGTTGTTTTGTTTAAAAACTCAATATAAGTTAAATTAACAATCCACGCTCTATGAGAACGGAAGAAAGAAGGCTCCTCAGACAGTGTGTTTTCGAAAAATTTTAAATTTTTACTAGCGATAATAGTTGCTTTATTCACAACGTGTATTTTACTATAAGCTCCGTCAGCTTCAATAGCAACAATGTCTGTTAAATTGAGAATGTGCCTATTCCCTAATTCAGGAATAACAATTTTTTTGTAGTTTTTATCTTTTATGGTTTTAAGTAGGGAGTGATAATCAACTAATGAAGCTTGTTGGTGTAGCTTATGCTCTAGTTTTTTAAGAGCTATATCTAGTTTATTTCTGTCAATAGGTTTTACTAAATAATCAATAGCATTTAACTCAAAAGCTTTAATGGCATAGTGATCATATGCAGTAACAAAGATAATTTCAAATGATATAACATCAAAAAACCTTGCGATTTCATAGCCTGCATAATTAGGCATCTGTACATCTAAAAACACCACATCGGGCTGTTGTTCTTTTATTTTTTGAACACCAGACTCTAAGTTATTACAAGAATCAAGAACATTAATATTGGTAGATGCTCTTTCTAGTAAATTAGATAAAACATTTCTCGCACTTTGTTCATCATCAATAAGGATTGCTTTGATTTCATCCATAAAAACAAATATAGGGATAGTGTTTTATAAAGTTATTAAGATTTTACGAAAGGAAAATTGCGTTTATGAGAAAGAATTAAACAAGAAAGAAGAGGGTTGGTAACTAAATTATAAATTGGAATTTGTTGCTGTAATTATGGAGCACTTTTTTGAAACTCCTGAAGATTTACAGCAACAATTTCCACAATTATATAAAAAGATTCAACTCATGTTGAATTTTTCCGCAGCATAAATCGCTACTCTTTTACTTTAAAAACCTTGGTTAAAATATCATCCATCAAACACCATTTGGTTAAAGATGATTGTAATAAGTTGGCTCCTACAAAGGCAGTAAACCATAACCAATTGTTATTTACTTTGGTTGCTAGGATTAAACTGATAAGTATAAAAGTTCCAGCAATACCACGTACAATTCTATTTTTCATGTTACTTATAATTTTTACGTTCAATTAAATAATATATCAAAGGAACTACTAATAAGGTAAGTACTGTAGCCGTAATAGTTCCTCCCATTAAAGAGATGGCCAACCCTTGAAAAATAGGGTCAAATAAAATTACAAATGCACCAATAACTACTGTACCTGCGGTTAATAGGATAGGAGTGGTACGTACAGCACCAGCTTCAATCACGGCTTGTTTTAATGGAATTCCTTCTGCTAAACGTAAATTAACGAAGTCAATCAATAAGACAGAATTTCTAACCATAATTCCTGCGAGGGCAATCATTCCAATAAATGAAGTTGCAGTAAAGTAAGCACCCATCATCCAGTGTCCTAAAATAATTCCTACCATTGATAATGGAATTGCAACCATCATTACAATTGGAGCTTTAAAGTTTTGGAACCATCCTACAATTAACATGTAAATGATGATGATGACTCCTAAAAAGGCAATTCCTAAGTCTCTAAAAACTTCTAACGTAATTTGCCATTCACCATCCCATTTTACGGTGTAATCATCTTCAAAATCGGGTTGTTTAATGTATAATTCATTTAACTCATACCCTTGCGGAAGTGGAATTTCTTTTAATTTCTCTTCCATTCCTAAAATAGCATAAGCAGGACTTTCCAATTCGCCAGCCATATCAGCCATCACATAAACTACACGCTTTTGATTTTTTCGATAAATACTTTTCGCGCTGTTCTTTTCTTCAACAGAAATTAAATCACTTATAGAAACTAGGTTCCCGTGTTGCGATTTTATTTGTAACTGAGCAATATCTTGAACAGAAGATTTCTCTTTTTCATCTAAGGCAAACACAATTCCTACTTGATTAGAGGCATCTTCATCATATAAGGTTGAAACCGCTCTGTTAGATAGTGCCATATTTAATGTGTAAGCAATTTGTTGAGGTGCCACACCATAAAGCATTGCTTTTTCCTTATCGATTACAAACTCATATTCAGTTTGATTGTCTTCAACCATCCAATCAATATCTACTACATCGCTAGTATTATGTAAGATGTTTTGAACTTCATTGGCAATTTCAATTTGTTTGTCGTAATCTGGTCCGTATACTTCTGCAACAATAGTAGATAATACAGGAGGTCCTGGTGGAACTTCTACTAATTTTACATTGGCTTTGAACTTTTTAGCAATATTTTGAATATCTGCTCGCATCAATTTAGCTATATCGTGACTCTGTATGCTTCGGTCGTGTTTGTCAACCAAGTTTACCTGAATATCCGCCATGTTACTACCACCACGTAAATCGTAGTGACGTACCAATCCGTTAAAGGTAATTGGGGCAGAAGTACCTACATAACTTTGGTAGTTTACTACTTCTGGTCGTGTAGCTAAATACTGTGCAATTTCTTTGGTTACTGCATCGGTACGCTCCAATGTGGTACCTTCAGGCATATCAATTACTATCTGGAATTCGTTTTTATTATCAAAAGGCAACATCTTTACAGCGACCGATTTGGTAAAAAACAACGACATAGAACCTAGTAATAAAACAATAGTGATTCCTAAGAATGTCCAACGCTTGGTTTTATTTTCAATCAACGGACGCTCGAATCGTTCATACAATTTATAGATTAGCGTACTTTGCATTGCTTTGGTTTCGTCTGCTTCAAAGGTTTCTTCAGTACCGTGCTTGTCTTTTTCACGTAAGAAGATGTATCCTAAATACGGAGTAATCGTTAATGCAACAAATAATGATAAAATCATAGCGATAGAAGCTCCAATAGGCATCGGACTCATATAAGGCCCCATTAATCCAGATACGAATGCCATTGGTAATACCGAAGCAATTACGGTAAAGGTGGCTAATATAGTTGGGTTTCCTACTTCGTTAATAGCGTACAAGGCAGCTTGTTTAAATGGCAGTCGTTTCATTTTAAAATGCCTGTGCATATTTTCGGCAATAATAATGGAATCATCTACCACAATACCTGTTACAAATACTAAAGCAAATAAGGTAATTCGGTTTAAGGTATAATCTAACATATAGTAACTTAACAAGGTAAGCGCAAAAGTGATTGGAACTGATAAAAATACCACTAATCCACCGCGCCAACCCATGGCTAACATTACGACTAAAGTTACGGCGATAATTGCACCGATTAAGTGTAATAATAATTCCGATACTTTTTGTGAGGCTGTTTCACCGTAGTTACGAGTAACTTCAACATGCACATCATCGGGAATTAAGTTGGTACGTAAATGATCAACCTTAGCTAAAATTACATCGGCAATTTGCATGGCATCTGCACCTTTTCGTTTAGCTACCGAAATGGTTACTGCTGGGTATTCTGATTGATACGTTGAAGCATTACTACTTGCTTGTCCATAACCAAAACTTACATAGTTTTTAGGAATTTCTGGTCCGTCTATTACGTTCGCGATTTGTTTTAAATAAATCGGTTGATTTTGTTGTACTCCAACCACTAAGTTTTTAACATCTTCAGCAGATTGTAAAAACTTTCCTGTAGTTACTAAAAACTCGGTATCGTTTTTATCATAACTCCCCGCACTTAGTTGCTGATTGCTGGATTTTAACATTTCAGTAACCGATAGAAAGTCTAATCCACTTGCAGCTAATTTATCTTTGTCTACTACCACACGAACCTCACGATTTCTACCTCCAATTTTTTGAGTGATCGCAACGTCATTTACTTTTTCAATTTCATTGGTAAGCTCTTGTGCTATTTGTTTCAATTGATAATCGTCGTAGTTTTCACTCCATAATGTCAACCCTAACATAGGTACATCGTCAATCGCGCGTGTTTTTACCAAAGGCATCGTAACACCTTTCGGCATTTGATCCATATGTTTGTTAATCTCATTGTATAGTTTTACGAACGAACGCTCGATGTCTTCTCCAACATAAAACTGAACAATCACCATTCCTTGTTCTTTCATTGAAGTAGAGTATACGTACTCTATTCCTTTGATGTTCGAAAGTATTTTTTCTAAGGGTTTGATAACTCTCGATTCTACTTCTGTAGGGCTCGCACCTGGATATCCTACAAAGATGTCAGCCATAGGCACATCAATCTGTGGTTCTTCTTCTCTCGGAATTAAAAAAGAGCTGTACACACCAATTACCATAAACATTACCATTAATAATATGGTAAGTTTAGAGCCTATAAACCCTTTGGCTATTTTTCCTGCTAAACCTTCTTTCATTTTATATAATTTGAAAATTTGTTGATTTGAAAATGGGGTGATTGGTTCATTTTCAAATTGATTTTATTGAATTGTAATGTTTGCTCCGTTGTAAAGTTTACCTTCAGAAGAAACGATATAGCTTTCATCGGCTGATAAACCTGATAATACTTCTACTTGATTTCCAAAAGATCTTCCTAAGAGTAACCAACGTAACACAGCAGTATTACTTTGACTTACCGTATAAATTCCTGATAGTTGTCCTTTGTGTACCAAAGCTTCTGACGGAATTAAAACCATGTCAGTACTTTTTTGTGTTCTTTCAACAGGAAACTGAACTGTTGCAAACATTCCTGATAACAAGTTGAAACCCGTTTTATCTAAGTTGATTTTAACTAAGTATTGTCCACCCGTATTTTTTGCTGAGGTACTTACTTCTGATACGTTACCTGTAACTGTTTTGTTGATTGATTTAACAGTAACATTGACCTTTGCATCTTTTTTAATTTGAGAAATTTCACTTTCAGGTACTAATGCAGTTACTTCAAATCCGCCTTTACCTTCTACAGAAATTAAAGGCATTCCAGGATTCGCCATTGCACCTTTATCGATAAATTTATTAGTTACTACTCCTGAAAAAGGAGCTCTGATATTCGTATAGGCAAACTGAGAATTGATTTCGTTTCTCATTTGTTTTGCTGCTTCTAAATTCGCTTTGGCAACATTGTAATGAACAATGATATCATCAAACTCTTTTTGAGAAGCGCTATTTTGTTCAAATAAGTTTTTAAAGCGATTGTAATCTTTTTCAGCGCTTGAAAATCCTGCTTGTGCTTTAATTACATTAGCTTCTACTTGTGCTTTTTTAGCTTGTAAATCGCTGTTATTGATTGATACTAATAATTGACCTTTATTTACCTTATCACCAACTTTTACATGTATGTTGGTTACATAACCCATCATACGAGTACTTAATTCAGCACTGTTGGTAGCTGCTACTTTTCCGCTTGCTGTTATAAACGGATTGTTATCATTAGCCGTTACTTTAGCAACTTTTACAGCTACTGTTGGTTTGTTGTTATTGTTTGTTGTTTCTTTTTTACCACAGCTTAATGCTAAAAGTGATGCGGCAAGAGCGATTGTATATATAGTTTTCATTTGTTGATTATTCTTTAGTTAAAAAATCTAAATAAGCTTTGGTATAGTTATATTGATATACGGTTTGGTAATATTCTAATTGTTTTTGAGCGTATTGAGTTTCTGCCATTAATAAATCGGATGTTTTTTCTAGTCCTTCTTTAAATCTGTTTTTTCTGATTCGTAAGGCTTCTTCCGATTGCTGTAAGGCTAATTCGGTTAGTTTTAATTGTTCCTCAGCATCAGTTAACAATCGTTTAGTCTTATTTAACTCTAATTGACTTTTAGACTTATACTGCTCGTATTCTAATCTTGATTTTTCATACTGAGCTTTGCTTTTTTGTGCTTTTCCGTAGCGTTTAGAACCTTTGAAAATATCCCAAGTTAATTGTGCTCCTACTACGTAACCACTTGCATCAACATTGAAAATTTTATCATCGTACAATTCGTAACTACCAAAAGCATTTAAGCGTGGAAGAAAATCCATTTTATCCGCTTTGTGCATTTTTTGATAAGCCTCAGAAGCTAATTCCATTGCTTTAATATCTGAACGATTTTCAGAAATAGTAATGTCAGCAACTTGATTCGTTAAGTGTACTTGTAAACTATCTGAGGGTTCATAAATGTTGTTTTGTTTTTCATTCATTAAAAAAGACAAGTAGTTAGAAACATTTAGTACATTGCTTTTTGCTGTTTGTAATTGATTTTTTACTTCGGTAACTCGAACTTCAACGGCTAATACATCAGCACGTTGTAAATAACCTTGCTTAAAGCTATTTTCTGCCATTTGTTGATTAGCTTCCGTAGCTTTTAAGGCTTTTTCTAATACCGAAACTCCCTTGTGAGCTAATTGCAATTGCATATAGGCTTTTTCAACTTCTAACAATAAATATTCTTGAGTACGTTGCGTCTGCAAGTTGGTTGCTTCCATTTTAGTTTTAGCGGCTTTACGTTGGTAAATACCGTCTAAATTCACCAAAGGTTGCTGAACTTCGATTTTAGTAGCAAAGTTTTGTGTTCGTTTCGGATTGTTTAATAATTCAGGATTGAAATCTGCCTGTGTTAAAATTTCTTGATTCAATTTACTGCCAAATGCCATTAGTGGATTCGTAGTTACAATTCCTGTATGAGAAGCAGTAATATTTGGCAAGAACATAGCGTTGGTTTGCTTGTAATCGGCACGTGCTTGCTGATAGTTTTGTTCAGCTATTTTTAAAGAGGTATTATTTTCCTGAACTCTTTTCAAAACCTCACTTTTGGAAATTGAAATTTTAGTTTGAGCTAGGGTAGTAGCAGTTATAAAAAGTGCTAGCGTAAATAAACGAATATATGATGTTTTCATTTTTACTGTTTTATAACAGCAAATTTAGTGGCAACATATACGGTAGTCAGTAACTTTAGTTACACAGGGTATGTTTTTTAGTAAAGAGGATATGTAGAATATACAAAAGAGAATATGCTAATGTTCACCATAGTCTACATCATCCATTTTTCCTTTAAAAACTTTATACTGAATAACAAAATAAACAACTACTAGGATTGCAGCTATAAAAAACCAATTTAAACCTACGGACAAACCATACTCGTTAGCAGCTACATTATAAATTGTTAAATCGGGATTTATGTTATTGGTAGAGGGCAAAACTTTAGGGAAAATTGAAGCGACTGTAGTTGCCAAACCTCCTAATAAAAACAAAGAAGAATATAAAAACCCAGTGATGTGTTTTTTGTGTTGTTTTACGTTGAATAAACCAAACAAGCCTACAAACGTTAGTAAAGGAAATATCCAAAGGAAAGGATGTTCTATAAAATTATGAAATGGTTTAGGTTCTATAATATGCCAAGCGAATAATGAAATAATTACTAAGCCTAATAAAACAAAAGAAAGAGTAAAAACAACCTTTTTTAGTTGGTTGTTAATACTAGCATTAGTTTTGAAAATAACCCAATTGGCACCATGGATAGTTAGTGATACCACTGTAATAATTCCCAGAAGTAAAGTAAACCAGTCAATAACACCAAGTGTTTCAGAATGAGGAGAGAATTCCGAATTCCATAAAGGGAGGAAAAAGTAATGTGCTTCATGAGTAGAAACACCATCTACTACATTTCCTAGATTAACACCACGTACCACATTTCCTAGTGCCACCCCAAAAAATAATGCAAGAAGTAAGCTGGCAACTCCAAAAGCTTTATCCCAAATACTTTCCCATATTCTATTGTGTATTTGTCCGCGAAGCTCTAAACCAATAGCTCTAAAAATTAGTAACCATAAAACCATCATTAAAGGAAGATAAAAACCACTAAATGAAGAAGCATATAAAGTAGGGAAAGCAAAAAATAAGACACCGCCCGCAGCGATTAACCATACTTCGTTCGCATCCCAAAAAGGACCTATTGCTTTTACGACTTTCTTTTTATCTTCTTCTTTTTTAGCAAAGAATAAGTGAATAATTCCTGCTCCAAAATCATAACCATCTAAAATAACATAAATGGCTAACATCGTAACTAATACTATATACCAAAAAAGTTCCATAATTTAATGTGTTGTTTGAGGTCCTTTGTTAATGATTTTTCCTACTAAAATCAGAAATAACATTCCTAATAATAAGTATAAACCTATAAACCCTAAAAGAGTAAATAAAGTGTTTCCTGAGGATACTGTAGGAGATGCTCCAGCAGATGTTCGTAATAAGTTATAAACTAACCAAGGTTGACGTCCTAATTCAGCGGTATACCAGCCGGTAGTGTTGGCAATATATGGAAATGGAATCATGAAGAGTAAAGACCATAAAATCCATTTTGTTTGATATAATTTTTTTCTGAATAATTGTACAATGCTAGCTAACATTAATGCAATAAAAATAGTTCCTAAACCAACCATTATATGATATGCATAATACAAACCCGGTATGTTTGTTGGGTAGTTTTTTTCATCAAATTCATTGAGTCCTTTAATCTCAGCATTCCATTCTTGATAAGTTAAAAAGCTTAAGATGTTAGGGACGGCTATTTTATTGTCTAATTTTTTCTCCAGCATATTTGGTTGTCCAATTAGCACTATTTCAGAGCCTCCTTTTTCTGTTTCAAATATACCCTCCATAGCAGCAAAGGTTATAGGTTGATATTTGACAACATTTTTAGCAGCTAAATCGCCAGTAGGGAAAGCAACCAAAATAGATGCTATAACTCCAAAAACAACTCCCGTTTTTAAAAATAATTTTCCAAATTCTACGTGTTTTTTATTTAAAAGATAAAGAGCTCCAATACCAGCGACTACGAAAGAACTCGTTACCAAGGAAGCAGCCTGATTGTGTAAATATGAAGGCCATAACCAAGGATTAGAGAAAAGAGCAGAAAAATTATTTAAAACAAACTTACCATTGGCTAGTATTTCATATCCTACAGGATTTTGCATCCAAGAATGTGTAGCTATAATTAGAAAACCACTTGCCCAAGAGCCTAAAAAGACAAGGAATCCAGTTAAAAAGTGAAGTTTGTGTCCTAGTTTTTTCTCTCCAAATAAAAACAGCCCTAAAAAGGAAGATTCTAAAAAGAAAGAAAACATTCCTTCCATAGCTAATGTTTGACCTATAATACCACCAGTAAGCTCGGAGAATTTTGCCCAGTTAGTTCCAAATTGAAATTCCATAGGGATTCCAGTGACAACTCCCATAGCAAAGTTTAAAGCAAAGATTTTCATCCAAAACTTTGCTGCATCATTGTATTTTTCAATTTTAGTCCTTAAAAACTTCCATTTGAAGAAAACTATCATCAACGATAGTCCCATGGTTAATTGTGGAAATAAGTAGTGAAAAGTTATTGTGAAAGCAAACTGCATTCTATCATAAAAGAGCATGTCTTCCATACTAAAGATAGTTTAGGAGGTTATTAAATAAGAACGTTTTTTTAGTAGCAATAAGGTGGAATAAAAATAATGATATTATTTCACATGACTATTAATAATTTGAATCAAATCATCCTTATGTAACATTCCAGATTGTCGCCATAATAATTTGCCTTCTTTGAAGAGTATAAATGTAGGAACTCCCTTAATTTGGTAGGTGTTTGCTATTTTGGGGTTTTTATCAATGTTTATTTTTAAGATAACAGCCTTATCTCCTAAATCTTCTTTCACTTCTTTTAAAATAGGAGTCATCATTTTACATGGACCGCACCATTCGGCAAAGAAATCAATCAAAACAGGTTTGTTGCCTTTAATTATTTCAGAAAATTTACCCATCGTTTTTTACTATAAAGGTAAAATGATTCTCTTGTAGTAAATGTAACTTAAGTTACAGGGTTAAAGTTCTAGCACTTTAACTTGATTTCTATTTAGTTCTATTTTATCTTGTTTTTCTAGGGCTTTTAAAAGTCTTGAAATAACCACTCTTGAAGTGTGTAAATCGTTAGCTATTTGTTGATGTGTTACGCTAATTGTTTCATTTTGATTTACTAAGGCTTTGTCTTTTAGGTATTTTAATAAACGTTCATCCATGTTTAGAAAAGCAATAGTATCAATAGCATCAATAAACTCTTGTAATCTGCTGTGATAACTATGTAAGATGAATTCTTGCCAGCTTTTATATTTACTAAGCCATTCACTCATTTTTTGTTTAGGGATCATTAATAGCTTTACATCAGTTTCAGCCACAGCTTTAATTTTACTTTTAGTCTGTCCCATACAACATGAAAGTGTCATAGCACAAGTATCACCTTTTTCAATATAATATAAGACTAAGTCGTCTCCCTCTTTATCTTCACGCAAAATTTTTATTGCACCACTTAATAACAAAGGAATAGAAGTAATGTAGCTTCCAATATCAATAATAACTTCATTGGATTTAAATTCTTTAGCTATTGCAACATCAGTTATTTCTTTTAATAATGCTTCCTCAAATAAATAACCGTAGTATTTCTGTAAATCTTCTATCAAGATAAAATGTTTTTGTAAAAATAGTTAAATAATTACATTTTAGATAGAAATAAAATAGATGATAATCTATGATTTTAATCAGGTTTATACTTGTTTTTATTACTGAAATTTGAAATAGATAATAACACAAAATCTTACAAAAATGAAAAAAAGAACACCAGTTTCAGTTATAATGACTAAAGATGTAATTACATTAAGTAGTACTGATGATTTAATGACAGCAGAAAAAATATTTAAAAAAGAACATATAAGACATATTCCGGTAGTTAGCGGAAATGAAATAAAAGGAATGTTAAGTTATACAGATTTATTAAGAATAAGTTTTGCAGATGCAGTTGATGAAAATGAAACAGACGTTGATACTGTGGTGTATAATATGTTTACAATAGACCAAGTGATGGCAAAAAACTTAGAAACGGTAGATTCTAGTACGACAATTAAGGAGGTTGCAGAAATTCTAGCTAAAAAAGAGTTTCACGCTTTACCAGTTGTTGATGATAATGAATTAGTTGGGATTGTAACTACCACGGACTTAATTTATTACTTATTAGAGCAGTTTTAGTTCTTTCTTTAACATAAGTGGGTATGAAAAGTTAAAGTTTATGGTAAAACCATACTTTTATTATGGTTTTTTTTGAGTTAAATTGTTTTGTAGAATTTATTTTTGAGAAACTCAAAATACTTTACCATGTTAAAAAACATTTCAAATTTAGGTTCAGTTTTGAATAAATCAGAACAAAAAACTATTCAGGGAGGATGGACATATGTAATGTGTACTAAGTGTGAACCTCTTCCTCCAGGTTATATTTGTATGAATGAAGTATATTGTGGAGGAGAGTAAATTTACTCTAAACAAGATTACATTAATATTTACTATTCATATTTAGTAACCCTTTTAGGGATTATAGGGCTGTTAAACCATAAGCGTATTTAGATTTGTTTCTAAATACGCTTTGACTTTTAATTTATAATAGTTTTTAAATTTTCAATTGTTTCGGTTGGGTTGTCACTTTTGAAAACAAAACTACCAGCAACTAATACATTAGCACCAACTTCTACAAGTTTATTAGCGTTTTGATCAGTTACTCCTCCATCAATTTCAATTAGGGTAGAAGCTTCACTGAATTCAATTAAGTTCTTTAGCTGTTGAATTTTTTTGTACGTATTTTCGATGAATGATTGTCCTCCAAATCCAGGATTAACACTCATAATACACACTAAGTCTAAATCTTTGATAATATCTTCTAAAACAGCTATTGGTGTATGTGGGTTTAAAGCAACACCTGCTTTCATACCAGCTGCTTTTATTGCTTGAACAGTTCTGTGTAAATGTGTACAAGCTTCGTAGTGTACTGTTAAAATGTCGGCGCCTAAATCAGCAAAAGTTTGAATGTAACGATCAGGATCTACAATCATTAAGTGCACATCAATAGTTTTATTGGCATGTTTTGTAATTGATTTTAAAACAGGCATTCCAAAAGAAATATTTGGTACAAAAACACCGTCCATAATGTCAATATGAAACCAATCTGCTTTACTATCATTTACCATTTCAACATCGCGTTGAAGATTTCCAAAATCAGCCGCTAAAATTGATGGGGCTACAAGTTTTTCCATTAATATATAAGTTGTTGTGTTGTTATTATGTGCAAATATAGTTAAAACTAAGGGCATTAAAATCAAAAAGAAAGCTCTCAAATTTGAGAGCTTTCATTCATTAATCAAAAAACGAATAGTTACGATAACTATTTGTTGTTGTTTGTATTATTAACCTAAGTAAGTCATTAAAATCTTACTACGAGATGTGTGTTTTAATCTTCTGATGGCTTTTTCTTTGATTTGACGTACACGTTCACGAGTTAAATCAAATGTTTCACCTATTTCTTCTAAAGTCATTGGTTGGTGCTCTCCTAAACCAAAGTATAATTTTACAACATCAGCCTCACGTGGAGTTAATGTTTCTAGTGCACGATTAATTTCAATACGTAAAGATTCGTGTAATAATGTTTTGTCAGGGTTTGGTGATTCACCTGAGTTTAATACATCATATAAATTAGAATCTTCACCCTCAATTAAAGGAGCATCCATTGATACGTGACGTCCAGAGTTTTTCATTGATTCTTTAACATCGTTAACAGTCATGTCTAACTTCTTAGCAATTTCCTCAGCACTTGGTGGGCGCTCATTTTCTTGCTCTAAGAAAGCATACATTTTATTAATCTTATTAATAGAACCAATTTTGTTTAATGGTAAACGTACGATACGAGATTGTTCAGCTAGTGCTTGTAAGATAGACTGACGAATCCACCACACTGCGTATGAGATAAATTTAAAACCACGAGTTTCATCAAAACGTTTCGCAGCTTTAATTAATCCTAAATTTCCTTCGTTAATTAAATCAGGTAATGTTAATCCTTGGTTTTGGTATTGCTTAGCAACCGATACCACAAAACGTAAGTTAGCTTTAGTTAGTTTTTCAAGAGCTCTTTGGTCACCTGCTTTAATTCTTTGCGCTAATTCAACTTCTTCATCAGCAGTAATTAAATCTACTTTTCCTATTTCTTGCAAATATTTATCTAAAGACGCGGTTTCTCTGTTGGTAACCTGTTTTGTAATTTTAAGTTGTCTCATCTACTTCAAGTGTATTTTTAATTTATCAATCAGTCTACATTATCTTATACGTATTCAATTAGAATAATGTTACAAAGTTTTTTGTATTTCTTGAAAATTTTCGTCTATTTGTTAAAGAAGTGTTAAAGTTTGTTATTTGAACAATGATTAGGTGACCACGTAGGGAGGCAAGTGTCTAACTATTGTATAACTAAGAAGGAAACTAACTATACTGCCCCTTGGAGAGTATTGATGTAAAAAAAATAAGCGACGAAGATTTAGTTCGTAAAATAGTAGAAAAAAATGATACTCATTTATTCGCTGTTTTATACGATCGTTATGCTGGCGTGGTATATAACAAGTGCTATGGATTTTCCAAAAATAAAGAAGAGGCTCAAGATTTAACACATGATGTATTTATTCGTTTATTTGTTAAATTGAGAACTTTTAAAGGAAAATCTAAGTTTTCTACTTGGTTGTATTCTTTTACTTACAATTTTTGTGTTAATTATGTACAGAGAAATAAAGAAAAGAAAAAAGAAAAAGTAACAGTAGTAACGGACGAAATAAAAGAGGAAAGTAATATTGATGATATTGATGACGCGACACTATTTGAGTTAAAGTCAGATAAATTGGCCAAAGCACTCGAAATGATTTCTCCTCCAGAGAAAATGATTTTATTAATGAAATACCAGGACGAAATGAGTATTAAAGATATTTCAGTGGGATTAGATTTGGGGGAAAGCGCAGTAAAAATGCGTTTAAAAAGAGCTAAAGAAAAAGTGGTGAAAGCGTATAACGAATTGTAATAAATTATGGATAATCCATTCAAGAAAATATTACATAACGAAGAATTGCCAGAAGTACTAAAAGATAAAGTGCTTAATGATGTGGCAATGATAAAGCTATCAATAGACATGGCTGATTTGTTCGTGGTTAAGTATCCTAATGCTATTGTTGATTTGATAGGAGGAGGGGCTGAACCAAAAGGAAAAAAGAAATGACACTAACTAGTTTAAACTAATCAAATACATACTATATATACATAAAAGTTATGAGTTTTTTAAATATAGATTTTTTAACCCCTTTTAAGGATATTTTTCAAGATATAGTTGATTCATTACCAACTGTAGTGGGATTTTTAGCTTTTGTAATTATTTCTTGGCTCGTTATAAAAGTCTTTCTATACCTTGTTAGAAAAGCATTAGCCAAAACTAAAATAGATGAATGGTCTAAGAAGCTTAGAAAAACAGAAATTTTTGGTAGTAGTACAATAAATATAGTACTTACCAATGTTATTTTGGCTATACTAAAATGGTTTTTAATTTTTGTTTTCGTTATGGTTGGGGCAGAAATGTTTGGCTTAATTGTAGTCTCTGAAGGGATTAGAAGCTTTTTTGCGTACTTACCAAAACTATTAACTGCGGTAGGTATTTTTGTAGGAGGGGCTTACTTAGGAACCATGGTTAAAAAAGCAATTCAATCCATGTTTAAATCTCTTGAAATCTCTGGAGGGAATTTAGTAGGAAATATTGCTTTTTACCTAATTGTTGTGTTTTTATCTATAACAGCATTAGATCAAGCTGGAGTTGATACATCTGTGATTAAGAGTAATTTAACTCTTTTGATAGGTTCTGTATTGTTAGCTTTTACCTTAGCATTTGGCTTTGGAGCTAGAGATGCAGTTTCTAGATTACTTTTTGGTTATTATTCGAGAAAAAATATTTCAATAGGAGAAAAGGTTGTGATAAATGATGTAGAAGGTGTAGTAGTTGCTATAGATAATATATGTATTACAATCAATACAGATGGAGGTAAGGTTATTTTACCTATCAAAGATGTAGTTGACAATAAAATAGTTATAAAAAAATAATAAAAATTAACAATTTTTTATATCTTTGAAAATGCTAAAAACAATGTTTTTAACAGTACGATAGATTTCGGGGGACTTCTATCCAACTAATAAAGAGAAATCTTTATGAAATAAGGCCGCATTTCTGCGGTCTTTTTTTTATGAAAAAATGTGACCTAAAAAATAAAGTGTGTCTAATAAAGCATAGAGTAATAGGAATTCGGGGGACTTCATATTATTTTTAAACTTAAAAAGGCTTTCTAATTTAGAAAGCCTTTTTTATTGTAAATATGTGTTTAATAAATCTTATTCAAAAGCTAAGTGTAAAAACACTCCTCTAGTTCCTAAGAAATTAATTGGGTCTGTCCATTGACTGGGAGATTTGTTATCGTATACAGCTTCATTATTAATAGCAAAAACACCTCTTATAGAAGGCGAGAACTTAAAATAACTTAAGTAAAAATCAACGCCAATACCTATTTCATACATGAAGTTATTGGTTGTCGTTCTAAATTCTCCAGCAAAATTATCATCACTATTTCTTTCATTACTTGAAAAGTTATGATCGTATGAAATTCCTCCAATTACATAAGGTCTCATATTATTAAGTCTGTTTGTGCTAAACTTTAACAGCAGCGGTAAGTGTAAGTAGGTGGCACCTACTTCACGAGTATTTACGTTATCTGCTCCAGGTATATGTTTAAAACGTAATGTTTTGGTGTTAGACATTAAACCAGGTTCAAAACGTAGGTTAATATTATTATGTAACCTTAAGTCAGCAATTAAACCTACATTAAAACCAATAGAGGATTCTACTTCGATTTCAGTATTATCAAAATCACTTGGAGCATAAGAAATTTTGTAACCATTATTATTAGCTCCTAAGTAAAAACCATAGTGAAAAAGAGGTTTGTCAAAACTAGGAAGTTTCAATATTTTTTCTTTTTGCGCTTGTGTGGATAATGACGCCACTAAAATTCCGAAAAGTAAAAGCTTTTTTAACATACTATTTTAAAGCGGTATAAATTGATGCAACACCAAATGTTACAGGTATATTCTTTGCATTCTTAAACCCATTTTTTTGTAAAATATTGTTGAAAGCCTTTCCAAAAGGAAAAGAATTTGCTGTTTCTGATAAATATGAGTAAGCAACCTTGTCTTTCGAAAAGAGTTTACCAATAATAGGTAAAATATAATTAGTATACAATTTGTATCCTTGTTTAAAAGGAAACTTGGTTGGGTTTGAGGTTTCCAATACTACAAATTTACCTCCAGGTTTTAATACACGTAATATTTCGGTTAAGCCTTTGTCTAAGTTTTCAAAGTTCCTAACTCCAAAAGAAACAGTAATCGCATCAAAGGTATTATCAGGAAAAGGAATGTTTTCACTATCGCCAACAATCATTTTAATCTTATTAGACAAGTTAGCTTTAGCTATTTTTTGTCTTCCAACCTGTAGCATTCCTTCAGAAATATCTAAACCTACAATTTTTTCAGGATTTAATTCAGACATCATTAAAGCTAAGTCACCTGTACCAGTAGCAATATCTAAAATTTGTTTTGGATTGTTTTCTCCTACTAGTTTTACTACTTTTTTACGCCAGCTAACATCAATTCCTAAAGAAATAACACGGTTTAACCCGTCATAATCTTCAGAGATGTTGTCAAACATTTGAGCAACTTGTTCTTTCTTTCCTAATTCAGAATCTTTATATGGTTTGATCTTTTCAGACATATATTTTGTTTGGTTTGGAATTATCCGTTGATGGCAACTACTTCATTAATTTGATTAGGTAACATTTCTTTAAGCATAGTTTCAATACCATTTTTTAATGTTACTGTTGATGATGGACAGCCACTACAAGCTCCTTGTAAAATAACACTTACTCTTTTGCTATCAGCATCGTATGATTGAAAAGCTATATTACCGCCATCAGAAGCTACAGCAGGCTTTATATACTCGTCTAAAATATCAACAATTTTAGCTTCAGTATCAGTTAAATTCTCTTTAGGAACTTCAACATTTTGTTTGGTTTGCTGTTTTGGTAATTCAGATATAATTTTTTTGCCTTCCTGTATATAACTACGAATAAAAGTACGTACTTCTTGGTATACTTCATTCCAATCAATCATGTCGTATTTGGTGATTGAAATGTAGTTTTCAGAAATAAAAACCTCTTTTACAAAAGGAAAACTAAATAATGCTTGTGCTAATGGAGAAGATTTGCTTGCTTCTTCAATATTTGTATACTCAACATCAGTTTGTGTTAAAGCTTTGTTGGTTCCGAATTTCATTACAGCTGGATTTGGAGTAACTTCAGCGTATACTTCAACAGCATCTTTTTTGGTAGTTTCTTCTTTTACTACAGAATTACCATCTTGGATGTAAGCTTCTATTTGCTCGCGAACCTCTTCTTCAACATCGCTCCATTCAACAATATCGTATCGTTGAATAGCAATGAAGTTAGCTGTAACTAATACCTTTTTTACAAAAGGAAGGTAAAATAGTTGTTGTGCTAACGGAGAGTTTTTAGCCTCATCTATATTATTGTATTCATGGCTACCGCCATTAACTAAAATTTTGTTGCTAACAAACTTTAGAATGGTTTCGTTATTAGTTTCTTGTATGTTTATTTTTATTGAACTCATAAGTTGTAAATAAGAAGCAAAATTACGGTAAAAAACTGAGATATGTATATATAAAAAGTCCTGCATATAGCAGGACTTTTTATATATGTTTTTTATGAATTATAAACTGAAAGTAATTGTTCCAGAGATTCTAGAAGTATCGGTTGTTAATTCGATAGGATTTACATTTACAGCAGGTGAGTTATAAATATGGTACGGACTGTTGTTTTCTGAGTTAGTATATGATAAATCAAACTTAACGTTTCCAAAATTATAACCAAGTCCTAATGAAAATCCGGAAATATTATCATCATCTAAAGCGTTTTTATAAGGGGTTTGCTCATAATGATAACCACCACGAACACTCATTTTGTCAAAACGCCACTCGGTACCAATATTTAAGGAGTGAGTACCTTTAAAATCATTATCAAAGTTTTGATTAGTTTCTATAAAAAAAGGATCGTTCTCTCTATATTTTGTACCGCTATAGTCTTTGTAAGTATAGTCTGCACTTATTAAACCTTGTTTACCAAAAACAAATGCCGCACTAGCTGTAAGTTTACTTGGTGTTCGTAGTCTGAAAATATTTGAATGAAATTCTTCCCCGCTATTAACATCTGTATCTTGGTTCGTTGCAGAGATTTCAGTATAACCTACCCAATCATCATATCTAGAGTCATTCGGGTCGAAGACGTTTAAGTTGCTGTCTTCAAAAACTTCATTATACCACGTTGGAGTTTCGTAAGCTAATCCGAAACGGAAACTTTGATTAACTTTATAAATAAAACCAGCACTAAAAGAAACTCCACTACCTTCAAAGTAACTATCTTGAACGTTAAAAGCATTTAATGTGTTATTGCTATCATCTTCATTAGTTTCATAAAGTTTGGTAACTTGACCAAAGCTAAAATTATGAAATTTTATACTAGCACCTGCATATAGCTTATTTAGATGAACAGCTGAGAATCCCATTTCAAATATACTACTCTCTCCATAGGTAGAGTTTAAAAAACGTTGCTCTTGTCCATTATTGAATTGATTGGTAATATCGTCAGGATGCTCATTGAATAGTGCTTGACCACTATTGCCTTGTGAAGAAAACAAACCTTCAAAATCACTTTTCAATCTATAGTTAAAGGTTAGCGCAAAACGGTTCCAGTCAGAGTTATGAGCAGAGTCAAAAGATAAAATACCACCAGCTTGAGTAATATTAAAAAAATCATCTTCTGTTTCTGTTGTGTTTCCGTAATACTTAGCAGTATAAGTAGTATTTCTATTACCTAGAGTTACTCCAAAAGTACTTTTAATAGCAACGGCACTACCAGCTGGGTTAATTCCAAAAGAAGAAATATCTCCTCCCAAGGCTCCAAAAGCTCCGCTCATTGCTTCAAAGCGAGCAGTTCCGTAATTATCGTCTTTTGAAAATAAAATTCCTAAATCATTGTAGCCTAAAGATTGCGAGTAGGCAGTATACGTACTAGCGATAATTATCGCGAAAGTTAAAATTCTTTTCATTTTTTCATTAATTCGTTAAAAACTTATCTTGAAACTAGCTATAAGTTATCTTCTAGAACTTCTTGATGAACTTCTGCTACTTCCTCTTGAGTTACTTCTAGATGAAGAACTACTTCTTGATGGAGCAGAGTAACTACGAGAGCTTCTTGAAGGTTTTGAATAGCTTCTAGATTTTCTTGGAGAATATGATTTTTTAATCGCTCTATCAGAACTTTGGTTTCTCTTAGTATAGCTTCTAGAGTTTCTAACTGATGAAGATTTACGAACACCATTATTATTGGAAGCTCTATAGTTTCTAGTAGAATATCCTCTTGAATTTCTTGTTGAACGAGGTGTACCTCTATAGCTGCGAGTAGATCTGCTACCATTTGAGTTGTAACTTCTCGTTCTAGTTGATCGTTTAATACTTCTGTTGTTAGAGTTACTGCCTCTTCTTGTATTGTATCCTCGTGTACTTCTTGTAGAACGAGTATTTCTGTCATTACGATAGGTTCTACTATTACTTCTTCTGTAAACATCAGAGGAGCGTCTTGAAGTTGTAGTTCCTCTACGACCAGTAGTATAACCTCTTCTAGAAGTTGTTGCAGTTCTGTGACCTCTGTAATAGTTGGCGCCTCTGTATGGACGTCTGTAATAATGGTTGTTATAGTATCTATATGGCCTGTAGTAATTGTATCCGTAATATGGAGAGCTCCAGTAAGAGTTATAATAAAGCCCACCTAAACCAACATAAAATCCAGAATTCCAGTGGTAAGGATGCCAATGATTATATCCCCAGTAGTTATAGTATCGAGATCTCCACCAAGGTCTGTAATAGTTGTACCCATAACCATAATCCCAATACCAGTCATTATAGTAACCCCATCTCGGGTAGGTGTTAATATTAATAACAACGTCATTATTATTAGCATAACCCCAAGGTTCATTACTATTGTACGTAATTCTTGTTTCAGGTTCCTCTTCATATATAATGTCTTCATCATCATAAGAATCATCGTTTTCAGACTTGTAATTTTCTATATCAGTAAAAATATCAGTACCATTTAAAGCGTCTAAACGTTCCACTTCTTTGGTGAAATAATTTTCTTGATATTCATCGTATGCACGATCATCAGTAACAATTACTCTACGTTGAGGTTGCTCTATTTCATCAGCATAAATACCATCATCACTACCAGTAACCGTTTGCGTAGAACCACAAGATATAAATGTAGCTGCCATCAAAAATGATAGGATATAGAAAGGGAGTTTGGTTTTGGTGTAATGTAGCTTCATGACTTTTTTATTTTTAGGTTAAAGCAAATTGTTTTTTCACTAGCTGCAAAAAATTAGTTCTTTGTTGGGCTTGTTACCTTTTTAATGTAGTTTTGCAGACACAATTTACGCATAAAAAATAACAATATTTATGCCAAACTTTTGATTATGAGCAAACATTTAACAAAAAGAGCCGAAGATTACTCGAAATGGTATAACGAATTGATTGTAAAAGCCGATTTAGCTGAAAATTCAGCAGTAAGAGGTTGTATGGTGATTAAGCCATACGGATTTGCAATTTGGGAGAACATGCAAAAAGAATTAGATAGAATGTTTAAAGAAACAGGACATCAAAATGCTTATTTTCCTCTTTTTGTGCCCAAAAGTTTGTTTGAAGCAGAAGAAAAGAATGCTGAAGGATTTGCAAAAGAATGTGCGGTAGTTACACATTATCGATTACAAAACGATCCAGAAAATGAAGGGAAACTACGCGTAGATCCTGAAGCAAAACTTGAAGAAGAATTAGTTGTTCGTCCTACTTCTGAAGCAATTATTTGGAATACATACAAAGGATGGATTCAATCGCATAGAGATTTACCATTGTTAGTTAATCAATGGGCAAATGTTGTAAGATGGGAAATGCGTACACGTTTGTTTTTACGTACTGCTGAGTTTTTATGGCAAGAAGGTCATACTGCGCATGCAACAAAAGCAGAAGCAATAGCAGAAGCTAAGCAAATGCAAGAAGTGTATGCAACTTTTGCTGAAGAGTTTATGGCAATGCCTGTTGTTAAAGGAGCTAAAAGTGAGAGTGAACGTTTTGCTGGAGCAGATGATACCTTAACAATAGAGGCTTTAATGCAAGATGGAAAAGCTTTGCAAGCAGGTACATCACATTTCTTAGGTCAGAATTTTGCGAAAGCTTTCGATGTTAAGTATACATCTAAAGAAGGAAAACAAGAATATGTATGGGCAACTTCTTGGGGAGTATCAACACGTTTAATAGGAGGGTTGATAATGACACACTCTGATGATGCTGGCCTAGTGCTGCCTCCAAAGTTAGCACCAATTCAAGTGGTAATCGTTCCTATATATAAAGGAGAAGAACAATTAAATGCTATTTCTGAAAAGGTTGATGTAATCGTAAAAGAATTACGAGCTAAAGGAATATCAGTAAAATTTGACGATAGAGACACTTTTAGACCAGGAGCGAAGTTTGCTGAGTATGAATTAAAAGGTGTGCCTGTTAGAATTGCAATGGGAAAAAGAGACTTAGAAAATGGAACTGTTGAAGTTGCTCGTAGAGATACTTTTGAAAAACAAACAGTTTCTAGAGATGAGGTAGTTGATATTGTGTCAAATTTATTAGAGGAAATTCAAGAAAATATTTTTAATAAAGCTTTAGCATATAGAAACGATCATATCACCGAAGTAAATTCTTTCGAAGAGTTTAAAGATGTGATAGAAAACAAAGGAGGATTTGTTTCTGCACATTGGGATGGTACCATAGAGACTGAAGATAAGATTAAAGAGTTAACAAAGGCTACAATAAGATGTATTCCTAATGATGCAAAAGAAGAGGAAGGAGTATGTGTTTTAACTGGTAAACCTTCAACTAAAAGAGTACTTTTTGCAAAAGCTTATTAAAAAAGTAAAAAAAAGTTTTGTGCAATAAAAAACAGTTTTTATATTTGCACCCGCAATCGCAAAAAAGATTGTTTTGGTCCGTTCGTCTAGGGGTTAGGACGCCAGGTTTTCATCCTGGTAACACGGGTTCGATTCCCGTACGGACTACAAGTTCTTTTTCTTTATTTTAGAGGAAAAATAAATAGAGAAAAAAATAATTTTTAATTGCAAATAACAAAAAGAATTGTATATTTGCACCCGCAATCAGAACGATTGTTTTGGTCCGTTCGTCTAGGGGTTAGGACGCCAGGTTTTCATCCTGGTAACACGGGTTCGATTCCCGTACGGACTACAAGTTTTTTATAAACAATTAACGCATTAGTACAATGGCAAATCATAAGTCAGCATTAAAGAGAATTAGAAGTAACGAAGCGAAGCGCTTAAGAAATAAATATCAGCATAAAACAACTCGTAATGCTGTAAGAAAATTAAGAGCTACAGAAGATAAGAAGGAAGCAGAAGGAATGTTTTCGACTGTTGTATCTATGTTAGATAAATTAGCAAAGAACAACATTATTCATAAGAATAAAGCGGCAAATTTAAAGTCTAAATTGGCTAAACACGTTGCAGCTTTATAAGAGTTTTAAGGTTAGTTAATAGTTAAACGCTTCGATATAATATATCGAAGCGTTTTTATTTTGTTTAAAATTGAAAACACATGTTTTTATACTAAGGGATTAAAAGAAACAAATAGATATTGTATGTTAAGTAAGATGCTTTAATTTTAAAATAGCTGTTGTAGTAGGGAATGTAGTTATAAATAGTAATTATTTTTTGGTTAAAAAAATAAGTTTGGAATAACTTTACCAATCGTATTTTTTATGAGCATCTAAACGAATGAAAATAAACAGAAGTAAGGTGAAACCCCATAAAGAAGAACCTCCATAACTAAAAAAGGGTAGAGGTATTCCTACAGTAGGTAATAGGCCTATTACCATACCAATATTAACAATAATATGGAAAAAGAATATAGAAGCTACACTATAACCATATATTCTTGCAAATTTATTGGTTTGTGTTTCTGATAAGTAAATAATTCTATAGAGTAAGAACATAAATAAAATTATAACAAGAGAACTACCTAAAAAACCCCACTCTTCACCAACAGTACTAAAAATGTAGTCTGTATCTTGCTCCGGTACAAAATTCCCTTGTGTTCTATCGCCTTGTAAAAAACCTTTTCCAGAAAAACCACCAGAGCTAATTGTTTTTTCAGATTGATAAGAGTTGTAACCGATGCCTTTATTGTCTTGTATTTTTCCTAATAAAATATCGAATCGATCTTTTTGATGTTGTTCTAATATGTTATTATACGTATAGCTGATTCCTAAAATAAAAAAAATGGCAAAAAGATAAGAGCCTATTATTTTTATAATGTTAAAACGAAAGAATCGCTTGTCTTTGTAAAGACCATAAAGAACAATTAATGTGATTAAAAGTAAACAAGAAATGAGTACCCATTTTGCTCCAAAATAGACTGTTAATAGAAATAGAATAATAGATATTGTACCAAATAAAATATAAGCTAGCGTTAAACCTTCCCTGTTTAAAACAAAAAAGAAAGCAAAGTATATTAACACAGATCCCATATCAGGTTGTAGTGCTATAAAAAAAGCTGGTAAAAAGATAATTATAAAAGCTTTTGCCTGATTTTTTATAAGTTTAAGATTGTATTGCCGATCACTCATTAACTTGGCCAAGGCTAAAGCAGTTAAGGCTTTTGCAAATTCAGATGGCTGAAGACCAATGCCTCCAAAGTTATACCACGAGGTAGCTCCGTTAATTTTCTTTCCAAAAACTAGGACACCAGCTAGTAGAGCTAGTGAAATAACATATAGAACACTAGAAAACTGCTCATAGAATTTAGAGTTAAAGAAAAGAATGAACACAATTAAAGGAATACTTAATGCTATGAAAATTAATTGCTTTCCATATCTTGTAGAAAAATCAAAAATTTCTCTTGTGTCATCAGTTGATGAGGCTGCATAAATATTCATCCATCCAAAACCTACTAAACCTACATACACTAAAACAAGTAGCCAGTCAATTCCTGCAAAAATATTATTTCGTTCTTGTCGCAATAGTGTCGCTTTTTTGAATTAATAATTGATTATCATATCTTTCTTGAAGACTTAGGTTAATCATGCGATCTTCAAGATATTTTCTAGAGATTGATTTGTTTAAGTATTTCTCAATTAATAAACTAGTGATAGGAGCCGCAATTGTAGATCCATACCCTCCGTTTTCTACAAAAATAGCTATGGCTATTTTGGGATTGTCTTTTGGAGCGAAGGCTATAAAAATAGAGTGGTCTGTTAACTGAACTTTTTTCTTATTTACTCTAATAAAGTTTTCAACGGTTCCAGTTTTTCCACAAATGTCAATTCCTTTAACTTGACTATATTTAGCTGTACCTCTAGTAAATGTTTCATGCATAGCCTCAATTGCAACAGGAAAATGTTCTGGTGCTACAGTTGTATTTCTACGTACTGTATATATAGAATCAAGATTAGATTTATCTTCAATTTTCTTAACAATATGAGGGGTGTAAAAATACCCTTTGTTGGCAATAGCAGCTGTCATATTTGCTAATTGTATAGGGGTGGTTTCTACTTCACCTTGTCCAATGGCATTTGAAATAGTTGTTGTGGCTCCCCATCTAAAATCATAACTTCTGTCGTAAAAATTTCCACTTGGAATTCTTCCTTTTTGACCAGAAGGAAGATCATAACCTAAATAATTACCTAAACCAAAGCTTTTTGCATGTTTACTCCAAGCATCAGTTCCTATAGTGGGGTTTTCGTAATTGTCTATAATTCTTCTATAAGTGTTAGCGAAATATGTATTACAAGATTTAGCAATGGCTGTTTTTAAACGAACAGATCGTCCAACAATTCCACAGTGACACCCCATAAAAGCATTAGGTCGTTTACCGTAACGATATCCGTGATGACAATAAAAACCTGTGTTTTCATCAATCACACCTTCTTGTAGGCCAATTAAACCAGTTAGGATTTTGAAAGGCGAACCAGGAGCATACATTGCTTGTAGTCCTCTGTCAAAAGTTGGCATGTTAATACTGTCGTTAAAAAGTCTTACAGAGTTAGGAGAACGTTGTCTTCCAACTAATAAATTCGGGTCATAAGAAGGAGCGGTAACTAATGCTAAAATCTCACCTGTTTGAGGTTCTATAGCAACAATACCTCCTCTTTTACCAGACATTAATAATTCTCCATATTGTTGCAATTCACTATCAATAGTTAATGTTAGGTCTTTACCTGATACAGCAAGGGTGTCATACTTTCCATCTTTATAGGATCCAGTAACCTTATTTAGGTTATTTCTTTTAAAGTATTTTCTCCCTTTAATACCTCTCAATTCTTTCTCATATTGTTTTTCAACACCAAGCTTACCAATTAACTCTCCTTGTTCGTAATAATTACTATTCTTAGCTACATATTCGTTAACCTCACTAATAAATCCTAATACATTAGCTGCGGATTTTACAGGGTAGTTTCTAATAATACGTTTTTGTATATAGAATCCTTTGTACTTAGGTAGTTTTTCTTGTAAAAAAGCATAGTCTTCTTTAGCTAGTTGCTTTAGAAATACAGAAGGAAGCCAACGGGCATAATTTTCAGCTTTTTTAAAACGTTTTATAAAATCTTCTTTATCAATCTTTAAAAGAGAGCAGAATTCTAATGTATCTAAAGGTTCTACTTCTTTG
The DNA here is from genome assembly GCF_003867015.1 of Tenacibaculum singaporense. Taxonomy (NCBI): domain Bacteria; kingdom Pseudomonadati; phylum Bacteroidota; class Flavobacteriia; order Flavobacteriales; family Flavobacteriaceae; genus Tenacibaculum; species Tenacibaculum singaporense. The sequence goes on from NZ_CP032548.1 coordinate 1,136,184, forward strand.
GGGATAATCATTACATCATAAGACAATTGGTTAGCGACTAATAATTTTCCATTACGATCATAAATATAACCACGTTCAGGGTAGTCGTATTCAATTTTTATGGTAGCACTATTGGTTAAACTTTCTTCTCCGCCGCGTACTACTTGTAATTGAAATAATCGAGAGATATAAACAATTCCAATAAGAGTAATTAAAAATATAAGTAAGAAACTTCGTTTCATGTTAGCTTTTTCCTAAATATAAAACTTCCTAAAAAATACAACAGTAACGTAAAAACACTAGAAAATAGTGTATTGATAAGCACATTTGAAATGTTATAAAAGCTAAAGTTAGTTAAACTAAATAAAATGAAGTGGTGAACTAATGTTAAAATTGCTGTATAATTAAACACTTTATCAAAAGATTCGTGCCTTAGGTTAAAAAGTAGGTAATCTGATGATGTTTTTTTAAAAACAGTTTTAAAGACAAATAGCCGTATATAAGCCATAAATACAGTAGAAAAGGTATGAATTCCGCCAGAGTTAGAAAAAGCATCTACACACAAACCTAATAAGAAGGCAACTAATAAAAGAGAAAACCTGTTTTCTTTAATAGGAAACAAGAAAATAAAAACGATATAAACGTAGGGGTTTACATAGCCTAAAAATAAAATGTTATTTAGAATCAGCACTTGTAGTAACAAGAGGAAAACGAATAAAAATATTAAGTATACTGTTTTATTCATTATTATTTTCTACAGTTTTTATTTCTTCTTTATTTAGGTTGGTTATTATATAAACATGACCTAAGTTAGACATATCGTTAAAGAGTTTAATGTTTATACTATTAACCGCAGATAATTCTTCAGGTACTTTTACGACTGTTCCAATAGGTATCCCGTTTGGAAAAATAGTAGACCTTCCTCCAGTAACAACAGTATCACCTTCTTTAAAAGTTGCTTGACGTGGAATGTCGGTTAGTTGTACAATATTATAGTCTTTACCGTCCCATGTTAAGGTACCATAATGATTGTTATTTTTAAATTTAGCGTTGATATTGCTTTTTGAATTTAAAATAGATTGTACTCTAGCAAATTTACTAGAGACATTGTCAGTAATACCAATAACACCTTTGCTATTTATTACTCCCATTTCTTGAAAAACATTATAACTTTTACCTCTGTTAATTGTTAAAAAGTTATCAGCTTTATGAAAAGAGTTCTTAATTATTTTTCCAGAAATGTAATTGAAATTTTGATTGAGATTTACTGTGTCTATTATCTGATTAGCAGAAATACTATCAAGATAACTATTGATTTTTTCTAATTTATTTTTTAATACTAAGTTTTCTTCAACAAGTATAGAGTTTGTTTCTCTTAAGTCAAGATATTCCGATATGTTAGATGATTTTTGATATAGTCCTCCTGTAATGAAATTAGTAGAACTAATAAATTTACTTTTATGAAAAGAATGGTTGTTAATGATTAATGCAACAGCTATAACTTCTAGGAATAGAAAAAATAAGAAATACTTATACTTCTGTAAGAAATAAATAAGCTGTTGCATAAATAATCATTCAAATTTATTTGATTAATACAGTTTTGTATTTTTCTAAATTTTTAAGTGCAATACCTGTTCCTCGAACTACAGCACGTAACGGATCTTCAGCAACATATACTGGTAAATCTGTTTTTCTAGATAAACGCTTATCTAAGCCTCTAAGCATTGATCCACCCCCAGCTAAATAAATACCTGTATTGTAAATATCAGCAGCTAATTCAGGAGGTGTTTTAGATAGCGTTTCCATTACGGCATCTTCAATACGTAAAATTGATTTATCTAGTGCTTTTGCAATTTCACGATAAGAAACTTGTATTTGCTTAGGCTTTCCACTTAATAAATCACGTCCTTGAACCATCATGTCTTCAGGAGGCGTGTCTAAATCTTCTGTAGCTGAACCTATTTGTAACTTTATTTTTTCAGCAGTAGTTTCTCCAACATATAAATTGTGTTGCGTACGCATGTAATACATAATATCGCTAGTAAATAAATCTCCAGCAACTTTTACTGATTGATCACAGACAATACCAGCTAGTGCTATAACAGCAATTTCAGTTGTACCACCACCTATATCAATAATCATATTTCCTTTAGGCTCCATAATATCAACACCTACACCAATAGCTGCTGCCATAGGTTCGTAAATCAAATAGATTTCTTTAGCGTTCATATGACGACCAGAATCAATAACTGCTCGTTTTTCAACTTCAGTAATTCCTGAAGGAATACAAATTACCATGCGTAATGATGGTGGAAATAATTTCTTTTTTATGGCAGGAATTTGTTTTACAAATTCCTTAATCATTTCTTCTGAAGCTTGAAAGTCAGCAATTACACCGTCTTTTAACGGACGTATGGTTTTGATATTTTCATGGGTTTTTCCTTGCATCCTACTAGCTTCGTGACCTGTAGCAATAATTTTACCAGTAAGCCTATTTCTAGCAACAATAGAGGGGTTGTCAATAACTACCTTACCATTGTGGATTATAAGTGTATTTGCAGTACCTAAATCTACTGCAATATCTTCTGTCATGAAATCGAAAAAACCCATAAAGATTTCGTTATTTATATTTAATTTTAATGTATTCTCACAAATCTAATAAAAATCTGTGGGTATTTTACACTCAGTATAATTAATGTTTAAAATGTCTAGTTCCAGTAAAAACCATAGAAACATTATTATCGTTACAATAATCAATGCTTAATTGATCTTTAATAGATCCCCCTGGTTGAATTACACTTTTTATACCTGCTTTGTCTGCTATTTCTACACAGTCAGGAAAAGGGAAAAAAGCATCACTAGCCATAACAGCTCCGTTTAAGTCAAAGTTGAAGCTATTAGCTTTTTCAATAGCTTGTTTTAGGGCATCAACTCTACTTGTTTGGCCTGTTCCCCCGGCTAATAATTGTTTGTCTTTTACTAAAATAATAGTATTAGACTTAGTGTTTTTACATAGTTTAGATGCAAATAACAAATCCTCTAACTCACTTTCTGATGGTTTATTGTTAGTAGGGTAAGATAAATCATCTAATTTGTCTGTAATATAATCTTTATCTTGAACTAATACTCCGTTTAAGGCTGTTCTAACTGTTTGTTTGGGTAATTCAACTTCTTTTTGAATTAAAATTACTCTATTCTTTTTACCTTTTAAAATTTCTAAAGCATCAGCATCATAAGCAGGAGCGATAACCACTTCACAGAATAATTTGTGAATTTCTTCGGCAGTGGCTTTATCAATTTTCGTGTTTGAAATTAAGATCCCTCCAAATGCAGAAACAGGGTCACCTGCTAAAGCGTCTACATAAGCTTGATGAATCGTTTTACGTTGAGCGAAACCACAAGCATTGTTATGTTTTAAAATAGCAAATGTTGGATCTTCACCTTTAAATTCTTCTATTAAATTAACAGCAGCATCAACATCTAATAAGTTGTTATAGCTTAATTCTTTTCCATGTAGTTTATCAAACATAGCATCTAAATTGCCAAAGAAAAAACCTTTTTGATGAGGGTTTTCTCCATAGCGTAATACTTTAGAAGTAGTTTCACTAGCTTTATATACAACTTCATCTTCATTGAAATAATTGAAAATGGCAGTGTCATAATGAGAGGAGATATTAAAAGCTTTAGCAGCAAACTTTTTTCTATCGTTTAACGAAGTTTCTCCGTTGCTTTCTGAAATAATAGTTAAGAAATCTTCATATTGTTCCATTGAAGAAACAATCACAGTATCCTTAAAGTTTTTTGCAGCTGCGCGGATTAATGAAATTCCGCCGATATCAATTTTTTCAATAATATCTTGTTCAGAGGCTCCAGAAGCAACTGTTTTTTCAAAAGGATATAAATCTACAATCACTAAATCTAATTGAGGAATATTGTATTCTTGCATTTCAGCAACATCCCCTTCGTGATCTTGTCTGTTTAAAATACCTCCAAAAACTTTTGGGTGTAATGTTTTTACTCTTCCTCCTAAAATTGAAGGATACGAAGTAACATCTTCTACAGGTACTACGTCAATGCCTAAGTCTTTGATGAACTTCTCAGTACCACCAGTAGAGTATATAGTAACACCTAGTTCGTTAAGTTTTTTAACAATAGGCTCTAATCCGTCTTTGTGAAAAACGGAAATTAATGCTGATTTAATAGTTTTTGTATTGTTCATTATTGTTGTGTTGTTAAGCTTGCAAAGCTAGTAAAACAGTAGGCGTTACACAATAATTTTTTAAGTTTTTAAGATTGAAAACACCACCAAAATTATTTTAATTTTGGTGGTGTTTTTCTAACAACAAAATTTAAAAGAAAAATTACTCTGCAGTTTCTAAAAAATTACGAAACCAGATTGTGAATTTTTCTACTAAAGATTGTTGAGATTTTGAACGAGCATTAGCATTGCCTAATGCCGCATAAGAAGGATGTTCTCTACTGCTCATATTTAAGGGGATTAATGGGGTTGTTAAAAAATCACATCAAATAAAGTAAAAAAAAACTTAATAATCAAGTGATTATGTGAAAATTATATAAAGGTGGCTACTTTTTTACAAACATACTCTAATAAAACCTCATCATTTTGAGTAAATGGATTAACTGTGTGAGAGTCAATGTCTATTTGGCCAACGTTTTCTCCATCAATAAAAATAGGGATAACAATCTCAGATTTTACTTTCCATCCACAAGAGATATAATTGTCTTGCTCACTAACATCTTGAACTACAAAATTTTCATTACTAACAGCAACTTGACCACAAATTCCTTTTCCAAAAGGGATAATTGTATGATCTGTAGGTTCTCCGTTAAATTGTGCTAATTTTAATTCTTCTTTATCTCCATTTTTAAAGTAAAAACCAACCCAGTCGTAATAAGAAATTTCTGAAGCTAAATAATCGCAGATTTGTTGTAGTTTTTCCTCTTTTGAAGAATTATTACTAACTATTGAGTCTATGTTGTCTTTTAGTTCTTGTATGTTCATAAAAGTGTTTTTTATCTTATTCGTAAAGAGTGTTTAAAGCTTACAAAAATAGTTGTAAGGATTGTGATAAAAAACTGAATTCTATTTTTTATAGTTTAAAATGCATGTTTTAAGAGTTTTTTATGAAAAGAGGAGTAGTAATGTCAAAGAGAATGAGTTTGCTATTTGTATTGCTGTTAAAAGACTCTTTAATGAGAAGAAGCAAAAGTTTTTAAACTTTTGCTTCTTCTGTTTTTTCTTAAAAAGAAAATTATTGTTATTTTAAAGTTGAATTACTGTTGAACGTATTCACTATGCCATACAGCGTCTTCAGGTCCATCTCCTTTGTGTCCGTCTAATTGAATAACAAAACTTTTAGCTGGGAAATAAGGAGTGATGTGAATGTCTAATAAAACACGGTCTTTTTGATTTTGATCTTGTTCTATTTTTATAACCTTAAAACGCTCAATTAACTTAGTAGGTCCTTGAATATCATCTAAAAACTTAACTATTTGGCGACGTAAGTCAGCTTCAGTTCTAGAACTCCAGTTTTCAAATGCTCGTCTTTTTAAGAAATCAAGTAATACTTTTGTTATATGGTCAAATACTCTTACAACAGAATAAGTTTGTAGTCCTAAGTTGCCTCCGTTAAATAAAGTTTTAGCAGAAAAGCCATTACTTTACTGTATTCGTTAACCATAGGAACAAGTCCCATTTTTTTGATTTCAGAAATTTTACTCTTTTTAAGGTCGAATCTTACGCTTTCTACTTCATTAAGACCACCGAACTTTTTACCTGCTACTATTTGTGACATTAATGTGTGGTATATTTTACCGGCTAAAGCAGATGAAGATGAAAGCAGAGGAATTCCTTAAACCTTTATATCCAAGTAAAATTTCCACACCAGAGGCTACAAAAGAACAGCAAGCAGAACGTAAACGTATAGGTGGATGGTAAAGAGATAAAATTAAGTAAGCTATATTATGAGTTATTGTTTTACAAATAACTTTAAAAGAGTAAAAGCCTAAGGTTATAAAATGTAAAGTTTTAAAAATTTGTACCTTTGCAAGGCATGAAGAAACATTTTTCTAAAATAACAGCTATAACCTTAGCACTAACAGTGTTGCTATCTACATTCTCTTTTAATGTAGAAAAACATTTTTGTGGTGATTTTTTAGTAGCTGTTTCTTATGTAGGAAGTGTAGCTAGCTGTGATGATGTAGAAGAGGACAGCTGCGAGAGTAAAACAATAGAACCATCGTGTTGTAAAGACGATGTAGAGCTTATAAAAGGGCAAACTCAAATTCAAAAATCGTCTGTAGAAAAAATAACCTTTATAAAGGTTGCTACAGCGGTTACTTCATATGTTTTTAACAGTCTGTTGTTTCAAGACTTAGAAAAGCAATTTATTCCACATAAACAATATGTACCACCTAAGTTATTTTTTGACATACAGGTACTTCACGAAGTCTTTATCATATGATTTACAATTCTTACTTAAAAAATAAGAATTGTATAATATAGTATGATGAAATAAATAATGAAAAAAAACTTCATAATCAGTGTTTTTTTACTGATTTCTCTATCACTTTTTGCTCAAAAAGAGTTAAAAGGAGTGATAAAAGATAATAATAATTTAGAAATATTTGGAGCGAATGTATATTGGTTAAACACAAATACAGGAACGACCACCAATGAAACAGGAACGTTTAGTATTCCGTATAAAAAGGAGTATAAAAAATTAATAATAAGTTTTGTTGGTTATAAGACAGATACAATAACTGTTAACGGTACAAAACCAATCAATCACTATTTAACAGAAAGTAATACGTTAAATGAGGTTGCAGTTTCTGCAAAAAAAAGTGCTACTCAACGTTCGTATTTACAAACACAAAACTTGGTAACTATTAATAGTGATGAGTTGTTAAAAGCCGCTTGTTGTAATCTGTCAGAAAGTTTTGAAACCAACCCGTCAATAGATGTTAATTTTTCTGATGCGTTAACAGGTACAAAACAAATTCAAATGTTAGGATTAACAAGTCCATATTTGTTAATTACTCAAGAAAATATTCCGTCAATTAGAGGAGCAGCACAAGCATTCGGATTAACATTTACACCTGGGACTTGGGTTGAAAGTATTCAAATAACAAAAGGAGCAGGAAGTGTTGTAAATGGTTTCGAAAGTATTTCGGGACAAATAAATACGGAGCTAGTAAAACCATCTACCAATCATAAATTTTACCTGAATGCTTATGGAGCAGTAGGAGGAAGGTTAGAGTTCAATACGCATTTCAATCAAAAAGTGAGCGAAAAATGGCAAACAGGTTTGTATGTACATGGGGATTATAGAGGGGAAAAGTTTGATAAAAATAACGATAACTTTTTAGACAACCCATTAGCAGAACAAATCAATGTGATGAACCGTTGGCAATATACTGATGCCGAAAAAGGTTGGGTAAGTTTTATCAATTTTAGATATTTAGACGATTCAAAACAAGTAGGAGAAGTTGGTTTTAACCCAGAAGTAGATAGAGGATCAAATACTGTTTGGGGAAGCGAAATTAAAACCAAACGTTTTGATACTTCTGTAAAAGTAGGTTATGTGTTTCCAGATATGCCATTTCAAAATATGGGCTTTCAAGCGGCGTATAGTAACCATAAACAAGATTCGTATTTTGGATTGAGAGATTATAATATTCAGCATCAAAGCTTTTATAGCAGTTTTGTGTTTAGCTCTATTATTGGAGATACTCGTAATAAGTTTAAAACAGGTGCTAGCCTTACGTATGATAACTACGAAGAGTTTATTAGTGAGCTGCTGTCTCCGAATTTTAATAGAAAAGAAAACTCTGTAGGAGCTTTTTTTGAATATGCTTATGACAATGCAGATAATCTTAGTGTTACAGCGGGCGTTCGATTAGACCATCATAACTTATTAGGAACTTTTGTAACACCAAGATTGCACATGCGTTATGTTCCTTGGGAAAGAGGAGTGTTAAGAGCTTCTGTAGGAAGAGGAAAACGAAGCGCGAATATTTTTGCAGAGAATCAACAACTTTTTGCTTCATCACGAGCAATAACTATTGATAATACAGGCGGAAATATTTATGGCTTAGACCCAGAAGAAGCTTGGAATTACGGAGTATCGTTTTTACAAGGATATAAACTATTTGGTAGAAAAGGAGATGTAACATTCGATTTTTATCAAACAAATTTTTCAAATCAGGTAGTAGTCGATTGGGAAAATCCACAAGAAATTTCTTTTTATAATTTAGAAGGAAAGAGTATCGCAAATAGTTTCCAGATAGAAATGAATCAAAATATAATCCCTTATTTTAATACTCGATTCTCTTATAAGTTTTATGATGTTTCTACAGATTATAAATCAGGAAACTTAGCAAAAGCATTACAAGCTAAACATCGTTTTTTTGCCAATGTATCTTACGAAACTAAAACAGAAGAAAGTGATGCCAGTTGGAAGTTTGATGTAACCTATAACTGGATAGGAGAGCAACGACTACCTAATACCAATAACCAGTTGCCAACATATTCAGATAGCTATAACTTATTAAACACGCAAATAACAAAAGTGTTTTCAAAAAAGTTTGAAATGTATGCTGGAGCTGAAAATATTACAAATTACAAACAAAAAAATCCTATACTGGGAAGTGATAATCCATTTGGTGCAAATTTTGATACTACTATTGTATATGCACCAGTTTTTGGAAGTAATTTCTATGCAGGGTTACGATTTAAAATAGATTAATTAATTCAATAAATTAAAAACAAAGAACACATGAAAAATATATTTTTATTAGCAGTTGTTTTATTATTAAGCACATCAACATTTGCTCAGAAGAAGAATGCAAAAGTATCTTTTGAAGTAGACGGTGTTTGTATGATGTGTAAGCAGCGTATAGAAAAAGCAGCGTTAAAAACTAAAGGAGTAAAATTTGCAAAATGGGATGTGAATACTCACGAGTTAAGTTTAATTATTGATGAACGCAAAACAAGTACAGAAACAGTTAAAAAAACTATTGCTGGTGTAGGTCATGACACTAAAGAGTTTAAAGCAACAAAAGAAGCTTATGATAATTTACATGAGTGCTGTAAGTATCGAGATGAGGAAGTGCAAAAAGATCATAAAAAACCAAAGAAGTAATAAAAAAATCCCGAGTATTAACTCGGGATTTTTATGTTATAACATTTGTAAAGTGTTAATTTCTTGTTGTGTCAATTCACGCCATCTACCACGAGGTAAATTCTTTTTAGTTAAACCAGCAAAAATAACACGATCTAATTTTTTTACATGATATCCATAATGTTCAAATATTTTACGAACAATACGGTTTCTACCCGAGTGAATTTCAATACCTACCTCAGTTTTCTTTTCACCCTCTACGTAAGAGACTGCATCAATAAATACTTTTCTTCCTTCAATAATTACATCACCACGTAATTTTTCTAAATCAGCAATGGTTAATTTTTTGTCTAAAGAAGCATGGTATAATTTACGAACGTTATGCTTAGGGTGCGTTAATTTTTTTGCCAACTCACCGTCGTTAGTAAATAGTAATAAACCAGTAGTATTTCTATCTAATCTTCCAACAGGATAAATTCGTTCTCTAGTGGCGTTTCCTACTAATTCCATTACAGTTTTACGACCACGGTCATCTTCCATAGTAGTAATGTAATTTTTAGGTTTGTTTAATAAAACGTAACGTTTCTGCTCCATTGAGATTAAAGTTCCATCAAAACGAACTTCATCAGTAGGCTGCACTTTGTAACCCATTTCCGTAACTAATTTCCCGTTTACAGAAACACTTCCGTGTTCAATATACGTATCTGCTTCTCTACGAGAACAAATTCCTGAATTAGAGATAAATTTGTTCAAGCGAATTCCTGTATCCTCAGTTTTTTTCTGAGTAGGTTTATTGCTTTTTGGTTTCCTGAAATCTTTTTTGAATTGATTTTTTCCTTGAGGATTGCTGTTACGTCCAGCTTGTCGTCCTCTCGACGAGTTTTTTGAATTCATAATTAAATTTTAAAAGTTTGCAAATTTACGGTAATTATTTGGTTTTTAATCTAAAACCTCAACTACTTTATCTACAATTAAAGATTTATCGATAAATAACAAGCTAAAAACACCTATTAATAATAAGACCTTTAAAATGTTATGAGCTAATCTATATTGATTGTTTTTTGTTGATTTCCAAGTGTAAAAACCAACAAAAATTAAGGTAATGGCAGCTAAATAAAAATAGTATTTCATGTACTCAATAGCAGGGTAGTTAAATAAAACTCCAATAGGTACTAAGGTTAGTACCATTAATAAAATAATTAGCTTTTTAGTATTTCGTTCTCCGTATTTAACAGGGAAAGTGTTGTAGTTATTAGCTATAGCTCCTTTAATATTTTCTAAATCCTTCATAAGTTCTCGAATCATGATGACTAGAAAAAGAAAGATTGCGTGTATAAAAATTACTTTTGAAAAGTTTTTATAGTGTACAAAAATTACAAAAAAAGGAAGTATGGTTAATACTGTGGCTGTTATTAATCCTATTAATGGATATCTTTTTAGTTTATGAGAGTAGAACCAAATACCAAATATGTATACAGAGAAAAACAATGCTGCTCGCCATGAAACTAACCATCCGAAGAAAAAACCAATAAAATTTAGTGTAAAATATAAAGTTAGTTTTGTTTCCTGTTTTACATAAGAATCCAAGCCTGTTTTTATAGGTCTGTTAATAATATCAGCTTTTTTATCGTAAAAATTATTGATGATATATCCAGAAGCAACTACACAAACGGTAGCAATAACTAAATAGAGTAAATGCCAATCAAAAACTACAGGTTTAACTGATTTTGCATCAGAGAAAATAAAAATAGCAGCCAAATATTGGGCTGCTATTAATACTAGAATGTTATAACCTCTTATGACAGATAAAAGGCTAAATATTTTTAAGAAAAATGTATTGTTTTTAAATGTACTCATAGTAGCATTTTAAAAGCGATACACTAATTCTAATTTATAATCTTTTAAACTGTTTTTTGCTTTTTCGTAATCTTCAGTAAATCCTAAGATGTAACCTCCACCACCAGAACCACAAAGCTTTAAATAGTAATCGTTGGTTTGTATACCTTTTTCCCATACTTTATGAAAAGCAGTAGGAATCATAGGTTTAAAGTTAGCTAAAACTACCTTTGATAGTTTTTTCACGTTACCAAACAACGATTTTACGTTTCCTTGTAAAAAGTCTTCAATACAAGCATCTGTATGTGTTGCGAACTCTTCGCTAATCATTTTTCTGAAACCTTCGTTTTTCATCTTGTTCATAAAGATGTTTACCATTGGTTCAGTCTCCCCAATTTGCTCAGAATCTAATAAGAAAACAGCTCCTTTTCCTTCTTTTTGAGAAGGGATTCCTGCTGGTTCAATATGTTCTTTTGAATTGATTAAGATAGGTAAACTTAAATAAGAGTTTAAAGGATCTAACCCAGAGCTTTTTCCATGGAAAAAAGACTCCATCAATGAAAAAATTTGTTTTAAAGTTAAAAGCTTGTCTCTTGTTAGGTTTTCTAAAATTGTAATTTTATCATTAGCGTACTTATCGTAAATAGAAGCTACTAAAGCACCAGAACTTCCAACTCCGTACCCTTGAGGTATTGAAGAATCGAAATACATTCCGTTATTTATATCACTTTTCAAAGAATCTAAATCAAAAGATACTAACTCAGAATTTAAGTTAGCCAAATAACTATAAAACTTAGCTAAACTTTGATTTGACTTCTCAGCTTCTCCAGTTAAGTTTTTTGCAGATTTTAACGCTCCTTTATAAGAGCTAAAGGGTATTGCTAATCCTTTAGAGTCTTTAATAATTCCATACTCTCCAAAGAGTAATATTTTTGCGTAAAATAAGGGTCCTTTCATAGATGTTTAATTACAATGCAAACATACAAGTAAAACTACTAGTTTACAAACTAGTACACGTTTTTGTAAAAAGTTTTCCAAACGCCCACTTTTTCGTTATCGCGGTATTTACCTTTTGTTTCTATTTTACCATTCTTATAAAAAGTTTTCCATATACCTTCTCTTTCACCTTCTTCATACTTTCCTTCCTCTTTTAACTCACCAGATTCATAATATACCTTTCGAATTCCGTGAAGTTTTCCATTCTTGTAATTAGCTCTGTGAAAAGGTTTTCCGTTTGCATGATAATACATTACTAAGCCATCGAATACTTCTTCGTTAGGAATGTTTACAGTGCTAAAACCTTCCATTTGAATTTGTCCGTTTTTGTAGTAATCAACAATCCAAAAACCGTTATTCATTCTTTTGGGAGCCGGTCTATAAAACACATGCTCATCTTTTGTTGTTTCTTGCCAATTTTTATCGAACCAAATTGTGTCTTGTGCAGTAACAGAATTGGTTATGAAACCAATAAAAAGGGCAATTATTAATGTTGAAGTTCTCATAATAGTTGGGAATTTAGGTTAAAATAGGTCTCGCGCCAAAACCCACACTATCACAAATATAATGATTTTTTTGGCAGTATGTAGCCAAAACATTCTTAATAAATAGTTCAATTTCAGACTTTTCTGAGTAAGGGTATAATACGTGTACATTTGCCCCTGCATCTAGTGTAAAACAAACATTACTATCGTTCTCTTGTCTGTATTCCCATATTTTATTAATAATTTCTAAGGTGTTAGGTTTCATTAAAATAAAATACGGATTACTAGTTAACATCATTGCGTGAAGTGTTAAAGCTTCACTTTCAACGAGGTTAACAAATTCCTTAATGTTTCCGTTTTGAAGAATTTTTGAAAGTTTTTCTAAGTTTTCATTAGCCTGCGTAAAACGATTTTCTGCATACGGATGATTGTGCATTAAATTATGTCCAACTGTACTTGAAACTTGTTTTTCACCTTTATCAACTAATAAAATAGTATCTTGATAGTCTTCAAAAATAGGATGAACTTTATGAGGGAACTTTACACCGAATAAATCTGAACTTCCATTAATTTCAGGATGATTTCCCCAAACCACCAACGGGCCTTCTATACTTCTACTAGCACTTCCTGACCCTAAACGAGCTAAGAAAGAAGCTTTTTTGTTAATATATTCATCAGTTAAACTTGGGTTTAATTTTTTTTCCAAATTCATTAAACACATAGCAATAGCACTCATACCACTTGCAGAAGAGGCAATACCGCTACTATGAGGAAATGAGTTTTCTGAAGAAATTACCATATTGTACTCTAAAATATAGGTACAATATTTTTGAATTCTTTCAAAGAACTTAGCTATTTTAGGTTTAAAATCATCTTTCTTTTTCCCTTCAAAGTACAATTCAAATTCTGCTTGTTTTTTTGGTAATGTCTTTGTGAATTCAATTTTTGTAGTGGTATGGCAATTGTTTAATGTAAAACTTATGGATGCATTTTTAGGAATTTGTGGTTCACTTTTCCCCCAGTATTTTACTAAAGCTATATTACTAGGTGTTTGCCATGTAACTGTTAAGTTATCTACTTTTTTATCTTGAGATTGAAATATAAAATCTGATGTATTCAACGTGTAAAATTTTGCTGTAAAGATAGAATTTCGCTTACACTTGTGCTAATTTTTGTAAAACAGCTTCTTTATAGCTTCTGCTTATTGAAACAGCCTTTTTACCAATTTCAATATATTCGTTGGTGTATGAAGAAATTTTAGATATTGAAACGATGCATGAACGATGAATTCTTATAAAATAATCACTTGGTAATGTTGCTTCAAAATTACTAATGGTTTCCCTAGTTATTACAGTGTTGTTATTGGTGAAAACTTTAACATAATCTCCTAAACTCTCGATATATAAAATGTCGTTAAAGTTGATTTTAACCATTTTTCTATCAGCTCTCACAAACATAAAATCCTTATTGTTTTCTTCTTTCTGAGAAATTTTTATACTAGCGTTAGTAGGATTCAAAACTTTTTGAATTGCTTGTAAAAATCGATTAAAAGCAATAGGTTTTAATAAATAGTCTATTACGTTTAGATTGAAACCTTCAACAGCGTAATCTCTGTATGCAGTAGTGAAAATTATCTGCGATTTGTTATTGATAATTTTAGCTAAGCTCAATCCGTTAATTTCAGGCATATTAATATCTAAAAAAAATAAATCAATATGTTCTGTTTGTGCAATTTGTAATGCCTCTACTGCATTTTTACAACTTGAAATTAGCTCTAGGTTAGGGTTTTTCTTTATAAATGACTCGAGAATTTCTCTAGCAATCGGTTCATCATCAACAATGACACAAGTTATTTTAACAGCCATTTTTTAGCGGGATTTTTAATTCGACAATAAATTGATTTTCTATAGAAGAAATAGAAAGTTTTGATAGGTGACCGTAAAGCATTTTCAATCTCTTTTGAATGTTTTCTAAGCCAATTCCATTTTTATTTACCTTGTTGTCTATGGAGGTATTTTTAATATGAAAAAACAAAGAGTCTTCAGTTGTTTTTAAATTAATATCAACACTTAGTATTCCATCAATTTGTACTCCATGTTTAAAAGCATTTTCAACAAAAGGTAATAGTAACATAGGAGGAATTTGAGTAGTTTCATTGTGCTGGCTTTTGGTAAAGTTAACGTGCAAACTTTCTTGAAAACGTGTTTTTTCTAATGAAATATAATCATCTATATGCTGTATTTCATTCTTTAAAAGCACAGAGGGTTTGTCCACTTGATATAAAATATAGTCTAACAAATTAGAGAGCTTTAAAATCATATCAGGAGCTTCTTCCGATTTTTTTAAAGCAAATCCGTATAAGGTATTTAATGTGTTGAACAAAAAATGTGGGTGGATTTGCATTTTTAAAAACTTTAGTTTTTGTTCTTTTAGTTGTAGTTGGGTTTGTAAGAACTTATTTTTTAAGTTTTCGTTTTTTATATTAGATAGATAATTGTAAATAATTAAGCTTAAAGAGGTGGCTACTATAACAATAAAGTAAACCCCAATTATAACTAATGGTAAAGACTTCGTTAAAGTCTTTGTGTTGGTTCCTTCTAAAAAAGAAGAAAATACTAAACCAAAGAAAATAGAAAGTAAAATTGCTGTGAATGATATGATAAAAGTATAGGAACTATATAAAATAAAAAGAAAATACTTTTTCTTAAGTAGGTAGTTAGGAATTAAATATAAAATAATGAAATAACTTAAGAATATAGTTATAGGCATTAAGTATGCAGAAAAAGTATCTACATAAGCAGTGTTAGAGCTTCCATAGCCTAAGAAGTATGTGTAAAAGAAATAAACACCTATCCAAAATATAATATTGAATAAGAGGAATATAAAGCGCTTAGCTATTGATGTAAATCTTTTCATTAAGTTGCAATATCATATTTTTTGAAGAAAGAGATAGGTTTTTGCGGTAAAAACCCTGAAATTGTAGACGAATAACGGTTTTCTGTTATTTGGTTGAAAAAGGACGATAATTTGTAGTTTAAGGGATGAAAAAGGAATGCTATCGATATTGTAAAATTCAAAAGAACTATAAGCATAGGTTTGTGTTGTAAATAACTTAAAAAATTAAAATTATGAAATTCTTATTCTCAAACCTTTTGAATGAAGGTGGATCAATGTTTATGTATCCAATATTATTAATACTATTAGTTTGTGTTGCATTACTATTAAAGTTATTCCTAAAGGATGATAGTACTGGAAAAACAATGAGCTTGCTTAAACATATAAGTTTGTTTGCTTTAGTTTATGGGTTTTTAGGACTGTTTTTTGGGTTAATTAGTGCTTTTGATAATATTAGTTCAATGCAAGGAGATATAGCAACTCCTGTTTTAGCTGCAGGATTAAAAATAGGTTTGTTAGCCCCATCTTTTGGAATGTTAGTTTTTTTAATCGCTAGATTAGGTATAATTGGGTTAACTCTCAAGAACAAAGAAGCTTAAAAAAAATCAAATAACTTATTAAATTAAAAAAAATGAAGAAACAACTAATTGTTTTTATAGGATTGGTATGCTCAGTTATTACCTATGGACAACAAGTAAATTTAGATCAACTTTTACATTCTTTTGAAGCAGAGCATAAGGCAATGGGTACGGTTTCTGTTTTTAAAAACGGAGCTGAGGTATATAATAAGTCATTTGGTAAAGCAAACTTAGCTTTAAATAAAATGGCAGATGAAAATACTATATATAGAATAGGATCTATATCAAAAGTTTTTACTGCTAGTGTGGTGCTAAAACTTATTGAAGAAAAGAAGTTGCAATTAAGTACACAGTTAAGTACATATTTTTCTGAAATTCCTAATTCAAATAAGATAACGATAAAACATTTGTTAAGTCATCAAAGTGGACTATTTAACATTACCGATGAAGAAGGTTTTGATACTTGGATTCGCAAACGAAGAAATAGAAAAGAGATGATAGGTAAAATTGTAAAAGGAGGATTGATGTTTGAAGTAGGAACACAAACAGCGTATTCAAACTCTAACTTTATATTACTGTCTTATATCGTAGAGGATATAGAAAAGAAACCGTTTGCAAGAGTATTAAAGGAAAGAATTTTTGAGCCTCTTAATTTAGAAAGAACCTCTTTCGGCACCGAATTGAATCCGAATAAAAACGAAGCTTTTTCTTATTATTCAAATAAAAATGTTTGGACTCCTATTTATCAGGAGACAAACTTAAAGTCAACTATGGGAGCTGGAGGGATAGCTTCTACCGCTCAAGAAGTAAATGAATTCTTTAATGCTTTGTTTACGGGACAAATTATTTCAAATGAGATGATAAAAAAAATGACAACACCAGAGAATGAATGGGGGTTAGGAATATCTGTAGTAAACTTTCAAGGTATGATTATTTATGGACATGATGGGGGAATTGATGGATTCCAATCTTTAGCACTGTATCTACCTGCGCAAAAAATATCAATAGCTTTTACATTCAATGCAACTAATGTACCTACAACCCCAACAGCTATTCAAATATTACAAACCTATCTTTCATCAGAAGCAAAGAAATAATGATTATGAAAAAAATTGTAGTATTTTTTATAATGCTTTCATATAGCTTGTTTGGTCAACAAGAAAACAAAGGAGATAGGTTAAGGAGCGAAGGAAGGTTAGATGAGGCAATTAAAGCTTATAAAGAGATATATCAAAAGAATCCAAATAATCAGGATAATACATATAATCTAGCTTGTGCATATGCTATTCAGTATAAAAAAGATAGTGCTTTCCATTATTTGAATGTAGCGTTAAATAAAGACAATTCTTTATGGGCTTTAGCAGATAATGATTTATATGCTCTTACCTCAGATAAAAGGTGGAAGATGATTGAAAGACAACAATTAGAAAAATACCAAAAACAGAATGGAAATGTGCAAAAACCAAAGTATGTGCTGAAATTATTAAGATTGATAATGAAAGACCAGGCTTTAGATTATCAGTTGGATATGGCTAAGCAGTACTTTATGAGAAATGGTAAAGCACCTCATTGGTATTATCCTATAGCTCAAATGAAAAAAGAGATTGGGAATGGAAATTTTAATATAATGGAAAAACTAATTTTAGAAAATGGTTGGCCAACATATAGCTCTGTAGGGAAGTTAGCTGCTGATAGCCCGCTTCTAATCATAAACCATCATCAAGATGAAGCTGTGAGAATTAAGTATCTTCCTCAAATAAAAAAAGCTTGTATAAATAAAGAAGGAAGTTGTTTGGAGTATGCAAAAATTCAAGATAGAATTTTGGTGAATACAGGGAAAAAGCAGTTGTTTGGAATGCAGTTTCGTTATAATGATAAAAGGAAATTAGAGCCGTTTCCTATAGAAAAACCTGAATATGTAGATAAAAGGAGAAAAGAAATAGGGTTGGAACCTTTAAAAGAATATTTAAAAAGAAAGATTAATTATACTTGGAGTGTAGAGCAAAAGTAAAACAGTCAATCTAGCTATAAAATACCCGTTTCTATTTTAGAAATGGGTATTTTTGTTGTATGAGAAAAATTAAACTGATTTGGGATTTTAAAGGACCAGATGGTCTTGAAACCGCAAAGCATCACTGTATCCATCTAAAAGAATTTGCTCAGATTGATAGTTTGCCTTATCATGAAGTAAATTTTGTATCTTTAAACGAAATGCACACCATTGCTTTTATGGTGGTTGATGAGGAATATATGAAAACCTTTAGAGATGCATTAAAACCTCATAGAGGAGAATTAGCATAATATAACACAAAAAAATAGATCTATGTTTTTAATTAATGCCTTAGCAAAACCAAAAAAATCTTCTGAACATTACGATGAAGTTATAGGAGCATACGTAAGTCTGTATATCGACTATAAAGATATTGAAGGAGCTATGCGATTAGCAAAGTTTTATATCAAGAATGAAGATTGGAAAGTAGTAGAAATAGAAGACGAATATTTTACGTTAGATTCTGTAGATGATGTAGAAGATAATGAGCAAAAAGAATTATATGAAGAAGCTGTAGAGTATGGATACTCTATTATTTTTAACTGCTACGAAGAAGAAGGAGAGGACGAAGACTAAAAAAGTAATGTCATTTCGAACGAAGTGAGAAATCTCAATTATTTTCGTTCGAAATGATTTTTTATTCAGCAATAGCATTTGCGCAAATAAAACCACCTGTCCAAGCATTTTGAAAGTTGAAGCCACCAGTAACGGCATCAATATTTAATACTTCACCTACAAAAAACAAGTTTTTATGTTTTTTACTTTCAAAACGTTTAAAGTTAATTTCTTTTAAATCTACACCACCAGCAGTAACAAACTCCTCTTTAAAAGTAGTACGACCATTTGCATTAAATAATCCCTTGGTTAGCTCGTTTGCTAAGTTTTGAAGCTGTTTATTATTTGCATCAGCCCAATTCTGATTGTTTTTTATTTCTGAAGCCATTACCAAACGTTCCCACAATCGGCGAGGAATATCACTAAAAGGAGATTTTAAACTAACTTGTTTTTTAGCTTGTGATTTTTTTAACTCTTGTAATGTTGAAAAAACTGAATAGGTATCTTGTCCTAACCAATTTATCAGTACGTTATATTGATAGTTCTTGTCAGCTAATATTCTGGCTCCAAAAGCAGATAATTTTAAAATAGCAGGACCACTCAAGCCCCAGTGTGTAATTAATAATGGGCCAGAGTTTTCTAAATTAGTTCCAACAAGTGTAACTTCTGCATTAGGCACCGAAATTCCGCCTAAATCAATAATTCGTTTGTCTTTTATGTTGAAAGTAAATAAAGAAGGAACAGGTTCAATAATCGTATGGTCTAGCGTTTTACATAAGTCCCATACTTTTTTACTACTTCCTGCGGCAACCACTACGAAATCAGCTTCAAAATCTTGATTTTTTGTGTTGATAATCCATTTCTCATCTTTTTGATAAATAGAGTTCACACCATGGTTTTTTAACACCGTAATTCCGAGGACATCAACAGCGTTTTGAAAACAATCTATAATAGCTTGTGATGTATTCACTTCTGGAAATACTCGATTATCTTCTTCTATTTTTAAGGGAACTCCACGATTTTCAAACCACTCAAAAGTATCACCCGTCATAAATTTATGAAAAGGTCCCAATAACTCTTTTTCCCCTCTTGGGTAGAATTTTGTTAGTTCTTTAGGTTCAAAACAAGCATGCGTAACATTGCAACGGCCTCCACCAGAAATTTTTACTTTTTGTAAAACCTCTTTTCCTTTTTCGAGAACTGTAATGTCTAATTCAGGATTGAGTTCTTTTGCATTAATTGCAGTAAAATAACCTGCAGCTCCACCACCAATAATAATAACTTTTTTCATCTTTTTTATGTCAGTTCGAGTAATTTTCGGTAGAAAATTGTATCGAGAACTTTTTTAAATCATCTCGATACAAATTTATTTCATTCTTCAATAAATTCACTCGATGTGACAGGCTTAATTTTATAAAATCATTTCTTTATAGGAAAGGATAGTATTGAATCCTTTTTGTTGAAAATAGCTTGTAGTATCTTCGTTTCCAATAGCTAAAATAAAATCACCACCCCAAGCACCTAAGCTTTTTACTTCACCAAAATAATCAGAAAATAATTTTTGTTTTACAGTGTCTTGTTTTGTAATTGAACTAATGATTTGCTCATGCTCAATAATGATTTTTTCTAAATCTTTGGAAGTGTTGGCTTTTAAAAATTCTTGAGTTAAATTGTCAATTTCAGGAATTAATATTTTAGCTTCTTCTTTGTTTTTTTTATAGTGAGCAATTCCTTCTCTACTATTTTGTTTTTGATTCAAATGCACAAAAAACAATTCTTCAGAAAAATGTGGGTTGAAATTTACTTCTTCAATATAAGGTAGTTTTTCTTCTAGCTTATATAGGATTGGAGTGTTATGTTTTGCACAAGCGATATCGTAACCACTTCCAGAAAAAGCGTTCCAAAGCAAAGTAAACGGATTTACATTTGCCCAAGTAGCTATATTATTAATTAAGGTTGAAGAACTTCCTAATCCCCAGTTTTGAGGAAATGTTAGGTTTGTTTTTACAACGAAACCGTTTTCAGTAGTTAGAAACTCTGGATTCAAACGTTTTGCCTCTTGTAAAATATCACGTAGTGTTTCAGCAATAAACTCAGCACTTCCTTCTTTGTCAGAATTAAACGTAGCTGAGGTTAATCGTAGTTTGGGTAAATCAAAAGAAGCCTCGAACCAACATTCTCCAGTATGTGTAAAACTTCCCCAGATAAGTTGCGATTCTTTAATTGGTTCAACAATTAAGTCTTGTCCAAACTTAGTAGGAACAGCTAACGATGTTGCACCATCTAAAACAACATATTCTCCAGTTAGTAATAATTTTCCGTTAGAGTAGCTTCGACTACGCTCAGCTACCCATTGGTTTGTATCTTCTTTCATGTTTAAACTAAACCTCTTCTTTTTTGAATTCTATAATGACTTTCGTTTTGACATTCGGAAAGTTTAGGTAGTATTTCATAATTATTATCGATTAAAGCTATCTTTTTAGCTCTAGACCAACCTTGAATTTGTTTTTCTCTATAAAAAGCTTGATGTATTTGTTGGAACTCTTCAACATAAACTAAGCTAAGAGGTAATCTTTTTTGAGTGTGGCGAGCACCTTCACCATTTTGGTGTTCGCTAAGTCTTCTTTCTAGATTAATAGTACTACCTGTATAGAAACTTCCGTCTGAGCATTCTAGTATGTAAACAAAACCTTTAGGCATTTAATAATTTTGATGTTAACTGGTGACTGAGCGTAGTCGAAGTCACAATCCGAATTGTTTAAAGTGATGTGTAAAATGTTTTACTTGGAATTTTTTCCAATATTCATAATCTAGTTCACCAAAAAATGGGTGTACTACCTTTCGGTTTGGATTCTCATTAAAAACAGTTTCGAAGTGCTGCACTTGCTCAATCAAATCAGTAATAGCTTCGTTCATAGAACTAAACTTTAACGGAGTTGGATCTTCAGATAAAAATGGAGCTTTAAATCCGATTTGTAATTCACTATCAGAATTTAAAAATGGTTTTCTTCTAGCTGATTTTTCATCAGAAACATAGGTGTCAACCTTCCAGTTTCCATTCGCAATTTGAGTAACTAGGCTTAAATGTTCTACCATTTGTTGTCCGTTCATTTTTCCAAACAAAGGTTTTGCATCGGCTTTTAAATTTACAAGAGTATCACGTACTTCTTCTTCGTTTAAAAAGTCTACCCATTGTACTTTTGGCTTACGAAGCTCATTTAACTTTTCAACAACAGCACTATGTGAAGCTGTTCTGTCTTCAAAATAGGCGGCTACAATTTCTTTTTCTTCATTGGTAGCTTTGTGTTGATTTAAAATGTTCATCAAGTGCATTTTCATATGCCCATGTTGAATTCCTTTAGTTGTTAAAGCACGTAAAGCAGCAAAATTTTGAGCTAAACCAGCAGCAGCAATAATTTGCATTAAGGTGCGAGCACTTGGTTTTTGCATCATATCTAACGATAATTTTGCCATTGGGTGTAAGGCAGTTAATCCCCCCACAGTTCCTAATGCTAAAGGAATTTCAATCCAAAATCTAAAAATACCGTCTTTTACTTCACAGTGAGTTAGGCTTTTATATTGTCCATCTTTTGATGCATACGCATGTGCACCAGCTTCAATGGCTCTAAAATCATTTCCAGTAGCTAATACAACAGCATCAATTCCATTCATAATACCTTTGTTGTGCGTAACTGCACGGTACGGTTCTACCTCTGCGATTTTAACAGCCTGTTCAAACTTTTGAGCAAACTTTTCAGGGTTTTTTCCACCTAATTCGGCTACTTTACAACTTACTTCCGCTCTAACTAAACATTCAGGAACGTAGTTAGAAAGAATACTCATTACAATTTCAATGTCATCTTTTCTAAAAGCTTTAGCAATAGCTTCTAAGCAAGAATTAATAAAGTTAGCCCCCATACTATCTTTTGTTTCAAACGTAACATGTAATTGATAGTAGTTTGCAAGCTTATCAGTTTTATCAACTAATTGAATATCTAAAATTCCACCACCGCGTTTTTCCATGTTTTTGGTAATGGATGCGGTAGCTGCGTATAATTCTGTTTTTTGTTGATTGAAATAGGTTTCTAACTCTTTTTTGTCACCAGCATACATAAAATGTACCTGACCAATTTTGGTAGTAGAAATTACTTCTGTTTTAAATCCTCCACGAGTACTCCAAAACTTGGCAACTAAAGAAGCAGCAGCAACAACAGAACTTTCTTCAACTACCATTGGTATTACATAACTGCGTCCGTTAATAATAAAATTAGGAGCAATACCGTAAGGCATATAAAAGTTAGAAATGGTATTTTCAATAAAATCATCATGCAATTGTTGTAGCTTGTCATCTACATTCCAATATTGCGTAATAGTTTGTATAATTTCTGGTTGATTGTTAAAGTAAGTTTTTGCCAACCAGTCTATTTTTTCTTCTTTGGTAAGTTTAGAAAAACCAGAGATCGTTTTAGACATTCTCAATTCATTTTTGGTGGCTCAAAGATACGTGAATCATGTTAAAATGGTCGTGTTATTTGGTTTTTATGATTTTTTTGAGCGGATTTTTGGCTATTTTTCCGTAAACTTGGCAAACTTTTTAGATAAACAACAACTTAACATGAAGAAATTATTACTATTGTTTATAGGAATATCTTCGCTAGTACAAGCTCAAAAAAAAGATATTTCTTTAGAGGATATATGGCGAAAAGGCACATTTAGAGCCGATTATATGAACTCTTTAAATTCTATGAAAGGAGATTTTTATTCGCTATTAAATTATGAGAATGGAAGCTCTACTGTAGATAAATACAGTTATGAAACTTTAGAGAAAGTTGAAACTATAGTTGATAGTAAAGATTTAGCAGGATTGAAATATTTTCAATCGTACAGCTTTAATAATGATGAGACCAAATTAATTTTAGGAACTAACTTCAAACAAATTTTCCGTCATTCATATTTAGGTACATATTATGTATATGATATAGCAAAAAAATCGTTAGATTTAATTGGTACAGATATTCAAGAACCAACTTTTTCTCCTGATAGTAAAAAAATAGCCTACGCTAAAGACAATAATTTATTCATTAAAGATTACTCAGATGCTAATACGGTAATTCAAATTACCAATAGTGGTAAAAAGAACGAAATCATTAACGGTATTACCGATTGGGTTTATGAAGAGGAATTTGGTTTTGTAAAAGCTTTTGAATGGAGTAAAGACAGCAAAAACTTAGCTTACTTACGTTTTGATGAAAGTAAGGTTAAAACTTTTTCAATGGATGTATACGGAAAAGGTAAATACCCAGCACAGCATGTGTTTAAATATCCAAAGGCTGGTGAAGAAAATGCTAAAGTAGCTTTACGTATATTTTCATTAGAAACGAATAAAACTGCAGAAATTAGAGTTGGAGATTATGAGTATATTCCAAGAATTAACTGGACAAACAACCCCAATATTTTAGCAGTTAGAACATTGAATCGTCATCAAAATGATTTAAAAATGTATTTTGTTGATGCAACTACTTTTAATAGTTCTATCGTTTTAAACGAAACAGATAAAGCATATGTAGATATTACTGATGATTTAACTTTTTTAGACGATAATAGCTTTATTTGGACAAGTGAAAAAGATGGATACAACCATATTTATCACTATGATAAAAATGGTAAATTATTAAATCAAGTAACTAAAGGAAACTGGGAGGTTACTTCTTACTACGGATATAATGCAGATAAGAAAACTATTTATTATCAGTCAGTAGAAAATGGTTCTATTAATAGAGGGGTATATAGTATTTCTTTAAATGGTAAAAACAAAAAGTTATTAAGTAATCCTACAGGAACAAACAATGCTTCTTTTAGTAAAAACATGCACTACTTTATCAATACTTTTTCTGATGCAAATACACCACCAGTGTACACGCTAAGAAATGATGAAGGGAAAGTATTAAAAACTGTAAAAGATAATGCAGCTTTAAAAGAAACTATTGCAGGATATAATTTAAGTAAAAAAGAGTTTTCAACAATTAGCGTAAACGGAAACGACTTAAACATGTATACTATTAAGCCTGCAAACTTTGATGCAAATAAAAAGTACCCGGTTTTAATGTATCAATATTCAGGACCAGGTTCTCAAAATGTAAAAAATAGTTGGAATGGTTCAAATGATTATTGGCACCAAATGTTAGCACAAAATGGTTATATAGTTGTTTGTGTAGATGGTAGAGGAACAGGTTTTAAAGGTCGTGATTTTAAAAAAGTTACTTACATGAATTTGGTAAAGTATGAAACTGAAGACCAAATCTCTGTGGCTAAAGAGTTAGCAAAATTACCGTATGTTGACGCGAATAGAATTGGTATTTGGGGATGGTCTTTTGGAGGTCATATGAGTACAAACTGTTTATTAAAAGGAAATGATGTTTTTGCTGCAGCAATTGCAGTAGCACCAGTTACTACATGGCGTTTTTATGACACGATTTATACAGAACGTTATATGCGTACACCAGAGGAAAACCCAGCAGGGTATGATGATAATTCACCTTTAAACTATCCAGAATTATTAAAAGGAAAGTATTTATTAATTCATGGAACAGGTGATGATAATGTACACGTTCAAAATGCTTATAGAATGGCAGAGGCTTTAATTCAAGCAAATAAGCAATTTGAGTGGGGGATGTATCCAGATAAGAATCATGGTATTTATGGAGGTAATACACGTTTACACTTGTATACCAAAATGACTAACTTTATTAAAAACAACCTATAAAATATGGCAAATTCAACACCTATCAAGCAAAAAGAACTATTTGGACACCCAGCAGGATTATATGTGCTGTTTTTCACGGAAATGTGGGAGCGTTTTTCGTACTATGGAATGAGAGCAATTTTAGTACTTTATTTAGTAGCGCAAACTACAGATGAAAATGCAGGGTTAGGATGGTCTAACGGTGATGCTTTATCATTGTATGGTACTTACACAATGTTAGTTTACTTAATGTCAATACCAGGCGGATGGATTGCCGATAAATTTTTAGGGCAAAAAAAATCTGTTTTATACGGAGGTATTTTATTAGTAGCAGGACACAGTGTTTTAGCTATAGAACAAATGTGGGCATTTTACACAGGGTTAGGTTTGATTATCGCAGGTGTAGGAATGTTAAAACCAAATATCTCAACAATGGTTGGAGGTTTGTATCAACAAGGAGATATTCGTAGAGATAAAGGATTTACAATTTTTTATATAGGTATTAATGTAGGAGCGTTTTTATCTGCTTTGATAGTTGGTTATGTTGGAGAAACTTATGGATGGCACTATGGGTTTGGTTTAGCCGGAATAGGAATGGCACTAGGTTTATTACAATATGTTTTAGGTCAGAAACACTTAAGAGGAGTAGGAGATTACTTAGGTAAATCTAAAAATGAAGAGGATAAAGAAATAATGAATAAACCATTGACTAAAGTAGAAAAGGATAGAGTAGTAGTACTTTTAATTTCGTTTTTACTAGTAATTATCTTTTGGGGAGCTTTTGAGCAAGCAGGAGGATTGATGAATATTTATGCTTCTGAAAAAACAAGTAGAATGTTAGGTAACTTTGAAGTTCCTGCATCATGGTTCCAGTCTTTAAATGCATTTTTTATAATTGTTTTAGGAACATCTGTAGCAGCATATTGGGCTAAAAGAAAACTAGAAGGAAAGTTATCTACAGGTTTATTCAAAATGATAATGGGATTGATAATTATGGGAGCAGGTTTTTTCTTTATGACAGGAGCTTCTGCTCAATTTCAAAGTGAAGGAACTTCAGCAATGTATTGGTTAGTATTAGCATATTTATTCCATACAGTAGGAGAGTTATGTATTTCGCCAGTAGCATTATCCTACATAACTAAATTAGCGCCAGTAAAATATGCATCTTTAATGATGGGAGTATATTTTGCTATGACTGGTTTTGGTAATAAAGTAGCAGGACTTTTAGGAGAAGCTTCAGAAAGTTTAGGTGAGTTTACCATTTTTACAGGAATCGCGGTTTTTTGTGTTTCTTTTGGGTTGTTAATGTTATTATTTAGAAGAAAATTAGAAGCTTTAACACATGGAGCAGAAGATAATGAAAGAGATTTAAAGTATGAGGAAGCAGAAGGATTCGAATTAGCAGATAATAATTAAAAAAAAATAAGCCTTGGTAGTATCTAGTCACTATCAAGGTTTCTTCTATTATAAACTATATATCAAAAAGAATGAGTACAGATATTGAAAATTTATTTAAAGACAAAGTTTTAGGGCACCCAGCAGGTTTGTTCGTTTTGTTTTTTACAGAAATGTGGGAGCGTTTTTCTTATTATGGAATGCGTGCCATATTAGTTATCTTTTTAACAGGAGCCATAACGGGTAGTAACCCTGGGTGGGGATGGAGCACATCAGCGGCATTATCTCTTTTAGGAACATATGCTTTATTCGTTTATCTAACACCTCTTCTAGGAGGTTGGCTAGCTGACAATAAAATTGGTTATAGAAGAGCAGTAGTAATTGGAGCTTTGCTGATGACACTAGGACATGCAGCTATGGCTGTTGAGACACCTACTTTTCTTTATATAGGAATTGCTTTGTTAATTGTAGGAAATGGTTTCTTTAAGCCTAACATGACTTCGATTATCTCAAAAATGTATGCAGGAAAAGATGATAAGAAAGATGGTGCTTACAACATTTTTTATATGGGAGTAAATGCTGGAGCTTTTATTGGAATAATGCTTTGTGGTTGGGTTGGAGAAAAAATAGGATGGTCATGGGGATTCGGTTTGGCAGGAATCTTTATGTTGTTAGGTATGTTACAGTTTTATTTTGCACAGCCTCTTTTTGGAAGTTTAGGAGATAAACCAGCTAAAAAAGATGTAAAGAGCATAGAGGAAACAGTTGATGTTGACGCTGAAAAAAGAAACCCTTTTTCAGTTGTGGACTATGCTTTAATAGCAGTTTTTACTGTATCAGCATTAATATTCATTTTTAATGATCCTTTAAGTAAAATAGGAAACATACAAACGTTAAACTTTACGGTTGCAGGAATGAGTGATTCCTTGTTTTTTGCTCTATTGGCAGCAATAAGTTTTATCGTATTGTTGATTGTTAGAATTCCTAGGTACACAAAAATAGAAAGAGATAGAATGATTGCGTTTGCAATATTCTGTTTATTTACAATATTTTTCTGGGCTGCATTTGAACAGGCGGCTGGATCACTCCCAATTTATACCAGAGACTTTACAAATAGAGTTTTAGAAGGTACCGCAGGAACAGTATTTAAAATAGTTGACTTATTAGTAACAGTAGTACCATTAGGTATAATTACTTACGTGTTAATTAGTTTGTTTAGAAAGACGTTTAATAAAATAGGTTTAGCAAACATTATCTTAGGGACAAGTTTCTTGATTGTTTGGGCTATTGTTTTATATAAACTTTATGTAGAATTTAATGATCCGAATACTGAAGTTCCAGTAACTTGGTTTGCGATATTAAATTCATTATTCATTATTATTTTTGCTCCATTATTTACGAAGTGGTGGGATAGTAGATATAACCCTCCAGCATCTGTAAAATACTTCTTAGGATTAGCATTATTAGCTTTAGGTTTTGGTTTTCTTGCGTTTGGAGCGAGAAATGTAGCTGCTGGTGCAGAAGGAGCAAGTTTAAGCATGATTTGGCTAGTATTAGCGTATTTATTCCACACATTAGGTGAGCTTTGTTTATCACCAATGGGATTATCATACTTAAGTAAGTTAATTCCAACTCGTATGATTGCATTTATGTTTGGAGTTTATTACCTAGCCATTGCAATAGGTAACAAATTAGCTCACTATGTTGGAGGTGACATCGAAAAGATTACACAAGAGTATAGTTTATCAGGTTTCTTCTTGATATTTACGATTATACCTTTTGCATTAGGTATCGTTTCGTTGTTACTACATCCATTACTAAAAAAATTAATGCACGGAGTTAAATAACTCTAAATAAACGTTAAAACAACCTTTTACAACCTGTCAATTTTAAATGTTGGCAGGTTTTTTTGTAAATTTGGAACACTTATTGAGACTTAAGGAGTATGAAAAAAATAATATTAGTAGCAGTTTTAACCTTTATTTCACTTGGAGTAAAGGCACAAGATAAAGTAAACTGGTTGAGCTTTGAAGAAGCGATGGAAATGAGCGAGAAAGAGCCAAAACCAATTTTAGTAGACATTTATACTGACTGGTGTGGCTGGTGTAAAAAAATGGATAAAACAACATATAAAAACAAAGTAATTATTGAGTATATCAATACACATTATTATCCAGTAAAGTTAAACGGAGAAGCAAAACATGATATTACGTTTCAAGGAAAAACGTTTAAGTATCAAGCTCAAGGAAGAAGAGGGTATCACCAGTTAGCAGCAGCTATAATGAAAGGACAGTTAAGTTATCCTTCAACAGCTTTTTTTAATACAGAAAGACAGTTATTACAAAACGTACCTGGATATTTAGAAGAAAAAAGATTTGAAAAAATACTAGCGTATTTTAATAAGGATAATTATAAGAATACACCATGGAAAGAGTTTGAGAAGAACTTTAAAAGCGCCATGTAAAGTCTATTCTTTTAAAATATAAGCACCATTTTGACCAGTATACCAAAATGGTGCTTTTTGTTTATAACAAGTTTCTTTCCATCTGTTAATGTACGATTTGTAATTACTTCCATCAGCAATAATTTGTTGAGGCTTTAGTGTTGCAATAAGTCTGTTTAAATTAATTTTTGGGCTGTTTTTCAAAATTACTATAGGCTTTTTAAGTCCATCTATTTGATAAACCCCTAAACTATCTACAATTAAAACTTGCTTGCTTTTATATGAGAAAACATTAAAGGTAGAGTCAATAACTTTAGAAGAAATATGTTCCCCAATTCTATACGATTGAAGTACTTTTTGTTGATGTAAAATTGAATCATTAGTTCTTCGAATGATTGTTAATTCCTTACCATTTCTCTTTCCGTAAATTGAGTGTCGGCTTTTGTGAAATACAATAAACTCACTTTTGTTGCTAATTTGATACTTCTGATAAAAATAAACTCCTTGTAGCATCGTAATTGAAGTCAGTAAAAAAAGGATGCTTTTTGAGGTTTTTTGGACACAAACTTTATATGAGAAAACAATAAAAATATACCAAGCTAGCATTTCCCATAAAGACATGGAAATTTCTTTGAATAAAAAATCTTCTTGATGAGCAACCCAATTAACAAAATAGTTCATCATAGAAATAATAATTCCATAAATATTAGCTATAAATTGAGGAAGGATGTTTAATGTAGCTAGTAAGATAATAATGACCCCAAAGAGCAATATACTTCCTAAAAAAGGAATAATAATTAGATTTGATAGCATAAATAAGCCTGGAAATTGATGGAAGTAATATAAACTAATAGGTAAAATACCTGCTTGTGCTGCAATTGAAACTGTAAACAAACTCCAACCTTTATCTAGTAACCAAAGTTTAGGTTTCCAGAGGTTGTAGAGTAATGGTTGCACCCAGATAATGCCAAAAACAGCCAGATAACTCAGTTGAAAACCAACATCAAATAAAAACATTGGTTTTATTAAAAGTAAGAAGAACATCGAACTGATTAAAGAATACTCAATAATCTTTTTTCGTTTGAATGATTGTCCAATTGCGATAAAAGTGAACATGGTTACAGCTCTAATTACAGAGGCTGATAATCCAGCAATAAAAGCAAATGACCACAGAAATAAGACTATAAAAGCGGTTTTAATAATCATTCCTTTAGGAAGTTTTTCCAAAGGTTTGAATACATAGGAGAGCAATAACAGCAAAATACCAATATGTAATCCTGAAATAGCTAAAATATGAATCGCGCCTGCATTGGTGTAACTTTCCAGTAGCCCTTTTGAAACCTCTTGTCGTTGACCAAGAAGCAATGCGTTAATCACTGCAAATTCATCGTTTGTAAAATGATACTTTTTTAAGGAAGCTTGTATTCTTTCTCTAATATGAGCAGATAAACTGATTAAAGAAAGTTTTGAGTTTTCAAGTTTTTTGAATTGATGATCATCTATAAATACTTGATGATAAATGTACTGTTTCGCTAAATACTGTTTGTAATCAAATTGATGCGGGTTTAAAGGAGGAATTAATTTTTTAAAAGGAGTTTTTGTAAAAATCTTATTACCAATAGTAAGTGAGGTTTTGGTAGTATCTTTTTGAATGTTTAGAAGAACATATCCATTTGTTTTACTGGAACCAACCTGTGAGACCTTAGCCACATACTTTGTATAATAATTCCCAGGTTTTAATACTTTTTGTATGATGAGGATAGAAGCAGAATTCTCAGTTAATCGATGTTCGTAATAGCTCTTATAATTCTTTGGGTTGTGAATATATGTAGCGCTAATTCCAATAAAAACAAAGAACAATAATATGGCTATACTAAATGCTTTTCGCATTTCAGTTCTTTTTAAGAAATAAAGAATGATGAGAAACCCTATTAAAGAATAAGCCAAGTATATAAAATTATACAACCAAATCTGTGTATAAAACTGAAGAGTTATTCCAGCAATAAGGCACACCAAAAAGTGAAAAGGAGGGTATTCTAACAATTTTTTCATAGCTCTTTAAAGTTATGAAAAAACTCTGAATTTGAATAATTTTGTAGTTAATGTTTATTGTAAATTAATAAATGTCTAATGTTTGTGTTTAATATGTTTTTTCATAATTCTTTAGGAATTTTACTTTTAGCGAGTTGTTTAAAGTTTTTAATTCCTCAATTAATTGTAGAAACTCCAAAATATCATTGCTATACTCTTTTAGGTTATTTTGGGATTTATAAGGTATTATTGTGATTGTTCTTGAAAAAATACAATTTTGAATTTTGTTTAAATGAATTAAAAGATCTCCTTCAAGAAAAGGCATATAAATAAAAATCTTTTCAATGTAATAATTTACTTTTTTAACACCATCTAAAAATATTAAATCACCGATTTTAATATTTAAGCCTTTTGGAGTTATATTTAAATCAACTTTTGAACAGATCTTTTTAAATATATCCTTATCTAAGGAAGTATCGATTTCTTCTTTAGCTCCTTCATGAATCCATTTTTTTACATTATTTCCATGAGTTATTAGAGAATCATTTAAAGCACAAATAATTGCATATGCTTCTTTTTTCTTGTTTTTTTCAGATCTTTTTATAACTATAAAGTAGAAAATAAAGCTAGCTATATATGCAAAACAAAGTTTAGAAATAACAGATTCAATATTTTTTTCAAATACAGAGTTAAATGATTCTACAAAGACAAACTTTAGAAGTATAATAAAGACAATACTTAAAATTAAAAGAAAATTAATGAGTATATTTTTATTTACAAATTTTGTTTTTTGTCTAACATAAATACCAATGGGAGAAGATATTGGGATAGAGCTAATGTTGTGTTTGTCATCTATTTGGACTAAGTTGTCTGATGTGATTTGTTTATGCCCCTTGCCATATATTCCTGGATTAGCTTTGAGAAAAAAACGGGCTTGTTGTTTTTTATTAGGTTTTTGTTCCATAGCATTAATATATTGTTTAAAGACGAAGTTATCTAAAATAGGGCGAAGACCAAAGAAAAAGCAACCTCAAAAGAGATTGCTTTTTTTAATCTATTCAATTTCTATATATTCAGATTTACCTCCAGATAAATCTCCATTCAACCAATTCCAGTCAAACGATAATTTTAGTTTTCCATTTTTTGTTTTTGAAATTGTACCTGCTGATTCTCCTACTTTCAATTCTCCTCCGGTTGTTAAGCACTGATATAAGAGTTTAATTTCGGAATTTTGAGTTTGTTTTCCAATTATAAAACCTTCTTGTATTGTTCCTCCTTTATATTTTCCGGTAATAGTAGTTCCATTTTGGAAATAATGAAAAATGGTTTCATTCGATGATAATCCACTTTTGTTTTCAGTAGCCACAAATTTTTTGTTGTCTAAATTCAATTTGAGTTTTTTTATTAGTTATAGCTTATAAAATATCCTTTGGTAACAAATTTCAATAAAAATAAATAAAAGAATCAAATAAAAAAGCAACCTTACTGGTTACTGAGTGTAGCCGAAGTAAGATTGCTTTTCAATTATATTAAGTTTCAGAAATAACTTATACGATTTCTACAAATAAACCTTCCTCTGTTTTTTCAACTTTTGCAAGACTATTTTTAGTTAACCCTTTAATGGTTTTATCCCATTTTTTATTAGACAAACCACTTTGAGCTTTTAAATCATTTAAACCTATTTTTTCAGCTTTTTCTAATAAAGCCAGTACGGCTTTTTCATCGTCGTTTAATTCAACTGTAGGAGCTTTCTTTTCAGGCTTCATTTGTGGGAAGAATAACACTTCTTGAATTGACGGATTGTTAGTTAAATACATAATTAAACGATCCATTCCAATTCCTAATCCAGAAGTAGGAGGCATACCATATTCTAACGCACGTAAGAAATCTTGATCAATAAATTCACCAGCTTCATCATCACCACGAGCTGCTAATTTTAATTGTGCTTCAAAACGCTCACGTTGATCGATAGGGTCATTTAACTCAGAATATGCGTTGGCAATTTCTTTACCACATACCATTAACTCAAAACGCTCAGTTAATTCAGGATTATCACGGTGTTCTTTACACAATGGAGACATTTCTTTTGGATAATCGGTAATAAATGTTGGTTGAATGTAGTTTCCTTCACATTTTTCACCAAAAATCTCATCAATTAACTTTCCTTTACCCATCGTGTCATCTACCTCGATACCCATGTCTTGAGCAGCTTTACGGATTTCATCTTCCGATTTTCCGTTGATGTCAAAACCAGTAAAGTGTTTGATAGAATCTGCCATCGTAACACGCGCATACGGAGCTTTAAAGTCTACTTTATGCTCTCCAAAAGTAGCTTCGGTAGTTCCGTTTACAGCTAATGCACAATGCTCTAATAATTTTTCAGTGAAATCCATCATCCAGTTGTAGTCTTTGTAAGCGACATAAATTTCCATTGCGGTAAATTCTGGATTGTGCGTTCTGTCCATTCCTTCGTTACGGAAGTTTTTAGAAAACTCATATACACCGTCAAAACCACCAACAATTAAACGCTTTAAGTATAACTCATTTGCAATACGCATGTACAACGGAATGTCTAATGCATTGTGATGTGTAATAAATGGTCTAGCAGCTGCACCACCTGGTATTGGTTGTAAAATTGGCGTTTCTACTTCAAAATATCCAGCATCGTTAAAAAACTGACGCATTGCATTGAATAACTTAGTACGCTTTACAAAAACTTCTTTTACCTGTGGATTCACAACTAAATCAGCATAACGTTGACGGTAGCGCATCTCAGGATCTGTAAATCCGTCAAAGGTATTTCCTTCAGCGTCTACTTTAGGTAATGGTAATGGTTTTAAAGACTTACTTAATAATTTAAAATCTTTTACCATTACGGTGGTTTCTCCAACCTGAGTTTTAAATAACTCTCCTTCTATACCTACAAAATCACCAATATCTAATAACTTTTTGTATACCTCGTTGTACAAAGTTTTGTCTTCACCTGTACAAATTTCATCTCTGTTAAAATATACCTGAATGCGTCCTTCACTATCTTGCAATTCAGCAAAAGAAGCTTTTCCTTGAATACGACGAGACATTAACCTACCAGCAATTACTACCTTTTTACCTTCCTTAAACTCCTGTTTAATCTGTTTGGAATTTGAATTGAATGGAAATAAATCTGCTGGATATGGATTGATACCCAGTTCACGTAATTTTGATAGTTTTTCTCTACGTACAACTTCTTGTTCTGATAATTGCATTGACTTAATTTTTAAGTAATTTTAATTTAAAGGTGCAAAGATACAATCAATTACAAAATTAGACAATGGTAGTATCACATAGATTTTATAAAAAAGTTAATTTTTATTTGTGAGTTTCTGAAAAGAATGTATATTTGCAGGCTGTCTAATTTTAAAAGGACAGCATTTAGTTGTGTTGTTAGATACTTTAAATAGTATCATGGTTTTGTTAACCAATGGAAAGCTTCCCTTAGATGGGTTGCTTTTTTTTTGCAGTTTAGTTACGTGTTTTAGTAGCTGTTTCCCGCTTTCCGCACTCGCTCTCTTCGAGAAGCTCAAACAAATGCTTCAATCTGGGGACTAAGTGTAATTGCTGACTTCTTAAATCATGAATACCTGTCATTCCGAACGAGGTACGAGGAGGAATCTCATGATTGGAAGTAAAAAGCTAAATATAACAAGCTTATTTCTAAAAGAAAGCGGCTTTATATTCCCAGAACTTAACAAAAAACAGCACTAAGAATACCATAGAAATTGAAAATTTAATGGTTGCAGAAGCTAAAAAACCTAAAAAGGCACCAAAAGAAGCTTTAATCGCTCTGTTAGTGTCTTTACTGTCGTAAATTAATTCACCAACCAAGGCACCAACAAAAGCACCAATTAAAATTCCGAAAGGGATAGGGGAGAGTAGTCCAATAATTAATCCGATAGTAGTGCCATATACTCCATATTTGGTGCCGCCAAAACGTTTAGTTCCCATAGCAGGGATAAAGTAGTCAAGAAAAAAGATAATGACAGCAATGACTAAAGTGATTCCTAAAAATGTCCAATTTTGAGGGACAGCTTTTGTTAAATGTAACAATAACAAACCTACCCAACTAGTAATAGGACCAGGTAATACTGGTAAAAATGAACCAATAATTCCTAAACAAGCAAATACGAATCCGAGTATTACTAAAAATATATCCATTAACTTTTTTATTGATAAGACGAAGATATAAAAGCTTTGTTACATATTTATTAACTAAAAAATTAGTTTAAACTAATCTTTTAGTTATATTTGTTTCAGAAATATTTATAAAAGATATCATGAGTAAACA
Source organism: Tenacibaculum singaporense (assembly GCF_003867015.1). NCBI lineage: Bacteria > Pseudomonadati > Bacteroidota > Flavobacteriia > Flavobacteriales > Flavobacteriaceae > Tenacibaculum > Tenacibaculum singaporense. The sequence continues at coordinate 1,171,636 of NZ_CP032548.1, forward strand.
ATTAACGAAGGCAGAAGAGCAAATAATGCAGGTATTATGGAAGTTGAAAAAAGCTTCAGTAAAAGAAGTAATTACTGAATTACCTGAGCCAAAACCTGCATATAATACAGTTTCAACAATCATAAGGATTTTGGAGACGAAAGAGTTTGTTGGTCATGAATCAAAAGGTAGGGGATATGTCTACTATCCATTGGTAGAAAAGTCTGAGTATAGTAATGAGAGTTTACACAAGTTAATGAACGGCTATTTTGGAGGCTCATTTAAAAGCATGGTGTCGTTTTTTATGAAAGAAAACAAAATGGATATTCAAGAGCTGGAGAGTATTTTAAAAGAAGTGAATAAAAATAAAAAGTCATGATAAACTATATCATTCAAGTTATATTATTCCAGGTGCTTTTTGTGGCAGTGTATGATTTCTTTTTAAGTAAAGAAACTTTCTTTAACAAAAATAGATGGTACTTGTTAAGTACAGCATTACTTTCTTTTGTGTTGCCTTTGTTTAAAATTTCAACAGTTCAAAAGGCTGTTCCTAAAGAGTATTATATTTTGTTGCCAGAGGTAGTGTTATCACCTCAAAAAGTCATTGAAAAAGCGTCTTGGTATCAATCCATTAACTATTTAGATGTATTATTTTTAGGTGGATGTATATTGTTTTTTATCGTGTTTTTAGTGAAACTAGAGCGTATTATACGATTAGTTTTAAGGTATGGAACTACCCGAAAGGACAATTATAAGTTGATATTCCTTCCAAAGGAAACAAAAGCTTTTTCATTTTTCAACTATATTTTTTTAGGAAACGACATTCCTTCTCAAAAAAGAGAAAAAATCATTCAACATGAGTTAGTGCATAGTGACCAAAAGCATACGATAGATTTATTGTTTTTTGAGCTTTTAAAAATAGTTATGTGGTTTAATCCTATGGTGTATGTGTATCAGAATCGTATATCGTTAGTTCATGAATATATTTCAGATGCTGTTGCTAGTAAATCAGAAAAAAAAGAAAATTATATAAACCATTTACTCGCTGATATTTTTCAGGTCGAGCATATTTCATTCATTAATCAATTTTATAAACATTCATTAATCAAAAAACGAATTATTATGATGACGAAAACACAATCAAAAAAAGTTAAACAGTTAAAGTATTTACTATTAATTCCATTGCTAGGAAGCATGATTTTATATACAGCTTGTTCAAGTGAAGAAGTTAAAATGAATAAGGTTGAAAAACAGCCTGTAACAGTATATAAAAGTGAGGATGGTAAAATTGTAAAAAAGCCTTCTACTGGTTATCAAAGTAAATATCTTGACTTATTTTTAGGAAAAGAACTTCCAAATACTAAAGAATACTCTATAGATGAATTGACAGAAGAAGAAAAAGGAGAATATTTAGCTTTATTAAATGGATTTAATAAAGAAGGAATGCCTCAATTAAGCATTAGAGTTTTTGAAGCTGAAAATGGTAGGAAAATGGTTGCTTTTGACTTTATGGGAAAAAATGAAAATCAAGGAAAAACTAATTACCAAGACTCAGAAGATGTTCCTTTTTCTACAATGGAAAAAGTACCAACTTTTCCAGGATGTGCTGAAGGAGATAAAGCTTGCTTTACCAGAAGTTTACAACAATTTGTAGTAGATAATTTTGATGCTTCTTTATCAAAAACGTTAGGATTATCCGCTGGAAAAAAACGAATTTATGTTCAGTTTAAAATAGATAAAAATGGTAAAGTTATTGATGTAAAAGCAAGAGCATCTCACGTAACATTAAAACAACATGTAGAAGCATTGGTACAAAAATTGCCTCAAATGCAACCAGGTGAACATAATGGTAAGAAGGTAAGAGTAAGCTATACCCTACCTATCACATTTAACGTAGAATAAATTAATTATATTGGTCGCAGATAACCAATGAAAACGCCAAAAATAGAAACGTGAGAAATAAAATTTTACTTATTGTTTTTGTAATAGGAGTTTTAAAAGTCGAAGCACAAGTTTCGACTTTTAAAACTATTGATAGTTTAGTGAATATAGGCCGCTATCAAACAGCATTGATAAAGTTACATGAGTTAGATGCTACTTTTCAGTCAACTTCAAAAGTAGCATCAATTTATGCCTCAATAGATAATTATAAAAAGGCTTCTTTATATTATGAAAAGGCATTGGAGTTAAAAGATGATTATTCAGTCAAAGTAAAGTTAGCAAAAGCATATAAAAAAGAGAAAAAACTACAAAAAGCTATTGATGTTTATGAAGGTATTGTAACTAAAGATGCTGAAAACTTACTTATTCAGTATCAACTAGGAAAATTGTATGCACAAACAAAGCAACCAGCCAAAGCAATAGATACTTTTAAAAACATTATTAATCAAGATAGTACAAATGCAAATTATCATTATCGATTGGGAATTGCTTATGGAATGTTGAAAAAACGAAATCTAAAAATAAATAGTTTTTTAGAGGCTTATAAAAATGACACAACTCACATTAAATCTATTCATCACTTAGCATTAGCTTATACCTTATTAAGAGACAAAGATTCAGTAAATATTTTTGTAAATAGAGGTTTGGTAGTGAACCCAAATCATATCAACTTAAATAAGTTGAAAATTAATAATTTATATAGAGAAGAGAAGTTTACTGAAGCTATTCAATATTTACAAAGAATAGATACTCTAGAGCCTAACGAACATTACACACAAAAAATGCTAGGGCGCTGTTATTTTAACCTAAAGAAATATGACGAAGCAAAAAAGTACTTTAATAAAGCTATAAGAATTGATAGGTCAGATTTTAAGGCGTATACCTACTTAGGAGACATCAATTTTGAAAGGAAAAAGTTTTATAAAGCTCAGCTAGATTATATGGTGGCAACTTTTGCGGGTAAAGAACCAAGAGACGTTGAGTATTACCAACTAGCTAGAGTGTACAAAGAATTAGGTAATCCTAAAGAAGAGGTAAAGTCTTATAAAAGAGCTTTTGAAGAGAATAGGAAAAACTATAAAGCCTTGTATCAACTAGCTAAAACTAGTGAAGATTATTACAAGGATAAAAGAATAGCTTATAAGCATTACAAAGATTATGTAAATCGTTTTGAAAAAAAAGATTCAGTATTAACAAAACATGCAAAAGAAAGATTAAAAGAAATTAAAAAGTACTATTTCTTACAGGGAGAGATTTTACAATAGTATTTAATTTTGTATATTCATCTTAAAATCAATAAGATGAGTTTTCGCTATGTAGCTTTTTTACTTTGTGCTTTACTATGTTCTTCCTGCGACTTCTTTTCATATTCAAAAAAAGATAAAGGAAAGACTGTAGATACTATTGTAGACTATACAAAAGTAGATGAGTTTCCATCTTTTGATAAGTGTAAAAACCTGTTTAATGAAGCGAGAATTAATTGTTTTAGAGAAGAGATTTATAAAAGAATAACGGAGAGTTTACAACAATATAATTTTGTTACTAAAAATAGCTTAGATGAAGAGGTGTTAATTGATGTTTTAATTAATAAGGATGGAAAGTTTGTTTTAGGAAAAGTTATAGCTTCCGACGAAGTTACCGATCAATTACCAGAATTAGATAGTATTATAAAACTAACACTAGAAAAATTACCAATCATTAATCCAGCCACAAAAAGAGGAATTCCTGTAGTAACAAAATACCAATTACCTATTAAGATTAAAACAGAGTAGTATGTTTATAATTTCAAAAGCTCTTCAACAAAATCACGACTATTAGATAAACGAGGAATTTTATGTTGTCCACCTAATTTTCCTTTTTCTTTCATCCAGTCATAAAATAAACCTTTACGGGCTTGATGTATTTTAGGCATTGCTAAAGTCATATTATTATAACGTTTAGCCTCATAGTCAGAATTACAATTTTTTAAAGCATTGTCTAACTCTTCAGTAAAAAAGACAAGGTCTTTAGGAGGTTTTTTAAATTCAATAACCCATTCATGAGCTCCATTTTCTTTACCATTCATAAAAATAGGGCCAACAGTATATTCTTTAATTTCACAGTTGGTTTTATCACTCGCTACTTTTAAAGCATCTTCAGCATTTTCAATAATTAACTCTTCGCCAAAAACATTAATATGATGTTTAGTACGTCCAGTAATTTTTATACGATAAGGATCGGTTGAGGTAAACTTAATAGTATCTCCAATCAAATAACGCCATAAGCCACCATTCGTAGTAATAACAATGGCATAATTAACACCTTTTTCTACTTCAGAAAGAGGAATAGCCTTAGAGTTTTCTCCGTTGTATTCGCTCATTGGAATAAACTCATAAAAAATTCCGTAGTCTAACATTAATAGCATTTCATCAGAATCATTTCGGTCTTGAATGGCGAAAAAACCTTCTGATGCATTATAGGTCTCATAATATTTAAAGTCGTCTCTTGGAATGAGTTTCTTATACTGTTCTCTATATGGGTTGAAGTTTATTCCCCCATGAAAATAAACCTCCAGATTAGGCCAAACCTCTAAAATGTTATCCTTCCCTGTTTTTTCTAATACTCTATTTAATAAAACTAACATCCAAGAAGGAACACCAACTAAGCTTGTAATATTTTCATGAATGGTTTCATTAATAATAGCTTCCATTTTTGTTTCCCATTCACTCATTAATGCTGTTTCTTGTCTTGGAGCAGAGCTAAAATCTGCCCAAAAAGGCATGTTTTCAATAATGATAGCAGATAAATCACCAAAGTAAGTATTGTTATCTTCGTATACAGCAGAACTACCTCCTAAGCGAAGTCCTTTACCAGTGAAAAGTTTAGCATTTTCATTGTTATTAATGTATAAACATAACATGTCTTTTCCTGCTTTGAAATGACAGTATTCAATAGCTTCATCACTTACAGGAATAAACTTGCTTTTTGCATTGGTAGTACCACTTGATTTAGCAAACCAACGTATAGGCGTAGGCCAAAATAAATTTTGTTCCCCTTTTCTACAACGCTCAATAAGTGGTTCAATACTTTCATAACGTTGAATGGGAACATTGTTGGCAAAGTCAGTATAACTTTTAATTGAAGAGAAATTTTGTTGTTTCCCAAACTCAGTATTCTTAGCGGCACTTATAAGTTTTAGTAATAGCTCATTTTGAACATCAATAGGGTATTTTAAAAATAGCTCTACTTGATGTTTACGCTTTTTTAAGAACCAAGAAATGATTGAATTTATAAATGGAAACGTCATAGATTAACTCTTAATTCAATTTTTTTACTGTAATTTTGTGAAGCTAAATGTAACAAAATTTAAGACATGCAATACCAAGGAGTTTTAAAAAAAATGCCTACCGAAAATTTAAATACAGTTCAATACTATTTAGATATGGGAGCTGATTTTTTGAATATGAATCAGTTATTGAATAAGGAATTGAGGTTGGGTTTTGTTGCTTATGAGTGTTTAAATTGCCATTTAGAAAAGAAAATATACCGTCAAGGATTTTGTAAAAAATGCTTTTTTGAAATCCCAACTGCAGGAGATTGGATTATGCGTCCTGAATTAAGTAAAGCGCATTTAGGAGAAGAAGACAGAGATTTGGAGTATGAAAAAAAGGTACAGTTACAACCACATATTGTTTATTTGGCAAACTCAAGTAATGTAAAAGTAGGAGTAACAAGAAAGCAACAGGTGCCAACTCGTTGGATTGACCAAGGAGCGCATGAAGCTATTGAAATTGTAGAGGTACCGAATCGTTATTTAGCAGGAATTACCGAGGTGGCTTTAAAAGAGCATGTAGCAGATAAAACAAATTGGAGAACCATGCTAAAGAACGATATTAAAGATGAAAACTTGGTTGAGTGGCGAGAGCGATTACAAGAGTTTATTCCTGATGAAGCGAAAGAATACTACATAGCGAATAATACTGAAACTAATATTAATTTTCCTGTTGAAAAGTTTCCTAAAAAACCTAAAAGTTTGAATTTAGAGAAAGAAGAAATGTATACAGGTAAATTGGTAGGAATTAAAGGGCAGTACTTAATTTTTGAAGACGAAACAGTGTTTAATGTTCGTGCCAACGAAGGATTGGTAGTTAAAATTGAATTATTATAAAGGTTAATGAAAGATTTAAATAATGCAATAAACCTTCTAACTTTAAATAATGAAGAGTTAAAAAGTTTGGAATCTTTTTTAAATTTAAATCTTTTAAATAAGCAGTTTTATAGAAAGATTTTAGTTAGAAATTTTTATTCAGTCATAGAAAGTGATCTTTTTGTTTTTAGGGAACTAATAAAAATAAAATTATCTATTGATAATGTAAATCTTTCTTACGAAGAACTTCTAGTATTAACATCTGAAGACGTTTCTTTAAATAATGATGGATCAATAAGAAAAACTCAAAGGTTTTATAACTTTGAATCTTTATTGAGATTCACATTTAATACATCATCTAAAGTGTTTAATATTGAAAAACCAAACTATGGAGATAATAATTTTAAATGCTTGAAGCAAATGTCTAAGAGAAGAAATGATATAACTCACCCCAAACTATACAAAAAACAAATAATTGAAAAGGAAGAAATAGAACTTCTGATAAATGGGTTTAAATGGTTCATGGAATATAGAAACCTTATTATATCTGAAGTGACATCTTGGATGAAAGTTACTATGAATAAATAAAAAATAGCCTTCAGGCTATTTTTTATTTAAGTGTATTTTTTTTAATGTTTTACAGCCACATGATGATCGTTCATTTTCAATTCGCTAAGAACGTTTAATGCTTCATTTACATAAATGTCTTTTTGAAGATTTTTATGCCATGCAACTCTTTTTTCTTCTAAAACAGTATCTTTTTTAAATAAATTTAACTCATATTTAGGAGAGACAAAAGTTAGATGAGAATCAAATTTAAAAATATCTTTAAACTGTTCTCCTTCTTTGGTTTTAGCTTCACTTTCCTTTTTAAAAGCATCATAGTTTAAAGAATAAACTCTTTCGTCTTGATTTTTCTTTAACCACTTAGCATAATCGTTTATTTTATTAAACTTTTCGTTATTCATTACGCGTTGCTTACTGTTGTATACTACATCAGCAAAGTTACTGTATGAATTCGTAGCAGTATATTTTGCTTGTTGTACCTTATCCCAAGGTAAAGCACCATCTAAATCACGTTCTCCAAAATCCATATAGCTATATCGGGTAGGTAAAGAAATATCAGAATAAACTCCTTCAATTTGAGTAGATCCACCATTAATTCTATAGAACTTTTGAATGGTCATTTTTAAAGCACCTAAATCGTTAGGGTATTGTTCATAAAAACGGTTTATAGGTAATACATTTTGTACAGTTCCTTTACCGTAAGTTTGTTTACCACCAATAATAACACCACGTTTATAATCTTGCATTGCAGCAGCAAAAATTTCAGAAGCTGAAGCAGAAAATTCATTTACCATTACTACTAAAGGTCCTTCCCATTGAATTTTAGGGTCAGTATCTACTTTTACTAAAGGATCTTCACCACGGTATTTTACTTGAACAATTGGGCCTTTATTGATGAATAAACCACCAATTTCAATAGCTGTTTTTAATGATCCACCACCGTTATCACGTAAATCAACAATTAAACCTTGAACATCTTCTTCTTTTAAACGTTCAATCTCTTTTTCCATGTCTTTAGCAGCATCTCTACGGCTTAAGTCATTAAAATCTATATAAAATCTAGGAAGATTAATAATCCCGTATTTTTTACCATTTTTTTCAACAATACTTGATTTTACAAAAGTTTCTTCAAGCTCAACTACATCTCTAATAATTGGGATTACTTTAATAGAACCATCAATCTTTTTCTTTACAGTTAAACGTACCTCAGTTCCTTTTTTCCCTTTGATAAATTTTATGGCGTCATCTAAACGCATTCCAACAATATCTAAAGGCTCTTCATCACCTTGTGCAACTTTTAAAATAATATCGTCAGCTTCTAATTCACCTTGTTTCCATGCAGGACCCCCAGAAATTAATTCAACAATATGTGTGTAAATTCCTTTTTTCTGTAAACGAGCTCCAATACCTTCTAATTTACCAGACATTTCTTGATCGAAACGTGTCTTAATTCGTGGAGACATGTAGGTTGTGTGTGGATCAAAGCCAGTAACTACACTGTTTAAAAATGTAGAGTACCAATCAGAGTTTTCAAGCTCACCAATACGCATGTATAAATCGTCCATATTTTTTAGGACTTTCTTTCTTGCTTCAGCCTCTAGTTCTTTAAAGCTTTTCTTTTTAAAACTTTTATCCTTTTTAGCTTTTTCGTTTTGTTGGTTTTCAGCATCTTCAATGTTACTTAAAATAGATAACTTTAATTGTTTTCTCCAGTAGTTGATTAATTCGGTTTCGTTTTTAGCATACGGAACTTTGTCATAATCAATATCAATAGTTTCTTTCTTTTTATAATTGAAAGGTTGTTTTAATAAAGAGCGATAGGTCTTTTTACCCGACTCCATTTTTTCTAGAAAACGCTGATATACTAACTTATAAAAATCAATGTTAGATTCTCTTAGTTGATTATCGATTTGATACTTATATTGAGAGAATTCTTTTAAATCTTCTTGAGTAAAATAACGTTTACTAGGATCAAGTCCATCGATAAATGTATTATATACATGTTCAGAAAAATCGTCGTTTAGATTTTTTTGAACGTAATGGTATCGACTTAAAATATTTTTTAAAACGTAAACAATTACACGATCTTTTTCTGGATCGTTGTTAGGAACTGTATTAGAACTAACAGAATTAGAAAATAAAAGTGTGATTGCTAAAAATGGTATAATAAACTTCGTCTTCATAAAACCTTCTGTCTTTTTAATTTGTGTTGAGTCGTTGTGTTGCTAAGCTACTAAAATAATGCCAATTTTTTAGCATTATTACTTTTTATAAATGCCTCTAAAAACTTCTTTAATCTTTTTCTGGTCTTCATTTAGAAAATTCCAAACTTGAGTTACAGAACCATCTTTGTTTTTTGTCCAAGTAATTTGGTTGTAATAATTGCCTTTATCATTTTTTATAAGATCACTTTTTAAAGTCATAGAATTATCTTTAAAACTACCTTTTAAAACTAATGAAAAACCAGTGTTATCAATCCAAACCTGATTCCAAGTATTATCTTTTTTATTGTAATAATTGTAGCTAGTCCCTTTGTTTTTAGATGTTTTTGAATCCCAATTTTCTTGAATAGCACAAGCATTAGGCATTTTTATAACGTTGTTATGACCAATTAATTTTCCTTCAGTGTTATAAACATTCCAATTTCCGACCCAAAAATCAAATTGGGTATAACCTATTTCATTACATGGTCTTGTGGGGGCGTTTTGTGCTGAAATAATTGAAAAAAAAGAAGAAATAACAAAAATTGTAACATAAACAATAATCCGTACCATAACGCTTGAGTTTGATTACCACAATTTTACACATAAAATGAACCAATCTGTCTTTACAAAATGTTAAAAATAGAATCCATTTTTTATGTTACATTTGTTGTAAAACTTACTTACTATGCAAGATAGACCTTTGATTTTAGTTACGAATGATGACGGAATTACAGCTCCTGGTATTCGTATGTTGATTGAAATTATGAATAAAATAGGGGATGTAGTAGTGGTGGCTCCTGATAGCCCACAAAGTGGAATGGGGCATGCTATTACGGTAAATAATGTGTTACATTGTAATCCTATTACCATTGATGAAGGTCCTCAAATTGAGTACAGTTGTTCTGGTACGCCAGCAGATTGTGTTAAAATGGCAAAAAATGAAATTTTAAATCGTACACCTGATTTATGTGTTTCAGGAATTAATCACGGATCCAATTCATCCATCAATGTAATTTATTCAGGAACCATGAGTGCTGCTGTTGAAGCTGGTATTGAAGGAATTCCAGCAATAGGTTTTTCTTTGTTAGATTTTGATTGGCATGCTGATTTTAGAGCTGCACGTAAGTTTATAGAAAAAATAGCGTTAAATGTTTTATTAAACGGATTACCTGATGGAGTAATTTTAAATGTAAACATTCCGAAGTTAAAAGAAGACGAAATTAAAGGAGTTCGTATATGTAGACAAGCGAATGGTTATTGGAAAGAAACGTTTGATAAACGTAAAAGCCCATTCGGAAAAGAGTATTATTGGCTTTCAGGAGAGTTTATTAATAGAGATAAAGGACAAGATACTGATATTTGGGCGTTAGAAAATGGTTTTATATCGGTAGTGCCTGTTCAATTTGATATGACAGCGCATCACGCAATTCAAAAGTTACACACATGGGACATATAAAAAAAGAAATACTAATAGGAATCATAGTCTCATTGTTGGCAACAACTTGCGGCTTCTTTATTTATTTAGAGTACATTTCAGAATTTAGTATTTCAGAAACAATCTCTAAAATAAGAGAAGGAGGGGTATTAGGTTCTGTAATAGCTCTGGCAGCAATACCTAACTTATTTGTTTTTTGGGTGTTTTTAAAGAAAAAACAAGATTATAGAGCAAGAGGAGTATTAATAACTACAATTGCTGTAGCTTTATTAACAGCATTTTTAAAGTTTTTCTAATTTTAATACATGAAATATTACATTCTTGTAGGTGAGGCTTCGGGTGATTTGCACGGAGCTAATTTGATGAAGGCCTTGTTAAAGGAAGATCCGAAAGCAGACATTCGTTTTTGGGGAGGTGACCTAATGCAAGAAGTTGGCGGTACACTTGTTAAGCATTATAAAGAGCGTGCTTTTATGGGCTTTGTTGAGGTGTTGATGAATTTACGAAAGATTTTAGGAATGATTTCTTTTTGTAAAAAAGATATTGCTCAATTTAATCCTGATGTAATAATTTTTATTGATAACTCAGGTTTTAACCTTCGTATAGCTAAGTGGGCAAAAAGGCAAGGTTTTAGAACTAACTATTATATTTCACCTCAAGTTTGGGCAAGTAGAGCAGGTAGAGTAAAAGATATTAAACGAGATATCGACCAAATGTTTGTAATTCTTCCATTTGAAAAAGAGTTTTACAAAAAGCATGGTTATAATGTTCGTTTTGTAGGACATCCTTTAATTGATGGAATTGCAGGAAGAGAGCAAGTTTCTATCGAAAAGTTTAGGAAAGAACATAATCTTGGGCATAAAGAGGTTATAGCACTGTTACCAGGAAGTAGAAAGCAGGAAATAACAAAAATGTTATCGGTGATGCTTTCATTGGTAGATAATTTTCCTAAATATCAATTCGTAGTGGCTGGAGCACCAAGTCAATCGTATGAGTTTTATAAAGAAATTATTCGAGATGCCAATGTAAAATTCATTAATAATAAAACGTATGACTTGTTAAGTATTTCACATGCTGCCTTGGTAGCATCAGGAACAGCAACATTGGAGACAGCTTTGTTTAAAGTACCTCAGGTAGTGTGTTATAAAGGGAGTAATATTTCCTATCAAATAGCTAAGCGAATAATAACATTAAAATATATATCGTTAGTAAATTTAATAATGGATAGAGAAGTAGTAAAAGAGTTGATACAAAATGATTTTACCAAAGAGAATTTACAGTACGAACTAACACGTATTTTAGAATCAGAACATCGTCAGAAATTATTTTTGTCATATTTTGATTTAGAGCAAAAATTAGGAGGGAAAGGAGCTTCTGAAAAAACAGCAAAGTTGATTGTTGCTGGATTAAAAAAATAAAAAAGCATGATAAAAAAAGTCTTCTTCATATGTACAATATCATTTCTAATGATTTCTTGTGGATCATCAAAGAATATTAGTAGTACTTATCAAAAAAGAGGTTCAGAAGTTACTCCAAAAAAAGTAGAAATTAAGAGTACTAAAACTAATGAAATACTAACGAAAAAAGAAGAAGTAACCGTTGCTGATAAAATTGTATGGACCGCGGTTACTTATAAAGGTGTTCCGTATCGTTTTGGAGGCATGACGAAAAGAGGAATGGATTGCTCAGGATTAATTTTTACATCATTTAAACAACGAAATGTTCCTATTGCAAGAACATCACATCAAATGTATGTACAAGGAGAAAATATTTCTTTACGAGAAGTTCAGAGAGGAGACTTGTTATTTTTTAAAACCTCAAGAAAAAGAGGTAGGGTAAATCACGTTGGGTTAGTAACATCGGTGGATAATGGAGATATTCGATTTATTCACTCTACTACATCGCAAGGCGTTATTGTTACTTCACTATATGAAAATTATTGGAAGCGAGCTTTTATTAAAGCGAAGAGGGTGTTGTAGTAGTTAAGCTTTACTACAAATGTTAAAACTAATTTCTTTTTTAGGTTGTATCTTTTTTAGTTAGTGTTTATAAGTTAGCGTAAACATAACTTTTAATTAAAGATAAAAATAATTTAATACTTTTGGAGACCCCCTCTTAAATCTCTATAAAGTAAATGAAAATATTGAATGTAGTAATAATTGAAGATGAAGATTTAGCAGCAGCTTCTTTAGAAAACTTATTAAAGAAAAGCCCTTATCCAATTTCTGTAAAAAAGCGGTTAGAAAGTGTTGAAGATTCAATTCTGTGGCTTCAAGAAAACACTTGTGATTTAATTTTAAGTGATATTCACCTTGGTGATGGTTATAGTTTTGAAATTTTTGAAAAGCTAAAAACTTCTACTCCTATTATTTTTACAACAGCCTTTGATGAGTATGCAATTAAGTCTTTTCAGTTTTTTGCTATAGACTACTTATTGAAACCATATAATGAAGAGTTACTTAATAAAGCAATGGAAAAATACATAAACCTTCATGAAAATAAAGGATATACCAATAAGCTAGAGCAATTACTATTACAAATGAATAGTAGAATACAGCATCAAAAAGAAAAAGAACGTTTTTTAGTGTCAAAAGGAAGTTTATCAATTTCTATACAAAGAGAAGATGTAGCTTATTTTATGGCGCAAGGCAAATACTTATTCTTGTTTACCTTTGATAGTGAAAGTTACCTTTATGACGGAACAATTTCTAGTTTAGAAGAAGAGTTATCAGAAAAATATTTTTTCAAGATTAATAGGAAATACATTATTCAGCATTCTGCAATTAAAAACATTTCTAAATATAGTAACAATCGTATAAAAATAGACTTACAACCTAGTTTGCAAGTGGAGGAAATGTTATTGGTGAGCGCGCAAAGAATAAAAGACTTTAAAAACTGGTTAGATAATTAGTTTTTATGAAGTTCCTGTTAAAAAAAAGAAAGCATCAATATTACCTTTTAGTGGGTGTATTGTTAATGGTGTTATTTTTTATTGGATATAGATTAATAACTAATAAGATAACTTCAGAAGCAGAAGGCTTGATAGAGGTTGTTATAAAGCAGTATGCAAAGGAAAAGGAAAGTATTTTGCAATTTGACTTTAACGACTTTAATAAGTTTATTGTAGATACTCAGAAAATTATTGAAAGTAGTGCTGATTTAGATAGAAGTGAGCTTAAAAATAGATTGCTTTTTAATAGTGAGTTAGCTTTTTCTGAAGAAAACATAGATGTAAGCTTTGTTTACTTTTTAAAGGATAATGAGGTTTTTGATTCTTACTTTTTTGGTAGTATAGATACTAGTAAAAATGTGTTAGAAAGAGTAAAATCTCTTGAAGATAAAAGTCAAGTTTTTGATACAGTTTTAAATTTGGGAGGTAAAACATACTACCGAAAAATAATCAAACACCAATTACAAGATGGTACTTTCGTTGTTTTTGGTTATGATATTAACTTGTTGAAATACTGGAATTATTTTTCGCAAAAGTATAGTGGAAAAGGAGGGTATGTTACTTTAACGAATAATGAAGGTGTTTGTATGTTACATCCTGAAATAGGGTATATAGGAAAACATGAGACTTCTTTTTTTAATAAAGTGTCGTTGAATCAGATACTTAAAAATTATGAACAGCAAGATTATAAAAAGAAAAAACAAGTTAAAGTGGCTGTAATTTCTGAATATTTGAATTTGGAGGTTATGCGTTATTATGATGTTATACAGGTAGGTAATTCTGAATTAATTTTAATAACAAGCTTTCCATTAAATATTTTTATTAAAGAATCAATAAATAACATAAAACAGTACTTGCTTTGGATGAGTTTATTAGCATTACTAACATTTATGTTGATTTTAGGATTCTCGCGTAGTCAGTTAAGAAGTCAGCATTTAAGAACACTTCAATACGAACAAGAAAGAAAACGATTGGCAATAAGTAATGAGCAATACCAACAAAAAAATGCACGATTGCAGCTCAGTCAACTACGAAAAAAATTAAATCCCCACTTTTTATTTAACACATTAAACTCTTTACATGTTTTAATAGGGCTAGATAAAACAATGTCTCAACAGTTTGTTCTAAAGCTTTCTGAAGTTTATAGATATTTATTAAAAGATAGAGAAGCTAATTTTTCTACAGTTAAAGAAGAGTTACATTTTTTAGAGCATTATTTCTTTTTGCAAAAAATTAGATTTAATAACAGTATAAATTTAAGTATTACAGACAAGAGTGAAGGAGAAGCTTTGCTAAAGAAAATCCCATTTTTAGCATTAGAAACACTAATTGAAAATGCTATTAAGCATAATGAAATAACAAAAAAGAACCCTCTTTTTATTAATGTTTTAATAGAAAAGGATAAAATAGTGGTAAGTAATAATTACAACCCAAGAAAAGGCAAAAAAGAAAAAAGTTATGGTGTTGGTTTGGGTTATTTAAGTAATTTTTATGCATTTTATAATGTAACCTCATTTAAAACGGAAGTTTTAGATAAAGATTTTAAATGTTATCTCCCTTTATTGTCAAAATAATAAAATTCACTCCTTTAATAACACACTTCACTCTAGTTTAATTTTTAAAAAGCAACTTCAGAGCTACATTTGGTTTCTTCTTAATCACAACTAATTTATGAAGAGGTATTCTCAGATGAAGAACATTAATTTAAAAGTACTAATCTTGTTTTTCTTATTTTTTGTTACAGTAGTAGTAGCACAAAAAGAAGAAAAAGATACTATTAAAAGTACAAGCAAGGTTTCTTATAAGAAACTACAAAAAGAGGGAAAGAAAAAAAGAGGGGTATTTAATATTTATAGATTAGAAGAAGACATCTATTTTGAAATACCAGACTCATTATTGTCAAAAGACTTTTTAATAGTTAACAAAGTTTCTCAAGTTCCATATGCACTTAATGGACATGGACTAAACAAGGGAATGGCTTATGAAACGAAATTAATTAGATTTTATAAAGATACAGTCTTAAAAAAAGTTTGGGTAAAAACAATTAACCCCAGAGTAACTTCACCAAAGAATAACGCTATAACTCTTTCAGTGCATGAGAATTTTGGAGAATCTATTATAGAAGAATTTAAAATAGAGTCTGAAAACGAAGATGCTACCTCGGTACTCATCAAAGTAAATAGAGTTTTTAATGGGGAAGATAAGAGTTTTAATGATTTGTTATCGAATATTGGTTTAGGAGGGAGTATTAAAACAAAGCTGTCTAAGATAGAAAAAGTGAAAACTTTTTCGAGAAACATTGTCGTAAAATCACTTTTAACAACTTCTGTAAAAGAAGGTAAAAGTGCTGCATTACCATTGTCTATAGGTGTGACAACAAACATAGTTTTGTTACCAAAAAATATAATGAAACCTCGTTTTGGAGATAAAAGAATAGGGTACTTTAGTAAACCTATGGATTATTACTCCGATAGACAGCATGAGGTAGAACACCGTGATTTAATCACTCGTTGGAGATTAGAACCTAAAGAAGGGGATATTGAAAAATATAAAAAAGGGACTGTAGTAACTCCTAAAAAACAAATAGTGTATTATATAGATCCTGCGACTCCTAAAAAATGGATACCATACATAAAGAATGGAGTATACGACTGGAACAAAGCTTTTGAGCAAGCAGGATTTAAAGATGCTGTGGTTGTTAAAGAAGTAACCAAAGAAGATAAAGATTTCGATATTGACGATGTTCGTTACTCTGTAATTACTTATGTAGCTTCAGAAAGACAAAATGCAATGGGTCCTTCAATTGTTGATCCACGAAGTGGTGAGATTTTGGAATCGGATATCATTTGGTGGCATAACCTAATGAAAGGGCTGCATCAGTGGATTCGTGTGCAAACAGGTCCTATAAACCCTAAAGCAAGAGCAAATGTTTTTTCAGATGAGATTATGGGGGAATCTATTAGATTTGTATCCTCTCATGAAGTAGGGCATACTTTTGGGTTAAAGCATAATATGGGAGCATCATTTAGTTACCCTGTAGATTCCTTGAGATCAGTGAGTTTTACCAAAAAAATGGGAGGAACAGCACCTTCTATAATGGATTATGCTCGGTATAATTATGTTGCTCAACCTGGAGATAAGGTAACAGAAGTTAGTCCTAAAATAGGAGTGTATGATAAGTATGCAATTAACTGGGGATATCGATGGTTAGATGTAAAAACACCTCATGAAGAGTTACCAATATTAAATCAATGGATAAGAAAACACGAAAATGATCCATTGTATTTTTACGGACCGCAGCAAAGCAAAGTTATCGATCCAAGATCACAAAGTGAAGACTTAGGTAATAATGCAGTTAAAGCAAGTGAGTATGGACTAAAAAACTTAAAAAGAATAGTACCAAACATTATTAGTTGGACAGAAAAAGAGGGAGAAGATTACTATAAAGCAGCAAAACTTTACAAAGCTGTAATAGACCAATGGCAGTTATACAGTGGACATGTAATGGCTAATATTGGAGGGATGTATATTAACAATACCATTTACGGTGATGATAAAGACACATTTGTCCCAGTGCCAGCTAAAACGCAAAAAGAAGCCTTAGAATACATAATAAATGAGGCTATATTACCCCAAAAGTGGTTGTTTACTCCAGAGTTAATTCACAAAGTATATCCTGTAAGAGATGCACCAGATGGAGAACGCTTTTATTCTCCAATATCGATGCATCGTGCATATCAAACAAATATGATTTATCGCTTGGTTGAAACGGATAGGTTAATGCGTATTACAGAAAACAAGGTGCTAGCCTCTAACACGGAAGAGATTTTTACAGAAGAATATTTATTTGATCAACTTTACAAGGCCATTTTTAAAAAAACAATTAAAAACGAACCGCTAGACATGTTAGATCGCATGACCCAAAAAAATTATGTAGATGTACTAACTGTAGATAGAAACACCTTATTAAAAAAGACGAAACAAACAGCATTAAGCAATACAGAAAAGAGCTTTAAAAATGTACACTTTTCTTATATACCAAGAGTGTCAGATGCTGGTTCCAATAAAAGAGCAGAATTAGAAAGAATCTTAAAGTTATTAAAAAAGAAAAGAAAGAAAGGAAACAAGACTACTAAAAATCATTACAACGATTTAATAGCCAGAATTGAGTATAATTTGAATAATTAGGATGATGAATAAAAAAATAATTTACTTACTGCTTCTTATACCTTTTTCAGTTTTTGCGCAGAACACAAAAACAATAAGTGGAACAGTTATCGACGAAGCTAGAAATGAAACTTTACCAGGAGTTAGTATTTATGCTTCAACAAAAATGATTGGAAATAAAACCAATATTGATGGCGTTATTCAAGCTTCAATGATTGGAACAACTACTGATTTTGATGGAAATTTTTCATTCAAAGCACCAGCGGAAACAAAATATATTATAATCTCATATATAGGCTTTGAAACAGAGAAAGTAAACGTAGAAAATAGAAGCACTAACATGATTATAACCTTAAAAGAGAAAGAAGAACTTTTAGGAGAGGTTATTGTTATGGGATATCAAAAAATTGAGAAAAGAAAAATCACTTCTTCATTTGCTAAAATTAAAACAGACGATGTTAAGCGTGCAGGTACAGCTAATATAGACCAGATGCTTTCTGGGGAAATTTCAGGAGTACTTGTACAACCTACTAATGGAGCACCAGGAGCTCCCGCTAAGATTCAAATTAGAGGAACGTCGACTTTAAACGGTTCTTCAGATCCTTTGTGGATTTTAGATGGAATTCCTTTACAAGGAAATGATATTCCAAAAGATTTTAGAGATAAAGATAATATTGACAATTTAAAGTCTTTTCCTATAGCAGGAATTAACCCAGAAGATATAGAAGAAATTACCGTATTAAAAGACGCTTCTGCAACTTCTATATATGGAGCAAGAGCAGCGAACGGAGTAATTGTAATTACGACCAAAAAAGGTAAAGAAGGAGCGATGAGAATTAACTTCAACGCAAGTACTTTTTTAACCTTACGACCAGATTTTGATAAGTTAAACTTAATGAATGCTAGTGAGAAAGTTGATTTCGAGTTAGGATTAGCGAGCAGACCAGATTTAACTTACCAAAGTAACAGAGGAGAAGTAGCTCGTATTTTAGATGCTTATGGAGAATACGATAATTTTCAAAACAATGGATTTTCTAGTATAAATCCATTAGCTCAAAACGCAATTAATAACTTAAGAAATCAAGATGTTAATTGGGGTAATAAGTTGTACCAAGCAGCTATTAATCAACAATACGGCTTAACTCTTTCAGGAGGCAGTGAAAAATCAAGATATTACTTCTCTTTAGGATATTTTGATGAAGAAGGAACAACAAAAGGTACTGGTTTAAATAGATATAACCTTACGTTTAAAAATGATTATGATGTAAATGATAAGTTAAATGTAGGAGTATCGGTTTTTGCGAGTAGAAATAAAAGTACATCTTATATTACTGGAGCAGACGCTTACACAAACCCAGCTTATTATTCAAGAAGAGTAAATCCTTACTTTGCACCATATAATGCAGATGGAAGTTTTAATTATGATCCTGATTTAATTGAAAGGTATGATTTAAGTGTAAGTTTTAAATATAACCCTTTAGAAGAAAGACAAAATACAAATCAAGAGCTAACATCGTATTCTATAAAACCGATTATAGATCTTACATATAAGTTTAACAGCAACTTAAAACTATACACGCAGTTTGGGATGCAGTTTGATTTTGATAAAACAGAGAAATTTTCAGACAAAGAAAGTTATTACACAAGAAAATATAGGTTTAGATCTAGATATCAAGATGA
Source organism: Tenacibaculum singaporense (assembly GCF_003867015.1). Taxonomy (NCBI): domain Bacteria; kingdom Pseudomonadati; phylum Bacteroidota; class Flavobacteriia; order Flavobacteriales; family Flavobacteriaceae; genus Tenacibaculum; species Tenacibaculum singaporense. The sequence continues at coordinate 1,190,685 of NZ_CP032548.1, forward strand.
TAACGGACAAAATGCTTTTTTCTTACCAGAAGGAGGTATAATTCAAAACTGGAATAGTGATGCTTTTCAATACAACTGGAAGAGTACATTAAATTACAATACTTCAATCAATAATATCCATGAGATTGATGTAATGTTAGGAACTGAGTTTAGAGAAGATAAGCGTACAGAGATTCATACAAAAGGATTTGGTTTTAATCCTAATACATTAAGTACTGTACAAATAACTGATGAAAGAGCATTGAAGAATAAATTGTTTGAACCATATAGAAAGACAGTTAATGAAAACGCGTATGCTTCTTTCTTCGGAACAGCTTCGTACACTTATGACAGAAAGTACACAATCTTCGGAAGTTTACGATATGATGGCTCTAATTTATTTGGTGTAAATCCAAAATTTAGATACTTACCATTATGGTCTGTAGCAGGATCTTGGAACGTAGCAAAAGAAGACTTTTTTGATGTGGATGCTATTGATGAATTTAAAATAAGAGGTTCGTACGGTGTACAAGGAAATATAGATAAATCTACCTCTCCTTACGTTGTAGGTCTTTATGACGAGGTAACTATTTTACCAGGAACAACAGAAGAAGGAATTAATGTTATTTCAGCTCCAAACAAAGACTTACGTTGGGAAAAAACAGTTTCATCAAACGTTGGATTTGATCTAGGGATGTTTAATAACAGAGTATATGTGTCGGCAGATTACTACTATCGTAAAAGTACTGATCTAATTGGTTTACAAGCTATACCGTTAGAGTCTGGGTTCAACTTTATCAATACAAACTGGGCAACGTTAAGTAATAAGGGAGTTGAATTAGCTATAAATACGAGAAATATTGTAAAAGATGATTTTACATGGACAACTAGCTTTAATATTTCTCACAATAAAAATACTGTAGAAAAAATTCAAACCAGAGATAATGATTTTAAACCTTCTTTATTAGGATATGGGGTTAATGCAGTTTTTGCTATAAAAACAGCAGGTTTAGATAGTAATGGGTTGCCATTATTTTGGAAAGATGGTAAGAAAGTAACAGCGGTAGATTTTTATAACTTATCAGAAGGAGTTGATGGAAATCAATTAACAAGAGAAGAGCATAGAAATTTATATACCTATGTAGGTAATGGAGATCCTGAATTTAGTGGAGGTTTCATTAATAAATTTCAGTATAAAGATTTCAGTTTAAGTATAGCTACAAACTTTAACTTAAATCAAACAGTTAGAAGAACACCTTCGTATCATCCAACGCAAGTAAGTCCAAACTATAACTTTAACAAAGAAGTGTTACAAGCAGGTACAGGGAATTACCCAGCTTTGATAGGAAGTACAACACCTGGTTTTGATACTGGCTTAGTTTATAGTTGGTATCATACTTACGATTCAGGTAATACGTTCAGAGATTTAGATATTTGGGTAGATAAAATTTCATACATAAGAGTTAACAGTATAAAGTTTGGATATAATGTGCCAAGTAAGTACTTAGAAAGTATGAATGTTTCAAGATTAAGTTTTAACCTAGAAGGAAGAAATCTATTTGTTTTCGGAACAGATTACGATGGGTATTTCGACCCTGAAACTTTTGGTAGCCCATATTCACAACCAATACCAAAAATTATTTCTTTCGGATTCAATCTTTCTTTTTAAAAAATATAGAAATGAGAAAACACATATATATATTATTCATAGCAGTAGCAAGCATGGTTTCGTGTGACGACTACTTAGATGTAGAACCAATAGGGCAAATAATTCCTAAATCGGTTGAAGATTACCGAAGCTTTTTAACAACAGCTTACGGTATAGAAAAAAACAACCATGTATTAACAACATATAGAAGTGATGAGCTTCAATTAACTAAAGCATCTTTAGGATCAGAACAGTACGAAGATCTTTTTATTTGGAATGATGCTGGCGCATCACCTTTAACAACAGCTTTTTCATATGCGGGTTTTTATAAAATAATCTTTCATGCAAACCACGTTATAGAAAATCAAGCTGAAATAACTGGAGATGTTACTCAAATTAGTCAATTGGTAGGAGAGGCTTATGCTTTAAGAGCTTTGCAATATTTTCAGTTGGTTAATTTATATAGTAAAGCTTATAACAGTGCAACAGCTAATAGCGATGGAGGAGTGCCTGTTGTAACTGAATACAATTTAGATCAGAAATATGATATTCAGTCTGTTGAAGAGGTTTATACGCAAATCTTACAAGATATTACAAATGCAGAAACACGTTTAAATGTAGCACAACAAGAAACAGGATTAAATTATAGGTTCTCAACAGTAGCTTTAAAAAGTTTAAAAGCGAAAGTTTTTTTATCAAAAAATGAATGGCAAAAGGCTATTGATGCAGCTAAAGAAGCATTGGCTATACAAAATACCATTCAAGATTTAAACTCAGATAGCTCTATAATGCCTTCAGAATTTAATTCAGTAGAATCTATTTTGGCGTTAGATATGGTATCTTCATTTGATATTACAACTTACGCTTCTATGTCTGATGCTTTCTTAAGCAAATACGATAAAACAAATGATTTAAGATTCAATATTTATTTTAGGAAAGATGGAACAGTTTATAGAGCTGCTAAAACAGCTGACATTAAGTATAGATCTACCTTTAGAGTAGCAGAATTGTATTTGATTTTAGCAGAAGCATACACGCAACAAAACGAACTAAGTTTAGCAAAAACAGAATTGTTAGCGTTTGCAAAAAACAGATATACTCCGTCTAAAATGACAACATATACTACATATATCAACTCTTTAAACAAACAAGAGTTGTATGAAGAGATATTAGATGAGCGTGCACGTGAATTTGCTATTGAAGGTCAACGTTGGAACGATTTAAAAAGAACTACACAACCACAAATTGTAAAGTGGTATGAAGGAAAAAATTACACATTACAACAAAATGATAGTAGATACGTAGTTCAGTTTCCTAACGATGCTAAAATAAATAACCCAAACTTTTAAAGTATAATCCGTGATTATCGAACGGAATAAAAGAAGTCGATAATAAATTAATAATATTTAAATTTTTACATTATGAAAAAAGTTTTCCCTTTTTTGTCTTTAATTATAGCGCTTGTAGTAGTAGGCTGCTCTAGTGATGATAACGATAAAGTAGTACAATCATCATTAAACAGTATTACCAGTTTTAACATAGACTTTGAAGGATTAAGTGAAGATGATGTTGTTTACGACTTAGGAAACAATATTACAATCAGTGTTCCTTTTAAAACTAACATTTCAGGGTTAGTACCTAATATTACTATTTCAGAAAAGGCTACAATTTCTCCTGCATCAGGACAACCAGTAAACTTTGTAGATGGAGAAGCTATGCCTTTTACAGTTACTGCTGAAAACGGTGATGAAAAAGTATACAATGTTACTATTAATATTCGTGGTGAAGTAGGTAGTGGTTCTCAAATAAAAACATATCATTTTAAAGATGATTTTAGTGAGAGTATTACTACATATACTTACGATGACAACTCTAATTTTATAAGTTCATATACTATAGAAGAAGGAGGAGCTACTACAACTTATACATTTATATTTAATGATAAAAACCAAGTAATAGAAGTAAAGTCAGATACAAAAAGTACTGTATACACGTATAATGACGAAGGCTTAATTGTAAGTGCAGTAGAGAAGGAAGACGGTATGGAAGCTTACACTTATACATATACGTATAATGCTGAAAATAAATTAGAGAAAAAAGAGAGAGTGAATAAAGAGAATGATAAAGTAACTAATACAAGTTATGTGTATAATGAAGAAGGAAATGTTAAAACAGAAACAGTAGGTACAGAAGCATTAGAGAATACTTATGATGACAAAAATAATCCTTTTAAAGGAGTATATCCTTCTGCTTTTGCTAAAATTAATGTAGGAACAGGGTTAGATGGAGTAAATATTAATAATCCAGCACAAGGAAGTTTTTCAAGTGACACTTCAGTAACTTATGTATATAATACAGATGGATATCCAGTAACAGCTTCGTATGTTGTATTCGGTTTTATTAATACTAGTATTACATACACATATTATTAATTAATGTTTATTCCCCAGTAAAGCACTCTTAGAATTTTTTTTCTGAGGGTGTTTTTTTATTCTAAAATTTATGAGAAAAATAATAATACTTATCACAGCTTTTTTAGCAGTAAGTTGTAATACAAGTGAAACTAAAAATGAAGAAGTAGTAGAAAACTTAACAAAAGAAGAAAAATTAAAGGAACTATATTTAAAAACAGTAAAACCGTTATTTAAAGAGTTTACAGGGGTAGATATTCCTAATGAGTTTAGAATAGATAAACACGATACTTCTGTGAATGCAGGAGCAGCAATGAATTATGTTGAGGTAAGCCAAGGTTTAATAGATTACGATAAAGACTATATAAAAGCTTTTGTATTAGCACATGAGTTAGGACATATTGTAACGCTAAAACAAGCAGAGCAATTTAATTTGGGAACAGAAATACCTAATGGAACTAAAATAAATGCTTATAAGAAAGCAGAATATCTTGCAGATATTATAGCGGTTCATTTAATTACTACACAAGAGGTGGAGTTAGGAAATGATTTAAAAACAAACTTTGAGGTTTTACAAAATTTGTTAGGTCCAGAAATTTTCACACATCCAGGAGCAGTTGATAGAGTAGCATTAATGAAAGAGTATGTAGAGAAAAGCACTAAAGAGAATGCAAAAACTGCCTTTCAAGAAATGTTTATAAAGATTTGGAAGATGGAGTAGAAGAACAAAAAAACACCTCTGTGAGGTGTTTTTTTATAGTGTTATTTTAAATGGAAGCTAATTCAGCATTTGCCACAATTTATCTTTTAGCTCCATTAAGCCTTGTTGAGCAACTGAAGAGATAAATAACGCTTCAATGCCTTCAGGTAAATCGTGTTTAATTTCTTCTTTTAATTCATCGTCTAGCATATCCGATTTTGATATAGCTAACAAACGATCCTTATCCAATAATTCAGGATTGTGTTTGCGAAGCTCATTCAATAAAATTTCATACTCCTTTTTTATATCCTCGCTATCAGCAGGAATTAAAAAGAGTAGGGTAGAGTTACGTTCAATATGGCGTAAAAAGTGATGTCCTAAACCTTTTCCTTCAGCAGCTCCTTCAATAATCCCAGGAATATCTGCCATTACAAAACTTTGATGATTACGATATTCCACAATTCCTAAATTAGGTTTTAGGGTTGTAAATGCGTAATCAGCAATTTTAGGTTTGGCAGCGGTAATAACAGATAATAAAGTTGATTTTCCTGCATTTGGGAAACCAACTAAACCAACATCAGCTAAAATTTTTAATTCAATACGATACCAACCTTCTTGCCCGTCAATACCTGGCTGTGCATAACGAGGAGTTTGATTGGTAGGAGACTTAAAGTGCCAGTTACCACGACCACCTTTACCACCTTCTAATAAGATGATTTCTTGTTCGTCTTCAATAACTTCATATAAAATTTCGTCAGTATCAGCATCCCGAATAATAGTTCCTAATGGAACAGGAATTATAACATCAGCACCATCATGTCCAGTACTTCTACTACTACTACCATCACCACCGTGTTCAGCTCTAAAATGACGTTTAAATTTTAAATGGAAAAGTGTCCACATATTTTTATCGCCACGTAATATAATGTGACCACCTCGACCACCGTCACCACCATCAGGTCCACCTTTCGCAATGTATTTTTCGCGATGTAAGTGTGCAGATCCACGCCCACCTTTACCTGATGATGCGTAGATTTTAATATAGTCGACAAAATTTCCTTCAGTCATTGTTCGTTGTTTATTTGTTGAATTGTTAAAAAGCGATAATTGTTATTACTTTAACAATTAAACAAGTGTTTGTTATAGTGTATCAAATACGTCTGATAAACGTTGTGTAATTTCTTCAATAGAGCCAACTCCGTTTACTCCGTAGTAGTTGTTTTGTGTTTGGTAATAGTCTTTTAAAACAGCTGTTTTAGTGTTGTATTCATTAAAGCGATTACGGATTTTACTTTCATCCATATCATCAGAACGACCACTAGTTTTTCCTCTTTCTAAGATACGTTCAACTAATAAGTCTTCTGGCACTTCTAAAGCAACCATTCCGTTAATACGTTCACCTTTTTCAGCTAAAAAAGTATCTAAAGCTTTTGCTTGAGATTCTGTACGAGGAAAACCATCAAAAATAAATCCTGCAGAATCTGCATTTTTGTTAACCTCTTCTTTTAACATATTAATGGTAACTTCATCAGGAACTAAATCTCCAGCATCAATATATGTTTTTGCTAATAACCCTAATTCAGTTTTATTTTTAATATTAAATCGGAATACATCTCCTGTTGAAATGTGTACTAAATTGTATTTTTCTTTTAAAACTTCTGCTTGAGTACCTTTTCCTGCACCTGGAGGGCCGAATAATACGATGTTTTTCATTTTTGGTGGTGTTGTTAATTGATAAATAGCAGGCAAGTTTCTACCATAACCTTTGTAATCTAATCCGTAACCTACAATAAATTTATCATCAATACCTTTTCCGATATAATCTATATGTAGTTCTTTACGGTAAACATCAGGTTTGTAAAAAAGTGTTACTATTTTTAGTTCTTTTAAATTTTTCGTTTTAAAGATTTCATAAATCTCTTGAAGGGTCGTGCCAGTATCTATAATATCTTCTAAAATAATAACGGTACGACCAGATAAATCTTCATTAAGACCAATTAAGCTCTTTACATTTTCTGTTGAAGAAGTGCCTTGGTAAGAAGACAATTTAACAAAACTAATTTCACAGTTTCCTTTATATTCACGTAAAAAATCGGCAGTAAAAACAAAGCACCCGTTTAAAATTCCTATAAAAATAGGAACTTCATTAGAAGGTAAATCTTTTCTTACTTGCTCAGCTAATGAGCTAACAATATTAGAAATTTCATCAGCTGAAATAAATTCTTTAAAGTATAAATCGTGGAGTTTTGTAATTTTCATCAGACTGCAAAGATAGTTGCTTGATATTAAATGAAAAAACCGTTTTGAATAAACTTCAAAACGGTTTTATGTATGTTTTTATTTAAGTTACTTGTTTTCTTCTTTTTTAGAAACGTCAAACATAATTGGCGTTGCAACAAATAAAGAAGAGTAAGTACCTACTACCACACCTACGATTAATGCGAACATAAATCCTTTAATACTGTCCCCTCCAAAGAAGAAGATAGCTAACATTACTAGTAATGTTGTTAAAGAGGTGTTGATAGTTCTTCCTAATGTACTGTTTAATGCTTTGTTTACTAAACTAGCAGTAACAGAGTTTTTACCTTCTGTAAACTCTCTAATTCTATCAAAAATTACCACGGTATCATTTAATGAGTATCCTACTACTGTTAAGATTGCTGCGATGAATGACTGACCGATTTCCATATCAAAAGGCATGAATTTGTATAGTAAAGAGAATACACCTAATACTACTAATACATCGTGGAAAACAGCTACTACCGCACCGATAGAGTATGCCATTTTTCTAAAACGTAATAAGATATATAAGAATACTACGATTAACGATCCTAAAACAGCCCATAAAGCAGCTTGCTTAATATCATCAGCAATAGTAGGTTCTACTTTAATGTAGCTCATAATTCCGTTTCCTGCTTTTTCAAAACCAGGTTTAAAGTTTTCATAAGAAGTGTCTCCTAAATATGGTTTTAATCCTTGGTATAAAGCACTCTGTACTTGCTCATCTACATCAGTACCTTCTTCATCAATTTTGAAAGCAGTGGTGATTTTTAATTGATGATCAGAACCGTAAGTTTTAACCTCAGGAGCTGTTCCAAATACATTTTTTAATTGTTCAGCTACTTCATTTCCTTTCATAGCTTCATCAAAGCGAACTACATACGAACGACCTCCTTTAAAATCTACTCCTTGTTTTAATCCTACAGTAAAAATAGAAACTAAACCTACTACGATAAAGAATCCTGAAATGATATAAGCAATCTTACGTTTTTGTAAGAATTCTATACTAATGTTTTTAAACCAGTTTTTAGAGAAACCAGTATTAAAAGGTAACTTAATTCCCTTTTCTACAGCACCGTCAATAAATAAACGAGTAATAAAAATAGCTGTAAACAAAGAAGTGGCAATACCTATCATTAATGTTAAGGCAAAACCTTTAATTGGCCCTGTACCGAAAGTATATAAAATAACACCTGTTAATAAAGTAGTAATGTTAGCATCAATAATAGCAGATAAAGCTCCTTTAATACTAAACCCTTCATCTACAGATTCTCCTAAGCTTTTTCCTCCATTTAAAGCTTCCTTAATTCTTTCGAAAATAATTACGTTTGCATCTACCGACATACCTATGGTTAAGATAATACCGGCAATACCAGGTAAGGTTAATACCGAATTGAATGAAGCTAAAATTCCAAAGATGAATAAAATGTTAACTACTAAAGCAATGTTAGCATAGATACCAGCTCTACCATAGTATAAGAACATCCAAACTAATACTAAGATAATAGCTAATCCGAATGACCACATACTTGCATCAATAGATTCTTTACCTAAGGATGGTCCAACAACTTCCATTTGAATAGCTCTTGCAGGGGCAGGTAACTTACCAGCTTTTAAAACTGTTGCAATATCTTGTGCTTCTGTAACAGTCATTGTACCTCCTGAAATTTGAGTGCTACCTCCAGAAATAACTTGGTTTACAACAGGTGCAGTATATACATAGTCATCTAAAACAACAGCAACAAACTTACCAACATTTTCGCTAGTCATTTTAGCCCATTGTTTAGTACCAACACCATTCATTAACATTGACACTACTGGCTTACTCATTTGGTCGTAATCTTGTTTAGCGTCAGCAATTACATCTCCATCAATAGGAGCCTTATCTTTTCTATTAGATTTAATGGCATATAAACCAATAATCTCTGTTCCATCAGCTCCAGCTTGTGACTTGTAATCCCACAAAAACTTAGTGTATTTTAAGTTGTTAGGTAATAAAGCTCTTACCTCTTTGTTGTGTAAGAAGCTATTTACTTTTGCTGTATCCTGAACTCTAGCTTGTGCAACTAAAGAGCTTACTTGTTGTGGACTTTGTGCTACATTAGGATATAAATACGTGAACAAATTCTTTTGAGTTTCAACTTTTGTTGAATCAGCAGATTCACCTAACAAATCATCAATATCATTGTCTGCTTTGGCAGTGTCTTTAACTTGTTCAGAAACAGAATCGTCTTTTAACATTTCAGCAACTTTAGCGTTAGCTGTAAAGAAAAAGTTTTGAACATCTGCATTTGTGTGTACTTCCCAGAACTGTAATTCAGCGGTACTCTGTAAAAGTTTTTTAGCACGATCAATATCCTTAGCACCAGGTAATTCTACTTGAATTCTACCAGAGTTTCCAATACGTTGAATGTTTGGTTGTACAACTCCAAATTTATCGATACGGCTACGTAATACTTCAAAAGCAGTGTTGATAGAAGTGTTAATTTCTTCTTGTAAAGTCGATTTAACCTGCTCGTTTGTTTTGTTGAAGTCTATTTTATCACGTAAAGCTTTAGTTCCAAAAATGCTTGGGTCGCTTAATTTAACACTACCATTACTCAATTTTTCGAACTCGTTGTAGAATAAATCTAAGTAATTCTCTTGACTGTCTTTTTGAGCTTCATCAGCATTTGTTAATGCTTGCTTAAAAGTTGTGTTTTGAGAATCGTTAGACAATCCTATTAAGATGTCTTTTACTGATACCTGTAAAATTGCATTAATACCCCCTTTTAAATCAAGACCAAGGTTCATTTCCTTGTTTCTTATATCGTTATAAGAGTACTTTGCAAATCCTAAATTTACTATCTCCTTGTTAGCTACGCTATCTAAGTATTTTCTTTCATATCTAGCCAAAGCCCTACCATTGTTATCACTAACATTAGCCTTAGCATACTGTTTCGCACTATCTTCTACCTTATTGGCAAAGAACGTAAACGATAATTGATAAATACTTACTAAACCAAAAAGTATAGCAAATAATTTAATTAATCCTTTGTTTTGCATTGTAAATAATTTAAATCGACTTTATTTTAAAAACGTGCAAATATAGCGTTTCATTAAAAGAAAAGCCAATTCTTTTACCATATTTATGTTATTAGATAATAATTAGGAGAAATTTGCTAACAAATGTCAGTTTCTATAGGGATTATATTACGTATATTTACTTGCTTTTTTAGTAAAAAAATAACTTAAAATTTAAACAATTTGCCATGGCGCATTTAACCGATATCGAGATTGCTCAAGCAAAAGAATTACAACATATTAAACATATAGCTAATAAGTTACAAGTAAGAGAAGACGACTTAGAAATGTATGGAAAATACAAAGCTAAATTACCTTTAAGTTTAATAGATGAAAATAAAATAAAGGAAAACAATTTAGTATTGGTAACGGCATTAACTCCAACACCGGCTGGTGAAGGAAAAACGACTGTTTCTATAGGTTTAACAGAAGGATTGAATAAAGTAGGAAAGCAAGCAACAGTGGTATTAAGAGAACCTTCATTAGGTCCTGTTTTTGGAATCAAAGGAGGAGCCGCTGGAGGTGGATACTCACAAGTAGTTCCAATGGAAGATATAAACTTACATTTCACTGGAGATTTTAATGCTATTGAGAAAGCTAACAATTTACTATCAGCTTTAATAGATAACAATTTACAAAGTAGAACAAATAATTTAAATATCGATCCACGTACCATTTTATGGAAGCGTGTAATTGATATGAATGATCGTTCGTTACGTCAAATTACAATTGGTTTAGGAGGAACAGCAAATGGAATACCACGTGAAGATGGATTCAACATCACACCAGCATCAGAAGTAATGGCTATTCTTTGCATGGCAACTTCTTTTGATGATTTAAAAGAACGTTTAGGGAATATTTTCATCGGATTTACTTTTGATAAAAAACCAGTTTTTGCACGTGACCTAAAAGCGCAAGATGCAATGGCTATTTTATTGAAAGATGCGGTAAAACCAAATTTAGTACAAACTTTAGAAGAAAACCCTGCGATAATTCATGGAGGACCCTTTGCCAATATTGCACAAGGAACAAATACAATTATTGCTACAAAAATGGGATTGTCTTTATCAAATTATGTAGTAACAGAAGCTGGTTTTGGAGCTGATTTAGGAGCCGAAAAATTCTTGAACATAAAATCACAATATGCAGAGTTGAATCCTAAATGTGTGGTATTAGTTGCTACAATTAGAGCTCTACGTCATCACGGAGGTTCTTTAAAAGAGGAATATAATACCCCAAGTTTAGAGCGTGTAGAAAACGGATTTAAAAATCTGGAAAAGCATATAGAAAATATTAGAAAATTTAATATTGAACCTGTAGTAGCTATCAATTCTTTTATTTCTGATACAGAAGAAGAAGTACAGTTTGTTATTAACGCTTGCAAAAGTTTAGGTGTACAAGCTGTGGTTTCAGAAGGATGGGCTAAAGGAGGAGAAGGGACTAAAAACTTAGCTCAAGCTGTAATTGATGTAGTTGAAAATAAAGCTACACAATACAAGCCTTTGTATGATTGGAAAAGTCCTGTAAAAGAGAAAATAGAAAAGATAGCTAAAGAGATTTACGGAGCAGATGCTGTAACCTATGATAAAAAAGCTGAGTTAAACTTACGAAGAATTGATCGTTTAGGGTTCAATGATTTTGCTGTATGTATGGCAAAAACTCAAAAATCATTTTCCGATAATGATAAGTTAATAGGGAGACCAAAAGGATTCTCAGTAAACGTTAGAGAAATTGAAATTGCTGGAGGAGCTCAGTTTATTATTCCTATTTTAGGAAAAATGATGCGCATGCCAGGGCTACCTGCTACTCCTGCGTCAGAAAATATGACAATTGATAATAATGGAGTAATCTCAGGATTATCTTAATATTATTAAAAATGAAAGCAATTGTTGTAACCAAAGTTATAAATACTTCAATAGATAAAGTATGGGAAGCAATAACTACACATTCTTTAATGTTAGAATGGTTTTTTGATAATATTCCTGCTTTCGAACCAATAGTCGGGTTCACCACAGAGTTCAATGTGCAATCAGAAGAAAGAAACTTTTTGCATGTTTGGAAGGTTATAAGTGTTGTTGAAAAAGAAAAAATAGTCTGTGAATGGAAATATCCAGAATATGTTGATGAAAGCTTGTTAGTTACTTTTGAAGTAAAATATTTGAGTGAAGAAAAAACACAGTTTTCTGTCATAGCTTTAGGAATAGAACATTTTACCAATACAAATATTTCACAGTTTACAAGAGAAAGTTGTAAAGGAGGTTGGGAGTATTTTTCTAATCGATTACAGCAGTTTTTATTATAAAACAAAATCCCGAGTATTAACTCGGGATTTTGTTTTATAAACAGTTCATAATTAAGTTAAAGTAGATTAACTTACACCACGTTGTTTATTAATCTCGTCCTGTAATTGTCTACGTAGTTTTTGCTCTTTCTCAATAGATTTTCTTTTGTACTGCTCAAACTCCTCTTCAGTTTCAGCTAATAAACTTTTAGTTTCTTTAGTAACCACATTACTGTTCTTAAATCTGTAGATAAAGAAAGCTAATCCAGCGAGCAAAACAAAAATAATACCCCATACTATAGAGTTGTAGGTAGATTTGTTTAAAGGAATTCCAATAAAAGAAATAGCATCCTCTTTATCAATAGAAGTGGCTAAATCCTTGTTTAGTGTATCTATCTTAGTTTGTAAATCAGTAATGTTTTTTTGTTGCTCATCTATCTTAACCTGTTTAGCGGCAGCATCTGTTTTAATAACTTTAATACTGTCTAAAATACTATTCTGTAGCCTTAAGTATTCGTTCTTTTTTACAACCTTATAAATTTGGTAGTTGTTTGATTTTTTATAAAGCTCTTTAAATTGATTTTCAACTGTATTAGGTTGATCAGGAGTGCTATCTTGAGCGATAATGCTTTGAGTAAAAATAAGGATGAATACTATTTTAAAAAATTTCATAGGATTGATATTTTAGTTCAATTGATGAATATGGATGGTTTAAAAAAACCCAAACGTTAAGGTTTGGGTTTTTAGTATAAGCAAGGTTATGAAACTTATTTTACTTTTTCTACAATGGCCTTAAAAGCTTCTGGGTTGTTCATAGCTAAATCAGCTAAAACCTTACGGTTTAACTCGATATTGTTGGCTTTTACTTTCCCCATAAACTGTGAGTAAGACATTCCGTACTGACGAGCTCCAGCGTTAATACGTTGAATCCATAATGAACGGAAGTTTCTCTTGTTGTTTTTACGGTCACGGTATGCATATAACATTCCTTTTTCAACCGCATTCTTTGCTACTGTGTAAACGTTTTTACGACGTCCAAAGTAACCTTTTGCTTGCTTCAAGATTTTTTTTCTTCTATTTCTTGAAGCTACTGAATTTACTGATCTTGGCATAATTCAAATGTGTTTTTGTAGTAGGCGACTTACTTAAAAGTTCTTTAATGAGCCCAACTCCATGGTTAATAATTAAATTCCCTGTGCTAACAATTATTTTAAAACTAATTGTTGCTTAATGTTTGCTTCATCAGACTTATGTACTAATGTAGCATGTGTTAATGCAAGCTTACGTTTTTTAGACTTCTTTGTTAAAATGTGGCTTTTAAACGCGTGCTTTCTTTTGATTTTTCCAGTACCAGTTAACTTGAAACGTTTCTTAGCACTAGATTTTGTTTTAATTTTAGGCATCTTTGTTTTTTAGTTTTATCTTGCTTATATTATTGTTCTATGTATTATTTGCTCTTTTTAGGGGCAATAAACATAATCATACGTTTTCCTTCTAGTTTCGGCATTTGTTCTACCTTACCGTATTCTTCTAATTCTTGAGCTAATTTTAATAGTAAAATTTGTCCTTGTTCTTTAAATACAATCGAACGCCCTTTGAAGAATACAAAAGCTTTTAATTTAGCTCCATCTTGTAAGAACTTAATCGCATGCTTCTTTTTGAATTCGTAATCATGTTCGTCAGTTTGAGGTCCGAAACGAATTTCCTTAACGGTAACTTTAGTAGCTTTAGCTTTTAAAGCTTTTTCACGTTTCTTTTGCTCATATAAGAACTTTTTGTAATCAATAACTTTACAAACAGGAGGAACAGCTTTAGGTGAAATTTCTACTAAATCTAATTCTAACTCTCGTGCAATCTCTTTAGCTTTAGCTAATGGATATACACCTACTTCCACGTTATCGCCTACAAGACGAACTTCATCAACATGTCTAATTTTTTCATTAATTCTATGTTGATCTTCTTTAATTACTCTCGCGGGTCTTCTACCGCCTTTTCTTCTAATTGCTATGACTTATAAATTTTAAATTACTATCTATTTTTTAATTTCCAAAAGGAACCAATGTTTTACTAACTTCTTTCTGTATTAGAGAAATGAACTCTTCAATAGTAAATGTTCCTAAATCACCTTCACCATGTTTTCTTACAGATACTGTGTCATCTTTTTCTTCTTGTTCACCAACAATAACCATAAAAGGTATTTTGCTAACTTCGGCATCACGTATCTTTCTTCCTGTCTTCTCGTTACGGTTATCAACGAGGGCGCGAATTTCGGAATTTTCTAACAAAGTTAAAACTTTTTCGGTATATTTTTGATATTTCTCACTGATTGGCAGTACAATAACTTGTTCAGGGGTTAGCCAAAGAGGGAAATTACCACCTGTGTGTTCAAGTAATACAGCTATAAAACGCTCCATAGAGCCAAATGGTGCACGGTGAATCATTACTGGGCGGTGTAATTGGTTATCAGCACCTTTATAATGTAAATCAAAACGTTCAGGTAAGTTATAATCCACTTGAATAGTTCCTAATTGCCAACTTCTACCTAAAGCATCCTTCACCATAAAGTCTAACTTCGGACCATAAAAAGCAGCTTCACCTTCTTCAACAACATAATCTAAATCTTTATCTTTCGCTGCATTTATAATAGCTTGCTCAGCTTTTTCCCAGTTTTCAACTGAACCAATATATTTATCAAGGTTCTCCATGTCTCTAATAGATACCTGAGCAGTAAAATCTTCAAAACCTAAAGATCCGAATACATATAGTACCAAATCGATTACATTTTTAAACTCTTCGTCTAGTTGTTCTGGAGTACAGAAAATGTGTGCATCATCTTGAGTAAAACCACGAACACGAGTTAAACCATGTAATTCACCACTTTGTTCATATCTATATACAGTACCAAATTCAGCAAAACGTTTTGGTAGGTCTTTATATGAATAAGGTTTATGATTGTACACTTCACAGTGATGTGGACAGTTCATAGGTTTTAATAAAAACTCCTCATCTTCTTTCGGGGTAGTAATCGGTTGAAAACTATCCTCACCATATTTAGCATAGTGTCCAGAAGTTACATATAGTTCTTTCTGTCCAATATGTGGAGTCATAACCATTTCGTACCCTGCTTTCTTCTGAGCGGCTTTTAAGAAATCTTCTAATCGACCACGTAAAGCAGCTCCTTTAGGTAACCATAAAGGTAAGCCTTGTCCTACTTTTTGAGAAAAAGTAAACAACTCTAATTCTTTACCAAGTTTTCTATGATCACGCTTTTTAGCTTCTTCAAGTAATTCTAAATATTGTTTTAACTCTTTTTGTTTAGGGAAAGAAATTCCGTAGACACGAGTAAGCTGGTTGTTCTTTTCGTCACCACGCCAGTAAGCACCAGCAACATTCATAATTTTTACAGCTTTGATAATTCCTGTGTTCGGAATATGTCCTCCACGACATAAGTCAGTAAAATCACTATGATCACAAAAAGTAATATCACCATCTTCTAAACCTTCAATAAGCTCTACCTTATATTGGTTGTTTTGTGCTTCGTAGTAAGCTAAAGCATCAGCTTTAGAAATAGAACGCATTTTAAACTCAGCTTTTTCACGAGCACGTTCTAAAAATTTCTTTTCTATTTTATCAAAGTCTTTTTCAGAAATAGTATCCTCTCCAAAATCAACATCGTAATAAAAACCATTCTCAATAGCAGGCCCAATAGTTAATTTTGCATTTGGATAAAAATCTTGAATAGCTTGTGCTAATACGTGAGCAGAAGAATGCCAAAAAGCTTTCTTTCCTGCTGTATCATTAAAGGTATATAAAACTAACGAGCCGTTTGTGGTAAGTGGGGTGGTGGTTTCAATGGTTGTTCCGTCAAAACTTGCGGAAATAACATTTCTGGCTAAACCTTCACTAATACTTTTAGCAACATCCATTGGAGTGCTGTTCTTTTCAAACTCTTTGACGCTCCCGTCAGGTAATGTAATTTTAATCATTATATATATGTGTTATGTATAATTTCCTTACAAGTGGAAATTTTGAATCGCAAAGATATTGTAAAAGCATTTTTCATACAATATATATATAAGGTATTTCAAAACGGATTTTTATTTCAAGGGCGTTCCAGTTTACAAGTGTTTTTCACTAAGGTTCAAGCACAAGTAAACTGTCGGGCTTTCGGCTATATCTTTTGTTCTTGAGATGCTATTGCAAGTCAAAAACAAAAGGATGCCGCTTTAATCCCTAACGCGATTTGCTACCATATATATAGTATGTACAAGCCACTATTAGTATTAAAGGGAGTAGTTAAAAGATGTTTTTTATGTGAAAGAGTAGGTATTGTTTTGATTGGTTAGAAAAAAAATTCAGGTATAAAGTAGTATGAGACAAAGAGTTAAAAAATAGTTTAGAAAAAAGGCAAAAAAAGTACTTGTTGAATGGAAAAAGGTATCTATATTTGCACCCGCAAACGGAAAAGCGGTAAGCTAAGAAGTTAGTAGGAGTTCATTAAAATAGGGTTTAAGATATTTAAAGAAAAGGTTAAAAAAATAGTTTAAATTTTTCTTGTTTATTAATAAATAAAGTGAGTATCTTTGCAGTCCGATTTTTAGGGAATTAGTTCATTAAAATAGTGTAGCAAAAACAAGCGAAAAAAACTTCAAAAAAAGTTTTGTCAGATTAAAAAGAGTTTGTAGTTTTGCATCCGCTTTCACAAAGCGACACGATCACAGAAATTTTGGAAGACGATAAGTTACTAGTTCGAGTCTAGTGTTTCTACAAGAGATTGAGTTTAGAGACGGAGTATGTAAAGTACTTGTCAGTATCGACTCGATACGTTCATTGAAAATATTGAAATTGACAGCGTAAAACAAAGAGTAGGATAGCCATAACTTCTACGAAGTTAGAAATTCTTTTGGAACTTAACATTTATAATATTAAAGATTATACAATGAAGAGTTTGATCCTGGCTCAGGATGAACGCTAGCGGCAGGCTTAACACATGCAAGTCGAGGGGCAGCGAATCTAGCTTGCTAGATGTCGGCGACCGGCGAACGGGTGCGTAACGCGTATAGAATCTGCCTTGTACAGGAGGATAGCCTTTAGAAATGAAGATTAATACTCCATAGTGTTGTGAACTGGCATCAGTTTATAATTAAAGATTTATCGGTACAAGATGACTATGCGTCCTATTAGCTAGATGGTAAGGTAACGGCTTACCATGGCGACGATAGGTAGGGGGTCTGAGAGGATTATCCCCCACACTGGTACTGAGACACGGACCAGACTCCTACGGGAGGCAGCAGTGAGGAATATTGGTCAATGGAGGCAACTCTGAACCAGCCATGCCGCGTGCAGGAAGACTGCCCTATGGGTTGTAAACTGCTTTTATACAGGAAGAAACAGAACTACGTGTAGTTCCTTGACGGTACTGTAAGAATAAGCACCGGCTAACTCCGTGCCAGCAGCCGCGGTAATACGGAGGGTGCAAGCGTTATCCGGAATCATTGGGTTTAAAGGGTCCGCAGGCGGTCAATTAAGTCAGAGGTGAAATCCCATAGCTTAACTATGGAACTGCCTTTGATACTGGTTGACTTGAGTTATACGGAAGTAGATAGAATAAGTAGTGTAGCGGTGAAATGCATAGATATTACTTAGAATACCGATTGCGAAGGCAGTCTACTACGTATATACTGACGCTCATGGACGAAAGCGTGGGGAGCGAACAGGATTAGATACCCTGGTAGTCCACGCCGTAAACGATGGACACTAGTTGTTGGGTTTATATTCAGTGACTAAGCGAAAGTGATAAGTGTCCCACCTGGGGAGTACGATCGCAAGATTGAAACTCAAAGGAATTGACGGGGGCCCGCACAAGCGGTGGAGCATGTGGTTTAATTCGATGATACGCGAGGAACCTTACCAGGGCTTAAATGTAGAGTGACAGGGCTAGAGATAGCTTTTTCTTCGGACACTTTACAAGGTGCTGCATGGTTGTCGTCAGCTCGTGCCGTGAGGTGTCAGGTTAAGTCCTATAACGAGCGCAACCCTTATCGTTAGTTGCTAGCAGGTAAAGCTGAGGACTCTAGCGAGACTGCCGGTGCAAACCGTGAGGAAGGTGGGGATGACGTCAAATCATCACGGCCCTTACGTCCTGGGCTACACACGTGCTACAATGGTATGGACAATGAGCAGCCACAACGCGAGTTGGAGCGAATCTACAAACCATATCACAGTTCGGATCGGAGTCTGCAACTCGACTCCGTGAAGCTGGAATCGCTAGTAATCGGATATCAGCCATGATCCGGTGAATACGTTCCCGGGCCTTGTACACACCGCCCGTCAAGCCATGGAAGCTGGGGGTGCCTGAAGTCGGTTACCGCAAGGAGCTGCCTAGGGTAAAACTGGTAACTAGGGCTAAGTCGTAACAAGGTAGCCGTACCGGAAGGTGCGGCTGGAACACCTCCTTTCTAGAGAAAGATGGTGAGTTACATAAGAGGTTTTATTTTACTCTTTGCTGTTAATTTTAAAAAATAGACTAAGATCTTAATAGTCTCGTAGCTCAGCTGGTTAGAGCGCTACACTGATAATGTAGAGGTCGGCAGTTCGAGTCTGCCCGAGACTACAATTTTAAGACTTAGTAAAGGAAATTCTAGAGGTTGAGTGAGTGATTAAATGCTTCACTCATGTACTAAAAACTCATCACTAGAAGTATGGGGGATTAGCTCAGCTGGCTAGAGCGCTTGCCTTGCACGCAAGAGGTCATCGGTTCGACTCCGATATTCTCCACTGGGCGATGCCTGGAGATAAGTAATATTATCTTCAAGAGTATTGCAGGCAGATTGTGACTAACAAGTTTAAGTGCTTGTCAGTGGCGACACGCCACAAGTTCATTGACATATTGGTAAAATGATATCGTAAAGAATCAAGATAGAGAGTTAGATAACATCTAACAACATATTTTTATAAGAACAAGAATTATAAAGAGCTCGTTGTAGTAGAGATACTACAGCAAAAAGTACAATAAGCTAAATAAGGGCGTATGGAGGATGCCTAGGCTTTCAGAGGCGAAGAAGGACGCGATAAGCTGCGATAAGCTACGGGGAGGGGCACATACCTATCGATCCGTAGATTTCCGAATGGGGCAACCCAATACATTGAAGATGTATTACCCGCAAGGGGGCAAACGTGGTGAACTGAAACATCTAAGTAACCATAGGAAGAGAAAACAAAAGTGATTCCGTTAGTAGTGGCGAGCGAACGCGGATTAGCCCAAACCAATGTTGTTACGGCAATATTGGGGTTGTAGGGCTGCGACATTAGAATCTAAGAGAACTGGAATCGTTTGGAAAGACGAACCATAGAGAGTGATAGTCTCGTACAGGTAATCGAAGAGGATATAGCAGTACCCTGAGTAGTGCGGGACACGTGTAATCCTGTATGAATCCACCGGGACCATCCGGTAAGGCTAAATACTCCTGAAAGACCGATAGTGAACTAGTACCGTGAGGGAAAGGTGAAAAGAACCCTAAGTAAGGGAGTGAAAGAGAACCTGAAACCGTACGCCTACAAGCGGTCGAAGCACATTTACTGTGTGACGGCGTGCCTTTTGCATAATGAGCCTACGAGTTACTGTTGCTAGCAAGGTTAAAGATTTAAGGTCTGGAGCCGAAGCGAAAGCGAGTCTGAATAGGGCGATTATAGTTAGTAGTAGTAGACGCGAAACCGAGTGATCTACCCATGGGCAGGTTGAAGCTGTGGTAACACACAGTGGAGGACCGAACCAGTTGACGTTGAAAAGTCTTTGGATGACCTGTGGGTAGGGGTGAAAGGCCAATCAAACTCGGAAATAGCTCGTACTCCCCGAAATGCATTTAGGTGCAGCGTTGATTAAAAGTTTTATAGAGGTAGAGCTACTGATTGGATGCGGGGGCTTCACCGCCTACCAATTCCTGACAAACTCCGAATGCTATAAAATGTTTCTCAGCAGTGAGGGCATGGGTGCTAAGGTCCATGTCCGAGAGGGAAAGAACCCAGACCATCAGCTAAGGTCCCCAAATATATGTTAAGTTGAAAAAACGAGGTTTGACTGCCCAGACAGCTAGGATGTTGGCTTGGAAGCAGCCATTCATTTAAAGAGTGCGTAACAGCTCACTAGTCGAGCGGTCGAGCATGGATAATAATCGGGCATAAACATATTACCGAAGCTATGGACTTATTAAAGTGGTAGGGGAGCATTCTATATGTGCTGAAGGTGTACTGTGAGGTATGCTGGAACGTATAGAAAAGAAAATGTAGGCATAAGTAACGATAAAGGGGGCGAGAAACCCCCTCACCGAAAGACTAAGGTTTCCTCAGCGATGCTAATCAGCTGAGGGTTAGTCGGGACCTAAGGCGAATCCGAAGGGAGTAGTCGATGGCCAACAGGTTAATATTCCTGTACTTCTTATAATTGCGATGGGGTGACGGAGTAATGAAAGCACCGCGAGCTGACGGAATAGCTCGTTGAAGTATGTAGGTATTAGATTTGTAGGCAAATCCGCAGATCTAGCTGAAGTACGATAGTACCACAAGTCTTCGGATGCGTGGATAGTGTGCCTAAAGGCTTCCAAGAAAAACCTCTAAGCTTCAGATTATAAGAACCCGTACCGTAAACCGACACAGGTAGTTGGGATGAGAATTCTAAGGTGCTCGAGAGATTCATGGCTAAGGAACTAGGCAAAATAGACTCGTAACTTCGGGAGAAGAGTCGCCAACAGCAATGTTGGCCGCAGTGAAAAGATCCAGGCGACTGTTTATCAAAAACACAGGGCTTTGCTAAATTGAAAGATGATGTATAAGGCCTGACACCTGCCCGGTGCTGGAAGGTTAAGTGGAGTTGTTAGCTTCGGCGAAGCAATCAAATGAAGCCCCAGTAAACGGCGGCCGTAACTATAACGGTCCTAAGGTAGCGAAATTCCTTGTCGGGTAAGTTCCGACCTGCACGAATGGTGCAACGATCTGGATACTGTCTCAGCCATGAGCTCGGTGAAATTGTAGTATCGGTGAAGATGCCGATTACCCGCAGCGGGACGAAAAGACCCCGTGAACCTTTACTATAGCTTCGTATTGACTTTGGATAAGTAATGTGTAGGATAGGTGGGAGACTTTGAAGCGGCGTCGCTAGGCGTTGTGGAGTCATCCTTGAAATACCACCCTTTGCTTATCTAGAGCCTAACTCAGCAATGAGAACAGTGCGTGGTGGGTAGTTTGACTGGGGTGGTCGCCTCCAAAAGAGTAACGGAGGCTTCTAAAGGTTCCCTCAGCACGCTTGGTAACCGTGCGTAGAGTGCAATGGCATAAGGGAGCTTGACTGAGAGACATACAGGTCGATCAGGTACGAAAGTAGAGCATAGTGATCCGGTGGTTCCGCATGGAAGGGCCATCGCTCAAAGGATAAAAGGTACTCCGGGGATAACAGGCTGATCTCCCCCAAGAGCTCACATCGACGGGGGGGTTTGGCACCTCGATGTCGGCTCGTCACATCCTGGGGCTGGAGAAGGTCCCAAGGGTTGGGCTGTTCGCCCATTAAAGTGGCACGCGAGCTGGGTTCAGAACGTCGTGAGACAGTTCGGTCTCTATCTGCTGTGGGCGTTAGAAATTTGAGTGGATCTGACTTTAGTACGAGAGGACCGAGTTGGACTGACCTCTAGTGTATCTGTTGTCTCGCCAGGGGCACTGCAGAGTAGCTACGTCGGGAAGGGATAAGCGCTGAAAGCATATAAGCGCGAAACCCACCACAAGATGAGATTTCTTTAAAGGGTCGTGGAAGATCACCACGTTGATAGGCTATAGGTGTAAGTGCAGTAATGTATGTAGCCGAGTAGTACTAATAACCCATAGGCTTATGTACGTATCCCGGTCCTAGTGGCCGGGAGCAAACTCTTTGATGATTTAGGATATGATTTTACTAATATGTTAACTTATACAGTTGAGATATACTGAAACGATTTAAGGTGATTATCGCAATGGGGCTCACCTCTTACCATTCCGAACAGAGAAGTTAAGCCCATTAGCGCCGATGGTACTGCCACTGGTGGGAGAGTAGGTCGTTGCCTTTCTTTTTAAACCTCAATCTTTTATTAGATTGAGGTTTTTTTTTGATCTTATTTTTGAGGATTCCTGTATCTCGTAGTTTTTAATCCTTTTCCCGTTATTTTTATAATTATAAAAGAAGTAATTTTGCTTCAAAAGCAAGAATATGAATAAAGCAATTTATATTGCTGCAAGTGATGCAAACTCAGGGAAATCTATGCTTAGCTTGGGGTTGATGCAGCTGTTACTTCGTAAAAAACCTAAAGTAGGATATTTTAGACCTATAATTGACAATCCGATAGGTGATAAGAGAGATAATCATATAAACACAGTTCTTAATTATTTCAATTTAAAAAGTGAGTATGAAGATTGTTATGCTTTTACACGCTCGGAGCTGATTAGAAAATTGAATGATGACAGAGAGGATGAAATTATTAATAGAATCATTGAAAAGTATAAGAAACTAGAAGAAGAAAATGATTTTGTAATTATTGAGGGAACTGATTTTTCTGATCATGGAGCTGTGATAGAAATGGATTTAAATGTACTTATAGCAAAAAATATAGGTGCACCTGTGATCATTGTCTCAGGAGGAGTGAATAAATCACTTGAGGACTTTATACAAAGTTTACGATTAACCTATGATTCTTTTATAAATAAAGATGTAGAGGTCATTGCAGTTGTGGCAAACAAAGTCCAAGAAAAAAATATTCCAATTATAGTTGAAGAAGTAGGTGCTAATCTACCTAAGACAGTTTCTATTAATGCAATTCCAATAGACCAAAAGTTAAATAATCCAACTATTAAGGAGTTTTTAATGGAGATTGAAGGAAAAGTTTTATTTGGAGAAGAGTTTCTAAATAATACAACTGGTGACATTAAAGTTGGAGCAATGCAATTATCACATTTTTTGCATCATTTGACAGATGATAGCGTTGTAGTAACTCCAGCAGACAGATCAGATATTTTGTTAGGAACGTTGCAAGCGAATATTTCTAGTAATTATCCGTCTATAGCTGGGATTATTCTTACTGGAGGAATGGAATTAAACTCGTCTATTATTAAATTAATAGAAGGTTTGGAAAAGATAGTACCTATTCTCTGGGTTAAAGATGGAACATTTAGTATTGCTTCTAGACTAGGAGCAGTTCGTTCTCATATTTATGCTGAGAATGTAGATAAAATAAAAATGTCTATCAATATGTTTGAAAAACATGTTGATGTTGCAAGCTTGAATGAAAAGTTAGTTAGTTACAAAGGTTCAGAAGCATTAACTCCAAGAATGTTTCAATATAACTTATTGAAAAAAGCTAAAGAAATACGTAAACACATTGTATTACCTGAAGGAAACGATGATAGAATTTTAATA
The DNA here is from genome assembly GCF_003867015.1 of Tenacibaculum singaporense. NCBI lineage: Bacteria > Pseudomonadati > Bacteroidota > Flavobacteriia > Flavobacteriales > Flavobacteriaceae > Tenacibaculum > Tenacibaculum singaporense. The sequence goes on from NZ_CP032548.1 coordinate 1,214,478, forward strand.
GCCGCTTCTCAACTACAAAAAACAGGTGTTGTTAAGTTAACGATATTGGGTAAAAGAGTAAATGTAGAAGCTTCAGTTAAGCGATTAAATATTCCTTTTGATTTTGATAAAACTGAAATTATTAATCCAATAGAATCTGAATACTTTGCAGATTTTTCCAACACGTTATATGAATTAAGAAAACACAAAGGATTAAGCCCTGCAATGGCTGAAGACTTGATGGCAGATGTTTCTTATTTCGGAACTATGATGGTATATAAAGAGTTAGCTGACGGAATGGTTTCTGGAGCAGCACATACTACTCAACATACTATAAAACCAGCTTTACAGTTTGTAAAAACGAAACCAGGATTTTCAGTAGTTTCATCAATTTTCTTTATGTGTTTGGAGGATAGAGTTTCAGTGTTTGGTGATTGTGCTATAAATCCAAATCCAACAGCAGAAGAATTAGCAGAAATTGCAATTTCTTCAGCAGATTCAAGTATTGCTTTTGGTATAGATCCTAAAATAGCGATGTTATCATATTCATCAGGTGCTTCAGGCAAAGGAGAAGATGTAGATACTGTTAGAAGAGCTACTGAAATTGTGAAGGAAAAACGTCCAGATTTAAAGGTAGAAGGACCAATTCAGTATGATGCAGCAGTTGATCCTTCCGTAGGAAAAAAGAAATTACCTAATTCAGAAGTAGCAGGTCAAGCGAATGTGTTAATTTTTCCTGATTTAAATACAGGAAATAATACTTATAAAGCTGTACAGCGTGAAACTGGAGCTTTGGCAATTGGTCCAATGTTACAAGGACTGAACAAACCTGTAAACGATTTAAGTAGAGGTTGTACCGTTGATGATATTTTTAATACCGTAATTTTAACAGCAATCCAAGCGCAAGAATAGTTTACTTATTAATATAAAAAGATGAAAGTTTTAGTAATAAACTCAGGAAGTTCCTCAATAAAATATCAATTATTTGAAATGCCTCAACAAGAAGTACTTTGTTCAGGATTGATAGAAAGAATTGGTTTAGAAGTAGGAAAAGTTCATTATAAATCAAATGATGATAAAGTTGAAGAAGAGGTAGCAATTAAAGATCATAAATTTGGTTTAGAAAGAGTAGTTGATTTATTATTGGATGAAAAAGTAGGCGTAATTTCTTCTACAGATGAAATTAAAGTTGTTGGACACCGAGTAGTGCATGGAGGTAGTACATTTACTAAAACAACAAAAGTAACAGAGGAAGTAAAAAAGAAAATAGAATCGTTATTTTCGTTAGCACCTTTACATAATCCAGCAAATTTAGAAGGAATTACAGTTTCTGAATCTATTTTTAAGAATGCACAACAAGTAGCCGTTTTTGATACAGCATTTCATCAAACCATACCTGTTGAAGCTTATAAATATGCAATTCCTAATAAATTTTTAGATGAGCATAGAATTCGCTTGTATGGATTTCATGGGACTAGCCATAAATATGTGTCGGAAAAAGCGAATGAATATCTTCAAAAAGAAAATTCAAAAATTATTACGATTCATTTAGGGAACGGATGTAGTATTACTGCGGTTAAAAATGGAAAAAGTATTGATCATAGTTTAGGTTTTGGTCCTGTTACAGGGTTAATTATGGGGACTCGTTCTGGAGATATAGACCATTCTTTAATTTTCTATTTGATAAATAATTTAGGATACGATGTTGATTATGTAAACAACATGCTACAAAAAGAAAGTGGAATGTTAGGTTTAACTGGTTTTAGTGACTTACGTGATATTGAAGCAGCAGCAGCAAAAGGAGATAAAAATTGTCAGTTAGCTTTAGATATGAATGCTTATAGAATAAAAAAATACATCGGCTCGTACGTTGCAGCAATGAATGGTTTAGACGCAATTGTATTTACTGCAGGTATTGGTGAAAATTCTGATGTGATTAGAAGATTAGTCTGTACAGATATGGAGTATTTGGGAATTGAATTGGATACTGAAAAGAATGCTATTCGAGCGAAGAAGTTAACTGAAATACACAAAGAAACTTCCAAAGTAAAAGTATTGGTAATTCCAACAAATGAAGAATTAGAAATCGCAAAACAGTCGTACGAGTTATTATAGTATGAATTATAAGTATGCTTATTTAGTACGGTTTCAATATTTAGGATTTCGCTTACACGGTTGGCAAAAACAACCTAATTTAAAAACAGTTCATTTTTTTGTTGACAAGACATTAAAGTTTGTGTGTAAAGGAATTCGTTGCAAGTCAGTAGGAGTTGGGAGAACGGATGCAAAAGTTTCCTCAACCGATTATTACTTCCAGTTGTTTATTGATGAAAAATTAGATGAATCTTTTTTTGTAGAAGACTTTAATCGCAATTCACCTTCTGATATTCGAGTGTTAGCAGTAGAGCAACTTCACGATGAAGAGTTCAATATTATTCAACATCCGAAAGTAAAAGAGTATCGTTATTACTTTTCTTTTGGAGAGAAAAATCACCCTTATTGCGCTCCTTTTTTAACTGGGTATTTGGATGAATTAGATGTAGAGTTAATGAAAGAAGGTGCACAATTGTTTGAAGGTTTTCATAATTTTAAACATTATTGCACGAAGCCATCTGCAGAAACCAAAGTAGAGCGTACTATTGATGTGTGTAAGATTGAAGAAAATACGGATTTATCAGCTTCTTTTTTTCCAGAGATAAGCTATGTTTTAATTATTAGAGGAAGTGGATTTTTACGTAATCAAATTCGTTTGATTATGGGAGCTTTAGCAGAATTAGGTAAAGGAAATTATGATTTGGAGTTTATAAAAAAAAGTTTGAGTCCTGAAAATAGTGATATAGATTTTATGAAAACTATTGCACCAGCTTCTGGACTACATTTACATAAAGTAGAATTTAAAAAAGAGTAAGCGGTAAATTTTATTCGGTGTCTTTTTTTGACGCTATTTTTAATAAATACGCACTTCCTAATTTTGATTCCCTAGTTTTAGGGTTCAAAAATTTTAAGCTAAGTCTTGTTACTCTAAAATGATCAACTCTGTGTTTCTCCTTTATAATAAACCCTTCTTTTTTTATTTTTTCAAGAGGAATATTTCTGATGACAATCCAAACATCATTATCTACATTTTTTAATTCTTCTTTTGTAATGTGAGGAGTATTTCTCTGCGTATAAAAATCTAAAGGCCAAGAATAATCATTCTCATAAAAAAAGATATCCTTTACATTAATGGTGTCATTTTGATTAACAATGTTTGCTAGTTTAATTCCACCTTGATATTGTAATAATTCAGGGTAGAAGTAAGAGTTAAGTACCACATTTACAAATACCATTAGCAATACTGAGTTGACAACAATTTTTTTACTAAAATCTTCTTTTTGAATTAAGTTAATGAGTACTATTAATAATAGAATGGTACTAAACACTATAATTAAAATAGAAGGAGTGTTGAAAGTGCAACATAAAATTAAAATAACTGCAATAGTTAACACTAAAACCATAAAATAAACAACACCTAAGAATATTTTCAGTGTTTTTTGTTGATTGTCCTTTTGAAGATTGTATAAAACTCCAGCAGTAAAAACAGCTAATAAAGCTAATAATGGATTTAAATAATGTGGTAGTTTAAATTTTGAAAAGCTAATAATAATTAAGGTAATTAATACTCCACCTATAGTTAATAATTCTATACCTTGTACAGGTTTAAATTTGTTTACAATTAACTTTTTTATTTGATAATATAAGCCATAGTACATTAAGAAAGCCCAAGGTAAAAAAGTCCAAAGTAGAGAATGAAAAAAGAAAAAGTAATCAGGACTGTTTTGCTTGAAACCAGTAGCTGTTATTCTCTCAACATTCTGACTCCATAGAATAAAATTGACACCATCCATTCCAAATTGAACATAGTAGGCGTATACTACAGGTGTAATAGAAAGGAAGAAAGCAACCAAACCGATAAGAACTTTATAAGAGAATATTACATTAAATTTTTTAGTGTAAACTATATGAGAAAATATAGCAAAACAAATAATACCAACTCCATAAAACCCTTTAGTAGAAAAAGAAATTCCCATACCAATAGCTCCTAAAATAATGGGAACTAGTTTTTTTGTTGAAACATATTCAAACAATTGCCAAATAGCAAAAATAGTAGCACCAGTTAAAACGGCATCAGTACGAACATCGTGGTTAGCTAAAATGATAGATTGACTAGTTAAGAAGATCAGAGAACCAAAGTGAGCAACACTTTTACTATATAACTTTCCTGTTAATTGATAAATAGAATAGGCTCCTAAAATAGTAAATAATAAAGCTGGAATTCGGTAAGCCCATTCGTGTAGACCAAATAGTTTAAATGAAATGGCAGATAACCAAAAATGCATATGTGGTTTATCTAAATAAGGATTAGGACCTTTTAGAAGTTCAAAAAAGTTATCACTTAAATACATGCGCATAGCCATAGTGGCATGTTGTGCAGAATCATTAGCCATTAAAGGAATAAATAATCCTATAACATAAACGATTGCCACTAAAAAATAGAGGTATTTAATGTTTTTTTGCTGGTAAAAAAAGTCCATAAACTATTTATTTATTGAAACAGTTGTTAACCGTACCTTATTTATAATAAAAGCCAATCCTATTAAAGAAATTAAAGCCGTAATAATATTAAATGAAAGTCCAATACTTGTAGCTATTGTTTCTTGGGTATTTAAAAAAGTTGAGGCTTTTAAAAAGATATACTCTCTTGCTCCAAATCCTGCAAAAGAAACTACTGAAAGTACTGATGAAATTAGAAAAACAAAGCAGTAACTAATAACCCCAACTACTTTTAACTGAAAGGCTTTGATAATACAAATAATAACGCAAACTTGTAATAATTGAATAACTAATGAATAACCAAAACTATAGTTATAATAAGTGTTACTGCTTTTAAAAACTCTTACCATAATAAGCTTTGCTACAAAAAAAGAAGCTAAAGCAATAACGATACTGACTAAGAATAATAATGAGTTAGAAAAAAACAAATACCCTCCCATTAAAATTAATAGAGAAAAAATTGCTAATAAACCAATAAGTCTATCAACAAATACACATTTAGTTAACTGTTTTGGTTTCCAACCAAATTGCTTGCTCAATATGTATACTTTGTATGCATCTCCCCCCACACCTCCGGGTATAAAGAAGTTATAAAACATTCCAACAAAATACAATTTTAAATTGCTAACTTGACTTAGATGAAATTGATTTTGATGAAAAATATAATTTAACCGTAAGGATGAAATAAACTGTGAAGCCACAAATAATAAAATTGCCAATACTAAATAAAAAGGATTGGATGTTTCATATAATTTGATGACTTGATTAAAGTCAATTTTTGTAAATACCAAGTATAAAAGTAAGATGCTTACTCCTATTTTGGCTAGAGTTTTAACAATTTTGTTACTCACTTACATGAATTTTTCTAATAGTATAAGGGCGCTTTTTTTGCGACTCGTAATAAGTTCTCATTAATAAGTCAGTAATAATCCCTACAGTAAAAAATTGCAAGCTAATAATAACGAGCATAACACCAACAATTAATAAAGGTCTGCCCCAAATATCTTGTCCCAATAATTTTAATATTAGTAAGTAGAAATTAATGGCCAGTCCAAAGAACATAAAAAACAACCCAAAATTACCAAAAAGGTGTACAGGGCGCTGCATGTATTTTCTTTGGAAGATAATTAAAATAATGTCATTGATAACCTTTACAGTTCTTCCTAATCCATATTTAGATTGTCCATGGATTCTCGGATGATGTTTTACAGGAACCTGAGTAATTTTTGCTCCGTTTAAGTGAGCTAAAAGATTGATAAATCGGTGCATTTCACCGTACAAGTTTAAATCTTTAGCTATTTCTTTTTTAAATACTTTTATCGCACACCCTTGATCTTTTAAATCTAAACGAGTAGCTCTTCTAATTAAAAAATTTGCAATTTTAGAAGGAATTGTGCGAATAAAAGAGTCTTTTCTTTTTGCTCTAATTCCTGTAACTACATCCCAATCTTCAGATTCAGCTTTTTCAATCATATGAGGGATATCTGATGGGTCGTTTTGCATATCTCCATCAAGAGTAACGATGTAATCACCTTTTGCTTGGTCAAAACCAGCAGCTAAGGCCAAACTTTGTCCATAATTTTTGCGTAACTCAACCAAAACAACTCGAGGGTTGTTCATGTTAATAACATTTTTCTTTGTGTTATCGGTTGAAAAATCGTCAATGTAAATGATTTCATAATCAAATCCTTTTAAACTATCATCAATCTGTTTAGTTAAAGGAACTACATTGTCTTCTTCATTGTAAACAGGAACAATTACAGATATGAATCCGTAGGATTTTTTATTTGACATAGGTGGTTATTTATTGGGCAAAGTTACTACAAAGAATTTAAAAAAAGTAAAAGCTCATTTTTTAAATGAGCTTTTACTTAGATATAATATTGAAGAGAAAAACTAATCTCTAATTAAACTTCTTGATATTACAATTTTCTGAATTTCTGAAGTTCCTTCATAAATTTGGGTGATTTTAGCATCACGCATTAAACGCTCTACATGGTATTCTTTAACGAAACCATTACCTCCATGAATTTGAACAGCTTCAACAGTTTGTTCCATTGCTACTTTAGAAGCGTATAATTTAGCCATAGCACCTTCGCGATCATAGTTTTCACCAGCATCTTTCTTGCAAGCAGCAGCCATTACTAAGTGACGAGCCGCAGCAATTTCTGTATACATATCAGCTAATTTGAAAGCGATAGCTTGGTGGTTGCAAATTTCAGTACCAAAAGCTTTACGCTCTTTAGAGTATTTTAAAGCTAACTCATAAGCTCCTGAAGCAATACCTAAAGCTTGAGCAGCAATACCAATACGTCCACCAGATAAAGTTTTCATCGCAAATTTAAAACCGAATCCGTCTTCACCAATGCGATTTTCTTTAGGAACTTTTACATCGTTAAATTGTAACGTGTGTGTGTCAGAACCACGGATTCCTAATTTGTCTTCTTTAGGACCAATGTGGAAACCTTCCATACCTTTTTCAATAATAAAAGCATTGATTCCTCTATGACCTTTAGCTCTATCTGTTTGAGCGATTACTAAATAAGTATCAGCACGTCCACCGTTAGTAATCCAGTTTTTAGTACCATTTAATAGGTAGTAATCACCTTTGTCTTCAGCAGTAGTTGCTTGTGAAGTAGCATCAGAACCAGCTTCTGGTTCACTTAAACAAAACGCACCAATTTGCTCACCAGTAGCTAATTTTGTTAAATATTTTTGTTTTTGTTCTTCAGTACCATAAGCTTCTAAACCATAACATACTAATGAATTGTTTACAGAAACCATAACTGAAGCAGAAGCATCAATTTTTGATAATTCTTCCATAATTAATACGTAAGAAACAGCATCCATTCCACTTCCTCCGTATTTAGGATCTACCATTACTCCCATAAATCCTAACTCACCCATTTTGCGAACTAGTTCATTAGGAAATTCTTGTTTTTCATCTCTTTCTATAACTCCTGGCAATAATTCGGTTTGAGCAAAATCACGTGCAGCATCACGAATCATTAAATGCTCTTCTGTAAGGTTAAAATCCATTATCTATTTTATATTTTGTTAAATTCGTAAAAAATGTGCTCAAAGATACTTTTTTAATAGCAATTTTTCAATAGACTTGCTATTTTTACTTTATGCAAGACAACTATATTTATTGTATTGGATTAATGTCAGGAACTTCTTTAGATGGAATAGATTTGGCATATATAAAAATGAATAGTCAATCGTATCATGATTTTGAGATTTTAAAGGCAAATACGATACCATATTCTGATGATTGGAAAAAGAAATTACAAGAGGCAATTACATATAATAAAGAAGATTTAAAATTGTTAGATGTTATTTATGGTGAATTGTTGGGAGATGTTCTAAACAATTTTATAAAAACGCATGTCATAGTTAATATAGACTTCATAGCTTCCCATGGACATACAATTTTGCATCAACCAGAAAATGGAATTACACTACAAATAGGAAATGGACAGGTTATAGCAAATAGTACCAAACAAAAAGTAGTGTGTGATTTTAGAATTCAAGATGTGCAATTAGGTGGACAAGGAGCTCCTTTGGTTCCAATAGGAGATAAACTGCTGTTTTCTAATTATGATTATTGCTTAAACTTAGGAGGGTTTGCTAATATTTCTTATGAGAAAGACAGTCAAAGAATAGCTTTTGATATTTGTCCTGTAAATATTGTACTGAACTATTATACACGTAAAATAGATTTAGAGTATGATGATGAAGGGAAAATAGCTTCAGAAGGAAAAATTAATATTGAATTATTGAGGCGATTGAATGGGCTTTCCTTTTATCAAGAGCTTCCTCCAAAATCGTTGGGATTAGAATGGGTACAAGAAAATATCCTTCCTTTAGTAGACAAATCTGAAACAGATATTCCTGCAATTTTAAGAACTTTTGTAGAGCATGTAGCAATGCAAATAGGTAATGTTGTTAAAAATAATGCTACTATTTTAGTAACAGGAGGAGGAGCATTCAATACGTTTTTAATGAAGAGAATAGAGTTTTTTGCACAAACAAAAATAAAACGAGTAAGCACAGAACTTATTGATTACAAAGAAGCTTTGATTTTTGCATTGTTAGGAATGCTAAAAACGCAAAACAAAGTAAACTGTTTACAGTCAGTTACAGGGGCAAAGAAGGATCATTCTTCAGGTAATATTTTTTATCCACATAAAAAAAATAAAGTATTTGAGTAATGTTGTTTTTTATGATAAATTTGTTCGGTAACAACTACACATTAAAACCTATAGTATAATGAATCAACTTTAGCTTCCCCACAGGGGAATAATTACAACGAATTTTTTGAATATGAAAAAGAAACAGGTAAAGTTGAAAATCATCTATTATAACATTAAACAATGAAAGAATTATTAAAGCAATACGAAGAAAAGCAACCAGAAATAGTATTTAATTGGAAAGACCCTGAAACAGAAGCAGAAGGTTGGACAGTTATTAATTCATTAAGAGGAGGTGCTGCTGGTGGTGGTACACGTATGCGCAAAGGATTAGATAAATACGAAGTAATGTCACTTGCTAAAACTATGGAAGTGAAATTTACGGTATCGGGCCCAGCAATTGGAGGAGCAAAATCAGGAATTAATTTTGATCCGCAAGACCCTCGTAAAAAAGGAGTTTTAGAGCGTTGGTATAAAGCTGTTGCTCCATTATTAAAAAACTATTATGGAACAGGAGGAGACTTAAACGTTGATGAAATCCATGAAGTAATTCCGATTACAGAAGATAGTGGAGTTTGGCATCCGCAAGAGGGAGTTTTTAATGGACATTTCAAGCCTACCGAAGCAGATAAAATTAACCGTATTGGTCAGTTACGTCATGGAGTTATTAAGGTGTTAGAAGATGAAAACTTATCACCAAGTGTAGCCAGAAAATATACAGTAGCTGATATGATTACTGGATATGGAGTTGCGGAAGCAGTTCGTCACTACTACGATATTTATGGAGGAACAGTAGAAGGAAAGCGTGCTGTAGTACAAGGTTTTGGTAATGTAGGTTCAGCAGCAGCTTATTATTTAGCACAAATGGGAGCTAAAGTCGTAGGAATTATTGATCGTGTTGGAGGAGTTATTAAAGAAGAAGGATTCTCTTTTGAAGAAATTCAAGAAATGTTCTTAAATAAAGATGGGAATACGTTAGTATCTGAAAACATGATTCCTTTTGAAGAGATGAACGAGCGTGTTTGGAATCTTCCTTGTGAAGTTTTCGCACCATGTGCAGCTTCAAGGTTAGTTACTCAAGAGCAAATTAACCAGATGATAAATTCAGGATTAGAAGTTATTTCTTGTGGAGCAAATGTTCCATTCGCAGATAAAGAAATTTTCTTTGGATCTATTATGGAAGATACCGATAAAAAAGTGAGTTTGATTCCAGACTTTATTTCAAATTGCGGTATGGCAAGAGTATTTGCTTACTTTATGGAACGTAGAGTAGAAATGACAGATCAAGCTATTTTTGAAGATACTTCAAATACTATTAAAAAAGCCTTACAAAGAACACACGCTAAAAGTGCGGCAAAAACTAAAATAAGTGAAACAGCTTTTGAAATTGCATTAAAAGAACTAGTATAAAATTATTAGTTTTTATGATTGCAAAAAAATGCTATTTTTAAGTAATTAAGCATAATAAAAGTAAAAGTCTTCCTTCATTGTTAAAAGTAAGGAAGACTTTTTATATCAAACAATTTTAAATAAAAGAAATCGTTAGTTAAATAGCGAAAACATAATATAAATTCTAATTTAGTATTCATGCTATTATTTCAAGAAACTCAGGAGTTGGTAGAGGAAGTGCCTCAAGAAAAAACGTTATCAATCTATAATTTAATTATGGATGGAGGTGTAGGCGGTCAAATCATTATCGCTTTGTTATTCGTGTTATTAGCCGTAGCTCTTTATATTTATTTTGAACGTTTTTTTGCTATTAAAGAAGCATCTAAAGTTGATGTTAATTTCATGGATCAAATTAGAGATCATGTAACGAACGGAAGAATAGATAGTGCTAAATCACTTTGTGATAATACAGTTACGCCAACGGCCAGATTAATAGGGAAAGGAATTTCTAGAATAGGAAAACCTTTGGAAGATATTAATACAGCAATAGAAAATGCAGGAAAACTAGAGGTTTATAAGCTAGAAAGAAATGTATCAGTATTAGCAACAATAGCAGGAGCTGCTCCAATGATAGGTTTTTTAGGAACTGTAATTGGAATGATTGTTGCGATTCATGAAATAGCAAATTCAGGAGGACAAATAGATATTAAAATGTTATCGGATGGTTTGTATACAGCAATGACAACGACAGTTGCAGGATTAATTGTAGGAATTATTGCATATATAGCTTACAACCATTTAGTTGTTCGTACCGATAAAGTTGTTTATCAAATGGAAGCAAAGTCTGTTGAGTTTTTAGACTTATTAAACGAGCCAGTATAATGAATTTACGAGGAAGAAATAAAGTCAATCCAAATTTCAATATGTCATCAATGACTGATATTGTTTTTTTGTTATTGATATTTTTTATGTTAACATCTACACTTGTTACAGTAAGTGCAATTGATGTGTTGTTGCCAAAAGCTGGAGGTAAAACAGAAAATAATACATCAGTAGCGGTAACCATAACAAATGATGCGTCATTTTATATAGACAAAACAAAAGTTAGTAACGTAAATTTAGAAAGAGAGTTGTTAACCAAAGTAGGTGTAGATAAAAAGAAGACAGTGGTTATTCGTGGTGATCAAAATGTGCAATATAAAAAAGTAATGCAGGTGATTGATATTGCGAATAGAAATAAGTTAAAAATGATTTTAGCCGTTAAAGGCAAATAAATGACAGTTTTAGATACCCAACATAAACGTAAATCAGCTGTGATAACAGCAATTATTCTGATATTATTTGTTATTGGAATATTCAATTACGGAATGAAATATTTCGATCCACCAATTGAATATGGTCTAGCAATTAATTTTGGTACCTCTGAAGTAGGAAGTGGAGAGCCTGTTGAAAAAACTAAAGCACAAGCAACACCACAACAAGAAGAGGTCGTTGAAGAGCAAGTAGAAGAAACCCCAGAGGAAACAATAAAAGAAGAAATTATTACAAACGATACGGCAGAAGAAGTTCCAGTGGTTGAAAAAAAAGAAGAAAAGAAAGAAACTGTAAAAGAAACTCCGAAAGAAGAAAAACCTAAAGAGAAACCAAAGCCAAAACCATCTAAAGAAACGACCGATGCTCTGAATAGTTTGTTAAGCGGAACTTTAAATGAAGGAACAAATGCAGGTGAAGGAGATGATAAAGAATCAGGCGTAAAAGGAAATGAAAATGGAGATCCTAATTCAGATAAATATTATGGAAATTCCGGAAGTGGTTCAGGAGGTAATTATAACCTAGCAGGAAGAAAAGCTTTGTCAAAACCTATTCAAAAACCAGACTGTCAGGAAGAGGGTACGGTAGTGGTAAGTATTGAAGTAAATCAAAGCGGGCAAGTAATCAAAGCAACTCCTGGAGCTAGAGGGACTACGAATTCAGCATCATGCTTATACGATGCGGCAAAAAAAGCAGCGTTAAAAACAAAATGGAATGCAGACGGAAATGCTCCATCTAAACAACGAGGAACAATTATCTACAAGTTTTCTCTTTCAAAGTAAATACACCTATTTTATTTTTTACATTAAGATATAAAGATGACTTATCAACAAGTATTAGACTGGATGTTTGCCCAGTTACCAATGTATCAACGTCAGGGACAAACGGCATTAAAAAAAGATTTAACCAATATCGTTGCACTATGTGAGGAGCTTGATAATCCACAAAAAAAATTTAAGACGATTCATGTTGGAGGAACTAATGGTAAAGGGTCTACTAGTCATATGATTGCATCGATACTACAAGAAGCAGGTTATAAAGTAGGATTGTATACTTCACCTCATTTAAAAAATTTTACTGAACGAATTCGAATCAATGGAGAAGAAATGTTAAAAGAGTCGGTAGTTACATTTATAGAAAAGAATAAGATTTTTTTAGAGAAACAAGGCTTATCTTTTTTTGAAATGACGGTAGGAATGGCGTTTGATGAGTTTGCGAATCAGAAAGTAGATGTTGCTGTTATAGAAGTTGGTTTAGGAGGAAGGTTAGACTCGACAAATATTATTATACCAGAAGTTTCGGTAATAACCAATATAGGACTGGATCATACTCAGTTTTTAGGAGAAACTTTATCAGAAATAGCGTTTGAAAAAGCAGGGATTATAAAAGAAAATGTTCCAGTAGTTATTGGTGAGCGTCAAAAAGAAACGGAAAATGTTTTTAACACTAAAGCGGAAGAATGCGAAGCACCAATATTTTTTGCTTCAGATAAAAAGCAAAATTATACGACTGATTTATTAGGTGAATACCAAAAACATAATGTAACAACGGCGGTAATAGCTACTCAGCAATTAAAAGAATTTACAATTACAGAAGAAAATATTAAAAACGGATTGTTAAATGTAGTAAAAAATACCAATTTAAAAGGACGTTGGCAGGTGTTGCAGGAATATCCAAAAGTGATTTGTGATACAGCACATAATAAAGAGGGGTTGTTTTATACATTAAAACAATTAAAAAAAGAAAATTATAAGCAATTGCATATTGTTTTAGGCGTTGTTTCAGACAAGTATTTGAATGAAATTTTACCAATGTTTCCTGAAAAAGCAAAATATTATTTCTGTAAACCAAATATTCCTCGCGGGTTATCAGTAGACAAATTAAGAGAACAAGCAGGTGTGTTTGATTTGTTTGGAGAAGTGTTTGATTCTGTAAATCAAGCTTTTGAAAAATCAAAAGTAAATGCATCTAAAGAAGATGTAATCTATGTTGGAGGAAGTACATTTGTAGTGGCAGAAATTTTATAGAAAAAAATGTAAAAAAGTTATTGTTAATTTCTAAAACTGTTATATATTTGCATCCGCAATTAACAAGTAAGGGCGCGTAGCTCAGTTGGTTCAGAGCACTTGGTTTACACCCAAGGGGTCAGGGGTTCGAATCCCTTCGCGCCCACAACTCTTACAAAAGTTTAATTGCAAACGGGCGCGTAGCTCAGTTGGTTCAGAGCACTTGGTTTACACCCAAGGGGTCAGGGGTTCGAATCCCTTCGCGCCCACTGAAAGTCTTATCATTTTTGATGAGGCTTTTTTTTGTTTTATAATCTTTTGTTCATACTATTTTTTGTAGTTTTGTGGACTTAAAAAATATTGAAGACTACATTGAGGAATAAAATTGCAATAATCGGATTGGGCTATGTTGGTTTACCGTTGGCGAGATTGTTTGCTACAAAATATGTTGTAGTCGGATTTGATATTAATAAAGAAAGGGTAAAACAACTCAAAGAAGGTGTTGATACTACCAAGGAAGTAGAAGCTAAAGAGTTGTTGTCTGTTTTAAAAAGTGAGAATACTGAAGAGAACGGACTGTTTTGTACTTCAGAAATAAATGATATTAAAAACTGTACTACTTTTATAATTACGGTTCCCACGCCAGTAGATAAAAACAACAGAGCTGTTTTAAAGCCTTTAATTAGTGCGAGTAAAACAGTTGGAGGAGTGTTAAAGAAAGGAGATGTTGTTATTTATGAATCAACAGTATATCCTGGTGTTACAGAAGAAGTATGTGTCCCAGTATTAGAAAAAACTTCTGGTTTAGGATTTAATAAAGATTTTTTTGCGGGGTATTCTCCTGAGCGTATCAATCCAGGAGATAAACAAAATACCATTGAAAATATTTTAAAAGTAACTTCAGGCTCTACTCTTCAAATAGCAAAGTTTGTAGATGAATTATATGGTTCAGTGGTAACAGCGGGTACTTATTTGGTTTCAAGTATAAAAGTTGCTGAAGCTTCAAAAGTGATTGAAAACTCTCAGAGAGATATCAATATTGCTTTTATGAATGAGCTGGCTAAAATTTTTGGGTTTATGAGTATCAATACTCAAGAAGTTTTAGAGGCAGCAGGGACTAAATGGAATTTTCTGCCATTCAAACCAGGGCTAGTTGGTGGACACTGTATAGGTGTAGATCCTTATTATCTAGTACAAAAAGCGGAAGAACTTGGATACCATCCTGGGATTATTTTGGCAGGTAGAAGAATGAACGATGGAATGGGAGAATATGTGGCTTCACAAGTCATTAAGTTAATGATAAGCCGCGACATCAAAATAAAAAATGCGGAGGTGTTGGTATTGGGAATTACATTTAAAGAAAACTGTCCTGATGTACGTAACACCAAAGTAGTAGATGTAGTACGCTCATTACAGGAATATGGAGCAAAGGTGACAGTTTATGACCCTTGGGCAAATATTGAGGAGGTGAAAAAAGAATACGGGTTAGAATCAGCACAAGAAGTACCAAACGAAAAATACGACGCGATTGTGTTAACAGTAGCGCATGAAGAATATAAAGAATTGGATATTGTTTCTTTAAAGAAGGAAGAGTCAGTAGTGTATGATGTGAAAGGAATAATACCAAAAGAAATAGTGGATAAAAGTTTATAGTGAAGAATTTTGCACTCATAGGAGCCGCGGGGTATATTGCTCCACGTCATTTAAAAGCGATTAAAGATACAAACAATATTTTGTTGGCTGCATTAGATAAAAATGATAGCGTGGGGATTATGGATAGTTATTTTCCCCAAGCAGATTTTTTTGTAGAATTTGAGCGGTTTGATCGTCACGTGGAAAAACTGAAAAGACAGCAAAGTATTCAGTTAGATTATGTGAGTATATGTACCCCAAACTATTTACATGATTCTCATATACGTATGGCATTACGTAGAGGAGCCGATGCTATTTGTGAAAAGCCTTTAGTGTTGAATCCATGGAATGTAGACGCTTTAGAAGCAATTGAAAAAGAAACAGGAAATAAAATAAGTACAATACTTCAGTTACGATTACATCCTAGTATTATAGCACTGAAAAATAAAATTGAAAGAGAGAAAAGGCAAGAAAAGTATGATGTAGATTTAACTTATATAACTTCACGAGGAAATTGGTATGATATTTCTTGGAAAGGAGACGAAAGTAAATCAGGAGGGATTGCAACAAACATTGGAGTTCACTTTTTTGATATGCTCTCATGGATTTTTGGAAATATACAAGAGAATAAAGTACATCTCAGAGAAAAACATAAAGCTTCAGGTTATTTAGAGTTTGAAAAAGCACGCGTGCGTTGGTTTTTATCAATTGATGAAACTACTTTACCAAAACAAATTCAAGAAAAAGGACAACGCACCTATCGTTCTATAACAGTGAACGGAGAAGAAATTGAATTTAGTTCAGGTTTTACAGATCTTCATACTATAAGCTATCAAGAAATATTAAAAGGAAATGGTTTTGGTTTACGAGAAGCAAGACAATCAATTGAGATAGTACATGATATTCGTAATTCTAAATTAATAAATGCGGGAGAGAAGCATTATCTTTTGTAATATATATATTTGTACAAAAAAATAAAAAGAAATGAAAATAACTGTTATTGGAACAGGATATGTAGGATTAGTATCAGGAACATGTTTTTCAGAGATGGGGAACAAGGTTATTTGTGTTGATATTGATCAAGAAAAAATAAATAAGCTTCATCAAGGAATTATTCCCATTTATGAACCAGGCTTAGAAAAAATGGTGTTGAAGAATGTAGAAAAGCAGAACTTATTCTTTACTACTAAATTAGAAGAAGCTATTAATGAGTCTGAAATAGTTTTTATAGCAGTTGGAACTCCAATGGGAGAAGATGGATCGGCGGATTTACAATATGTATTGGCTGTAGCTAAAGAGATAGGTCAGAAGATGAACCACAGATTAATTGTGGTGGATAAATCTACTGTACCAGTAGGAACAGCAGATAAAGTAAAAGCTACAATTCAAGCAGAATTAGATAAAAGAAACGCAACGCTTGAATTCGATGTAGTGTCTAATCCTGAGTTTTTAAAAGAGGGGGATGCTATCAATGATTTTATGAAACCTGATAGAGTGGTAATAGGAGCAGAATCTGATTATGCTTTTGATAAAATGCGTCAACTGTATACACCTTTTACTATGTCGCATGAACGTTTTATTGCTATGGATGTTCGCTCAGCAGAAATGACAAAATATGCAGCAAATGCAATGTTGGCAACAAAGATATCCTTCATGAATGAAATGGCAAATATCTGCGAGCGAGTTGGAGCTGACGTAAATAATGTTCGAGCAGGAATTGGTTCAGACTCAAGAATTGGTTATAGTTTTATTTACCCTGGTGCAGGATATGGAGGTTCTTGCTTTCCAAAAGATGTAAAGGCCTTAAAAAAGATAGCTGAAGAGAATGGATATGAAGCAAAATTGATTACGTCTGTTGAGGAAGTAAATAATCGTCAGAAATTTGTGATAGCTGATAAAATCATCAATAAATTTGGAGAAGATTTATCAGGAAAAACTTTTGGTCTCTGGGGGTTGGCATTTAAGCCAGGAACGGATGATATGCGTGAAGCACCAGCAATTTATGTAGTAAAAGAACTAGTAAAGAGAGGAGCTAAAGTACAAGCATATGATCCTAAGGCTATGGAAGAGGCACAGCACTTTTATTTAAAAGATGTAGAGAATGTTGACTATAAAAATGCAAAGTACGAGGTGCTAGATAATGCAGATGCGTTGATTTTATTGACAGAATGGAAAGAGTTCCGTTCACCAGATTTCTCTGAGATTGAAAAACAACTGAAAGCTCCAGTTATTTTTGATGGAAGAAATCAATATACTACCTATGGATTGGAAGAAAAAGGATTTGAATATTATCAAATAGGAAAAAACTAATGAAAATTTTAGTTACAGGAGCAGCAGGCTTTATTGGATTTCACCTAAGTCAAAAGCTACTAGAATTAGGGCACACAGTTGTAGGAATAGATAATATCAACGATTATTATGATGTCAATTTAAAGTATGCTCGATTAAAAGAGTTAGGAGTTGAAAGAAAAAGCGCTGAGGTATACTACAAAGAAATAACTAGTAGCACTAGTGAAAAATTTAAGTTTATCAGACTAAACTTAGAAGATAAAAAAGAATTATTTCAGTTATTCACTACAGAAAGCTTTGATGTTGTATGTAATTTAGCAGCACAAGCAGGTGTTCGTTATAGTATTGAAAACCCTGATGCTTATATTCAAAGTAACATTGTTGGTTTCCTAAATATTTTAGAATCTTGTAGGCATCATGAGATTAAACATTTAGTGTATGCAAGTAGTTCAAGTGTTTATGGAATGAATAAAAAGGTACCTTTTTCAGAAGAAGATATAGTTGATAATCCTGTGAGTTTGTATGCTGCAACAAAAAAAAGTAACGAATTGATGGCACATACCTACAGTCATTTATATAAAATACCAACAACAGGATTACGATTTTTTACCGTTTACGGACCATGGGGAAGACCTGATATGGCTCCAATCCTTTTTGCGGATGCGATTTCAAAAAATCGCCCGATTAAGGTGTTTAATGATGGAGATATGGAACGTGATTTTACTTATATAGATGATATTGTAGAAGGAGTAAAAAGAGTCATGGAAAAGTCGGTTGAAAATAGAGAGTTGTATAAAATATATAATATAGGTAATAACGATTCAGTAAAACTGTTGGATTTTATTACTCAAATGGAAACGAGTTTAGGAAAAGAAGCGACCAAAGAGATGTTACCGATGCAGATGGGGGATGTACAAAAAACTTGGGCAAATGTAGATGAGTTAATCAATGATTATACTTATAAGCCTAAAGTAAAAGTAGCAGAAGGAGTACGTCGTTTTGTACAATGGTACCAAGAATATAAAGAGAAATGAGAAAGAAAAATTTAATAATTTTCGGAACAAGACCAGAAGCAATCAAAATGGCTCCTTTAGTTAAAGAGTTTTTAAAGAGTTCTAAAGATTTTGAGACTAAGGTATGTGTAACAGCACAGCATCGTGAAATGTTAGATCAAGTATTAGAGTTTTTTGAAATTTCACCTGATTATGATATGGATTTGATGAAGCCAAATCAAAATCTATACACACTAACATCGGATATCATTACAGGCTTAAAACCAATATTAGAAGAGTTTCAACCAGATTATGTGTATGTACATGGAGATACTACGACAACGATGGCCTCTAGTATCGCTGCTTTTTATTCAGGAGCTAAAGTATGTCACGTAGAAGCAGGTTTGCGTACTCATAATAAGCGTTCACCATTTCCAGAAGAAATCAATCGTCAAGTAGCAGGACGTATTTGTGATTATCATTTTGCGCCTACAACTCAATCAAAACAAAACTTGTTAGTAGAAAATGTAAATGAAGAGGATATTCTAGTAACAGGGAATACAGTGATTGATGCCTTATTAGATAGTTCTGAAAGAGTTATTTCTATTGAGAATAAAGAAATAGAGGAACTAAAAGAAATGGTAGATGTTTCTAAGAAATTAATTTTAGTAACCGGACATCGTCGAGAAAATCATGGACAAGGATTTGTTAATATTTGTGAAGCGTTGAAAGAGGTTGCTACGACACATACAGATGTACAAATTATCTATCCAGTGCATTTAAATCCGAACGTGCAAAAACCAGTACATGAAATATTGTCAAGAATTGAAAACATAAAATTAATAGATCCCTTAGCATATCCCGCATTTGTATGGTTAATGAATCAATCCTATATGATTATTACAGATTCAGGAGGGGTACAAGAAGAAGCACCAAGTTTAGGGAAACCAGTTTTAGTGATGCGGGATACTACTGAGCGACCAGAAGCAGTTGAAGCAGGTACGGTTATTTTAGTAGGAACAGATAAGAATAAAATTGTAGACGAAGCAAATAGTTTACTAATAAATACAAATCGCTATCAATTGATGAGTGAATTACATAATCCGTATGGAGAAGGAAAAGCATGTCAACGAATAGTAGAATTTATAAAGTCAAAATAAAAAAGAAATGTCACAACCTAAAGTAGTAACCATTGGTTTAGGGTATATAGGATTACCAACTTCAGCTTTAATAGCGAATAATCAAATCCCAGTGCATGGAGTAGATATTTCTCAAGATGTCGTTGATACCATCAATGCTGGAAAAATACATATTGTTGAACCTGATTTAGATCAAGCAGTAGCAAGAGCAGTAGAAGAAGGTTATTTAAAAGCAGACACCAAAGCAGTAAGTGGAGATACCTATTTAATAGTAGTACCGACTCCTTTTAAAGGGAAGAACGAACCAGATATATCCTATGTACAGGCGGCTACAGAAGGAATAATTCCTTTGTTAAAGGAAGGGGATTTGTATATTATAGAGTCAACTTCTCCTGTAGGAACTACCGAAAAAATGATGGACTTAATTTTTTTACAGCGTCCAGAGTTAGAAGGAAAGATATACTTAGCCTACTGTCCAGAACGTGTATTACCAGGAAATGTGATGTACGAATTAGTACATAATGATCGAGTGATTGGAGGAGTGAACACAGCCTCTACTGAGAAAGCTTTAGTATTTTACAAACAATTTGTAAAAGGAGAATTACACGCTACGAATGCACGCACAGCTGAAATGTGTAAGTTAACAGAAAACTCGTCTCGTGATGTGCAAATTGCTTTTGCTAATGAGCTGTCTTTAATTTGTGATAAAGCAGATATCAATGTATGGGAGTTGATTAAGTTAGCAAATAAACATCCAAGGGTGAATATTTTACAGCCTGGTAGCGGAGTTGGAGGGCATTGTATTGCGGTGGATCCGTATTTTATAGTTTCGGACTATCCAATGGAGTCCAAAATCATAGGAACTGCACGAGAGGTAAACAACTACAAATCTTTTTGGTGTGCAGAAAAAATACAAAATGCTAAACTACAATTTGAGTTGCAAAATGATAGAAAACCGAAAGTAGCTTTAATGGGTTTAGCTTTTAAACCTAATATTGATGACTTAAGAGAATCTCCTGCAAAATATATAGTAAATAAAGTATTGCAGAATGACAGTAACGGAGAGTACTTTATTGTTGAACCAAATATAAAAGAACACAAAGTTTTTAAATTAACTGATTATAAAGAAGCTATAGAAAGATCAGATATTATTGCGTTTCTAGTTGCCCATGATGAGTTTAAAAGATTTAATTTAAGTGATAAAAAAATAGTTTTAGATTTTTGTGGCATTTCAAATTCATAAATAAAAGCTTTGAAATATTTTCTTAATACAATTTATTTATATTTAGCTCAAGGGATAAATTTAATATTTCCTATTTTAATTTATCCATTTCTTATAGATAAGATATCTTTAGAAGGTTTTGGAATAATTATACTACTTCAAGTGATAATGAATTATGGAACTACACTTGTTGATTATGGGTATAATTTAATAGGAACTAATGAGGTTAGTAATTCAAAAAGTTATGAAAACTTAGCTTCTATAGTAAGTAAAGTATTAGTAGTGAAATTTATCTTGTTGGTTTTGAGTTTTTTAATGGTGTTTGTTTCAGTTTTTTTTATAAAACCATTACAAGGAAAGTGCGAGATAGTTTTTTTGGGGTGGTTAAATGTCGTTGGAATTGGTTTGTATCCTATTTGGTATTTCCAAGGGAAAGAAGAAATGCAATTGATTGGTATTATAAACTTGGTTTCAAAACTGGTTACTATTGTAGGAATTTTATTATTTATCAAAGGGGCAGATGATATTAACTTAACTGTTTTCTTTTTAAGCTTATCATCAGTTTTGTGTGCATTGTTCAGCTGGATTTATATATATGTAAGAGACAAACTAAGGTTTTCTTTACCTACTCCGTTGGAAGTGATAAGTGACTTAAGAATTGGGTTCAGTATTTTTTTAAGTAATATATTGGTACAATTGTATTCTAATTTTGTTCTAATAATTTCAACTGGGATGTTAAATACGGTTGAAATAGGGATTCTTGGGGTATATTTGAAATTAAGGGATGTGTTTGTGAGCGTGATTGGTCCCATTCAACAAGCTGTTTATCCAGAGTTGTCTAAGTTGATTAATAGTAAGTTGGTGAAAAAGACTAGAGAATTAATAAGAAAAACCTTATTTGTGTTGTTTTCAATTTCTATTATTACTTCTTTGGGGTATTATGCTTTTTTTGATTACATCAATAAGCTACTATTTGAGAATAATGCCGAAGTATTGGATATGTTAGCATTTTTATGTATCCTGTTAATAGCCCCTTACGGAGGTTTGATAACAAGAGTTTTAGTAGCAAACAAGAAAAACAAATTTGTTTTTTTATCTACCTTCTTTAGTGGACTGTTTGCTTTAGTTACTTCTCATATAATGGTTTATAAATTTTCATTGAAAGGAGCTTTATATGTTATTTTTTTTAGCTACTTACTAAATGTAGTTATGGGAAGTTATTTTTTAATAAAAAAGAAATTATAAATAAAATAGTTTAACAAAATAGTATAATGAAAAGTATTGAAGAAAAATACCTTGAACTTAAAAGTAAATCAGGGACTCACTCTCCAAGTATTCAAACTATTTTAGGGGTTATTCCTGAATTAAAAATAGAAGTAGATGCGTGTTTTTTAAGTAACCCATATGCAACAGAGTTGTTTTTATCCTATCTAAAAAGAGAATTATTAGATACAGGTGAAATAAATAGAATTTTGGAATTTTATCCATCTCAAAGTTTCGAAATTGCTAAATTATTAAGTAAGCATGTTGGAGTTAATGAAGATAGAATTTTCATAACAAATGGAGCTATAGAAGCTATGCAAGCTGTTATCCATAATTATGTTGAGAATAAAATTATTGTGAATATACCAACTTTTTCTTCATATTATGAGTTCACCAGAAGAGACACAGAAGTTGTATACTATTCCTTACAAAAGGAAAATAACTTTTCACTTAACATAAATGACTATTTGAAATTTGTGAAGGCAGAACAACCAGATACAATAGTTCTGATAAACCCTAACAATCCTGATGGAGGATATATAAAGCATGTAGATTTAATTCGTATTATAGAGTCGCTTCCCGAAATAAAAAATATTATTATAGATGAGAGTTTTATTCATTTTGCATATGAAGACAGTGAACTAGAATTGAAATCAATTGTACCTTATTTAGAAAATTACCACAATGTGATTGTAATAAAAAGTATGTCTAAAGATTTTGGAATTGCCGGATTAAGATGCGGGTATGGTATTTTTCCTAAAGGATGGGTCAAAGATTTAACGACAAATGGATTTCTTTGGAATTTAAATGGTTTAGCCGAGTATTTTTTTAGACTTTACGTTAGAAAAGATTTTAATGAAAAGTATGAAGTTGTTAGGAAGAAGTATATAACAGAGTCTTTGTTTTTTATATCTGAATTGCAGAGGGTTAAGGGGGTAAAAGTATATCCTTCAAGAGCTAATTTTGTCCTTATTGAAATAACTAGTGGTAAAACAGCTGTAGAGGTAGCAACTGAACTATTAGTAAAGTATGGAGTGTATGTTAGAAATTGTGAAGATAAAATTGGATTAAATGGAGAGTTTATTAGAGTTGCAGCAAGATCTAAAGATGAGAATGAAATCATTATAAAATCAATTGATGAAGTCGTTAATAGTTAAATTGATAAAACTTTTTTACCACTTTATTACTAGAGTTAAATTAAAATATAAATTTCGTGAAAGTAATAATTCAACATATATTTTTGATTTAGATAATACTTTATATAATACTTGGCCTTATCTAAAAGAAAATAAAGGTGCTTTATATTTAGAAATTCCAATTTTTGAAGGAATGAAAAACGTAATTTATTCTCTACCAAAAGATTCAAAGCTTTGTTTTTTGACGGCTAGAAATTTAAAATTCTATTTTCAAACTAAAAAAAGGCTTGAATTAGATTTTAATTCATTAGACTATGATCTAATAATAGTTGATAATACAATAGATAAGATAAGATATTTAAAATTTTTCGTAGAAAAATCAGATAATGTTTTTTATTATGATGATTTGTCTTATAATCATGAAAATGGTACTGTTAAGTATTATTTAGATACAATTAAAGAGGTAGAAAAACTACCTGTTGAATACAAAGGAGCTGATGTAATAAATGTCATAAATAGTATATGAAAAAAATTTTAAAAAAAATAGTAAGAGTTATTTTTTTATATAGATTATCTAATTTTTCTATGGAAAAGAATAATGCAAAAGTTATAATATGGATACCCAAAAGAGGATGGCGTTATTTTTTATCGGATTTAGCGGTTAATGATTTCGGGTGGATAAGTGCATTATCTGTGAATAAAATACCTTTCCAAGTTTATAGGAATAAAGACATAGGTAAATTTAAAGATAAAACAATAATACTGAATTATCATAGAAACTATCTTAAAGAACTTAAGCTGACTAATTATTCAAATAGTATGAAATTTATAATAGAAGAATTAGAAAGCCAAGGAAATAGAGTAATACCTTCATCGAACGAAGTTGCTTATTGGGAGAATAAAAATCATATGAGTAAGGAGTTTGATATTTTAAATATTTCTACCCCTAAAACATATTTGTGTAAAGGTATTAAAGAGGTTTTATCTTTAAACTTAAATTATCCTTTTTTAATAAAAGAAGAACATTCAGCAAGCTCGATGGGTGTTCATAAGATTGAAAATGAAGATGTTTTAAGGGAAATAGTAAATGATGGTTATTTTGAAAATAATGAAATTATCATTGTACAAGAATTACTTAACATGAGAAAAGATTTACGTGTAATTTTTGCAGGAGATAAAGTAGTACATCATTATTGGAGAATTAATAACGGTAAAGAATGGAAACCTACTTCTACAGGAAGAGGGTCTTCGGTAGATTTTGAAAACTTTCCAGAAAAGTGGAGAGATTTTTTAATAAAAGAGTTTCTTAAAATGAAACTTACTACAGGGGCATTTGATGTTGCTTGGCATGATGATGATTTAGACTCTATGCCAATGATATTAGAGGTCAGTCCTAATTATCAAATGAATCCATCAGTTACTAATAAAGAAGATTTAAATGCATATGGTGATTATAAGAAAAGTCTCTATTTTAATGATAGAAGTTATGATTACCAGTTCATAAAACAGACATTCGATATTATTAATGGGATTGTAGTAAACAAAAAAAATAATCAAAAAATTTAGAGTAATTATGTTCTCTGTAAAATTAAAAGATCCAGGTTTAGTAGTTAGCATTGAAAATGTAAAAATAAATGAACTTAAGCCTCATGAAAATGTTATTTTGAAGAGACAAAATGCTTTGAAAGAGTATATAACTTCTTACAAGGATTATGTTGTTATTCCTTCAATAATTTGTTGTCATGAAACTGGCCTAATAATTGATGGTCATCATAGGTATCATACTCTTTTAGAACTTGGAGCAGAAATTGTACCAGTAACAAAAATTAAATATTTGAGTAAAACTATTAGAACTCATAATCAAGAAGAGTTAGCTCTTAGTAAAGAAGATATTATGAGTACAATTATGACGAAGAGTATGTTGGCTCCAAAATCAACTATACATGAGTTCTTAGACGAACAAAATAATTGGAAACCAATCATTTTGTTATCATCACTTTGTGAATTTAAATTACCATAATTATTAAAAACAAATAATGCATAGTTTTATTCACTTTTTCTTATTAACGTTTACAACTATTATTTGTTTTAAACAAATCATTAATATTAAAATATATCAAATTCGTGTTTTTGATTTTTTTAATATAATATTTTTTATTGTTTATTGTTTTTTCCCACTTATAATTTCTGCAATCCCGCCTCCTAATGATTTTAATGACGGTTGGTTAAAACTATATAGGCATAAGTACGATATAGTTAATTCTACGTATTACATAAAAGCTGATATTTTCATATTAATTGGTTATTTATCGATATTGTTAAGTTACAATATCAAAAAGTATAAAGTAGATTTAAAAGAAACTAGATTTTATTTTTTAAATGAAAAATCAAGAAAAGTGGCATGGTATATGTTTATCATAGGGGTTTTATGTATTTTCTTATTCATAGCACTAGAAGGATTTGATAGTTATATAAGTACCAATACTAGGATGGCTTTTGCAAATGAGAAAGATGATATAAAAGGGAGTAAATTTGCTTTTCTAATTTCGATTTCAACTTTTTTATATTTTTCTACATACATATTTTGGAGTTTAAAAGTAACCAGTAGGTCAGTTATTTACAAAGCACTTTTTTATATTTCTCTATTTCTTTCTCTTTTGATTTTTTATAGACAATCTGGGCGATTATTTTTATTGGTTTTTATTTTTAGCTTTGTTCTTTCGAATGATATTTTTAAAAGAAAGTTTAACAAAATCAAATATTTAGCTTTTGGTTTTTTCGCAGCTATTTTTGTTTTAATAGGTAAATCTATTTTTAGATTTTATATGTATGATGGAATAGTTAGTGAGCATATTGATATAATAAAAGAAGCACGTTTTTCACATTTATTATATGAGGTTATTGGAGAATTTTCTTTTCCATATCTATCATTAATTAATAATATAATAGTAAATGATAACTATTACTATTTTCAAGATATAACAAATGCAATACTTTATATTTTACCTAGAAAATTACTAGGAATAGAAAATATCTTTTCAACATCTGATATAAACACAGTAAATATGTTAGGTAGTTTGGAACAGGGACAAGTGCCTTCTGATATTCTGAGCTATGGTTATCTAAACTTGGGGGGAGTTGGGGTAATAATTACATGTGTTTTCTTTGGTTTTATTTTGCGATTAATAGATAAGTTCTCCTTTAGTATAAATAACTCTCTTTCAGTAATTGTTTTTATTTCATTTTCTTTGATTATTGCGCTTAGGGTAATGTATTTTGATCCTGAGCATTTTTTAAGATATAACTTGTATTATTTCTGTGGATTGATTTTGTTAAAATTAAACTATAATAAAGAAGCTAAATGGGTAAGAGTAAAGTAGTATTAGTTACAGATTCATTCAATAGTGGTGGTGCTCAGAAGCAGTTAGTAAATCTTGCAAATGGTTTAGAAGAGAGTAAAAAATACTCTATAACTACTGTACAATATTATAAGTATAGTTTTTTTGAAAATTTATTATCTAAGGATATAAAAGTTGTAAAAGTTATTACAGAAAATAAGATAATTAGAATATATAAATTAGTGTTGTTCTTTTATAGAGAAAAGCCTGATATTATAATATCGTTTTTACATGGTCCTAATAACTATTCAGCTATATATAAACTATTGTTTTTTTGGAGAAAAGTACATTTGATTGTTGGTGAGCGTAATCTGAATATTAACGATTTGAAGATGAAGGATTTTTTAATAAGGTTTAGTCATTTAGTAGCAAATAATATTGTTTGTAATTCTTATGCGCAACAAGATAGATTATTACCATATTATGGAACTAAACTATCAGTAATTCCAAATGGTACGACAACAGAAGGTATTGAGAAAAAAAAGGATTTCAGTAAAAGTGATATATGCCGTTTAATAGTACCTGCGAGATTTATAGATCAAAAAAACCCATTAGGATTATTAGATGCAATAAATGAAGTTGAAAATATTCAAGTTGATTGGTACGGAGAGGTATTTAAAGATTATTCTGTTTATAAACAAGCCTTAGATTTAATAGAAAAAAATAATCTAAATAAAAAAATCAGGATTCTAGTACCAACTTCAGATATTTATAATGTAATGACTAAATATGATGCTATGATTCTTCCCTCTTTTTATGAAGGTTGTCCAAATGCGGTTATAGATGCTATGTTGTGCGGTGTGCCAATTTTAGCCTCTGATGTTTCCGATAATAAAATTTATTTAGATACTCAGAAGGAATTACTCTTTAATCCCTATTTAAAAGAAGACATTATTGATAAAATAAATTTATTTAAATCAATGAATGTAGAAAAAAGAACTAGAATTGGTGAAATGAATTATAAAATATCTAGAAATTTTTTCAATAAAAAAACAATGGTAGAAAATTATATTTCTCTTTTTGATCAGAATAATAATAATTAAAACTTATTTAATGAATCCAATTTTTTTACAAAGAATATCATATGCATTAAGGAAATTACCAATTATACCAAAGTTAATCACATATTTTATAAGGTTGGTTTTTGGATGTTATTTACCGTATAGTATAAAATTAGGAAAAAAATTTGTGTTAGGTTATGGAGGTTTAGGTATTGTAATACATGCAAGAACAATTGTAGGAGATGATGTGCATATAGATCAAAATGTAACTATAGGTGGTACATCAAAAAAATATGAAGTTCCTAAATTAGGAAATAGTGTTTACGTTGGAGCAGGAGCTGCTATTATAGGACCTGTAACTATAGGTAATAATGTAGTAATTGGGGCCAACGCAGTAGTAGTTAAAGATATTCCAGATGGTTGCTTAGTAGTAGGAGTGCCTGCTAAAATTATTAAGGAAAATATTAAGAAATCGGATTATGTATAATAAGAAAATTTTATTAATTGGTTCTTTGCCAAAAGAGAATATTTCCCAGTTGGGAGGAGCTACTATTTTAATGAAGTCTTTAAAGGATTATTTTGATGAAAAAAAGGTTTTTCATGATTTTATTTGTCTTAATGAATATCCTTTCTCTAGGTTTAGAAGTTTAATTTTTGTAGTATTTAAATACCTTCAAAAAGTATACAAATCAGATTTAGTTTTCATAAATGTATCTACTAACGGAGCTTTTTTAGTAACTCCAATTTTATATTTAATAGGTAGATTTTTTTCAAAAAAAATTGTTTTTAGAGTTTTTGGAAGTAATTTTCAAAAACATTTTTTAGATAGAAATAAAGTTATTCGTTTTTTTGCTAAGAAAACCTTTTTTAAAAGTGATTTAGTAATAGTCGAAACGTTATATAATCAGAAGTTTTTTTTAAAAAACGAAGCAAAAGAAATATTAATATTACCCAATGTGAGAAAAAGACCTAAAAAAGATTTTAAGGTTAATGAATTCTCTAAAAGTTTTGTTTTTATTAGCCAAGTTAAAATAAATAAGGGAATCTTAGACATAATTCAAGCTTCACAATATTTAAATAAAACTTATACAATCGATGTTTTCGGTCCATTATATGATAATTTAACTAAAGAAAACATAGACAATGATATTGTAACTTATAAAGGAGTTTTGAAACCAGAAGAAGTTATAAATAAAATTGAATTATATGATGTAGTTTTATTACCAACTTATTATTATGGAGAAGGTCATCCAGGTATATTAGTTGAAGCCATGTCTTTAGGGAAACCAATAATATCTACTTATTGGAATTCAATAGAAGAGATTGTAGATAATAATTATAATGGTTTTCTTGTATCTATAAAATCTCCATTAGAACTTTCAGAATCTATTAAGAAATTTAACGAAAATAATTACAAAGAAATGAGTATGAATTCGTACAAAAAATTCGATTTTTTTGACGAAGAATTAGTTTATAAAAAGTTAATGATAGAGTTAGCCAAAGTCTAATCTATGATTAATAAAATTCAATTGTTGTATTTATTTAATATCTAAGATGAAACTAACTAGAGTAAATAAAATTCCTAAAACAGAAATAGTTCATTATTATTCAGAAGGAAATATAATTAAGAGTAAATTTAATAAAGTTGATGTAGTTTATAATAATTTTAAGTGCAAAATAAGTTTACCAATTAAAATATATGAGAGGTTTTTTGGCTTGTTTCGTTTAACTAGGAGAGCTTTAAGACTTGATAAATGTAATGTTTTTCCCTCAGAAGACAAGTTAGTTATAATTAGACAAGGTAAAGTGTATTCTTATGATTTAAATACCAATACACTAAAATTAACTCTTCAACTGGTAAATTGCAGAAATATTCTTCATCAATCGATGTGTAGGACGAAAGAAGGTAATTTATTTTTTGGAGAGTATGGTAATAATGGAGATCGTAAACCTGTTAATATTTATAAAAGCTCTAATAATGGAATATCTTGGGAGCTGATTTATCAATTTAAAAGTGGTGAAGTAAAGCATATTCATGGTTGTTATTATGATCCTTTCGAAGATAAAGTCTGGACTTTAACAGGTGATTTTGAAAATGAAAATATAATAATGAAGTCAGACGAAAGTTTTACTGAAAATATTCGTATTGGTGATGGTAGTCAGACTTATAGAGCTGTTAGTCTTTTTTTTGAAAAAGATTATGTTCATTGGATTATGGATTCCCCTATAGAAAGGAGCTATCATTATAAAATGAATAGAGATAATTATAAAGTTGATAAAAAAAGTGGTTTTCCAGGACCGGTATGGTATTTAAAGTATTTAAAAGAAGGATATTATTTAGCGGCCACTAGTGTAGAAATAGGAGAAGGAGTTCTAGAAAATAATGCCAGTTTGTTCATATCCAAAGATCTAGAGAATTGGACACTTCTAAAAAAATTCAAAAAAGATATTTTACCCATGAGATATTTCAAATGGGGAGTAATAGGTTTTGCTGATGGGAAACAGAGTATTAATGATTTTATATTACATTTTGAAGCTTTAAAAAAAGTAGATGGTAAATCATATATTTTTAAATTAGAAACACAATATGCTGAATAATTTAAGTCAACATTTAAAGAATATAGAACAGAAAAAA
The DNA here is from genome assembly GCF_003867015.1 of Tenacibaculum singaporense. Classification (NCBI taxonomy): domain Bacteria; kingdom Pseudomonadati; phylum Bacteroidota; class Flavobacteriia; order Flavobacteriales; family Flavobacteriaceae; genus Tenacibaculum; species Tenacibaculum singaporense. Next base: position 1,244,656 of record NZ_CP032548.1, read on the forward strand.
ATGAATATTGAGTTTTCTGTTTTTTTTAATGTATTAGAGCATAGTTATGAAAAAAATGAATTGAGTAATAATTTTGATACTCTACCAGATTATAAGTATTTCAAAAGTATAACCTTAGATAATATCTTGTATTTAAGACAAAATCTAGATGTAGAAAATGAAAATCACATCCTATGGTATTCTAAGATTCATAGGTTTTTAGAATTTAGAATAAGGAGTTTAAGAGAAAGGATAAGAAAGAATTATAGAAAAAAAAATGACCAGATTTTTTTTATACAAAATGTAATAACTCTAATGTTAGAGGTTTATATTTTAACTAATGATTCTCGTTACCTTAATACATCTCTTAAGTTGCTTAAAAATAAATCTCTGTCTAAAAGTGGTTTTTTTAAAAGTTATAATGGACAATATTCATATAATTTAATTTTATTAAATAATATTATTGAAAAAATTAAAAACTAAGAATGAAGAAAAAAATAGCATTAATTTCTCCAAACCCTAAAAGTTTATATTCAACTTCAGTCGCAGAATTATTGTTAAGAAATGATGTTGATATCGATGTAGTTTTTATAAAGAAATTTACTATTTCTAGGTTTAAGAAAGAGTTTTCTAGAGATGGGATTCGCTTATTAAAAAAAATTTGGAAGAAATTAATTTTAAAAGAAAAAGCGTACGATCAATTTAATGATATAGATACTATTTTAACTCTTAGAGACAGAGAAGATATTAAATTAAAAAATTTACGTGAATTAAGAAAAAATGGAATTGAAGTATATTTTGTAGATGATTTAAATAGTGATTTTGTAGAGAAAAAACTAAAAGAAAAAAAAGTTGATGTAACTGTTTTTACAGGAGGGGGATTAATAAGAAAAAATATATTAGAAAATTCTGGTTCAGGGGTGCTAAATTGTCATATGGGTAAACTACCTGAATATCGAGGTATGGATGTAGTAGAATGGCCTTTATTTAAAAAAGATTTTAAAAATATAGGTTTCACTGTGCATTTTATGGACAGTGGGGTTGATACAGGAGATATCTTGAAAGTTTTTGACGTACAGTTGATAAATAATGAGTCTATTAAGAGTTTGCGAGCTCGTTTTGAGCCTCTAATGACGAAGAAATATGTTGAAGTCATATTACAATTTTTAAATGGAGAGATTGTAAGAGTGAAACAAGAAAATAAAGAGGGTAAACAATATTACATAGTTGATAGTTTAATAAGCACAATAGCTAATCAACATTTGGAAGATTATACATCTAATAATATTTAACAAAGGTTCAGTTTTTAAAATATGAAATTATCATTAGTTACTAACTTTATATCCAATATGGGAGCTAGATATATCTTTTTTAGAATATATCATATGTTGTTAGCTAAATTAGGATTTCAAAAAGTAAGATTTCCTATTGAACCTTCAAAAAAAGAGTTGATATCTCTTATGGATTGGAGGGAAACAAATTTTAATATTTTTTCATTTAATGATGAGTTAGAAAGAGTAAGGGATAAAGAACTGGAAATTAATGCTACTAAAATTTTAGGTGGAGAGATACAATTTTTTAGTTCAGATTGGAAAAAACTTAATAGAGAGTACAATTGGTTGAAGAATCCGACTTCAGGCTTTATATACGACATATCGAAGCATTGGTCAATTATTCCTGATCTATCTTCAGAATCAGGAGATATAAAGTTTGTATGGGAAAAATCAAGATTTACTTATTTGATTACTATTTTAAGATATGATTTTCATTTTAAAAAAAATAACGCAGAGTTTATTTTTTCTGAGGTAGAAAGCTGGATTGATAATAATCCCATAAACCAAGGGCCTAACTGGATATGTAGTCAAGAAATTTCTCTTAGAATTTTTAATTGGTGTTTTGTTCTTGATTATTATAAATACGATCAAGCTTTGACTGAAGATAGATGGAATAAAATTCAAAATGTAATTTATTGGTCAATTGATCATGTTTATAACAATATTAATTTTTCTAGAATTGCAGTAAGAAATAATCATGCAATAACTGAGACTTTATTTTTAAGTTTGAGTGAATTGTTATTCCCATTTATAACAGAAACTAAAAAATGGTCTAAAAAAGGAAGAAAATATTTCGAAGAAGAAATAAATTATCAAATTTATAATGACGGAACTTTCCTACAACATAGTATGAATTATCATCGAGTAGTAATTCAGTTACTATCCCTAGGTATTACAATTACTGAAAAATTTCAAAAACCTTTTGCAAAAAGCATCTATGAAAAAGCTTACAAATCATTAAACTTTTTATTTCAATCCATACAAGAAGAAAATGGTTTTCTTCCTAATTATGGAGCAAATGACGGAGCTTGGTTTTTCCCATTGTCAACAACTGATTATAGAGATTACCGACCACAATTAAATAGTTTACATAGAGTATTAACAGGTGAATATTTATTTGAAGAAGAGTTTCTAAGAGAAGATTTTTTGAATGTTAGTTTAAAAGCCAATTCAATGAAGGTTTTAAAGAGAGAAATGGGGATACATACATTTGATATTGGTGGATATTATATTAGTCGTGATTCAAAAGATTTTACTTTTATAAAATGTGGTAAATATAAAGATAGACCTTCGCAAGCAGATAATTTACATCTAGATATATGGGTCAAAGGAATTAATATATTGAGAGATTCAGGATCCTATAAATACAATACAGATAAAGAATATGTGAAGTATTTTAATGGAACAGAAGGACACAATACTGTTAGTGTTTCAGGAGAAGACCAAATGTTAAAAGGAGGAAGATTTATTTGGTTTTATTGGGTTAAAAAAGCAAAAGCATTTTTAAATAAAAATAATAACACTTATAATTTTAAAGGTGAAATTAAGGCCTTTAAACATGTAGCACCTAATATTGTTCATGAAAGATCGGTTAAAAAAACAATAGGAGAAAATCTATGGCAAGTGAACGACAATGTTAAAAATAAAGGAAATAAAAAAATTTATCAATATTGGCATTTAGATAAAAAATACTTGGAAAACATAGAAATAATTTCCAAAGATGAAGATGGTAATTTGTTAAAACCTTTGATTGAAGAAAAATGGTATTCAGGTTATTATGGAGTAAAGGAAAGATCAGTAAGATTACGATTTGAAACAAATAAAAGTCAATTTAATACAGAAATAAGAATAACTTTATAAATGAGAATTTTATTAATACATCAAGCTTTTTTAGAAAAAGATGATGGTGGTGGATCTAGATTTAATGAAATGACGAAGACATGGGCAAATCAAGGTCATGAAATAACTGTTTTAGGAGGAATGGTTCATTACACAACAGGAAAGAAACACAAAAGATATAAAGGAAAATTTACTTTTAAAGATGAAAATTTTTATAGTAATGTTGATGTAATAAGATGCCACGTTTCTGAAAGTTACAACGTGAATTTTTTAGGAAGATTGTGGGCTTATTTCTCGTTTGTTTTTTCAAGTATTTATGCAGGTTTATTTAAAACTAAAGGGAAGTTTGATGTTATATTAGTTACTTCTCCACCATTATTTGTAGCCATAACAGCTTATGTTCTATCTATAATTAAAAGAACACCTTTTATTTTTGAAATACGTGATTTGTGGCCAGAGTCTGCTATAGATACAGGTGTGCTTAAAAACAAAATGATTATAAAGTTTGCTTATTGGTTCGAAAAATTTATCTATAAGAGATCTAAATTAATTAATGTTTTAACTCCTGCTTTCAAAGAAAAACTTTTAGAGAAAAAAAATATTAAAAAAGAAAAAATAATATTCATTCCTAATGCTGCTGATTTTACTTTGTCAGAGAAGGTACAAGAAACATTTGATGCATTATCTTTTAAAAAAGAATTGAATTTAGAAGATAAATTTGTAATAACATATGTAGGTGCTCATGGTGTAGCTAACCATTTGATTCAGTTAGTGCATACCGCAGTATTATTGAAAGGAACAAATATTGTTTTTCAATTAATTGGTTCTGGAATGCAGAAGGATATGCTTATTTCAAAAACTAAAGAACTTGAGGTTGAAGATTATGTAGTTTTTAGAGACCCAGTTTCTAAATCTGAAGTTTTTAAATATATTTTAGCTTCTGATATGGGAGCTTCAGTTTTAAAAAGAGTTGATACTTTTAAAACTATTTATTCTAATAAGACTTTTGATTACATGTCATGTAAAAAACCTATTTTACTGGCAATTGAAGGAGTGTCAAAAGATCTTATAGAGACTGCTAATTGTGGTATTTGTGTTGTGCCAGAAGACGCAGAGGATATTTCAAAGAAAATCTTGGAATATAAAGATAAAGTAGATTTACAAAAGCAACAAGGAGAAAATGGGTACATTTATGCTAAAAAGCATTTTGATAGATTATCTCTAGCTGATGAGTATATAAACCATATAGAAAAAACATTAAAATAATGTATCGTAATTTTTTTAAGAGAATATTCGATTTGCTCTTTGGTCTTGGTAGTGTTGTTTTATTAAGTCCATTATTTATTATTATCATAATAGCTATTTATTTTTCAAGTAAGGGTTCAGCATTTTATACTCAAGATAGGATAGGGTTAAATGGTGGTTTGTTTAAACTATATAAATTCCGTTCTATGTATGTAAATCGTAATTTTTCTGTAGATAAGCAAGTTTATAAAGATGATGTAAATGTAACTAAAGTAGGTAGATTTATTAGAAGATATAAAATTGATGAATTAGCTCAATTAATAAATGTTATAAAAGGCGACATGTCTATAGTAGGACCTCGTCCAGTACTTCCTAATATTAAAGAATATTTTGATGATAATGCTGAATATAGATTAAAAGTTAGACCTGGATTAACTGGGTTATCACAAGTAAATGGAAATATACATTTGCCATGGAAAGATCGTTGGGTTTTTGATAGAAAATATGTTGAAAATGTTAGTTTAATCAACGATTTGAAAATTATATTCAAAACTTTCGCAGTTGTAATTTTAGGAGAGGAAAGGTTTAAAAAAGATTAAAAGTAAAATGAGAATTGTTTTAGCAGGTGCAGTAACATCAACGCAAGCAACATTAAATCAACTTATAAAGCATAAGATGGATCTTGTTGGTGTTTTAGGATACGAACCTAAATCTTTAAAAAATGTTAGTGCGTATACATTATTAAAACCTATAGCAGAGGAAGAGTCTATTCCTTATAAAGGTTTCTTTAATATAAATGATCCTGATGTAGTTGATCAAATAAAAGAATGGAAACCAGATTTATTGTTTGTTGTAGGTTTATCTCAATTAGTAAAAGATGAGATAATGAATATACCAACAAAAGGAGTTGTCGGTTTTCATCCCACTAACCTACCAAGAGGAAGAGGTCGTGCGCCTATTGCTTGGTCAATTTTAAATGAAAAAAAAGGAGGAGCGAACTTTTTTTTAATTGATTCAGGAGTTGATAGTGGTCCAATTTTAGGACAAAAATTATTTGATATTGAAGAAGACGATTATGCTGAAGATTTTGAGTTGAAAATGTTAGATGCCATTTCGGAAGCATTAGAAGAATGGTTCCCAAAATTAAAGAATGGAAAAATAGAATATATAGAACAAGAGCATTCTAAAGCCACATATTATGGAAGAAGAGCACCTAATGATGGATGTATTAATTGGTCTCAAACTTCAAAAGATATTTATAAGTTAATTAGAGCATCATCTAGACCACATCCAGGAGCATTTACATTTAAAGAAGACGTAAAAATAATAATTTGGAAAGCTAGAATTGAAAATAATAGTAATTTTGCAGGTGTAATAGGAAGAGTATTAGAGGTTGACGAAGATGGAGTAGCTTTAGTTCAAACTGGAGAAGGTTTATTAAGTTTAATAGATTATGAAATTTTTGATTTATCAAATAATCGATTAAATAAAAAACTAAAAGTTGGTCAAAAACTTGGTTATTATTCTGATATTGAGATATTCAAAATGAAACAAGAATTGGAAAAATTAAAAAAATATTAAATGAATGTACTAGTAATAGCACCTCATGCTGACGATGAAATATTGGGATGTGGAGCTACAATAGCAAAGCATATATCAGAGGGAGATACTGTAAAAGTAGTTGTAGTAACTAGAGGTATTAAAGAATTGTACTCTGATGATGTAATAGAAGGTATTAGGAAAGAAGCAAAAGAAGCACATAAATATCTAAAAATAGAAGAGACAATATTTTATGATTTTCCTGCTCCTATGTTGGATCAAACTCCATCATATTTAATTTCCAATGAGATAAGTAAAATAATCAAATCTTATGAACCAGAGATAGTTTATCTACCTCATAGAGGTGATTTACATAAGGATCATAGAATGGTGTTTGAATCTTCTTTAGTGGCAATTAAACCTGTTAATGGATGTTCAGTTAAAGAAATCTATAGTTATGAAACTTTATCTGAGACTGAGTGGGCGGCACCTTTTGGAGATGATGCTTTTATACCTAATGTTTTTGTAGACGTTAGTGAATTTATGGAACAGAAGGTTGAAGCAATGAAGAAGTTTGAAAGTCAGCTAAAAGAGTTTCCTCATTCTAGATCTATTGAAGCTATTAATGCTTTAGCAAAGTTCAGAGGCTCTACTGTTGGTGCAAATGCTGCTGAATCATTCATGTTAATAAGAAATATAAAATAGAAAATAAACATTGTGAATATGAAATTTATAACTGAAGTTAAATTAAGAACTAATGATGCTGAATTAGCAGCTTTAGAGGTGAAAAAGGCGCTAAAAGAGTATAAAGTAATTAAAGTAATACCTGAGTGGTATTTAGGAGACTTAAGAGAGTTTTATGATGTTTTAACTGATAATGTAGGTGAATCAATTAATATTGGAGAAGATTTTAAAAATGAAGGGGCTCAAACTCACGAGAAATGGTTAGAAATAAGATATGACCATGACATTCCTGATTTATCTGCTTATAGACATAGTAAGAATGCTCAACCACTTCATACCGATGAATCTTACATTGCTAATCCAGCTGATATAATGTTGTTTTATAGTGTTAATAAAGCTATTAAAGGTGGAGCTACTACATTTATTGACGGACCAGTTTTATTAAAATATATGGAGGAAAACTGCCCTGATTTATTAAATCGTCTTACAACTACAGATGTTAGATATAAGAAAGCAGGAGAAGAAAGAACTGAAAAAATAATTGATATTAAAGAGGATGGATTAATTCACTTTAATTATAACTACTATTGTGTAGATAAAGACGAAACAGAAGAGAATAAAGCTTTAAACAAAGAATTTTTTGACTTCTTACAAAATTATATAGCAAATTCTCACATGATTGAACAAGTTACGTTAAATCCTGGAGAAGCAGTTTTATGGTGGGATGAACTAGTTTTACATGGTCGAACTTCATATGAAGTAGCTAAAACAAATGATAGATTTATCTGGAAAACAGGCCTAAAGTGGAAGAACTAAAACAAAACTTATCTTTAAGTCCTATTACACTAGGAACTATGCGTTTTGCTGATAAAAAGTTATCAGTTATTGATGTTTTAAGATTGATTGAAGAAGGTTATTCTATTGGAATAGATACTCATCATTCATCTTATGAGTATAGTTCCTATGATTTATATTCAAGTGCGATCTCAAAGGCTTCTTGTAAAAAGAGCATTAAGCATATTGTTAAAATATCATCACCTCATTTTGAGGAAACTAAGTTTTCACATCTCAATTTAGAAACCAAGATTGATAACGAATTAAGAAAACTAGATATAGATAGTATTGATGTTTTACAATGGTTAGTAAGATCAAAGCCGATTAATGATAAAGATAGGTTACATACTCTAATATCTCAAAAAGATGAGATTTTAAATTCCCTTTATAAATTAAAGAAAAAAGGTAAAATTAAAAGTGTTTTTAGTTTTCCATATTCACCTGTCTTTGCACAAGAAGTAATTAAGTTACCACATCTTGATGGTGTAATCTCTTACTTAAACAAAGAAGAGAAAGAGTATGAAAATTTTGCTAAAACAGTTCCTTTTATAGCTATTAGACCTTTTTTTGCTGGTAAGTTAATAAAAAGTTCTAAAACACAAGACGTGATTAAAGGGTGTTTATCACATGTATTAAAATATCAAAATGTATTATCGACAGTTGTAGGGATTAATTCTGTTAACCAACTGGAAGTATATAAAGAATTTTTGAAATAATGAATACTTGTTTATATGGAGCTAGTGGTCATGGTAAAGTAATCTTAGAAATATTGAAGGCTTCAGGAAAAGTTGTTAGAGGTATTTTTGATGATTCTAAAAACTTGTCATCAAATTTACTAGGGACAAAAATATTAGGAGCTTTCTCTAAAGAGAAATGTAATACAGGCGATGAAATAATAATTTCAATAGGTGACAATAGGGTTAGAAACAGAATTGTAAATAAGCTTGATGTAAAGTTTGGTAAAGCTGTACATCCTAATGCTTTTATTTCTGAGACAGCAAGTATTGATGAAGGAACTGTGATAATGGCTGGGGCTGTTATTAATGCTGAGGCTAAGATAGGCAAGCATTGCATAATAAATACCAATTGTAATATTGATCATGATTGTAATATTAAAGATTATGTTCATATTTCACCAGGTGTTACTGTAACAGGAGGTGTTGAAGTAGAAATAGGAGCTCACATTGGTGCAGGTGCAGTTTTGATTCCTAATATTCGAATAGGTAAATGGTCAACAATTGGAGCAGGGACAGTTGTTATAAAAGATGTTCCAGATTTTGCTGTAGTAGTTGGGAATCCAGGAAAAATAATTAAATACAGAAAGGAAGAAAATGAATAAAATTTGGTTATCCTCTCCACATATGGGAGGAGGAGAGCAAAAATATGTACAGGAAGCATTTGATACAAATTGGGTTGCTCCTCTAGGGCCTAATGTGAATGGTTTCGAAGATGATTTAGAAAAATATATAGCTCATAATTCAAAAGTAGCATGTTTAGCCTCTGGTACTTCAGCGTTACATTTAGCATTAGTATTAGCAGGGGTTTCTAATGGTGACGAGGTTTTATGTCAAAGTATGACTTTTTCAGCTTCAGCAAATCCTATTGTATATCAGGGAGGTGTTCCAGTGTTCATTGATAGCGAAAAAGAAACTTGGAATATGTGTCCACATGCTTTAAAAGCTGCTATTGAAGATAGAGTTTCTAAAGGAAAAAAACCAAAGGCAATTATTGTTGTTTATTTATATGGAATGCCTGCAAAAATTGATCAAATAAAAAAACTAAGTGAATACTATGAAATACCATTAATTGAAGATGCTGCTGAAGCTTTAGGTTCAACTTATAAAGGACAAAAATGTGGTACGTTTGGAGATTTTGGGGTTTTATCTTTTAACGGAAATAAAATTATTACTACCTCAGGAGGTGGAGCTTTAGTTTCTCATAGTGAAGAAAGTAAGCAAAAAGCAATCTTTCTAGCTACTCAAGCAAGAGATAATGCACCTCATTATCAGCATTCAGAGATTGGTTATAACTATCGTATGAGTAATATAACGGCTGGTATTGGAAGAGGTCAAATGGAAGTTTTAGATAAGCATATTAGTTTAAGGAGAGCAAATAATTTGTTTTACAAAGAAATATTTAAAGATATAAATGGAATAGAAGTTTTCACTGAATCATCATCAGATTATTATTCAAATCATTGGTTAAGTTCTATCTTAATAGATGAAAATCAAATAGGCTTTTCTAGAGAGGATTTGAGATTATCTATGTTAGAAGACAATATAGAGTCTAGACCATTATGGAAGCCAATGCATATGCAACCTGTCTTTAAAGATTGTTTGTATTACGGTAGTAACGTTTCAGAAAAACTATTTGAAGATGGGTTATGTTTACCTTCAGGTTCTAATTTAAGTGATGAAGATAGAGAACGAATAAAAGAGGTAATTTTGAAAATGATTAGGTAATGAAAAAAATATTAGTAACAGGCGGTTTAGGATTTATAGGATCTCATGTAGTAGTGGAGTTACAAAACTCAGGTTTTGAGGTAGTGATTATCGATGATTTATCTAATTCTAAAATAGAAGTATTAGAGCAAATTACTGAGATTTCTAATGTTAAACCCAACTTTTATCAAATAGACTTACGAGATAAAAAAGCAGTACATAGCTTTTTTAATGGGAATATAATTGATGGAGTGATACATTTTGCAGCTTTCAAAGCAGTAGGCGAAAGTGTGCAAAAACCGTTGGATTATTACGAGAATAATATCAATGCTTTAGTTTACCTGCTACAAGAGATGAAAGATCGAAATATTGATCATTTTATCTTCAGTTCATCGTGTACGGTGTACGGACAAGCAGATGAGTTACCAATTACAGAAGGAGCACTTATTAAACCAGCGGAATCTCCTTATGGGAATACCAAACAGATAGGAGAGGAGATTATAAAAGATAGTTGTAAAGCGTATGACATGAATGCGATAGCTTTACGATACTTTAATCCGATAGGAGCACATGAGTCAATTAAAATTGGAGAGTTACCATTAGGAGTACCACAAAATTTAATTCCGTTTATCACACAAACAGCTGCTGGTATTCGAGAAGAACTGGCTGTTTTTGGAGATGATTATCCAACTCCAGACGGGACAGCCATTCGTGATTATATTCATGTTGTAGATTTAGCAAAAGCGCATGTAAAAGCTTTGGAACGTTTGTTGAATAAAGAGAATGAAGAAAATTTTGAGTTTTTCAATGTGGGAACTGGTAAAGGAAGTTCTGTGATGGAGATTATAAAAACTTTTGAAAAGGTTACCCAACAATCGTTGAAATACAAAATAGTAGCTAGAAGAGAAGGAGATATCACAGCAGCGTATGCAGATACTACTAAAGCCAATGAAGTTTTAGGGTGGTCACCTCAAGAGACATTGGAAGAAGCGTTGCTTTCTGCTTGGAAATGGCAACAGAAACAATCATAATTTAAAACGTCATTTCAATGGTAGGGAGAAACCTTTAGGTTCAGCATAGCTAAATTTTAAGGTTGTGAGGAGTTACTCCTTTTAATAAGATTTCTCACATTCGTTATCACTCAGTTCGAAATGACGTTTTGTTTGTCATTTCTGTAAAGAGAAACCTTTTGATTCAGCGTAGTTAAACTGAAAGGATGGATAATGCATAATCAATAATTAAGAACTCTAAATTCCTCACTAAAAACTAAAAATTGAGAACCTCATCTCCCCAATAGTTTATTTTTTCTATACATTAGCAGTATCATAGATGGGGTAAACAGATTACAAATATGATAAAATCATAATTCGTAATTCATAAATCAAAATTGTATTATATGAAAGGCATTATACTAGCAGGAGGGTCAGGAACACGGTTATATCCTATTACTAAAGGAGTATCAAAACAATTGCTACCAGTTTATGATAAACCGATGATTTATTATCCGTTATCAGTATTAATGTTGGCTGGTATTCGAGATATTTTGATTATTTCTACTCCAGATGATCTTCCAAGTTTTCAAAAATTATTAGGAGACGGTAATGATTTAGGAATACACTTAAGTTATGCAGAACAACCTTCACCGGATGGGTTAGCACAAGCCTTTATAATAGGAGAAGAGTTTATAGCGAATGATGATGTTTGTCTCATTTTAGGCGATAATATTTTTTATGGTCACGGATTGCCGGAAATGCTTCAAGCTGCCATACAAAATATAAAAAAAGAGAATAAAGCTACTGTTTTTGGGTACAATGTAAAAGATCCTCAACGTTACGGAGTAGTAGATTTTGATGAGGGTGGAAATGCTGTTTCTATTATTGAAAAACCAGAAAACCCAAAATCAAACTATGCAGTGGTTGGTTTGTATTTTTATCCAAACCATGTAATTCAAGTAGCCAAAAATGTAAAGCCTTCAGGAAGAGGAGAGCTGGAAATCACTTCAGTAAATCAGTATTATTTAGAAAACGAACAGTTAAAGGTTGAGTTAATGGGACGTGGTTTTGCGTGGTTAGATACCGGGACACATGATTCTTTATTAGAAGCAAGTCAATTTATTGAAACTATTGAAAAACGTCAAGGTTTAAAAGTAGCATGTATAGAAGAAATAGCACTATACATGGGGTATATTAATAAAGAACAAGTCAGGAATTTAGCAGAACCTTTGAAAAAAAATAGCTATGGACAATACTTATTAAACTTAGCAAAAGAGAGATAATGATTTTTACGAAGACTGAAATTCCTGAAGTTGTTGTTATTGAACCAAAAGTTTTTGGAGATCATAGAGGATATTTTTTTGAATCTTTCAATCAAAAAGAATTTGAAAATAATATTGAACACATAAATTTTGTTCAAGATAATGAGTCAAAATCAACTTACGGAACCTTAAGAGGGTTGCATTTTCAACAACCACCTTTTGCACAAGCGAAGCTAGTCCGTTGTATCCAAGGAAAAGTATTGGATGTAGTGGTTGATGTTCGAAAAGACTCCCCTACCTATGGGAAACATATAGCGGTAGAGTTATCCGAAGAAAATAAAAAGCAAGTATTTATTCCAAGAGGTTTTGCGCACGGGTTTGTAACCTTATCCAAAGAAGCTATTTTTGCATACAAAGTAGATAATTGGTATGCTCCTGAATACGATTCTGGAATTATATGGAACGATACTACGTTGAATATTGATTGGAAAACTAATCCTGAAGACGTAATACTTTCTTCAAAAGACCAACAACTTTCTACTTTTATAGAGTTAAAAACTCCGTTTATTTATTAGTAACTTTGAGTTTATATACTAAACTTTCATGAGGAATATATTAATTACAGGAGGAGCTGGCTTTATAGGCTCTCATGTGGTGCGATTGTTTGTAAATAAGTATCCAAACGATCACATAATAAATTTAGATGCATTAACCTACGCAGGAAATCTAGAAAATTTAAAAGATATTGAGCATCAACCGAACTACACCTTTGTAAAAGGAGATATTTGCGATGAAGGTTTGGTGAAAGAATTGTTTTCTACCTATTCAATTGATGGAGTTATTCATTTAGCAGCAGAATCACATGTAGATCGTTCTATCATAGATCCTTTGTCATTTGTTAAAACTAATGTTTATGGAACTTTAAATTTATTAGAAGTTGCTAAAAATAGTTGGAAAGGCAATTTTGAAGGGAAATTGTTTTACCATATTTCTACGGATGAGGTGTATGGAAGCTTAGGAGATGATGGGTTTTTTACTGAAGAAACTTCGTATAATCCCAAATCACCTTATTCGGCATCAAAAGCTTCTTCAGATCATTTTGTAAGAGCATATTATAATACATATGGCTTGCCCATGGTAATTTCTAACTGTTCAAATAATTACGGATCACATCAGTTTCCTGAGAAATTAATTCCATTATTCATCAATAATATTTGTAATAACAAACCTTTACCAGTGTACGGTAAGGGAGAAAATGTAAGAGATTGGTTGTATGTGGAAGATCATGCGAAAGCAATCGATGTTATTTTTCATAAAGGAAAATTAGGAGATACATATAATATAGGGGGGGGGAATGAATGGAAAAATATTGATTTGATTAAAGTTCTAATAAAAGTAGTAGATAGGTTTTTAGGGAGAGAAAAAGGAGCATCAGAAGAACTAATCACTCACGTAAAAGATAGAGCAGGTCATGATTTTCGTTATGCAATAGACGCATCAAAGCTTAAAAATGAGTTAGGGTGGGAACCTTCTTTACAGTTTGAAGAAGGAATAGAAAAAACAGTTAAATGGTATTTGGAAAATAAAGATTGGGTTAAGAATGTTACAAGTGGAGAGTACCAAAAATATTATAAAGAAATGTATAAGTAATAAAAAGCCAAAACTAAAAGTTTTGGCTTTTTTATTGTAAGATTAAGATTATTTATCTAAGTCTACTTAAACTTAAATCTTCATTGTATTTAACTATAAATAAACCTTGATTTCCACTGCTTCCAAACATTTTTTTACGATAATCAAATTTATTTTCAACACGTAAAGAAACTCCTTTTTTAAAGGTGTCTGTAAGTTCATTCCCCGAAGCTAAACGCATTAAAACATCATAGGTAATATCGAACCCTTTAATAGCATAGTCTGAAGGGATAGTATTGTTTTTTTGTAAATATTTGTTGTTGAAATCTTTTGTTTCTATAGCATCTTCATCTGAGTATGTGTTAGAAACATAAGTGAAATTGATACTGGCAAGCTTATTATTATCAATCTTATCATAAGCGCTACCTTTACTGGTAGCAAATACCTGAACTTTAGTTTCGTCAGGTAAACTAATCATACTATTTAAGGCATCAGCAACTACTACATTATCTTCTGAAGCAAGGATTACCCAGTTATGTCTTTTAGAAGACATTTTGCTTGTAAAACGTTCTCTTTTTATGTAGCCTTTTTCTGGTTTTAAAACATGTATGTTATTAATACTATCATGTTTTTTTAGCTCAGAAATAATCTTAGAAACACTTATGTTAGTGTCTTTTTTTTCATCGCTTACAATAAATATTTCTTGATCTTTATAGTTGTCTTTTAAATAAGATGCTAAATACTCAGTGTAATTGTCTTTTTCGGGAGAAGTTTTTACTAATTTAGATGAAGAAAATTTACTTTGTTTACTAGAGTAATGAGGGAAAACAACAGGTGCATTTACATCACGAGCAACAACTTCTGCTTTGTCAGAGTAAAAAGGACCAATAACTACATCGGTATTTTCTAACCTTTTATTCTTTAAAATGGTGGCGATATTCTTCCCTCTATTTCCTGTGTCAAAAAGATTAACATTTACCAGTACTCCTTGCTTTTTAATAGAGTCAATAGCGATTTCAGCTCCTAAATAAAAATCAGTAACCATGTTTGCTAATTGGTTTCCTTCAAAAATATCTTTGCTTGATTTAGTATTGTACTCATCAGCTTTAAAAGGAAGCAAAATAGCAAGATTTATAGAGGTGTCAATTTCAATAGAATCTTTATAAAAAGTATAGTTCTCTTTTTTACTAACTTCTTCAATAGGTTTGATTTTTAATAATTGACCAATTGATAATTTGTTATCAACTAAATCTGGATATTCAGGATTCAAACGCA
The DNA here is from genome assembly GCF_003867015.1 of Tenacibaculum singaporense. Lineage (NCBI taxonomy): Bacteria > Pseudomonadati > Bacteroidota > Flavobacteriia > Flavobacteriales > Flavobacteriaceae > Tenacibaculum > Tenacibaculum singaporense. Next base: position 1,259,709 of record NZ_CP032548.1, read on the forward strand.
ATAAATCTTCTTTGGATACATTGTAGAAACGAGTTAAACTGTACATAGTTTCTTTACTCTTTACAGTATGTGTTAAGAACTTTTCTAAGACTTCCTCTTTATCAATAGTAATGGTTTTCTTGATTTCTTTAACTTTTAATATTTGACCAATACTTAAATTATTACTTTGAATATTAGTGTATTCAGGATTAAATTTGATTAAGTCATCTTTGGTAATACCATATTGTTTTGTAATACGGTAAACAGTTTCTCCTTTTTGAACTTCGTGAGTTTCATATTCAACAATTGTTTGTTGAAATTCAGTATTGTCATCTTCAGTTTCAGGAGTTGTGTCTTTATGCTTATCAGTGTCAGTGGTATCTACGGTTTCTTCTTCAGGAGAAGAAGTAGTAGATGGAGAAGTACTATTTTTAATTTTAGGATTAGGTATAACAATTACTGTGTTAGCTTCAGGACGTCTTCCAACATCAGGATTTAAGCGTAATAAATCTTTCGTTCTCATGTCCAAACGGTCTGCAATGTCTCGCATCGTCTCACCTTCTTGGATTTTGTACGAAACGTAACGTTTTTGTTGACCGCAAGAAACGGTAAAAGTTAAAATACAAACTAATAGTAAAAATTGTAATTTCTTCATCTACTCTTTTTTTATATTAATGATGGATTTTTATTCCCATTCAATTGTTGCTGGTGGTTTAGAGCTAATGTCGTATACAACTCTATTTACCCCCTTTACATTATTTATTATTTTATTAGATGTTTTTTGTAAAAACTCATAAGGTAAATTAACCCAATCTGCAGTCATACCATCAGTACTCTCTACTGCTCTCAAGGCAACTACCTTTTCATAAGTTCTTTCATCTCCCATAACTCCAACAGAGTTTACAGGTAACAAAATAGCACCTGCTTGCCATACTTTATCGTATAATCCGCTTTCTTTTAATCCGTTGATGAATACAGCATCTACTTCTTGTAAAATACGAACTTTTTCAGCAGTGATATCTCCTAAAATCCTAATAGCTAAACCAGGACCAGGGAATGGATGACGACCTAATAACTCTTTATCAATTCCCATAGAAGCACCTACACGACGTACTTCATCTTTAAAAATCATACGTAAAGGTTCTACCACTTTTAATTTCATGAAATCTGGTAATCCACCTACGTTGTGATGACTTTTTATAGTAGCTGAAGGACCACCGTTTACAGAAACTGATTCAATCACATCAGGGTATATTGTTCCTTGAGCTAACCATTTAGCATCTTCTATTTGATGCGCTTCATCATCAAAAACATCAATAAAAACTTTACCAATGGCTTTACGTTTCGCTTCTGGGTCACTTAATCCTGCAAGCTCTTCCAAAAAACGTGCCGAAGCATCTATACCTTTAACGTTTAATCCCATACCTTCGTATTGCTTTAATACGTCAGTAAACTCATTTTTACGTAACAATCCGTTATTAACAAAAATACAGTGTAAATTACTTCCTATAGCTTTGTGTAGTAGAACCGCAGCTACGGTAGAATCTACTCCGCCTGACAATCCTAAAACAACTTTATCATTACCTATTTTAGCTTTTAACTCAGCGACCGTTTCGTCTACGAAAGAATCTGGTGTCCAAGTTTGGGCTACTCCTGCTATATTAACTAAAAAGTTTTGTAATAATTGTTTCCCATCTGTAGAATGATACACTTCTGGGTGAAATTGAATGGCATAGGTAGTCTCTCCCTCAATTTTATATGCTGCATTTTCTACATCATGAGTACTTGCTAGCAAAGTTCCGTTAGTTGGTAATTCTTTTATTGTATCAGAATGGCTCATCCAAACTTGACTTCCTTCTGAAATGTTTTTAAAGAATTCTTCTCCTTCTTTAATAAAAGATAAATTAGCCCTACCATATTCACGAGTGTTGGAAGGAGCTACTAAACCACCAGAAAAATGAGCTAAGTATTGTGCACCATAGCATACTGCTAATAAAGGTTTTTTACCTCTTATTTCAGATAAATCTGGATGAGGAGCCTCTTCTGAACGAACAGATGATGGACTTCCAGAAAGGATTACAGCTTTAAAATCGTTTAAGTTTTGTGGTATTTTGTTGTAAGGATGAATTTCACAATAAATGTTTAATTCTCTTACGCGGCGCGCAATTAACTGTGTGTATTGCGATCCGAAATCTAATATAAGTACGTTGTGTTGTTGCATGCGCAAAAATAGTACTTACATTTTAGATTTGCGAGAATATTTAACAAGAAATTCTTCTGCTTAACAAACTATTAATACTTGTACACAATTGCATTGATATTCATCCCTGCACCAACAGAGGCAAGTATAATAACATCGCCTTTTTTTACTTCTTGGTTTTCAATATTGCCTTTTAAAACTAAATCGAGTAGGGTAGGTACTGTAGCTACCGAACTGTTCCCTAATTTGTGAATGCTCATAGGCATCACACCTTCAGGAATTGGTTTCTTATACAAACGATAAAAGCGTTTAATGATAGCCTCATCCATTTTTTCATTGGCTTGATGAATGAATATTTTTTTTACATCATCAATAGCTACACCACTTTTATCTAAAGCAGTTTGCATAGCTTTTGGAACATTGGTTAAGGCAAATTCATAAATTTTTCGTCCATGCATTTTTATATAACGTACATCGTTATCCTTACTTTTATCATTAGAATTCCCGAAGAACAGGTAATAAGCTTCTTCTTTAGTAAAAGTTTGTGAAGCATGACTCAAAATTCCACTATCGTTTTTATCAGCAGCTTCTACGATACAAGCACCAGCACCATCACTATAAATCATAGAGTCGCGATCGTTCATGTCTATAACTCTTGATAGAGTTTCGCCACCTATTACTAAACATTTTTTAGCAATACCAGCTTTTATAAAAGCTTGAGCTTGAATAACACCTTCAATCCAACCTGGGCAACCGAATAGAATATCGTATGCTACACAATTTGGATTTTCAATTTGTAGTAAATGTTTTACACGAGTAGCTAAACTTGGAAGAATGTCACTTTGAATAGCATCTTTTTTAACATCTCCAAAATTATGAGCAAAAATGATATAGTCTAATTCTTCAGGATTAATATTAGCATCTTCAATTGCTTTTTTTGCAGCAAAAAAACCTAGGTCAGAAGCTTTGTATTCTGGCTTAGCATAGCGACGCTCTTCAATACCAGTTATAGATTTAAACTTTTCAATAATTACAGGATTCGAATTATCAAAGGAAGTCCCATCAGCATTTAAGAAGAAGTTGTCATTAAACTTACTATTTTCTTTTTTAATTGATGGAATAAAGGCACCTGTTCCTGTTATTACTGATAATTTCATTCGATATACTAAATTTTAAATGTTGAGTAATTACAAATAAAACATTTTTACAGTCGATAACCTCTTTATTTACAGTCAATTTTTAAGAATTACGATATTCTTAAAAAACATAAAAGGTTTTGTTTTTTTATAAATATAAATGGGCTTTTTTTATGATTTTAATCTTTTGAAGTTACAAATAGGAACTATCGAAAGAAAAAGGTAGTAAAGAAAGCAGTGATTCAGTTTTTATAATTTTACCAACTTCACCCATAAAAATAATTTCAATAGGTTGTTGTTGATTTATTTCGTATTCTGATAATGTTTGACGGCATGCTCCACAAGGACCAACTGGTTTATTCACGGTAGAATTTTCAGAAGCTGCCGTTATAGCTATTTTTTTTACCTTCATATCAGGGAAATCAGAACCAGCTTTCCAAATAGCCACTCGCTCTGCGCACATACCAGAAGGGTAGGCAGCACTTTCTTGATTATTACCTAAAACAACCTCACCATTATCAAGTAATACAGCAGCTCCAACATTGAATTTAGAGTAAGGAGCGTAAGCTTTTTGTCTTGCTTCAACAGCTTTGTCCATTAAAAAAGCATCTTCGGTTGATAATTGTGAAATATTATCAAATAGAGTTGCTGTAGTAGTTACGTCAATTTTCTTCATCGTAAATAAATTAGTCAAAAAAAGCAGTCGATAAGACTGCTTTTATATTCTGATACGAATTTATAAAAAAAAATACTATTTTTTAATATACTTCATATAGTTCTCCTAAATCAAATGATAAAGAAAAACGTAATGTATTTTCTAAAGGATTATTAACAGCTGCGGTATTTACCAAGTACGATAAATCTAAAGTAAAAGCTCTTGCAGTAAACCCAGTACCTAAAGTAAAGTACTGACGTTGTCCTTTTTCTTCACTCTCATGAAAATAACCTGCTCTAAGAGCAAAAGCATTATTGTACAAGTATTCAGCACCTAAGGCCCATGTAGTTTCTTGTAATTCTTCACTAAAACTTCTGTCTCCCAAAGAGGTGAACATTCCTTCGAACCAACCTCTTTCTGAGTTAGGACTAGATGGAACTAATAACTTTGTGAATTCTAAGTTAAGCCCCAAAATGTTTTTGTCATCAAAGATAAAATCAAAACCACCACCAATTTTAGCATTGGTTGGAATAAAGTTAGGAACACCAGGACTATACTCTACTTTTGGGCCTATGTTAGCGATGTTAAAACCTAATCTGTAACGCCCGTTAAAGTTTCCAAAGTTTTTCTCTTTAGATTGATAATAACCAGAAACATCAACAGCAAAAGAATTAACAGCTTCTAAATTGGAATCGTTACTTCTTATTTTGTAATTAGAGTGGATGTACTTTAAACCGATTCCCATAGAAAAAGTTTCACTTAACTTTAATGAATAAATACCAGTAATAGCTAATTCATTAGGGTTCTCTATTCCATTAGAAGCACCGCTGTCATTAGTTAAAGCTACTTCTCCAAGAGAGAAATACTTTAAATCAACTCCCCAAGCTGATTTTTCACTATACCTATTAACGTAAGAACCTCCACCAACAAAAATATCGTCAGTTAAGTTTCTAAGCCAAGGAGTATAGTTAAGTCCTATGCTTATTCTGTTTTGATTAAATGCAGTTTTTGCAGGGTTGTGAAAGATAGAAAAGGCGTCTGAAGATGTAGCAACTCCGATATCTCCCATACCACCAGCACGAGCATCAGGTGTAATCAATAAAAAAGGCATTGCCGTGGTATTTATTGATGTTTGGGCTTGCGCTTTATTTTGAAGGGTAAAGCACACAAAAAATAATACGATTGATAATTTTTTCATGTAAAATTTGATTAATTGTTTAGCAAATATATAATTTTTCTTGGGGGAGTATATAACTAATAACTTTTTTTGGACTTCTTTGTAACGCAAACTTTAAAAGTTTATTTATTAGTTTAATAAGGTAACGGTATTACCATGATAATATTATATGTATTCTCAGAATTATGAAAAAAATAATTTTACATCACTAAAAATATTAAACTTTAACAGTCTATATTTTAATCTTTTTCTTAGATTCGTGATAATAAAGTACAAAAACTGTCGTTTGTAATCTTGCATAGACAAGGTTACTAAATGTGAATTTATAGATAAATTAGTTGTAAGAAATTAGAAATATTGTAAATTGCGACACCCTTAAAAAACAGTTAAAAATACATGAAAAGTACGTTGAAATTATTTAGTTTATTAGCGATCACTGGTTTATTAATTACTTCTTGTAAGAGTAATGGAGCTAGATCGGGGAAGTCTTCATTAACTGGTTGGAACTTTAATGATCCTAATTACGGAGGTTATTTGAAGGGAGAGTACAAAGAAGGAAAAAATGTGCCGCCAGGGATGGTTCATATTGAAGGAGGTACCTTTACTATGGGATTAGTGCAAGATGATGTTATGTTTGATTGGAATACAACTCCTCAAAAAATGCATGTTCGTACTTTTTACATGGATGAAACAGAGGTGACCAATGCAGAATATGGATTATTCATGCAATATACTAAAGATGTATTTCCTCCAGAAGACCCACAGTTCAAAAATATTTACCCATCTATTTTACCTGATACATTGGTATGGAGAAAAGGTTTGGGAAATACAAACTTATTATCTGAAAGTTACTTAAGACATCCTTCATATGCAGAATATCCTGTAGTAGGGGTTAGTTGGATACAAGCCAATAAATATTGTAAGTGGCGTACTAATGCGGTTAACTTAAAAATATTAATGGATAAAGGAGTTATAAAAAATATTTTTAAGGAAGATTCAATAAGTTTTAAAGGTGAAAATAACTTTGATACTGATACTTATTTAACAGACCCTTACGCAATTTTTGACGGAGATTCTACAATTTATAAAAAAGGAATTCCAGTGCCAAGAGTAAAAGGAGAACCAAAGCCAGTAAAAGGAGCTTTTACTGGAAGACAAGTTACTTCTTCGGATGGAATTTTATCTCAAAAATTTAGATTACCTACAGAAGTAGAATGGGAATATGCTGCCAAAGCAATTTTTGAAAATCGAGAATATAATAATATTAGAGGTAGAAAGAAATATGCATGGAGTGGTAAATATACTCGTGATAGAGATAAGAGAAGAAGAGGAGATCAGTTAGCTAACTTTAAGCAAGGAAAAGGAGACTATAGTGGTATTGCAGGATGGAGTAGTGATGGGTCAGATATTCCTAATGCTGTAAGAAGTTATCCTCCTAATGCCTTTGGATTGTACGATATGTCGGGTAACGTATCTGAATGGGTACAGGATGTTTATAGACCAATTATCGATTCTGAAGCAAATGACTTTAATTATTTTAGAGGTAATATTTTTACTAAAAAGCTGATAAACGAAGAAGGTAAAGTTGTCATAGTAGGTGATGGAGAAGTTCAATACGATACTTTAGAAAATGGTAGAATTGTACCTAAAGATTTACCAGGAAGTGTTAAGTATATTCCAATTACCAAAGAAGATACTTACATGAGAAGAAATTATAACTTAGCAAATAACTCAAGTTTAGGTGATGGTGATCAAGCTTCTTCTAAGTTCTACGGACTAGATAAAGACCAATTAGATCGCACCACAAGAATGTACAACTCACCTCAAAAACCAGAAGCAGAAATCGATACTTTAGGGAATATTGTCAATAATTATAAATATGATGACAAGAGAAGAACTACATTAATTAGTGATAAGTCTAGGGTTTATAAAGGTGGTTCTTGGGCAGATAGAGAGTACTGGTTAGATCCTGCACAAAGAAGATATTTCCCAGAGTATATGGCAACAAACTATATAGGTTTTAGATGTGCTACTGATAAAATGGGACCAATGGTTTTAAACAAAAGAAAAACCGCTATACCGGATAAAGTGAAATAATAATTGAACTTAAAATTATATTAGAACCTCATTGAATCTCAATGAGGTTTTTTATTTTTACAATATGAAGATAGAAGATTTATACAAACTGTATATCACTCATGGTTTAGTAGATACAGATACTAGAAATATTAGAAAGAACACACTTTTTTTTGCTTTAAAAGGTGAAAACTTTAATGGAAATAAGTTTGCAGAAGAAGCTATTAGTAAAGGAGCTAGTTATGCAGTAATTGATGAAGCTGAGTATAAAACTTCAGAAAAACTAATTTTGGTTGAGGATGTTTTAGAAACACTTCAAGGATTAGCAAATTATCATAGAAATCAATTAAATATACCAGTTGTTGCTTTGACAGGTAGCAACGGTAAAACGACGACAAAAGAATTAATAAATGCTGTTCTTTCAATAAAGTATAATACTACTGCCACCCAAGGTAACCTTAATAATCATATTGGAGTACCGTTGACTTTGTTATCAATGAATAAAGATACAGAAATAGGTATTGTTGAGATGGGAGCTAATCATGCAAAAGAAATAGAACTTTTGTCAGAAATAGCAAATCCTGATTATGGATATATAACAAATTTTGGAAGCGCTCATTTAGAAGGTTTTGGTTCTTTAGAAGGTGTGGTAAAGGCTAAATCAGAATTATATGATTATCTGAGAGCAAAAAACAAAAAAGCTTTTGTTAACCCCAATGATGAAAAGCAGATAGCTAAAACAAAAGGGATAGAGAATATTACCTTTGAAGAAAGTATAAAGTTTATAGAGGCTAATCCATTTGTAAAGTTATCGTATAATAATATAGAGATATTAAGTAATTTAATTGGAGCCTATAATTTTGCTAACATATCGGCGGCAATAACTATTGGGAGTTACTTTAATGTAACATCAGAACAAATAAAAGAGGCAATTGAAAGTTATGTTCCTTCTAATAATAGGTCACAGGTAATAAATACACAGACTAATAAAATAATTCTAGATGCGTACAATGCTAATCCTACAAGCATGAAAGCAGCCTTAGAGAGCTTTAGTAAGCTACAAGCTAACAATAAAACAATAATTCTAGGAGATATGTTTGAGTTAGGAGAATATAGCCCAAAAGAGCATCAGGGTATCGTAAATTTGATAGAAGAATTAGATTTAGACCAAACTTTCCTTATAGGTGAGAATTTTTATAAAACAATTACCAAGCATAAAAAGTTTGAGAACTTTTATGAGTTTGAAGGGTATATAAAGAACAACCAAATAGAGAGTAGTACAATTTTAGTAAAAGGCTCTAGAGGTATGGCTTTAGAAAGAGTTGTAGCGTTTTTTTAAAAAGAATTATTTCGGTGAAAGTCAACTAAATTATCAATAGGACGTTTAATTACATCAGTAACAGATAAATTGTTTTTTGAGGCGACTTTGTCTAGTATATCTTGAAAGTAATAAGCAATTGACCCAATAAAATAAATTGGTGTTTGGTTATCCTTTTTAAAAGGAAGAATGCGGTATTTAAAAAAATCTTGGATTCCCTTTTTTATTATTTTTCTAACATATTTTTCATCTTTATACTCTAGCATGAATTTTGCAAAAGAAGCCAAATACATATTAGGATAAGGTTTTTTATACAAATTCATTTTTACAACATCAGTATCAAGATCAAAAGAAGTTTTGAATGCTGAAGCCATTCTTTTAGGCATTTTTTTGTAGTAAAAATCACGTAATAACAGTTTGCCAAAATAATTACCACTTGCTTCATCCATAATAGTGTAGCCCAATGACGGGGCTGTAGTAATCATGTTTTTTCCATCATAATAACAGCTGTTAGAGCCTGTTCCTAAAATACAGACAATTCCAGGATTCTTACCAGTACTAGCATAAACAGCAGCCAAAGTATCTTCTGAAACAGACACTGTAGCTCTTTTGAAGATGGATTTTAGAACGTTTTGTAAACTTTCTGCTGCTTTAGGACTTCCACAACCAGCTCCATAAAAATGAACCTGTAAAACATTGTTTTGTACTTTTAATAAATCATTAGCATTATTAATTGTGCTAAACATTTCGTCTTCAGTAAGAACCGATGGGTTTAATCCAAGTGTAGTTGTTCTAAAAAGTTCTTTTTTAGTATTATCAAGAGCAATCCAATCAGCTTTAGTAGATCCACCATCGGCAATTAAAATCATTTTTTTGTTTTTTATAAGCCAAATATATGTCATCAAGGATAAATAGCAATTATTTAATTTTTAAAAAATAAAAAGGAATGAAATTTGTGATAGTATAGTAAGTTTATTAGTTTAAATTTGCAGATAAATAGATATTTTACCTTATTATGTTTTTTTTCAAAAAAAAAGAAATCCCTTTAGCTGAAGTTTTTCCTGAAGGGTTTGTAGATATTCATTCACATTTACTACCAGGAATAGACGACGGGGCTAAAAATATTGATAATTCTATCTCGTTAATTTCTAAAATGCATTCCTATGGGATCAAAAACTTTGTAACAACTCCGCATGTTCTTGGAGATGTATATCCAAATTCATCTGAAACTATAAAGAATAAGCTAGAAGAAGTGAAAGTTGCTTTAAAAGAAAATGGTTTTGAAGATGTTTCAATACGAGCTGCAGCAGAGTATATGATGGATGAGCGTTTCGTAGAAAGGTTGAAGACAGATGATATTTTAGTTTTAAAAGAGAATTATGTACTTGTTGAAATGTCATATTTTAATGCCCCTTACAATTTATATGATATATTATTTGAAATACAATTAAAAGGTTATAAACCAGTTTTAGCACATCCAGAGAGATATAATTTTTATCATAATGATTTTCAGAATTTTTATAAGTTGAAGAAAGCAGGTTGTGTTTTTCAGCTCAACCTTTTGTCTTTAACCGAGCAATATGGAAAAGGAGTACAAAAAACAGCTCAAAAATTATTAAGTGAAAGTATGTATGATTTTGTAGGAACGGATACACATCATCACAATCATTTAAAGCTTTTGCAAAAGATAGGAACTGTAAAGACAAAAAAACAGATTGAAAAATTATTGGAAAATAATAAAATGTTTAAATAAAAAAAGGAAGCTTTTAAGCTTCCTTTTTTTATTACTATAAAAATTTAACTAACTAAAAATTCTTTTGTACCAAGGTTTATTTTCATCTTGATCTATTCCATACCCATAACCGTATCCATATCCATAACCGTATCCATAACCGCGTTTTAAGTCTGTATCGTTCAAAATTATTGCCAAGTTCTGCAGTTTTTTATCTTTATATAAGGTTTCTGGAATTATTAACATACGTTTGTCTAAGTAATTAGCCCTACTAACATAGAGTACAATGTCTGAGTGTTTAGCAATTAATAAAGTATCTGTTACCAAGCTCACAGGGGCAGTGTCAATTATAACATAGTCATAGTCGGATTCTAAAGTTTTGAATAGTAGCTCTATCTTATTGCTCATTAATAACTCAGCAGGGTTAGGAGGAATAGTTCCAGAAGAAATAATATCTAAATCAGGAATTTCGTCTATTGAAAACTTTAAAGAGTCTAATTTTATATCGTTAGTAAGATAGTTGGTGATTCCTTTTCTATCAGGAAGCTCTAAGTATTCTGTTATCTTAGGAGCTCTTAAATCCATTCCTACTAAAACTACTTTTTTACCAGATAAAGATAAAGAAGCAGCTAGATTAATAGAAGTAAAAGATTTACCTTCTCCACTAGTTGTAGAAGTGATGAAAATAGTTTTGCCATTATCGCTTTCTTTATTAGGGAGCATGAAGTCTAAGTTAGTTCTTATCAATCTGAAAGCCTCAGCAGCACTAGAACGTGCACTTGCATTGATAACTATTTTTTCCTTAGTTTCAGAGTGAGGGATGTCTCCTAAGAATGGTATAGAGGTTAAATCTGTTATGTCTTTTCTTGTGTGAACTTTAGTGTCTAATAAGTCTCTCAAATAAATAATAACAAAAGGAATAATTAAGCCAAAAAGTAAGGCCGCTAAATAAATAATTTTTCTTTTTGGACTTACTGGGATGTCAGAAGCATAAGCTTTATCAATAATCTTAGCATTTGGAACAGCTGTAGCTGTAAGAGAAATAGCAGTTTCCTCTTTTTTCTTTAATAAATAAGAGTATAATCCAGCAATAATCTCCTGTTGACGAGCAATATCCAAAAATTCTCTTTCCTTTGTAGGAATAGAAGATATTTTAGTATTAAATCTGCTAGCTTCACGCTGTAAGTTATTTACTTTTATTTGTAATGATCTTACAGTGTTTTCAAGACTTCTTTTTAAGGAAGCTCTAAGGCTCGAAAGGTTTTCTTGAATATCAATAAGAACGGTGTTCTTTGAACCAGCACTTTTTTCCAAACGCTTTAGTTGAGCCATTTGTTGATTGTACTCATTAATTGAATTACCTATGTTTGGATCTGATAGTCCTAAATTAGCAGGTAAGTAATCATTCTGATCAAGTTCTTTATTTAAAGATCTAGCTAAGCTTAATTCAGTTGAAGCTTCTATTAGTTTCTTACGATTTTCAGTATTGGTTTGAAGTGTTAACTGAGCTTCAGATTCAATATCAGTAATGTTATTTTTATCTTTGAAACTCTCTACATTATCATCAAGTTTTCCAAGTTCTTTAGCAACATTAGTTAAACGTTCAGTAATGAAATCATTTGTCTTTTTAGAGACTTCTTTTTTATCATTGATAGCGTCAAGATTATATTGCTTAACAAGCTCATCTAAAACATTTTCAGCTTTTTCTTTTATGGGTGACTGTAATGAAAGACTTAAGACACTAGACTTTTTACTAATAGGAGATATATTAATATTCTTTTGATAGTTGTTGATAACTTTATCAAGGGGTTTGATTGATATTTTTATATTTTTTCCTATATCTGAATCACCAAAAATTAAAGTTTTTTCTATTTGGAAACCACCTAAAGTATTACTTTTTATATTTTCACTAAAAGTATTTTCTGAAACAGTATTCCCTCCCATGTCTTTCAAACGAAATTTGTCATTGGGTAATACTTCAACATTAAAAGTGGTGTCTATTTTATGTAAAAACTTAGAAGTTGAGTCGGTTGGGATAAAGATAATCGGGGTTGTTTTATAAATTTCAGACTCTTTGATTGTACCTTCAATTAAATATTTGATATTTAAATTTAGCTCTTGAATAACATTATTTATAAGTTTTCTAGACTTTATAATTTCAATTTCATTATCAATATTTTTACCAGCCCCACCTACAATTCCTAAATCTTCAAAAGCAGCGAGTTCTTCTGATATACCTCCCTTTTTATCATTTTTTATTAAAATAGTAGTAGATGCATTATAATTAGGAGTACTGTATCTTAAATATATAAAGGCTCCTATTAAAGCTAGTATTATTCCTAAAACAAACCATTTCCAGTGAATTAAGTACTTTTCTAATTCTGCCCTAATGTTAATAGTATCGTTTTGTTCTAACTGTGGAGAATATTGTTTATTATTCATAGCTATACTATCTTGTAAGAATTGAAATTAATGAAATGATTACAGAACCTAGTGATATAAATAAGCCTGTATTCTTATTATAAGCTGCGTCTTGAGATGAAGATTTATTAGGTTCTACATACACTACATCATTTTGCTGCAGGTAGTATGCAGGAGAATTAAAAATTTTATTAGAACGTAAATCTAACTTATAACTTTTTATTTGATTATTTTCTTCTCTTTTAACTTCAATAGTTCTAATACCTGAAATGTTTAAGTCTCCAGCTAGCCCCACTGCCTCTAAAACGGAAATACGTTCATTAGGAATAGTAAATCTCCCAGGCATTTTCACATCACCCAATACTGTAATTGAAAAATTAATTATTTTAATATTAACAGTTGGATTTTTAATATAATCAGGTGAAAGTTTGTCTTTTAGCAAATCAATAGCTTCAGTTCTTGATAGTCCAGCTAACTTTAATTTTCCTAAAACAGGAAAATCAATAAAACCATTATTATCAATTAAGTAAGCTTGCTGTTGAGGGGTTCCTACAGCTCTATCTGTCGTAGTAGCAAAAGTTACAGCAGGTAAGTTAAAAGGTTTAACAGCTTCTAAGTCTAGAGCTGAAATTGTAATTTGAAGTAAATCGTCAGCTTTAAAAATAGTTTTATATGTTGTATTTGTTTTTGCTGGATCAACTTCATCTTTCTGAAAATATACAATGTCTTTTCTAGAGGCACATGAAGCTAAAGATAGGATTAGAATAGTTAAAACAATTTTTGAGAATCTTTGCATTGTTGAATTTTTTTGCGAAAGTACTAATTTAATTTTTGACAGTAGTATCTAATTTTTCGTAAATAGAATTGTTTGATATGTATTCAGGAACTATCTCCTTTATAAGTAGTACAGTTTTATGATTGTCATGTTGTTGGTTAGAAATGCATAAATTTTTAATCCTATTAATGATAAAACTGTAATCTAATTTTTGATTTTTAGCAATCATAATTTTTTCATGATAGGTTGGGGTAGTATTCTCTCCATTAGCTAAAAGTTCTTCGTATAACTTTTCCCCTGGACGTAAACCCGTAATTTTGATATCAATATCATCAGGAAATTGCAATCCTGATAAATGAATCATTCTTTTAGCTATATCATATATCTTTACAGACTTTCCCATGTCAAAAATATAAATCTCACCCCCATTACCCATTGTACCTGCTTCCAAAACTAGTCTACAAGCCTCAGGTATAGTCATAAAATAACGAGTAATATCTTTATGAGTAACAGTTAAAGGCCCTCCGTTTTCAATTTGACGTTTAAAAAGAGGTATAACTGAACCGTTAGACCCTAAAACATTACCAAAACGAGTAGTTGTAAATTTTGTTGTATGCTTATTGGAGTTACTCAAACAACTTATATACATTTCTGCAACCCGTTTTGTGGCACCCATAACATTAGTTGGGTTTACAGCTTTATCGGTTGATACCATTACAAAACGATCAACATTATGCTTGATAGACAAATCAGCAATGTTTTTTGTTCCACCAACATTTATTTTCACAGCTTCATACGGACTCATTTCCATTAAAGGAACATGTTTGTATGCTGCTGCATGAAATACTTTTTGAGGTTTAAATTCTTCAAATATTTCATTCATCCTTTTTTCGTCTCTCACATCTGCAACAATTGAAGTAAAATTTTTACGTTCTTTTTGAATTAGTTCTTGTTGAAGATCGTATAGAGGTGATTCAGATTGGTCTACTAATACTAAATGCTTATGGTTATAAATACTTAATTGGCGAGAAATTTCTGAACCAATAGATCCTGCAGCACCCGTAACTAAAATTATTTTATTATTAACTTCTCTTTTAACAATAGGGTTGTCAATTGAAATAGGTTTTCTATCTAATAAATCTTCAATTTTTACTTGTTTAATTTGATTAGCTTCTAAATCACCATCAATCCATTTAGATAAAGGAGGAACAATTTTTACTTCAACGCCTAGAGCTAATAGGTTGTCAGTAAGGTATAAGAGTTTTTCTGATTTGATATTCTGAATAGAAATAATTACTTCGTTAATATGTTTGTCCTTAACAAAACTTTTATCTATTCTTTTTCCGTCATATATCTTAATTCTATCTAACTTTTTACCTACCTTTTTCGGGTCATCATCAATGAAACCTAGAACTTCATACTTGTTTTTAGTATCTCTATTTAAAGCGCCATAAGTAATTAGGCCTGAATCTCCAGCTCCATATATTAAAACATTTGTAATAGACTTAAGTTCAGTAGAAACAATTTCATAAAAAGCCTTAAAAATAAATCGACTAACTACCAAAATAAGAACAGAAATCAAATAATGGATAATAATTATTGATTTAGGGATAGTGAAATTAGGAAATATGTTTAAAGCACTGTTAAATAATACAACGCATGCAGTGATAAATGAAAGTAAAGTAACACCAAGAAATACGTTAAAAGCATCTCTTGTTCCTGTGTGTCTAACTATACCTTTATATGAACCAACTATAAGAAAACTAATAATTGCTATAGTAGCTATAAAAGGAATTTGTATGTATAGGTTATTAATATCGAAGTTCAAACTAGCATTGAAACGTACAGTGTAGGCCAAAATGAAAGATACACAAACTAAGATAATATCTATAATTAAAACAAGCCATCTTGAAGCGTACTTATCAAAAGCTTTTAAAAAGAAACCTCTAATCATTGATGATTTTTGTTAGCGAGTAAAATTACAAAATATATGATGAAAAACTTAAAAAAACGTTAAATCTTCTTCATTTGCTGCTTCATCATCTGCATTTGCTCTTTCAGCATTCCATGCTTATCTAGTTTTTTAGCTTCTGCCATTAAGTTTGTAGCTTCTCTTTTTCTACGTTTAGTCATAGCTATCCCAGCTAATTGTAACTTAGCCATCGCTAAATCATGATCCATAGCTAGGCCTAACTTAACAGCTTTTTTCAAATACTTTTCAGCTTGGGTTATGTTTGTTTGAGATAACATAATTCCATGTAAGTAATTATAGTAACCTTCTTGCTTTCTAGTTAATGCAGCAGAAGGATTCTTAATATAACCTAACCATTTTTGAGCTCCTGCAAAGTTTTGTTTACGAAGTTGTAAAAAAGCTAAAAGAATAAACTCGTTTTTAAAGTAAAATAAAATAAATAGACCTGCAAGTAGAAGTATAGATATACCATTCATGATGTGTCCTTGTGTAAATTCATACACTGACCATACAGTTATTAAGGCAGCTAATACTAATTTTATATTTTTATTGAACATAATTGTTTTTTCTTTTTATCGGTTTGCAAAAATACATTTTTTTAACAGAAAAACTGTCAACTTATTTCTTGTAATACTTTTTGTTCTTTATCCAAGCTAGTGTCCCTAAAACAGCAACAAAAGCTATGGAATAATATACTGAAGTAGGGGTAATTACTTTATCGCCACTAGCGTAAGAGTGTAATCCTGATAAGTAGAAGTTTACTCCAAAATATGTCATCATAATGGATGCGAAAGCTAAGATAGACCATAAATTAAAAGTAAAACGCCCTCTTAAACCTGGAATCAAACGCATGTGTAATACAAAAGCATATATCATAATAGAAATTAATGCCCAAGTTTCTTTAGGGTCCCAACCCCAGTAGCGTCCCCAGCTTTCATTAGCCCACATACCGCCTAAAAAGTTACCAATGGTTAGCATTACCAAACCAACGGTTAAAGCCATTTCATTAATAACAGTTAATTCTTTAATATGTAAGTCCATTTTCTTTTTATTCTTTTCATTGGTGAAGATAATTAAGAATAAAGAGAAGATACCTAAAATCATTCCCATCGCGAACGGACCATAACTAGCAACAATTACAGATACATGAACATATAACCACCAAGAATTTAATACAGGTTGAAGGTTAGCAATTTCTGGGTCTAACCAGTTTTGGTGAGCAAACATTAAAATTACTGAAACTAAAAATGTAGTAGCAGCAATAGTTAAAGACGATTTCTTTCCAAGAATTAACCCAAATAACATGGTAGCTAAGCCAACAAAAATAATAGATTCGTAAGCGTTACTCCAAGGAGCATTTCCACTAATATACCAGCGAGCAGCTAACCCCAAAACATGAAAGACAAATAAGAAAATTACAATTCCTATTAAGACTTTTACAATATTGTTAACCCACGGTTTGTTATTGAAAATCTGTAAGAATACAAATACAATTAAAAGTAAACTTACATACCCATAGTATTTAGAAAGTTTAACAAAAATGTTTAGTTTATTATACGCTATTTCTAAATCAATTTTGTCTTTTGCAGGAATGACTTCTGATCCAAATTTTCGTTGAAACTTTTTAATTCCGTCTAAAACTTTGTTGGTTTCTGTATAGTTTCCTGATTTCTTTGAAGCTTGTAATAATTGTAAATACACAGGTAATGACTGACGTACAAATACAGAGTCAGTTCCTTTGAAATTAGCTTGTAGTGTTTCAGGTTGCGATACCCATTTGTTGTTTTCATCATTTGGAATAGGGTAGATACGTAACATACCACCTCCTAAAGCTTGAGATAATAACCATACTCTACGTTCAATTTTTATAATGTCTTTTTCAAATTTGTTTTGAATTTTTTTCTTTTCAGCTTCAACTACTAATTTGCTAATTTTAGAAGAGCCATCTTTATTATAAAAATCGATAAAACGAGCATATTCAGCATCTTCAGGAACTCCTAGAATTTCTCTAACTTGTGTATTTCCATCTTCTAGATACACAAAAGGAACATTAAGCCAAAGCATTGGGTTTTCTGTAATAGAAAGTAAAATTTGGCTAGGATCCATGTCTTTAAATTTATCCACATGAGCCACTTTTCTAACTAATTCCGAAGCAAAGGTATGAGCAGGTTTCATACGTCCGCCAGCATCTTGAATTACTAAAGAACTGAATAAATCAGCATGTTTATTATCTACTTTGTTAGCAATTAAAATAGAGTCTATTTGAGTTTCAGTAATTTGCTTAGGCTCGTGTTGTTTGTGTTGAGCAAAACCAGCTAAAGAAATAAATAAAACGATTACTGATAATTTGGTTTTTTTATTTCGAATTTTGACTAATGATTGTTTTAAATCATAAAAACGAGTGCCTTTTACAAACAAAGCGGCGGTTAAACCAAAAAATAATAAAAAGTAACCAATATAGGTAATCCAAGTTCCCCAAAAATCATGGTTTACAGATAAATGAGTTTGTTCATGCTCTCCTTCAATTTTATAACTTGATTGGAAAAACTTATATCCTCCGTAATCTAAAATATGATTCATAAAAATCCTATAGTCAAAAGTTTCATCAGGTGCTATTACGGTAATTTCACTTGCGTAAGCAGCGGCGCTTTCCGAACCAGGGTATTTTTCTAATTGAAAGTCGTTTAGTTTTATACTAAAAGGAGTTTGTAATAATTTAGAACCGTACCAAGCTCTAAAGTTTAGATCTCCAATACTAAATTGTTGCTGGTTATCAACGTTAAATTTTCCACCATAAAACTCAACACGTTTAGTTTCTCCGTTTGTAGTAACGTCAAAAATTACAGTGTCATATTTTTTATCGTCTTTTTTACCTCGTACAGTTTTTATTTCTCCCTTTTCTGGAGATTTTGGAACTACAAATTGTAATCCGTTTACGTTATGGAGTGTTAACAGCTGAAAATGTTGGGCGCTATCTTTAACTATAAGGCCTTTCTTTTGATCAGCCATTCTAAACCAATCTCCATCATTTTTAGAAATCATTTTTAAGCTACCGTCTTCGTAAAAGAAGTTAATTGAAGCCGCTTCTTTATTAGGAGCTTCAAAACCTACTAAAATGTTATGAATATTTTCAATAGTTCCTTTTTTAATGTAGTGTTCGTGCCTGCTTCCGTCAGAACTTTCTACAAAAAATAAATGTTCTGTTCCGTTTTCATCTAAAACCATTTTTGTTTCAGACCAAGGAATATAATCTACTAAATTAAAAGTGACTTCATGGTTTTTGCCTTCTTTTTTTGGTTGGAAGTTTTCTTTAAAAGTTACTGAGTTTTTACCCCAAGCAGATAAAAGTAATTTGTTAGCTGTGGTTTTTTGAAACTCACCATTATCAATAATTACATTTAAATAAGTATGTTCTGAGTAGAATTGATTAGTTGTTTCTCCTTCATCAATAACCATTAAACCTTCATAGCTAATATAACGAGTAATACCAGCGCCAATTAAGATTAAAAGAAAGGATACGTGAAATAATAATACAGACCATTTTTCTTTTTTATACAACCTATACCTAAAAATATTTCCGAAAAAGTTAATAACAAAAAATACCATTATTAACTCAAACCACCAAGTGTTGTACACTAGAGCTTTAGAAGTTTGTGTTCCATAATCGTTTTCAATAAAAGTGGCAACTCCCATGGCAATGGCAAAAGCAAAAAATAAAACAGCCATTAAACGGGTAGAGTAGAGGATATCTAAGATTTTTTTCATCAGTAAATCTGCTAAGTATAAAACGACGCAAATTTACGGATTAAAGCTTTAATTGCCTTATGAAATCAATCATTTTTAAAAGGTAA
Organism: Tenacibaculum singaporense; assembly: GCF_003867015.1. NCBI lineage: Bacteria > Pseudomonadati > Bacteroidota > Flavobacteriia > Flavobacteriales > Flavobacteriaceae > Tenacibaculum > Tenacibaculum singaporense. The sequence continues at coordinate 1,279,001 of NZ_CP032548.1, forward strand.
AATGTTAAATTTATGAAGGTTAATTTCCAATTCGCTCCCCCATTTTAACAAAGGTTTCCATCTTGTTTTTGGTGTTGGTTAAAATATCTTCATCAATAGTGATTTTAGAACTATTAACTAATAATACAATAGTTGAACCTCCAAAAGCAAAATACCCCATCTCATCGCCTTTTTTTACTTCAATATTTGGTGTGTAAGTTTCAATAATGCTACCAACCATGGTGGCGCCTACTGGAGCAATAATAATATCTCCTTTATCGTGTGTTTTTAAAGTGCAGTATTCTCTCTTGTTTTCACAAAACACCTTGGTGAAGTTAGTAGCTAAAGCGTAAGGTGATACTGAAAAATAGCGTCCTTTAATTTTGGTTACTTCGGAAGGAGTTCCGTCGTATGGAAAATGATATCTATGGTAATCGTTAGGGGCTAATCGAAGTATAATTAAAGAATCGTCTTTATGTTTTGTAGCTAGCTCTTTATTGTCTAGAAATTCCTCTAAGGTGAATTTTCTTCCTTTAATAAAGAAGTTATGAATATCAGAAATGTTTTTAAATGCTAACATTTTTCCGTCACCAGGAGAAATAAAGCCTTCTTCAATAGGACGAGCGTCAGGTTTTAATTTTCGATAGAAAAAATCATTGAAAGAAATATAGTCCTCAGAAGGTCTTTCTGCCTCACTCATGTCAATTTGAAGCTCTCTAACAAAACTGTTTATTTTGTTAATAGAATTGGGTTTGTTCATGAGCTTACCATACCACGATGACAAAAATTTACGTTTAACTAATGGTAATAAAGCCATTTTTCCAAACGGATTGTTGTAAAGCAATTTTAAATACCCTTCTCCAGGAGGGGTTTCGGTAATTATTTTACCTGTTTTTCTATCAATAAATTTTATTTTCATAACCGTTATTCTTCGGTACTATCAATTAAAATAGTTAACATGTCAATAGCAGCTTGTGCAATTTTAGTTCCAGGGCCAAAAACACCAACAGCACCAGCATCAAATAAGAATTGGTAATCCTGTGCGGGAATCACTCCTCCTACAATCACCATAATGTCTTCACGACCATATTTTTTAAGTTCAGCGATAACTTGAGGAACTAATGTTTTGTGTCCTGCTGCTAATGATGAAATACCTAAAATATGTACATCATTTTCTATAGCTTGTTTGGTAGCTTCTTGTGGTGTTTGGAATAGCGGACCTATATCTACATCAAAACCTAAATCAGCATAACCAGTAGCAACTACTTTAGCACCGCGATCGTGACCGTCTTGTCCTAATTTAGCAATCATAATTCGAGGACGACGCCCTTCTAATTCTGCAAACTTGTCGGCTAATTCAGTGGCTTTTTTAAATAACTCGTCGTCTTTTATTTCTTTACTATACACGCCAGATATGGTTTTATGTACTGCTTTATGACGTCCAAAAATAGTTTCAAGAGCGTCAGAAATTTCACCTAAAGTAGCTCTGTTTCTTGCAGCTTTTACTGCTAAATCTAATAAATTCCCTTCACCTGTTTTAGCAGATTCAGTTAAATCATGTAAAGTTTTATCTACTTCAGCTTGATTTCTTTTTGATTTTAAATCGTTTAGTCTGTCAATTTGAGATTGACGAACTGCTTCGTTATCTACCTCTAAAATATGTAAAGGATCCTCTTGCTCTAATTGGTATTTGTTAACACCAACAATAACATCTTGTCCACTATCGATTTTTGCTTGTTTTTTTGCAGCAGCTTCTTCTATACGCATTTTAGGAATCCCTTTTTCAATAGCTTTGGTCATTCCTCCTAATTCTTCAACTTCTTGAATTAATTCCCAAGCTTTGTTGGCAATTTCTTCGGTAAGTTTTTCTACATGATAACTACCTGCCCAGGGGTCAACCGTTTTTGTAATATGGGTTTCTTGTTGTAAATATATTTGTGTGTTACGAGCAATACGCGCTGAAAAATCAGTAGGTAAGGCAATTGCTTCGTCTAAAGCGTTGGTGTGTAAACTTTGTGTTCCTCCAAAAGCAGCAGCCATAGCTTCAATTGCAGTACGGGCTACATTGTTAAAAGGATCTTGCTCAGTTAAACTCCATCCACTAGTTTGGCAGTGAGTTCTTAATGCTAATGACTTTGGATTTTTAGGGTTAAATTGCTTTACCAATTTAGCCCATAACATTCTTCCTGCACGCATTTTGGCAATTTCCATAAAATGATTCATTCCAATAGCCCAGAAGAAAGATAAGCGAGGAGCGAAGGTGTCAATGTCCATTCCTGCTTCTAGCCCTTTTTTAATGTATTCTAATCCGTCAGCTAAAGTATAAGCCAATTCAATTTCTGCAGTAGCACCAGCTTCTTGCATATGGTACCCAGAAATAGAAATTGAATTAAACCTAGGCATATTTTCAGAAGTATATCTAAAAATATCAGCAATAATTTTCATTGATGGAGTAGGTGGATAAATGTAAGTATTACGCACCATAAACTCTTTTAAAATATCGTTTTGAATAGTTCCTGATAATAACTCAGGAGCTACACCTTGTTCTTCAGCTGCTACAATATAGAAAGCTAATATAGGTAAAACAGCTCCGTTCATAGTCATGGAAACGGACATTTTATCTAATGGTATCTGATCGAACAAAACTTTCATGTCTTCCACAGAATCTATAGCAACACCTGCTTTTCCAACATCACCTTGTACACGCTCATGGTCTGAATCGTAACCACGGTGTGTGGCTAAATCGAAAGCAACTGATAATCCTTTTTGACCAGCAGCTAAATTTCTACGATAAAAGGCGTTACTTTCTTCGGCGGTAGAAAAACCTGCGTATTGACGAATTGTCCAAGGTCTACGAACATACATGGTAGAGTAAGGTCCACGTAAGTTAGGTGCAATACCAGCAACAAAATCTTCGTGTTTGAAGTTTTTGCTTTGCTGTTCTTGGCTTTTATCTATTTGTATGTTTGATATATCTTTTCTACTCATTTTCTAAACGTTCTTGTTCTAGCTTTTCAGCTAATCGTTTTTGAATAATAGGTTGAATTAGTGTTTTTTCGTTACGAATTTTCAAGAAAGGTGAAACTTCTAAATCGTTTTTCATCTTGTCATTTTCGTTTTGAATTTTGTTTGTTCCAAGTAAAACTAATTCTCCTGAGTCAAATAATTGTTGTTCTTTATCTGCAGACTCTTTTATTTTTCGTTGAATGACTCCTTCTTTTAATTGTTTTAAGAAACCACCGCCTTTTTCTATTAATTTAAAAACTTCTAGTGCTTTTTGGGCAAGTTGTTGAGTAATTGTTTCAATGTAGTATGCACCGTCGGCAATATTTTGAGCTTCTGCTAACTCGCTTTCTTGCTGTAGAATTAATAGTTGATTTCTTGATATACGTTCTCCAAACTCGTTTGGTTGATGAAAAATCTTATCGTAAGAGTTATTGGCTACAGTATTTGTTCCTCCTAGAATAGCGCTCATGCACTCAGAGGTAGTGCGTAGCATGTTTACATTGTAGTCGTATATAGTTTTGTTACGTGAACTTGGTTGTGTGAAAATATGAGCAGTTGCTTCGGTATTGTATTCTTTTAAAAGAGCATTCCATAAAACTCTAAAAGCTCTTAGTTTGGCAATTTCAAAAAAGTAATTACTTCCTACAGAAAAATTAAAGTGAATATTGTTTGCGATTGAGCTTCCAAAATGATTCAAGTATTCGTTTGCGTGTGCAAGTGCATATGCTAATTGTTGAACGATGGTTGCTCCTGCATTTTGATAAATGGAAGCATTAACGCAAATAGCATTTTGAGTAGCTTTTGCTATTTCTTCTAATTGTGTATGATCACTTTTAAGATTAGAGTACCAGTTTCCTGAGCTAGCTAAGTTTCCTATAATGTCTGTATTGAAGTAGCACTTGTCCGAGTTTGTGAAATCAGCTAGTTTTTTTACAAATTGTGATGATAAAAAATTAAAAGTAAAGTAAAGTAAGGTTTTTTGAGTGTCAATTCCTTTTAATAAGGTGTTGTAGTCAAACTCTTTTCTTGCGTTGAATTGTATGGCGTTTGCTCCTCTTTGAATTGAGTCGATAGCAAATGCATTTGCTTCTTCTTCGTTTTCAATGTTAATAGATTGACAAATAGCAAAACCTTTATGTGGAGTGTTAATCTTAATATTGGTTCTGTCTTCTTTAGTGTAAAAAGGTTTTACGGTAATACCTTCTTCAGTTTTCCATAAAAGTGTATCGTTATAATCGGCACCTTTAAGGTCTACTTGTATTTTTTGTTTCCATTCTGCAGGGGTAACACCTTGAAATTCGTCAAATAAATAGTTACTCATTACTTTTTTATGGTATCAAATTCAATAATATAAATATCTTCATCTTCTTTCTTCATTAAGTACTTTTCTCTAGCATAGCGTTCTAGTTGAAGAGAGTCTTGTAGTTGTTGAATGGTTTTTTTGTCTTTCTTGATTTTTTTTTCATGATAATCAATCCAGCTCTTTAGTTCATTAATTTCTTTATTAAACTCTCTATGGGTAAGGTAAGAGTTTTCATCAAAAAAAAGCATCCAAACCACAAATACAGTGAGTATAATCACGTAAATATTAGTGGCTATTTTAAAGGAAGGTTTGTTTTTTATTGATTTAAAACTCATGTTATAAACGGTCGTTAATTACAGTTCTTACAATGTCTATAGCTACAGTATTATATCTATCGTTAGGTATAATAATATCGGCGTAATTTTTTGTAGGTTCAATAAATTGCTGATGCATAGGTTTTAAAGTACTTTGATAGCGGTTTAAAACTTCATCAACATCTCTACCTCGTTCTTTAATATCTCTTCTTACACGTCTAATTAAGCGTTCGTCAGCATCAGCGTGAACAAAAACTTTTATATCACACAAGTTACGAAGTTCTTTGCTATTAAAAATCAAAATACCTTCAATTATAATAACTTTTCTGGGGTGTGTTTTTATGGTGTCTTTGGTTCTGTTGTGAGCAACGAATGAATATACTGGTTGTTCTATAATGCATCCATTTTTTAGTTCAGTTAAATGTTCAACCATTAAGTCAAAATCGATTGCTCTAGGATGGTCAAAATTTATCTTAGTACGTTCTTCGTAAGTTAGGTTGTCTGTTTGTTTGTAGTAAGAATCTTGAGAAATAACGCAAACTTCATCTGCAGGAAGCTCGTTAATAATTTGGTTTACTACCGTGGTTTTTCCACTCCCTGTACCTCCAGCAATACCAATAACAAATATATTTTTCATTAAGTTTTTGTAAAAATAGAGTTATGACAAATTTAGCAAAATAAGTGCATAAAAAAAGCGCTAACTTTTTGTTAGCGCTTTTAGTTTTGAGCCGATGGAGGGACTCGAACCCACGACCTGCTGATTACAAATCAGCTGCTCTAGCCAGCTGAGCTACATCGGCGTTTGCCTCAAAAGCGTGGCAAATATATAATGTTTTTTGAAACTGAAAAAACTTTTTTTAAAAATTTTTGAAAGGTGTTTTTTGTAATGATTTTAGAAGTTTTTTAAGTTGTTGAATTTTAGTTTGTTTTGATTATTTAGGGAGGTTGAATTTTTTTGAAAAAAAATAAAAGAAGTCGGGATGAGTGGATTCGAACCACCGATCTCTGGTCCCCCAGACCAGCACTTTAACCGGACTAAGCTACATCCCGATGTTACAAATATATTTAAAAAAGAAAAGTTCTAAGTAAATTTACTTAGAACTTTATCAAGAATAAATATTATAATGAGAGTGGTAGTTGATGAAACTACTATTCTTATGTATATATCATAAACGAGCTTAAAGGTTGTTTATTGTTTAAGCTGTTAAAGGTTTTCCTTTTAAACGTTTTTCAATACGTTGTTTTACAGCTGTTAAACGCTTCATTAAGTCCATTAACGTACTGTCTTTTGTTTGTTTATATACCTCATTAATCTCTAGAATCAGAGCTTTTGCTTCTCTAGAGGCTAGTATTCTATCACTAGTAGTAACAAATTTGAATTTTCTGTTTTCAAATTCTTCTGCCTTATTGATTAATTCTGAATTCATAAAATTTACCAATTTAATTTAAAATTTCTTTATTAGGTTTTGTCTGATAAAAGATAAATGCCTAAAAATAACTGGGGCGGCAAATATATGGGAAACTTTCTGTTTGCAAAGAAACAAGCTCATCAATTTGTTTTATTATTTAATAAGTTTTTCTTATAAGGTAAAAAGTCTTTTTTACATTATCTAATATCAGTCATAAATATTATCTATGAATATAAATGTAACGATTTTATTTTGTTATTTCAAATTATTAATAGAAAATTAACAGTTTTGACCTCTTTATTTAGTGATTTTTTAAGGAATAGTGGTGCTTTGGTTGTAATACAGTATTTTTGTGTTAACAGATGTATAAATACCAATATGAAAAAACTACTATTATTAATTTTTACTGTTTCAATATTGTCTTGCAACAGTCAAGGAAAGAGAGCTGTCTTAGGAGAATCTGATTTTCAAAAAGAAATGAATACTAAGTTTAAAGATGCTTCTAGGTCACCGCTTACCAAAAAAGGATTAAAGAACTTTAAAGGATTGGATTTTTTTCCTATCGATAAAAAGTATACTGTAAATGCAGAATTAGTAAAAACACCAGATGCCCCTATTTTTGATTTTCCAACAACGACCGATAGGGTAGCTATGTATAAAAAATATGGAATTTTGTCTTTTTCTATTGATGGGAAAGATTTTAAACTTGCTATTTACCAAGATGTAAATCCTAAACCTGAATATGCGAATCATTTGTTTTTACCGTTTTTAGATAATACAAATGGAAAAACATCTTATAAAGGTGGTCGTTTTATAGATATTTATACAACAGATATACGGGAAGATGGAACTGTAGAGGTTGACTTTAATAAAGCTTATAACCCTTACTGTACTTATAGTGATAGGTATTCTTGTCCAATTACACCAAGTGATAATTACCTAAATACAGAAATTAAAGCAGGGGTAATGGCATATAAGGAACCTAAATAAATAAAAAAGTCCTGCAATTGCAGGACTCTTTTATTTTGAAGGAGGTGTTAAACCTTCTTCACTGTCTTGTTTAATTGCTTTTATTAACGAATCTAAATATGGTTTTCTTACCTTGAGTTTAGTTTCTTTATGTGCTTTCTTGTTTAGTTTAGAAAACATCTCTGCAGCCTTTATAGCTGTTGGTAGTAAGTGTTCTTGAGGAACAACTTTATCTAAAAATCCAGCAGTAATAGCTTCTTTAGGATTATATATTTCAGAGCAGTTAACACTTCTTTCAAAATAAACAGGGGTTAAACGTGCTTTAGCTATTTCAATACCGGCATTGTGCATGGTCATACCGATTAAAACTTCATTTAATCCAATTTTAAAATCACCTTCAATTCCCAGTCTGTAATCGACAGATAGAAGTAAGAAAGCTCCTTTAGCTACTGCATGTCCAGAACAAGCTGCAATTATAGGGTAAGGAAAAGACAACATTCTGTGCGATAAATTAGATCCTTTGGTAACCAATTCTAAAGCTGACTCAGGAGATTGAGTCATGCTTTTTAAGTCGTAACCAGCAGAGAATATTCCTGGTTGTCCTGTTAGTATTACTGGTTTTTCTTCTTTTTCAGCTTTGTCAAAAGAGGTGTTTAAAGCATCAATCACTTCATGAGAAATAGCATTAGCTTTTCCGTTAGTAATAGTGATAATTACGTGATTTTCTTCTGATTTGTATTGTATAAGTTCACTCATTTGTTATATAAATTTACTCACAAAGTGAGATTTGTTTTAAGGGTAAAGTATTGTTTAAATAGATTGTGCATTCGTCCAAAAATAATTTACTAAGTAAATTCCTGCGAAAACAGCTAAAAATCCGATGATAAAGCTAGCAACAGTGTATAGCGCAAAAGAGGCGAAATCTCCAGACTTTAGAAAGATATGATTTTCATAGGCAAAGGTTGAGAAAGTGGTAAATCCACCGCAGAAGCCAGTAGCTAATAATAAAGTGTGGTTTTGTGTTATGGTTTCGTTTTTGGTGGCAAGTCCTAAAATAATTCCAATAAGTAAGCTACCAAGAATGTTGGCAGCAAAAGTTCCGTACGGAATTCCTGTTTGAGAGCTATTTAGAGCTTTTCCGATAATATATCGTAAAACGCTTCCTGCTCCACCACCTATAAAAACTAATAATAATTGTTTCACAAAAGTACTTTTGGGTTAATAGCTAAATTTTACTCTTTTGTTAAACGAGATATTATAAGAATCTCTACAAGAGCTTTTCATATCATTGCGAAAATAAGAAAACCTCACAAATTTGTGAGGTTTTAATTATGAATAAGTTGTAATTAGGTTCTATTCTATAGGGTAATAAATGTCTGTTTGAATTTCTTCGGGTTTAATCGTCGTAGGGTCATTTACATATAGTTCCCAAATAGGCCAATTTTGTTTGAGATTATTTTCTTTTAAGTACGTATCGATTTTCATATGTGCTTCGTAATCACCATCACCATAATTACCAAACTTAGAAATCATAACACTATTACCAGCAGGGAGATTAATAGTTTTCATTCCCTTGTCTGGTGTAATAGGTTTGTGTAGTAAAAGGCCTATATAAAACTCTGTTTCGTTATTGGTTTCATCGTACTTGGTGTAAACAGCAGCAGGAATAAAATCGCCTTCACTTAATCCACTTTTAATAGCGTACGTACCTGCTTTTGGCATATCTTGCATAAATAATTTAGTCATTTCTTCATGATTAATTCTTGTTTTATGCGGATAACCGATAAAAACTTTCTCAGTAAGCTTTTTAGTTATTACTTGACTTGTAGAAAATTTAGGAGCTGTAGGAATAGTCTCTAAAACTAATTTTTCAAGATTGTTAAGTCCTTTTTCTTCCATAGGACCAAACATATTGTCCCAACTTCCAGATAAGGCTGCAAAAAATTTGAAAATAAAAGGATTGTTATCAGCTTTCATTCCCCAAGTTACTTTTGTGCCCTCAGGCACTTCTTCAAACGTCCAATAAATATCTCCAGGTTCATAATCACCAAATGATATTTTTTGGTTGATAGATTTGTTGGGAACTACTGCAACAGTTTCCATTTTTCCAGAACCATCTTTACTTGTCCAGCTGTCAGATGCGCCAACTCCTACAGTTTTGTTTCCATAAGTAACTACAATAGTGGTGTCTTCTTCATGCCAGGGGCCCCATTTCTCCCATGTTTTTAGGTCGTTAACGGTGTTAAAAACATGACCTACTGGAGCTTTGATAATCTTGCTCCTATTTACATCATAACTGCTAGAAAAAGTAGCTACGTAAATGAGGAATATAACAATTAAGGTAACAAGTAGTAGAAAAAAATACTTTATAAACTTCATGATTATAATTTTTGGTTTAGTTATAAAGTTAATGATTTTTAGGTTGTTATCTATAGTTTTACGTCATCGGCGTCTGTCCAGTTCCATTTTCCTGCAATGATTCCTCTTTTTACGGTAACAATGCCGGGGTTTGCCCTAATTACAGTTTTTAAAGCAGTTTCATCACAAAAGCCAAAAGTGTAAGGTAGTCCGTATTCTTTTTGGGTTGCGGCTAAGTCTTCAATATAAGAAGCAGTTAAGACGTAAATTTCATAACCTTGTTCGCTAGCTTGTTTTGCAATCTTAGAAACATCAGCAATACCATCTTTTTCTGTTTTCTTTAAATTAGACATAATAACAAGCATTGCTTTTTCTTTTGCAAGCATTTCTTCTAACTTGTCTCCTTCGTCTGTCTCTATCATGAAATCATGTATAGGAGGAAGCTCGTCGCTATCTTCTGGATATTCCATTCCTTTAGCAATATCTGTACCTATAGAATAAGCTCTAAAATCAATAATTGGTAAATGTTGTAAAACATAGTAAGTTACAATTAGTGCTAAAAAAACAGAGCTAAAGGTTGTTAAAGAAGAAAACTTATTTGAAACTAAAGGTTTAATGTGTTTAACACCTAAAATAAGAATCACGATAAAAACCATAAAAACAACATTCTTGTAAAATGTTTCTTTAGGTGTAAGTTTTAAAGCGTCACCAAAACATCCACAATCTGTAACTTTGTTGTAGGTATAAGAGTACCAAGTTAAAAATAAGAAAATTAGGTTTAAACCAAATAAGCTCCAAACAGTAAGTTTAGGTTTGTAACCTACTAAAAGCATAATACCTAAAACCAATTCGGTAACAATTAAAAGAATTGAAAAAGGTAAAGCGAAAGGAATTAAGAATTCTAAATTTAAGACATCGGCGCCAAAATATTCTTCAAATTTATATTGAGATCCGATTGGATCTACCAATTTTACAAATCCAGAGTAAATAAAAAGAAGTCCTACAAGTACTCTTGAAATATGAGTTAGCATTTTTAAAATCATAGGGGTGTTTTTTAGGTTAATTATCTGATTCAGAAAGGTGAATCATGGCAAAAATAGCATAATTAATCATATCTTGATAATTAGCATCAATTCCTTCAGAAACTAAAGTTTTGCCTTGATTGTTTTCAATTTGTTTTACACGAAGTAGTTTTTGCAGAATTAAATCGGTTAACGAAGAAACTCTCATGTCTCTCCAAGCTTCACCATAATCATGGTTTTTGTTTTCCATTAATTCTTTGGTGGTTTTTATGTGTTTATCGTATAAAGTAGTAGCCTCTTCGGTAGTTAGGTCAGGTTGTTCAACAATACCTAGCTCAATTTGAATTAACGCCATTATAGAATAATTAATAATGCCAATAAATTCTGATTTTTCTCCTTCATCAACTTTTCGCTCAGTATTTTCTTGTAATTGACGTATGCGTTGAGCTTTTATAAATATTTGATCGGTTAATGAAGGGAGTCTTAAAATTCTCCAGGCGCTACCGTAATCGCTCATTTTTTTTACAAACAAATTTCTACATTCTTCAACTACAGCATCATACTGTTTAGAGGTGTTCTGCATCTTTCTTATTTAAAAGTATTCGACCAAAAATAGTAAATATTACAAGCTTTTCATTTATTTTTACTTGGAAATTTAGCATGATGACAATTAATTGTAAAGGAACCTTGGTGGATTTAACTAAGCCTAAGGTTATGGGGATTTTAAACGTAACTCCTGATTCTTTTTTTGATGGAGGAAAGTATAAAAATGAACGAGATATTCTTGTACAAGCAGAAAAGATGTTAAGTGAAGGGGCTACGTTTATTGATGTTGGAGCGTATTCTTCAAGACCAGGAGCAAAGCATATTTCGGAAGAAGAGGAACTACAAAGAATGCTTCCTGTGGTGGAATTGTTGATTAAAAGCTTTCCTGAAATTATTATTTCGGTAGACTCATTTAGAAGTAGAATAGTGGAAGAGTCGATAAATGCAGGTGCTGCAATTATTAATGATATTTCTGGTGGAAAGATGGATGCGCAAATGTTTGAGACAGTGGCAAAATTACAAGTTCCATATATTATGATGCATATGCAGGGAACACCGCAAAATATGCAACAAAATCCTCAATATGAAAATGTGGTTACGGAAGTGGTTTCTTTTTTTGCAGAACAGCTTTTTAAATTGCGCCAGCTAAAGGTGAATGATGTAATTATAGATGTTGGTTTTGGCTTTGGAAAAACACTTAATCAAAACTATGAATTACTTAAAAGGTTATCAATGTTTAAAAGGTTAAATGCTCCTATTTTAACTGGGGTTTCTAGGAAATCTATGTTATATAAATTGTTAGGAATTACACCGCAAGAAGCTCTAAGCGCTACTACTGTAGCAAATACAATTGCTTTGTTAAACGGAACACATATTTTAAGGGTACACGATGTAAAAGAAGCAGTTGAGGCGGTTAAAATTGTGGAACAGTTGTAATAAAATCCTTACATTTACTTATTAGGCAAAGATAAAATGCCTAAAAGCTTGTTTTAAAGTTAAAAAACTTCAAAAAATTAATGAATTTAGATTTTATCGATTTTTCGTTTCTTGACGTATTAGATATTTTTTTAGTAGCTGTATTACTTTTCTATATCTATAAGCTGTTAAAAGGTACCGTAGCGATTAACATTGTAATAGGAATTGCATTTATATTTTTAATATGGAAAGTTACTCAAGCCTTACACATGGAAATGTTAAGTGGAATTCTAGGGTACTTACTTTCTGGTGGTGTTATAGCATTGATTATTGTGTTTCAACAAGAGATTCGTAAGTTCTTATTAATGATAGGAACCACTAATTTTTCTACTAAAAAAGGGTTTTTAAATCAATTGAAGTTTTTAAAGACTGAAATTCATACTGAAACTGATGTTGAGACTATTTTAACGGCTTGTGTTAATTTGTCTAAGACAAAAACGGGAGCGCTGTTAGTGATAGAGAAAACGAATAACCTTGATTTTTTAATTAATACTGGTGATAAAATGAATGCTTTGGTTAACGAGGCAATAATTGAGAGTATTTTTTATAAAAATAGTCCGTTGCATGATGGTGCAACTGTTATTCGTGATAATTATATTGTGGCAACTCGAGTAATATTACCGGTTTCTAATAGTGCTAAAATACCTTCAAGGTTTGGATTACGTCACAGAGCAGCAATTGGTGTTAGTGAAAAAACAGATGCAATTTGTTTATTGGTTTCAGAAGAAACAGGAGAGATTTCGTATATAAAAGACGGAGAGTTTGTGTTATATAAATCGTTAGAAGAACTCCATAGGAAATTAGAAAAAGATGTAATGGCATAAAAAAAGCTCGCAACTTGCGAGCTTTTTTATGTTCTGTTCAAAAAGATTATTGAGCAGGAGCCATTTTAGATTGAATAGCAGTCATAACGCTATTGAATTTTTTAGCAGCTTCTTCATCTAAGTTAGCAACGATGTCTTTAGCTTGTGCAGCTAATTCAACACCTTTTTTAGCTAATTCAGAGTTTTTTACCACATCTCCTTTAGCTTCGATATAATCTTTAGCATATTGAGAATAAGACTGTAAGTATTCTCCTACTTTTGGATCTTCAAATTCTGGGATTTCGATACCTTCGATTGCAGATTCTACAGCTTCAACAGCTTCTGCAGTAGCCTCTTTAGCTTCTTCAGTTGCGTCAGCAGCAGCTTCTTTAGCTTCTTCAGTTGCCTTTTCTACAGCTTCAACAGCATCTTTGGTAGCGTCTTTAGCTTCTTCTTTAGTGTTCTTACATGATGTTGCTAATAAAGCACCAACAACAAATACTGATAAAATTACTTTTTTCATCGTTAATTGATTTTTAGTTTTTAAGATTGAATAACAAATGTACTATTTTGATTGATGCAAACAAATTTATTTACATCACCGTTTCACTATTAAACTGTTTTTCGTACAAATTCTTATAATAGCCCTCATGTTTTTTTAACAATTCGGTATGATTTCCTTTTTCAACTATACGACCTTTGTCCATAACTATAATCATATCAGCCTTTTTAATGGTTGCTAAACGATGAGCAATTACAATAGAAGTTCTGTTTTTTGTAATTTCATCCGTAGCATATTGAATCATTTGTTCTGAATGTGCATCAACTGAAGAAGTAGCTTCGTCTAAAATTAAAATACTAGGTTTACTTACATAGGCACGTAAGAAAGCAATTAACTGACGTTGTCCTGAAGACAACATACCACCACGTTCTTTTACATTATAGTGATAATTGTTAGGTAGACTCATTATAAAATCATGAATCCCAATTTGTTTGGCAGCAATTTTAACTTCTTCAAGAGAAATGTTTTCGTTGTTAAGGGTAATATTGTTTAAAATACTATCAGAAAATAAAAATACATCTTGCAGCACAACCGCTACTTTTTGACGTAAAGAAGCTATTTTATAGTCTTGAACAGGAATGTTATCGATAGATATTTCACCGCTATCTATTTCATAAAAACGGTTTATAAGGTTAATAATAGTAGATTTACCAGCTCCTGTAGCACCTACAATTGCAACAGTTTGCCCTTTTTCAACATTAAAACTTATTCCTTTTAAAATTTCTTCTCCTTTAATATAACTAAATCGTACATCTTTGAAACTAATAGTTCCTTGTATGTTATTAGCAGTAACAGTTCCACTTTTGTCTATAGTGCTTTCTGTGTCAATTATATTAAATACGCGTTCACCTGCAACTATTCCCATTTGTAGTTGATTAAACTTATCAGCTATTTGTCGTAATGGTCTAAAAAGCATTTGAGCCATTTTGATAAAACCAATGATAGCACCAACACTTACAGCTTTGTCTTCAACAACCTGCAAACCACCATACCATACAATAAGTCCTATTGCAATAGAAGAAAGAATTTCAGCAATAGGGAAGAAGATAGAGTAATACCAAACGGTTTTAACATGTGCTTTTTTATGCTTGTTGTTAATTTCAATAAAGTTTTTATACTCAATTCTTTCTCTGTTAAAGAGCTGAACAATTTTCATTCCTGTAACTCTTTCTTGCACAAAACTATTTAGGTTTGCTACTTGATTACGTACATCTTGAAAGGTAGATTTTATCGCTATTTGAAATAGCTTAGTAGCGTAGATTAATACAGGTAAGGTTGCAAGTGCAATTAATGCCAATTTCCAGTTTGTATAGAACATTACAATGATTACTACAATCATTTTTAAAATGTCACTAACAATCATAAAAACACCTTGCGTGAAAAAATTGGCAATAGTTTCTATATCTGAAACAACACGAGTTACCAATTTTCCAACAGAAGAATTATCAAAATACCCCATTTTAAACTGAAGTATTTTTCTAAAAGTTTTAGCTCTTATGTCTCTAATAATATGTTGACCTACCCAGTTGGCGTAATAAATAAAACTAAACTGAAAAAATACTTGGATCAGTAACACTACTATCATGGTAATTGTAAAATACAATAGCCTGGTAAAGTTTTTGGTTGCTATAAAATCATCTATAGCCGTCATTAAAATGACAGGTGTTAACACAGCAAATCCTGCAAGTAAAATGGTAGATAGTGCTGCAACTATAAATCGTACACGGTATTTTTTTGTAAAACTCATAAGTCTTGCAAAAATTTTAATATCAAATGCTTTTCCTGTTGTTTTGCTCACTATATATAATCGTATATTACTTTTGTTAAAAATAAACCTTTTGCAGGAACTGACACTCCTGCTTTACTTCGATTTTTACTTTCAATGATTTTTTTAAAATCATTTACAGTTATTTTTTCTAAACCAACATCAATTAAGGTTCCTACAATAGCACGAACCATGTTTCTTAAAAAGCGATTGGCACTAATATGAAATGTTAATTCGTTTCCGTTTCTAATCCATTTTGCATTGGTAACAGTACAGTTAAATGTATGTACATCTGTTTTTACTTTTGAAAAACATTCAAAATCTTCATAATCATATAGAATTGCTGCTGCTTTATTCATTAAATCTATATTTAACTGCTGATGGTGTAATTGCCAAGTGGTATCTAATAAAAAGGGATTTCTACCTAACCAAATTTTATACTCATAACTTCTACTTAGCGCATCGAAACGAGCATGAGCATCGTTATGTACTAATTGCGTTTTAAGTATAACAATATCGTCTGGCAAAATAGCATTCAATTTATAAGTGAAATTATCGTTTAATGGAGCTTCTACATCGAAATGAGCAAACATTTGAGATGCATGAACACCAGCGTCGGTTCTCCCTGCTCCAACAATGTTTATTTCTTTTCTTAAAATTGTACTGATTGCTTTGTTTATTTTTTCTTGAACTGAAATTGCACGTGGCTGTATTTGCCATCCATGATAATTTTTTCCGTTGTATGCTAATTCAATAAAATACCTCAAGAAGCGTAAAGTTTTATAGAGCTAAATTATAAAATTCTAATTTGAAAAGTACTAGAGAAGAGGTAAAATAATATTTTTGAATATTATTAACATATGTTAACACATTAACTGAGTATTTGTGTTATTTTCGCACCCTCAGTTTAGAATAAGATAGTGAATTCCCCTTTCATTAATATCCCCTTAGTATAAAGAAATCCATGATGTAACGTCGTGGATTTTTTATTTAGGAATTCATTAGTTTTGCTTTAATGAAAAAAATTTTACTCCTTTCCGATACACATAGTTTTATTGATGAACAAATTTTAAAGTTTGTAAAGCAAGCTGATGAGGTTTGGCATGCAGGTGATATAGGTGATTTAAATGTAACTGATGCAATAAAGAAACTGAAGCCACTTAGAGCTGTTTATGGAAATATTGATGATAAAGATGCTAGAGCAGAATTTCCGCTAGATAATAAATTTACTGTTGAAGGTGTTTCTGTGTGGATAACTCACATAGGGGGTTACCCGAATAAATATAATCAAAGAGTTAGAGAAGAGCTGAGAATGAACACCCCACAATTATTTATTTGTGGGCATTCGCATATTTTAAAAGTTCAATACGATAAAAAGTTGAATTTATTACATTTGAATCCAGGAGCAGCAGGAAATCATGGGTTTCATAAAGTCAGAACCATGCTGCGTTTTGAAATAGATAAAGGCAATGTAAAAAATATGGAGGTTATCGAACTAGCTAACAGAGGTTAGTTTGCTAAGGTTTTTTTCTTTTTTTAGTATAGGAACCATGATGTGTATAGAGGTGCCTATATTTACTTCAGATTTTATAGTTAGCTTACCGTCCATCATGTGAATTCTAGCTTCAACTTGGTTAAGACCTATACCATCAGAAAAAGAAGAAGACGAGGTAGAAAATCCTACCCCATCATCCTTAACGAGAACGGTTAGTTGATTCTTCTCTTCTTTTAAATCTATTTGTGCATGTTTGGCTTTACTGTGTTTCAAGATATTATTGATTAATTCTTGAATCACATTAAATATTTTTATTTCAAATTCTTGATTATACCTACTGATGTTTTTTGCGGAAACTTCAAGCTTTAATTGACTGTTAGAATACTTTTTAACGACATCTTTAATAGCATACTCAAGTCCAAATTTCAATAAAATAGAAGAAACTAGGTTGTGAGATAAGTCTCTAACTTTTTGAGAGGCTTCAGAAATAATAGCTTGTGTTTTTTCTATTTCTTGTGGTGTATCTCCGTTAAATTGCTTTTTTGTAGCTGTTAAATGCATATTAGCAGATGAAAGTAAAGCACTCACATTATCGTGTAATATTTCAGCAATGAGTTTACGTTCGGTTTCTTTTCCGTCTATCGTAGCGTTAAGAATTTTAACTTGTGCTTCTGATTTAACCTTCTCAAGGTTTTGTTGTTGTATAAGCTTACTTTCAGATAATTTAAGACTTAGATTTTTCTGACGAAGTTTATAGTTGTATATGATTACTCCTGAAACAATTAATACTAAAAAACTTAAAGCACCAAAGAGCATAGATGTTTTGGCTTCTTGGGCTTCTTCTAGTTTTCGTTGTTCTTCAACTAAGGCTGTTTTCTCTTTTTCTAAATTTACTTCTTGTTGAGCATAAATCTCTTCAATCATTCTTCTTATTTCTTTGTCTCTTAAATCATCTTTAATATTGTATGATTTCTCTTGATAGTCGTAGGCTGTATAGTCTTTTAAAAGGTAAAGAGTCCAAGCTAAATTAAAGTACAAGCTAGATTTTGTTTTAGTAGATGAAATATCGTCTACACCATTAATTAGTTTTAAAGCTTTAAAATAGGTGTCCTTAGATTTTTCTAATTCCTTTTTTTCCAGATAGATGTTGGCAAGATTACCTAGAGCTCCAGCCTTACCAACTTTATTATTCATACTCTCGTATAGTTTTATAGATTCATTAATATAGAATTCCGCTTTATCATATAGAGAGTCCCTTAGGTATATGGTTGAAAGATTATTGTTTATTTTAGCCTTAATTATTTTGGCTTTTCGTGTTTTAAAAGCACCGTTGATAGCTTTTTCATAATAAAGCATTGCGCTATCTTTGTATATTTTTGAGTTTATTGAGTCACTTTCTTTTAAAACATGATATGCGCTTCCTATTTTCTGAAGGTTTGTTATTTCAAGATCATTATTACTAGGGTTTGAAAAGTTTAAATTTTTTTTTCTTTCAGAAATGTACAGTTGTTTGTGTTTTTTTACAAGATCATTGCTAGTAGTGTAGAATTCTATAGCTTTTAAGTACGAATGATTTTCAAAATATATATTACCTATTAAGTTATTAATCTTGGAAGAAAGTAAGTATTTTTTTTGAGATTTGCTTTTTTTTAATAGTAATAAAGCCTTGTCTAAAGCTTCAGTATAATTTTGATTTAAATATAAACTGTCAATTTTATTAAAAGTAATAGAATCTTTAAGTTTTTCCTCTTTAAAATCTATACCTTTTTCTTGCCCCATTAAAATAAAGGAGGTAAAAAAGGATAAAAAGAATATATATGTTTTTAGTTTTAAATTCACGATTGAATTATTACTTCAGGTTTTGTTACAGTGGCAGCTACTTCTTCTAATAATTTTCCAGAAAACTTATGATTAACGAAATTTAATCTTATTATATTGTCTGAACCTGTTTCAAGCTCCCTCGAAAATGTATATTCTGTAGCTTCACCACTAGATAAGTGAACCTCATAGACTTTAAGTTCTTTGTTGTAAACAAAATCAGTAGCAACATTACTGTTGACTGTAAAGTTTAATAAATAGGTTCCATTTTCATTAGCTGTGATACTGTAAGAACTTAAAAACTCTGTAATTCCTTTAGCAAAAGTAATGTTTTCATCTTTTACAGATATTTTTGTCTGTTTGCCTTTGTTAGTTTCCAAGAAACCAATTTTTAAATGGTCATTTTCTATAGAAAAATCATTAGAATGTTTAGAAGCTGTTTTTTGTGGAGTTTCGGCTAAAATTATTTCTTTTGAGTTATCTACATTAGTAACTGTAGTCACATCTGTGTTATCTGTTGTATTAAAATCAATAGAATAAGCACCAGTAGCATCTCTTTTAAGTGTATATGATTGTAATAAGTTTTCAGGATTATTCTCTATAACTTCTGCTTCGTTAGAAGAACAAGAAGCAAAAATAACACTAAGACTCAAAGCTAGTAAATAAGGAGTAAAATTTTTCATGACTTATTGGTGTTTATTGAGATTAGACTTCTTTTTTTTAAAAAAATAGCGATGTACTTAGGATAGATGTTAAGAGACGCGGGGGACGATATCTCTTAGGGGATAAAAGAAAACAAAATGAAGGGGTTTTCTATACTATGTTAAATAACGCGTACATCGCTATTGGGTTTATTGTTATTAGCAGTAGTTGATTAGCGATGCATAAAGTGTATAGACTCGGGGGGCTTCTTCTTAATCTGGGGGACTAAAGAAAATTTGAAGGGTTGATTATGTCTTTACACTATTTTGTTTCTCACTGCATACATCGCTAAACCTACTACATTTTTTACTTTTAATTTTTTATATAAATTACTTCTATATGTTTCTACTGTTTTTATGCTGACATTGAGTTTTTCTGCAATTTCATTGGAGCTTTTCTCTTTAGCAATTAACTTTAATACAGCAATTTCCCTCTCAGTTAAATCTCCATGCAAAAATTCTGGTTCATCTTCGTCTTTTGCATCTGAAGCATATAAGTCTAATAATTTTACTTTAATGTCTTCACTAATATATTGTATGCCATTGTGTACAACTTTAATAGCATCAATTATTTGCTCATTAGCTCGACTTTTATCTACAAAACCATTAGCACCTAGTGCTATCATTTCTTGAACTAGTTTTGGGTCGCTTAAGCTTGATAGTATTATTGTTTTAATATTTGTATTACGTTTCTTAAACGTTTTTAAAACTTCTATACCATCCATCTCAGGCATGTTTATATCTAAAACTAATACATCTGCTGTATTTTTAGAAGACCAGTTTATTACTTGTCTACCTGTTAAAGAAAAACCCTCTACTTCAATGTCGTCTTCAGTATTTAATAAAGCAATGACTCCGTCTATTAATATTTTATGGTCATCTGCTATGTGAACTTTTATCTTGTTGTAATTCATAGTTGTTATTACAGTTACAAATTTATGAGGTTAAAACAGTGTGTACAATACACAGTATCCCTAATTGTTTCATTAGTGACTCAGGGAAAACCCTGAGATTTTTTTAACATTTCTTTAACATTTTAGGTTGTAGGCCTTGAATAGCCTAGGAAACAAAAATAAAAAACCGAGATTTAAATCTCGGTTTTTTTCGCACTAAATATACTAAGATGTTAGGCTTATCGTAATCTATCTACAGATTTTACAAGATCTTCATCCTTCTTAATGGCTCTATTTGCTAAAACTAATAGCAAAATAACAATGATAGGAAAGAACATCCCAATACCTTTCTCAGAAACCAAAGCTTCTCCAGATAATGTTTGTGATAAATAAATCAATAGTCCTAATAAAAAAAGGTTTATCAATATGTTTAAGCGGTTTAGTACAAATTGTAACTGACGATTTTTAAATAGAAATATTGTTACAAAAGCTACTAAAGCCGAAATAAAAAATAAAACAGGAATACTTTTTTCTAAGATTGAGTTCCCAGAAAATAAATCTAAAACATAAATAGTATTAGTTTGGGAGTTACTCCAAAGACTAACTATAAAAGTCAATCCTCCAGAGATAATTCCTGCTACTAATAGGTATATAGATTGTATTCTTTGTATCATAATTTTTTATCGGGTAGCAAATGTAATACTTCTTTTTTTAAAAAGAAATATTAGAAGTTAAAATATTTGTATATATTTGCCTTGTATGTAACCGCACAAAATTATTATATAGCCCCTATATAATTAGCACTCAAAACAAAACTTAATACAAAATAATTCTTTATACATAAGGAATTTTAGTAACTTAATTATTTAACGAATGTTCGATATTTCGGAATTAAAAACTAAAAAATTAGCTGATTTACAAGTTATTGCCAAATCAATAGGATTAACCAAGATTAGTCAATTAAAAAAATTAGACTTGGTATACAAAATTTTAGATGCGCAAGCGGAAGCAAGTGCTAATGAGGCTAAACCAAAACCTGCACCTAAGGCAGAGAAGCCAAAAAGAAAAAGAATAACTAAAACTGAAGCTAAAACTACTGCTGAGAAGCCAGAAAGTAAGGTTGTTAATGAACCTGAAGTAAAAAGGGCTCCAGAAAAGCAAGAAAAAAAGGAAGTTGTTAATAAGCCTAAGAAAAGGCAAGAAGAGAAGAAGCAAGTTCAAGCTTCAGAGGATAAAAAACAACAACCTCAACAGCAAAAGCAGCAGCAACATAATAAAAGCCACAATAATAGAGGTAATAAGCATAATAAAAATCAGAATACTAATAAGCAGCATCACAAAAGCGGTAATAAGTACCGTGACCCTGATTTTGAGTTTGATGGTATTATTGAAAGTGAAGGTGTTTTAGAAATGATGCCTGATGGGTATGGTTTTTTACGTTCTTCTGATTATAACTACTTATCATCACCTGATGATATTTATGTATCACAATCTCAAATAAAACTATTTGGATTAAAAACAGGTGATACAGTTAGAGGTAATGTACGTCCTCCAAAAGAAGGGGAGAAGTACTTTCCGTTAATTAGAGTTTCAAAAATTAATGGATTAAACCCAAATATTGTACGTGATCGTGTTTCTTTTGAGCACTTAACTCCATTATTTGCTGATGAAAAGTTCAATTTAGCAGAAAAAGGAAGTTCATTATCTACTAGAATTATCGATTTGTTTTCTCCGATAGGAAAAGGGCAACGTGGTATGATTGTGGCACAACCTAAAACGGGTAAAACAGTATTATTAAAAGATGTAGCAAAAGCAATTGCAGCGAATCACCCTGAAGTATATCAAATCGTTTTATTAATTGATGAACGTCCTGAAGAGGTTACCGATATGCAACGTAGTGTACGTGGTGAAGTAGTTGCTTCTACTTTTGATGAACCAGCTGATAAACATGTTCGTGTAGCTAATATTGTGTTAGAAAAAGCAAAACGTTTAGTAGAGTGTGGGCATGATGTTGTAATTTTATTAGATTCTATTACACGTTTAGCAAGAGCTTACAACACGGTAGCACCAGCATCTGGTAAGATTTTATCAGGAGGTATTGATGCAAATGCATTACACAAACCAAAACGTTTCTTTGGAGCAGCTCGTAACATTGAAAATGGAGGTTCTTTAACTATTATTGCTACAGCACTTACTGAAACTGGTTCGAAAATGGACGAGGTTATCTTTGAAGAATTCAAAGGAACAGGTAACATGGAGTTACAATTAGAGCGTAATATTGCCAACCGTAGAATTTATCCTGCAATTGACTTAATTAAGTCGAGTACACGTCGTGATGATTTATTATTAGATGAAAAGACTGTACAACGTATGTGGGTATTACGTAAGTATTTAGCTGATATGAACCCTATTGAAGCAATGGAGTTTATTCAAGATAGAATTAAAAGATCATTAAATAACGAGGAGTTCTTGATTTCAATGAATGGATAAGGATAATCGTTAGTTTATATAAAATAAAAAATCCTGCTCTTAGCGGGATTTTTTATTTTGGATATATCACAGAATCTAGTGGAACATCAAACTTGTGAGTATCTTCTATCTTTTTTATAGGAGAAAAGAAGTTGAGCCCGATAGTTTGAGTGTCTTCTCTACATTCTGATAAAAATCGATCATAAAAGCCCTTTCCGTAACCAACTCGATAATTTTGCTCATCAGAAATTAGCATAGGTACAAAAACTAAATCGATATCTTTTACATTTGCTTCTTCTGCATTTATAGGTTCTGGAACACCAAATTTGTTAAGTTCTAGTTTAGTGTCTTTTTCAAAATAAAAATGAGTTAATGAGTCATCTTTGAAATTACAACGACTAACAATAATTCTTTTTCCTTTGCCTCTAAAAAAGTCAATGATAGGTTGAGTGTCTATTTCATTGAACTTTCGCATGGATAAAAACAAATGTATAGTATGTATATCATTAGTTTGTAACTTGAATATTTGTTGATATATACTTTCTTGGAGTTTTTCTTTTTCTGTTTGAGTAAGAGAGTTTCTCTTTTGCTTGTATAGTTTTCTAAGGTCAGATTTAAGCATGAGGTTATAGCGATTTTAATTCTTCTTTAAGTTTTTTTGTTAATCCTTTTACTATAAGTTCGTATGAGTGATCAATCAATTCAAAAACAAAAGTATCAGAAACATCATTGTTTAAAGTAACTGTATTCCAATGTTTTTTACTCATGTGAAATCCCGGATCAATACTTTCGTACTCAGCTCTTAATTCTAAAGCACGTTCAGGATCACATTTTAAATTAACCTTAGGTTCATGTTGCTCCCAGCTATCTAACCCCGATAAAGCAAACATTTTATTCATTACTTTAAATACTAAAACATTATCATCAAAAGGAAAATGTTCAGTTACTCCTTTTTTGGTAATACAATAGTTACGAAATTCTTCAATATTCATTTTTTTTATTTTTATAAGATGTAAAAACTAGGAAAATAATAGACATAAAACTAAGTAATAAGAAAAAGTATTTAAAAATATTTATGAGAATGAAAAACTCAAAGCCTCTACGTATGGAGTATTTGTCAGCTTTCTCTTGAAGTGATATTAAAGCGTTATGGTTATCTATGTAATAATATAAAAAGAAAGAAAAAGCAGAAATGAATAATAGTTTAAATGTTTTATAATGTTTCTTCATTACTGCTAATTATTCAATTAAATTTTGAGTTGATTCAGGAATTTTTAAAGCTGTGTAGTCTAGTTTCCATCCAATGGTTTCTACTAAATTTTGCATTAAGGTAACAGCTTCTAAGGCTTCTTTATTTGCTGTTTGCATTAAATTACTTTCAGGTATTTTTTGAAGAATATGATCTTTAGCCTCTTTATTAACTTCAGTTAAATCTTCAGAACTAAACTTGTTAAGTAATCCGTTTTGAATATCGTAGAAACGTAAATTAGGTTCTATTGAAAATACTTCAGGTCGAGGAAATTCAGAAAGAACTAATACTTTTTTCTTAGTATCCGTATGCATTTTTATTTTCCTAAAATCAAAACCAATATGCACTTTAGCATTGATTAGAATAATGGCTTTTTTCTTACTGGTAACAAGTCCTAAAAATTTTTCTTTGGTGTTTTCATGATGGTATATTTCAGCAAACTCTCCTTCAATAGTAATTAATTTAGACACTTTTTTAATTTTATCTAACAAAACTACCGATTGTTTTTCTGTCAAGTTTTTTCTTTTTACTGAGGTGAATTTTTTAAAAATGTAATAGGATATAATGGCACCTCCTGCCAAACCTATAAAAAGTAATTCCATAATTACGAATTTACATAAAATAGCTAAAGCATAAAAGAGAATATATAATGTAGTAGTTTTTATAAATGAAGTAAGTGAAGGAGAGTTATTTTGTATTTTTATTCTCAGAAAGTAAATGAGTTTAAAAACTACTTAATGAGGTCAGCAAGTACAACAGAAAAAGAATTAAAAGAACGTATAAAAGAGTTAACTTGTTTATATGAAGTAACATCTCTAATAATAAACGCGAATCTAGATCAAGTTGATGTAACTTTAAAAGCAATTGCCAAAAGTTTAAAAAGAGCATTGCAGTTTCCAAAAAACACTCAAGTTTTTATTGATACAGAAAAATATTCTGAAGAGGAAAGTAAAACCGAGGAAGAGCTTTGTATAATCTCAAGTCCTATACCAGTATTTAATATACCTAAAGGAAAAATATCAGCATTTATAAAAGGAAAAGAGCTTAAGGATAATTTATATCTAAAGGAAGAAAAAGAATTATTTGATACTGTTGCTATAAAAATAGGGGGACTTTTAGAGCGTATTGAAATAAAGAACAATGAGCTGTCGATGAGGCGTAAAATGGAACACGCCGATCGCTTATCAATCTTAGGAGAATTAACTGCTGGTATTGCCCATGAATTAAATACCCCGCTAGCTAATATTTTAGGTTACTCAGAACTATTGAAAGCAGATATGTCCAGTAATGAAAAGGCTTTGGCAGATGTAGATAAAATTATTCAAAGTGCTATCTTTTCAAGAGAAGTAGTAAAAAAACTCATGTATTTTGCTTGTGAAATGCCACAAGAAATGAAAAAAGTAAATATTATTCCAAGTATAAAAGATGCTATAAATTTACTGGATGCTACTTTTAGAAGACAGTCTGTAAAATACTTAGTGAAAGTAGAAGAATCTGAATTGTGGTTACGAGCAGATACGGTTCAACTTACTCAGATTATTTTCAATCTTATTATTAATGCTATTTACTTTTCACCAAAAGAAGGGCTAGTTACTATTGAAACATTTCAAACAGATAAAGAAGTGATATTAAGAATTTCTGATGAAGGGATAGGATTAAGTGATGAAGCTCTTGAAAAAGTGTTTCAACCTTTCTTTACAACGAAGCCAACAGGAGAAGGAACAGGTCTAGGATTGAGTGTTGTACACGGTATTGTATCGAGTCATAAAGGAACAATAACAGCTAAAAATGGCATTGAAAAAGGTGCTATCTTTGAGGTTAGGTTACCAAAATAAAAGAAATGCCGTTAAAAAAGGAAAATATATTAATAGTAGATGATGATGTTCATATCTTAGAGCTGTTACATCGACATTTACAATCTTGGAATTATCATACCTACAAGGCAGTATCAGTTAAAGAAGCAGTTACAATTTTAAGAGATACACCAATTGATTTGCTAATAACCGATTTAAAAATGCCAGAAGTGGATGGTTTTGAACTCGTTAAATTCGTTTCAGAACACTATCCAAAGTTACCTAAACTTATAGTAACAGGATATCCATCTGTTCAAGATTCATTAGAAGCCATTAAGTCAGGAGTAGTAGCATACCTAACGAAGCCTTTTACAAAAGATGAGTTGAAATCGGCAATGGATGATGCTTTAAAAAAAGCAGAAAAAAGTCATAAAAAAACTACTCAAGAAAAAGATAAAAAGGATTTTTATGGAGATATGATAGGGGCTTCAGAAAAGATTAATGAAATTTTTCAAATAATAGATCGAGTAAAAAATAATAAAGCAACAGTTTCTATTAAGGGAGAAAGTGGTACTGGTAAAGAGTTGGTGGCGCGTGCAATACATTATGAAGGTAAGTTTGCTAAAGGACCATACATAGCGGTAAACTGTGGAGCAATTCCTGAGAATTTATTAGAGTCTGAGTTGTTTGGTTATATAAAAGGCGCTTTTACAGGAGCAGATAGTAACAGGAATGGTTTTTTTCAAGCGGCTAATGGAGGAACTATTTTTTTAGATGAAATAGGAAATGCTTCATTAAATGTACAATCAAAGTTATTAAGGGCTTTACAAGAAAAAGAAGTGGTGAAGGTAGGAGCTCAAAAAGCAGAGAAAGTAGATGTTAGAATTATTGCAGCGACTAACAATAACCTAAAAGAAATGATTCAAAAAGGAACATTTCGAGAAGACCTGTTTTATAGGTTGACAGTAGTTGAAATAGAGGTGCCACCTTTACGAGAAAGGAAAGAAGATATTTCTATGTTAGTAGAAAAGTTTCTGTTTAAATATGGGGTGGAATATAAAGATAGGTTCGTAAAAATAAGTCCTAAAGCTTTGGCTATACTACAAAGATATAATTGGCCAGGTAATATTAGAGAGTTAGAAAATATAATACAACGTGCGGTAATTATGTGTGATCGTATAGTAGAAGTAGAGCATTTACCTGATTCGCTAAAATATAATGTTGATTTTTCTGAGGAAAGATTAATCTCCTTAAAAGAAATGGAAAAACGTCATATACAATATGTATTAAACGCAACTAATAACAATAAAACAAAAGCAGCAAAAATTCTTCAAATAGACCGTAAGACATTACGAGAAAAGCTGAAAGAATAACAACACTTTTTCTGGGTGTTTTTTCTCCACCTGGGGAGAAATTACCCACTTTTATTTTAAATAAAAATTTATAAAAACTTCTGAGTCCTTCGTAAATAAAGGGATTTAGAAGTTTTTGTTTTTTTGGCATGTTTAGCGGCATATCATTTGCCTTTAAAGGGAAGAATAAAATGAATATAATTTATGAACACTAATCCCTTTAATATTTGTCCATCATGTACAGAAGTAAATATATGTGTGTTAACCAAAGCTAAAGAAAAGGTATGGTCGTGTAGTGAGTATAATGAGGTGAGTGCAGAAAAAGCAAGAGAAGATGACGTAACTGCTATGAAACAAGAAATGCAAGCTGTATAATAAATAACGTATGAATAATACAAAAAGTGAAATTTTAGGAAGTAAAATAAATTCAAACATAAGTGAGATGACATTAACCAAAGAATTAATAAAACCAGCGAAGCGAAAGAATGCTAGAGGAATGGTTGATAATGTACTAGAACAGTTTAATAGTGCATCAGATCAAATTGGTTTACACCCTAATATTCGTAAGATATTAAGTATTACGAATAACGAAATCATTGTTAATTTTCCTGTAAAGATGGATAATGGAGATGTTGAAATTTTTCAAGGATATCGTGTGCAGCATAACAATGCTTTGGGACCATATAAAGGAGGTTTACGTTACCACCCAACAGTAGATATAGATGCAGCGAGAGCGTTAGCTATGTGGATGACATGGAAAACATCTTTGGCAGGTTTACCATATGGTGGAGGTAAAGGAGGGATTCAAATAGACCCTACTAAATACTCAAAAGATGAATTAGAGCGTATCACTAGACGTTTTACGTTTGCATTAGGAGATAATATTGGACCAGAGCATGATATTCCTGCTCCAGATGTAAACACAAACGCTCAAACAATGGCGTGGATGGCAGATACGTATATGAGTACAAAAGCACCAGCAGAACGTTCAATGAATCAACATGTAGTTACAGGAAAACCAATAGGTAGTGGAGGTCTAGAAGGAAGAGATAGAGCCACAGGTTACGGAGTTTTCTTAACTATTAAGTTTTGGGTAGAAGGAAATAACCAAACCTTAGAAGATAAAACTTTTATTGTTCAAGGGTTTGGAAACGTTGGATATTGGGCAGCTTACTTTTTAGAACAAGAAGGAGCTAAAATGATAGGAGTTCAAGATGCTTATGGAAGCATTCAAAATACGAATGGAATCAAGGTAGAAGACCTTTTTAACTATACAAAAGCTAACAACGGGAGCTTAGTAGGGTACCCAGAATCTCTAGCAATAGAGAAGGAAAATTTTTTTGCTACTGACTGTGATATTTGTATACCAGCAGCATTGGGTAATCAGATAACTGAAGATAATGCACACTTAATCAAAGCTAATTTAATAGCTGAAGGAGCAAACGGACCTATAAATGTTGAAGGAGAAAAAATTCTTTTAGAAAAAGGAGTAACAATTATCCCTGATATATTATGTAATTCAGGAGGAGTAATCACTAGTTATTTCGAGTGGCTTCAAAACCGTAACGGAGAGTTGTGGAATATGGAAGAGGTTATTGTACGATTAGATAAGAAACTAAAAGACTCCTATACTAAAGTTTCAGATTATGCTAAGTTAGAAGGTGTTGATATGCGAAAAGCAGCTTATTGTATAGCGATACAACGTATTGAAAAGGCATATGTTCAACGAGGAATTTTTCCATAAAAAGCAGTAAAATGAAACACGGAAGTTTAGTTTTAGAGAAAAAAGAGTATGTGTACATTAAGAGTTTACTAAATGTTTCAGAGCATACTGAAGAAGGTAAAGTACAAACATCACTAGATAAGTTTGCTGAAGAGTTAAAAACAGCTAAAATTTTAAATGAAGAAGAAATGCTAGATGATGTTATACGCTTAAATACTGTTGTAACTATAGCTTCTGGCGCTGTTTGGGAAAAAACTATTCAGATTGTAAAACCAACTGAAAAGGATTTGAAAAACAACAAAGTTTCTATTTTAACGCCAATAGGTATAGCTTTATTTGGTTATGCTTTAAATGATGTAGTTCACTGGGATTTACCAGGAGGAAAGAAAGAAGTTAAAATTTTAAAAGTAACTCAAAAGAAGGGGAAAGAGAGTTTTAGTACCTTAATTTAAAGATAAAAAAATGACACTTAATAATCACGGTAGCGATATAGATGTAGTACATAAATACAATCATGTAGAATTAAAAGGATGGGTAGATCAATTGCAGTATATTAATAAAGAAATTGATAACCTTTTAGGTTTACATAAACACTCTTTAATTAATAAAGCTATTTCTGAAGAAACATTGAAGCTTTTTTCTGAAAGAAAAAAAATAAACAATGAGCTTTATAAAACTGTCTTATCATACTCAAATACGTATGTTAATGTAGCAGAGTGTGATGATATACAGTGTGACATGGCTTATTTAGGAGAGTACGATAGATTACGTGAGAGTTATCATAAAAATTTGGAAGCTTATCAAAAACTTAAAGACAAGTTTTTTGAGGAAGTTTTACTAAAAGAATAGCATTCTTGTAAAGCAAGTATGTTAGATTTGTAGAGTTAGTTGTAAAACCTTGGAATCATGTAGTTCCAAGGTTTTTTTGAATCGTAAACTAAAGAGACTTCTTTTTATTTCTAAAATCAGTTTTGTAAGCAATTAACTATTTTTTATGATAGACAGCTCTAGTAGTACTGAATAGTTAACAAAAACTTTTTTCATCACTGTCTAGAATTTTTTGCCTATAAAACGAATCACACTTCCTTTACCGTTGTGAGAATCTCCTTCATTTAAAAAGACTTCTTTTTCTTCTAAAACTTGAATTTCAAAACCAGTAAAATCTTGTTGTATTTGTTCTATAGAAAAAAGCATATCTACATCTTTTGGACCACCTATTTTGGGATTATTCTTCTGATAATTAAGATGATTTTTACTAAAAGCTTCAAAAATTATATACCCATTAGGTTTAAGAAGTGTAGTAAGTTTTTGGTGAATAATAGAAATTTTCCAAGCAGAAAAATGTGCGTAGATTAAACCAATAGCATCAAAAGATTCTTTTGGAAGTTCAAGATCTTGTATGTCGCCTACAACATACTTTAGATTTACATTAAACTCAGAGGCTAGTTTTAGAGCTTTACTTTTTCCTTCAATACTTAAATCGGTAGCAGTAACATCCCACCCTAATTTGGAAGCATATACACTATTTCTGCCTTCTCCGTCAGCAGGTAATAAGATTTTTCCAGTTTTTATTTTTT
The DNA here is from genome assembly GCF_003867015.1 of Tenacibaculum singaporense. Classification (NCBI taxonomy): domain Bacteria; kingdom Pseudomonadati; phylum Bacteroidota; class Flavobacteriia; order Flavobacteriales; family Flavobacteriaceae; genus Tenacibaculum; species Tenacibaculum singaporense. Next base: position 1,309,082 of record NZ_CP032548.1, read on the forward strand.
GAAGCTCTTTTTTAAAAAATAAGTTGGGCTCTTTGCCATAAGCAAAGTTGGTGTTTTGATATTTTTCATTCCAAAACTCTTTATATTTTAAATCACCTTTTGTCATCATATTTTTAATTTGATTTATACGATGTAAAAGTATCTAGAGTCTAAGCCTCTAGGGTAGGATGATTGTAAAGTAGTATGGTACTTATGTTAGTTTTTTCCTGAAAGCTTCGGGAGAGTAGCCTGTGTGTTTTTTAAAAAATCTAATAAAATATGAAACATCTTCATAACCCAAATAATATGCTATTTGATTTATTTGATTGGAAGATGCTAAAAGATACCTTTTAGATTCTAGTATAATTTGTTCATTAATAATTTCTGAAGCTGTTTTGCCTAAAGTCTGTTTTGTTATGGTGTTTAGCTGGTAGTTAGATAGATTTAACATACTAGCATATTTTGAAACTTGTTTTACCTTAGTAATGTTTGTTTCTAATAAATGTAGAAATTTCTCAAGAGATTCTTGAATATATAAATCCTTAGTATTAGAATCTTTATTGTTGGTATTTCTTGACCTTAGTAACTCTATAAAAAGAATATGAAGATTAGATTTTATAACTTCTTTATATGCTTCAGCTTTATCTTTGTATTCTGAAAAAATAGATATCAATAAAAGGTTAATTCTTGAAAAAAGGTCTTCCTCTAATTGATAATAATTTGAAGCACTTACTTTTTGTAATAAAAGATTCATCCCTTTATCAATAGGATAATAAAAATCAGTATTAAACTGAATCATAAAACCTTCGCTATTGTTTTTTAATTCTAATTCGTGTACTTGACCAGGTCGGATTATAAAAATTGTATGATCTGTAACATCATAATTAACAAAATCTATTTCGTGATTTCCAGTGCCTTTTTTTAATGCTAAAAAGAAGTAGAAATCGTGCCTGTGAAGTTCATGAACCATATCTTTCCCATTAAGAAGCTCCTGAAGATTTTTAATCATAAAATCACCAGATAGGTTAGGTTCTTTTTGAGAGATTTTTAAATGTCTTACAGGGATGGTTTTCATGAGGTTAGAATCTAACTAATGTAATACAAATTTAAGTAGAAAAAGAGTAGGAGATGATAAGTAACTCTAAAAAATAAAAAGCCCTATAAATCAGATGATTTTTAGGACTTTTTAGTCGGGGTGGCAGGATTCGAACCTGCGACCTCCTGCTCCCAAAGCAGGCGCGATGACCGGGCTACGCTACACCCCGAAAAGTGTAAAATTCGTAGTGTAGTTTATCTCGAGTAAAAGGAGAGGCTACACCCCGAATAATTGGGACTGCAAATGTAGAAAAAAAAAGTAAATGACAAATAAAAAAATGAAATAATTATTAAATAATTTGATTTTATAAGACAATAGTTAAAATATATTTAAAAGCAGATAACTAGAAATAAAAAAAAATTACATTTGTAACTTCAAAAATTCAAGATAATGGCAGAAAAAATTAAATGTTTGATTATTGGGTCTGGTCCAGCAGGTTACACTGCAGCTATATATGCAGCGAGAGCAGACATGAAACCAGTTATGTATACAGGAATGCAAATGGGAGGACAATTAACTACAACCACTGAGGTAGATAATTTCCCAGGATATCCAAAAGGTACTGATGGTACAGCAATGATGGAAGATTTAAAAAGTCAAGCAGAGCGTTTCGGAACAGATGTACGTTTTGGAATGGTTACTAAAGTAGAGCTTTCTAAAGAAGAAGGAGGAATTCATAAAGTAACTGTAGATGAATCGACAGAAATAGAAGCTCAAACTATAATTATTTCTACTGGAGCTACTGCTAAATATTTAGGATTAGAAAGTGAGCAACGTTTAATTGGAGGAGGAGTTTCAGCTTGTGCTACTTGCGATGGGTTCTTTTATAAAGGACAAGATGTTGTAGTAGTTGGAGCAGGAGATACTGCTGCAGAAGAAGCAACATATTTAGCTAACATTTGTAGTAAGGTAACTATGTTAGTTCGTAAAGATTATATGCGTGCTTCTAAAGCAATGCAACATCGTGTAAACAAAACAGAAAATATTACTGTTATGTATAATACTGAAATTGATGAGGTATTAGGTGAAAACGTTGTTGAAGGTGTTCGTGCTGTAAACAATCAAACTGGAGAAAAAACGGAGATTCCAGTAACAGGTGTATTTATTGCAATAGGGCACAAACCAAATTCTGATTTGTTTAAAGGTGTTTTAGATATGGATGATACAGGGTATTTAATTACTAAAGGAAAATCTACTAAGACAAATTTACCAGGAGTTTTTGCCGCTGGTGACATTCAAGATAAAGAATACCGACAAGCAGTAACAGCAGCTGGTACAGGTTGTATGGCAGCTTTAGATGCTGAACGTTATTTAGGAGCTTTAGAATAGACTATAAAGTCATATATAAAATAAAAAGGGTACGTATTAGCGTACCCTTTTTATTTTATATAGAATTTTGTCCACTTTCATTAATAATCCTTCGAATCCAATCATTAGGAATCATATCAATAGTAAGGTTTATGCGTTCCTCATCACCATTATTAATAACTTTATGAGGATCGGTAAGTCGCATATACCAGCATTCCCCAGGTTTCATGAGCACGGGAGTGTTATTCAAATAAAAAGTTACACTTTCATTGTTAAGAATAGGAATAGTAAGTCGTATTACTGATTTTTCAATCTCCAAACCTAAGGTAGGATCCGTATGTTCTTTAACTGTTGAGTGTGGAGCCAGTCGAAGTAACCTAACTAAGTTCACAGTGGTGTTTTCTTTAAAAAAATCGATAACACTAGTTAAATACGGAGACTTTTTTAAGGCATTAGTATCCAACCAATCTGTCCACGAACCATCTGCATAATCCTCAGCAGGAGCAGGGAAAGGTAATGATGTATCCACTAAATGAGCAGGTGAACGTAAAGGAATTACATCATAATATTCAAAGTTATCTAATTGCAAAGCTTTGGCTTCTTTAAACATTTTAGGTACTTCAAAATTAAAGGGCAGTTTAATACGGTCACTAAAAGTATTACTTGTTGTAGTAGTAGCTGTTTCCATAGAAATTGATTTATAAAAATTTAGGTTAGTATTATATAAAACTACAAAAGATTGACTTTTTCATAAAGATTGCAGTTTGATAAAGTTAACCTTTTTGTACCTATTTTTAGAACTTGAGTTATTAATAGTAATTCTCAAGTCTTATTTAGTTAATTGCATGTGTAAAATAGGGTATGGTTTTCCAGTAGCGTCTAATTCAGAACGTTTGATAGTTTCAAAACCGAAATGATTGTAAAAACCAACAGCTTGTTCATTTTGCTCATTTACATCGACCTTATCTACATTCAATTTGTCAATTGAGTATTCTAATAAGGCTTTACCTACCTTTTTACCTCGATATTCAGGGTGGATAAAAAGCATTTCTAAATTTTGTTCAGCAACACCTAAAAAACCTACTATTTTATTATTGATTTTAATACACTTTAACTCTACTGCATCTAAATACGTATTTAGAATAAGAGGTTTAAAATATGCAATGTCATCTTCTTTTAAAAAATGATGTGTCGCCCTAACGGAAGCTTCCCATAAGTCAACTACTTCTTGATATTCAGTTTTGTTTATAGTATCTATTTTATAATCCACTTTTTCAATTTTTACTTAAGCTATAAAAATACAAAAAGCGACTTTGATGATTTACCAGAGTCGCCGTTATTTTTTTTGCTAATAAAGTTGATTGTTTTAAAGATACTTATCAACTTCCTCTATTTCAAGATCATTAATACTCGCATATCTTTTTTTCATTTGTCCATCATCATTAAACTCCCAGTTTTCATTACCGTAAGCTCTAAACCATTTGCCTTCTTTGTTCTGATATTCATATTCAAAGCGTACAGCAATTCTATTTTCACTGTGAGCCCAATATTCTTTTTTTAGTTTATAATTAAGCTCATTTTGCCACTTTTTACTCAAGAAGTTAATAATTTCTTCTCTACCGTTAACAAAGGTGTCTCTATTTCTCCATTCACTATCAACAGTGTAAGCTAATGCAATTTTTTCAGGATTTTGAGAATTCCAAGCATCTTCTGCTAGTTGAATTTTTTGTTTAGCTGTTTCAAGAGTAAAAGGAGGGAGTGGATGTTTTTGTTCCATAATAATTATAGTAAGTTTTGTATTATTTTTTTTGATTTATATACTATTTCATTTGATTTGAAGAGTTGACTTTCTATGATAGCACTTTCAAAAAGTAGGTAAATATGGATAGCTAGTAATTCGTTATCTGTTAACTCCTGAAAAAAATTATTCAATTCTTTTTTATGAGATTGAATCACTAGGAGTATAGTTTCTTGTTCTTTTGATATTTCTGATAGAATATTCAAAAAGCTACAACCCCTGAAACCCTCTTTTGTATTCATATGAGCTACAAAATCGAAAGAAAGGAGTATTCTGTCTTTTGAATTTTTACTTTTTGAAGTAAACTTAAATAGTTCTTTAAACCAAAATTCGTGTCTATAGTTTAAGAAGTCGACACACAAAGCATCTTTTGATTTAAAGTGTTGATAAAAACTTGCTTTGGCTACTTTAGCTTCTTTAATAACTTGGTTAATACCCGTACTGTTATAACCTTGTTGATGAAATAAATGGGCTACAGTTTCTAATATACGTTCTCTAGGGCTACTCATACTCTTAATTTTTGTCAAAGTTATATGAACTCTTAAGAACAGACAAGTCTGTTCGGTATTTTAACATTTTTAGTTTAATAAATAAACTAATTCTGTGGAAGTTATTTATACTTCCACATTTTTTATATGCCAAGAGTTAAATCATTTAATGAAGAAGAAGTATTAACCAAAGCAATGTGTTTGTTTTGGAAACAAGGTTATTCAGCAACTTCTGTTTAAGATTTGGTTTGCCATTTAGGAATTAATAGGGCTAGTTTATATGATACTTTTGGAGATAAAAAAGAGCTACTAAACTCTATCAAATGTAGCTTTGTCTTTACTTACTTAGTTTTAAAATTCGAAAAGCTCCTTGAATTACTAAAACAAAAACAATGGTTCCGATAATCAAATCAGGTTTGTTAGAATTTAACCAATGCACTAAAACTCCTGCTGTTATTACTCCTAAATTAATAATAATGTCATTTGAAGTAAAAATCATACTTGCTTTCATGTGTGCTTCTTCTTTACTCTTTGACTTCTGTAAAATATAAAGACAAATGCCATTTGCGATAAGTGCTAAAACCGAAACGATTATCATTGTTGAAAAGTTTGGAAGTTTTTCAGCACCAAAGAATCTTCTTAAAACTTCAACAAATCCAAGTAAAGCAAGAGTTATTTGAAAATATCCAGCAAGTTTTGCAATTCTTTTCTTTCTTGTTAAAGTTCCACCAACGGCAAAAAGACTAATTCCATAAACAAAACTATCAGCAAGCATGTCTAGGCTATCGGCAACAAGTCCCATTGATTTAGAGATAATTCCCGTTGTCATTTCAATAATGAAAAAAGCAGCATTAATTCCGAGAACAGCCCAAAGTAATTTTTTCTGATTGGTGTTTTCTTCAAAATTAGTTTGATTTGTTCTTTCTGTGGAAACCCTCTTTCCGCCTAAGTTTAGTTCAATTACCGATTTTTCAATTAAATCAACTTCTTCGTTATGAAAAACCGTTAATTTTCTATTAGGAATATCAAACTTTAAGTTTGCTATACCAGAAATTCCGTCTAACTTCATTCGAATTAAACTCTCCTCAGAAGGACAATCCATTTTGGTTATTTCAAAAATAGTTTTATACATTGAATTTCTTTTTGAATCAGTAATAAGTAGGATAGTTTGTTTTTATAGTTATGTAATAGATAGTACTATTCCCACTTAGTCATTAACTCAGTTATTCCTTTTTCAATACCAAGGTAATATTCTCCTTTTTTAAATTCAGGGATAATTGTTTTTTCAATTACTTCCTCACAAATTTCGTCTGTTAAAACTTGTTCAGTTCCAACGCCTGTAGAAATTCTTATTTTTTTTAGGGTTTTACTGAAAACAATAGTCAAGCCGTTATTTTTTTCTTTTTGACCTACACCATTATAATTTGATAAGTCAATAGCGAATTGACTAAAATCGGTGTATTTTCCGATTGATTTAATAGAAACAATAGCTATTTGGTTGGAAGTCTTTTTCTCATACTCGCGAATTAACAAAGTTAATTTTTCCAGTTGTTCAATGGTGAAGAGAGATTCATAATCATTTACTACATTTTTTAGTGTGGATAAATCACTTTCACCTAAATCGAATTCGGTAAATTCAGCTTTAGGAGCGTTAGTGTTTATTTCATTCTTCTCATTTTGCTGCAACTTACAGCCTGAAGTTGTTAAAAAAGAGAGTATTATTATTTTAAAGAAAAGTTTCATTTTTATATAACTAGTTTAAACAACTAATTTAGTAAATGCATATTGAATAGAGGTCTGAGTTTTTTAGGGGTAGGTGAGTAGCAATTGTAACTAAAGCTTTTACTCATAATCAGGAATATTCAACCCTAAGATTAAGTCTCTATGAGCAGTCCAAATGCCATCTTCTTTTTTAAGTTGTATAATTCCAGAGCCACCTCTGTTTTTTTCTGATTGCTTTTTTTCTTCAGTAAGAGCGGGATCACTTTCAAATTGATAGCTGTCAATATAATAAGGTACTGTATTGGGCTCTTTTACATAAATATGAATGTGCTCTGGTTCTTGAGAGTTTGGGTAAGATGCTGGCCTGAATGTATAAAAAGTAAATTTACCATCGTTATCTGTTTTAAGCCAATTTCTGTGTTGTCCGTGTCTTTTTTCCGAACCTACAGGTTTGTCACTAGGTTGGTAAATTCCATTTCTGTTTGTGTGATAAATGTAGAGTATAACATTTTCAGCGGGTGTTTTTCCGTCTTTTTTAAATGCAGTACCCGTTATTTTTAGTTTTGGTTCATTTTCATGAAAACCAGGTAAGGTATCAATTGGCTTAGGATTTATATTAAGCATTTTATAATCCAATAAAGCTTTACAGTCTTGGCAACCACCATCTACGTTTCTTTCTACGTTAGTTTGTGTTTGCCCTTTACAAGAAGCTACAATAAGCATTAAAAAAAGCGCTCCTAAATAGTGTTTTAGTGTTTTGTGTTTAGGAAGATACATAACGTATTTGTATAAAATTAGTTGTGTTTTAAAGCTCTAATTTAATGAATACGAACTGAATAAGGAAACTATTGTTTTTCAGAAGTAGGCGAGAACAAGTGATTGTTTATAGCCATTGTTACGCTTTGTTTTTTATTCAACCGTTTTTATTTGGACATAATTTTTCTCTAATTCGAGTATCAAAACCCGAACAACAAGGATTAATTTTCGCTTTCACATAATTCCCTCCTGACTCTACAAATTCAATTATAGTATCTGAACTACATTTTCTACAATGCATTCCTTTTAGGGTTGGTTTATAAATTCCGTCTCTTTGTTCTCGTGCTTTCTTGTTTAGAAAACTGCTTCCTGTCTTAATTTCGTATTTAATCATTTTTATTAATTCGGATTAAGCATTAAAGGACTAAATTTTTAATGTATTTTTCTAATTCCGCTTTTGATTCAGATTCATTTTCGTTCAAACATTCGTTTGCTTTTTCGATTAGTTCATCCATTAATTTTTTCATTTTTCAAATTACACACAACGGTCTTGTGTATGAAAAGTAGCAGAGTAAAAATACGATCACTTTTCAAGTTTATTAGAAAGATAGCAGAAAAGTATAAATCTTAACTGTTTGTACTTAACTGCTATTTTTTATATACGTGGTTGTGGTTTGTATTATTTTCGGATTACTTTAAACCCTCTTGTTCCTGTATAAGTCCAATCAACATCGTATTTCAAAATTTTATTTTCATATTTCTCTACAATAATTACTTTAAAATAATTGTGATTTTTGGTTATCGGCATTGGTCCAAGTATTTTATCTTCCTTTCCTTTTATTTTGTTTAAACTTTGTTTATAAAACAAATATTCTCTGTCGGATAGACCTTTTACTTTTTCTATTTTTATTTTTTTTAAATTTCTGATACTACAAGTGTCTACCCTAAACTTATTTCTCAAAAATTCAAATGTTTCCCCTTGAATAAAAAAATATATTTTATCATTAGTAGTTTTTTTTACATCCTCTTTAGAATCATACATCACATACTTGGTTTGCTTTGAAAACTTTTGCCCATTTATAAAAAAATAATTTGATGTTGATTCTTGAGAATATGATTTTACAATGATAAATAAAAACAATACTATTTTTCTCATAATTAATTACAATTTGAAGTTCCGTTAAAAAAATATTGATTTAGTGCGTCAATAATCGCTTGTTGTTCTATAGAAGTTAAATTCTGCCAAGCAATAGTACTTTGATTATTTTCTATTTCACCCAAACCAGCCCAAGCTATAGACTCATAGGTTGAACGAGAAAGACGATTATTGTCAAAACTCTGTATAATATCTGCTATGGTAGTTCTATAATGAGTAGCCATCATATTATGATTCCATGTTGATTTATATCTTTTCCAATAATAATCATATAACCCAGGAAAATTATCTTTTAATGAATTTACATAATTAATTCTATCTTGAGTTGTATAATTCTGATTATTATGATAATTCAAATCACCCTTTTTTGCTGCTGAAAGCATTTTTCTAAAAATTTCTGCATGAATTAATTCATGAGCTATTGTTGTTGCAACTCCTAAGTCCGATAAATTTGATACCCCATTTCCATTTATTTGAATTTCTGTTACATAATTTACTGGAGGTAATGTAATTCCATAAACCCCAAAACCTAAACTATTATTTATAGTTAATTTTAAATGACTTACAGGGAAATCACCATCAAAGTTTTGTATCATGCTTTTAAAGCTTGTACTAGAATTTTTTAGTTTATTGTAAACACACTCCGCTTTACCTTCAAGTTTATTAATTATTTGTTCTTCCGTATCAACACAATATCCATCATAGGTTACATTATCATACCCTGGTCCACAATCCATGAGTATTTGCTCTCTCATATATTCAGATTTGTACACTTCATCTCCAGTGTGTGGTGTGTCGCACGAATAACTTGTATAAGTATAGGTTTGTGTTGTTGAACCTAAATATACCGATTTATAGGGTACGTCTGCTACTGTCATACTTCCTTCTACCATGTTTCCATTAGAGTCAACTCGGTAAGATGCTTTATAGTAATCTTGATAATGATGTGTTGTTTCATGAACATAAAGTATTGAAGGAACCTCTGTACAAGGCTGAACTTTTGCTTGGAAAGTTCCATCTTCTTTAGCTCTATTTAATGTGTTTCTTTCTATAGGTAAGTAGTTATCTTTGTTTGATTTTATCAAATATCCTTCTATATAAGCTTCTGAATTCTCTAACTCTCCCTTATCATTAAAATACCTAAATGAACCTGAGTAAGCTCCTAAATTAATAAAATCTATAGGGAGATTTTCTAAACTATAATTATATGCTCTTACCTCTATATATTTAATTATAATAGCGTTGTTTTCTTTATAGACTATTACATAAAAACTAGGGCTGTTAAAACTTTCAGAGGAGTTTTTTAAAGGAGCTATTAGTTCTGTTTTAAATTCATAGAACTCTAAACCATCACTTGTTATAATATTATAGTTGTTCCAGTCAACTATTAAATTGTTCTTAGTATAAGGAAGGTCTATTAAGTCGGTGTTTATTCTATTTTTAACTTTACTTATAAAGTTGCTTTGTGTTTCTAACAAAGGCTCATTTTCACAATTCCACAGAAATAAAGAAATACCAAAGAGAAAAACACCTACTTTGAAAAGGTTACTGATTTTGTTTTTTCTGTTTTTCATATCTGTTAAATTTAAGATTATTAATTCAAATTATTGAGTTACAATTTTTTCGTTTTTATCAGCCGTTTGAGTAGGCAAGAACTAGCAATTACTTGTAGCCATTGTTGTGCAACGTTTTTATATTCATATCGTTTCTAATCATTGGAATTTTTATTTTCAAATATTTTAGATATACATTCTTGATATTTTTTTGAAAATTGTTCCCCAAATTTTTCAGCAACTTTTTCATCAATTATCTTAAATTGTGAGCCGTGATTTGAAAATTCTAATATGAAAGATTTATCAAAGTCAATACCATTTTCTTCAAAATAGTCTTTATTGTTTTTTCTTATTTCGTCAACTTTTGCTAAAAAACAGTCTTTCATTTTTTTAGCTTTTTCGGTGAAAATAACGTCATCTATTTTTTTCATATTTTAAGTTTTTCTCAATGTTTATCTTTTGATTTAATAAATACATCTTGATTTTCTAGTACAAAATAGTACATTCCTGCGGTTGTGAAAAGCCATAATAAATAAGGTTCAAATTCAGTTGTTTTCCTAAAAAAGATTTCTCGAATTAACCAAAACCAAGCATAAATATTAAAAGCAATCACGTAAATCCGTTTAACCCATAAAATAATTATCGGTTTAATTCTTTCTTGTTCTTTATGGAAATCAGTTTTTTTCAAATGTTGCACAACTTGTTTATATAGATGTATAATATATCCTTATACACCCATTTTGGTAGGTTTATGATTGTATTTTATGTTTGATTATACCTTTACGGACTTAACAATAATAATTTAATTCTCTTACGGAAACCCATAAGCTCAGCTATTTAGGTAATAAAAGTTGTGTTAAGTGTCATTAAAGGTTGCACGGGTCGCTGATATCACGGCATGCTCCGCAGATACCGCGGCATGGGTCGCTGATATCACGGCATGCTCCGCAGACACCACGGCATGGGTCGCTAATATCACGGCGTGCTCCGAAGACACCGCGGCATGGGTCGCTGATATCACGGCATGCTCCGAAGACACTACGGCACGGGTCGCTAATACCACGGCGCGCTCCGCAGACACCGCGGCATGCTCCGAAGACACTACGGCATGGGCCGCTAATATCACGGCATGTTCTCTGCTTTTACATCAGTATAGATTCAACCCAACATTCTCTGTATACTTATTAGTGGACGTTGCCTTTGGCAGTAAAAAATAAACCTCATACCAACAAACCAAAAAAAGGTTATATAGTATGAGGTTTCCCCTAAGTTATTAATTCGTTTAAAGTAACAATTATCGTGAATTATTCTTCAGTGGTTACTTTTTTAAAACGCATCATGGTTACATCGTCCATCAATAAGTTTAGTTTTCCTTCTATGTCAAAACTATACTTGTTTATTTTTTTAATGGTTTTTAAAAACTCTTGTTCTCCTTGTCCGCAGTACATCATAGTTGTTGGTCCTGGTTCTCCAAAAGAAATCGCATTTTCTTCTCCTAACGTAAATTCAGCAGCATAACCGTTACAACCGTTATTTCCTGTAGCTTTCTTTGTTTCTTTATCAAACGTAAGTTGTGGCTTTTTATCAGGAAACAATCCTTCAAAAGCAATTCTAGGTCCAGAGATGTATTCTAGTTCCCAAGCGGTTCCGTATAACTGTTCAGCAGTATCTTTTTTAGCACAAGACACTGTAATTAATAGAATTACTGCGAATACAAATGATAGTTTTTTCATAATATGTAAGTTTAGTTATTAGTGTTAAATTCAGTTGAGTTTTTTACTACAAATTTTCTTGAAGCTTCACCATCTACCAATTTATAAGTAATTTGTCTGGTACCTCCTGTTGGGTTAGCATTTGAATCACTTTCTTTATAAATAGGAAAACGTTGTGCTAAAGTTGTTTCAATAATGGTAAATTCATCGTGCCCCATATATCCCTTACTTAACTCCTTATTATCGGTAATAGGAGGGAAGTATATTTGACTCATCGATTTTTTATTGTTTACTGAAAATCCTATTACATTTCCGTAGCTTCCACTTCCGTCAGATTTTGTGTAGATTAAAACTTCTGGAGAACCATCAGAATTTAAATCTTCAATTTCAGCATCAACAACGTTACCATCAATTGTTTGAGTAACGGCAGAATTGTCAATTTCTAATCCGTAAGGAATAACTGTTAATTCAGTTTCCATCCCATTTTTTTGAGTAGCAATGCTAAAACTAATTCCTTGTAGGGTTACATTTTTTCTAAAAATGGTTTTGTCTATTTGTGTTTGGTCAAGGTTTCCTTCAATTTTATGATAAGAACCCGCAAGACTTCCTCCGCCTGAACAGTAAAAGTTTAATAAACTATTATCTTCTTTGTTTGCCGTTGCAATAGAAATTTGTTTGTTTTTAAAAGAAAATACTACAGTCTTACCATTTATGTCAGTTGTATATGTGCTGTCATTTGTTTTTTCAGCAAGAGCGTCAAAAGTACAGGTAGGTTTTTTCTTGTCAGCTCGTGAGCGAACAGCAATTTTTATATTGTCATTTGCGGCTGGTTTTACAGCAACAGAAACCCAATCGTACCCTTCGTTTCTTTTTTCGTATTCTGATGAAACGTAGTTTCCTGTAACATCAGTAATTGTAGCTACAGTTTCTTGTTTTGTGGTTTCTTGTGTGTCTGTTTTTTTCGCTTCTTTTTTACAGCTAACGATGGCTAAAAATGCCATTCCTAGTAGTGCTGAATTGGTAAGTTTTATCATGCTATTTTATGTTTTTTGCTTCTAAATAACAATAAATATACCATTAAAGATATGAAAAAACGTTTTAAGAAAACCTTAAGATTCTTGATTTTTTAGTAGGTTGATATTGTAGCGTATAGGTTTATCAACGTTTTTTGAGGGTATAAAAAAAGACCGCCAAAACCTAATTTGACGATCTTTTAAACAAACAACTAAATTCTAAAACCTATAAAAGTTGAAGAAAGTTTTAAAAAACTACCTATGCTTGTTAGCAACATTAGGTAGTTTTAATATGTTTAGAAGCAGTATTTATTTTCTGCTTTTAATTTTTCTGCGATTGTATTACGTAATTCAACTACGTTAGGGTAGTTTGCATACTTTGTAAAACGCTTAAGTCCCATTAACATCATGCGTTGCTCATCACCTTCAGCGAAAGAAATAATTCCTTCTCTTGCACTTTTGGTAATAATTTCAACAGCATTGTATAAGTATAACTTAGCCATTGCAATCTGTTCTTTTTGAGCATCTTCACCAAAACGCTTAGCGTTCTTCTCAGTTCTTAAAATTCCTGATTCTGCCATATATATTTCAATCAAAATATTTGAAGCAGCAGTTAATAACTGTTGGTGTTGCTCTAACTCTGGTCCAAATTTTTGTAAAGCAGCTCCTGCAACCATTAAGAATACTTTCTTAAGTTTAGCAAGAATTTCTTTTTCTTCTGAGAATAATTCAGAATAATCTGGAGTATCGAAAGAAGGAATTCCCATTAATTCGTTTTGAACTGCCATTGCAGGATTTAATAAATCTACATGACCTTTCATTGCTTTTTTAACTAACATTCCTACCGATAATAAACGGTTGATTTCGTTAGTTCCTTCGTAGATACGAGCAATACGAGCATCTCTCCAAGCAGACTCCATTGGAGTTTCTTCAGAGAATCCCATACCTCCAAAAATTTGGATTCCTTCATCAGCACAATTTTGTACGTCTTCTGAAACTGCTACTTTTAAGATAGAACATTCAATAGCGTATTCTTCAACACCTTTTAATTCTGCTTCTTGATGCGTGTTTCCTTCAGATTCACGAATAGCGATTCTGTCTTCAATATTTTTAGCTGCTCTGTATGATGCAGACTCACCAACATAAGCGTTAGTAGCCATTTCAGCTAATTTCATTTTAATAGCTCCAAACTCAGCAATAGGAGTTTTAAATTGCTTACGCTCGTTAGCATAGTTTACAGCATGAGTTATAATTCTTCTTTGAGAATCTAAACAAGCAGCAGCTAACTTAATACGACCAACGTTTAAGGCGTTCATTGCTATTTTGAATCCACCACCACGAACAGATAACATATTTTCAACAGGAACTAATGTATCGTTGAAAAATACCTGACGAGTAGATGATGCACGAATACCTAATTTGTGTTCTTCTTCTCCTAAAGTTACTCCGTTAGGATTGTTTTTATCATATTCTAAGATAAAACCAGTAATGTTTTTATCGTCTTCGATACGAGCAAAAACGATGAAGATTTCAGCAAAACCTGCATTCGAAATCCACATTTTTTGTCCGTTAATTTTATAGTGCTTTCCGTCTTCAGTTAACTCAGCAGTAGTTTTACCTGAGTTAGCATCCGATCCTGCTCCTGGTTCTGTTAAACAGTAAGCTCCAAAACGCTCTCCCATTGCTAAAGCAGGAACGTATTTTTGCTTTTGCTCTTCAGTACCGTATAAAGTAATTGGCATCGTACCAATACCTGTGTGTGCACCAAAAGCAGTACTAAAAGATCCAGTTCCACTTGAAATGTAATCACATGTTAACATGGTAGAAACGAATCCCATTCCTAATCCGCCATAAGCTTCAGGAACAGCCACACCTAAAAATCCTAATTCACCAGCTTTACGCATAGTTTCTTCGGTAAGTGCATAATCTTTCTTTTCGAAACGTTCTTTATGAGGAATGATTTCACGGTCGTTAAATTCTTTAACCGCATCACGCATCATTGTTTGCTCTTCTGAAAAATCTTCAGGAGTAAATATATCTTCACATTTTGTTTCTTTTACTAGGAACTGCCCTCCGCGTAAAAGATCTTTTGTTAATTCTGACATAGTATATTAGATTTTAAGATTCAAGAGCCAAGAGTCAAGACTTATTCAGACCAGATTGGAAACTTGAAATCATTTTTTGTATTGACTTAATTTTTTGTTCTAATTCTTTAAACTTTTCTTCAGATAGGTAGCTTTCATTAAAAGCAATAATTAATTGTGTTTCCCATTCAAATGAAGAACCTAAGCTATCTTCTAAATATTTATTAAAATGTTTGTTAGTGCTTTTACTTGAACCCTCAGCTATGTTAGAAGGAATAGAAACAGCACATCTATTCATCTGAGAAACCAAGCCAAACTTTTCAAAGTCTGGAAAGGTTCTAGTTAATTTATAAGAATCAGAAACTAAATTCATGCTTTCAGTCCAAATTTTTAATTTTTTGAAATTGTGCATCGTCTTGTTTCTTGATTCTAATAGTCTTGTTTCTTAACTTAGGAATTCAAAAATACCAGCAGCACCTTGACCAGTACCTACACACATGGTTACCATTCCGTATTTGTTATTCATGTTACGCTTACGCATTTCATCAAATAACTGAACAGATAGTTTACCACCAGTACATCCTAATGGGTGACCTAAAGCAATTGCTCCACCATTTACGTTAACGATATCCGGATTTAATCCTAATTCGCGAATAACTGCTAACGATTGTGAAGCAAACGCTTCGTTTAGTTCAATTAATTCAATATCACTTTGTTGTAAACCTGCTTGTTTTAATGCTTTTGGAATTGCTGCTACAGGACCAATTCCCATAATACGAGGTGGTACTCCTGCTGCTGCATAACTTACTAAACGAGCTTCTGGTTGAATACCTAACTCTTTTACCATATCTTCACTCATTACCATTACAAAGGCAGCTCCATCACTTGTTTGTGATGAGTTACCAGCAGTAACAGAACCGTCAGCAGCAAATACTGGACGTAATCTTGCTAAGGCTTCTACGCTTGTTCCACGACGTGGACCTTCGTCTTTAGTAACTGTGTAATTTCTTGTAGCGCGTTTTCCGTTTCCATCAATGTAAGTTTCTTCTACATCAATTGGAGCTATTTGATCTTGGAAACGATCACTATCTAATGCTTTTAAAGCTTTCATGTGCGATTCGTATGCAAATTGATCTTGATCTGCACGAGATACATTGTATTGTTGCGCTACTGCTTCAGCAGTATTACCCATTCCCCAATAGTAATCTTCGTGACCTGCATTTACGATATCGTAGTTTAATTCTGGTTTAAAACCTGTCATTGGTACAGAACTCATGCTTTCTGCTCCACCAGCAATAATACATTCTGCCATTCCAGATTGAATTTTTGCTACTGCCATACCAATAGTTTCTAATCCTGATGAACAGAAACGGTTTACGGTAACTCCAGGAACATCTACAGAATCTAATCCGATTAACGAAATAATTCTTGCCATGTTTAATCCTTGAGAACCTTCTGGCATTGCGTTACCAACAATAACATCGTCGATACGCTTTACGTCGAATTCTGGCAACTTTGTCATCATATACTTGATGGTTTCAGCAGCTAATTCGTCAGCTCTTTTAAATCTGAACACACCTTTTTTAGATTTCCCTACGGCGGTTCTATATCCTTTTACTATATATGCTGTTTTCATATTTTCTTGCTTTTGGCTATTGGCTTTTAGCTATTTGCTAACAGCTAGAGGCTAATAGCATAGTAATTTTAATTACGTAAAGGTTTACCAGTTTTTAACATATGCTGAATACGCTCTAACGTTTTTCTTTCAGTAGTTAAACTTAAGAAAGCTTCACGCTCAAGGTCTAATAAATACTGCTCAGTAACTTTTGTTGGTTCTGATAAATCTCCTCCAGCCATTACATAGGCTAGTTTGTTTGCAATTTTCTGATCGTGTTCAGAAATATATTTAGAAGCTTCCATAGAATCAGTTCCTACTAAGAACATTCCTAAGGCTTGCTTACCTAATACTAAAACATCTTTACGTTTTACTGGTTGTGTATAACCTGCTTCAGCTAATAACACAGCGTGCTTTTTAGCTTCTGCAATTTGACGGTCTTTGTTTACAACCACAACATCTTTTCCTTTTTGTAGTAGGTTTAAGTCGTATGCTTCATAAGCTGAAGTTGCAACTTTAGCCATACCAATAGTTAAGAAGTGCTCTTGTAATACATTTAATTGAACATCACCAGTATGGAATAAGTCTTGTGCTCTTAACGCCATTTCTTTAGATCCACCACCACCAGGAATTACTCCAACTCCAAACTCTACTAATCCGATGTATGTTTCAGCAGCAGCAACTACTTTATCAGCGTGTAATGATAATTCACATCCACCACCTAACGCCATTCCGTGAGGAGCAGCAATGGTAGGAATTGCAGAGTAACGCATACGCATCATGGTATCTTGGAAATATTTGATAGCCATGTTTAACTCATCGTACTCTTGCTCAACAGCCATCATAAAAATCATTCCGATGTTGGCACCTACTGAGAAGTTTGCAGCTTGGTTACCAATTACTAATCCTTGGAAGTCTTTTTCAGCTAAATCAACCGCTTTGTTTAATCCTGCTAAAACATCACCACCAATAGTGTTCATTTTAGATTGGAATTCACAGTTTAAGATTCCGTCTCCTAAATCTTCAATAACAACTCCAGAGTTTTTGAATACCTCAGTAGTTTTACGAATATTATCTAAGATGATAAATGAATCTTGTCCTGGTTTTTTAACTTGAGCTTTTGCAGGTACATCGTAGTAATATGTTGCACCGTCTTTAACTGTATAGAAAGATTTTTCTCCTTTAGCTACCATTTCAGTAACCCAAGCAGCTGGTTCCTTTCCTTCAGCTTTCATTAATTCGATACCTTTTTCAACTCCTACAGCATCCCAAATTTCGAAAGGACCATTTTCCCATCCGAAACCAGCTTTCATGGCATCGTCAATTCTGTATAATTCGTCAGAAATTTCTGGAATTCTATTTTGAACGTAGGCAAACATTGCTGCGAAGTTCTTACGGTAAAATTCTCCCGCTTTATCTTTTCCGCCAACTAATACTTTAAATCGGTCAATTGGCTTATCGATTGTTTTTGTTAGTTCTAAGGTAGCGAATTTTGCTTTTTTAGACGGACGGTATTCCATCGTATCTAAATCTAAGGCTAAAATTTCACGCTTTCCTTCTGCATTGGTTGTTTTCTTATAAAAACCTTGTTTGGTTTTGTTACCTAACCATTTGTTTTCCATCATTGTGTTGATGAAATCTGGCAACTTAAATAAGTCGTGTGCTTCGTCGTTAGGACAGTTTTCGTAGATTCCGTTAGCAACGTGTACTAAAGTATCTAATCCAACAACATCAACAGTACGGAAAGTAGCTGATTTAGGACGTCCAATAACTGGTCCTGTTAATTTATCAACCTCTTCAATAGTTAAGCCTAATTCTTTTACTTGGTGGAATAACGATTGGATTCCAAAGATACCTATACGGTTCCCAATAAATGCTGGTGTATCTTTAGCTAATACTGAAGTTTTTCCTAAGAATTTAGAACCATAATCCATTAAGAAGTCTGTAACTTCTTGTTTACAGTCAGGTCCTGGAACAACTTCAAATAATTTTAAATAACGAGGAGGGTTAAAAAAGTGTGTAACCGCAAAGTGCTTACGGAAATCTTCACTACGTCCTTCGTTCATAAACTTAATAGGAATACCTGAAGTGTTGGTAGAAATAATAGTACCAGGAGTGCGATATTTTTCAACTTGCTCAAAAACACTTTGTTTAATGTCTAAGCGTTCAACAACTACTTCCATAATCCAATCTACATCTTTAACTTTGTGTAAATCGTCCTCAAGGTTTCCAGTAGTAATTCTATCTGCAAATTTTTTATTGTAGATAGGTGATGGTTTCGACTTTAACGAAGCAGTCAAAGCATCATTTACCAAACGGTTACGAACTACTTTGTCTTCTAAGGTTAATCCTTTTGCTTTTTCTTTGTCGTTAAGCTCTCTTGGAACGATGTCCAAAAGCAATACTTCAACGCCAATGTTAGCAAAATGACATGCAATACCTGATCCCATGATACCAGAACCGATAATTGCTACTTTTTTAATTCTTCTTGCCATTTGTTTGTTGGTTTGTTTTATACAGCTTTATTGTCAATATCTTCTTCGTATATTAACTTATCTGTAATTAGTTTGTTTATTGTTGTTGTTACTTTAAAGAAGGTTTCTAACTCTTCTTCAGTAATATGTTCTCTTACTTTATTATTGAATTGGTATACATGCCCTTTTGAAACTTCACGCATTTCTTTACCATATTTAGTAAGCTTTAAAATAACGCTTCTACCATCATTAGGATTTTTCTCGCGACATATAACTCCTTTATCTTCCATTGTTTTTAATAAACGAGAAAGACTTGTAGGCTCCATTCCCATTAACGGTCCTAAAGCAGTAGAAGGAGTACCGTTTTCAAAATCTATATTCAATAAAGCAAAAGCCGTAGCCATTGTGCTATCATGCTTTGCAGCTTGCTCGTTATACATTTTTGCAACGGCTTGCCACGTGGCTCTTAATTGGTGATCTATTGATTTATCCTTGTCCATGGATGCCAAATATATAAAATTTTATTATGCACGCATAGTATTTCGTAGAAAAGTTATGCATGCATAATAAAATTAACAAAAAATTAATCTTGTAACGTTTAGAGAGAAGCGTATACTAATTGAGTATAAAAATATGTAAGTTTGTCACTGCTGTTTTTAAATAAACGGCAATTAATCAACTATAAAATCTATGAACAATTTATTAGAAATTAATAATGTAGTAAAGCGTTATGGCGATTATACTGCATTAAATAATGTTTCGATGCACATTCCTAAAGGAAGTGTTTTTGGTTTATTAGGACCTAACGGTGCAGGAAAAACCTCACTTATTAGAATTATCAACCAAATAACAATGCCTGACGCTGGTGGAATTATATTAGACGGAGAAAAGTTAGCTCCAAACCATATAGAACATATAGGTTACCTGCCAGAAGAAAGAGGGTTGTATAAAAGTATGAAGGTAGGAGAGCAGGCATTGTACCTTGCTCAATTAAAAGGGTTGAGTAAATCGGAAGCTAAAAAACGATTGAAATATTGGTTTGATAAATTTGATATAGGTGCTTGGTGGAATAAAAAGATTGAAGAGCTATCTAAAGGAATGGCTCAAAAGGTACAGTTTATAGTAACGGTATTACATCAGCCTAAATTATTAATTTTTGATGAGCCTTTTTCTGGATTTGATCCTATTAATGCACAACTAATAGCTAAAGAAATTTTACAGTTGCGTGATGAAGGTGCTACCATTATTTTTTCTACCCATAGAATGGAGTCTGTTGAGGAGATGTGTGATTATATAGCTTTGATTAATAAGTCGAATAAAATTTTAGATGGTAAGCTAGAAGATATTAAAAAGGAGTTTAGAACAAATACTTTTCAGGTTGGATTAGCAACTTCTAATTCAAAAGAAGTGGAGCAAAAGCTTAAAGAAAACTTCGAGGTCTTACCGGCAGATTTCAAACTGTTAAACGAAGGGTTAAAATTAAATGTAAAACTTACCAACGGAAGTTCTCCAAACGATTTATTATCGTATTTAACCAACCAAGGTCAAGTACAGCATTTTGTAGAGTTAGTACCAAGTGCTAATGATATTTTTATTCAAGCAATCCATAAAAACAGTTAAGCAATGAAAAGATTACGATTAATTATAGAACGCGAGTTTATTGCTAAGGTTAGAAATAAGTCGTTTATCGTTATGACTTTCTTAAGTCCACTGTTAATGATTGGTATGGGGGCTTTAGTATTTTTCTTAATGAAGAAGAACGATGAAAAGGTTAAGAAGATAGTATATGTTGATGAGTCTGGAATGTTCTCTAAAGATATTTTTAAAGATTCAAAAACAGTAAAGTATGAAGATTTTACTGCTTTAGGAATTGAAGATTCTAAAAAGAAGGTAGAAGATGGTGATTATTACGGGGCTTTATATATTCCGAAACAAGATAGTTTAGAAATGTTGGCAAAATCGATTGAGTTTTTCTCTAAAGACTCACCAAGTATGTCTATCATGGAAAGTTTAGAGGATAAAATTGATAAGGAGTTACGTCATAAAAAACTAACAAGCTTCGGAATTGATATTGCACATATTGAGGAGTCTAAAATTTCATCAGAAATAAAAATGTTGAATTTCTCTGGGGAAAAATCATCTAAATTAATCAACGGATTAAAGATTGGTGTAGGAGCTATTGCAGGATATTTATTGATGATGTTTGTGATGATTTACGGAACATCAGTAATGCGTAGTGTTATTGAAGAAAAAACAAGCAGAATTATTGAGGTGATCGTTTCTTCTGTGAAACCTTTTCAATTAATGTTAGGAAAGATTATTGGAAATGCATCAGCTGGATTGTTACAGTTCTTTATTTGGGGAATTTTGTTTTTAGTGTTTAGCCTAGTAGCATCTTCTTTCTTTGGTGTTGATATGATGGAAATGCAGTCGGCAAAAGTATCACCAGAACAAATGGAAGCTATTCAACAAACAGCAGCCAATAAAGGTGAAATGATTGTGCAAGAAATTTTCAGATTGCCTTTAATAAAAATGTTCTTCTTATTCATTTTCTACTTCTTAGGAGGGTATATGTTGTATAGCTCGTTGTTTGCAGCAGTAGGAGCAGCGGTAGATAATGAAACGGACACACAACAATTTATGATGCCTATTATGTTACCATTAATTTTGGCAGTGTATGTAGGTTTTGCAACGGTAATTAATGATCCTCACGGACCAGTGTCAGTAATATTTTCTTATATACCATTCACATCTCCAATAGTGATGTTAATGAGAATTCCGTTTGGAGTTGCTTGGTGGGAAATAGCCATTTCTATGTTGCTATTAATTCTTACTTTTATGGTGATTGTATGGATTGCTGCTAAAATTTATCGCGTGGGTATTTTAATGTATGGTAAAAAGCCGACTTATAAAGATTTATGGAAGTGGATTCGTTACAATGGGTAATTATCATTTATAAAATAAATTGTAGTATTTAACTCATAGTAATACCTGAAAATGTTTAGATAGTAAATTGCATCTAATCAATAAAAAAAAGAACTAACAGATGAAAGAAGTAATAAAAGAAATAACCGATTTTCTAAATCTTAGAATTCCAGTAGGAGGAAAAGAAGTAGATATTACAATAAAGACAGTTCTGTTTTTAATAATAGGTTTAATTCTTGTGAAAATTTTACTGAAGTACTTAAAAAAACTAGCTAAAAGTAAATTAGAACAAGAAGACAAGAATAAGTTTGATACTATTTTCTCTTTTACAAGTTGGTTAGCTTATGTAGTTGTTTTTTCAATAGCTTTAAGTTCAGCAGGAGTTAATTTAAGTGCAATTTTAGTAGCATCCTCTGCCTTATTAATAGGTATTGGTTTGGCTTTGCAAACTTTTTTTCAGGATATAATATCTGGAATTTTTATCATTCTTGATAAAAGTGTTCATGTTGGAGATATTATTGAGTTAGATGACAAAGTTGGTAGGGTGGAAGAAATAAAGTTAAGAACTACAAGAGCCGTAACAATTGATAATAAAGTATTGGTTATTCCTAATCATAAGTATTTATCAAATAGTTTATATAACTGGACACAGAATGGCACCACTACTAGAGAAAGTGTAACAGTGGGTGTAGCCTATGGTAGTGATGTAGCTTTAGTTAAAAAACTATTAATGAAAGCGGCTAGTGAACATCCAAAAGTATATCAGCACCCAGCTCCGTTAGTGCTTTTTGAAAATTTTGGAGATAGTTCGTTAAACTTTAAATTAATTTTTACATTAAATGATAGTTTTCAGGCAGCAATACCAAAAAGTGATATACGGTTTAAAATAGACGAGCTGTTTAGAGAGCATAATATCAGTATTCCGTTCCCACAAAGAGATATACACATTGTAGATGCCAAAGGGTTACGTTTTGAACCTCCAAAGAAAAACAATCAGAAAGAAATTGAAGGTAAAGAGGAGGGAAATTCTAAAGAAGAACTAAATAATTAAGATGAAAAACGTTTGGCTTGCTTTTTGAGTTGTAACCACCAATGGTTCTTTCTTGTTGTAAAGAGTGTGTTAATAAAGTAACGTTAATAGATTTAGAGAACGAAGTAAGTGAGCTCAAAAAAATGATTTCTGATTTCAAGAATTCATTAAACTAGTTTTTTTCTTTTAATCTAGCATCTAAAAGTCTAAAAAAAATATGAGTAAAATATTAATAATAGAAGATGAAGCTGCAATTCGCAGAGTATTAAAAAAAATTATTTCTGAAGAAAACGATTCCTATGAAGTAGAAGAAGCTGAAGATGGTTTGCAAGGAATTGAAATGATAAAGAAAACAGATTACGATTTGGTTTTGTGTGATATTAAGATGCCAAAAATGGATGGTGTTGAGGTATTGGAAAAAGTTAGAAAGTTAAAACCTGAAATACCAATGGTGATGATTTCTGGTCATGGTGATTTAGATACTGCAGTAAACACCATGCGTTTAGGAGCCTTTGATTATATTTCAAAACCACCAGATTTAAATCGTTTATTGAATACCGTAAGAAATGCTTTAGATAAAAAGGAGTTGGTAGTAGAAAATAAGCGTTTGAAAAAGAAGGTGAGTAAGAATTATGAAATGATTGGAGAGAGCGATGCTATTACTCATATTAAAGATATTATAGAAAAAGTATCAGCTACCGATGCTAGAGTTTTAATTACTGGACCTAATGGAACAGGAAAAGAGTTAGTAGCGCATTGGTTACATGAAAAATCTGAGCGCTCTAAAGCTTCAATGGTTGAAGTGAATTGTGCAGCTATTCCATCAGAACTAATAGAAAGTGAGCTGTTTGGGCATGTAAAAGGGAGTTTTACAGGAGCTAACAAAGATAGAGCAGGAAAGTTTGAAGCGGCTAATGGAGGAACCATTTTCTTGGATGAAATTGGAGATATGAGTTTGTCGGCACAAGCAAAAGTATTACGTGCTTTACAGGAAAATCGTATTCAACGAGTAGGTTCAGATAAAGACATAAAAGTAAATGTACGCGTAGTTGCTGCAACAAATAAAGATTTAAAGAAGGAAATTGAAGAAGGACGTTTCCGTGAAGATTTATATCATCGTTTAGCAGTGATTTTAATTAAAGTTCCTGCATTAAACGATAGAAGAGAAGATATACCGTTATTAGTAGATTTCTTTGCAAAGAAAATTTCTGAAGAGCAAGGTATGCCTAAAAAAGGATTTTCTAATGATGCTATTAAATTGTTGCAAGAATATGATTGGACAGGTAATATTCGAGAATTACGAAATGTAGTTGAACGATTACTTATTTTAGGAGAAAAAGAAGTTTCTAAAAATGACGTGAAACTATTTGCGAGTAAATAATATTACTAGATAATAAACAAAAAAGAAGAGCAAATCGCTCTTCTTTTTTTATGATTTAGTTTTTAAATTATGCTAAATCATATCTGTCAGCATTCATTACTTTGGTCCAAGCTGCTACAAAATCTTTCACAAACTTTTCTTTGTTATCGTCTTGTGCGTATACTTCAGCATACGAACGTAAAATTGAATTTGAACCAAATATTAAATCAGCTCTTGTAGCTGTCCATTTAGTACTTCCAGTTTTACGATCAACAATATTGTATAAGTTTTCTCCAGCAGGCTTCCATGAGTATTTCATGTCGGTAAGATTAACAAAGAAGTCGTTACTTAATACACCTTCATTTTCTGTGAACACACCATGTTTAGTTCCTCCGTGGTTGGTTCCTAATACACGCATTCCTCCAACTAAAACAGTCATTTCAGGAGCGGTTAAGCCCATAAGTTGTGTTCTGTCTAATAATAATTCTTCAGGTTTCACTACATAATCTTTCTTTTGCCAGTTTCTATATCCGTCATGTAAAGGTTCCAAAACATCAAAAGATTCAGCATCGGTCATTTCAGCGGTTGCATCACCTCTTCCAGGAGTAAAAGGAACTTTAATGTTAACACCACCTTCTTGAGCTGCTTTTTCAACAGCTGCACTCCCTCCTAAAACAATTAAATCAGCAATACTTACTTTTTTACTTAGCCCAGATTGAATTTCAGTAAGCTTATCTAATACTTTCTTTAATCTTGTTGGTTCGTTTCCTTCCCAGTCTTTTTGTGGAGCTAAACGAATACGAGCTCCATTAGCACCACCTCTAAAGTCAGAACCTCTAAAAGTTCTAGCACTATCCCAAGCAGTATTGATTAGTTCAGTACGAGTAAGTCCGCTATTCAATAGTTTTTCTTTTAACTCTTCAACTTCAGTATCACTTAACGTATAGTCAACAGTAGGAACTGGATCTTGCCAGATAAGTGTTTCTGCTGGAGCATCAGCACCTAAATAACGTGTATTAGGTCCTAAATCACGATGTGTTAATTTAAACCAAGCACGTGCAAAGGTATCAGCAAAATATTCAGGATCTTTATAGAATTTTTCAGATATTTTTCTGTATTCAGGATCCATTTTCATTGCCATATCCGCATCAGTCATGATAGGATTTCTTTTGATATTCGGGTTGTGGGCATCGGTAGGCTTGTCAGCATCATCCATGTTAATAGGTTCCCATTGCCAAGCACCAGCAGGACTCTTTTTTGACTCCCATTCATGATTTAATAATAAATGGAAATATGTGTTATTCCATCTATCAGGTGTTGTTGTCCATGCGCCTTCTAAACCACTAGTTACAGTATGTTCAGCATTTCCACTTCCTTTAGGATTCATCCAACCAAAACCTTGGTTATGAATTTCAGCTCCTTCAGGACTTTGACCTAAAGCGTCTGCATCACCATTACCATGAGCTTTTCCTACGGTGTGTCCACCAGCTGTCAACGCAACGGTTTCTTCATCGTTCATTGCCATTCGCTTAAAAGTCTCTCTTACATCTTGTGCAGTTCTTAACGGATCAGGTTTTCCGTCTACACCTTCAGGGTTTACATAAATTAATCCCATTTGAACAGCAGCAAGCGGGTTTTCAAGTGATTCACGGTTATTGTCACTTCCATATCTATTTTTGGTAGGTGCTAACCATTCTTTTTCAGTACCCCAATAAATATCTTTTTCAGGATGCCAGATGTCTTCACGTCCTCCAGCAAAACCAAATGTTTTGAATCCCATAGATTCGTAAGCCATGTTTCCTGCTAAAATAATAAGGTCTGCCCACGATAATTTATTACCATATTTTTTCTTGATAGGCCATAATAGTCGTCTGGCTTTATCTAAATTACCATTATCAGGCCAACTATTTAAAGGAGCGAAACGTTGGTTTCCTGTATTACTACCACCTCTGCCATCAGCAACTCTATAAGTACCTGCAGCATGCCACGCCATACGAATCATTAAACCACCATAATGTCCCCAATCGGCAGGCCACCAATCTTGGCTATCGGTCATTAAGTTTTTTAGGTCATTTTTAAGAGCTTCTAAATCTAATTTTTTAAATTCTTCAGCATAATTAAAATTTTCTCCTAAAGGATTGGTTTTGGTGTCATGTTGGTGTAGAATGTCTAAATTCAATGATTTAGGCCACCATTCCATAACGTTGTCATGTATTTCAGTATTAGCGCCTTGAGAAAAAGGACACTTTCCGTTTTTACTAGAAGAGTGTGAGTGTAAATCTTTCATATTTGTATTTTTTTTAGGTTAGAATACGTTCAAATTTACAATAAAACGATGGATAATTTTTATCTATATTTTTTATTTTGGTATAATATATTCTTATTCTTTATTTTTTTTGGTTTGTAAGTTGTTGGTTTTTAAAATGGTATTTTGTTTATTGATTTTGTTGTTTTAATAGTATTGATAATTCTTATAATGTAATAAAAAAATATTTTTAGTTTCACTCTTTTAATGATAAGAAACGAAATACATTTGTGCTCGTAAAAAATTATTAATCAATAAAAAATTATAAAATGGCTACAGCAGTAGGAAAAAAATTCCCAAGTTTAAACGTAGATGCAATGAATGAAATGGGTGATACGTTTAAATTAAATGTATTAGAAGAGGCAGTTAAAAACAAGAAAAAAGTGTTGTTATTTTGGTATCCGAAAGACTTTACTTTCGTTTGTCCAACTGAGTTACACGCTTTTCAAGCTGCATTACCAGAATTTGAAAAAAGAAATACTATTGTAATCGGAGCTTCTTGTGATACTCCAGAAGTACACTTTGCTTGGTTAAGCCAATCAAAAGACAATGGAGGTATTGAAGGTATTACTTATCCATTATTAGCTGATAGTAATCGTAATTTGTCATCTATTTTAGGTATCTTAGACATCTCTAACGAAACTTATGACGAAGCTACAGGAACTGTACAAGTTGAAGGAGATAATGTAACGTATAGAGCTACCTATTTAATTGATGAAGAAGGAACTGTATTCCACGAAGGAATCAACCATATGCCAGTAGGTCGTAACGTAAACGAATATTTACGTTTAGTTGATGCTTACACTCACGTACAAGAAAAAGGTGAGGTTTGTCCAGCAAACTGGGAAGAAGGTAAAGAAGCAATGCAAGCAAACGCTAAAGCTACTGCAGAGTACTTAGCTGCAATCTAAAATATAATTTAAGAAAGGAAACAAGTTCGTGTGAGATAAGTGAAGGGGTCGAGCACGAGCTCCTTTCGAAATTGATAATATAAAAGACTATGGTACAAGAATTGAGTCAAGACAATTTATCAGAGGTTGTTGCAGGTAATAAAAAAGTAGTAGTACAGTTTTCAGCTACATGGTGTGGTAACTGTCGCATTATGAAACCTAAGTTTAAAAAATTATCTTCTGAAAACGAAGATATGGTTTTTGTAATTGCGGATGCAGAGAAGTTTCCAGAGAGTAGAAAACTTGCTGATGTAAGTAACTTACCTACCTTTGCTACTTTTATTGATGGTAAATTTGTAAATCAAACCCAAACTAACAAGTTTGATGTATTGAAAGATTTAGTAAACGAAGTAGCTTAATTATGAAATTACCAGTAATTAAACACTTAACTTCATTTATTGAAGAAAACGATCAAGATTACGTACTAGAAACTATTGAAACTCTTGAAGCTTTAACTGAAGTTCCATCGTTAAAAGATGAAGAGTTAGACGTGATAGGAGAGTTAATCTCTAACATGTACGGAGCAATTGAAGTTGATAAAATGATTAAAGACGGAACACCTAAAAAAGAAGCGTTAAATAATTTTATGAAACGCGTTTTAGGTTCGATTGACCAATAGTTTTTAGAAAAGATTTTATAGAATCCCAGTTAACTTATAGTTTTCTGGGATTTTTTTGTTCTAGGAATGATTAAAAATAGTTGGAAAATTAGATACTAATATACTTTTTAACTTTTCTGAAGTTAAAGGTTTAGATTGAAACTCGTTTATTTGACTAATTGATTTAGCTTTTTCTCTATCATTAGGATCTAATGATGTAGTAAGCATAATAACAATCTTTTTAGCTTGTTTATTTTTATCGAACTTTTTATACTCTTCTAAGAAATCCCATCCATTCATTTTAGGCATATTAATATCTAAAAAGATAAGTTCAGGATGAGGAGAGTTGTCTTCAATTTTAGATTTTAAATATTCAAGAGCTTCTTCAGCACTTTGTTTGGATACGACGTGCTCGGAACAATTTTCTTTTTCTATAATTAATTTATGAAGAAAGTTGGTAGCGGGATCGTCGTCGATTAATAAAATAGTGTGTAGTTTTTTCATAATTATTGGTTTGGTATTGTAAAGAAAAAGGTACTTCCTTTTCCTGGTTTTGATTTAACTCCAATTTCTCCTCCATGCATTCCTACAATTTTTTGGCAATGTGCAAGACCAATTCCAGTACCTTCATATTCATTTTCTGTATGTAGACGTTGAAAGATTGAAAAAATCTTTTTTTGAAATTGTTCAGGTATCCCAATGCCATTGTCTTTTACATAAAATTCCCAAACATGATCTTTCTTTTTTGCTTTAATAGAAATTTGAGGAGAAACGTCTTTTTTAGAAAATTTTATAGCGTTGCTAATAAGGTTTTGAAACAACAACCTAAGTTCTATAGGATAGGCATTTATAATAGGTAAATTACTTTGTTTAATAGTTGCTTTGTTTTGCTTAATTGTACTGTTTAAATCTTCTATAATATCGTTAACTAAGAGATTGCAGTTAACCTTAGATATTTCTCTTTGGCGACCTAATTGAGAATAATCTAATAAGTTTTTAATCAAACTACTCATTCTACGGGTAGCTTTTTTTATAAAGAGAAAAAGTTGTTTAGCGTTGCTGTCTAGTTTGTCGTGATACTCTTCATAAAGTATGTCAGAAAAAGAAGAAATAGTTCTTAAAGGTTCCTGTAAATCGTGAGAGGTTATATAGTTGAACTGCTCAAGTTCTTGATTTTTTTGTTCTAAGGTTTTTACATATTTAGAGGCAAGTAATTCTTCAGCTTCTTTACGTTTGGTAATATCTAATTGTATAGCCATATATTCCCTAATATAATTTGTTCTTTTTTTTAGGGGTACAATAGCAGTTTCTGTCCAGTATAAAGAACCGTCTTTAGCTCTGTTTTTTACTTCGCCAAACCAAGGCTCTCCAGAAGAAACGGTTAACCAAGCTTCAGTATAGAAAGAATCAGGATGATAATCAGAACGGACAATTTCATTGGTGTTTCCTATAATTTCTTCTCTAGAGTATTTTGAAATTTCACAAAATTTATCGTTCACATACTTGATAAATGTATTTTCATCGGTAATAGCAACAATAGCAATTTTATCTAAGGCTTCTTTAAAATTCAAAAGCTCTGAGTTTTTATTAATTAAATTTTTTTCCAGTGTTCTCCTAAGGTAATCAGATTTGTTTAATCCGATAGAAACAATATAAGTGTATAAGAAACCAGAGAGAATTAAAACTAGAGTATAAACTATAATACCTGATTGAGCACCAATAATTTTTTCATTTATTAAAGTTAGCATGAAAAAACTTAAAAAAAACGGAATAAGAATGATAAAAGGTAATAGTTTTTGAAGAGATCTACTACCATCACTATTTCCTAAAATGGTTTCTTTAAAACCTATGTTGTAAGATTTAGATATTAATAAAAATGAAATAAAAAGAAAAGATATTGCTGTTTGAATAGACATGGTTTTGAAAAAAACAATCTTAGAGTCTATAGGAAACCTTAGAATAAAATAAAGAATGGTAATTAATGAAATTATTGAGGTTACAAGAGCAATATGTTGAGTAGTGGCTATATAAGCTCTATTGGTTGATTTTAAACCTGTAAGTCCAATAGCAAAAAAGATAAAACATACTGCTGTAGCTTCAGACATTCTACCAGGGTTAACTATTGTAAAAGTATCTTTTATGAATAGATTGTCTACATATAAGTTTACTCTAAAGATATATTCTATAAGGGTTAGAATGCTGATAAATAATACAGTATAAGTGAAGATAAAGAATGGGGTTCTGTATTTTCTTTGTTTTTTTCTACTAATTATTAAGCTTATTGTACATAAAAAGAACAACAAAGCGGTGTTAAATTTGGTTGTAGCTCCATTTTCATTGATTGTAAATAGGATTTGCTTATGAAAAAACCATTCAAGCATGGTGAAAATGCTAAAAAATAATAGCAAATAAGTGAATAAGTAACTTGTGTATTTAAGTTTTTGTGACTTCATGTAGTGAGGGACTCTGAAAAAAGTTAATTGTTCTTTTTTGAAAAACAAGAGAGCATTCTTTCGTATTCAATAATACTTTCGTTGTAATTATCTATGACTAAATTTATAAGAGATTTTACTCTTTTAATGTTTTTTGATTGTGAGCTTAGTTCTTCAATTTCAAGGAGTAAGTCTTTAGACTTTAATCCCATGATAGTAAATGAAGACTTTAAAAAATGAGAAACTTCTTTAATTAAAGTAAAATCTTCTTCATTACTTGCTTTTTTTAAGGTAGTAATCTTTTTTTTACTCTCTGTTAAGAAGACAGAAATCATTTCAATGTATAAATCAGTATCATCAGAAAGATTCCTGTTAAGAAAATCTAAATCAACAATTTCACTATGAAAACAATTGTTTTTTAACATGGGGGACAGTTTTTGAAATACAATTTTAATACATGTAATTAAGTAGTTAAACTAACATATTTTTGTTATATTTGAGTATTAAGTGTGATTTTTCTATAAAATTAGTAAAAAAAGTATGTAAATAATAATTTAATGAGTAAGGAAAAGAAAATTGTTATAGCTGAGGATAATTCAGTGTTTTTATTATTAATTAAACTGAAATTAGAAAAGGAAGGTTATGAGTTGTTTGTTGCTGAAGATGGAAAAAAGGCAATTGAACTTATAGAAGCTCATCAACCCGATTTGATTTTAACAGATATTATGATGGATTACCTTTCAGGGTTAGAAGTTATAAGTCACGTTAGAAATGTATTAAAAATGAATGTCCCTATTCTTGTTTTTTCGGCTTCAGGTCAAGAAGAAATGGTAACACAAGCGTTTAATTTAGGTGCAAATGATTTTATGGTAAAACCATTAATGCCTAATGAGTTAGTGATAAGGGTAAAAAGAATGCTCATGTAAAATAAACTTGTCCCTCAACTTTATGGTCCCCCCTCAATTTATCGATTCTTTTTTTAAAGACTTTCCGGCTGTAGTCAAAATAATCTGGATTCTTGCTGTAGTTTTCTTTTTTGTTTTACTAAGTCTTATCCTTTTTTTAAAAGTGGTAAGGTTTCGTTTAAGAAAAAGGGAAGCATATATTAAAAGTGAAAGCGAGAAGTATGAAATATCTATTGTAGACTACCTGTATGCATATGAAAATAGCGAAGAACTTGATAGTAATCAAGAAAAACTCATCTCAAATATAAAACTCAGTTTAACAACTAGTATAAATAGAAAGGTATTTGTCAATACACTTTTAAAATTAAAAGGAGAAGTTTCTGGTAGTATGATTGATACTATTAATCAATTATATAAAATGCTAGAGTTAGATCAACGAGCTTTATTCAAGTTAAAAGATAATAAATGGCATATAGTTTCAATAGGGATTAGAGATTTAAGAAGGTTTAAAGTATTAGAAGCTCAAAGTGAAGTAGCAAAATTTATCAACCATCCCAAAATGGAAGTCCGTAGGCAAGCATATTTATACTTTATAAATTTATTTGGTTTTAAGGGGCTTGAGTTTTTGGATAATTTAAACTCGTCAATTTCTGTCTGGGATCGAATAGGAATTCTAGAAGCTTTACAAGGTATAAAATCGCAAGAAATACTTGATGCTGGAAAATGGTTAAGTTCTAAAAATGATTACGTTATATTGTTGGCTCTTGAATTAGTGAGAATTTATAGTTTAAGAGAAACACAAGAAGAATTACTGCAGCTAATACAACATGAAAATAGTGAGATCCGTCTAAAAACAATTAATGTTTTAAATCACTTATATATAATTGAGGCGAAAGAATTACTGATAAAAACTTATGAAACACTAACAGTAAAAGAACAAATAGAAGTTTTTAAGTTGTTAGAAAATATGGGAGCGAAAGAAGAAGAGTCTTTTGTGTTAAAACATGTTACTAGTGAAGTTTTTGAAATAAAAGTACTAGCCTTAAAAACTTTAAAACAAATAGATGCTTCCAAATTTACAGGAATTAAAAATGAAATAAGTGGGCTTGAGAGTTTTAAGGTTATTGATTTTTTAGAAAATACACCGTAAGTAAAAAAGAAAATTATGGATACTTCAAGTGTTACATATTATATATTACTAATTATTCATTTTTTATTTTTAGGATACTCATTTTTGGTTTTAGTGTCCTATGGGATATTGGCTGTTTATTCTAGAAAAGAAACAATTTCGTATTTACGAAAAAATAGCTTTGTTAATTACAAAGACATTTTATCATCAAGATTAGCTCCAGGTATTTCAATTGTAGCTCCAGCCTATAATGAAAGTTTAAATATTGTTGAGAATGTAAGGTCGTTACTTTCTATACATTATGCAGATTACGACGTAATTATAGTAAATGATGGTAGCACAGATGATAGTTTAGAAAAGTTGATTAAAGCTTATAATCTAGAAAAAGTAGAATACCTAATAAATGAGCGTATTAAAACTAAACCAATAAGAGCAGGAGTTTTTAAGTCTAAAAACCCAGCATTTGAAAGACTGATTGTAGTTGATAAAGAAAATGGAGGAAAAGCAGATGCGCTTAATGTAGGATTAAATATTAGTAAAAATGATTATGTAGCTTGTATTGATGTAGACTGCTTGTTAATGGAAGATTCATTACAAAAAATGATAAAACCTTTTTTAGAGTATACGGACAGGAAAGTAATTGCATCTGGAGGAGTCATAAGAATAGCTAACTCATGTATTATAAAAAACGGAAAGCTAATAGATATAAACTACCCAAAAGCAACCTTGGTTAGGTTACAAATACTAGAATACTTACGATCTTTTTTATTAGGAAGAATGGCATGGAGTAAATTAAATGGATTGTTGGTGATTTCAGGAGCGTTTGGAATGTTTGATAAAAATATAGCGATTAAGGTGGGAGGGTATAGTACAGAAACTGTTGGAGAAGATATGGAAATTGTAGTTCGAATGCGTAGGTATATGGAAGAACAAAACAAAAAATATAAAGTAGCCTATATTCCAGATCCATTATGTTGGACGGAAGCTCCAGAAAGTTATAGAACATTTATATCACAACGTAACAGATGGACGAGAGGAACAATTGAAACATTAAAGACACATAGAGTAATAGGCTTTAACCCAAAATACAGGGTTTTAGGAATGCTAAGTTTTCCTTATTGGTTTCTTTTTGAACGATTAGCACCTATAATTGAAGCATTAGGTATTATATACTTTATAGTATTGCTTTTTATAGGAAGTGTTCATTGGAGTTACGTACTCGGATTTTTTTTAGCGGCTTATTTTTCTTCAGTAATCTATACTTTATTAGCGATTTTCTCAGAAGAATTTAGTTTTCATCAATATAAAAAAAAGGGAGTAGGGTTTCAGTTAATAAAATCAGCTTTCTTAGAACCCTTTATTTTACATCCAGTTGTCTTGTATGCCGCCTTAAAAGGAAACAAAGACTACTATTTTAATAAAAAACTTAAATGGGGAAAAATGACAAGAAAAGGATTGGGTAGTAAATAATTATGAGAAAAAAACTGTTAACATATTTAAGAATACTTACAGCATTGTTAGTAATGTTTTGGTTACTAGGAGTGGTAGAGGTTTTTGCTAGTTTTAAAGGAGTGCATACAATAATTTACATAATAAAATTTGTAGTGTATAAGTTGTTGCATGCTTTTGCAACAGCTGTGATAATAGGAGTATTGTTTTTGCCTGTATATTATTTATTAGGATTAGGAAATAAAAAATTAGCAGAAATAACACTTATAGCTTTTGGGGTGCTTCTCATTATAGGAGAATTTTCTTTGGTAAAGTATAGTACAACCACTCTCTTGAATTTAGGAGCAGATCTTTTAGGGTATTCGTATAATGATATTTACAAAACTATAGCATCTTCCGAATCGTTTTCTATTGTTAATTATTTACTTTTTTTAATTATTCCTTTGTTGTTTTTAGTGCTTGTATATCTATTCAAGAAGAAAGTGCCAGAAAACTTTTTTCTTAAAACGATTTTAGGGTTGTTAGTATTAGTGATACTGTTGAGGTTTTTTAGTTCAGAATTTAATGAAGCTAAATATCAAAATAAGATCAGTTTTTTAGCAACAGATATTTTAAAGTTTAAATTAGATAAATTACAAACACACAATTATCAGCCTGAAGAAGCAGAAGAGTATCCTTTTTTAAAACCATCAGAAGAAACAAAAGATGTATTAGGTCCTTTTTTTAATACAACATTGAAAAAGCCTAATATAGTTGTTATTGTAATGGAAGGACTAGGGACTGAATTTGTAGATGGCAATTCATACAGTGGGTTTACTCCTTATTTAGATAACCTAATAACACAATCGTTGTATTGGGAGAATTTTGTTAGTAACACAGGGAGAACCTTTGGGATACTACCTTCTTTACTTGGGTCGTTACCTTTTGGAGATACTGGTTTTTTAGAGCTAAAAAAAGCACCAGCACATTTGTCATTATTTAATGTGTTAAAAGCAGATGGATATACAACATCCTATTATACAGGAACCCAGTCTAGTTTTGATAAAATCGTTAACTTTTTAGAGTACAACAATGTCGATTTTATTATTGATGAAAATAAATATGGACCATCATATATAAAAACAGGAGGAGTTGATGGTTTTTCTTGGGGATATCCAGATGCAGAAATGTTTAAAAAAGTAATAAGTACACTAAAAGACAAAAAAGAACCTAGGTTGGATGTGATAGCAACGCTTACTAATCATGAGCCTTTTGTATTCCCCGAAAAAGAGATGTATGAAAAGAAGGTAGATAGTATATTAAAAACATCACAAACTTTTGGAGTTCCAAAAAAAGAAATAGAAAACAAAAAAGAAATTTATGCAACGCTACTTTACAGCGATCATTCTTTAAAAAACTTTATGGAGAGTTATAGGAGAAGAGAAGATTTTAATAATACAATTTTTGTCATTACTGGAGATCATAGACTAATTCCAGTAGAACAAAAAGATAAGTTATGTAGATTTCATGTTCCGTTGCTTATATACAGTCCCATGTTAAAAAAAACACAGCGTTTTAAATCCATTTCTTCTCATTTAGATGTTGCTCCAAGTATTTATTCCTTTTTAACGAATAATTATTCGTTTGAACCTCTGAAACAAACCGCTTGGTTAGGAATAGGTTTAGATACTACAAGAAACTTTAGAAATATTCATAAAATAGGATTAATGCGTTATAAAGGAGGTTTGAAAGACTTTATTTATGGTGAATATTTGTTTTCTGATGGTGATTTATATAAGATAGATAGCACTTTTGAAACCCATAAAATTAACAATGAAAAAATGTTAAAAGAGGTAAAAAAATCTTTTGAAGAGTTTAAAGCAATTAATAAATACGTAACTGAGCAGGATAAAATTTATCCAGATGTTATTTATGAAAAAAAGCAGGAAAAGATTCAGTTTACTGAAAGAGAACAAAAAGTAATAAGAGGAGTAACAGAAGGAAAAACATTTGATGAGGTGTTCTTAATAGCAAGATCAAAAGCTTTTGATGGAGATAGAGCAGGTGCAAGATTACTTTGTGATTTTATTTTAAATAATATGCCAAATCATGCAGATGCAAGAATTTTAAAGGGCAGAACATTGTCTTGGGACGGAAGATATAAAGAAGCAGAAAAACTATTGTTAAATGCTGTTGAGAGGCACCCGTTTTATGATGATGCATATGTTGCTTTGTTAGATTTATATTGGTGGTCAGGTCAAGAAACAAAAAGTATAACTGTTGCCAAAGAAGCTTATGTAAATGAAATTAAAAATCCAGATATAAGTTTTAAGCTAGCGAAAGCACATCAACGATTGAAGCAAAAAAATAAGGCAGTAAAAATTATGGATAGCCTTTTAACTATATATCCAGATAATAAGGAGTACGTGGAATTAGAAAAAGTATTAAAAGAATGATGTTAAAAAGCATAAAGTGTAATCTTTGTATATTGTTAATGTTACTTGTTTGCTCTGTTTTTTCACAGCAAAAAATATTTCAAGGTAATCCAGACACAGCTTTTGAAAAAGCAAGAGAAATGGCTTTTAACAAACAGCGAAAGGAAGCGCAAGATGCCTTACGGTTTATCTTAACAAAGTATCCAAATTACTTAGATGTACGATCTTTTTTAGCAAGTACTTATTCTTGGGATGGAAACTATAAAGAAGCTAGAAAAGAATTTGAATATGTGTTGGAAAAAGATCCTAAAAGAAAAAATGATTGGATAGCGGCTATTAAAAACGAACTGTATGCCTCATTACCTTATAAAGCAAACGATTTAGTAAAAAAGGCACTGTCATACTTTCCAGACGATACAGATTTACTATATCTCAAGGCAAAGTCGGAAGAAAAATTAAAAAATCCAGAAGAAGCTTTAATAACACTAGATAAGATAATTAGTATTGATGCTAACAATTCTGAAGCAATTTCTTATAAAGAAAGCTTAACTAATACATTGCGTTTTAATAGTGTTGGGTTGAGTTATTCAACGGTTTTATACCATAAAAATGAAAGAGATGCATCTCACTTCAGTACATTTAATTATACAAGACAAACAAAGTATGGTAGTATTATAGCTAAAATAAACTACTCAAGACGTTTTGATACTGATAACATACAATATGAAGTAGATTTATACCCAAGAATAACAGACGGTTTATACGCATACGTGAGTGCAGGCTTTTCAAACTCTAGTTTATTTCCAAAGGTGCGTTATGGAGCAGAATTGTATAAGTCGCTACCACTTGGCTTAGAAGTTTCTTTAGGTTTTAGAGGCTTGAAGTTTGATGAAACAACGATTATTTATACAGGATCTGTAGGTTGGTATACAGGGAATAGTTATTGGTCGTTACGACCTTATTTTACTCCTAACGATAATGGTACAAGTAAGTCAGTTACGCTAGCGTACCGTAGATATTATAGTGATGCAGACAATTACTTTGGTGTTGCAATAGGAGTAGGGTTTTCACCAGAAATAGATAGATTTCCTGTAAATACAGAACAAACGGTAGTTTTTGATTTAAAAACACAAAAAATAAGCGGTGAATATGCATTTACCTCTTCCAATAAAAAGCACGCATGGAGAACCTCAGTAAATATTTTACGTGAAGAAAAAAGCTTTGATAGAGGAGAATACTTTTTGTTATACACCTTGGGAATATCTTACGATTTAAGGTTTAGGTAGGAGTCGCATTTAGTAAAATTAAACAAATTTTCGATTGTAGCTTTTACCCAGTTTTACTGCATATTCAATTACATTTTTAATGATTTTTCTATTGTCATTTTTACGCCAATTGATATATAACTCAGTATTTTCTGGTAATGTGATAAAACGAAGGTTGGTGTTTAAAGAAAATTGATATGAATAAGGCAAAATAGAAATACCTAAACCTCTACCAATTAAATTTAAAATCATGCTTCCAAAATCAGATTCAATATGAGTTTGAGGTTCAAAGCCGTAAGTGTTAAATATATTGCGTAGCAATGAGGAAAAATAGGTGGTATGATGTAAACCTGAAAGAATAAATTTTTCGTCTTTTACATCTCTTAAATCTACAAAAGAATCTTCTGTAACCCAATGATCTTTCGGA
Source organism: Tenacibaculum singaporense (assembly GCF_003867015.1). Lineage (NCBI taxonomy): Bacteria > Pseudomonadati > Bacteroidota > Flavobacteriia > Flavobacteriales > Flavobacteriaceae > Tenacibaculum > Tenacibaculum singaporense. Next base: position 1,347,025 of record NZ_CP032548.1, read on the forward strand.
ACCACAAGGCAAACGGGTTCAGCATACAATCTTTCAATAAAATAGAAGTATTTAAAACTTTATTTCTACTAAAAGCAACGTCTATTTGATAACTAGAAAGAAGTTTTTCAAGTGTTATATCAGTAGGCTCCATAAGTTCTATTTTTAAATCAGGTTTCTCTTCTGAAAATATTTTGAGTAACTCTGGTAAATAGTTGTATGAGATAGAGCCAGGATAAGCAATACTAACAAGTCCGGAAGAACCTTCATCTATTTTTTTAGCATGCTGATGTGTGCGATCAAATTCGTCTAGTAAAACGTCCCACTTTTTCTTAAGGAATACACCAGCCTCGGTAAGTTTTACATTTCTTTTATCTCGTTCAAATAAAGTGACACCCAATTCTTCTTCTAAAGATTGAATTTGTCTACTCAACGATGATTGAGAAGTATAAACTTTCTCTGCTGTTTTCCAGAAATGTAGTTCTTCTGCTAGCGTTAAAAAATATCGAATTTGTTGAAATGTCATTTTAATGCGTTTTTTGCATTAATTGATCAAAAATAAGTATTTTTTAATAAAGAGAACCGCAGTTGCTTTGCATAAAAAAACTTTGTAATCATTTTTAAAAAGTAAAGAAATGGGAATTGAGAATTTTATTGCATTTTTAGTAGCAACTATTCTTTTTGTGTTAACACCAGGAATAGAAACTGTTTTTTTAATTAACAAGTCAATTAGTCAAGGGCGAAAGTCTGGTGTGTATACTAGTTTTGGCTTAAATACTGGAGCTTTAGTACATACGTTATTTGGAGCTTTGGGGCTGTCAATCATGGTAGCCAAATCAGCTTTGTTTTTTGCATTGATTAAATATTTAGGAGCGGCTTATTTAATTTATTTAGGGGTAGTAAAAGTGATGTCACAAAAAGGATTGATCACAGAAACAAATGAAGAGCAAAAGAAAAATTCAGCAAAAAGTAACTTTACATCGGGGTTTATTACAAATATATTAAACCCGAAAGTTGCATTATTCTTTATAGCGTTCTTTCCGCAGTTTATAAGTCCAAAAGAAATAGAAAATCCAGTTCCTTTTATAATAATGGGAGTTATTTATGCGGTAATGACTACTATTTGGTACTTGATTTTAACATCGTTTGCGGGATCGTTTTCAACGAAAATAAAAGAGAATGAAAAAATAGGTATAAGACTGAATAAAGTATCAGGAGCAATATTTGTATTGATGGGATTACAAATAGCGTTTATGTAATAGTAAATAATGCTTAAAAGAAAAAACCTGAGTTATAACTCAGGTTTTTAAATTTAGAATCGTACAGTTCTATTAGTTATGTTTTCATCGTATTTTTTGGCAAACTTTTTTAAGTTCTTAGAATTAATATTACCTTCATTGTCTAAAACATTATTTTCAAGCAAAAGCTTTATCATGTATTTCCAACCTCTATTGCTTACTCTGCTTGATTCAACCCATATCTCATCTTTGGTAAAAAACATTTTTTTGTAATCATCGTCAAGATAGCTATGAGTACCGCTGTTTTCTTGAAACATATTAACAATTTCATCTTTGCTGTCTAAAGAATATAAAATTAGTTCAGTTCCTAGTCCTCTTTTTTCATAGTTTAAAATTTCTTTTCCATCTACTAATACTTTTCCTTTTTTTAATTTTATTTTTTGAGAAAACCCCAAAGAAGATATTAGAATAGTAAAAGCAATTGATAATAAAAGTTTCTTGTTCATAATGGTAATTTAATTTGTTTAATAAAGGGAATAAAAATAGCTTTTCTTTATGAAAAGAAACATTAAATGTGAGTTAATTTAGTTACGATTTCTTTATGCTTAGGGAATAACAGTATAAGCTCTTCTCTCTTAGGTAATACAAAATCATGAAAGTCAAAGCCAGGAGCTACTGTACAACCAGTAAAAGCATAGGAGTTTTCGTCAACAACTTCAGCAGCAAACCAATAACCAGCAGGAACAACAAATTGAGGTTGTTCATCATTTTCTATATCATTTCCTATTAGAACAAAAGAATAATCTCCTTTAGGAGAAATCATGTGTAGTTTTAGGGAATTTCCTTTATAAAAATGCCATATTTCATCTTGATTAATCTTATGAAAGGCAGAGAATTTTTCAGAAGTTAGTAAAAAGTATATACACGTACTATAATTTCTATCTCCTATAAAATTTGAATTCAGTTGTTCATTTTTAATGATTCCATTACTTCTGTAGGTTTCTTTATAAAAGCCTCCTTCAGGATGTTCTGTTAAATCAAATTTTTTAATTATTTGTTGTGCTGTCATCTTCTTTATGTTCATTCGCTTTTTTAATAATGGCTTTTAAACGTTCTTTGGTACGTTGCTTTTCCAAACGAAGTTTATTCTCCTTTTGCTTCATTAAGCGCGTATGTTTCGCTTTGTTTACCGTATTTTTTGCTTTCCCTTTTTTAGGCATTTTAAGGATTGATTTTCCAGATTTTATCTGCAGCTTTTAAATATTCAGACAATGCAGCCGAACCATACCAGTTGTATAAGTCTACATCTAAATATTTTGCTTTTACAGCAGGGTCTGTTTTAATTAGTTCTTTGGCTTCTTCTATGGTTTTTACATTAAAGATAAACAAGCCTCTAAACGAATTTTCATTTTTACCAAAAGGTCCAGCAACAATGAGTTTTTGCTCTTTAACTAATCTATTGATGTTATTTAAATGTCCCCTAAAAGCTTTGTTTTTCTCTTCTTTGTTTTTAGATGTGTTGCTACCTGTCTTTAAAATGGCAAAGACATAACCTTTCATTCCGTAGTTGTCTGCACCTAATTCTTTTGCTAGTTCAGCATCGTAATTAGGATTGCTGTTTTGAGCATTTATTGAGGTAGACAACAATGCTATTATGAGTATTAAAAAAGGTTTCATGCTATGTGAGATTTTGTAAACTATAAATTTACGTGTTTTTTGTGTATAGTTAATAACCCTAAGAAAGTTAAGAATCCGTTTAATATTAATACAAAGAATCCAAAGTCGAATCCGAGTTTTTCTTTACTGTAAAAACTAATGATATACGTTAATACTGGAGCTATCAAACAAATAATTGGAACCAGTTTATCTTTTACATTCAGTTTGGTAAATAGTCCAAAAGTATATAAACCTAATAAGGGACCATAAGTATAGCCTGCAAATTGAAATATTTTAGCAATTACACTTTCATTAGCAATAAAATATTTAAAAATCAAGATGGTTGCTACTAAGATAAATGAGAATAACACGTGGATTTTCTTTCGTGTTTTTTCTTTTTCTTGTTCGTTATCTTTTTTATCAATCTCTAAAATATCAATACTAAAAGAGGTTGTTAATGAGGTTAAGGCACTATCTGCACTAGAATAAGCCGCAGCAATTAAACCTAATAAAAAGAATAAAGCCGTAGCAATTCCTAAATCACCACTCATGGCAATGGTAGGAAATAAGTTGTCTTTATGAGCGTCTAAACCATTAGCAGTAGCATAATCTGTTAATAAAACTCCTAAAGCTAAAAAGAAAAAGTTTACAATGACTAGCACTATGGTAAACCAAAACATGTTTTTTTGAGCATCTTTTAAGTTACGGCAAGTGAGATTTTTTTGCATCATGTCTTGATCTAACCCCGTCATTACTATGGCAATAAAAGCTCCAGAAAAGAACTGTTTCCAAAAATAATTTCCTGCTTTTACATCGTCGAAAAAGAAGGTTTTAGATAAACTATTATCAGCAACGTAGGTAAATAGATTGTCTATATGCATCGCATCTTTTATCATTACAATACATACGCCAACTGCAATTAGCATAAAGAGTGTTTGTAAAGTATCTGTCCATACAATCGTTTTAATTCCTCCTTTAAAAGTGTATACCCAAATAAGTAAAATAGTAATGGTAACGGTTACCCAAAAAGGTATTCCATACGCATCAAACAAGATTAATTGTAAAACATTTGCTACTAAAAACAATCGGAAAGCTGCACCAACAGTTCTAGAAAGTAAGAAAAAAGAAGCACCCGTTTTGTATGAATATCTACCAAAGCGACCTTCTAAATAGGTGTAAATAGAGGTTAAATTTAATCGGTAATAGAGTGGAAGTAAAACGAGTCCAATTACAGCGTATCCCAACACATATCCTAACACCATTTGCATATAACTCATTTTATCGCCTTCAACCCACCCAGGGACTGAAATAAAGGTGACTCCCGAAAGTGAAGCCCCAATCATTCCAAAGGCAACTAAGTACCAAGGAGAGGAATTGTTTGCTTTAAAAAATGTGGCGTTGTTTGCTGATTTACCAGTGATGTATGAAATAAGAATTAATACACCAAAATAAGCTAGAATAAGGAGTAATATATGTAGTGGCTGCATACTGTTAATTACGAATTATAAATTACGAATGTACTAATTTAGTTTTTAGCTTGTACAAATTCATAATTCGTAATTAACAATTGCAAAATTAGAGTTCTATAACCACTTCTTCGGTTTTTCTGCGAACTTTTTTTAAGTCTTTCATATAATCGTCATCTGCTCTAAAACCAACAGGTAGCACTAAAACAGATTGTAAATTATACTTGTCTAAATCTAAAATCTCGTTATATTTTTCAGGAACAAAGCCTTCCATAGGGCATGAGTCTATTTTTTCATTTGCAGCTACAGTCATTAGGTTTCCTAAGGCAATGTATGCTTGATTTTTCATCCATTGAAATAATACTTCTGGAGATTTATTATCAATGTCGTTTGTTAAGAATTCTTTAAACGGATTTAAAATTTCGTCTGGTGTATTTCGGATGTCCTTTACTAGTTTAAAATAGTTTTCTACATGCTCCGAGGTTAACTCTTTTGGAATACATAAAACTAACAAATGTGACGCTTGAGCAACTTGATGTTGATTCCAAGAATGTACAACTAATTGTTGTTGTAAATCTTTATTTTTAATTACCACCATTTTTACAGGTTGCAAACCGTAAGAAGTAGCGGTTAAGTTGAATGCTTCTTTTAAAATATTTATTTGTTCTTCGGAAAGAAATTTATGTTCGTCAAATTTTTTAACAGCATAGCGCCATTGTAAATTTTCAATACTATTCATGTGGTTTAATTTTACTCGATAATTGAGGGTTAAAATATTTCAAGATTTAGCTTATTGATTTCTACAAGATAAATTCCTTGACAAAAATAGAGGAATAAAAAGTTGCCTAAAAATACTTTGAATAATTAATATTGATAGTATCATAGAAATATTTTGTACATTGAAAGTGAAAAAGAAAGCATATGAAAGAAGAATTTTTACACTTTTTGTGGCAATACAAATTATTTAACAAATCAAACTTAACATCCGTAAAAGGAGGAATCATTGAAGTTCTAGATTCAGGAAGTTATAATACGAATTCAGGACCAGATTTTTTAAACTCAAAATTGAAGATTGATGATCAGTTATGGGTAGGAAATGTTGAAATTCACATAAAATCATCAGATTGGTATGTACATCATCATGAAAAGGACAAGAATTACGATGCAGTTATTTTACACGTCGTATGGGAGCATGATACAAACGTGTTTATGAAAAATAACCATCCATTACCAACGGTAGAATTACAAAGATTTGTTCAAGAAGATGTATTGGAAAATTATCAGAAATTGTTTTCAAAAGAGCAACGTTGGATCCCTTGCGAAAAGCAAATAACTGAAATAGACTCTTTTTTATTAAATAACTGGTTAGAGCGTTTGTTTTTTGAACGTTTAGAAAATAAATCGATTCTTATAAAAGAATTACTTCTACAATCAAATAATGATTATGAAGCGGTGTTGTTTCAGTTATTAGTCAAAAATTTTGGATTGAAAGTAAATGGAGAAGCTTTTTTAGAGTTAGCGAAGTCGTTTGAATTTTCTGTATTACGAAAAGTAAGATTTAACGAAGAACAATTGTCCGCATTATTGTTTGGTCAAGCAGGTTTTCTAGAAAATAAAATTGAGGATGGTTATTATTTAGAACTACAAAAAGAATATAAATACTTACAACATAAGTATCAATTAAAACCGTTAGCGAAACAGCGGTTTCAGTTTTTTAGAATGCGCCCTAATAACTTTCCTACAATTAGAATAGCTCAGTTAGTAGCGCTATACTTTAAACATCAGCATTTATTCTCTCAAACATTAGAAGCAATTCACTTAAAGGATTTTTATATGTTGTTTTCGGTGGAGGTGAATGACTTTTGGAAAACACATTATACTTTTGAAGCAGCATCAAAGAAATCGCCTAAAAAACTTACAAAATCATTTATTGATTTACTTATTATCAATACGATTGTTCCTTTAAGGTTTGTGTATGAGCAAGAAAGAGGAGAGGTGAATGAAGAACAATTATTGCAATTAATACAGCAACTAAGACCAGAGAAAAACTCAATTATTAATAAGTTTTCTGAATTAAAAATTGAAGCAAAAAATGCTTTTGAAACTCAAGCTTTGTTAGAGTTAAAAAATAATTATTGTATAAAGAAACGTTGTTTACAATGTGTAATAGGGAATAGTTTGTTAAAAGGTTAAGATGTTTTGAGTTTTTTTATTTTATAATAATAGATATCGCCTTCTGGAAACCCAAGATTAGTAGCATTCTTAAATTCGATTATAATTGGAGAAAAAGGATTGTCCTTTTGGGGTTTAGGGTATAGATTCTCGATACAAAAATGCTTTACATCTTTTTCAGGCTGAGAGGATAATATTTTGTAAAAATATATATAATCACCTGAAGAGTCTTTTTGGCCACTTTCAACGACTTCAAAAGAAAAGTCATCATTATATTTTTTATAAGACATATAATAGTGAAAGAAAAGATCCCAAACAAAGCTCTTGTTTGGGATATATATTAATGTTAATATAAACTCTTAAACTTAGCAGGATTTGCTTCGTGCATAATTTCATACACTTTTTCAAAAATATCTTCAGCAGATGGTTTAGAGAAGTAATCTCCATCAGTACCATATGCAGGTCTGTGAGCTTTTGCAGTTAAGGTTTGTGGTTTACTGTCTAAATGTTTGTAACCATTTTGATTTTCAACAATTTCTTGTAATAAATAAGCTGAAGCTCCTCCAGGAACATCTTCGTCAACAACTAATAAACGATTTGTTTTAGCAACCGATTTAACTGTGTCATGATTAATATCAAAAGGTAATAAACTTTGTGCATCAACAATTTCTACATCAATACCAACTTGAGCTAAATCTTTAGCAGCTTCCTCAACAATTCGTAAGGTAGAACCATAAGAAACAATAGTAATGTCATTTCCTTCTTTAATGGTTTCCACAACACCAATTGGAGTTTTAAAATCCCCTAAGTTTGTCGGTAACTCTTCTTTTAAACGGTATCCATTTAAACACTCTACTACTAAAGCAGGATCGTCACCTTCTAATAATGTGTTGTAGAATCCAGCTGCTTTGGTCATGTTTCGAGGAACTAATACATGAATTCCTCTAATATTATTTATAATTCCTCCCATTGGAGAACCTGAATGCCAAATTCCTTCTAAACGATGTCCACGAGTACGGATAATTAAAGGAGCTTTTTGCTTTCCAAAAGTACGGTAACGAAGTGTTGCTAAATCGTCACTCATAATTTGTAAAGCATATAATAAATAATCTAAATACTGAATTTCAGCAATTGGACGTAAACCACGCATTGCCATTCCAATACCTTGACCTAAGATAGTAGCTTCACGAATTCCAGTGTCAGAAACACGTAACTCACCAAATTTTTCTTGTAAACCTTCCAATCCTTGGTTTACATCTCCAATATAACCAGCATCTTCCCCAAAGATCAATACCTCAGGGTGTTTTGCTAAAATTGCATCAAAATTATCACGCATAATAATACGTGCATCTACCATATTTTTTTCTGAAGCATAGGTTGGAGCTTCGGCAGGAATATTTTCAGTAGCTAATTCAGTTTCACTTAATAAATGAGCTGAATATTTTACAGCAGCTTTATCAATTGAAGCTTTAATAAAGTTTTGAAGTGCAGTTTTTTCAGCAAAATCTTCATCTCTTAAGTAACGTAACGTTTTACGTGCTGCTACTAAAATATCTTTTCTGATAGGTTCAGCAATTGCCGCTAAATCGTTTTTGTATTTTGAAATGAAAGAACCGTTGTTGCTTTTTTGTGCAATGGTATCTAACAAAGTAATAGCTTCAGCTACTTCTGCTTTTATTTCGTTTGTATATGCGCTCCAAGCATCACGTTTAGCTTTACTAACTTCTTTTTTCGCTTCTTTTTCAATATTGATTAAATCTTCTTCAGAATCAATAAATTTTAAAGTCTCTCCATTTTCATTTTCAAGTTCAAACTCTAAAATCCACTTACGCATTTGCGCAATACAGTCAAACTCTTGTTCCCATTGTAAACGTTCTTTTGATTTATAACGTTCGTGAGACCCAGAAGTTGAGTGTCCTTGAGGCTGTGTTAATTCTTTTACATGAATTAATACAGGTATATGTTGCTCTCTAGCAATTTGAGAAGCTTTGTTGTAGGTGTCAATTAACTGAACATAATCCCAACCGTTAACTACAAAAATCTCATATCCGTTACTTTCATTTTCACGTTGGAATCCTTTTAAGATTTCAGAAATACTCTCTTTAGTAGTTTGGTGACGTGCATGTACTGAAATTCCGTACTCATCATCCCAAACATTCATTACCATTGGAACTTGTAAAACACCTGCCGCATTGATAGTTTCGAAGAACAAACCTTCACTAGTACTAGCATTACCAATAGTACCCCAAGCAACTTCGTTACCGTTGATTGAAAAGTTGGTGTGTTTTTCTAAACCTTCAACATTTCTATAGATTTTAGATGCTTGTGCTAATCCTAATAAACGAGGCATTTGTCCTGCAGTAGGAGAGATATCAGAAGATGAATTTTTTTGAGCTGTTAAATTTTTCCAGTTCCCATTTGCATCTAAAGAATGAGTTGCAAAGTGGCCTCCCATTTGGCGACCAGCAGACATAGGCTCAATTTCAATATCAGTATGTGCGTATAATCCTGCAAAAAATTGTTGAGGAGTCAATTCTCCAATGGCCATCATAAAGGTTTGATCACGATAATAACCTGATCTAAAATCTCCATTTTGAAAAGCTTTAGCCATTGCTAATTGAGGTACTTCTTTACCATCTCCAAAAATTCCAAATTTAGCTTTACCTGTTAAAACTTCTCTTCTTCCTAATAAACTACATTCTCGACTAATACGAGCAATTCTATAGTCCTTTAAAACTTCATTTTTAAAATCTTGAAAAGAAAGCTGTTGAGTATTAGCTATTTCGGTATTTTGCGTCATAATCATCTAATTTAGGTATGGTTACAAAGATAGGTTTTTTAGTTGAAATTTAAAAATTTCTATTTTCATTGAATATTTTTCAAAAAAAAGAGAAAAAATCAATTTTTATTGAAGTATCTATAATATGCCTCTTCTGATGAAGTTGTAAATTCTATCAATATCTGTGGTAATGATGAATCTAATTTTTGAAGGATAAGCTCTTTTGTTAATCTCAAAACCTTCGTTAGTGTAGATAGGTAAGTAAAATTCAAAAATATCTGGAAGGAAGTTTAATCGAATACCATTCTCGTAAAAAAACTTGGGGGTAGTGTTCTTGTTTTTTAACATAGCAACATCGTTATAAATCTCGGCCCATCTCCATACACTTACACTGGTATTAATAGATGTTATAAGCTGATTAGCAAAATAGGGTTCTTTAAATTTAGATTTAAAGCCTCCTTGTCCTACAACAAATTGCTGACTGAAGAACCCTTCATTTTCAGAACGTCCAAATAAATTTTGTTCAAATAAATAGTCATTACCTCTGTTTAACCCGAAGCTAAAGTAATTTCCTTCCGTTTTGTTAGATAGGAAGAGTCCACCAAAAAAACGGACTTCAAAACTTTCGTTAGCAGTAAAGAACTTTCTATAACGAAAATCAGTAGATATTTTACTAAAATTAGAATTTATCTCGAGGTTTGCAGCATATCTAATTCTGTGAATAGCATCAAATTTGTTGTTGATATAACGCAGGTTGAAAATGTTATATTTATCTTGATCGTTTTGAGTACTATTAGGGGCTACTTCTTTATCAACACTAACCATACGGGCTATTAAGAATTTAGAACCAATATCACGGAGTGTATTTCTCCTGAATTGAAAATTAATAAATGGACTTAAAGTATTGTATCCTAATTCAGGAGCGTAGTGAAAATTACTTCCTGAAATTCCATACCGTATTTTATAAATTTTAGAGTCTCTTAAAAAATGATTATATCCTACAGAGAAAGATCCGGTTAAGTTTCTACTTTTAAGACCATAGTTAGGGGTTAAACTAAATTGAAAGTTATGGCTAACAAGTGACCTGTTGTTTATGTTTACCCCAAGTATTAGTCCGTCATATAAGTTATACTTAATATCAGGGTAATAAAATAGTTGATTATAATAAGGGTTTTCAAAGTCTTTAAAGAAGCGAAATTGAATAGGTTTACTTATAATGTTATTATTTACATTTCTAAAATTGTTAAGAGAATTAAATTCAGGATAGTTATTTTCATAATTCAAAGCTAGCTTGTTAAAATCGCCTCTTTTAATTTTTACTGTTTTGGTAGAATCTACATTTGTAATCCAAGTTTTAAGTTTTATTTTTTTCTTTTGAATACCAAAGAGTGCTACAGGAGCAGTAAAACTTCTTTTATTTTTGATGGTTACGAACAAAGAATCTTTGTTTTTGGTGTAGGCTACTTTTTTTATTTTGTAGTCAATTTTTTTATCGGTAGTAAGGTAATCATCAAAAAACCATTGCAAATCTTTTGAGGTTTTTTTTTGAAGTATTTCAGTAAAGGATTTACTACTTGAAGGTTTTAGCTGATTTTTAATGTAGAATTCTTTTACAGATTCTTTTAAAATGCTATCTCCAACAAAGTCATGTAAATATTTAATTCCTAAACCAGCTTTATACTTACTTACTACTTTCCTGTTAAAGTTAGAAAGAGAGTCACTAGAGGTTGTTAAAGGTTGATCATAAAACTTACGAGAACTAAACTGATAAACAAGAGGATATTTATCGTTTTGTTTTAATTTAGCAATATTATAGGTTTTTATAGGCCAATACTTGGAGTACTTACCTAAAAAAGTAACTTCTGGATAGTATTTTTTTACATACTCCATCATTAAATAAGTTTGTAAGCCATCGGTTAACCAGTAATCTTTTCTCGGTTTATGAATAATTACATCATCAAAATACTTTTGAGTAAGAGCTTTTAAAAAACCTGTTTCCCATCTAAAATTTTTAGGAAAAGGTTTTAGCCAACTAGGAAGCCCATAAATTTCATGCAGAGAATTTTTGTTTATGGTACGTGAATCTACAAGGATTTCAGGGTGCGGGTGTTTGCCAATGAAGTCTTCTATAAACTGTATTTGCCTATTTATAATTTTGGTTGTTTCTTCATTAGGGATTTGTTTTAGGTAAGCATCTGTTTTTATTTCTTTATCTTTTAGTTTAAAAGATTTAAAAGTTCTCACTGTATCAATATGAAGGATGATATCCTTTTTTTTTGCACCAACTAAATAGAAATTGGTGTAATTATCATTTTCAGTTTTATATTGGTATAAGTTACTTTCTATATGATAGTTTTTAGGAATATCTATAGAAATAGAGTAATTAGAGAGTTCTTCGTATAAATCATCTAAATTTAAGTTGCTCATTAACTGCCACTCTTTATCGTATACAGCAGGAGTTATATACCAAAACCGTAAATGATATCCTGTTTTTGTTTTTCCATATCCTGTATATTTTGCATTTGGAATTTTTACAGAATATGAGGTACGGAGTACTAAACTATCTTTTGGCTTTAAGGGTTTATTAAGAGATACTTTAATAATGTCTTGTTGATTTTTTACCTCTTTAAATGAAACTTGTTTAAAGTTAACTGTTAAGTTTTTCACTATGCTATAGCCTCTATCTTTATCTTTTGAAAAATGAAAAGTTTTTCTATAATCTTCAATAAAACGTTTAGCTAAAGGAGTGTCATCATTTTTATAACTATTAGCCCAGTTATGTAAAAAAATATAATTTAGATTAGAAGAAGAGCGATTATAAAATATTGTTTTTTGTAGAATATGAATTACATCGTTGTCTATATCTAATTTAGCTTTTATTTCAACAGAGTTTTCTTGTGCTACTATTTTAAAGCAATACAAGATGATAGCACATAATAAGAGGAGTGTTTTCTGTTTCAATATTATATAAGGTCTTTTAAAAAGATTTATTATTTAATAAACCTTGTGAAAATAAAAAAGCTCATTGAATTTTCAATGAGCTTTAAAGATAAAAATTTTTAGAAGTTTGGTTTCAGTTGATATTTAGCATAGAATTTATTAAAGTGCTCAACAGCTTCGTCAGCAGTATCAACAACTCTGAATAAATTTAAATCTTTCTCACTAATGTTACCTTCTTCAATTAAAGTATTTTTAATCCAGTCTAACAATCCAGCCCAGAACTTTTTGCCAATTAGAACAATAGGGAAGCGACCAATTTTATTAGTTTGAATTAAAGTAATTGCCTCAAAAAGTTCATCCATTGTACCAAAACCACCAGGCATAACAACAAATCCTTGAGAATATTTTACAAACATAACCTTACGAACAAAGAAGTAATCAAAATTTAAGTTTTTGTCATTGTCAATCCATGGGTTGTCGTGTTGTTCAAAAGGAAGTTCGATATTCAAACCAACAGAAGTTCCCTTACCACGATGAGCTCCTTTATTACCTGCTTCCATAATACCAGGTCCACCACCAGTAATAACACCAAAACCACTTTGTGTTAATTTATAAGCTACTTCTTCAGCTAATTTATAATATGGATCATCAACTTTTGTTCGTGCAGACCCAAAAATAGACACACAAGGTCCAATTTTGCTTAGTTTTTCGTAGCCTTCAACAAACTCAGACATAATTTTAAAAATAGCCCAAGAGTCATTTGTTTTTATTTCGTTCCAGGTTTTTTGTTGTAGTTTTTCTCTAATTTTTCTGTCATCATTCGGACTCATAATTCTTCTACTTTTATATTAAATAACAAATTAAACTGCTAATATTTGCTTTTTAGCAAGCCTGCTAATTTAGTGGTTTTTTATTAATTATGAGATGAGAGATATAAAAAAAGAGCGAGATAAACTCACTCTTTGTACATGAAAATAAAATTAGGTAATTACATATACCTTTAGTGTAAAATAATGTATAGTTACCTAAGATTATTACAACATAATAAATGTGCAACAAGTGTTTTCAGGTTGTGATTGATATAAAAGCCTCAGGACAGATGGGATTACCACCATTAATAGTTTTTTGTTCAGCTTTATTTATAACTTTTCCTAAGTTTAAAATTTGATTTTTTATATTAAAATATATTAGAATTAAAAAGGGTTGCTTTCTTCACAGTCAGTGTGTACAAGAACACATTTTTTATGTTCAAGAGGAAGTGCTTGATACTGAGGACAAGTGCCACAAACCCCATTGTTTATACCATAGCATGGAGGTCCAGAGTAAGTATTGCAACTAGAAGTACCTCCGTTAATTTGTTTTTGATTAGCCTTGTTTAAGACTTTACCTATGTTTAAAATTGTTTTTTTCATAATTGATGATTAAAATATTTTATATTATTTAAGACAAGTTTTATTTTTAAGCAGAAATACAATGATAGTTAACAAGTACACAAGGTTTATGCCTTTCAGGTAGTGTATTATACTCTTGATAACTACCATATTGACTTTGTTGGTTACTATAGCGACTAGGGCTAGAGTATGAATTACAATTGGCATGCCTTCCACCATTAATTACTTTTTGTTCAACTTTGTTTAAAACGTTTCTTAAGGTTGAAATTTGTTTTCATACTTTTTTTGCTGAAAAGATTAATTTTATTTGTTAATGCTAATAAATACCGCAAACTATTAAAATTAAGAAATTAGAAATCGGCTATCTTTTTAGATAGCCGAAAAAGTTTATAAAGGTTCTGTCCCTTCAAAACAATCGCTATGAATTAGAACACAACCCTCAGCGCCTGGGTAGCCTTCAATTTGATCGCAATGTAAACAACCAGGTACAGGACCAAAGCATAAGCCATGTTCTCTGTAATAATCACAATTGTTACCACCATTAATTTGTTTTTGGTCTATCTTACTTAAAGTTTTACCAAGGGTTAAAATTGATTTTTTCATAATTTATTTTTTAGATATTAATACCAAATGCAACCATATTGTGTACATCTTCCTGCATCACAAAACTCTCCCCATTGAGTTTGAACACAACACCAGCTTCCACTACCAGTGCATGAACCAGATCCAATACCACCATTAACTTGTTTTTGGTCTGTTTTAGTTAATTCTTTTCCTAAGTTTAAAATTGATTTTTTCATGATTAAAAAATTTAAATATTGATTAACCCTTGAACTGTTTTAAAGACACTCAAGGTTTGTGTCTATTCTTCGCGAAAGAATTTTTTATTTGATTATATTTTTAAGTTGATAGAAAAAACGTTCTATCAAGCGTAAATCTTCAGTTACGATGTCAGCTGCTCCTTTCATTTCTTGTCTAAAAGGAATTGTTTTATTGTACGTAGTTTCTAGGTTTTGGGGTAATTCTACATCTACCAAATAGTTGCCTTTTTCGTTAGGTATAAGAGAGATAGATTTGACTTTTCCGTTTAACTCACCAAATTCATCAGAAGGATAGTTTAATAGTTTAATTTGAACTTTTTGACCTTTCTTTATTTTACCAGAGTTAGCAGCAGGTGCTTCAATTTTACCAATAAAAGAGTTTCCTTTGTTTGGAATAATAGTGAATATTAAATCTCCTGTATTTACAGTTTGGTTTTTGTTCCAAAAAGAGAGAAATGATACTTTTCCATCTATAGAAGAAGTAAGCGCATATTGTTTTTCCCAGTCTTTAATAGCTTTTTTTAAGTATAAGAAAGATTGAATAGCTTTCTTTTTCAATCGAGTATCTTGTTGTGTTTTTTTTATAGAAGTTCCCTCTAAATTTTTAGCAGAATTGTTGATTAACTCACGTATTTGTGAAATCGAAGATTCAAGGGTTTTGTATGATCGTTTGGCTTGTAAATATTCTATTTCTTTTTGGTCTTTTTCTTTAGCAGAAATAACTCCTTGACCAAACATTTTTCTACTGCGTTCTAAGTCCTTTTCTTTAAACTCTAGTTCTTTTAAGTTTAGTTCTTTTTGTGATAATAAAATTTGTAGTCTACCTCTTGCTTCTATAACAGACATTTGGTTTGCGAAGTTCTCAGATTTAAACGGAGTTAGTTTTTCGTTTAAAACATATTCAGAATAGTCGTTTTCAAATTGAGAGTAGCTAGAAGTTATGTCTCCTAAAATTAAAGGTGGAACTTTATCAACAGGAAAAAAGAACTTTTGTTGATTCACTTCGATAGTATCGACAATACTCTTCAATAGTAAGACATCTTTGTAAGAAGCACTGTTTTCAATAACCGCTAAAACATCTCCTTCAGAGACATTTTTACCTTCACTCGTTAAAAAAGCTTCAAACTGACCGGTTGATTTAGCATAAATTTTTTCGGGTGGAGTAGAGGTGGTAACCATTACCTCTGTAGATATAACATCAGGGTATTTTACAAACCATGAAATGAATAAAAGCATTATTATAAGTCCAAGAAGTAAAGTATTACCCCAACGTATCATCCAGTTAGGTAAATGAGTTAAAATTTCTTGTACTTCTTCACTACGAATCTCTATATCTTGAGTATTGTTAGGCATTTTAAAGTTTATAGTAAAGGGAGAATTATTCTCCCTTTATGTTATAAATTAAGGTTTTAAAAGATAATGAGTATGGGTTATAATCCACAAATTTCATCATATCTTTCTGGCGTCATACAAAGTCCAATGCAACAACCTAATGGCCATTCACAATTAGAGTCGTTTTCACAAAACTTATTTTTACCTCCATTGATTAGTTGCTGTTCAACCTTATTTAAAATCACTCCAAGGTTTAATATTGATTTTTTCATAATTAAAATATTTTATACTAGTTTTAGTAGAGAGATAAAAAAAGACTAATAGGGTTGTTGACAAATTTGAGTGTAATCAGGAACACAGGAGTCTCCTTGTAGTTTACAACAATCTGAACATAAAATTCCATAAGGTCCCCCATCTATAACATAACAATTGTTACTAGCGGAACTACCATTTAACTTTTGTAGTTCTTTTTTATTTAGCTTTTTTCCTAAATTTAAAATTGACTTTTTCATTTTTTATTTTTTTTAAATTATACACCAAAACAATAATACCCAACTCTAACTCTGTTTTGACAGTTAGAAGGAAGGTTGTTATAGTCACTACAACTCCCACAATAAACAGCACCACCAAATAACTCTGTGTCACTATTACCATAGTAGCAGTTAGTAGGAGGGCATGATTGAGTTCCCCCACCATTGATTGACTTTTGTTCTATTTTACTTAAGTTGTTTCCTAAGTTTAAGATTGATTTTTTCATAATTATTTAGAAGCTTAAGCAGGGCAACATTGTCCATTTTTTATAATACCTCTATTAGCACCTCCCATACCATTTGGTACAGCACAAACGTCTCCTTCTTCACAGTCTAAAGCGCAAAAAAAGTAGTTAGAGCATGGGAAACTAATTGATTTACCTCCATTAACTAGTTGCTGCTCAGTTTTATTTAGAGCTTTTCCTAAGTTTAAAATTGATTTTTTCATTTTAATAATAATTTAAATTTGATAAAAACCTTGACCATTTAAAGACACTCAAGGTTTATGTCTATTCTTTGCGAGAGTTTTTATAATGTTAGTTTTTAAAGAATTTTATTATCTAGAAAAACATTCGTGATTGACTAAAACTTTCATTTGGCATTCTTGTGAAAGATTATGGTAATCTTGACAAGTACCACAAAGAGTTGCTGGTGTACTAAGTGGAGTATCAGAGTAGTAGCATCCAGTTGGAGGGCACGATTCATTTCCTCCGTTAATTTGTTTTTGTTCAGTTTTACTAACTGATTTTCCTAAATTTAAAATTGATTTTTTCATTTTAAAATAATTTAAATTTGATAAAAATCCTTGAACAATTTAAAGACACTCAAGGTTCATGTCTATTCTTCGCGAAATGAATATTTTATTTACCTAAATCTAGTTGATTTTTAACTAGATGATAATAACTTCCTTTTAATTTAATTAATTCTTCGTGGCTTCCTTTTTCAATAATTTTTCCTTTCTCAAGTACCACTATTTGATGCGCGTTTTTTACAGTACTTAATCGGTGTGCAATTACCACCGCTGTTTTGTCAGCAAAGAACTCATTAAGTTTTCCCATAATAACCTTTTCGTTATTGGCATCTAATGCACTAGTAGCTTCATCAAAGAATAAGAATTTCGGGTTTTTATAAACAGATCGTGCAATTAATAAGCGTTGTTTTTGACCAGTACTCAATCCGTTTCCTTCACTACCAATTTTTGTGTTGTATCCTAATGGTAGACCTTCAATATAGTCACCAATATTTGCTACATCGATTGCGTGAGCTAATTTTTCTTTATTAACATAATCTTCACCTACAGCTATGTTTTTAGCTATAGAATCATTAAAAATGTAACCTTCTTGCATTACAACACCACAGTTTCTTCTCCACTCTTTTTGTGATACGTTTTTCAAATTGAAGTTGTTAATCATAATGTCTCCTTGGTCAACTTGATAGAAACCAAGTAGTAGTTTCATTAAAGTAGTTTTACCACTTCCACTAACACCTACAATAGCTGTTGTTTTGTTAGCAGGAATTTCAAGTGATAAATCTTTTAACACAGGTTCTAATCCTCCAGTGTATCTGAATGAAATATTATTTAATTTTATTGAAGCATTTTCAGGAATAGTAGTAACTTTTTCATCACTAGGTTTTTCTTCATCTTCCATGTTGTGTATTTCACCTAATCTATCTAAAGAGATTTGTGCATCTTGTATATCTCTCATAAAATTAATTAGTTGAGTAATAGGGCCATTTAATTGACCAACGATGTAGCTAATAGCCATCATCATACCTAAGGTAATTTGACCGTCTATAACTAGTTTTGCAGAAAGTATGGTAATGAACATGTTTTTAAGTTCATTAATGAAGTTTGAACCTACACTTTGTGTTTGCTCTAAAGCAAGGCTTTTGGTAGCTACTTTAAATAATCGAGCTTGCACATACTCCCAGTTCCAACGCATACGTCTTTCAGCATTATGAAGCTTTATTTCTTGCATCCCATTGATAAGTTCAATAACTTTACTTTGCTCTTGACTTACTTGAGAGAAACGTTTATAGTCTAATTCTTTTCGTTTTTTAAAGAAGAATAATACCCAACCAAAATACAACACACTTCCTAGCACAAACACTCCGAAAATTTGTAAACTATAATAGCCTAATACCAAACTGAAAATTAAAAGATTAAAGAAAGAGAATAATACTGTTAAAGATGATGTAGTTAAAATTCTTTCAATACGTTTATGATCATTAATCCTTTGTAGTAAATCTCCTGTCATTCTTACATCAAAGTAAGAGATAGGAAGCTTCATTAACTTGATGAAGAAGTCGGAGATTAAAGAAATATTGATTCTAGTACTAAGGTGTAGTAAAATCCAACTTCGAATAATTTCTAAAGAAGCTTTTCCAATAAAAAGGAACAGTTGTGCAAATAAGATTAGATATACAAAGTTTAAATCTTGATTTTTAATACCTACGTCAACGACACTTTGAGTTAAGAAAGGCAATATTAATTGTAATAAACTTCCGGCAAGAAGTCCTATTATAAGTTGAGCTATAAATTTTTTGTATTTATATAAGTATTTGAAAATAAAAGAAAATCCAAATTTTTCATCTTCTTCAAACTCTTCTTGATAAAATTTAGGAGTGGGTTCCACTAATAAAGCAATTCCCTCTTCTGTATTCTCATCGGCATTGTTACCAATCCAATGTTGAATAAACTCCTCTTTTGTGAAAGTAATTAATCCGTGAGCGGGATCAGAAATATAAACGAGATCCTTTTTTATTTTATAAAGAACTACATAGTGATTTTTATTCCAGTGAATAATACATGGGAATGGGGCTTCTTTAAGCTTATTGAAAGCTAATTTAATACCTAAAGACTTGAAACCTATAGACTCAACAGCTTCACTTAAACCAAGTAAACTACTTCCTTCTCTGGTAGTTTCACTTAAACTTCTTAGTTGTTGAGTATTAATAGTTTTACCATAGTGTTTAGCTATGATTTTGATACAAGTAGGTCCGCAATCTTTTGCTTCGGTTTGTTTGTAGTTTGGGAATTTTTTCAAGTTCAATTTTGGTATAAGATATAACTAGGTCAGGAATATACAATTTCTAACCTAGTTTTAAAAATTACTAAGAGCTAAATAATCAATACCTTTTTAAGGTATGTTTTTAGAAGTGCTATCCGAACAATAAATGTTTTTTATAGCGTTGTATTAAATTATACGACTAGAAAAAACACCTTCTTTGACTTGGAGTTGTTGCTACATGTTCAATTTTTCCAAGTTGCGGTACTGAATCTCGCTCATTATACAGAATCTAAATGGGTGTATTTTAAATAAAACAATTATTAATTACATAGGATAATCACCAAAACAAGAAGCGGGTGTTCCTTCATACACTCCAGGGATGTCTCCATTTGGACATAATGATTGACAATCTGTTGTGTACTTTGTTGAATTTAAATAGCAGAAGCATTTGCACCTTGGATCAGGCATTGGTTGTCCTCCATTAATTTGTTTTTGCTGTGTTTTACCTAAAACGTTGCCTAGGGTTAAAATTTGTTTTTTCATAAAAAAATATATTAATTTTTATATTGGTTAGTTAGCAGCCTGTACAGCTTATACCTCCATCTGGGCAAAATTTCCATGGTCCTGTGCTGTTGTTACTGCCAGTGCAGCTACCGCTACCATCTTCAGTATTGTAGTATATACCATCGTAATATTGACCGGGCGAACAGTTACCTTCTCCGTCACAAAATCCAACAGCTCCTTCACCATTAATTTGTTTTTACTCGGCTTGGTTTAAAGCGTTTCCTAATTTTAATATCTATTTTTTCATAGTTTTGAAATTTTAAAAAGTGTTAATTAAGATTTACATGGTAAACCACCTGCGTTGGGACTTCCTATCGTTTGACAAAAATTAGCAGTATTACAACAACCCAAGTCACAATCATCACTGGTAAAGCAATTGTATTTACCTCCATTGATTAGCGTTTGCTCTATTTTATTTAAGGTTTTACCTAAATTTAGAATTGATTTTTTCATGATCTTATAGGGTTAAATACAACAATTAGTAGCTGGGTGATATTGACAACCTGAAATATAAGTTCCTCCACAGCTAGGGTTATTTATGGCGGCATGACTTGTTGTACAACACTGTAACGCTGGATCACAACACTTTCTTGGCTTTAAGCCTCCGCCGTTAATTAGTTTTTGCTCTGCTGTATTAAGAGATTTTCCTAAAATTAAAATTGATTTTTTCATAATTTGTTTAATTAAATTATACTTCCATCACATAAGTATCCTGTGCTTCCTTGATCACCAAATAATTGGCACCATCCAGCAGTATTACAGCAATAGCCATTACCACATTGATAATGATTATCACATTGCTCTTTACCTCCATTGATTTGTAGTTGTTTAACTCTATTTAGAGGTTTGCCTAAGTTTAAAATTGACTTTTTCATTTTTTTAGTCTAAAATGAAACTACAATATATTTCGGCACAATGAGGACCATAATCTTCGCATATACGATCTTTATTTGTGTCACACATCTTTCTACCACCATTAATATGGATTTGTTGAACTTTATTTAAGGGAGCACCTAAGTTTAAAATTGATTTTTTCATAAATATTTGTTATTAATTAATTTTTGTACAAACGTAACCGTCTGCACAATAACTTCCTCTAGGGCAGTTTCCTTTAAAATCACATAAACCTACAATTTCTCCACCTCCATTAATGTGGGTTTGTTGAGTTTTATCTAAAACCTTACCTAAGCTTAAAATTTGTTTTTTCATAACTATAAAGGCATTAATTGACAATATGGTTCAGCACATTTCCATCCAAAGTCTTCACATATGCGATCCCCGTTAACATCACATTGCATTCTACCTCCGTTAATTTGAGCTTGTTCCACTTTTTTTAAAGCTTTACCTAAATTTAGAATTTGTTTTTTCATAATTAAAATATTAAGGTTACTTTTGCGGCGAACATTTAAAGACACTCACCAATGTGTCTATTCTTCGCGAGAGAATTTTGTTCAAAATGCAAAGCCCTTTTTAGGGCTTTGTTTTTATGCTGTTTTTAATGAAACATTAGAAGTTTGTGAATTTTCTTCTAAGTCTTCAATAAATAATATTAAATCAGTTCTGTTATATTCTTTAGGGAATGATTTTCCGTTTACTAAAATTTCTGGAGTAAAGTTGATAGCATTTTCTGTACACCAATTCTTTTCTTTTTCTAACTCCAAGGTATAAGTTTCTTTATTAGAACATTCACCCCATTTTTTTAACCAAGCAGCAGGCTTTTGTCCTTCATAAATAGCGTCCATGGCTTGGAGACATTCTTTCTCTCCTTGTGTATTGTAAATTTCTATAAGTCTGCTAGTAATTTTAACAACATCACTATTCTTATCTTCTACACTTACATTAAATCGTACTTTAATTTTTACATTGTTATGATATCTTTTAAGTATTTCATCAACATGAGCGTGAACAGGTTTACAATGCCCACAAAAAGGATTGGTAACTATTGTTATTTCAAGGTTGGAGTTAAGGTTTCCAAAAATAATCTCTTTGCTATCAGTTAATTGAGTGTCAAGTTGAGGTGACTTTTGTAATAAACTATCAAATAGCGCATAGTTTCTTTTAAATTTAACACTTGCTATCTTTTCTTTTTTGAGTTTTTGAACTTCAGTGAATAAAGGTTTTATGTAACTCCAAGTTAACCAAGTAAAAGAAGCTATTAGACCTAAAGTAACAAAATCACTTACTACAAAAGTATTAATATAGTTGTTTGTTAATACAGGAGCTAATGCTTGTAACCAAAGTACCCCAACAATACTTAAACATAAAAGACACCATTTTTTTACAACTGCATATTGGTAGTATAAAGAATATAATGTTATAGGTATTGCAAGTAAACTAATAGTATATGAAATTACAGGATTAGAAATTTGAGTAAAGGTTAAAAGAGATAACCCTATAAAATAAAGCATACTAAAATCACTTAATTTATATCCTTTTAAAATTTCAGCACCTTTTGAGGTTAATACAGCATCACAATCTTTTTTATCATCAGCTCCTGAACAAAAGGCGTCACCAATAGATGTTTTCAATCCAAGTTCATGCTTTATAATTGCAACACTAATAACAGCTCCAGTAATTGATAGTAGAAAATAAAAAGTGTTATACCACGAAGTTGAATTGTTAAAAACAAAGAATAAAGCAAAAACAGCAAGTAGAGAAAAACCAATAGTTTTTACTAGCTTGGAGTTGTTTTTGGTTGTTTGATAGTCTTCTGTTTCTTCAACAGCAACAATAATTCCTGTAAATTTATTTAGAAATTCACTTTCAGTAAGTTTCGTTTTTTTGTTTTCAGAATCGTAAATTATGTAATCTAACTTTTTTCTTTCTACTACAATCAAATCTTGGCCATAATCACTGTTTACTTGAGCAATAAAACAGTTGGGTAATTGTGAAAGAGTTTCTGAATTAACAGGAACATCGGCAGCAACATTTTCAATATTGAAATGATCTAACACTCCTGTAATTGCATGTAAACTAGGATAAGAAGGATGACTTTGAATTTGAAAAGCTAATTCTTCTTTGTCAAAAGAAATACTATTTTTCTTAAGTAATTTTTGTACTAGATTGATTAATGTGTCTTTCAAAAGTAAATAAGTTTTTAAGGATAGCTATTTTTAATCTTCCCAAAGCTATATGTTGATAATTATTTTTTCGCAAAAAAAACCATAAAAAAAGTATGGAAAAACCGTAGTTTTTATTTTTTTAAATGAATCCTTTCTCTTTTGCTACTAATATTAACTCTCTGTCTCCTTTAGCTTTAACATTGAATATTTTTTTTAAATGTCGTTTTCGTTTTTCAATACTAGCTGCAGAAAGTGGTATATAGTTAGGCATGTCTTTCATTTTAGAACCTAATGAAAGTTCATATAGAATTTGTCGGTCTATTGAGTCTATAGAAAAATTGTTTGAAACTTCTTTTCTCAAAAGGCTTAAAACAGTTTTACTATAATAAGGAATATTGTTTGTTACATTTTTTATAGCGTTTTTTAACTCTTTTGAAGTTAGATCACTTTTAACAAGAAAACCTTCAGGATTTAAGCTTTTAAATATATTGTGAATTCTATAGTTGTCATTACAATCAGTTGAAACAATCAGTTTTGTACTTGGTAGTAGTTTTCTGATTAAAAGACCTAAATCTTCGCCGGATAAAATTTTTCTGTTCTTAGCAGGTGAAAGTTTTAAATCTAAAACAACAAAGTTTAGAGAGGTTTCTTTTTCAATTGTCTTTTTTATAATATCGTAAGCTCCATTACAATTATAGGTAATGTCCGTGTTAAAATTAAAATTTGGGTTTAATCTAGCTATTTTAGATATTATGTTCTTGTACGTTTCGCAAATAAGCGGGCAATTATCCGCTAATAAGGCAGATTGTTTTTCTTTTCTCATGTTTAAATAATTTCGGGGGGAATACTATTTAATTGATTCTTTTACAAAAAATCAGCTCATAAATTTATATAAACTAATTTAAAATCAAAAAAAATATGTATAAAATAAATTACTTGTCAATGAGAAATATTGTTATCTCACTTTTTTAACTCTTTTTTTAAGAATTTTGCTGTGTAGCTTTTTTTGTGTTCAGAAACTTCTTCAGGAGTTCCAAATGTTAATACTTTACCGCCTTTTTTACCACCTTCTATACCTATATCAATAATATAATCGGCGAGTTTAATTACATCCAAGTTGTGTTCAATAATTAAAACAGTGTTTCCTTTATCTGCTAACTTATTTAAAACATCCATCAACACACGAATATCTTCAAAATGAAGTCCAGTTGTTGGTTCGTCTAATATATAAAAGGTATTTCCAGTATCTCTTTTTGATAACTCTGATGCTAATTTAATACGTTGTGCTTCTCCACCAGAGAGAGTAGTAGACTGTTGTCCGAGTGTAATATACCCTAAACCAACATCTTTAATTGTTTTTAATTTTCTATAGATCTTAGGAATATGCTCAAAAAATACTGTAGCTTCGTTGATTGTCATTTCTAAAATATCAGAAATCGACTTTCCTTTATAACGAATTTCTAAAGTTTCTCGGTTAAAACGTTTTCCTTGGCAAGTTTCACATTCTACATGAACATCTGGTAAAAAATTCATTTCTATTACACGAACACCACCACCTTGACAGGTTTCACAACGTCCACCTTTTACATTAAAACTAAAACGACCTGGTTTATACCCTCTAATAGAAGCTTCTGGAGTTTTAGCAAATAAACTACGTATTTCACTAAACACTCCAGTATAGGTAGCTGGGTTTGAACGTGGAGTTCTACCAATAGGAGATTGATCAATATCAATTACTTTATCAATATGTTCTAAACCTTCAATTTTTTTGAAAGGCATTGGTTTTTTAACCGCTCGATAAATGTGTGCATTTAGGATAGGGTAGAGGGTTTCGTTGATTAAAGTAGATTTTCCACTACCAGAAACACCTGTGACACAAATCATCTTTCCTAAAGGAAATTCCACGGAAACATTTTTTAAGTTGTTTCCAGAAGCGCCTTTTAATGAGATTGTTTTTCCGTTTCCGTCACGACGCTTTTTAGGAACCTCAATTTCTTTTCTTCTCGATAAATAGTCAGCAGTGAGAGTATCGTGACTTTTTAAATCGTCAAAGTTGCCTTCGCTAACAATTTCTCCTCCATGACGACCTGCACCTGGACCAATATCTAACACAAAATCAGCATTCTTAATCATATCCTCATCATGCTCAACCACTAAAACAGAATTTCCAACATCACGAAGTTTAATTAAAGAGTCAATTAATTTTTGATTATCACGTTGATGTAAACCAATACTAGGTTCATCTAAAATATATAAAACACCTACAAGTTGTGAACCTATTTGTGTTGCAAGTCTAATGCGTTGGGCTTCTCCTCCAGAAAGAGATTTTGAAGTTCTGTCTAATGTTAAATAATCTAACCCAACATCCAATAAAAACTGAATGCGTGTGCGGATTTCTTTTAAAATTTCAGAAGCAATAGTTAATTGTTTTTCAGATAGTTTTTTATCAACTTTTTGAAACCAACTAGCTAACTCTAACACATCCATTTGGGCTAAATCACTAATGTTTTTATCGGTGATTTTAAAATGAAGTGCTTCTTTTTTTAAACGCTTTCCATCACAAACCGAACAAGTAACTTCATCCATAAAACCTTTTGCCCAACGTTTGATGGAAGTGCTTTCTGAGTTTTTATATTGATTCTCAATAAAGGCAATGATACCTTCAAAATCAATCTCATAATTTCTGGTAACTCCAGCAGTTTTTGATTGAATTTCAAACTTTTCTTTTCCTCCATGAAGAATAATCTCCATAGCTTCTTTAGGAATACTTTTTATAGGGTCGGTTAACTTAAAGTTATAACGCTCAGCAATAGTTTGAAGCTGTTTAAAAATCGAACTATTTTTTTGTTCACCTAAGGGTGCAATTCCTCCGTTTTTAATAGAAATGCTATCGTCTGGAATTACTTTTTGATGGTTTATCTCGTTGGTAATTCCTAGTCCGTTGCAGTGTGAACAAGCTCCTTTTGGTGAGTTGAACGAAAAAGTGTTTGGTTCGGGGTTAGGGTAGGCAATTCCTGTAGTTGGACACATCAGTTCACGACTAAAATAACGAGGCTTTTCATCATCAACATCTATTACCATTAAAATATTATCACCCGTGTATAATGCAGTTCTAATAGTCTCTTCTAGGCGTTTTTCGGCAGCATCATTTACAACTAATCGATCGATAACCACTTCGATATCATGTGTTTTGTAACGATCGAGCTTCATGCCCTTTTCAATCTCTCTAATTTCTCCATCCACACGAACACGAACAAAACCTTGTTTAGAAATTTGTTCAAATAATTCGCGATAATGCCCTTTTCTCGATTTAATTAATGGTGCAAGAATGGCAATGCGTTTTCCGTCAAAATCCTTTAAAATTAATTTTCTGATTTGTTCGTCAGAATAACTTACCATTTTTTCACCTGTATTGTATGAGTAAGCATCTGCTGCACGAGAAAATAATAAACGAAGAAAATCGTAAATTTCAGTAATAGTTCCTACGGTAGAACGAGGACTTTTGTTTGTTGTTTTTTGTTCAATAGAAATTACAGGAGAAAGTCCGTCTATTTTATCAACATCAGGTCTTTCTAACCCGCCTAAAAACTGACGTGCATAAGCTGAGAAAGTTTCAATATAACGACGTTGTCCTTCAGCATAAATGGTGTCGAAAGCTAAAGAAGATTTTCCACTCCCGCTTAAACCAGTAATTACAACTAGCTTTTCACGAGGAATTTTAACATCAATATTCTTTAAATTATGAGCTCGGGCTCCGTAAACTTCTATGTATTCTTGTTCTTTCAAAGTGAGGATTTTACCAAAAACAGCAAAGTTACCAAAACCAAATTTATTTTGAAGCAGTGATTGTCAACAAATAAACTGAAAATAGTATCTTGCGTATCAATGAGTGGTTTAGGTATAGAAATACACGAAACAGCGTTTGTTACATCAACTTTTAGGTCTTTAAATGAAGATTTGAGTAGAGATGTATATGCGAAGCTTTGGAATAATTCTCGAACAAATGTTTTAGTGAAAAAATACCTCAATCAAGTTTGTGTAGAGGAGGTTTCGGCTCATTGTTTGAGAAATCGATTCTTTCTTGAAGAGATTGAAAAGCTTAGACCAGAAGTTCTAATTAATTTTGGTTCAGGCTTTAGTATGTATCCTTTTTTATTAGATCAAAGTATAATAAATATTGAAATAGATAAGAAAGAAATAGTTGATTATAAAAAGGAAAAAGTTAAAGAGTTTCAAAATCAAGAAGAATTGCCAAAAAGAACAATCCATTTTATAGGGGTCGATTTTAGTGAGGATTATGTTGAGGATTTACTCAAAAGAATTAAAGCAATTAAAAAAAATAAAACCTCATTTATTTTAATAGAAGGTGTGCTGTTTTTTTTATCAAGAAATGACACTGATAAGCTTTTTGATTTCTTTTCGATATTACAAAAAGAAGGGGATTATATAGGAAGTGCTTCTTTTCAAAAAGGTTTAAAAAAATCAGAAGGGTTTAAAAAATTACTCGACTTTTGTAATAAAGAAATGGTAAAAACTGAGGCATCAGATTGGCAGACGATTGAAGATGGTTTTTATAAAGAAAATAAAAGTTATGATTTAATAAATCATCAAGACTATTTTAGCCTTTCCAAAAAATATAATAATGAAGTGAAGTTAGAAAAAGATTTAATTTTAAATGAGAATTTTTATATCTTGAAAAAATAGTGTAATGAAATTCATCCATTCTGTACGACATTTTTTTGAACGACATGGTTTTAATGTATCATCTAGATTTGCAGACCGTTTAGGTATGCGAGCTACCAATGTACGGCTGTTTTTTATATACATATCGTTTGTAACAGTAGGTTTGTCTTTCGGCTTGTATTTAACCATGGCGTTTTTACTGCGTTTAAAAGATATGATTTATACAAAAAGAACTTCTGTTTTTGATTTATGATAAACACCGTATTTAAATCAAGATTATATAAAGCTATAACTTATTCTGTACTGATTGTTTCAATAGGAGTGTTAGGTTATATGTTGTTTTTTGAGTATTCTTTTATAGATGCTTTATATATGACAATTATAACCATTAGCACTATTGGTTTCGGAGAAGTGCATCCGTTTGGTACAGGAGAAAAGCTATTTACTATTGGGTTAATAATATCTAGTTTGTTTATTTTTGGTTATGCGGTATCTTCATTTTCTGAATATTTAATCAGCGGGCAATTTTTTCATCAACTAAAAGTAAAAAAAGTGCAAAAACAAATAGAACAATTAGAAGGACATACTATTGTATGTGGTTATGGAAGAAATGGTAAGCAAGCTATTTCAAAATTAAAAAATTACAAGAAGCAGATAGTGGTCGTTGAAAAATTTGAAGGAATAGCAAGACAGTTGGATGAAAAAGGAGTGTTAACTATTCAAGGAGATGCAACGCTTGATGAAACACTACTAAGAGCCGGTATTATGAGTGCTAAAAACTTAATAATTGCTTTGCCGTCTGATGCTGATAACTTGTTTGTAGTGTTAACAGCAAAACAATTAAATAAAGATTGTAAAATAATTAGTAGAGCATCAAAAGAAACCTCGTATAGTAAATTAAAAATTGCAGGAGCAGATAATGTGATAATGCCAGATAAGTTAGGTGGTTCACATATGGCTTCTTTAGTGGTTACTCCAGATGTTATAGAGTTTGTTGATAGATTAACTATAGAAGGAGAAACTACTGCAAATTTAGAAGAAGTAGCTATTAATGGTTTACCTGAAAAATATATTGACAAGACAATTTTAGACTTAGATTTAAGGAGAAAAACTGGATGTACAGTGATAGGATATCGTACTCCAGATAAAGACTATATTATCAATCCAGAAGCGTCTGTAAAATTAGAAGCAGGAGGTAATTTAATCGTTTTAGGTCGGCCAGAACAAATAGAAACGCTTAGAAGAATTTTTTAATGAAGAAAGTCGTTGTAACTGGAAGCAATGGTTTACTGGGGCAAACTCTAGTAAATCTATTATTAGAGGAGAAAGAAAAGTATCAAGTTATAGGTTTTTCAAGAGGGGAAAATAGAAGTGGAAGAAGTGATTTCGATTATGTTTCAATTGATATTACAGACGAAGCTTTGTTTTATGATAAACTTTCGGAGTACAAGCCTGAAGTTATTGTTAATACGGCGGCAATGACAAATGTTGATGCTTGCGAAACCAACAAGAAAGTTTGTGATAAATTAAATGTAGATGTAGTTAGGTGTTTGAAAAACTATTCTGAAGAGCATAAAACTCATTTAATACATATTTCAACCGATTTTATATTTGATGGTAAAGCGGGCCCGTATAAAGAGACCGATACAGCTAACCCATTAAGTTATTATGGGGTTTCAAAGCTGAAATCAGAAGAAATTTTAACAAGATCTACGATAGATTATACTATTTTACGCACCATATTAGTTTACGGAAAAGTATATGATATGTCTCGTAGCAATATAGTGTTGTGGGTAAAACAAATGTTGGAAGAAAGGAAAGAAATTACAATAGTAAACGACCAGTTTCGCATGCCAACCTATGCAGAAGATTTAGCACTTGCATGTAAGCTATCAATAGATAAAAAAGCTTTAGGAATCTTTAATGTATCATCAAATACACTGTTGAGTATTTACGATATAGCCCAGCAAATAGCAGAGGCTTTTAAGTTAGATAAAAGCTTAATAAAACCAATTTCTACAGCTACGCTTAATCAAACAGCAAAACGACCAGCTATAACAGGTTTTGACTTGTCTAAAACAAGAGAATATCTGGGTTTAAACCCAAAATCATTTCAAGAAGATTTACAAAAATTTAAAGAAAAACTAACGTAAAAACTATATTTAACAACGAAAACTTGTTGTAAGTACATTTTTTTATGATATTGCGGGCTACTAATTCAAAAATCTAATACATATTATGAACAAAAAACTACTTGCATTGCTGTTATTAATGACGCCAATGTTAACATTTGCACAGGAAAAAGGGATTGATCAAATGATTGATGAAGCGTTTAAACCCTTTTCTGATTTTTTTAGTAGTGTGATTTTCTTTCCTGTATTCGGAACCCCTTTTGTATTGATTTTGTTAGTGGCTAGTGCCGCTTTTTTTACGCTCTATTTTGGATTCCCTAATATTCGTCACTTTTTTACTGCAATTAATGTTGTGAGAGGAAAGTATGAGGATATCGAAAAACATGGAGCACAATTATTATATGGAGAAGATGGTATAGCTCAAGGAGTAGATATGAATGAGGTTGATGATATTGAAGAGCATATAGAAAATGTAGAAAGTTTACATAGTGATTTAGAAATTGATGGAGATATTAAAGATACTATCCGTGATGAAAGTCATGAAGGAGAAGTGTCTCACTTCCAGGCGCTAGCAACAGCGGTTTCTGGTACAGTAGGGAATGGTAATATTGCAGGAGTTGCATTAGCAATTGCTTTAGGAGGTCCAGGGGCAACTTTTTGGATGATCATTTGTGGTTTACTAGGAATGTCTACAAAGTTTGTTGAATGTACTTTAGGAGTTCACTATCGTGATGTAGGAGAAGATGGAACAGTATATGGAGGGCCTATGTATTATTTATCTAAAGGATTAAAAGAAAAAGGTTTTGCTACTTTAGGTAAAATAGCAGCAGGAGCATTCGCAGTGTTTTGTATCGGAGGATCTTTTGGTGGTGGTAATGCAGCACAATCTAACCAAGCAACAATAGTAATTAAAGAATTATTAGGTTTGGAAAGTACAGCAGCTGGAGCTATCATAGGTGTTGTATTAGCTATTTTGGTGGGTATTATAATTATTGGAGGAATTAAAAGGATTGCTTCTGTAACGGAGAAAGTAGTTCCTTTTATGGCATTGTTGTACTTGTTAGCATGTTTATATATACTAGGGGTAAATTTCTCTTTAATAGATGATGCTATATCTTTAATTATAACAGAGGCTTTCAATCCTACAGCAATAGGTGTTGGTGGTGTTATAGGTGTTTTATTGGTAGGATTTAAAAGAGCAGCTTTTTCAAACGAAGCAGGAGCAGGGTCAGCTTCAATTGCTCACTCTGCAGTGAAAACAAAATATTCTGCATCAGAAGGTTTAGTGGCATTATTAGAGCCGTTTATCGATACTGTATTAATATGTACAATGACAGCTTTAGTTATCATTATCTTTAACTTCGGAGGAGCTTTTGAATATGGAGGAGATGGTACAGGATCGGTATTTATTGATGGTGTGGCTTATGAAGGAGCAGGAATCACTTCAAGAGCATTTGCTGCATATATTCCTTTTTCAAATGTCTTCTTAACAGTAGCAGTAGTATTGTTTGCTGTTTCTACAATGATTTCTTGGTCGTACTACGGATTGCAATCTTGGAAATTTTTATTTGGTAGAGGAAAAAAAGCAGATTTAACATATAAAATTTTATTCTTAACTTTCGTGGTAATCGGAGCAGCAGCGAGTATGAAATCTATTTGGGATTTCTCAGATGCAATGATTTTTGCAATGGTATTCCCTAACATGGTAGGTTTATACTTATTGATGCCAGTGGTTAAACAGCAACTAAAAAGATATTTAGATGCTATTAACCTTAAAAAAGAAGCAGTAGAAGAATAAGAAACAAAACGAATGAAAATATTTAAGCCCCATTTCTGGTACAATAAACGCCAAAGAAATGGGGTTTTCTTTTTATTACTTGTAATAGTTGTTTTACAACTTATATATGTATACATAGATTTTTCTTCAGAAAAAGTAGAGAACATAAATAAGAAAGAGTTAGTGGCTTTTCAAAATACTATTGATAGTTTGAAAAGAATTGAATTGGATAAAAGAAAACCTAAACGATATCCATTCAATCCAAATTATATAACAGATTTTAAAGGTTATCAACTAGGGATGTCTGTAGAGGAAATTGATAGATTACATAATTATAGAAAACAAAATAAATGGATTAACTCGGCTAAAGATTTTAAACAAGTAACAAAAATATCTGATAGTCTATTGAATAGAATAGCTCCTTATTTTAAATTTCCAGATTGGGTTGTGAAAAAAGAAAGCCAAAAGAAGAAAAGTAAAATAGAGTCAGACTTAATAGAAAGACATACATATAATAAGGAGTATAAAATTTCTACTAATGATATTAATAAAGCGATTGAAAGAGATTTTGAAACCATTAGTGGTGTGGGAGAAGTGTTATCTTCTCGAATTATAAAGTATAGAAAGAAGTTACAAGGATATTCATTCTCAAAACAATTATATGAAGTTTGGGGTTTAGATAAAGCTACAGCAGATAAAGTTATACAAATCTTTACTGTAGTAAAAAAGCCAATTATTAAAAAAGTAAATGTAAATACAGCCAAATTTAAAGAAGTGTTGAAAAATCCATATATTAATTATGAGTTATGTAAAAAGATTTTTGAATACCGAGATGAAGTGGCAGAATTACAAGATATATCAGAATTAAAAAAGATTAAAGATTTTCCGTTAAATAAATACGATAGAATAATCTTATATTTGAAAGCAGAATAAACAAGCAACGAAATTTAATAAACAAACCACTATGAATAGTATGTACTTTACCGAAGAGCATGAGGCCTTTCGTCAGAGTTTTAGAGATTTTTTACAAAAAGAGGTAGTTCCTCATATAGATAAATGGGAGAAAGAAGGTACGGTAGAGCGTTTTATCTGGAAGAAGTTCGGTGAAATGGGATACTTTGGTTTAAACCAACCTGAAGAATATGGAGGATTAGGTTTAGATCTTTTTTATACAGTTATTTTTTTAGAAGAACTACAAAAAATAAACTCAGGAGGTTTTGCAGCTAATATGTGGGCACATGCTTATTTAGCAATGACACATGTAAATAAAGAAGGAGATGATCGAATTAAGAATGAATATTTAACACCAAGCATAGAAGGAGATAAAATAGGGTGTTTATGTATTACAGAACCTTTTGGAGGAAGTGATGTAGCAGGAATGCGTACTACAGCAATAAAAAAAGGAGATTCATATGTGATTAATGGATCTAAAACGTTTATCACAAATGGAGTATATTCTGATTACTTAGTAGTGGCAGCTAAAACTAACCCTGAGGATAAACATAAAGGAATGAGTATTTTTATAGTTGATAGAGATACTCCAGGAATATCGTCAACTAAGTTAGATAAATTAGGTTGGAGAGCTTCAGATACTGCTGAAATAGCTTTTGATAATGTGGTAATACCTGCTGAAAACTTAATGGGAGAAGAAGGAAAAGGATTTCCATATATAATGCAACACTTTGCTTTAGAAAGATTAGTAATGGGTATCAATGCTCATGCGCGTGCGGAATATGCTGTTGATTATGTAGTACAATATATGAGTGAACGCGAAGCGTTTGGAAAAACACTAGATAAGTTTCAAGCCTTACGCCATAAAGTAGCGGAAATGGCTAGTAGAGTAGATATGTGTAGAGAATATAATTATTCCATTGCAAAACGATTAAATGATGGCATTTATGTGGTAAAAGAAGCAAGTATGAGTAAGCTATTGTCTACTAAAATGGCAGATGAGGTTATATACGATGCTTTACAGTTACTAGGAGGTTATGGTTATATGGAAGAGTATCCAATGGCACGTTTATTACGTGACAGTCGATTAGGACCGATAGGGGGAGGTACTTCAGAAATATTGAAAGAAATTATTGCAAAAATGGTAATAGATAAGAAGGAATATAGGCCAGCAACTTAATACCTCTTATTTTGTAAAAATGATTATTGATAAGAAATACTTATAATTTATTTATAGGTTCTTGATAAATATTTAAGTAAAAATCCTGTGAAAGCAGGATTTTTTTATTTGCCTCATTTTTAAACTAAAAAGAAATAAAATAGTGTATTTTTAAAGAATACTTTGTATCTTTGCCGTCCAAAAATGAAATAAAATAATATAATTAATTGATATACTGATTGTTGTCGATTTTTAAAGATATAGAAACTACGATGAAAGGAGGTGCAAAAATATGTTAATCATTCCAGTTAAAGAAGGAGAGAATATCGATAGAGCGTTAAAACGTTATAAGCGTAAATTTGATCGTACAAAAACGATGAAGCAGTTACGTAACAGAAAGCAGTTTACTAAGCCATCTGTAGCAAAACGAGCTCAAATGATTAAAGCATCTTACGTTCAGAGATTAAGAACTCAAGAAGAAGTAGGATAGTAATCATCCTAAAAAGTGTAAAAACCTGTATTGATATCAATACAGGTTTTTTTTGTATCTTCAATTAATAAATAAGATAGGTAATGCTAATAGAAGCTTTTTTAGAGTATTTAGAATTTGAGAAAAAGTATTCAAAAAATACAATTCAAGCATATAAAACGGATTTAATAGCGTTTAAAGATTTTTGTGAGGTTGAGTTTGATCAGGAGGATTTAGAGAGTATTCATTACAATCAAATTAGAACATGGATTGTTAGCTTGGTGAATGCTAATGTGTCAAATAGAAGTGTGAATAGAAAGGTAAGTTCTTTAAAAACTTTTTATAAATTTCTTCAAAAGATAGGAGAAGTAACAGTGAATCCACTTTCAAATCATAAGGCGCTAAAAGTTCAAAAAAAAATACAAACTCCCTTTGATCAAAATGAAGTAGAAGAAGTTTTAAAACTAATAAAAGAGAGGTCAGATTTTGAGTCAGTAAGAGATAGGTTGATTGTGGAAATGTTGTATTCAACAGGAATGAGAAGGATTGAGTTAATAAATGTTAAAGAAAAAGATATAGATCATACTAGTAGAACAATAAAAGTATTAGGAAAAAGAAATAAAGAAAGGTATGTAACAATCTTACCATCAGTATATAAAACTTTACAAGAATATTTAAGACAAAAAAGAGGGATTGAAGATGTAGATTTAGAGGTGCTTTTAGTGACTAAAAAAGGCGTTAAAATTTATGAAACCCTTGTTTACCGAATAATAAATTTGTACTTTAGTAGGGTGTCAACAAAAGCAAAAAAAAGCCCCCATATATTAAGGCATGCTTTTGCGACACATTTACTTAATAACGGTGCGTCGTTAAATTCGGTTAAAGAATTGCTAGGGCATTCAAGTTTAGCCTCTACCCAAGTATATACGCACAATAGCTTGGAGCAAATAAAAAAAGTGTATAATAAGACTCATCCTAGAGGGTCAAATTAAAAGATCGAAGAATTATGAAGGTATTCACGCAATCAGTAAATTTCTCAGCAGACCAAAAACTAATAGATTTCATTGAGAAAAAAGTAGGAGGATTAGAAAAGTTTCATGATAAGATCGTTGATGCAGAAGTGTTTTTGAAAGTGCAAAAAACGAGTGAAAAGGAGAATAAAATAACTGAAGTAAAAATTAACATACCTGGAAATGAATTAATCGTAAAAAAACAAACCAAAACCTTTGAAGAAGGGATTAGTATATCTGTTGAATCTTTAAAAAGACAGTTGCAAAAATCAAAAGAAAAATCAAAGGATGCCTTGGTGTCATAAAAACGATAAAAAATAATTAAAAAAGTTTTAAAAATTAAAAATTACTTTTTACATTTGCAGTCCGTTAGAAATAGCGGATTGTTTTTTTATAACAAAAGCCGATGTAGCTCAGCTGGCTAGAGCAGCTGATTTGTAATCAGCAGGTCGTGGGTTCGAGTCCCTCCATCGGCTCTAAAAGAACAAAAGTTCATTAAAATTTTGATTTAAGATTTTTGGGGAGATTCCAGAGCGGCCAAATGGGACGGACTGTAACTCCGTTGTCTTACGACTTCGCAGGTTCGAATCCTGCTCTCCCCACAAAAATCTTAATAGCAAAATTGCGGGAGTAGCTCAGTTGGTAGAGCGTCAGCCTTCCAAGCTGAATGTCGCCGGTTCGAACCCGGTCTCCCGCTCTAAATTCGTTGCCGACATAGCTCAGTTGGTAGAGCGCATCCTTGGTAGGGATGAGGTCACGGGTTCAAATCCCGTTGTTGGCTCTATTTTAGAGTTTATTTGACAAGAGTTTAAAAATAACACTAAATATATTTAACTAAGAATTAAAATTAATAATCATGGCAAAAGGAACTTATGATCGTTCGAAACCGCACTTAAACGTAGGTACTATTGGTCACGTAGATCACGGTAAAACTACTTTAACTGCTGCAATTACTAAAGTATTAGCAGATGCTGGATTTTCTGAGCAGAGAGCTTTTGATCAAATCGATAACGCTCCAGAAGAAAAAGAAAGAGGTATCACAATTAACTCTTCTCACGTAGAGTATGCAACAGCTAACCGTCACTACGCACACGTTGACTGTCCAGGTCACGCCGATTACGTAAAGAACATGGTAACTGGTGCTGCACAAATGGATGGTGCTATCTTAGTAGTAGCTGCTACAGATGGTCCAATGCCACAAACTCGTGAGCACATCTTATTAGGTCGTCAGGTTGGTATTCCACGTATCGTTGTTTTCTTAAACAAAGTTGATATGGTTGATGACGAGGAGTTATTAGAGTTAGTAGAAATGGAAGTAAGAGATTTATTATCTTTCTATGAATACGATGGAGATAATGGTCCTGTTGTAGCTGGTTCTGCTTTAGGTGCATTAAACGGAGAGCAAAAGTGGGTTGATACAGTTTTAGAATTAATGGAAGCTGTTGATACTTGGATCGAAGAGCCACCAAGAGATACTGAAAAAGATTTCTTAATGCCAATCGAAGATGTATTCTCTATTACAGGTCGTGGTACAGTAGCAACTGGACGTATCGAAACTGGTATCATTAATACTGGAGATCCTGTTGAGATTATCGGTATGGGAGATGAAAAATTAACATCTACTGTAACTGGTATCGAGATGTTCCGTCAAATCTTAGATAGAGGTGAGGCAGGAGATAACGCAGGTATCTTATTAAGAGGTATTGAAAAGACTCAAATTAAAAGAGGAATGGTAATTTGTAAGCCAGGTTCTATTACTCCACACGCTAAGTTCAAAGCTGAGGTGTATATCTTAAAGAAAGAGGAAGGTGGACGTCACACTCCATTCCACAACAACTACCGTCCACAGTTCTACGTACGTACAACTGACGTAACAGGTAACATTAACTTACCAGAAGGAGTTGAAATGGTAATGCCAGGTGATAACTTAACTATTACTGTTGACTTAATCCAACCTATCGCATTAAACACAGGTTTACAGTTCGCAATCCGTGAAGGAGGTAGAACAGTAGGAGCTGGTCAGGTAACTGAAATCTTAGACTAATTATAGTTTAATAATAAAGTATAAGGAGTCTCTTTTATAAGAGAGGGACTCCTTTAAAATACGGGTTTAGCTCAGTTGGTAGAGCACTGGTCTCCAAAACCAGGTGTCGGGAGTTCGAGCCTCTCAACCCGTGCAAAAAACTAAAACGAGTTGTGGTGAAAACTGCAACTCGTTAAAAGGATAAAATATGAGTAACTTTGTACAATACATTAAGGATTCTTTTGAAGAATTAAATACCAATATGACTTGGATTTCTCGTGAAGAAGCTCAAAAGTCTACTGTAGTAGTTGCAGCATTTACAATTGTGTTTGCTTTAGCTGTGGCGGGGATAGATAAGGTTTTTCAAACAGGATTAGATAACTTCTTTAAAATGTTTTAATGATGGCTGATTCGGTGATGAAGTGGTATGTGGTTAGAGCTATTGGAGGTCAAGAAAATAAGGTAAAAACTTATATCGAGACTGAGATTGCTCGTCATGGGTTGTCTGATTTTGTGAACCAAGTAATTGTTCCTACAGAAAAAGTTATTCAAGTAAGAAACGGAAAGAAAATTAACAGAGAAAGAGTTTACTTTCCTGGTTATGTAATGGTTGAGGCTAATTTAGCAGGGGAAGTTCCTCACGTAATTAAATCAGTAACAGGTGTTATTGGTT
Source organism: Tenacibaculum singaporense (assembly GCF_003867015.1). Lineage (NCBI taxonomy): Bacteria > Pseudomonadati > Bacteroidota > Flavobacteriia > Flavobacteriales > Flavobacteriaceae > Tenacibaculum > Tenacibaculum singaporense. The sequence goes on from NZ_CP032548.1 coordinate 1,384,843, forward strand.
TTTTAGGTGAAACAAAAGGAGGAGATCCTGTACCAATGCGTAAATCAGAAGTAAACAGAATGTTAGGGAAAGTTGATGAACTTTCTGTTAAAGACGAAAATATTGCAATTCCTTATTCAGTTGGAGAAACTGTAAAAGTAATTGATGGACCTTTCAATGGATTCGATGGAACTGTTGAAAAGGTAAATGAAGAAAAGCGTAAGTTAGAAGTAATGGTTAAGATTTTCGGAAGAAAAACACCATTAGAGTTAAACTATATGCAAGTAGAGAAAATATAATTGTTACACCTATATTTTGATGGGTTTAAGCTTCCAATTTAAACACATCGTTAAATCTTAAACAATGGCAAAAGAAGTAAGTAAATTAGTTAAACTACAAGTTAGGGGAGGTGCAGCGAATCCGTCGCCACCAGTTGGACCCGCTTTAGGTGCTGCCGGTGTTAACATCATGGAGTTCTGTAAGCAGTTTAATGCTCGTACACAGGACAAACAAGGTAAAGTATTACCTGTTGTTATTACAGTTTATACAGACAAATCATTTGAGTTTGTTGTAAAAACTCCACCAGCTGCAGTACAATTATTAGAAGCGGCCAAAATTAAGAAAGGTTCAGGAGAACCTAATAGGAAAAAAGTAGCAAGCGTTTCTTGGGATCAAATTCGTGGAATTGCAGAAGACAAAATGGTAGATATGAATGCCTTTGAAGTAGAGTCTGCAATGAGAATGATTGCTGGAACAGCTCGTTCTATGGGATTAACAGTAACAGGTGATGCACCTGCTTAAACTTTAAAAGATATTTAGAAATGGCAATTACTAGAAAGCAAAAAGAAGCTCGTGCTAAAGTAGATAGCTCTAAAGTTTATAGCTTACAAGATGCATCAGCATTAGTTAAAGAGATTACAAACGTAAAGTTTGACGCATCTGTAGATTTAGCAGTACGTTTAGGAGTAGATCCTCGTAAAGCTAATCAAATGGTTCGTGGTGTTGTAACATTACCTCACGGAACTGGTAAAGATGTAAAAGTTTTAGCATTAGTTACTCCAGATAAAGAAGCAGAAGCTAAAGAAGCTGGTGCTGATTACGTTGGATTAGATGAGTACCTTCAAAAAATTAAAGGAGGTTGGACTGATGTTGACGTTATTATTACTATGCCAAGCGTTATGGGTAAATTAGGTCCTTTAGGACGTGTATTAGGACCTCGTGGTTTAATGCCTAACCCTAAAACTGGTACAGTAACTATGGATGTTGCAAAAGCAGTACAAGAAGTAAAAGCTGGTAAAATCGACTTTAAAGTAGATAAAACTGGTATTGTACACGCTGCAATCGGAAAAGCATCTTTCGATGCTGCAAAGATTGAAGAAAATGCAAACGAGTTAATTCAAACATTAATTAAATTAAAGCCAACAGCGGCTAAAGGAACATATATTAAGAGCATTTTTATGTCTTCTACTATGAGTCCTAGTGTAGCTGTAGATGTTAAAACAGTATCGTAAGGCAGTTAAAACTTTTTAATTATGACTAGAGAGGAAAAATCACAAGTAATACAAGATTTAACAGCACAATTAGCAGATACTAGCACGATCTATTTAGCAGATATTTCTGGTTTAGATGCAGCTACTACATCTAACTTACGTAGAGCATGTTTTAAAGCGAACGTACAATTGGCTGTTGTTAAAAATACATTGCTTTCAAAAGCAATGGAAGCTTCTGATAAAGATTTCGGAGAATTACCAGAGGTATTAAAAGGTAACACTTCAATGTTAATTGCTGAAGCAGCAAATGCACCAGCAAAAGTTATCAAAGAGTTCAGAAAAAAATCAAAAGATCGTCCTTTATTAAAAGGAGCGTATGTAGAAGAGGCAGTTTATATTGGAGATGACCAATTAGACGCTCTTGTAAACATCAAATCTAGAGAAGAACTTATTGGAGATATTATTACCTTATTACAATCTCCTGCTAAGAATGTTGTTTCAGCATTACAGTCAGGTGGTGGTAAGTTATCAGGTATCTTAAAGACATTATCAGAAAAATAATTTCGCGCACTAATAAACTAAATAAATAAAATTTTTAAAAAACAATTAAAATGGCAGATTTAAAAGATTTCGCAGAACAATTAGTTAACTTAACAGTAAAAGAAGTTAATGAATTAGCTGATATTTTAAAAGAAGAGTATGGTATTGAGCCAGCAGCAGCAGCAGTAGCAGTAGCAGGACCAGCAGCAGGTGGTGGAGATGCAGCAGAAGAAAAAACTGAGTTTGATGTAATCTTAAAAGCAGCAGGAGGTTCTAAATTAGCAGTTGTAAAATTAGTTAAAGAATTAACTGGATTAGGATTAAAAGAAGCTAAAGGTATTGTAGATAGCGCACCAGCACCAATTAAAGAAGCTGTATCTAAAGATGAGGCAGAAGGTCTTAAGAAGTCTTTAGAAGAAGCAGGAGCTGAGGTAGAGCTTAAGTAAGCTATACTCCCGAATTATAAAAACGGGAAAAAACAATTAAGGTTTAGGTACTAAAAACTCATGTTTTTAGGCCTAAACCATTTTGTGTATATATTCGTTCTTTATTTTTCACAATTTTTTTAATTGTGATTTTACGATTATAAAGTGCTGATTTTTAATCAGTAAAGGCAATTAAAATTGCAGTATTGAAACAATTAAGTTTCAAAAATAATATTTTTAATTAAAAATAGCATCTCTTTTGGCAACGACAAATACTACTGAAAGAATTAACTTCGCGTCATCGCAGTTAGGAGCTGATTATCCGGATTTTCTAGATATTCAGGTAAAATCTTTCCAAGATTTCTTCCAATTGCAAACTAAAGCTGAAGAGCGAGGAGAAGAAGGTTTGTATAAAACTTTCATGGATAACTTCCCGATTACAGATACACGTAATCAATTTGTATTAGAATTTTTAGACTACTTTGTAGATCCACCAAGATATAGCATTCAAGAATGTATCGAGCGTGGATTAACTCACAGTGTACCTCTAAAAGCACGTTTAAAATTATATTGTACTGACCCAGAACACGAAGATTTCGAAACAATCGTTCAAGATGTGTATTTAGGTACAATTCCTTATATGACAAACTCTGGTACCTTTATTATTAATGGTGCAGAAAGAGTTGTAGTGTCACAATTACACCGTTCACCAGGTGTATTCTTTGGGCAATCTTTCCACGCTAATGGAACCAAGTTATACTCTGCAAGAGTAATTCCATTCAAAGGTTCTTGGATTGAATTTGCTACCGATATCAATCAAGTAATGTATGCTTATATTGATAGAAAGAAAAAATTACCAGTAACAACGTTATTCAGAGCCATAGGTTTTGAAAGAGATAAAGATATTTTAGAGATCTTTGATTTAGCTGAAGAAGTAAAAGTTTCTAAAGCTGGATTAAAGAAAGTATTAGGGCGTAAATTAGCAGCAAGAGTATTAAAAACCTGGCATGAAGATTTCGTAGATGAAGATACAGGAGAAGTTGTCTCTATTGAGCGTAACGAAATTATTTTCGACCGTGATACTATTATAGAAAAAGAACATATTGATGAAATAATTGAAGCGGGTGCTAAAACTGTGTTATTACACAAAGAAGATAACCAGCAAGCAGATTATGCCATCATTCACAATACATTACAAAAAGATCCTACAAACTCAGAAAAAGAGGCTGTAGAGCATGTATATAGACAATTACGTAATGCTGAACCGCCAGACGAGGAAACTGCAAGAGGAATTATTGAAAAATTATTCTTCTCAGAACAACGTTATAGTTTAGGAGAAGTAGGACGTTTTAGAATGAATACTAAACTTGGTTTAGATGAAGATTTAGATCAAAAAGTATTAACGAAAAACGATATCATTACTATTATTAAGTATTTAATTGAGTTAATCAATTCAAAAGCAGAAGTAGATGATATCGATCACTTATCTAACCGTCGTGTTAGAACTGTTGGTGAGCAATTAGCAGGTCAATTTGGTGTAGGTTTAGCTCGTATGGCACGTACTATTCGTGAAAGAATGAATGTTCGTGATAATGAAGTATTTACTCCAATCGACTTAATTAACGCTAAGACGTTATCTTCAGTAATTAACTCTTTCTTTGGTACCAACCAGTTATCTCAATTTATGGATCAAACAAATCCATTAGCAGAGATTACTCATAAGCGTCGTTTATCGGCATTAGGACCTGGAGGTTTATCACGTGAAAGAGCAGGTTTCGAGGTTCGTGACGTTCACTATACGCACTATGGTCGTTTATGTCCGATTGAAACACCTGAAGGACCAAACATTGGACTTATTTCTTCTTTAGCTGTTTATGCTAAAGTAAACAATATGGGATTCATTGAAACACCATATAAGAAAGTAGAAGAAGGAAGTGTTTTAGGAGAAGAGCCTATTTATTTGAGTGCAGAAGAGGAAGAAGGAATGAAGATTGCTCAATCTAACTTACCAATAGCAGAAGATGGTAAGATAGAAAGAGATAGAGTAATTGCACGTGAGGAAGGTGATTTCCCTGTTGAAAGCCCTGAAGCAATTAACTACATGGACGTTGCTCCAAACCAAATTGCTTCGATTTCAGCATCGTTAATTCCTTTCTTAGAACACGATGATGCGAACCGTGCATTGATGGGATCAAACATGATGCGTCAAGCCGTTCCATTATTACGTCCAGAATCTCCAATCGTAGGTACTGGTTTAGAGCGTAGAGTAGCAAAAGACTCTCGTATCTTAATCAATGCTGAAGGAGCTGGAGTTGTTGAGTATGTAGATGCTAACAAAATTACAATTAAGTACGATAGAACTGAAGAAGAGCGCATGGTAAGCTTTGATTCTGATGAAAAATCTTACGACTTAATTAAGTTTAGAAAAACCAACCAAGGTACAAACATTAACTTAAAACCAATTGTAAAAGTAGGTGATAGAGTTGAAGAAGGACAAGTACTTTGTGAAGGATATGCAACACAAAAAGGAGAATTAGCTTTAGGTAGAAACATGAAAGTAGCCTTTATGCCTTGGAAAGGGTATAACTTTGAGGATGCGATTGTGATTTCTGAAAAAGTTGTTCGTGAAGATATCTTTACTTCTATCCACATTGATGAATATTCGTTAGATGTTCGTGATACTAAGTTAGGAGCTGAAGAATTAACAAACGATATTCCTAATGTTTCTGAAGAGGCTACAAAAGACTTAGATGAAAATGGAATGATTCGTATTGGAGCAGAAGTAAATCCTGGTGATATCTTAATTGGTAAAATTACACCAAAAGGAGAATCTGATCCTACTCCAGAAGAAAAGTTATTACGTGCTATCTTTGGTGATAAAGCAGGAGATGTAAAAGATGCATCATTAAAAGCGTCTCCATCATTAAGAGGAGTTGTAATTAATAAAAAATTATTCAAACGCGCAGTAAAAGATAAGAATAAGCGTGCTCGTGATAAAGAAGCAATAGCAGCTTTAGAAGCATCTTATGTGTCTAAGTTTGAGGAATTAAAAGATGTTTTAGTTGAAAAATTATTCAACTTAGTATCAGGAAAAACTTCTCAAGGAGTGTATAACGACTTAGGAGAAGAAGTATTGCCAAAAGGTAAAAAGTTCACACAAAAAATGTTAAACTCTGTAGAAGACTTTACACATTTAAGTGGAACTTGGACTACTGATAAAGACTTAAATCAATTAGTTGTAGAATTAGTTCACAATTACAAGATTAAAGTAAACGATTTACAAGGAGTTTTACGTCGTGAGAAATTCACAATTTCTGTAGGAGACGAATTACCAGCGGGAATCTTAAAACTTGCTAAAATTTACGTAGCTAAGAAGCGTAAGTTAAAAGTAGGGGATAAGATGGCAGGACGTCACGGAAACAAAGGTATTGTTGCACGTATTGTACGTCAAGAAGATATGCCTTTCTTAGAAGACGGAACACCAGTAGATATCGTATTAAACCCATTAGGGGTACCATCTCGTATGAACATTGGTCAGATTTATGAAACTGTTCTTGGATGGGCAGGTCAAAAATTAGGTCAAAAATATGCGACACCTATTTTTGATGGTGCAAAAATTGATCAAATCAATGCTTTAACTGATGAAGCAGGAATACCACGTTACGGACACACATATTTATATGATGGAGGTACTGGTAAACGTTTCGATCAGCCTGCAACGGTAGGAGTAATTTATATGATTAAGTTAGGTCACATGATTGAAGATAAGATGCACGCGCGTTCTATTGGACCTTACTCATTAATTACTCAGCAACCATTAGGAGGTAAAGCTCAGTTTGGAGGTCAGCGTTTTGGTGAGATGGAGGTATGGGCACTTGAAGCATATGGTGCATCAAGTATCTTACGAGAAATCTTAACTGTTAAGTCTGATGATGTATTAGGTAGAGCAAAAACTTACGAGTCTATCGTTAAAGGAGAAGCAATGCCAGAACCAGGTTTACCAGAATCATTTAACGTATTAATGCACGAACTTAAAGGTTTAGGATTAGACGTTAAATTAGAAGAATAATCACAGTGAAATGTCTCAGAGTGTAAGCTCTGAGGCAAATCATTTTTTCAATATCAGTCTTATTATAAGACATTTATTTTTAATTCGAATCCATTATCATGGCAAGAAAAAACGAAAAATACACTGTTAAGAAGTTTAACAAAATTTCAATAGGTTTAGCATCACCTGAGTCTATTTTAGAGGCTTCTAAAGGAGAGGTGTTAAAACCAGAAACTATAAACTACCGTACACACAAACCAGAAAGAGATGGATTGTTTTGTGAGCGTATCTTTGGTCCTGTAAAAGACTATGAGTGTGCGTGTGGTAAATATAAAAGAATTCGATATAAAGGTATCGTTTGTGACCGTTGTGGTGTTGAAGTTACTGAGAAAAAAGTACGTAGAGATAGAGTAGGTCATATTAACTTAGTAGTACCAGTTGCACATATTTGGTACTTTAGATCATTACCTAACAAAATGGGGTACCTTTTAGGGTTACCATCTAAGAAGTTAGATATGATTATTTACTACGAACGTTACGTAGTAATTCAACCAGGTATTGCTAAGAATGCCGAAGGAGAACCATTACAAAAAATGGACTTCTTAACTGAGGAAGAATACTTAGATATCGTAGATGAGCTTCCACAAGAAAATATGTATTTAGAAGATTCTGACCCTAATAAGTTTATCGCTAAAATGGGTGCAGAGTGTTTAATTGATTTATTAGAAAGAATCGATTTAGATGAGTTATCATACCAATTGCGTCATAAAGCAAACACTGAAACTTCTAAGCAACGTAAAAATGAAGCATTAAAGCGTCTAAATGTTGTAGAAGCATTCAGAGATTCTCAAAAAAATAGAGAAAACAATCCAGAATGGATGATTATGAAGGTAATTCCGGTTATTCCACCAGAATTACGTCCATTAGTACCATTAGATGGAGGTCGTTTTGCTACTTCTGACTTAAATGATTTATATCGTCGTGTAATTATCCGTAACAATCGTTTAAAACGATTAATGGAAATTAAAGCACCAGAAGTAATTTTACGTAATGAAAAACGTATGTTACAAGAATCAGTAGATTCATTATTTGATAATACACGTAAATCATCAGCTGTAAAAACAGAGTCTAACAGACCATTAAAATCATTATCTGATAGTTTAAAAGGTAAGCAAGGACGTTTCCGTCAAAACTTATTAGGTAAACGTGTTGATTACTCTGCACGTTCGGTAATTGTTGTTGGACCAGAATTAAAATTATACGAATGTGGATTGCCAAAAGATATGGCAGCTGAATTATACAAACCTTTCGTTATTCGTAAGTTAATCGAAAGAGGAATTGTTAAGACAGTTAAATCTGCAAAGAAAATAATTGACAGAAAAGAACCAGTTGTTTGGGATATCTTAGAAAATGTAATTAAAGGACACCCTGTTTTATTAAACCGTGCCCCTACCTTACACCGTTTAGGTATTCAAGCTTTCCAACCAAAATTAATTGAAGGAAAGGCAATTCGTTTACACCCATTAGTATGTACGGCATTTAATGCCGATTTTGATGGGGATCAAATGGCGGTTCACTTACCATTAGGACCAGAAGCAATTTTAGAAGCACAGTTATTAATGTTAGCTTCTCATAATGTTTTAAACCCTGCAAATGGAGCACCAATTACGGTACCATCTCAGGATATGGTTTTAGGGTTATATTATATGACAAAAGAAAGAAAGTCAACTCCAGAAGTACCTATTAAAGGTGAAGGGTTAACTTTCTATTCTCCAGAAGAAGTAACTATTGCTTATAATGAGGAGCAAGTAGACTTAAATGCTGGAATAAAAGTAAGAACTAAAGACTTTAACGAGAATGGTGAGTTAGTAACTCAATTAATAGAAACTACTGTTGGTAGAGTATTATTTAACGAAGTGGTACCTGAACAAGCAGGGTATATTAATGAGGTATTAACAAAGAAATCATTACGTGGAATTATTGGTAATATCCTAAAAGTAACAGATATTCCATCAATAGGTAAGTTCTTAGATGATATCAAAGGAATGGGGTATAAATTTGCCTTCCAAGGTGGTTTATCTTTCTCATTAGGAGATATCATTATTCCGGAAGAAAAACATACCATGATTGCTGAAGCGAACGAAGAAGTGGATGGAATTGTTATGAATTATAACATGGGTATGTTAACGCAAAAAGAACGTTATAATCAGGTAATTGATGTTTGGGGATCTACCAACAACCGATTAACTGAATTATCAATGAAGCGTTTACGTGAAGACCAGCAAGGGTTTAACTCAGTATTTATGATGTTAGATTCTGGAGCACGTGGATCGAAAGAGCAGATTCGTCAGTTAACTGGTATGCGTGGATTAATGGCAAAACCTAAAAAATCGACCGCAGGAGGTGGAGAAATTATTGAAAACCCAATTTTATCGAACTTTAAAGAAGGGTTATCAATTTTAGAATACTTTATCTCCACGCACGGTGCACGTAAAGGACTTGCCGATACCGCATTAAAAACAGCCGATGCAGGATATTTAACACGTCGTTTAGTAGACGTATCTCAAGATGTTATCGTAAACGAAGAAGATTGTGGTACATTAAGAGGATTAGAAGTTTCTGCCTTAAAGAAAAACGATGAAATCGTTGAACCTTTAAGTGAAAGAATTTCAGGACGTACAGCATTATATGATGTTTATGCTCCAACTACAGATGAATTATTAGTTGAAGCAGGAGAGTTGATTACTCCAATTTTAGCTGACAAAATTGAAGCATCAGGCGTAGATAAAGTTGAAGTTCGTTCAGCATTAACATGTGAATCTGAAAGAGGAATTTGTGAGAAATGTTACGGACAAAGTTTATCAACAGGTCAAAAAGTTCAAAGAGGTGAAGCAGTTGGTGTAATTGCTGCACAGTCTATTGGAGAACCAGGTACACAGTTAACATTACGTACATTCCACGTTGGTGGGGTAGCAGGAAACATTTCTGAAGACAATAAGTTAATCGCTAAATTCGACGGTTCTGTAACAATTGATGACTTACGTACTGTAAAAGGTAAAGATTCAGCAGGCGAAGAAGTAGATATCGTAATTTCTCGTACTGCAGAAATTAAAATTACTGATAAGAAAACTGGAATTGTATTAAGTACTAACATTATTCCTTACGGTTCTATCATCTTTGATAAAGATAGAAAGACAATTAAGAAAGGAGATGCAGTATGTCAATGGGATCCATTTAACGGAGTTATTGTTTCTGAGTTCGGAGGAAAAGTTAAGTTTGATAACTTAGAGCAAGGAATTAACTATTCTGTAGAAATTGATGAACAAACAGGTTTCCAAGAAAAGGTAATTACAGATTCTAAGAATAAGAAGATTATTCCTTCTTTAATTATTGAAGATGCTGACGGTAATGCATTACGTTCGTACAGTTTACCAGTAGGAGCACACTTAATGGTAAATGATGGAGATAAAGTAGAGTCAGGTAAAACATTAGTTAAGATTCCTCGTAAGTCTGGTAAAGCAGGAGATATTACAGGAGGTTTACCACGTGTAACTGAGTTATTCGAAGCGCGTAACCCTTCTAACCCAGCTGTAGTAGCACAAATTGATGGAGTTGTGTCATTTGGTAAGATTAAGCGTGGTAACCGTGAAATTATTATCGAATCTAAGACTGGAGAGATTAAGAAATACTTAATTAAGTTATCTAATCAAATCTTAGTTCAAGAAAACGACTTTATCAAAGCAGGAATGCCATTATCTGATGGAGCTATCACTCCTATTGATATCTTAAATATCAAAGGACCTTCAGCAGTTCAAGAATATTTAGTAAACGAGATCCAAGAAGTATACCGTTTACAAGGGGTAAAAATTAACGACAAGCATTTCGAAGTAGTAGTACGTCAAATGATGCGTAAAGTTAGAATTATTGATTCAGGAGATACTTTATTCTTAGAAAATCAATTAGTTCATAAAACGGACTTCATCAAAGAAAATGACGCTATTTACGGAATGAAAGTAGTTGAAGACTCAGGAGATTCTGCTAACTTGAAACCAGGACAAATAGTTTCAGCTCGTCAATTAAGAGATGAAAACTCTTTATTACGTAGAGAAGATAAAAACTTAGTAGTAGCACGTGATGCTCAACCAGCAACAGCTGAGCAAGTATTGCAAGGTATTACAAGAGCATCGTTACAAACGAAGTCATTTATCTCAGCTGCATCATTCCAGGAAACAACTAAAGTATTAAATGAAGCCGCTGTAAATGGTAAAATTGATACCTTAGAAGGATTAAAAGAAAATGTAATTGTTGGTAAACGTATACCAGCAGGTACAGGAATGAGAGCTTACGAAGATATAGTAGTTGGACCTAAGGATGAGATTGAACAAAGTTTATAAAAACTTAAGTTTATAAATAACATGAAGGGTTTAGAGTTCTTAGAACTCTAAACCCTTATTTTTTAAATAAATAAAACTAAGGCTTCATTATGGAAGATAACAAGAAAGAACCGCAATTAAATATAGAGTTAGATCAAGAAATAGCAGAAGGAACGTATAGTAATTTAGCTATTATAAATCATTCAGTTTCTGAGTTTATAGTAGATTTTATTAATATTATGCCAGGAGTTCCTAAGGCAAAAGTAAAATCAAGAATTATATTAACTCCACAACATGCTAAACGTTTGTCAAAAGCATTAGCTGATAATATTCGTAAGTTTGAACAAGCACATGGAGAAATAAAAGATTATGAGCAACCACCAATTCCAATGAATTTTGGAGGAACTACCGGGGAAGCTTAAAATAAAAAAATCGTCTATTTAGACGATTTTTTTATTTATAATAATATTTCTAAGTTTTAAAAACCTTCCGAAAGCTCTTTTAAAGCTTTTATATCAGTTATATAGATTTCTTTACCTTTTAAATCAATTAGTTTTTTCTTTTTAAACTCTGAAAGCAAACGAATAGCACTTTCAGTTGCTGTACCTATAATATTAGCGATATCTTCTCTTGATAAATTAATATTTATAGAGCCATTTTCATTTTTATCAAACTTAGCATCCAAAAGTAGTAGAGTTGCTGCCAAACGTTGCTTTACGGTTTTTTGAGCCATATCAACAATAACATCATCTGCTTTCTTTAAAGAATTGGCCATTTTCTTTAGAATGTCCATAGAAAAGTTAGAGTTGTTTTCTAAATCTCTAATAATTTCTTCTTTAGGAATAAAGCAAACTTCCATGTCATTAACAGCAATAGCTTTTAAATTGGAAGCTTCATTATTAATCAAACTACGCTCACCTAAAATATCACCTTTTCTTATTAAGTGAATAATTTGGTCTCTACCATTATCACTCATTTTAGACACTTTACAAACACCGTCTTTAACACAAAAAACACCATTAATGTATTCACCTTCATCAAAAAGAACTTCTCCTTTTTTTATTTTTTTAGAGGTTTTACATCCTGTAATTCTTATCAATTCTTCTTTAGTTAAAGCCTTTAAAGAATTAAATTCTCGAATGATACACTGCTCACACTTGCTCATAAATATGCCCTTTTTTTTACTACTCAAATATACGGAAAACCTGACAATTATCATGTTTTAATTTGATATCTTATCAGACATTTGTACTAGGCAAAAGAGTAAATATGGAAAGCACAACATGTTTTCATTGTGGTAACGAGTGCGATACAAAAATAATTACAATAGAAGATAAATTTTTCTGCTGTAATGGATGTAAAATGGTTTATGAAATTTTTTCAGAAAACGATTTAACTTGTTATTACGATTTTCAAAACAACCCAGGAGCAATACCTGAAGAAATACAAGGAAAATATGATTTCTTGGATAATGAATCCATTGTAGATAAACTATTAGAGTTTAACGATGGTAATGTACAAGTGGTAAATTTATACATTCCACATATACATTGTAGCTCCTGTATCTGGGTATTAGAAAACTTACATAAACTACAGGAGTTTGTATCTTCATCTCAAGTTAATTTTCCAAAAAAGACAGTACGAATTACGTTTAATTCCGAAAGAACATCACTTAAAGAAATAGTATTACTGTTAAGTTCTATTGGTTATGAACCTTACATAAGTCTTGAAGATTATGAGGTAGGAAAAAAGAAGGTAGACCGTAGTTTAATTTATAAGCTAGGAATAGCAGGTTTTGCTTTTGGAAATGTTATGTTTTTGTCATTTCCTGAATACTTTGAAGTATCTGAATATTGGTTAGAGCAATACAAAGGAATCTTCCGTTGGTTAATGTTTATATTTTCGTTACCTGTAGTGTTTTATGCTGGACAAGACTATTTTATTTCTGCTTATAAAGGACTTCGTTCTAAAATTTTAAACATTGATGTTCCTATTGCTTTAGGAATATTTGTGTTATTTGTACGTAGCACAGCAGAAATTGTATTAGACCTAGGAACAGGCTTTTTTGACAGTTTAACAGGGCTAGTGTTCTTCTTATTATTAGGGAAGTTTTTTCAACAGAAAACCTATAATTTCTTGTCATTTGAACGCGATTACAAGTCGTACTTTCCAATTGCAGTCACAAAAATAACAGCGGATAAAAAAGAAGAAAACACACAAATCTATGATGTTAAAAAAGGAGACAGACTACTAATTAGAAACCAAGAATTAATTCCTGTTGATGGAATTTTAATTAACGGAGAAGCAAAAATAGATTACAGTTTTGTTACAGGTGAGGCTGTTCCTGTAAATAAAAAGTCAGGAGATAAATTATTTGCAGGAGGAAAGCAACTGTCAGGAAGTATAGAAATGGAGGTGCTAGCTTCGGTTTCACAAAGTTACTTAACACAGTTGTGGAGTAATGATGTATTTCAAAAAGATAAAAATTCATCATTTAAAACGTTGACCGATAAAATCAGTAAGAACTTTACCATCATTGTATTGTCAATAGCATTTTTGTCTACAACCTTTTGGTTGTATTATGATTCAAGTGTAGCATTAAACGTATTTACGTCCGTATTAATTATTGCATGTCCGTGTGCCATAGCCTTAGCAGCACCGTTTACTTTAGGGAATATCCTACGAATCTTTGGAAGAAAGAAATTTTATTTAAAGAATGCTACAATAGTAGAACAATTAGCAGCTATAAACTCTGTTATTTTTGATAAAACAGGTACGCTTACCACTAATAAAGAAAATACGATAACGTATAAAGGTGAAGATCTAAATAAACTCCAAAAAGCGATATTAAAAAGCTCATTAAGGGCTTCAAATCATCCGCTAAGTAGAATGTTATATGCTTCTTTAGAAGAAGAAATGTTACCAGTTGATAATTACCAAGAATATGTAGGAAAAGGAATTGAGACAAGTTATCAACAAATAAGATTAAAAATAGGTTCGTCTTCTTTTGTAAAAAATGCAGAAGAACGATTAAATTTTGATACTTCGGTTCATATTAGTGTTAACGATGAGTATAAAGGAAAGTTTGTGTTTAAAAATGCTTACAGAAAAGGTGTTGAAAACCTGTTTTCTAACTTAAATAAAAAGTATGATTTATCAGTTGTTTCAGGAGATAATGAAGGAGAAAAGAAGTTTTTAGAGGAGTTACTACCTAAAGAAACAACATTTTTATTCAATCAAAAACCGCAAGATAAGCTACATTATGTAGAGGAACTACAAGAAAAAAACAAAAGTGTATTGATGATTGGTGACGGATTAAATGATGCAGGAGCGTTAGCTCAAAGTAATGTAGGAATAGCTTTATCGGAAAATATCAATGTATTTTCACCTGCTTGCGATGCTATTTTAGATGCCACAAAATTTAGTGAAATAGGAAACTATATAAAAGCTTCACAAAAAGCGATAAAAATTATTAAGTATTGTTTTTTACTATCTTTAATGTACAATGTTGTAGGACTTTATTTTGCGGTAACGGGGCGGTTAATGCCTGTAATAGCAGCTATTTTAATGCCGTTGAGTTCAATTAGTGTAGTAATATTTACAACCATAGCAACCAATATTTTAGGTAGAAAAATAAAATAAAAAATTATGAAGATAGCATCATTTTTAGAAGATATAAAATTTAATGAACTTAAACCAGCAGTGTCTTTATTATTAGATACAGATTTCTCAAAAGAAATACGAGTGGTATTTAAAAAAGGGCAAACTATGGAAGATCACCAAGCTCCATTTGCAATCATTGTTCAAATAGTAAAAGGGTCTATAGATTTTGGAGTCGCAGGAGAAGTAAAACAAATGGTTACTGGAGATATAATTTCATTAAAACCACAAGTAGTACATAATCTAACAGCGACTGAAGAGAGTATTGTAAGGTTATCGTTATCAAAATTAGACACTTTAAAAAGAGTAAAAGAAGTATAATTATGAATATTAATAAATATATAGATCATACTTTATTAAAAGCTACAGCAACTAAAGCAGATATAGTAAAGCTATGTAATGAGGCCAAAAAATATAATTTTTATGCAGTTTGTGTAAATGGATGTTATGTAGAATTGGCAGCCAAAGAGTTAAAAAACTCGGATGTAAAAGTAGCAGCTGTAGTAGGTTTCCCTTTAGGAGCAATGACAACCAAAGCTAAAATTTTTGAAGCTAAAGAATGTATAAAAAACGGAGCTTCAGAAATAGATATGGTTATCAATATTGGTAAGTTGTTAGATGGTGAAGAAAATTATGTAGAAAAAGAAATTCGATTGATTAAAGAAGAAATAGGAGAAAATATATTAAAAGTAATTTTTGAAAACTGTTACCTATCTAAGGAACAAATAAAAATAGCAAGTCAATTAGCGGTAGAAGCCGGAGCTGATTTTGTAAAAACATCTACAGGCTTTGGTACTGAAGGGGCTACTTTTAAAGATGTAATGATAATGGATAGTGTTGTAGATGGAAAAGCGCAGATAAAAGCAGCTGGTGGTATTAGAGATATCGAAACAGCTAAGAGGTACATAGAAATGGGAGTAACTCGTTTAGGAACCTCGTCAGGTGTTTCATTAGTAACGAGTGGTATTTCAGGTAAGAATCAGTATTAAAATAAGTTTTTAATAACTCAAAATCTAAAAGAACAAAGAATGAGCGTACATATAGAAGCAAAGAAAGGAGAAATAGCAGAAACTGTTTTATTACCAGGTGATCCTATGCGCGCAAAATGGATAGCAGAAACATTTTTAGAAAATCCAACGTGTTACAATGATGTTCGTGGAATGCTAGGTTTTACAGGAACGTATCAAGGAAAGCGAATATCTGTTCAAGGAACTGGAATGGGAATTCCTTCCACATTAATTTATTGTCATGAATTAATTACAGAGTATGGAGTTAAAAATTTAATAAGAGTAGGTTCAGCTGGTTCTTATCAAGAAGATGTAAAAATTAGAGATATTGTTATAGCCATGGCAGCATCAACAAATTCTGGATTAAATACTATACGTTTCAACGGAGCTGATTATGCGTCGACAGCAAGTTTTGAACTATTCCAAAAAGCTATTGAAGCAGCTAAGCAGAAAGGAATTCCATTAAAAGCAGGAAACATTTTAAGTTCAGACGAGTTTTATGCCGATAAATTTGAAAGCTATAAAAAGTGGGCAGATTATGGAGTGCTTTGTGTTGAGATGGAAACAAATGGGCTGTATACTGTTGCTGCAAAACACAAAGTAAACGCACTATCAATTTTAACCATTTCAGATAGTTTAGTTACTGGAGAAAGAACGACTGCAGATGAAAGAGAACAAACCTTTAAAGAAATGATTGAAATCGCTTTAGAATTGGCTTAATGTCACCTCGAGCGTAGTCGAGAGGTCTCACAATTTTTAACTTAATACATATGAAAAATTCACTTATTCAGAAATATAACATTCCAGGACCAAGATATACAAGTTATCCAACCGTTCCGTATTGGGACAATGAAACTTTTTCAAAGGAAAAATGGATTAAAACTTTTAAGCAATCGTTTATCGAAAGTAACTCATCAGAAGGAATTAGCTTATATATTCACTTACCATTTTGCGAGAGTTTATGTACGTTTTGTGCGTGTCATAAACATATAACAAAACGTCATGAAATGGAAGATCCGTATATAGAAACTGTTTTAAAAGAATGGCAGTTATATGTTAATTTGGTAGATGAAACACCTATAATAAAAGAAATTCATTTAGGAGGAGGGACTCCAACATTCTTTTCAGAAAAACAATTAAAAAGATTAATTGACGGGATTTTTATCAATGCAGAAAAACATCCTAATCATGAATTTAGTTTTGAAGGGCATCCAAACAACACCACAAAAGAACACCTACAAACCTTATATGATTTAGGATTTACAAGAGTGAGTTTTGGAGTACAAGATTACAATCCAAAAGTGCAAGAAGCAATTCATCGAATTCAGCCTTTTGAAAATGTTCAAAACGTACATAATTGGGCAAAAGAAATAGGGTATACATCTATCAGTCACGATTTGGTATTTGGACTTCCGTTTCAAACCAAGGAAAATGTAATTCATACCATTAATAAAACAAAAGAGCTAGAACCTGATAGAATTTCGTTTTATAGTTATGCGCATGTTCCTTGGGTAAAAGGAGTTGGGCAGAGAGGATTTAATGAAGATGATTTACCTAAAAATGAAGAAAAGCGAGAGTTGTATGAAATAGGAAAGGAGTTGTTTGCAGAAATGGGTTACATAGAAATAGGAATGGATCATTTCGCGTTACCTACTGATAGCTTATACAAAGCTACAGAAGAAAAAACACTGCATCGTAACTTTATGGGATACACTGCTAACAAAACACAGTTAATGGTAGGCTTAGGAATGTCGTCAATCTCTGATTCTTGGTACGGATTTGCACAAAATGTAAAAACGGTAAAAGAGTACGAAAGAGTTGTAAACGAAGGAGAAATTCCTGTATTTAGAGGGCATATATTATCAGAAGAAGATTTAATTATTAGAAAGCATATTTTAAATATCATGTGTCATTTCTCCACTTCGTGGGAAGAAGAGCAATTACAGATAGAAAATGTAGAAACGTATATTGAAAAATTGGAAGAAATGATAGATGATGGTTTGGTCTCTATAAAAGGAAATAAGTTAACCGTTCCAGAAAAAGCAAGACCCTATGTGCGTAATATCTGTATGGCATTCGATAAGAAATTACATGAAAAACAACCAGAAACCAAACTGTTTTCAATGACTATTTAAACAGCGAAGAACTCGAAGATTTTTTCTTCGAGTTTTTTTATGAAAAAAAATTAAAACATGACAAAAGTCATATTTTAAGAAAACCTTCACAAGTATCTTTGAACTATAATTATCAGGCAAGATATGAGCGTTATTTACTTACTACTATCACTAAGTATTTTAGTGGCTATTATTTTCTTTATAGCATTTATTGTTTCAGTAAAAAAAGGGCAGTACGATGATTCGTACACGCCGTCAGTTCGCATGTTATTTGATGATGAACTGGTAAAAGAAGAAACAAAGAACTAACAATTAACAATAGATATTAAATTCAAATAGATTATGGAAATGCAACAATTTTATTACGATAATAAGATCGTAAAAAAATTCATCTACGCAACCTTACTATGGGGAATAGTAGGTTTTTCAGTAGGATTGTTATTGGCTTTTATGTTTTTATTCCCAAATTTAACTGACGGAATTTCGTGGTTAAGTTTTGGACGTTTAAGACCATTACATACGAACGCAGTAATTTTTGCATTCGTAGGAAATGCCATTTTTGCAGGAGTTTACTACTCACTACAACGATTACTGAAAGCCCGTATGGCGAGTGATTTTTTAAGTAACTTTAACTTTTGGGGATGGCAGTTAATAATTGTTGCAGCAGCCATAACACTTCCGTTAGGGTATACAACTTCAAAAGAATATGCCGAATTAGAATGGCCAATTGATATTGCCATAGCATTAGTTTGGGTAGCTTTTGGTGCTAACATGATTTGGACAATCTTACAAAGAAGACAACGTCACTTATATGTAGCAATTTGGTTCTATTTAGGGACTTTTGTAACCGTAGCGGTATTACACATTTTTAACAGTTTAGAATTACCTGTTAGCTTTATGAAAAGTTATTCAGTGTATGCAGGAGTTCAAGACGCATTAGTACAATGGTGGTACGGACACAACGCTGTGGCATTCTTCTTAACGACTCCGTTCTTAGGATTAATGTACTACTTTGTTCCTAAAGCGGCTAATCGTCCAGTATATTCATATAGATTATCTATTGTACACTTCTGGTCGTTAATTTTTATCTACATCTGGGCAGGACCTCACCACTTATTATACACATCTTTACCAGATTGGGCACAAAACTTAGGAGTAGCGTTCTCAGTAATGTTAATTGCACCATCTTGGGGAGGTATGATTAACGGATTACTAACACTTCGTGGAGCTTGGGATAAAGTTAGAGTAGATCCAGTATTAAAATTCATGGTAGTTGCAATTACAGGGTATGGTATGGCAACTTTTGAAGGACCGATGTTATCGTTAAAGAATGTAAATGCAATTGCGCACTTTAGTGATTGGATTATTGCTCACGTACACGTAGGTGCTTTAGCATGGAACGGATTCTTAACCTTTGGTATGTTATATTGGTTAGTACCAAGAATGTTCAAAACAAAACTATACTCTACAGCATTGGCTAACTTCCATTTCTGGATTGGAACTTTAGGTATTATTATGTATGCACTACCAATGTATGTTGCAGGGTTTGTGCAAGCTTCAATGTGGAAACAGTTTAATCCAGATGGAACGTTAACTTATGGTAACTTCTTAGAAACAGTAAACGAAATCATTCCAATGTATTGGATGCGTGCTATTGGAGGAAGTTTATTTATCCTTGGAGCATTTGTAATGTTATACAACATTGTTAAAACGGTAAGATCAGGAAGTGGAGTAACAGATGAATTAGCAGAAGCAGCAGCATTAACAAAAGTATCTAAATATAGAACATCTAAAGAAGGTTGGCACACTTGGTTAGAAAGAAGACCAGTAAAATTAACTATCTATGCTACTGTAGCGATTTTAATTGGAGGGGTTGTTCAAATTATACCAACCTTATTAGTAAAATCTAATATTCCAACAATAACAAGCGTACAACCTTATACTCCACTAGAATTAGAAGGTAGAGATATTTATATCCGTGAAGGATGTGTGGGATGTCACTCACAAATGGTACGTCCATTTAGATCGGAAGTAGAACGTTATGGAGAATTTGCAAAAGCAGGAGAGTTTGTATACGATCATCCATTCTTATGGGGGTCTAAACGTACAGGTCCAGATTTATTAAGAGTTGGAGGAAAGTATAACGATAGTTGGCATTTAAACCACATGTATGACCCACAAAGTACATCGCCAGGATCTATTATGCCAGCATACCAATGGCTAGTAAGAAACAAGTTAGATAAGAGTGATACCGAAAGCAAAATGAAAGCAATGGTTAGCTTAGGAGTTCCTTATACAGAAGAAGATATAGCCAATGCGCAAACAAGCATGGAAGAGCAAGGAACTAAAATTCAAGAGAACTTATATGCAGATCCTGATTTCAAAACGAATTATGAAGCAGATAAAAAGTACGCTCAGGAAAACGGACAAACTTTCATAGAAATGAAAGATAGAGAAATTGTAGCTTTAATCGCTTATTTACAACGATTAGGTACCGATATTAAGATTAAAGATGTAGAAGATCAATTAAGCGCTAAAAACTAGAAATCATGTTAAAGTTTGTAAAAAATCATATGGAAACTATTGCAGGTATTGAAATATACCCAATTATTTCACTAACCATATTCTTTACATTTTTTGTAGTGTTGTTTTGGTGGGTGTTTACAGCCAAGAAAGAGTATATAAGTAGGGTAAGTAATTTACCATTAGATAACTAGAAAATTCAAAGTAAGATGAAAAAATATTTTCAATCTATAGTATATATCATTTTTGTAGCAGTAACCTTTTTTGCTATTACTACTGCAATTAAATCATACGAAAATCCATTTAGCCTGTATGAGCACCCGTTAGTATGGATAGCAATTGTAGGTCTTATAACAGTAGTTATATTAAAAGAAGCTTTAAATATTGTAGCACAGCAAAAGGCAGAACAGCTTCAAATGGAAAAAGAAGGAATTCAACCTGAAGAAGTTGATAATTGGGCTTGGGCTAAGAAAATTATTAATAAATGGACAGAAGCTAAAGCTATTGAAGAGGAAGATGAAATTATCCTAGATCATAACTATGATGGAATTAAAGAGTTAGATAATAACTTACCGCCATGGTGGCTGTACATGTTCTATGCAACAATCATTTTTGCAGCGGTATATTTAGTAAGATACCATGTATTGGGAGCAGACAATCAAGAAATGGAATATGCCCAAGCAGTAGCAGAAGCTAAAAAAGAACTGGCAGCGTTCAAATCAACTTCAAAAGAAGCTGTTATTGATGCAGAAACAGCTACTGTTTTAACAGATGCTGGAGATTTAAGTAGAGGTAAGGCGGTATATAATCTAAACTGTGCAGCATGTCACATTGCTGATGGTGGAGGTGGTATTGGACCAAACTTAACCGATAATTACTGGATTTTAGGTGGTGGTATGAAAAATATCTTCAACACTATTGCTAATGGAGGTAGAGATGGTAAAGGTATGGTTGCGTGGAATAAAACGCTAAAACCTAAAGACATTCAAAAGGTAGCAAGTTATATTATCTCTTTACAAGGAACTACTCCAGCAAAACCAAAAGAACCTCAAGGAGAGTTGTATAAAGAAGAAGGTCAGGCACCAGCTGAAGAACAAGCAAAAGACAGTATTCAATAAAAATAGTAGTTACAAATTAGTTTTTAATAGTTGATTATGGAAACACCCAAAAACGAACAATTCAGAGATAGTATTGGTACTATAAATGATGAAGGAAAAAGGGCTTGGGTGTTTCCAAAAAAACCAAGTGGAAAGTTTTACAAATATCGAAGCTATGTAAGCTATTTTTTATTAGCGTTTTTATTACTAGCACCGTTTGTTAAAATCAACGGAAATCAGTTCTTACTATTTAATGTTTTAGAGCGTAAGTTTAACATTTTCGGATTCCCTTTTTGGCCACAAGATTTTCACTTAATGGTGATTTCAATGATAATAGGAGTGGTTTTTATCATTCTATTTACCGTTGTTTTTGGTCGAATTTTCTGTGGTTGGATTTGTCCACAAACCATTTTCTTAGAAATGGTTTTCAGAAAAATAGAATATTTAATAGAAGGAGATAGAGGAAAACAGATTCGTTTAGCAAAACAAGCATGGAATGCTGAAAAAATTAGAAAAAGAGTTTTAAAATGGATTGTCTTTTTTATTATCTCTTTTATAATAGCAAACGTTTTCTTAGCATACCTAATTGGAAGTGATAAATTAATAAGTTACATAACAGGTAATCCATTAGATCATTTAAGAACTTTAATATCATTGCTAATTTTTACAGGAGTTTTCTATTTTATTTTCGCATGGTTTAGAGAACAGGTATGTATTATTGCTTGTCCTTATGGTAGATTGCAAGGAGTATTGTTAGATAATAAAACGATTAATGTTGCTTACGACCATGTAAGAGGAGAAGGAAAAGTAGGAAGAGGGAAGTTTAATAAAAAAGAAGATAGAGCAGCGTCTGGAAAAGGAGATTGTATTGATTGTTTTCAATGTGTTCATGTATGTCCTACAGGAATAGATATTCGAAATGGTACGCAATTAGAATGCGTAAACTGTACAGCTTGTATTGATGAATGTGACCACATGATGGAAAAGGTTGGATTACCAAAAGGCTTAATCCGTTATGCTAGTGAGGAAAACATTGTTAAGAAAACACCTTTTAAATTTACAGCTAGGATGAAAGGATACTCAGCGGTATTGTTCATTTTAATAGGGATTTTAATAGGAATGCTGTTTTTGAGAAATGATGTAGAAGCAACAATTTTGCGATTACCAGGTCAGTTATATCAACATAAAGAAAATGGAGTTATTAGTAATATTTACACTTTTAAAGTAGTAAATAAAACAACAAAACAAATTGATAATGTGAGTTATAAATTGCTATCTCATAAAGGAAAAATAGAAACGGTAACACATCAAGATTTTGAAGTACCTAAACAAGGATTGGCAGAAGGAACGTTGTTTATAGAGTTACATCAGTCTGAAATGAAAAATGAAAAGGAAAAACTAAAAATAGGAGTGTATAGTGGCGATAAACTTATTGAAACTACTACAACCAACTTTTTAGGACCAAGAAGTTATAGATAAAACAGTCTACAGATTTGTAGTTTTTAGCTCAGTAAGGCTAAAGACTACGAATCCAAAGACCAAAAAATAAATAAAATGAAACTAAACTGGGGCACGGGTATAGTAATAGCAATTATAGGATTTATAGGCTTTATCATGTATTTTGTAATCACGATGAGTACAGGTAAAAATTTTAATCACGATTTGGTAACTGAAAAATACTATCAACAAGAATTAGAATTTCAGAACAAATTAGATGCTACTAAAAATGCGAAAGCATTAAAAGACAATATTACAATAGAAAAAGTAACTGAAGGAATTAAAGTCCATTTTCCAACGGACTTTAACCCTAAAGATATAAAAGGAAAAGTGTTCCTATACAGACCATCTGATAAACAATTGGATTTCGAAATGCCTATTTCGATCTCCGAAACATATTTGCTCGTGCCTGAGAAACGTTTGTTGGGTGGTCGTTGGAACATAACAGTTTCCTGGAACTACAAAAGTAAAGATTATTTATTTCAGAAAGAGTTAGTATATTAATGTTTCTTTCAGCAATCATATTTGGTTTATTAGGTAGCTTTCATTGCATAGGTATGTGTGGCCCTATAGCCTTTATGTTACCAGTAGACAGAACTAATAAAGTAAAGCAGTTTTTTCAAATAACTAGTTATCATCTAGGACGCTTATTTACTTATAGTTTAATAGGCTTTTTATTCGGATTACTAGGAAAAGGGTTTTATTTCTTCGGGTTTCAGCAACAACTTTCTATTATTGTAGGAGTGTTAATGATTTTGGCAATTCTAGTACCAAAAACTTTTCAAAGGTATAACTTTTCAAATCCAATAAATAGGTTGGTAATAAAAGTGAAATCTTCTTTAGGGAAAGAGTTGAAGAAAAAAGGAAACGATACTTTTTTTACTATCGGTTTTCTAAATGGATTTTTGCCTTGCGGATTAGTGTATATGGCAGTTTTTGGAGCGTTAAGTACAACTAACATGTTGTCCGGAAGCTTGTATATGTTTCTCTTTGGATTAGGAACAATACCATTAATGACAGCTGTAGTATATGCAGGTAATTTTGCAAATGGCTTGGTGCGAAAAAGAGTTCAACAAGCAATACCCTATGTTGTAGTTTTTATTGGAATATTGTTTATTTTTAGAGGATTAGGGTTAGGAATACCTTATATATCTCCACTTCCTGTTACTGATGTTCATAACTCAGTAGAAGGCTGTCACTAAAAATTTTAATGACAATTATCATAGTATTACTGATAAAATTTAGGTAACTTTATAGAAGACGTAGAACCTAAAAGTAATAAATCATGAAAAAAATTATAGTCCCTGTTGATTTTTCTGAATATTCTGAAAATGCTTTACAAACAGCAGCTTTTTTAGCAAAAAAGTCAGATGCTGAGGTATTGGTAGTACATATGCTTGAGTTATCTAATGCTGTTTTAAGTAGATCAGAAAGTTATTTACAACAAGAAATGTTGTTTTACCTACAAATGTCTGAGAAAAAGTTAGCAGAATTTTTAGAGAAAGAGTATTTGTCGGGCATAAAAGTAACTCCAATTATAAAACATTTTAAGATTTTTAGTGAAATAGACCAGTTGGCAAGAAATGAAGGAGCAGATTTGATTGTTATGGGGTCTAAAGGAGCAAGCGGTTTAAAAGAAATGTTTATTGGTTCAAATACAGAAAAGGTAATCCGTTATGCACATGTACCTGTATTAGTAATAAAAGAAGAGCCAATAATAAAACATATAGACAAAGTGTTATTTGCTTGTGATTTTTCTGATGACGATGTAAAGCCGTATGTGGAAGCAAAAGAGTTTCTTAAGAAATTTAATGCAGATATGGAACTCGTATATGTTAGTACACCAACGTCTAAATTTAAGAGCACAAAAGAGTTAGAAGAAAGAATGAAGCGTTTTTTCAATCAGGCTAATGAAAGTTATGATGAAAGCGTTCATAAAGTAAAAATAATTTCTGATTATTCTGTAGAAAAGGGAGTGTTCTATTACGCAGACAAAATAAACTCAGATGCTTTAGTAGTAGCTACACATGGTAGAAAGGGAATAGCACACTTTTTTGAAGGTAGTATTTCAGAAGATATTGCTAACCACAGTAAGTTACCAGTATTGTCCTTTAAAATTTAGAATATAAACATAAAAAGCTCATTCAAGTTGAATGAGCTTTTTTATATTTTTTGAAGAAAAGAAAACTTACTTTCCTTCTTTAGCTTTTATATCATCTACAAACTTTTGTAAACGTTTACCGTATTCAGAATTTTTAACTTTATCAGTTAAGCTATTATTAATTGTATCTAAAAGTTGAATATTAGCATCATATAGTTCAGATAAAGCAATATATGGAGCAGCTTCACTATCGGCATTTGCAATAGCAAAGTTTGTAGAGAATAAGAAACGACGACGTACCATTTTCTTATAATCTGCTTCTACTTGTTCTAACTGCACTTCATCTTGAGCTTGACGAGCTTCAACTTCTTTTTTAACAAAGTCTAAACGTTGATCTATAAAACGTTGGTTTATTTTACGGTATTCATCCATCACTTCTTGATTTTTTGACCCTTTGATTTCAGGTTTAAAACCAAACTCTTCAATTTTATCGTTGATGGTAATTTCACCTTCTTCACCAAAAAACATTATGTGTTTATCTGTAGTATTACCATCAAAAGTTAAGTAATATATTACAGGAGACTCAACGTTATCTGTTAGTATAAATTTATCATCACCTAACAACGCCATAGAATCAACAGATACTAGTAATGTGTCCTTCATTTTTTGAAGGTATAAAGTACCCTTTTTTAATCCTTTAATTTGACCTTTAACAACCATGTTTCCTTCTTTTTTAGAGGAACAAGCAAAAGCAACAAGTGCAATTGCGAAAAGAGCAATAATTTTCTTCATTGAATTCAAAATTTGTCTGTTGCAAATATGCAGATTTCTCCTAAACTTTTGAGGCTATTTCCATTAAAATTGTACATAGGATTGCGCCTACGGTACCGATAGCGTATCCGAAAACAGCTAATAAAACACCTACTGTTGCTAAAGAAGGGTGAAAAGCTTGTGCTACAATTGGGGCAGAAGCAGCTCCACCAACATTTGCCTGACTTCCCACAGCCAAGAAGAAATATGGAGCGCGAATTAATTTAGCGACTAAAATTAATAATCCAGCATGAATTGCCATCCATACCAAACCAATAGCAATTAGTCCTACATTATCAAAAATCAAGGTCAAATCCATTTTCATTCCAATGGTTGCTACTAACACATAAATAAAAATACTACCTATTTTACTAGCGCCAGCACCTTCGTAATTTTTTGCTTTGGTAAAAGATAAGATAACAGCAGCAATTGTTGATATACTAATTAACCAGAAGAAGTTAGAACCTAAGAAAGAGAATATGTTTCTCCAAGTTTGAGATTCCATACTAGCAGTTATAGAAGCAAAAATGTCGCTTAAATACGCTCCTGCAAAATGACCAAAGCCAACAGTACCAAAAGCAATGGCAAGCATAATTATAAAGTCGGTTAAAGTCGGATTTCTTTTTACACTTTGTGTAAAATTAGAAACTCTTTGTTTTAAATCTTCAATAGCTGAAGTATCAGCTTTTAACCATTTATCTATTTTGTCTTTTTTACCAATTCCAATTAAAATGATAGCCATCCAAATATTAGCCACTACGATATCAACAAACACCATTCCTCCATATTTAGCAGGATTGTATTTGTAAATTTCTAACATAGCAGTTTGGTTAGCTCCACCACCAATCCAGCTACCAGCTAAGGTTGAAAGTCCTCTCCAAACAGCATCAAAATCTGCACCTCCAACTGTTTCTGGTGAAAAAGCAGAAATTAATAAAATAGCAATTGGTCCTCCAATAACAATACCAACAGTTCCTGTAAAAAACATGATTAAAGCTTTTGATCCCAAGTTGAAAATAGCTTTTAAGTCAATACTTAATGTCATTAAAACTAAGGCAGCAGGCAATAAAAACCTACTAGAGACATAGTATAGTTGTGATTTGTTTTTTACGACTTCGCCAGCAGCACTGGTAGTTTCCCATTCTGGAGAAATAACTCCCAAAGTAGTAAATATTGCAGGGATAAAATACGCCATGAATAAACCTGGGACTATTTTATAAAATTTAGGCCAAAATCCTGAGGTTTTTGATTCTGTATAAAATACAAAACCTAACGAAATCATTAAAATACCAAATACGATTGCATCGTTTGTAAAAAGAGGTGCTTCCATTTAAAAATAATTTGCCGCTAAAGTATGAAATATTAGTTAGTTCTATTTTCTATGATCTGTACTAATTGCAACTCCTAGTTGAATTCTATTAAAGTTACCAACCTCGTTTACATGTATTAGTTGATATCCTGCTTGAAGCTTAACTATGTCAGATACTTTATATTTAAAACCAGCTCCAAACCAGTTTTGATTATAAGCTTCTGCCTCAAAATCTAAAAAGGTTTCATTGTATAGGTATGTCGACCATTTTTCATCGATAGGATGCCCCAAGGCTAATTGATATCTAAAGAAGTTACCAGTGGTCGATTCAAAAAAACGTTGTTCACCTCTAAAACGATGTGCTAAGTTTAAACTAGCTATTTTATGATTTACATTTAGGTCTTCATAAATACGATGTTCGTTAAAGTCGCTCGCATCAACATTAAAAGTTCTATCAGTATTTAAGAAAGCATATCCTACGGTAGCGCTTAAAGTTTTGTTGAATTTATAATTACCACCTAAACGTCCAATAAATTGTTGCATGTCATCTCCAACTTCAAAGAAGCGGAAATGTGCCATGGTTTTTAAGCTAAACTTATCAGAAACTTGATGAGATCCGTTGTACATGTACCATACACCTAATTCTTTTGTTGGGTCTGGGGCTACTGATTGTTGAGCGAAATTGTTTAATGAAAATAAAGTGATGATTAATAAAGTAAACTTTTTCATAATTGATAAAGAGGTTGTTTGTTATATTAAAAATCCCCTGCATGTTTGGTATATGCAGGAGATTTAATTGTTATATAGGCAAAAATAAAAACCAGGTTTTTCTTACGAAAAATTAGGGTGTTAAAATTGCGCTAACTTGTTTATAATTCGTCGTTTTTTATAGGTTCTTCTTTCTTTAAGTAGGTGTCTAAAAATTGTAAGATTCTACTATTAGCTTCTATTTGATTTTCCTTTTTAACAAAACCATGCCCTTCATCATCAAACAGCACATATTCTACAGGAACTCCATTTTTCTTAACTCCAGCTACAATTTCATCAGATTCTACTTGCAAAACTCTTGGGTCTTTAGCTCCTTGTAATACCATTAATGGTTTGGTTACTTTGTCTGTATGGAATAAAGGAGAAATTCTTTTAAGTCTTACAGAATCGGCAGAATATGGGTCTCCTAATTCTTTGTACAAAGCTTCTCTAAAAGATTCCCACCAAGATGGAATACTTTTTAAGGTACGCATCCAGTTTGTAACTCCGTAAATGTTTACACCAACAGCAAACTCCTCAGGAGTATATGTTAAAGCAGCCATGGTCATATAACCACCATATGATCCTCCAATAATTCCTATTTTTTCAGCATCAATTTCTGGTTGTTTTGCTAACCAATTTTTCCCTTCTACACAATCTTGCAAATCTTTTTCTCCATGGTTTAAATCATCCATAGTAAAAAAGGTTTTACCATAACCGCTACTTCCACGATTATTAACAGCCAAAACAGCATATCCGTGGTTTACTAAATATTGAATTCTTGAACTAAAATTTTGACGTGATTGTCCTCCAGGACCTCCATGAACCCAAACTAAAGCAGGAACTTTAGTATCTTCTGAAGCTTGATGAGGTACATAGTAAATTGCAGGAATAGTTACTCCATCAAAAGAAGGGTAACGAATTACTTTCGCTTTTACTAAATCAGCAGGATTAATTTCTTTATTTAACACATCGGTTAGCTGCGTTTGTTTTTTTGTTTTTAAGTCATACACATATAAGTTTGAAGGAGTATTAGAACCACCAGCATAAAAACGCATCATACTTTCGTCTCTAGAAAAACCAACGCTAGTAATACTTTTTCCATCAACATTAGGAAGCTCAATATTTTTACCAGCTTTGATATCATAAACTTCAATGACGTTTTTAGCATCTTCATTAATGTATGTTACTCTATAGGTACCATTGTTTGTAAAGTAGCTTCCGGAAATATCCCAATCTTTGGCTAGTACTTTTTCTGTTTCGTTAGTACTAATTGTATATTTCATTAAAGTAGCAAATTCACCTTCAGCATCTGTTGTATAGTAGAACTCTGTATCATCGATAGAAAAATCAGCAGCAGAATTACCGCTCAATGTTAGATTAATTTTGGTGATTACTTTGGTGGTTCTATCAAACAAAAATAAATCACTATCGTTAGTATTAACCGTTTTGCTTAGGGCTAGTATGTTTTTATTGTTTGATATTGCTGCTACGTTATAACCTTCTTTATTTTCATAAATCATTTTTGGAGTAAACGTTTCCAGATCCATTTCATAGAGATCCATAAAACGATTGTCTCTTTCGTTTGAAGTAAAAAAGAAACTCTTTTCATCTTTAGCCCAACCAAAAAAGCCTGCTCTGGCACCTTTAGTTGGTGTTAAATCTTTAATATCACCATTAAGTTCTCTTAAAAAGATATGATAAATTTCATCCCCATTATTATCCATTCTAAATAACATTCTTTCATCCTTTGGGAAATAAGATGTTGCAAAAACTGAAGAACTATCTGACTTTGTAATAGGTTCAAATTCTCCTCCAGATGTTGAAACGGTGTACATGTTATAGATTCCCGAACGATTACTAGTTACAAGTAACTTAGAATTATCAGGAGAAAAACTTCCACCAAAAACGTTTTCGTTATCCATCATTTGCTCAATAGTATATTTTTTGGGAGCTGTACTGGTTTTAACAGATTCTTTTTTATCCGTTTTACAAGCAATTACCGAAACGGCAATGGCAAGTAATAAGAAATGTTTTTTCATAAGTGTGTGTTTGGGTTATTAATTTCGGTTTTTAATAGTTTTTTTATTCTAAGCTAAACTGCTTGGTTTCTTTAAAAGGAGATAAATCTATTTTCTCAACTTCTGCCTTATATTCTTTCCAATCTTTATTAAAGAAAGCATTGGTTTTTTCTAAAGCAGGTTTTAATGCTTCTTTAAATTGAATAATTAACTGTTTTTCTGTAGAAGTTTGTTCGCCAAATCTACTATTCACATATCTACTAGCAGTTCCTAAACGTTGCATAATATTTACTTCTGGATTTCGTGTAATCCCTTGTCTTTTATCTACCTTTCCTAAATAAACAGCTAAAAGTGTATCTATTTTCTTAATAATATCTTTAGAATTTTTAATTGATTCTTTATAAAGCTTTTTGTCTTTTTTAGATAGTTTTTGGTTGAAACTATTGGCAATATTTTTACTCTCAACTAACTGTTTTACTGCATCGGCTATAATTTTTTGCTGAGCTTCTAGATCTTTGGCTGCTGCATATTTTTGATCTATTGCATTCTGAGAAATATGCAGTCTTGGGTCAAACTTTACAGTAATGTTTTGTTCTGATGTTTGGTTACCAAACGAAGCTTTTATTCTATAGGTTCCAGGTTTTACTCGAACACCTCTAGGTTCTCTTTTTTGTTTCCTGATAGTTCTAGAAGGTCTGGCAACACCTTTTTCACTCATAAACCAAACACCTTTATGAATGCCGTTTTCTTCAGGGGTTTTTCTTTTAAGGGTTCTAATAAGTCTGTTACCATCAAAAACTTCAAATTTGATAGAATCCCATTTTATGGTATTCTCGTCTTCTTTTTTAATAGAATTTTTGCCTTTTACTTCAGGTTTTTTTGTTGATTTTGGTTTATTCACATAAAATTGAACCAAAGCACCACGACCTCTGTTAGTTCCATTAAACATAGCGTCAGCACCAAATCGGCTACCAGTGGGTTGCTGATAGGCAGCTTGATAGGCTGTTGGCGGAGTGAATAATTCAATATTTTTGGTAAGAATGTTTTTGTCTTTAGCTATTGCTCTTAACGGACGAATGTCATCTAACACCCAAGCAGCTCTACCAAAAGTACCAATAACTAAATCGTGTTCTCTTGGGTGAATTACTAAATCTTTTACAGGAACAGTAGGGAAGCCTTCCGTCCACTTAGTCCATTTTTTTCCTGCGTTGATAGAAATATATAAACCGTCATCAGTTCCTAAGAACATTAAATTTGGCTCAATTGGGTCTTCAATAATACATTGTGTAAAGCTTTTTACATCGCTTTCATCAACAATACGTTCCCAAGTTGTTCCGTAATCTTTTGTTCTGTATGCATAAGGTTTATAGTTAAAACGACGATAATCGTTGGCAACTAGTAAAGCTTCTCCTTTATTTTTGTTAGATGCTTTTATTTGAGTAATCCAACTATTTTTAGGTAAACCTTTCAGGTTTCTGGCAACATTTGTCCAAGTTGTACCTCCATTTTTAGTAATATGTACTTGTCCATCATCCGTAGCAACCCATAACATATCTTTTTCTAGGGGAGAAGGTTCAATTACTAAGATAGTACAGTGATTTTCTGCTCCGGTAGCGTCCATGGTTAACCCACCACTTTCTGATTGTTTGAGTTTGCTTTTATCATTTGTAGTTAAGTCTGGAGAAATTACTTTCCACGTTAAACCTTTATCGGTTGATTTGTGTACAAACTGGCTTCCAAAATATAGTGTAGAATTATCAAAAGGATCAATATTAATGGCTGCATTCCAATTGAAGCGTAGTTTCACGTTAGCATCCGGATGTGTAGGACGAACAGTGTAATTATTACCTGTTTTGTAATCGTAGCGAGATACATAACCTTGTTGACTCATAGACCAACCATAACGCGAGTCGTCTTTGTCTGGAATAACATCAAAACCGTCACCAAAACTAATCTCTTGCCAATATGAATTTCGTATTCCTTGTGCTTTCCATACATAAGCAGGTCCGCGCCAAGAGCCATTATCTTGCATACCGCCATACACATTGTAAGGAAACTCATTATCTACATTAATATGATAAAATTGTGCAACAGGCAAATTTCCAATAAAACGCCAAGTTTTACCTCCATCTTTGGTAACATTCATTCCACCATCGTTTCCATCAATCATGAATTTTCCGTTTTTAGGATGAATCCACCAAGCGTGATGGTCTGGGTGAATACCATTATCAACACTATAAGCAGGCATGAGTTGCTTAAAGTTCTTTCCTCCATCAATAGAAACATTTACATAGGTGAAAACTGTATATAATTTATGTTCGTTTTGAGGATCTACATAAATTTCTGAATAGTAAAAAGGGCGATTTCCGATGCCTTTTTTATCATTAATTTTTTTCCAAGAAAAACCACCATCTTCACTTTTGTATAAGGCATTCTTTTTTGCTTCTACCAAAGCATAAACAGTGTTTGGGTTAGAAGGAGCGATTGCTACTCCAATTCTCCCCAATTCTCCTTTTGGAAAGCCTTCTTTTTCGGTAATTTTTTTCCAGTTTTCTCCACCGTCATGGGTAATATATAAACCACTTCCTTCACCTCCAGATTTAAAAAACCAAGGATCGCGTTTGTGTTCCCACATAGCAGCTATTAGCTTGTTTGGATTGGATGGATCCATAATTAAATCTGCAGCACCGGTTTTATTATTATTGAATAAAATTTGTTTCCAAGTTTTACCGCCGTCGGTAGTTTTGTATACACCACGTTCTTTATGTTCACCCCAAGGTGATCCAATAGCGCCTACGTAAACAATATCTGGATTGTTTGGGTGTATAACCACACGGTGTATGTGACGTGTTTTTTCTAATCCCATGGACTTCCATGACTTACCACCATCAAGAGATTTAAAAATTCCATAACCACCATTTAAACTATTACGAGGATTTCCTTCACCAGTTCCTGCCCAAATTACACTAGGATTGGATTGTTGTATAGCTAAAGCGCCAATAGAGGCTGTTACTTCTTTATCAAAAATAGGCTCCCATTTAATTCCTCCTGAAGTAGACTTCCAAATTCCTCCTGAAGCTGTACCAACGAACATAATATCAGGATTGGATTCAACAACATCAATGGCTGTGACACGTCCACTCATTCCACCCGGACCAATGTTTCTCGGTTTCATGTTTTTGACTAAATCCATTGAGAATTCTTGAGAAAAAGTAGCGCAAGAGAAGGTTATAAATAGTAGATAAAAAAGGTTTTTCATAAGAGTTAGTTGCTTGTAATTTAAGTTTGTACAATGTACAAAATAGAAAACGTCCAATAAAATTGGACGTTTTTTTTAACAAGTTCTTAAGATTTGTTATTCTTCTTCTTTCTTTTTAGGTTCTCTTTTGGCTTCTTTAAGTGCTTGCATAAGCATCCATTCAATCTGTCCATTGGTAGATCGAAACTCATCGGAAGCCCATTTTTCAATGGCTTTTAACATTTCTTCATTAATGCGGAGTGCAAAAGCTTTCTTTTTTGCCATGTTGTGTTTTATAATAGTGTTTTTTTGAAACGCAAAAAATGGTTACAAAAATACAATTTCAAAATTCTTTTAGTTTATAGTAAAGAGATCATAAAAATTAAGATATATACTATAATGGTGGTTATTATTTGTGTCACGTTAATTGATTTTGTGTTGATAATTTAATGATTTAAAGTTCCTGTATTTACTACTGGAGAAGCTTCTTTATCTCCACATAAAATAACTAATAAGTTACTAACCATCGCAGCTTTACGTTCTTCGTCTAACTCCACAATTTCTTTTTTGTTTAGTTCTTCTAAAGCCATGTCAACCATATCAACAGCACCTTGTACAATTTTATGACGAGCAGCAACGATGGCTGTAGCTTGTTGACGTTTTAACATAGCGCTTGCAATTTCTTGTGCATAGGCTAAATAACCAATTCGTGCTTCTAAAACTTCAATACCTGCAATAGCTAATCGTTCTTCTAATTCTTTTTCCAAAGCTTCACTGACTTCGTTTACACTAGATCGTAGTGTAATATCTTCTTCGTGTCCCTCATCTGCGAAATTGTCGTATGGGTACATACTAGCTAGTTTTCGTACAGCAGCATCTGTTTGTACACGAACAAAATTCTCATAATTATCAACATCAAAAGCAGCCTTATAGGTTTCGGTAACTCTCCAAACTAAAATAGTACTTATCATCACCGGGTTTCCTAGTTTATCATTGACCTTTAAACGCTCACTATCAAAATTACTAGCTCTTAACGAAACGGTTTTCTTTTTATATAATGGATTAGCCCAGTATAAACCATTTTGCTTCACAGTACCTACATATTTACCGAAGAATAATAGAACTTTTGAAGAATTAGGATTTACTAAAATAAAGCCCAATGCTAAAATAAATGCTATTACAGACATTAATATAAATATTGGATTTTCGGTTTTAACGGCTAATGCGATTCCGCCAATAAAAAGAATAAGTACAATAAAAAACATTAGGTACCCATTTGCTGGTTTGATAATTTTTTCTGCTTTCATGTTTGTTTTAATTAAAATGATATTAAAATGATATTATAAAGATATAGATTAAATTTTGTTAAATCCAAATTTTTGATGATTATATTTTATAATTTAGCTTCCGATTATAATTTAAACCATTCATGAAGACAAAATTTTTAATAGTATTAGTTGCATTGTTAGTGAGTATTTCATCAATTGCTAATAACGAAGATGTTTGGGGACCAACAGGTCACAGAGCTACTGGAAAAATTGCAGAAAAACATTTGACTAAGAAAGCTAGAAAGAAAATTGAAAAATTACTACAAGGTGAGAGCTTAGCATTTGTATCTACTTATGCAGATGAAATAAAATCTGATAGAAAGAAATATGGAAAGTTTTATACTTGGCATTATGTAAATATGCCATTAGACGCTCGTTATGAAGATACCGAAAAAAATCCGAAAGGAGATATGATTACTGGTATAGAGCAATGTGTAAAAGTGTTAAAGGATGAAAATAGTTCAATTGAAGACAAACGTTTTTACTTAAAAATGTTAGTCCATTTAGTGGGAGATTTACATCAACCGATGCATGTTGGGCAAAAAGAAGATTTAGGAGGTAATAAAATTCAGGTTCAGTGGCATGGAAAAGGCTCTAATTTACACAGAGTTTGGGATGAAGATTTAATTAATAAATGGGACATGAGTTATGTTGAATTAGCTGATAATGCAAGAGATTTATCTAAAGAACAAATCAAAGTAATTCAAAAAGGAACTGTTGTAGATTGGCTACATGATACACATAAGATTACTAAAGAAGTATACAAATCTGCTGAAGTAGGAGAGAACTTACGTTACCGTTATTCGTATGTATACTTTCCTGTAGTGAGAGAACAGTTACAAAAAGGAGGTTTACGTTTAGCTAAATTACTGAATGAAATTTTTTGTTAGTACAACAAAATACAGTGATAAAATAAAGAGCTCGGAAATATATTTTCCGAGCTCTTTTCTTGTTAATATTTAGTTAATTCTATCTTTTTAATACGATAAACAGTTAATTTTGAGAGAAATCGTTTTAAAATGCATAGAAGTAAATTCTTACTCATACTCATAATAACCGCTTTTTTTAGTGGAACAACAGCCAAAGCTCAGGTAAAGGGCACATCTAAAAAAGTTAAAATTACTACGTTAAATTACGAAGAGTTAAAACCATTTTTACATAAAAGCAATGATAAAACGTATGTAGTTAATTTTTGGGCTACATGGTGTATGCCTTGTGTAAAAGAGTTACCTGCTTTTGAAAAACTTCATAAGAAATATAAAGATAAAAATGTTGAAGTTGTTTTGGTAAGTTTAGATTTTTCTAAGCAAATAGAAACGAATTTGATACCATTTATCAAAAAGAAAAAACTACAATCTAAAATACTACATTTTGAAGATTCAAATGAGCAGTTTTGGATTAGAGATATTGCAAAAAGCTGGTCAGGTTCAATACCAGCAACCCTAATTTACAATAGGCAAAAGAGAAAATTTTACGAACGAACTTTTAGCTATGTAGAGTTACAAAACGAATTACAAACCTTTTTAAACTAAATAATTATGAAGACAATTAAAATAATATTGATGTTATTGGTGGTGGCATCTGTTTCAGCATTTACTAGTGATAACTCTAGAGGTTATAAAGTAGGAGATGAAGCTTCTGATTTTACATTAAAAAATATAGATGATAAAATGGTTTCTTTGGCAGATTATAAAGACGCAAAAGGATTTATTGTTGTGTTTACATGTAATATGTGTCCGTATTCTGTAGCTAATGAAGATAGGTTAATAGCTTTAGATAAAAAGTATAAACAAAAAGGATTTCCTGTAATAGCCATTAATCCGAATGACCCAGAGGTATCGAAAGGAGATAGTTTTGAAGCAATGAAAGTACGAGCTAAAGAAAAAGGGTTTACATTTCCTTATTTGTTTGATGAAGGACAGAAGGTGTACCCTAAATATGGAGCAACAAGAACACCACATGTATATATTTTAAATAAAGAAAATAATAAATTAATTGTAGAATATATTGGCGCTATTGACGATAGTTCTCGTGATGAAAGCAATGTGAAAGAACGTTTTGTTGAAAATGCTGTAGATGCTTTGTTAAAAGGGGAAAAACCAACAAAAACAGATACAAGGGCTATAGGTTGTTCTATTAAAGATAAAAGAAACAGATAATTAACAGTTAAATATTTTAAAACTAATAAATCCCGCGGTTTATGCGGGATTTTGTCTATTAGTGCTATTAATTACCTAATTTTATAACGAATCGTAAAATGAAACCAAGAAAATAATGAAGAAATTTTTACTATCACTACTATTTATCAGTGCTACATTAACAGCTCAAACTGTCGATTTGAGTTATTATTTACCAAAAAATGTTTCTTATAACCAAAACATTCCTACTCCAAAATCAGTTTTAGGACATGAAGTAGGAGAGTGGCATGTTACACATGATAAGTTGGTAGAGTATATGAAGGCACTAGCCAAAGCTTCTGATAGAGTGGTGCTTGAAAATAGAGGAACAACTTATGAAGGAAGACCTTTAGTGTTGCTAACAATTACTTCCTCTAAAAATCATCAAAATTTAGAAGCAATACGAGAAAATCATATAAAAGCAACGAACAATGCTTCAGTTGATGTTTCTAAGAGTCCAATTGTGGTGTATCAAGGTTTTTCTATTCATGGAAACGAAGCAAGTGGCTCAAATGCAGCGTTGGCAGCAGCCTATTATTTAGCAGCAGCAGAAGGACAAAAAATAGAGGAACTACTAAATAATTCAGTTATTCTTTTTGATCCAGCAATGAATCCTGACGGCTTACAACGTTTTGCTTATTGGACTAATACTAACAAGGCAAATAATATCAACCCTGATCCGAATGATAGAGAATATCACGAAATTTGGCCCGGAGGAAGA
The DNA here is from genome assembly GCF_003867015.1 of Tenacibaculum singaporense. NCBI lineage: Bacteria > Pseudomonadati > Bacteroidota > Flavobacteriia > Flavobacteriales > Flavobacteriaceae > Tenacibaculum > Tenacibaculum singaporense. The sequence continues at coordinate 1,422,048 of NZ_CP032548.1, forward strand.
ACAAATCACTATTGGTTTGATATGAATCGTGATTGGTTACCTGTGCAGTTACCAGAGAGTAGAGCGAGAATTCAAACTTTCCATAAATGGTTACCTAATATCTTAACCGATCATCATGAGATGGGAACGAATTCAACCTTCTTTTTTCAACCAGGAATTCCTAGTAGAACCAATCCGTTAACTCCAAAAATGAATCAGGAGTTAACAAAAGAAATAGCTACCTATCATGCTAAAGCATTTGATAAAATTGGTTCAACGTATTATTCAGAGGAGAGTTTTGATGATTTTTACTACGGAAAAGGATCAACTTTCCCAGATATTAATGGAGGTATCGGAATTTTGTTTGAACAAGGAAGCTCTCGTGGGCATGCGCAAGAAAGTGAAAACGGAATATTAACGTTTCCGTTTACAATTCGTAACCAGTTTACAGCAGCGTTATCAACGTTAGAGGCTGCTAAAAACATGCGAACTAAAATCTTACAGTATCAACAAGATTTTTATAAAAATTCAAGAAGCTCAGAAACAAACAAAGCGATAGTATTTGGTGATGAAAAAGACGCAACTAAAACAAATCACTTAGCTGAGGTTTTACAACGTCATCAAATAAAACTCCATGAGTTAAAAGAAGATTTTACATCGAATGGAAAACGCTTCAAAAAAGGGTATAGCTATGTCGTGCCTATGAACCAAAAAAATCATCGATTGGTAAAAGCAATGTTTGATGTACGAACTACATTTAAAGACAGTTTGTTTTATGACGTATCTGCTTGGACTTTTAATTATGCTTTTGGAGTTGATTTTGCAGATGATATATCATTGTCGAAAGCAGGAGTTGAGGTTACTAAATTGCAACCAAAACAAGGAACAATTCAACAAAAAAGTAGTGTGGGATATTTATTTCCTTGGAATGAATATAACACTCCTAAAGCTTTAAATGCGATTTTAGAAAAAGGATTACGAGCGAAAGTAGCGATGAAAAAGTTTGTAAACGACGGCAATTCATATGACTATGGAACTATTTTTATTCCAGCTCAAAATCAAGAGTTAAACGGAAATGAGTTGTTCGATTTCTTGGGAAAAGTAGCAAATGAAAACCATATTGAAATTAAAGGAGCATCTACAGGGTTAAATGAAGGAATTGATTTAGGAAGTAGAAACTTTGAGGCTGTAAAAAGGCAAAAAGTAGCGATGTTGGTAGGAAATGGAGTAACAAGTTACGATGCAGGAGAAATTTGGCATTTGTTAGACCAACGCTACGATATGAAGCTAACAAAGTTAGATACACAGTACGCTACAAGAGTAAATCTTGATAAATATACAACGATTATTGTTCCAAATAGTCGCTCTATTGATAAGAATTTAGTAGAGAAATTAAAAGTATGGGTGCGTAATGGAGGAGTGTTAATTGGATATAGAAATGCAGTAAATTGGTTATCTAGCAGAGGATTTGTTAATGCAAAGTTTAATAAAACTAAAATAGATTCTATAAAGAATGTGTCATTTGAAAACCGTTCGTTACAATCGGGAGCGCAAGTGATTGGAGGAGCAATTTTTGAAGCAAAGATTGACCGTTCACATCCAATCAATTTTGGATATAAGAATGATAAAATAGCATTATTTAGAAATACAAAACAGTTTATTCAACCTGATGCAAAGAGTTATAACAACCCAATTCAGTACACCAAGAATCCGTTATTGAGTGGTTATATTTCAAAAGAGAACTTAAAAGAGTTGAAAAACACCGTTCCGTTTAAAGTTCAACGATTAGGGAGTGGTAGAGTAATCGTTTTTACGGATAATACTAACTTTAGAGGTTTTTGGTTTGGAACCAATAAACTATTGATGAATGCCATTTTCTTTGGAAAGTTGATGTAGTCGAAGATTTTATGATTTATGATGTTGATTATTCTCAAGAGAATTCGTTTACCAAAGTAATTATTGAATTATTAGAATAAGATATGGATAAGAAAATATTATTATATATAGATAAGGTATTAACTAATCTAAGAAGCCATATTCAAAGAGAAGGCTTGAATAATAGAGAAAGAGATAAATTAGAGTTAAGAATAGAGGTTTTTGAAGAAATAAGAAAAGCTTTTGAATGGAAAACATCCAAAGAAGAAAATAAACAAAGTAAAAGAATCTTTCAATTAGCAAAATCTAGAGAACAAGGTCTTGATGTAAAACATCAACTCAATGAAATTAATCTATATTCAAAAATAAGAGAGGTTATTCCATATATAATGGCAGTTAGTTATAAAATAAATATGGAAGAAAAGCATCTTACAGAAGATTTGTTAAATTTTTGTGAGAAGCAATTAGAGATTATAGATCATTCTTCATATAAAAATAAGGTATGTTTTCCTTCAAAAAAAGAAGTTGAAGAAGCTTTTAAGTGTTATACAGAAAGAATAAAACCTAATAAAATTCCAACTTTAAAAATATATAAACAACCAGAAGTAAATAAAAAAATTGAGGAATTATATAAGTTTTTTTTATCCTTGAGCTAAAAGAGGGAAAATTTATCCAAATATTCAAGGAGAAGTTAAATTAGTTTCTGAACTACCTTACTGTATGTCTTGTCAGGGAATGATACAAGATTTTAGTACAATGTTCACTAATGTAAAAATTATATTAATAGATGGTCTAAAATATTAAAAATGAAAATAAAAAAAGTAGTTTATTCACCTTTAGCAGTTGAACAATTAGTTTATAAATTTAATAATAATACAGAAATTGAATTGATTAATACTGACTATGCAGATGGAACATCTTTTGTAACCATAGATATCAAAGAAATCTCAATTGAACTTATTTATGACTTTGCATATCAATTAGGAAGTTTAGAAAAGTATTTAGCAATGAAAGGGGATAGTTGATTACCTTTAGATGAATACCCATTTCCTCCAGAAAAAGAGGATTAATAAAACTAAAGTAAACATGTCTAAAAGTAATTTTATTTTATATACGCTAGCCTATGTAGGCATTGCTGCTTTATTAGCATTTATAGGAGGTCCAGATATTTTAAATGGTGGTAGAGAGATAAATATAAAACCTGAAGTATTTAATAAAGTAAAAAGGATTGATTTAAAATATAATAACTTGGATATACATCCATTAATGAGGAATAGGTTAAATTTTGATATAGTTACAGATAATAAAATAGTTCATTTTCAATATTATATACCAGATGAGAGCTATAAACCTTTATTGGCAGTTTTAAAAAAAGAAAAATTAATTAAAAATGAAGAAGATTTTTTTAGTTCACTTCCTATTAGTTTGAATGAGGGTGAACTAGGTTTTATAAACACATTAGAAGTAATTTATAGTAAAGAAAAGTTAGTATATCTAGCTATAAATAAAGAAACCATTCTTGGGAGTATTCCAAATGTTAAGAAAGGAATAATTATTTGTTTAGGGTATATTATAACAATACTAGGGTGGTCTGGATTATTGTTATTACCTATTGGAGCATATTTTCAAATAAAAGATAAAGAAGAGCATGGTACAACTATTTATGTGCCAAATAAATTAGAAGGAATAAAAAACTTTTTTAAAAATTTTACAAAGAAATAAGCTAAAGCTTAGTCAAAATGGAATTACAAAAAGAATAATTACTTCACTTGTTATGATGGAGCTTGTTTTCAATATTAAAATAAGTGTAACAAAATTTTAATTAACTCGTCTTTTAAGTATACTAACTAAAAAAGTACTATGAGTTTATTAAGAGTTTTATTAGCAATATTTTTTCCACCGTTAGCAGTTATAGGTAAAGGCTGTGGGTCTATTATTATAGTGTTTTTACTAACACTTTGCGGATGGGTTCCAGGAGTAATTGCTGCACTAATTATATTAAACAACCCAAATTAAACGATATGTTGATTTGAGAATATGAATTAATTAAAAACGCCATTTTGAGTTTATCAAAATGGCGTTTTCTATTTTTATCTTCTAAGTTTTTCTATTCAAGAACTTCTTCAATAATCTCTCCAGAACATCCATTAGGGAATTCTATCTGTAATAAATTAGAAATGGTAGGAGCTATATCTACAATTTCATATTTCTTTTTAGAAACACCTTGCTTAATTCCATTTCCATAGAAAATCATAGGAATGTGTGTGTCGTATGAGTATCCAGAACCGTGAGTTGTTCCTTTTCTAGAGCTACTTGCAATAGTTGATGGATTAGGAACTAAAATTACATCACCAGAAAGCTTTTGATTGTAACCATTTTGTAATACATGTAAAACTCCGTTTGTAAACGTAGTGGTCTGCATGGTTCTCGCAGTTACCGATTTATAAATCTTTTTATGATTAATGGCTTCATCCGCTATGGTTTGTGCCACATTTTCATAGTTAAGGTTTAACTCTCTAATCTTATCTTTATTTAAGAAAACTTGGAAGTTAGAAACGTTTTCAATGATTTCGTCAGATTTAAAATGCTTTAAGGTAATCTCATTTAAAAAGTTTTTAAAAGCAACAGGCTTTACATAACCAGCAGGTATTTTTAAAGACTCTAAGTATGAAGGAACTTGTACAGCAGCATGATCTGCAGTTAAGAATAAGGTATAATTCCCTTTTCCAACTTGTGTATCTAAAAACTTAAATAATTCTGCTAAATCTTGATCTAAACGTAAATAAGTGTCTTCAATTTCTTTAGAAGCAACTCCAAATTGATGTCCAACATAATCGGTAGAAGAATAGCTAACCGCTAAAAAGTCAGTATATGCTGATTTTCCTAAGTTTTCACCAACAATAGCTGCTTTAGCAAAATCGGTTGTGATAGAGTTACCAGCAGGAATACCTTTTATAATGCTATAGTTGTTGTTACTCTTTCTTAAAGATGGAATGTCGTGTGGAAAAACTGGCTTTTCTTCCCTTTTAAAAGTAGCTTCAAAATTATTATTATCTTCTATACTTTGTTTGTAGGTAGTAATATCATATAAAGTTTCCCAAGGCTTACTTAAGTATTCGTCTGCTTTTCCAGAAGCATTAAATTCTTGTACCCAATTAGGTAATTCATTTAGGTAAAAAGAAGAAGAAATCCACTGTCCTTTATCACCACCATCAAACCAATAAGCAGCATTAGCTGTGTGTCCTGCTGGTAAAATAGCAGAACGATCTTTTATAGCAACACCAATAGTTTTACCATTCATGTTTTGAGCTAATTTTAATTGATCAGTCATAGTTGTAGTAAACATTCTGTAAGGAGATTTTTTACCTCCTTCACCATCGTTACCAACTGTGTTGTAGTTATTGTCATCAACACAATAAATGGTTTTCTTTAAATACTTATCGTACCAATGATTGCTAATAATACCGTGGTTAGTAGGAGTTGTCCCTGTATATATAGAAGTATGTCCTACAGCTGTGTAGGTAGGAATGTAATTGTAGTGTGCGTTTTCTAAAGAGTACCCCTCTCTAAGCAAACGTTTAAAACCGTCATTTCCATATCTATCAGCAAAACGAGTAAGGTAATCGTAACGCATTTGGTCAATAACAACACCAACTACAAGTTTTGGTTTTTGAGTATTTGTTTTTTTGTTAACAGAGCAGCTTGTTAAACATATTATAGCTGCTAAAAAAGCTATTTTTCTCATTTTGTTTTTTGAAAATTAAAACTCAAAGGTACACAAAAAGCAAGCTAAAACTTGTAAATAAGGCGATGAGTTAATGGTTTTTTAATACTTTAGCAAAAAAGAAAATATATTTCATTTAATGAATTACATTGAGCATATAGGTAAATACTTTTCAATGCTAAAACAGGTTTTTTCAAAACCTCAGAGGGCAAGAGTATTTCGTGAAGCTTTGTTTAGAGAAGTAGATGAGTTAGGGCATAAGTCGATAGGGATTATAGCTTTCATCTCATTTTTTATTGGAGGAGTAATTGCCTTACAAACTGCGTTAAACTTAGAAAGTCCGTTTATACCAAAATCGTTGATTGGTTTTGCAGCAAAACGATCAGTAATTTTAGAGTTTGCACCTACGTTTTGTTCTATTATTTTAGCAGGTAAAGTAGGATCGTATATAACTTCTAGTATAGGAACTATGCGTGTTACAGAGCAAATTGATGCACTTGAGGTGATGGGAATTAACTCACTTAATTATTTAGTGCTTCCTAAAATAATAGCCACAGTTTTCTTTTATCCGTTTTTAATAATTCTAGGAATGTTTTTAGGAATTTTTGGAGGATGGGTAGCTGGAGTTTTATCAGGGCTGTTTTCTGGAGCAGATTACATTGCAGGAGTTCAAATGGATTTTGACCCTTTTCTTATAACCTATGCATTAATTAAAACAGTAGTTTTTGCCTTTTTAATAGCTACAGTACCTTCGTACCATGGATACTATGTAAAAGGAGGTTCACTAGAAGTTGGTAAAGCAAGTACACAGTCTGTAGTTTGGACTACAGTGCTTATTGTAATAGCGAACTATTTCTTAACCCAAATGTTATTAACCTAATGATAAAAGTAAATAATTTACATAAAGGATTTAATGGTGTTGAGATTTTAAAAGGAATAACAACCTCATTTAAGCCAGGAGAAACAAGTTTGATAATTGGTCAGAGTGGTTCTGGTAAAACAGTATTTTTAAAGTCATTAATTGGTCTGCATACACCTGAAGAAGGAACAATTGTTTACGATGGGTTAGCAAATATTGACATGACAATAGAAGATAAACGTCAATTTCGTCAAGAATTAGGAATGGTATTTCAGGGAAGTGCTTTGTTTGATTCCCAAACAGTAGAAGAAAACGTAATGTTTCCTTTAAAAATGTTTACCAAACAGCCTGAAAGCGAAATGTTGGATAGGGTGAATTTTGTATTGAAGCGTGTAAACTTAGAAAATTCGAATAAAAAGTTTCCAGCTGAATTATCAGGAGGAATGCAAAAACGTGTAGCAATTGCTCGTGCAATTGTCATGAATCCTAAATACTTGTTTTGTGATGAACCTAATTCAGGTTTAGATCCGCAAACATCTATCGTTATAGATAACTTAATTCAAGAAATTACCGATGAGTATAAAATTACTACAGTAATAAATACACACGATATGAATTCGGTGATGGAAATAGGAGATAAGATAGTTTTTCTAAAAAATGGAGTCAAAGCATGGGAAGGATCACATAAAGAAATCTTCAAAACAGATAATGAAGCAGTGGTAGATTTTGTGTATTCATCTAATTTATTTAAAAAAGTTAGAAAAGCATACTTAAATGATCTTTAGGTAACTTTCTGTTAATTAATAGGTAACAAAAAACATTAAAAATTTTTCAAAAAAACTTCTAAAAAATGTTTGTGGGAACAATAAAAGCTTCTATATTTGCACCCGCAAACGCAGAAAAGCAAAAGCAAAAAATGACCGGGTAGCTCAGTTGGTAGAGCATCTCCCTTTTAAGGAGAGGGTCCTGGGTTCGAGCCCCAGCCCGGTCACTAGTAAAGCTTCTCGATTTTACTGAGAAGCTTTTTTTAAAAGCTTTGGGGAGATTCCAGAGCGGCCAAATGGGACGGACTGTAACTCCGTTGTCTTACGACTTCGCAGGTTCGAATCCTGCTCTCCCCACGAAAACTCAATCATATCGATTGAGTTTTTTTGTTTGTATAATTATATTGTTTAATATTTTGTATTTTTTGTTAAACAAAATATGTATTTTTGTTAGGTCTTAAATAATATGATATGAGAAAAGTGTTGATACTCTTGGTTTTACTTCAGTCGTTTACTGGAATGTCCCAAAATGAGGGAGGAATTTCAGGGAGGGTTATTGATTCTAAAACAAGAGAAGTACTTCCTTTCGTTAATGTTTTAGTCTATGGAACAGGAATAGGGGCAGTTTCAAATGAAAAAGGAGAGTTTGTCTTGAGTAATGTTCCTTTAGGATATAATAAAATACAAGCATCGTTTGTAGGCTATAAGACGTTAATTTCTGACGAGTATTTAGTTACTAAAGATAATTCGCCATATATAACCTTAGAGTTAATTGAAGATGCAACACAGTTAAAAGAAGTTCAAATACAAGCACCACTATTTAAAGAGTCTGTAGATAGCCCTTTATCGCTTCAAAGTTTGGGTATAGCAGAAATAGAAAAGAACCCAGGAGGTAATAGAGATGTGTTAAAAGTAATTCAGTCTTTTCCTGGTGTAGCCTCTAATCCTGGATTTAGAAATGATATTATTATTAGAGGAGGAGCAACTTCTGAAAATAAGTTTTATTTAGATGGAATTGAAGTTCCTGTAATAAATCATTTTCAAACACAAGGAGCAACTGGTGGACCGGTTGGAATTATGAATGCAGATTTAATTCGTAAGGTAGATTTTTATTCAAGTGCTTTTCCTGCTAATAGGGGTAACTCTTTAAGTTCTGTTATAGAGTTTACACAAAAAAGAGGTAATCCGACTTCGTTAAATACGAGAGCAACTATTGGAACTTCAGACGCAGGAATTACCTTAGATGGTCCATTAGGAAAGAACACAACCTTTATGTTTTCTGCACGACAATCGTATTTACAGTTTTTATTTAAGTTGACAAAACTTCCTTTTTTACCTACATACAGCGATTTTCAAGTGAATGTTAAATCACAATTATCAAAAAACAGTGAATTATCAATAGTTGCTTTGGGTGCTATTGATGATTTTGAAATTAATAAAGAGGTAAATGATGGTGAAACAGATTTAGAAACGATAAAGAGAAATAAAGTTATTTTAAATGCTGTTCCCGTAAACAGCCAATCGAATTATACAGTAGGAGCAAGTTATAAGTACTTTGCACCAAACTCAACACACTTGGTTGTGTTAAGTAGGAATGAGTGGAAAAACAAGGCGGTGAAATATTTTTTAAATGAAGAAATACCAGCAAACTTATTGTTAGATTATTCATCTAAAGAGATAGAGAATAAATTGCGATACGAAAACAGTTTTGAAACTGCCAACAAAATTGATTTTAACTTAGGTTTTAACCTAGAAACAGCGAGGTATACAAATAGTAATTATCAGAAAAATGCTAATTCAGATGGAGTTATCATTTACGATTTTAATTCAGCCATAGATTTTGTTAAATACGGGGCTTTCGGACAAGTATCAAAAAGATATTTAGATGAAAAATTAGGAGTTTCTTTTGGGTTTAGAATGGATGGAATAGACTACAATTCAGAAATGAAAAATCCATTCAATCAGTTTTCACCACGGTTGTCGTTAAGTTATGATTTGTCTGAAAAATGGATGGTGAGTTCTTCAGTTGGGCGTTACTATCAATTGCCATCTTATACAGTATTAGGATATAAAAATGATGTAGGCGAATTTGAGAACAAAAATGGATTGAAGTATATACAATCAGATCATTTTGTAAGCGGATTGAGTTATAAGCCTGATACAAGCTCAAAAATAACCTTTGAAGGGTTTTACAAAGGATATAAAAATTATCCATTTTCAATAAGAAATCAGATAAGTCTAGCAAACCTAGGTGCTGATTTTGGTATAATAGGAAACGAAGCAGTAAGTTCAACCTCTGAAGGTAGAGCGTATGGTTTTGAGTTATTGGCACAAAAGAAATCATATAGTGGACTGTATGGAATAGCGTCGTATACTTTTGTGAGAAGTGAATTTAAAGATGCGCAAAGAGCCTATATTCCCTCAACTTGGGATAATAAACACTTGCTAACAATTACAGCAGGAAAAAAACTAAACAGAAACTGGGAAATAGGAACGAAATTTCGATTAGTTGGTGGTAAACCTTATACGCCATACGATTTAGACGCTTCTTCTTTAAAAGATAATTATGATGTGCAAAACGGCGGAATTTTAGATTATACCAAACTAAACACAGAAAGATTAGATACGTATACACAACTAGATATACGTGTAGATAAAACATGGTTCTTAAAGAAAGCGGCCATAAACTTATATTTAGATGTTCAAAATATATATGCTAGTAGCTCTAAACAGCAACCATTTTTATTACCTATTGAAGATGGAAATGGAAGAGTGACCGATCCTAACGATAGTTCAAGATATTTATTAGAAGAAATAGAAAGTACAACAGGAAGAGCTTTACCTCGTATAGGTGTTATAATAGATTTTTAACACTTTTGAAGTTTAATACTCTTTTAAAAAGAGTAAATTGCTTGCTTAAATTATCATAAGATTTTTAAATATGAAAAAAATTCTATTAGGAGCAGCATTCACTTTTTTAAGTATAACTTCAACTTCAGCGCAAAAATATCAATTCTCAACAGTAAAAGATATTGAAGATACTGAAGTTAAAAGTCAAGGAAGAACAGGAACGTGTTGGAGTTTTTCTACAACCTCTTTTTTAGAATCGGAAATTATTAGATTAACAGGTAAAAACATTGATTTATCTGAAATGTATACGGTTCGTAACACCTATTCAGATAAAGCAAATAATTACTTATACCGTCAAGGAAAAGCACAATTTAGTGAAGGAGGTTTAGCACATGATGTTATTAATTCTGTAGAAAAATACGGGTTAGTTCCTGAACAGGTTTTTACAGGTTTAGATCTTGGACAAGACAGACACAATCACGCTGAAATGATTGCGGTGTTAAAATCAATGTTGGATGCTTATATCAAAAATCCAGCAGGAGAATTAAGTCCAAAATGGAAGCAATCAGTAGAAAGTGTTTTGGATGTATACTTAGGAAAAAATAAAAAGGAGTTTACTTTTGAAGGAAAAAAATATACTCCTAAGTCTTTTGCAGAGTATGTAAAGATAGATCCTACAAATTATGTAACGATTAGTTCTTTTGAGCATGCAAAAAAATATGATCAATTCATCTTAAATATTCCAGATAATTTTTCAAACGGAGCATTTTATAATGTTTCTTTAGATGAATTAGTTGCAGTAACAGAAGACGCAATTAAAAAAGGATACACCGTAGAGTTAGATTGTGATGTTTCAGAAAAAACATTTTCATCAAAAAACGGAGTAGCAGTAATTCCTGCAAGTAGCACAGAAAATGAAAAAGCATTAACAGAAATAGTTGAAGAAAGGACTATTACACCAAGTTTACGTCAAACAGAATTTGAAAACTTTAATACAACAGACGATCACTTAATGCATATCGTAGGTTTGGTAAAAGATCAAAAAGGAAATACTTACTTTAAAGTAAAGAATTCTTGGGGTAAAAATCAAGGGAATCAAGGTTATGTATATATGTCAGTTCCTTACTTTAAATTAAAAACAATATCAGTTTTATTACATAAAGATGCAATTGCACCAAAGTTGAAAAACAAATTAAATATTAAATAAGAATAAACTCTTTAAGGGTATGCAAAACGCTTGGAGACTTAGAATCTTCAAGCGTTTTTTATATCTTTTCTAATTTGGGAATTTCGTATCTTTCCAAAGTTAACAAAAATCAAAATTTATGGAAGAAAATAAACAAGAAGAAGCTGCAGAGCAGTCAAAGCAGGAGATACAGAAGGATGCAAAAGGTTTATGGGAAAAGATAAAGAAGTTTATTTTAGAACTTCTTGATTTTAGAGATGATACAGACCAAGAGGCGACAATAGAAGCTATAAAAAGCGATATTTCTTTTAAAGGAGCGACAGCTTGGATTTTAATCTGTTCTATTTTTGTGGCATCTATTGGTTTAAATGCAAACTCAACAGCAGTAGTAATTGGAGCCATGTTAATATCTCCACTAATGGGGCCTATTTTAGGAGTAGGAATGTCAATTGCTATTAACGATATTGATACATTACGCAAATCGTTAACAAACCTAGCCACAATGATTGTGTTAAGTTTATTAACAGCATTTTTGTTTTTCTTTATATTTCCACTTCGTGAAGAAACTTCGGAGTTATTAGGTAGGGTAAGACCAGATATTCGAGATGTATTAATAGCCTTTTTTGGTGGTTTAGCATTAATTATCGCACGAACTAAAAAAGGAACAATTGCTTCTGTAATATTTGGTGTAGCAATTGCTACAGCCTTAATGCCGCCATTGTGTACAGCAGGGTATGGTTTAGCAATAGGTAATTTTGACTACTTTCTTGGTGCGATGTATTTGTTTACAATCAACACCATTTTTATTGCTTTAGCAACTTTCTTAGTGTTGAAACTGTTAGGGTTTACTATGATTCGTTATGTAAACTCAGCTAAACGTAAAAGAATAGCACAAATAGCATCTTTTATAGCCTTTTTAGTAATGGTTCCAGCCGTATTTACCTTTGTAGGAGTGTATAATGAAAGTGTAATAGATGCAAGTTATAAAAGGTTTTTAAAAGCGAAAGTATATGATAATCCTAACTTATGGTTACAGCGTGAAAAACTAGAGGTTAAAGAAAAAACGATAAAATTATTTTTTAATGGTGATGTAAGTGATGCAACAGAATCTTTTTTAAGAAATGAATTAAAAACCTTCCCTAAAATAGATTCTTATTCTTTAGTTATTAATGAAAATAAAGCCAAAAGTGTTGATAGAGTAGTGGATGCTTATGATAGAGCTGTAAAAGAGTTAGATCAAAAGGATAATGTTATCAAAGGCTTACATATGGAGATTGATGATTTGAAAAGAACCATCTCTAACTTAAATCAAACCATTGAACAAGATGCTTTATATAGAGATAAAAACTCAATTCCTTTTAGTAAAATTAGTACAGAAGCTAAAATCCGATTTAATGATATTAAAGAAATGAGTTTAGCGAAGGTATTATCATCTAGTGATTTTATAAAAGTAGACACAACTACTGTAGTTTCTGTAAAATGGAATGCAAAATTAAAAGACTCTGTCATAGTAAAAAATGAAAATGAATTAAGAAGTTGGATACAAAAAGAGTTGAAGATTGATAAAGTTCAACTAAGAAGAAAATAAAAACTTAAAATAAAAACTTAAAATAAAAAACCGAGCTGTACAGCTCGGTTTAATTTTTTGATTACTTGTTAGAGTATTCATAGTAAATAAGAGATTACTCCAATTACCTATTATATGACACCATAATTTTAAAAGAGTCACAAATAATGTTTAAAGCTTGTTGAAATATAAGCTTTTGATGATTCCATCTGAAAGCCCAATTTTAGGAACATAAATTTTTCTTGCGCCACTCCATTTCATAGCAGACAAATATATTTTTGTAGCAGGAATAATTACATCAGCTCTATCAGGGTTTAAACTTAATTCTGAAATACGTTCCTGATAACTCATCTTTTTCAAGAATTGATACTGAGCATTAAGATAGATGTAAGAAATAGGTTTACCACTATCTCTACCAGACATTTTAAATAGCTTATTAATGTTTCCTCCTGAACCAATTAAAGAAATACGCTTGTAATCACTAGTATTTTCTTCAATCCATTTTTGAACCTTCTTAAAAAGTGCTTTATTTTCAGGTTTTGTATTATTAAGTACACGTACAGTACCTATTTTAAAGGATTTAGAGTTGATGATTTTTCCTTTAGAAAATAAGGTGAACTCTGTACTACCACCACCAACATCTACATATAAGTAGGTAGCATCTGACTCTATTAATTGATTTAAATCTGTAGATGAAATTATGGCAGCTTCTTTTTTTCCGTCAATAATATCAATCTTAACATCAGTATTTTTTAAAATAGTAGCGGCAACTTCTTCTCCATTTTCAGCTTCTCTCATTGCTGAAGTTGCACAGGCCTTGTACCTTTCAACACCATGAATTTTCATGATTAATTTAAAGGCTTGCATTGCGTCAAGCATTCTTTGAGTATTAGCCTCTGATATTTTTCCAGAGACAAAAGCGTCGGCTCCTAAACGAATAGGCACGCGAACTAAGGATGATTTTTTAAATTGTGGTTCTTTGTTTTTTTCTTCAATAACGTTGGCTACTAATAACCTTACTGCATTAGATCCTATATCAATAGCGCCGTACTTCTTTATCTTCAAAATGTACTGATTTATCTATGGTTTTTAGGAAACTCAACTAAAATTGTATTCCCTTTTTTAATATCTTTCCAGTGCTTTGTATCAAACTCTATTCCAATAACACCGCAAGTAGTTACATGTGCAATAGGTTTGTTTCCAAACTTATTTACAAAACTATTTATACCATGGTCGTGGCTAAAAACAATAGCACTATTGAAACTATCATCAAGAGCTTTTACAGTTTTAACCAAATAACCATCACTAAAGCTATACAACTGACGTTTTATTTTAAGATTGGATAAAGGATATCCAAAGTTCTCACAAAAAATAACAGCTGTATGAAGCGCTCTGTTGGCACTGCTAGAAAGAAATACGTCAGGTCTTTTTATTTCTTCCGCTAGGTACTTAGATAAAAGATGGGCATCGTTAATACCACGTTCTTTTAAAGGTCTGTCAATATCTTTAACGCTCTCATATTTCCATGATGATTTTGCGTGACGAACGATATAAAGTGTTTTCATTTAATTATAAAAAGCTATGTAAATATAAAACTAAGGAGCTAAACGTTCAAGTTTCCAAGAAAAATCTTTTTGTAAGGTGTACCTAATGCGATCGTGCATACGGTTAGGGCGCCCTTGCCAAAACTCAATAGAAACTGGTTTTACTAAAAAACCACCCCAATGTTTAGGTCTTGGGATTTCTTGATTCTCAAACTTTTTTTCAAAAGAAGCAAGATTGTTATCTAGCTCATTACGAGAGGTAACTACTTCACTTTGATTAGAAGCCCAAGCGCCTAATTTACTTCCATCTGGTCTCGATTCGAAATACCCGTCAGACAAATTCTCAGCAAGCTTCTCAGCTTTTCCTTTAATGATAATTTGTTGTTCTAAACCAGCCCAAAAAAAAGATAGGCATACATGATTGTTATTTAAAATAGCCTTTCCTTTCTCTGAATTGTAATTGGTATAAAAAATAAAACCTTCCCAAGTGTATTTTTTTAATAAAACAACCCTGCTTTTTGGATAACCATCTAATCCAATAGACGCAATCGTCATAGCATTTGCTTCCTCTACCATTTCAGATTCATCTGCAGCAAAAAACCAATCCCTAAACAATTCAATAGGATTCTCAGGACAGTTATGCTCTAGTAACTCTCTTTTTTCGTAAGATTTTCTATAGTCACTTAAATCGTGTGCCATTATTGTTAATTTATACTATGTAAAAGTACAACTTTATCAAAAGTATTGTAGGCCTTAGGTATTAAAATTTAGCAAGATTTGAATAAACAAAAGCAAGAAAGGTAAAATAAGGAGAGTTAAGTAATCTTAGTTTTGATATGCAAAACAATTCATCCGTAAAATTATACAGTTGAGTATTTCTTTTTGTGTTAAAGTTTGAAAAGAAAGCAGTTTTGTAGTGTCAAAAACGAACAAAATGAAACATTTATTACTTATTGTATGTTTTTTAATGCATACATTATTAATTGCACAAACTACTATTGCAGGAAAAGTAACTGATACTAAAGGGAATCCTATTGAAGGGGCAAATATATATTTAGAAGGAACTTATGACGGAACTTCTTCTAATGCAAAAGGAGATTTTTCGTTTACTACTTCTGAAACAGGAAAGCAAACTTTGGTTGTATCTTTTATTTCTTTTGAAACGTGTATAAAAACAGGAGATGTTTCCACATTCACAAACATGAAAATTGTTCTTCGTGAAGATGTAACCACCTTAGATGCTGTGACAATTAATGCTGGAACTTTTGAAGCAGGAGATAATGCGAAAGTAACCGCTTTAAAACCGTTAGATGTAGTAACAACAGCAAGTGCTTTGGGAGATTTTGTTGGAGCCTTGCAAACATTACCAGGAACCTCTTCGGTTAGTGAAGATGGACGTTTATTTGTTCGCGGAGGGGAAGCGGATGAAACACAAATTTTTATTGATGGAATTCGAGTGTTTACTCCGTATAGTCCTTCGGCACGTAACATTCCTACACGTGGTCGATTTTCTCCATTTTTATTTAAAGGAATTACATTTTCTACAGGAGGATATTCAGCAGAATATGGTCAAGCACTATCGAGTGTTTTATTACTAAACACGAATGACGAAGCAATAAAAGAGAAGACAGACATCTCACTAATGACAGTTGGTTTAGGAGTAGGAAACACGCAAGTATTTGGAAAAAACTCACTAAGTGTGAACGCTTCGTATATCAATTTAGCACCTTATCAAAAATTATTTCCCGATAGGAATACTTGGAACAAACCAGTGCAATCATTAAATGGTGAAGCTGTATATCGTTGTAGATTTAAAAATGAGTCTTTGTTAAAATTATATGGAGCATATAGTTATACTGATTTTGATATGATTCAAGATGATATTAATTATAAAGACGGATTTCGTTTTGGATTGAAAAATAGAAACTTATATTTCAACGGATCCTATAAACAACATTTAGCTAATAACTGGACAGTTTCAGGAGGGGTGTCGTTTACTAATGATAATTCAAAGATGAATATATTGGATGATAAGGTTGTAGATAATGAAAACTCAGCTCATGTTAAGGCAACGTTGAAAAAGAGATTTTCAAACCGATTTAAACTGAATTTTGGTGCAGAATATTTCATAACCGATTTCTCTGAAGATTATAGAAGCGAAACGAATGGAAATACTACGTACGGATTTGACAATAATATTTTTGGAAGTTTTATTGAAGCAGATATCTTTTTTAGTAAAAAGTTAGCAACGAAAGTAGGAGTACGCATGGAAAACTCTGAATTGTTAGATGAGTTCACCATTTCACCAAGAGCTTCTATAGCTTATAAACCGGGAGAAAACGCACAGTTTTCATTTGCTTACGGACGCTTTTATCAAAATCCGAAAAATGAATACCTAAAATTCAACATGCAATTTAAAGCAGAGAATACTTCTCATTTTATAGCAAATTATCAATATGTTAAAAACAAACAAATTTTAAGAATAGAAGGATATTATAAAAAGTATCAAGATTTAGTAAAATATGATACTGATAGAGCATTACCCTATTCAAATTTCTCAAACTTAGGAGAAGGGTATTCAAAAGGAATAGATATTTTTTGGAGAGATAATAAAAATGTAAAAAATACAGATTATTGGGTTTCCTATTCGTTTTTAGATACAGAAAGAGATTATAAAAACTACCCAGTAAAAGCTACACCAAACTTTGCATCAAAACACAACTTATCAGTCGTAGCAAAACATTGGATTGCAGATTGGAAAAGTCAAGTAGGAATGAGTTATAATTTTGCATCTGGACGAAGTTATACAAACCCTAATAAAGGTGGCTTTTTAAATCAAAAAACAAAGAGTTATAATTCTGTAAGCTTAAATTGGGCATACTTAATTAGTCAGCAAAAAATCTTGTATTTCTCAGTAAATAATGTGTTAGGAACACAAAATGTGTTTGGATATAATTATAAAAACACACCCAATCCAGCTGGGACTTTTAATCGACAAGCTATAATACCATCAGCGGATAGTTTCTTCTTTGTAGGATTCTTTTGGACGATTAGTGATAATAAAAAGGATAATCAGTTAAATAACTTATAACAACAATTCAGTAATTAAAAATAACGATTCAGTATTCTTTTTTATATAATTAACGAAAATCAAAAGATATTTGAATAGTCAAAATAAAATCAATTTTTCTAAAATAAATACGAGACAGATGAAAAAAACAATTTTAACAATGATAATTTTATTTGGGTGCTTAACAGCTATGGTAGCTCAAAATACACATGCAGTTTCAATTGATTTTAAAGGAATAAAATCAGATAAAGGCGCATTATTTGTGGCGTTATACAATACGGAGAAAAGTTTTTTAAAAGAAGGGTATAAGGGAGAGGTTGTAAAGATAACTAATAAAAAGGCGAGGGTTGAGTTTCACGATATTCCAAAAGGAACATATGCGGTTTCTTGCTTTCACGATACAAATGATAATAAAAAAATGGATACAAATTTTATAGGAATACCAAAAGAGCCAATAGGAGTTTCTAACGATGCAAAAGGATTTATGGGGCCTCCAAGATATAAAGACGCCAAATTTTTGGTAAATAAAGACATGTCATTAGTGATTAATATAAATTAACAAAAGAAGAATTAGTTACTTGATAGAGTATTTAATGAATATACCCTACTTCCCGTAGAGTAATAAAAACAAAACAATTAAGATTAAAAAGATGAAAAAAATAATCACATTAGTTCTATTAGTATTAACAATAAGTATTTCAGCACAAAGTAAATACGAAAAAGGAATGGTAAAGGCATTTGAGTTATGGGGAGCAAATAAAACAACGGAAGCAGCTCAATTATTCGAACGTATTTCTAAAGCAGAAAAAGACAACTGGTTGCCGTCTTATTACGCAGGAATGATTAACATTTTAGAAAGTTTTCAAATAAAAGAAGAAGCAACGTTAATAGCTAAATTAAATAAGGCACAAGAGTTTTTAGATACCGCTAAATCAATTTCACCAGAAAACCCAGAAATATTAATTACACAGGCATTATTACATGTTTCATATATGGCTTTTGATGGGCAGAAGTACGGGATGACTATGTCGATGAAAAATGCGGCGTTGTATGAAAAAGCACTAAAATTAGCACCTAACAATCCGAGAGTTATTTTAAGTAAAGCAGAGTCAGATATGGGAGCAGCACGTTTTTTTGGTCAATCTACAGAACCTTTTTGTAATAACGTAAAAAGAGCTATTGAGTTGGGAAAGGAAGAAAAAATAAAAGAAAAATTTTATCCTAAGTTTAATGTACAAAGAGCAGAACAGGTGTTGAAAAAGTGTATGAAGTCCTAATACTTTTGTACCAACTGAATTAATAAGTTAAAAGAATCTTCATCAGCTACCCATTTTTTATACTTTTTAAAAGGGAGTTGTTGAAGGTTTTTTGTTGGATATAATTGATGAAAAATAGTAAGTGCAGCTAAAAAGCTTCCAGCAGTAGAAGGATGGAAGTTATCTAGACCGTATAAAGATTCTTTATCTTTATAGGTATTGTATTCTTTCCAAATTTTTCCCGCAGGAAATAACAAAGCATGTGGGGAACTATACGAAAGATTGGTAAGTAAAGAAAAGAATAAAAACGAACACTTATTTCCGTAGCAAATAAATTATTAAAACAAGTATTTTCAATTGTAAAAAGCGGTTTACCTTACGACGAGAATTTTGTATCTAAATTAAGCTAAAAAGATTTGGTTTTTAACTTAATTATTTGATATACAAAGCTTTTTGATATTTGTTAATTAGTTCTTTCATCTTTACATTGAAATTTTTATTGTTAATTCCAATTAATTCATCGGTAGTTTTTAAATAACTTTCCAATCTGTTTTTACGACCTGCATTAATTAGTTTTGTAATTCCTTCTTTTCCCTTTTTTGCTTCAATTTCAAGAGCAATAATTCCGGACATTGTAGAACGTACGGAAATTTCAGGTGCTATATCGTTGAAAATTTTTTTATTTTTGCTGAAAATTTCAAAGAGATTAGCATTAGGGTTTTTTATTAGGTAATCTTTTAACTTTGTTATAAGTCTTTTGTTTGTAATCATTTCACCTTTCTTGTCTGTGTAGTAAGCATTTCCCCACGCGTAGGCAATTCCTTCCTCGGTAATCCAATTGCGGTTTTCACGTTTGTTAATTTTCCCAGAATAGTAATGGAATATATCGTGAGAAAAGTCTTCGTTGTTCATTACTGCAAAAATTGTTTTACAGTCTACACCATAACCATCTCGATATTTTCCGTTTGAAAAAAGTGAATATCCAAAACTTAAGAGTTTTGATATCTCTTGGAAATTATCAGTCATATAAAAGTCTAACTTCTCAGGTTTTAACCCTAATTTCATAGCTATCTCAGAATTTTTTTTATTGAATAGTTTTGCTCTTTCTATGTTAAGATTATCTCTAAAATGATAAGTGATATTACCAATAACTTGTGTTTTCCAGTAGCGAGTCAAATAATCAATTGGAACTGAAAATGTAAATTTATTTCCCTCTTTTGTTGCAATTAAATTAAAGATATATAGAAGAGTAGGGTTGGATTTAGGTTTCTGATGAGTGTATGAAATGGAAATAAAATAATCATTATTTGATATTGGATATAAATTTATCAATCGTTTATCTTGAAGTTTTGAAGTCGTACTATCCTTCTTGGTTTCGTAGCTTATCAATTCCTGAAGCTGTGATTGAGTTAGTTCTGCTCTTTTAGGGGTTAACAGACTTTTATTTATTTTGCCTTTTGTTATTTCTGAAAAAAATGACTCCAAACTTTGATTGAAATTCTGTTTTGAAATCGAATCCATAGGGTTATACAAAAACCTTGGAATTATAACTGCTTCTTGGGCAAATAATGTTGTAAGAGCAAAAAATAATATTATAGTTAAAGTGTTTTTTAGCATTTCTTATATCTTAAATGTTGCGTAACGCTCTAGGTGTGAGGAAAGTGAAACACTAGTCTCACGGAGAACTATAATTGCGCCTCATTCGTTATACAACTTGTTGTAATCGGTAATTATTTATTTGTTAATGAGTCTATTTTAGCTTTGATGTCAACTACTTCTTCAGGAATCCAGTCAAAAGATTTATCTAATTTATATGCCTTTTGTTTTAGTTTTAAAGCTTCTTTGTAATTGCCTAATTTTAACATTAAATCAGCTTTAGAATCATAAGGATTAGCATTTTTAGGTTCGCATCTAATGAAGTTATCAAAAGCTTCATTTGCTTTGTCAAATTCATTGTTGTTTATGTAAGCATACCCTAAAATATTATATCCAGAACCATAGTCTTTATCTAACTCAACTGATTTTTTTCCTGCTTTAATAGCTAAACTTGGATTTTTTCTAAAAAGTAAAAAGCAAATGCTATGATGAAGATATTTGTCAGACGGACTTAACTCTGTTAGTTCAAATAATTTAGCTTCATAAATATCATCAGGATTGTTTAACCTAAATTCGGTTGCATCAACTAACATCTGTTCTTCTTTGGAAACTAAATGCTTATATCTTTTCGCAAGTTGATGATTTTGTTTTTTTATTGAATCGTCTTGAGAATACATTGATATAAAGTTGTACATTCTAACGAAGCTGCTATCTAACTTAATAGCTTTTTCATAATGTTCCACAGGATTTCCATTTATTCCATTTTGAACTAAAAATCTTGCTTTTTCAAAATGTTCTCTCGCCTTTTCAGATGAAGTGGTAATTGGTATAGTTTTGTGTGTGACTACTTTTTTGTCCATTTTATCATTTTTACAAGATGTTAGTAATAAAACAACCATAAAGGCAATTATTTTCATATGGTAAAATTAATCTAGTTTGGGTTTATTGGTTACAACTTGTTATATAAGAAGTAAAACTACTTTTATCCCTTGTATACATATGATAATCGGAAGCTTTAGTAATTTTATTCTTTTTCATGAACTAAATATAGTAAAAAATCCCAAGTTACTAACTTGGGATTTTGCGGTATTAATAATTATCTATTTCTGTAGCAGCTTCTTGGGCGTTTTACTCTTTTATAATTTTACAGGTAAGAGTTTTGTCCTTGGTTTTAATATCAACAAAATACATTCCTTTAGGAGCTGATTTTAAATTGATATTCACATTTTTTTGTTTGGCGGTTTGTTGTAAAACTGTTTGCCCTAAAAAGTTTCGTACTGTATAGGTAAACGGAGCACAGTCTTCACACTTGATATTCACCATACCTTTTGTTGGGTTTGGATATAAGCTAAAGGTATCATTGGTTTGTGAAGTGTTATCGGTTGTTTCAAACATTCTAGCAGTAGTATTTGCAGATAGATTAATCACAGCACTTACCCCTTTATGGTCAGAAGGCCAAGGTAGTTGGTCAGCTTCAAAGGTCTCGTTTTGTGTGTTTGCGGTACTCGATACATTGTTAACATACGATGCTTTTGGACCTACAATGGCAGCGTTAGTTGCAGAAAGGGTAGAACCTCGGTAAAAAATATAGTCAATACGATCTCTCTCGTCAGCTTCTGGTGTCCAGCTAGTACTTCCAACACCTGTAGCTACTGAAGGCCATGTGATACCAGGATTGGCAACTTCATCAGGATATACTTCCCTAAAAGCATCAACAAAGCCATTATTTTCTAAAGTTTTGGTCGTATGCCAAGGGAATACCACTCCGTGGTGGTCAAACATATTTGCTTGTCTTGCTGTCCAGTCTAAGTGCGATGGTTCGTTAAAATCACCTACCAAAATTATTGGACGAGTTTCATTTTTTATATGATTGATAAACGAAGCAATTTGCTCATCTCTTCGTGAACCTAAATTTTGTTCTGAAATGATAGCAGGATCGGTAACTGGTTGTGGATCTTGGTTGGCAGCTCCTATTTTACTCCATCCTGTATAAGGTGAAGAACCTCCACAGTTGTATCCTCTTGGAAGATAGGTAGCGTAATACGTATAATCTAAGTGTGCGGTTGCTACCACAATGCTTTGTCCGTTAACATCTACATCAAAAACAGAAATCGCTCCAAGGTTCGTACCCGATGAGGTGATAGGGTATTTACTAATGATAGAAACATCACCACTGGCATAACCTCTGTGATAGTTTAAGCCAATAGCCGCAAGATTGTTTACAATTTTAGTGGTCCAATCACCCGTATAGTTTCTCACTTCGCTAAAACATACAATATCCGGATTCACGTTGGCAATGACATCTCTGATATAGGTCATTCCGTTAGGTACCGAAGTTCCTTCTTGCCAAATATTAAATTGCAATACTTTAAGACTGTTGGTGTTACGAACAGTAACATAGCTTGTTTTAGTAATGGTATTACTACCTGTGGTATTGCTTGCGGTTAAAGTAACATTATAAGTTCCTTCTGTATTGTAGGTCACTACCGGATTTTGAGCAGTACTCGTAGTAGGAGTCCCTCCTTCAAATGTCCAATTCCAAGAGGTAGGATTGTTCGTAGAACTATCTGTAAAAGAAATTTGTTGTCCTGAAATAATAGAAGAGGTGTTTGAAGTGAAGTTAGCTACTGGAGCTCCTGATTGAATTAAGGTACCGCTGATATTAATCTCCGCAGCTGAAGTATAATTTCCACCATTAATATCAGAAGTAGCAACTAAGCGAACATATTGTCCTTGTTTTTTAGGAAAACTAACCGTTTTTTCTGTTTGATTGGAAGCGAAGGTTCCAGTCGCAACAGCAGCTCCCCAATTAGAAGGGGTATCACTTACATAAATTTGATAATCGGCAATTGTACCGTTGGTTCCTGTTTGACGAGGTAAGTATTTTAACTCACAGACATCGTAGATACCGTTTAAGTTAATTTGAATTTCATGTGGGTGTGTAGGTTGACTAGCACTCCATTCGGTATGCCAAATAGTTGACGTATCCCCATCAAAAGCATTGGTAGCTACTCCGTTTTCACCTGATGTTTCTTGGCTGTCTACATACTGTAAACTCCATCCAGATTGTGAAATAGGAGTACAGGTTGGAGTTTCTGTACCAACCTTAAAACTTGAAGAAGCTAATACCGTGTATCCGTCATTTTTAAAAAAATACACTTTATAAGTTCCAATATTTGGTAAACCAGCTGAAAAGGTAACCGTACCATTTTTAAGTTTTTTGGTAGCACTTTGTTTTCCGTTTACATATAACCAATCAATAGAGCTTACAATACTAGGTGTATCACCTTGATTATAAATACCAATCCAGTCTTTTGCATTGCCAGGACCGTCAGAAAAATTGATAGTAATAGCTTCGTTAGGTGTATAAGTGGTTTTTGAAGGATTTACACTTTGTGCGTGTAACTTGATAAGGCTTCCTATTAATAAGAAGCAGACAAAAATAATAGTTTTTCTCATGGGGGTTAAATTAGTTTGATTTATAGAATCTCATCTACAGAAATAGTTAATTGATTAAGCATCAAATGTATAAACTAATCATTTACATGAGTGAAGAGAGCGTAAACGGTTTGTTAAGTCATTGTTATTTTTGTAGTTGTAGATAACAATCCTTAGTATGTTTAATTAAAATATTAGAGTAGGGGAAGTTATTTGTTTTTATGATCTAAGCTCAATTTCCATAGCTCTTTTATAAAAGTCAGTAAACTCTTTTTCGTTATACTTAACTCTCATGGCAGCTAAAACATCTGGTAAACCCAAACTAAACCAATCCCAAAGCATGGTGTCAAAATTGTATTTATACATTTGCTTTTCTACTTCTGTTCTTATTTTCATTATTTCAGAGTCAGAAAAACCATGTTTATTAAGTAATTGGTTTATTTTAATGTCTTCCTCCGGAGTGTTTTCTGTATCAAGGTAAGGTTCTAGTAACCAATTCCAGTTTTTTGTTTCTTTAAAAGTAGCTATGTTATTTCTTTCTGTAAATTCTTTAAGAGATTCGGCATGTTCTCTTGAAATAAATATAACTTCATCACCAATTTTAATTAATGGAGGATAGGATTGATGGCAAATAGCAGTTATTTCATTAGCTTTAATTTTTTTATTAGGGAACACAAATGATGGTTTAAATGGGTATGCTAAAATTTCAATTTCAGTTTTTAAGATTTTAGATTCTCCAATGCCACAAATCATATTATCTATTTCATAATTAGAAGCCCCAAAAAAGGCTCCTTTTTTACTAAATATTTTCTTTAAAAACTTCAGCATTTTTGGTTTAGCTTTACTCGTTTAAGTCATTGACTAACTTTCTAGAAATAACTGTGTCGTAAATTATTTTTAGCTTAGTTATTTTGTTTTCAGAATTAAGTTCAATAATATCAACAACATCAAACTCTACTTTTTCATTGTTTTTTAAAGTCCATTTATAGGTAAAGTATAGTGCTAAATTGTTAGAATCATTTTGTTCAAAAATCCCTTTTAGGAAAAGCTCAGAATTAGAAGTGTCATTATTTAATTCACGATAAAATTCGTCTGCTTTTTTAATTCCATAGATAGGAGACTCAACAATTCCGTTATTACTAAACAGGTTAATTACCTTTTCTATATTTCCATTTTCTAGGTGTTCTAGGTATTTTTTTGCTATTTTATTTTTATTCATCGTTAAATATTAGTTTTTAAAAGTTGTTTTTAGTTTCTTCCAATTCTATTGCTCTTTCAATAATCATTTCCATAATTTTTTCATTATTCACAAGTTTGAAATAATTAGGGAAGTTGGCTTCGGCAAAATTTTACAGTGTTATTTTCATACAGTACTTTTTAGAATGGTAGTAATTAGAGCAACTTGTGTACAACTGAATAATAAACAGTATTGGCTAGTATGACTACGAATATAAAAACAATTGCTACGAAAACAAACTACTTTTTATAGGCTACTACCTACGGTATACATTTGATACTTGTAATTAATAATAAAACATTAGATTAAACAAAATGGAAGAGCAAGTTGCTATTTTAAAAAATGAGGATTATTCTTTTAGAGAACTTAATGGTGGTGTTGCAATTTTAGACTACATAGGAAAGTCTACTGATGTTGTTATACCTAATAATATTAACAACAAACCTTTAAAGTATATATTAAGGAAAGCTTTTGATAACAAAGGGCTGAAAGCTGTAGTTTTACCAAAATTTTTAGAGTATATAGATGAGGATGCTTTTTATAAAAATGAAATTAAAGAGCTGGTAATTCCTTCAAAAGTTACAGAAATTAGAGGAGGGGCTTTTGGAAGAAATAAGATTGAAAAACTTGTTATTGAAGCACCAATTACAACGATTCATATGTTTTGCTTTGTAGGAAATGCACTTACGAGTATAGATTTACCAGAATCGGTAACTACATTGTATAACGATTGTTTTACTGAAAATAATTTTGAAGAACTTACAATTCCAGAACACATAACAACCCTAGGGAGCGACTCCTTTAAGGATAGCAAGAGGTTAAAAAAGGTAAATATGCCTCAAAAATTAGAAGGTAGTATTACTGGAGCCTTTAGAGGATCAGATATTGAAAATATTGATTTTGTGTTGTACTAGATGGTGTTGATTGGAGTTAATAAAAAACAGTCACTTTATTAAGTTAAGGTGACTGTTTTTATATTCAGTTGATTACTGAGCTTCATTGTATTTAAAACAAGAATAGGTTTTAAAAGGAAAATAGCGAACTGAAGTTCGCTAATAAAAATTTAGTTACCTGGTTCAGGTATACAGTTGCAATTCTCATCAAAACCATAGCCTTCTTGACAAGGTCTAGTGAAAACTCCACAGTTTTCATTTCCCCCGTTAATAGATTGTTGTTCCTGTTTGTTTAAAACAGCACCTAAGCTTGAAATGTTCTTTAACATAATTTTGAGTTTTAAATTTATCAAACTTATGAATAAATAAAAATGAAAAAATGAAATAAACCGTAATAAAAGTACGGTAAAACCTTATTTAACAGAAGTTAACAATTATCTAGAATTTAAAAATATAAATGAGGTTAACAAACTATCATTTTCTACTTAGAAACTCAAATTGGCTATTACGGTCCAGATTATAAGAGGTTACGCTATCTATTTTATTGTCTATTACGTTTTTTAATCAGTTTTAATCACTGATATATTTTTAGTAGAATACTTATTTTCAATTAATTTTTTTTCTAGTTCAAATTTGGATTCTAATTCATTGACATCTATTTCATCTTTTTGGAACTCTATTTCTAGGTCTAAATTAAGCATCATTTCTTCCAATAATTTAAGATAATATTCAGCGGTTTCATATTGGGATAATTTTCTAAGATTAATTAAATTGTTATAAATAGAATTATGAGAGTATTCTGATACGTTTTTAGATATTAATTCATTTGATATTATTGTTTCTAATAAATCAGGATATGGAATAGGGTTGTTTGCTTTCACAGATTCTAATTTTTCTTTTGTATAGTTAACAGTATCCTGTTCAAATTTAAGTATTGTTTTATTTAGATTATTAGAATATTCACTTGTATTAGCTAAAATTAATTTAGCAGTGTGTAAAAGCTTTATAGTGTCTTCTTTTTCTTTATTTCTAATACCTGAATTAGTTAGCCAAATAGCAATTAAAACACCCGCTAGGGTTGCTATTAAAGTTAGAATAAATGAAATCCATTCGTTTTTACTGATTCTTATTAATTTAATTTTCATTAATCTTTATTGTTTTTTATAAAGTATAAGGATTGTTACTTGTTTTGGGGGCCTAATTTAGTAAATGTAAACTGAATATATTCAGAAGCAGGAGAGTACAAGCAGTTATTTATAACCAATATTATTTTGTCAATACCCAGTTTATTAGGTCTTTTTTGTCTACAATAGCCCAACTATGAGGATGTCGTTCACCATTTGCTCTATACCCTTTGTTTGTGGTTGGTATATACTCAACATTATTAAAACCTTTAGTTTTTAGACTCTCATATAATTTTTTGATATAGAAGGCATTCATTTGGTCATAATCAGCCATTCTATTCTTTTTCCACCATAAAGTATCAGGTTCTGTGTAAAGTCTAATCTTAGTGTTTTTTAGTTTCTTTATGTTAGAAATATTGTCTGTACTAGAGGTAAATATAGCCTTCTCCTCGTATTTTTTAATACTGTCTTTAGGGTTGCCAAAGTTATTACCTAATGTTTCTAATAGCCAAGTACTTTCTAAAATTGAAGGCTCTGAAAAGTTTCGTTCTATATTTTTTTCTGAAGATTTATACAAAGCAACCAAATCTATTGGAGAATCTACTATAAATACTCCTTTTGGATCGATATAAAATTGTTTCTTCCCAATAATATAATTGCTTATTAGAAGACTAACAACTCCACCACTAGAAAAACCTCCAATAATAATATTGTCAGTTGGTAATTGATTTTCTGTAATTATAGTTTGTAAACTTTTAGCAAGTTGTTGTTTTTCGTTTTCTTCAAGCCATAATTTCTGATTAAGATTAGAAAGTATAACCGCAATATTATTTTCTCTAGCGATATCAAGAATTTTAAACTCTCTTTTAATGTCTTTAGCAACTTCTGGGTAACCTCCAAACAAAATTAAAACCGCCTTAATTTCTTTAGTTGGTTTATAAAGTTCGTAATCTTCTTTTATAAGCTCGGTAAACTCAAATTTTTCAGGAGTTACTTGTTGTTTTTCTTGTTTGCTCTGCTTACAGGAAGTAAATACAATAAAAGCTAGAATTAAAATTATTGTAAGTTTTTTCATTTGTAATAAATGTTTTATTATGATTTTGTTATCGAGAAATAAATATAGTTTAAGATTAAGAGAGTTAGGTCTTTAAACTTATAGATTAAGTTTTACTTTTATTTTTTGCACAATGAATTAGCTACCGTTTTTATTTCCTTTAGTTCAAATTTCGTTTCGTTTTTCCATTCCACATCATATATTCCTCCGCCTTCATCTATTTTAGCTGCTTTAAAGTTAAATGATTTTAGGAACAAGGTTAGACCTGTAATTCCATCATAAGGATATCCGCAGGCATAGAGTTCAAGTCGTACTTTTTATGGAGTCATTGTTATGCAACGTATTTATATAACATTATCAGAATATGCTCTTTTTATAAAATAAAGTCCTTTATCTGAAATAATAAATTTTCTTTTGTTATTATCAATTTGAGATTCAATGAGTCCTAAAGATAAGAACTGTTCAATTATATTTTTACTTTCTCTATTTAAAGAATTACTATCTGTAAGGTATTTGTTAATCATATGTAAACTATTTACAAACTCATAAACAATATTCTGAGGTGTACTATTATATTCAGTATAATAATTTTTGAATTGGTTATTGTTTTCTTTGGACTCATATCTCAATTCTTGAATTTTTCTGTCTTTCTCATTTAAAGATTTCTCAAGAGATAATAATTGATTTTTTAGTTTTGTATTTTCATCATTAAAGTTCTCTATTCTTGACTCCTGTAATGATTTTTCTTCTTCTAATTTTTTGATTTTCTTATTTAAATCTGATTTTTCTTTGAAATCCGATTTTAAATTTTCTAATTCAATCTCACTGGTTGCTACCGATTTTTTGCCAGTTATATCTAAGAGTTTATTCTTATATAAATTTTCATTTCTTTGACTCAACGCGTAAAAAGTAAGTTTATCGAAAATCATCATGATGTAAGGAAGAATACCTATATAAAATATAGCGATTGCTAACGGGATATATAATACTTGAGATAGATGATTAAAATTTTTGGCAATGTAATCAATTCTATCTTCTATTTTTTTATCTGAAATTATAAGTACCATAATCGGCTTCCAGTTGATAGCAATAAAAGATATTATAAAAGTGCCGATGAATGGGTTTTTTAACCTTTCTTCTGAAGATTTGAAAATAGAATTGAATATATCTTTCATCTAAATATTTTTATAGTATAACTAGTTTATATACGTAATAAAATTACCAATACGCATTTTACACAGTAGAATAAATGGAAGATATAGCAATTTTATTTACACTCTCAAATATAAAAAAAGTAAGATAAAAAAGTGTAACTTTTTTATCGGGTCGACACCCCAAGCCTAATCGGGTCGACACTCCCTCGGTAAGGGGAACGATGCTCCCCGCCTAAGGGGAGTGCCATTCACTGCCTAAGGAGAGCAACTTCAAACAACAAAAAAGGTAAAATATTCGTATTGTGTAGAAAAATGTTTGTTAGGTGCTGTGGTGTATAAAGAAGTCATTAAAAAAAACAAATACACCCCAAAGAGAGGTGTATTAAAGTGTAAATTTTTATAAACAGTTAATTTAACAGCTTACAAAAGCACAGGTGTTCTCTTTTGTTTCAATTTGCAGCGTAAGTGAGAGTCGTGTAATTGTTTTTATACTAAAGGTTCTGCTTTAAAACCTTTACTTTTTACAATAGCAATTACTTCATCCGTAGTAATTCCTTTAGAACTTACGGTAAGAACTTTATCATCAAAATTAGTATCTACATTCCAATGGCAAATACCTTCAGCATTGTCTAAATCAGCTTGAACTTTTGATACACATCCTCCGCAGTTAAGGTTTGTTTTGAATTTTAACTCTTTATTATTTTCCATTATATTAAAAATTTATTAGTTATTGAATACTGTAAATTTCAGCACAACGGGACTGTTTGTTGTTATACTATTTTAAGATTGATTTGTGAGATTTACAGATTTACTTATTAAGTGAGATTTAAAACGTTCCGACACTTGTTAGTGCTGAAACACTTGTTACTTTTTCCATTTTAATCGTAAGCTATTGGTAACTACACTAACACTACTCATAGCCATGGCTGCACCAGCAATCATAGGATTTAATAAGAAACCATTAATTGGGTATAAAATACCAGCAGCAATAGGTATACCAATAAGGTTATAAATAAATGCCCAAAATAGGTTTTGTTTAATGGTAGCTACCGTTTGTTTTGATAGTTTTATGGCTTGTGGTATCTTACTTAGGTCAGATGATATAATGGTCATTTTAGCAACATCCATCGCAATATCACTACCTTTTCCCATGGCAATACTTACATCAGCAGTAGCTAGGGCAGTACTGTCGTTAATACCATCACCCACCATAGCAACGGTTTTTCCTTGTTGCTGTAACTCTTTTACAAAATCGGCTTTATGTTGTGGTAACACTTCAGCTTTATAATGTTGAATACCTGTTTCTTCAGCAATTGATTTTGCAGTAGCTTCGTTGTCACCTGTAAGCATGTATAATTCAATATTCATAGCCTGTAACTCTTTAATAGCTTGTACCGAGGTTTCTTTTATTTTGTCTGAAATAGCAAGTACAGAAAGTGCTTCTTTACTATTAGCAAACCAAATAACAGTTTTAGCCTGTTTGCTCCATCCGTCTGCCTGTTTTAAAAGTTCTTCCGCTATGGTAACTTTATTTTCTACTAATAGTTTTTTATTACCTACAAAAAAGGTTTTTCCATCATAATCAGCCTTAGCACCCTTACCCGTAATACTGTCGAAATTTGTTAGTGGGGTAGTGGCAGTATCTCCTAAAAACTTTACAACTGCTTCTGCTAATGGGTGTTCAGATTTTTTCTCAATACTTAAAAGAATGTTCTTAGCAGTATTATTATTCTGTAACCAAGATATACCAGTTACCTCTGGTTTTCCCTCGGTAATAGTTCCTGTTTTATCTAAAATAATAGCATTTACTTTTTTAGCAGATTCAAGGCTTTCAGCATCTTTAATTAAAATACCTTTTTCGGCACCTTTACCAACGCCCACCATAATAGCGGTAGGAGTAGCAAGACCTAAAGCACAAGGACATGCAATAACCAATACGGTGATGGCAGCTAACAATCCTTGAACCACTCCGTTATCACCCCCTAAAATAAACCATATAATAAATGTAATCACAGCAATACTCATAACTACAGGTACGAAAATACCTGCAATTTTGTCAACCAATTTTTGTACAGGAGCTTTACTACCTTGTGCATCTTGTACCATTTTAATAATTTGAGCCAACATGGTTTCTTTTCCAACCTTAAGAGCTTTGAATTGAAAACTTCCTTTTTGATTGATGGTTCCTGCAAACACTTTTTCATTTTCTTCTTTTAGCACAGGCACAGGTTCGCCACTTAACATGCTTTCATCTACATAAGAGCTTCCTGTAATAACAATACCGTCTACCGCAATTTTTTCTCCTGGTTTGACAAGAATAGTATCATTTACGTTCACTTCTTCAATAGGGGTTTGTTTTTCCATTCCGTCAGGTTGTATCACAACCACAGTTTTAGGTTGTAAGCCCATCAATTTCTTAATGGCAGATGAGGTGTTTCCTTTGGCTTTTTCTTCCAATAGCTTTCCTAACAGAATAAATGCGATGATAACCGAAGCAGCCTCAAAATATACATGTGCTTCTAATCCTCTAGATTCCCAAAACTTAGGAAACAACATGTTAAATACACTAAATATATACGCTATACCTGTACTTAAAGCGACCAAAGTGTCCATGTTTGCAGAACGATGTTTGGCTTGTTTCCATGCATTGATAAAAAAGTCTTTACCAAACCATAATAACACAGGGGTAGAGAAGGCCCACATAATAGGGTTGGCGTAAGGCATGTTCATAAAAAACATACCAATAACAACTACAGGCAGCGAAAGTAGTACCGACCACATGGTATTGGTTTTTAGTTGCTTGAACTTCTTTTCATGAATAGCTTCGAGGGTTTCTTGTTGTTTGGTTTCGTCTTCAATTAGCAAATCATAACCCGCACCTTGTACTGCTTTTTGCAGTTTTGTAGCATTGGTTATGTTTGGAAGATATTCTACCGTTAAATTTCCACTAGCAAAATTTACCGAAGCATTTACTACACCTGGTTCGTAGCTAACAATACTTTCAGCACTTCCTGCACAAGAGGCGCAAGTCATACCTAATACTGGAAATACTTTTTTAACAGTGGTTACACCGTAGCCCAAATCTTTTATAGCGGTAACGGCGTTTGCAAGAACTTCTTCGTTAGTAACCGTAATAGCAGCTCTTTGGTTGTTTAGTTCTACTTTGTGGGTTTCAATTCCCTCAACATGTGCTAATCCTTTTTCAACGATTAAAGCACAGTGTTCACTTTCCACACCTTCTAGAGGTAGGTAAATGATATCTTTATTGTTATTTGTTGCCATTTTTTTACTGTATTAATTGTACAGTACAAAGTTGGCATTAAGTTAGAGGAAATTTATTGTGGAATTTTGGAATTGATTTATAAGATTTACACCTCGTCTAATGGTTTTCTTCTGTCTTTACGGATTTTTTTAAAGTGACTTGGCGTTAATCCTGTAACTTTTTTAAACTGATTGCTTAAATATGCTACGCTTGAATAGTGTAAACGAAAGGCAATTTCACTTAAGGATAATTCATCGTAAACGAGTAACTCTTTTACCTTTTCTATTTTTTGAGCAATAAAATACTTTTCAATAGTAGTACCTTCTACTTCAGAAAAAAGATTGGATAAGTAATTATAATCGTGATGTAGTTCGTTGCTTAATAGTTCAGATAGATTGATTTTTGTTTCACTGTCTTGATGGTGTACCAAATTGATGATTAAGTTTTTTATCTTTTCAATAATGCGACTTTTTTTATCATCAATAATCTCGAAGCCTAAATCAAGTAAAATCTTGTCCAGACTTTCTTTTTCATCTGAAGTAAGTTCTTTTTCTAGTATAACCTCACCTAATTTAATGTTTTTTACGCGAATACCTAATTTATCTAATTCATTTTGAATGACTAGGATACAGCGATTGCAAACCATATTTTTAATAGTGAGCGTCATAGTATTTTTATTATAGTTTGTTAGGTTTACAAAGATAGGAATAAGTGCTTGCTATAAATCAAAAACGGTTTCAATTTCTGCAATTCTATACCCTTGTGATTTTACAAACTCACTTTCTTCACTAGTTGGGTTTATAACAGGGTTTGTATGGTTGAAGTGAATAAAGATAATTTTGTTCTTTTCTTGTTTACTTAAATCTTTAAATTTTTCTAAGCTTTCAATAATAAAAGGATGTGGTATTTGGCTAATATCTCTACTGTTTATTTCTTTTCCACTATAAAAAGTAGCATCTAAAAAAGCATAGTCTACTTTTTTAATTTCATCAATAATGTTTTTGTCCCATTTTTCCCATTTGTCAATATCAGGAATAAACAAAGCACTTTTATTAGGACCAGTTATGCGATAGCCCACGGTTTCTGAATATTCGTCTCTATGAGGAACCATAAGTGGAGTAACCTTAATGTTTTTGGTTAGTTCAATTGTTTTTTCATTTTTTATTGGATAGAGCGCTATGTTTTTTCGTGTGATTAATTGATTCCAAGGTCCATTTTCAGATAAGAACTCTTTCATTCTAGGCATTGTATATACAGGTGTATTGTCAGCATCCATAGCTTCTTTACCTAAATACATTAAACCAGTGTAGTGTCCTATATGAGCATGTGTTAAAAAGATTCCATCTGCAATTTCTTTGTCACTACCATCTTCTAGTTTGGTAAGTGTTTTCATTTGTGTTGCAATATCAGGAGTTGCTTCAAACAAATAAGTTTTATGGTGTTGCTTGTCAATTACTCCTAATGAGGTTACCTGTCTTTTTTTATCAGGATTCTTAAAAAGGTTAGCACAACACTCTTTTTTACATGCAATTTGTGGAGAGCCTGCATCTTGAATAGTTCCTAAAATAACAATAGCGGTATTGCTCTTACTTTGTTTTGTAGGGGTGTTTGTTTTTGATGTTTTCTTTGAAGATGTATTACCAGTACATGAAAGGATAAGGAGAGCAATGAAAAGAATACAGTATTTATTCATATTATAACTTGTTGGTACTAATGTGTTTTGATTATTAGTTAAAAGTACAAATTTAATACTAGAAAGAAGAAGGGAGATTTAATACTCTTGATGAGGGATAGATATAGAATAATAAAATCCCAAATGTTATTTACTTGGGATTTTTATTAGTCTTCGTTTATTTAAGTACGAGATTTTTAAAGTTATTTAACAGCGATAATGGCACTCGAAGGACCAGTTAAATGCATCATTCTAGTATTGCTAAAACCTACCTCTTTTGCCCAGTTATTAAAATCTGAAAGAGTAAAATCGTAGCCTTCATCTGTTTCAATAATCATGTTTAGGGACATCATTAAACCAAAAGCATTTTTATTTCTTTCATTATCAATTATATTTTCAATAATGATTAGTGCTCCTTCTTTAGGTAGGGCGTTATAGGCTTTTTTTATGAGCATTAACTTATCTTTTGTACCCCAATCATGAAGAATGTTTCCCATGGTAATAACGTCTGCTTTTGGTAATTCATCAACAAAGAAATCACCTGAGTGAATTTCTATTCTGTCGTTTAAATCAAAACGGGTTACATTTTCTTTTGCTATTGGTTCAACAGCAGGAAGGTCAAAAGAAATACATTTTATATGCGGATTACTTTTTGCAATTTGTATTGATAAATCTGCTCCAGAACCACCAATATCACATAACGTATTGTATTTAGAAAAATTAATATCACGAGCTAATTTCATGAAATTTCCAGCCTGAACACCTGACATTCCGTGTATAAATTCTCGGAGCTTATTTTCATCTGCATAAATTGCTTCAAATATTGGCTTGCCACCATTTTTTGTCTCATTTTGTGGTTTTCCAGTTATTAAAGCTTCTTCTAAATCGTTCCAAAAAGGATACAATCTGTTGTTAGACATTTCTAATATGCCTCCCATATAACTAGGTTTGTTTTTATCTAAAAACAAGTTGGAATCTTCAGAATTGCTATATATAGCGCTTTCTTTTAATCCGGAACGTTGTAAGAAACCTAAAGCAACTAAAGTGTCAAGAAAGTCGAAAAGAGATCTATCATGAAGTTTGAGTTTATCTTGAATTTCTTTTCCTGATAATCCCCCTTTGGCTAAATGTGTAAATAACCCCATTTTAACAGCAGTAAGTAAGGTTTTTGAAGCCCAAAAACCCATACCTACTTCCATGATTCTTGAAGGGGTAATTTGGTTTTCGTTTGTTGAGTTCATAGTTTAGTTGTTATAGTTAATAATTAATCTTTTTAGTTTTATTAAGTTCAATTATTAGGGATAAATGAAACTAATTTATGAATCGGGTAAAATCAAGAGGATAAAAAAATCCCAAGCGTTATTTACCTGGGATTTTTATTTTTATTGGTCTTCGTCTATTTCGGTACGAGACTCTTTTGGTTTTTCACCTTTTTCTATTTTAATGATGAGCTTTTTGTCTTTCTCATCTAAGTCCATAAAGATAGCATCACCTTCATTTAATTTAGAGTTTACAATTTCTTCAGCTAATGCATCTTCAATGTATTTCTGAATGGCTCTTTTTAATGGACGAGCACCGTATTGTTTGTCAAAACCTTTGTCAGCAATATAATCTTTGGCTTTTTCACTTAACGTAAGTTTGTAACCTAAGTCATCAATACGTCTTAGTAATTTATCTAATTCAATATCAATAATCTTATGAATGTCTTCACGCTCTAGAGAGTTGAAGATTACAACATCATCAATACGATTTAAAAACTCAGGTGCAAATGATTTCTTTAAAGCACCTTCAATAATGCTTTTAGCATGTGCATCTTCTTGTTCTTTTTTAGAAGCAGTTCCGAAACCAACACCACCACCAAAATCTTTTAATTTACGAGCTCCAATGTTTGAAGTCATAATAATAATGGTGTTTCTAAAATCTATTTTACGACCTAAACTATCTGTTATGTGTCCATCATCTAACACTTGTAATAGCATGTTAAATACATCAGGATGCGCCTTTTCAATCTCGTCTAATAAGATTACAGAATAAGGCTTACGACGTACTTTTTCAGTTAATTGTCCACCTTCTTCATAACCAACGTATCCTGGAGGTGCACCAATTAAACGAGAAATGGCAAACTTCTCCATGTATTCACTCATATCAATTCTAATTAAAGAATCTTCAGAGTCAAATAACTCACGTGCTAATACTTTAGCTAACTGTGTTTTACCAACACCAGTTGAACCTAAGAAAATAAAAGAACCGATTGGTTTATTAGGGTCTTTTAGTCCAACACGGTTACGTTGTATAGCTTTTACTACTTTGGTAACGGCTTCATCTTGACCAATTACTTTACCTTTTATTAATTGAGGTAATTCTGCTAAACGGCTACTTTCTGCTTCTGCAACACGATTTACAGGAATTCCTGTCATCATCGATACTACTTCAGCTACATTATCTTCAGTTACAATTTCTCTATGTAGTTTAGAATCTTCTTCCCATTGGTGTTGAGCTGATTCTAAAGCTGTTTCTATATTTTTTTCGTCATCACGAAGCTTAGCAGCTTCCTCGTACTTTTGTCCGCTTACTGCTTTAGTTTTGCGTCCTCTAATTTCTTCTAGTTTCGCCTCTAATTCTAAAATTTGTTGAGGAACTACAATATTTGTAATATGAATTCTCGACCCGGCTTCGTCTAAAGCATCAATAGCTTTGTCTGGTAAAAAGCGATCAGTCATATAACGGTTGGTTAATTTTACACAAGCATCAATAGCTTCATCAGTAAAAGTAACATGATGATGTGATTCGTATTTCCCTTTAATGTTGTGTAAAATTTGTATCGTTTCTTCAACAGAAGTAGGGTCTACAATTACTTTTTGAAAACGACGTTCTAATGCACCGTCTTTTTCAATATTAGTTCTGTATTCATCTAAAGTAGTTGCACCAATACATTGAATTTCTCCTCTAGCTAAGGCAGGTTTTAACATGTTAGAAGCATCTAACGAACCTGTAGCTCCTCCAGCACCCACAATGGTATGAATCTCATCAATAAATAAAATGATGTCATCATTCTTTTCTAGCTCATTCATTAACGCTTTCATACGTTCTTCAAATTGACCTCTATATTTTGTACCAGCAACTAAGCTAGCTAAGTCAAGAGAAACAATTCGTTTATCGAATAAAATTCGAGATACTTTTCTATCTACAATACGTAAGGCTAATCCTTCAGCGATGGCAGATTTACCAACACCAGGTTCACCAATAAGCATTGGGTTGTTCTTTTTTCGTCTACTTAAAATTTGAGAAACACGCTCAATTTCTTTTAAACGGCCTACAACAGGGTCTAACTTTCCAGCAACTGCTAATGCTGTTAAATCACGTCCGAAGTTATCTAAAACAGGAGTTTTAGATTTTTTAACTTGCTTTCCTTTTTGAGGTTGTTGCCCGTAAGGGTTTGACTTTTCGTCAGCAAATTCATCGTCTGATGGAGTTTCTCCTATAGGTGAAATAAATGTGTCATCATCTACGTGTAGCTCTTTGTACAAGTTTTTAGCCTGCTCATAATCTACATCATATTTTTGAAGTAGTTTTGTTGTAGGATCATTCTCGTTACGTAAGATGCATAATAATAAGTGCGCAGTATCTATTGCGTTACTTTGATATAATTTAGCTTCTAAAAACGTTGTTTTTATAGCTTTCTCTGCTTGTCTTGTAAGGTGTAAGCTCTTCCTTTGAGGGCTTGAAAAAGATGGGGTTGTCGGATTTAGTTTTTCTAGTTTATTACGTACTAAATCTAAATCAACATCAAAAGTTGTTAATATTTCAATGGCTTTTCCATCACCTTTTCTAATCAAACCCAACAAAAGATGTTCCGTTCCAATAAAGTCATGTCCTAGTCTTAAGGCCTCCTCTTTACTGAAAGTAATCACATCTCTAACCTGTGGTGAAAAATTATCGTCCATAAATTTATTTTCTATCTCTGTAAAGTTAGTAAGTTTTTTTCTTAAAAATTACAAAAAAGATGCCAATAGTTTTTAACTGACATTCTGACGAGTAAAATAAGGTATTTTAATGTTTAATAACCTTATAAAATTGTTAATAAATAACACAAAACAGTCGGTATATTTTTTGTGTAAAACTGAGG
Organism: Tenacibaculum singaporense; assembly: GCF_003867015.1. Classification (NCBI taxonomy): domain Bacteria; kingdom Pseudomonadati; phylum Bacteroidota; class Flavobacteriia; order Flavobacteriales; family Flavobacteriaceae; genus Tenacibaculum; species Tenacibaculum singaporense. The sequence goes on from NZ_CP032548.1 coordinate 1,460,278, forward strand.
GTTGTAGTATCTTGCAATGTTTTAGAAAATGCAGAGAACTAAAAAGCATTTTAAAAGTGAGTTTTATCAAGTGTAAAATTCACTTTTTTGACAAAAATAAATACTAATATTTTAAAAGAAAATATATGGCAGATGGCGAAAAGTTGATCCCTATCAACATTGAAGAGCAAATGAAGTCCGCATACATCGATTATTCAATGTCGGTGATAGTATCCAGAGCATTACCCGATGTAAGAGATGGTTTAAAACCAGTGCATAGAAGAGTGTTGTTTGGTATGCACGAATTAGGAATTAAAGCTACTGGAGCATATAAAAAATCTGCAAGAGTTGTAGGGGAAGTATTAGGTAAGTATCACCCACACGGAGATACTTCGGTATACGACTCAATGGTACGTATGGCACAAGACTGGAGTGTGCGTTATATGATGGTTGATGGACAAGGGAACTTTGGTTCGGTTGATGGTGATAGTCCAGCAGCAATGCGTTATACTGAGGTGCGTATGCAGAAAATATCAGAAGAAATGTTATCTGATATTGAAAAAGATACGGTAGATCACAAGTTAAACTTTGATGATACCTTACAAGAACCTACGGTACTACCAACACGTATTCCTAACTTATTAGTTAATGGAGCATCGGGGATTGCAGTAGGTATGGCAACAAACATGGCGCCGCATAACTTAACTGAAGTTATTAATGGTACTATTGCCTATATTGATAATAGAGATATTGAGATTGATGAGTTAATGCAACACATCAAAGCACCTGATTTTCCTACAGGTGGAATTATTTATGGTTATGATGGTGTAAGAGATGCTTTCCATACAGGTCGTGGACGTATCGTAATGCGTGCTAAAGCTACTATTGAAGAGGTAAAAGGACGTGAGTGTATCGTCGTAACTGAGATTCCTTACCAAGTGAATAAAGCAGAAATGATTAAGAAAACTGCAGACTTGGTTAATGATAAGAAGCTAGAAGGTATTGCAAGTATTCGTGATGAGTCTGACCGTAAAGGAATGCGTATTGTTTATGTTTTAAAGCGTGATGCTATTCCTAATATTGTTTTAAATAAGCTATTTAAGTATACACAATTACAAACTTCGTTTAGTGTAAACAATATTGCTTTAGTTAATGGTCGTCCTGAGCAATTAAACTTAAAACAGTTAATTCACTACTTTGTAGAGCATAGACACGAAGTAATTGTTCGTAGAACAGAATTTGAATTAAAGAAGGCAGAAGCTCGTGCTCATATTTTAGAAGGATTAATTATAGCTTCTGATAATATTGATGAAGTAATTGCTATTATTAGAGGTTCTTCTAATGCAGATGAAGCACGTGAAAAATTAATAGAGCGTTTTGAGTTAACAGAGATTCAAGCACGTGCTATTGTAGAAATGCGTTTACGTCAGTTAACAGGACTGGAGCAAGATAAATTACGTGCTGAGTATGATGAAATCATCAAAACAATAGCAGATTTAAAAGATATTCTTGCTAACGAACCTAGACGTTACCAAATAATTAAAGATGAATTACTGCATATTAAAGAAAAGTATGGAGATGATCGTCGTTCGGTAATTGAGTATGCAGGAGGAGATATGCGAATCGAAGATATGATTCCTAACTCTAAAGTAGTAGTTACTATTTCGCATGCTGGTTATGTAAAGCGTACTAACTTAGATGAATATAAGGTTCAGAATAGAGGAGGACGTGGACAAAAAGGAGCGACTACTCGTAACGAAGATTTCTTAGAACATTTATTTGTTGGTACTAACCACCAATACATGTTGTTCTTTACTCAAAAAGGAAAAGTATTTTGGATGCGTGTGTACGAAGTTCCAGAAGGAGGTAAGAATACAAAAGGTAGAGCGATTCAAAATTTAATCAATATTGAACAAGATGATAAGGTAAAGGCGTTCTTAGTAACAGGTGATTTAAAAGATGAAGATTACATCAACAGTCATTATGTTATTATGGCAACAAAACGTGGTCAGGTTAAGAAGACTCCTTTAGAGCAATACTCTCGTCCAAGAACTAATGGTATTAATGCAATTACCATTAAAGAAGGTGATGAGTTACTAGAGGCGAAACTAACTACTGGAGATAGCCAAGTAATGCTTGCACTTAAATCAGGGAAAGCAATTCGTTTTGAAGAAGCTAAAACACGTCCAATGGGAAGAACAGCTTCAGGAGTTCGCGGTATTACATTATCACATGAAAATGATGAGGTAATTGGTATGGTTGCTGTTAATGATATGGAAAGTAATATCTTAGTAGTTTCAGAAAAAGGATATGGAAAACGTTCTAATTTAGAAGATTACCGTATAACGAATCGTGGAGGTAAAGGAGTTAAAACGTTGAATATATCAGAAAAAACTGGTAATTTAGTTGCTATCAAGAATGTTGATGACTCTAATGATCTAATGATTATTAATAAATCAGGGTTAACTATCAGAATGGCTGTTGAAGATTTACGAGTTATGGGTAGAGCGACACAGGGGGTTAAACTAATCAATATTAAAGATAATGATGATATTGCAGCAGTAGCAAAAGTTATGCATGAAAAAGACGAAGATGAAAATGGCATGGAAATTGAAAACGAAACAAACGAAAGTCAAGAACAACAATAAATAAATCATAACTAAAAATGAAAAATCAAATTTTAGCCCTTTCTTTAGGATTAATGTCGTTAGGGGCGGTGGCTCAGAAATCGGAATTAAAAGATGCTGAAAAAGCGATAAAAAAACAAGATTTTACTACTGCATTAAGCACTCTTAACGCGATTGAGGGCTCTTTAATGATGAATGGTGAAGATAAATATAAATCTAAATTTTATTTCTTAAAAGGTAAAGCATTAGCTGCTAAAAAAGATTATAAAAAAGCAGGAGAAGCTTTGAACGCTTTATTAGCGATGGGTGAGAATAAGTATACAGATGAGGCTAAGCCTATCTTAAACCAAATGATTCAAGAAGTTTCAAAAAAAGCAGTTGATTTATACAATAATAAAAAAGACTATAAGGGTGCTGCTGATGGTTTCTATTTAACATATGTGTTAAGTCCTACAGATACTTCATTTGCATATAATGCGGCTGTTTCAGCTACTCAAGCTAAAGATTATGATAAGGCGATTGAGTATTACAGAGAGTTACAAAAAATAGGTTATACAGGTGTTGAAAAGCAATATGTAGCTACAGATAAAACTACTGGAAAAGTTGAAAGTTTTGGAAATGACAAGGCTAGAAGAGATTTAATGGTAAAAACAGGAAATTATGTAAAACCAGAAACAAAGTCTTCTGATTCAAAATCAGCAACAATTGTTAAAAATGTAGCTTTAATATTAAAAGAACAAGGAAAAACTGATGAAGCTATTGCAGCTTTTAAAGATGCTCGTGCTTCTAACCCTAAAGATTTAAACTTAATCTTAAATGAAGCTCAGTTATATGTTGAGATGGGGAAAATGGATAAGTTTGGAGAATTAATGAATGAAGCTGTAGCTTTAGATCCAGAAAATCCAACTTTATACTATAATTTAGGTGTTGTAAACTTTAACGAAGGTAGAATGGATGATGCTAAAAAGTATTATACCAAAGCTGTAGAGTTAAAACCAGATTATGCTGATGCTTACATGAATTTAGCAGTAGTAGTTTTAGATAAAGAAAAAGCGATTGTAGAAGAGATGAATAAAAACTTATCTAACTTTAAAAAGTATGATGAGTTAGCTGCAAAGCAAAAAGAAGTTTATAAAGAGGCTATTCCATTTTTAGAAAAAGCTGATAGTTTAAACAGAAATGTAGAAACTGTTAAAACTTTAATGAACTTATATGAAGTTTTAGAAATGAGCGATAAGGCTTCTGAATATAGAGAGTTGTATCAATCAATGAAATAAGAAGTTATTCAAGTATAAAAAAACCGAAACTTTTAAGTTTCGGTTTTTTTTGTGTTATAAAAGTTGGTTATTCAACTAAACGTTTAATAACTCTAAGTTTATGAGTGTGTTGCTGCGTATCAACATTATAAATACCACTATGGTCTAATTTATCAATACGAACTTTTCCGTGAGCATGTATAATGTTGTAGTCATTCATAATAATTCCAACATGGGTAATAATACCTTCTTCATTATCAAAAAACGCTAAATCACCGGGTTCACTTTCTTCAATAAAACTTAATACTTCGCCTTGAGTTGCTTGTTGTTTAGCATCGCGTAGAAGATTGTATCCACATAGTTTATATACAGTTTGGGTAAATCCTGAACAATCAATTCCAAAAGGCGATTTACCTCCCCATAAATAAGGGACATTTAAGAATAAGAAAGCGGTTTCTACAATTGCAGATTTAGCTAGTTTGTTATTGCATACTTTGCCCTCATATAAAAAAGAGGTATTGTTAATATTGATTTTATTATTCTTAAACAATGGAAGACGAGCTCCCATAGGAATAGTGGTTAAATTACTGTTATTATCAGTAATAAAATCAATTAATTCACCAGCATAGTGCTTTTTTTCTTTAGATAAAAGAATATGTATTTCTTCAGAAATTTCTTCGTATTGTTTATTATCTATATAGCCCTCATAATCATCGAAAGCTAAACGAATTTTACTCCATTTTTTAGTTTTTTCTAAGACTTCAAAGTGCTCACCAAAAACAACTTGATTTACCATTTCTGAAGCATCAGAAGGCTCTAATCGAAGAGGAACAATACTTAAATTACAAATTCCGAAAGACATCTACTAGTTGGGGCTTTAAAACAATTAAACTCTTTCAATAACCATTGCACTAGCACCACCACCACCATTACAAATACCAGCAGCACCAATTTTAGCGTTGTTTTGTTTTAAAATTGAAGTTAAAGCAATAATAATTCTAGCTCCAGAAACTCCTAATGGGTGTCCTAATGAAACAGCACCACCATTAACATTTACTTTGTCAGCAGATAATCCTAAGATTTTCATATTTGCTAACCCAACTACAGAAAAAGCTTCGTTTAATTCAAAATAATCAACATCATCAATAGAAACTCCAGCTTTAGCTAAAGCTTTAGGTAATGCTTTAGCAGGAGCTGTTGTAAACCATTTTGGTTCATGAGCAGCATCAGCATATCCTTTAATTTTTGCTAATGGAGTTAAGCCTAATTCAGCAGCTTTATCAGCAGACATTAATACTAAAGCAGCTCCACCATCATTAATAGTTGATGCATTAGCAGCAGTTACTGTACCCTCTTTCGTAAACGCAGGACGTAACGCAGGAATTTTTTCCATTTTTACATTCTTATACTCTTCATCTTCAGAAAAGACAATAGGCTCTCCACGACGTTGAGGTATTTCAACTGGAACAACTTCATCTGCAAATTTTCCTTCGCTCCACGCTTTAGCAGAACGGTTGTATGATTCAACAGCAAAAGCATCTTGATCTTCTCTTGAAAATTCATATTCAACAGCACATTCATCAGCACAAACTCCCATGGCTACTTGTTCGTAAGCATCAACTAAACCATCTTTTTGCATTCCATCCTCCATTTTGATAGGACCAAATTTACTGCCAGTTCTAGCATGTTGGTAGTGAGGAATCATACTCATGTTCTCCATACCACCAGCAACAACTATTTCGGCATCACCTAAAGCGATAGTTTGTGCAGCTAACATAATAGACTTCATTCCTGATGAACAAACTTTATTTACAGTAGTACAAGGCACAGTATCTGGTATTCCTGCAAAAATTGCAGCTTGACGAGCTGGGGCTTGTCCTAAACCTGCCGAAACTACATTACCCATAAAAACTTCTTCAACCATTTCTGGTTTTAAGTTAATTTTATCTAAAGCTCCTTTAATGGCTACAGCACCTAATTTAGGCGCAGGTGTAGTTGATAATGTTCCTAAAAAACTACCAATTGGAGTTCTTGCAACCGATACTATTACTACTTCTTTCATGTGCTACTATTTGTTAATTTTTTATTTATCCCAATAACCAAAAGTGACTAAAATAATAAAGCTTTTAAGTGCTTAATAATTATTTTCCTACTATTGATTTCATGTATTGGGTGAATTGTATTAAGATTTGTTTTGCGAAAATAACCATTTTATAACAAGTACTCAAATAATAGAGAAAGGTTATATTTACATTTTATAAAGATCAAAAATGAACGATTTAATCAACAGACTGTACAAGAATAACACGATAATTTACAAAGTATTGTTATTCTTAATTACAGTAATTGCTATTGTGTATTTGTTTCCTAAAGGAGGACAGTTTAAGTATGATTTTCCGCAAGGAAAACCTTGGCAATATGATAATTTATATGCTCCATTTGATTTTGCCATTCAAAAGACTCCAGAAGAGATTGAAGCTGAGAAAAAAGAACTTGAAAATAGTTCAAAAAAATATTTTGTAGTTGATACATCGATAAAAACAGAAGTATTCCGTTCATTTACTAATCAAGTTACAAATATAGACTCTTTATCAACTAGTGCTATTAGAGATTTAATTAGAGAAGGAGAAAAACTTATTGATAAAATATATCTGTATGGTTTTCTAGATGATGCAAGTATTGATAAAGCAAATAGAGGAGATGTAATAATATTACGAAAAGGAAACTCTATTGATGATGTTCCGTTTTCAAGGTTAGTACAATCAAAAGATATTTTAAGCTTTTTAAGAACAAATACAGAGGGACTTCAGTACTATAAACAACGTCTTCTAATAAACTATTTGTCAAATAATTTGCGCCCTAACGTAACCTACGATTATAAATACAGTGAAAAGGAGTTAAATGAACGTTTACAAGGTATTTCTTATGCAAAAGGAAAAGTTTCAAAAGGAGAATTAATTATTTTAAAAGGAGATATTGTTGAAGGAAGAAAGTATAATGTTTTAAAGTCGTATGAAGTAGCATCAAGCTCTAGAATTTGGACAAAATCTAATTATTATTGGATTGTATTTGGATACACAATTTTAGTAGCCCTAGCATTATTGATGTTATTATTGTTTTTAGAAAGATATAGGTTTGAAACTTTTAATGATAATAATAAAGTAACCTTTATTTTCTTCAATATCTTTTTAATGATTTTTGTACAAACGATGGTGGTAAAATACAATTCTGATTATTTGTATGTTGTTCCGTTAAGTATTTTACCAATTGTACTAAAAGCTTTTTTTGATGCTAGATTAGGTTTGTTTACTCATGTACTTACCGTATTGTTATTAGGGTTTATTGTACCAAATAGTTTTGAGTTTATTTATTTACATATTATAGCGGGAATTGTAACCATATTAACGGTTTCTGAATTATATAAAAGAGCAAGTTTGTTTATGTCTATTGGACAAATAACGCTAATTTATATGGTTACTTATTTTGCCTTTTCTATTTTAAAAGAAGGGAATGCAGATAAGATAAATTGGATGTATTTTGGTCTATTTGCAGCTAACGGATTGTTATCGTTCTTAGCAGTGTTTTTTATCTATTTTTATGAAAAGCTTTTCGGGTTGGTTTCTGATGTAACTTTATTAGAGCTTTCTAATACAAATTCAAAACTATTAAGAGATTTAAACGAGAAAGCACCAGGAACGTTCCAACATTCCATGCAGGTGGCTAATTTAGCTGAAGCAGCAGCAAATGAAATAGGAGCGAACTCTATGCTAGTAAGAACAGGAGCTTTATATCACGATATTGGTAAAATGGTAAATCCAATGTATTTCACCGAAAATCAATCCACAGGAGTTAACCCACATAATGATTTATTACCAGTAGATAGTGCACGTATTATTTTAGATCACGTAATTAACGGAATTGAAATAGCTAAAAAGAATAAATTACCAGATAGGATTATAGACTTTATCCGTACACACCATGGAACAAGCGTTACCTATTACTTTTATAAACAAGAACAAGAAAACAATCCAGATGTTGATATTCAGAAGTTTCAATACCAAGGACCAATTCCGTTTTCAAAAGAAACAGCCATTTTAATGATGTGTGATGCAGCAGAAGCTGCTTCTAAAAGTTTAAAAAATCCGACAGCACAATCGATAGATGTGTTAATTGATAGAATTATAGACAAGCAAAAAAACGATAATCAGTTCATAAATTCTGATATTACTTTTAGAGAAATAGAAAAAATTAAAAAAATTATTAAGAATAAGTTAATGAATATCTATCACTTACGAGTTGAGTACCCAGAATAGGTGATTTTTTTATCAAAAAAGTTTGTAGAAACGTATATATAGTTATACATTTGCACTCGCAATTTTTAGTTCACGCTTCGGCAAGAATTAGGGAGAGGTGGCAGAGTGGTAATGCAGCAGCCTGCTAAGCTGTCATCCTTCGGGATGCCCGGGTTCGAATCCCGGTCTCTCCGCAAAAAAGTTGTAGATGACACCATCGGGGTGTAGCGTAGCCCGGTCATCGCGCCTGCTTTGGGAGCAGGAGGTCGCAGGTTCGAATCCTGCCACCCCGACAAACAATGGTCGCGTAGCTCAGCTGGATAGAGCATCTGCCTTCTAAGCAGACGGTCACAGGTTCGAATCCTGTCGCGATCACAATAAGCCTTACTAGAAATAGTGAGGCTTTTTTGTTTTTGTAGGTTTTATGGTGCTTGTAGGAGTATTTCAATACCTTTACTCACATCTTCATTTTTATCAATAATATCCTTTTATAGCCCTTTTGAGGTGCACATTTAGGAGTACATGCTTTTTTGTTAAGGTGCACATTTTTTAAAATATTAAAATAATGAATAACAGTAAAATACATATACTATTTTTTATTCAGAAAAACAGAATAAATAAAAGAGGTAATAGTCCTATGAGATGTAGGATAACTTATAATAAACAGAGAAAAGATTTCTCTACAGGATTATTTATAAACCCCAATTACTGGGATAGCAAAAAACAGAAGCTTTTAAGTAAAGCAGAAAACTCAGAAATTGTAAATACACAATTAAGCCTTATTAGTCAAAAGATTAATGAGGCTTTTTTATTACTGCAACTTCAGCAAGATAATTTTGACGTAGATGATATTTATAGTCAATATAAGGGAGAAAACATCAGAACTGAAAAGACACTTTTAGAGTTGTATGACCTACATAACAATGCAACCAAAGCATTAATAGGTATAGATTTTAATGAAACTTCTTGGGGGAGATATATCGAAAACAAACGCAAAGTAGCTGAATTTATAAAACATAAATACAAGAGGTCAGATATAAAATTAAACCAGCTTGAACTGAAGTTTATAAAGGATTTAGAATACTATTTTAAAACTAACAAGAAGTTAAGTCAAGCAACAATTAATAGGAGTTTACAGAGATTAAAAAAGATTATTAATTATGGTATCGCTGAAAATTACTTAGATAGAAATCCTTTTATTCTACATAAACCTACTAAATATAAAATCAAGCTAGTTTATCTTACTGCAGAGGAGCTAAAAGATATAGAGGAATACACTTTTATACAACCAAGATTACAACAAGTAAAAGATTTATTTGTTTTTTGTTGTTATACAGGTTTAGCGTATCAAGAAATGTCAATGTTATCAGAAAAACATATTAAAGTAGGGTTTGATGGCAATAAATGGATTGAAATGTATAGAAAGAAAACTGGGTCTAAAATTTCAGTTCCAATTCTACCAAAAGCCCAAAAGATTCTTGACAAGTATGACAACTTTTTTCCTAAGATTAGTAATCAAAGGTTTAACTCATATTTAAAAGAAATATTAGAAGTTTTAGGAATAGAGAAGAAGCTTACTCATCATAATGCAAGAAAAACTTTTGCAACTACTATTTTATTATCAAATGGAGTATCTATGGAGGTTGTATCAGAATTGTTAGGACATTCAAGATTACAGGTTACGCAAGAACATTATGCTAAAGTTGTAAAGGTCAAGGTAAGTAAGGAAATTAACAGCTTGAAAAATAAGATTGAAAATACCTAGTATTAGGTATTTCTAGTTTTAAAAATCATATTAACTTTATGCCACTAACCTTAAAACTTTTTTAATGAAAAAAATTACTTTTTTAATCCTTCTATTTTCAATAAGTACCTTTTCTCAAAATATTAGCCAAACACAAGTTGATAGTATAATCAAAAATCATAAAGAGAATGATAAAAGAACAAAATATCAAACTCATATAGATGATTACATTAAAACCCATTATAAAGATAAAAACAAAGTTGTTTCAAATACCATATTGGGAAAGAAGCTAAATAAATATTTTAATCAAGCTATATTTGGTAATAGTGATATTTCTACAAATTCATCTGCTTTAGGTTTAGCCATTAAGAATAATGAGACTTCAATAAACCTTAATACAATTTTAGCATTAAGTAGCCCGGGAAAAAATCAATGGTTTTTAAAACCAGGAATTTTTACAGAAGGAAAAAGTTCTCTTTTTAATTTGTATTCTGAAGGTTCTTGGTCTAATAATGTTGGTATAAACCTAGGTGTTGTTTATAAGTTTAAAGGAAGTATGTCTTTCTATAGTACATCAAAAACGAAGCATATTGATAATAGAAAATATTTTGTTGATTCTATATTAAGTCAAAAAAGAAGTTTTGTAAAACTATATCATAAAGTAAATCCTTCAAAAAAAATAGCCGTTTTGGATACTATAGTGTCTATACGTAGAAAGGGAGTAGTTAATTACGAAAAGTTTGAGTCAATTGTTGAGAAAGGGCATGAAAACCATATTAAAGAAGCTGATTTTGTCGCTTTATTAAAGAGAATAAACTCAAAAGGAGCAAAATTTGTAAAAGATAGTTTAAGCCTTGTTAACTCTAATTACAAGAACTTTAGTGAATGTAATCAGAAAAACCTTGTTAGTAAAGAATTTCAAGAATATGATAATAAGTTTCAAGGTTCAGGTTATTCCTTTAAATGGATAGCTTTTGATAATTCATTTTCAAATCATGTATATAAAATTGATAGTTTAAATATTCTTAAAGACTTGAATATTGAAGAATTTGATAATAAATTTAAATGGGAAAGTTCAATAAACTATAATTATTTACGCAAAAGGAATTCTCTTGTTTATATTCAGACAGGTTTTTCTCTTGTTGCTGGGAATTTATTGGATAATAATCTCATACTAAAAACACCTAGATTGAAAAATGATTCAGGAAACCTAATAATAACAGATACAGAAGATAACGAAATTGGAAATTACAATAACTTAAACGATGATAGTTATTTTGGTAATTTTAATTTTTATGGATTATATGCTTTTTCAGGTTATAATAAAATGGGGTTAAGCTTAAATTTTTCTCATAACTTTTTAATGGGTAATAAAAATGATAATCCTTATTTTCAAAAAAACTTTACATTACTTTTTGGCCCGGTATTTAGAGATATAAAAAAAGATGGTGTGAATAAAGTTACTATTGGTATTGAAGCTGGATTTGAAAATGCAATATATAACTCTAAAATATCAGATGACTTTATAGCCAGAATAAGAGTTGGAATACCTATAAAGGCGTTATTCTAAAATCGTAATCATTTAATAATTAATTTAAAATAAAAACAATAAATTTTTTACCCCCAACATTAAAGCTTGAAATTAAAATGGAAGAAGAAAAAGCAATTTTTCAAATTGAAGATTGTAACCTTTCTGTATTTGGAATGAATCAATTACTTCTTCTAGACGATAATAACTCTTTGATTGGATTATTAGAAATTACAGAAACAAAAACAATGTTCTATACTTGGGATAGTATTCCCAAAAGTGAAATAGATGTTGTTAATCAAAAGTATAAATCGTTTATACGTCTATTAATGATTAAAGATGCTGAATACTTTAAATATTCAAATATTGAAGATCATCATTTTTCAGAATTTGAAATGTGCATTAGCTCTGAAAAGTTCAAAAATAGAATTAATGAGCTAGTAAAAGATATGCAAAAAAGAGTTGTAAACTAAATTGATTGTAAAAAGTCAGATAAAAGTTTATATATCAAACAAGCCCTATAGTTATTTAGCTGTAGGGTTTTTTATGTGAAAATTATTTTGTTCTGAATTTTGTGTAAAAGTTACATATTTCCCTTTTAGAATCAAATAGTTTATTATTTTTACAATTGAAACATAAAAATATTAGGTGTTTACTTAAGACAAGCTCCTTAATCAGGAATCCGCCAAATTTCTTTAGAAATCACAGGAGCAGTACAACAAGTAGATACACACTCAATTCGGGTGTGTTATCTCTGTGCTGTTTGGTGTGGTTTAGGTTCTTGGCGGAGCCTCTGATTAGCTGAATAAGTAGGAGAGCACACCTTTTTTATATAACTAACTTTTCTGTTAGCTCTTCCACAGATATTTTAATTAATTAAAAAATGAAAAAGACCTTTTTAGCTGTTGTGCTAATTTTAAGTTTGTATGGATGTGCAACAACTTCTCTCGTTGATCATAATAAGCAACAAATAGAAAAAGCCAGAAAAATTTGGGTAGGAGAAACAAAAAAAACTTTAATTCTCAACCTCGGTAAACCTTATGAAACATACTCCGATGGTAGTGATGGAGAAGTATACAGTTATAGGAAATACAATGGCTTTATAACTTGGGTTACCAATTATTACATAAATAATGAAGGGATTATTTATCATTTAAATGCTAACTCTATTAGGTAGGTATATGAAATTCAAACAATTATTAATCTATTTAATGTTTTCTACTCAAATAATGGCACAGAGTTTTAATGGTGAATACAAAAGTCTTTTAACAAGTTTCAAAAGTGAAATAGATAGTACAAGAAACTACAAGGAAAAAGCAGAATTTAATCTTTTAATTTCTAATGAATATATAGTAATTCAAGATATTAGGCTACCTAAAAAACTTCTTATATACAAATGTAAAAAGCCATTAAAAAAACTGTTCAATATTTTTATAAAGGAAAGTTGTAATAATGAGCATATGGAAAACAATTCAAAATCTAACATTACATTTTACAATAGTAAAAATAAACTTAATCTAATGATATCAGACAAAGAATCTAGTCAAGTTTTCTTTAACCTTATAAAAAACAAACTCAAATAATTATGAAAAAATATTTTACCTTTATTTTCTTAATAGTATCAAATATATCAATAGCTCAGTGTGATGATGTTACTTTTAGTACGAAATCATACCCTCAAACATGTGTTGAGAATATTATAAAATGGTATAACATGTCAAGAAGTCAATGGAAACAAGAAATGAATAGATATGACTTTTCTGACACAGGATTTAATAAAGGAGCGCCTTATTATTCTTCTGGGGTGGGTTTAAATGACGACGGTATACTGTATGTAATAACCAAAGATTTTGACCATATGGAAATTATGAACTTTCCAATTAATAAATGGGATTACAAAAGAAATATTTTCGACAATATCATAGAGGAATTAGAACCATTTTTTACAAAGAAAATAGATGGATGGGCTTACTTCCAATTTCAATATACAGACGGTAACTCTTATTTATTTGCAGTTTCTCAAAGTAAAAAAATGGATTCAATTTTATTAATGAAAAAATAAATTTTAACCTTAATTAATCATGAAAAAAACAATTATTTTAACATTAACAATCATCTCATTATTATCATGTTCATCAAGTGATGAAAACCTAACAAATTCAATAGTTGGAAATTGGAAAATAACAAGTCATTCTGATTTATCTACATTGAATGATTGTATTGAACAATCAACACTAAACTTTGGCTCTAATAGTGACTTTACAATTAATTTTTATGAAAAAAATGGAGATAATTGTGATAGACAAATTTCAACAGGAAATTATAGTGAAACAGGAACTAATGAATATACACTACAATCAGATAGTTTTGGTTCAAATGAAAACGTAACAGTAATAGTTAATGGGAATAATTTGACTATGAAATCTTCTAACTCTACAACAACAAGAACTATAGGATATCAAAGACAATAAAGAAAAAAATATTTTTTTCAAAATTTTCAAATCACTTTCACTATCGTAAAAACGTCATAATCTAATATCAACCCTCACTCTTTTTTACCATTGCGGGACACCCCCGTGTTAAATGTTTAATCTTTAAAATTTAAAAGACTATGGTAAAAATTGTAGATTTTAAGACCTATGAAAGACAAGACGGGTCAGAGTTTAATGTACTAATTGTACAAGGTGGAATTGAAGCTGTGAAAAGTAAGGAAACAGGAAAAACTTATTTCACAGCAAGAAAAACAAGTGTTCCAAGCACTTTTGATGCTGTTACTTGCGAAAGTTTGATTGGTTCAGATTTTGGTGGTAGCATTAAAAAAGTTGAAGTAGAACCTTATGAATATACAGTTCCATCAACAGGCGAAATTATTACGCTTACACACAGTTATCAGTATGTGAGTGAAGAAGAAAGCATTGTGAATAGCAATGTGGTAAGAGAACACGAGGTAATATAAATTGCTTCATCAGATTATAGTTAAGAGCTTCAGAAATGAGGCTCTTTTTTTATGTCTGTCTATTAAATTAATTATAACACATAATCATAAAAATTATGCAACTACAACAAGCACAAAGACACCAAGTAAAATTAAGATTAGGATTGTCAGGAGCATCAGGTTTTGGAAAAACTATGAGTGCCTTATTGTTAGCCTATGGAATTACAGAAGATTGGAACAAAATTGCAGTTATTGATACAGAAAACAACAGCGCAAGTTTATACTCTCATTTAGGTAATTTCAATGTCTTAAACCTTAATGAACCTTATAATCCAGAAAGATATATCCAAGCCATTAAAGTATGTGAAAATGCCAATATTGAAGTAATTATTATTGATAGTATTACACACGAATGGAATGGAAAAGGTGGTTGTTTACAACTACACGAACAATTGGGTGGAAGATTCCAAGATTGGGCAAAAATAACCCCACGTCATAACGCATTTATAGATGCAATTCTTCAATCAAAATGCCACATCATTACAACAGCAAGAAGAAAGATAGATTATTCTTTAGACACAGGTAACAACGGAAGAACCAAAGTAGTAAAACACGGAACTAAAGAGATTACTCGTGAAGGATTTGAATATGAACTCACCGTAAATTTTGAATTGATAAATGATAAGCATTTAGCAAAGGCAAGTAAAGACAGAACAGGCTTATTTATGAATAAACCAGAATTTGTCATTGGTACAGGAACAGGTAAAAGATTAATTCAATGGTGTAATCAAGGAATTTCAATAGAACAAGCCAAAAAAGAAATTGCTGAATGCACAACAGTTGAGGGTTTAAGACACCTTTATCAAAAATATAGCGGATTGCAAAAACAACTACATCAAACCATAGTTGAACGCAAAGAAGCTATTGAAAATATAAGTAGCCAAGTAGTAAAAGATAATCAAATTGTAAAATCATCAGAAAATGAAATTAATAGCCAATAACAACCCAACTCAAATGATACAAAACGTATCAGAAATCATTCAGAAGCCATCAAGTAAATTCATTGAAGCAAATACATCAGAAGTTACATTAGAACACATTAAAAAGGATTGTATTATTCCTGTTTTTGCAAAGGATAATGAAACTACTATTTCACATTATGAATTTATCGATGCAACTAAAGAAGTAGCACAATCTTTATTTTCTAATGAAATTTCAAGACCAGCAATAAGGGTTTCTCATCAAATTAAAGGAAGAATTCCAAGTGCTATTGGTAAACCAGTCAAGGAACTAAAAGACCACGAAAAAACCATTTATTACGAAAGAATGGCTTTTATGATGAAAGTTCCTCAACGGCAAGTAGTCGTAAATAATCAAATCCTAAATCTCACTATTGGTGGTGTTAGAGCTTACAACCAAGAGAATTTATTCAGTAAAAAATCTATTGAAAAATTCAAAGTTTTCATTGGGTTTAAAAACACGGTATGCACGAATCTTTGTATCAGTACTGACGGATTGAAATCAGAAATTAGAGTAAGTAGTATTTCAGAATTACAAGAAGCTATCCATCACCTTATAATGAACTATAATGAAGAAGCACATCTTGGAAATTTAGAAAAACTCTCTAAATATCATTTAAAAGAAAGTGAGTTTGCTCATTTGGTTGGTAAGATGAAAATGTATCATTTTCTCAATAAAAGAGGTAAGCAAGGTAAGTTTCCTTTGCAATTAACAGATTCGCAAATATCAATAGTTGTCAAAGATTATTTTACTGATGATAATTTCAGTAGAAATAAAAATGAAATGATTGACTTATGGAATGTCTACAATTTATTTACAGGAGCTAACAAATCATCCTACATAGATAATTGTTTAGAGCGAAATGTCAATGCATACGAGTTTATGCAAAACATCAGTAATTCCATAGAAACTGAAACTTACAACTGGTTTCTTCATAATTATAATATAGCTATTTCGTAAAAAAAATAGCGTAGAACCTCATATATAAAAATATCAAAATGAATGATAAAGAATTGGCTGAATTGCTGAAATATAGCAATCCTAAAGAACTTTATATTGTTACTTGGAACAACTTACTAAAGATATTGTTTTGTCCTTTTAAAGTAAGTGTATTGAATGATGTTGGAGATTTTAAAAAGAACCAGATTGTATGGGTTGATGAAGTGAAAGTAACATCGGAACTAAAGACTGTTTATATTATAAAAAACAGAGCTTACTACTATCATCATTTTGATATTATAATTGAATAAGATAGCTGTTGTGCTGTATTTTTATCCGTAAGGAGTTTTTGAGACGGTTCAGCTTTAACAAAATACCACTGAAAAATTCTAGAAATGTTGTGTATTTTTATTCAAAATACTTGACAAACTTGTCAGTCAACTTTTACAACTTTAAATTATGATTTATACTACTACCTTTTTAGATTTTATCGAAGAAACTAGATTTTTAAAACTACAAAATAAGTTTGCTTCTTATGATGTTAATTCTTATCCATATGATGAAACTTATGAAAAAATTGTTGAAGGAGATTTCAAAGTTTTAGAAAAAGATATAAACCCAATTACAGAGGAAGAAATATTTGTTTATAAATCGTTTTATGAAGATTTTATAATCCCCTCAATATCAACATTAGCCGGGAGATATATTAACTATTTTAAAAATAAAACTGAAAACGAAATGTTTGAGGAAGAAAAAATAGCATCATTTGCTAGGCATCAATTGAATAGACTTTTTAAAATAGAAATTAAAGCTAAGGAAATTAATTATCTAAACGACGTGTCAAAAGATTTATTTATAAAACAGATTAAAGATGTAATCGATTTCTTATCAGATGATTATATAATACCTAGTTTTTCTTTAGACAGAAAAATTAAAGTTAAAATGAATAAAACAGATATAATAGTATTATTCTTATTATTAAGAGAGAATAAGAAAATTGTTTACTATACTAATACTGAGTTTAGGTTGATTCTAGAAAAAACTTTTCTATATTTTAATGAAAAAGATAAAACATATTACGATATATCTACAAAACCTACTACAATTAGTGATATACTTAATGGGAATAGACCAATAAATAATTCTTTAAAAAGATTGAAAAACTTATTTCAAGGCGAAGAATTTTATAATACTTTAAATTAATAACTATAGGGGTAAAAAAATACACCCCCACTTCATCAAATCTTCATTTGCATCTTTGCAACAGATTATAAAAAGGAATTATAATCTGAAGTTCATTGACATATTGATTTAAAAGAGTTGCTCAATTGTGAGTGGATTTTAAAAATAAATATTAATTAAATTTTTAAACGATGAAAGAATTCCGTTTTTGGAAAAATGAAGAAGGTAAAGTAAGTATTTCAAATGCAAAATTATTGAAGTTTTTAGAAGTAAATGGATTTATGAGGATAAGGTTATCAGCGACAAATTTTATGTTGGTTAGAAAAAATGATAACAAAATTAGGCAAACGTCAGAAAGTGAAATCATAAGTTTTGTAAATGCATATCTAATTATGCATAAGCTTTATGATGTACAAGAACAGTTAGTTAAAGGTATCGGTAATTATATTTCAAGTAAAAAATTATGCTTTTTACCAACTGAAGATTTACCTAATGATAGAGATAGTAGAGATAAAGGTATTATGTATTTCAAGAATTGTTATTGTGAAATAACTAAAGATGAAATCAATATCAGAAATTATAGTGAACTACCACATGTTATTTGGGAAAATAGACTTGTAGATTTTGAGTATGCTAAACCTGATAAAACTAAAATAGGGCAATTTGAACAGTTCTGTATGAATATTACAGGTAGAGATGAAGTTAGATTTGAAGTGCTGAAAACAATTTTAGGTTACCTAGCCCATAGAAGTAAAGAAAGAGGAGAAACTAAAGCAGTTATTCTATATGACCAGAATATGTTGTTGAATGAGAAAACACACGGAGGAACAGGCAAGACATTGTTGATGGATGCTATTTCAATGATTAGAGAGTTGGAAAAATTTGATGGTAAATCGATAAAATCAGATAGTTGGTTCAAAAATCAAAGAATAAACATTACAACAGATGTTATAGTTTATGATGATTTAAACAAGAATGTAAGTTTGGAAATGTTTTATTCAATGCTAACAACTGGAGTAGAAATAGAGAAAAAAAGAAAAGATGCTTTTTATATTCCTTTCGAACTATCACCTAAAATTGTGATTACATCAAATTATCCTATAAAAGGTCCTGGAGGTTCTTCTGATAAAAGAAGAAGATATGAATTTGAATTAGCAAATTATTATAATGAAAAATTCACCCCTGAAACAGATTTTAAGAATAGATTTTTTGATAAGTATTGGGGAAATGATGAATGGAATAAATTTTACGAGTTTCTTATGAGGTGTTTACAGTCATATTTGGATCAAGGTTTACTAGAGGCAAAAAAGATTAATATTAAAAAAAATAGCTTGATAGAAAAAACATCAAGAGAATTTGTAGAATTTGCTGATGAATATTTGAAGTTTAATATAGAATATGACAAGAGAGATGTTGGAAGTTTTTACAATGAATTTTATCCAGATAATCAAGTAACTCCTCATAGGTTTACTAAATGGTTAAAAGAGTTTTGCCAAGAAAATGACGCAAGTCTAGAGTTAGTTTCGACAGGAGGTAAGTACAAGTTTAAAATGATTGAAAAAGTTGTAAAAGATGACAAAAATAGTTTATAAGGTTACAAATAAAGAGACTGATGAGGTTTATATAGGAGTTACAACAAAATCAGTAGAAGAAAGAAAAAAAGACCACTATCAAAAATCATCGATAAAACAACAAAGGAAGTTTTATAAGGCAATTGGGACGTACAGTCCCGATGCCTTTACTTGGGAACAGATAGATACTGCATCTACCAATGATGAATTAGCAAAAAAAGAAAAGAATTATATTTTGAAATACAATTCAAAAGAAGCAGGTTATAATTCTGATAAGGGAGGAGGTATTAAGAAGACTATTTACAAATATAATTTAGATGGTAATTATATTGATAGTTTCTGTTGTTTAAAAAAAGCAGGAGAGTCTGTTGGAGTGAAAAAACAACAAATTAGTAGAGCTTGTATAAATAAAAAAAACTGTAAAGGGTTTTATTGAAGTTATGATTTGTTAGATAGATTTAAGATTGTTAAAAATGATAAGAGAATAAAGAAAGTAATTCAATTAACACTCGATAAAGTGTTTGTTAATGAATTTAATTCAGTTTCAGAAGCATCTATAATGACAGGTCTTAATAAAACGAGCATAGCAAAAGTTTGTAGAGGAGAAAGGAAAAGTTCTGGTGATTTCATCTGGAGTTATTTGTAAGGTTAAGCAAAAAAAGGGTAGTATTTATACTACCTTTTTTTCAGAAAAAATATTTAAAACATTTAGGGAATAATTATATATTTGTTTTTGTTGAAAAAAAATAGCTTTAAACAGTTTTCTAGAAAAGAAAGTAACTTTTTACTTAAAACTATGACTGTTATTATCAGATAATAAGTACGATATTTTATATATGAAAAATGCAATCGATATATTTAGCGGAGCAGGAGGAATGAGTATAGGAGCATGCATGGCTGGTATAAAGATTGATTTAGCAATAGAATTTAATTCACAAGCAGCTGATACATTTAAATTTAATCATCCTGATACAGAAGTTATTTGTGAAGATATTAGAGAAGTTAACATCAAAGATTCCTATAAAAGGCCATTTATACTTTTTGGAGGTCCGCCTTGCCAAGGATTTTCTATTTCTAATACTAAAACGAGGAACATAAATAATTCTAATAATTCGTTATTTAAGGAATTTGTTAGGATGGTAAAAGAAAGCAAGCCCAAATGGTTTGTTTTTGAAAACGTAGAAGGATTTGTTACTTTTCAAAAGGGAAGTGTTTTAAAACAATTATGCGATGAATTTGCTCTACTTGGGTATAGTACATCTTATAAAATTTTAAAAGCTTCTGATTATGGAGTTCCTCAAAATAGAAATAGGTTTTTTATGGTTGGAAATAATGTAGGTGTTGATTTTTCATTTCCTGAAACAAATAATATAAAAGTTACAGTTAAACAGGCTATTAGTGATTTACCAAATGTAAATAATGGTGATGTTATTGAAGAGCTTCCATACAAGATGGGAGAGGTTAGTGAGTATGCTCAATTAATGAGAGTAAATTCAAATAAATCTAGACAAAATTTTGTATCGAAGAATCAAGATTATGTAATTGAGAGGTATAAACATATTTCAGTAGGAGAAAATTGGAAATCAATTCCAGAAGAATTAATGAAAAATTATTCTAATAGGGCTAATTGTCATAGTGGTATTTATAGAAGATTACATCCTGATAGACCTTCAGTAGTAATTGCAAATTATAGGAAGAATATGTTAATTCATCCTTATGAAGACAGAGGGTTATCTGTGAGAGAAGCAGCTAGGCTTCAAAGTTTTCCAGATAATTTTATTTTTAAAGGAAGTTTAATGCATATTCAACAACAAATAGGTAACGCAGTACCTCCTTTATTGGCAAAAGCTGTTTTTGAACAAATAATTGAGTTGAATGAGAAAAATAATTTATAGAAGTGAGAATTGATTTAAATGAAGACATAGAAACAGAGTTTCTTAAATTTAAGGATGATTTAAGGTATTTTCCTTTAGGAAATGACTATGTTCATATTTATAAGGGATTTAAAACTAAATTTGATAAAGAGATTCACCCCGAAGTAAAGGTTAAAATATTAGAAATAGAGAAAGAGGGGTATTATAATGATCATGGTGTTGACCATATTAAAATGGTAATTCAAAGAGTTTCGTGGATTCTGGGTGATTTAAATGTAACATTTAAAAAAGAGGAGGAGGATTCTAAATTTTATATATCCCCTTATGAGTTGTTTATATTATTGGTGGCGATTCAATTACATGATACAGGTCATTTAATTGCTTCAAGAAGAGATCATGCTAGAAAAGGTGCAGAATTATTAACTAAATTTGATAGTGGAAAAATTCTTAGTTCTGGTGAGCGTCAAACGATATCAAATATTGCCAAAGCTCATGGAGGAAAAGATGATCCAATAGGAAAATTACCTTCTGAGGATGATATTTCTCATAAGACAATAAGACCCCAATTTTTGGCTGCATTATTAAGATTAGGGGATGAACTTGCTGAAGATCAAACTAGGGCATCTAACTTTTTATTAGAAAATAAAAGCATTGTTCCTACAAGTGTCATATATCATTTGTATTCTGCTAGCTTACAGAGTGTAAGGGTTAATGGAAATGAATTAAAGTTAAAATTCTATATTTCTGATGAGGTTTTAGTTAAGAAATTTAAAGTCGTTACAAAAAATGGAGAAGAGGAAAAATTTCTTTTAGATGAAATATACGATAGAACTTATAAAACATTTACGGAAAGTATATATTGTAGCAGGTTTTTGCCTGAAAAATGTAGGATTAATTCGGTGAAGGTAGATGTTAATTTATTTAATAAAAATGATGATCAAAATTTTAAAACTCTTGCTTATGAACTTAGAGATAGTGTTTATCCCGGTTCAAACAGAGAATCTATTTTTTCAAAGAATGAATCACTGTTCGAAGGAGGTAAAATGATAGATGGTCAAAATGTTTTAGAGTTAATTATGAAAAATAGAGAAGGAAAGAATGAACCCGTTTGAAGTTAAGACACCTGAAAATTTAAAAGCGTCAGAAATACATGAATTATTTGTTGATGTTTTCACTGATTTTGGTCAAGTTAAAGAGGTTTTTCATACTTTCTTAAATGGACCAAGAGGTTCTGGAAAGAGCATGATGTTTAGATATATGATGCCAGATTGTCAAATCTTAGAAAAAGGTTGTTCTTTAAATGAGTTAGATTTTTTCTCTTTATATGTTCCTATAAAATTAACAGATATTAATTATCCAGAATTAGGTAGACTCAAAGATAATTCTAATACATTCATAAATGAACATTTTTTAACAACTTATATAGCGGTAAAATGCTTTAAGGATTTAAAATCATATGAATTAGAACCTTATGTTGATTTTTTTAAAACTTTTTACAACGAGGCCTTTTTATGGTATGTTGAAATTTCAGGAGAAGATGTATCAAGTTATAAAGTTGAGTTGGCATCTAGTGAAGAGTATTTGGATAAAATGATTAAGATTTTAGAAAAAATGCTGATTCTATGTAAAAGATATTGTAAAAGCGTTGCCAGTCACCCAGAAAGTAAAGAGGAATATAAAGGAGCTTTATGTAATTATTTAGATTTTTTGTACCCTTTATTATTAGAGCTTAAAAAATTGCCTTTTATGCCTCAAAATAAGCCTATATTTTTATTAATGGATGATGCTGGTTATTTAAATGATATTCAAACTAAAATATTGAACACATGGGTTTCTTATAGGAATTCTTCTGAGGTTAGTTTGAAAATATCGACTCAATTGGATTATAAAAGTTATAAAACGGTGACGAATAAAACAATTGACTTTCCTCATGATTATTCACAAATTAATATTGCTACAATATATACGTCTTCAGATAGAAAATACTATAATAGGATTGAAAGTATTGTAAGAAAAAGAATCAAAAAATACTTAAGTAAGGATATAGAGCCTAGTGCATTTTTTCCTTCGGATGAAAAACAAAATAAGAAAATCAAAGAATTTTTTGATAAAATAGAAGAAGAACATACTAATCCTGATAAACCTTATGCGGGGAAAGATGCAGCTAGAAGATATGCAACTTCTGAATATGTTAAATATTTAAGGAAGAAAAGATCTGGAGGAACCTATAGTTATGCTGGTTTTGATAATCTCGTTAATATTTCATCAGGGGTAATTAGATATTTTTTAGAGCCTGCTTCACGTATGTTCTCTGAGTTAGAAACTCAAAAAGAAGGAGATATACAAGATGTCAGTTATATACCTAATAGTATCCAAAATGAGGAAATTGTAAAGTTTTCTGAAAAATTTTTAGAAGATGAATTTAAAAAAATATTTGAGGAGCATGGTAAGTTACAAGGTGGGGAGAATTTGAGTAAAGCTGATAAATTATATAATTTAATAGAGGGGTTAGGAGGTATGTTCAGTAAAATATTTGTTTCAGATAGAACAGAGAGAGTAGTTTTTTCAGTAGCACTAAATGATAAACCAGATAAAGAATTACAAGATGTAATAGATTTAGCAATTAGCTACGGGTATCTACATCAAAGTTCTATTGGAAATAAACATGGTACAGGAAGAAGTAAGTTGTATGTGCTAAGTAGAACACTAGCGCCATATTTTAAATTAGACCCTAATGGGTTTAAAGGATATAAGTTTATGAATAGTAGTTTACTTAAAATGTCTTTGGTTGAGCCTCAGAGATTTATAAAGGAAACAACAAAGTATTTTGATACAGAAGAGAATTCAGATTCAGTTCAAGTAAGTTTATTCGATGAATTAGACTAAAAATTATGAAGAAAAACAAAATAGAGATAATTGATCATTTAGGTAATATTGATTTGTTTGTCTGCTCATCTGGATTTGAGAGTAGGTCTTCTTTTTTAGGTTCATCATTAAATTCTTCTAAAGTTAAAGATTCGGTTGTTTTTCATTTAGATGAAACTTATGCCATTGCTAATAAGAATATTGAATTAATTAAAGAGAATTTGAAATCTTTAAGAACAATTATATATCCTAAAAATGAGTCTATTTTAACTTTTGATATATTTTATAATTTTTTCTTGGATTATGTTGATGAAGATGAAAAAGTAAATGTTGTTATCGATATAACCACTTTTACAAAAGAAGTACTTTTAATTATATTTAAAGTAGTTTCGTTACAAAAATTTGCGGATACTTTTATAATCAATTTAGTTTATACACCTGCTGAAAGTTATCCAGATTGGTTAACTAAAGGAGTAAGAGAGATTAGATCAGTTTATGGTTATTCAGGATTACATTATCCATCAAAAGAATTACTTTTAATAATTCTTAACGGTTTTGAGAATGAAAGGACAGAAGAAATAATAAACTCCTTTGAGCCAAATGGTATTTTATTAGGTAGGCCAACACGCATAGATTCAATTAACGATGGGTTAAGTGTTATATCGGATGAAAAATACAATTATATCAACAGTAGATATGAATCTTTGATTCTTGAAAACTTTGATTTTTCTTGTCAAGATATATCAAAAACAAAGAATTTACTAAGTGAGCTAGTTAAAAAATATAGTCAAGATTATAATATAGTTATATCTCCCTTGAATAATAAGGTTTCAACATTAGGAGTGGCATCTTTAGGGATTCAAAATGAAGATATTCAAATTTGTTATGCCTCAGCAAACCAATATAATATTAATTCTTATTCTAAAGGGTGTGATTATTTTTTAGTTTTTAACTTTAACGATTTACTTAAATATTGATTTTTTGGGTAAATAATCAATTAAGAGGATTGTAAAGGAATACTTTAAGGTATACTACTAATAATAGAATAGAAGTAAATACTATAAATACTGATATTATTTAAACAGGTTCGAATCCTGTCGCGATCACAATAAGCCTTACTAGAAATAGTAAGGCTTTTTTGTTTTATAAAATATGCATTTTACATTGTATATTTCTAGTTAGAGTTTTGATTGGTTTATAAATCTTCTACAAAGTAATTTTAAAACTATATAATAGATGTAGTTTATTTATAAAATTTTTCATTGTAGTTAGAGTAATTATAGAAGTTTTTGAATTAGCAAAAACTTAATTTATGAACCTAACATAAAGCATAATTGTTAATGTTGTGTTAATTAGTAGGAATGAATGGCTATGGTTTTGACTATTAGTTTTTTAATTAGTGGTAAGCTTTTGGTTAAAAAGTAAAAAACTACCCTTTTGTTTAGGTTTTTTTTTGGCTGATAACTTATTTTTGTAATAAAATTAACTATGATGAAACATAAGTATTCTAGAAATAGATTATACGTTAATCCAGAAGAACAAAAGCTTATTAAAGACTTTCCAATTTTATTGGGTGGGGCTGGTATTGGAAGTATAATAGCTGAATGTGCATTACGTTTCGGATTTGAAAATATAACTATAATTGATGGTGATCAAATAGAGGAGTCTAATTTAAATAGACAGAACTATACGGAAAAAGATGTATCAGCCAACAAAGTTGATATTATAAAAGAAAGATTAAAATCTATAAATAGTAAGGCAAACATAAAAGTACATAACTGTTTTTTAACAAACGATAATGTTAAAGGATATATTAAAGGGCATAAAATAGCAATTAATGCTTTAGATTTTTCATCTGAGGTTCCTTTACTTTTTGATGAAATTTGTCAAAAAATGGATATTCCTGTTTTACATCCATACAACTTAGGCTGGGGAGGCTTAGTAACAATTATTTCTCCTAAAGGATTATCGTTAAACTCTATTGCAAGAAAAGGGGAGAATTTTAATGAATTAAATGTAGTGGAATATGTTTCTAGTTATATGAGATTTTGGGGAAAACCTCAGGAGTGGCTAGAAGATATAATAGATAAATTTAAAAATGAAAAAGAAAAATTATCTCCTCCTCAGTTATCAGTGGGCTCTTGGGTTGTAGCAGGTATGTGTACACACATACTTTTTAATATAGCTACACAAAGGGAAGTCAAGAGTTTTCCTGAGTTTTACCTATCTTCTTTACAAGATTAAGTTAAAACTAAATTAGTTTATTGTTGGTGGCATATACAATTGCTTCTGAAATATTTGCAACTTCTAATTTTTCAAATAATTTTCTTCTATGAAATTTAACAGTATCAGGAGATACATACATTGTTTCTGCCATTTCATTGATTGTAAATCCTCTGACAGAGAATCTTAAAATTTCCTTTTCTCTATTAGATAATTCTATTTTTTCTTCTACTTTCCAGAAATTTCCCTTCAAATCATATCTAAAAATTTTATTCTCACCTTTTTTAGATATTTTAATGTTTCCAGAGTTTTGCTCATTGGAAATTGATATTATACAAATAGCTTTCCATATTTTTCCTTCATTGGTAAGAAATAAAGGAGTAAGTTTCTGGTTTATTAAAAGTATTTTTCCTTCTTGGTTTTTTAAATGAAAATCATAAGAAATGGAATGGTATATTCTTTCCTGAATGGGTATTTTCTCATAAAAATCAAAACCGACAGTGTTTATTTTTAAAAGTAGCTCTAAGTCTTCAGGTATTACATAATTAAAATAAAAAAGATAGCCCATTTCCTTAACTTCTTCTGCGGTATGCCCGCATAAAAAAAGAGGGTTTTCAGAAACGAATTCAAAACCTTTTTTTTGATAATCAATTACATAGATACTCTTGTAAGTGGTTCTTGCAAAGGCTTTTATGGCCTCTGCATAGTTTTCAGTCTGTTTTTTCTCTTCATCAGAAACATTATATACAGTGTTTCGTGATGAAAAAAAGTCATTCACGTCATTCATAGATTAGGGGGGCTTTGACCCCAAATTAAGTAAATAATTTAGTAATAAGCAATACTTTTTTAAAATATAAATCCATTTCTGTTTAACCTCATAAATTCTTGTATCTACTACTATTTTGTGTAGTGAGTTGATGGCTTTAACTAACTAGCTTTGAGCGTAGAATAAAAATTATAATACTTATGAAGAGTTATTTAGAAAGACTGTCAAATAGTGAAGTGCTAAGTTTATCAAAATTTGTAGTTGAAGAAAATTTTAATCATCATTTAGGAAATATTGAAAAAAAAAAGTTAGAGAAAGATATTTTATCTGTTTATCAAGAAGAAATAAAATACATTGGAAATTCTAAGATTTTTGTTTGTAAAGATGATTATAAAGGTATAACAGGTGCTATACGAGTTTTAAAGTGGAATTATATTGACAAGTTACCAATTGAGAGTATTTTTGGAATAGATCCTTTAATGGTTGTTGAAGATAGAGATTTGCATGAAATATGGCATATAGGTCGTTTTGCAATTAAAAAAGGAGTGAATGACCCCAACTTGTTTAAAAAGTTAATGGTATGTGCTATTTCACCTATTTGTAAACATAAAGGTAATATAGCTTTTGCTGAATGTGATAGTAAGTTGTTACGAATACTAATGTTGTTAGGAATAAAACCAAACATAGTTGGAGAGTCAATTAATTATTTAGGTTCTGAGACAATTCCTATAAGCTTACCTTATGAAGGGCTCATTGAATTCTATGAAAGAAATAAAGATCTAATTTTAAATAACAAGCTACTCTAAAGCTGAATATAAAATTAAAAACTACCCTTTTGTGTAGCTTTCCCCTTTTTTTTCCATACTATATTTACCCCGTTCTAATTGAGAAATAATAAAAGAAATCCCTTGTGACAGGGAGTAGCGAAGCTGTGTTTCGCATTTATATGTTATGATGAAATTTGATTGTGGTTGGTACGTACTGTATGTTAAATCTTGCTGGGAAAAAAAAGTTCATGAATCTCTAAAGGAGATCTCTTTAGAGTCATTTTTACCTCAGGTGAAAACAGTTAAGCAATGGAGCGATAGAAAAAAAGTTACAATGAAACCATTATTTCCTTCTTATGTGTTTGTATATATCAATTCATCTTTAGGTTTTCATAAGGCATTATCTGTAAACGGAGCTTTCTCTTACATTCGTTTTGGAAAAGAATATGCTAGAGTGCAAGAAAAAGAAATTAATCAAATAAAGCTTTTGACTGGAGATGAAAGTATTGAAGGAATAGAGATAACTTCACATCGCCCCAAAGTAGGAGAAATAAAAAAAATAACTTATGGGCCTTTAAAAGGGTTAAGTTGTGAAATCATTAAAGCGTATAATCATAAAAAAATTATTGTGAGGATTGATTCATTGCAACAGAATATTATGGCAACAATTCCTTTATGTGTCCTTGAGGAATAAATCATAAATATAGATTTAGAAGTCTAGAAAAAAACTACCTTTTTAAAGGTATAAAAACAAGTTGTATTTGTAATATGAAACAGCAAACATAGGCTTGTTTAAAGAAAATAAATAGCTAGGTTTTTGTTAATTATTACTACTAAAAGAAATTTTAGTGATGATAATTAATGCTCTTTCAATTAGTAAAAACAGCTAAAAACAGTTTTAATTTATTATCCAATATTGCTTTTACTTTATTCTGAAATACAAGAAGCAAAACAAGAATTTCTATTAGATATTTATTTAGGTATTTTCCCAAATTCGTAT
The DNA here is from genome assembly GCF_003867015.1 of Tenacibaculum singaporense. NCBI lineage: Bacteria > Pseudomonadati > Bacteroidota > Flavobacteriia > Flavobacteriales > Flavobacteriaceae > Tenacibaculum > Tenacibaculum singaporense. Next base: position 1,488,846 of record NZ_CP032548.1, read on the forward strand.
AAAGAAAGGCTTTTAAGATATCAGAGATGGCAAGATATCCAGTTGTCTCTTTTAGGGAGGTTATTGGTAAAAGAAGGGTTGTCTTATTTTGGTAAGAAAGTAGATTTTAGTGAGTTGATGTTTAATGAATATGACAAGCCCTATTTCCAAAATAACAGTATACAATTTAATATATCCCATTCAGGGGAACTAGTTGCTGCTATTTTTACAAATGAGCAAGTGGATATAGGTATTGATATAGAAAAATCACATGATATAAAAGTAGCTGAATTTAAGAGTCAAATGACTCCATACGAAGAACAGAAAATATTTAATTCAGAATATCCACAACAAGAGTTTTTTAAATATTGGACACAAAAAGAAGCGGTTTTAAAGGCAATGGGAAAAGGGTTGTCAATTCCGTTAAAATCATTTGAAGTAAAAAATAATATAACACATATTGATGATAGAGCATTTTTTGTTTCAAAGATAGACCTAGAAAAAGAATATATCTGTCATATATCTAAAAGCGAAGAGTTTAATAACAAGGAAATTATAGTAAGGAAAATTAGTATTGAAGAGTTCCTTAATATGAAAAATATTATTACCCCATAAGTATTATAAATAAGTTATACACATCACATTGGATACTATCAAACAACAAATAATACAAGATTATTGGTCTCGAAAGATTGAAGAGATTGGTGTTATAAATGATTTAAATTTTAAAGCGGATTCTAAAATAGAGGAAACTATAAATTTAGAGAGAATACCATATTTTTTTAAAGTTTCTAATGCAAATAAACTTGTTGAGTATACAATTTTGCAAAGCCTATTTAACGCTTTGTTAAACCGTTATTTTGAAGTTCAAGGATTAATATCAACAACCAACTTAAGAGATGGTGATTTATTGTTTATATCACCAAAAGAAAATAATACAAAAATTTTTAAAGAGTATCTCCATGAAGTTAAAAAAGAAATTCAAGAGGTTAATAAATACTCTAACCATCAAAAAGATAATTTTTTTGAAGGGTTAATAAAAAAGTCTCTTTATTCTTTTAGTTATAACAATTGGAATAAAGCTTCTTATTTGGAGAGAATTCCATTCAATTTATATGTTGAAAAGACTGATCAAGGCTTATTATTAAGAATTTTCTTTGATAAAAATTTTGTTGACGAGAATAAAGTTTATCGTTTTCTTAAGTCTTTCAAAAATTGGCTAATCAATTTAGAAAGTTACATTGATAAAGAAATAAGAAGCATTTCATTAGTTTCAAATGAAGACCGTTATAAAATATTAAATGACTTCAATAATACTTCTTTAGAATACAATGAAAATATCAATTTAGTATCTCTTTTTGAAAATCAAGTTCGTAAAAATCCTGAAAAAATAGCAATTAAGTTTAAAAATAAAGAGATAAGTTATCAATCATTAAATAATGAAGCTAACCGATTTGCTAGGTTTCTTCTTCAAAAGAAGGGAATACAACAAGGAGATTTAGTAGGAATAAAGTTAGAAAGAAATGAAAATTTATTGATTACAATTTTAGGAGTTTTAAAAGCTGGAGGAACTTATGTGCCTATTGACATTAATTATCCTAAGAGTAGAATTGAATATATTCAAACTGATAGTAAATCTAAATTACTAATAGATAGTATTGTTTTAAATCAGTTTGAGAAATGTGAAGAAGAGTTGTCTTCAGAGAATTTAAATTTTGAATTAGATTGTCGTTCTTTAGCTTATATTATTTACACTTCTGGAACTACAGGTAATCCTAAAGGAGTGATGATTGCTCATTTTAATGCGGTAGCTTTAATTAAATGGGCAGAGTTAGAGTTTGATAGCTCTAAATTTTCAATAGTTTTCGCTGCTACATCGCATTGTTTTGATTTATCAATATTTGAAATGTTTTATACTTTATCAATAGGTAAAAAAATAAGACTATTAAACAATGCTTTAGATATTAAAGAATATTTGAACGAACCGGAACAGATTTTAATAAATACTGTGCCTTCTGTTATGAGAAGTTTAATAAAAGAAGAAGCAGATTTAGGTAATGTGAGGGTTATTAATTTGGCGGGAGAGAAGTTTCCAGTAGATATAGCTGAAGAATTACTTCAATTTAATCATATTGAGATAAGGAATTTATACGGTCCGTCAGAAGATACTACCTACAGTACAGTGTATAAACTTTTTAAAAGCACATATAAAACAATTCCTATTGGGAAACCTATAGCAAATACAGAGGCATATGTTTTAGACGATAATTTAGAAATAGTTCCAATTGGAGTAAATGGAAAACTATATCTTTCTGGGTATGGGCTTTCTAATGGGTATTTGTATCGTGAAGATTTAACTAATGAGAAGTTTGTTGACAATCCTTTTAAAATAGGGAGTTTGATGTATGATACTGGAGATTTAGTGAGATGGAGAGAAGATGGTGTTTTAGAATTTGTAGGAAGAAAAGATAATCAGGTTAAAGTTAATGGATATAGAATTGAGCTAGAGGAAATAGAGAATGTTTTTGTCAAATATTCTAATAAGATTACTCAGGTAGTTGTTGATATAAATCAGATAAATTCAGGGAGCACTCTTACTGGGTATTATGTTGGTGAGGATCTTTTTGAGGAAGCTAAATTAAAAAGATATTTTGAAGCTAGGCTTCCTTCATATATGATTCCTAGTAATTTTATGAAATTAGAGAAGATTCCGCTAAATTCTAATGGTAAAATAGATAAGAAAGCTCTTTCAAATTTGTTAATCGAATACAGAAAAGAAAGAAAATACATAGCTCCTAAAACTACTATAGAGTTAAAAATAGTGGAGATTTGGCAAGACGTTATCGGAGTTGAAAAGATTGGAATAAACGATAGGTTTTTTGATTTGGGAGGGCATAGCTTAATGATTTCTCAAATTATAAATAAAATACATAAAGAATTAAACTTAACTATTTCTTTCAAGTTGTTTTATGAGAACCCTACAATACAAGGTTTAATAAGTAATTCGAAACATCAGAATTTTTTAACTATTGAGAGAGCATCTAAGAAAAAGTATTATGATGTAACTGCTTCCCAATTAAGGATTTGGATGTTAAGTCAGCTAAATAATGCTGAAAAAGCTTATAATGTAGCAGCAGCTGTTAAGCTATCGGGGCAATTAAATATCCAAGAATTAAGTAATGCTTTTCAACAATTAATAGACAATTATGAAATATTAAGAACAGCTTTTATACTTAATGAAGAAGGACAATTAAAACAACATGTTTTAAAGGAGAAAAAATTTAATTTAAATGTAATTGATTTTTCTTCAAAAAAATATAATCAAGATAATGAGGTAAACAACTATGTCCAAAATTTAGATGTAAATTACAATTTTGAGTTAGGAAAATTATTTAGTTGTTATCTTTTTAAATTGAAAGACTCAGAGTTCATTTTATATTTTTCAGCACACCATATTATTATAGATGGTTGGTCTTTGGAATTACTTATTTCTAAAGTTTTAAACAATTATGAAGATTTCAAACAAAAGAAAAAATCAGTTAATAAATCTTTAGAAATTCAATTTAAAGATTATTCAGAATGGTTGAATAAAAATATATTATCAGGTTTTCAAAAAGAAGAAGAATATTGGCTTCAAAAATTTAAGAATAGTTCGGCTATACTTGAATTACCAAGTTTTAAAAAGAGACCTTTAAAGAAAACATTTTCGGGAAGACAAACTCACTCTGTAATTGAAGAGCCTTTATTAAGAAGTTTAAAAGAGTTTTCTAACAATAAGAAGGTTACTTTATTTATGACTTTAATGTCAGCAATAAAGGTTTTACTTTATAAATATTCAAATCAGTCAGATATAACAGTTGGCATTCCTATTGCAGGAAGAGAACATCTTGCCTTAGAGAATCAGTTGGGACTTTTTGTAAATACACTAGCAATTCGTTCAAATTTTAATGGGCAAATGAGCTTTCTTGAAATACTTGATATAGAGAAAAAAGAATTGTTAGAAGCTTATAGTAATCAAAACTATCCTTTTGATTTATTGGTAGAAAAGTTAGATATAGAAAGAGATTTATCAAGATCACCTTTGTTTGATGTTATGGTGGTATTGCAAAATCAACAGCAACTTTCGAGTTTAAAGAGAGAGGTATCGGAATCTTCCTTGACTGTAGAAAATTACCATATCAATAGAGACGTAGCTCAATTCGATATCTCATTTATATTTTCAGAGAATGAAGAAAAATTGTCTTTAGATATTGATTATAATACAGATATTTATGAGCAAGAGTTTATTCAACGAATTCACACACATTTTAATACACTTTTAAATGAGGTTATAAATAAAGCTGAAGAAGTTGTTGATTCAATTTCTTTATTAGTTGAAGGAGAAGAAAAAGAAGAGTTACTTTCTATGAGTCAAAGCCCTGTAATAAAACAAAATTTTGACTGTAATGTTCTAGAACTATTTAAAGGCAAAGTTCAAGCGAATCCAAGTGAAATTGCAATAGAATATAAAGAAAGAAAAATAAGTTATAATGAGTTAGATGTTTTATCTAATGAATTGGCTAATTTTTTGTTAAGTAAAACAAATATCAGTGCAAACGATATTGTAATGATTTCATTAGAAAGAAATGAATGGCTTATAATATCAATTTTAGCTGTATTAAAAACAGGAGGAGCATATTGTCCTATTGACCCAGATTTTCCAGACTTAAGAAAAACCTACATAAAAGATAATACAAAGTCAAAAATAGTCTTAGATGAGGTCTTATTAAATGATTTTTTTGAATTTAAAGATAAGATTAGTTCAGCCATAAATCATAGGATTACTTCACAAGATCTAGCATATGTTATTTTTACTTCAGGATCTACTGGAAGACCTAAAGGAGTGATGGTAACCCATGCCAGTTTAACTAATTTTATAGAGTTTTATAACCTAGAGAAGTCTAGAACATCATTAACATGCAATTTTGTTTTTGATGTATCAGTAATGGAAATATTTTCAGCAATCACTTCAGGAAGTACTCTTGTTATTCCAGAGAAGCATATTGTTATGTCTCCAAGAGAGTATGCTTCTTTTCTTTATGAAAAGGAAATAAATCATTGCTATATACATCCTATGCATTTAGAGGAAATAAGTGTGAACCTATCTTTATATGATAAGTTATATTTAAAAAGAATACTTATTGGAGTAGAGGGAATTAAAAAGGAGGCAATACAATGGTATTTTGATAAAAATATTAGGATAATTAATGGTTATGGCCCTACAGAGGGAACTATTTGTTCTAGTTTTTATGAAGTGGAGGATATTGATAGTATTATCACAGCAAATTTACCAATAGGTATTCCTTTACCAAACTATCAGTTATTAGTTTTAGAAGAAAATACAAATGTGTTAGTTCCTAAAGGAGTTATTGGTGAACTGTGTATATCTGGAATAGGTTTGGCTAAAGGATATTTAAACGACTTAGAACTAACAAATAAGAAGTTTCAAAACCACCCTTTTGCAGAAGATAAAAAGATTTATAGAACAGGAGATTTAGTAAGATGGCTTCCAAGTGGTAATCTTGAATTTATAGGAAGACGAGATTATCAAGTTAAAGTTAGAGGGTATAGAATTGAATTAGGAGAGATTGAACATGCTTTGCTAAAGCATCCCAATATTAAAAAGGCAGTTGTTCTCGTAAAAGAACAGGGAGATATCAAAGATATTGTTTCTTTTATTGTAGGAGATTTTTTACCAATAAATGAGATAAGAGAGTTTTTAAATAAAAGGTTGGCAAACTATATGCTACCAACTTATTATGCTTTTATTGATGAAATTCCATTAACTACAAATGGAAAGATAGATAAAAAACTATTGTTGGGTATTGAAAATCTTCAGAAAAGCACAACCGAATATATTGCTCCAACTACTGAGTTAGAAACTAAACTAGTAAAAATTTGGGAGGATATTCTAGAAACAAAAAACATTGGAATTACTGATAATTTTTTTGAATTAGGAGGACATAGTTTAAAAAGTGTTAAGCTTATTAATAAAATAGAAAAGGAATTAAATTATCACATTAAAATAAAGGAAATATTTGCTTTTCCAACTATTAAAGAATTAGTTACCAGATTAAGAGAGAAGACTTATGAACCAATCGAGAAGGTATCATCAGATTCTTTGGTAAAAGTTACTCCAGCACAAAAAAGACTTTGGGTTTTAAGTCAGTTTGATAAAGGGGCGGAAGCATATAATATTCCAGGGGTTTTAAAGTTAGAAGGTCCTTTGAATGTTGATTTTTTGAAAAGATCAATTTATAAAGTAATTGAAAGGCACGAGAGTTTAAGAACTTATTTTGTTAATTATGATGATGATATTTATCAAAATGTTATGCCTTATGATGAAATTAAATTTGAGATAGATTATTTATGTTTTCAAGATAATAAAAGCATAAATACCCTAATAGAAAAGGTGAGTTCTAATAGGTTTGAGCTCTCAAAAGCTCCGTTGTTAAAATTGTGTCTAGCCTCAGTTTCAGAAGAAGAACATTATTTAATATTCAACCTTCATCATATTATAGGAGATGGTTGGTCTATGGAGGTTTTTATAAAGGAAATAACTAAGTTTTATAATGAAGATCAGAATGAATTACATTCTTTAAATATTCAATACAGAGATTATGTTTATTGGTTAAACCAACAAATTTTAAATAATAAACTTGATAATTTAAAAGAATATTGGTTAGGTAAATTTGCAGGAAGTATTCCAATATTAGACTTGCCTACTTATCAAAAAAGACCCGTAATTAAAACTTATAATGGGGCAAGAATTCATTATGATTTTTCTGAGAAAGTTTCCAATGAATTAGAGTTCTATATAGCTAAGAAAGAAGTAACATTGTTTATGTTACTAATGGCTGGATTGAATGGTATATTATATAGGTATACAGGGCAAACAGATATAGTTTTAGGAACTCCAGTTGCCGGTAGAGAGCATCCTGACTTAGAGGATCAAATAGGTTTATATCTAAACACTTTAGCTATTAGAACAAGTTTTGATAAGAATCAGACCTTTGAAGATTTATTAAAAATTCAAAAGGACACTTTAATAGAGGCATACGAGCATCAGTTCTACCCGTTTGATACATTAATAGATGAATTAAAACTAAAAAGAGACCCAGCAAGATCAGCTTTGTTCGATGTTATGGTAGTTTTACAAGATGAGTTAAGTTCTATTGGTGGTTATGATAGTTTAAGAGGAGGAGTAAAAGTATCCTCAGTAGTAAAAGACTATAGAGATACGAGTCAATTTGACATTACATTTTCTTTTATTAATTCAATTAAGGGATTATCTGTTGTAATTGAATACAATACTGACTTGTATACTGAGAATTTTATTAAGAAGTTAGGCGAACATTTAGATACCTTTTTAAGATATATTATCAATAACTCAAATACTAAACTTAACGAAGTAAATTATTTATCCGAAAAAGAAGAATATGAACTAATTTCTGAGTTTAATAACACGAAATCTGATTATCAGGACAATAAAAATATCGTTTTATTATTTGAAGAACAGGTTACAAACTCTCCCAATAATACGGCTTTAATATTCGAAGATAAATCCCTTACTTATTTAGAGTTGGATGAGTTATCCACTCAATTATCAAATTATATCTTACAGAATTATGAGATTGAAAGAGAAGATTTTATAGGGGTTAAGCTAGAAAGAAGTGAATGGTCTATTATATCAATATTAGCAGTCTTAAAATTAGGAGGAGCTTACGTACCAATAGATGTTAACTATCCTCAGGAAAGAATTGAATATATAGAGAAGGATACTAATTGTAAACTAACAATTAACGAAGAAACAATATCAAGTTTTTTAGTTTCAGACAAGGTTTCCAAAAAAATATATAGAGATATTTCTTCGTCAAATTTGGCTTATGTTATGTATACTTCAGGCTCAACAGGTAAGCCAAAGGGAGTTATGATCCCTCATAAAAGTATTATGCGTTTAGTAAAAGAATCTAATTATTATTGTTTTACTGAAAGTGATGTATTACTTTCAACAGGGGCCTTTTCGTTTGATGCAACAACTTTTGAGTACTGGGGGCCATTATTAAATGGCGGAAAACTAATTCTCAGTTCAAGAGAAAAATTATTAGATTCAAATACATTACAAACTTTAATACTTCATAATAAGGTTAATGTTATGTGGTTTACATCTGGTTGGTTTAATCAATTAGTGGATGATCATATTGATGTGTTTAAAGGACTTTCAACTGTTCTTGTGGGAGGGGAAAAATTATCTTTTGAGCATATTAAAAAAGTACGTTCAAAGTATAGTAGTTTAAAAATTATCAATGGGTATGGACCAACAGAGAACACAACTTTTTCATTAACTTATGATATAACTGATGTAAAAGAGAATATTCCCATTGGTTATCCAATTAGTAATAGTACCGCATATATATTAGATGCATCAGGTAATTTATTACCAAAAGGCTGTGTAGGAGAAATATATTTAGGAGGAGATGGACTTGCAAATGGTTATTTAAATTTTGACAGTTTGACAAAAGAAAAATTTGTAACAAGCCCATTCAATCCTAAAACTAAATTATATAAAACTGGAGACTTAGGAAAAAGACTACCTGATGGAAGTATCTGTTTTGAAGGTAGAATTGATAGTCAAGTTAAGGTAAGGGGGCATAGAATTGAGTTAGGAGAAATAGAGAATGTATTGTCTTCTTTTCCATATATAACTAATGCCGTTGTCATGTTAAATGATTTTAAAAATCAAAAAGTTATTGTGGCATATTTGACGACTCCTAATAAAATTGAGGTTTCAAAAATAAGAAGAGATTTGAAAGAAATCCTTCCAGATTATATGATTCCTAACTACTTCATATTTATAAATGAAATACCCTTAACACCAAACGGAAAAGTAGATAAAAAAGTATTACCTCCAATTGACGAAGAGTTTGAGTGTAATGGTGTTAATGAAAGTCCCAAAAATGAAACAGAAAGGAAAGTTCAAAACATATGGGAGTCAGTTTTAGGAGTAGCAAATATTAGTGTTAATAATAACTTTTTTGAACTAGGAGGACATAGTTTAAACGCTGCAAAACTAATTAATGAGTATAAGAGAGTTTTCAAAGTAAAATTATCTATGAAATTGATTTTTACTCATACCAGTATTAGAGAACAAGCTGAATTAATACTAAATACACCTAAGCTTGTTGAAACAAAAATACCTAAAGCAATTAATGCAAAATTGTACCCTGTAACTTCAAACCAAAAAAATATTTGGATTGCAAGTCAATATAAGGAAGGATCAAAGGCTTATCATATGTCTTTTAACTTTGAGGTTACAATGGATGCTGAAAAGCTTGAAAAGTCTATAGAAGAAGTAATAAAGCGATACGAAATTTTACGAACTGTTTTTGTTGAATCAGAAGAAGGTGAAATATATCAAAGAGTTTTAACCTTTGAGGAATTGAGCTTTGGAATAAATCATGAAGATTATAGGTATTCTTCAGATATCTTAAGTTGTGTAAATGATTATGTTTCAAAAGAAAATGAAATATTATTTAGTTTAGAATCAGGTCCATTGATGAGAGTTTCAATGTTAAAGGTAAGTGACTCTAATTATATACTATACGTAAATATCCATCATATAATTTGTGATGCTTGGTCTATTGAAATCTTGATAAATGAAATATTGAATGAATACAAGGCTGGAGAAGACAATTCAATTTTAAAAAGAAAAGAATTACCAATACAGTTTAAGGATTATTCTAGTTGGAAATTAAAACAAGAAATTAATTATGAAGAAGAACTTAAGGATTTCTGGACAAATCAATTTCAAGGAGAATTACCTAAAATAAAACTGTCAATATCGAATGATCGCCCAAGGATAAAAACATATAATGGAGGGATTTATTCAGGAGTTTTAGATACAAGAAACTCTGAAAAAGTATTGAACTTTATAACAAATAAAGGGGTGTCTTTATACATGCATGCTCTTGGGGTATTACAAATTTTACTTTATAAATATTCATTACAAAATGATATCATAATTGGTAGCCCAACAGCTGGTCGAGGTCATTTAGATCTAAAAGACCAAATAGGTTGTTTTATAAATACGATGGCTATTAGATTAAGATTTGATGAAAATGAATTCTACAGAACTAGCTTAGAGCGAATAAAAAACTCTGTATTAAAAGCTCAAAAGTATCAAGACTATCCATTTTATAAACTACTGAATGATATTCAGTATGAAAATGATCCATCTAGAAGTTCATTGTTTGATATAATGCTAGTTATGGTTCAAAGTGATATTACAGAGAAAAAATTTCCTTTAGAAAATTCAGTTTTAGGTCAGGTTACTAACCAAAAGGTAAGAAGTAAAGTAGATTTAACCTTTTTTATTAAGGAAAGTAAAGGGGGAATAGAAACTCAAATAGTTTATAATTCAGACTTGTATACGAATTCTGTTATAAAAAAACTGTATGCTGAATTTGAAACTTTATTGATAACCATTTCTGAAAAAGATAACCAGACTATAGGTAGTTATGTAGATGAAATTAGAGGGTCATCAGAAAAAAAAGAGCAAAATGAGTTTTCAGAATTGCTTAATGAAGCTTTAGAAGAAGACTTCTAGGAAAAAACAATCAAATTAAGAAATTGAATAAAACATACTTTAACAGATGAGTAATAATATACGTAAGTACAAGGCATGGAGTTTACCAAACTTTTTAAAGATTCCACAGGTAAAAACATACCTTTCTGAAGGAGAGATTAAAGCAATCAAAACAGTAGGAAGTGTATTACCATTTAAAGTAAATAATTATGTGGTTGAAGAATTAATAGATTGGAATAACATTCCAAACGATCCAATTTTTCAATTAACGTTTCCACAAAAAGAAATGCTTTCTGAAAAGCATTATAGGTCAGTTTCTGAAGCTATTGATAGTAATATGAATAAGCGTGAAATGGTTGAGCTTATTAATGGAATTAGACGAGAACTAAACCCGCATTCAAGTTCTCAAATAGAAAATATTCCTTTTTTAGATGGAGTACCTCTAACGGGTATTCAGCATAAGTATAAAGAAACAGTATTGTTTTTTCCAAGTAATAGTCAAACATGTCATGCATATTGTACATTTTGCTTCAGGTGGCCGCAGTTTGTTAATCTTGATGCTGTAAAATTTGCGATGAAGGAAACTGATTTACTAATTAAATACATAGAAAATAATAAAGAGGTGACTGATTTATTATTTACGGGAGGAGATCCGATGATAATGAAGACATCAATTTTTAAAAGATATTTAGAACCAATACTGAATAATAAAGTAGGGAACTTACAAAATATAAGAATTGGTACAAAAGCTCTAGGATATTGGCCATACAAATTCTTGACAGATGATGATGCCGATGAAATGATAGCCTTGTTCGAAGAAATTATAGCATCAGGATATAATTTAACTATTATGGCTCATTTTAATCACCCTAATGAATTAAAAACAGAAGCGGTAAGAAAAGCTATTAAAAGAATACTCTCAACAGGGGCTCAGATACGAACTCAGTCTCCTATTATGAAATATATAAATGATTCGAGTGAGATTTGGGAGGAGATGTGGAGAGAACAAGTAAAATTAGGATGTATTCCTTATTATATGTTTTTGGCAAGAGATACTGGAGCCCAATCATATTTTGCAATTACACTAAGTGATGCTCTAGAAATTTATCAAAATGCATATAGAAAAGTAGGAGGTCTTGCTAGAACAGTAAAAGGGCCAGTTATGTCAGCTAACCAAGGGAAAGTTCAAGTATTAGGAGTTAATGAAATCAACAATGAAAAGTTATTTACTTTACGTTTCAATCAAGCAAGAAACCCCAATTGGGTGGGGGCACCTTTCTTTTCAAAATATAATGAAGGAGCAGTTTGGTTAAATGATTTAACTCCAGCTTTTGGTGCAGAAAGTTTCTTTTTTGAAAAGGAACAGTTATTTCAAAATATTTAATACTCCTTAGAATAAATTACATAAGAAAATGAATAAGAAAGTAATTTATACAGTATTTGAAAATACTGTAGCTAAATTTCCTACTAATATCGCGGTTAAAACAGAGAATAAATCACTTTCATATTTAAAGTTAAATGAGTTAGCTAATAGATTAGCTCATACTATAAATTCACTGAATATTGATGATAAAGGTATAATATCTGTTTTGTTTGAAGAACGCCTTTATCAATTAATATCTCTTCTGGGAATTTTTAAAAGTGGAAAAGTATATCTACCATTAGATAGTAAATACCATGAGAAACATTGGGAGGAGATGTATAAGCTAGCTCCTAGAGTAATGCTTACATCAAGTTTAAACCATGATAAAATAAAATCTTTTAATAAGAAATTAAATTATCAAATTCCATTTGTTATTGATTTGTCTTTAGACGAAACTAATGAATTAAAAATTACATTATTTAAGCTAGTAAATGATGAGTATCATCAAGAAGACCTGTGTGTAGAAGAAAAATGTTATAACCCTGATTTTGATATTGATGGAGAGGATTCTAGTTATGTTTTCTTTACTTCAGGTTCAACTGGTACACCTAAAGCTGTTTTAGGGAAACATAAAAGTTTAAGTCATTATATTCATTGGGAGTCAAAAGAATTAGAAGTCAATGAAAACGATAGACTAGGTCAAATTATATCTTACTCTTTTGATGCTTCTTTAAAAGATGTTTTTATTTCTTTAATAAATGGAGCAACATTATGCATTCCTTCAGAAGATACGAAACAGGATACATTAAGGTTAATTGAGTGGATGTTGAAAGAAGAGATAACTCTTATGCATATGGTTCCTACTATGTTTAGGCTTCTTACAGGAGTAGGAATTGAAAAAGAAGGACAAGTAAAAGAGTTTCCAAGTTTAAAATATGTATTACTTGCAGGAGAAAAATTGTATAACAAAGATATTTTAAACTGGAGAAAGTTTCATGGAAATAAAACAGGAATATATAATTTTTATGGAACTACAGAATCTACAATTTTAAGTACTTATTATAAAATAGGAGATGAATTAAAAGGGAAATTGTCTGATGTTTTATGTGTTGGTAAACCTATTTCTAACACAAGGGTGTTGATAGTGAATAGTAAGAATGAAATATGTAGAATTAACGAAAAAGGAAGCGTTTACATTAGAACTCCTTTTTTATCTAAAGGGTACTACAATAATGAAAAGCAAACATCAGAGAAGTTTATTCAGAACCCTCTTTCGAAAGAAAAGGAAATAGTATATGATACGGGAGATTATGGAATGTATAATGAAGAAAGAGATATTGTAATCTTAGGAAGAAAAGACGGAATGGTTAAACTAAATGGGGTTAGGATTGATGTGAACTCCATTGAAAAAATAATTCTTGAGATAGAAGATGTTTCTATGGTAAAATGTATGGTTTTTAAAGAAGGAAGTATAGATGCAACTTTAGTTTGTTTTTATAAATCTGACTATACAAAAGAAGGAATTGTCAAAGATTATTGTTCAAGGTTTTTATCGTTATACGAGGTGCCATCTATGATTTTTAAACTAGATGAGTTTCCAATGACTGCTAATGGCAAGATTGATGGACAAGGTTTGTATGAAAGCATTTCAGAAAGAATAATAAAAAGAGAAATGATTGGACCTAAGACTGAAATTGAAAAAGCTCTGGCAAAATTATGGAAAGAAGTGTTGGCGATAGAAAATGTAGGAATTAACGATAATTTTCTCTTTTTAGGAGGAAATAGCATTAAGCAAATACTTTTAAGAACAAGGATAAAAAAAGAGTTAGGTGTTGCTATTTCAATAGAGGAAATCTTTCTTAATCCTACTATACATGAATTAGGACAATTTTTGCAAAATAAAATAAAGAAAGATGAGGGAAAAGTTGTTAAGAGTATTCCAAAATTAGAAGAAAATAGAGAAGAAGGGTATATTGTATCAAATGAACAAATGAGAATTTGGGTAACGTCTCAATCAGAAAAAGAATCAATAGCCCATAATATGCCTCATACATATAACATTGAAGGAGAATTAAATATAGAACTATTTAAAAAGGCGTTACAACAAGTTGTTAACAGACATGAGGTACTGAGAACATCATTTGAACTTAATAAAGAAGGAGATGTAGTGCAGAAAATAAATGAAGATATAGATGTTAATTCTATTTTTTCTTATAATAGGTCTGATGATACAAATACATCACTTATAGATAAAACTATAGCAGATTTCGCTGAGACATTATTCAATTTTGAGCAAGCACCTTTATTTAGAGTAATGCTTATTCAACTAGATGAAACAAAGTTTAAACTTTGTACAGTAATGCATCACATTATAGGTGATTATACTTCGGATCAAATTCTAATTAAAGAAATTGTTAGTTTATACATAAATTATAAAGACAACAAAAATATTGATTTAACACCTCTAAAAATTCAATATAAAGATTATGCTAGTTGGATAAAGAAGCGTATACAATTAAATGAATTTATTAAGGAGAAGGAATTTTGGAGTAGTAGTTTAAAAAACATAAAGAGACAATCTAAATGGTACAATATTTCTAAAGAACAGAATTTCAAAGGTGCCTATGTTATAAGACAATTACCAGAAAAATTAGTTGTAGATATTAAAGAATTATGCTTAAAGTATAATTATAATTTAATGGGAATAATGTCAGCAGCTTTGGGAGTATTAGTTCATAAAACTACTTCTCAAAAAAATGTAGTTATTGGAGTTCCAGTAAATCTAAGAAACCATCCTGATTTATTAAACCAAGTAGGGCTATATTTAAACTTATTACCATTAAATGTAGCAATTAAAGAAGAAAACTCTGTTAAAGATTTAGTAAAAGATACTTTACAACAACAGATAAAAATGATAGACAATTCTTTTTACCCTTTCGATTTAATTGTAGATGATTTTGAAAAACAGTATAAAGAGAATTTAATTGATAGAATTGATGTTTATGTAAATTACATCAATCATGAAGATTCTGATATAAACATTGAAAATCTAACAGTTTATCCAGAGATTAGAAAAATCAAAAAAAGTAAATTTCCTATCTGTTTTTATATAAGTAATTATGGGGAATCTATTTCCTTTAGAATAGAATACCAAGTAAGTATATTTAGTGAAACAGAGATAGAAAAAATTGCCAACCGATTTATTAAATGCCTAGAAGAGTTTACCTACTCACCAGATAAAAAGATTGGCAAAATTGATGTAATAGATAAAGAGACCATTCCTTCTTTTAGCTTTTAAAAAACAATTCTAAGTTACTATTCTTTGCTGTAGTACTTGTAAATCCATATACAATATTATCACCTTCGTTATCCTGACATTTAAAATGTTAGGTAAGAATGGTTGTAAAAAAATAAAAATGAAAATATTAAGTTCTTACCATCAACAAAGACTTTGGTTTATTGATTATTTTGAAAAAGGAGATTTATATCCTAATGGACCAGTTTATCACAATATACCATTAATATTTAGTGTTAAAAAACAACTGTCATATGAAGATATTGAAAAAGTTGTTTATCAACTATTATCAAAAAATGAAGTTTTAAGAACTAGTTTTTCTAGGTCTGAAGGAACAATCTTTCAAGAAATTCACAGCATAAATGAAGTTTTAATAGATAAAATATTAAAACAAGAAGTAAACTTGTTATCTAAGCTAAAGGATTTACAAGAGTTAGCTTTTACTTTCGATAATAATTTTCTAATAAAATGTTATTTTGAAAATTTAAAAGATAAAACCCTGATTTATTTTGTAATTCATCACGCATTAATTGATAGAAAAAGTATTGGGTTAATTAAAAATCAGTTGATATCAATCTTAGAGAATTCTACTTCAGAAGATGATAATAAAATTCAATTCCAACATTTTTCTAATTGGCAAAATAACTTAAGCAAGGAAGATTTAGAGTCACTGTTATTTTACTGGAGGTCAAAACTGAATGATTTACAAGTATTGTATTATCCAACAGATTTTGAAAGAGAGCAAGTGCATATTTATAAAGCAAAGTCAACTTTAAGATTGCTAGATCGACAAGACATATCTCAATTTGCTCATAGTCATAATCTAAATACAGAAACGTTGTTTTTAAGTGCTTATAAAATGGCATTGGCAAAATTAACAGGATTGAACGATATTGTTATAGGAACTTTAATGGATTTGAGAAATGACCAAATTAAAGAATTAGTAGGTCCTATAGAGAACTTAGTTGTTTTACGTTCAAAAGTTGATAAAAATAAAACTTTAGAAGAGCTATTATTTTTAATCGAGGAAGGAAGAAAGGAAGCAGAAAAATATAAAACAATGCCATTTGATAAATTGGTTCTAGAGCTCAACCCTAAGAAAGATATGAGTAGAACAGCATTGTTTGATATATTTTTCAACTATGAGAAAGAAGAAGCTTATGAAAGGAATTTTATTACCGAAAGTATAGTAAATAAAGGTTTTGGTAAGTATGATTTTAACCTTTTAGTTACAGAAAGAAATGATTTTTTTCATTTAGGGCTAACATATAATGAACTATATTTTCAAGAAGAAACTGCAAATTCATTACTAAATTTAACAATTGATATTCTAAATAGAATAGTCAAAAATAATAAGGTTATTTTAAAAGAAATACCTCTTGTTTCAGGACAAGAATATAATAGGGCTGTAGGAAGTACGTCAATTCAGGAAGTTTCAACCGATTCAATAATAGATGTATTTTCTAAACAAGTTAAAATGTTTGGTTCAAGGTTAGCGCTTAGTAGTTCGTTAGGAGAAGTAACCTATGAAGATTTAGATAATGAATCAACTAAGTTGGCGAACTATTTGATTAATAGTTGTGAGGTGTTACCTGAAGATCGAGTAGCAATTATGATTCCTAAATCTATTGAACTAATAGTTGCAATTATAGGTGTTTTAAAAACTGGTGCAGCTTATGTTCCTATAGATATTAATTACCCTGATGAGCGAAAGAACTTTATGATAGAAGATTCTGAATGTAGATTAGTAATAGATGAAAGTTTTATTAATAAAACCAAAGAGAACATTAATCGAGAATCAATAGTTCTATCAAAGTCTCAAATAAGTTCTTCAAATTTAGCATATATCATTTACACTTCAGGAACAACTGGAAAACCTAAAGGAGTAATGATAGAACATAAGAATGTTTTGAGTTTGTTGACTTCTTGTTATGAGAAATTTGAATTTTCAGAAAATGACACTTGGACTTTTTTCCATTCTTATTGTTTTGATTTTTCTATTTGGGAAATATTTGGGGCGTTACTTACTGGGGCAAACGTGCTGATTTTAAATAATGATGAGGTAAGAGACCATGAGGTCTTTGTAAAATTAATGAATAAGTACAATTCTACGGTTTTTAGTCAAACACCATCAGCATTCTATAATTTTATTGCATTAAACTATAAAGTGCCAACTTTACGCTATGTAGTTTTTGGAGGGGAAGCTTTACACCCTATCAAGTTAAAAAAATGGAGGGACGAAAATCCTGAAGTTTCTTTAGTAAATATGTATGGAATAACCGAAACAACTGTACATGTTACATTTAAAGAACTTTCAAATGATGATATGGATAAAGCAACAAGTAACATTGGTAAGCCTTTATCTTTTGCGAATAGCTATATTGTTGATCAAGATGGTCAAATTGTACCTTTTGGAAGACCTGGTGAATTGTATGTTTCAGGGAATGGAGTAGCGAGAGGATATTTAAATAGACCAGATCAGCAAGAAGAGAAGTTTTTACCTTGTCCTTTTGATGAATACAGTACTATGTATAGAACTGGAGATTTAGCTAGATTTTTACCTTCAGGAGAGTTAGAATATTTGGGTAGGATTGATGACCAAGTTAAAATTAGAGGGTATAGAATTGAGTTAGACGAAATAAAAAAACAAATTGATTCATACAAAGGAATTAAGGAGAGTGCAATTACCTTAGTAGAACTTTCTGATGGAGACAAAGTAATAGCAGCTTATGTGGTTCTTGATAAAAATGAAAGTATTAATAGTTTAAAACTTCATTTAGGTAGTAAAGTGCCAGAATATATGGTGCCTGCATTTTTTATTGAAATGGATCAAATTCCAATAAACTCTAATGGTAAAATTGATAAAGTAAATTTACCAAGTCCATTTGACAGTATAGAAAAAAATGAAAAGGATATAAAAGAACCAATTACAGATGTACAAATTAAACTTTTTAATATTTGGAAAAATGTACTGAATACTGAGTCATTTGGAATAGAGCATAATTTTTTCGAACTAGGGGGGCATAGCTTAAAAGCAACAAGGCTTATTAGTGCCATTCATAAAGAGTTTGAAGTAAGATTAGAGTTAAAGCAAATATTTGCAAATCCAACTCTTGAACAACAGGCTTTAT
Source organism: Tenacibaculum singaporense (assembly GCF_003867015.1). Lineage (NCBI taxonomy): Bacteria > Pseudomonadati > Bacteroidota > Flavobacteriia > Flavobacteriales > Flavobacteriaceae > Tenacibaculum > Tenacibaculum singaporense. The sequence continues at coordinate 1,507,238 of NZ_CP032548.1, forward strand.
TGATTGAGGCTTCAGATAAAAATAACTTTACAGAAATAAAACTATTAGAGCAGCAAGAGTTTTATCCAGTGTCAGATGGTCAGAAAAGATTATGGGTTCTAAGTCAATTTGAAGAGAGTTCGGTTGCTTATAACATGGCGTCTTATCTAGAATTAGATAGTGATTATGATGTGTCAAAATTTGAAAAAGCTATTCAATTAGTTTTAGAGAGACACGAAATTTTAAGGACAGTTTTTAAAACAAATTCTAAAGGAGAAGTAGTACAAAAGATACTTAAAAAAGATGATTTTGAATTTAAAGTAGCTCGCAAAGATTTTAGTTCTTTTGATAATCCTTATGAAGAGTTCTTAGAATTCATAAGAAAAGATAAGAATACTCCATTTAACTTAAGTTCTGGGCCTCTTTTTAGAGGATGTATTATTAAATTTTCTAATGAAAAAACTGTCTTTTATTACAATATGCATCACATAATTAGTGATGGGTGGTCTATTGATATATTAAGAAGAGATGTATTAGCATATTACGAGAATTTGGCTAAAGCTAGTGAGCTTGATTTACCATCATTGAAAATCCAATATAAAGATTATGCGTCGTGGCAGCAGGAGCAAGTAAGGGGAGTAAACTACAAAAAGTATAGAGATTTTTGGTTAGAAAAACTAAAAGGAGAATTACCATTACTTGATTTACCATATCAAAAAAACAGACCTAAAATTAAAACATACAATGGTGGTGCTTATCAAGGAGCTTTGAATTTAGAACAAACAAAAAAAATAAAAGAATTTGTTCAAAAGAATCAAAGTACATTGTTTGTTGGATTAGTAAGTGTTTGGAATTTAATCCTTCATAAATATTCAGGGAACAATGATATAGTTATAGGAACATCCGTAGCAGGAAGAGAGCATGAAGATTTAAAGGATCAGATAGGTTTTTTTGTAAACACAATAGCACTAAGAAATTATATTAATCCTAAACAAAGCTATCAAGACATTTTTCAGCAAATAGATGAAAATACATTAGAAGCTCTTGAAAATCAAATGTATCCATTTGATAGGTTAATAGACGAGCTAGATGTAGAAAAAAGTTTAGATAGAAGCCCTGTGTTTGATGTAATGCTAGTATTACAAAATACTAGTGAAGTGGAAGAAACAAGAGAAAAAGAAGTATTAAGTGAAACTATAGAAGTCTCTGAAGAAATTATATCAAAGTTTGATTTAGAAATATTTTTTCAGGAAAGAAAAGATCAATTATGGTTTCAAATCAATTACAACAAAGATGTTTATAAAAATGAATTAATACCTCAATTAATAAAGCATTTTAAGCAGGTTTTAGATATAGTTATTTTTCAACCTGAAATTGAAATTGAAAATATAGAATACCTTTCTGAAGAGGAAGAAACTAGGTTATTAGAATCATATAACAATACTCAAGCTTATTTTTCAGAAAGCGCATCAGTAATTGATTTGTTTACCAAACAAGTTAATGAAAATTCAGATGCCATAGCCTTAAAGGATTTTAATGGAAAATCATTAAATTATAGGGAGTTAGATATTCTATCAAATAAGTTTGCTCATTATTTAATTGATAATCATGAAATAAAAAGGGGAGATTTAGTAGGAATAAACATAGATAGAAGTGTAGATACAATAGTTGTAATTTTAGGAATTTTAAAAATAGGAGCTGCTTATCTTCCTTTAGATTCGAATTACCCTCAATCAAGAATAGATTATATTCAAAGTAATAGTAAATGTAAACTAAGTGTTGATGAAATTATTTTAGTTGAATTTAATCAGAATAAAGCTAATTTTTCAGAATCAAAACAACTTCTTAAACCCCTAGCGACAGATTTAGCTTACGTTATTTATACTTCAGGATCAACAGGAAAACCTAAAGGGGTTATGATAGAGCATGGGGCTCTGTTAAATTATTTAGAATGGGGACAAGGTTATTATTTGAAAGAATTAAAGGAGAAAACAGATTTTGGTTTATTTACATCATTGTCATTTGATCTTACTATAACTAGTTTGTTTTTGCCATTGATTTCAGGGGCTACTTTAAATGTGTTTTCGGGCAACGAAATAGTTTCCGATTCATTAAAGTATTATTTTGAAAGTGATATACCTTGTATTAAGCTAACTCCTGCCCATATCATTTTATTGGGAAGTATGGAGTTTAATCCAGGGAAAAAAGAATTAATAATTGTTGGAGGGGAGGCTTTAACAAATCGTCATATAAATATTTTACGAAAGTATTATCCCAAAGCAAAGATTATTAATGAATATGGTCCTACTGAGGCTACTGTTGGATGTGTAGTTTGGAATACTATAAATTTAGAAGAAAAGATATTAATAGGAAAACCCATAGGCAATACAGCGGTTTATGTATTAGATGATTCGTTGAGTTTAGTAGCAGAAGGAGTTTTAGGAGAATTATATATATCAGGTTCAGGATTATCACGAGGATATTTACACCGTCCAGATTTAACAACAGAGCGTTTTATTCCACATCCATTTAAAGCTGGAGAGCGACTGTATAAAACAGGAGATGTTTGTCGCTGGTTACCAGGAGGAGTTTTAGAATATGTAGGACGGGTAGACGATCAGGTAAAAATACGAGGACATCGTATAGAGTTAGGGGAAATAGAAGGAGAGTTAGATAATATAGCAGGAGTAGAATCGTGTGTAGTATCGATTAAGGAAGTATCAGGAGAGAATGTATTAGTAGCCTATTTTGTAGGAGAAGTAGAAGGAATTACCTTACGTAAGGAGTTGGAATCACGATTGCCATCATATATGGTTCCTCATTATTATGTTTCTATAGACGTTATTCCGTTAACCTCAAATGGCAAGGTTTCACGATCATCATTACCAGAGGTGAGTGATTCGGATATGCTTCGAGAAGAATTTTTATCAGCACGAAACGAAGAGGAAAAGGTATTACTAGAAGTTTGTGAATCGGTTTTACAAAGAGAAAGAATAAGTGTATTAGATAATTTTTACAATTTAGGAGGCGATTCGATAAAATCAATTCAAGTAGTATCTCGATTAAAAGCATTGGGATATCAATTAGGAGTTTCAGATATTTTATCACATCCAGTCTTATCAGACTTATCATTATACATAAAAAAAGAAGTAACATCTCAAGATCAATCGGTTGTAAAAGGAGACGTAGTTTTATCACCTATTCAACAACATTTTTTCAAAGACTCAGGTATCGTTAATACCAACCATTATAACCAATCAGTTTTACTAAAGAGTAAATTACCAATAGATAAAGAGTTTTTAGGAGAGAGTATTTCAAAACTGTTGACTCATCATGATGCTTTACGTATGATTTTTAGTAAAGAATCTTCATGGAGTCAGTATAATAGAGAGGAATTAGACTATTCATCAATAGTTCAATATTATGATTTAACAGGAGTAGAAGATTTAACTTCAGAAATAACGCGTGTAGGAGAAGAGTTACAAAGTAGTGTAAATATCCTTACAGGAGATTTAGTAAAAGTAGCTCATATAGCAACATCAGAAGGAGATTACTTGGGTATCATTATCCATCACTTGGTTGTAGATGGTGTTTCATGGCGAATTTTATTAGAAGACTTATCAAGTTTATACACCAATTTGGTTAAAGGGATAAAAGAAGAATTGCCTTTAAAAACAAGTTCTTATCAGCAATGGAGTAAGGAGCAGTATAAGTACAGTAAAGAGACATTAGTAGCAAAAGAGTTATCTTATTGGGAGAATTTATTAGCAAAAGAATTAACTACTTTTCCAGTAGATCATACTACAAAAACACCTATTGTAATTGATAGTAAGCAAGGTTTTAGATTATCTGAAGTTTATACGAACTTGCTAGAAGGAGAAATTCATAGTCACTATTCTACCAATATTCAAGACGTTTTATTAGCATGTTTAGGAGTGAGTTTATCCAAGACATTTGGGGTTAAAGAAACGTTACTTGAATTAGAAGGACATGGAAGGTTGTCTTTTACAGAAGATGTAGATGTAACAAGAACAGTAGGTTGGTTTACAAGTTTATATCCTTATTTATTAAATGTAGACTCAACGGAAGATTTATCTAATGTTTTAATAGCAACAAAAGACTCTTTACGAAACATACCCAACAATGGTATGGGCTATGGTATGTTACACTATTTATCAGAAGCTACTTTACAAGAAATACACCCAACAATTCAGTTTAATTATTTAGGAACATTTGGAAATGAATTTAAGAAGGAAGATGGAGGTTTATTTAGTTTTAGTGATATAAGTTTAGGCAAAGATGTTTCTTCAGAAGAATCAAGTAATATACCACTTCGTATCTCAGGAGCAATAGTTTCAGGGCAATTACAGCTATCTGTCCATTATAGTTCTTTACAATATGAGGAATCTACGATAAAAGCGCTGGTAGACTCTTATGAATCAAGTTTAAAGAATTTAATAAGTCAATTAGAAGAAACAGAAGGACATCATTTAACCCCGTCAGATTTAACATATAAATCCCTATCGTTACCATCGTTATCAACTATAACAAAGAATTACGAGGTATTAGATGTTTATGAGTTGTCGCCATTACAACAAGGTATGTACTATCATTGGCTTCAAGATGTTTCATCGAGTTTATATTTTGAGCAGTTATCGTATAAATTATCATCAGAATCTTTAGATCTAGCCCATGCAAAAAAGGCGTATGAGATACTACAATCACGTCATGATGTTTTACGTACAGGTTTTACGAATGATTATAATGGTATTCCTTTACAGATTGTATATAAAGAAGGCGACGTTAACTTTAAAGTAGCGCAAGTAACCGAAGGTTCATTTGATAGTTGTGTGAAAAAGTTGAAAGAAGAAGATCGCTTGTTAGGTTTTGACTTATCATCACGTTCACAGATGCGATTAACCGTTTTAGATTACGGTTTGGGTGATTATGAGTTTATTTGGAGTTTCCATCATATTTTAATGGATGGATGGTGTATCAGTATTTTACTTAATGAATACTATCAAATTTTAAACTCTATCCAAAAAGGAACTCCCCATAATTTAAATAAGCCATTAGCTTACTCACGTTATATAGAGTGGTTAGGTCAATTAGATCAAAGCCAATCGTTATCTTATTGGAAAGATTATTTATCATCTTACGATGAGATAGCAAGCTTACCTTATAAAGGTAGTGGAGATATAGCTCAACAAGGAATTCGAGGAAGTGAAGACATTGTTATTGAATCTTCTTTATACGAATCACTATCGACTTTATGTAAACAACACTCTATAACGCAGAATACTTTTATACAAGGAGTTTGGGGATATTTATTATCAAAATATAACAATAGCCAAGATGTAGTTTTTGGAAGTGTAGTTTCAGGAAGGCCAGGATCTTTATCAGGCGTAGAACATATGGTTGGACTATTTATAAATACAATTCCAGTTCGAGTAAAGTACGATTCATTAACTACTGGGTTAGATTTATTAAACCAAGTTCATCAGGATTCAATATCAGGACAATCACATCATTATTTAAATCTATCTGAAGTTCAGTCCAATAGTGGTTTAGGCATGGATTTAATAAACCATGTTTTAGTGTTTGAGAATTTTGCTTTACAAGAATCGATAAAACAAGGCGAATCAGATTTATCATTAACTATAACAGAGGCAGATAGTTTTGAGCAAACCCATTATGATTTTGGAATATTAGTTCATCCTCAAGGAGACAGTTTACACGTTCGATTAGAATATGATTTAGGAGTTTATTCAAGTTCTCGAATGAGTATGATAAAGTCTCACTTCGAACAAATATTAACAAGTTTTATAACAGCCCCAGATTTAAGATTATCATCATTAGAATATTTAACAACAGAAGAAAAACATGAACAGTTAGAATTATTTAATGCCACCAAAATGTCTTATGATTTAGAATCTACTTTGGTTAGTTTATTTAAATCACAAGTTTTATCAACCCCAGATTTGATAGCTGTTTCTTATGAAGAAGAAAGTTTAACTTATCAAGAGTTAGATGAGTTATCAAACAGTTTTGCTCATTATTTACAATCAGTTCATGGAGTAGAACGAGGAGAGTTAGTGGGATTAAAACTAGGGAGAGGTTTATGGATGATTGTAGGTATTTTAGGAGTATTAAAAACAGGAGGAGCTTATGTTCCAATAGATACCCATTATCCAGAGTCGAGAAAGGCATATATTATAGAAGATAGTGGATGTAATGTTTGTATAGACGATGTTTTATTAGAGGGTTTTAAACATACTCAAGAAGAATACTCAAAACAAGATTTAGCAGAGCAACCATTGGCTGAAGATTTGGCTTATATAATTTATACCTCAGGATCAACAGGGAAGCCTAAAGGGGTAATGATTGAACACAGAAATGTGGTGAATCTAATAATTTCTCAGACTAATAAATTCAAAATAGATGAGACGGAAAAAGTATTGCAGTTTTCAAACATTTCGTTTGATGCATCTGTAGAGCAAATATTTTTAGCGATTTTAAATGGTTCTGAATTGGTTTTAGTATCACGAGAGGATATTTTAGAGCCAACAGCTTTTGAGAAAATAATTATAAAAAAAGAGATAACACATTTACATGCGACTCCAAGTTATTTGAAAGCTTTAACATTAACAAGTGATACAAAACTGAAAAGAATTATTGCAGGAGGAGAGGCTTGTTCATCTGAGTTAGCAAAGAAATTGGGAGAAGTAGCTTATTTCTATAATGAGTACGGACCTACAGAAACTACAGTTACCTCAATAGAATATCATTTTGAAAATCAATATATCAATAATAATATATATCCAATCGGAAAACCTATAGGCAATACAGCGGTTTATGTATTAGATGATTCGTTGAGTTTAGTAGCAGAAGGAGTTTTAGGAGAATTATATATATCAGGTTCAGGATTATCACGAGGATATTTACACCGTCCAGATTTAACAACAGAGCGTTTTATTCCACATCCATTTAAAGCTGGAGAACGACTGTATAAAACAGGAGATGTTTGTCGCTGGTTACCAGGAGGAGTTTTAGAATATGTAGGACGGATAGACGATCAGGTAAAAATACGAGGACATCGTATAGAGTTAGGGGAAATAGAAGGAGAGTTAGATACTATAGCAGGAGTGGAGTCGTGTGTAGTATCGATTAAAGAAGTATCAGGAGAGGATGTATTAGTAGCCTATTTTGTAGGGGATGTAGAAGGAATTATCTTACGTAAAGAGTTAGAATCACGATTACCATCATATATGGTTCCCCATTATTATGTTTCTATAGACGCTATTCCGTTAACCTCAAATGGTAAAGTTTCACGGTCATCATTACCAGAGGTGAGTGATTCAGACATGCTACGAGAAGAATTTTTATCAGCACGAAACGAAGAGGAAAAGGTATTACTAGAAGTTTGTGAATCGGTTTTACAACGAGAAAGAATAAGTGTATTAGATAATTTTTACAATTTAGGAGGCGATTCGATAAAATCAATTCAAGTAGTATCTCGATTAAAAGCATTGGGATATCAATTAGGAGTTTCAGATATTTTATCACATCCAGTTTTATCAGATTTATCATTATACATAAAAAAAGAAGTAAGATCTCAAGATCAATCGGTTGTAAAAGGAGATGTAGTTTTATCACCTATTCAACAACATTTTTTCAAAGACTCAGGTATCGTTAATACCAACCATTATAACCAATCAGTTTTACTAAAGAGTAAATTACCAATAGATAAAGAGTTTTTAGGAGAGAGTATTTCAAAACTGTTGACTCATCATGATGCTTTACGTATGATTTTTAGTAAAGAATCTTCATGGAGTCAGTATAATAGAGAGGAATTAGACTATTCATCAATAGTTCAATATTATGATTTAACAGGAGTAGAAGATTTAACTTCAGAAATAACGCGTGTAGGAGAAGAGTTACAAAGTAGTGTAAATATCCTTACAGGAGATTTAGTAAAAGTAGCTCATATAGCAACATCAGAAGGAGATTACTTGGGTATCATTATCCATCACTTGGTTGTAGATGGTGTTTCATGGCGAATTTTATTAGAAGACTTATCAAGTTTATACACCAATTTGGTTAAAGGGATAAAAGAAGAATTGCCTTTAAAAACAAGTTCTTATCAGCAATGGAGTAAGGAGCAGTATAAGTACAGTAAAGAGACATTAGTAGCAAAAGAGTTATCTTATTGGGAGAATTTATTAGCAAAAGAATTAACTACTTTTCCAGTAGATCATACTACAAAAACACCTATTGTAATTGATAGTAAGCAAGGTTTTAGATTATCTGAAGTTTATACGAACTTGCTAGAAGGAGAAATTCATAGTCACTATTCTACCAATATTCAAGACGTTTTATTAGCATGTTTAGGAGTGAGTTTATCCAAGACATTTGGGGTTAAAGAAACGTTACTTGAATTAGAAGGACATGGAAGGTTGTCTTTTACAGAAGATGTAGATGTAACAAGAACAGTAGGTTGGTTTACAAGTTTATATCCTTATTTATTAAATGTAGACTCAACGGAAGATTTATCTAATGTTTTAATAGCAACAAAAGACTCTTTACGAAACAGACCCAACAATGGTATGGGCTATGGTATGTTACACTATTTATCAGAAGCTACTTTACAAGAAATACACCCAACAATTCAGTTTAATTATTTAGGAACATTTGGAAATGAATTTAAGAAGGAAGATGGAGGTTTATTTAGTTTTAGTGATATAAGTTTAGGCAAAGATGTTTCTTCAGAAGAATCAAGTAATATACCACTTCGTATCTCAGGAGCAATAGTTTCAGGGCAATTACAGCTATCTGTCCATTATAGTTCTTTACAATATGAGGAATCTACGATAAAAGCGCTGGTAGACTCTTATGAATCAAGTTTAAAGAATTTAATAAGTCAATTAGAAGAAACAGAAGGACATCATTTAACCCCGTCAGATTTAACATATAAATCCCTATCGTTACCATCGTTATCAACTATAACAAAGAATTACGAGGTATTAGATGTTTATGAGTTGTCGCCATTACAACAAGGTATGTACTATCATTGGCTTCAAGATGTTTCATCGAGTTTATATTTTGAGCAGTTATCGTATAAATTATCATCAGAATCTTTAGATCTAGCCCATGCAAAAAAGGCGTATGAGATACTACAATCACGTCATGATGTTTTACGTACAGGTTTTACGAATGATTATAATGGTATTCCTTTACAGATTGTATATAAAGAAGGCGACGTTAACTTTAAAGTAGCGCAAGTAACCGAAGGTTCATTTGATAGTTGTGTGAAAAAGTTGAAAGAAGAAGATCGCTTGTTAGGTTTTGACTTATCATCACGTTCACAGATGCGATTAACCGTTTTAGATTACGGTTTGGGTGATTATGAGTTTATTTGGAGTTTCCATCATATTTTAATGGATGGATGGTGTATCAGTATTTTACTTAATGAATACTATCAAATTTTAAACTCTATCCAAAAAGGAACTCCCCATAATTTAAATAAGCCATTAGCTTACTCACGTTATATAGAGTGGTTAGGTCAATTAGATCAAAGCCAATCGTTATCTTATTGGAAAGATTATTTATCATCTTACGATGAGATAGCAAGCTTACCTTATAAAGGTAGTGGAGATATAGCTCAACAAGGAATTCGAGGAAGTGAAGACATTGTTATTGAATCTTCTTTATACGAATCACTATCGACTTTATGTAAACAACACTCTATAACGCAGAATACTTTTATACAAGGAGTTTGGGGATATTTATTATCAAAATATAACAATAGCCAAGATGTAGTTTTTGGAAGTGTAGTTTCAGGAAGGCCAGGATCTTTATCAGGCGTAGAACATATGGTTGGACTATTTATAAATACAATTCCAGTTCGAGTAAAGTACGATTCATTAACTACTGGGTTAGATTTATTAAACCAAGTTCATCAGGATTCAATATCAGGACAATCACATCATTATTTAAATCTATCTGAAGTTCAGTCCAATAGTGGTTTAGGCATGGATTTAATAAACCATGTTTTAGTGTTTGAGAATTTTGCTTTACAAGAATCGATAAAACAAGGCGAATCAGATTTATCATTAACTATAACAGAGGCAGATAGTTTTGAGCAAACCCATTATGATTTTGGAATATTAGTTCATCCTCAAGGAGACAGTTTACACGTTCGATTAGAATATGATTTAGGAGTTTATTCAAGTTCTCGAATGAGTATGATAAAGTCTCACTTCGAACAAATATTAACAAGTTTTATAACAGCCCCAGATTTAAGATTATCATCATTAGAATATTTAACAACAGAAGAAAAACATGAACAGTTAGAATTATTTAATGCCACCAAAATGTCTTATGATTTAGAATCTACTTTGGTTAGTTTATTTAAATCACAAGTTTTATCAACCCCAGATTTGATAGCTGTTTCTTATGAAGAAGAAAGTTTAACTTATCAAGAGTTAGATGAGTTATCAAACAGTTTTGCTCATTATTTACAATCAGTTCATGGAGTAGAACGAGGAGAGTTAGTGGGATTAAAACTAGGGAGAGGTTTATGGATGATTGTAGGTATTTTAGGAGTATTAAAAACAGGAGGAGCTTATGTTCCAATAGATATCCATTATCCAGAGTCGAGAAAGGCATATATTATAGAAGATAGTGGATGTAATGTTTGTATAGACGATGTTTTATTAGAGGATTTTAAACATACTCAAGAAGAATACTCAAAACAAGATTTAGCAGAGCAACCATTTGCTGAAGATTTGGCTTATATAATTTATACCTCAGGATCAACAGGGAAACCTAAAGGGGTAATGATTGAACACAGAAATGTGGTGAATACAATCTTATCTCAAATTGAAATCTTTAATTTGAAAGATTGTAATAGCAGTTTACAGTTTGCATCTTTTTCATTTGATGCTTCAGTTTCAGAGATATTTATAAGCTTATTATCAGGAACAAGCCTTCATATAGCAACTGATGAAATAAGAGAAAATCCGAAAAATTTAGAAGAGTTTATAATTGATAGAAGTATTGATATAGCAACAATACCTCCTGTATATCTAAAATATATGGATGTTAATTCATTAGAAGGCATGGTTTCTTTAATAACTGCTGGTGAATCTCCTGATTATAATAAGGTTAAAGAGTACCTTGAAATGAAGACAGGTGATTATTTTAATGCTTATGGTCCAACAGAAGCAAGTATTTGCGGTACAGTTTTAAAAATAGGAAAAGAAACAGGTTTAAATCCTAGAAACCTTTCAATAGGTAAACCTATACATAATGTAAACATGTATGTGGTAGATAATGAAGGGTGTATTGTACCTAAGGAGGTTGTAGGAGAAATTTGTATTAGTGGTTATGGAGTAGCAAGAGGCTATTTAAATAAACCAGAGTTAACTAAAGAGAAATTTATTGAAACCTTGTATGCAAAAGATGGTCTTCTTTATAAAACAGGTGATTTAGGTTATTGGACATCTGAAGGAAATATTGTTTTTATTGGAAGAAAAGATGATCAGGTTAAAATTAATGGATATAGGATAGAGTTAGAAGAAATAGCGGCTAAACTTAGAGAAAAGAGCGATATTAAACAGTGTTATATTACAGTATTTAATAATGAAAATGAAGATAAAGAGTTAATTGCATACGTAATTTCGAATAATAAACAGAAATCTTCAGAATTAAGAAAGTATCTAGTAGATAGGTTACCAACATATATGATACCATCTTATTTTATTCAAATAGATGAATTACCTATAACTACAAATGGAAAAATTGATAAAAAGTCTTTACCGCTACCCGATGCTAAGAATACGGTAATTGGGGTAGAATATGTTGCTCCTCAAAATGGTAATGAAGAAGACTTAATAAAAATACTATCAACTCAATTGGGAATAGATGGTAATAAAATAGGAGTGCTAGATAACTTCTTTGACCTAGGAATGAATTCCATTAAACTAATGAGATTTATTAATGTTTTAAATCAACAGTTTAATTTAAAAGTTAAACCAGTAGTATTATTTCAGTATCCTAATATTAAAGAACTTACACTTTATCTTTTCAAAAATGAAGAAGAAAATGAAGATTTACAAGATGAAAATATAGCACAAGAGTTTGAAGATATGCTGGATTTAATGGAAGAATAAAAAGAAATCATGGAAAAACAGAGACAAATTAATAAAAAGGACATTGCTGTAATAGGTATTTCTTGTGAATTCCCACAGTCTAAGAATATATCTGAGTTCTGGGAAAACTTAGTTGAAGGGAATGAGTTACTTCATTTTTATTCTGATAATGAGTTGGAAGAATTTGGTATTTCAGACGCTACAATTAAAAATAATGAGTTTATAAAAGTAAAAGCTGAAATAGAAGGAGTAGGTGGTTTTGATTACACTTTTTTTGGATACACAAAAGAAGAGGCAAGCTGTATGGATCCGCAAACTAGAATGTTACATCAATTAACATGGACGGCATTAGAAGATGCTGGATGTAATATTGATACTTATAAAGGTAAAATAGGAATGTATACATCTATTTCTGACAATTTAAATTGGCAGGTACATTCTATGTTACATCCCAATTCTAAAGTAAATTCTTTTTACCAATCTCAACTGTCAAATAAAAATTTCGCTCACACTTTAGTGTCGTACAATTTTGATTTTAAAGGACCTAGCTTGTTAATTGACACGGCTTGTTCAAGTTCGTTGGTTTCATTACATGTTGCTTGCAGAAGTCTATTATTAAAAGAGTGTAATGTAGCAATGGCAGCTGGTATTAGCCTTGATAGTACAAAAAACAAGGGCTACTTTTATCAAGAAGGAATGATTTCTTCTAAAGATGGACATTGCAGACCTTTTGATCAGAATTCTTCTGGAACTGTTGGAGGAAATGGAGGAGCTGTTGTAGTTTTAAAAAGATTAGAAGAAGCCATAAATGATAGAGATAATATTTATGCCATAATAAAATCATCAGCTGTAAATAATGATGGTAGAGAAAAGATTGGTTATACGGCTCCAAGTGTTAAAGGACAATCCACATGTATAAAGTTGGCTCATCGAATAGCTAATATACCTTTAGAATCAATTTCATATATAGAAACACATGGTACAGCAACAAAGTTGGGTGATCCAATAGAAATAGAAGCTCTTAATAAAGCGTTTAATTATAATACAGAACATAAATGTGCTATTGGTTCGGTTAAGTCCAATATGGGACATTTAGATGCTGCAGCGGGAATAGCAGGCTTGTTAAAAACAACATTGGCTCTGAAGAATAAAAAAATTCCTAAATCTTTACATTTTAATACCCCAAACCAAGAAATTAATTTTAATGAAGGGCCATTTTATGTAAATGATCAGTTAAAGAATTGGGAGTCAGATAATGAATATCCATTAAGAGCTGGAGTAAGTAGTTTTGGAATTGGAGGTACTAATGTACATGTTGTTATGGAGGAACCTCCAGTTTTATCTAAAATAAATAAAGAAAAAGATTTTTATATAGTTCCGTTTTCTGCAAAAACGAAAAAGTCTCTTTTATCATATCAAAGAAAAATATCAGAGTTTTTAAAGGAAGGAAAAGGGGATTTGAAAGATTTAGCTTATACTTTAAGTATAGGAAGAAAACCCTTTACTTATAGAAATACGATAGTAGCAAAGGATTCTACGTCTGTTCTTAAAATGTTAGAGCAAACAGAGGTCATTGAAAATTCTATTACAAAGGCAAAACAGAGACCAATCATTTTTCTATTTTCTGGGCAAGGGAGTCAGTATTTTGGAATGGCAGAAAGGCTTTATAAAGAAAGTTCTTATTTCAAAAGTATAATTAACAGTGGGCTAAATTATTTAGAAGCTTTGACTGGAGAAAGCTATAAAGAAATACTAGGGTATGAATCAAAAGAATCATTCGATAAAAATTTAATAAACGAAACAAAATACACGCAGCCACTCTTGTTTTTGGTAGAGTATGCACTAGCTAAGCAAATGATATTGTTTGGAATTGAGCCAACAGCAATGATTGGTCATAGCTTAGGAGAATATGTTGCAGCATGTATCAGTGAGGTTTTTACATTAGAAGATGCATTAAGAATTATTGTAAAAAGAGCTGAGTTGATGAATGCTTTGCCGAAAGGAGTAATGTTAGCTGTAGGAGAATCTTCAGATAAAATAGAAGAATCTTTACCAAAAGAATTGAGCATTGCAGCAATAAACACGATAACTTCCTGTGTTGTTTCTGGAGAAGAAAAAAATATTGAAGATTATGCTACCTATTTGGAAAGTATAAATGTACCTCACAAAAAATTAAAAACATCTCATGCATTTCACTCAAAAATGATGAACCCTATTTTAGATGTTTTTGGAGAGTTTTTAAAAGAGGTGAAGTTTTCTAGTCCAAAATACAAAATCGTATCTAACTTGACAGGTAAAATAATCTCTTCAAATGAGATGATATCACCAGAATATTGGTGTCGTCATCTAAGAGAGACTGTGTGTTTTTATGACGGGGTTACAACTATTTTAAGTAATTATAAAGAATCAGTATTCATTGAATTAGGTCCAGGCAATACTTTAGGAATGTTTAGTAAGCAACATCCAAATTTTAACTCAGGCTCGGAATGTACAATATCAATGATTTCTCATCCTAAAAATATTGAAAGGGAAGTGAGTTTATTTGAATCTTCTCTAGCCAAACTGTGGGCTTTAGGATGTTCAGTTAATTGGGAAGAGTATTATAGTGATGATAAAAGAAATAAAATTTCGGCACCTACATATTGCTTTGATGAAAAGAATTTTGAAAGCAGTGTAAACCCACTAGAAGAAATAAAAGGAAAGGTAGAACTTTTTCCAGGAATGAAAAGGAATATATCTGAGTGGTTTTATATTCCAAATTGGAAAAGAAGTACTTTTTTAAATTTAGAAGTTGCCCAAGATAAATCTAAAAAATATGTGGCTTTCATAAATGATGAACCACTAATTGAAGATGTGGTTAAAATTTTAGAAAATGAAGGGAATCAGGTTGTTAAAGTTACACAAGGAGAAGAGTTTTTAAAATATGATGATTATAATTATTGTATAAGCTTTCAAAACAAGGAGAATTATTTAGCCCTTTATGAAGAGCTAAAAAGTAATTTTAATAGAATAGATCATTTTATTTATAGTTGGAAAACAAAAGATGAAATAACCGTAACTGATTATTTTATTCATCTTATTGAGGTGGGTAAACTAACAATAAACTTAGCAGGAGAAATTGGTAATAAGGTTACTTTTTTATTAGAATATGGTAATAATATTTATGGAGATGAAATATTAGACTCCAAAGCAGTAATATCTAATAGTTTACTACAGGTATTAGAACAGGAAAACCCTAAAATTAAAGTTTCTAGTATTGATATTTTTAACAACCAGTTTAATGTAAGTGCTACAAGTATAATTAATGAAATTAAAGGTGATAAAAGCTCAATTAACATAGCATATAGGAAAGACCAAAGATGGGAATTGTTCTATGATAATGTAAAGCTACCTAAGCATTCAAATGAAGAGACTTTAAAAGAGAATGGACTTTATATAATTACTGGAGGACTAGGAAAGCTAGGAGGAATATTAACAAGGTATTTAAGTGAAAAATATAATGGAACAATTATCTTATTAGGAAGAACAAACATTGAAGGTTACGAGGTAGGAAAGAATCCAAAAGTAGATAGTAAAATTAGCTTGTTAAAAAATTTACAGGAAGAATTTGAAAATATTTATTACTACCAAGTTGATGTATCAGATAACGATTCATTACACAAGGTATTTGAAAACATAACTAATGAGCATGGAGATATAACAGGTGTTATTCATGCAGCAGGTGTAATAGAGCATGATAGTTTTAAAACTTTTGAGAATATTTCACAAAGTGATGTTGAACAGCAATTCACTCCAAAAGTTTTAGGAGTAAATAATATATATTCATTAAGTAAGCAATTTCCTATAGATTTTGTCTGGATTGCATCTAGTTTATCTTCAATTTTAGGAGGACTTACTTTTACTTCTTATGCAAGTGCAAATAGGTATTTAGACGCGTTTATTCAACAAAAAAGAAATAAACTTACTAACTGGTTTTCTGTTAATCTAGATGGCTTAGTAGAGGAGAGAATAAGTGATGCTGAAATGATAGAAGTTTTCGAAAAATCTTTTATGATAGGGAAAGAACCTCAGTTAATTACATCTGTTAGAGAAATTAAAGCAATAAATGAAATTGAGAAGGAAGAAGAATTTCATAATGAAAATTTAGAAGATGACTTTATTACTGAAAGGCCAGATATTAGTACAGCATATCAAGAGCCAGAAAATGAGATACAAAGAAAAATATGCTCTATTTGGGAAACCTTTTTCGGATATAAGAAAATAGGGGTTTTGGATGACTTTTTCGATTTAGGAGGAGACTCTTTAAAGGCAATGACTTTATTAAAAAAAATACAAAAGGCTTTTTCGGTAGAAATAAAATTACAAGAGTTTTATACAAAATCAACTGTTAAAGATATTGCTGAACAAGTTGAAATTCTTAAAAAAGTAGAGTTGATGCAAAACCAAAGTAAGAAAAAAAACACAATAAAAATATAGTTATGATTGATTTGATAAATGAACTAGAAGAAAATAAAATCCAAATATCTTTAGATGGAGAGGATTTAGAGTTAAGTTTTGATAGTCAAGATATTAGTTTGGAGTTGGTTGATAAGGTAAAGACAAATAAAAAAGAATTATTGTCTTTTCTGAAGAGAAAAAATAAGACCAAACTATACGATGATATTCCAGTAATAGAAAGTAAAGAGTATTATCCAATTTCACATAACCAAAAAAGAATATGGATTCTAAATCAATTTGAGGGAGGTTCTGTTGTTTGGAATATGCCTGTAACTATTAAGTTAAAAGGAGAGTATTCTGTAGAAATTTTTCAAGAAGCATTAGAAAATATTATTGAGAGACATGAAATTCTTAGAACTGTATTTGTAAAGAAAGAGGACGGTGAGGTATATCAAAAAGTCTTAACCTCTAAAGAGTTTAATTTTCATTTGAACTATTTAGATTTAAAAGGGAGAGATAATGCAATAATTAAAGCGGAGGAATACATAAATAAAGATTCATCTTTAACGTTTAATTTAGAGAAAGGTCCTTTGCTGAGATGTTCTTTGTTAAGAATTGACAATAATGAGTATTTATTTTACTTGAATATACATCATATAATTAGTGATGGTTGGTCATTAGAGGTTCTTCAAAGAGATATCATGGCTATGTATAAAGCAAGTGAAAAAAAGGAGGTAATAAATTTACCAAATTTACCTATTCAGTATAAAGATTTTACTTCATGGCAGTTAAATCAATTAAATAATGCCATAGTAAGTAAAGAGGCAAAGTATTGGAAGAATGAGTTAGTAACACCACTACCAAGTCTAAATTTACCTACCCTTAAAAAGCGTCCTAAAATATTAACCTATAATGGAGGGCATTATAGAACTTATCTTGGAAAAGAAACGACCAAGAAATTAAGGGAGTTTTGTAAGGAAAATGGAGGAAGCTTATTCATGTTGTTACTGGCTAATTGGAATGTTTTATTTCATAGGTATTTGGGGCAAAAAGATATTATAATAGGAACCTTAGTTGCTGGAAGAGATCATCCTGATTTAGAAAATCAAGTAGGGTATTATGTTAATACATTAGCACTTAGGAATAAAATAGAACCAGAGAGTAGTTTCCTTTCTTTTTATCAAAAGGTGAAAGATAAAACCATAAATGCGTTTGAACATCAAATGTACCCTTTTGACAATTTATTAGAAGAGTTAGATGTAGAAAGAGATGTTAGTAGAACGCCTATTTTTGATGTTCTATTGGTGTTGCATAACATAAAAGAAGGAGCAAAAGAGTATGAGAATCTCAATAAAAACCAAATAGAAGATATCAGCAATTTGGGAAAGACTTTTTCTAAATTTCCTTTAGAGATTGAATTTAAGGAACTAGGAGATTATATATCATTTGATATTAAATTCAATTCAGATATATATGAAGAGAGTTTTATTAAAAACTGTATGATTCATTATAAAAAACTTATAAATGAACTTTTATTTGCTCCCCAAAAAAAAATAAATAAAGTAGAGTTTCTAACAGAAGAAGAACGTTATAGATTATTGCATACTTTCAATAGTAATAAAGGAGACTACCCTAAAAATAAGAGAGTCATTGATTTTTTCAAAGAGCAAGTTTTTAAAACGCCAAATAAAGTTTCTGTAGTTTATGAAAAGACAAAATTAACCTTTCAAGAATTAGATAAATTATCAGATGAGTATGCTACTATTCTTTCTGGAGAGTACGGTTTAAAAACTGGGCAAAATATAGTAGTAAGTCTACCCCATGACTGTGATTTAATGGCAATATTATTAGCCGTAATGAAAATTGGAGCTATTTATATTCCTGTAGACCCAAAATCACCAAATGAAAGAGTTAATTATATTTCGGAGTTAAGCTCCAGTGTAAATATAATTGACAAAACTTTACTGAATGAAATTAAAAGAAAGCAGGTTGTTTTAGAGGAAGTAAAGACTAATTGGGATAAAGAGGTTGATAGTGAAATTGAGTTTATAATTTATACTTCGGGATCAACCGGTGTTCCCAAAGGGGTTTTAATAAAAACATCTAGTGTAAATAATAGATTGAACTGGATGTGGAAAAAATATCCTTTTGAGAAAGATGAAGTTTGTTGTGCCAAAACATCAATAAGCTTTGTAGATCATATTTGGGAGTTTTTTGGTCCTTTGTTAAAAGGAATCCCATTAGTATTTTATAGGAAAGAGGATATAATTGATATCCCCTCATTTATAGAAAGTTTAGGAGAAGAAAAAATAACAAGAATAGTTTTAGTTCCTTCACTTCTAAGAGCAATATTGGAGTTTCCAGAGTTATGTAGAGTTAAATTAGAAAATTTAAGAGTCTGTATTAGTAGTGGAGAAACCCTGAAAAAAAGAGATGTATCAAGGTTTTATAAAGTATTAAAAAGAAATAATGTTAGATTAATAAATATTTATGGATCTACTGAAGTAACTGCTGATGCAACTTATTATGATACCTATAATGATTATTTTACAGAGTCTTCCTTTAAACTTTTCAATACTACAATTAGAGATTCTGTTAATGAATTAATTGAGCATCAGGATAGTAGTTTGAAAATAGTATCGAGTTCGTTAAACGAATTATTAGAGAATGATAATTTTCAGAAGGTTGATTTTAGCAAAGGGATAAATGAAGAAAAATATATTGAGTTTCTAAAAAAAGATATTTTACCTAATGTAGTAAATGTAGCTTCACCTAATTACATAGGGCATATGACAGGGCCTGTTCCTGAATTTATTAGAGAAATTAATGCATTAATAGTTGCTCTAAATCAGAATCAGGTAAAAATAGAAACATCTTTGGTAGCTACGCTTATTGAAAATCAAGTAATAGGAACATTTCATAAGTTAGTTTTCGAAAAAGGACCTTCTTTTTATGAAGAATATGTTCAAAGTCCAGAAGAGGCTTTAGGAGTTATTACTAATGGAGGAACAATGTCTAATATAATGGCCATGAGCTATGCTTTAAATAATTCGTTAAAACCTAAAGAAGGTTTTAGAGGAATATCAGAAGAAGGGCTAATGGAAGCAATGAAAGCATATGAATATGAGAAAGTTGTAATAATTGGTTCTGAATGGTGTCATTATTCATTTGGCAAAGCGTTAAAAATATTAGGTTTAGGTAAAAAATCTTTTGTGCCCATTAGTTTTGAAGATAAGACTTATGAAGAACTTAAAGATGAACTTAGAAGTAAAATTAAGCGATTACGAGAAGAGAGAACATTAATACTAAGTATTATTGGGGTTGCAGGAACGACTGAATCTGGAAATATCGATCCTTTAAAAATTTTAGGAGAAATAGCTGCCGAATTTAATATTCATTATCATGTTGATGCTGCATTTGGAGGAAGTTTTTTAATGGATGATTCATTAAAATTAAAATTTGAAGGAATTCAAATGGCTGATACCGTTTCAATCTGCGCACATAAACAACTTTACATTCCTATAGGGCTAAGTCTATGTTTGTTTAAAGATATTGATTTTGCTTCATTTTCAGAAAATAACACACATTATCAAGCAAGAAAAGGGAGTTATGATTTAGGAAAATATACGGTTGAAGGTTCAAGGAATTTTATGAGTTTAACACTTCATGCAATTTTTCATGTATTAGGAAAAGAAGGTTTTGCAGAAGTAGTAAAGCACAATTATAATACTGCTCAGTACTTTGCTGAATTAGTTGAAAAAAGCGTTGATTTTGAATTAGTATTACAGCCAGATTTAAATATTGTATTATATAGATACATACCAGAAAAGTATAGAGGAAAATTAAAGTTTACAGAAAAAGAAATAGAAGAACTAAATGAATTAAACGAACAAATTCAGAATAAACAATTTGAGGAAGGAAATACTTTTGTTTCGTATACTAAAATTAAGAATAAAGAAAATTCAAATAGACATCTTGTTTTCCGAACGGTATTTATGAATCCGTTTACAAATGAAGGTAACTTAGAAGCAGTTTTAGATGAACAAAGACAAATAGCTTTTTCAATAGAAAATAAAGCTGAGTTTGAAGAAATAGATGAAAGAGGAACAGTTCCAATTGGTATTCCTATAGAGAATGTAAAGGTTTTTATATTAGATGAGTATCTGAATATATTACCTATTGGTGTTGTGGGAGAAATATGTATCAGCGGAGACTGTGTTTCAGAAGGATATATTAATTTATCAAAAGAAGAATCATCTAGGTTTATAGATAGTCCGTTTGAAAAGGAAGAAAAATTATTTAAAACAGGTGATTTAGGAAGAAGACTAGAAGATGGAAATATTGAGTTTATTTCTAGAAAGGATGATCAAGTAAAAATAAGAGGAAATAGGGTAGAATTAGGAGAGGTTGAAAATAATTTACAAAAGCATAAAAAAGTAAAAAATGCTGTAGTTGTCCCAAAGGAGAGAGACAATGGGGAAGTCTTTTTGGTGGGGTATTTTGAATCGTCGATAGAAATTTCATCGGTTGAGTTAAGAAATTTCATGAAAGAATTTCTTCCAGACTACATGATACCACAATATTTTGTAAAGCTTGATAAAATTCCTTTAACTACAAGTGGGAAGATAAATAAACAAGAGTTACCGAATGTAGATTATAATACTTTTCAGCAGGTAAATAATTATGTAGCGCCAAGAAATGATATAGAGATAGAATTGGTAGATGTATGGAAAAGAGTACTTAAGAAGGGAAAAGTTAGTGTTTATGATGACTTTTTTGTCTTAGGAGGTCATAGTTTAAAAGCAACAAACTTAATAAACGAATACCAGAAAATTTTTAATGTTAAGTTGGGAATTAATGAGATATTTTTAAATACTACACTTTACTCTCATATCAGCTTATTAAATAAAGCACCAAAAAGTAATTATTTAAAAATTGAAAAGGCAATAGAAAAAGAGAGTTATGCATTATCAGGATCTCAAAAGAGATTATGGATTGCAAGTCAGTTTTCTAATAGTTCGGCTTCTTACAATATGCCTTTTTCTATTGAACTAAATGAGGTTTCTGATATTGAAATATTTAGAAAGGCAATAGTAGCTTTAGTCGAAAGGCATGAAATATTGAGAACAATTTTTAAAGAGAACGAGCAAGGTGAACTGTCTCAATGGGTGTTGCCAAAAGAAACTTTATCATTTGAAATTCCATGTTTTGACTATTCTGACCAAGATTATGCTGTTGATAAAGTAAAGGAATTAATAAAAGAAGATTCTTATCAGGATTTTGATTTAGAAAAGGGACCATTATTTAGAGTAATGTTGTTCAAAATATATGATAATAAATACATCTTTTACTACAATATGCACCATATTATTGGGGATGGTGTTTCTTTAGAAATTATAAAACGAGACGTTTTATCTTATTATAACGCTTTTATAAAGAATGAAGTCCCTCAATTGCCAGATTTGACCGTTCAATATAAAGATTATGCAGAATGGCAAAACTCTAAAAATAAAAGCGAAGAGTTTAAGGAGTATAGTAAATTTTGGAGACAAAAATTGAATGGTAAACTCACAAGATTAAAATTCCCTGGAGAAAAATCGAGACCAAATACAATAACACATGATGGTAGGAATTTGTATTCATATATTGATTCAGAGTTAACAAATAATCTGAAGAAGATATGTAAGGTTAATGGAGCTACCTTATATGTTGGTGTTTTAACAGTATGGAAAATACTTTTCTTAAAATATACTAACCAAACAGATATTATTATAGGTACTCCAGTATCAGGTAGATATCATGATGATTTGAAAGATCAAATAGGATGTTATATCAATACTATTGTTTTAAGAGATAGATTAAATTTTGAAGAAACATTCATTGAGACTTTTGAGAAAATTAAAAAGAATGTTCTTGAAAGTTTTGAAAATCAAGAATACCCATTTGAGAAGATTGTTGAAGATTTAGAAGTTAGTAGACTGACTGATAGAAATGCAATTTTTGATGTAATGTTTTCATTTCATAACACAGCAGAAAATATAAAGGAAAAGAAAGTTTATGACACAGAAAATATTGAGGATAGAGGGAATGTTCAAGTTAAATTAGATCTTTTAATAAATTTTGCAGAAGAAGGCAACTTTTTCTATATGGATATAGATTATAATACCTCAATTTTTGAATCATCTTTTGTAAGGAAAATGATGAGAGATTATAAGTATTTATTAAGAAAATTAATAAACGAACCAAATAAAAAGCTGAGAGATATTGATTTTGAGGAAAAACAAAGAAATCAATTAAAACAAAAGAGACAACAAAAACTAAAAAACTTGTTAAAATAAGCCATGAGAGATCGATTGAATAAGTTAAAAAATATTAGTGCTAAAAGTATAAATGTTGAGGAAGAAAATATTATTGAAAGGGTAAAAGATACTACTCAAGGGTTTCCTTTAGTGATTGAAACACAAAATGCAAATCTTAATTTGAAATCTTGGATACACAACAATAAAGAAAAGTTTGAGCAAGATATAATAAACTATGGGGGAGTTTTGTTTAGAGGTTTTGAAATTAACTCAGTAGATAAGTTTCAAGACTTAATGAATGTTTTTCCAAATGAGTTATTAGAGTATAAGTTAAGGTCATCTCCAAGACACTCTATATCTGGTAATGTATATGTGTCTACTACTTATCCTAATGATCAAATAATAAATATGCATTCAGAAAGTTCGTATGCACCAGTTCATCCATCAAGAATAATTTTTTGCTGTGTAACCCCTGCGTTAAAAAATGGAGAAACTCCTATCGCTGATACAAGGAAAGTATTAAAAAATTTATCTAAAGAAACAGTTGAGTTATTTAAAGAAAAAGGAATAAAGTATAGAAGAAACCTTAATGGGGTTCTTGGGTTAACTTGGCAGGAAGTTTTTCAAACAAATGAAAAAAAAGATGTAGAAGAAGAGTGTCTAAACAATGGAATGCAATTTTGCTGGAAAGGAGACAATGAACTTGTAATTAGTTGGACAAAAAAAGCGATTTGGGAACATCCCATTACAAATGAAGAAATATGGTTTAATCATGGCTTATTTTTTAATAAATACATGTTAAATAAAGGAGTATTGAGTTCAATTTCTGATGATGAACAACTACCTAACAATACTTTTTTTGGAGACGGTACAGAAATATCTAAAGAAATTATAGAAGAAATTAATAATGCATTTATAAAGTCAACTGTTTCTTTTCCGTGGGAAAAAGGCGATGTACTTTTTTTAGATAATTTATTAATGGCTCATGGAAGAAATACTTACGAAGGAGAAAGAAAAGTTATAGTATCAATGTATTAAAAACTTTTTGTTGCTTAGAAAAGAAAGAATAAAATTCTAACTATTAAAAATCAAGGTTAATTATAAAAAAATAGTTAACCATCTGTTATCAATCTAATCTTATAAAGAATACAACTATCAACACATAGCCTTATATGTGATGATATAGTACTGCATAAATTTAACTAAAAAGAAACTTTTATTATGAATTTAGAATTAAGCGGAAATGGATATGAATTTTCCGAAAATCAAAAAAATCTCTGGTTAATCGGAAACAAAAACTTAAACAATTTTTTTAATGAAATAGTTCTTCAATTCTCTGATAAAGTAAAGTCAGAAGTTTTAATGAACTCGTTGAGAAAACTTCTTAATGAGAATGAAGTGTTGAGAGCTAGAGTTTTAAGTCTTGATAATTATAAATATCCACTTCAAAAAATAGAGGATGTCAAATTAGAAGTTTATGAATCAGCTGATCCAGATTATAATAAAGCTTATAATCCAGAAAACGATTCTCCTATTCGCTTTAAAATAGTAAAAAAAGATGATTTTATTGATGAATTGCATGTAAAGATATACTCGTTGTGGGCAGATAGTTTTTCAATTGTAAACTTTACAAATCAATTATCAAGTTTTTTAGAGAGTAAAAAAGAAGAAGAAAAAGAAAAGATTGAGTATACAAAATTTTGTGCTTGGCAAAATGAGCTACTTAAAGAGGAAGATGAAGAAGCAAGACTTTTTTGGAAGAACAAAAAGTATAATTTCAATGAGAAGGTATATCCATTTGTTAATACAAAGAAAGGTGATTTTGCTGTAGAGAAAAGAAAGTTGGTGAAAATTGTTGGTAAAAAATATGAAGACTTAAAAAAAATAGTAAAGGAACATAACTCAAGTATCGAAGATTTTCTTTTTTATAAATGGTCAGAATATTTACGATTATTTAAAAAACAGGAATTAACAATTGGTTACATACCGTTTCTTAGAAATTATGATGAATTAAAAAACACTTTTGGTTATGTTAATAAAACAGTTCCAATAACTTGTTTTAAAAATGAAGGAGATACTCAGAATGAGAGTATTGAAAACTTAATTAAAGAAGTTAAAGAAGTTAAAGAATGGTCTGACTATTTTACTTTAAATAGAGAAATAAACTCAAATGATAACGAAGCAAGAATTTTTAAATACTGTTTTGAATATATAGAGTTTACCGACCAAAAAAAAATAGTAGTAAAAGACTTTTCTTCTATACAAGACCCTTTTGAGTTAAAACTTAGTTGTGTTGATTATGGAGATAGAATTGAACTGGAATTATACTTTAATATAGGTAATATACATGAAAAGGATTGTGAAGTTATAACAAGTCAAACTAAAGAATATTTTCAAAGTTTAGCTCAAAAAACAGTTATTACAAATGTAGAAAATGAAATAATAAATAAAGTTAACAATACTAATAAAGAATTAGTTGTAGGTAAAAATGTAATTAATTTAATAGAAGAAAGAGCTGATGAATGCCCAAATGATGTTGCTTTAATAGTAGAGGGTAAGAATATTTCTTACAAAGAACTTGAAGAGAAAGTAAATAGGCTAGCTAATTATTTAGTAAGTAAAAAAAACATTATACCAGGTAAAGGAGTTGCTATATTGATGAAACCATCGGAGTGGTCTATTATAAGTGCATTATCAGTTTTAAAAGCGGGAGCCTATTATATACCAATAGATGAGAGTTATCCAAAAGATAGGGTTAATTATATTTTGAATGATGTACAATGTGAGTTACTTATTTCTTGTGACGAATCAGTAGATAGGTTTGAATTTGAAAATATAAATATTCTTATTCCTAATAAAATACAAGATTATGATAATGATTCTACTTATCCTATTAATCTTATAAGAGAAGATAGCATTGCATATTGTATTTATACTTCAGGGTCAACAGGGAAACCAAAGGGATGTTTAGTCTCGCATAAGAACTTATATAATTATATAAACTGGGCTAACGAATTTTATTTTTCTAATGACAACTTGGGGAATTTTGGATTTATAACGTCAATGTCTTTTGATTTAACAGTTACAAGTGTTTTCTCTCCGTTAACAAGAGGTAAACGAATAACTATTTTTAATGAAGAATCAATAGTTAATACTATTAAAAAAGCATTTATAGATTTTAACATAGACACTTTAAAATTAACTCCAGCTCACTTAACCTTACTCAATGAGCTTAATTTAGAGTCAACACCTATTAAGAAAATAATTTGTGGGGGTGAACAGTTAAAGGCAAACCATATAGATGTTGTAAAAAAAATATCCAATACTATTCAATTGTATAATGAGTATGGGCCTACAGAAACAACAGTTGGTTGTGTGGCAAAAAAAATTGATTTAGAATCAAAAGAGAAAATACTTATAGGAAAACCAATAGCCAATACTCAAGTTACAATTTTAAATGAAGAAGGAGAGAGATGTCCTATTGGTGTATCAGGAGAGATTTTAATATCGGGTAATGGAGTAGCTCAAGGATACTTAAATAACAATGAATTAACATCAGAGAAGTTTATTAAATCTAATTTTTCAGAAGAAGAAAGAAGTTATAAATCTGGTGATATAGGAAGATGGCTGTCAAATGGGGAAATTGAATATGTAGGTAGAATTGATAATCAAGTTAAAGTAAATGGTTACAGAATAGAACTTCAAGAGATAGAAAATTTACTAAATAAAAGAGAGAATATAAACGAAGCAATAGTTTTAGTAAAGCAGAATAATGATTTAGAAAAGGAAATCATAGCTTTTATTAAAACAGAAGAAGAATTATCAGAAAATGAATTAAGAGGTTTTTTAGAGAATTCGCTTCCTGAGTATATGATTCCAGATCTATTTATAAAAGTCGAAAACTTTCCTTTAACAATAAATGGAAAAATAGACACTATAAAACTATTGTCAACTACATCGGAAAATGTAATAACAAGTTCAATGTATGTTGCTCCATCTAATGAAATTGAAGAAAAGTTAGTTGAAATATGGGAAAATATTTTAAGAAGAGAAAAAATTGGTGTAGAAGATGATTTTTTCAGTATAGGAGGAGATAGTATTAAAGCAGTAAGGATAGTTTCCGAAATACAACAACAGTTTAATGCAAAAGTGGATCTTATTGTACTATTTCAGGAGCCAACAATAAAAGGATTGGCAGAAATGGTAAAAAATGAACTTTGGCATGAAGTAGAAGAAAATCAAAACGAAATAGTAGATAAAACAGTTATTTAACTATTTAAAAAATAAAGAAATGAATACTAAATATTATTTAAAGTCAAATGTAGCAATTGAAGCTCTTATAGATAGATGGTACGCTTGGTCACATTTAATGTATCCTCCTACAGCAGGGTTAAACATTAAAGAAAGACATTTAAAAATAATGGAATCATACATAAAAAACCCAAGAATTCATGCAGCAGCAGTAAAAAAAACTGAAATGTTGGGAGGACCATTTATAGATTATGATGGAGGTAGAGTAGAAGAAATAGAAGAGTTGTATAAAGAAACACTAAACAAAAGAGCTAGTCTTTTAGAACTTAACACTGCATTTGAAGAATTAAATGAAATGTTAAAAAGTGAAGCCATTGGTTACTCTTTAGATCCATTATATGAAAAGGTTCCAGATCTATTAAAAGGATATGTTGAGTTGTATTATGATTTAAATAATAGAGCAAATTTTAGAATCTATGAATCTCTTTTTTATAGTAGTGAATATTATGATGAAAGTACACAATCTATTTCTCTTCAGTTGGTAGAGTCTGATAATGCTAGATCTTTTGTTTTAAGTACTCCAAGACTAGACGATGAAAATTTAATTCATCTTCAAATAGCATTTAAAGAGAAGGTTATAGATGAACTTTTTAAGATGAAGAAGATACCTGGAGACTATGATTATATAAAAAATGCTTTAGGAATAAAACCAGAACAAGAAGAGCTTTTTAAAAGTTTTTTTACAACGGAACCACCTAAAAACTTCAAAAAATATACAGGTTCAGGAATTCGAACTAGATATTTTGGACATGCAAGTGTTTTAGTAGAAACTAATGAAATCTCGATTTTAGTTGATCCAGTTATTAGTTATGATGGTTACGAAACAGACATAAGCAGGTATACAGTTAATGATTTACCAGAAATGATAGACTATGTACTTATCACTCATAACCATCAAGACCATATTTTATTTGAAACTTTATTACAATTAAGACATAGAATAAAAAATATAGTTGTTCCAAGTGGAAGTAAAGGAAATATTCAAGACCCTAGTTTAAGATTAATGTTAAATAAGATAGGTTTTTTTAATGTTATTGAGTTAGATGAAATGGAGTCTATAGAGTTAGATAGGTGTAGTATTACAGGTTTACCTTTTTTAGGAGAGCATTGTGATTTAGATATCAGAAGTAAACTTTGTTTTCACGTTGGTCTTCATAATAATTTTAATGTTCTTTTTGTAGCTGATTCATGTAATATAGAACCAAAAATATATGAAAGAGTTCAAAAAGTTATCGGTAATGTAGATGTATTGTTTTTAGGAATGGAATGTGATGGTGCGCCTTTATCATGGGTGTATGGACCATTATTATATGATAAATTAGAAAGAGATAAAGATCTTTCTAGACGTTTGGCAGGAAGTGATTACGAACAAGGTATGTCATTAATTAACATATTTAATCCTAAGAATGTTTTTGTCTATGCTATGGGATTAGAACCATGGCTTGAATTTATAAGCTCTATCAGATATACAGACGAATCTAGACCAATAAAAGAATCAAACAAACTCGTGGCTAAGTGTATTGAAATGGGGAAAGATGCTGAAAGATTGTTTGGAGAAAAAACAATAGAATACTAATAACCTATTTCAATTAATACATAGATATTATGGAAACAGCAAAAAAAATAATCTCTGAATTAAGGGAAGAAAAAATTCATTTAAAGTTAAACTCTGATGATACAATAGAAATTGCTTCATATGATAAAGGTTTAACCCCAGAACTCATAGAAAAAATTAAAACTAATAAAGAAATTTTAGTTACGTTTTTAAAAAGTAAAAGTTCTGGTTTTAGTAAAATTCAAAAATTATCAGAAACTGAAAAATATGAATTGTCTTCAGCTCAAATGAGGCTATGGGTAATAGATCGTTTTGAAGGTAAAACATCTGCATTTAATATGCCTTTTCATATGCCTCTAAAAGAAAAAATTGATATAACGAGTTTTAATAAGGCTATTCTTTCAGTAATAGAAAGACATGAAATTTTAAGAACAGTTTTTCAAGAAGATGAAGATGGGAAGGTATGGCAAAAAATAATTCCAGTCCAAGGTTTAAATTTTTCTGTGGATTATAAAGACTTTAGGCGAAGTGGTTCCCCTCAAAAAGAAGTTGAAGACTATATAAAAAATGATTCAATTTTACCTTTTGATTTAGAAAAAGGCCCTTTGCTAAGAATATCGTTGCTTCAAACGTCTGATGAATATTTTGAACTGTATTATAATATGCATCATATAATAAGTGACGGATGGTCTTTACTAGTTTTATCTAAGGACGTTTTAGCGTTTTATAATAGCTACAAAAATAACGTTAAAGTAGAGTTAGAACCTCTAGAGATTCAGTATAAAGATTACGCTGCATGGCAATTAGATAAGTTAAGTAACGATGAAACTGAAAAAGCAAAGACATATTGGTTAAATAAACTTTCTGGAGATATCCCTATACTTGATTTGCCTACAGATAAAGATCGCCCTAAATCTAAGACATATAAAGGGAACAGTTTAGAGGCATATATAAGCCCTAAAGTAACCAGAGAAATAAAAGAAATAACTCAAAAACAAGGAGGAAGCTTGTTTATGGGGATTGTAGCAGCTTTGAAGATATTACTATATAAATATACATCTGAAAAAGATATTACTATTGGAACACCTGTACATGGTAGGGATAGAACTGAATTAGAAAACCAAATTGGTTTCTATTTAAATATTCTACCATTAAGAAATCAAGTAATTCCAGATGAAACTTTCGAAGAATTTTTTGGCAGAATAAAACAAACAACTCTAGAGGCTTATAAATATCAAGCATATCCATTTGATCGTTTAGTCCAGGATTTAAAAGTGAGTTATGACATGAGTCGTAGTCCAATTTTTGATATCTCAGTAACTTATAACAATATTGCTTCAAACTTAGATACGGTAAGCGAAAGTGAGTTAGATGAAATTAAAGTATTGGGAGATAGTCAATGTAAAAATGACTTAGAGTTGCATTTTCAAGAAGTTGATGGTTGTATTTCTTTTGGAGTAAATTATAACTCAGATGTTTATGAACAGGATATTATTATGAACTTTATGAATCATTTTAAAAATATCCTAAGTAATATCTCAGATAATCCTTCTATAAAAACAAAAGATGTAGAATATTTGTCTAAAAATGAAACTGAAAAACTTCTAAGTGCTTTTAATAGCAATGAAATAGATGTAGACACATCTAAGACAGTTTTAACATTGTTTAGTGAGTTTTCATCAGTAAACCCGGACAAAAGGGCGATTCAATTCAAGGATAAAAGTTTATCATATAAAGAACTCGATTTAGCATCAAATAAAGTAGCAAACTTTTTAAAAGAAGAATTTAATATTAAGCCAAACGATATTGTTGGAATTCAACTTGACCGTAATGAGTGGATGATAATTGCAATTTTAGGTGTGATGAAATCAGGAGCAGCTTATGTTCCCATAAATCCAATGTTGCCTACATCTCGAAAGAAACATATTGTAAAAGAAACAAATTCAAAAGCATTAATCACTGAAGCAAATTATATTTTTGATTTAGATTTTTTTGATGGAAATGTTTTTGCAATTGATGTTGAGTTTGATTCATTAGAAAATGATGAAGCTATTGTAGAAGAGAGCTCAGATAGTGATTTAGCTTATGTTATTTATACATCTGGATCAACAGGAGACCCTAAAGGAGTTATGGTATCTCATGGCAGTTTATTAAATTCTATAATATCTCGAAATGAATTTTATACAAGTATAGATTCAATACTTGCCATAACCCCATTTTCATTTGATGCTTCAATTGGGTTATATTGGAATGCTTTAACTACAGGGGCAGTATACCATATTTTAGATGAGGGGAGCTTAAAGAACCCAGATTTTATTGTAAAGTATTTAATAGAAAATAGAATTAAATGTTTATGCAATCCGCCTTCGCTTTATCAACTTATTATAAAAGAAGAATCTTACACAAATATAAATTTAGAAAGAGTTATTCTAGGAGGAGAGGTAATTCATACTAATTTGGTCGATAAGCATTTTGAAATAATTCCTGAATGTAGAATGTTTAATGAATATGGACCAAGTGAAAATACTATTTGGACAACAGTAAAAGAAATTACAAAAGGAGGAAGTGTAAATATTGGTAAGCCAATACATAATAACTATATCTATATTTTAGATGAGGAAAAAAAATTAATACCAATAAAAGGGAAAGGAGAAATTTATGTTGGCGGACAAAATTTGGCTAAAGGATACATCAATAATACAAAATTAACAGAAGAGAAGTTTATTGAAAACCCATTCCGAAAAGGAGAATTAATGTATAGAACTGGAGATTTTGGGAAATGGACAAAAAATGGAGAAATTGAATTCATAGGAAGAGAAGATAACCAAGTAAAAGTAAGAGGTTTTAGAGTTGAATTAGGTGAAATAGAGAGAGAGCTCCAAAAGAAAGAGGAAATTAATGAGTCTAAAGTTTTAGTTTATAAAAATAATGTAAATCAGAATGAACTAATAGCATACTTCGTTGGAGAAAAAGACCAAAGTTTAAAAGAACTAAAAGAGTTTTTGTTGGAAAAATTACCTGAATATATGATTCCAGATAAATACGTTAAACTGGATAAATTTCCACTAACAAGAAATGGTAAAATTGACAGTAAAAAATTATTAGAACTAAAAGGTAATTTAATTTTAAGTGGAGTTGAGTACATCGCACCAGAAACAGAAACAGAAAAATTGTTAGAAGAGGTAATTAAAAATATTTTGGGAGTCGAAAAAGTTAGTATGGAGGATGATTTTTTCTTTTTAGGAGGAAATTCTTTGAAGTTAATCGAACTTATATCAAAATTAAAACAATTAGGATTTAATTTAAATATAGCAGAAGTAGTTAAAAAACCAAAAGTAAAGCAAATAGCTAGTCTTTTAGAGGAAGTTGTTTTCGAGGAAAATATAATTTAAAAATATAGGCATTAAACATATAAAGTCAATCCTTGTTTTGGAAACGAGTTGATTAATGCAGAAAATAATTGAAGAATGATTGAAAATAAAAAAGAAAGTAAAACTACTTTTCAAAACGATTTGAATATTGGTGATATATTTTCTATTTCTGAAAATCAAAAGTCCTTATTAAAAGATTTAAAGGCAGTTTCTATTTTATCACCTACAAGAGTACCATATTTCAATGAAGAGGAATTAGAAATTAAAATACGTGAATTCCTAGCTGTTTACCCTGAATTGTGTGTAAAGTATATAAATAAAGAGGGAGAAATAAAACAGCAATTTGTAGGAGCTGAAAAGGTTTTATTAGACATAACTTATAAAAAAATAGACAAAGAGATTGATGAACAAAAATTAATCTCTGAAGGGACTTCTTTTTTGAAAAGAGATTGTGATTTTTTTAAAGGGGAGCTAATACGGGTTATTATTTATGATGATGTACGTAAAAAGGATGAGTTAGTTATTGTTTTAGGAATTCATTATTCTCTAATAGATATGCAAACGAATATGATGTTAAGTAAAAACCTTTTTACATTCTTCAACAATCAAAAATATGATCAAAATTATATATCAAGTTTATTTTTTGCTGAGTGGCAAAAAAAGTATCTCGAAACAGAAAAAGCAAAAGAAAAAAAGCAGTTTTGGATTGACTTAGTAAAGAAGGCTAATTTAACTAAAGATAAGAATCATGATTTTGAAAGTCAACAAACATTTGTTTCTCAAAAATTAATAATAAAGGGAAGTGATTTTGAAAATATGAGATTTTTAGTAAGAGAAGTTAACTTACCCTTAACAGGAATTTTAATGACACTACATCAAAGAATATTGAACATAGCTTTTCCTAACAATAGAGGGATACAGTTGATAAGGGTAGACGGACGAGAACAAGTTTTTGATGATTTTGATATTAAAAAAGTACTAGGAATGGTAGCCAATTCATTACCTATACCAATAGTAAAAGAAAATAAGATGTCACGAAGCTTAATTTTTGACGTATATATAGCATATTGTAATGCAAGATTAAATCAAGATATTCCTTATGAAGTAATTAAGAATGAAATTTTGTCAAAAGACAAAGTAAATATAGATAATCACATTTTAGGACTTTATAATTATATATCACTTGAGCATATAAAAAGAGAGTATGATAAAGAAACGTTTTTAGGTAATCAGCTGTTTTATGAAAAAAAGAAACAACTGAATCAAGAAAAACCAATAAACCTTTACAATATCTTATATGAAAATTCTCTTGAGGTAGAAATGACTTGTAGATTAGATGTTTACGAGAAAAATAAGAGTTTACTTAATTTAAATTATTTGATATCAAACGAATTAATCAATGCCCTACAAAAGGATTAATAATTATTTAAACTATAAACTAAAAATTAACTTAAAAATCTTATGATTAACCTGAAAAACAAATTACATAAAGCAGTTGTTTTATGTATGTATATAATACCAATTGTAGTTTTTTCACAAAAAAAAATAAAAGAAAAAGATGAAGTAAAAACCATATCAAACTCCAATACTATTTTTTCACAAAAAAAAATAAAAGGAAAAGTAAAAGATGAAGTGGGAGCTGTACCATATGCCAATGTTGTTTTGATGAATGGTAAAGATGAAATTATAGCAGGAAGCGTTACCTCTGAAGATGGTAGTTTTGAAATAGAAGCGAATAAAGGAGTGTATGTATTATCAATAACTTATGTTGGATATAAAGTTTACAAACAACAATTAGAATTATTAGAAAATATGGAGTTACAACCAATTTTTTTAGAGGAAGAAAAAACCGAATTAGGAGAAGTAACAGTTGTAGCTAAAAGAAAATTGATTAGGAGAAAAACTGATAGATTAGTATATAATATTGAAAGTAATATAGCAGCAGCAGGTGGTGATGCTTTAGATGCTTTAAAGATAGCACCAGGAGTGACAGTCAATGGAAACAATATTTCAATTATAGGGAAAAGTAATATGAGAGTGATGATTGATGGAAGAATCATTCAACTCTCTGGAGAAGCTTTAATGAGTTTTATATCATCTATACCCACAGATGATATAAAAGAAATAGAAATAATTACCAACCCACCAGCTAAGTATGAAGCTGAAGGAAATAGTGGTTTGATTAACATTATTTACAAGAAAGGAAGAAAAAATTCTTGGAATAACAGAACATCATTAACTTATTTCCAGTCTTTTTTACCACGATTTACTTTGAGAAATAATTTCACTTACCAAAAAGACAAATTAAGTTTGATTTTAAGTCTGAGTGGTACTAAAGGAAATACAATTATTGATAGAGAAGGAAAAATTTTTTATTCTTCAGGACCTTGGGTAATTTCAAGAAGAGATAAATGGAACAATGAAAATTTATCAGGTAGATTGATGCTTGATTACGACGTAAGTAAAAATTCTACAATTGGTTTTCAGTATTTAGGTAATCTAAGTAATCCAGATCCAAGTCAAACAACCTCTTCGAAAACAAAGATCTTTAATAACGCAATGGTAGTTGACTCTTTATTAAATAATAAAGGTAGAAGTAAACAGCAAAAGTATAATCATTCATTAAACTTACATTTTAAGACGAAAATTGATGAAAAAGGAAAAAACTTATCTACAGATTTAGATTATTTTACATACAATTCTGATAATGATAGAAATGTAAATACAAAGAGTTATACCAACGATGGAGATTTCTTAAATAATATTTTTTCAAACAAGAATGTTTCTAATCAAAAAATTGAAAACTTTAGTGTAAAGCTGGATATGGAGTATCCTTTAAGAGCATTCAATTTATCTTATGGAGTTAAAGCTAGTTTTACTAAAAGCGAGTATAAAACGGATAATTTTAATACTTTATCAGGGACACCAGAATTAATTGTAAATGATTCTGATGATTTTGAATATACAGAGAATAATCAAGCAGTATATATCAATGGTTCTAAAAAGTTTAATGAAAAATGGAATGGACAGTTAGGATTGAGAATGGAAAACACTCAAACTAAAGGAATATCAAACGTGTTAAATCAGACAAATACTAATGATTATATTAGGGTTTTTCCTACTTTATATATTAGTTATAAAATGAATGAGAAAAACAATTTTTCTTTTAACTATGGAAGGAGAATAAGCAGACCTTTATATTATCAATTAAATCCAGCGAGAACATATATTAGTAATGTTAATTTTATAGAAGGGAATCCTCAATTAAAACCTTCATTTACTGATAATTTAGAGTTTATTCATACTTATAAAAGTAATTGGATTACAACTTTATTTTTTAGTGTAGAGAATGATGGATTTGGGGAAATAGCTGATATTGACGATACTACTAATGAGCAATTTTTTAAGCATCAGAATTTCTATACCCATTACAATTATGGAATATCTGAATATTACACTTTTGATAAGCTCTCATGGTGGGAAAGTCAAAATAGTGTATACTTAATAGGAAATAAAACAAATTTATCTATTTCAGAAGGAATCATAGCTAAGCCTCAAAACGGATTTAGATTTTATGGATCAACAAATAATACCTTCACTTTAAACTCTAAAAGAACAATTAAAGCCCAAATAAATTATTGGTATAGTTCAGCATTCAAGAATAATCTATTTGAATATAGTGAGAGTCATGAGTTAGATCTAGCACTAAAGTTTAATATCTCAAAAAATAGTTGGCAATTATCAATGGGAGTATATGATATATTTAATACAAGCCCTAGAAAATCGACTTCTTTTACTAATAATATTAAACAAACCCAAAAGATGTTTCCAAGTAATAGGAATTTTAGAGCGACATTGACTTACAATTTCGGAAATAAAAAAGTAAGAGTAAATCAAAGAAATTTTGGTAATGAAGAAGAAAAAGGAAGGGCCGGAAATTAAAAAATAAAAATAATGGAGAATAAGATAGTAAAGGTTTTTCTCCTGCATTTTGCAGGAGGAAGCTCGTACTCGTTTGATTTTTTGAGACCATTTTTGCCTAATTGTTTTGAATTTATTCCTTTAGAACTACCAGGAAGGGGAAAAAGAATTGGAGAAGAGTTAATCAAAAATAAAGAGGTAGCTATAGAGGATTATGTGAAACAAATTAAGCTTTTACACGAAGGTGTACCGTTTATAATTTTTGGTCACAGTATGGGAGCAGATTTAGGTTTTTATGTAACAAAAGAATTAGAAAAAAGTTTCCTGTTTCCTGAATATTTATTTGTATCAGGGAACCCTGGTCCTCAAAAAGAAGCTCATGATTTGAAAAATCAAAAATCAAAAAAAACTCGATATAAATTAAGTGATGATGATTTAAAAGAAGAGTTAAGAAAAATAGGAGGAATGCCAGAGGAAGTCCTTCAAGATGACGATATTTTTGATTTTTTTAAACCCATTATTAGAGCAGACTTTCAAGTTCTAGAAGATGAAAATACACTATCAAAAGATATAGTGATTAAAAGCCCTATACATGCTTTCATGGGAGATGAAGAGGAACACGCGTCCAGAATTGATAACTGGAAAAATCATACATTATCAAGTTTTAATAGCTCTTTGTTTAAAGGGAATCATTTTTTTATATATGATTATCCAGAAAACATTTCAGTAATTATTAAAAAAGCTTTAAGTAACGTTCTTATTAGCAGCTAGTAACTTAGATTATAGATTTAAGTATAATCAATCACCATCTACTAAAAACCATAGTTATTTCTCTATAACTTTCTTCAAAAAAAATGTAGGAAACTACAGTTTACTTGGAACTTTCTTGTTTAAAAAATTGTTAAAAAAACATAAAAGATTCAAGGAAGAGACATCAAAATAAATAAACGGAATTATAAAATCACTTAAGTGGTATAGTATCACGTATCACTTTTTTTAACTAAAAATTAAAAAAAATAGAATGTTAAAACTTAAACCAAAAAATATCATTTTTTTGATATTATATGCTTTGCCTAATACAATATTAAGCTTTGGAATTGTATATATAATAAACAATGTATTAGCAGGAAAAGAAGATTTTCTACATGATTACATGGGGATTGTTTTCCTATCTCTTGTAATTTATACTTACCTATTAAATGTGGTATATCAAAAATGGCTAAACAAATTTTCCTTCAATTTACTTTATGCTAATGAAAAGAAAGTTTTTGATCATATAATAAAAGCGCCTTTACTCAAATTAGAAAAGTTTGGATCAAAACGCTTTTTTACTGTTGTTGAAGACTTAAGAACATTTGCAATGCTACCTTACACAATAACTCATACAATCAATTCATTATTAATGCTGGTATTGTGTTTAGTTTATATGTTCACACTATCTATAGTTTCAGCATTAATAGTTATTGGATTAATTATTGTTGTGGCAGCTTGTTATTTTATAGTAATGAACTCAATGTCTAAAAAAGTAGCTGCTTTAAGAGAATATAATGAACATTATTATCAATATGTTGATGATGTAATGAAAGGATTTAAAGAACTTAAACTAAGTTTTTTTAGAAGAAAAAACTTAATGAATAGATTTTTAATCCCAAATAGAAATGAAGCTAGAGATTTAGATTTTCGAATTAATTACATCTTTTTGTCTATTAACCTAATAAGCCAATATGGGCTATATTTTGTAATAGCAGCTATTTTGTTTGTGCTCCCTGAGTTTGAATTATTAAAAAGAGATGATGTAATTTCATATGTTGTTATAATCTTATTTATATCAGGACCTATAAATAACTTAATCAATTTGCAGCAAATGTATACACGCTTTTTAGTTGCTAATTCAAGAATTAAAAAGTTTATGCAAGATTTTGCTGTAGTGAAAAAGGATGAAAACAACATTCAAATAATGCCAGATAATGATTTTAAATCTGTAAAGTTTAATGATATCTCATTTTCTTATAATGATGAAAAAAGTGACTCAACATTTTCTTTAGGTCCCATTAATATGGAAATAAATAAAGGAGAAACTATATTTATTGTAGGAGGTAATGGTTCAGGTAAAAGTACATTTATAAATGTTTTAACAGGATTGTATAACTCAACAGAAGGAGAAATATATTTGAATGACTCTAAAGAGTTAGGAGGAAAAGAAAAATTACAAAATATGATAGCGGCTGTTTTTACAGATAATCATATTTTTTCACATAATTACGAGGATTATGAGATAGAGAATAATGAGGAGTATCTTAGTTTGTTAGAAACAATGAAGTTAGATAAAGTCATTGAAGATGATAAAGATGCGTCAGCTAGAAGGCAGTTCTCAAAAGGACAGAGTAAAAGAATGTCTTTAATATTTGCTATCCTAGAAAAAAAGCCAATTTTAGTTCTTGATGAATGGGCTGCCGATCAAGATCCTCATTTTAGAAAATTCTTTTACGAAGAGTTAATTCCAAGGTTAAAAGATTCTGGAAAAACAATCATTGCTGTTACACACGATGATGCATATTTTCAACAAGCTGATAGAATTATTAAGTTTGATTATGGAAAAATAGTGAAAGACGTTACAGTCAATAAAGAAGCTATGTTGACAGAAAATCTCTGGGCTTAATAAAGCATTATTTGCCAAGAAATATCACATTAATTTATCACAACTTATTTCTAAATTAAAAATGAAATTGACACTTCCACAACAAGATGTCTATTTTGAGCAATTGTTATATACAAATGACCCTATATATAACATAGGAGCTAAAATAGTCATTGACGGACC
Source organism: Tenacibaculum singaporense (assembly GCF_003867015.1). Lineage (NCBI taxonomy): Bacteria > Pseudomonadati > Bacteroidota > Flavobacteriia > Flavobacteriales > Flavobacteriaceae > Tenacibaculum > Tenacibaculum singaporense. The sequence goes on from NZ_CP032548.1 coordinate 1,546,084, forward strand.
AATTATATATGAGATTTTAAATGGAGCATATAAAGGGCTTATAAATCAACATGATGCTTTTAGGACTAGAATTTTTGCTAATGAAGATCAAGTATCTTTTGAAATACAAGAAGGTTTTGAAGAAGATTTGAAGTTTCTTGATTTTTCCTATATGGTGAATGCAAATGAAGAAGCTATTAGTTATATGGATAATTCATTTGCAATAAGTTTTGATTTAACAAAAAATGAATTATTACATGAGTTTGTTTTAATTAAAGTTTCAGATACATTTTATTATTTGTTTTCAAAGTATCATCACATAATTACTGATGGTTGGGGAACATCTTTAATGTTTCAAAGACTGGTTAAAAATTATAATGAGCTATTAGATAGTAACCAGCTTCTTTCAAGTTACCCATATTCATATACAAATTTTGTAAGTGATGATAGATTATATGAAAATTCTGAAGACTTTAAAAAAGACGAAAGTTATTGGATAGATAGATTTAAAACATTACCCAAGCGTTTTTTAGAAAAAAATAAAATAAATAAAGGATTGAATGAGAGTAAGAGACAGGATTTATATATAAAAAGGGAAACATATTCGAAATTAGAAAAGATAGCAAAATCTAATAATTGTTCTACTTTCCATGTAATCTTAGGGGTGTTTTATCTTTATTTTTCAAAGAAGCATGAAATAAATGATTTTGCAATTGGATTGCCAGTATTGAATAGAGGAAAATCTATGTTTAAAAAAACAGTTGGACTTTTTATGGGAGTTTCAGCTCTAAGAATGAAGATAGATTCAGAATTTACGTTTGAAGAATTAATAAAAGAAATTAAATCTCAACTTAGAAAAGATTATAGGCATCAGCGCTTTCCAATGGGGAAAATAGTTCAAAAACTAAAGGCTTTTGAAGAAAAGGATAGGATATATAATGTAACACTATCGTATGAAAAACAAAATTATTCAGATCATTTTAGAAATACTAGTACTCGTGTTATTCCAATGACTCATAAATCTGAACGCGTTGCTTTGGCAGTGTACATAAGAGAGTTTGATAAGGATGAAGATGTTAAGGTTGATTTTGATTATAATTTAAACTATTTCGACAATTATACAGTATCTCAGGTAGTAAAACATTTTGAAAAGCTGATTTATGAAGTAATCAAATATCCAAATAGTAAGTTGAATACTTTTAATTTTCTAACTAATGAAGAGGAAGAGTTACTAGACTCTTTTAATCAAACTGATTTTGAGTATCCTAAAAAGGAAACGTTTTTGTCAATAGTAAAAGAAAGAGCCAAAGAAAAACCTGATAAAATAGCTATTAGAGACGAGTATAACTCATACTCGTTTGAAGATTTAGAATATTTATCCGATGCAATAGCAGAATCTATAACTAAACTAAATATAGAAAAATCACCTATAGCTGTTTTAATGCCTAGGTCAGCAAAAATGCTAGTAACGTTTTTAGGTGTTTTGAAATCAGGGAATTCCTACATTCCATTAGATCCAGAGTTTCCAGAAAAAAGATTAAATTATATTTTGGAACATAGTGGTGCATCTTATGTTTTAGGAACTAAAGAAACAAAAAAGGAAAACTTAACGCATAGTCATTTTTTAGATGTAGAAGAGTTTTTCATAAAAGAGAATAGTTTTAAAGTTTCTAAATCAAGTAAAATAATTGCTCCAAATGAGACTGCCTATATTATATATACTTCTGGATCAACAGGTAACCCTAAAGGAGTAGAAATAAGCCATAAGTCACTTTTAAATTTCTTAATTAGTATTAGAAATAATCAAAATTTTACCTCAGAGGATGTCCTTTTTTCAGTAACAACCCAGTCTTTTGATATTTCAATTTTAGAGTTTTATGCGCCATTAATAAGTGGTGCCTCTGTTTATATAGCTAATAAAAGAGTGCTTAACGAACCAAAAATCTTAAAAGAAAAGATAAAAGAGGTAGGCACAACATTAATTCAAGGCACCCCTAGTTTCTATCAATTTTTACTTAATTCTGGATGGCAGGGCAATAAAAGTATAAAGGCGTTATGTGGAGGGGATTTACTAAGTAATAAATTAACGAGTAAATTATTAGAAAACTTTTCTGAGGTTTGGAATATGTATGGGCCAACAGAAACAACGATATGGTCAAGTGCAAAAAAAATAGAAAAAGAAGATGATGCAAATAATATTGGTAAACCAATAAACAATACAAAATTCTTTATTTTAAATAAAAACTTAGAAAGAGTTTCAATTGGTGTTTTAGGATCAATATATATAGGAGGAGATGGTTTAGCAAAAGGTTATTATAAAAACAAAGAGCTAAGTAAAAAGAAGTTTATTATAAGTCCTTTTAATGCAAAAGAGAGAATCTATGAGACTGGAGATATGGGTAAGTGGAATAAAGAAGGAGAAATATTTTTCCATGGAAGAAATGATTTTCAAGTTAAGGTTAGAGGCTATCGTATAGAAACAGGAGAGATAGAATGTAAATTAAACGAGTTAGAAAAAATAGATTCATCTGTTGTTTTAGCTAAAGAATTAGAGAATCAAGAATCATATCTAATTGCTTTTGTATCATTAAAAAGAGGAGTTACATTAGATACAAAAACGATAAAAGAGAAATTAAGAGAAACTCTACCAGAATATATGATTCCTTCTATGATATTGAAAGTGGATGAGTTTCCTTTAACACCAAATAATAAAGTAGATAGAAAAAAATTACTGAGCTTAGAAGTAAATCATAAAATTATAAAAGAGGAAATTGGTATTGAAACTGAAATGACCAATAAATTAAATGAGTACTTCAGGTTAGTGTTAGGGTTGAAAAGAAAAATTAGTTTACAAGAAAACTTTTTTTCTCTAGGAGGGCATTCTATCAATGCTGTCAGGTTGTCTAGTATTATTGAAAAAGAGCTTAATGTGAATGTTAGTTTGAAAGATATTTTCAATAATTCTACTATTCAAAAGTTGTCTTTATTTATAGAAAATCAAAAAGAAGGTAAAGCAAATAAGATTCCTCTTACTGAAGAAAAAGACAATTACCCATTAACTTTTCCTCAATATAGCATATGGTTAGCGTCTCAAAATGAAGCAATATCTAAGGCGTATAATATGAATGCTGTATATGAGATTTTTGGAGATATAAATAAGTCTGCTTTGGAGTCTTCACTCAAGAAGTTAATTGAAAAATATGAAATACTCCGAACTAATTTTATTGAGATAAATGGAGAGCCAAGACAAAAAATAAATTTAGAAAAAGAATTTCATCTCGAAGAAAAAAAAATAATAGAAGAAGAGATTAACGACTTTATATTGGATTATGTAAATAGAGAATTTAAATTTGAGAAAGATGTCTTAATTCGTGGGGTAATCTTAAATACTTCCGCTAGAAAGTACTTTATATTTTCTGGGCACCATTTAATATTAGATGGATGGTCTATGGAAGTTTTAATAAAAGAGATATTAACAAATTATAAATCTAATCTGGTAGGGGCAAATTCTAATCAAGAAAAACTACCTATTCAATTTAAAGATTATAGTGTTTGGCAAGAGAATATAAAAAAGAAAAATATAGAAAAGAGAGAAAATTATTGGAAGGAATATTTGAACGGTTACTCTTGGAAATCAATAATTCCCCAAAAGAATGGAATTCAAAGTGGTTTGAATAAAGCCGATGAGTTTAGTTTTAAAATTGATTTAGAACAAAAAATAATAATAAGTGATTATTTAAAAGAACAAGAACTAACATTACACTCTTTTTTAGTTGGAGCATTCAATATACTTCTTTATAAATTATATAATCATACAGATGTGTGTATTGGAGTAGTAAACTCAGGAAGAGGAAAAGCTGAGTTAAATAATCAGTTAGGTATGTTTGTAAAGACATTGCCACAAAGGACAAGAATTGATGAGAAAAAAAGTATAAATAATTTTTTAAAGGAAATACAGTATGATTTATTGAAAGAAGATGATTACCAAAATTTACCTGAAATTATTTATAAAGATTTAAATTTTGAGGTTTTAATAGCTATACAAGCACCATCGTTTAATTATAGTAGTATAGAAGTTACTTCTGGATTAACTCTTAAAGAATATCAAATTTCATCATCTTATACTAGGGTGCCACTTCTGTTAAATTTTATCCAAAATTCTGAAGGAATTATAGCAACGTTTGAATATAACGAGGCTATTTATGAAAGGAATACAATAGAATTACTAGCATTAAGATATAAAGCGCTTATTGCCAATTTAATTAGTAATACTGACACTATAGTTGATAAGCTAGATGCTTGTCTAGAATTTGAAAAAGAACCAATAATAGATATAGAATTTAATTTTTAATAAAGAAAATGAAATTACAAAGAACAATAATATTAGTAATAGTTTTTAATATTCTTTCTTTTACAATAGTAAATGCTCAAAGCGTAAGAAAAGAAGAAAGAGAATCACCTTTTCCTAATTCAAAATTTTTAGAAGGAGAAAATATTCAATGGGGAAATCTCATAGTACCTGAGAATTGGGAAGTATTAAAAGGAGAGGTTAAAATTGCTTACTCTGTTTTACAAAACAAAAAGAGAAATAATAACTCTGAAGCAGTTGTATTTATACAAGGAGGTCCAGGAGCAAGTGGAACAGAAACCATTTGGCAATGGGTAAATCATCCTATTAGAGAGGATAAAGATATCATCCTTTTTGATATAAGAGGAACAGGACTATCAGAACCAAGACTTTGTCCTGATTTAGGAAAGAAAATACTTGAAATTTTGAGTGAAAATCAAAGTGAAGAAGAGGATGAGAAAGAAAAGATAAACGCAGTAATTTCTTGTAAAACAGCTTTAATAAGCAAAGGAATAGATATATCGTCATACAATAGCTTGTCAGTAGCGAAGGATATGAATGCACTTAAAGCGTCTTTAGGGTATAAAAAATGGTCCGTTTATGGGGTTTCTTATGGTACTCATGTAGCTCAGGTTTACGCTAGTAATTATCCAAATGATGTTGAATCATTAATTTTAGATTCCCCCATTTCTAGTATAAGCAGTTATTACGAGAAAAATACTGATGGTTTTATGAACAGCTTGTTAAAAGTTTTCAAAAAATGCAAAGATGATCCAGCATGTAATTCTAGGTATAACAATATAGAAACCATGTTTTTCGATGTAATAAGAGATTTAGAAACTAATCCAATTACTGTAAAAGTCGATGCTAAGTTTTTAAAATCTGGAAAGTTTACATTTAATTCAGAAGACTTCAAAGTAGTTATACAACAAGCCCTTTATCATAAACAAATGATTGAGATTGTTCCGTTATTAATTTCTCAGTTTAAAGAAAGAAATAAAAAAGCTTTAAGTAACCTAGTTCCTTCTTTCGCAAGTTTGTTAAGCATGGATTATGGCGTTTATTATTGCTTTAGCTGTGAAGAGATTTTACCATTAAATAGTATTTCTAAATTTAATAAAGAATCATATAAATACAAAGGACTCGATGGCGGGGTAGCATTTTATGAATCCGATTTCAAGGTATGTGAAAAATGGGGTGAAATAGAAAAGGATAGCCTTTTTAAGGTGAATAATTCTACCAAAAACCTAAAAATAAATATACCAACAATCATAATTTCTGGAGAGTACGACCCAATAACTCCATCTACTAATGGAAGTGAGTTAAAAGCAAAATTAACAGAATCGAAATTTTTAGAAATTCCCACTTATGGACATTCTGCAAGTTTTACCAAAAAAGGAACTAAATTAGTTAGTGACTTTTTATCTGATAAAGAGATTAAAAGCGATGCAAAACTTTTTTCAGATATAAAACCAGTTTATTTAGTGAATGACATAACTATTAATTCAGGAGTGTTTGAAATGGGAAATAGTTTTAATAATCTAGATCCTGTTTTTTTATCGCCATTGGTAATTGCGCTTATACTAATGGTCTTTTTTATAATTAATTATACTATAAAAATCTTTAAAAAAGAGTATTCAAAAAGAGCAGATAGTATTATTCGCTTTATGGGGGTTTTTACTTCCATAATAGGGATTCTATGCTTTGTTTTATTATTGAAAGGAATGAATGAAACTGCAGCGAATAATTATTTTATTTTAGCTTTTGGGCTGCCAAGTAGTTTTGATTATGTATTCACAGGAATTACTGTTTTTGCCTTTCTTTTGATTCTTTCTTTTGCTTACTATTTTTTAAAATTAAAATCGATAAGAGATAGAAGTATTGTTTTTTCCTTACTGTTTTCAAATCTTTTGTGCATTGTTTATCTAATGTATTGGGGAATAATATAGTTTAATACTAAGAAATAATATTATGAATAACATGATTTTAAAGGAAAGATATAATTCTTTTACTAGAAATAGAATTATAAAAGAAAAAACAGTAAAAACAAATAATGATTTAGTCCCGGAGATTTTTCATAATTATGATGTGCCTATTAGTACATGGCCAGTTCTTTTAGATAAAAGTCAAAAGAAGCTTAAAAAAATAGTAAATGAAAGAAGTATATAATAAAGCGAGCTATAAAAACTCTATTCTAGGAGAGTTTCATGAAGAGTTTACAGAAAACAAAAAAGTGTCTTCTCCAAGACTTAACATAAATGAGATAAACAAAGAAGAAATTCCAGATTTATTTAAAAATTATGATTATGAGGTGTGTTCATGGCCAATTATAATAGATAGTTATAAATCAAGTCTATTAGAAGAATTAACGTTTAAAATTCCAAAATTAATATCTAAAATACCCGAGTTATATTTTAAAAATGATATTAAAAAGATAGCAGACTATTATTATGAAGGAAATCAAATTATGGCCCAATTAGGATTAATCTCTCTCCAGATGAATCCAAACTCAAGTATAAGACTTGATTTGAGTTTGCCAGAAACTGACTTTAAAGTGTTAGAGGTAAATGCGGGCTCTTTATTGGGAGGTTTTGAATTGAGTAGTTTTGAGAGTGTATTAAGAGATTTACATCCTTCATTTTTAAATTTTCCAAGGGAAAAATTTAAGTCTTACAATGTGCAGCAAAAATATTTTCAGTTTTTAATTAATGAAGTCCTTAATTATACTGGAGAAAAGAATGAAGTAAATATTTTTATAGGGCTGACAGATAAAGAAGATTCGGTAAGACAAAATGCAATGAAGTTTATTAACGGTTTAGTGAAAAAAGAATTTACAAAATTTAAAATAAAAGGGAAAGCATTTACGGGAGATGTTTCAGAGCTAAAAAATGAAAATGGAGCTGTAACTTATAGGGGAATCCCAATTCACGGAATAACATTACTAGGAAAGAATATTCCATTAGATAAAACTATATATAGAAGTTTTATACAAAAAAAAGTGTACTTAACAACACATTTTGGATATGCTATTTTAGGAGATAAAAGGAGTCTAGTATTATTAAGAAAACTTGCGTTACAAAATAGCTTTAGCAAAGAAGAAAACGAACTAATTTTAAGAAGTATTCCGTTTACTGAAAGTTTAAGTGAAAAAATAACTGTTTTTAAAGGTAAGGAATATGATGTATTGGAGTTGATTAAAGAGCAAAAAAATAACTTTGTAATAAAAGATGCTGTTGGAGCTCAGGGTGATAATGTTTTTATTGGTGAATTTGAGACGGAGAAAAGTTGGAATGAGATAATTAACTTAGGACTTGAGAAAAACTATATTATTCAAGAATATTGTGCTTCAAAAAACTACTTGGCTCCAAATAAAAATAATTTATGGGTTGATCATAAACTAATTTGGGGGGCGTTTGGTTTTGGCGAAGAATATGGTGGTGTTTGGGGAAGGCTTTCTGAGACAATAAATGATGTTGGTGTGATTAATTCAGCTAAAGGAGCCGTAGAGGCTATTATTTTTGAGTATAACTAAAGGTAAAAGCTCTAAAAACAAAAGAAATAAAAATGACTATAAATAAATCAATTTCAATCTTATCAAGTAAGCATAACTCTTTTATAGAAAGCAAAAGAAAACTAACTGAATCGAGAATAAATACAAATTTAGAAGAAATAGATCCTGTTTTTCGTGAATATGAATACCCTGTTTGTTCTTGGCCTGTTTTAATAGAGCCAGATGATGTTCAGAGTTTAGAAGAAATGTGTTTAAAAATCCCTAAACTGCTATCACAAGTACCTGAATTATATTTTAAAAATGATGTGTCAAGAATAGCACAGTTTTACTATGATAACAATTACATGCTGGCTGAGTTTGGCATGATGTGCTATCAAAAAAAATTGGCGACAAGCTCAAGACTTGATTTGGCGAGAACAAGTAAAGGTTTTAAGATATTAGAAGTAAACATGGGACCTTCATTAGGAGGTTTTCAAGTTCAGAGTTTTGAGAAAGTAATAAGAAGTCTTCACAATAATTTACTTCAAGATAACTCCAACACATACCATTGTAGAAATATTCAAACATCATATTTTAAGTTTTTAGTAGGAGAAATAGTAAAGCAAGTGTCTGAAATTGATAAAGATAGTGAGGTGAATATTTTTGTAGGAATGGACATGATAGGTGAAGACTTAACCATTAATACAATGAATTTTTTTAATAATTTATGGGAAGGTGAACTAAATTCTATTGGTTTAAAAGGAAAAGCAATAACAGGAAACTTAAATGATCTAGAGTATGTAAAAGGAAATATTTTGTATAAAAAAAATAGAATTCATGCCGTAACATTATTAAACAGTGATTTATACTTAAAACCAGAAGTATTTAGAGCTTATGTTTTAAATAACTTATATATAACTTCTCCAATTGATATTCAGATGATAGAAGATAAAAGAAATTTAGCAATTTTGAGAAATTTGGCAGAAGAGGAAAAATTCAAAGATGATGAAAATAAGCTTATTTTGGACTCAATACCTTATACGGAAATAGTAGAAGATAAAAATGTTTTTTATAAAGGTAAAGAGGTAAATCTTCCCCAGTTATTAAAAAATCAAAAAAATAACTTTGTAGTAAAAGACGCTACGGGTTCACAAGGGAAAAATGTTTTTGTAGGAAAGTTTATGAGTGCAAAAGAATGGGAAGAAGCTATAAGCTATGCAGTTAAAAATACAAAGTATATTGTTCAAGAATTTTGTGATTCGATTGATTTTATAGCTCCAAACTTTCAGAACGAATGGAGTAAACATAAACTTATTTGGGGAGCTTTTGGTTTTGGAGATATTTATGGAGGAGTATGGGTTAGAATGTCTGAAGTAAAAACTGATGTTGGGGTAATTAATTCGGCTAAAGGAGCTGTTGAAGCTATAGTTTTAGAAACAGGTGTTTAATTTTTATTTAATTATGTTTAATAAGTGTTCCTGCAATACAATTGTTAATATAAGAGGAAGTGAAATTTTTTATATGTTCAGAAAGTAATATATTCAGTTACAATCATAATAAGCCTTACTAGGAATAGTAAGGCTTTTTTGTTGTTTAATGTTTCCGTTTTGTAATTATCAAACTACCTAAAAACTCAATTATTTCAACATATAAAAATAGTTACTCCCTAGGGGAATTTACCTGATAATAAAGAAGAATAAAAGTAGGGTTTACCAAAATCAATATTTTTTCACTAAATTGTAAGAGGTTAGTATGTTGTAAATCAGTTTGTTTTAGGTGTTTCTTCAAATCTATCGCCTTTTAGCTATGAAGACAGTGCTGATATAATGCCTTTACCTACTCGATAGAACATCAAAATTTAATTTATTAATAAAATTTAATTAAATGGAATAATGATTACAAAGAAGTCCCACCCAAACAAAGAAACTAATGAAAAAAGTAACTACCCTCGTACTCTTAATTTTAAGCGTAGCAATTACTGCACAAGTAGGAATAGGAACCTTAACACCTAATCTATCTGCTCAGTTAGATATTAAGTCAGATACCAAAGGCTTATTAATTCCCAGATTAAATATTGATAATTTAAGTACAGCTTCACCAGTAAGTAGTACGACAATTAATGAAAGCTTATTAGTTTATAATACTAATAATACTTCAGGAAAAGGATTTTATTATTGGAATGGAACGCTATGGGAACAATTAGTAGATATAACCACAGTCTCAAATTTGATTGCTACACAAGCAGATAATCAACAAATAAAAAATTTCTTTTTAAATAGTTCTAACATTCTTACTCTCGAGTTAGAAAATGCAAGTTCCAAGTCAGTTGATTTATCATCTCTTTTAGGAGAAAATGAGTTATTAACGGGTACAGGATCTCCTATTAGTAGCTCTGTAGATCCTGCCACAGGTGCTTTATATGTAGATACTAATTCCGGAGAGGTTTATAGTTCGGATGGTAGCACATGGAGTTCAGTTGTATCGTCAGGAGCTGATGGAAAATCCGCCTATCAAATATGGTTAGATGCCGGAAACAGTGGTACTGAAGCCGACTTTATCACCTCTTTAAAAGGAGATACCGGAGTAACAGGAGCAAACGGAACCGATGGAGCCGATGGAAAATCCGCTTATCAAACATGGTTAGATGCCGGAAACAGCGGAACCGAAGCTGACTTTATTACCTCTTTAAAAGGAGACACCGGAGCAACGGGAGCAAACGGAACTGATGGAGCAGACGGAAAGTCCGCCTATCAAATATGGTTAGATGCTGGAAACAGTGGTACTGAAGCGGACTTTATTACCTCTCTAAAAGGAGATACCGGAGTAACAGGAGCAAACGGAACCGATGGAGTTGATGGAAAATCTGCCTATCAAACATGGCTGGATGCCGGAAACAGTGGTACTGAAGCGGACTTTATTACCTCTCTAAAAGGAGATACCGGAGCAACGGGAGCAAACGGAACCGATGGAGTTGATGGAAAATCTGCCTATCAAACATGGCTTGATGCCGGAAACAGCGGCACCGAAGCTGACTTTATTACTTCTTTAAAAGGAGACACTGGAGCAACAGGAGCCAACGGAGCTAATGGAACAGATGGAAAATCCGCCTATCAAGTTTGGTTAGATGCCGGAAACAGCGGCACCGAAGCTGACTTTATTACTTCTTTAAAAGGAGACACTGGAGCAACAGGAGCCAACGGAGCTAATGGAACAGATGGAAAGTCAGCTTATCAAACGTGGTTGGATGCCGGAAACAGCGGCACCGAAGCCGACTTTATAACTTCTTTAAAAGGAGATACTGGAGCAACAGGAGCCAACGGAGTTAATGGAACAGACGGAAAGTCCGCGTATCAAACATGGTTAGATACCGGAAACAGCGGCACCGAAGCCGATTTTATTACTTCATTAAAAGGAGACACTGGAGCAACAGGGGCTAACGGTATTGATGGAGTTGATGGAAAATCCGCCTATCAAACATGGTTAGATGCCGGAAACAGCGGCACCGAAGCCGATTTTATTACCTCTCTAAAAGGAGATACTGGAGCAACAGGAGCCAACGGTACTGATGGAGTAGATGGAAAATCTGCCTACCAAACATGGCTGGATGCTGGGAACAGTGGAACCGAAGCTGACTTTATCATCTCTTTAAAAGGAGACACCGGAGCAACAGGAGCAAACGGAACCGATGGAGCCGATGGGAAATCTGCCTACCAAGTTTGGTTGGATGCTGGAAACAGTGGCACCGAAGCCGATTTTATCACTTCTTTAAAAGGAGATACTGGAGCAAACGGAACCGATGGAGCCGATGGAAAATCTGTCTATCAAACGTGGTTGGATGCTGGAAACAGTGGCACCGAAGCTGATTTTATCGCTTCTTTAAAAGGAGATACTGGAGCAACAGGAGCCAATGGAACCGATGGAGTTGATGGAAAATCTGCTTATCAAATATGGCTAGATGCTGGAAATAGTGGCACCGAAGCTGATTTTATCGCTTCTTTAAAAGGAGACACTGGAGCAACAGGAGCCAACGGAGCTAATGGAACAGATGGAAAGTCCGCTTATCAAACATGGTTAGATGCCGGAAACAGCGGAACCGAAGCCGATTTTATCACCTCTTTAAAAGGAGATACCGGAGTAACGGGAGCTGCAGGAACCGATGGAGCCGATGGAAAATCTGCCTACCAAACATGGCTGGATGCTGGGAACAGTGGAACCGAAGCTGACTTTATCATCTCTTTAAAAGGAGATACCGGAGCAACAGGAGCCAACGGAACCGATGGAGCAGATGGGAAATCTGTCTATCAAACGTGGTTGGATGCTGGAAACAGTGGCACCGAAGCTGATTTTATCGCTTCTTTAAAAGGAGACACTGGAGCAACAGGAGCCAACGGAGCTAATGGAACAGATGGAAAGTCAGCTTATCAAACATGGTTAGATGCTGGAAACAGCGGAACCGAAGCTGATTTTATCACTTCCTTAAAAGGAGATACTGGAGCTACAGGAACAAACGGAACCAATGGAGCAGATGGTAAATCTGCCTACCAAACATGGTTGGATGCCGGAAACAGCGGCACCGAAGCTGATTTTATCACCTCTTTAAAAGGAGACACCGGAGCAACAGGAGCCAACGGAACCAATGGAGCAGACGGAAAATCCGCCTATCAAGTTTGGTTAGATGCTGGAAACAGTGGTACTGAAGCCGACTTTATCACCTCTTTAAAAGGAGATACCGGAGTAACGGGAGCTAACGGAGCTGATGGAGCAGACGGAAAATCTGCGTATCAAACATGGTTGGATGCAGGAAATAGCGGCACCGAAGCCGATTTTATTACTTCTTTAAAAGGAGACACCGGAGCCGCAGGAACCAATGGTACCGATGGAGCAGACGGAAAGTCAGCGTATCAAACATGGTTAGATGCAGGAAACAGCGGCACCGAAGCCGATTTTATCATTTCTTTAAAAGGAGATACCGGAGCAACAGGAGCCAACGGAACCGATGGAGCAGATGGAAAATCTGCGTATCAAACATGGTTAGATGCTGGAAACAGCGGCACCGAAGCCGACTTTATCACCTCTTTAAAAGGAGATACCGGAGCAACAGGAGCCAACGGAACCGATGGAGCAGATGGGAAATCTGCCTACCAAACATGGTTAGATGCAGGAAACAGTGGAACCGAAGCTGACTTTATCACCTCTTTAAAAGGAGATACCGGAGCAACAGGAGCCAACGGAACCGATGGAGCAGACGGAAAGTCAGCTTATCAAACATGGTTAGATGCTGGAAACAGCGGCACCGAAGCCGACTTTATTACTTCTTTAAAAGGAGATACTGGAGCAACAGGAGCAAACGGAACCGATGGAGCCGATGGAAAATCTGCCTATCAAACGTGGTTGGATGCCGGAAACAGCGGAACTGAAGCTGACTTTATCACCTCTTTAAAAGGAGATACAGGAGCCAACGGAACCGATGGAGCAGACGGAAAGTCAGCTTATCAAACATGGTTAGATGCTGGAAACAGCGGAACTGAAGCTGATTTTATCACCTCTTTAAAAGGAGACACCGGAGCAGCTGGACAGGATGCTACTTTATCAGGAGCGGGAGATCCTAATGGAACAGTTACAGGTGTTGCTGGTCAAGTTTATACGGATACAGCTTCAGGAATATTATATAAGACGAGTGATGGAACAACATGGATTGTTGTAGATTCAGATACTCAAGATCTGAGCTTGAGCGGAAATACCATTAGTTTAGTTAATGGAGGATCTGTTGATATAGGAGCTTCTTCTTTAGCTGGAAATGTTGCAGGCAATAATGTTTTAGCAACAACTAACCAGACAGATATTTCAACTATAAACACTTCTTTAACCAGATTAAATAATATAAGAATTGTTAAAAACCCAACTTCAAGTACAACTATTGATAATACAGATGGTACAGTAATAATAGAGCAAACAGGTCTAATAAATCTTGGGTTAGGTGCAGATATAACTATACCAACACCCGATAGTAGTAATTTAGGAAATAAATTGGTGATTGTAAATAGAGCAGGTAATGGCTTATTAATAGGACTTTCAGTTGCATTAAACTTGAATATTACAGGTGGGGGTACTATAAAAGGAACTGGATTAAGTTCATTAGGTATATCCTTGTTAGGAACTAATTCTTCTATAACAATACAATGTGGTTTTGATGGTACAGACTATTATTGGTATAAAATTGATGGTACTTCTTTATAATAAGCTGATAATTATGAAAGAAAAAATAATCTCATCAATAATTATGTGTTTTGTTATAGCAGTAAAAGCTCAAACTATAAACACAGGAACTCTTTATATTTCTGAAAATACATTGATAAGTATTCATGAAGACTTATTTATAAAAGATTATGGAGCAATTACAAATGATGGCGATTTGTATGTGTTTAAAAACTTTACAAATAATGGAAAGTTTAAGTTTTCTAATAATGAAATAACTGGATTTACAAGTTTTGTTGGTAATGATAATCAGACTATTTCAGGTAAGGGAACTTCTAGTTTTATGTTTGTAGAATTCGACAACCAGTCAGCAGATTTAGCTTTTAACTTAAACAAAGAAATAGAAATAGTAGGAACTACGTTTTTTGAAAATGGTATTTTGAAAGCTGAAGAAAACGGGATGGTTACTTATTTAAATGGAGCAACGAACACAGGAGTTAGTAATAAGAGTTATGTGAATAATAAAGTACAAAAAAGAGGAAATGAAAGTTTTACTTTTCCTGTTGGAGACTATCAGTCAAAAATTTTTGTACCAAGAATGGTAACTATTTCTGCTCCTTCAGATCCAACTACAAATTTTTATGCCTGTTTTAATTGGGAAAAGGCAAATCTTGATTTCGATAAAAAAGAAGAAGATATTGGTTTAATAGACATGAATGAGTTTTGGGAGATTCAAAATAAATCAAACGACGAGTTGGTAGCATTAACTCTAACATGGAGTGATGTGACCACGCCAGAAGATATTTACTCAGACCCAAGTAAAATAATAATAGTACGGTGGAATGGAGAAGAGTGGATAAAGGAAAGAGAAGGTATTAGTATAGATGTTTCAGGAAAAAGTATAACTGCTAAAGTTTCTGGTTATGGCGTTTTTACATTGGCATGTGAAAAGAAAAGAGGAACTATTGACCCTGTTATAGACTTTTCTGTTTCAAATTCTTTCTCTCCAGATGGTGATGGAGTTAATGATGAGTTTGTAATACCAGATTTGGCAGAGAACTATCCAAAATTTAAAATGAAAATCTATAATAGGTATGGTAACGTAGTATATGAATATAGCAATAATAATGAGTTGAATCCAACTTGGTGGGATGGAAAGTCGTACGGTAAGTTAACATTAACAGGAGAAACAAAGGTAATGCCAGCTGCAACTTATTGGTATGTAGTAGATTTTAATGACGGAAAAACAAAACCTTACCAAGGTTGGCTGTATTTAAACAAGTAGCTATATGAAAAAGAAAACATATGTAATACTACTCGTTTTATTAATAAACTTAAGTAGTAAAGGTTTTGCTCAGCAAGACCCTCAATACACTCAATATATTTATAATATGGCAGTTATTAATCCTGCCTATGCAGGTAGTAAAGAAGGAATAAGTTTAGGACTACTGGCGCGATCACAATGGGTAGGCGTTAGTGGAGCTCCAAAGACATTTAGTGGGTTTATACATAGTCCAGTTAGTAGAAAAGTAGGGTTGGGATTATCTTTAATTCATGATAAAATAGGCCCTGTAAGTGAAACACATGCTTATGCCGATTTTTCTTTTACTATTAACATATCAGAGAAAGCTAAGTTAGCTTTTGGGTTAAAAGGAGGAGCAACTTTTCAACAAATAGGACTGTTAACGTTAAATCAAGTAGAATCGAATGATCCTAAATTCAATCAGAACAGTAACAAAACACATCCTAATTTTGGAGTGGGAGTGTTTTATTATCAAGAAAAATTTTATGTAGGAATTTCTATACCTAACTTACTAGAAACATTGCATTTTGAAAGGTCTAATGGAAAAATAACCAAAGCATCCGAAAAGATGCACAGTTTTTTAACAGCAGGATATGTGGTAGATTTAAAGAATAATTTTCAACTAAAACCATCAACATTAGTTAAGTACACAGACTCAGCACCTTTGTCATTGGACTTATCATTAAACCTATTATGGAATAATAAAGTGGAATTCGGAGTGTCTCATAGGTTAGATGATTCATGGAGTGGAATAGTTAATTTTAAAATAAAGAAAAACTTACAAATAGGTTATGCGTATGATTACACTATATCTAACTTAGGAGAATTTAGTTCTGGTTCACATGAATTTTTACTATTGTTTGATTTTAAATCAGGAGAAGACACCTATAAGCAACCAAGGTTTTTTTAGAAAGTAACATGAAAATTTAATTATAACTTACTTTATTTCAGTTGTTTGTGATTGTTTGTAGTGAGGTGGAAAAACACTTGTATCAAAATTATAGTCATTAATACTTGGTATTATTACGTTCATAGTTTTTTTCAAAGAAAAAGGGAAATAAGAGTTTAACTTCGTTACCACTAACTAATTAAACTTTTAAATTATGGCAACTACTGCAACACAAAACCCAGTAATTAACCAACAAGGTTCAGCAGCTATAGATTCAGGTCAGTTTGCAACCTGGAATACAGCGAATGGTTCACAATCTACTCTTACTATTACAAATTCTAGTAGAGCTAATACACTAACTTTTACAATAGCAGGTGCGCCTGCAGGTGTTAATTGTTATGACAATGGAGCTGCTAAACCTGCTAATGGATTATTTAATATTCCGCCAAACTCACCATCTTATAGTGTGGTGTGTAATGGAGATTTTGCAGGTTCGCAAGTAACCGTTTCTAATATTACTAATGCTCAGAATGATGCAACTGCAGAAATTCAGGCACAAACTACACAAGGTTAATAAAAAAAAAGGATTGTATATAGTATGTACAATCCTTGCTTTTTTTGTATTAGCGAGTAATGCAGCATTTTCTCAAAGTATTACAAAATCCAAACTGGATACAATTGTGCTTTTAAAGAATGAATATGCTGTATTAGATACCAATAACGGGTCTCAATGTATTTGTTATATTAATAATATTAGTAAAGCTCAGCAAGCTATTGTTGTTAACACAGGAGATACTAATAATGTAAAATTTAATGACAGTACCTCGTTTAATGGTATTCATATTTTAAAGATTAGACAGCAGCTTATAGCTGTCGCTGATTTTAAAGGGAGTCAACTGATTGTATCCAATTTATCACCTTACGATGTAATAGTAATTGTATCTATTTTATGTCCTAAGGATGATTAGTTTATAGTGTATCACGATGCTTTTTTAAGGGGTGTTTTCAATTCCTCAGTTTTGATACTCATACTTTATTGCACTACCAAGTTATTTTACACACATATTATTCTAATGCTATGGGTTCAACTCTACAAGATACTGAGGGTACTTTATTTAGTAATGTGGATTCTGGAGATCCGTTATTGTATATTAACGTAACACCAGAACTTAATGAATGGTCTGCCATAGTACTACCAGAAGATTCAACTTATAAAGAATCTACACTTACTTTATCAAAAGCAAAAAAACTTTCTGTTTATTTTCTTTTTGCTGAAAAAGCTCCTGATGACGAAAATATTACTAAATATATAAACGAAGTAAGAGCTTATTTACAAAAGTATAGAGAAAACTTTTCAAATAATATAACTACAGCTTGGTTGTTAGATGTAAACTCAAAACCAACGGATGAAAATGTTATAGCAATTAACTTTTATGTGAACTCTCAGAATGTAATAAAGGTTAGTCAAACTTTTAATTATACGATGGGAAATGGTTTCGCAACATTATCTATTAGAAATAACACAGAAGTATCTTTTATTCCAGAAGATGCAGCTACACAAATACAGTTAAGTTATGACACTAACAGTCCAAACATGTCTTATAATAGCAAGGAATATGGAAGTGATACGTTGCTTAATAAAGATATAACTATATCGTTTACTCAATATAATTGTGGTGCATTTAGTTTTCCACTAGGTTTTAATTTAGAAAGTGATTTTAAAGCCTTCTATTCAGAAACTTGTTATTATCATACAGAACCAACAGACAAGAGTATTGAAAAATATAGTTATCCTATTTTTAAGCCTCAATCTAATGTAGAGTATGCAATGACCCAAGCAGCTATTAATCCTATAGATATAGGAAATAAAAAAGGGTTAAATACCTATTTTGCGTTTACAGGAAGCATTTTTAATAGTAGTTCAGGAAAATCGACATCTTGCTATATACCTAGCTTTTTTTCAATAAATACAGGGCACTCTATTACTTTATGGCCAAAAGTCAATTTAATTGAAAACACGAATCCGTCTAACAATTTAACTCCATTACCAAATAGTTCTTTATTACTTATTTCTCCCAGAGATATTAATGAAACAGAGCGATTTTACTTACAACCTGAAGGCGATTTTTTTCTAGACCCAGAATCAGATCAAGTAGATGAAAATGGACAATTTGATTTTCTACCAGGGTTGTCAGGAACAGAAACTATCTCTTTTACACCTTATTCCATTAAAGATGGAACTCCTGTTGGAGATGTATTACGATTTAAAAGCAAACAACCAGCTTACGCTCCAAATTTTCCTGCACAAGAACTTTCACTGGTAAACCCAGGAACCAATAATCCAACTTTAGAAAATAAATATTTAACAGGGTGGTGTAATATTATATCTGATGTAGCTGAGAATGTACAATATGTTTCTCAGCCTGAGGGTGCTTCTTTATTTGCTAAAGATCATGGAGTAAGTCAGATTATTACGGGTAAATCTAATTTATTAGGGTTTTATGAACCTAGTGTAGATATGCCTCAACAAAATTTTTATGTTCCTATTGTTCCATACTTGGCAGTTGAAGCTGATTCTCAAAAACCTGGAAACGATAATTTAACTAGTTTTGAATCTGAAGTACTTAGTAAAGAACGAAAAACACTTATTGCAGCACAATTAACTACGCAAAGGGCATCAAAAAGTGCAAACAAGAGAAAAAGACTTTTGAGTAATGAAGATAGCAGTTATACAAGTTCTACAACACCGCAAGGATTAATAGCAAATGTAAATAACAATGGAGTTTGGAGCTTACTCAACTTAGGACAAAATGATATTCATCAGGGGGCTATACCTGAATATTTGTATCCTGAAAACCAGAAACCAACTGACCCAGCCCAGTACCAGATGAGCTTTGTTAATCTATCTACTACATTACAGAGTGCTTTTTTAACCAATCAGCAGTTTTTAGTAGCGACTCAAAACAATCATTTAGGTGCACTATTTTCTAAAAGTGGAGAACAGGGAGGGCAAACTACAGCAGAAGCAATATTTAATAATAAAATGTCAATTGAAGATTGGCCATTTGATATTAATGTAGGAATAACAAATACTTATGCTGATTATAATAACGTAGTTATTTTTAAATTTTGTAAAGGGACTTTATTAGATAGAGTTAAAGATCCAAAAACTTGGACGCAACCCAATACTTTCAATACAGAAGGAGTAGAAGACCCAGCCAATGCTTATCAACAATTAATAGCTATTTCATCGTGGATACAGAGTTATATAGAAGATGCTGAAAAAGCTTATCAATATGGTTTAGAACACCCAGAAAGTAATCAGGCAATTCTATATGAAAAGTTCCATAATATTATAAACAATAAAGATTGGAATGGAATATTAGTACTCAAAGCTGATATTGATTTACAAGAATTTCCTCAACAATTAAAAGGATTGATCTCTGGTATTGACTTGACTAGATTTAATGCACATCATTTTGGAATAGAAGTCAATAAAGTGAATGCTGATGGTGAAATTCAAATGCAAAAAAAGAGTTCTCTTTTCGGACTCATTAATTATCTAGATACAGCTTATCAGCAACAACTATTACAAGGATTAAATACAAACAAACCTGTTCCTCCTTTAGCGGGAGCTACTTACGATTTTAAAGTACTTCAATTACAAGTTCTTTTTGAAAATACAGCGATAAAATTTTTCCAGAGTAAGGTACAATTAACAATGAACAATTTATTTTCTGATACCGTTATAGGTACCAATAATAAATATGGTTCTAAAACTTTAAATACAGTAGTGCTTGATGGTACATATCAAGATCATGATGGTACACCAGTGTATGTGTTTGAAAATACGGATGATAACTTATTTTATTTTGATAGCAACCTTCTTAAAAATGTAGAAATTACCAAAATTCAGTTTAATACATTAACAACCGATCCAAAAGCAACTTATATAGAGTCTAGTTTTGCTATGTGGGGATATTTAAACTATGCAGTAATGCAAACAACCACTCCTGAAACAAATGAAACTGAAGAAAAAACAATTGTCATGGACGCTTTTTCTTTTGGTAAAGGTGATGGTAAAGATACAGACATCATAGATGGTTTAAGTTATAGCAACTTATATATTGATATGGCTTTTGATATCAGTACACCAACAGTAGTAGACTACGCTTTTGATGCTTCAAAAATAGTATTTAACTCAGATCTTAGTACAACTAGACAGCTAAGTTTATATCCTAATTTTGCACTACAAATCAATAACCTTGTTAGTGGAGATAAGGATACCAAACCTTCTAATTTAGGGTATCTTAATTTAAGTTTACCGGGAATCAATACTGCTGGGCTTTCAGAAGATTGGTATGGACTAGAAATGACCTTAAATATGGGAACTCCCGGTGAATTAGCGGCGTCATTAGATTTTAATGCTAGTTTATTGATTGCATGGAGTCCAGGGAATAAAGCTACCGATACTGCCTATAACGCATTTGTAGGAATAAAACTTCCAGGAACTAGCAGCAACGCTAAACTTCTTAGTTTACAAGGAGTCTTAAAATTATCTATTGATACTTTAAAATTAGAATATGTAGAAGCTCAACAATCATATTTAATGACATTGAGTAAAATAGCATTGAAGTTTTTAGGAATTCTTAAACTACCACCAGGAGGAAGTACTAATTTTTTACTTTTTGGAAACCCAAATCCAGGAGCTACTGCCAAAAGTTTAGGATGGTACGCAGCATATAACAAAACAAAATCATAGGTCATGGCAAGAGTACTCTATTGGAACATAGAACAGTTTGGAATTAATAAGATTAATAATCCAAGTATGGCAAGGCAAACAGGAAGTACACTATCTAAAAATGTAGCCTCAGGTCAGAGACTATGGCATATTTTAAATACTTTTTTTCTTAATATTCCAGATATATTTGTTGTGGTAGAAACATCTACAGGAGCAGGAAATGGAGAAGGTAGTCTGATAACAGCAGGAGGAAGAGATGGGGCTCTTGAATTATTGAACTTACTTCGTGTATATTTTGGAAATCAATGGAAATTAGTTCCTCCACTGATTTTGGGGGGAATGAATAGGACAGAAGGGATATCTGTATACTATAACTCAAATAACCTTAGTTTTAGTGGACCATGGGGTTGGCAAGGAGCTGCAAATTCTTCTGATTCAGTAGCTAATATTGGAGTACCAAATCTGGCGGCTTACGCAGCTCCTTGGAACAATTGTTTACCTGCAGTAGCTGTCCCTGGAGGTAATATCAATGCAGGAATAAATTCTAATAGGTTAGCAGGGCAATGGCAGTTTAGAGGAGTCCCCCCATTAGGAGGAGCTCCAGGACCATTACTTAATTTTCCAGCGATGAATTATAGACCTCCTTTTTTAACTACATTTTGGGATGCAGCTAATAATAGGACTATAAAATTATTATCATATCATGCACCGCCTCATAATCCAGCAGCTGCTAATGGAACAAATACTATATCTCAAATAGATGAAATAATTAACCTTGGAGCTAATGAAGTTGCAGTCATTGTAGGCGATTTTAACGTAGATATTAATGATGCTCCTAATGTAGCTACAGCATATAATAACTTAATAGGATTAGGATATACAAGGCATATTAATCCATCTCCTGCTCCTGCAACTTATCCAGTTCAAGGGTACGTATCTACCCATATGAAACATGGAGGTAAAAGAGGGGCTACCCCTTGGAATACCAATGGATATCCTGCTTATGGATATGCAGTTACAGAATTTAGAGGTAGAAATACTAGTAGTATAGATAACATTTTAACACGTTATGGTGGTTTAGGTGCCGGTGGGCCTGCGGCTAATATGACTATTGTTAATAGAATTACTGGATCTCCATATAACAGAGTAATGCCTATTCCAGCAGGGGCAGCTCCTGGAGCTTTAGCTTATAACTCTGCTATGGTTTTAAATGCCTTAGGAGAACCAATAGCTCTCCCGTTAGCAGGAATAGCCCCAGGGAATGTTGGAGCTTTAAGTTATTTCAGAGGGTGGGATAACTATGGTAAGATTAGAAGTACTAGTGACCATATGGCTTTAATTATAGATATATAACAGCATAGAACAATTGTATTATGAGCCTTTCAAACTTAGCAACAACTTTTAGAGATCAGGCAGCTGCCAATAATGGTAACATTACTATTAACTCAGCAACATTTATAAATTCTCAACTGACTCCTCCTGAAGACTTGGATGGATTATTATCCAAAGGATATCAATTATCAGAAGGAACCTTTTTATTGATAGATACTTCTGAAACTACAATACCTGACCCTAAAGGAGATACATTAACCATATCAGAAGCAAGTGCAGCTGTACTTAATGTGGATAAAACCAATACAGAAGTAACTTTGATGATAAAAGCTGATACTGATGGTAATGTGCAATTTATAATACAAATAGATTTAAGTGATTGGAAGTTTGATACTAGTTGGAAATATATGACAGGAGGTGTTTTTGATGGATTACCATATACAACACCTACATTTATTTTCAGTACTAAAGAAATTACAGAATATAGCTGGCAAAAAAATATAATTTCCTTGATACAAGGACAAAACTTTGCGTCCTTTATAACTTTATCAAATTGGTTGGCTGAAACCACTAGATTTTTGACTTCTTGGTCAGTTACGACTAAAATACCTCTTTATGGAAAACTTGACCCTTCTGAAGTTAATGATAAAACCAATCTTTTTCCTAGTATAAATTTAGCAGCACCAATAAATGCTCAACCAATCTCTTTTTTATTTCTTGAAGTAAGTAATCCATCGATTGGTTTTGTTATAGATTCAGTTTTAGAAGAAGATAACAACGAAAGCTTGTTGTTGAATGATAACGAATTAACCTTGATGGATGCAGAAGCTGATGAATCAGTAGTGCAAACTCCTTTTCTTTTTTTTCAATTAAAATTACATATAGGAGACCAAATTCTCTTGGATTTTAATACTTCTGTAACACCTGCAACTTCTTCTTTTGTTATTTCTGTTAATTCAGAACCAGATACAGCAGTGACTCCTCTTGATTTATTTTCGTTGATGGCTGGGAATAATTGGTTTAGTAATATTCCTCCTGTGCTACAACAGTTTCTCAACGCTATCGGATTCAAAGGGTTTACAGCAGTAATTGATTTTAGTAATGGACTAAAATTCAATAGTGTTTCAACAACAGTAGGTTCTACAAAACCTTGGGTGTTATTTGATAATTTCAGTATTGAAGAGTTTGATGTAAATTGGTTAATTATTGGGACTGGAACTACAAATGCTCAAACACTATTTTTTACTTCAAGAGTAAATTTTTTCCCAACCATATTCAAAGGAGGTTTTGATGTAGAAATTACTTCTGATCTTACTTTATCAGCAGCTTTTGATGGAACTGTTTCAATCAATGATTTATTAGCAGCCATAACAGGTGGTTTTATAAAAATACCTGAGAGTTTGGTAAGTGTAGTATTTACAGGATTTGGTATTAATATGGATATCAATAGTAAATACTATGCATTTTTTGCATCAGGAGATATTGAAATGAACCTTATAACCAATATTTCATTAACTGATGCTTCATTACAACTTACCTCTACTTCTCCAGTAACAGGAACAGGTTCAAGTGTCTATACTGCTGCTATTAGTGGTCTTTTTACTATCGGAGATCTAAGATTACAATCAGCAGTAAACTATAATTCTTCAACAGAAGATGGAGGGTGGGATTTAAGTATAAACATGCCTGCAGGTGACAAGTTAAACTTAGGGCAATTGATGGACGGTTTGTTTAAAAAAGTAGGCTTTGAGTTGCCTACTAGTTTTTTACCAGCAGATTTGTCAATTACTAGTTTTGATTTAACAGCAGATATTCCAAATGGAGAGGAAAAAGGTTCTTATGAAGTTAAAACGAGTGTAGAGTGGAAGTTTACTTTCCCTATTATTAATCAGAAAATTGATATTGCAGCGGCGTTAGCCTTAAAATATGATGCAACCAAAGCAGCAGGAAAGCAATATTCTGGTGGTGTAATGGGAAGTGTTTTACTTGAATACTTTAATGCTGAAGTTAAGATTGGTTATAATTTTGATGGCGATGACCAATTATTAATGATTGAATGGGAAGGATTTATAGCGAAATATAATGTTGCGGGAGAAAGTAGAACGATCATTTTTGAGATTAAAAATTGGAGTGTAGGATCGTTACTTACCTCATTTATGAAGATGCTGTTCGATCCTAACTTTGAATTAGATGCTCCTTGGGATATTCTCAATAAAATCAGTTTAGATGGATTTAAGGTTACTTATGATTTAGATACTAAGGAGGTAGTAGTAGATTATAAATTACCAAAAAGTATTGATTTAATATTCATTACAATCAATGGTATTAAGCTAACAAAAAATGCACAAGGTGTTCAAATAGCATTTGATGGTAGTTCAGTAGTACCAGCAATTAACGACAGTAATGTCTTTAACAAAGAAAAAGGACAAGATGTAAAAAATATGCCAGAGGTTCCTGGACAAGGAACGGAATATTTTGAGCTACGTTTATTAGCTATGGGGCAACATGTTGAGCTAAATAATGCAGCTCAATACCAATCAATAAAAGAAGTTACAGATGCTATGGAAAAAGCATTTGATACTCCAGAAAAAGGCAAAGTACCTATTGGTCCTGGTTCAGGAAACTCGTTACTTTCATTTAATGAAAACTCTAATTGGTTAATAGGTACCGATTTTGGAATTCTTAATGTTGGCACCAAAGAAAAACCGGTATGGACATTAGAAATGCAAGCCGTATTCAACGATCCTAACCTATATGGTTTACGAATTGCCATGGCGGGTGATAAAGCTAAAATTTTTGCGGGCTTAGATTTTGAGATTATGTATAAAAAAATCTCAGATGGAGTAGGAGTATACCAAATAGCACTTACGCTACCAGACGCCTTGAGATATTTGCAGTTCGGAGCAGTTAATATTACACTTCCTTCTATTGCTTTAGCCATTTATACTAATGGTGATTTTATGGTAGATATAGGATTTCCATATAAACTTGACTTTTCAAGATCTTTTACCTTACAGGCTATTGTACCACCAGGAATTCCAGCAATGGGATCAGGAGGTTTTTACTTCGGGAAATTAAGCAGTGCTACCACCAAAAAAGTACCACAAACTAATTATGGTAATTTTAATCCAGTAATTGTTTTTGGAATTGGTTTACAAGTAGGTGTTGGTTATAGCATTAATTACGGAGTATTAAAAGCTGGATTTAGTATTACAATTTTTGGTATTTTAGAAGGGGTAATTGCTACATATCATCCATATCAAGGAACTCTTCAAGAGAACAATAAGACAGAAGTAGAAACTTCTTATTACTATTGGTTACAAGGAACCCTTGGGTTAATTGGTAAATTATATGGTTCTTTAGATTTTGGAATTATTTCGGCATCTGTAAATATTACCATAAAAATATATGCACAAGCAACTTTAGAAGCTTATAACAAAATGCCTCTGGCTATTGTAGCTTCAGTAGATGTACAAGTCTCAGCAAAAATAAATTTAGGATTATTCTCTATTAAAATTAACTTTAGCTTCAAGGCAGAAATACGAACAGATCTTACCATTGGTACAGATCAAACAAGTATGGCTCCATGGAACAGACAACTTTCAGAGTCTATTGATGGCAGAGCTTTGGTATATGCAGCAAAATCAAGCCAATTGTCGGAGTTACCGATCAAAGACATGCATTACAGCTCTAAATTAGTGGTAAGTACAGAAGAAAAGTCACCTACATTGAACATCTATTTTATTCCACACTTAACTGTTGTTGGATCAGAAAATGGAGATTTAAAGAATCAAACAGCGCAGTATGTAACTTCACTTTGGATTGATGCTCCTGATGTAGAAAACCCAGATAGTACAGTTACTTCATCGTTTGAATATTTAAGTCAAGACTTTTTTAGATGGTTAATACAAAACTATGCAGATGAAACAGCTACAGAAAGTACGAGAGCTAAGGCAGACGAGTTAGCAGTTTCTGAGGCCGATTTACAGCTATTACTAGCTCTGTTGTCAAATGAAGATACGCCATTACCAATTCCTACAGATAAACTATTATCATTCCTAGAAGATACATTTGAGGCAGTGAACATTCAAAACGTTACAGAAAGTTCAAAACCTGAAACAGCAGCCGTATTCCCAATGTTTTTCGATTTAGAGTTATCTGTTCCAGATGCAGGAGTTGATGTTGATTTTAGCACGTATAATATGGCAACAGATGCGTATTTATCTGAAGTTAAAAAGTGGTTTAATGAATTAGCTGTAAAAGTATCTGAAGAAAATACGAACGCAGCTCTGAAAAAAAGTACCTCAGTAGAACATTCTTTATCAACATTTGTATTTGAAGACTACTTTGTACTTATAGGAAAACAACTTATAGGGTACGCAGAAGATGCATTAAAAAATTACACATATCCATTATCTAAAGGTAACAGTCTAAATGCCATGGCAAACTGGGCTAATAGTATAAGCACTTCTGATGGAACAACCAATGCTGTTGAGGTAAGTAGCCTTTCTAAGGCCAACCAATCTCATCCTTTAAATGATGGAATTGATATTCAAATTACAGGAGTAATGTACACTATTCTTGATGGTGACAATTTTGTTTCTATCGGAGCTAAATACGCCCTAGAAACAGCATTACTGATTACACAAAATGCAGCCATCCCAGAATTATTACAAGTTCAAGAAATTACGTATGAAGCTAAGACTTATACAGTAAAAGTGACTGATACTATTAATAAGGTGGCTACGGGATTACAAACTACCGTAGCAGATTTAGCGAATGATTCAAGTTTCCAGAAAAATACACTTTTAACTACGGAAGCAAACTTGATTATTGCAGCAGCAAATTATACAGCAAAAAGCGAAGATACCTTTACTAGTATAGCTAGTACCACATTTAATAATATTTCAGTAGCTGATTTATTACTACAAAACCAATCTGTTCCAGGACTATTTATATCAGGTAATTCATTTGTTTATGATAATATTACTTATGAAATTGTACCTGGAGATACCTTAACAGGGATTGCAAAAAAACTAAGTGCCCCTACTAATACAGTGACAGTAAATGATCTTGCTAATGATACAGAAGTTCAATCATTGCAAGTGCAACCATTAGGGGTATTATTAATTCAACCTTTTGTTCACACAACTGCTACTTTTAGTAATCCAGATGATGCAGAAACCTTAGGTAAAATAGCTCAAAAATATAACACAACCTCTGAGGTTTTAGGAACAAGCTATCATAACCAACAGGTCAATAATTTATTTTATGATTCTGATAATTACAGTACAGCAAACATACCAGAATTAAGATGCTTAGATGTACAAAGTATATTAGATTATTTCAAAGCAAAACAATCATATACACAATTATCAGGTATGGTGTCGAGATATCAACTTCATGGAATGAGGTTGCCAACTACCTTATCAGGTTTAACACTCAATGCAAACTCTCCATGTACAGGTGATGATTGTGCATTATATAGATTAACAGGACAACAATTTGAAATACCAAGTGATGTTAAAGAAGGGTTTACGATTAATTTAATCAACACTACATTAGATTGGTTGCAATTTAACGGAAAGGTTCCTTCAGGAGATCCTAAAAAAGGGACACTACCAATACAGTTAACTCCAGAAGATATATCACAAATAGCTACTGTGGTTACTTATGCTCAACAAACAGGTATTGAGCCAGATATTTTAAAACTGGCAGCTATGAAGCCTTATAACTTAATTCCTGTTCAATATACATTTCAAACAGTTATCCAATGGAGTACCTCAGGAGAGGTAAACCTTCCTTATGGTAGTTTAGGAGGACAAACTGAAATATCTCCACTAATTTGGAATTTCCCATCAGGTCTTTTACAACAGATAGCGATACCTAAAAGAGCTGGCTCAGCTATGGATATTCAAATAGGAACATATAATGCCACAACTGGAGCAATGGATTATAAAAACTCTGATTATTATGGATGGTCTACACTTTTAGAAATAGACATTAAAAAGCAGGCTGACGATACTGCTCCGGGTACAAGTGCATTTACTTATGAGTTAATAGGGGCGAATGAATCAGGAACACAGATTTTAGAAAGATTATTAAGAGTTTTAGACCCTAATTCTTCTTCTAATAATCAAGGAGTAATTGAAGATATACAATGGTTGTATGAAGGAAGTGATGGATTACTTTCTGTTGGAAATCTAAATATGAAAACATTTATAGTTCAATCTAACTTATCAACAGAAACAAATCCAGTACAATTAAAATCATTACAAAAAAGTCTTAAAATAGAAGAAGCTGAAAAACCTAATGGAGTTTTAAACACATTATACGATTTTGTAAAATTATTATGGGAGTGTAGTATTACGAGGTCTGGAGGATACTATTTATTATACAACGAAATTGAAGGAAATACTGGTTTCCCTGATACTATTTTTGACAGTTCAGGAAATGGAACAATTTCACTATTGGTTACTTATAGCAATTCATATAATAATGTTCTTAAAGATTTTATGAACTGTGCTATAACGGGAGATAAAATTGATACGTCATCTTCTATCGTTTATGCAGAATCTAAAGCCCAAAAAGATTTAAGCTATACAACGACTTCAGCAAATGAAACGTTACAAAGCATTTCATCTCAATACAATATATTAATTAGCGAGCTCGCTAATCTTAATGAAACAGATGTAAAACTTAATACTTCAGCTAAACCAATTGTATTGGATGGATTGCAATATGAGGTTGGTCTTTCAACTGATACACCGTCTAATAATTTAACTGCTATTGCAGAATATTTTAATGTAAATTCAGATGATGTTAAGAGCCTTAACCCAAGTATTGACAATTGGGATAGTTTACCTGTGTGGCAATTGGTAGAAATACCTACAGTTACTTATCAAATAACAACAGGAGAAGGTACACCAGGTAATACGATGCAGAGCATTGCTAATTATTATTTTATAGATGTTGATACATTATCTTTTATAATTAAAGATGCAGCTGTTTTTAATGTCAATACAACATTTGCTATAGTTGATCAGGTAGTTCATAAAGTATCATCAATACAACAAGGTACAGCAGGTTTTGAGTTAACTAGAACCAATCCGGGAACTCCTCCAAATAATCCAAGTGATTCTGGATATGCAGAAACCTATTTGAATAACTTATACAATTTATTAAGCTACCAAGTAGTTGCAAACAGATATTTTAACAAAAGTATTGTAGGCTTGCCTTCAGGTCCAGCAAATAATAAAGACCAAAACGAAGAGAATACTAATTCGCCCTGGACTTATAATCAAGTAATTCCTATAGCGCAGTATGCGATTGATAATCCTAATAACTCTTACCCAGAAGGATTCCCTCCAAAAGAAGACAATCCATATAGAGGTATAGGTAACACATTACAAATACATTTTGATTGGGTTGATTATTACGGTAATGAAACGGTAACACCGTTTAGTAATCCAGAGTTGAATACAAAATCACCTCTTAACAATCCACCAGTGCAAGTAGGATACCTTGATGAATTAAAAGGGTTCTCGCAATGGCCAAGTTTATTTATTACCTACGATGTAAAATTGGAGAATGATACTGATAGAGAATTATTATTAAATTTCTCTTTTGATGTTACACGATACCTAAATACAGATGGTAAACCTTGTGTTTCTGACCCTAATGATCCAGATGCACCAGAATATCAAAAAAATGCATTACACGACTTAGCTGTATATACCAACATATACTATCAAATTAATCAATTTAACCCTTATGTAAAAGATCAAAATACGGTTACACTTTCATTAAGTACTTCATTGCTACCAGGAATTGAAACTGATATAGACTTAGCACCAATCAACAGTTTTGTAAAAGAAATTTATGCTTATTTATATGCTATTGCTTACTGTCAATCGGTTCCTGCAGCTCCAACAATGAGTTCAATAAAACAACCAGTTGCAATAGAAAACTTGGAAACAGCTTCTATTTTTGAGTTAACAGTGGCATTACGTATGGAAAGAGATCTTTCTTTTGTTAACAACGATTTTAAAGATAGTCCATCGGTTACTTCAACTAATACAGCTGTTCAGCCTAATACTTATGTTCCTAATCTTGAACAAGAAAATAGTGCAGGCGAAAAAGTTCAAAATCACTCATTAACAAAATTTGCAGTCAATTTTGAAAAAACATTCTATCAAGAAAATGAATACGTACTTAAAATAGCTACAGGTATAGATAAAGAGTTGGTTGGAAGTCAGAAAAATGAAGCTATTTACATTGTAAGAATGGGGCTAAAACCAGGCAATGGTATTTATTGGAATGTTGAGCCAGCAGGATCTTATGAACTTACAAACAATTCAATTTCTAAACTACCAAATCTAGGAGTTCCAGATTCTGTAATAAATAAACTTACACCATTAGTAGGAACTGTATATATGAGTAAAGCTAGTTTTGATGAAGCAATACAAGGAGTTCTTACCCAAGAAGAGTTTACCACATACAAGATACAGATTTATACTTATAGTTTATTAAATGCATCTTTTTATGCGCCTTTACCAATTTCTACTAGCTTAGTATCTAAAAAGAATGTTCCAATATGTTCTTATGTAACAGGTAAAGGGTTAGATTGTGAAAAAAGTACAGTAAAGAACTTTACGGATGTAGATATGGATATTTGGGGAAAACAATGTTTAGATGCAATTGACCTTTTCTTAAGTTCAGAATATGCAGTACCAGCATTTTTGGTAGACGAATTAAAATCTGAAAAAGAAAAAGAGTTTTTAAAATCTTTAAATAGTGATGCTACATCTTACCTTGAAGCCATAACCAAAGCTAAATCATTACTGGCAGAAACTATTTCAACTAAGGTAGAGCCAATTCTTACAGCACCAGAAGTAAATGAAACAAGAAAATTAAATGCCCAAGAAAAGTTTAAACAACAACTACTTATTCAGTTAGGAAATACTTATTCTGTTAATGCAGTAGTACAAATGGAAGTTACTGCCGAATCAGGAATAGCAAGAGAAGGTCAAAATCAGATAGCTCCTCGTTTATATGGTACTCCAAGTATTGTTAATAATGAAGAAGGAGATAGTAAACTGTATTCAATTTCTAATGCCAAAATACAGTTAGATTACGAAGATGGTGAAAAAACATCTGATATATCTTTTATCTTTTCTACTAAAAACACAAAAGAGTTTACGACAGTGCCTCTAGGAATGGATTATCAAATTACTCATGTTGAATTTGATATTACAGATGTACCAGATGTAAAAGGATATCAAGCATCAAAATGGTTAACATTTATAGTGCCTGTTAATTTAGCTGAAACAGTAGAGCCTGATTTTGATAAATCTCCGCTACAACAGTCTTTAGGTACTGTAGATATTCCTATAGTTCTTCGTAATTATCCAAAACCACCAACGCTAACAACTCAAGAAGGTAAAGCAGTGTCAGTAGTAGGTGATACAACGAAAGAAGTTCTAGAGAAAGCTTCAGAATGGAATTTCACGTACACTTATTCTGAAGATCAAGCAGCACAAGACCAAATTTATTCTGATGTTAGGTTTAATACTTTTGATAGTCAGGATAATAACCCACAAGCTAAACGTAGTAGTGCACGAAATTTATTCAATGATATGGCCCAAATGGTAAATGTATGGTCATCAGTGTTAAATGATATGACTAAGTATTTAACTCTTATATCTCCTACATCTGATGAGACTGATCCAAATCTTGACAAAGCATTTTATGCAATGCAAGCTATGGTGCAGTTAACTAATAATTTATCATTAGCTTGGGATCAACATAATAAAAAAGCAGTGCTTTATAAAGCTTCTCAAGAGGAGGATACAGAAACTACAAGTGCTTATAATTTTATCATACAACAAAAAGAAGATCCACATTTTACTACTACTTGTGATTGCCAAGGAGGTGAAGAGTGTAAGCGTTTGGTAGTAAGTATAGTACTTCCTCAAGATATGTCTGAAATAGACAAGCAGTTATTTATGAGTGAATTTAAGCTGGCGGAGATTCCTAGTGCTCCATTAATTAACATAAATAATTATACAAGAGTACAAGCAACTGATGAATCTGGAGCACCAATTGAAAATTCGTATTGGTACGTAAAAGACTCTAAAGCCAAAGTAAAGGAGTATTTAGGATATCCTTGCTCTTTTGAAATACCAAATAGAACTGTTGAGGTAAACGGGTT
Source organism: Tenacibaculum singaporense (assembly GCF_003867015.1). Taxonomy (NCBI): domain Bacteria; kingdom Pseudomonadati; phylum Bacteroidota; class Flavobacteriia; order Flavobacteriales; family Flavobacteriaceae; genus Tenacibaculum; species Tenacibaculum singaporense. The sequence goes on from NZ_CP032548.1 coordinate 1,578,574, forward strand.
AAATGTATTGCAGTTCCAAAATACATGGGCAGGAATTGCAGTAATTAGAAATGAAGGATTGGTGGAAGACAATCCTACAAATCCTAAGTTCATTTATAGAACTCCTTTAATTAGATTTTCTAATAAACTAATACCGTTGTTAAGTAATAATACTAAAATTAATATAGCTAAAATCTTAGATGAGAATGGAAGCAGTGTGTCTTTGTCAGAACATTTGGCAACATTCTTTAAAACATTCTTTACGTACGATCAATTACATCAACAAACAATTAAGATAACAGGCTATTGGAATTACTATTTACAAGAAACAGCTAAAAGTGATTTACCACCGGTTCAATTACCAGTGTTATTATACACACCTTTTTCTTTTAAAATTCCAGAAGATTATACAATACCAGCTGAGGGATGTTCAGAAGAAATTACTTCTGATACACCTTTTGTATGTCAGTTAGCAAAAGCATTAGAAAAATGGTATGAAGATAAAAAACCAACAACAACAGAAGCCTATTTTTCATTTGATTTGTCGGTATTCTCTGAAGTAACCGAAACTCAGTTACCATTAATACAATTATCAAATTTAGTACTACCTTACAAGTACATAAAAAACTTATAAGAAAAGTATTTTAAAAAGATGTAGATAAAAGAAAAGCGGACGAAAGTCCGCTTTTAAATTTAACAAAGCTCTTGTTTGAAATCATGAAAACAAGAACTAAACTCTTCTATAATGAAATTATTATTTGTTAGTTTTCGTCATTGCGAGGAGGTAGGACGAAGCAATCTTTTTCTCGACTACTGTCACCTCGAATGGATATGAGAGGTCTCAATGTTATGAATAATCCTGATTCATGAGATTACATCACTTTCTACTTCGCTCAGTGTCCGTTCGTAATGACGTTTTATTATTGTGATTGCATAGTGAAGAAGGCTTATGAGTAAAAACCGACCTATTTTTATTTTGCCAGAATTCAAGGTTATGGAGTACAAGAGAATCCAAAGAGTTTACGGTCTGGATTCGAATACGGAATACAACGTAGAATTCAAAAAAAGGAAAAATAAGTCTTGATTTTTTGTTTCGTTTTGTATCAAGACAAAATGAAAGTATATGTTTATGAGTAACTCCTATTCATTGATTTTAGCTCCGCTGAACCTTACGGTTTCTCACACTTTGCTACCGCTCGGTTCGAAATGACCGTTTTGTTTATTGTAGTATTGCTCTTTTTCCATTGATGAAAAAGAACCAAAAAAATCTAGTCTTTCGAAACCTTCACTAGAAAATTACCATCCTCGAAACTAAAAGAAAAGAACTCGCTGTCGCTCAAACAGCTTTTCATTTTTGACGTTTCTTGCGGTGTAATTTTCGGCTTGTTTTCTAAGGACGTTCTATTATCGTCATTGCGAGGAGGAAGGACGAAGCAATCTTTTTCTCGCCTCCCGTCACCTCGAACAAATGTGAGAGGTCTTAAAATTATGAGTAACTCTGATTTATAAGATTTCTCAGTCGCTCATAAAATCGCTTCTTCGAAATGACCGTTCTTGATTTATTGGATTAGGTTACTATCCAATTTGACTTTAGTGTATGTAAGTAATCTTATTAAGAATACTCGTAAGTACGTCTTTTTTCTAACCAAGAACTCACACTACCAAGTTCACGAGCTTGGTAAAAATTATTCTCTCGTAGAATACAGTCGTTAGAAGCATTAGTGTCTATTTTAATAAATCGGTATAAAATCAATTTTATAATAGACTCTCTTACTGACTCGTAGGTAGCTCCGTTATTTTTGTTAGCGTTAATTACTTCTTGAATAAAATTGTCTATTTTATTAAACTTAGTATCAGTTAATAAGGCTTTAAAAACTACTTCTTCCATAATTCATATTTTATATATGCAAAATTACTTGTTGGAGTAATAATTTAAAAGGTGATATATGCAGAAAAAAATGTGGATTTCCGTAGTGATATTGGTATTTATTGATTTCGATTATTGGTTATAGTCATTTCGACCAGCGGGAGAAATCTTAATGTTAAGAGTTACTCCTAATTCATGAGATTACGTCACTTTCCACTTCGACTTCGCTCAGTGTTCGTTCGTAATGACGTTTTGTAACCGTCTTTGTGAATAAAAGGAGGGGTATGGTTAAACTCTGACCTATTTTTTTTGGTAGAATTCAAGGTTATGGAGTAGTAAGAGAATCCAAAGAGTTTGCGGTCTGGATTCGAATACGGAATATAACGTAGAATTCAAAAGAGGAAAAATAAGTCTTGATTTTTTGTTTCGCTTTGTATCAAGAGAAAATGAAAGTGTATGGTTGTGAGTAACTATTATTCATGGGTTTTCTCACACTTCGCTACCGCTCGGCTCGAAATGACTATTTTGTTTATAGTTTCCGTCATTGCGAGGAGGTATGACGAAGCAATCTTTTTCTCGACCACTGTCATTTCGAAGGAGGTTACGACTGAGAAATCTTAACGATGGGAGTTACTGCCCTTGGTGAGATTTCTCCCTCCGGTCGAAATGACGTTTTGTTTTGTCATTTCGAACTGAAGTGTAACGAAAGGAGAAATCTTTAAAATAAGAGTCACTCATATAGTCGAAATGAAGTTTTATTATTCTTAAATACTATTTACAAAATCAAGGAAAACTTTTTTATGAAGCGCTAAATCGATATTAGGAGAAAGTGCTACACGAGCAATATAATCTTTATCACCTTCTTTGGTAGTTCCTTGTGTTGAGGTTGCAGGAATCGTCCAATAACAACCTTTTAACTGTCCGTAGCTTACACAATACTTACTTTCATTCGGAATTTCAGTAATCATTAAATTGATAAGCTTTAAGTTTAAGGCTCTTTTATACGCTTCTTTTTCTTCCGGAGTATTTCCTTTAGTAGGAAGGTCTAACGAAAATACCGATGGCGTAAATCCTTGTGAAGCTAGTTCTTCTGAAACAAAATTGATTTTAGTATCAGGTAAAACTTCATGAATAAAGTTTACAAACTCACGAGTATTCTTATAAGCATCACTAATTCTTTGTGTCATCGAAGGCATTTGTGCAGCCAATATTTCATATTGAAGCGGTGTAGCCTCGTTATCGCAAATGTGTAAGTGCTTTTCTATTTTTTCTATTAACGAGTTGGTTGTTTTATTTCCAACACAGTATCCAGCAGTACATTTTCCACCACTAGGGAATTTAGAACCACTTGCAAACGAAATAGTTCTAATATTGGCTAACATGTCTGTATCTCCTAAAAAGTGAACATTCGGACAGAAAGTTTGGTCTAAAATAAACACAGGATCAACCGCTGTTTCACCAGTAGGAGTTGTACGTTTTTTACTTAAAACATCTCTTAAATCGGTAAGATTAGGTACTTCTACTCTTGGGTTGGTCGGAATTTCTGCAATGATATACGGAACCGCATCTTGTGCTGCAATGTTGGTTAACACGGTATCAATACTTTCTACCATGTCGTTGTCACCATCAACAGGTAAATCAACAATGTCTACGTTGTTTAAACAGGCAGCAACACGTCTCGCTTGGTCGTTTGTACCACCATAACAGTTTGGAGGCACTACAATTTTAATCGCTTTTCCTTCATGGTTTTCAAGAGCATCATCAATCAATCCCATTAAAATGGCATATTGTATTGAAAGTCCACTTGAAGCAACTAACGCTTTTGTACTGGTGTTGGTAATTTCGTTGATGAGTTTCTCAACCTTCGCTTTGTTTTGTGCTACGTCAGTTACTGTAACCTCATACGGCTCATCGATAAGACTTTTTAATGTTTTTAACGAATTAGCAGGAGTCATGGCAATGGTTTCTCTTCTTCTTACATGTTGAATGTCTGAAATATAAGAATCGTTTTGCTCTCCGTTTACCAATAATAGGCTTCCTAATTCTGGGTGTATGTTGATGTAGAAATCAACATTAGGTAGAATGGTAAAGTTGCAAATAGCTTCTTGTTCAACAATCAATACGGTGCTACCATCAAACTCAGGAATAGCTTCAACACTATCCACCTTTTTTAATTCAAACTGATATCCATATACGTTCTTAATTACCTCTGCATCAAAAAAGCTAGGGATTTCATTGGTGTACACTATTTGCGTGTTTTTATTAGCAAATAAATTCGCTCTTAACACAGCCAATAAAGGAACCGTTTGTGATGAAAAACTAATTACATTCGCTGCTTTTGTGTTGTATAGTTTGGCTATCGTCCACTCTAATACAGACGATAACGGATGCCCTAAACGAATATAATCGTATGCAGTTGGTAACTCGTTTAGAGATGAAGCAGTAGCATTGTTGTTGTTATACAAATCTTCAAACTGTTCTAAAAACTGGGTTTTAGCTAGTTTTTCTACATAAATATCCAGACGGTGAGTGGTTAGGTTTAACCAATCTGCTGGCATATTTTCTACAACATTTTTTATATAAGTATGTAAGTTTTTGTCTTGCATTATAGGTGTCTTTTAATAAGACTGCAAGATACGTTAATTAGATTTTTTTAGAAAGTTAGGAGAGGAGAGTTTTGTTGTTAAAACTTACCAATCTTGAAACTCAAATAAAGTGTCATTTTCTCTATTTGGTTCTTTCCTGTAATATGATTCTTTTTCTAAGTTGAATAGCTTAATTAGATTAAAGTCTGTTATTAGTAAATCATTGTAAATATTATGAATCATTCTATAATCAGTAAAAAAACGATTAGTCTTGTTTTCCCAATTTTTTCCAAACCCTGATTTCCAATTATAGAATAGTAGAACTTGCTCTTGATTTGATAATTGAGCTCTTAATATTCTTAAATATTTTCTTTTTTCACTATAGGTAATCTTTGTTTCATCTTGATTTGCAACAAATTTAACTGTTTGATACAAATGTCTATAATAATGTGCAAGATGTGAAGAATGTCCTTCAAATAAAATAAAATTTAACTCTTTAGCATTTTCAAAACCAGTATGTCTTTTAACAACTTGATTTAGACCTTTGTAATTACCATGAGAATGCCAGACGTTTATGTTTATAAGGCTATTTATAAAGTCAACATGATTCTTATCATTTGGTCCTTTTGACTCAAGTTTTTTGTCAAAATTATTACCATGAAAAAACACACCATAGGCCATATTTATTAAGAAATTGGAACTTTTTTTTGGGAAAAATTCTTTTGTTATCCAGTATAGTAAGTTTATTTCTTCTAGTAAATACTTGAAGACTTCACGACCAGAAACTTTATCATCAGAATAGATTGATTGACCACCAGAAAGATAATGTGATTTTAAGCTTATTGAAATTTCACTTACATTTTCTTTATGTAACCTAATCATTTCATAAAATTGATTCTCAAACTGAGATTTAAGGAACTGTTCATTTTGTTCTTTAATTTCTTCACGAAACTGTTTTTTTTCATTTTCTATTTGAATGTCAAATTGTTCCCTTTGTAATTTATTAGCCTTAAATTGCATGTAAAAAGCAAGATAAGTTAGTAGTGCTCCACCTAATGCAATAAAAGGATTCATAATCCCTCCTAAAGTATCTCCAATCTCTCCAGTTTCAGTAAAATCGATTATAGAAAATTTAGTTAGTAGGTAAGGGGCTATAAAAGAGAATGATAGGGCTGTAAACGAAGCGGTTAGAATCCATTTAGATATTTTACTTAGCCCATAAATATTTTTATTTTCTTTTCGTTCAATCACAATGTTTTTTGTTAGTAATCAGAGGTTAAGATATCTAATAGATTTCAACTTGATTCGTTTGGTAGCTAAAATATCGTTTTAAAAGTTAGTAAACAAACCAAAAATTAACTAGTCTCCTCCGTATCCAGCTTATCTATTTCATAACTCATATATTCTTTATACAGTTTCGCGATAGACTTGGTTTCTCCAAGTATGGTAAGTACATCATCTTTTAGAAAAACAGTTGAACCGTTAGGGGTAAACGTTTTGTCGTTTCTTTCAACCAAAGCCACTAAAACATCTTTTGGTAACTGAATATCTTTTAGCTGTTTTCCAATCATGGTGTCTTGCGGAGTTCCTTCGAGTAGTTTGATGCTTACAAATCGCTCGTTTTGTAGTAAAAACTCCTTAATTTCTCTGTGGCTATTCATTTTAAGCAAGGTTTTTACGATTTGCTCTCGTTCTAAAATATCAAGAAGTCTCGATAGCATACGTAATTGCTGTTTTGGGTTTTCATCAGAGTTAATTAGAAAAGCACAGATTTGTATGGGCTTTTTAAACTCATAGTCTTCAGAGGGCAGTGTTCCTTCAATTGGTTTTTTAGAAATCACAATTTTCATGGAAGGATGCGTAACACTCTTAAACTTGGCATGAAAAACTAAAATACCTGGTAAAGTGATGACAGATTCATCGGGTATAGACTGGAAAAACTTGTGGAGTACACCTTCTTTGTTGAGGTCTAACTCCCTACAAAAGTAATCGGAAGCGATATTTAAGACCTTGTCAAAGTTAGTGGTGTCCTTAAGTATTTTTATTTTCGATGTAATTACGGTTTCATCAAACGGATCCCCTTCACGAAGTCCTTTTTCTTTTAAAATGGTCATTAATTCATTTTCCAATTCATCGTATTGATGCCTTCCTAAAAGGGCAAACCAATGAAAAATAGCGCCTTCTCGTTTTACTTTTCCTTTAGAATAAAAGTGATACCAAAGTAAACCAATAACAATAATACCAGAGGTAAAAAGTACTGGCATCCATCCTAAATAAATAATAAGGATGAATGAAATAATAATTCCCACAACTTGCATAAACGGATATAATGGAGACAAATACCCCGGATCGTATGATTCTATTTTACTTTTTCTAAAAACAATAACAGAGAAGTTAATAAAGATAAAAATCAATAATTGGAAAGTACTAGCAAGCTTTACAATACCTTCTTCTGATAGTAGTAGAATGAATACAATAATTAACGCTGTGGTTAAAAATATAGCGACTACAGGACTTCCTTTCTTACCAATTTTGGCTAGAATAGCAGGGAACAGTTTATCGCGTCCCATAGCAAACGGATATCGAGATGCAGATAATAGTCCTGCGTTTCCTGTAGAGGCAAAGGCGGCAAGTGCAGCTACCGACATTAATAATACTCCCACATTATCGGGTAACCATTTAAAAAGTTGTTCAGCAGCTGTAGCAGCTGGTGCCAATTCGTTAGCAAAGGCGGTAGGCTCAATAAGAGTTACCATAATAAAAACACCTAAACCATAAATTAATCCTGTAACGACTAAGGAAAGTATCATACCTAAAGGAATATTTCTTTCAGGGTTTTTAATTTCTTCTGCAACACTTACTATTTGAGTGAGCCCTAAATAGGAAACAAAAACAAAACCTATAGTAGTAAACATACCCCCAAATCCGTTTGAAAAGAAAGGAGTAAATTGTTTGTTAATAGATTCATCGGTGATAGTATCTGAGGTGAATATAGAAAAAAGACCATCTGCAATAAAACCAACTAAAATGATTAATAGGAATATGACAAACACCTTTTGAAAGGCGGAGGTTTTTTTAGCACCTACTAAGTTTAACGCCATAAAAAAGAGAGTAGCCACAATGGCAACTATTTTGGTGGGTACTTCCCAAAATATAGCGGCATAAGCACCAATACCAATAATAGCAAAGGCTGTTTTAAGCATTAAAGCAAAATAGGTACCCAGTCCGCCAATGGTTCCCATGAGTGGACCTAAGCTTCTGTCTAAAAAAAAGTAAGCTCCACCTGATCGTGGTAAAGCTGTTGATATTTCAGCAATACTAAACATGGTGGGTAGTATTAATACACCTGCAAGTAAATAGGCTAAAAATACAGAAGGTCCTGTGTAATGTGAGGCGATTCCTGGTAGTAAAAAGAAACCAGAGCTAAACATGGCTCCAGTACTTATGGCAAAAACATCAAATAATCCTAAGTCTTTTTTTAGTTTGTTCCTCATGGCTTTTGTGTTTAAGGCTTATTATTAAGTGGTTAGACCATGAGAAGATATGAAAAAAATTACACTTTTTAGGTGCTATTTGGTTAAGGTAATGTTTGTAATGTGCTCTTTTAGAGGCTTTTTTTGTTAGAAAGGCTAGCTTATGTTGGTTGTTTTATAGGGTGAAAAAAAAGTGTGTTTTTTATCGGGGCGACACCCCAAGCCTAATTGGGGTAACACCCCAACGGTAAGGGAAACGATACCCCAAGCCTAATTGGGATGACACCCCAACGGTAATGGGAGTGATACTCCTTGCCTAAGGGGAGTGACACTCCCACGGTAATGGGAGCGATACTCCCTGCCTAAGGGGAATGACTCTCCCACGGTGGTGGGAGTTGTTTTTTATGGTTTATTGGCTACCGTGTAGAAAAATGTTAGTTAAGAGGTATCGTTTTAAAAGAGGTTCTTTTAAAGGCTTTTGAAAATAGTATGGTTACTGCTTTTAATTAAAAGTTAGTACAAAAGTATCTACGGCACTGCCTTCATAGCTTTCGCCTTGGTTAATAATTAATAGTCCATCTTGTATACTATAGCTTCCATACTCGTCATTTGTATGAATTCCAAAGTCTTTAATATGAACAAAAGTATTTCCATTAGCTTCCGAAAGATAATAGTTGTAGGTTCCGCTTTGTAAAGGTAAGTAGGTGCTTTGCGGACCGTTATTTATTAGTGTGCTTTTAACGGTAAGGGTTTCTGTTTTAGCATTAAACTGCCAAGTAACGGTTTTATTTTCATAGTTTACATCAACACCAGTAAACCCTCCGTTAACATTTTTTAAGCTCCAAGTTCCATTTATAGTTTCAGCTTGTGGTATTTCATTATCGCTATTACAGTTTATAAATAGCGTTGCGCTTAAAAACAATAGTAAAGTTGATATTCTAATTTTCATAGCTCAATATTTGAATGATTTACTATGTAGATGCAAAAGTGTTGTTATGGTTGCGTCAAATTATTATATCATTTTATGATGAGGTTTTTTAGAAGTAGTGAGAGCAAGTAAGTACTTATAGCAGTTTTTATTTAATATACTTTTTGTATTCAGCAATTTTACTCTCTAATCTTTTATTTAAATACTCATTCTTGTTATTCAGTGTTTCATTAATTACGATAGCTTCAGATAAATAGTGTTGAATTTTATCTTTTTTCCAATGTTTTGGTGGTTCTTGAAGGTTTGTGATTCTATCTGCTAATTTTACCATTCCAACTTCTTTCTCAAGTTTGTTTATTCGGTTCAAGCTATCTATCATTTTCTCCTTTTTGGAGCTTATGTTTTTATTTTTAGTCAATGCTTGAACTCCATTAGCAACTTTTTCTCCAAACATGATCAATAACTCCGAAAAGTTGGTATCAGTATCTTCTAATGTATCGTGGAGTAGCGCTAATTGAACAGCGTAATTCAAATCGAAATTGTTATTTGCATTATATGCTATGATTATTTCCATAGCAACGTTAGAGATGTGTAGCAAATAGTTAGAGTTTGTTCCAGGAACTTTTTGATCTTTATGTTTTTCTCCAGCAAATTTTATTGCTTTTTGATATAGTTCTTGTGTCATTTGGGGTGTTTTCCTGTTAAGAGAAGAGTTTTTTTAGCATAGTATATTATTGTTTAAGAGGATAAGAAGCAATTACTTATGTGCAGTTTATTTTTCAATTTGTATTCTTTTATTTGCATCATAAAAACCTTTTATCGTACCACTCGTCTCAACTAATAAATTTTCAATTAAATCTTCTTTTATTCCTAAAACTCTGTAAACATTAATTTTAATAACTGTTTCAATAAAAATTGAAGCATATAGCATATCAAATCTATCAAAAACCTTTTTTCTTGAACTTCTGTGAACTAAATAGTTTCTAGATTTAACAATCTTAGTTATATAGTCTTCAACTATCCATTCTTGTGGCAAAATTTTAGAAAAATCTGAATGAAAATCTGATAGCCTTTTTCTAAAGTTAGGTTCGTTAATATGTGCTAAATTGTTTGAGATTAATTCTCTAATGGTTTCTTTTTCAATCGATTCTAATATTCCTTTTTTTATTTCTTTAAATTCTGATTTATCAAATAACTTATAGTTTTTAAAACGTCTATGAAATGTCTCAATAGAGAAACAATTATTCAAAAAATAGTTTTCTCGACTAAGTTTAATATTAATAGACTTTTCTAAAATTAATTCAATACTTGTATGAAGGTCTTTTTTTTCAAACCAATTGTGAATAATATTGTTTAAACTAGGTTTAACTTCTTCAAACTTTATTCTAGGACTCATTGGGGATGAAGAACCCAAAGAATTGTTACCAGTCCAATATAAGGTTACAGGGTATTTATCGTCTTTATAGAAATTTGTACTGTCAATTTTAGTACTTCTGTTACTTAAAATAAAAAGTATTTTCTTTAATTCTTTTATTAAATGTAAATAGTCCCAAATATTGATATCGCCATTTGAAGATTTAATTTTTAATCCAACATTTTCTCTTATAGTAATTTCGTTGTTTTCTCTTTTGTAATTTATGTTATTAGAAGAGAAAATTTCTACTGAGAAATTTTCAGAATTATATATTTCAATAATGTCTATATCTTCAATAGTTAATTTTTTATCTATGAAAAGATTATTATTTATTGTTGAAATTTTAGTCCAATCAAGCAATCCAGCCATTTCAATATTTACTCTATCGAAATAAAAAGATTCAGGATTTTTGATAAACTCACCTTTGAATAAATAATCTGCACTAAACTTCCTAACATCTGCACCAGCTCCACTAGATGTTCCGATATTTTGACAATTTACTAATGTTACTTTTCCAAATCCATTAAAAACACCAATTATGGTTTTTATAATTCCATAATATCTCTTACTTGAAGAAAATTCAATTTCTATTCTTTCATTGGAAACTGATAGTCGAACGAAATCAATGGATTCATTCTCGTCAAAGGGTGATACTATTTTTCCTATGTAATTTTCCATTGATTTTCAAATTGTACCTAACTAGTTTATATACGTACTAAAATTACCAATACATTTTTAGAAAGTAAAATAAGTAGAAAGTATAGCAATTTTATTAACACTTTCAAATATAAAGAAATAAGATAAAAAAGTGTAACTTTTTTATCGGGTCAACACACGAAGCCTAATCAGGTCAACACACGAAGCCTAATCGGGTCAACACACGAAGCCTAAGGAAAGTGATACCAAACATTAAAAAGATAAAATATCGTATTGTGTAGAAAAATGTTTGTTAGCATCTTGAATGGATAATAGAGGTATTGTTATTTGTTCATTGCTCCAAGAGTTGCTACTTTTTTCAACCATTTAGTTCTAAACTTTTCTTTTGATAATCTTATAGGACCAATAGTAGTAATTCGCACTTTTTTTACTCCTATATAGTTTAATGTTAGTTTTTTTATGGCATTATGACTCGGGCTTTTATAAAACCATTTATAGTACCAAGCAGGTTGGTCTAATGTGCAAATTATTCTGGCTGTTTTTCCTGTAAAATATTTATCCCACCATAAAGACTTTTCTCTTTTATTAAAAGCAAAACCAGGGAGTAAAACTCGGTCTAAAAAGCCTTTCATAATTGCAGGTACTGAGCCCCACCAAATAGGATACACCAATACTAAGTGGTCAGCCCATTTTAGTTTTTCTTGTGCTTCTAATAAGTCAGGTTCAAGTTCTGTTCGTTTTCGGTAGCCAAATTGAAGGTTGGGGTTAAAATTTAATTCCCGGATGTTTATTTCTTGTATTTCAGCAGTTGATTTCTTAGCGCCTGTTTTATAAGCTTCAGAAAGACCAAAATTAAAACTTTCCTTATCTGGGTGTCCGTTTATAATGAGTATCTTCTTCATTTATCTTAAAAAATAGGTTTTAATGTTGCTTCAAATTGAGAACCTGTTAAGTTTTTTGTTTTAAAAAACTTATACAGTATAAAACAGGTAGGTATTGTTAAAAAGACTGTGCAGATTATAAAAGTGCTAAGGCTACAAAATATGCCTAAAATTTGGGTGCTAGCTTCTCCTATATACGAAGCGATATTGTTTTGAGGATTTTTAAAGTACATATGAACCGATAAGGCATACTCATAAAACCGAACTGAAGTTTCGTAGATTAACCAAGCGGGGTAAAACCATTTTCTAATAGGTTCCCACCATTTTCCCCAGATTGACTTTAGTTGTTGTTTGTTGTTATCTTCCATTGTTATTGTATTTATTAGCAAAATTGCTGTAAATGGAAGGCTTATCATTTGATATAAATCAAATTCGTTTTTTGGGGCTTCTTATTCTGCTTAACGTTTCAAGAGTTATTCCTAAATAAGAGGCAATATGTGTAAGGGGAATTCTGTTGGTTATAAAAGGATAAATACTAAGGAGGTGTTTATACCTTTCTTCTGCTTTGTTGAATTGAATGGTGTATAATCGCTCGCAAAGCCCCAACATGGTTTCAGTTACTATTTTACTAATTAAGCGTTCAAAATCGTGATGTTTTTGAGAAAGCTTATCAACCGTATCTTTTGAAAATTCCAAAACGGTTGAATCTTCAACAAATTCAACATAGTGTGGACTAGGTTCGTTACTAAAAAAGCTAACAATGGAAGCCATAAACTGATTTTCGAAAGTAAACCAATCAGAAATATCTTTACCATCTTTTAAGTAATATGCTCTAGAACATCCTTGTATAATAAAAAAGACTTTTTTAGAAAACTGTCCTTCTCGTACAACAATGTCACCTTTTTTATATACACAAACTTTTGAACTGGTAATTAATTCTTGTTGACACTCAGTAGATAGCGGAGTGTATGCTTCCTCAATCGTTTTAAAGACTTTTTTATAATTCATCCTCTCTCATTAGTAGCTTCAAACCTACTATTTTTTTACTAAGTTCAAAAGTTATGTGTGTTAATATGCTGTGCTTTTAAGAAGGGTTGGCAACACCATAATTTTTCATTAAAAAGTCTAAAGAAAACCCTAGTTTTAAATACATTTCTTTAGCCATTTCTGAGGCTTGTAGTGTAGCTAATGATAAATTCTGGTCAATAGCTTTATTCAATGTATGGCGCATAATTTCGGTAGCAAAACCTTGTTTCCTTTTTTCAGGAATAATACCCAAGCTGTGCAAACCAGCAATAGTATTAGTAGTGTATAAAATTATGGTTCCAACAAGTTCTTGTTCAAAATAAACAAGGTAGTAGGGTATGGCTTCTTTGGTTTTTAAAATGGTTGCTGTACTTATTTCGTAACTAAAGGCTTTAAAAAAAGCGTTGCTCCAAATGTTAGCTTCTTCTGTGTTTTCTACTCTTTTAAAATCGATCTGTCTTTGAGTTTCAAACTTTTCTTTTAGTTCTAAACTCATTCCGTATTGTGTTGACTTTAACTGAATTTTAGTGTCAAATTCTACATTGTTTTCTTGATTGGGTAGTGCAAATAAAGAAAATGTAAAATGCTTATCTTCTCCTAACATTTGTTGTTGTACTTCTTTTAGTTGGTTTTTAGAAGGAGAGAGGTTGGTCCAAATTCTATTAGGCCATTGGGCATTTTCAATATAAGCGCTTTCAAAAGATGTTTCTTTATGATATCCTTGATATGGAGCCGCAGCAGTTTTCCACAAAGAAGTTAAATTATTAATATTTGATACTATTTTTTTCATTTTGAGTTGATTAAAAGAATACTAATTGCCATGAAAACAATTCCAACACATTTTTTGGTAGTTATAGGCTCAACAGGCAGGTTTAACCAACCAAATTTTCCTGCGAATAACGAAAAAATCAATTGACCACATAAGCCAAAAGCAATCATTTTTGAAATCCCTAGCTTTGGTATGGTGTAAAAATAAAGAGAAATACCAATCATGCTAAAAAGTCCGCCAATAAACCATAAATACCAAGGTACTTGTTGCGCTATAGTTAGTTGAATACTTTCTTCTTTGAATAGATATATGAATAAGCACCCAAAAACAGCACTGGCTATAGAGGTGGCTATAACAGCAATAACAGGTTGTTTTACAATAGCACCTAATTGTGTGTTAAATCCTGCTTGAACTGCTAGTGAAACCCCACCAATAAAGGCCAAAAAGTATAAAAAGAATATTTTCATACTGCAAAGATGAAAAGGAAATACAACCTTTTTCTTTACATATGTTGATTGCTATACAGTTTTTTTAATGCTCTTACGAATTCGGCTTAATTGAGTAGGCGTGATACCTAAGTGAGAGGCAATATAGTGTAACGGTATTCTATTTTCTATGTTTGGGTTAGCGTTTACAAAATCGAGATATCGTTCTTTAGCTTCTTTTAAAACAATATCAATTTCTCGTTTCTCTTTATCAATTACCCAGTTCTTTTCAAGATAAGCAATATAGAAGTTTTGTAAATCTTGGTTTTCTCTAATAAGTTGTCTGTAGGTGTCATACGGAAAACTAATAATTGTAGAGTCTTCTATAACTTCCAGAGAAAACTGAGAAGGTGTATTGGTAAGTGACGATACGACTGAACCTACAAAGTTTTCTGCTAAAAAGATGTTTTTATGGTATACCGTACCATCTTTATGTAAAAAACAAGAAACTACAGCCCCTTTGTAAAGTACATGAACGTGTTTTGAGATTTTACCAAAAGGTAATAAAGTAGTTCCCTTTTTTAAATCATGAATTTTTGCAGCTGAAAACAAAGAAGAAATGGAATCATCGCCCACAGTAGCATAACGATTAAAAACGCTTGTTAAAAAGGTTTTATATTCATTAGGTTGATTCATTATTTGTTTAGGTGTTTTTAATTTGAATGATTTGTGCCGCAATACTTACCGCTATTTCCTCAGGGGTTTCACTTTTTATTGAAAGTCCAATAGGTGCGTGAACTTTATTTAATTCTTCTTGAGTAACCCCTTCGTTTTGTAAAACTTCCCACATGGTTTGTAGTTTTGCTTTGCTACCCAAAACTCCTAAAAATTGATAGTTGTTTTTAAGGAGTTTACTCAATACCAATTTGTCATCAGTGTATTTATTAGTCATAATGGCTACATAGCTTGAAGAAGATTCTTCTATGTAGTTTTCAATATCGTTATAATCAATAACCTGTTTTTTATGAGCAGTTTGGTTGTTTTCTAAGGTGTTGAGGTTTTCTCGATTGTCAAAAACCACCACATAGAAACCAAGTTTAACAAAGAGTTCAGAAACAGCAACGCCTACATGTCCACCACCTACAATGTACAAGGTTTCTTTAAAACCGATATGTTCTTTAAAATACCAATCTTCTTTCGAGTTGATGTTATACTCAAATTGGTTTTTTAGAGTATGGGGAGTAAAATCAAATTGGGTAGGAGACAAATGTAAAGTCCCTTTTTTACCCTGTTGTAAAGAAGAAATAATAGTTGAAATTATTGAAACATGCTTAGCATCTAAGCAATGAAAGGCAACCGTTTGTTCACCAGAACAAATCATCCCAGAACCATCTTTGATATTTCCTTTATGGATTTGTTTTTTGATGAATGTTGGCGGATTCTCTTGTTGTAATAGTTGTTTGGCTTCTTCAACGAGTGCAAACTCCATTACACCACCGCCCACAGAACCGAAAATAAAACCATCTTCAGCAATTAACATTTTAAAGCCTTTTCGTCCAGGAGAACTGCCAAGGTTTTCAATTACCGTTAGAAGGTATACCTTCTGCTTATTTTGAAGTTTTGTATGTAACTGTTGCCAAAATTCCATAAAAGCTTAGTTAAAAATGGTTTCGCTTAGGGCATAATAAATAGCCATTAGTGCAGAAAAAATAGCACTGGCTAAAAAACGCCAATCGAGTTTTACTTTATTTTGAATGATAAAATTAGCGATAAATGAAATAGGGATGTTCACTAAAAACGACCAACAAGCAACAATGAATAAGTTACTGGTTATTTGTTCAAAATTCCCAGAAAATAATTTGATAAACAGCAAATGTCTAAAAATCCAAAATGGATTAAAGTACGCAATCGCTAATATGGTTTTTGCTATAGTTCTTTTGAGTCCGCTATTGTTTGCTGTCTTTTTTTCTATCCAATTAAAATAATTAGGGATTTCAAAAGCATAAACAGTAGCACCAATAACTACCATCCCGAGAAGTCTGTATATAGAAAACTCGTTTAGTAAAAGGGATGCAATGGTGTCTCCAATACTATAAATTAATGCCCCCCTAAATATATTCTGTTTGGTGAATTGTAGTTTGATATTGTCTATTTTTAATTAAACGAAATCTGATTTTAATAACGAGTAAATTTCGCTGTCTAAAAACTTCCCATTATAAAAGTAGTTCTCTCTAAAATAGGCTTCTTTTTGAAAACCTAATTTTAAAAGAATACTTCTTGAGTTTTGGTTTTTAGGGTTTATGTTGGCTTCTAAACTATGAAGGTTGAATGTGTGAAAAGCAAAGTGAATTAAGGTATTCATAGCTTCTTTCATATAACCTTTTCCCCAATAATCAGGGTTTAATACATAGCCTATTTCACCTCTAAAGTTTTGTTTGTCTAATCTCCATATTCCAAAATCACCAATAAGAGTATTGTTTTCTTTGAGCGTAATAGCCCAAGTAATTCCGTTTTTATCTTTAAAAGCTTGTTGAATAAGTGCTATTCTTTTTTCAATGTCTTTGGGAGATTGCGGAACATCAGAGTCTAAGTATTTAGAAACTTCAGGGTGAGTTCTAACGTTAAACAGTTCAGAGGCATCAGCCTTTGTGTATTCTCTAAATAAAAGTCTTTCACTTTCTAATTTAGGAAACGTATCAAAAATACTTTCGTTTATTGCGTATGTCATTCTATTTTTCATACAATCCCATCAACACTTTTTCGGGTGTAAAAGGAGCGTGGAATTTTAATTTATAATTAGGGTTAAAGGTTTTTACCGCTTGCTGAATGGCAAAATAAGCCCCAATTCCATACATTAATGGAGGTTCACCAACCGCTTTCGATTTTTTAATAGCCATTTGATTCCCTTCAGTTTTTAACGGAATGGTTTCAACTGTTTTGGGAGCTGAAAAAATATCAGGCACCTTGTAGGTAGACAAGGCATTCGATAATAATCGTCCTTCATTATTATAAGAGATTTCTTCCATAGTCATCCAACCAATTCCTTGTGCCAAAGCACCTTCAACTTGCCCTAAATCAATGCCCATATTCATACTTTTACCAAAGTCGTGTACAATTTTTACACTGTCAATTTCATAATTACCACGGATACAATCTACAGTAACTGTTGTTATTGCAGTACCGTATACATGGTAGGCAAACGGATGTCCTTTTTCTTTGGTTTTATCAAAATGAATAACTGGTGTAGCATAATGTGCATTTTCAGATAGTGCCACACGACGTAGCATCACTTCAGCAATTAAAGCTTCCCATGTTAGATCTGATTTTTTATCGCTTACAAAAACAGCATCTTCTTGAAAAGAGATGTTTTCTTTTTTGGTAGAGAGCATGTCAGCGACAACTTCTGTTAGTCGTTCAACTAACGAATTACAAGCCATTTCAGTTGCTTTTCCGTTAAGGTCGGCAGTTGAACTTGCTGCAGAAGGTGAAGTATTGGCAACGCGTGTAGTGTTCGTGGTTTCCAGTTTTACTTTATGAGGCGAAATTCCTAAAACACTTTGTGCTACTTGTAATATTTTGGTGTTTACACTTTGTCCCATTTCTACTGCACCTGTAGAAACACCAACACTTCCATCTTGATAAATATGTACCAAAGCACGTGCATGGTTCATCGGGGTATTGGTAAACGAAATACCAAAAGCAATAGGCATTAATGAAATACCTTTTTTGTAGCGGTCGTTCTTATTATTGAAGTCAGCTACTTCTTGTTCTAGCTGTTCAAGTTGATATTGCTCTTTTGCACTAAACCACGAACTTTGTGCTTGTACTTCGGTTGCAATTTGCCCGTAAGAAAACTCATCGTTTTCAGCTAATAGATTTACTTCTTGTATTTTTCTTTTGTTGATTCCGATTTTATCAGCGGCATCTGCAATAGCACTTTCAATAACAAACATACCTTGCGGACCACCAAAACCACGGAAAGCGGTATTAGGAGGTAGGTTGGTTTTACAGCTATACACGGTAGTATGTACATTTGGAACAAAATAGCTATTGGTAGCATGAAACAAAGTTCTTTCAGCAATAGCAGGAGATAAATCAGCGGCGGCACCAGAGTTTTGTAAAAACTCAGCTTCAAAGGCTTTAATTTTTAGGTCTTTGGTGAGTCCTATTTTATAAAATGAGGAATAGGGGTGACGTTTTCCTGTCATACGTAAATCGTCATGGCGATTCAGCATGTATTTAACTGGGCGGTTTAAGTGTTGCACTGCCACAGCAGCCATCACTGCCCAAGGAGTTGCTTGATCTTCTTTACCACCAAAACCACCTCCTAAACGGATGACATCTACTTCAATTTTATGCATCGGGATACCCAACACTTTCGCCGCTGTTTTTTGTACAGCAGTAGGGCCTTGAGTAGACGAGGTAATTTTTATATTTCCATTTTCTTGCGGAACCGCATAACAACCTTGTGTTTCGAGGTACAAATGCTCTTGTCCGTTCGAAAAAGTTTCGCCTTCAAATACATATTCACATTCGGTAAAAGCATTTTGGGTGTCTCCTAAGTTAAATGAACGAGGAGCATTGATAAAACTTCCTTTTTCTTTGGCTTCTTTAGCGGTTGTGATTACAGGAAGTTCTTCAATATTTATGGTAATTAAGGCTCTAGCTTTTTTAGCGATGGCTTCACTTTTAGCAACAATAAAAGCAATGGGTTGTCCCCAAAAATGGACTTCATCTTCTGCCCATAAGGGTTCATCAGGAATGATGCCTCCAATCTGATTTTCTCCTAAGACATCTTTATAGGTGAATATTTTTACAACACCTTCTAGTGCTTCTGCTTTAGAATAATCTACCGATTTGATTTTTCCATGCGCTTTTGGCGAGTCGAAAACCAAGCCGAATAAGGTATCCTGTCTTAGCATTAAATCGTCAACAAATAACGATTCTCCTCTAACATGTGTAAAACTGTCAATGTTTTTCATCGTCTTCATTAGGCAATTAGTTTTTTAAGTTCTACTTGATTTGGGAATAGTTCTAAAAAGTGAGCAAAAAATAACTGTCTTGCTAACAAACGCTTATAGTCAGCAGTTCCACGAACATCGCTAATAGGCGAAATTTCTGATTGTAAAATAGTTTCGGCTTCTTTTATAGTTTCAGAATTGATTGTTTTTCCGATTAAAAAAGCGTTGGTATTGGATAAATACTTTGGAATAGCGGCCACACCTCCTAAAGAAAAATGAGCATCTGTAATTGTATTGTTTTTTAGTGTAATTCTTCCTGCCGAATTTACACTAGCAATGTCTAAATGTGTTCGTTTGCTGACTTTCTCAAAATTGAAAAAGTCTTCTGCTTGTGGAACTTTGAACTGTATTGATTGTAAGATTTCACCTTCGTGTAAATCGTACTTTTTATAGTCTTGATGAAATTCTTGAAATGGAATTTGTCGCGTATTTCCATCTTCTTTTTGAATGGTTAACGTTGAGTTCAATGCTAAAAAGAAAATAGACATATCGCCAATAGGTGAGGCGTTTACAAAGTTACCACCGATGGTTCCCATGTTTCTGATTTGCTCAGAAGAAACAAGTTTCAAAAATTGTTTGAGTTTAGGAAAGAGGGTTTGTAATTGTTTGCTTTCTGCTATTTCGGTCACTGTTGTATTAGCACCTAGTGTACAAAATCCTTCGGTAAAAGAAATTTCTTTTAAAGCGTTTTTATCGGTTAATAAATGTACATCTTCTTCCGCCATTTTATCAGCATGCTGTACATAAATATCGGTTCCGTTAGCTACTTTTATTCCCGTTTTTTCAAAGGTTTTTGGTTGTATTTGTGCTAATTTTTCAGGGATAGTTTCAAAATAATTAGGAATAAACCCTTCTTTGATTAGCCAGTCAATTTGATGGTTTTTATCTTTCTGTTGCAGTTTTTGTTCTATTTCAAAACCGGCTTTTTCAATCGATTTATACCCTGTACAACGACAAATGTTTCCGCTAATAGCATCGTTACAAGAAGTTGTTTGTTTACTGTCAAGAGCATAACCAGTCATAGAAACGACAAACCCTGGTGTACAAAAACCACATTGCGTCGCATAATTATCGGCCATTGCTTTTTGAACGGTATTCAGTTCTTTTGGTAGATTGATGCCTTCTATCGTAACGATGTGTTTTCCGTTAGCATTCCCTAATGGAAAAATACACGAAGTTATACTTTGATAGCTAAGGCTACCGTTTTTTTGTTCGCCGATTAGAACGGTACAAGCACCACAATCACCTTCACGACATCCTATTTTTGTACCTTTTAACTGTTGATGTTCTCGAATAAAATCGAGTAGGGTAATACCAGCGTTTGCTGTAGTTTTTATTACCTGATTATTTAATATAAATTGTATCATAAGCAGAATGCAAGATACGAAAATGTAACGTTAGGTGAAAAGTGAGGAGCTTTGATTTTTAATTGTCACTAATTTTATAATCAAAACTGATAGCAATAAAAAAGCCTCCAAATTTTTGGAGGCTTTTGTATATACTTTAAGAAAAATATTAAGCAAATAAGCTGTCTATTTTTTCTTTTTCTTCTTGTGCTAAAGCTGGATCTACTAAAATACGACCACTGTGCTCGTCAATTGTAATTTTCTTACGGTTAGCAATCTCTAATTGTACCTGTGGTGGAATAGTGAAGAAAGAACCTCCAGCAGCTCCACGCTCAATAGCAACAACAGCTAAACCGTTTCTTACTTTAGTTCTAATTCTTTTATATGCCGTTAATAAGTGCTTGTCAATAGATTGAGAAAATTCTTCAGACTTTTCTTTTAATAATTGCTCTTCTTTCTCAGTCTCTTTTAAGATAGCATCTAATTCACCTTTTTTGTGAGCTAAATGTGCTTCTTGCTTAGCTAATTTTTCTTTGGTGTTATCAATAACCTCTTTCTTTTGAGCAATTTTAGCTTTGTATTCTTTAATTCTCTTTTCAGATAATTGAATTTCTAGCTCTTGGTACTCAATTTCTTTAGATAAAGAGTCGAATTCACGGTTATTACGAACATTTTTTTGTTGTTCTTCGTATTTAGTAATTAAGTTTTTAGATTCTTCAATCGCTAACTTTTTGTTACTAATGTCAGTTTCTAAATTTTTAACATCCTCAGCTAAATTAGAAAGTCTCTTGTTTAATCCGGCAACTTCATCTTCTAAATCTTCAACTTCTAAAGGTAATTCACCGCGAACGTTTCTAATCTCGTCAATTCTAGAATCGATTAACTGTAAATCGTATAACGCTCTTAATTTTTCTTCTACCGTTACTTCTTTTTTTGCCATCTGTTAAATATAGTGTATTGGATTTGTACTCTTTTCGCTTAAAATAATTGCAAAAGTACTAAATTTTTTGCTAAGATAATCAACTAAAAGTTTTTTTGTAAACTGCTCGCTTTCATAATGTCCTACATCTGCAAGTAAGATTCTTTTTTCAGCTTTAAAAAATTCATGGTATTTAAAATCAGCACTTATATAGGCATCTGCACCTGCTCGTATGGCATTTTTAATAGCAAAACTTCCTGAACCTCCTAGTACTGCAACTTTTTTAATAGGTTTGTCAAGTAATTCTGAATGTCTTACACAACCAGTTTTAAAGGTTTCTTTTACAAATAATAAAAAGTCTTTTTCATCCATCTCCGAAGATAGTTCTCCAATCATTCCCATACCTACGTTTTGGTTTTGGTTATCCAAAGTAATAACTTCGTAGGCAACCTCTTCATAAGGATGGTTTTTAAAGAGAGCAGAAAGTATTTTTCCTTCCAAATAAGAATCGAATGTTACTGTAATGCAGGTTTCTTCTTCAAACATCAATTTACCCTTTTCTCCAACAGTCGGATTTGAGTTTTCGTTTCCTCTGTAGCTTCCTTTTCCTTCTACATTAAAAGAACAGTTATCATAATTACCAATATTACCTGCACCAGCTTCAAATAATTTTTCACGAAGATTATTAGCTTCTGTAAAAGGAACATAAGTAGTTAGTTTTTTTATGATTCCTTTTTTAGGAATCAAAGTTTTCATGTTTTCTAACCCTAAAATTTCTCCCATTTTAGCTGAAACACCATTGTTTACATTATCTAAAGCGGTATGTGTAGCATAAATAGCAATGTTGTTTTGAATAGCTTTTAATACAACACGTTCTACATAATTGTTACCGTTAATCTTTTTCAATCCGCTAAACACAATAGGGTGAAAGCTTACAATAAGATTACAATTTTTAGTAATAGCTTCCTCAACAGTTTCTTCAAGCGTGTCTAAGGTAACTAAAACTCCAGTTACTTCAGTATTGTGTTTTCCTATTAATAAGCCTACATTGTCAAAATCTTCGGCATACGAAAGTGGAGCTAATTGTTCAATGTAGTTGGTAACGTCTTTTATTTGCATTTGGGTGAGTTTAATAATAGTTCAAAGTTAGTAAAACTAGTTGTGACTATAAAGGTTACTTCACTTTGTTCGTAATGAAGAAATAATTTTTACTTTTGGTGTAATGAAGCTACTTCGATTTTTATTATTTCCGTTTGCTGTTTTGTATGATGTCGTTACGAGGTTTCGTAATTGGTTTTTTTATGTAGGTATTTTAAAATCTACTTCTTTTGATATTCCTGTAATTGCTGTTGGTAATTTAAGTGTTGGTGGAACAGGAAAATCTCCTCAAATAGAATATTTAATACGTTTACTAAAAGATAATTATAGAATTGCAGTTTTAAGTCGAGGATATAAACGTAAAACAGAAGGGTTTCAGTTAGTAAATAACACACATACTGCAGAAGATGTAGGTGATGAACCTTTACAATTTTATAAGAAGTTTAAAAAAGATGTAACTATAGCTGTGGATGCCGATAGAACAAATGGAATTCAGCAATTATTGCAACATGAGAATCCACCAGAAGTTGTGTTGTTAGATGATGCTTATCAACATAGAAAAGTAACAGCGAGTAGTTATATTTTACTAACCAAGTATAACGATTTATTTGTAGATGATTTTGTATTGCCTACAGGGAATTTAAGAGAAAGTAGGAGAGGAGCTAAACGAGCAACGATGATTGTGGTAACGAAATGTCCTGAGAATTTATCTAAAGCAGCGCAAGAAAAGATAGTACGAAAACTCAATCCGAAACCATATCAAAAAGTATTCTTTACAACGATTGTGTATGATGAGAATTTAAAAGGAACAAATGAGTTAACAATTGATGATTTGAAGGATAAAGAAGTTTTGTTAGTAACGGGAATTGCGAATCCGACACCTTTATTGAATTTTTTGAAAGAAAAGAAAGTAGATTTTAAACACCTAAATTTTCCTGATCACCATAATTTTACGAATCAAGATATTGAGAATATTAATAAATCTTATGAAGCATTACCTTCTCAACAAAAAATCATACTTACTACCGAAAAAGATTATATGCGTTTAGAAGGAAAGGTTGATAATCTTAATTATATCTCTATTAAGAGTCATTTTATAAGTGAAGAGAAAGTTTTTAATTCTTTGGTGTTGGATGAAATAAAGAAAGTGAATTAAATCACTCGTTCGTCAGCTTTATAAGCACCACGACGGTGTAATATCCATTGCGCTTCGTCCAAAGGATTCACTCCTTTAAAAGGTCTTGATTTTCCTTCTCCTTCAGGGCATACATCATAACCATGAAAAACCATTCGTAAACGTATACGTCCACTACAAATAGTATTTAATTTTATGCTTAGGTCTAGAGAAGTGGCTACGGGAATTGTTCCTGTAAGATGCATCATTTCATTTTGAAAAGTAGGAGAGTTGATAGTAGCTCTTCTAGTAGTAAGTTCAGAAATAATCTTACTCAAAAACTCTTCATTAGTTTTTATTTCAAAACGAACTAATGGCTCTAACAAATGTGTTCCACCAGCTTGTAAACCTTTCATGATACCCATTGGAGTAGCTAAGTTAAAGTCACCAGGTCTTGAATGAACATTATGATCTTCTCCTTTGATTAATGTGATTTTTACATCGGTTACTTCCCATCCCAATAATCCTTGTTCTAAAGCTTTAGGAATTGTTCTAGCTATTTCGTTTTGATATTTGTTATGAATATCGTTTTTAGAAACAATAGATTGATAACTAACACCAGAATTTAAAGGAGCGGGCTCAATTAAAAAAGTCATGATTGCCCAACAAGGCTTAGGCATCCAATAACGAACATAACCTTCTGCAGCTTTGTTTATGGTTTCTTTGTAAACAATTTGAGGTTCTGTAAAAGTAGCAGGGATTGAAAATCGTTCTAATAAAACATGAGTAAGTACTTCAATTTGCATATCTCCCATTAGTAATAACAACAGTTCTTTTTCGGGTTTATGCCATTTGAATTGTAGCGTTGGATCTTCTCTGTCTATGATTTGCAAAGCCTGCGCTAAAGCATTATAATCTTTATCGTTATCAGGTATTACTTGTACACTCAAAACAGGCGTGTTTAATTCTGGTAGTTTAGGGATTCCTTCAGGGTTACCAAGAATATCTCCTGTTTTTGTATCAACAACACCTGTAATAATTCCTATATCACCTGCTTTAATAGTAGTGTCTATGTGTTTGGTATGATGAAAAACCTTTGATTGGTTTATTTTAGTTTCTACAGCTTGTGTGTGATTATAAATAACCGACTTAGAGGATAACTCACCCGAAAAAACTTTTACATGTGCCATAACACCATGAGTTTTATGATGTTCTAACTTGTATACATAAGCAGAAGTTTCTTGTGTGGCAGTATTCTTATCTGGTTTAATGAAACTTGTTAATCCATCTAATAGTTCCTTTACACCAATGTTGTTTTTAGCAATTCCTGTAAATACAGGTGAAATTGAAGCTTTTGAGGTGTTTTTTATAATAGATTTTATATAGGATTCATCAGTAATGGAGTGACCATTTAAGTATTGTTCTAGCAAACTTTCATCGGTTTCAATTAACTCTTCTAAAATGGCTTCTTTTTGCTCTTTGGTAAGGGAATTATTGTGAAAAACAGGACTAATATAGGCAGTGTCTAATCCTTCATGATGACTGGTATAGATAGATACAGTTTTAATTTGAAGCTCGTATTTTATTTGTTCCAAAACACTTTCAGTATCTGCTCCTTGTCGGTCAATTTTATTAATGAAAATTATGGTTGGAATTTTTAGTTTTTGCAAGGCATCGGCAATAGTTAAGGTGTGAGCTTGTACACCTTCAACAGCCGAAACAACTAAAACAACAGCATCTACCACACATAGTGTCCTTGCAACTTCACTAGAAAAATCTACGTGTCCTGGAGTATCTATCAGATTAACTTTAGTATTGTTCCAAATAAAAGAAGTGGTTGCAGCTTTTATGGAAATTCCACGTTCTTTTTCTAGTGCTAAACTGTCAGTAACAGTAGAACCTTTATCTACACTTCCTATATTTCTTATAGTTCCTGTATGGTATAATAAATGTTCGGTTAAGGTAGTTTTACCAGCATCAACATGTGCTAAAATTCCTATGTTAAGAATGTTAGAATATTCCATTAATCAATCCTTTGGTTTTTAGTTTTAATATAATTTATCAGAAAGAAATATGTGGTTTCTAAAGATATAATTACAATTAGCTTTATAAAGGTAATAAGAGTAGCGCTAACATAATTTCGATCCATTTCTACAGCGTTTATTTTTGAATGTATAAAACGTTTAAGAAATAAATTTAAATGTCTTATTCTTCTGAAGATAGTTTTATTAAATCGATTATTGTTTTTTCGTTTCGCTTACTTTCTCCGTTATTCAAAACTAAGAGATTTTTATCAGATAAATTAAATATAGATTTCACAAAAAATTGATTGTCTTTTAGTCCAATATAAATTCTATTACCTGTATTAGGTGAGATAATAAGATTTCTAGTTGCTCCAAGAGTTTCTAAACTTTCTTTTGTTTTAATTATGAAATGATTGTTAGATTTCTCTAACAATTCCCAATCAAGGTTCGAAGCAATAAGATTTTCAATTCTATTTATAAGCTTTTCTTTATTAAATGGAAAATCATGGATTTTTACAGTTAAATTAAGGAAGAAGAAATAAAAAGAGATTAATGTAAATAAAAGAGAAGTAAGGCTTATTCTTTCTAAAGTATTAAAGTCATCGAAAGAATACTTTGTAAAACCATTTGTAAAACATACTATCGTAAGGACTAAAAAAAATAGAGGGAGTCTATAGTATCTAAGTTTATCTGAAAAGGATAGTTTTATTTTATTATGTTCGATTATTTCTTTCAAAATTTTTAGTTAAAATAATTTACACATATTCTTCACCAAAATTATCTTTTGCTTCAGTTCGTAGTTGTTTAATGTCTTGTTCGTCTTTACGTGGACAAATAACTAATACATCATCTTTTTCTACAATAATAAAATCTTGTAACCCTTGGACCACTACTTTTTTACCATTTTTAATACTAACCATATTTCCGTTGGCGTCTTTAAAAATAGTTGTAGCTCCAACTGTTGCATTTTGGTGAGTATCTTTACCAAGTTTGTTATATAAAGAACCCCAGGTACCCAAATCATCCCAATCAAAATCTACAGGGAGTACGTGTACTTTTTCAGAGCGTTCCATAATTCCGAAGTCGATAGAAATGTTTTCGCATTTTTCATAGTTAGTTTTAATAAAATCATCTTCAAAATTGGTGTTGTACACGTTGTCTTCAGTATCTAAAATGTTGACCATTTCAGGAAGATGTTTTTTAAAGGAATCTAAAATGCTAGAAACAGACCAAACAAAAATACCAGCATTCCATAAATAGTCGCCACTCGCTAAAAACTGAGTAGCTTTTTCTAGATTAGGTTTTTCGGTAAACGTTTGTACCTTTTTTATTTCAGAAGCATTTTCTTCAAATTGAATATAACCATACCCTGTATTAGGATGATTTGGTTGTATTCCTAGAGTCATTAATATATCTTCTTTAGCACAAGCGTTAAAAGAAGTCTCAATATTCTTAATAAATTTGGTTTCGTTTTCTATCCAATGATCAGAAGGGGCTACTAACATCACAGCATTTTCATTCTGTTGACGAATTTTTAATGCAGCATACAAAATACAAGGAGCAGTATTACGCATTGTAGGTTCAAGTAGTACTTGTTTACTGCTAATTGTAGGAAGTTGTTCTAACACTAATCCTTCATAACGCTTATTTGTAGCAATTAAAATATTTTCTGACGGAACTAATTGATTGATTCTGTTAAAAGTTCTTTGCAGTAAAGATTCACCAGTTCCTAATAAATCGTGAAACTGTTTTGGATACTTTTCGGTGCTTACTGGCCAAAGACGTGAGCCTACACCGCCTGCCATAATTACTGCGTAATAATTAGTATTCATACTTTATAGTTAGTTTTTTAGGTAAGTCCTGTATTTTGACTTACTAGCTTTTTTGCTAATTCAAAGTCCCAGCCTATTTTTTGTCTTTTGTGTTCTCCATTATGCCAAGAATCAAAAAAAACTTTATTACCAAATGATTCGATAAGTGATACTAAACTTTCTGTCCCTCCAAAAGGTAAACTAAAAGGATCAAAATATAAAGTACCTTTATTTCCTTTTACAGATAAATCAATTAATTCATATTCCCCTTCTATTATTGTGTGAATAACAGATTCAAAATCCCAATCATTGGTTCTGTTAAACATAGGGTGATTAATTCTTATTTCTGGACTAGTTAAATCCCAAAGCTTATAATATACTTCATCCTCTTCTTTATTCGAACTAGAACTTAAATTTTTATAATAATTATAGGTTTTATCATCTAAAAATTGTTTCCATTCAATAATATCAATATTAGGTACAGTTTCAGAATCCCAGTATATTTCTTTTTCAACTTTCAATTTGTTAAAAATTTTTATTAAAAAGCTATAACGTTCAAGAGTTTCTATACTAAAATTAATATAAAAGTATTTCTTATTCATTTTGTTAAGATAGTTTAATATCTATTTTGAAGCTATTAGCTCCACTTCAGCGTTTTGGTTGAATAAATATACACGCTTGTTTTCTAAATTTAAACATTCATAGCGTGTTCTTCGTTTATCCCCTCTTTTGTATAGTTTTTCTTTGAATTGAAAAACACTTCCGTTAGGAATTTCAAAGATAAAATTCTTTCCGTCTTCTGATTTTCCACCTCGTAGTGCCAGTGATAAATTTACATCAGCATCCGTACTTGCTTTTGGATTTTTTAAATAGTTGGCTAAATAAGGCAGAATATTTTTGGGATAAATCTCGGGCTGTAAAAAAGGTAACATTAAATGTTGAAAAACGGTTTTCCATTCTTTACCATGAGGTTGTACTCTTCCAAATTTTTGATAGGTAACATGATGCGCAATTTCATGAATTAACGTCAACAAAAACTGATAAGGATTTAAATTGTTATTCACTGTAATTTGCATGTGACCGTTGGGTAGTCGACGAAAATCACCATGCTTGGTTTGGCGCTCGCTTACTATTTTTAAGTTGATTTTATGCTCAATAATTAAATATTCAACTAACGGAATAGCTTCTTCAGGGATGTATTTAATCAGTGTTTTTTTCAAAAGTTAGTTCGAGTGGTTTTTATTTTGAAATAAAATGGAAAAATAAAAATTGTATCGAGAACTAGCTAATACTTCTCGATACAATTTTCTTTTCAACTATGTTGAACGAAAATCACTCGAAGTGACAGTCGTTATTTTTTTATGGAGTAGAACTAGAAACTTGTAATACTTTTCCGTTGTAGTATTTGTTACCTGTTAAAGCAAAATCAAAAATATAGTTAGCCATTTCTTTAGCTGATAAAGGAGCTTCATATCCAGGGAAAGCCTCTTCTAACATCTCTGTTTGTACAGCACCTAATGCCAAAACGTTAAATGCTATTTGTTGTTCTTTATATTCTTCAGCTAATAATTCTGATAAAGTTATTACAGCACCTTTGGCAGAACTATAGGCGGCTAATCCAGGGAACTTCATGCTTCCTTGTATTCCACCCATGCTACTCACTGTTACTACATGACTCCCTTGTTGCATAAAAGGCAGTAGGTTTTTAGTCAATTCAGCAACTGCAAAAACATTCACTTTATAAACTTCTTCAAAATCTTGCGTAGTTAATTGTTCAAAAGGTTTATTAATCAATTTTCCTGCATTATTGATAAGGATATCTACCTTTTTCCATTCAGTTGAAACAAAATCAACCGCTTTTTTTATATCCTTTTCGCTAGATAAATCGACAGAGATGGTTGTGATGTTTGAGTGGTTTACTTGTTCTAAAGGTTTTGTGTTTCTTGATAGAGCTAAGACTTGATGTCCTTGATTAGCAAACTGCTGCGCTAATTCAAAACCAATACCTCTACTAGTTCCAGTAATAACAATGTTCTTCATGTAATTGTCAAAATTTAAAAAGGCAAGCTACATAAAAATCACTACATTTATTGCTTAATCATTCTTAAATTATCATGAAAAAAAGACTTTTTTTAGCGCTATTCTTAACAATGTCAATTGCAGCATTTACTCAAAACACCTATATATTTTGCGGAAAATTAATTGATACAAAAAAAGGTAATATAAAAGAACAACAAACCATTATTGTAAAGGATAATAAGATTGTTGATGTGTTAAAAGGCTATGTGAACCCTGAAAATACTGATGATATAACGATAGATTTAAAAGATAAGGTGGTAATGCCTGGATTGATTGATATGCATGTGCATATTGAAAGCGAACATAGTCCAAAAACAAGATTGGAAAAATATATTTTGAATGATGCAGATAGAGCCTATAACTCTGTGAAATTTGCCGAAACTACTTTGTCAAATGGTTTTACCACGGTAAGAGATTTAGGAGGAACTGGAGTTAATATTTCTTTAGCTAAAGCAATTAAAGCAGGTAAAATTACAGGGCCTAGAGTATTTACCGCAGGAAAATCTTTAGCAACTACGGGTGGGCATGCAGACCCAACAAACGGAAGTAGAAGAGAACTTATAGGGAATCCGGGACCAAAAGAAGGAGTAGTAAATTCGGTAGAAGATGCTCGAAAAGCAGTACGTCAACGTTATAAAAATGGAGCAGATTGTATAAAAATTACTGCTACTGGAGGGGTATTGAGTGTAGCAAAGTCAGGAGATAATCCTCAATTTACTATTGAAGAGGTAAAAGCAATTTGTGAAACAGCAAAAGATTATGGAATGCATGTTGCGGCTCATGCTCATGGAGATGAGGGAATGCAACGAGCAATTATGGGAGGTGTTAAAACTATTGAACATGGAACATATATGAGTGATGCAACTATGGAGTTGATGAAAAAGTATGATGTGTATTTAGTGCCTACAATTACTGCAGGTAAAGAAGTGGAAGAGAAAGCAAAGGTAAAAGGTTTTTACCCTGAAATAGTGGTGCCTAAAGCATTGGCAGTAGGACCACAAATACAAGGAACGTTTGGTAGAGCGTATAAAAAAGGAGTAAAGATTGCATTTGGTACCGATGCAGGAGTATTCAAGCACGGAAAAAACGGGAAAGAATTTGGATATATGGTTGAAGCGGGAATGCCTGCTATGGAAGCAATTCAGTCTGCGACGATAACCAATGCCAAATTACTAAATATGGAAAAGGAGTTAGGGCAAGTAAAAAAAAGGTTTTTAGCTGATATTATTGCTGTAGATGAAGACCCGACCCAAAATATTCATACAATGGAAAAAGTAGTTTTTGTAATGAAGAATGGAAAAGTATTTAAAAAATAAATAATTTATAATAGTTAACAAAAGTTCTAATTATAAATAACTAAAACAAAAAAGGAATACATATGTATTCCTTTTTTACCCTGTATAGATTCCTCAATCTATTAGTATTGCCCCCCGACAAATATTTTTATGTATATTTCTATTAATTTTCTTCTAAAAAAAGAGCTATTCATTACGGTTAAGAAGAATAGCCCTCAACTAACCAAACTAATTAATCTATTTATTTTATTACTATGAATGAAACAAATACACTACAAATATATATTTACTTAGCTGTTTGTTTTATTATAATTCGACGAATGGATTGTTTTAATCGTTGAATGGAAGTGTTTTTATAGATAAGTGTTATTTGTTAAAAATCAACGTGTTGATATGCGCCAATATCAGGTGTAGAACTTCTAGAAATTCCTAAAATATCTTGAGAAACAGCGGAAGATTTCGCTTTGTTAATAGCATCGCTATTTTTACCAATGATAAACTCATTTTTAGCAACATCTTTAAAGTTAGGCTCTCCGTTTAAAATGTTATTTTGATAATGTTCAGTATCATTAAAATTCAATTCAGTATTATCGGTGAATGAATTATTAAGATCATTAAATTTTATTAAGCAATTTTCAACCGAGTAATTAAAGGTTGTACCATCAATTCTATCAAGAATAAATTCAGCGTTGTTGTTTCCTTCAATGATACAGTTTATAAAGTTAGCGGTAACCAAATCATTAGTCTCTGTAACTTCTTGGTTATCATTATTAAGATAAGTAATGTGGTTGTTGACTAAAACCGAAGGTAATTGACGAATACTATTGTTCCAAAAGTTAGCAAAAGTAGCATGTGTAAAACTATATTTTCCTCCAAAAGTACAAGCTAGTGCAGATTGTCCAGCACTACCTATTACTAAGTTTTCTCCTTCAATATGTGTGTTTCTACCTAAAACACCATAGTTTGAGCTGTTGTAAATCTCAGTATTTTTTATAGTTAGTGTGGGAGAGGAGATATCTTGTCCGTCAACGAGAAGTCCAACGGTTCCGTTTTTAATTTGAGCGTGATTCAACTCGTTATTATAACTTCCTTCACGTATCCAAATTACTCCCCATTGTCCTGGAATTTCACTAAACTGATGTTCTAATCGGTCTCCTTCAAAAATTACTTTTTCATTTAAAGTTCCATTTACTTTAAAGTTTGCATCTTTATCAATAATTAAGCCTGAGTTATTATGAAAGTGAATTTTAGCACCGGCTTCAACTGTTAGTGTTTTACTTGATGGTACAGCAGCGTAACCGTAAATAACATAAGGTTTTTCATTAGTAAAGGTTAGTTCTTCGTCAGTTAAAAAGCGGCCCTGAATTTCGGTTTCTTTACCATTAATAGTTAATGTTTCAATACCCGAACTGTTTTTAGAAGGAAAAATAAAATGAGCATCTTGTACTAATGTAACTAGATCTACATCTTGTTGGTTTTCTCCATTATCAAATAATATTTTATCAGTATATAAAGGGTTGGTAACCGTGTTAACATCTATAGTAGTTTCTATAAAAATATAAATACTATCATTCGCTAAAATATCGATGTTATTAAAATTATGACCAGCTAAACCATCTACATTTAATCGGTAATTTGAAGTATTTCCATTCTCTAGTTTAATCTCTGGAATAGTAATGGTTTTGTTACCCTTATTGTATACTTTTAAATTATAAGTAGCAGAACCAATATTACTAAAAATTGTGTCTAGAAACACTGTGTCTTTGGAAAATTGTAGCTTCCCATAACTAGGAACTGTATTGAAGTCTTTTCTACAAGACATTACAATAATAGATAAAATAAGTGCTAGTACGGGAAGGGTATTTTTCATGGTTTTAGGTAGTAGATTATTGCTTGATTAGTTCTATTTCAAATAATTTTCCCCAATGTTTTCCTGTAACAAATAAACGGTTGTTTTCAGCATCATATGCAATTCCGTTTAGTACATCGTCTTGAGGTTCTAGAGTTTGATCTTTTGCAACAATATCTCTTAGTCCATTTAAATTAGCTACACCTTCAACAACACCTGTTTCTGGGTTGATAATAACTATTGAGTTTTGTTGCCATTTATTTGCGTAAATTTTTCCGTTGATAAGCTCGATTTCATTTAAATTATCAACAGGGTATTTGTTTGTGTAAACTTGAATGCTTCTTTTTTCTTGTTGGTTATTTGCATCTAAAAACCAAACCTTATTGCTACCATCTGTTTTAATAAGTTCAGAATTGTTGTGTGTTAATCCCCATCCTTGATTACTATTTGTGTAGTTAAAGCTTCCTAGTTGTTTAAATGTTTCAAAATCGTATATAAAACCTTTACGTGCATGCCATGTTAACCAATAAATTTTATTGTTAAAAATAGTCATACCTTCTCCAAAGTATTTTTTGTCTAAATCAGTTTTTTGTAAAACTTTTCCGGTTTCTAACTCAACTTTTCTTAATGTAGATTCTCCGTTACGACCTGTACTTTCGTATAAGTAACCATTTTTGTATTCTAACCCTTGCGTATAGGCTCCTTTATCGTGCGGATAAATATTTACAATTTTATAAGAATATACAGCAGGAGCTTCTTTTGCTAGCACTTCAATAGAGTTGTTTAGTTTTTTTGATTTGTTAGGATAAAAAGCTAAAGCAGTAACGGCATGTTTCCCCACACCAAAATCAGCAGTGTTAACGGTAACACTAGTTTCGTTCGTGTTTACACGTTTGTTATTTACGTATAATTGTACAGAATCTATCTGTTCACCTTTCAATTGCTCAAACTTAATAGCAGCTTTTTTACCTAGTGTGGTTTTTTTGGTAGTATCTAATTTAAATTTGTAATTAGTTTCACTACAAGAGGTTACAAGTAAAGTAGTTAATCCCAAGGTTAAAAGTTTATAAAAACGCATATATAAAATGTTATTTTCTGTAGTTTATAAAGATGTTGTACAAATTAAAGCAAATTATTTGTTTGCAAATTAAAAAAAAGGGTTAAATTTGCACCCTCAAATAGCCATTGCAGGTTTTTGATATATGAAACAACTATAAAGCTTTACCAACTTTATAATTTTTTCAACAAAAATAAAAGATTTTAAATTTACAAGAGATGAAAAAAGGTATACATCCAGAAAATTATAGAATGGTAGCGTTTAAAGACATGTCTAACGGAGATGTTTTTTTAACACGTTCAACTGCTAATACAAAAGAAACTTTAGAGGTAGAAGGAGTTGAATATCCATTAATTAAATTAGAAATTTCAAGAACTTCACATCCTTTCTACACTGGTAAGTCTAAGTTAGTAGATACTGCAGGGCGTATTGATAAGTTCAAAAACAAGTACGCGAAATTCAAAAAGTAATTTCAAGTATTTTAAATATAAAAGAAAGCTCTGGCTATATGTCAGAGCTTTTTTTATGCTAAAATTGTATTTTTGCCAGAAAAATAAAAGAGATGAGAGATACCATTTTATCTGTTATTGTTGTAATTAATATTTTATGTGGTGTGTTGGTTTATTTCATGCCAGATATGGGAAATTATATTTTGTTAACTGTTGCTTCAGCAGTAACTTTATTAGCAATATATGACGCCTTTATTCAAAAAAAGCATTCGTTAATGCGTGCTTTTCCAGTAATTGCTCGTTTGCGTTGGGTGTTTGAAGAAGAACGAGAAAAAATTCAACAGTATTTTATAGAAGATGATTTAAGCGGGAAACCTATTAACCGTGAGAAAAGAAGTATTGTTTATCAGAGATCGAAAAAAGAAATAGAAACAGTTCCTTTCGGTACACAACACAATGTATATGCAAAAGGATATGAGTTTGTAAAACATTCATTATTTCCTAAAGATCATCATCATATTAATGGTGAAAGAGTACTTATAGGTTCAGATAAGTGTACACAAAAATATAATTCTTCTATAATCAATATTTCAGCAATGTCTTTTGGTTCGTTGAGTAAAAATGCAATTATGGCATTGAACCAAGGAGCTAAAATGGGAGGCTTTGCTCATAACACAGGTGAAGGAGGTGTTTCTCCTTATCATTTACAAGGAGGAGATTTAATTTTTCAGGTAGGTACTGGATATTTTGGAGCAGGGAAAAGTGTAAATGGGAAACGAGTTTTTGATGCAGAGGTTTTTAAGAAAAATGCTGTTAGAGAAGAGGTGAAGATGGTTGAAATAAAGCTTTCACAAGGAGCTAAACCAGGCCATGGTGGAATTCTTCCAGCAAAAAAGAACACGAAAGAAATTGCTGAAATTCGTTCTGTAGAGCCTTTTACACGAGTAGATTCACCACCGGCACACGATGCTTTTTCTAACTTTGATGAAATGGTAGCATTTATTCAACAAGTAAGAGAGCTGTCAGGAGGGAAGCCAATAGGAATTAAGTTTTGTGTTGGGGATAATGACGAAATTGAAGCGATGATTAAAGCTTTTGCGGATGCTAATAATTATCCTGATTACATAGCTGTTGATGGAGGAGAAGGAGGTACAGGTTCAGCACCTTTAGAGTTTTCAAACTACATTGGTACACCGTTGCTAGAAGGATTGTCTTTTGTGAATAAGATGTTGAAAAAATACGGATTAAAAGATCAAATAAAAATCATTGCAAGTGGTAAAGCTATTGACGCTTTTGATGTGATTAAATATTTAGCATTAGGGGCCGATGCGATTGGTATGGCTCGTAGCTTTATGTTAAGTTTAGGTTGTATTCAGGCACGTGAGTGTAATTTAGATACTTGTCCTGTGGGAGTGGCAACACAAGAGAAGGACTTAGTAAAGGCTTTGGTGGTTAAGTATAAGAATATGCGTGTAAAGAATTATCATAATAAGACAATTAGTGCTATTAAAGAAATGGTTGCAGCTATGGGAAAAGATTCAATTGAAGATGTAGAGGCAAAACACATTTTTAGAAGAAAAAGAACAGGAGAAATAACTTCGTTAGATGAAATTTACTACGCTAAAGAAAAGGTTTTAGTTAGTTAAATGAAGAAAGCTAGTTAAAATTGGATACTACAGTAAAAATAAATTCAAAAACATATCAATTACAACGTTACCCTAAGACTTTCGATAAAAGTTTACGAGCTTGGAGTAACGCTGAACTCTTAGTGTTAGATTATATAACTGATAAGAATGTAGAGAGTTTACACCTTTTTAATGACCGTTTTGGAGTGTGGAATTGTGCTTTACAGCATAAAAAAATTACTACTGTTTGGACGTATGCTAGTCAGCAAAAAGCAATTCGTCAAAATTTAAAATTGAATAACTTTTCTACGGAAGTTGATTTTAAAACTCCAATTGATGATCTACAGTATGTAGAAGTGGCTTTAATTAAAATTCCAAAGTCATTAGAGTTATTTGAGTTATTCTTACAACAAATCCATAAAGCTTCACATAAAGAAACAGTTGTTGTTTGCGGGTTTATGACTAAGTATTTTTCTCCTTCTTATATAAAGGTTGCTGAACAATATTTTGAAGAGGTTACTCAGTCAAAAGCTTGGAAAAAAGCACGTTTATTGATTTTAAAAGCTCCTAAAAAAGAAGTTCAAAAGAAAAAGCTAGTTAATACCATCCAGTGGAAAGGTAAAGTCTTACAGCAATATTACGGTGTGTTTTCTTCTGGAAGCATAGATATAGGAACGCAATTTTTCTTAGAAAATTTAGAAGTTAAAACAGAGGAGTTAAAAGTATTAGATGTAGCTTCAGGTAATGGAATAATAGCTTATGAAGTTGCTAATCAAAATCCACAAGCAGCAGTAACTTTATTAGATGATTTTAACTTAGCTATTGAGTCATCTAAAATTAACTTAGAAGGAAAAAAAGCAGAGTTTTTATGTGATGATACTCTAGAGAACATCAAAGAAAATTCTTTTGATTTGATCGTATCAAATCCACCTTTTCATTTTGAACATGAGAATAATATTGAAGTAGCACTCAACCTTTTTAAAGGAGTAGAAAATTGTTTGAAAAACGAAGGGAGATTTTTGTTAGTGGCTAATTCGCACTTAAATTATAGTACGCACCTAACAACGCTTTTTACTTCGGTAAGTGTGTTGCAACAAAATAAAAAGTTTCAAATAATAGAGTGTATAAAAAAACGCTAAGAAAATTCTTAGCGTTTTTTGTTAGATTTTGTAAACTTTAATACTACCAATAATATGATAAACCGAACATTAAATCAGTTGAGTTTATATTAAACTGAAATGAATCAGACTCCCTATCTGGAAAATTACTTTCATCTTGGTCTGTTTTAGAATAACCTAAGCTACCTATATTAGCTTCTAAGGCGATGTTTTTATTTAAAAAATAAGTAAGTCCAGGTCTTATCCCTACAAAATATTGGTTGGTGCTTCTTTCGTATGGAGTAGAATTAATATTGCTTGAATAATCAGAATAACTATAACTAAACTCTCCTTGTAACGAAATAGTTAATTTCTTTCCAAGTGGAAAGTGTTTTTTGATATAAGGAAAGATTTTATAGGAGTTACCTTTTCCAATTTCATTCCCAGATTCACTTTTTGAATATCCATATCCTACACCTAAACCTATAATTAAGTTGTCGTTAATAGTGTATCCTACCTTAGGAGAGAAGTTAAAGTTAAAATATTTAGAAGTTTCAGGAGAACCTTCAAATTCATTACTATTATGTCCTATGGAAAAATTGGCACTAGTATACCATGTACCTTTTTCAATAGTTAATTTTTCTTTTTTTTCTTGTCCATAAGCGAATGACAATGCAAATAGCATTGTACTTAATAATAATTTCTTCATAAATTAAATTTTCTTTTATAGCAATCAAAAGTACTTGTCTTAGATTAATATAAGGTTAGCTTAATGAAAAATCATAGGAAAATTCCTCTTCAATAATTTGTTCTGTACAATTTTTTAAATCATTTACAAATTCATCAATTTGAGTTTTTGTTACGTTAGGCATACAAATAACATGAGAAATGTTCCCTTCAGTAGCTAACTGCCATTTATCTTTAATACTTTGTGGAGTTTTTGGTAGTACAACAGTAATTGCATTAGGGTTTCTCCAAGCATTTACTCCAATTTTTTGTAATTCAGCTTCGCAATATTCAGCTACAGCTAAGCTATGTAGGTAACGTTGTCGTAAACCCTCAACACCTAATTGTTTTAAGGCGTACCACAAGAATAAAGGAGAATGCCCGTTACGTGAACCTGTTATAGTAGTATCAAAAGAACCAATGTAAGAAATTCCTTTAGCAATTCTGTCTCTGTTAGATCGTTTAGCCATTAACACACCAGTGGGTATTGGTGAACCAATAAATTTATGTCCACTAATAGATATACTATCTGCGCCATCCATAAAGTCAAAAGGAAGACGAGGTTGCATGAACGGTCCAAAAGAGCCAGCTAAAGCAGCATCACAATGAATATAATGGTCTTGGATAGCGAGGTTGCTTAAAATTCCTTTAATTCTACCTATATCGTCTTTTGCTTCTTTCATAGTGGTACCAAAAGTAGCCAATACAATTACTGGTTTATGACGGTTCATACGAACAGTATTTTCAAAATCTTCATAATCCATCTCACCATTTTCTTGCGATTTAATTACAATACTTGGGATGTTTAACAAATGGATATTCTTACGTACACTGTAATGAGTAGATTCAGAATAGTATACCATAGCCTTAGGAAATAATTCACGAGCAATGTATAAACCATACAGGTTACTCTCTGAACCACCGTTGGTAACATACCCCCAAAAATCTTTCGGATTTGCTCTAAATAGTTTTGCAAAAAATGCAATAACCTCACGTTCCATTTCATGAGTTCGTACACGATAAGTGCCTTGTTCGAAAGGATCACCAAGGTTGTTAATTGGATATTGAAAAAATTTATTTAATTCTGAATAATCGAAATCTTTTGATACAGGATATCCTAAAAAAGTATCGCGAGCAGAAGCTAGTTCTTCTTGTAATTTATCTAGTTTTTGTTGATTTTCTAATGATAATTTCCCTTCGTTAACCATAGTATTAAAATTTAAGCGGGCAAATGTAAACGAAGCAATATTATTTGTCAGCTATTAGTTTAATATTTAGATTATTTTTCTAATTTATTTTTTTTGGTAGATAAATAATCTGGTTAGGATTCTTTTTAAGTGTAAAAAGAGATATATTTTAAGAGTAATATTAAAGAAAATAAAAAAGCCCATCTAATTTAGATGAGCTTTTAAACTTTATAATTTAAATTTGATTAGACCTTATTTTGCGGCTTTATCAACCACAACACGATTCTCACGATTCGCAACTTCCCAAGCAGTATGGAAAACCAAACGAGCTCTATTTTCTAACATTTCGTAATTGATTTTGTCAGGAGTGTCAGTTGGTCTGTGATAGTCGGCATGTGTCCCATTAAAATAAAAAATAATAGGAATGTTGTGCTTAGCAAA
This sequence comes from Tenacibaculum singaporense, assembly GCF_003867015.1. Lineage (NCBI taxonomy): Bacteria > Pseudomonadati > Bacteroidota > Flavobacteriia > Flavobacteriales > Flavobacteriaceae > Tenacibaculum > Tenacibaculum singaporense. Next base: position 1,617,716 of record NZ_CP032548.1, read on the forward strand.
ATTATAGTGGTCAGAACGATAATAAAAACGATTAGGGTCGTTATCATCGTTGTATTTATAATCTAAATCGATGTTAGTATATTTTTTATTCATCGCTTCAGAAATGTTATGTAATTCAGTACTTAACTTATCAGAACCGATTAAGTATACATAATTTGGGTTTCCTTTATGGCGGTCATCAACTCTACCAATCATATCAATGTTCAAGTTGGTAACAGTATTGGCTAATGGGAAAATTGGGTTTTCAGTGTAATATTTAGATCCTAATAAACCTTTTTCTTCACCTGTAACGTGTAAAAATAAAATAGAACGTTTAGGGCCTTTACCAGCATCGGCAGCTTGTTTAAAAGCTTCAGCAATTTCTAAAATAGCTACAGTTCCTGATCCGTCATCATCAGCACCATTGTATATTTCTCCGTTTTTAACTCCTTCGTGATCTAAGTGAGCTGAAATAACCACTATTTCATCTGGTTTTTCCGTTCCTTTGATAAAAGCAACAACGTTTTCAGAATCTTTTAAAGTCATTCCTCTACGGTTGTTACTTAAGTATTCAGAAGGTACTTCTTGAAAGTAATCATCACCACCTAAAGGAGAAGCTATTCCTTGACTAACATAAAAATCTTTTAAGTATTTTACCGCTTTCTTTTGTCCAGGTTCACCAGTGTTTCTTCCTTCAAATTCATCTGAAGCATAGATAAATAGATGTTTTCCTAAATCTTTTGCAGTAATGGTTTTGGCATATTTTGCAGCTTGGTCTGTGGTTGCTTCATTATCAGTATTTGCAGTTTCCTTGCTTGAACCACACGCTACCAGTGCAATTGCACTAGCCATATAAAGTAATTTTTTCATCAATAATTAAGGTTTGTTTAGTTTGATTGGTTTCAAAAGTAACTAAATGTTACAATCGTTCAAATTTAATTTTTCTTAATAACGAATTGTTCTAATGTTTTGTTAAAACTTATTAATTCTTTTGGAAAAAGTTCATCAAAAGCATTTTTAGCAATTAATTCTTGTGAATTGCCAGTATATAGTTGTTTTTCAGAAAGTAATATAAATTCATCAGCTAATTGAATGGCTATATTTACTTCGTGAGTAGAAATAATAATAGTTTTTCCTGTGTTTTCTACAAGCTTTTTTAATAAAGAAAAGACCTTGAATGTATGATGTATATCTAAGTGAGCAGTAGGTTCATCTAAAATAATGATTTCGGTATCTTGAGCTAGTGCACGAGCAATAAGTACACGTTGTAGTTGACCATCGCTCAATTCATAAAATCGTTTGTCTTTTAAATGGGAGATTTCAGTTTGCTCAATTGCCCAGAGAATTTTTTTTAGATGTTCTTGAGTTAGTTTGTCAATCCAGTTAGTGTAAGGTTGACGTCCTAGAGCAACGAGTTCAAAAACCGTTAGCTGACTTAGCGGTAAACGTTCGGTTAATACTAAACTCAGCGTAGTAGATAATTCTTGATTAGTATAGGTTGAAAGTTCTTTATGATTGATTTTTACAGTTCCGTTCAAAGGTTTTTGAACCTTAGAAATGGTACGAAGTAATGTTGATTTTCCAATTCCATTTTTACCTAACAAAGCAACAAATTTTCCTTTTTCAATAGTTAAATCAATATCTGAAGCAATAAGTGTTTCTTGCTTTTTTGATTTATATCCTATTGAAAGATTTTCTGTTTGTAAGACGATATGTTTTTGTTGTTGCTTGATGTTTAATTGTTTAACTGTTTATAATCTTAGTTTTATACATATATTTTCTTCTTCCTAATTAATAGCCATATAACTACAGGTGCTCCAAATAATGATGTTATTGCGTTAATAGGTAAGGTGAATTCGCTTGTGGGTAATTGCGCTATACTGTCACAAATTAAAAGAATAATAGCTCCAATTAAAGCAACAGCAGGTAATAATACTTTATGGTTTGATGTAGAAAAAATCATTTTAGCAATATGTGGAACAGCTAGTCCAACAAAAGCAATAGGACCTGAAAACGCTGTAATTACTCCTGTAAGAATACTTGTGATTAGTAAAATAATGTTTCTACTTTTTTTGATGTTGATTCCTAAGCTTTTTGCATAATTCTCACCCAATAAAAAGCTGTTTAAAGGTTTTATAACAGAAAATGTTCCAAGAATTCCTACAAGGTAAATAATTCCAAAAACAGAAAGTTCAGCCCAAGTTAGATTCCCCAAACTTCCAAAGCTCCAAAATAAATATTGTTGTATTTGTTCAGCTTCACTAAAAAAAGCTAATACGCTAATAACTGCTGATGTTAATGAGCCAAACATTAATCCAATAATTAAAATAGACATCGTATTACGAACTCTATTTGCAGCTATAATAACTGCTGATAATACTAAGAAAGACCCAGCACTTGCAGCAATGGCCAATGCCCAGTTAGAGTAAATAGCTACAAGAAAAAATCCTCCAAAAACACTAGAGCCTAAAATGAGTAATGCTACACCAAGGCTTGCACCAGAAGATATTCCTAATACAAAAGGGCCTGCAAGTGGATTTCTGAATAATGTTTGCATTAATAAACCACTTATAGCTAATCCTGACCCTACTAACATTGCTGTAATCGCTTTTGGTAAACGGTAATTAATGATAATGGTTTCCCAACTATCTTTTGCAACAGGGTTGCCAAATAAGGAGTTGAAAATTTCTTTTAAAGGAATGGATACGGAACCTAAGCTAATGTTTAGTAGTAGAAAAATAATCAGTAAAACTGATAAAAGTAAAAAATGAACTGTGTATGTTTTTGATAAATTCAATTAACTAATTGATTTTAAAAAAACGACTAATTGTTGAATAGCTAATCCTCTATGACTTATTTTGTTTTTTTCTTCTGAAGTCATTTCTGCAAATGATTTGTTGTATCCTTCAGGCTGAAAAATGGGATCATATCCAAAACCTTGTTCACCTTGTTTAGATGTTAAAATAGTTCCTTTACAAACTCCATCAAATAAAAATTGCTTTCCATCTAAATTTAAACAAATAGAAGTTCTAAACTGAGCACTTCTATTGGTTTTATGATTCAATTCTGTTAATAGTTTTTGCATATTGTTTTTTGCATTAGCAGGTTCACCAGCATAGCGAGCAGAATATACTCCTGGTTCTCCATTTAAAGCTTCTACCTCTAAACCTGTATCGTCGGCAAAACAATTATATCCAAACTTTTCAGTAATATAATTTGCTTTAATTTTGGCGTTTCCTTCTAAAGTAGTTGCGGTTTCTTCAATATCATCAAAGCAATCGATGTCCTTCAAAGAAAGTAACTCAATAGAGTTAGGTAACATTTTTTGTACTTCAGCAAGTTTGTTTAGATTGTTAGTAGCAAAAACTAGTTTCATGTGTTGAAAATTAACAAAAGCAAATGTATTCAATTTTTATCATCTTTGCTTGTGTTTTTATTTTTATAAAAAAGGTATTCGTCTTGAAAGTCTTGTAAATAAAGAGGTATTGTGTGAAGGTAGGGTTAATAATTATTAAGTACCCTAAAAGGTTTATCGTAAAATTTTCTCCATTTTACGACCTTTAGCTAATTCATCTACAAGCTTGTCTAAATAACGAACTTGCTTCGTTAACGGAGTTTCGATTTCTTCTATTCGATAACCACAAATAACACCTGTAATCAAATGGGCATTTGGGTTTAAGTTGGCTTCTTTGAAGAAGGTTTCAAAAGTTACTTTTTGATCAATTAATTTGTTTAATTTTTGGTTGTTAAAACCGGTAAGCCATTCAATTACTTGGTGCAGCTCTTCTTTTGTTCTTCCTTTTTTCTCAACTTTCGTAACATAGTGTGGATAAACAGAAGCAAAGGTCATGTTTGCAATTCTTTCGTCGTGTTTTGGTGTTGTTTTCATCTTAAAACTGCATTCCTAATTTAAAGTTTAGCACTCTTCCAGTCATATAGTTAGGAATGCCGTATTGATTTTTACTGTAAGCATCACGCACCCATGTATTGGTATTGGAATTACGAATATCGAAAATATTAAAAAGTTCTATGCCGGCAGTTAGTTCTTTAAAGCTTCGTAAAAAGCCAGTTGTATGTTGTTTATTAGCATCAGCAAAAACATAAGAAATTCCGACATCGGCACGTTTATAATCGTTCAAACGATTTTGAAATTGATATACATCAGCGTAAGCAGGAGCTCCACCAGGTAACCCAGTGTTATAAACAAGGTTTAGATAAGCTTTTAAGTCAGGTAAGTTAGGTACATAATCTTGAAATAATACACCAAATTTTAACCGTTGATCAGTTGGTCGAGCAATATAACCTCTATTGTTAATATTTTCTTCGGTTTTTAAATAACCAAAGCTAACCCAACTGTCGTTACCAGGTACAAATTCTCCGTTTAAACGAACATCTAAACCGTAAGCATAGGCATTAGTAACATTGTCTGCGCGATAACGAATGCGGACATTATCAACAGAGTAAGCATTTACATCTGATAAATCTTTGTAATAGAGTTCAGTAACTAATTTAAAAGGGCGTTCCCATACGTTGAAACTATATTCATTCCCAGCAACTATGTGAATTGACCTTTGCGCTTTTACTTCAGGGTGTACTTGTCCGTCATAATCACGTAATTCCTTATAAAATGGAGGTTGTGAATACCATCCACCAGATATTCTAAATAGCATATCGCTCTCCCAATCAGGTTTAATAGCAAATTGTGCTCTAGGACTAAAGGTTGTTTGAGAAAAATTATTAGTAAAAGCTGTTTTTATAGACCAATAATGAGAACGAACTCCAATATTCATCCAAACTTGATGGTCATTCCACATTGCTTTTCTACTGAATTGTAAGAAACTAGTAATACGGTTAATGTCTGTTTCATTTTCTGCTCTCACATTTCTGTAAGGCTCAATAGGACCTGTAAAAGGTTCGTATGGTTGATTATTTCCGGTGTGGTGTGGTGGACGAACAGAAAAACCTAATGAATCTATCACTTCCCATTCACGAATACGGTCTTTAATATTTTCCTTTTGGTATTTAATACCAGCTTTCCATTCATTATTACCATCTTTTAAAGTAGCTTTTAGTTGAATATTGCTGATTAAAGCATCCAAGTCGTTACGTGCATGATTAATTTGTGAACCTATTCCTTGAGAAAATTCAACTTCACCAAAATCTTCAGAACCAATATTGCTATTTACTTCACCTATGGCGTAAGCGGCAGCAATATCAAAATATTCTTCTTCTTGTGTATTAAAAGAAGAAATAGTACCAGTAAGTTTTAGATTGTCGTTAACTTGATAATCAGCAGAGAATGCTCCAAATAAGGTTTGAAAACGATCTTTTTCTTGCCCTTGATAAAAAACAATTAACTCTAGCGGATTTGTTAAGGTTCCAAATCGGGTTTTACGAGTTAATGGTTTGTAATTGTAATTGTTGAGAGAGAAGTTTCCTAAGAAGTTTAATGTGAGTTTATTAGTGGCTTGGTAGCTTAAAAATGATTGAACATCTGTAAATTGGGGTCTAAAGTTAACTTCAGTCTGCTTATTATTTACAAATAAGCTATTATCACGATAACGAACACCAACAATTGCACTTAGCTTATTATTAGCAAAAGTATCTTCAATAGTAAAACTTCCTCCTAATAAACTCAAATCTAATTGTATACCAAAATTGGTTGGTTTTCGATAGGTAATATCCAAAACAGAAGATAGTTTATCTCCGTATTTTGCTTGAAATCCACCTGAAGAGAAATTAATATTCTGAATCATGTGCGGATTGGTAAAACTTAAGCCTTCTTGTTGACCAGAGCGGATTAAAAATGGACGATACACTTCAATTCCGTTAACATATACTAGGTTTTCATCAAAATTACCACCCCGAACATTGTATTGAGTGCTTAATTCGTTGTTGTTACTAACTCCAGGTAATGTCATTAGTATATTTTCAACACCAGCATTAGCACCAAGTATGTTTTTTACCTTTTTAGTTTTTATTTTGGTAATACCTTGTGCTTCTTTTTGTTGGTTTTTAACGATAACTTCTTCCAACTCTTCACTCTTAATTTGTAAAGTAGGGGAGAAATTAAAGCTTCTTTTTCCTCTAGAAGTGAATTTTTTCACCAAAGTTTTATAAGAAACGTGGGTAAATGTAACGGTAACTGTTTTACGAATAGGAATTGTAAATTGATACATTCCGTTAGCATCAGTAGTTGTTCCTTTAGATAAATAGGAAATCGTAACTCCTTCAATAGGTGTATTGAATTTATTGGTAATGATTCCTTTTACTGTAGCTGTTTTTTGTGCAAAAACTAGTGAAGGGAGCAGTAATAAAAGAATAAATTTTTTCAAGCTTGTTTAGTTTACTTTTCTGAAAAATGTTGCTGAAACTGTTTCAGTATTTCCCACATTATCAGAGACTACAAGTTTAAAAATATGTTTGCTACCTACCAACTTTTTATCATTAAAATCGTATGTAAGGATTCTTTTTTTATGGTTATACTCCATTAAAATCCATTCACCATCAATAGTAGCGCGGTAATTTTTAATACCGGTTTCTTTATCACTGATTTTAACTTTAAGAGTTTTGTTTTTAGAAATCCATTGGTTATTACTAAAATTATACAATTGAATTGTTGGTTTTTCAGTGTCAAAACGCAAGGCATAACTACCTAAAAGTTTAGTAGTGGTATATACTTTGTCTATTTTCTTTTTAGTAGATGTATATCTTGGATATCTAGGATTTGTAACATTAGCGATATATACATGTTGTTTTTGGTCTTCTGTTAAAAAAGAAGTCTCAAAAGTTAGTGTATAACGTTTGTCTAAAGGAATTGTAGGATCGTGAACCTTAGCAGTACCATTTTCAACCTTAAAATCAATAAAACAATCTTTATAAAAAGTGTTTTTAGGAAAAGCAACTGTTACATTTTTTTGATGAAATTTATTAAAGTTAGTTGCTATAATTTTATAGTTAGTAGTATCTTTTTCCTTAAATACTAAATTGCTTGCAGTTCCTCTAACTGGTATTCTTACTTTAGAAGTGTTGTGCTTAAAATCTTTGGCTATAATCTCAATATTGTAATTAGCTCCGTCTTCAATATGAACCTCTCCGTTATTTACCAAATCTTCATACAAGTTAAGTCTATTTGCTTTTACTTTATGTGTTCTTTGTACTCTGTTTTTATACTTTTTATAGTGTTTATAGTCTATTAACAGATTAATATATTTGCTTTCAGCAAAAGAAAAAGTTTCAACATCATGATAATATACGCGTTGACCATTTACTTTCATCTCTAAGCTATAAATTCCATTTTTATTCAAAGCACCATTTAATCGGTCAAATACACTAATGCCAAAACCAATAGTACCACTAGCGGTAATTTTTTCAGCTACATAATCACCATTACCGTTATTTTTGAAAGAAATAACAGATTCTAAAGCAGAATTATTAATCCTAGCATCGTCACTTAGTGGATATGCCATTAGCTTTTGAACAGTAGGAGTTTTATCATCCTTAGCCGTTAAGCCAAAATGCATTGGGTTTATAATATGTTCTGTTTGTGTATTCCTAATTTCATAATGTAAGTGTGGACCTCCAGAACTACCTGTGTCACCAGTATAACCAATAAGTTGCCCTTTTTTTACAGGAAATTTATCTGATTTGAGGAAAAGATTTCCAGTACTATATTTTTCTTTTTTATACTGGATGCTTTTTACATATCGTTGAATACTTGGCTCAAATCGTTTTAAATGGGCATATACAGTAGTATAACCATTAGGATGTGTTATATACAAAGCTTTTCCAAAACCATATTGCTGTACTTTTATACGAGAAACATAGCCATCTGCCGGTGCATAAATAGGAATACCTTCTTTCCCCTGGGTTTTAATATCTATTCCTGAGTGAAAATGATTACTTCGTAACTCTCCAAAAGTACCAGATAATATTATGGGTATTTTCAAAGGATTTGAAAAATAATTTCGTGGATATTTATTTTGTGCATTTCCACTAATAAAAAAGACTAATAAAATAAGAGAAAAATAAAATTTCAAAATGCAATAGTTTTAAAGCAAAACTAGTAAAAATCTGACAAAAACCTTAAGGGCTCAGAATCAGTGTTTTGGTAAAAAACACTAAAAGAGTTGCTAATTATAAGTTATATTAATAACTTTGTGAATATAGTTTTATTCTCTAAAATAAATGAGTAACCCTTTAAAAGCAATTCATTTACTGGAAGATAGGTTGAAGAACTTACTTTCGAACTATGAGTTTTTGAAAGAAGAAAATAAAGTTTTACTTCAAAATAACGCGGAGTTACAAGTTTTATTACAAGAAAAAGAGAAGCAATTAGAAGAACAGCAGAAACAGTTTAATTTGCTGAAAGTTGCGAAAACTATTGAGGGCAGTAACGAAAATACAAGAGAAACAAAACTCAAAATAAATGCTTTAGTTCGAGAGATTGATAAATGTATTACTCTTTTGAACACATAATATAAAGTTCTTTACATGGCAAAAATAAAAGTTAATGTGGTAATTGCTGGTAGAACGTATCCGTTGAGTGTAAATAGTACCGATGAAGAAGAGGGGTTACGTAAAGCAGCGAAAAGTATTAATGAATTAATTGCCAGTTATGAACAAAGTTATGCGGTAGCAGATAAGCAAGATGTTTTAGCAATGAGTGCTTTACAATTTGCATCAAAAGCGGAAATAGTATCGTTAAAAAATACTAAAGAAAAAGCCGAAGTATTGCAAAAGATAAATGAATTGACTAACTTGCTAGAAGATCATTTATAAAACGTTCTTTAAAATATATATTATTTAATATACTGCCTACATTAGTACATTGTTTGTTAAACTCAACGTTATTCAATTATAAAGGATGAGTCGTGGTTAGTAAAGCAAGCCGATTTTACCTCGGATCCTTGATCAATCAGTTAATCCTAAACTTGTTATTTTGGAGTTTTTTAAAACCCTATTAATGTAGGCTTTTTTTATACAATCAAATCAAAATTATGGAGGGAATATTATTTCCTGTTTTAGCAGGAATTATAGGTGTAGCAGTAGGTTTTTTTATTGCTAAAATGTTAGAAAAATCTAATGCAAATAAATTAATACAAGAAACAAAAAAGGAGGCTAATAGCATATTAAAAGAAGCTAAAGTAGAAGCTGAAGCAATAAAAAAGGATAAGATTTTACAAGCTAAGGAAAAGTTTATAGAGCTTAAATCTGAGCATGAAAAAGTAATCTTGTCACGAGAAAAGAAAGTTTCTGATGTAGAAAAAAGAATAAGAGATAAAGAAAGTCAAGTTTCATCAGAACTAGATAAAACCAAAAAACTTAATAAACAGTTAGAAAAGAAAGAAGCTGATTTTGATTATAAATTAGAATTTTTAGAAAAGAAAGAGTCAGAGTTAGAAAAAATGCACAAGCGTCATGTAGATATGCTTGAGCAAATATCTGGATTATCTGCAGATGAAGCTAAGACAGAATTGGTAGCATCATTAAAAGACGAAGCAAAATCTGATGCTATGTCTTTCATTCAAGATACTATTGAAGAGGCTAAAATGACAGCACAACAAGAAGCTCGTAAGGTAGTTTTAAACACTATACAAAGAGTAGGAGTAGAGCAAGCTGTAGAAAATTGTGTGTCAGTATTTAACTTAGAGTCGGATGACGTTAAAGGTAGAATTATTGGTAGAGAAGGACGAAACATCCGTGCTTTAGAATCTGCAACTGGAGTTGAGATTATTGTAGATGATACGCCTGAAGCAATTATTTTATCGTGTTTCGATCCTGTTCGTCGTGAAATTGCTCGTTTATCAATGCATAAATTAGTTACAGACGGAAGAATTCACCCAGCAAGAATTGAAGAGATTGTAAAGAAAACCGAAAAGCAAATAACTCAAGAGATTATTGAAGTAGGTAAACGTACTGTTATTGATTTAGGAATTCATGGTTTACATCCTGAATTGATTAAAACAGTAGGACGCATGAAGTATCGTTCTTCTTATGGTCAAAATTTATTACAACACTCACGTGAAGTAGCAAACCTTTGTGGTATTATGGCTGCTGAAATGGGATTAAATGCAAAAGCAGCTAAGCGTGCAGGTTTATTACACGATATAGGTAAAGTACCTGAAACAGAAAGCGAATTACCACACGCATTATTAGGAATGCAATGGGCAGAAAAATATGGAGAGAAACCAGATGTATGTAATGCAATTGGTGCTCACCATGATGAAATTGAAATGAAGAGTTTAATAGCTCCTATAGTACAAGTATGTGATGCAATTTCAGGAGCAAGACCTGGTGCACGTCGTCAAGTATTAGATTCTTATATTCAACGTTTAAAAGATTTAGAAGATATTGCCTTTGGATTTAATGGTGTACAAAAGGCTTATGCTATTCAAGCAGGGCGTGAATTAAGAGTTATGGTAGAAAGTGCTAAAGTAAACGATACTAAAGCTGCTGAATTATCATTTAATATTTCTCAAAAAATTCAGAATGATATGACTTATCCAGGACAGGTTAAGGTTACTGTAATTAGAGAAACAAGAGCAGTAAACGTAGCGAAGTAATTATTAAATTATAGAATAAAAAAATCCCTCATCAATTTTGATGAGGGATTTTTGTTTAATCATGGTTTCTTCTTGATTTACCTCTTTGTTCAGGCTTTCCTTTTCTGTATTTATTGTTGTACTTTTTGTTTTTGTAAGCCTTATGCTTACGTCTTTTTATAACTTTACTACGTTTTCCAATTTTTGCATTAGGTAATGCTCTGTAGTAATAAAAGTTATTGTCTTCTCTAAATTGACGATAGTTTCTTCCAAAGTCTTTTCTGTAAAAATAAACGTCATCATAATCAAAAACATCTCCTATGTTTATATCGATATTTACGTCAAACCCATCATTATCGTAGTAGTAATAATGATCATCATCATGATGGTGGTGTCCTGGTTTTACAAACCCTCTAAATCTTGGATTGCCCCATCTATCATATAAAATACGTAGGTTACCTACTTTAAATAAGTTTCCAAACTTATACCTCATAAATACGCTACCAATTCTTTTTACATTTCCTCTAGCATCGTAGTTAATGTATACATTTCCTACACTTCTAATACGGCCTCTTCTATCTCGTTTTATACGTACACCGTAGTCAGAATATCTATCGTAGTGGGTATTGAAATCGAAATCACCGTTTAAAAACACATGAAATTGGATTCCTCTTTCTACAAAGGTAACAGCTTCATTATAACGGTATGTAACCCCAATTTTGCTAGTTGATTTTTCAATGTTGTCGGCATTTACAGCTGTTAATGACATCATTGCTAATAATAAAAGTATCCCTGTTCTCATAATTGCTAATTTTAGGGTTATGCTTACTCTATATGCTTTTCGGCTTCCGCAGTTGTTATGTAATTTTCCAAAGAACGTGCCAAAAAATATTTTAAAGCTTTTTAAAAGTGATAATATAAAGTGATGTTTTATTTTATCTTGTTGATATATAGTGTGTTATTTTGAATTAAAAAAATAATTTATTTCTCCCCGTAAAAAGTTCTATATTTATACGACTTACTTGAAAACTTATAGGTACGAATGATAGCAGCTATTGATAAAAATTTACAAAGAGGAATTAAACTATTAGAAGCGATTAGTGATGAACAATATAGCGATACGTCAATTCCTCCTTATTATTCAAGTATAGGTGCTAACATGAGACACATTCTAGATGTTTTTGCTTGCATTTTTAATGGGTTGAATAAAAAATGTGTTGATTTTTCTGATAGAGAACGCAATCAACTAGCAGAACAAAAAACAGCCTCTGGAATTGCGTATTTTAAAGAAGTTATTGAGCAATTATACTGTTTAAAGGAAGAAGATTTTGATACAATTATTTCTGTTACAGATGATTTAGGAACAGGAAAAGTTACGGCAAATTATACTTTAGGTAGCGCTTTGATACAAGCGCATAGTCATGCAATACATCATTTTGCTAGTATAGGGTTTATTATAAATCAATTAGGAATAGAGTTGCCAGATGCAGATTTTGGATATAATCCTACAACACCAAAAAAAGAGCTAGTAAAATAATTATCGGTTAATGTAAACCCAGCCTTTCTTAAGTTTTTGATATGCGTTTGGTTCGTCCCACAATTCTAAATTGTAAAAATACGTTGCTGATGGAAGCTTGTCTTCTCTATTAATAGTTGATCTACCATTAGAAGTACCATCCCAATCATTTTTATAGTCTTCTGTTTGATATACAATATTTCCCCAACGATTATAAATAACCAGTTTGTTATGAGCATATTCATTTACTTCGTCAAAAACTAAGAAGTCGTTAAGATTATCTCCATTTGGAGAAATTAAAATATTATTATTGTCTGCGTTAATTTCATCACCTAATAGTGAGCCAATAGTAATTATTTCGTAATCATTAGGGACAAATGGAGCCGATGTAATTGTTCCTTCAGACAAGTCTCCAGTAACTCTTAATACATCTAAATTTACCCATTGATTTTCAGTTTTACTCCAACCTACTACAATTAATTGAGAAATTTGATTGGCTAAAGAGGCAATATCACTACGATTATTCCACGTTAATGTGATTTGAGTTTCGTTTTTTCCGTCTAAATCCCAGAACTCGATATTGCTAATGTTTTCAATTACAGCCTGTTTTTGATCCGTTAAAAAATTAGCAGTAAAATTAGTAGGAAAATTTGGGTCTTCGTAAAAATAAGCTCCTTTAAAGAAGTAGTTTTTATCAGTGTGAGGTAAGCTCATTGTACGAATCATTGTTCCGTCTCCTACAGGAAAAGTAAAACTAGAAGTGTTTTTGTTACCTTGTTTTAAAGAGGTGTATCCATTTACGTGTCGTTCATTATCTTCACCTGCATAGAAGTCATAATCTATAAAATCTAATGAAATGTTTGTATTATTTCTAGGGGTGATTATTTGCCCATTAATAAAACTTAATTGATTACGTATTCCTAGAGAGTTATATAACTCTAGGTTTTGTAGTGCATCAATTTCTACATTAAAGAAGGTAACTTGATTGGTGCCTGAAATGGTTCTGACTTCGCTATCGGCGTAAAAGCCTGCAAAACCTATTGTATTATCTATAGTACCATTGTTTATTAAATTTATATGAAACCCAATTTTCGACCCGCTATGTAATTGTACATTTCCAGTATTGTGAAACCCTGTTTGTGCTGTTACTACGTAAGTAGTATTAATTAATATAAAAAGCAACAGTTTTTTCATATTTCATATTATTTGTAGGCGGTGTATAATACAACAAGGTTTTCACTACTTGCATTATTAGTTCTACTTACATTAATAGTAAAGCCGTTAGTGTTAAAAGAAGTAAGCGAAGCTGTAATTTTACCAAGGTCGTTACCGTTTTGATTACTATACCTTAAGCCTATACAGTTTGATGAAGAAGCAAACCTTGATATGTCGTTAATAGAATTACCACTACCACCAACATAAATAACTTGCTGAGTTATAGTACCACCATTATCTCTTGCAAAACCATTCATAGTACCAAATGAATTGGCTATTCCGGTATTGTTATTGCCTGCACCATTATCTGTATCTAAGTTAAAAGATTCAACATTTGCGTGGGCAACAAAGGTAATTTGGGAAGGTTGAAAAGGTAATGTGTTTACAGTAATATTTCCGTTTGAGTTGATTATAAAAGCACCAGTGTATACAGTTGGGCCTAAATATACTCCACCATTTGTGCCAGTAGTGATTTGATTGTTTGCTTCTGTTGCTAATAAAGCTTTTTTTTGTACTACACCATTAACGTCTGTTGTTAAAATATCAGTAGTACTTGTAACCGTTTGAATATCTCGAACACGTAACCTTCCATTTACATCCAACTTTTCGGTGGGGTCACTTGTATTAATCCCAACATCACCTCCATTTTCTAAGAAGAGCCTATAATCTTCTACATTACTTTCAACAAAGTTTAAACCATCTGCCAAAAGATTCCAGTGCCATCTAGGAGTTCCTGTGTTGTCTTCAAAAGCTAAAACATCAACTCCATTAGCTTTTATAACTAAAGGATGAGTGTTAAAAACGGAAGCTTGATTAACAAGTACTTGTCCAACGTTATTGTTAAGTCTTAGTTTTTCTATATTCCCAGCTCTTAAAACTAAATCTTGGGCATCAGTCGTTCCTAAAAAATTAGTGCTAGAGTTTGTTCCATTATTTCCTGTAATAAGCCAACTATTTAATGAGGGACTATCTATCCAATCAATTCCAGTGCCTGTAGAGCTTAGTATTTGACCAGAAGTACCAGAAGAGTTATTAACATCTAATAAGGTGCTGTTAAATTCGGTAGGACTTTGTAACATAATATTACTTGGAGCAGAAAGCTCCATTGTTGTACCTGCTGAAATTTGAGAAGAAGTCCCAGAAGATATTTGCATTGTACCACCAGTAGATCTTATTTGGGTGCTATTAGTACCATTTACCTCAACACTATTACTAAATAGCTGAAAGTGATTTAGATTTTCTAATGTTAATCCAAAATTATTGATGCCACTCAAAGTACGATCTGTTGTTAGGTTACCGTTAGCAGTATAAATGTTTTGAGATGCTAGTGTAGAAGTAATTAACTTCCATCCGTCTATAGCATCATATATTTTTATTTCATTGTTGGTTGTATCGAACCAAACATCATTTTCAACTGGGAGTGTAGGTGCAGTTGTAGAAGTAGTAACGTTATTATTGTTTACCTTTTGAATAGTTCCTTTATTGTCAATAACTCTTATCTCTTGAGAAGAAACAGTATTTGAGAAAGTTATTATCAAAAGGATTGCTAATAATTTTAGAGTATTATATATGTGGTTAAGTTTAAAGACCATTGCTATTATAACTTTGTTGAACCTGAATAGAGGCTCTAAATATTCCAAAAGGTTATAGAATTTTGTTCTATCTCTTGTATTTGTATATTATTTATATTAGTTCTGTACATAATGAATTCGGTAAAACTAGTTGTGGCATGATGTTGAGGTTGATTACCATTAGCCCAACCTATGGTGAAATCTGTATTTAAAGTACACCTACCAGTTACATGAGCTCCATTAAATCGTTCTATTCCTCCAGATCTAGCAATTACATTAGTATTATTTTTTATAAAAGAATATATTTCCCAAACACCAACATTTCCATTATTATTGAAAGAACGGGTAGCGTTGCAACAAATACCTGGGTCAAAATATAAATTCTGATTACTCCAGTTTACATGCGAAGACCAACGATTAGCGTTATTTAATACACCAAATGTATGTTGTGCTTTTCTGGTTGCTCTCATTATTCCTATAACTGTACCTTGGTTTCCATTATTGGTTACATCTTGAATACCGTTAGGAGTGTCAATTAATAAATGATCGTTATTTCCATCGCCTTGAAAATGTGGGTTGTTTATATCAGGAATAAAACGAGGCTGTCTGTTTCTTGTTACTTGCACAGCATTTCTTCCTAACCCACTTTGATCATACCATGTGTGTACAAAAACATTATTAGCTCCCCTCCATGCATTTATCGCTGCAATATCAACAATATCGTTATCGCTCCAACCAAAATCTTGTTCTGCATTATCTCCAGCTCTTCTAAGCCTGATAATAGGACCATTATAATCACTTTCTAATACCCGCATAGAAAAAGCAAAACTTATATTATCTAGTTTGCCATCCAGTATGTGAAGAGGTTTCATTGTAGGGAAGTGATTATATCTAGCTATTTGCGAGTAGCTGAATAATACTATAAAAAGAAAAAATATAGTTATATATCTTTTCATACTTACCTTTTTAAATCTCCTGTTAAATGAAATACATTTGTAGCTGTGGCTATTAAACCAATTCCAGCATCTTTACCTGCAGTTTTAAAACGAGATAATCTGTTTAGAACTGTAACACCACCAGCTCCAGTAATGGTAACATTTCCATTACCAATTTGATAAATACTTATGTTATATCCTACTGGTAAGCCTGCAGGAATTGTTAGCGTAACATCAGCAGCACTATTGAATGTGAAAACTTTTCCATTATCAGCTAGCACTAAAGTGTAATTTGTTGTTTTGTTTACTACTTTAGCTAAATTAGGATCAATCCAATCAGTTCCAGTAACTGTTGAAGATAAAACTTGTCCAGCGGTACCTACATCATTATTACTATCTAAAAAACTTTTAGCTACAGAAAGGTTTTCAAAAATTCTAACATTACTGTTTTGTAAATCAATACCGTCTCTAGCTCTTAAGGTTAAAAAGCCATTGGTAGAGTTGATATTTATAAATCCTGAGTTATCAATATCAAACCTACTAAAACCTGTAAAACGTAAAGAGTTTCCGTCACCAGTTAAAGTTCTATTACTAGTCAAAGTGTCGTCAAAAGTGTAGATATTTTGAGTTGTAGTTGATGTGATTAATTTCCACCCATCTGTTGTATCATAAATCTTTACCTGGTTATTAGTTGTGTCAAACCAGACGTCATTTTCTAATGTAATAATTGTAGGATCGTTAGGGTCAGTAGGTGATGTAAAAACATTATTATTGTTTACCTTTTGTATAGTCCCTTTATTATCAATAACTCTAACTTCCTGTGCATTAACACTTACAGAAAAAAGTACTAATGCATAGGAAGTAAATATAAATAGTTTAATATGTTTAATGCTATTATAAGGCATTAAAATTATTTAATCCAGTGAACTTCAAAAAAGTCATCAGCATAAATATTCCAGTCATAAGGAGCTGTTGTTTGGGGAACAAGAGTAACTGTATCGGTAGTTAAAGTATAATCAGTCCCAGCTCTTAGTTTAGCTCCATTTCTATATACAAATACTTTAGAAGCATTCAAAGGCATACCCGTAACCGTTATTGTAGCAGAATTAGCAGTTTCAGCTGCAGCATTAGCCGTATATTCTTCACGACCACTTTGAATTAAGTCAGTAGCTAATAACTTTTTTGTAGCACCAGTAGCTTCATCTCTAACTAAAATAGTGAAACCAGTTCCTGTACCATGATCAGATTCAGTAGTAGCATCAGTAGAGGCTTGTAATTCACCAGCACCAGTTCCTACAGTTACTAATTCGATACCATCTAAAGCGAAAGCATTTCCATCAACATCAATGTAGGTGTTTTCATTTAAAGTACCCCCTAATTGCCATGTAGTGGTAGTTCTATTACCAGCTGTTGTTGAAGTAATAGTTGTAATACCATTATTTGATTGTAGGTATTTAATGGTACCTTTATTGTCAATTAATCTAATTGTTTCACCATCTGCATTTGCTTTAGTTATATTGGCGCTAGTAGCATCAGTTGTTTGTGCACTAACTGTACCAACTACTAAGAAACCAACTGCAAGTAGTGCTATTTTAAATTTGTTTGTAATTGTTTTCATAAATTGATAATTAAATTGTTTTTAAAATTTTGAATTGAGGATTATTATTAATAAAGTTGAACTATTCGTATTTCATCACCTGCATAACATGTAGCATCAGGTTCTATGGTTATGGTGGTAGGGTTGTCTATTGTAAAGTCAATACGCACTCCATTTCTATACACATTAATCTTATCGGTAGTATATAATGTTAAACCAGTAAACGTTACTTGTCCGTCTGTAGCTGTAATTTCTGTAACTTCCTCTCTTAGTAAATTAGAACTAGTTACTTTTTTCAAAACCCCAGTGGTTCTGTCTACTGTAACTATATCGTCAGTTGTAGTATTTCCATTTTCTAAACCGCTAATAGCTAATGTATTTGTAGTACTAGTTTCAATAGTGGTAGGTTGAATTAATACACCACCTAATTGAATAGTATTACTAGCATTTATAAAAAGTCCGTTATTTGCAGAAGGCGTTGAGTTAGATGTTACCCAAGTTGTACCGTCATAAGCATAAATTATACCAGTGGTTGTATCTACATAAACATCTCCAGGAGTTGGATTGGGAGCACTACTAGCATTAGGTGCTCCGTTACCTCTTCTTGGGTTGTTATCTATAGAAATCCAACTGGTTCCATCCCAAATACTAGTAGCATTGTTTTGAGTATTATTAATCCAAAAATCACCTACTTCATTATCTGTAGGTGCGGTGGAAGAAGTAGTAACATCAATACTTTCTCTGGTTCCTGAAGCACACAAACCTCTCCAAGTACTACCGTCATACATAAACACACAGTTTTCGTCGGTGTTAAAAACCAAAGCTCCTCGTAAAGGTTGGATAGCACTCATTTGAGCATTAGTCATTCTACTGATGACTAAAACTTTGTCTGGACTTTCTAACTCTAAAATAGAATTTGAATGTATGGAAGAGGGATTTTCTCCAACTTTAACTTGAGAGAAAGCTGGAATTATTGCACCAAAAAGAATCAAATAAAAAACTAATCTTCTTCCCATTCAGCTTTATAATTAATTGGTTTAAGACTCGGGGGATTCTTAACAATACACGAACATGTATTAGTGCGCAAATATAGAAAAGAATTTCTATTTAGAAAGGCGTTTAATTTTTTTTGTATACCTTTTCAATAAAATAATTTCATTAAGAAAGCTCAAAGAATTTTTGTATGGAGTATTGAAATTTTTATGGTTTGTAATAGCAATATTAAAGAGTGATTTCCAATGTGTTCTTATAGCTTTCAAGGCTTTTAGATAGGTGTAATTTTGTGAATCGTAAATATGAGTAGGTTCTGCTATAATTCCGTTGATTTCAAGTATTTTAAAGTTGATTCCTTTTTCTAGCTCCTCAAAAGTATTGTACTTTAGATCAATTCGTCCATAATACCAACCGGGAATTGATTTACTTAGTTTGTCAAAGGTGTCAGTTAGTTTGTCACTTATCAAATGATTACCATTAATAAACTGAGTTCCCTTGGAATGATTGCCTACAGCAGTAAGTTTAATAACCTTATTTTTAATAGGGATTTCTGTAAGTTTATCTTGATGAATTTTAAAAAATAAATCTATGTATAATTTAGCTCTTTTATCAGCTAAAATTAATTCTTTTAAAGTAGAGGTTCCGTCTCCTGTAACAGATAAAAAATGTTTTAGGGTTAATGAAGAAATTTTTCCAGAATCATCCTTTGGGTTTCTATGATAAAATATCCCACACTCATTTTTATAGTCTAAAAACTCTTGAATAATAATGTCAATGGAATATTTTTCAAGATAGTTTTTTAGTGTTTCTTTTGTAGTTATTTTTTCAACTAATAAACCTCTAAAGCCAACATCGGGTTTTGCTATTAAAGGAAAATTAATTTTTTGGTCCTTGATATTTTTACAAACAGTTTTAAAATCAGTTTTTGGTTTAATTAAAACTGATTTTGGTCTATGTTTTTCAGGAACTAATAAAATTGTTTCGTACTTGCTTTCTGTGCCATTTCCAGAACTTTTAATACATGGATTAGCAGCGCTAAAAAAAGCTAAATGTTTTGCTTTGAAAGCTAAATAAAATGCGTAAGGAAGGTTAGGGAGATAAAACATAGCGGATGGCCAATGCTCCCAATCTGTTATTTTTTTTATGGAATTGTTTTTAATCAAAAATTATTTACTGAAAAGGTGGTCTAATATAGTTTTAAACGTTTTAAAGCCATAATATACGGTAAATAGTATTAATAAGATACCAACTGCGAGCAGACCATATGCAATAAAAACTTTGGGAGCATCTTTAAAAGCGCGTAAGGCTTTAAAAGCAATACTTAATATTAAAGGAGAAATAATTAACAACCCTAAAAAAACTAAGAGCTTTTTTATGCCAGTTTCAAAAGTAGTAGGTTTATTCATTTGTATAGTTTTTTATTGCTTCGCGAACATTTCCATATTTTTTTAATAGTTCGCTAGCTGTTTCTTGGTCGATATTCAATTCAGAAGCTAACATTTTCTCACCTCTATCTACTAGTTTGTTATTAGATAGTTGCATATCTACCATTTTATTTCCCTTAACTCTTCCTAATTGAATCATGCTAGCTGTAGAAAGCATATTCAATACTAATTTTTGTGCTGTTCCAGCTTTCATTCTAGAGCTTCCAGTTACAAACTCAGGGCCTACAACAACTTCAATAGGAAATTGAGCAGTTAATGCTAAGGGACTTCCTTGGTTGCACGTTATACAGCCTGTAATAATACCGTTATTATTACACTCTTCTAAAGCAGAGGTAACGTAAGGTGTAGTGCCAGACGCAGCAATACCTACTACAATATCTTTTGGAGATATTTGATACTCTTGTAAATCTTTCCATCCTTGATTCGTTGAATCTTCAGCAAATTCAACAGCTTTTCTAATAGCATAATCACCACCTGCGATTAATCCAATAACTAACTCGTGAGGAACACCAAAAGTAGGAGGACACTCACTAGCATCTACAATTCCCAGTCTACCACTGGTACCAGCACCAATGTAAAACAATCGACCACCTTCTTTTAATTTTAAGACAATTTGTTTCGTTAGTTCTTCTATTTGCGGTAGCGCTTTTTCTACAGCTAAAGGAACTGTTTTGTCTTCTTTATTGATGTTAAACAATAATTCAGAAACACTCATTTTTTCTAAATTATTGTAGTTGGAATCTTGTTCGGTTGTTTTTGTAAACTTCATGCTTCAAATTTACTAATTAAAAGTTTTAAGAAATTAGAATGTGACGATTATAATTTTATAGTGTCATAACTATAAGCCAAACAAAGTAATGGGGGTTAAATAATAATTCGGGGGACATTATTGTTTAATAATTTGTTTGGTTTACTTTTTTTAATAGAAAAAGCAGGTGATTTATCACCTGCTTTTGAATTTTATATAACTAATTAATTATATGTTTTGTAAAATATTATTAAGAGTTTTACTTGGCTGCATTACTGCATTAGCTAAATCATCATTTGGTTCATAATATCCACCAATGTTTACAGCTTTACCTTGTACAGAATTTAATTCTTCTACAATTGTCGCTTCATTAGTAGCCATTTTTTCTGCTATAGGAGCAAATTGAGATTTTAAATCAGCATCTTTGTCTTGAGAAGCTAAAGCTTGTGCCCAGTACATAGCTAAATAAAAATGAGAGCCTCTGTTGTCTAGCTCACCAGTTTTTCTTGATGGACCTTTTTTATTATCTAACAATTTGCTTGTTGCATCGTCTAAGGCTTCCGCTAAAACTTTTGCTTTATTATTGTCGTTAGTTTCGCCTAAGTGTTCTAAGGAAACTGCTAAAGCTAAAAACTCTCCTAAAGAATCCCAGCGTAAGTGATTTTCTTCTACCAATTGTTCAACATGTTTTGGAGCAGATCCACCAGCACCAGTTTCAAATAATCCACCACCGTTCATTAATGGAACGATAGATAACATTTTAGCTGAAGTTCCTAATTCTAAAATAGGGAATAAGTCAGTTAAATAATCACGTAAAACGTTTCCTGTAACAGAAATAGTATCTTTTCCTTCTTTAACTCTTTCTAAAGTATATTTGGTAGCCTCTATTGGAGATAAGATTTTAATTTCTAAACCTGTAGTATCGTGGTCTTGTAAATATTTTTCTACTTTTTTGATGATTTCTGCATCGTGTGCTCTTTCTTCACCTAACCAGAAAACAGCTGGAGTTTGAGTAGCTCTTGCGCGAGTAACTGCTAACTTTACCCAGTCTTGAATAGGGGCATCTTTAGTTTGACACATTCTCCAAATATCACCCGCTTCAACAGTGTGTCCTAATAATACAGTTCCATTAGCATCGATAACTTCAACTTTTCCATCAGTAGTGATTTCAAAAGTTTTATCATGAGAACCATATTCTTCAGCTTTTTGAGCCATTAATCCTACATTAGGAACTGTACCCATAGTAGTTGGATCAAAAGCTCCATTTTTAATACAGAAATCGATAGTTTCTTGGTATAAACCAGCATAAGAACTATCAGGAATCACAGCTTTAGTATCTTGTTGTTTTCCTTCTTTATTCCACATTTGTCCAGAAGTACGAATCATTGCCGGCATAGAAGCATCAATAATTACATCAGAAGGAACGTGCAAGTTAGTAATTCCTTTGTCAGAATTAACCATTGCTACATCAGGGTTACTAGTGTAAATAGCTTCAATATCTGCTAAAATCTCTGCTTTTTTATCAGCTGGTAATTCTTCTAGGTTACTCAACAAGTTACCAAATCCGTTGTTTACATCAACCCCAATTTTTTTAAATGTATCACCGTGCTTAGCAAATAAATCTTTAAAGAAAACACGAACAGCATGACCAAATATAATAGGGTCTGAAACCTTCATCATGGTTGCTTTCATGTGTAAGGAGAATAAAACTCCTTTATCATTAGCATCTTTAACTTGCTCTTCTAAGAAAGTTAATAATGCTTTTTTACTCATAACAGAAGCATCAATTACTTCTTCAGCTAATAATGACACCTTTTCTTTTAAAACAGTTTTGTTTCCATTAGCATCAGTATGTACAATTTGTACATCTGTAGCATTTGGTACTGTAACTGATTTTTCACTGTGTGCAAAATCTCCTTCAGTCATTGTTGAAACATGAGTTTTTGAGTCTGAACTCCAAGCTCCCATTGAATGAGGATTCTTTTTTGCGTAATTTTTTACAGCTTTTGGAGCTCTACGGTCAGAGTTACCTTCACGTAAAACAGGGTTTACTGCAGAACCTTTTACTTTGTTATAACGTGCTAAAATAGCTTTTTCTTCATCGGTAGTAGCTTCTTCTGGGTAATCAGGTAGAGAGTATCCCAAAGTTTGTAGTTCCTTAATTGCGGCTTTTAATTGAGGTACAGAAGCAGAGATGTTAGGAAGTTTAATAATATTAGCTTCTGGCTTTTTTGCTAAATCTCCTAAAAAAGCTAAAGCATCTTCAACTTGTTGTTCTTTAGATAAAAAGTCTGAAAAGTTAGCAAGAATACGACCAGCAAGAGAAATATCTTTGGTTTCTACTTCTATGTTAGATGATTTTGTAAAAGCTTTTACGATTGGTAAAAACGAACGAGTAGCTAATGCTGGAGCTTCATCCGTTTTTGTGTACATAATTTTAGCAGTCTTATTCATATGTATAAGTAATAAATTAAATTATATTTTGAAGTGACGCAAATTTAAGAATTACGGTTGAGTTTTTTGATGGTAAATTATTATTAATTAGTATGTTTTGTTATGAATATGATAATTTAAAGAGGTGAAAAAGAGAATTTGTTATTAAAAATAAAAGCCATATCAAACAATTTCTTGTAATTGATATGGCTTTCTTGAAATAGTAAGAGGTACTGATTTGTATTACTACATTATCAAATAAACGGTGTTTATGCTTTTTCCTTAGATAAAGCTACGTTACTACCTCAAAAGAAACTTTACCTTATAAATTATGTCACCTATAAAATAAAAGTTTCGATGTTTTTAAACAGGTTAGTCCAGCTAAATTTAAACCAATAATACTTATAAACTTATAACTAGAAAACTATAAATTATTAATAACTTACAATTAATCAAAAATTATGATGATAGTATTTAGCTTTAATTACGTTTAAAAACAAAATATATAAAGAACGTTACTTTAATGGTTTACTTTTAGTGATTAATACAGTTAACTATAATTCTGACGTCACTTACTTTGTAAACTCTTTTCCAAATATAAGAAATAAATGGCTCTTTTTTAGTGTTTTAGGTGTTTTGTTATCAACAAGTTGGATGCGGTGTTTTATTAACAAATGTGAATAAAAAAACACCATGAAAATCATGGTGTTTTTAATTTCTTTTGAGAAGAAGTTTTTAGTGTCTTCTTTCTTTAATTCTTGCTTTCTTACCAGTAAGACCTCTAAAGTAGTAAATACGAGCTCTACGTACTTTACCTCTTTTGTTTACTTCGATCTTTTGGATAGAAGGTAAGTTGATAGGGAAAATACGCTCAACACCTACAGTACCAGACATTTTTCTAATAGTAAATGTTTCAGAAGCTCCGCTTCCTCTCTTTTGGATAACAACTCCTCTAAAAAACTGAGTACGAGTTTTGTTTCCTTCCTTAATTTCGTAGTATACTGTAATAGTATCTCCAGCTGCGAATTCTGGTAATTCGTTTTTTGTTACAAATTCGTCTTGAACAAATTTTACTAAATCCATTTTCTTGTTATTTATGGTTGTATAAAAGCAACATTCACGATTTTCGTCAGAGGTTGATTTTGTGGCTGCAAATTTAGAATTTTTCTTTTGATAAAAAAAATAAATAAATCACTGATTATTAGTTAATCTAATAAATCTGGACGTATTTCTTTTGTTCTTTTGTAAGCTTGCTCTGAGCGCCATTCTTCAATTTTAGGGAAATTACCTGATAGTAACACCTCAGGAACCTTCATTCCTTCATATTCTGAAGGTCTAGTATATACAGGAGGTGATAGTAAGTTGTCCTGAAAACTATCGGTTAAAGCAGAAGTTTCATCACCCAAAACTCCAGGAATTAAACGAATGACAGCATCGCATAAAACAGCTGCAGCCAATTCTCCTCCAGTTAACACATAGTCACCAATTGAAATTTCTTTGGTTACATATTTATCACGTACACGTTGATCTACACCTTTGTAATGTCCCGTTAAAATAATTATATTTTCTTTTAAAGAAAGGGTATTTGCTGTAGCTTGATTTAGTGTTTTAGCATCTGGAGTCATGTATATGATTTCATCATAGATTCTTTCAGATTGTAGCTTTTCAATACATTTAGCTATAGGTTCAATCATTAAAACCATTCCAGCACCTCCACCAAATTGGTAGTCGTCAATTTGACGATAATTACCAAAACCATATTCTCGTAGGTTATGAAAATGAACTTCAGCGAGTCCTTTGTCAATAGCCCTTTTCATCATTGAGTTTTCAAATGGGCTCTTTATTAAGTCGGGTTCAACCGTAATAATATCTATTCGCATGCGGCAAAGATAGATGTTTTAAAGATATTTATTATGGGAATATTTTTTTGAATTTCTTTGGAAGTTCTTTTGTAATGTTGATTGTTTCTTTAGTAAAAGGGTGTGTGAATTCGAGTGTTGAAGCATGAAGAAAAAGCCCTTTTCCTTTTAATGCTTTATTTTCTATAAAGTATTCTTTATCACCTAAAATCGGATTACCAATAGCGAAAAGATGTTTGCGTAGTTGATGTTTTCTTCCTGTTTTAGGGTGTAATTTAACCAAGTTCAAGAAATCAAATCTAGGGGACTCAGCAGTTTCAATAACTTCAAACGAAGTAGAAGCCTCTTTATCATCAATAGGAAAGTTAATTTCTCCTTTCTTCTCTATTTTACCAATACAGATTGCGTGATATGTTTTCTGAATCTCCTTTTTTTCGAATAGTTGGTTCAAAACAATAATACTTTCAGTTGTTTTTCCAATGAGTAACAATCCACTTGTAGGATAATCTAATCGATGCACAGGTCGAGGGCGAGTAGCATTAGGTAAGTTGCTTTTTTGTAAATTTTGTATTAGAGCATTGTCAATTGTGGCAAAAGAATTTCCACTAACCAACATTCCTGCTGGTTTATAAATAATAGCTAAGTAATCATCTTCAAAAAGAACGTCTAAAGGGAAATCAAAATGTTTTCTTTGAGTTTTTTCTTCTAATTGAAATAACTCGATAGTATCACCTTTACTAATATACAAAGCTGTTGTAGCTATTTTACCATTGACCTTTATTAATCCTTTTTTAATAGCTTTTTTTAGGCTAGATTTAGTAGGGACGGTTTTAAAAATTCCGAAAGCATATTCTTGTAGTCGAATCGGGGTTGCTATGCTTTCTACATTATGAGTTTCAGAAATCTTCAAAACAAAGTACTTATTTTATTCAAAACTAAGCAAATAATTTTTGTTATCAATTAAGGTACGTTCGTACCTTTTTTTTAAACATTAGTAGAAAAGAATTAAATATAAGAAAAAGGATAAACTAAATTTAAGTCATACTGGAAAAACAAGGAGGAGTGAAAGGTGTAACTAGTTTACATTTAGTTGTTTGGGAGTAAGTGAAGAGGAGGTGAATACTCTTTTTAATATAATTATAAAATAAATAAGTTATGTATAAATCAGATAGTTGTATACTAAGAAATCCAATGCCTAGTGGAGCTATCGAACCTAATGAGAATTCTGTAAATGGAATGTTAGAGTTTGATGGGTATTATTGGTGGACTAATTATCCATTTGGAATATCGTATTCTGGATATTGGTTCAATAATCAACAATGGGATCCGCGCTGTGCGACTGTAGACAGTGATGGATTACATTTAAAAATGAAAGAAACACAACTGCCTAACGGTCCTAAACAATGGTCTTCAGTGGAGTTAGTGTTGTGGGGAAAGGTAGCTAACAATCCTAATACGACAGGAAACCCACCACAACGTATGTATCCTGGTTATGGAAAATACTTGGTGGCAGCAGAAACACCAGTAGGTAATTTTAATGATATAGCTAATAATTGTTGTTTTGGGGTGTTTACATATCAATTCGAAAAAGATTCATCGATAACTAATAGTCATAGAGAATTGGATATGTTGGAATGTAGTAGGTGGAATAATCTTAGTAATCCAACAAATGCACAATTTACATTGCAGCCTTGGGAACCTGCTGGAAATGTACATAGAATTACATTGAGGGATAAAGGTAAAATAACTATTGTAATGGATTGGAAAAATGAAAATACTCCAGTAATTTATTCAATTTATTACGGTATATACGATTTAAATAGCTTGCCTGGTAAGCCTGATATAAGTTGGACAACAGCAGCGAGTCAAAATCAGTATATTCCTAATGAAGGATGTCAAACAGTGCATTTAAATTTATGGAGACAACCACAAAATTATACTCCTTCTGAAGAGCAAGAAGTTGTGATTAAGAAGTTCCAGTATAAAAGAAATAATTAAAACCCTACAGCGGTGTCGTCTCCTCTAGGATCTGCACCGCCTTCTAGTTTTCCGTTAGGAAGCACTAAAATAGCATCTACTTTTCCTATAACAGGTGAGTTTGTTTCATCTAATTTGTATCCTAATTGTTGTAAGTCTTTTTTTACTTGTTCGTCAAAACCTTTGGGTTCCATTTTAATTACATCTGGTAACCATTGATGGTGAAAACGTGGTTGATTCACGGCTTCTTGCATTCCCATGTCAAATTCATGTACATTTAAAATGGTTTGTAATACAGAAGTAATAATGGTTGAGCCACCAGGAGTTCCTACAACCATGTATAGCTGATTATTTTTTTCTATAATAGTAGGAGTCATAGAACTCAGCATGCGTTTTTCGGGTTCTATTTTATTCGCTTCAGCTCCAACTAAACCAAACATATTCGGCACACCAGGTTTGCTTGAAAAATCATCCATTTCATTGTTTAAGAAAAAGCCTAAATCTGAACAATATAGCTTAGAACCGTAAGCTCCATTAATGGTTGTTGTGGCTGAAATAGCATTTCCAAATTGATCAACAATAGAGTAGTGGGTGGTTTCATCACTTTCAACCATTGTAATATTTCCATGAGAAACATCGGTAGAAGAAGTAGCTTTTTCAAAAGAAAAATCATTCATGCGATTTTTTGTGTATTCTTTACTGATGAGTGTTTTAATAGGAATTTCTACAAAATCAGGGTCTCCTAAATAAAAACTTCTATCTGCATAAGCTCTACGTTCTGCTTCAGTAATTACCTGCATAGCTTTTGTTGAATTATGGCCGTATTTATCTAAATCAAATGGTTCAATTCCGTTCATAATTTGTGCTAAACAAATTCCCCCACTAGCAGGTGGAGACATAGAAATAATTCGTAAATCGTCGTAGGTAAAAGTGATTGGAGTTCTCCATCTAGCTTCATACTTAGCCAAATCTTCTTCGGTCATAATTCCGCCATTGTTTTGCATAAAATCAACAAGGCGTCTAGCGGTTTCTCCTTTGTAAAACTCATCACGACCATTTTCTGCAATACGTTCTAAAGTTGCTGCTAAAGCAGGGTATTTGATGGTGTCTCCCTTTTTCCAAGGTTTGTCAAAAAGAATAGAATCTTTATTTACTTCTAAAAAATAATGTTGATACTTTTTTATACGGTTTTCTTGTTTTTGAGTAACTACAACACCTTTTTTAGCTAATGCTATTACAGGGGCTAAAATCTCTTGGATAGGTAATGAACCAAATTTTTTATGGGTAGCAAAAACACCAGCTACTGTTCCTGGGATTCCTACTGCCATAGCTCCTAAAGTACTTTTGTTTTTAATTACATTTCCTAAGCTATCTAAATACATGTCTTTATGAGCAGCAAGTGGTGCTTTTTCGCGATAGTCTAGTGCACCAATTTCTCCTGTATTTTTTCGATAAACCATAAATCCACCACCGCCAAGATTACCAGCATAAGGATACGCTACTGCTAAGGCTAACTCTGTGGCTACCATAGCGTCGAAAGCATTTCCTCCTTTTTGTAAAATATCCGAACCAATTTTTGAAGCTTCTTTACGGGCAGAAACTACCATGGCTTTTTCGGTAATTGTACCTACAACTCTTTCTTTTTTACAGCTGTATAATACTGTGAGTATTAAAAAAAATAAGAATGCTTTTTTCATGCGTTGTTAACCTAATTCTTTTAGTTTTTGATGAGAGAATACACGAAGGTCTTCAAAAAAAGTAGTGAAATCATTTTCGAAAATCTGATAATTTTCTAACAAATCTCCAGTCGCTAAATTCATTTTTGACTTCCCATTAGTGCGTCTATTCATTCCGTTTAGGACTTCCTGAATTCCTTTGGCAAATTGATAATTGTATAGCCAATTATATTGTATCATATAAGGGAGCATTTCTTGTGTTCTTTCAGGAAGGATATCAATATTTTCTTGGAGTAAATTATAGACAGAGTTTACATAGACGTCTAGTGGAATTTGCGAATAATTTTTCCAGTTTTTAGATAAAAAATGATCATAAAAAATATCGATGATTACTCCGTCATAATGACGATATCTTTCGTGAAGGCGACGTTTGCTGATTCTAACAATTTTATGCGCATCTGTATAGGTGTCAATTTCGCGATGTAGCAAAATCCCTTTTTGAATGTCTTCATGATAGTGAGAGAAGTTTCTTCCTTTTACATGGTCGGCAATAAAGTTTCCAATCATAACATTTGTATTGCTTTCAGAAAGGTATAAGTGCGCTAAAAAATTCATTTTATAAATGTAAACAAAAAACCACAACTGAAAAGCTGTGGTTTTAAAGTTTATGAGGGAATATTTAATTCTTAACAGGAGTATTCTTTAAAATTTCTAATAAGAACTTCCAGAATTTTTGTGTTGATGATATTTGTGCACGTTCATCAGGTGAGTGTGCACCTTTAATATTTGGACCGAAAGAAACCATATCCATTTCTGGATAGTTTTGGCCTAAAATACCACATTCTAATCCAGCATGACATGCCGCTACAATAGGTTTTTCGTTGTGTAACTCTTCGTATAAATTAGTTACAGTTTTTAAAATCTCAGAATTTACATTTGGTAACCATCCAGGATACGAACCTGAAAATTCTACATCAAAACCAGCTAATTCAAAAGATGAACGTAACGAGTTAGCTAAATCCCACTTGTTAGTTTCTGAAGAAGAACGTGTTAAACATCCAATTTTAATAGCGCCGTCTTTTACAATAATACGAGCAATGTTGTTTGAAGTTTCTACTAAGCCTTCAATATCAGGACTCATTCGATATACACCATTTAAAGCAGCATAAACCGCTTTAATTAATCCTTCTTGAACGCCTAAATCCATTACAGTTTGAGGAGTGTCAACTTCTTTTAATTCAATAGTTAGATTAGGCTCTAGTGTTGAAAATTCAGATTTGATGTTGTTGATAAGCTCATGAATTTCAAATAAGAAAGGTTCTTTAGAAACAGCATCAATAACTACAGTAGAAAAGCTTTCGCGAGGAATAGCATTACGTAAACTACCTCCGTTAATTTCCGAAACACGTAATCCGAAGTTTGTAAAACCATCAAATAATAAACGGTTCATAATTTTGTTAGCGTTTCCTAAACCTTTAATAATATCCATTCCTGAGTGACCACCATTTAGTCCAGTAACAGAAATTTCATAGGCGATTGTATTTTCAGGAGTAGTTTCTTCATTGTAACTTCTAGTAGCAGTAACATCTACACCACCAGCACATCCCATTCCTATTTCATCATCTTCTTCGGTATCTAGGTTTAATAAAATTTCACCTTCTAATAAACCTCCTTCAAGTCCCATTGCACCTGTCATACCTGTTTCTTCATCAATTGTGAATAAAGCTTCGATAGCAGGGTGAGGAATATCAGTAGACTCTAAAACTCCCATGATAGCAGCAACACCTAAACCGTTGTCAGCTCCTAAAGTAGTTCCATCAGCTTTAACCCAATCACCATCTACAAACATTTTAATTCCTTCGGTGTCAAAATCAAAAACAGTATCTGCGTTTTTTTGGTGTACCATATCTAAATGGCTTTGCATAACTACTGTTTTTCTGTCTTCCATTCCAGCTGAAGCAGGTTTGCGAATAATTACGTTTCCTACCTTGTCAACCATGGTTTCAAGATTTAATTTCTTACCGAAATCTACCATAAATTGAATGACTCTTTCTTCTTTTTTAGAAGGGCGAGGTACAGCGTTTAAGTCGGCAAAATTTTTCCAAACAGCTTTTGGTTCTAGGTTTCTTATCTCTGAATTCATGTGAATTGAAGTTTTAATTTTAAAGCTACGAAGATACTTAATCCTTATCGAAAAATTGTAAATTCGCAACATGGATTTTTCGTCGAAATTATTAGAAAATGCAGTAAATGAAGTAAGTCGATTGCCAGGAATTGGTAAGCGAACAGCACTTCGTTTGGTGTTACATTTATTAAAACAACCGAAAGAAAATACGAAGTATTTGGCAGAGGCTTTAACGCACTTACGTAACGATGTAAAATCGTGTAAGAAATGTCATAATATTTCTGATACAGTGTTATGTGATATTTGTAGTAATCCGAAGCGAAATGCTGAGATTGTATGTGTAGTGGAGGATATTCGTGATGTAATGGCGATTGAAAATACAGCGCAATACAGAGGTTTGTATCATGTGTTAGGAGGGAAGATTTCTCCTATTGAAGGAATTGGACCTCAAAACTTACAAATAGAATCTTTAGTTGAAAAAGTAAAAGAAGGAGAGGTTAAAGAACTGATTTTTGCCTTAAGTTCTACCATGGAAGGAGATACAACGAACTTTTATATTTACAAACAGATAGAAAAATACGGAGTAACTACATCAACCATTGCTAGAGGAATCTCGGTAGGAGATGAGTTAGAATATGCAGATGAGGTTACACTTGGGCGAAGTATTGTAAATAGGATACCGTTTACTCAATCATTAAAAGGATAAAAAAACAGCTTTGAAATTATTTCAAAGCTGTTTTTTTGTTGTTAAATGTAAAAAGATTATTTTCTCTTAAAAACAGTTATGTCTGTAAGAGTTTCACCATTATATTCCTGTTTATATACAGATGTCATAGTGTTACCATTATCAGAAAAAGTAATACTTGTGTTAGATGATTCACCATTATGAATTCTTGAATAAATTCCATTTCCTTTGTTAGTCCATGTTGCAGAAAACTCATCCTCTATAACACATTTGTTCTCAATAGACTCATATGATGTTGAGTTAAAGGTTCCGTTTTCGTTAAAAGTAACAGAAGTTTTTTTCTCACACTCACTTACTTCTATACCTTCTTCCGAAAATTTATACCAAGTACCAACTATAGGGTCTAAATTGTTTTCATCTTCAGAAGAACAGGCTAGTAAGCTAAACATAGCAATTGTTAAAACTAAAATTTTTTTCATAGTTTAATATAGTTTAAGATTTAAAATTTGTCGCGAAAGTAGTAAAGTTACTCGTTAGAAAAAAGAAATTAATTGTTAGTTTTCTTGTCCTCATCCATCAACTCTTGTTCGTATTTATCCCACGATTTTTTAGCTCTTACTTTTTTGTAATAACGAATGCCAATCATTAATAATATTCCAAATAGAATAATTCCTACCACACCCCAGATCCAGTTAATAGCACTTTTTAAAACGACTAAAAATACAACAGCGAATAAAATTACAGTTGGAATTTCATTAAACATGCGAAGCTTATTAGGTGAGTATTTAATCTCATCACGTTGTAGTTCTTTATAGATTTTGTGACAAAATCCGTGATAAAAATACAGCGCTAATACGAAGGCTAATTTTACATGCATCCAAGGCATTTTTAAGTAATAAGGATTTTTATATAGCATCCAAAAAGCAAAGAAACTAGCTAAAAATAGAGAAGGCCAAGTAATAATATACCATAAACGTTTAGACATTAACTTGTATTGAGTTTGCAATATAGACTTGGCAGGTTCGTCTTTTTTTTCTGCTTCTACATGGTAAATAAACAGACGACCTATATAAAATAATCCGGCAAACCAAGTTACTACAAATATAATGTGTAATGCTTTTACGTAATAAAAATCCATGAGTTTTAATGTTTGAAAGTTGTAAAATTACAAGTTTTTAATTTTGTTAACTTATAACTTGAAAGAGATTATCACGTCGTTATCGCTTCTCATAGTGACAGTTTTTGTGTCATTGCGAGCCTTTCGACTGTCGCTCAAGAGAAGCGAAAGCGTGGCAATCTGTTAATTGTTTGTTGTTAACTGAAATTCATTAATCCATCCAGCTAAAACATCTACCCATTCGTCGTTGTCGTTAATACAAGGAACTGTGTAAAATTCTTCACCACCAGCTTCTAAGAACTCGTGTTTTCCTTCCATAGCTATTTCCTCTAGTGTTTCTAAACAATCAGAAACAAAAGCAGGAGTTACAATTGCTAATTTTTTAATGCCATCTTTTTCGGCTTTATTTACAATCGTTCTGTCGGTATAGGGTTGTAACCAAGGATCTACTCCTAAACGTGATTGGAATGAGGTAGAAACTTTATTTTCGTCTAATCCTAATTCAGAAATTACATTTTTAGTGGTTTGATAACATTGATGACGATAGCAATATTTATGAGCTTCTGAAGGAGTATTACAACAACTTAAATTTCCTGCTTCAGGATTACAGTGCGATTTTGTAATGTCAGATTTTCTGATGTGACGCTCTGGAACTCCATGATAAGAGAATAAAATATGGTCATAATCTTTATCAGATAAATAATCTTTTATGCTATTAGATAGTGCTTTGATGTATTCTGGTTTGTTGTAAAAAGCAGGTACATCGGTAATTTTCATGTTAGGGAAGAATTCTTTTCTTAACTCTTCAGCTAATACCAAAATAGTTTCAGTAGTTGCCATGGCAAACTGAGGATATAATGGAAATAATAGTACTTCTGTAACACCTTTATCATGTAGTTCTTGTAATCCACTTTTAATTGAAGGATTTCCATAACGCATTGCCAAAGCAACAGGGAGTTCTGTTTTTGCTTGTACCTTATTTTGTAAACGTTCTGATAGTACAATTAAAGGAGAACCTTCTTTCCACCAAATTTTTTGATAGGCTTCTGCCGATTTTTTAGGACGAGTATTTAAAATAATACCTTTAACAATAAATGTTCTTAACCAATAAGGAACGTCAATAACACGTTCATCCATTAAAAATTCTCCTAAGTATTTTTTTACGTCTTTTGGGTTTGTACTTTCTGGTGATCCAAGGTTTACTAATAAAACTCCTTTCATATTTTGGCTGAATTTATTTCAGAATCTTTTTATTTAATTGGTTTGTTGTTTCGTATAGAGCAATAGCTAAACTATGAATTACATTCATGCTAGAGTTACGTCCATACATTGGTATAGCTACTGTTTCGTCTACTAAATTAACGTTTTCTATACCATTTCTTTCGCTACCCAAAAGTAACACAATTTTAGAATGTGAAGTGAAATCGTAATCGCTAATGTTTATACTTTCATCGGTAATTTCAATACCAATAATAGTGTTTCCTTCTTCTTTTAATTGATGGATAAGTTGTTTAAAATTCCCATAAGTATCATATGGTATTTGTTGAATAGTATTTCGAGCTGTTTTCTTAACAATTCTATTGTCTATAGAAGGAGAACTTTCATGTAAATAGATTTTAGACACTCCAAAACTTTCAGAGATACGAAAGCACATTCCTATATTTTCAGGAGTGCGGATAGCATCACATACAATAGTTACTGGGAAATCTTGCTGATTGTTTTCTATGTCGTAATGAGTTAGTTGTTTCATTTTTTAAGACTCATTTATTGTTGTAAACTCATTACATATTGTTTAGGGGTTGTGCCAAATTTCTTTTTAAAGGCAGAAATAAAGTGACTAGAAGTACTATAACCAACTTGTAACCCAACTTCGTTGACATTGTATTGGTTGCTCTCCAATAGTTTTCGAGCATGATCCATTTTATAGTCAAATAAGAAACTATATACAGTATCTCCATAAATTTGCTTGAATCCCTCTTTTAATTTTTTAAGGTTTAAACCTACTTCGTTAGATAAGTCTTGCAAACTTGGTGGTTCACTCATTCTAGCAATGATAATATCTTTTGCTTTTCTAATTTTTAAAACCTCACGATCATCTACTAAAAAAGGACAATATTCTTCATTGGTGTTTTCGCCACTGTCAAAATGTAAACTTAATAGCTCGTATGTTTTCCCTTTAATATAAAGGTCTCGCATTGAACTTTGGTTTTTTGCCGTTAAAATCTGTTGAAGTACCAATAAAACATTAGCATTTATTTCTGCATTATCGTAATACTTTTTGTTTTTATTGTTTTCGCTTAAAAAAGGTATATAACTAGCTTCTTTAGAGAAAAAAGCATGAAATTTTTCAATAGAAATTAAAACTGAGACCAAAGAGGTTTTAGGTAGTATTTCTAAGTTAATAGGTAAATCTTGTTGCGGGTTGTATAAGAAGATAGAATGCTTGTCTAAAACATTAAAAGTATAGCTATTATTGTTAAAATGAAATTTGCAATTGCCTTTAACACAGTAGTGTAGTTGTATGTAAGAGTTGTCTATATCTCTTTTGAAAAACTCTGTTTTATCAGAGTTATTTTGGAATTTTAGTACAAAAAAACCTTGTTCTATAGAAACTTCTCTAAATGTACTTTCTGCGATGTTTTTTGACATGGATTTAGTGGTTTTTATAAAGCTTGTTATTTAGAATGATTCTAAAATAAAATGTTTCTCCTAGTCTATTTTACTGCAAAAATACACTTTTGCGTAAGTTTTTGAGGTGTTTTTAAGTGAAAAAACGAATAGCGACATTAAAAGTTCTTTTAGCGATACTTTTTTTTGTTCAATATTTATATTTTTGACCGACTTTTTTGAAGAAGACTCAATGACAGTAGAAAACAAACATCATAGTAATTTATACAACATAGGCGTTAGTTATAAAAAGGCTGATGCTGCGATTAGGGGAAAGTTTAGTATTTCTAAAGAAAATCAAATACAACTTTTAGAAGAAGCAAAACAAAAAGGAGTAGACGGAATTTTTGTGTTGTCTACTTGTAATAGAACTGAGATTTGTGGTTTTGCAGAACACCCTTTTCAGTTAATAAGTATGTTGTGTAAATACTCAAATGGTTCGGTAGAAGAATTTGCAAACGTATCAAACGTATATAAAAATAAAGAAGCTATTAATCATCTGTTCAGAATGGGGACAGGGTTGGATAGCCAAATTTTAGGAGACTACGAAATAGTAGGGCAATTACGTCAGGCATTTAAGCAAGCTAAAGAAGTAGGAACTACAAATGCATACTTTGAGCGTTTATTAAATCATGTAATGCAAGCAAGTAAGCGAGTTAAGAACGAAACAAAATTAAGTTCAGGAACAACTTCAGTATCATATGCAGCTGTTCAGTACTTAATTAATAATTTATCAGATTATAACTCGAAAAATATTCTAGTATTTGGTTTAGGTAAGATGGGAAAACACACCTGTAAAAACCTAGCAGAATACACACAAAATAAATCGGTAAGTTTAATTAATAGAACGGAAGAAAAAACTTCAGCGTTTGTAAAAGATCATAGTTCTATTAGAAAAGCGTCATATGCAAATTTAGCACAGGAGGTTTCTAATAGTGATGTACTAATTGTTTCTACAGGAGCTAGTTTTCCTACAATTACAAAAGAACATGTTCCGACAGATAAGGACTTGTTGATTTTAGATTTATCAATGCCAGCGAATGTATCAAAAGAAGTTGCTGATTTGGATAATGTAACAATGGTGAATGTAGATGATCTTTCTAAAATTACTGATGAAACATTAGCAATACGCCAACAAGAAGTACCAGTAGCCGAAGCGATTATTGAAACTCATAACCAAGAATTTCAAGAATGGTTAAATCACAGAAGATTTACCCCAGCAATTACCGCTTTAAAAGAATCGTTACAAAATATTCAACAAGGTGAGATAGCCTTCCATAAGAAGAAAATTAAAAATTTTGATGAAGAACAAGCAGAAATATTAACATCAAGATTTATTCAAAAAATAACTACACAATTTGTGAAACACTTAAAAGACGAAGAAACTTCAGTAAATACTAGTATTGAAGTAATGGCTAAAGTGTTCGGAGCAAATTTAGAATCCATCCATGCAGAAGATAATTAGAATAGGTACACGCGATAGCCAATTGGCTATGTGGCAAGCAAAAAAAGTTCAAAAACTTTTAGAAGAATTAGGTCATCAAACTCAATTAATCCCCGTTAAAGCAACGGGTGATTTAGTTTTAGATAAACCCCTTTACGAATTAGGAATCACAGGAATTTTTACTAAAAATTTAGATATCGCTATGTTAAATGACGATATTGATATTGCAGTACATTCCATGAAAGATGTTCCTACAGTATTGCCAGAAGGTATTATACAAGCAGCGGTTTTAAAACGCGCCAATTATAACGATATTTTGTTGTTAAAAGACAACGAAGAGTTTATGGCGCAACCTAACGGAGTAATTGCTACAGGTAGTTTGCGTAGAAAAGCGCAATGGCTAAACCGTTACCCAACCCATACAGTAGAAGGTTTACGCGGAAATGTAAATACGCGTTTACAGAAGTTAGAAGATAACGACTGGAACGGTGCTATTTTCGCAGCAGCAGGATTAGAACGTGTAGGTTTACGACCAAAAGGAGCTGTTAATTTATCTTGGATGATTCCAGCACCAGCACAAGGAGCTATTATGATTACAGCTTTAGAAGAGAATGAAGAAATTAAAGAAATCTGTGCAGAGTTAAACGATAAGGATACAGAGATTTGTACAGGCATTGAGCGTGAGTTTTTAAATCGTTTAGAAGGTGGATGTACAGCACCTATTGGAGCTTTGGCCTTTATAAATGAAAAGGAAGAAGAAATTAATTTCAAAGGAATTTTACTGAGTAGAGATGGTAAAAAGAAGATAGAAGTTAGTAAAAAAGTAAAAGTTGGTAAGCATAAGTACGTCGCAAAAGATTGTGCTAATTATGTGATAGATAAAGGAGGGAAGCTAATTATGATGGAAGACGAAGGAATTGAAAAACAGTTTTCAATCTATTCGACCAAAAAACTATCTGAAGCACAAAAGAAACTATTACCAACACATATGAGTGTTCAGGATAGTGATTTTATTAAAATTCGTTTTAATAGAATTGCTCCTAAAGTAGTTAAAGAAGAAATTGAACATGTAATTATTACCAGTAAAAATGGAGTAGAAGCATTGCTAAACTCATTTACTTCAGATGAATTACAATTCAAAAATATTTACTGTGTTGGTAGAAGAACCAAGAAGTTAATCGAACAACGTATAGGAAAAGTAACACATTCAGAAAGAAACGCTAAAAAACTATCTGAATATTTATCTAAAGAATTGAAAGGACAAGAGGTAACCTACTTTTGTAGTAACTTACGTTTAGAAACCTTACCACTTATTTTAAAAGCAAATGAAATCGCTGTAAATGAAGTAGAAGCTTATAAAACCATGTACAGTCCTGCAAAAGTTGACGAAAAAGTAAACGGAGTATTATTTTACAGCCCATCAACTGTTGAAAGTTATATGGAAAAAAATACCGCTGATAAAATAGCCTTTTGTATTGGAGATAGTACCGCTAACGAAGCAAAAAAACATTTTAAAGAAGTACAAATAGCGAAGATGCCAACCGTAGAAAGTGTTTTAGAGTTGGTAAATCTTCACTTTGTAAAAGAATAAACTATGTTTAGAACACGCAGACTAAGGAAAACAGAAAATATCCGTCGATTGGTTAGAGAAAATAAGCTTTCGGTAGATGATTTTGTATACCCATTATTTATTGAAGAAGGAACAGGTATTGAAACAGAAATTCCTTCAATGCCAGGAATCAACCGTTATTCATTAGATACCATTTCTAAAGAATTAGATGAGGTTGTTGCCTTAAAAATTCCAGCAGTATTGTTATTCGGTATCCCATCCAAAAAAGATGATGAAGGGACTGAAACATGGAATGATAACGGAATTATGCAACAAGCTATCCGATTCATAAAAAAGAATTACCCAGGTTTATATGTAATTACTGATGTATGTTTTTGTGAATATACAAGTCATGGTCACTGTGGAGTAATACATGATAATGATGTAGATAACGATGCAACTCTAGTTAACTTAGCAAAACAAACAGTATCACATGCGAAAGCTGGAGCAGATATGGTAGCACCATCAGGAATGATGGACGGTGCTATAGCTATGATGCGTGAGTCGTTAGATAATACTGGTTTTGCGAACTTACCAATCATGGGATATTCTGTAAAATACGCATCAGGATTTTACGGCCCTTTTAGAGAAGCAGTAGATTCAGCACCGTCGTTTGGAGATAGAAGAACCTATCAAATGGATCCTTCTAATAGAGATGAAGGATTACGAGAAGCAACTTTTGATGATCAAGAAGGAGCAGATATTTTAATGGTAAAACCAGCACTATCGTATTTAGATATCATTAGAGATTTAAAAAATAATTTTGATAGACCTATTGCTTGCTACAATGTAAGTGGAGAATACTCAATGGTAAAGGCAGCAGCTGAAAAAGGTTGGATTGATGGTGAAAAAGTAATGATGGAAAGCTTACTGTCTATGAAAAGAGCAGGAGCAGATATAATCATTACCTATTTTGCCAAAGAAGCTGCGAAAGTTTTAATGAGATAAAATGGAAAGAATAGCTGTAGCAGGAAATATAGAAGCCCCGATATATAAATTACTATTAGATAAAGGGTTTAAAATATC
This sequence comes from Tenacibaculum singaporense, assembly GCF_003867015.1. Lineage (NCBI taxonomy): Bacteria > Pseudomonadati > Bacteroidota > Flavobacteriia > Flavobacteriales > Flavobacteriaceae > Tenacibaculum > Tenacibaculum singaporense. The sequence goes on from NZ_CP032548.1 coordinate 1,656,877, forward strand.
TATACAAGGAGAGTATTGGGTTGCTAAAAATAATAATTTCGAAGCTATAGCTGATAATATAATAGAACTGACAGGTATTATATACTTGAGAGAAAATAAAGGTAAGAACTGGAAAGCTAGTGATGATGTAATTGATAATTATATCGACTTTCTTAAAATGAATGAAAAATAAATGGAATTCAAAAAATCACAAGAATTATATAACAAAGGATTAGAAAACTTAGTAGGAGCGGTAAATTCACCAGTACGTGCATTTGCATCCGTAGGAGGGAATCCTTTATTCATAAAAAAAGCGAAAGGAAGTAAGATTATTGATGTAGATGGTAATTCGTACATCGATTTAGTATTGTCTTATGGTCCAATGATTTTAGGACACCGTCATAGAAAAGTAGAAAAAGCTATTAGAAAAGCGTTGAAAAATGGGTATTCTTTTGGAGCATCAACAAAAGGTGAAATTAAATTAGCAAAAATTGTTTGTGATGCTTTTCCAGGAATGGACAAGGTTCGTTTTGTAAATTCTGGTACAGAGGCGGTATTAAGCGGAATTCGTTTAGCGAGAGCGTTTACTGGAAAAGACAAAATTATAAAGTTTGCTGGTTGTTACCACGGACATCAAGATGCCTTATTAGTGGCAGCAGGTTCAGGTTTAGCTACGTTGAGTTTACCAGGAAGTAAAGGAGTGCCAGAAGGGGCTGTAAAAAACACCTTGATTGCAAATTACAACGATTTAGAAAGTGTAAAAGCGCATTTTGAAGCTCACGATGATATTGCAGGAGTTATTTTAGAACCTATCGCAGGAAACATGGGAGTGGTAACACCACAAGATGACTTCTTAAAAGAATTAAAAGAGTACGTAAACTCAAAAGGAGCTTTATTAATTATTGATGAGGTAATGACAGGTTTCCGTTCTAAGTTTGGAGGAGCTCAAGAAGTATTAGGTGTTGAAGCTGACATTACTTGTTTAGGAAAAGTAATAGGTGGAGGCTTTCCAGTAGGAGCGTATGGAGCACGTAATGAAATTATGGAAATGGTGGCACCGTTAGGAGGAATGTACCAAGCAGGAACGTTAAGTGGTAACCCAATTGCAATGGCAGCAGGAATCTCTACTTTAACAGAATTAAAGAAGCAAAACCCATATGAAAAATTTAATGAGATTGCTCAAATTATTGAGGTATTCTTATTAGAATCAGCTAAAAAGCATGGAGTTGAAATTACAGTCAATCGATTTGGTTCGATGATTAATCCATTCTTTACCAATAAAAAAGTAACCAATTTTGAAGATGCACAAACTTCAGATACTAAGAAATATGCAACTTTCTTTTGGGAAATGACTAAAAATGGGGTGTTTTTACCTCCAAGTCAGTTTGAAGCTTGGTTCTTATCATCAGCATTAACAGAAAAAGATATTCAAGAGATAGCTAATGCCATTGATAAGTCGATGGAAGCAGTATCAAAAATGTAGAATAAATAATTGTCATTACGAGGAAGAATGACGTACAGATAGACATGATAAAAAACGATTTATTTTTAAGAGCGTTAAAAGGAGAAACAGTTGATCGTCCACCAGTATGGATGATGCGTCAAGCAGGAAGGTATTTGCCAGAGTTTATGGAAATTCGTGAAAAGTACGATTTCTTTACACGTTGTAGAACTCCAGAATTAGCTTCAGAAATTACAGTACAGCCAATTCGTAGGTACGGAATGGATGCTGCAATATTATTCTCAGATATTTTAGTAATTCCACAAGCAATGAATATTGAAGTGGAAATGAAACCTAACTTTGGACCTTATTTGCCAAATCCTGTAAGAGATAAAAAAGGATTAGATAGTGTAATTATACCTGATATTCATGAAGAATTAGGCTATGTAATGGATGCTATTAAAGCAACCAAAGAAAAGCTAAACGATGAAATACCATTAATAGGTTTTGCGGGGTCTCCATGGACTATTTTATGTTACGTTGTACAAGGACAAGGGTCTAAAAACTTTGATAAGGCAAAAGAATTTTGTTTTACGCAACCAGTTTTGGCACACGAATTGCTTCAGAAGATCACAGATACCACAATTGCTTATTTAAAAGAAAAGGTAAAAGCAGGTGTGAATGCTGTACAAGTTTTTGATTCTTGGGGGGGAATGTTATCCCCAACAGACTATCAAGAGTTTTCATGGCAATACATTAATCAAATAATAGAAGCATTAAAAGATGATGCACCAGTAATAGCTTTTGGTAAAGGATGTTGGTTTGCCTTACATGAAATGGCACAATCAAACGCCTCAGCTTTAGGAGTAGACTGGACATGTTCTGCAAGAAATGCACGTTATTTAACAGGAGGAAATATTACCCTACAAGGTAACTTTGATCCTTCTAGGTTGTTGTCTCCACCAGCTGAAATAAAAAAGATGGTACACCAAATGATAAATGAGTTTGGTAAAGACAAATATATTGTTAACTTGGGGCACGGAATTTTACCAAACATCCCGCTAGAGAATGCAAAAGCATTTATAGATGCGGTTAAGGAGTATAAAGCCGACAGATAACCCCTCTTAAATAATTAAAAATGAAGAAATTATCTTTTGTTTTGATGTGTTTTTTAACAACTGTTATTTTCGCACAAAATAAAACGTATTACAATTTTGCAGTAAACAATTGTGTAGAAGAAAGCGCCGAAGGTTTGATTGATAAGTGCATTAAAGGCTCTTATTTGTTAAATTATAATTTTACGACAATAGACAGTAAAACGGTAAGCACAGACAAAATTAACAAGCCAATTGTGTTGATAGCTAACGCTACTTGGTCGGCTCCTTGTTGGGGAGACGTACCAGCCTTAAACAAAATGGTAGAAAAATATAATGATCAATTGGAGTTTATTATGATTTTCTGGGATAAGGAAGCTAAGGTTAAAAGAATGGCTGAAAAATTAGATAAGAGAATTAAGCTAGTTCCTGCAAGAGACATCGATAAAGTACAAAAAGGATTTTTAGATATCAGTGGTTTTGTTCACAAATTAGACTATCCAACAGCATATTTAATAGGTAAAGACAAACAATTTGTTAATGTTAAAAGAGGTGCTGCGACACCAACAAAAGAAATAGGTTGGGATAAAGTTAACGAAATCAACACTAAGAATTTTGAAGACTTTTTAGCACCAATTTTAAAGTAAATTAATTCAACAATATTTTTAAAGACCTCTTTCTTAATCGAAAGAGGTTTTTTATTTTCACAAAAAAAAGAAATGATACAGAATATTGTAAAAGGAATTCAAGCTTATTTCGGTGCTTTCGGAATGATTTCAAAATTAAAGCTATGGAAGTATTTTATCATTCCAATGCTGATAAGCCTATTAACAGCAGCGTTTGTGGGTTTTATGGCCTATACATTTTCAGATAATATAGGTCATTACATAGCGAACTTTTGGAAATGGGAGTTTGGTAAAGAAACCTTTGAGGTAATTAGTACTTTTTTAAGTGGATTACTTATTGTGGTAATAGGTTTGGTATTATACAAACATATCGTCATGGCATTGTCAGCACCTTTTATGAGTCCGGTTTCTGAAAAAATTGAAGATCACCTTAGAGGAGAAGATCATACACATAGAATAACTTCTTTTCAAGAGCAATTAATTAGAGGTATACGAATAAACCTTAGAAATTTAACTAGAGAGCTTTTATTTACAATTCCTATCTTATTATTAGGATTCATTCCTGTGATTGGTATTGTTTCAACTGTATTACTGTTTTTAATGCAAGCATATTATGCCGGTTTTGGAAATATGGACTATACTCTTGAACGTCATTTTAAATACAGAGAAAGTATCAATTTTGTAAAAGAAAACAAAGGGCTAGCTATAGGAAATGGAGTAGTATTTATGTTGTTTTTATTAATTCCTGTTGTCGGAGTAATTCTGGTATTACCATTATCTGTTACCGCAGCGACTACAGAAACTATTAAGAAAATACAGCTTAAAAAATTACCAGAATAAGTACTTTTGCACCTCAACAGAAACAAACACATGAAAGAACAATTTTACGCCTACATTCAAGAATTACAAGATACCATAACATCAAAATTGGAAGCAATAGATGGTAAAGCTAAATTTCAAGAAGATTTATGGAAGCGTGCTGAAGGAGGAGGAGGTAGGACTCGTGTGATTGAAAATGGAAATATTTTTGAAAAAGGAGGCGTAAATATATCTAAAGTTTTTGGTGAGTTGCCTGAAGCATTAAGAAAGCAATTTGGAGTGGAAAGTGGAGACTTTTTCGCTTGTGGATTGAGCTTGGTAATCCATCCAAAAAATCCATTTGTACCCACAGTACATGCTAACTGGCGTTATTTTGAAATGTACGATGGAGAAGGTAATATCGTTACCCAATGGTTTGGAGGCGGACAAGATTTAACCCCATATTACTTATTTGAAGAAGATGCAAAACATTTTCACACGGTATGTAAAGAAGCTTGTGATAAGCATCATCCAGATTTTTATCCAAAGTTTAAAGAAACCTGTGATAACTACTTTTGGAATGCACACAGAAATGAAGCACGTGGTTTAGGAGGTTTGTTCTTTGATTATTTAAAAGAAACAGAAGGGGTCTCTATGCAAGATCGATATGATTTTGTTACCGAAGTAGGAAATAGCTTTTTAAACTCTTATGTGCCGATTGTTGAAAGAAGAAAAGATATAGAATATACTCAGGAGCACAAAGATTGGCAAGAGGTACGTCGTGGTCGTTATGTAGAATTTAATTTAGTACACGATAGAGGAACCTTATTTGGTTTAAAAACGAACGGACGTATAGAAAGTATTTTAATGAGTTTACCACCAACGGTACAATGGAAATACAATCACCATCCAGAAGAAGGTTCAGAAGAAGCGAAATTGTTAGAGGTGTTGGCTAAACCTAAAAACTGGGTGTAATTTAAAACTTATTTCCAAACAACATTTTTCTTAGTAAGTTCATTGTTTATGTTATGTATATGGAAAAGGCGTGCCTTTAATAACAGCTTTCTTCCATCCATAGTTCGAGTATATACCAACTTAGATTTACCAAGATGTTTGTTCCAGTGAGATTGAAAAATTTGACATTCTTTTTTACGAACACCAAAAATTTCAGGAACAGGAAAAAAGTTATCCAATTTTAGTTTTCTACGGAACCAACTCGTTTTTATCAGTAAATATTTAGGGTTATCGATAGGTTGTAATAACTCATCCAAAGCCTTTATGAATAATGTACTTTCATACCTGTTTGCTCCGTGAATGGTACAAGAAACATTCCCTTTAATTAGTAATTGAGTTTGAATTTGTATTTCGTTTAACGGTGTTGTTAAATGGTTTAATTCCTCAAGAGAATTCAAAATTGCAGCTGCTATTTTATCTGTTTTTTTATGAATCAATCCGAAGTATAAGTACAATTGAGCAGACTTATAAATTTTGTAACCGAATGTCAATCCTAAAGCAGATGATAATACAAATAGGAAGTAAACAATTCCTTTTTGTAATAAAACATTAAAGTTTTTGATGATAAATTCAGGAAGAAAAAAGGACAAACCAATAATAATTTCTCCAACAGTATATTTTACAATATCTTGATAATATAGTTTTTTCTGTTTAGGATATTGTTTATTCTTTTCATTAAAAAAGGTAAGTTCTTTACTAATTCCTTTTCCATGACTAATTGCATTTTTCCATCGTTGAGCAATTAAATTTCTGTTTTTAGAAAGCTCTAAAGTCTTTTTATTTTGTTGTTGAATATCTTCGTCGATAAAATTAGAAGGAAGCTGTAAACGTCCTATTCCGCTAGTTATAACAGCTTTTTCATTGTTGGAAATGCCTAAGAAAGCGTTAAAACGACGAGCAAGAATTTCAAAATCTCGCCCTCCTAATTCATCAGAAGTATCAATACAAGCCAAATGCCAAATCAAGCCCACTTTATCAGGATTTTTACTATCTACTCTAATTGCACGACCACGCATTTGGTTAGAAGTAACAAATGAGCCTACAACAGACGCTAAAATTAAGCTATTGATGGATGGAGCGTCCCAACCTTCACCTAATAACGATTTTGTTCCCACTAAAACTTTGATATGACCAAGCTCAAAAAGTTGGGTAATGACTTCAACAATACTATGTTTAGATGAATTTTTACTAGAAAGAATTACAAACTCAGTATCTGATTTTAAAGGAGTGTAATTGTAATTTTCAATGGTATCAATTAAACCAAGCTTAGCAATATTACTACTATGAATAATTACCAAACTACCTGTAAGAACAGCTAAACTATTTTTGTTTTGAGTAGTTGTTCTAACATGATGAAAAATAGGAATGACTCCTAGTTTTTTAATTTTTTTTATTTCAGGTAAAGAACAGTTTAGGTATTCTTTTCTAATATAATCTGATAAAATAACACAACGTAAATCGTCTTGTAAGTTTTGTTGTTCTTGTTGAACAATTGTAGTAATACTTTTTAATTTACTCGGACTATTACTGAGTGATTTATACAAAAGTTCATTTCCTACTAAATTGACTTTGTTTTTACTGAAAACAGCCAATTTCCGAAGTTTTTTTTCTAAAGTATTAAGATAAGCTTCATATTCAATAAGGTTATCGCGATTGGTTACCAATAAATGTTGAAACAAAATTTGAATCCATTCATTTGTAATTGAAGGAAATTCAATTTCTTCATTTTTGTCAAAACCTAATACATGTAGTTTTTCAAAAGGAATCCTTTCTCCTGTTTCGTGTAAGAAGATTAACATAGAAGAAAAGAAATCAGAATACTTGTAGAGTTCTTCTAAGTTTTCCTCTGTTTTAGCATAAAATCGATGCTGTTTTAGGAAAGAAATAAATTCTTCATCTTTTAAAATGTCAGTAACAAACTGAGCAATTTTCAGCCTAAAATCAGTAATAAAATTAATTTCGTGATCTTCTGGTTTGGAAAGAAAAACTAAATCTTGATGTGGACATAAGTTGTGCTCTTTAACTAAATCAGGAACTACAATTTCATCGTCAATTTCACCACATAGTTTAAAATATTTTTGAACTTCAGTATTTTCACTATCGTAGGGAGGGGTGGCAGTTAAAGCAATAACAGTTTGCATGTGTTGCTCTTTTAAGTCAAACAAACATTTCCACCAAGCATTTTTTAAATGATGAGCTTCATCTAATAACAAAACTTCTATTTGATGTTTTTTGAAGAAGTTGTAATAGTCTTCTTTTGTTTCAAAAGACTTATAAAAACTGTGTAAACCCTGATATGTAGAAAAGGTAATTTCAGAAGGTTGTTTAATATCAAATGAAACCTGTGTGAAATTACAATCGGTAGTAAAAAAGTTTTGTAAACGACCTTCCCATTGATTTCTAATGGTTAAAGAGGGAGCTAGAATCAATGTTTTTTTACCGATTCTTTTAATAATTTCTATTCCTAAAATTGTTTTCCCTGAACCAGGCGGTGCAACTATATGAAAATGATCATCCTGTATGTGAGCTGAAAAATTTTGAAGCACTTTTGCTTGATAAGGCCTCCAGTCAAATAAGAAGTTAAGTTTGGTAATAGCTTCGTTCAACAATTTTAAATTAGGTTAAAGAGTTCAAAAATAGAATTTTGAGTGAACAAACAAAAGTTTAATTAGATATTAAATTATTCGTAATGATATCTGTTTTTTATAGAGATAACAATAATCTGTTTGTGGTTTTTTAGAGTTGAATTGAGAATAATTTAATCGATAAAGAAGAAATCAAAAATTTTTAACGTATAAAACCATGAAAAAATCGTTGCTTTTTAGTAACTTCGCAAGCGTTTAAAATTATACACTATGGCTAGATACGAATTGAAGTTGCCTAAAATGGGCGAAAGTGTTGCAGAAGCAACAATAACTTCTTGGGTAAAAGAAGTTGGAGAAACTATTGATATAGATGACACCGTTGTTGAAGTAGCTACAGATAAAGTAGATAGCGAAGTACCTAGTGAAGTAGAAGGAACCTTAGTTGAAATCTTATTTGAAAAAGATGCTGTTGTGCAAGTAGGTGAAACTATTGCAATAATAGAAACAGAGGGTGAAGAAGGAGCAACAACAGATGCACTTAAGAAAGAAGAGGTTAAACCAGAAATTGTTGCAGCAGTGGAAAAAACAGTTGAAGTAGCCAAAGAAACAGTAACTACTACGATTGATACTTCATCAAGCGATCGTTTTTACTCTCCATTAGTAAAGAGTATTGCACAAACAGAAGGAATATCTGTAGAGGAGTTAGAAACCATAAAAGGAACAGGAAAAGAAGGTAGAGTAACTAAAAATGATATTTTATCATATTTAGAAAACAGAGGAAGTCAGCCAAAAGTTGCAGCTCCAGCTTCAACAGAAAAGAAATCGGTACCTCGATCAGCACCAGCACCAACTCCAGTTTCATTAAGTGGTCAAGATGAAATTATAGAAATGAGCCGTATGGGGAAATTAATCTCTAAACACATGGTTGATTCTATTCAAACATCAGCGCACGTACAGTCGTTTATTGAAATCGATGTAACAAATATTGTTAATTGGAGAAACAAGGTTAAAAATGCTTTCCAACAAAGAGAAGGAGAGAAGTTAACATTCACACCAATATTTATGCAAGCTGTAGCTTCTACAATTAAGAAGCACCCAATGATAAACATTTCTGTTGATGGTGATAAAATCATTAAAAGAGGAAATGTAAACTTAGGAATGGCAGCAGCTTTGCCTGATGGAAATTTAATTGTACCAGTAATCAAAAATGCTGATATGTTAAATTTAGTAGGCATGACTAAGCAAGTAAACGATTTAGCAGGTAGAGCCCGTGCTAATAAGTTAAAACCAGACGAAATTCAAGGAGGAACTTATACAGTAACTAATGTTGGTAGTTTTGGAAGTATTACAGGTACACCAATAATCAACCAACCTCAAGTTGCAATTTTAGCTTTAGGGGCTATTGTTAAGAAACCAGCAGTTATTGAAACTCCAGAAGGAGACTTTATAGGTATCCGTCATAAGATGATTGTTTCGCATTCTTATGATCATAGAGTGGTAAATGGAGCTTTAGGAGGCATGTTTATTAAAACATTAAAAGAAATTTTAGAGTCTTGGGACGTAAATCAAGATTTTTAGAAAAATGATGTAATATTTTAAAAGGCTTAGGTGTTTACCTAAGCCTTTTTTATTTTAACTATATTAGCTACTTTAACTACTAATAGAAATCAAAAAAGGATGAAAAAAATTTTAATAGCACTTTTGTTAGGTGTAACTATGGTGAGTACAGCACAAGAAAAAGTGTTACTACGTTTAAACTATGAAAAGGGGCAAAAGTACACTATGGATATGAAAATGGCTCAAGTAATAGGTGTTGGCGTAATGACAAACAACATGCATATTCAAATGAAATACAATATAACGAGTGTTTCAGATGATACATATGAAAGTAGTGCTAAAATTACCAAAATGGTAATGGATATGAAGCAAGGAGCAGTGAACATATCATATGACTCATCTAAAAAAGATGAAGAATTAGATGAGACTGGGAAAATGATGAAGTCTAAAATGCAACCTATGTTATCAGCAACAATCATGACTAAAGGTGATAACTTAGGAAATATTTTAGAAACCAAGGTTGAGCCTAGTAATATTCAAGGGGCAAAAGACTTTACAAAACAATCGAGTAGTGTAATTTATCCTAAAGAAGCAGTAGCAGTAGGAGATACTTGGACAAAAACTAAAAATGATGGAGCAATGAATTTCAGCTTTACCTACAAAGTAAAATCAATCTCTCCAAAAAATGTTTTAATAGATATTTCAGGAAAAATAACAGGGGCTGCAGATGGTGATATCACAGGAGCTATGGATATTGATAGAAGTACGGGGATGCCTTTAGAATCAAAAATTAATATGACAATGAAGATTCAAGGGCAAGATGCAACAACCAACATGACAGCGAAGTTCACGAAAGGTTAAAAAATATACCAATCATATATTTACTTAAAAAGCTCAGAATTTATTCTGAGCTTTTTTATGTTAAAAACAGTTAAAACACTTGTTTTTAATGTGTTATAATTTGTTAATTTTGTAATACTCTCATTATACTTCTCACAAAGGGGCCAGTTTATAGTATATTTCTTAAGCAAACCCATAATTACATTTTTTCAATCATTACTAAAACTTAACTATTATGAAAACAGTTAAACTTAAGCTATTAATGGGATTTCTATTACTCATGTTTATTCCATCAACCGTCTTTTCACAAGAAGAGAATCAACGTCCTGAGTATATAACTGTCACAACGGGGCACTGGAACTTAAATTATGAAAATTTTGATAAAGGAGAATGGATTGCTGTAGAAAAAGAGTTTTTAGATAAAGTTGTAAAAAAGAATGAATTTATCTTAAGGTCATTTGTGTTTTTACATCGCTTTACACCAGATAATACAGAAATAATTTTTGTAACTACATATTCTTCTTGGGATAATATTGATAAAGCTTCCAAGAGGAGTGGTGAGTTAGCAAAAGAAGCTTGGCCAGATAAAGATAAAAGAGATGCATACTTTAAGAAAAAGGATGCGTATTATACACATCATCACTCCGATGAGATTTACGCACCTATTGGAGGAGCTAAGATGTTACAGCCTACAAATAAAGAAATGATTTGGTTGGTAGTAAAAGGACATTTTGCATTTCCGGAAGATGGCTCTATGAAAGAATATGATGAATTATCTAAACAATATTTAGATAATGTTATTCAAAAAAATGAATTTATAAAAGGATTTTACCAACATGCACACGCTTGGGGATCAGACAGAACAGAATATACCAGAGCTTATGTAATAGAGTCTATGGGAGATTTAGATAAAATGGGAAAAAGAAGTAACGAACTTTTTAAAGAACATTGGTCTGATGAAGCAAAAAGAAAAGAGTTTGGAAAAAAAATGAGAAAGTACTTTACAGGTAAACATGGGGATTATATTTATACATCAGTACCAGAACTAACTAAATAAAGAGATATTAAAAGAGCTCAGAAATTCCTGAGCTCTTATTTTTTATGGAAAAACCACCAGTTCATATCCCTTGTTTGTTTGTAACCTAACTTTTCGTAAAGTTGTATTGCAGGATTTCCTTTATTAGTGTGTAAAATAGGGTGCTTTCCAGTTTTTAAAATTTCTTTAGTAACATGTTGAGAAAGTTGTTTAGCTAATCCTTTTCTGGTATGTTCAGGATGAGTAACTACGGCACTAACTTCAATAAAATTATCAGTTTGCATACGTTGCCCAGTTACAGCAACAAGTTTATTATCCTTAAAAATCCCAAAATACTTTCCCATATCAAAAGTTCTTTTTCTATAATAACCAGGCATTACTAACCATACTAGGTTATAAATTTCATCAATATGTTCTTCAGTTAATGGAACTATTTCTTCAATAATATCAAAATCAGTTAAGTCTTCAAGTATCATTTGGCAACCATCAATCTTTTTGTATAGAAGAATTTTGTCTTTGTCATAAGTAGGTGTTTTATTTTCAGAAACTAAAAAGAATTTATCAGTAAGTTTTGAATATTCATTCAATGCATCTGTAGTTTTTGAAACATCAGTAAAAGCACCAAAAGGACAAACTGTAGGATTATAAAACTTTACACCATCATAATTAATAGCAAATTTTTCATGTGTTTCACACAACGAATGCCAAACAGGATTTTCAAGCTTATTATTCATTATAAATATTAGTTAAGGCTGTTTTTAAGGTTGGAAAAATAAAATTATAAGCATTATTGGTTTTTTTAGAAGAAACTCTACTTCCTTTTAATAAAATATAAGCCATTTCACCCAGTGCTGTTTTTAAAATAAAAGAAGGAGCATTCATAGGAAGCACAGGCTTACTAATACTTTTTCCAAGTAATTTTGTAAAACTTTCATTGGTTTGATGTTCGGGAGCAACGGCGTTATAAACTCCACTAAAGTTGTTGTCTTCTATTGCTTTTATATAAAGCTTACACAAATCATCAATATGAATCCAAGGCATGTACTGTTTACCATGACCTAAAGCTGATAAAAACAAAGGAGTATTCATTTTTTGTAAAGCTCCACCATTTTTTGAAAGAACGACACCAGTTCGTAAAATGGTTACAGGAATATCTATTCGTTCGAATTGAAGAGCAGCATTCTCCCATTTTACACAAATTTTAGAGATAAAATCATTTTCAGGTTTATCATTTTCTGTAAAAATTTTATCGGAAGTAACAGCTCCATAATATCCTATACCAGAAGCAGAAATAAACTTTTTAAGAGATATTTGATATTCTTGTACTTTATTGAATAGTAAAGTAGCAGTTTTTACACGACTATCAATCAACTCTTTTTTTCTTTCATTGGTCCAACGTTTATCTGCTATACCTGCTCCAGCTAAGTGGATAATATGGCTAACATTGTTAAAAGCATCTTTATCAATAAAACTTTCTTTTACATTCCAGCGAAACTCATTGTTCTTTTTAGGTGTTCGGGTAAGAATGTTTACCACATGTCCTTTACTAGTTAATTTTTTGGTTAACTCTTTTCCAATCAACCCTGTTCCGCCTGTAATTAATATTGTAGCCATAGTACTCAAAAATAAACATTCATTTTTAAAGAAATGAATAGGTAAAAGAAGAGTATAAAAAAAATCACCTGTAATCCCTTTAAAATAGGAAGGTTTCATGTTTTTATAAAAAAAAGTTAAAAAAATAAAAACCGTCATTGCTATTTTCTCGTAAGTAAGGTTGAATGAGTAATTAACTTTAAAATTTACAACCATGAAAAAAATGAAATTAATTATTGGAGCTAGTGCTTTAGCATTAATAGGGCTGGTTTTATTAGCAGCCGATCACATTGACGCTCCAGACGTAACAGGAGGCTCAAGTGATATTACAGACTTTTATGCTTTCCAAGGAGAAAATACAAGCAACCTTGTATTTGTAGCGAATATTCAAGGACTTTTAAGTCCGTCTGCTACAGCATCAGCAAGTTTTGATGAAAACGTATTGATTGAATTTAATATCGACAACAATGATGATAAAGTTGAAGATTTAGTAATTCAGGCAATTCCAAGAGATGGAAAAATGTACTTTTTTGGTCCATACAATCCATCAACTACTGGTTTAACTAGTACGTTACCACAAGATGGCTCTGAATATGGGGTTTCTATAACTCCTTATGGATCTAGTGCTATTATTGGTAGTAAAGGAGGAATGCAATTTTTTGCAGGACCTAGAGACGATCCTTTCTTTATGGATTTTGCTCAATATGGTGAAATTATAGCAGGAAATGCAGGTGGCTTTAACGACCCAGGAGCAGATACTTTTGCTGGGACTAATGTATTATCAGTTGTTGTAGAAGTTCCAAAATCTATGATTGGAGGTTCAGGTACTATTAATACTTGGGTAGAAACTAAAACGAAGCAGTAAAAAACAATCAACTTTAAAATTCAAAGACATGAAACTTAACAATATAAAAATCTTAGCAATTTCAATCCTATCAATCTTTGCCTTAGCAAGTTGTAGTGATGATGATAATAATATACCACCAATGGCTTCTATTGACTTCTCGGGAAGTTACATGCAAAAAGACCAAATGGGTAGACCAGCAGTGAATACTGTTTTTGTAAATAGTGATATGAAAGATGCGTTTAATGTAACAATACCGTCAGAACAAGGAGCAAATTTTGCTGCAATGTTTGAAACAAATTTAAAAGCATTAAGTCCTGCATATGCAAACGATGGAGATACGAATGCATTAGGTTTAGACGCTGCAACTTTTGCGAGTGTTTTAGCTACCGATGTATTAACCGTTTCATTAGATGGTACAACAACTTTTTATGATGGAACTAATGTTTTAACAGGAAGAGCTTTAGCAGATGATGTAATTACAGTTGAGTTATTATTGATTTTTGGAGGAGAAGATTTTTCTGAAAATCCAACATTATCAGATGATCATGTAGATGCGAATGATAAAAACTTCTTAAGCTCTTTTCCATATTTAGCAAGTCCTTGGTAAAATGGGATGACTAAACCTCCTGGGGTTAAAATTGGTTGCTTTTTTAGCAACCAATTTTTAAACAAATTATTAACTAAAAATCCTTCTAAAATGAAAACTATAAAAATAATTATTTGTGCTATTTTAAGCAGCACTATACTGAGTTGTACAACTTCAAAAACAACAAAAGTAGCTAACCAAAAAGAGTATAATAAGTATATACAAAATACAACGACTACTTCAGAATCGTTAGCACAAAAAGAACTAGATTTTTGGCAGAACAAACTAAACAATCAGCCAACACAATATCCATATTTAAGTAAAATAGCAAAGGCTAACACATTACTTTTCTCAGAAAAAGGAAATATTTCTTATTTGATAGAAGCTGAAAAGAAGCTGTTAAAAATCAACCAAAAAACGAATTATAACAAAGCTTCACATTTACGATCATTAGCAAGAAACTATATCTCTCAACATCGATTTAAAGAATCGTTAGAATTACTAAAAAAAGCTGAGGTAAATGGAGAAAACCTAAATGCGACTCAAAAAATGTTGTTTGATGTTTATTTAGAGTTAGGAGAACCTCATAAAGCTTCAGAATACTTAGCTGAAATTGAAAATTATGCTGACTTTGATTACCTAATAAGAGTTTCTAAATGGCATGATTATAAAGGAGATTTGTCTTCTGCAATTCGATTTATGGAAAAAGCCATGAAAAAAGCAGAAGAAGCTAATAATAAAGACTTAAAAGCTTGGAGTTATACCAATTTAGCTGATTTCTATGGTCATAATGGTCAAATAAAAGATTCTTATAAATTATATTTAAAAGCATTAGAACTAGATAACAGTAACGCGTATGCAAAAAAAGGTATTGCTTGGATAGTATATTCTCATGATAAAAATCCAGATGAAGCACTGCGAATTTTAGATATCATAAGTAACGAACATTCTTCTCCAGATTACTATTTATTAAAGGCAGAAATAGCCGAGTTTAAGAATAATTTAACAATAAAAGAAAGTAATATAGAGGTATATTTATCGGCTGTAAAAAATAGCTCATATGGTGTAATGTATAATCAGCATTTAGCTAAATTATATTTAGAAGAATTTAATGACACATCTAGTGCGTTATCATACATCGAAAAAGAAATTGAGAGTAGGTCTACGCCACAATCTTACGATTTACTAGCCTGGTATTATTACAAAAATAAAGACTTTAAAAAAGCTTTAGAAGTAATTAATACATATGTAGTAGATAAAACTTTCGAGCCCGAAATACAGTATCATATAGCTGAAATTTACAAAGCAAATGGAATTAATGATAAAGCTATGGCTTTAAAAGAAGAGTTATTAGACAGCTCTTTTGAGTTAGGTCCGTTGATGACAGAAAAAATTTTAAATATATAACCAAACTTCAGTATTTTGAAAACAAAGATTTTATTTTTAGCATTATTGTTAGGTAGTTACCATGTATTTTCACAACAATTTAAAGGAAAGGTATTAAATACCAACAAAAAGCCTTTAGAGAATGTATATGTATATAATACTACTAGTAACAGCCATACACATACAAAAGTTAATGGAGAATTTATCTTAGATAATTCAAAAGTAGGAGATATTATTGAATTTGGAATTCTAGGATACAAAAAAATCAACTTAGAATTAGGTAGTGACGATCTAAGCTCTCCAAAAACAATTATTTTAGAAATGAAAAGTTTTTTGTTAGATGAGATGGTATTATCTAACAAGAGAGATCCATTACAAACAATTGTAAGAGTTGATTTAGATAAAAAACCAGTAAGTTCATCTCAACAAATATTACAACGAGTACCAGGACTTTTTATAGGTCAACATGCTGGTGGAGGAAAAGCGGAACAAATATTTTTAAGAGGTTTTGATATTGATCACGGTACAGATATAGCGTTGTCGGTAGACGGAACACCAGTAAATATGGTTTCTCATGCACACGGACAAGGGTATAGTGATTTACACTTTATAATTCCTGAAACCATCGAAAAAATTAACTTCGGAAAAGGACCTTACTACGCTAGTAAAGGAGATTTTAATACTGCTGGATATGTAGATTTTAAAACAAAAACATATTTACAAAACAGTAGAGTAGAAGTTGGTATAGGACAGTTCAATACATTTAGAACTTTAGGAATGTTTAATTTGTTAGATAAAAATAATACAGACAATGCTTATGTAGCTATTGAGTATTTAGAAACAGATGGTTTTGTAGAATCTCCTCAGAATTTTAGTCGAATTAATATTTTTACGAAGTATAGAACCTTTTTAAAAGATAATAGTAGTTTATCATTATCAGCTTCATATTTTACTAGTAAATGGGATGCTTCTGGGCAAATACCACAAAGAGAAGTTGATAATGGAAATATTACTCGTTTTGGTTCAATTGATGATACTGAAGGAGGAACAACATCGAGAACAAACATAAACTTAGAACACTCAAAAGTTTTAAAGAACGATGTTAGTGTAACTTCAAACGTTTTTTATTCAAATTATAATTTTAATTTATTTTCAAACTTTACCTTCTTTTTAGATGATCCTGTGAACGGAGATCAAATAAAGCAAACTGAAAACAGAGATGTTTTCGGGTTCAATACACAGTTTAAAAAGAAAACCCATATATCAAATACACCTGTAGAGTTGACTTTTGGAACAGGTTTACGTGCTGATATTGTAGATAATTTAGAGCTATCGCATACACTTCAAAGAAAAGAAGTTTTAGATCGAATTCAATTAGGAAAGGTAAATCAAACTAACTATTACGCTTTTGTAAATAGTGAGTTTGAGTTTGGGAAATTTATGGTGGCACCAGCTTTACGTTTAGATTATTTAAAATTTAACTACAATGATTATTTACTAGATGAATACAAAACGTTTTCTGAATCACAAGTAGTAGTTAATCCTAAGATAAATGTTACTTATACTCCAAATGAAAAAATTCAATGGTTTTTAAAATCAGGAATAGGCTTTCATTCAAATGATACTAGGGTAGTGGCAACCCAACCCAACAGGAAAACATTACCTAGAGCTTATGGTGTTGATTTAGGGGCTGTTTGGAAACCAACCTCAAAAATAGCTATAAATACAGCATTATGGTACTTACTTTCAGAAGATGAATTGGTTTATGTTGGAGATGCTGGTATTGTAGAACCTTCAGGAGAAGTACAACGCTATGGTATTGATTTAGGTCTTAGATATCAGTTAACAGATTGGTTATATTTTGATAGTGATGCTACTTTTACAAAAGCAGAAAGTGTTGACGATCCGTCTGGAGAAAATAATATTCCTTTAGCTCCTAAAGTAACTGTAACAGGAGGATTATCAATAAATAATTATAAGAACTTTTCAGGAGGAGTTCATTACAGATATATAGGTGATAGACCTGCAAATGAAGATAATTCAATAGTAGCAGAAGGTTATTTTGTTACCGATGCGAATATTAGTTATAAAATAAATAATATAACACTAGGTGTAGCGTTAGAAAATATTTTTGATGTAGCTTGGAATGAAACACAGTTTGCTACAGAATCAAGGTTGCAAAATGAACCAAATTCTGTGGAAGAAATTCATTTTACACCAGGAACTCCGTTTTCTGCAAAAGCCACCATACGATATTCTTTTTAAAGATAATGATAGTCCGGGGGGACTTGATAGTTGTCATTTTTTTAGAAGGATTAATGGCAACAAAAATATAGCCGCTTTAAGCGGCTATATTAATTTATAAAATAGATTGTTATTTATACTGCACCTAGAGTATATAATTGTTCTAAAGTAGGAGTTTCGCTTCCTCCAGCTGGCTCTAGAGTAATACCGAAAGCTTGTGAATCATTAGGATTGTTAATAGTAAATATTTTACTATCACTAGCAGCAAAGTTATCTATAGTACCTAAACTAGTTGGAGATAACGGATCAAGTTTTAAAGACCATACTTGGTATACTTTTCCTTCTGGAGGATCAGGTAATCCCTGAACATCAAGGTAAATATTTTTAGAGTTTTTATTCCAATATACCTTTGCATAGGCTTCAGGATATACTTTTTGTCCTTGTAAAGGAACTGTAACAATATCTTTGCTTCTTATTACTGCTAAAAGCTTTTTGTTTTCAGCTAAATCAGCATTAGTTTCATCTAACTTAATTTCATATTGTTCTTTAGCTTCATTAATCGTGTCTATTTGACCTTGTAAATTAGCACTCTTATTTAACGATAAAATTAAAGTACTACCAACTACTAAAGCAGCAGCCCACCCTGTATAAGTTACCCAATTATTTTTAGATGTTCGTAAAGGAATTGTTTTAGCTGAATCTTCTTTTTCTTGTAACATTTTAATTAAAACGTCTTTAAAAGAATTTTTAGCATTTTTAGGAGCAACATGAGAAGTAAGAATAGAAATTGATTTTTCAATTTCTTTTACCTCTTCTAAAATCTCAGGATGTTCCACCATCAAACTATATACTTGCTCATTTTCTTTATCAGAAAGAGCACCAGCTATGTATAGTTCTAATATTCCAGATTCTATGTGTTTATTTGTAGCCATTATTTAAGCATAAGTCTTAATTCGTTAATACAATTTCGGCTTCTAGTTTTTACAGTGCCAAGAGGCATTTTTAAACTTTCAGAAACCTCCTTTTGTGTAAAGCCTTTAAAGTAAAGAAGCTCTATAACCTTAATACAAGTATCTTTTAACTTGTTTACAAAGTTTTTTATACCAATAGCATCAGTTTTAGAGTCTAAACTGTCATGGTTCTCTAATATATCTACGAAAATTTCGGCATCAAGGTTTTTAGAACTGTTCTTAAAGTTTTTAGATCTTGTTTTATCAATAGCTGCATTTCTGGCAATATTGATAATCCATGTGAAAAAACGTCCTTTTTTTTCAGAATAAGTGTTTGCGTTATTCCAAGCTTTTATAAAAACATCTTGTGTTATTTCTTCAGCTATTGTTTGATCTCTGACAATATTGTAAACTACACCAGTAACGCTTTGTTTGTACATTTCGTAGAGGCTTTCAAAAGCTTTTACATCTTTGTTTTTAAAATTTTTAACGAGGGATTCTAGTTGCATATAGTTAATTGATTGGAGTACAAAATACTAAAAATCATTTAGAATTTACCTAAATATCTTTTCTATTAGGTTTATTGTTTAGTGATTAAAAGTGATAAGCGTATAGTAAAAAAGAACCCCATCATTACAAAATGATGGGGTTGTATTATAGTTATTAATACTGTTATTTTACATCTTTAAGAGTGTTATTAATTAACAGTTTTAATTGATTTTTATGAGCTTTAGTGGCAATATTTCCAACACCATTACTTACCCATGACTTAATTCTATTTAAGTTGTATAAAGCCATAGCTTTAGAAGCATTTGTATACTTACTTTTACCATTAATCATCTTTAATAGCATCTTAGTATACTCTGTTTGTAAGTTTTGACGGAAGGAGTTTACATTGGTATTTATATCAGCCTTAAAAATAGCATTGTTAAGGTCTGTCATAAAATTAGCCAGTTTATATTGATTTCCATATAATTCTGAATCAGAAATTCTTTGTAAAGTGTTTCTGTGTAAAATATGATTTAAAACTCTTTTTTGATAACTTAATACTTCAGCATGAATTTTAGGATCTTCAGATCTTGCAAAGAAGTTAAAACCACGTCTTTGTCTTGCTAAATAGTTATATAAATCTTTAGGAGCGTTAAAAGCGTTAGGAGCAAAAACATAAGTTTTTAGAGCTTCCATAGCTCTTTTTTGATCAGCTAAACTAACCGGTGTGTATGGTTGGGCTGCATTTTCTTGACCAGATACAGCTCTATCTACATAAACACCTCCAATAAACCTTGAAATTACATCACCAGCTCTAGCAGCTTGACCATTTATGATGTAATAAGCATTTCTGAGTTCTTCATAGGTTTCTCCATTTTTAGAAAAACGTTGTTTAATGTTTTTCATCATATTATTGGCTAACTTAATACGATCAATTGAATATTTGATTTGGTCGTTTGATAAATCGCCTGTCATAACACGAGGGTCGATAGCTTTACCAGGAGAACGCATGTCATCAACATCATTACCAAAAATTAATTCTGGTTTTGTTGATTGTGCTAATAAAGCATCCATTTCTGCTCTATTTTTAAAAGGCGTATAACCATATTGGATAGCCCAAATATCATAAGGTCCTACAGCAGTATCATAATATTGCCCTTGTTTACTTCTATCAAGAGTTAAGTTAATAGCAGCATAGTCCATAACAGAACCAGTTAAGCATTTTCCTTTTATAAAATCAGCGTCAGCTAATTGTTCAGGTGAAAATAACTGACTTGCTTTCATATTGTGGTTTAATCCTAATGTATGACCAACTTCGTGCATGATTAGTGATTTCATAGCTTCTCTTTTCATGCCTTCCATTTCTAAATCAGATGCACCAGTAGCAGCTAAAACTGTTTTACCAAACATGGTGTTTTCGTGCATTAAATGACCTGCTGAACAGTACATGTGGTTGTTTTCATTTGTAAAAATAGCAAGTGCCTCTTCTTCAGAAGATGCTTTTGAAACATCACCAAATATTTTATTGTATTTTACACGATTGGTAAAATGAACATATTCAAGCATAATGTCAGCTCCTAGAATTTCTCCTGTTTTTGGATTCACAAAACTTGGTCCGTAACCACCAAAAGGAGGGTTAGGAGAAGAGGTCCAACGTAATACGTTATAACGAACATCACCAGCATCCCACGTAGCGTCATCTGGTTGAACTTTTACAACCATAGCATTTTTAAACCCAGCTTTTTCAAAAGCCTCGTTCCAAGCTAAAACACCTTCTTTTATGGTTTCAATAAATTCTTTAGGTGTTGAGTTTTCAATCCACCAAGTAATTGGTTTTATAGGCTCAGAAATAGCTAAATCAGGGTTTTTCTTAACAAGTTTCCAACGGTGTATAAAATCTCTATAGTTTACCGTTTCAGTAGAGGTCATGTCGTTAGTGGTAGTTAAAAAATAACCTACTCTAGGATCATCCATTCTAGTTTGGTAGTTATTTTCAGGAACGTTCATAAACGTATGAAAAACCTTTATAGAAATATATCTACCATCTTTAATCGCTCTTGACCCTTGATTTAAGACTGAAGGATTGTTGTATACATATTCAGTTTTAAGATTAGTGTTTTCTGGATAGTTCTTTATGCTATTTATTTTTGATTTTTTCTTATCGAATCTACCTAACTTGAAAGCAAAAGGAGAGCTTTTAGGAAAGTTTGGAGCTTTAATTCGAGTAAAAACTTCAGAAATAAATAAAGGATTAGCATCTATTAAATATTCTCCTTTCTTTTCATCTGAAGCTAAAATTTTAGTACTAGCTATGATGGCATCACTAATATTTGCTCTTGCTGATTTTGAAATTGCATTATTTTCATCAAAATAAAATGAAGTGTTAGGAGCAACAAACTCAATTTTATTAAAGTGTTTTTTTATGTTGAAAATGCTTGAACCTCTATAAGAACCTCTAAATGCACGAGCTTCTGTAACACCATCAGCTATTTGCGAGAAATAGATAAAATCTTTGTCTAGTTGATCCTTTTTCAATAATAGCTTAACATCTCCAGTAACTGTGTCTTGATAAATAGTAAATAAACCATCTAATTTTTTACTGCTTTTTGTTAAGCTTTTGATTGTCTTTTTGGGTTTCTTTTTCTTTGATTTAGAAGAAATCTCTGTTTTAGCTTTGTTCTTTTTCTTTTTCCTTTTTTGAGCATTTATGTCTTGAATACCCGCTATTGAAATGGTTAAAAAAAGTAAACAAACTAACTTTAGTTGTTTTGTAAACATAATAATTTGTTTGAGTTGATAAATAAGGCAACCAATTTACTTTTATTATTGTTTAAAATTGTTAATTATATTATAAAATTTAACAGGTTATTTAGACTTTATATTGGCTTCGCACAGACGAATAATTTCATTAATTCGTTTTATTCTTGTTGCTTCTCTCTTAGCTTGATGTATCCAGTACAAGTAGCTCTTACGGTAAGACGGAGCAAAGTTTTGAAAATTGTTAAAAGCAGTAGGGTTTTTGTCAAATTCAATTTGTAAATCTTCAGGAATAATTAAATTTTCTACAGCATCTAAAGCATACCAAGAGCCATTTTCTTTAGCAATTTTAACTGAATTAATTCCAGCAGGGTGCATTAATTTGGCGGTAGTTAGCTCTTTGATGTATTTTTTATTTAAAGCACTCCATACACTTTTAGGCTTTCTAGGACAGAAGTATTGTCGCCTTTTACCATCACCTAAACTTTTCACAGTACTATCTATCCAACCAAAGCATAAAGCTACTTTTACTGCTTCTTCCCAGCGCATACTAGGTATGTCTACGTCAACTTTGTATAAAATTAGATGAACTCCATCGCTTTTATTATGGTTATCTAATAACCAAGCTCTCCATTCAATATGTGTTTTAAAATATAGATGAGGTTTGTTTTCCATTTTAACGTATAATTTTAGAAGGGAATGAAACGATACTTTCGTGTCCGTTTTTTCCTACAGCACTTACACCAAAGAAGTAGTTGTCAAGAACAATTCCTTCTAAAGGAAACTTAGTAGTGTTTTCTACATATCTGAAGTTATCCCAAGTTGGGGAAGTAGTATCTCTCCAATAAATTTTATACCCTTTAGCACCATCAACGTTATCCCATTGTAATTTTGCAGATGCTTCAACAATACCACCAATTCCTACATTTTTCGGAGAAGGAGGGGCAGAAGCAATGCTTGCTAAATTAATAGCATTTACAGCAGTTAATTTTTTAGCATATTCAAAATTTACAAATTGTAAGCGGTCTCCATATTCAATACCATTTTCAGTTCTAATATCTTGGTGTTGTTGCGTATAGTTTTCATGCGCCTCCATAATTCGAATGCCGGCAAAACCTGTATCGTTAAAAGGCCTATGATGTCCACCACGACCAAATCTATCTAAACGGTAAATCATTTTCGGATTCATTTCAGGCATATAAGTTTTGGTAGTTTTGTATATATAGCGCGCTAGCTGACGTGAAATTCCGTCTACCTCGCCACCATAAAAGCGACGTGCTTTTCGTTGACGCTCTGTTTCTGTTGGAGGTACAGGCTCAGAAAAAATTCTAAACGTACGATTATCAATTACACCATCAACACCTTTAATATTTCCAATCATATCATTATTCATAACACCAACAATATTCCAGTTTTTTTCCTTGGCGTAGGCAGCCAATCCTTTTCCGCCAAACAAACCTTGTTCTTCACCAGACAGTCCTACGTAAATAATACTATTTTCAAATGTATAGTTACTTAATACACGAGCTGCTTCAATAGTTCCAGCCATTCCTGATGCATTATCGTTAGCTCCAGGTGCATCATCAGTAAAATTATTAGGATCGGAAATTCTTGAATCAATATCACCACTCATTACAATGTAATTATTAGGGTATTTAGTTCCTTTTTGAATAGCCACTACATTAACAACCCAAACATTTTTAGTTATTCTACTGTTAGCTCCTTTTCTTATCAAGTCTTTTTGATAAAATACCTCTAGACAGTTATTACAATCAGAAGAAATTTTATCGAATTCAGATTTAATCCAACGACGTGCTGCACCAATTCCACGTGTATTAGAAATAGTATCGCTTAGTGTATGTCGAGTACCGAAATTTGTTAGTGTAGTAATATCTGTTTTAATTCTATCACTAGAAATAGCATTGATAATATCGTATATTTTAGTATCGGTTTGTGCTAATATATTTGTAGAAATAAGAAGGAATAGTATTATGAGTTTTCTCATGTTAAGGAATTTAGCTTACTAAATTACAAAACAAAAAAGAGAATAAAATTAGCTTTATTCTCTTTTAACATATTTATTTAAGAAGGTGTCTATTTAAACAAATTCTATTCGTTATCTAATTTTTTGGTTTGATTAAATCCGATTAATAAAGCTCCACCAGCACATAGAAAAATAGAAGCTATAAAGAAAACTTCAGAATCAATAGCATCTGCTGGACGAGTTTCCCAAGGGCCATTATAACCAAAGAAAGAACTTAAAATAGCACCTAATAAAACACCTACACCTATTCCCATAGTTAGTAAAGCCAAGTTTAAGATAATAACTCTTCCTGTTAGTGTAGAACGTTTTTTTTCGCCTTGCATAAAAATTTTGGCATCTACACCTTTTTCAATTAAAGCTAAACGTTCTTTATTTCTTGTTGAATAGAATAAATAAAAGATTCCGAATATTACTGCAAACAAGAACATAAATACAATTGCTACTTCCATATTTTTAAGTTTAAAATGATTATTTTTAATGTGTTTGCAAGTATGACAGTTGTATTTTAAAAAAGGTTACAGAAAATATTTACTTTTTTTTGATAAATACTTGTAACCTTTTTTAAGAAGGTACAGTCATAGTATAAAATGACTATTATTAACGATCAAACTTACATAGATAAAATTCTTAAAGGGGATGCTAATGCTTATGCTTTTTTAGTTGAGAAGTATAAAGTAATGGTGTTTTCGTTAGCGTTAAAAATGGTAAAGAGTAGAGAAGAAGCTGAAGAAATATCACAAGATACTTTTATAAAAGCATATAAGAATTTAAGTAAGTTTAAAGGAGAGTCCAAGTTTTCTACTTGGCTGTATAAAATAACTTACAGAACTTGTTTAGATAGTTTGAAAAGGAATAAAGAAAGGTACAATACCGATGCAATTGATGAAGTTACTATCAACAGAATACAATCTACAGACAGTATTTTAGAAGGTATTGAACGAAAAGAACGAGCACAAGTAATAAATAGTTGTCTATTAAGTTTGCCAGAAGAAGAACGTTCTATTTTATGGATGTTTTATTTTGAAGAATTAAGTTTGAAGGAAATAGTAGAAGTAACCGATTTTTCTGAAGCGAATGTTAAGGTGAAATTACACAGAGCGAGAAAAAGTTTACTGAATATAGTTGAGAAAAAAGTAGAACCAGAATTGATTAATCATTATGGGAGAAAATAAAAATATAAAGGAGTTAGATGCTTTTGTGAAAAAGTATATCAACGAAATAGAAGAGGAAACACCATCTGTTGATTTTACTGCAAATATTATGGATGCTATTTTAAACGAAGAACAATCTTCTATTTATAAAGCTACACCATTAATTTCTAAAAAAGTATGGGTTGTTTTAGCTAGTTTGTTAGCTATTAGTATGTTGCTTGTGTCAAAAGGAACTTCATTGAGTTGGTTGAAAATACCCAAGATGAGAATAGATTACTTGTCAAATATTCAAATACCCAATTTATTTGAAAATATCACAGTATCAAATTTAATGCTAAGTGCCTGCTTCTTTTTTACCGTGATGGTATTTGTACAAATCTATTATTTGAAAAACCATTTTACTAGAAAATTTAACTCATAAAAAAATCCGCTTTGAAAACTCAAAGCGGATTTTTATTTTTTATTAGAGTAATGGGATTACTTTTGAGAAGCAATCCATTTGTCAATTTTGTTTTCTAAAAGTGCTAACGGAATGCATCCTGTTTCTAAAACTTGATTGTGGAATTCTTTAATATCGAATTTATCTCCTAATTCTTTTTTAGCTTTAGCGCGTAATTCACGGATTTTTAATTGTCCGATTTTATATGATAATGCTTGTCCAGGGTTCGCCATATAACGTTCAATTTCTGAAATAATACTAGCTTCGCCTTCCGCTTCATTATCTAATGAATATTGAATTGCTTTTTCACGACTCCAACCTTTAGCGTGCATCCCTGTGTCAACTACTAAGCGAATAGCTCGGTGCATTTCCATACCTAACATTCCGAAGTATTGATAAGAATCTGTATATAAACCTAATTCTTTTCCTAAGTTTTCAGTATATAAAGCCCAACCTTCACCATAAGCACTGTACCATAACGTTTTTCTAAAATCAGGTAAATCTTCATTTTCTTGCGTTAATGAAATTTGATAATGGTGCCCCGGAATAGCCTCGTGTAAAAATAAAGCTTCATCAGAAAATACATTGTATTTAGTAGCATCAGGAATTGGTGTATAGAAAACTCCTGGGCGAGTTCCGTCTAACGAACCTGGGTTGTATTCAGCACTAGCAGAAGCTTCTCTGAATTTTTCAGTTTGCTTTACCACAAAAGGAGTTTTTGGCTTATTACCAAATAATTTTTCTAATTGTGGCTTCATTTTTTCATGAATCGCATTAAAGTTATCAATAATTTGTTGCGGTTCAGTATATGGCATTAACTCTTTGTTGTTACGAACAAAATCAAAGAATTTTTTTAAGTTTCCTTCAAATCCAACTTGCTCTTTTACTTTTTCCATTTCTGATAAAATTCGAGCAACTTCTTTTAGCCCTAATTCATGAATTTCATCAGCTGTCATGTTGGTAGTCGTATAATTTTTGATAGCATGTTGGTAGTATGCTGTTCCGTTAGGAATATCAGAAATACCGCTACTCTCTCTACCAGCAGCTAAATAGTCAACCTTTAAAAATTCATACATAGCTTTGAATGACGGAATTAATTTATCATTCAATATATTGGTATACGCTTCTGTTAATCTTGTTTTATCAGCATCCGAAAAATTAGCAGGTAAAGCATTTATCGGAGAATAAAATAAATGTTCAGAAAAATCGGTAATTCCTTCAGATGACTTTTTTACAACAGTTAAGCTTTCGAATTGAGGAATTACTTTTTTGATTAATGATTTTGGTAAAACATACCCTTCTTTGATACCTTGTTGCATACGTTCTTTAGCCGATTGTAACCACGTATTGTATTTGTCTAATCTGCTTAACCAATTGTCGTAATCTTCAACTGTTTTAAAAGGTTGTGCGCTACTACCACTTGCTAATTGCCCCATGGTAAGGTTAATTGTCCACATTTGGTTAATAGGCATTAATAAGTCGTTTTTATAGCTAGCTTGTGCCAATGCCATATCACAGTCCCAATCCAATACAGCTTTGCTCATTTGTTGACTTTCGGTTAAGTCAGCATCTTTAAAGTTGTTAAGTTTAGCTTTGTAGTTTTTGAAAAACTCGTTGCTTTTTGCTTGATATTCGTCAGAAAGTGTGTTAGGAAATTGATCGTTAAAACGATTATCACCCGCAAAAGTTGCATTTACAGGGTTTAATTGTAGTTTTCCTTCGTTATAGTCTTTTAGTAACTGATTAAACTCCATGTTTTCTGGAGTAGGAGTGTTAACCGCTTCTTTTTTTTCTTGCTTACAAGAAGTAAGAAGTGCAGCGGTAGCTACTATGGTTAAAAGGATTTTCTTCATGATTGTATTTTTGATTGTAAACAAATATATTAAAAAGAAAATCTAAGAGGTTAAAAAATTAAAAACCTCTCAGCTAAGAGAGGTTTTAGTTTTATTGAAGAGATTTATTTGATCCTGTAAATTTTAGATATGGAGGTTCTGTAGATGTTTTATGTAGATTGGGTCCTCTATAATACATTACTTTACCTGAGATTTGTTTATTGTTTAAGTTTATTTCAGAATATAATACGCCGTCTGGATGAATTAGAGCATACTTGTTTTTTCTATTTAGATAAACAAGTTGATAAATTTCATCATCTTGGGCTTTATGATTGATGATTAGCCGATCGTTTTGTCCGTTTAAAATAAGAGTACCATCTCTTTTTACCCATTTACCTCTTACGTCTTCATTTATTTCTAATGGAAATATCCCTTCAGGTTGTTTTATAGGATAAGGTTTTGTTAAAAATGGAATAGCAAGGGTATGAGCAGTTTCTTCAATGGCCCAAAGTCTAAAAGCATTAGTCATTATAGCTATTGAAAGTTTTTGATCTGGGAAAACACTTATAATATTTCTAGTACCTTCTGCAGATCTGTCTTGTTCAAAAACTTTTCTGTTATCCATATCCCAATTCTTGTCCCAACCAATGCTTTGTCTTATAGTATCTTTTGAGTTTAGTTGTTGTATTTCGAAAACACTGTTCAAAGTTTCTTTTTTTATAAAACCATTAAGATAAGAGTTTCCTAACTTAACTAAATCAGAAGGAGTTGAAATCATACCAGCACCAGCCCAACTATAGCTATAATCTTTCGGGGTGATTATTTCGGTTAAGAGTCCCTTATTTGCACCTTCTCTATTTAAACTAAATAGACCTGACATTTGACTTGAATTATTATCTAAGTTTTCTATTGCAGTTGAGTTCATAGCTAAAAAACTAAAAATGTTTTCATTTAATACTTTAGGAAAAGTTTTATTCGAAGCTTTCTCAATAATTTTAGAAAGTAATGTATAACTATGTGTACTATACTTGTATTTTTCTCCTGGTTTATGAGCCAATGGTACATGAGAAAAAACGGTTAAAGCTTCATCAACACTATGATAACTTGATTTGGTAAATTTATCATGTTCACTATAATTTTCCATTCCAGAAAGTCCTGTAACTAATTGTTTGATTGTAATTGGATATTTTTTTTGAGGATAGTTAGGAAGTAATTCTTCCAGAGTATCGTTAAAACTCAATTTCCCTTCTTCAATTAATTTCAATAAAGAAGTAATAGTTATAATTCTAGATAAACTACCCATTCTAAATTGCGTACTTGGTAAAACAGGTTCTTTGGTTTTAAGATTAACGTATCCATAGCCTTTAGTATAAATAATAGCATCATTTTTACTTATAGCTAATGAAACTCCAGGGGGCATACTTGGTAATTTCATTAGTTCGTTGAGTATGTAATTAACAAGATTTTCAGATTCTGAATACTCGGATATGATAGCCTTGGACTTTTGCTCATTCCCAATATTGTCAGGTTGGATTGGAGAACAACCTACATGAATACCTAAGATTACAATACAAATTATTGTAATAACTAGCTTGATATAAGTAAATTTCATTTAGTTAGAACTATTATTGATGTTTTGAAGTAATTTTTGCGCTTCTTCTTTAATTAAGTTTTTTGAAATTAATTCGTTTAAAACTTCTATAGCTTTCTCTTTTTTTCCTAGAGTATTATATGTTTTAGCAATTAAGAATTGCAGGTGTTCATTAAAAAAGTGCGGTGTAGTTAACTCT
The DNA here is from genome assembly GCF_003867015.1 of Tenacibaculum singaporense. Lineage (NCBI taxonomy): Bacteria > Pseudomonadati > Bacteroidota > Flavobacteriia > Flavobacteriales > Flavobacteriaceae > Tenacibaculum > Tenacibaculum singaporense. The sequence goes on from NZ_CP032548.1 coordinate 1,685,955, forward strand.
ACCAGTTCAATACCTGTAGCTAATTCTTCTCGATTGTTTTTTGCGGCTAAGATCTTATAGTAACCGTACACCGCAATTATTTGAATGTCATAACTAGACTTATTGTTTAGTAGCTCCTTTTCAGCCCATACAAAAGATTTTTTCTTATTCAGTAAATCCTGAATAAGATATACACTTTTTTCATCTTTGTATAAAGTTCTTTTAACAGGTGTTAGACCTAATGATTTAACTACTGCTTCAGCAGATCTTGTTGTTGAAAAAGGGTTTTGACCAGTAATAAATTTCCCAGAAACGGCAATTTTAGATAGCATAAAATCGGTTTGCTTGAAAATAGCCCCTCTAGACTTTAACTTAGATTCTAAACTAAAAGGAAACTCCTGTACCCATTTTTTACCAAAGAGTTCTTCTTCAATATTACAAAATCCGGTTATTTCAACATCTTTAATAATAAATTCATCTTTGTTTTTAATATTTACAAATGATGCGGGACCATGACAGACTGAAGATATTACGGTTTCTTTTCTATTGTATAAGTTTAGAATAATATCCTGTAAAGAAGGATCATAAGGTAAGTCAAACATAGCACCTTTACCTCCAACAATGTAAATAGCATTATAATTTTCTGCATTTATATTCGCAGTAGCTTTGGTGTTATTCAATAAAGATAAAGCCTTTGTATCTTCTAAAACAGCCTTATTGTATTCCTTTTCTCTATTGAATTTATCAGCTTCTACATTGCCTCCCTTTGGACTAGCAATGTCAATCGTAAGACCATTATTCTTAAATATTAAATAGGCTTGTGAAAACTCATCAAATTCATAGCCTGGTCTTGTTGCTCCTAAATCTTTTCCGTAGCTGCTTACCACCATTAAAACTTTTTTATCATTGTTTTTGGCTTGCGAGTTTAGAAGTAACGGAAATAGGAAAAGAACATAATAAAATATTTTTCTCATGAGATTTTAATTTAGATTATTTGATGCGAAAAAAGCTAAAAAGCTCGTCAAAATATATCTGAATTATAATTCAGTAATAGCAGATTATGAACTAGAAAGTCTTAGTTTATAAAGGGGAGTTTAAGAATAAGGTTAATTGCTCTCAGTTTTTCTAAACTGAGAAGGAGTTTGATTTACTATTTTTTTAAAAGCAGTATTGAATGCAGAGATACTGTTAAAACCGCAATCATAAGCAATAGAAGAAATGGTAATTTTCTTATTTTTTTCCGATAGTAAAATTTCTTTTGCTTCTTTAATTCTGTAAGAGTTTAAATATTGCTGAAAATTTTGTTTACAATTTTCATTAACCGATTGCGAAAGTGAATGAGAGGTTACATTTAATTCTGAGGCAACCATTTGAAGTTTTAAATCTGGATTTAAAAAAGGTTTTTCATTTTGAAAATAATACTCAAGTTGTGTGAAAATTTCTTTTGACTTTTCATTATTTAATGATGAGCTCTGGTACTTTTTATCATCTTCTTTTAATGCTTTATTTATTATAGCCCACAGGCTTAAAGAATAAATAGCAACAGAATAGATTAGGGGGCCAAGAATGTATGGTATAGTATCTCCTAAAAGAAAGAAGAAATAAGACGCCCAAATAAAAATAATACCAATATGAATTAATGTTAGCCATGTTTTTTTTAGAGAAGTAAGTGTATCCTCTTTCTGTACAAAGGACTTTTTTAAAAAGAAAGAAGCTAAAATATAAACTAAGAAGTGAAGGTAAATTAAATAAATACCAAAAGAAACATAAAAATCTTTAGTTAGTAGTTTAAAGCTATTTAAAATAAGAAATACTAAAAACGGAATTCCATGTATTAGCAATTTCTTCTCTATTTTAAAACTTCTGAGAAGGAAACTTTTCGTATAGAAATAAAAAAGAGGGCCTAGTAAAAGTATTATAGTTAACCCCAAGGTGATTAGAATATAATCTAAATCAACCGTAAAGTACAAGAAAATAGATTTACTTATTCGAATACCGAAGAGTATTAATAAAACCCCTAAGATTTTATTAGATGTGAGTTTGATATCTTTTTGGGTTAATAAATAAAGCCCTAGGATGAAACCATGTATAACACCCAAACCACATATTAAAAGAATAAGAATATGTTCCGTTTTCATAAAGTAAATATATAAAACAAAAATACTTTTGTTTTATAATATATTGTACTAAAGAGCAAACAAAAACCTCTCTGTTTTCACAAAGAGGTTTTTAAAAATTATCTATGGTAATTCGCCATTATTTAATTAGTTCGTATGAACGTTTGATAAAGTTTGTTAACTCTTCACCATGTAATAGGTTTTGAGATAATTTAGCTAAATCAAATGCTTGTGTAACTAATTGTTTTTGCTTGTCTTCATCAGCATTTAATATTTCCGATACTAACTCGTGATTAGTATTTACTACTAAGTTGTACATTTCTGGCATGTTACCCATTCCCATCATTCCGCCTCCACCAGTAGCACTCATTTCTTTCATACGGCGCATGAATTCTGGGACAGTAATTATGAAAGGAGAAGCGTTAGAATCCATAGCTTCTAATTGTACTGTATAGTTTGTGTTGTTTACTGCGCCTTCAATAACAGGTTTTAACTTCTCTTTTTCTTCGTCAGAAAGTTTAGAAATTACTGTATCGTCTTTCTTAATTAAATTGTCAATATGGTCAGCATCTACACGTTTGAATTGTACTTTAGCATCGCCAGACTCCATTTCTAATTTTTGCATTAAATGCGAAACGATAGGAGAGTCTAACAACAATACTTCATATCCTTTTGCTTTTGCATCTTCAATATAACTGTGTTGTGCATCTTTGTGAGCAGCATATAAAACGATGTGATTTCCGTCTTTGTCAGTTTGAGCATCTTTAGTTTTTTCAACTAACTCATCAAACGTGAAGAACTTATCATCAACAGTAGGGTATAAGGCAAACTTCTTTGCTTTGTCAAAGAATTTCTCTTCCGATAACATTCCATACTCAATAATAACCTTGATGTCGTTCCATTTTTGTTCGAAATCTTCACGATTATTTTTGAATAAAGAAGAAAGTTTATCTGCTACCTTTTTGGTGATGTATCCAGAAATCTTTTTAACAGCTCCGTCTGCTTGTAAATAAGAACGAGAAACGTTTAATGGAATGTCTGGAGAATCAATTACCCCTTTTAACATTTGTAAGAAATCAGGAACAATTCCTTCTACATTATCCGTTACAAAAACTTGGTTTTGGTATAATTGAATTTTATCCTTTTGCATATCCAAGTTCTGTGTTAACTTAGGGAAATATAAAATTCCCGTTAAGTTAAATGGATAGTCTACATTTAAGTGAATATGGAATAAAGACTCCTCAAATTGCATTGGATACAACTCACGGTAGAAGTTTTTATAATCTTCATCTTCTAAATCTGCTGGTTTTTTAGTCCATGCAGGTTCAGTATTATTGATGATATCATCAACTTCAATTTGTTTGTGAGGCTCAGTTACTTCTTTACCGTCTTCGTCTTTAGTGGTTTTGGGAGTAAAATCTGGATCATTTATCTTCTTTGTTCCAAATTTAATTGGTACTTGGTTAAAACGGTTGTATTTAGTTAGTAATCCACGGATTTTACCTTCTTCTAAAAATTCAGTAGAATCTTCAGCAATATGTAATACGATTTCTGTACCTCTGTCAGACTTGTCGTGTTCCACTAAAGTATATTCGGGTGAACCATCACATGTCCAGTGAGCAGCTGGCTCGTCTTTGAATGATTTTGTGAAAATTTCTACTTTATCAGCTACCATGAAAGCAGAATAGAAACCTAATCCGAAGTGACCGATAACACCTGTTTCGTTTTTATCGTCTTTATATTTTTCTAAGAACTCTTCAGCACCAGAAAAGGCAATTTGGTTGATGTATTTTTCAACCTCATCCATTGTCATACCAATACCTTGGTCTTTAATGGTTAGGGTTTTCGCATCTTTATCGATACTTATTTCAATTTTAGCGTCACCTAATTCTGTCTTAGCTTCACCAATTGAGATAAGATGTTTTAATTTAGTAGTAGCATCAGTTCCGTTAGAAATTAATTCACGTAAAAAGATTTCGTGATCAGAATACAAGAACTTTTTAATCAGTGGAAATATATTTTCAACCGATACATTAATGTTTCCTTTACTCATAAGTATATATTTTATTTGATATTATTTTCTGTGGATTGAATAGTCAAAAAAAATACCAAATAAAAATTAGTGACAAACTGACATATAAGTACTTTTTACAAAGGAATTTATTTCATGTTGCTGTTGGCGAATTTTTTGGACCAAGGTAAATTGGTTACTGGCTCTATCTAAATTATGTTTAGGGTGTTTAGTTTTATAATAAACGTCATTGTTTAAGTAATCTGTCAAAAAACGAAGCCCCATAATAAATGTCATAATTTGAATACTTATTGGAAGGTAATTTATTTCTTGTTTAGAAATATTACTAGCTAAATTTTTTAGAAAACCTTCTGTATAATTTTTAAAATAATCAATATTAAAATTAATCTTAGAGATAGTTGCTTCGTCTTCCTCAGCAGTGTTACAAATAGTTCGTAAAGCATCACCATAATCAAAATGTATACATCCTTTCATAACAGTATCCAAATCGATTAAGCAGATAGCTTTATTGTTGGAGTCAAATAAAATATTAGAAATTTTAGTGTCATTATGAGTTACTCGTGACGGAATTTCTTTTTGATTGATAGCATTTTCAAGTACCATCATTTTTTCTTTATTAAGGAGAGCAAAATCAATCCATTTTTGGGCTTGTTTTTTCCTTGTTTTTGAAGCTGAAACTAGAGCTTCTTGAAATTCTTGAAATCGGAAAGACATCGAATGAAAGTTCGGTAATGTTTCTACCAAATCAGATTCAAAATCTGAAGTTTGTGTTAAAAACTCCGCGGTAATTAAGCCCGCTTGATAAGCGATGTCATTAGAGTTAACTTTTAAAAAGGTTTGAGAGTTTTTAATGAATTCAGATAAATTCCACAGATTTTTATCCGCGTCCTCTATATAAAAAACATGTTCTTTGGTTGGGATAAACCGAATTGTTTGAATTCCCTTTTTTGATAAATGTTGTGTGATTTTTATTTTGTTTTCAATGACATCAGAAGCTTTCTTAAAAATAGTTCCATTTATTCTTTGTAGCACATAATTTATGTCTTCTTGAGTAATGATTAAGAAAGTATCGTTGATATGCCCAGAATTGAATGTTTCAAAACGTTTAAAAGTATGCTCAGTTTGAAACGTATTAAAAATGGTGGTTAATTTTTTTTCTAACTCCATAAACTTTCAGGGTACACACCGTCTTTTTTTAATTCAGTTATTTTAGAAATTACCGCTGTTTTATCTTCTTTATAAGTAACTCCTAACCAGTTTGAGTTGGTCTCTAAAACTTTTACAGTAGCTTTTTTAGTTTCTAGTAAATGATTTACGACACTAGGTAAGTAAAATTCTTTTTTGTCTGTTTGGTAATTTTCCTTTAAAAATTGATAAAAAAGAGCATCCATTTCTCGAAAGATAGTGGGAGTAAATCCCCAAAAATTCATTGAAACTAAGCTGTTTTTTTGAATTTCTTTCTCTTGGTTATTTTCTGTATAAATTATACGGTTATCAATCAAACTAATATTCGTGCGCTCAACAATCTTTTTTAAATAATTATTAGCATCAAGGTAGCATTCTCCTCTTGAAACACTTCCGTTTTCAGAAAGTGTATTTTGAATTTTAAATCCGACCATGGCATATTCCCCTGATAAAGGAGTCGTTTTGTTTAAAAACTCAGCCATTTTAAGAAAGGCATTAGCTCCATAAAAATCATCGGCATTAATCACACAGAAATTATCATCAACTACATTTTTAACTGTTAGTAGTGCATGTGCGGTTCCCCAAGGTTTTACTCTGTTATTATTTTTGAATTCTTCTGGAATATTAGTTACTTCTTGACAAACAAACGCTACCTTAATTTTATCTTGAAGTTTAGGTAAGTACAAGGCTTTTATAGTTTCTAAAAAATCTTGTCGAACTACAAAAACTACTTTTTTAAAACCACATTTAATAGCATCATATATAGAAAAGTCTATAATAGACTCATTTTTATTACTAATAGCGTCCAATTGCTTTAATCCGCCATATCTACTTCCCATACCAGCAGCAAGAATTACTAAAGTCATAACATTTATTTAAAAAAGCCCAATATAATTTAATCTGATTGATTATTTTGGTCGACATTAAATTTTATTTCATGAACTTAACTACGATTGATTATACTTTTATCTTCATTTTTTTCAGTATTACATTAGGAATAGGAATTTGGGTTTCAAAAAAGTCAAAACAAAGTACTTCTGAATATTTTTTATCTGGAAGAAATATGCCTTGGTGGTTATTGGGAGTTTCAATGGTTGCCACAACTTTTTCGACTGATACTCCTAATTTAGTGACAGATATAGTTAGAACCAATGGTGTTTCTGGAAACTGGGTTTGGTGGGCTTTCTTGCTAACAGGAATGTTAACCGTTTTTATTTATGCAAAATTATGGAGAAAGAGTCAATCAACTACTGATTTAGAGTTTTATGAGCTTAGATATGGAGGAAAACCAGCTAAATTTTTAAGAGGATTTAGATCACTATATCTAGGAATATTTTTTAATGTTTTGGCAATGGCTGGTGTAACCTTAGCTGCTATAAAAATAGGAGAGGTAATGTTAGGTTTAACTCCAATTCAAACAATAGGTATAGCTTCGGTAGTTACAGTTATTTTTAGTGCTATTGGTGGATTTAAAGGAGTAGTATATACCGATTTTTTATTGTTTTTTGTAGCTATGATAGGGGCTGTTGGAGCAGCTGTGGTTGCTGTAAATCATCCCCAAATAGATGGTTTAGAAAATTTATTAACACATCCTAATGTAGTAGATAAACTATCAATTTTACCAGATTTTAGTAATAAGGAACTGCTTATATCAATTTTTATTATTCCCTTAGCAGTACAATGGTGGAGTGCTTGGTATCCTGGGGCAGAACCTGGAGGAGGAGGGTATATAGCCCAAAGAATGCTGGCTTCTAAAGACGAAAATCATGCTATTGGAGCAACTTTTTTCTTTAATATTTTACATTATGCTTTGCGTCCGTGGCCATGGATTATTGTGGCATTAGCTTCATTGGTGGTATTTCCTGATTTGGCGAGTATAAAAGAGGCTTTTCCTAATGTGTCAGATGACAAATTAGGGCATGATTTAGCATATCCAGCTATGTTAACGTTCTTGCCTAGTGGATTGGCAGGTGTTGTACTTACATCGTTAGTAGCTGCTTACATGAGTACAATTTCTACTCATTTAAATTGGGGAGCATCTTATATAGTAAATGATTTTTATAAGCAAAATATAAATCCAAACGCTAATGAAAAAACATTGGTAAATGTTGGGAAATTAGCAACAGTAGTTTTAATGATTTTTAGCGCAATACTAGCTTTACTATTTACCAATGCGTTAGAGATCTTTAAATTTATATTAATGTTTGGTGCAGGTACTGGACTTATATTTTTATTGCGTTGGTTTTGGTGGCGTATTAATGCTTGGAGTGAAATTTCAGCAATGGTAGCATCAGGAATTTTTTCTTTAATCTTTTATTTTAATTCAGAATATTTATTTGGAAATGAAGGAGTGTTTGAAAGTTATTGGCAATTTCCGTTAGTGGTATTGTGTACCACAATTGTTTGGGTGTTGGTAACAATATTAACGAAACCAGAAGATGATGAAGTGCTGATTAACTTTTATAAAAAAATTCAACCTAAAAAAGCAGGATGGAAGTATGTTTTAGATAAAGCAAAGGAGCAAAATGTTTCGTTAGAGGATGAGAAAGAAACAGTGAATTTAGGAAATGGATTATTAGCTACCTTTACTGGCTGTGTTTTAGTTTTTAGTAGTTTGTTTGCTACTGGAAATTGGATTTATGGTAATTATGTGCTAGCATCAGGGTTAACTGTTATAGCGTTAATTTCTGTATTTGTATTACTTAAATTATGGAAAAAAATTAGAGTTAATTTTTTATAAAACTTTTCGAACTTATAAACCAAAAAAGCACTAACATTAAAACGTTAGTGCTTTTTATATGTTGAGTATTTATTGATATTAAATATCTCTTAACATTTCTGATTTGTTTTTGTTTTTCCATGTTCCGCCTGTAAAGTCAGGAACTTTAACTGAGCTACTATTTTGTGCTACGGATAACTCTGATAGTGGTGTAATAGCACTCCATAAAACACTATCGTACACATTAATATCTAATGGTAGACCTCCATTTAAACATTTAATTAAACGATAAATCATTACAAAATCCATCCCTCCATGTCCTACTGAATTATCAGAAATTTGTGATTTTAACTTGTTCCAAAGAGGATGATTGTATTTTTCTCTATACTCATTGTATTTTTCTTGTTCTAACCATTCATGTCCCCACCAAGCTAATTCATCATCATTAATGTATAATTTAGAAGGGTAACCTTCATGTACTGCTTTTGTACCCACAACAGTGTTTAAACGATCGTAAGGACGCCCTGTATGCACATCAAATTGTAGCATGATGGTTTTGCCTAATTTGGTTTTAATCATTGTGGTATTCATATCACCACATTTAATGTTTGAAAATTTATTTTCTCCAGCACGTTTTGCGGCATCACTTAAACTTTTTTCACGAGAACTCATAGATACTACATGATCATAGGTGTCACCACGTCCAATATCCATGTACTGACTTATTGGCCCTAATCCATGTGTAGTATAAAAGTTACCATCTTTATTTAAGTGGTGTTTTATTCTCCATTGATCTTCATAGTATTTTTCATCTAATAAATGCTTACGTAAATCATGAATATAAGCACCTTCAGCATGCGTTAAATCACCAAAGACACCTTGATTAACCATATTCAATACCCATAGTTCTTCATTATTAAAACAACAGTTTTCTAACATCATACAATGTTTTTGTGTGCGTTCTGCTGTTTCTATTAATTTCCAACAGTCTTCTAGCGTATAAGCTACAGGAACTTCACAAGCAACATGTTTACCTTGTTCCATTCCATATAAAGCCATTGGTGTATGCCATTCCCAAGGAGTAGCAATTATTAATAAATCAATATCATCACGTTCTGCTATTTTTTTCCATTCATCTGGGTTTCCATAGTATGCTTTGGCGGTTTTACCATGTGTTTTTTGTAAATGCTCATTTAGTTTGTCGGTTTTTTCTTTGCGTAAATCAGAAACAGCTACAATTTCAGCATTATCATTTTTTATCAACCAATCAAACATTTGTACTAATACTTGTCCTCGGTTTCCACAACCAATAATCCCAACATTGACTTTGTCTATTTTTGGAGCAGTTAAGGCAAAAGCACTTCCTTTTGCAGTTTTATTTAATAATGGAATGGTTTTGTCATTAGCTTCTTCTTTACAAGAAAAGGCAGTAGACAAACCAAAAAACATAGCGGCTTTGGTTGATAATGAGAGGAAATCTTTTCTGTTCATAAATAATTAGTTAATATTTGTAGTTTTATGTCTTTTTGTAAAGGTATTAATTAATTACTATTTTTACAGGCTGCAATTGACAACAACAAAATAATCAACATAAAAAATATGTATAGTTCAAAAATTACAGGATTAGGTTATTATGTTCCTGAGAACGTAGTGACTAACGATGACTTGACTCAGTTTATGGAGACGAGTGATGAATGGATTCAGGAAAGAACTGGTATCAAAGAGCGTCGTTGGATTGACCCAAAAACTTCTGATGATTCTACATCAGTAATGGGAGCAAAAGCCGCTAAAATAGCTATTGAGCGTGCGGGATTGACTAAAGATGATATTGATTTTATCATTTTTGCTACGTTGAGCCCTGAATTATATTTTCCAGGAGGTGGAGTACAAATTCAAGATTTATTAGATATGCCTACAATTGGTGCGTTAGATGTACGTAACCAATGTTCTGGTTTTATTTATTCACTTTCTGTTGCTGATCAATTTATCAAAACAGGAATGTATAAAAATGTTTTAGTAATTGGTTCTGAGAATCACTCAGGTGGTTTAGAACGTTCTACACGTGGTCGTGGAGTTACTGTAATTTTTGGAGATGGAGCAGGAGCAGCTGTTTTATCACGTTCGGATGAGGAAGGAAAAGGGATTTTATCTTCTCACTTACATTCTGAAGGAAAGTTTGCGAAAGAATTAATGTTAGAAGGGCCTTCAACAGGGCGTTGGGTTCCTGAAATTATAGAGGCCAATGACCCTGATGATACTTCGTATTATCCATATATGAACGGTCAGTTTGTATTTAAACATGCAGTTGTTCGTTTTTCAGAAGCGATTGTAGAAGGTTTGCAAGCAAACGGACTGCAAAAGGAAGATATTGATATGTTAATTCCTCATCAAGCGAATTTACGTATTGCACAATTTATTCAAAAGAAGTTCCAGTTATCTGATGACAAGGTGTATAATAATATTATGAAGTATGGTAATACTACTGCTGCTTCGGTTATTATAGCATTGACAGAAGCTTGGGAAAAAGGAAAAATAAATGATGGTGACTTGGTAGTGTTAGCTGCCTTTGGTAGTGGATTTACTTGGGGATCGGTAGTGATTCGTTGGTAATGTTAGACTACCTACTTATAAAATAAATAAATCCGAAGTATTAACTTCGGATTTTTTATTAAAACATACCTCCTTGGGCTTCATTATTATCTCTATATTTTCTGCCTTTACTTTTGTTTTTACCACTTCCAAAATTATAGGAAAATCCTAGGTAGACAGAGTTGTACTCCAGTGTATACTTTCCTTTTTGTACAAAAGGGGTGTTAGATGTATAGTCAAAATTTACATTATTAAAAATGTCAGTACCCCTTAAGGTGATGTTTCCTTTACCGTCAAATACCTTTAATCTAACCGCAGCATTAATCATAGTGTATGGTTGTACAGTGTATTGAATGTTTTCACTTTTGCCTCTAAAAATACCTGATAACTGAAAATTAAGTTTTTTTGAAGCTTTAAAAGAGTTGTTTATTCGTCCTTTCACCAAGGTGTTTTTTACTGTTTCTAAGTTATTATTTAGTACTCCTTGAGAATCTTGTATGTAGGTTTCAAAAGCAGGTCTCAGTGTCCACCATTTTATAGGTTTAAAGCTGGCGGAAAGTTCAATACCATAACTATCTGCAAAGTCATAATTGGTAAAAGAACTAATTGTCCTATCAGGGTTTTGATTGTCTTTTTGTAGTAATCGACCAATCTTATCGTTCGTTCTTCTATAAAATGTACCAAATGATATATAACCTTTAGTAATCGTTCTGGTAAAATTAAGCTCTAGAGAGTTTGTAAATTGTGGTTGCAAATTAAGGTTTCCTTTGGATATAGTTAGTGGAGAGAACCATTCTTGAATTGGTGTTACTTGATATGCAGAGGGTCTGTCAACTCTTCTACTGTATGCAAACTGTAAGTTATCTTTTTTAGAAAAGTTATAGGTGATAGATGCCGATGGATACCAACTAAAGATATTATCCTTTAAGTTAGTGTTTCCTTGTTCAGTATTCTGAAAAAGAGCATCTAAATCAAATTGTTCTATTCTAATTCCTGTTTGAATTGAAAGTTTATTAATTTTTTTATTGAAGTTGATATATCCTGAGTAGATTGAGCGATTATAGTTTAAATTAGTGTTACCTACAGGCTGCAGTGTAGCAGAACTATTTATTGCTTCTCTATCAGTGAGTATTTGATTGTAAAAACTTTGTTTTCTAAATTCAAATCCAATTTCTAATTTTCCTGATTTGATAGGCTTTGCATAATCAATATTTAATAGCCATAACTTTCGTGTATCTTTAATATCGTTTGTGTAATTATATTCCTTAGAATCAGGATTGATCAACTCTTTGTTAGTTGTTTTTTCAGGGTTTTTGGTTATAGAGTAATTAAATTCAATCTCTAAATTTTGTCCTTTATCATCAAAGTTGTAAACATAATCAATATTATAGGTCTCGTCTTTTTGGTCATAATCTGAAAAACTCTTGTTATCAAAAACTAAAGAATTGTTTTCATGAACAAGGGTATTGGTTGCTAAACTATTATTATCGAAATTTTGAGAGGTGTATACAGATAATATACTTTGTGAAGTGATGTCTATGTCCACTCCAAATTTAATATTATGATTATTTGAATTACTTAAAAAATCAATATCTTGAGTTAAGTTAGTGTCAGTTCTTTCTAAATCATTAAAGGTTTCATAATCACCCCAACTTGTATTATAGTTTAGGTGAAGATTAGTGATACCAGTTTTATAGTTTGTATTTAAGGAAACATCAGGTCTTAAGTTTCTACTTTGTTTAGCTCCAACAGAAAAGCTTCCATTAGATCCTATTTTAGTATTTTTTTTTAGGATTAAGTTTATAATACCACTCATACCTTCTGGAGTATGTTTTGCTGAAGGGTTTGTAATTATTTCAACACTTTTTACTGAGTTGGAAGGTATTTGTTTTAATAATTGAGCTGTATTTACGTTGGAAGGTTTTCCATTCACTAAAACTCTAACATTTTCATTTCCTCGTAAACTTATAGTCCCAGAAAGTTGATTAATATCTACAGAAGGAATGTTTTCAAGCATTTCTATAGAGGTGGCTCCAGAAGCTGTTAAGTCATTACCTACATTAATAACTTTTCTGTCAATTTTTTGAATAATAGTCGAAGTTTCTCCTTGTATTTCAACTTCATCTAATTGAGTGGTATTTTCTTCAAGAAAAACTATCCCTATCTTACTATTCTTTTTTAAGTAAATTTTCTTTTCAAAAGTTTTGTAACCAATAAATTGAAAAGTTAAAAGTAAATTTTCTTTTGGAAGGTTTTCAACTTTAAAATTCCCTTTTTCATCAGAGATACTACCTGTTAGTATTTTATTGGAAGTGTTTTTGCAGGTAATTGTAACAAAAGGTAGTGGATGGTTGTTTTTTTTATCTAAAATGGTTCCTGTAAGTTGCAGGTTCTGTGCTTGACAAAAATAAGTGCCTAGTAATAAAATTAATATTAGCAATCTTTTCATATATTGAAGGGAATGAAATTGCGCTAAAAATAAAAAAAACGAAGCTAAATACTTCGTTTTTTTCAAATAATTAAATAAAAACTATTTTTATAGGAAACCTCCGCCTCCTTGTCTTTCATTATTATCACGTTGTTTTCTAGCTCGGGCTTTGTTTTTTCCTCCGCCAAATCTATAGTTAAATCCAATGTAAGCAGTTCTGCTTTCCCATTTGAAACGTCCGTTTTGAACAAATGGTCTTTCAGAGTTAAACTTGAATCTCATAGTATTAAAAATGTCATTTACTCTAAGATTGATATTTCCTTTACCTTTAAGAATACTATAGTTAGCACCAATATTAACCATTTTCATAGGGTCTACGTTCCATTGAATGTCTTCTCTTGGACCTCTATACATTGCAAATAATTGTAAACGTAACTTTTTAGATACTGTAAAGCTATTACTTATACGTGCGTTAAAAATATCTGTTTTAACTTCAGTAGTAGGAGCGTTAGGATCGCTTAAATCAGTAGTTCCAAATTGTTTTTGAGAATAGTAATCCATACTAGCATTAGCTCTCCACCATTTTGCAATTTTATAGTTTGCAGAAAACTCTAAACCATACGCATCTGTATCATCAAAATTAGCAAAGGTTAATATTTGTCTTACGTCATTAGCATCGCTTGGGTCTTTATAAGTAGCTCTGTTAATCACATCGTTAATATTTCTATAAAAGCTTCCTAAAGTTATAGATCCTCCTTTTATTTTTCTTGTATAGTTAAACTCAACTGAATTTGTGAATTGAGGAACAAGATCAGGATTACCAACCGAGGTAATTAAAGGCGTACTCCATTCTCTAATAGGGTTTACTTGTTGTATTCCTGGTCTGTCAACTCTTTTACTATAACTTAATTGAAATTGATTTTTTTCAGAAGGATTATAGGTAAGAAAAGCTGAAGGGTATACACTAAAGATATCATCCGTAACAGTTTGTGTAGGTTCACTTTCTTGGTTAAATATTCCTTTTATTTTATACTGCTCAAAACGTGCACCTAACTGCATAGTAAGTTTACCAAATTTATGCCCGTAATTAGCATATGCAGAGTAAATATCTCTATCATAACTAAAAGATGAATTGTTAAAATTAACCTGTGTTGTTAAGTTTGTGTTGTCAGTATTATTTACTCTATACTCTAACCCTAACTCTAATTTTCCATTTTTAGAAATAGGATTTGTGTAGTCTAAGTTTAATAGAGTACTTTTTCTGTTGTTATTAATATCATTGAAATAATCTGGTTGCGAATTTTCTAAGAAACGATTTTCTAAAAAGCTAGGTGTGTCATTTTTAGAGAAATTAGCTTCAAATTCAATGTTATGCCCCTCTTTTTCAAAATCATGCTTGTAATTCACATTATAGGCCTGATTATGACTATCACTTGTTTGTGTGTTAGGGGAATGTTCAATTAAATCACCATTGTTATCTGTAATTATGGCACGACCTCTAGCGTTGCTATCAAACCAGTTTTGAGTAGTGTAAAGAGATAAGGTGTTTTTATCGTCTAAATAAATATCAGCTCCAATTTTAAATAAATGAGATTCATTGTCATTAATAAAAACAAAGTCTTGATTGTTAACTCCAGGTCTGTTAACATAACCAAAGTTATAACGATCTCCGCCATTAAATCCATAGTTACCAAAAAAGTTAACCTTTCCTGTTTTATAATTCATGTTTGTAGACGCATTATAACGAACATAATGTCCAGCTTCAACACCAGTATTTATAGATCCATTAAAGCCCATATTAGCGTTTTTATTAAGAATAATATTAATAATACCGCTCATTCCTTCAGGATTGTATTTTGCAGAAGGGTTGGTAATTAATTCAACACTTTTAATAGATGTAGAAGGAATTTGCTTTAATAATTCAGAAGCAGGAATGTTGGTAGGTTTTCCGTCAACTAATACACGTACATTTTCATTACCACGTAGGCTAATGTTCCCCGATTGGCTATCAACACTTACAGATTGTACATTGTTTAGTAGCTCAGAAGCAGTGGCACCAGCTGAGGTTAAATCTTTACCAACGTTAATTACTTTTCTATCCACTTTTTGGGTTACTGAAGAAGTTTCAGCTCTTATTTCTACTTCATCTAAGGTTGTACTATCTTCCGTAAGAGAGATGGTTCCTAAATTTACCTTGCTTGATTTTCGACTTACAGAAACAGGTTTAGAAAATGTTTTATATCCTATAAATTGAACTTCAACAATACTATTTCCTTCAGGTATATTTTTTATAGAGAATAAGCCATTGTCATCAGTAATTCCACCAGTAATAATTTTTTTGGCAGCATCTTTGATTATAATATTTACATAGGGAAGAGGTTGCTTGGTTGCTTGATCGACTACTTTACCAGTAATAACTCCTGGTTTGGGTAGGCTACTTTTAGGCATTTGTGCATAAATACTTGTAGTAAATACAGCTAAAAGTATTAGTAATATGTTTTTCATTTTTGTTGTTTTTGAATTGTTTTGATGCTTAATAGACTCTTTATTGCCTAACTTTGTTACTTAGTTTAAGAGAGTTTAACGTATTATTAACAGAAAATGAAAAAACGTACTTTGGTACTAGGAGCCTCTTTAAAGCCCTCTAGATATTCGAATATTGCTATTAAAAGGTTAAGAGATAATGCTATAGAAACTGTAGCAGTTGGTTTACAAAAAGGAATTGTTGCAGATGTAGCTATTGAAACAGAAAATATTTTTTTCGAAAATATTGATACTGTAACCTTATATCTAAATCCAAAGCGTCAGGAATCTTATTATGAGTATATAATTAATTTACAACCTCGTAGAGTGATTTTTAACCCTGGAGCTGAAAATATTGAGCTTATGGAGTTGTTAAAAGAAAATGGTATTGAGAGTGAAATAGCTTGTACTTTGGTGCTTTTATCAACAAAGCAGTATTAATTTAAAATTTCAACAGGAAAAGAATTAGTACTATATCTTTTTCCTGCTTCCGCTAATTCAGTATTCTTAAAAACTGTTTGAGCCTCAATTTTAAAATCGTTAATGTTTTTATACCTGCTAGAATAATGCCCAATAATTAATTTGTTTGCATTTGCTTGACTAGCAATAGAAGCTGCTTGTTCTGCAGTAGAATGTTTAGTTTTATCACATAAATCTTCTCTGTCTTTTAAAAATGTAGCTTCGTGGTATAACAAGTCTACATCTTTAATGATAGGAACAATGTCTGGTTTATAGGCAGTGTCACTACAGAAAGCAAAACTTAAAGGTTTAGGAGGGTCAATTGTAAGTTCTTCATTGGGAATTACTTCTCCTGTAGAAAGAATAATATCTTTACCAGCTTTAATGTTATGAAAGTCACAAGTTTCTATTTCATCATATTGCTGAATATTCTCAATGTGTAACTTTCTAAGTTTAGGTTTTTCAGTAAATAAAAAGCCGTTAGTGTACACTCTATGATTTAAAGGAATGGTTCTTACAGAAACTTTATCGTCTTCAAAAATAAGTTCACTTTCTTTAGATTCTAGTTCGTGAAAAGTAATAGGGTACTTAGTCCACGATTTTGAAACTTTTAACTGAAGTGTTGTCACCTCTTTTATGCCTTTAGGACCGTAAATATGTAACTCTTTTTCTCTGTTTAAAATTCCAAAAGTAGCAATAAGTCCAACTAAACCAAAAAAGTGATCACCATGCAAATGAGAAATAAAAATATGGTTGATTTTTGAAAAACCAACCTTGTATTTTCGCATTTGACGCTGTGTACCTTCTCCACAATCAATTAAAAAATGACGATTGTTAATTTCTAAATATTGGGCAGTAGGATAAGCATTAACTCTTGGGGTAGCAGAATGACAACCTAAAACAGTTAAATGTAAACTCATTTATTTAATTACAAAGCGTTTTGAGATTATTTCTTTATTGCTTTGTATTGCATAAATATACATTCCAGATTTTAAATCATTACGTTGAAACGGAAAAGAGTTACGTCCCTCAACCACTTTAAGCTCTTTATTATAAACTGTTTTACCTAATACGTTTCTAACAGTTAAAATAACTGTTTGACTATGTTTAGCATTAAAGTAAATAGTAGTATTGTTCGTAAAAGGGTTAGGGGATGCTACTAATTTCTCGATTGATTTTTCTTGAGAAAAACCGACGGAAATAGCTAAGAAAAAAGTTATAAATAGTATTTTTTTTACCATAAATTATCATTTAGGGGATGGATAATTATTTAAAAATATAAGGTTAAAAACCTAAATCACGTTGAATGTTTTCCATTTCTATAACATCTTCTGCTTCTACTAAAGTAGGAACAATGTTAAAGGTGTCAGGAAAATCATCAATAGTAACATCTTTAGACACAACTACAAAAGACATGCCATTGTTTTGATGTTCTTCCGCGTATTTCAAAAATAGCAAAATATTTTTGTTAGACGCATTAAAATCTTCTGAAATTATAATAATCAGGTTTTTTCCTGTAAGGTTTAGGTATTCATTTTCAAAGTTTTCTAAGAAATTAGAAAATGTTTTCTCATCAGAAGAAATTAAAGTGTAATCAGTTTTATCAGTTATGTTCATGACTATCTTTTTATTTGTTGTGCTAACAAATAAATAACTGCCATACGAACAGCAACTCCATTTTCTACTTGGTTTAGAATAATTGATTGATCACTGTCGGCAACATCACTTGTTAGTTCTACACCTCTGTTAATAGGTCCTGGGTGCATTATGACAATTTTTTTGCCAAGATTATCTAAAATTTCTTTGTTGATACCAAAAAGCTGTGTGTACTCTCTAGTTGATGGAAAATATTTTATATCCATACGTTCGTGTTGTACACGTAATACATTAGCAACATCACACCACTCTAAAGCTTTTTTAAGGTTGGTTTCTACTTCAACTCCTAAACTTGAAATGTATCTAGGAATTAAAGTACTAGGTCCACAAACTTTTACTTTAGCTCCTTGTAATTGTAGTGCAAAAATATTTGATAAAGCTACACGTGAGTGTAAGACATCACCAACAATTACAATTTTCTTTCCTTTTAAGTCGCTATTTAAAGTTTCACGCATAGAAAAACTATCTAATAATGCTTGGGTTGGGTGTTCATGTGTACCGTCTCCAGCATTAATAATTTTAGCGTCTACATGGTTTGATAAGAAAATTCCTGCTCCAACATTTGAATGTCGCATCACAACAATATCAACTTTCATTGACAAAATATTGTTAACGGTATCAATTAAAGTTTCTCCTTTTTTTACTGAAGATTGTCCTGCAGAAAAATTAATAACATCAGCAGATAAACGTTTTTCAGCTAATTCAAAAGAAAGTTTTGTACGCGTACTATTTTCAAAAAATAAATTAGCGATGGTAATATCACGTAACGAAGGAACCTTTTTTATAGGTCGGTTAATGACTTCTTTAAAATGAGCAGCAGTTTCAAAAATAAGCTCAAGGTCATTTTTGTTAAGGTATTTAATTCCTAATAAATGTTCAACACTTAACTGCTTCATTTTAGTTTGTTTTTTTAATCATAACTAATCAAGCTTTGAGGGCTTGGGTTCAAGGTAAATTGTATCTTCTTTATGAGTTTCTTGCCAGTTCACAACTACTTTTTCTTCATTGATGGCATCTACTTGTCTTCCTCTATAATTAGGTTGAATTGGTAAATGACGGCTAAAGCGACGATCAATTAATACTAATAACTCAATATTATCAGGTCTTCCGTATGATTGTAGTGCTGTTAAAGCACTTCGAACGCTTCTTCCTGAAAATAAGACATCATCAATAATAACCACTTTCTTTCCTTCAATTAAAAAGTTAATTTGTGTAGAAGTGGCTTCTAAAGGTTCTTCTCTTCTGCGAAAATCATCACGATAAAAAGTAATATCTAACAAGCCTAACTTTAAGTCTTCAATATGATATTCCTCTCTTAATAATTTAGCCAATCGATTAGCTAAATAAGAGCCTCTAGGCTGCAATCCTATTAAAACGGTGTTAGAAAAATCGTTATGATTCTCGATTAACTGACACGCTAATCGATGCAGAATGATTTCAATTTCTTTCGAAGTAAGTAGTGTTTTTCTGCTCATTTGTTGCTACCAAATTGGTTTGATAGTTCAACGTTCAAAATTAAGGCAAAAATTTACGCTGACAAAATTAAACTTAATGAAACCTAAAACTTGGTCTATAAAATTATCTTTACATTTGCGCACTTTTACAAAAGACTCTTAGAAATTATGATGAAATACATTAAAGGTAAGAAGATTAACATAAAAGACGATTCTTTAGCAGGGATTACAGTATCGTTAGCAATGATACCAGAAGTAGTAGCCTTTGCTTTCGTAGCTCAAATAAGTCCTATTGTAGCATTGTTCGGAGCTTTCGTGGTAGGAATTGTTTCCGCAATTTTTGGTGGTAGACCAGGTTTAATCTCTGGAGCAGCTGGTGCCGTAGCTGTAATTTTTGTAAATATGATACAAGAAGGACACGCAAAAGGATTGTTGTTTGATACACCTGTAGAAAATATGGGATACTTCTATTTACTAGCAGCTGTAGTTTTAATGGGAGTTATTCAAGTGTTAGCAGGAGTATTTAAATTAGGGAAATTAGTTAGATTAATTCCACATCCAGTAATGATGGGATTCGTAAATGGTTTAGCCGTTGTTATTTTTATCGCTCAATTAGGAATGTTCAAAGAAAACAAGAAGGATATTTTTGGACAAAACATGCGTAAAACTGAATCGAAAGAGTTGGTGTATAAAGTTGCAGATAACGAGGTGCAAGATTTAGTGTCAAATGCTGCATTGTTTTCAATTAAAGGAAATTCAATTATTAATAATGAAACAAACCAAGAAGTTTTTGTAAAATCAGAGACACAAGTGTTTGATGCAAAAACAAAAAAAGTTGTTTATAATATTGAAAATGGCGGATTTTATTCAGTAAAAGATAGTGGGGTAGTAAAATCTACTTTACAAGGAACAAAGCTGTATACTATGGTTGGATTAGTATTGTTAACGATGCTAATAATATGGTTACTTCCTAAAGTAACAACAAAAGTACCAGCAGCGTTAACAGCTATTTTAATTGTTACGTTTGTATCTATTTTCGGTGGATTAGAGTCTATAAATGTTGGAGATTTTATTAGAGATGGAGGAGGAGCTGGTTTGAATGGTTTTGATGAGATTTCTAAAAAAATGAATTTAGCAGAACTTTGGAGTAATTTACCATTCAACTTAGATACTCTAAAATTTATAGCGCCTTATGCCTTTTTAGCAGCTTCAGTTGGTTTGATTGAAACGTTAATGACGATGAATTTAGTGGATGAATTAACTGATTCTAGAGGTGATGGTAATAAAGAGTGTGTAGCGCAAGGAGCTGGAAATATGTTAAGCGGATTGTTTGGAGGAACAGGTGGTTGTGGTATGATTGGTCAAACCGTAATTAATATTAATGCAGGTGGTAGAGGACGCTTATCAGGAGTTATGATGGCGGTTACCTTGTTAATTTTTATCCTTTTTGCTGATAAATATATTGAGCAAGTACCTATCGCAGCCTTAGTGGGAGTAATGTTTATGATGGTAATTGACACGTTTGCATGGTCAAGCTTTAGAATTATGAACAAAATTCCAAAATCAGATGCAATTGTATTAGTTATAGTATCTGCGGTAACTGTAATTTTTGATTTAGCAATTGCTGTATTTGTTGGGGTAATTATTTCAGCATTAGTTTTTGCTTGGGAAAATGCAAAAAAAATTAGAGCGAGAAAACGTTTTAAAGAAGATGGAACTAAGATTTACGAAATTTGGGGACCATTATTCTTCGGAAGTATTACTGCTTTTAACGAAAAGTTTGATATTAAGAATGACCCAGCTAATGTGGAAATTGACTTTGTAGAATCGCGTATTTCTGATCACTCAGCTATTGAAGCTATTTTTATATTAGTAGAAAAATATCAAAAAGTAGGGAAGAAGGTAACCTTAAAACATTTAAGTGAAGATTGTAAGGTACTGTTATATAAAGCAAGCCCGATTTTTGCAGACATCATAGAAGAAGCGGTAGATGACCCTCGTTATCATTTAGCTGCAAATCCAGAAGATTTTCCAAAGCCATTATCAGAATATAGTTTTTAAATCGCAGAGCGATAGCCAAATATTTAGGTTAGGTTTTATAAAGAATAAAAAATCCCGCATAATTGTGCGGGATTTTTATTTTTCTTATTTTTTTTGAAGTGGGCTTATAATTTCCACATCGCTAAAAGCAATAGCTCCTCTAATTACACTATCAATAGTGCTTTTTAAAGCTTCAATTAATTGCATCTTTAACTGAGATTTGTGATAAATTAAGCTAACTTCTCGTGCAGGTGTTGGGGTTTCAAATTCTCTTAGATGAGTTTTATCTCGCTCATTTAAGTCCAGCGTATTTAAATAAGGAAGTAATGTCATTCCTAAACCGTCTTTAGATAACTTTATTAATGTGTCAAAACTTCCACTTTCTAATTGAAAGTGATGCGTCGAACTTCTTTTATTAGTTCTACAAAGATTAATTACACTGTCTTTAAAACAATGTCCGTCCTCTAATAATAAAATATCATCAACCTCTAAATCATCGACTTTTAATTTCTTTTGTTTAAATAATCGATGTTCGCTAGGAACTAAGCCTACAAAAGGTTCATAATATAAAACACGCTCTTTTATGGCTTCATTTTCTAATGGAGTAGCAGCAATAGCAGCATCTATATAACCATCCATTAGCTTTCTAACAATTTCTTCTGTAGTTAATTCTTCAATAACTAATTGAACTTTAGGGTAGTTTTTGCTAAACGTTTTTAAAAACATAGGAAGTAGTGTAGGCATAATTGTAGGGATTATTCCTAGTCTAAACTCACCACCTACATAGCCTTTTTGTTGATGTACAATATCAATAATACGATTACTTTCATCAACAATTACTTTAGCTTGCTCTACAATTCGTTTACCAACTTCAGTTAATTCAATAGGTTTTTTAGAACGGTTAAAAATTTTAGCATCTAATTCTTCTTCTAATTTCTGAATTTGCATACTCAACGTTGGTTGTGTAACAAAGCAATGCTCTGCAGCTATGGTGAAGTTTTTATATTCAGCAACAGCTAGTGTATATTTTAATTGTGTTATAGTCATTTCAATAATAATTTTCGATAAAGATATTAAAACAATCGATTACCTTTATAGTAAAACTGTTAAAACTTGCTTTAAATTTGTAGTGGAAAAAGTAAAAAACTTAAAATCAAAACAATATGTCAATTACAATTTTAGGATTAGATAAACAAAAAACTGAAAACTTAGTAAATGAATTAAATACATTATTAGCAAATTTTCAAGTGTATTATCAAAATGCAAGAGGGCTACACTGGAATATTAAAGGAAAAAACTTCTTTGAGTTACATATGAAGTTTGAAGAGTTTTATACAGATGCACAAGAAAAAGTAGACTTAATTGCTGAACGTATTTTAACGTTACAAGGAACACCATTACATACTTTTGAAGATTATACTAGTGTATCAAAAGTACCAGTAGGAAAAAATATTTCAAATGATGTTGAAGCAGTAAAATTAATTATTGATTCGTTATCAGAATTATTAAAAATAGAACGTTTAATTCTTGATTTGTCAGATAAAGCAGAAGATGAAGGAACAAACTCAATGATGAGTGACTTTATTGCAGAACAAGAAAAAACATTGTGGATGATGAATGCTTGGTTAGGCTAAGAATAGTTATCTATGTTTTGGGGATGAAAGAGCAACGTGTTTACGTTGCTTTTTTTGTTTTTAGTAAAACGATGTAACTTATTTGTTTTTATGTCGTCCTAAGTATAATAATCATGAAAACAACCCAAATGAAAAACCGAATCCAACTAAAAAAAATATTACTATTCTCTTTATGTTTTTTATTGACAAGCATAGTTTCAGCTCAAAGTTTAGAGTCAAAAATTGATAAAATTTTAAAAGCTCAATTTAAAGATAAAGAAACTGGAGTAGTGGCTTTGGTTGCTAAAAAAGGAAATGTTATTTATAGAAAAGCTTATGGAAAAGCTAATTTAGAGTTAGATGTAAACATGAAGCCAGAAAATGTTTTCGAAGTAGGTTCAATTACCAAACAGTTTACAGCAGTTTCAATACTAATGTTGCTAGAAGAAGGAAAACTAAGTTTACAAGACGATATAACCAAGTTTTTACCTGATTATCCAACCCAAGGAAAACAAATTACCGTTCATCACTTATTAACACATACTTCTGGGATTAAAAGTTATACCTCAATGCGAAAGTTTGGTGAAGTGATGACTATAGATGAATCTCCTTTAAAGTTTATCGATTTCTTTAAAAATGAACCGATGGATTTTGAACCAGGAGAACAGTATAAATACAATAATTCTGGGTACTTCATTTTAGGATATATTGTTGAAAAGGTAAGTGGAATGAGCTATCCAAAGTTTGTAGAAGAAAGAATCTTTAAGAAATTAAACATGAATTCTTCTTATTACGGAAGTCATACAAGATTAATTAAAAACAGAGCAACGGGTCATCAAAAAAGGAATGGAGAGTTCGTAAATGCTCAATATATAAGTTTAACATTACCTTATGCAGCAGGATCAATTATGTCGAATGTAGATGATATGTTACGATGGCAAACAGCAATTAGTAATAATACACTAGTTAAAAAAGAAACAATTGATAAAGCGTTTACCAATTACACATTAAATAATGGTAAGAAAATAAACTATGGATATGGATGGGGGCACAATGAAATAAATGGTGTTCCAACTATTGAACACGGTGGAGCAATACCTGGATATAGGTCTATGGGAGTATATGTTCCTAGTGAAGATGTGTATGTAATTATATTCTCTAATTGTGGAAATCAATCACCAACAAGTACAGCTATAAAAATAGCAGGGTTGGCTATTAATAAACCTTTTTCTACAAATAATAACGCTGTTTCTTTATCAAAAGAAGAGTTAAAAAAATGGGTAGGTACTTATAAGTTTGAAGATGGAGGAATTCGTATTATTACGATAGAAAATAACCAGCTGTACAGTCAAAGAGAAGGAAGTTCAAGCAAATTTAAGATTTATCCTACTTCACCAAATAATTTTTCTTTTGAAGACGGATTTTACACGTATAAGTTTTCAGAGAAAAAAGGAAAGAAAATAGCAATCTTTCAAAACAGAATAAAAAAAGAAAAAGGTATGCTTATGCCTAATCAAAGCTAAAAAACAAAATTAGAATAAATACTTAATTAAAATACGAATACTCACAAAGGCAATCAAAATAGCGGTTGCCTTTTTTAGTTGAGTAGGAGTAAAGAATTGGTTACTCATTCTACTACCAATTTGACCACCAATAAAAACAGTAATTAATAAAATAGAAGTAAGCTTCCAGTTGATAGAAAATTCAGGGTTTGTATACTGACCTATTAATCCAGATATAGAATTTACTAAAATAAAAAAGCTTGCTGTAGCAGCTATTTTTTTAGGAGTGTCCCATTTGGTTAAGTGAAGTAACGGAGCTAAGAAAATACCGCCACCAATTCCAACCATTCCAGAAATAAAACCAATAATTCCGCCATAACCTGCATTTTTTACTAGGTTTAAATCGGTAGTTTTATTGTTGTTGGTAACTACTTTATTAGAAACCCACATGGTAATAGCTGCAAAAAGTAGTGTAAAACCTAAAAGAATAAAGAAAAACGTTTGACTTATTCGTAAATAGCCACCCAAAAAAGCCATAGGAATACTAAATAAAGTAAGCGGAATAACCTTTTTCCAGCTATATTGTTTTTGTTGCATGTAGAGGAAAACATTACCTGTAACAACCATTACATTACAAAGTAAAGCAGTAGCTCTTATTTGTGTAAAAAGTAAGCCAGTAAGTGCTAAAACAGCTAAGTAACTAGAACCACCACCAAATCCGACAGAGGAGTATAGAACAGCTACAATAAAAAAAAGTAAGATTATGTACCAATTAGTACTTAAAACATCTAGAAAAAGAGATATCACCATATAAAACAAATGTAACTATAAAAGTTTTTTGAAAAAAGCTGATGATTTATTCTTTTATAAAAGACTTTTTAAATTGCTGAGGAGTAATCATCTCCATTTTTTTAAACTGCCTATTAAAGTAGCTAACATTATTAAATCCTGATTTGTAAGCTATTTCAGAGATTCGTAGGTTTTTAGATTGCTTTATAAGTTTTTTAGAAAATTTAATTTTTTCAGAATTTATATAATCAATAGGAGAGATTCCCAAGGTGTTTTTAAATTTTTTATGAAAATGAGATGTGCTCATACAAGCCTTTTTAGCTAACAATTCTACAGTGATATCTTTATTAGTAAGATTGTTTTTAATAAACTTAATAACCATGCCAATACGGGTATCTGTAAATGTACCGGAAGGATCATTTAAAATAAAAGCTTTAGCCTTCGTTTGTAATAATCTAACAATCAATTCTTGTATCATAAGATCAAGAAGAATGTCTTTAGATTTGTTTTGATTGGTAAACGTATGTACCAAACGTCCAATTAAATGATTAATATCCGTATTATGAACAAGGTGGGAAGAAGTTTCGTTTAATTTCCAATGATTGTTTTCGCGTTCTATAGTTACATTGTGATTAAACTTTTCTACAATTTCATCAATCTTATCAGAGTCAATACCTAAAGCCAAACATTGAGTGGGATTATCTTTTTTAGCCAAGGGGAAATCTATAATCATTTCTTTGTTAGTTGGCATTACCACAGATTCACCAGGGAAAAAATCAAAAGGCTCCATACCTTCTAAATGCATTACTTTTTTTCCAGTGAGCATACTTGCAATCACAGGAAAATCAAAAGTCAAAGAAACCTGTTCAGCACTTTTATGAGTCTCAAAAATATTTAACTCAGCATATTCAGCATTATACGTAGTTCTGTTTTCTATTAAAGTAGTAAGCTTTCTGCTTTCTTTATGTCGACTTAATAAATGGTTCATAATCAATAGTACAAAAATCTATCTATCCTTTTTTTGAGATAATAGATATGTGTAACAATTTAATAAATACGTTTAATATTATGTTTTATTTTGATGGTTGATTTAAGTAAAACTTTTACAAATTCAAATTACTGAAATAAAACCCACTTTTCTCCTTTTATATGAATAAAGATCAATATGAATACGGAAGTATACGCACTTAACCATTGATGTAACTGAAGGAAGAGGAGCAAGTTTTTCATTAGAAATTTCTTTAGGAGTTCGTTTCATTATACATTCACGTTTATTGCAACAAGAGGATGAAGAGTAGCATATGTTTTAAGAAGAAGAATTAATAAGTTGATAAACAATTAAAAATGATTTATTTTAGTAGCTTAAGCTAAAATAAAAAGGAGTATAAGAATGAGTAACTACCACGTAAAAACATTAGAAGAATATTTTCAAGTATATAGAAAGTCCGTTAGAAATCCAGAATTATTTTGGGAAGAAATAGCAGAAGAACACTTTGTTTGGAGGAAAAAATGGGATACCGTTTTAGACTATGATTTTGAGAAAACTGAGTTCAAATGGTTTGAAGGAGCAAAGCTAAATATTACAGAAAACTGTATCGATCGTCATTTGCATATTAGAGGAGACAAAACAGCTATTTTATTTGAACCCAACAACCCAAAAGAAGAAGCTCAACATATCTCTTATAAAGAGCTACACAAGCGTGTTTGTAAGTTCGCTAATGTGTTAAAAGATCACGGAATTAAGAAAGGAGATAGAGTTTGTATTTACTTACCAATGATTCCAGAATTAGCTATTTCTGTTTTAGCTTGCGCACGAATTGGAGCAGTACACTCGGTTGTTTTTGCAGGATTTTCATCAACAGCATTAGCTACGAGAATTAATGATTGCGAAGCAAAAATGGTAATTACTTCAGATGGTTCTTACAGAGGAGCAAAAACTATTGATTTAAAAAGTATTGTAGATGAAGCATTAGAAGACTGCCCTAGTATAGAAAATGTATTGGTTGCTAAAAGAATTAATTCAGATATTCAATTAAAAGAAGGACGAGATAAGTGGTTAGCACCTTTATTAGAAGAAGCTTATCAAGATTGTGTTCCAGAGATTATGGATGCTGAAGATCCATTATTCATTTTATACACTTCTGGTTCAACAGGAAGTCCAAAAGGAATGTTACATACCACAGCGGGTTACATGGTATACACAGCATATACGTTTAAAAATGTTTTCAATTATAAAGAGAATGATGTGTATTGGTGTACCGCAGATATTGGTTGGATTACAGGACATAGTTATATTGTGTATGGTCCGTTAGCAAACGGAGCAACAACTGTAATGTTTGAAGGAGTTCCTAGCTACCCAGATTTCGGTCGTTTTTGGGAAATTGTAGAAAAACACAACATAAATCAATTTTATACAGCGCCCACAGCAATTAGAGCATTAGCAAAAGAGAACTTAGAATTTGTTGATAGCCATAACCTTTCATCAGTAAAAGTGTTAGGTACGGTAGGAGAACCTATAAACGAAGAAGCATGGCACTGGTATAATGATAATGTTGGAAAAAAGAAAAGTCCAATTGTAGATACTTGGTGGCAAACTGAAACTGGTGGAATTATGATTTCTCCTTTACCTTATATCACTCCAACAAAACCTACTTATGCAACATTGCCTTTACCAGGAATTCAAATAGCATTGATGGATGAAAACGGAAAAGAAGTAAAAGGAAATCAGGTTGATGGAAGATTGTGTATAAAATACCCTTGGCCATCTATGGCAAGAACTATATGGGGAAATCATCAGCGCTATAAGGAAACATATTTCTCTGCATTCGATGATATGTATTTTACAGGTGATGGTGCTCTTCGTGATGAGGTAGGCTATTACCGAATTACAGGTAGGGTAGATGATGTAATTATAGTTTCTGGACATAACCTAGGAACTGCACCTATTGAAGATGCCATTAATGAGCATCCTGCAGTAGCAGAAAGCGCTATAGTTGGTTTTCCGCACGAAGTAAAAGGAAACGCTTTATATGGTTATGTGATTTTGAAAGAAACCGGAGAGGTAAGAAATCAAGATAACTTACGTAAAGAGATAAATCAAATTATTACGGAGCATATCGGTCCGATAGCGAAGTTGGATAAAATTCAGTTTACTGAAGGAGTACCCAAAACACGTTCAGGAAAAATTATGCGTCGTATTCTTCGAAAAATTGCACATAATGAATTAGATAATTTAGGAGATGTTTCTACACTCTTAAATCCTGAAGTGGTACAGAATATAATTGATAACAGATTATAAAATAGTGAAAAGGGATTCTTATAAGAATCCTTTTTCTTTTGCTATTAAAATCAAATCACGATCATCAGAATTGTCAACCTCAAATATTTTAGCCATTTGTCGTTTTCTTTTTTGTACAGCAGCTAATGATAAAGGTAGGATGTTGGGTAGTTTATTTACACGATTACCAATAGATAATTCATACAAAATTTTTCGATCCAAATCATCTAAAAAATACTCATTGGACACTTGATTTCTCAGCATTTTCATTACCGTTTTGCTGTAGTAAGGAGGGTCGTTAAGTACTTCTTCAATAGCATGAACTAACTCTACAGGGGTAATGTCATTTTTAACTAAGAACCCATCAGGGTTTACGTTTTTTAAAATACTATGTACTCGGTAATTATCGTTAAAAGTAGTGGAGATAATAATTTTAGACTCAGGAAGTTTTTCGTTTATAATCAAACCTAAATCCTCACCAGATAAAATACCTTTTTCTTCTAGAGGGGGTAAACTAATATCTAAAAAAATAATTTCAATAGATCGATTAGAAGAAGAATACGTTTCTATAATTTCATCGGCAGCACCACAGTTATTTGCTATTTGTACCTGAAAAGAAATATTTTCATTTTGACTTTCAATGTAAGCGAAAGCACTTTTGTAGGCTTCTGATATTAAAGGATGATCGTCAATTATTAAAGCGTTATACTTTTTACTTTCCATTTTTAGTATTAAAAGGGGTTATAATAACAAGTGTAGTTCCTTGGTTTTCTTTAGAAAAAAACTCTAAAGTACCACCTAGTTTTTGTACCCTTGCTGTAATATTTTTTATACCAATTCCCTTTTTCTTTTTCTCGGTATTAAAACCAATTCCGTCATCTTTTAACGAAATAATGAGCTCTTTTTTCTTAAAAGAAACGTCTAAGGTAACATTTTTTGCTTTAGAATGCTTAATAATGTTTTGTAAAGCTTCTTGAATGATACGATATACATTGGCTTTTGTAACCTCGCTAATTTCGCTCCACGGGATAGTTTTGTCAAAATCAAATTGATAAGTAAAGTTACCAATGGCGCTTCTGTCCTTTAAAAGTTGTGTTAAAATTGTTGTAAAGTTAATATTGGCGCTATCAAAATTGTCGCTTAACCTATGAGAAACATCTCTAATTTCCTTTTCTATCTCTTGTAACTCATCTAAAAAAGCTTGGTGTTTTTCTTGAGTTTCGGGTTTCATTTGCATTGCTAAAAAACCAAGGTTTACCCGAGTACCGAAAAGTTTTCCTAAAACACCATCATGAAGTTCTGCTGAGATACGATTACGTTCGTTAACACGTTCTTCTTCTAACTTAGCCTGTTGTTGTAGTGTTAATACATATACTTCTTCATTGGCTTTTTGTTGTTCCGCCTCTAGTTTTAATTTTTCATTTTTTACTTTTTGTACACGTAAAAAATATAGTAGGCTAAGAACTAACAGACCTGCAAAACTAGTTACTATAATCCATGCACGTTGTTGGCTTAAACGCTCCGTTTCTTCAATATACTCATCTGTTTCAAACTCAATACGTGTAAATTTATTTTGTATTCTACGTTCAGCACTAATTAAACTATCGTTAAACTCTATATAACGATCTAAGTATTTTTTAGAATTTTGTTTGTCTAAATTGGCGAGTTGATTTAAAGTAGTTAAATAATCTCCCCCGTTTTTTAATTCTTTGGCCAGTATATTAGCTTCTTTGGCATATTGTAGCGCTTTTGTGGTGTCTTTGATATATTTATAATAATCTGAAATATGAATTTTTGAAGTTAGAATTCCTCCCTTGTTTTTTAAGCTGTCTCTTATATGCAAACTTTTGAAAAAGTCTTTTTTTATGTTTGTAGTATCTTTTACAAGAAGTCTAGCATATGTTTTATTATCAAGTACTCTAGCAAAACTACTAGCTTTATTGTTGTCTATTAAGGCCTCGTTGTAATAATTTATAGCCTTTTTAAACTTTTTCTTCTTTGAATATATATTACCTATGTTATTAAAAACTTGAATGTATTTAGCCCTAGATTTTTTTTTGTCGAGTTTTTTGAGGAAAAATAAGGCTTTATGATAGTATTCTAAAGCTTTATCGTATTCATTAATATCTTTTTGCAGTAAACCTAATTGGTTATAAGAAATATAAAGATCTTGGTTTTTACTTAAAGATTTAAAAATCTCAATAGCTTTAATTGTTAAATTCTCACTACCATAGTAATCTTTAAATCTACCTTTAACATGAGCCATACCATGTAACATTTTCCCTTTTTCATATTTGTGCCCTCCTTTATTGAAGGCTTCATACCCTTTATTGAAATGGTAATAAGCCTTAGGGTAGTTTAGTTTTCTAACAAAATATGTGGCATAATTCCAGTGAGCATCACCTAAAGCATAATAATTTTTTTGTTTATGAGAAATTTCTATGGCTTTGTTGTTGATTTTTTTAAAAAAGGAAGTGTCTTTTAGTTTATAATACTCATAAGCTATAGAGCTTAATTCTAAAGGACTATTTAAATTATTGTTTAATATGTGTTTGTACGATTTTAGAAGTAGCTTCTTTTTGTTGTTAACTTCTAATTCTTTGTTTTTGGCTTGATTCATCCAAGTTTTTATACTGTCACTTTGAATTAGATTGATATTAGTGTTGTATCCAAAACTACTTTTGATAAGTAGAATTAACAGAGGGAAAAAAGTGATGCTTTTTATCATTTTAAATTAAAAGTGGTAAGCAAATCTATAAAAAAAGCCCTTAACATATGTTAAAGGCTTGACTTATTAATTAGTATTAATTTCCTTTACCACCATCATTTTCACCATCACCATCACCTGTGTCTCCATCTACTGGTGGATCAAGAGGGTTATCAATATCAATAGAATTAACTAACTCTATATGATTATCGTTGTTGTTTGGTACAATATCTTCTGTTAAGTCTGTACAACTTGTAGTTAACAAAAATAACATGCATATTAGTAGTGTAAATTTTAAAGTTCTCATAATTTCAATTTTTAAATTTTGACAATAGTTTTCCTAGCCGCATGTGCGGCTCGTATAGCATCGAAATAAATTTTCGTGTGTATTACATCATTTTTTAAATGAGGCAATAGTCATCTAACCCAAGTGTTTGGGTAGTAAGTAGAATTAAATTGATAGAAACATCAATTCATGAAGATGCGTTACTACTAAGGCCTATTGAGTACAACAGACTTCAGGGAATTCTACTTTGTCATAAAGGAAGCATTTGCAATTTTGAAATGAACGCTAGTTGATTTTTAATTCTAAAATAGTGACAACATTATATATAATGAAGATAATTTTAGTAAGCGTTCTTGTTGAATGAGTAAACGTCCTTTTCCATTTAGTATGTGCAATTTTAATGTTTTCATAGCATTTATTTTGTCTTCTTAATATAGTGAAAAAAAACGAATTATACAAGTTTTAACTTGTTAAAAATGTGTTTTTTAATAAAAAAAGCGTCTTTTTTAAAAAAGACGCTTTTGTGTTATATATAAGTGTAGAATAATTGCTAATTCCTCATTAAATATTTTGCTCCACAATAAACATCCTTGTCTTTTTTTGTTCCGTAACCAGCTCCTTTTCTATAAGCTAAGCTGATACTTCTGTTTATGTTAGTTAATACCATAGTTTTAAATTATTATTTATTAATATACTTTAATAAGTATGGTACAAATATACGAAATTTTTACAATAAAACAAGTGTTTTTTAGATTTAAGTAATTGTAAATCAGTTATTTGCGTTGTTTTTAAGGTGAAGGAGGGCTGTCCGGATAATATCCAGATGAGTAGTGTTTTTGTAACGTTTTGTACGTTAGTGTCTTAGAGTTCAATTAAGAGTTTTTAGTATGTTTTAAATTAAAATTCCATTTTTCAAAAAAAATATAAAAAAAGCGTCCAAAATTAATTGGACGCTTTGTATATCATTAGTTTTTATAATCAAATCATATTTGAGTTTTCATTATAATTAACATACAACGTCCGGTTTCGAAAGATTCCTTCATCAGGATTCCCACGAAAACTACATGTTGAGCTTACAAGCTCTTGTGCTATATGTAAATTCATTTTTTTCATAAAAAGCAAATATATAAAATTTAAAATAATTACTGTTTTAACGAAATTTTTGGCTTTTGGGGTCTTTTTTACCTCATTTTGGTGAAAAAGTAAGTCAGTGACTTACTAAAAGTAAGTCACTGACTTACCAAAAAGAAAATTAGACGGCTTATTTTTGTCTCGGTTAAAATTTAGACCTTCAATAAGGTTAAGATATAAAATGGGGAATTATATCACGTCGTAGGGAAAGTTCTATGAAGAAAAAGAAAAACAAAATGATTTTTTTACTCTAACCAAAGTAAAAACTTGATGCAAGACAAAAAGCGCCTTTAAAAAGGCGTTTTTTGTATTAAAAGAACAAAAATAATGTTGCTAAATCTAATTCTATATATTTTTTATGTATTGAGTGCTTTCATTTTAGGTATAATAGCATTTTTAAAATAGTGTTGATAATTAATGTGTTAAGGTCTTTTCGTTATTGTGTATTTAATATTTTGGTAACCTTCGTAACCTTTTAGTGAGCTAGATTTAAACTACAGCTAAGAACTTCTTAAAGTAAGTGTTGTTGATTTGCGGACATAAAACAAAAATTAACATAATAATGAAAAACTTACTTAAATTAGGATTCTTAGGTGTTTGTGGAGCTATTGCTTTAACATCTTGCGATTCTGATAGTACACCTAGTCACGGAGATTCAATTGAATTAAAAGCACACTCAAAAACTCCAAACTTTTTAAAATTAGAATCAGAGTTTTCTGGAGTAAACATTTTTCCTTTATTGTCTTCTGAAGATAAGTTAGAAGATACACCAAACTTTGTATACGGTTCTATGGCAGATGGAGCTGGGTTAATGAGAAATTCAGAAGGAACTTATACTTTAATAAATAATATTGAGGCAGATTATTCAATTGCTCGTATTAAATTAGATAAAACTTTTAAGCCTGTACATGGTGAATATATTTTAAATGCAAATGCTACTGCTAGTACAGCACAGTGCTCAGGTTCATTAATTACAGAGGCAGAACATGGTTTTGGTCCATTATATTTATCTGGTGGAGAATGGGGAGGAGCTTCTAAAGGGGTTTTTGCAACAGATCCTTTAAAAAATGCTTCAGCAGCAAGTACTCCAAGAATGTTAACGGCTATGGGGCAATGGTCTACAGAAAATGCAGTGGCAATTGGTAAAGATGCGTACGCAGATAAAACTGTTGTATTTATTGGAGATGATCATTCAGATAATGAAGTACCTTCAGGCCAATTAGGAATGTATGTAGGTGATAGAGGAGATTTAGAAGGTGGTAAATTATATGGTTTAAAGGTAACTGATGAAGGGATTGCTTATGAGGTAGATATGAAAGAAGGTACAACTTATAATGCTTCTTTTGTTGAGTTAACCGAAAAGAATATCGATTTATTAGATGCGGAAGCTAAAGAAAAAGGAGTGATGGGATTCTCTCGTTTAGAAGATATTGATTGGAGAAGAGGTTCTGCTAAAAACAATCGTGAAATTTATTTTTGTGTAACAGGTCGTAAAAAAGACGGTTTAGTAGGAAAAGGAACTATCTATGGGCGTGTATATAAAGTAGAGTTAAATGAAAATGACCCTACTGGAGCAGCAAAAATTACCTGTGTTTTAGATGGAGATAAATTAGATGGTAAAGCAAAAGCTTTCCATAGTCCAGATAATATCGTAGTTACAGAAAACTATGCGTATATTCAAGAAGATCCAAACGGATATTTTGATGGTGAAAAGAATCACGCAGCTAGCTTATATCAATACAACTTGAAAACAGGGGAGTTAAAGAAGGTATTAGAGTGCGATCAGGTTGCAGCTTCTGCCCAAGGTTATGGAGTATCTTATCAAGATAAGGCATGGGAAATTACTGGTATGATCGATGTTTCTGAAACTATAGGAGTAAGCAATACATTTTTATTAATTACTCAAAATCATGGCTGGGAACCTGCTGATGGAGGAGCATTTACTGACCCTATGGCAAACGATGCAGCAGAAACAAGAAAAGAAGGAAGTCAATTATATGTAGTTCAAGGATTAGATAGATAATGACAAACAATTTTCAAAAAATACAAAAGGCACATGTTATCATGTGTCTTTTTCTGGTATCTATAATTGGTTGTAAACAAGAAAACGCAACAAGCTATTCAAAGCTAGATAATCGAGCTTTGGTGGCAAAAGTTCAAGAATATTATTCAAAGCGTCTTGATAACTGTATTTCAAGTTTAGAAGAAATTAATGTTGTTGATGAGATTTCCGAAAAACTCAATAAGTATAAGTTGGCGAGAAGGGAGTTTAAGTTGATAGAACCTATATTAGCTTTTGCTGATAAAGAAAACTACAAGAGTCTAAATGCTTCTAATATTTTAAAGATTGAAGAGGAAGATGCTACGGATATTAAAATAAGAGCCCCTTTTGGGTTTCAAGTTATTGAAGAGTTATTAAATGAGGATGAAGTTGACGTTGCAGAGGTAGGGAGCATTATAAAAAAGACAGTAAGTAGACTTAAACTAATAGCGGCAAACAACACGTTGTATTTAAAAAAGCATCATATTTTATGGCTGTTACGTGATCAAATTGCCCGTATAGCTTTGGTAGGAATAACAGGTTTTGATTCACCAGTGTTAGAGCAATCTTTATTAGAAGCAAAAACAAACTACGAAACCTTACTCTTTATTATAAATACGTATAAAAGTGAGTTTTCAAAAGATAAATTGTATACTGATTTTGTAAATGAGTTGCAGACAGCTCAAAAAATGTTACAAGAAAGCGATTTTGAGTCTTTTAACCGCTATGATTTTATAAAAAATCACACACATAAACAATTAGAATTATTGGCGAATACTGCTGAAGATTGGAAAGTGGAATTTCCTTTAACTATGGCGTTCAACAATAACATCACTTCATTATTTTCTAAAGAAACATTTAATATTGATTTCTTTAACGATTATCATCAGTTAGAAAAGGCAATGTCTAATGAAAAAATAGCTTTAGGAAGAAAACTATTTAATGATAAGAATTTATCAAAAGGCGGTGTTATGAGCTGTGCTACTTGTCATATTAAGGATAAAGCTTTTACCGATGGACTAGCAACTTTTCCGAAGCAAAAAAGAAATACACCAACCTTACCGTATGCTGCTTACCAACAAACTTTTTTTCACGATGGAAGAGCAGGTAGTTTAGAGGGGCAAATTGTGGGAGTTGTTGAAAATAAGAATGAGTTTCATACCAATTTAGAAAACTTGACAGAAACTGTAAAAAATGACAGTGCGTATACAAAATCGTTTGCTAATTTATATGGAAAGGTAACTGATTTTAACATCCGAAATGCAATAGCAAATTATATTAGAAGTTTAGGCGATTTTAGTTCTAAGTTTGATAAAAATATCAACAATAAAGAAAACACTTTAACAACTTCTGAAATCAACGGATTTAATCTTTTTATGGGGAAAGCAAAATGTGCCACTTGTCACTTTCCACCTGTGTTTAACGGGACAGTTCCACCTAATTTTACGGAAACAGAAGTAGAATCTATTGGAGTTCCAAATATGAAAGAAACAGGGTTAGATGGTGATTTAGGAGCTTATGATATATTTAAAACTGAAGAACGCAAATACTTTTTCAAAACTTCTACTGTTCGTAACATATCCAAAACGGCTCCCTATATGCATAATGGGGTGTATGAAACCTTAGAACAAGTAGTTGATTTTTATAATAAAGGTGGTGGACAAGGATTAGGATATAAAGTGCCAAATCAAACGTTACCATCAGATAAATTGAATTTGTCAGAAAAAGAAATTAAAGACCTAATAGCTTTTATGGAAGCCTTAACGGATGAATAATTCATTCAATTTTTATAGTTAACATAAAACTCTCTAATATATATATATAGAGAGTTTTTTATTTTTACTGTAATTTCTAATGGTAGTTTCGACCAATTAGAACAAATCAATTATCATGAAAAAAATAGTAGTACTAATCGCTATAGCTCTTGTTTCAATAGCATGCAAAAAAGAAGTTAAAAAGGAAACAATTAAAAAAGAAGAGGTAGCAACATTAAAATATCCGAAAGCATTAGAAAAAGTTCTTGAAAAACATGGAGGGATTGAACAATGGAAAAAAATGAAAACATTGTCATTCACACTTAAAAATGAAGAACATACTACGGATTTGCATTCACGAAAAACAGTAGTGAATTCACCAGAATATTCTTTAGGGTTTGATGGAAGAGAAGTGTGGTTACAGCAACAAGATTCAACAGCGTTTAAAGGAAACCCTGAGTTTTATTACAATCTATATTTTTATTTTTATGCAATGCCTTTTGTATTAGCTGATGATGGCATTGTGTATTCAGAAACAAAACCACTGACTTTTGAAGGAGTTAGCTATCCAGGAATAAAAATTTCATACAAAGCCAACGTAGGAACTTCACCAGATGATAATTATTTTATATTTTACCATCCAGAAACAAAACAAATGGCATGGTTAGGGTATACGGTTACTTATTTTAGCAAAGAACCAACTGATGCTTATAAAATTATAAAATATAACGATTGGGAAAATGTTAACGGTTTGTTATTACCAAAATCCATAACTTGGTATGCTAAAGATGAAAACGGGCAACCAACAGAACCAGGAAGAGAACCAATTCAGTTTAAAATGCCTTTGTTAAGTGAAGCATCATTAGCCAATAGTTTTTACGAAAAACCAAAAGAATAATCAACTAATAAAAAACAAAGTATGGATAAAAAGTATATATGGAAAAAAGAGTATACATTAGTCTTAGTGGCTAATTTAGTATACATCGTGTTATTTTACATAATCACTAACATATATACAAAATAAACCATGCAACTAATAGATTGGATTGTTCTTTCGGTAACCTTATTGTTTATTGTTTTATATGGAGCTTGGAAAACCAGAGGAAGTAAAAATGTTGAAGACTATATAAAAGGGGGAAACGAAAGTAAATGGTGGACGATTGGTTTGTCAGTTATGGCAACACAAGCCAGTGCTATTACTTTTTTATCTACTCCAGGACAAGCGTTCCATAGCGGAATGGGCTTTGTACAGTTTTACTTCGGGTTGCCAATAGCCATGGTAATTATCTGTTTGGTGTTTATTCCTATTTATCACCGATTAAAAGTTTACACAGCCTACGAATATTTAGAAGGAAGGTTTGATCAAAAAACTCGAACCTTGACAGCAATTCTGTTTTTAATTCAACGCGGATTAGCAGCAGGAATCACCATTTTTGCGCCCGCTATTATTTTGTCTGCTGTTTTGGGTTGGGATTTAATTACTTTGAATATCATCATTGGGGTTTTGGTAATTATTTATACTGTTTCTGGAGGAACAAAGGCAGTAAGTGTTACACAAAAACAACAAATGGCTGTAATTTTCGCAGGAATGTTTGTAGCTTTTTACTTGATATTACAATACTTACCCGACGATATTACATTTACCAAAGCACTAGAAATTGCAGGAGCTTCCGATAAAATGAAAGTGCTTGATTTTTCTTGGGATTTGAATAACCGTTACACGGTTTGGACAGGTATTTTAGGAGGGACATTTTTAATGTTATCGTATTTTGGAACAGACCAAAGCCAAGTACAGCGATACTTATCAGGAAAATCATTAAGAGAAAGTCAATTAGGATTGATTTTTAATGGGCTGTTAAAAGTACCGATGCAGTTTTTTATTCTGTTAGTAGGAGTGATGGTGTTTGTATTTTATCAGTTTAATCCGTCTCCTATAAATTTCAACCCCAAAGCTGGAGAAGCAATAGCAAATTCTAACCTTGAAACAATAGAGCAGTATGTTAAACTAGAAGAACAACATCGTTTTATTGAAGGAAGAAAGAAAGCATTGATCTTTGAAGGATTAACACCTGAGAATGTAGCACAGATTCAAGAGTTTAATGAACAAGATAAGGTGCTAAAAGAAGAAGCAAAGACTATTATTTCAAAAGTAGATCCATTGGTAGAAACAAATGATAAAGATTATGTGTTTATTCACTTTATCCTGAATAATTTACCCAAAGGATTAATAGGTTTGTTGTTAGCGGTAATTTTATCAGCTGCCATGTCTTCTACAGCATCTGAATTAAACGCTTTAGGAGGTACAACAGCTATTGATTTATACAAACGAAATACTAAAATAGAATATAGCGAAGAGCATTATGTAAAAATGTCAAAATGGTTTACCCTAGGTTGGGGGATTTTGGCAATTTTAGTCGCCTGTATAGCAGATTTATTTGATAATTTAATTCAGCTCGTAAATATTATTGGTTCTATTTTTTACGGAAATGTGTTGGGAATTTTTTTATTAGCCTTTTTTGTAAAGTTTGTCAAAGGAAATGCAGTATTTATTGCAGCGATAATTACGCAATTAATTATTATCGCAGTTTGGTACATCGATTGGCTACCGTATTTGTGGTTGAATGCCTTAGGGTGCGGTTTAGTAATGCTATTAGCAATACTAATTCAATCAACGTCTAAAGAAAACTAACTTTTTTCTATTCGTAAAGCATCAATAATATCAGAAGCAATTAATGCTTTGTGTCCTTTTTTGTAAGCGGCATCGTCACCTGCTTTTCCATGGAAAAATACACCCAATAAAGCGGAATGTAATGGAGGGTGATTTTGTGCTAACAACCCTGTGATAATTCCTGTGAGTACATCACCGCTACCACCTGTTGCCATTCCTTGGTTTCCAGAAGTGTTGAAGTATAAATTTCCTTCAGGAGAAGAAATAGTAGTATATGCGTTTTTTAAAACTACGACACATTGATATTTTTTAGAAAACTCAAGTTGCTTTTGAAAACGTTCAGTTGAGGTGTCAGATTTTCCAACCAATCTATCAAATTCTTTAATATGTGGAGTTAAGACAGAGTTTTTAGGAAGTAACGATTTTAATTCTTCGTTTTGAGCAATAATATTTATAGCATCAGCATCAATAACTAACGGACTATTACTTTCCGATACTAACTTTTTTACAAGTAGTGTTGTTTTTTCGTTAACACCTATTCCAGGACCTATCGCGAGAACGTCGTATTTGAAAATTTCTGGGAGTTGGGTCACGAATTCTTCATTCTCATCGGTTAGGCACATTGCTTCTGGAATGGAAGATTGCATAATTTGGTACCCGCATTTTGGTATGTAACTAGTCAGCAGACCTACACCACTTCGTAAGCAAGCTTTAGAAGAGAGTACTGCAGCTCCCATTTTTCCATAAGAACCTGCAATTAATAAAGCGTGTCCGTAACTTCCTTTGTGTGATTGACGTAATCGGGGTGTTAAAATTTCAGTAATCTTTTCATTTAAAATAAAATAGTTGCTTTCTTGTTGTTGAATAAAATCTTCATCTAAGTCAATATCAACTGTTTTCCAATTTTTTACAAAGGTTCCATTTTCAGGAAAAAAAAATGAAAATTTTGGTCGTTGAAAACTTACAGCAAGGTCTGCCTGTACAACAGTTTCAGAATCAGGAAGCTTATCACAATACAACCCAGAAGGAACATCAACAGCATATACAGTTTTTTTAGCATTATTAATACTTTCAATAACATGTTTTATAAAACCAGTAATAGGTTTAGAAAGTCCAAAACCAAAAATAGCATCAATAATCACATCATATTCAGAGAAGTCAGGAACTTTACTAGTTGATTTTATAATGATAGTATCATCAAGTTTTTGAAAATTAATATTACAATCTGAGCTAAGTGTATCTTTAAACTGAACTAAAAAAGGTTGTACAATATATTTTTTACTTTTTAAAATTCTAGCAATGGCAAATCCGTCACCTCCATTATTACCAACCCCACTAACAATAGCAATTTTTAGAGAACGATTTAGCAAAGGTTCAATAGCTTTTACAAAGGCTAAAGACGCTTGTCCCATCAAAGCAAAAGAGGTAACCCCTTTTTTAGTAATAGTATGTTCGTCAGCTTTTCGTATTTGAGCAACATTGATTATTTTTTGAAGATTTTCCATGTAAGAAAT
The DNA here is from genome assembly GCF_003867015.1 of Tenacibaculum singaporense. Lineage (NCBI taxonomy): Bacteria > Pseudomonadati > Bacteroidota > Flavobacteriia > Flavobacteriales > Flavobacteriaceae > Tenacibaculum > Tenacibaculum singaporense. Next base: position 1,726,418 of record NZ_CP032548.1, read on the forward strand.
TTACAACATTACATAAAAAAAGCAAAAAGAAACCCACAAAGAATTTTGTGGGTTTACTATAATTAATGGTATACGTAGTTTTTATTGAATTCTAGCATTAACCAAACTCATAATACGTTCAAATTGTTCTTTAAGCCCCATGTCAGAATTATCAAACTCAATAGCATCGTCAGCCATGACTAAAGGAGAATCTTCTCGGGTAGAATCTATTCTGTCACGTTCTTGTACGTTTTGTAAAATTTCTTCGTAGTTAACCTTGTCACCACGGTCTATTAATTCTTTGTAGCGACGTGTAGCACGTTTATCGGCAGAAGCAGTCATAAATAATTTTAGTTCAGCATTAGGAAAAACTACGGTTCCAATATCACGACCATCCATAACAATACCTTTGTTTTTACCCATTTCTTGTTGCTCACGAACTAACTTTTTTCTAATTTCAGAAACTTCAGCAACTTTACTTACTAATTTAGAAACCTCAATACTTCTAATTTCTTTTTCAACATTAGTTCCGTTTAAAAACATTTCAGCAAAACCAAGTTTTTCATTAAATGTAAAAGACAAAGAAATGTTAGGTAAATCAGCAACTAAATCTTCTGAGTTAAAATGATTTTCAGAAATATAACCATGTTGCATGGCATATAAAGTAACAGCTCTATACATAGCACCAGTATCAACATAAATATAACTAAGCTCTTTAGCTAATTGTTTAGCAATAGTACTCTTTCCTGTAGATGAAAAACCGTCAATGGCTATAGTTATTTTCTTGGTCATAATATGAAGAATAGACAGCAAATATACGGTAGAATTTTAATATAGATGAAGGGTTTTGTAATATGAAAATAAAGCAGTAAAAGAAGTGGGTTTAAGGTGTTGGTTAATATAGTTTTAAGGTAAAAAAGCAGTTCAGATTAAGTAAGATAGAAACTTTAGTTGCCTGTTAAAAATAGATTTTATATATTTCCCTATTAATTTTATTGGTTTTATTATACTTTTGTTAAGAAAAACTATAAATTTGACACCCTTAAAAGAATCCCTTAAATGAAAAGAAGCTCTAAAAGCATATTATTACTTTTAGCAACATTTCTACTGTGTATAAATTCAAGTGCTCAAGTGCTTGAAAGTATCGTTATTAACGATTTAGTGGGCGTGAGTAATAGAGCTCTTTGTGATCAGGTAGGAGGGACAGATTATTCTCTAGATATAAGTTTCACTGGTATTTTTGAGGATGCTAATACTTTTACAATAGAACTTTCTGATGAAAATGGGTCTTTTTCAGACCCAGCTAAAGTAAAAACATTAAGAACACTTATAAGCACAGCTGCAAATGACTACAATAAAGGTCAAGGTATGGATAATATTAGTTTTCAGCTGCAAGAAGGAACTTATGGGAAAAACTATGTGATACGTGTAAAAACAAGTAATCCTGTACAAACAGTACAAACAGCTTCTTTTGAAGCGTATTATGACATGTTTGCAGAGGGTGAGTTATCTATAAATAATGGTAACTCTTTTACATTATGTAATGGAGAGACAAGAGAGGTTTCCTTAGATACCAATGTTATTGGAGAATATTTATGGTATAGAAGAAATGGTGGTACGGATGAACTGGTAGCAACTACACAAGAACCTAAATATACGATAGCAGAAACAGGACAATATTATGTAGTAATTGATTATGGCTTGTGTGGAGGTCCAAAGTCAAGGTTTTTAACCGTTGATGGTCTTAGTGGAGCAGATACGCAAATTAAAGGGGCGTCAACTATTGAAATTTGTGGAGATCAATCTCATACATTTGAAGCAAATGCTACTAATACTACTTATACCTATAATTGGTATTTAGATGGCCAATTAAAACAATCTTCAAATAATCCAACATACACAACACCAACTGCAGGTCAATTTGGTACATACCGTTTAGAAATTGAGGCAGGAACATGTACTACAGTTTCAAATGATGTAGTATTACGACAACAAACAGATGCAGGATACACAGTAACCAATGAAGGTGCTCTGAAACGAATTATATTATTTGGAGAATCAAAAGAATTGTGTATAAGCCATGATGCTACACCTATTGAAGATGTAACCATTGAATGGTTTAGAAACGGGGGGGCAATGGGAACAGCTGTGCGAAATCAATTATGTATTGATGCAACAACAGCAGGAACTTACTTTGCAAGAGTTACAAAAAGTACAGGTTCTGCTTGTGATGCTGTAGTTGATTCAGAAGAATTTGTGCTATTAGCTGTAGACTCATTTAATGTAGTAATTAGAACTGCTACTGATTATGAAGAGTGTAATTCAGCTACTACAAAGTTAAGCATGGTAGGCGTAAAAGCCATAGCTGAAGATGGAAACGAATATGATTTAACTTCCGATCAAATAGCTATGCTAAACTTTGACTGGAAAAAAGATGGAATTTCTACCGGAGGAACAAGTGAAGAGTATACTGTTAATTCATATGCTGATAATGGTTCATATACATTAACAGTAAGTACAAATACAGGAAAAAGTGGTGATTCTAATGCTATTGATGTAAAGCTAGTAGAGGTGCCTCAGGTATCTTCTACATCAACTTCAAACTCTTTATGTGCAGGTTCTTCTATTGTTTATACAATAGATAACTTTAATACGAGTTATACTTATCAATGGATAAAAGACGGTGATGAAGATGTAACCCCTACAGACCCCAAAACATTAGTAGTAACTGAAGTAGGGGAGTATGTGTTAAAATATTCTGATTCAAGCTGCAGCAACGAGTTAGCACCGATAAATGTTATTCCTTTTGAAGATTCAGCAGTAACCGTTACTCCATCAGAAATTGTTGTGCTGGAAGAAGGAGGTTCTGCTATAGTTGTGGCAGCTGGTGGAGAAACTTATGAATGGTACCAAGGAGAAGATACTTCAGGAACTTTGTTGTCAACAACAGAGCAGTTAGAGGTAACTGAATTAGGTTTTTATACAGTGCAAGTAAAAGTAGGTAACTGTACACTATATAAGACAATAGAAGTAGTAGAGCCAGATGGACAAATTATAGTGCCTAATATTGTATCGCCTAATCAAGATGGAATTAATGATACTTGGAAATTGTCTAATTCGTATGCATACCAACCAAGTGTAGAGATAATATTGTATAATTCAGGTGGAAAAGAAATTTTAAAAACAACTGATTACAAAAATGATTGGCCTGTAGAAAGTTTAGGCAATCAAAAAATATTTTATTATAAGATTATTAGAGAAGGTAGGCTTATTAAAGCAGGAACGATATCAGTAATAGATTAAATTTTAGATGATTAGAAAAATTACTTTATTTATTATTATAGTATTAAATGTGTTTGTGGTACAAGCACAGTTTTCTGGTGGTGAACAGCAATATAGTAGCTTTAGTTCACGTAACTTTATGAAATTTAATCGTTTTTTAACGGTACCTACTTTTTCTGCTCTAAGAGAAAATAAAACTTCACTTTCTGCTATAGTTAGGAATAGTAATGTTGAGTTTGAAGACAACCCCAGATTATATTTGGCTACATATTCAGGGAAAATGCGGGAAAATGTAGGAGCTGGTTTAGCAATTTATCAACAAGAAGTAGGAGTTTTTAAAGATTTCGGTGCCTTAGCTAACTATGCGCACCGTTTGCAGTTAAATGAAACGATGGATTTAACTTTTGGATTTAACTTCCTGTATAGCAGAAGAAGTGCAGATGGGTTAAAAGTAAATTCAGCAGAACCAGATCCTCAAATTTCAAATTACCAAGATCTTCCTATCGTTAATTTTCAACCAGCAATAACATTATCTATAGGAAAGTTTGATGTAGGAGTGTTTTTTGAGAATTTAGTTGATTTTAATCTGAAAAAGAGTGAAATGGCTACTTCTTTTGGAGAAAAAACATTTTCAGGACATTTAATGTATTCACATGAATTAACTTACGCAAAAGGACTTTTTGAAGGAGCAGATATACGAATGTTAGCAATGGCAAGAAAACCGGGAAATGGAGAATTTGGTTATGGGGCAAATGCTATTGTAGATTTACCTAAAGCAGGTTGGGTAAAAGCGGGTTATGATAAAACGTACGGTATTTCAGCAGGTGTAGGAGTGAATTTATCGGATAAGCTAGCAATTGGTTTTACCTATGAAAAGAGTAGTTTTGCCGCAACTAATGAAATAGGGTTGATTTATAACTTTGGAAAAAGGTCGTTTACTAGAGAACGCCCTAAAAGAAGAACAGGCAATGTAAAAGTAAACCTTCCAGAACGAGCACCAAAACGTGAAATTGAATATAAAAATCCAGAGCACAACGATTTATCTGATGAAATTCAACAAGCACAAGATTCTATTGATATTCTGAATAAGAAAATTGATGAGGTGTTACGTTTATTGAAAAATCAACCAGCACCGAAAACAACTACAAATACAGTAATAATAAGAGATACGGTTCAGTCAAAAGATACTTCATTAAAAAGAAGGTCAAATAAACCATGGCGTAAGAGTACAATAACACGTTCAGGAGGAGGCGGTACTATGTATTATGTAGTTTCTGATCAGTTTAGAAGTAAAGAAAATGCAGAAGCATTAATAGATAAATGGTCTCGATTAGATATTGAAGCAAAATATGTATTTGAACCTAAGAAAAAGTTGTATTACGTTTACCTTGATAGGTTTGCAAAAGAGGAAGATGCAGAAGAAGAGGTAGATAATTTTAACGATAAAACTCGATTATTTGAAAAGAACGATGAGAAGAAAGATAACTCAACGATAAAAGTTCAAAAAACAACAAAAGATCCAGTATATGTGGTTAAAATTACTTTAGGAGGGGCACTGAGTAGTTATGAAGAACCTAAAACACAACCACCTGCTAGAGTTTATCCTATGGAAGCTGAAGGAGTAGAACCAGGGTACTATTTAAGAGTATATGTTAACTCACAAAAAGCATTAGCAGATAGAAATGTAGATGAGTTACGAAATGATAATATAGATGCAGATTATTTTGTAGACCCCAAAACAGGATTTATGCATGTTTACATTTTTAAAACAACTGATAGAGCAGAAGCAATAAAAATGTACAATACAAATTTAAATGGAGCCTTTTACGATCGTAAAGCAATCGTACAAATAAAATAGAATACATAACAGAAGAACTTGATTAATTAATTCCCCCAATTGAAATTATGAAAAGAATAATTACTTTATTAATACTTGTATTACAAACCTTTTTTAGTTTTTCACAAGAAGAACCGGAAACAACTTCAAAAGTTTTAAATGAAGCAAAAGGTTATGCTAAGTTAAAAGCATCCTTATCATTAGAAACGCAAAAATATGGAGCCAAGTTAGCAGCTGGTTTTAATCAACGTACTATAAATCCTGATGGAACTTCAGGTGGTATAAACATAAAAGGAGATATTACATTTATAGCCAATAATGTTTTAAGTAGAGATCGAGGTAATCAATATGATCCTGAGTATCCGTATGACGGTTCTAGTTCAAATGGAAATCTCAATATGCAATATATTGATATAGATAGTGATGCCTCAACATTTTCATCAAGTTCTGATGTGTTAAGTTTACCTACTTGTTCAAGAGTAGTATATGCAGGATTATACTGGGCTGGGGTTTACCCATATGAAACATGGAATTATGAAAACAGATCAGGTAACCCAAATCAAATTAAATTTAGATTACCAGGAGGGGTTTATCAAGATATAACTGCAGACGAAACAGTTTATGACCAAGGTTTTAGTTATGTTTATTATAAAGATATTACATCTGATATTCAAGGGCTTTCAGCTGTAGACCCAGAAGGTCATAACGGTACATATGTTGCAGCAAACATTAGAGCAACAAGAGGAGAGGATCCAGATGGGCTAGGAGGTTCTGGAGGTTGGACCATGGTAGTAATTTATGAAAATCAAACACTATCAAGTAAAAACATTGCTATTTTTGATGGTTATGCTGATGTAGATGGAAGTAATGATGTGGAGTTATCATATTCTGGTTTTACTACGGTGCCTGTTGGAAACCCAGCAAACCCAGCACCAGTAAGAGTTAGCCTGTTGGCTGCTACGTTAGAGGGGGATAGAAGTATTTCAGGAGATAGGTTTCAAATAGAAGATACTAGTGGCAACTATGTAAGTCAATCTACACCAAATATAAACCCAAGTTATAACTTTTTTAATGGTTCTATAAGTATAAATGATCAATATTTAACTTCTCGTATTCCAGATAGTGAAAATACATTAGGGTTTGATGTAGACTTATATCAATTAAGTAATACTAATAATAGTGTTATTACTAATGGGCAAACTTCTGCTAATGTTAGATTCACTACTAGTGGGGATGTTTATTGGCCTTTTTTAAATGCTTTGGCAGTTGAAATAATTGAACCAGAGCTACAAATGGTGAAATCTGTTTTAGATGGTAGCGGTAACGATATTCAAGGGACACCTGTAGGCTTAGGTAGTGAATTATGGTATAATATAAGCTTTCAAAATGTAGGTACTGATGATGCAACTAATACGGTTATAACGGATAGGTTACCTAAAAATGTAGACTTATTAGAAACTTCTACAGGAGGAACTGTGTATAATGGTGTGCGTTTCGACATCGATTTACCTGCCGGAGTAACAATAGTGGGGTATGAAGCACCATCAGCAACGAATGGTTTTAGAGCTCAAGTAGAGTTTGGAATACCAGATAGTATGGTACAAGAAAATGGAGCAGAATATAATATTCGTTTACATGTACAAGTTGTTTCTGATTGTAATGAGTTAAGAGATGTCTGTTCTAATGTGGTTCAAAACCAGGCTTTTGCTAGATTTGAAGGAGTTAGAGGTGGAGTTGTAGTAGACAATGAACCTAGTTATTCAGGTTTTGATAGTTGTGATTTTGGTATTGTAGGATCTTCAAACTTCTTAGTTAATTTAGATGATTGTGATTTTAGAAGAACAGAGGTTCTTTGTGGAGGAAGTATAGAATTAACAGCAGGAGACGGTTTTGATACTTATAGTTGGGAAGATGAAAATGGTCAGTTTTTAGGAAATACTCAAAGTATTACAGTAAGTAGTGCAGGAGTATATACTGTAACTAAAACAACAACCTTAGGCTGTATTACAAAACCAGAAATTGTAGAAGTAATAAGTTTTGCTAATGTGTCAAACCCATTAGCTCCACCTTTTGCAGATAGATTCAATACATCTTGTACTAGTAATACTACAGAGTTGGCTGAAATTTATTTATGTGGAAGCACAACAGAATCAAGAGATATTACTTTACCTTTCGCAGGATCAAATACAACTGTAGAATGGTTTAAATTAAATGGAGATGGTGGTTGCGGCTATAACTTTGAAACTGAAGATTGTGCACCTACTTCTACTGGATGTTCTTGGAGTTCGTTAGGAACAGATTTAACTCAATCTTTTGATGAAACAGGAGCTTATAAACTAGAAGTTTTATATGACGGTACGTGTCCGAAAACATATTATTTTAATGTATTTAGAAACTCATTAACTCCTACTGTTGTACCAACTGATATTTTATGTGGTACAGACGGAAGTATTGTGGTTAATGGTGTACCTGATGGGTATGAATATAGTTTATCAGGCAATGGTACAACGACTCCTTTTCAAACAAGTAATACTTTTTCTATAACTAACCCAGGAGATTATACTGTAACAATTCGTCAAGTTGGTTCTAACGGATCTTGTAATTATGTTACAGATAGTGTAAATATACAAAGTCTAGATATTGGTTTAAATGTGCTTACAAATATTGATGTTTGTGGTGGAGCATCAGAACTTACGGTACAGATAGAAAATGTTCCAGGTAGATATTCTTATGAAATAAGAAAGGATAATGTATACATGGCAGGGTCTAATGGCTTTATTGATAGCAATGACCAAAGATATACCATAACAGAGAGTGGTACTTATGAAATTCTTGTAAGTACAGAAGGTGGTTGTTCAGCAAATGAAACAAGAGTAATAACGTTACCTGAGCCAATTGCACTTTCAGCAATTACAACAAAAAACATTACTTGTGAAAATGGTAGCTCTCCAGGAATTATAACACTAACACCAAGTGAAGGAACTTCACCATACGAATATGCTGTAATTTCTGTAAATGGAACTCCAGTAGCAGATGTTGATAAAGTATATTTTACTGACACAACGTACGAAGTTCCAATGGGAAGTGAAGGAACATATGTGTTTGAAGTAAGAGATGATAACAACTGTAGCACAACTGCTGAAGCTACTGTTGTGGTTGAACCAGCATTGCAGTTTACGGCAACACCAACAAATATTGCATGTAATGGAGATAATGATGGTACGATACAAGTAACGTTAACAGGAGGTGATGCTACAGGATATACTTTAGAATATAGTATAGATGGTTTTTCTACAACGAATAATACAGGTGTATTTTCTGGATTATCAGTTGGTTCTTATAACATTGATATTAGAGCCTCAAAAAACACCTATCAATGTACTTACCAAGTAAGTGCTACAATTACAGAACCACCAGCGCTTAGTGCAGAAGTAGTAAAAGAAAGAGACTACAACTGTGGTGCAGGAGGTAAAGTAAGATTTGAAAATGAAACTGGAGGTACTGGAGGATATGAATATGGTATAGGTACTGTAGATGGTAGTGGAAACGTAACAAATATTGATTATTATTCTTTTGATGATAACGGGTCGGCAGAAGCAGTATTTAATAGTTTGACTCCAGGATTCTACCGTTTTTACATAAGAGATGAAAATGGTTGTGTATATGAAATACCAGGAGATATTGAAATTTTGGATTCTCCAAACGCACCACAATTAGTACCAGATATAACTTATAATTGTGACGGTACAGGAAATGTAGTATTAGGACCACCTTCAGAAATAAAAAATAATTACGAATACTCTCTAGATGGAGCACCAACAACTAATATTAATAACTTTCCAAATTTAGCCCCAGGTCCTCATGAGATTTTGGTATACTATAAAGGTCAAGATTGTAGTACGTTAGTAAGTTTTGTTATTGAACAAAATCAAGCGTTTACAGGTAGTATTGTAGGATCTACGGATAGTGAATGCTATGGGTCAGATAATGGAACCGTTACTATTTCAGCGAATAACGTTATTGGAGGAAGCTTTGAGTATTCTACAGACGGAGGAACTACTTGGTCAATGACCGCCGATAATCCATATAGGGTTGTAGGATTGGCTGCAGGAACATATAATATATTTATAAGAGAAACAGCCAACGGACAAACTTGTCCAATAGACTTAGGAAATGTTGTTATTAATCAACCTGAGGAGTTAACACTTTCTGCTTCAGCTACTCAAGAAGTAACTTGTAATACAGCAACAGGAACAATAACAGCTTCAGCTACAGGAGGGATTCCTCCTTATACATTTAGTATTGATGGAGGGGCTACTTGGCAGTCATCCCCAGTATTTTCAAATGTACCACCAAGAGCAACTGATTACATTGTAATGGTTAGAGACAGTAGAAGCTGTAATGAATGTGGATGTACAGCAAATTTATTTGAAAATGGTGGTTTTGAGTTACCTGCTAATTCAGCAACAACATACCAGCAAATGAATGAAGATTTAGTTCCAGGTTGGGATTCTACAGCGTCGGATAATTTGATTGAAATTTGGTATAATGGATTTAATGGAGTTCCCGCTCATGAAGGTAACGCTTTTGCAGAATTAAATGCTAATACGGTTTCTTCTTTATACCAAGAGTATTGTACACAACCAGGAGACGTAATTAATTGGTCAGTAGCACACAGAGGTAGAAGTGGTGTAGATGAAGCAACTGTAAAAATAGGAAGTGATTTAGCTACCGCTTCAGTTGTTGAAACTATGAGTGATGGTACTTCTGCATGGGGAGTATATTCAGGGACATATACTGTTCCTGTAGGACAATCAACTACGGTTATTGCATTTGATGCATTGTCGACGGCTGGAGGAAATAACACTGTAGGAAACTTTATTGATGATGTACAAATTAATATTAATAGAACAAACTGTGTACCAGTTAGTGTGCCTATAGTAGAACCAGCTTCTGTAGATTTTACGGTAACACCAGTAACATGTTATGATGGTAGTAATGGAACACTTACGGTTAATGTAACTTCAGGTAATGATGATTACCAGTTTAGTTTAGATGGTGGAGCGACATGGCAAACACCTAATGCGGCAACACCAACAGAATACATTTTTACAGGATTAACAGATGGTACTTATGATGTTACCGTACAAGATGGTAAAGGTTGTAGCGATACACAACAGGCAACAATTCTTCCACAAGTAACAGCAACAGTTACTACAGTAAGCGCAACATGTAATGATGGTCAAATCGTAATTACCCCAAGTGGAGGCGATGGAACTTATCAATATTATATAGAGGATACGTCAAGTGCTATTGCTCCAATAACGACAACATCAAGTCCAGTAAATGTACCTTCAGGTACATATAATGTATATGTAAGAGATAAAAATGGAGGAACAGACTATTGTGAATTTACAGATACAGTAACAGTAAATCAAATAGTAAATCCTACACATACAACTACTGTTGTACAACCTAAATGTAATGGAGAAACAGGAACAATTAATGTTACTGTAGCCAACGGTACAGCAAATTATACAGTTACCGTTACAGGTTCTGGAGCTCCAATAACACAAGGGCCTTCAAATGGGTTGAATTATACATTCTCAGGGTTAGCTGTTGATACTTATCAAATAGTAGTGACTGATGCTAATGGATGTTCATCATCACCTACAACAGAAACAATAACAGCCCCATCTGCTTTAACAGGAGGTAGTGCTACAGCAACAGATTTAATGTGCAGTCCTTCAGGAACTATTTTAGGAACAATCACTTTTACAGCTCCAACAGGAGGTACAACAGATTACTTATATTTTTATAAGTTAACAAGCGATAGTAATTATACACAAGCAGGAAGCACTACGGTAACAAATCTAGCTCCAGGAAACTATGATACCAGAGTGGTGGATGCTAATGGATGTATTTTAGACTTAAACCCAGTAACTATTGCAGATTTACCTACTGAACCAACATTGAATAGTACAGTAGATTATAACTGTGATGGAACAGGAAATATTACAATAACTCCTTTAGATGGAACTTACATTTATTCATTAGATGGAGGAATACCACAAACAGGTAACAATGTATTTAATAATGTAGCAGTAGGAACCCATACTATTTCTGTTGAATATGGGAGTAATTGTACGACAGATATTACGGTAAATGTTGAACCAAATCAAGAGTTTACAGCTGCTATTACAGGTAATTCAAAAACATGTATTGGAAGTAACGATGGAACAATTACTGTAGAGACTTCTTTTCCTTCGAATACTCCAACTTCATTTGAATATAATGCTAATGGAAATGGATGGCAAGCAGCAGGAACAAACCCATTTACAATAACAGGTTTACCAGTAGGACTAAACACGATTGAAGTTCGCCCTAATAGTGCATCACCAGCAGCTTGTACAATAACATTACAAGAAACATTGGTAGATCCAACACCAATAGTGGTAACGGCACCTGTAACAAAAGAGATTACTTGTAATCCTGCTACAGGAGCTACAATTACTCCAGATGCAAGTGGAGGTAACGGACCAACATATACTTATGAATTATTAGATAGCTCAAACAATTCTATATCATTTACAGATGTGCCAGCAGGAACTTACACAGTAGTAGCAACTGACAGGTTAGGATGTACAGGTTCTGTGGGGGTAACAGTTGCCCCAATAGAGACAGTAACTTTTAATGCTGAACCTCAGTGTTATGATGGAACTAATGGACAAATAGTTATAACAGTTAACTCGGGTAATGGTGATTATACCTTTAGTTTAAATGGAACTACATGGCAAACACCAACACCTTTAACCTCTAATACTTATACATTCTCTGGATTATCTGATGGAAATTACACAGTATATGTACAAGATGGCAGAGGATGTACAGAGAATACTCCAGTAACTATTAATCCACAATTATCAGCTACAGCAACACCTACTAATGCAAGTTGTAACCCTACAGGAGAAATTTTAGTGAATGCTACAGGAGGATCAGGAAGTGGATATGAGTTTTCAGTAGTGACTGATGGTTCATTAGCAGGAGCGTATGCATCAACAAACCCTGTCACAGGTTTAGCATCAGGAACTTATGATGTGTATGTGAGAGATGATGAAGGCTGTGAATATGTCGTTCAAGATATAGTTGTAGCTTCGGTTACACCTGTTGAAATTGACGTTACGACTAACGAACCAACTTGTAATGGAGATACAGGAAGTATAGATGTAGCAATTTTAGCCAATACAGGAGAGTCTCCTTATACAATTACAATTTCTGATAGTGGAGGAGGGTATACAAACACAATTAATAATTTTGTAGGATCAAGTATTAGTTTCGATAATTTAGCAGTAGAGACTTATACCATTACAATTACAGATGCTTTAAATTGCCAGGATACAAAAACTGTAACATTAACAGATCCACCAGCAATTGTAATGGATATAGAAGATGTTTTACCAGCAGGTTGTATTGAAGATACATCTCAGACAGGGTTTAATTTTATTAACATAGATCCTGTAACTTATTTACCTAATACTTTACAGTATAGTTTAGATAATGGTGTTACATGGATAAACTTTACTGATACGAATGGTCAAATAAGAGGATTAAACTCTGGAGACGTAGTACACCCTGTATTACAAACAATTGATAGTTCTGGTACTACACTGTGTTTAGTAGCATACGGACCATATGAAATTCCATACAACGTTACCGGTTTAATTGTAGACCCTATAGCAAACCCAAGTGACTGTTCAGTTGGTTTTTCGGTAACTGTAGAAGCATTAGGAGGTGGTTTAACTAGTGAATTTGAATTTGCCATTAACTCCCCTTCAGGTTGGGTTGGACCTGATGCACTTAATAATGGAACACTTGGTGATCCAGACAGAACATATACTTTTACAGGTTTAACACCAGGATTAACGTATGAATTTTTTGTTAGAGATACAAAAGGGACAGCTGATCCATCAGATGATTGTATTGAAAAAAATAATGAAGATCTTTATATTGATTTTACTCCTACTGTACCTATTACTAGTACTGTAAATAATCAAGCCTGTTTTGGTACAAACTCAGGTCAAATAACATTCACAATAGATAACACTAGTGGTGATTTATCGAATGATTTTACTTGGACATTGTATGAAAGAGATGCAACAACAAATGTAGGCTCAGCAGTAGCTGGTTATACAAATATTGCACAAAGTGGTTTTACAAATATTACAGTAACAGGTCTTTCACCAGGTATATATTATATAGTATTAACGAATGATATAGGAACTTGTGATTTCGGAAGTCAAGATGTAGAGATAATTGAAGGAACAGAAATTTCAGGGCAAGTAACTAAAGTAAGAGATATTACTTGTAGTGTAGATGGTTTAGTAAGAATTGAAAATGTAGTAGGAGGTTTCCCAGGTTACACTTATACTTTTAATGTAACAAATGGAACTGGAGTTTTATCAGGTAATACAATTACTGTTGCAGCAGGAACTGTAACTGGTTCACCAGTAACAGTTGAAGCTTTTGCTCAAGATACGAATGGTTGTGGACCAGTAAGTTTAGGTACGGTGGCTTTAAATTTAAGCCCTTCACCAAATATTGTCTCTGCAATTCCTGCAAGCTGTGATACAAATAAAACAATAACAGTTAATGCAAATAATGGTACAGCTCCTTATAGTTACTCTATTGATGGAGGTACAACATTTACTTCTCCAACAAGTAATACGTCATATACCTTTAATGGATTAACACCAGCAAGTTATGATGTAGTAGTTAGAGATGCTAATGGGTGTACGGATACTGCAACAGGAATAATTGTAAATCCAGACATAGACTTTAACTTAAGTGTAACTCAAAATGCTACTTGTGTACCAGGTAATGATGGTCAGGTAGAAATAAATGTAACTTCAGGTACTGGAGGAAATTATAATTATTCATTTGATACAGGGTCAAATGGAACAATAACTTCCCCTGCAACTTCAACTACAGTAATTTCACTTGCACCAGGAGTACATAATGTAACTGTTACTGATGTAAACTCTGGTTGTTCAGAAACGAAAGCAATTACTGTTCAAGATCCTGTTGAACCTAGTTTTACCTATGTAGCAGAAAATAGTTTATGTTCAGGAGATAATTCAGGAACCATTACTTTAACGGCAGTTGATAATGGTATTTTACCAGTAACTTATACAATTAGTCCTGTAGCTGGTACATATGATGGTGATAGTACATTTACTAATTTACCTCCAAATACGTATAGTATTACAGGTACAGCAACTAATGGATGTACAACAACAGTTACCGATATTGTAATAACTGAATATATCGCAGTAGCTCCATCAACACCAATAGTAACAGAGTTTGCTTGTACAACAGGTAATACAGTTAATGTTGCTACGGTAGAATTACCAACAGGTACCACTGGTGGTTCAGGAACTTATACACGAGTAGTATTTACTTACGATCCTGCAGATGGAAGTGCTGATGAAATTCAAGATTCAAATAACTTCACATTTACGACATCAAATACCGCAGGAGGTACTGTAAATATAGATGTGTATGATGACAAAGGGTGTTTAGGAACAACTACTGCAACGATTGCTCCTTTTGATGCACTTTCTAATCCTATTACAACATTAGATACAGCAATTACTTGTAGTGCAGGTGAAGATATTACTGTAACCTATACTTCAACTTTAGGTACTGCAGCTAATATTACAATTCAAGGAATCAATGGTAATAGTTATGCGGCTGTAACTCAAAATGGTGTAACTTCTGGAGATTTTGACAATTTACCAACAGGAGATTATGAAATAACAATAGCACACCCTACAACAGGATGTGAGTTGGTAACATATTATACGGTAGATGAAGAGCCAGAATTTGACTTATTAATTACAGATGTAGTAAATGAATCTTGTAGAGAGAATGATGATGCTAGTGTATTAATGAGCTTTAGTACTTCAACACCATATGCAGGACAATATGATTATGTTGTTTATGATGCTAGTGACGATTCAATTTATAGAACTGTAAATGGACAAACAGGAGACTCTCCAATTGCTAATTTAGATGCAAATCCAGGTACTTCTCGTACATATTATGTCATTGTTACGATGACTGATAGTCCTGATTGTGAGGTAAGAAGTCCTAATTTTACTATTTATCAACCGGAAAACTCATTATTAGTTTCTGCTGTAGTTGATCCATTAGTAAGTTGTAATAATGGTTCTGATGCTACGATTACAGGAACAGCAACAGGTGGTTGGGGTAACTATGAGTATCAATTAGAATTACAATCTACTCCTAATGTGGCTTATGGAGGCTTTGTTTATAGTAATGATAATATATTTGAAGGAATCCCTCCAGGTGATTATAGGGTACGTGTAAGAGATGGAAATGGATGTCCACGCTCTACCACAGTAACCGTAGTTAATCCAACACCAGTAACATTCAATGTGACTCATAATGATAATGTATGTGATACATCTTTAGGAGGCAGTATTGAAGTAATTGCAGCAGGAGGTACAGGTACGTATACTTATACTTTATCAAATGCAGGAGGAGTTGTTGAAACACAAATTTTAACAGCAACAACCTATACCTTTACGAATTTACCTGCTGATGATTATACTGTGAATGTAGTTGATTCAAATGGATGTGATGCAGGTACACCAACAGATGTTACGATCAATCCAGATGTAAACTTCTCGTTAGTTGAAACGAAGAAGGTAGATTGTTCTGCATCACCAGATGGTATTGTAACAGTTGATTTGGTTAACTGGACTTCTGGTAGTAACTATCAATATGATGTAGCGGGTTCTGTAGATGGAGTTTTAGTAACTGGAGGTATTATAAGTAGTGATCCATTCACAATATCAATCCCTGGTGGAAATACAACACCGCAAACGTATACAGTTACAGTACGTGATACAGATGCAACACCTGTATGTGATGTATCAAAAACTATTGAAATTCAACCAGAAATAAGACCTGAGTTTACAGCGGTTGCTTCAGTGAATGATATCTGTTTTGGAAGTACAGATGGTGAAATTACAGTTTCACCTACAGATAATGGAATTTTACCATTAACTTATACAATAAGTCCTGACCCTAATGGAGATAGTGGAGTTTCATCAAACTCAAATGTAACATTTACCAACTTATCAGCAGGAACTTATTCTATAGTAGGAACAGGTTCTAATGGTTGTGATACAACAATGAGTGTAACAATAGATGAGAACCCAGTGATCGATATCTCAAATGCTATTACAGTAACGCAGTTTGCTTGTACAACAGGTAATACAGTTAATACTGCAAAAATAGTAGTAGATAAAGGAGCGATTACAGGAGGTACAGGAAACTATGTACGAGTTGTTTTTGAAGATGCAACGGGTAATGTATTACAAGATGATAGTAATTTTACTTATATATCAACTGATTTAGCAGGAGGAGATTATACTGTAAAAGTATATGATGAAAACACAGATTGCTTTGTATCTCGAGTAGTTACTATTAATCCATTTACACCAATGACTGATGCTACAATTACAGTAACAAAAGCTATTGATTGTAGTACAGGAGAAGATATTACTGTTAAAGTAAATCCAGATATAGCGAATGTAGAATATACAATTACAGGAGCCAATACGGGATATACAACAACAGTAGTACCTGCAACAGCAACTGATGTAGCTGTGTTTACAGGGTTAGCAACAGATAGTTATACAATTGCAATTTTAAATCCTGCTACAGGTTGTATTTTAGAAGCATATCATACAGTACAAGAAGCACCATCTTTTGATATATTCTTAACAAATATTGAAAGAGCATGTTTTGGAGGTACAGGAAGTGTAGATATATACTTTAGTCCTGCTACACCTTATACTGATGTGTACAATTATGAAGTGTTTACTATTGGAGGAACATCAACAGGTATTACAGGAAACGGAACAGGAGGAACACCTACTACCGTTTCAGGTATTGCTCCAGGAGAGTATTATGTACAGGTTACAATGCCAAATACGCCATTTTGTACATCTCAAACAGCTAACTTTGAGATTTCTCAACCAGATAGCGACTTAACATTGGCAAGTGATTTAACATACTTAAAGTGTACTCCTACAAACTCAGGAGGAGTTAAGTTAACAGCTAATGGAGGTTGGGGAGCTTATCAGTATGAGTTGGTAAACAACACTTCAGGTTCAACAATTCAATCATTTGATAACAATGCTATAATTACAGGTTTAACCGCAGGTGATTATACAGCAACTGTTAGAGATGTTAATGGATGTACTGAGACAACAACTTTTACATTAACACCTGGAACAACGATTACAGGAGACTTAAACGTTACTCCAAACCTTTGTGAAGGAGAATATACAGCAACTATTGAAGTAACTAATATAGCTGGAGGTCAAACACAAGACCCTAATTTAACATACAGTTATATATTAGTATACCCTGACGGAACAGAAAGTGCAAGTCAGTCATCACCAATCTTTACGAATTTACCAGCAGGTGTTGGATATTCAGTAAAAGTAGCAGATGGATATTCTTGTGATGGTCTTTTAGGTCCAGTAGATATCATTGATCCTATTGAAGTAGTTGCTTCAGCAGAAATTACAGTAGATATTACATGTAATACTCCTCAAGCAACAGTAGAAGTTACAGGAGCAGGAGGTACAGGTCCTTATATGTATAGTATGGATGGAATTACCTTCGGAAACACAAATACATTTAATGTAGATGCAGGAGTACACCAATTCTATGTTAGAGATAGTGAGTTATGTGTTTCTGAACCAGCAACAGTAACAGTTGGAGCTTATGAACCTTTAGTAGCAACACTAAATATAGATTCAGCATTTATTACGTGTAATGGAGATAGCAATGCAGTATTATCTGCCAATGTACAAGGAGGTTTTGCAGATTACGAATACCAATTACTAGACGGAAACGATGCTCCTTTAGGTAGTTGGCAAACGTCAAACACCTTTAGTGATTTAAATGTTGGTACTTATAAAATAAACGTAAGAAGTACCAATAGATTTGGTGTAGAGTGTTATGCTATAACAGGAGAGCACACAATAACAGAACCAGATGTATTAGAAGCTACTGTAACAGCAACACCAGTTACGTGTTTTGGAGGTAACGATGGTACTATCACGGTTAATGCACAAGGAGGTAATAACGATTACGAGTTTAATATCGCGTCAGATCCAAGTAGTCCTGAGTTTCCAGAAACTAAGTTTGTAAAAAACAATGTATTTGAAAACTTAAGTGCAGGAGTTTATTGGATTACAGTAAAAGATGTTGTAGGTTGTTATTTAGACCCTATAAGAGTTGAAGTAACACAACCAGATGAGTTTACAGCAACACTAGTAGGAGTAACTGAACAAGTATGTATTGATGATCCTACACCAACAATTGAGTTAAATGTGCAAGGAGGTACACAGCCTTATTATGTAAGTATTAATAATGTAGAGTTACCGACTCAATATACTACCAACTCAATAATATTAGGAGCAGCTGAAAACATTCAAGGAGGTACAGCGTACTTTATCACAGTTAGAGATGAAGCAGGATGTAACGTAGTAGATCCTATAAGAGTAACTACAGGAGAACCGGTAGATATACAACTAACAGTAGACTTTGAATATACTTGTCCAACAGGTAATATTATCTTAGCAATAGTAGATGAAGCTTACAGAAATAATATGTCTTACACATTATATGATGGAGCAAATACACTAATAGCTACAAATACTACAGGAGAGTTTATTGATGTACCAGCCGGATCAGGTTATTATGTTACAGCTACACACACAATAAGTTCTTGTTCTCAAAGTTCTACTAGTAGTCCAATTGATATAGTGGACTATCAACCATTAACCTTAGAAATTGATGATTCAGTTAAGAATACATTAATTGCAAACGCTGACTTTGGTTTACCACCTTATGAGTACAGTGTAGATGGAGGTGATTTTGGACCAGATAATGAGTTCTTAATCTTACAAACAAAAGACTATACCATTACGGTTAGAGATGCTAGAGGTTGTGAGGTTACACTAACTGTTAGAGGAGAGTATATATCTATTTTTGTTCCAAACTTATTTACACCAGATGGAGATGGAATAAATGATTACTGGTATCCTCGTGAAGTAGAAGATTATCATGACATCAAAGTGTTTATCTATGATAGATATGCACGTAATATTGCAGACTTTAAAGGTACTGTAGAAGGATGGGATGGTACTTATGAAGGTACACCATTACCATCAGGAGATTATTGGTATACAATTTACTTTAAAGAGTTATCAGGTCAAGAGAAGAAAATAATGGGACACTTTACACTATATAGATAATAACAGAAATGAGAAAAATAATATTAATTTTATGTGTAGTATTAAGTAGTGTAAAAGTTACTGCACAAGAAGTAGAATTACCACAATATGTGAGTCATTTAGCTGATAACCCGTTTTTAATATCTCCAACGTATGCAGGTATTGGTACTGGATTACAGGTTAGATTAAATGGAGTAAGCCAGTGGATTGGGGTTAAGGATTCTCCAGATACACAATCGTTAACAGTTGAAGCTCGTTTAGCTGATACTTTTGGTGGAGGTATTACTTTATTTAATGATAAAAATGGATATACAACTCACAAAGGAGCTAAATTATCGTTTGCAAGTCACTTAACATTAAGTGACTTTCACGATAGCTTTTTATCATTCGCATTAAGTTATAGTTTTATTCAGTTTGGTATTGATACTTCAGAAAATAATTCAGGGCAAGTAGTACCAAATAGAACACTAAATAACTCAAATTTTGATGTAGGTCTATTATATCGTTACGAACGATTTAGTATAAGTCTTAACGCAATAAATATTCTAAATAAGGAAATTGAAGATTTTCAAACTGGTGAACCAGAAGTATTAAGAAAGTATACAGTTTTTACTTCTTATACCTTTACAAGGTTAAGCAGAAACTTTGAATTAGAGCCTTCAATGTTAGTAGAATATAGAGAAGCTGATAAACGATCTAGAACAGATATGAACGTTAAAGCAAGAAAAGGAATTAGAGACGGATATGTTTGGGCTGGGGTAAGTTATACATTCTTAAACGATCAGTTTTTTCAACCAAACGCTATTGCACCACTATTTGGTTTAAAAAAGAACAATTTATACTTGTCTTATGGTTTTAGTATTAATATGAATAAGACACAAGAATACAACTACGGTACACACATGATAACACTTGGGTTTGACTATGAAAGAAGACCAAGTTTAGCACGTTGTACACAAAAAATGATTATGTTTTAATAATAAAAACATATAAATTATGAAATCCTCAAGTGTTAGCTTGAGGATTTTCTTTTTCTTTGTATTAATGGAAAAAAGTAACGATACATCAATAAATCTTAACAAGTACATAAGTAGTACAGGAATATGTTCACGTCGTGAAGCAGAACGTTTTATAACTGAAGGAAGAGTAACCATAAACGGTAAACCCACTCAGTTAGGAAATAGAGTTCATGAAGGAGATGTGGTAAAAATTGATGGAAAACCATTAAAAGCAAAACCTAAAACGATATATATAGCATTAAACAAGCCTGTAGGTATTGTTTGTACTACCGATAGTAAAGAGCGTAAAAATATAGTAAAGTTTGTAGGACATCCACAACGACTATTTCCTATTGGTCGCTTAGACAAACCATCAGAAGGATTAATATTCTTAACCAATGATGGAGATATTGTAAACAAAATTCTACGCGCAGGAAATAACCACGAAAAAGAATATATAGTTACAGTAAACAAGCCAATTAATGAGCGTTTTGTTAAGCGGATGAGTGACGGTATACCAATTTTAGGAACTGTAACGAAGAAATGTAAAGTAGAACGTGTAAATGATACGGTGTTTAAAATAACCTTAGTACAAGGCTTAAATCGTCAAATAAGACGTATGTGTGAATACTTAGGGTACGAAGTAACAAAGTTAAAGCGTACACGCATTATGAATGTTACTTTAGGAAATTTAAAAGTAGGAGAGTGGCGCGAGTTATCATCTAAAGAAATGGATGAAATTAACAAACTAGTAGCTGGTTCGTCAAAAACATACGAAGGAGCTGAGAAAAAGACTCAAAAACCTTCTCCTCAAAAAAGTACTCAATCAAAGAAAAAACAAGATTTTAAATCCAAGTTTGGTAGAAGAAGAAAGAATTAAAAAAGGAGTAATAAGAAACTTTTAACTTTCTACTTTTAAACATTCAACTTACATGTGTATCTTTGCCACTTATGCAATTTGACTTAAAAATAACCGATCCTAAAAGTAAAGCACGAGCAGGTGTTATTACAACTGATCACGGGACTATAGAAACTCCAATATTCATGCCTGTAGGTACAGTAGCTACAGTTAAAGGAGTACATCAATCAGAATTAAAAGACGAAATTAATCCTGATATTATTTTGGGAAATACATATCACTTGTATTTACGCCCAAAGTTAGAAACTTTAGAAGCCGCAGGAGGGTTACATAAGTTCATGAACTGGGATCGTAATATTTTAACGGATAGTGGAGGATACCAAGTATATTCTTTGTCAGGAAGAAGGAAGATAAATGAAGAAGGTGTAAAATTTAAAAGTCATATAGATGGATCTATGCATTTTTTTACACCAGAAAATGTAATGGAAACACAGCGTACCATTGGAGCAGATATAATTATGGCTTTTGATGAGTGTACGCCATATCCTTGTGATTATAACTATGCAAAACGATCTATGCACATGACTCATCGTTGGTTAGATCGTTGTATAAAACACTTTGAGAACACGCCTCCAAAATATGGATATAGTCAGTCTTTATTTCCAATTGTACAAGGAAGTACATATAAAGATTTACGTAAGCAATCAGCAGAGTATATAGCAAACTCAGGAGCAGAAGGAAATGCAATAGGTGGATTATCAGTAGGAGAACCTGCTGAAGAAATGTATGCAATGACCGAAGTGGTTACTGAAATTTTGCCAGAAGACAAACCACGTTATTTAATGGGAGTTGGAACACCTATTAACATTTTAGAAAATATAGCCTTAGGTGTTGATATGTTTGATTGCGTAATGCCAACTCGTAATGCACGTAACGGAATGTTATTTACAGCACACGGTAGCATAAATATTAAAAATAAAAAGTGGGAAAACGATTTTTCTCCAATTGATGAAATGGGAATTACTTGGGTAGATACCATGTATTCTAAAGCCTATTTACGTCACTTATTTGCTTCAAGAGAGATGCTAGGAAAACAAATAGCATCTATACATAACTTAGGGTTTTATTTATGGTTAGTTCGTGAAGCACGTAAACACATTATAGCAGGAGATTTTGCTACGTGGAAAGACAAGATGGTAAAACAAATGGATAAACGTTTGTAATTTGAAAATACTAGACTGGTACATATTAAAACGTTACTTAACAACTTTCTTGTTTACGTTACTTATTTTAATACCTATTGCAGTAGCTATAGATATTGCGGAAAAGGTAGATAAGTTTTTACGAGAAGAAAACCTTACATTGTTTGAAATAGTTAACGATTACTATAAAAACTTTATTATTTACTATGCTAATACATTTATGCCATTAGCATTGTTTATAGCGGTTATCTTATTTACTTCAAAACTAGCAAGTAATACAGAAATTGTAGCAATCAATAGCTCACAAGTGTCATTTACACGATTCCTATATCCATATTTTATTGGAGCAACCATTGTTTGTGCAATAGCGTTATCAATGAATCATTTTTTTGTACCATCAAGTAGTAAAACAAGAAAAGCTTTTGAGAAAAAATACTTAAAGAAAAAGAAGTATTCAGATACTACTATTCGTGAATTTAGTTTACAGTTGAACGATAGTACCTATGTATATGTTCAAAATTTTGATTTAAATCGAAACTCAGGTTATAATTTCTCAATAGACTTATATGATGGTATTAAATTGAAAAGTAAGTTGACTGCAGATAATATTAATTGGAAAAAAAAGGATAGTACATTTCAATTACATAACTGGAAGGAACGAAAAATTTTTAAAGAAAGAGATAGTATCTTTTCAGGAAGAAGCTTAGATACTACATTTACATTTACACCAGAAGATTTTAATTACAAGAATATTATGGCACAAGAAATGAACTCTCCAGAGTTGGTTAAGTTTATTGAAGTGTCTAGAAAAAGAGGAATAAAAAACTTAAATGCTTACTTAGTAGAACTATACAAGAGAACAAGTTTACCAATTGCCAGCTATATACTAACATTAATTGCAGTAGGGTTAGCACATAGGAAAAGTAGAGGAGGTATAGGAGTTAATTTAGCAATAGGTATAAGTGTTATGTTTATTTATGTTTTCTTTTTAAAAGTAGCAGAAGTATTAGGTGCCGTGGCTGGAGCAAACGCGCTGTTAAATGTTTGGGTGCCTAATATAGTATTTGGTTTATACGCTATTTATTTATATTTCAATGCAAGGAGATAAATTAAAAAACTACCTACACTTACATTTAATCGTTTTTATTTGGGGGTTTACAGCTATTTTAGGAGCATTAATATCAATTGATGCAGTTCCTTTAGTTTGGTATAGAATGTTATTAGCAGTAGGTTTTATTGCTTTGTATTTTGTAATAAGGAAGAAGTCATTTAAAGTAGAAAAAAAAGCGTTAATTAAGTTTGCTATTTCAGGAGTAATTATAGCGGTACACTGGATAACATTCTTTAAAGCAATAAAAGTATCAAATGTATCAGTAGCTTTAGTTATGATGAGTACTGGAGCTTTTTTTGCCTCATTTATAGAGCCTTTTTTCTTTAAAAGAAGAATAAAATTAATCGAAATAGTTTTAGGACTGTTAGTAATAGTAGGCTTGTATATTATATTTAATTTTGAAAGTCAGTATACACTAGGAATTATTTATGCGTTAATTTCTGCTTTTCTATCAGCTTTATTTTCTGTGTTAAATGGGGTATTTATAAAAAAACATGAAGCCAATACAATTTCATTTTACCAACTATTATTTGGGGTTTTAGGAGTAACTATATACTTGTTGTTTACACAAAGGTTTTCAGTAGAGTTTTTCCAGTTACAAGCAAGTGATTGGATGTATTTATTAATTTTAAGTAGTATTTGTACAGCCTATGCTTTTATAGCTTCAGTGCAAGTAATGAGGTATTTAACACCTTATACAGTAATGCTCACGATTAATTTAGAACCTATATACGCTATTATCTTGGCATTATTAATATTTGGAGAAAAAGAGCAAATGAATCCAGAGTTTTATTATGGAGCCTGTATCGTCTTAATAGTAGTATTACTAAACGGAGTACTTAAAAACGCCTCTTCTATAAAAAAGAAAATTATAAAAAAATAGTATTTTAAGAAAAAGGATCAAGGTAAACTGTACAATTTTTTAGTATGTTTGCCTTTACAAACAACTAACTAGAAAATTAGAAAATCAAACTATATACAAGAATACAATGGAATATTTAGATTTTGAAATGCCAATAAAAGAGCTAGAAGACCAGTTGGCAAAATGTTTTGATATAGGAAAAGAAAGTGATGTAGACGTAACAGCTACATGTGAGAAGATTGAAAAAAAATTAGAGAAAGCTAAAAAAGATATATATAAGAATTTAACGGCATGGCAACGTGTACAGTTGTCTCGTCATCCTAATCGTCCTTATACCTTAGATTATATCAAAGCACTTTGTGGAGATACATTCATGGAGTTACACGGTGATCGTAGTGTAAAAGACGACAAAGCAATGATTGGTGGACTAGGTAAGATTGGAGACCAATCTTTTATGTTCATAGGTCAGCAAAAAGGATACAATACCAAAACACGACAATATCGTAACTTTGGTATGGCAAATCCAGAAGGATACCGTAAAGCATTACGTTTAATGCGTATGGCTGAAAAATTTGGAATACCAGTAGTAACTTTAGTAGATACTCCAGGTGCTTACCCAGGATTAGAAGCTGAAGAACGTGGACAAGGAGAAGCAATTGCTCGTAATATCTTTGAAATGACTCGCTTAAAAACGCCTATTATCACCATAATTATAGGGGAAGGAGCTTCAGGTGGAGCTTTAGGAATAGGAGTAGGAGATAGAGTATATATGTTAGAAAACTCTTGGTATTCAGTTATCTCACCAGAAAACTGTTCTTCTATTTTATGGCGTAGTTGGTCAGAAAAAGAAAAAGCAGCAGAAGCATTAAAATTAACGGCAGAAGATGGTATGAAACTAAAAATAGTTGATGACATCATAAAAGAACCTTTAGGAGGTGCACACTCTGACCGTGAAGGAACTTTTAAAGCTGTTAAAGAGCAGATTATTAAAGCATACAAAGAGCTTAATAAGCTTGAAGAAAAAGAGTTGATAGCTCAGCGTATGAATAAGTATGAAAATATGGGAGTTTATAAAGAATAGCTTTATATCCTAAAAAACATATTATTAAAACTCGCCAATCGGCGAGTTTTTTTGTTTTATAAATATTTTACAATACGATTTATTTGTTAAATGAATATATATCTATAATTTTGCCGGTCGAAATGAGTAATACATTTAATAGATATCTATTTTTATTAATACTTTTATTAAAAGGATGGTCTACATCATATGCAGACCAAAAGACTTTTGATACAACTACCTCAGCGGCTACTTTTAAATCTGTAAACGTAAAAGCAGAGCCACAATTTATTACTCAACACATCAGTAATTACGTTTTTAGCGAACAACATCAAGATTCTGAAAGGGAGAGTTATTTCGAAATCAGTGAAATTGAAGACAAAACCCAAGATGAAAATGAAGTAGATGAAAGTTTGTCAAAATTCGGAAGTTACTTATCAGCCATTTTACATGCGCAGTTTTTTGAGTGCCAGTTTTGTGTAGTAAAAGAAAAAGCACAACGCTTTAAAGAGTACACTTATAGCGCTATTTTAAAATTGCATGTTAAATTTCAAGTTTTTATAATTTGATACCCTCTTCGGTAAAGTAAACCTAAACCTTTTATTTAGTTTACTTTATATACCTGCACATAAGAATTTAATTAAATTTTTAGAATAATCATTGGTATTCAATGGTTATACACTCACTCTAACTTTACAAATACATACAAAAAATGAAAAAAAACTTCATTTTCATGAGTCTATTTGCGCTATTAATAAACATTAGCTGCGAATCAAAAAAGGAATTTAAACATCCAGAAACTAAGTTCCTTGTAACCAATCCTATTAAAAAAGATACATCAATAACCAAAGATTATGTAAGTCAAATACATGCCATTCAGCACATAGAATTGAGGGCACTAGAAAAAGGATATTTAAAGAAAGTATTTGTTGATGAAGGAGAGCATGTAAAAAAAGGACAAAACATGTTTCAAATATCAGCAAATGTTTATAAGGCAGATTTACAAAAAGCAAAAGCAGAAGCAAAAGCTGCTGAAATTGAATATAAAAACACGGAATTATTAGCAGATGGAAACGTAGTTTCTAAAAACGAATTAGCCTTAGCAAAAGCAAACTACGAAAAAGCAAAAGCTGAAGTAATGCTAGCACAAACACACCTAGGTTTTACAAGCATTAAGGCACCATTTAATGGTATAATGGACCACTTACATGTTAGAAAAGGAAGTTTGTTAGATGAAGGAGAGCTCCTAACAACACTATCAGACAATAGCAAAATGTGGGTATACTTTAATGTACCAGAAACAGAATATCTAGACTATATAATGAGTCAAGATAAAGACAAGAAAAAAGAAGTAACACTTTTAATGGCAAATAACAAACCATTCAATCAAAAAGGAATTGTAGAAACGATTGAGGGAGAGTTTAACAATGAAACAGGAAACATTGCCTTTAGAGCAACTTTCCCAAATCCAGATGGAATTTTAAGACACGGAGAAACAGGAAGTATTTTAATGGAAGTTCCATACGAAGGAGCTTTAATAATTCCACAAAAAGCCACTTTTGAAGTATTAGAAAAAAAATATGTTTTTGTAGTAGATAAAAACAATATAGTAAAACAACGAGAAATTACTGTAGAAGCAGAATTACCACACTTATTTATAGTAGAAAAAGGACTTACAGAAAACGATAAAATATTGTTAGAAGGAATCCGTATGGTAAAAGACCAACAAAAGATACATGTTGAGTTTAAAGAGCCAAATGCTGTAATGTCTAGTTTAGACTTATATGCAGAGTAATCAAAAACTAAAATTAAGCAAAACATGTTTAGTCAATTTATAAAAAGACCAGTACTAGCAATTGTTATTTCGATAATAGTTGTTTTTACGGGGTTGTTATCAATAAAACAACTCCCAATATCACAGTTTCCACAAATTGCACCAACCACGGTAAACATATTTATAGCGTATCCCGGTTCAAGTGCAGATGTATTGGTAAACTCAACACTAATTCCTCTAGAAACAGCAATCAATGGAGTACAAGGAATGCGTTATATCGCTTCTGATGCTACAAGTGCAGGAGAAGGAACCTTACGTGTAATTTTTGAACCTGGTACAGACCCCAATCAGGCGGTAGTTAGGGTAAAAACAAGGGTAGATCAAGTAATGCCTTTATTACCTGAGTTAGTACAACGAGAAGGAGTAATTATAACTCCAGTACAACCAAGTATGTTAATGTATGTGAACCTTTTTAGTAAAGAAAAACATAATGACGAAAAGTTCCTATACAATTATGCATACACCAAAATGATACCCGAGATTCAACGTATTAACGGTATCGCCAGTGCTAAAATTTTAGGAAGCAGAAAATATGCGATGAGAGTTTGGTTAAAACCAGACCGAATGAGAGCTTATAATATTTCTGCGGAAGAAATTTTAGAAGCGATGGAAGACCAAAGTATTTTGGCAAGACCTGGAAGATTAGGAAGAAGTTCAGGAATCAAATCACAATCACTAGAATATGTACTTACTTATCAAAACAGGTATAACGAACCAGAACAGTACAAAGACATTATTATTCGAGCAAATGAAGAAGGAGAAATATTAAAGCTAAAAGATGTTGCCGAAGTAAAATTAGGGAGTGAATTTTTCGATATTTACTCAAATTTAGATGGACACCCATCAGCATCTATTGTTTTAAAACAAACCTTTGGAAGTAATGGTAGTGATGTAATAGCATCGGTAAAAGAAAAACTAAAAGAACTAAAAGAAGATCTACCACCAGGGATTGACTTTCAAATTAGTTATGACGTTTCTAACTTCTTAGATGCCTCAATTGAACAAGTAATACATACACTTAGAGATGCCTTTATTTTAGTAGCAATTGTGGTGTTTCTCTTCTTAGGAGATTTACGATCAACCTTAATTCCAATTATAGCAGTACCAGTATCTTTAATTGGAGCGTTCTTTGTAATGCAACTTTTCGGGCTTTCAATAAACCTAATTACGCTGTTTGCATTAGTGTTAGCCATTGGTATCGTGGTAGATGATGCTATTGTGGTGGTAGAAGCAGTCCATTTAAAAATGGAGAAAGAACATCTAACACCTTATCAAGCATCCAAAGCAGCATTAGGAGAAATAGGAGGAGCTATTTTAGCAATTACATTGGTTATGGTTTCTGTATTTGTACCAATTTCATTTATGACAGGGCCCGTAGGAGTTTTCTACAGACAGTTTTCTATAACAATGGCGGGTTCTATCATTATTTCAGCAGTGGTAGCATTAACATTAACACCAGTATTGTGTGCAATGATGTTGAAGAATAACCACGGAGAAGAAAGAAAAAAATCAATAATAGATAAATTTATTGATTGGTTTAACAAAGGATTTGAAAAGCTTACAGGAAAATATATAAAAGTGTTAAACAGAATCGTAGCACGAAGAATGTTAACCTTTGGAGTATTACTAGCTTTCTGTGCAGGAATATTTATTACCAATAAAACATTACCAGCAGGTTTTATTCCTAGTGAAGACCAAGGAATGATCTATGCTATTATTCAAACACCACCAGGTGCTACCTTAGAACGTACAAATGAAGTAGCAAGAAAACTACAACAAATTTGTGAAGAAACTGAAGGAGTAGAGTCAGTTTCATCTTTAGCAGGATATGAAATTATGACTGAAGGTAGAGGGTCCAATGCAGGTACCTGTTTAATTAACTTAAAACCATGGTCAGAACGTCATCATTCAGTTCACGAAATCATGGAAGAACTAGAAAAAGAAACCAAAGACTTAGGAGCAGTTATAGAATATTTTGAACCACCAGCAGTACCAGGTTTTGGATCTTCAGGAGGATTCTCAATGCGCTTGTTAGATAAAACAAACTCAACAGACTACCACGAGTTTGAACGTATCAATAATAAGTTCATGGAATCGTTATCAAAACGAAAAGAGCTTACAGGGTTATTTACTTTTTATTCTGCAAACTATCCGCAGTACGAATTAAAAATCGACAATAAAAAAGCGATGCAAAAAGGAGTAACCATTGGTAAAGCCATGGAAAACCTAAACATTTTAATAGGTAGTACCTATGAACAAGGTTTTATTCGTTTTGGTAGATTCTTTAAAGTATACACACAAGCAGCACCAGAATACAGAAGAATCCCCTCAGATTTAGAAAAGCTATATGTTAAAAATGAAGAAGGAGCAATGGTGCCTTATTCAGCGTTCATGAGTTTAGAAAAAAAACTAGGACCTAATGAGATAACACGATACAATTTATATAATTCTGCCGCTATTAGAGGGCTACCAGCACCAGGATACACAAGTGGAGATGCTATTAACGCAATTAAAGAGGTAGCAGCAAAAGAATTACCAAGAGGTTATGATGTAGCTTGGGAAGGACTTACTTACGATGAAGCACAAAGAGGTAATGAATCAGCTTATATTTTCATCATTGTACTAGCCTTTGTATACTTTGTGTTAGCAGCACAATACGAAAGTTTTATACTGCCATTAGCAGTGATTTTCTCGCTTCCAGTAGGAGTGTACGGGTCATTCACACTCTTAAAACTAATGGGCCTAGCGAATGACGTATATGCACAAATTGGTATTATCATGTTAGTTGGTCTCTTAGGTAAAAATGCAGTGCTAATCGTTGAATTTGCCGTGTTAAAACGAAGCCAGGGAGCTACAATTTTTGAAGCAGCTATTGAAGGAGCTAAAGAACGATTCAGACCAATTTTAATGACTTCATTTGCATTTATAGCAGGATTAATACCATTAGTTATAGCTCACGGAGCTGGGGCTATTGGTAACAGAACTATTGGTGGGTCAGCTTTAGGAGGGATGTTAATAGGAACCATTTTCGGAGTTTTAATTATACCAGGTCTCTATTACATATTTGCTAAAATGAGTGATGGAAGAAGCTTAATTAAAGACGAAGCTAATGAACCAGTTTCTGAAGAATTTATAAGAATAAATGAAGTTGAAGGAAGTAAAACAAAAGCTAAAATAGCAGAGCTTAAAAAACTTCTTAAGAAAATAATTAAAAGAGAAAATAATGAAAACTAAACAAAGAAGTTCATTTGTAATAAAAAAAGCACACTTTTTAAGTGTGCTTACCCTCTTAATTTTGTGCTCTTGCGTACCAAACCAAGTACTAAGAGAGGAGAACAAAGCAGTACCAGAGAATTTTAAGAATCAACCTATAGATTCATTAAATACAGCTACTATTAAATGGCGTGACTTTTTTTTAGATACCCATTTAATTTCTTTGATAGATACAGCTTTATCAAACAACCAAGAGTTGAACATAATGTTACAACAAGTAGCTATTTCAAAAAATAACATCAAAGCAAAAAAAGGTGAGTATTTACCATTTGTAAATATGTATGCCGGGGCAGAAGTAGAAAAGGTAGGGAAGTATACTAGAAATGGAGCCGTAGAAGAAAATTTACATATCCGAGAAGATGAAAAATTTCCAGAACCATTAACTGATTTTTCAATAGGACTTTCTGCTTCATGGGAGTTAGATGTTTGGAAGAAGTTACGAAATGAGAAGAAAGCAGCAGTATTAGAATACCTAGCTAGTGTTGAAGGAAAAAACTTTATGGTAACTAATTTAGTTTCAGAAATTGCAAATTCATATTACGAACTTTTAGCATTAGATAATGAGTTATCTATGGTCTCACAAAACTTAGAAATTCAAAAAAATGCATTGCAAATGGTGAAGCTTCAAAAACAGGCTGCAAGAACAACTGAATTGGCAGTACGTAGGTTTGAAGCGAGTGTACTTAAAAACCAAAGTCACCTATATGAACTTCAACAAGAGATTGTAGAAACTGAAAATAAAATTAACTTTTTAGTAGGAAGGTACCCACAACCTATAGAAAGAAACTCAGATAATTTTATAGACAAACCTATAGAAGGAGTAAAAGCAGGAATCCCATCACAACTGTTACAAAACAGACCCGATTTAAGAAGAGCTGAATACGAGTTAGCAGCAGCTAAATTGAATACCAAAATAGCACGAGCTAATTTTTATCCGTCAATCGGTATAAAAGCAGGAGTGGGGTTACAAGCATTTAAACCTAAGTTTTTAACATCAACACCAGAATCGTTAGTTTATTCTTTAGCAGGAGATATTGTAGGGCCTTTAATCAACAGAAATGCGATAAAAGCAGCTTATAAAACAGCTAATAATAAACAATTACAAGCTGTTTATGAATACGAAAGAGCTATTTTAAATGCGTATTTAGAAGTAGCCAATGAGCTTTCAAAAAT
Source organism: Tenacibaculum singaporense (assembly GCF_003867015.1). Taxonomy (NCBI): domain Bacteria; kingdom Pseudomonadati; phylum Bacteroidota; class Flavobacteriia; order Flavobacteriales; family Flavobacteriaceae; genus Tenacibaculum; species Tenacibaculum singaporense. The sequence goes on from NZ_CP032548.1 coordinate 1,758,230, forward strand.
TGACAACTTGAAAAATAGTTACGATTTAAAAAAGAAACAAGTAGAAGCGTTAAACGAATCTATAGATCTTTCAATTCGTTTGTTTAAATCAGCTAGAGCAGAATATACAGAAGTGTTGTTAACACAAAGAGAAGCATTAGAGTCTAAAATTGAAATCATAGAAACGAAAAGAGATCAATTATTAGCAAATGTAAAAGTATATAAAGCCTTAGGAGGAGGCTGGAACTAATTTTTCATTCGTTATTAATTATTAATTGTTGTTAAAGAGGTAGTTTTATAAACTATCCAAAGGACTCGCCAACTGGCGAGTCTTTTTTTTTCAATACATTTCAATTACCTTCGTACTACCTCATAAAAAGAGATTGTAATATAATAATTCAATGAGTAAAGAAGAGTTAGCTATAAAAACTACCTATTTTAGTATTCTAAGCAATACTAGTTTAGCAATTATTAAAGGATTAGCAGGTATTTTCGGAAACTCATACGCATTAATAGCAGATGCAATTGAATCTACTACTGATATTTTTTCTTCTCTTTTAGTGTTATTAGGATTGAAATATGCGAAAAGACCTGCAGATAAGAATCACCCATACGGACACGGAAAAATAGAACCTTTAATCACCTTTGTAGTAGTAGCTTTTTTGGTAACATCTGCAACAATTATAGCTTATGAAAGTATACAGAATATTCAAACGCCTCATAAAGTACCAAAACCATGGACGTTACTTGTTTTAGGAGCGATTATCATATGGAAAGAAATATCTTTTCAAGTGGTTATAAGAAAAAGTAAAGAAACTAATAGTTCTTCATTAAAAGCAGATGCGTGGCATCATAGAAGTGATGCAATTACCTCTGTAATGGCATTTATAGGAATTTCAATAGCACTTATTTTTAAAGAAGGTTATGAAACAGCTGATGATTGGGCTGCTTTATTGGCTTCGTTCTTTATTTTATACAATAGTTACCTGATTTTTAGACCAGCTTTGGGTGAAATAATGGATGAACATGTATATGATGATTTAATAGAAGAGATAAGAGAAAAGTCTATGGAAGTAGCAGGTGTTTTAGGAACAGAAAAATGCTTTGTTCGTAAAGCAGGAATGAAATATCATGTAGATTTACATGCCATTGTAGATAGTACTATTACAGTAAAAGAAGGACACGATATTGCTCATAAATTAAAAGACTATTTAAGAGAAAAACTCCCAGACTTGGGGCATGTTTTAATTCATATAGAGCCTAATGAATATTAAAAAAGCAACTATACTTCGACTACGCTCAGTAAAAAGGTTGCTTTTTGTTTATGGTATATTTAAATACTTATGAGTTTGTAAGGAAATTTTCCATTGTGGATGCTCCATCACATAATCAATAATTTGCGGTGTCATTTTTTCCTTTTTACTCCATTCAGGTTGTAAAAACAACTTACATTTTTTACCAACTTTAGCAGCTTGTTCTTCTGCAAACTGAAAATCATTTTTATTATGAATAATCATTTTCAACTCATCTGCTTCTTGATAAGCACGTTCTAAAGGTAATTTTGTTTTTTTAGGAGACAAACAAAACCAATCCCAAACTCCAGAAAAGTCATACGCTCCAGAAGTTTCAATATGTGTTTTAATACCTTTTTCTTGAAGTTGCCCTGTAATATAGTCTAAACTCCACATTAAAGGCTCTCCACCTGTAATTACCACAGTTTCGGCATATTTCTTTGCATTCTCAACAATAATATCCGTTTTTGTAGGCGGATGTAAATTAGCATCCCAGCTTTCTTTTACATCACACCAATGGCAACCTACATCGCAACCACCAATACGAATAAAATAAGCAGCAGTACCAGTGTGTGCCCCTTCTCCCTGAATTGTGTAAAATTCTTCCATTAACGGAAGCATTTCTCCTGTATTAATTAACTCTTGTACTTCTTTTTTCAACATAAGGGTGCAAAGATAGGCAACATTAAAATTTAATGAATGATTTTTGTTACTTTTACGTGTTTTTATCACAAAAAAGGTCAAAAATAATGAGTAAAACCGAGGAGTTTTTCAATTACATCAAAGAAGGTTATACAACAAAAGGAGAGTTTATTACGTTAGGAGCAGGAATGTTAGGAGAAGAAACTGTAACAAATGCTCATGTAAATATTCCTTTAAAAACATTAAACCGTCACGGGTTAATAGCTGGAGCAACAGGAACAGGAAAAACAAAAACCTTGCAAGTGCTGGCAGAAAACATGTCAGAAAAAGGAATTCCTGTATTGTTAATGGATGTAAAAGGAGACTTAAGTGGATTAGCACAACCAAGCCCTGGGCATGCTAAGATTGATGAACGTCACGAAAAAATCGGAATACCATTTACTCCAACAAAATTTCCAATAGAAATTTTATCTATTTCAGAACAAAACGGAGTTCGTTTACGTGCTACAGTTTCTGAATTTGGACCTGTTTTATTATCACGTATTTTAGATTTGACTGAAACACAATCTGGAATTGTAGCGATTATTTTTAAATATTGTGATGATAACCAATTACCGTTATTAGATTTAAAAGACTTCAAGAAAATCCTTCAATACATAACCAATGAAGGAAAAGAAGAGATTAAAAAAGAATACGGACGAATTTCTACCGCAAGTACTGGGGCTATTCTCAGAAAAATTGTTGAAATTGAGCAACAAGGAGGTGATTTATTCTTCGGAGAAAAATCATTTGATGTTGACGATTTAACTCGTATTGATGAAAACGGACGTGGTGTTATTTCTGTACTACGTTTAACAGATATTCAAGATAGACCAAAACTGTTTTCAACCTTTATGCTACAGTTACTAGCTGAGGTATATGAAACTTTTCCAGAACAAGGAGATAGTGGTCGACCAGAATTGGTAATTTTTATAGATGAAGCTCATTTAGTATTTGATGAAGCTTCAAAAGCATTGTTAAGTCAAATAGAAAGCATTGTAAAACTAATTCGATCTAAAGGAATAGGATTATACTTCGTAACACAAAATCCAAAAGATGTTCCAGAAGACGTATTAGCACAGTTAGGAATGAAGATTCAACATGCCTTACGTGCATTTACAGCAAAAGATAGAAAAGCAATTAAATTAGCTGCAGAAAACTATCCAGATTCTGAATATTACGATACTAAAGAGGTATTAACACAGTTGGGAATAGGAGAGGCGTTGATTTCTGTATTAAATGAAAAAGGAATTCCAACACCATTGGCACGAACCATGTTACGTGCACCTATGAGTAGAATGGATGTATTAACAGATAAGGAAATTAAACAAGTTTTAGATAATTCAAGATTAATCCCGAAATACAACGATACTATTGATAGGGAGAGTGCTTACGAAATGCTAAACGAGAAGATAGAAAAAATCAACAAAGAAAAAACTGAAGAAGCACGCAAAGAGGAGGAAGAAAAAACAAGAAGAAAATCTTCAACACGTAGTAGAAGCACACGTATGAACCCAATAGTAAAGGTATTAACCAGTGCTACCTTTATAAGAGCAGCCTTTGGAATTTTGAAAAAAGTAATAAAATAAGAAATACAAGAAATAGACGTTTTAAATATAAAAGAAGACAAATGAGAACATTTATGAAACCTTTAGTTATCGCAGTAATATCAGTACTATTTATCCAGTGTGGTAATAGCAAATTTGATATTGCTAAAGGAAAAGTAGGAAAGTTAACAACGAAAACAACTGTTAACGAAATAGAAAACGTATTTAAGCAAGACTCAGTAGTTAAAGTATTAAGTGAAGGGGCTAAAGGAGATAATCTTTTTCAAGAAGATGATAAGTATTTAGTATATGAAAAAGGAGGAAAGCATTTACTAACAATTACTCCAAAAGAACAATTAGACTCTACGTCAACAATTAAGAGTATTGAGATTTTTGATGATCGTTTTAAAACAAAATCAGGAGTAAATATTAAATCTACTTTTCAAGAAATTAATGCAAATACTAAGGTAAGTAAAGTAGAGTCATCATTTTCATCAGCAACCTTATTTATTGATGATTTAAACGCAACAATAACGATTGATAATGAAGATTTAGGTTTAAAAGAATTTAGTACTCAAAAAGTAACCAAAGAGCAAATTCCAGATTTAGCCAAAATTAAATCATTTACCATTTGGTTTAACTAAAATATTCGAAGCCGAAACATATGTTTCGGCTTTTTAATTAATAATAGCTATGTAATTTTTAAAAGATGGAAGTAATAAAAATAGCATTTTTTGTATTGGGAGTTTTCTTTGGAGAAAATAGTAGAATAGGAGCGGAGAAAACAACCGTTACCATAAACCCAAATAAGCAAACAATAACCATAGTTCAAGAAAACATATTTGCACTTATAGCGAATGAAGCAGATAGTATGCAAGTTAGTTCAGAGCTAGAAAAGGTGATAGCAAGAAATTGGAGAAAAGAAATAGAAACCTATCCATCAAAATCATGTACTTTTTATGTTACTGATAAAGGGGATTTAAACGCAAAAATTATACTGAAGTATCCTTCTGAAAATGTATTAAGAGATTTTGCTTTAGATTTTAATAAAGAAGCAAAAGAATTTTCTTTAATTAATATTCCTGATTGGAATGTTGAAACAGAAGATGGAGCATTAAAAGGAAATTATTGGCGATTTAGTGCAGACGACAGCTTTACTTTTGTTGTTACTCCTTTTAAAAACATGCCAGATAGGTTTAAAGGTGCTAAAAGAAACCTTAAACCAATTTGGGAAGCTAAAAAAGACAGATAAAAGATATACTTTTCAAAAAAGTCTTTTTCTAAACCTCACATCTCTATTTTAAAAGGGCGTGCCGTAGTATTAGCGACCCGTGCCGTGGTGTCTTCGGAGCATGCCGTAATGTTAGCGACCCACGCCGTGATATCAACTACCCGTTCCGTAGTGTCAACGGAGCATGTCGTAGTATTAGCGCTCCATATTGTTATATACAAAAGGAAACTTTTCAGAGAATAGTTTTACCAAAAAGTGAAAGTTTTTTCTAAGAGTTATACTTCTAAATGGAGAACTCTTTATTTATATTAATTCTAGTTTTTGTAATAAAATAAAATAGTTAATTTTGTGTTAATAATCACTAACCGAAGTGTACAGTATACGGCTGGGGGGCTAGTAACTGTGCATGGAAAAGATTGAGCATCCATTTTTGGATGCTCTTTTTTGTTTTAAAAATTACTGGTATATTATAACTCTAAGTAGAAGGAATAAAAAATAAGTAAGTTCGTAAAAGGAATCACAGGTTTTAATAGCCAAAAGAAATAAGTAAAACATTATGAGTAAAAAATATACGATTCAAAAAAGCCCGTTTGTAGTACCAACTAATGATGGAAAGTTAATTGAAGAACATTTTGGAAATGCTACTGATGGAAATTCAAAAGTAAGTATAGCGCACATGATAGCACCTCCTGGTTGGAGTGAGCCTTTTCAAACACCAGAATTTGAAGAATATACTTATATAATTAAGGGAAAAAAACAATTCAATATTGATGGTGAAATTATAGTGTTAGAAGCTGGCCAATCTATCAAAATTGAAAAACACACACGTATTCAGTATTCCAACCCATTTACAGAACCTTGTGAGTATTTAGCAGTTTGTTTACCTGCTTTCTCAATGGGGTTGGTGCATAGAGAAGATAGTTAGTAATATTCCTAAAATAATAGCAGCAAACTTTTTATAGTTGAATTTGTGATTTTCAGTGCTTTCAAAAAGAATAATGGTTGAAATATGTAAAAATACCCCAACTATTAAAGCTGTAATTTCTGTATGGTATTGTTCTACTAAAGGAACTTTGTTAGATACTAAAATACCTAAAGGACTCATTAATGCAAACACCGTTAAAAAGAAAAAAATCGTTTTTTTAGAATACTTTGCATGTAACAAAAAGGTAGTTAAAACGATTGCAATAGGAATTTTATGTACAATAATTGCCCATAATAAGTTATCATCAGCATGATGAATTGGTAATCCTTCAGAAAAAGCATGAATACATAAACTTACAAAAAGTAACCAAGGAAATTTAGACGAGTCAGAATGTAAATGTATATGTCCGTGTTCAGCACCTTTAGAGAATGATTCTAATACTGATTGAATGATGATTCCTACCAAAATTAAGATACCGACTAATTTTGTGTTATCAGTATGGTGATATACTTCGGGTAATAAATGTAAAATAGTTACCGAAAGTAAATAAGCGCCACTAAAGGCTAATAACAAACGAACGAAGGTATTACTAGGTTTTAGTGTAAAAACGAATAAAACACCTACTAAAACAGAAATAATTAGTAAAAAGTAACTCATTTAGCAACAATAATTAAGCGGTCAGAAGATTGTGACTTAAACTCATTAAGATTGTAATCGCCAAAAATATGCGTTACTTGTAAGCCGACACTATCAAAATATGATTGTAGTTTTTCTAAAGTTAAAAATTTTACACGTTCAGTATACGAGTGTGATTTTCCTTCAGCAGTAAAAGAAATATGTTTTAAGATAAATCCGTCTTTGATCTCTTTTTTAATATTGAATTCAATGCCGTCAATAGTTTTTACTTCTTCTTTTACTAGTGTGTTTTTTACCTTTTCTACATTTAAGAAGTCCAACACAAATACACCGTTTTCTTTTAATCCGTTTTTAATACTTTTTAAAACAGCAATGTCTTCATTATCATCTTCAAAGTAACCAAAACTGGTAAAGAGGTTAAATACAGCATCATATTTACTTTCAATAGGCTTTCGCATATCCCAAACTTCAAAATGAAGTGTGTCATTTTCAAACTGTTTGGCATGTTCAATGCTATTTTCGCTTAAATCACCTCCCACAACGTCATACCCCAATGAGTTTAAGTATACTGCATGACGCCCTTTTCCACAGGGTAAATCAGCAATACGACTTAACTTAGGTAGTTGTAAAAAAGAAGTGATATTACGCATAAAAAACTGTGCATCGGCATCGTTTCTATGCTTGTATAAAATATGATAGTATGGTGTATTAAACCACGAAGTAAACCAATCTGTTGTTGTATTCATAACTATAAAGGTCTGCAAAAATACGCAAAACTTACGTTTTTTGTATTCAAAGTGGAAAAGATTCACAACAACCCAAAATTAGCTGTACTTTTGCAATGAAATTTTACAGTTACATGGAAAAAGATTTTAAAATGACTGCCATAACCATGGCAGGTTTAGAAGGTGTTTTAGCAGACGAGTTACGTCAACTAGGAGCAATGGAAGTGAAAGAAGGGGTGAGAAGTGTTACTTTTAGAGGCGATAAAGGTTTTATGTACAAAGCCAATATAGCTTTGCGTACTGCTATTCGTATTTTAAAACCGATTAAGCGTAGTAAAATTTTTGATGAAGAAGATTTATACGAAGCAATTCAACGTGTAAAATGGGAACGTTTTTTGGATGTTGATGGAACGTTTGCGATAGGTTCGGTAGTAAATTCAAAGAACTTTACTTCAAATTCACATTATATTAGCTTAAAATCGAAGGATGCTATTGCAGATTATTTTATGCATAAGTATAAAAAGCGTCCGAACGTAGATTTAAAATACCCAGATGTAAAAGTTCACGTGCACATTCATAAAGAATGGCTAACTATTTCGTTGGATTCTTCAGGTGAATCGTTACACAAACGAGGGTATCGAAGTGCTACGAATATTGCTCCGATTAATGAGGTATTAGCAGCAGGATTAATTTTACTTTCAGGATATAAAGGGGAAGAGAATTTTATCGACCCGATGTGTGGTTCAGGAACTATTTTGATTGAAGCTGCAATGATTGCGAATCAAATTCCTGCAAATATCAACCGTAAGCATTTTGCTTTTGAAAACTGGAAGGATTATGATGAAGATTTATACTTTGTTATTCAAGATTCGTTGTTAAAAAAAATACGAAGTTCTCATTTTAAAATTATGGGATTTGATAAGGCACCATCGGCAGTTAGAAAAGCGAAGCAAAATATTATCAATGCAAATTTGGATGAGTTTATAGGTGTACATCACGTAAACTTCTTCAACTCAAAAAAAGAAGTGTTTGGTAAAACAACTATTTTGTTCAATCCGCCTTATGGAGAGCGTTTAAATATTGATGTAGAAGAGTTTTACACAAAAATAGGGGATACCTTGAAGAATAACTATCCAAATTCAACTGCGTGGTTAATTACGTCGGATATTCAAGCGCTAAAGTTTGTAGGATTGCGAACGTCGAAAAGAATACCGCTTAAAAATGCTGATTTAGATTGTCGTTTTGTAAAATACGAACTGTATGAAGGTAGTAAAAAAGCAAAGAAGAATTCTTCATTTAATGATGAGGAAGAATAAAAATAAAAACTCCGCTTTGCAGCGGAGTTTTTGTTAGTGCTAATTATTCATAGCCAATAATTTGCCTAACTTCTCCTTTCCATTTAAGTTCTCAGGGTTTATTTCTAAACTCTTTTGATAATTTTTTATAGCTTTTCTTATTTGTCCGTTTTTCATATATGCTTCTCCTAAAGAGTCGTATGCGTCATACGATTCAGGAAAAGAAAATACTTCAAGTGTAAATAAGTCAATAGCTTTTTTATAAAAACCTCTTTTTATCATTTCATAACCTTTAGCATTCAAGTTAATTTGAGAAAGTTTGAAGTTTGAGTTTTTAACTACTTTTTTGGCTTGTTGAAGCCCTTGATTTAAACATATTTTAGCTACATCTTTAGTGAAAAAGTAATTATCTAACTTAGGTGTGGTACCTGAAATAGTTTTCTCTATAAAAAAGCGAGCGTCAAAAAAACCTTGATCTAAATCTTTGTTAGTTAAAAGTATAACAGTGTAATTTTGCTTTTCAAAAATCCTCCATTCTGCACCGGTACCATAATGTCCACCACTATGTCCATAAATTCCAGAGTTTTTAGCACCCGCAAACTGCATTCCGTACCCATACCAATCATTTTTTGGATTATTTTTCATCATATTGGTATATTTCGTATCTAGTAGTTTATTATTTTTAAATGCTTTAGAAAATTGATACAAATCATCTACGTTAGAGTAACCGCCACCTGCAGGACTTCCTTTTACAGATCCCATAAAAATAGTTTTCTGTAATTGATTAGGGAAAAGATCCGAAAGTGTATAGTTTTCAGCTGCGTTTTCAATAGTGAGATCAATATCATAATTACCCGTATTTTTCATGTTTGCTATTGAAAAAATATGCTCCTCTATATATTTTTCATAAGGTATCTTAGTAATGGCTTCTATAATTCTACCAAGAATAATATAATTGGTGTTTCTATAAGCAAATTGTTGGTTTGGCTTAAATTCTAAAGGCTCATTTTCGTATAAGTTTGTAAGACTTTCCATAGTTCTGAATTGTTCTTTAGAGGTATTTAAGAACTTTTCTGAATGAAAGTAGTTAGGTAGCCCACTTCTATGCTTTAGTAATAATTCTATGGTTACGGAGTCTCTTGCTACTTTATTAGCATAATTGGGAAGGTATTTTCCAATGTTATCTTGTAACGATAATTTTCCTTCTTGTATTAATTGAAATATGGCAACTGCAGTGAATGATTTACCAATAGAAGCATACGAAAACTTAGTCTTAGTATTGTTTTTTACTTTGTGTCCTATGTGTGCATATCCATATGCTTTCTTGAATATGATGCTATCATTTTTAGCAATTAAAACTGCTCCGCTGAATCCATCTAAAGAATCTAAATAGTTAGCAATTTGAGTTATTTTTAGACTTTTAAAAGTAGTAGGTTTTTTATTAGTACAAGAAAAAGTTATTATAAGTACAAGTAAGTAGGCTAATCTCTTCATTTTAAGAATTGCAATTTTTAGTTATTTTTTTTAAAATTTTGTATAATTGTTCTAACTCTTCGTAGGACACATTATTTAAGGCAGTTTGTCTGTTTTTTTGTATTATCGGACTTAGTTTTTTTATAATTTCCTTTCCTTGATCTGTAATTTCTAACTTAGCCTTTCGCTTGTCTTTTCTATCCGTTGTTTTAATTAAATAGTTTTTAGATATCATTAGTTTCACTATACGCGTCATAGAAGCATAGTCTTTAAAAACTAAATCGGCAATTTCCGTTTGAGTTTTATCGTTATTTTCTAATAACAATAAAATTAATGCTTGGTCTACAGTAATATCAGGAACAACCTGTGATATATTATGTTGACTTAGTTTACGATATGCTTTTATAGTTTCCTCTATAGAGTAAAGTACGGTTGTTGTTGGAGTATTAAATTTCATTTTTATTTGATATATCAAGCAAATATATAATTTTATTTGATATATCAAATAAGGTGAGTGATAAATATTATTGTACTGAAGGGAATTGCTACTTATTAAGCTTGGAAGTTGTTAAGTAAAGATTATTTTAAAAAAAAGTCTCGTTTGCTTTTGAGACTTTTTTTGAAGTAATAAGTTGATTTTACTTAGCTGTAACTGGATCAATAATAGTTGAAACTTTATTGATATTATTTATAGGAAATCCTCCTTTTTCAGCATGCTCACGAATTTTTGATTCGCTAGGTGCATTATAAATACAGTATATTTTATTATCTGTAATATAACTATGAACCCATTGTATTTTTGGGCCTAGTTCATTCAATACATCACAAGATGTCTGTGAAATTTCTTTTAGTTGGTCTGAAGATAATTCACCAGCTCCTAAAAGCTCCCGTTCAATAACATATTTAGGCATAACGTTAAATTTAATTCCTACTCGTTTGGTTTTTCGGATTTACCCCGTTTTTTATGGTTTCTGGACTCCATTAGTAGTTGTGTTTATGAGGGTAAGAAGTTGTATACTAAGTTAGTGTAATTAACAATAAGAGTCAACCTAAATTTTAAAAGGCAAAAACTCGTAATATTTATCACGAGTTTTTTGTCTTTAACGTAAGTATATTTTAACTCCTCTTATATAAGAGGCGAGCATAAAGTTTATCTTTTCATTAAATACTTATTAAAACTTTTTCCGTTTATTTTAGTGTATTTAGAGTCTATATCAAAAGCTACTTCCATTCCAGTAATGTCAAACTCTCCTGATACTTTGGTATATTTAATATTCAAGTCTTCTTCAAATTTTACATTTCTAAATGATACTCCGTCTTTAAATTCAGTATATTTAAAAATAGCACTTTCATTGAAAACAGAGTTTTTAAAGCTTACAAAACGTTTAAAATCTGCATATTTAAATGTAGCTGGCTCTTCAAAAGAGGTGTTTTCGAAAGTAATGTCTCTGTCAAATTTAGCATACTTAAATGTTGAATCACCTTTAAACTTGGTATTAGAAAAGTTTGTGTTCTTTTCAAAATCTGAATATTTAAACATTGCTTTTTGTTCAAAAGTACAATCTTTAAATACAACAATATCTTCAAAATTAGCTACAAACGTATATCCACTTTTTTCATGAGGAATGTAAGCTAAAACATCATCATCAAAAACACAATTTACAAAAGAAACTTTATTGGTAATTTGTTTTTCAATAGTGTTTGAACCTCCATTATTCCACCAGCTTTTTCTTTTAGGCAATTTAGGTAAAGCCTCATCCATAAAAGTAAAGTCTAATGTACCTTTAATAGTGGCGTTTGAAATTTCTATTGCTTTTCCGTTTTTTACATCTCTCATAATATCTGATGCACTTATAGTTTTTTGCGCAAAAGCAGTTGAAAAGCAGAATAAAAGACCGATAACAGTAACTATATTTTTCATTTTAAATGGTTTTAAGTTCTATATAATAGACAACCAGTATTTGTTTTTTGTGACACTTGGATACAAAAAAACAGCATTTAGTTGCCTAAATGCTGTTTGTAATATGTTTCGTGGAAAATATTAGTTTACTGAATTGCTTAAACCAGCACCAGCTTTAAACTTAACTACATTTTTAGCAGCAATCTTAATTTCTTTTCCTGTTTGAGGGTTTCTACCAGTTCTAGCAGCTCTCTTAGAAACAGACCAAGTTCCCCATCCAACTAAAGCAACTTTATCACCTTTCTTTAAAGTTTTTGTTACGTTATCAGTTAAAGAGTCTAATGCAGCTTTAGCAGCAGCTTTTGAAATTCCTGCATCAGCAGCCATCGCATCGATTAAATCTGATTTGTTCATAATTTAAATAGATTTTAAAATTAATTAATATTTTTTTGCTTCAATAGCTCAACAAATATAGACGGAATGCGGGATTGTGCAAGATTTGACTGAAAAAAAACACTCTTTTGTTAATAAGTTACTATAAATTGTTAATAACCACTTATTGTTTTTTGTTAAAAACGTAAAAACCCCATAAACAAAGGGCTACAGCACTTTTGCTTCTTTTTTGAATTGATAACCGTTTAATAAACTCTGAGCATCCATTAATTTTTTACCAGAAATTTTAATTTGATGAATATTTAAGTAACCATCTGTAACAGCAATTTTTAACTCTTTTTTTGAGGTGACAATAGTACCAACCTCAAGATTATGAGAAGTAGGGTCTTTACTAACTCCGTATATTTTAGCTGAAAGTTCATCATCTCCGTTTACAATGATAGTCCAAGCAGCAGGATATGGATTTAATCCGCGAATATGATTATAAATATCATTTAAAGATTTAGACCAATCTATCTTACAGTTATGAGGATATAATTTTGGAGCAGACTTTTCTTCTAATTCAGGTTGTTTAGTTGTTGTAACATTTCCTTTAGCAATTAAGTCTAAAGTTTCAGCAACTAGTTTAGCTCCTAAGTGCATTAATCTGTCGTGTAACTCACCAACAATTTCATCTTCTTTAATTACTACTTCACTTTGTAGGATAATTTCACCAGTATCAATTTTATCATCAATAAAGAAGGTAGTAACACCTGTTTTGGTTTCGCCATTTATAATTGCCCAGTTAATAGGGGCAGCACCACGATATTCTGGTAATAATGAAGCATGTAAATTAAAAGTACCATATTCTGGTAGTGCCCAAACGGATTTAGGTAACATTCTAAAAGCAACAACTACTTGTAAGTTAGCATCCCACTTTTTTAAATTTTCTTGGAATTCTTCATTCTTTAGATTTTTAGGTTGAAGAATAGGTAGGTTTTGAGAAAGTGCATATTTTTTTACAGCAGACTGATTAAGCTTACGACCTCTACCAGCAGGTTTATCTGGAGCAGTAATAACTCCTACTACATTATAATCATTCTCCACTAAATGCTGTAAAATGGTAGCAGCAAAATCAGGAGTTCCCATAAAAGCGATGCGTAAATCTCTCATTTATTTTAAAAAGTATTTATTGTTTTTTGTGTGTATTTTTTCTTCGGAAAGAAGCTCTCGCAAAAGTATTAAAATGTTCGCTTCTTTTTCATTTAATAGCGAGCAGATTTCAGTAACTGTATAGGTTTTTCCTTTTTGTAAGTTAGAAAGAATATCTTTTTGGTTTACATTAACTTTATTTTTGTTTTGTAAACAAACATCACAGATTCCACAGCTTTGAGAGCTGTGTTCACCAAAATAGGAAAGAAGTTGTACGCTTCTACAAATCGAATTACTTTCTATAAACTGAAGTAAATCTCTATTTTTTTGTTTTTTCTGTTTAATGTATTGTTTGATGTTTACAGAAATTCGGTTGATGGTTTTATCATCTTCTCTTGGATGTAAAAAGAAAAGCTCCGAATTATTAGTAGCTTTTGTGTAAGCTATTAATTCCTTTTGAGCTAACTTTTCTAAAGTGTCGATTACAAACCAAGAAGTAGTACCTAGCTTTTTAGCAATGTAAAATTCATCAATTTTTACAGGGCTTTCAAAAATACCACCATACATACGTAAAATTTGCTGTACAAAATTTTTAATTTGGGAGTTTTGATTTGTATGTGATATAACTTGTTTGCTTGAGGCTAAAAACTGAACTGTTGATTTTTGCTGAAAGCTATGATTTAATTCAATAATTCCATTATTGTTAAGTATTTGAAGAGCATTGAATGTTTTATTAGGGATGAAATTATACTTATTACAAAAACCTAAAAAATTAAAATCGTAAGCAGTTTCTATCAATTCACCTTTTGCAATTTGAAAATGTTGATATAGTTTTTGGTGAATAGTTTTTATTTCATCAATGGTTGGTAATGATTTTTCAAGTAATTCACTACTTAAAGAAATATCACTATCGTTAGTTAATACTACAGAGAAAGATTTTACTCCATCACGTCCACCACGACCAGCTTCTTGAATATAATTTTCAATAGAAGAAGGCAAGTTAAGATGAACAACAACTCGAACATTGGGTTTATCTATTCCCATACCAAAAGCATTGGTAGCAACTATAATTGGAGTTTTCTCTGTCATCCAATTATTAAAAGCTAACTTTTTTTCTACAGGAGAAAGACCTCCATGGTAAAAAGAACTTTTAAACCCATTAGCATTTAAGTAACTACTAATTTCTTTCGTTTTACTACGAGTATTTACATATATAATTGAAGGAGCTTTTGTTTTGGTAAAAATTTGATTGAGTTTACCAAGCTTGTCTTCAGTTTTAAAAATTTGATAGGCTAAATTCTCTCTAAAAAAAGATTTTTTGAAAATGGTAGGTTTTTCTAATTCAAGAGAAGAAATAATATCTGAAATTACTTTTTGAGCTGCCGTAGCTGTTAAAGCAATTATAGGGATTGTTGGTAGTAACTCTTTTAAAATAGTAATCTCTTGATAAGAAGGCCGGAAATCGTGTCCCCATTCAGAAATACAATGTGCTTCATCAATAGCTATTAAATTTACATCTAATTGCTTTATTTTTTCTTGAATAAAACGAGACTGTAATCGTTCAGGTGAAATGTATAAAAACTTAGTATTTCCAAACCGAATATTATCAAAAAGTGTAATAATATCGTCTTGTGTGCTTCCAGAAGGTATTAAAGTAGCTTTTATGCCTTTATCAATAAGATTAGCAACTTGATCTTGCATTAAGGCAACTAAGGGAGAAATTACTATACAAATTCCTTCTTTAACCAATGCAGGTACTTGAAAACAAATAGACTTTCCACCTCCTGTAGGAAGTAAAGCAACAACATTGTTTCCTGCTAAAACCTCAGTAATTATTTCTTGTTGAGGTTTTCTAAAAGAAGTATAGCCCCAATAATGTTTTAATATTTGTAACGATTTATCATACATCGTGTTTTAACGAATGTAAAATAAAATCACAGCGCTCTTGTACCGAACCAAAAGGAACATCAATAATATTATAGCCTACTTCCTCGTAAGCTTCTTTTAAAAAGGTATCTATTTTTACTGATTGCTCGAAGGTTTCATAACGTTCGTTGTCAGATTTATAAATAGCCTCCCAAGGAGCGCACATAAATACTTTATTGTATAAGTATTTATTGCTTTTTTCAATAAATATATCTGGGTAGTCAGAACCTAAATAATTCATATAAGCGTGTACATCAGGAATCCCTCTATCAAAAAAGATAATCTCAGCATCACTTTGGTGAGCTTCTAAGTACTGTTGCTCTCTTCCTTCTAATAGTAATTGGCTAAATAATAAAGGTTGCTCTAAAAAAAGTTGATCAATACCATCTTTTTGAGCTTTAAGTGTAACCTCTCTTGAAATCTCTGGCATACATTCATATCCACGTCTAATAAATTCTCTTAAAATAGAGGATTTACCCGTACCAGGACCACCTATTAAAACTATTTTTTGTTGCATGGGGCAAAAATAAAAGTTTCAAGTTATAAATATAATAAATAGTGTAATTTTGTGCTTCATCATTATGATTTCTATATTTTTTGATGAATTTTAATACAAACAGTAATTTTTGAGTTATGCAAGATAGAGAAGCTTTTTATGCAAAGTTAAAATCACAATTAGAAGATACTACAACGTTTCCTGCTAAATATTTATATAAATTTATAGTTCCTACCGATGGTAATCAAGTACAAGAGGTACAAGACTTATTTGATAATGGTGGAGCTGTTATTGATACCAAAAAATCTAAAACAGGAAAGTATGTAAGTGTATCAATACATATAACGGTTAAAAGTTCAGACGAGGTTATTTCATACTATAAAAAGGCAGAAGCTATTAAAGGAATTATTTCTTTGTAAATTTATAGCATGAAAAAACTACTTTTCATAACTGTTGTTTTTTATGCTACATTTCCATCTTTTAGTCAAAAAGATTCGGAATTGTTTCGTATTAATGATGCTCCAATAATGGTTTCGGAGTTTAAGCAGATGTATGAAAAAAACTTAACTATTGCAGAGGATACAGAAGCTAAAAATATTGATAGTTATTTAGAATTGTTTATTAATTATAAGCTCAAAGTAAAAGAGGCTTATAATTTACAATTGGATACTGTAAAGTCTTACCAAAGGGAGTTAGAAAGCTATAAAAAGGAGTTACTAGCACCTTATTTGTATGATGAAGAAACATTGAAAGCACTGGTAAAGGAAGCTTATAATCGTACTAAAAATGAAGTTAAAGCAAGTCATATCCTAGTAAGGTTTCCTAGTGAAGGATTGGCTGTAGACACCTTATTTTTAAGGAGTAAAATAGTAGCTTATAAAAACCGTATTTTACAAGGAGAAGACTTTGCAAAAGTAGCAAAAGAGGTTTCAGAAGATCCTTCTGCAAAAAGAAATGGAGGAAATTTAGGCTACTTTAAAGTTTTTCAAATGGTATATCCTTTTGAAACTGCTGTATACAAAACAAGAGTAGGAGAGATTTCAGAACCATTTAAAACAAAATTTGGTTGGCATATTGTAAAAACGACGGATATAAGACCTTCTAAAGGAGAGTTTGAAACAGCACATATTTTAGTTAGAAATTCACCAAAAAGTGAAGCAAAGATTTATTCGTTGTATAAACTTCTTGAATCAAGAAAGCCATTTGAAGAAGTAGCAAAGGAACATTCAGAAGATACTAATACAGCCAAGATTGGAGGTAAGTTACCAAGGTTTGGAACAGGAAAAATGGTTGATGAGTTTGAGAATCATGTAAGAAACTTAAAAGAACCGGGAAATTATAGTAAACCTTTTAAGACTGCATATGGTTGGCACATAGTTAAGCTTATAAAAAACTATCCAGTACCTTCTTTTTCAGAAATAAAAAATGAGTTATTAAGAAAGATAAAGGAATCCAAAAGAATAAAGATATCAGATCGAGCACTGTTAAAGAAGTTAATGGATAAATACCAAGTGAAAGAATATCCTGAAGCATTGATAGTTTTTAAAGAGACTAAAAAAGAAGCGTTAAATGCAGATGATTTAAATGCTATTGTACTTTCTGTTAACAAGAAAAAGTTTACTCAGAAAGATTTTTTAGAGTTCATAAAACTTAAAAATAAAGCAGTAACAGAAAATTTTAAAGATTTTAAAAAGGAAGTTTTACTAAGTTGTTTTAAGGAAGATTTATTTTATACGAACCTAGATTATAGAAATACGCTGTTAGAGTATAAAGAAGGTTTACTTTTATTTGATTTAATGCAGAAAAAGATATGGAATAAGGCTTCAAAAGATACCTTAGGGTTAAAATCTTTTTATATTGCAAACAAAGTAAAGTATGGCAAAGAACTTGATGATATAAGGGGGCAAGTAATAAGTGATTATCAAGACGAGCTAGAAAAAAAATGGATTAAAGAGCTACGAAAAAACAATATGGTTAGAGTAAGAAAAGGGGCATTAAGAAAATTAAAGAATACGTATAACCAATAGTATAGTGAGAAAATATATTTTTTTAATTACATCATTAAT
This sequence comes from Tenacibaculum singaporense, assembly GCF_003867015.1. Taxonomy (NCBI): domain Bacteria; kingdom Pseudomonadati; phylum Bacteroidota; class Flavobacteriia; order Flavobacteriales; family Flavobacteriaceae; genus Tenacibaculum; species Tenacibaculum singaporense. The sequence continues at coordinate 1,775,926 of NZ_CP032548.1, forward strand.
AATAGTTTCATGTGATCTAATAAGTTTAAAAACAAAAAAGGTTACCAATGAAAGACCAATAGCGACTGTTTATAATAAGCATTTGTATAAGAAAGATATTGTTGGTTTATTACCCAAAAATCTTTCGCCTAAAGATAGTTTAGTTATAGTGAAGGGATTGATTAACTCATGGGCTAAACAAGAATTATTGTACATTAAAGCAGAAGAGAATATCTCAGAAGTAAACAGTGAAGAAATACAAAACTTAGTTAACGATTATAAAAAGAGTTTATACATTAACGGCTATAAAGAACGTTTGATAAAACAACAATTAGATACGGTTGTTACTGAGGAAGAAATAGAGTTGTATTATGAGGAAAATAAAGAGAATTTTAAAGTAAGTGAAGAACTTGTACAATTTGAATATGTACATTTTGGTAAAGATTATCTGGATAAAAAAGAAACAATAAAGCAGTTTAAGTCAGAAAAAGAAGAGGATAAAGAAGATTTAGAAAGACATTTATTAAATTTTAAATCATATCGATTACAAGATTCAACTTGGGTAACTTTTGAATATTTAAAGAAAAAAATTCCGCCTTTTCGTAACGAAACGAAAGAAAACTTGTTAAAAATATCAAAATTCATACAAAAAGAAGATAGTTTAGGAGTATATTTGGTCGCTGTAAAAAATATGTTACCACAAAACGCTACGGCTCCACTGAGCTATGTAAGCGCTAGAATAAAACAGATTATTTTACATAAAAGAAAATTAGAATTAATACGAGATATTGAAAAAACGCTGATAAATGATGCAATTGAAAACAAGAACTTTAAAGAATATTAGTATAGTATTTACGTTGTTTTTAGCAGGCTTAACAACAGTTAATGCACAAGGAACAAAAGTAGATGGTGTTGCTGTGGTGGTAGGTAAAAACATTGTTTTAGATTCTGATATAGATAAGTTTAAGCAAGAAGTAGAGTTAAGAAGTGAAGGAAAAGTAAAGATATCTGACTGTGAAATGTTAGAAGAATTAATGCAACAAAAACTATTAGCTCATCATGCAATTATTGATAGTGTAACAGTATCTCAATCTGAAATTGATAGTAGAGTAGATAGAAGTATTGCTTTTTTTACACAAGAATATGGAAGTGAAGAAAAAGTGGTTGAAGCTTATGGTTTTAATGATGTTGAAGATTTAAAGAAAGAACTAGGTAGAGTTCAAAGAGAGAATTTACTAATAGAAAAAGAACAGCAAAAGATCACTGAAAATATTGACGTAACTCCAGAAGAAATTCGCATCTATTTTAAAGGATTACAAGATAAGGGAGAGCTTCCTGAAATACCAGCTGAAGTTCAATTGCAACAATTAGTAGTTAAAGCAGAACCAACAGAAGAAGAGAAAGAGCGTGTAATAAACAAATTAAAAGAAATAAAAAAAGAAATAGAAAACGGTGCAAGTTTTAAGTTGAAAGCAATTATTAACTCAGAAGATCCAGGAGTAGCTCAAAATGGTGGGAAATATGTAATTACAAAAGATAGTCCATTTATTAAAGAGTTTAAAGAAACAGCATTTTCATTGGATGTAAATCAAATCTCAGAGCCTATTAAATCAGCCTTCGGATACCATATACTTCAACTGCATAAAATTAAAGGTAATCAACGAGAAGTATCTCATATTTTAATGCAACCTGAAGTTTCTGATGAAAAATTAAATGAAACTAAAGAACAAATAGAAAAGATAGTAGCTGATATAAAAGAAGAGAAAATAACTTTTGAAGAAGCTGTAAAGAAATATTCTGAGGATGAAGAAACAAAAAATAGTGCAGGTATTATAATGAATCCTTATACTCAAGAACCAACTTTTGAGTTAACGAGAATGCCGCCTGAGCTATTCGCAAGAATTAGTGAGTTGAAAAAAGGTGATTTGTCTGATATTTTTTATGATGAAACACGAGAAGGAGAAAAAATGTATAAAGTAATTTTATTAAAAGATAAAACAGATACACATAAAGCTGATTTAGTAGATGACTATGTAAGAATGCAAGAATTTGCTCTTGCTAAGAAAAAAGAAGAAGAAATTACAAAATGGACCAAGGATAAAATCCAAGAAACTTACCTAAAATTAAGTAACGATTATAAGAAGTGTACTTTCAAGAAAGATTGGAAGAAAGAAAACAAATAAGAAATAATAAATTTAGTATATTGTCATTCCCGCGAGAGCGGGAATTTCATTTTATAAAAGTTTGTAATTAAATTTATTGAACAAAGAAAAATTTTGATTTATGTCTGACGTAACAGCAGTAAACACACTTGTAGAAAAATATAGTCAACTACAACAAGAAATAGGTAAGGTTATAATAGGTCAGCAAGAAGCTGTAAACTATACATTACTTTCAATTTTTTGTGGAGGACATTCGTTGTTAATTGGAGTACCAGGATTGGCAAAAACCTTATTAGTAAATACAATTTCTAGCGCATTAGGGTTGAATTTTAATAGAATTCAGTTTACTCCAGATTTAATGCCTTCTGATATTTTAGGAAGTGAAATTTTAGACGAAACACGTCATTTTAAATTTATAAAAGGACCAATTTTCTCAAACATTATTTTAGCAGATGAAATAAACCGTACACCACCTAAAACACAAGCAGCTTTACTAGAGGCTATGCAAGAAAAGTCGGTAACTGTAGCAGGACATCATTATAAGTTAGAGCTACCATTTTTTGTATTAGCTACACAAAACCCTATTGAGCAAGAAGGAACGTATCCGTTACCTGAAGCTCAGTTAGACCGTTTTATGTTTTCAATTAACTTAGAGTATCCAAGCTTTGAAGAAGAGGTACAAGTGGTAAAAAATACGACATCAATAGCTGAACAAACAGTCAACGCTATTTTTTCTTCAGAAGAAATTATTGAAGTCCAAAAGTTAATACGTAAAATTCCTGTAGCAGATAATGTAGTTGAGTATGCTGTTGGTTTGGTGGGTAAAACACGTCCTAATTCAGATAAAGCTACTGAATTAATTAAAAAATACATCGATTGGGGAGCAGGACCAAGAGCTTCACAAAACTTAATTTTAGCAGCCAAAGCACACGCAGCGGTACATGGGAAATATTCTCCAGACATTGAAGATGTTCAAGCGGTAGCAATTCCTATCTTATCACATAGAATTGTGAAAAATTATAAAGCAGAGGCAGAAGGAGTGACGGTAAAAGAAATTATAAATTCTCTATTTTAAAATGAAAAATTTTTTAAGTATTGTTTTTTTAGTGATATTATTTGCTTCATGTAAGCAAGAAGTAGCCAAAACCGTTTCTGAAGAAACAGAAAAACAAGAGATTTTATCGGTGATGAAGGCACAAGAAGTAGCTTGGTCAAATCACGATTTAGAAGGTTTTATGCAAGGGTATTGGAAAAGTGATTCATTAAAGTTTTACGGACGAAACGGAATAACTTTTGGATGGCAAAAAACCTTAGATAACTATAAAAAAGGGTATCCAACAAAAGAACACTCAGGAACATTAACTTTTAAGATTAATGATATTTCTAAAATTACTGAAGGAGCTTATTCAGTTATGGGTGAATATCATTTAAAAAGAACTGTAGGTGACGCTGATGGCGTTTTTATGATAATCTATAAGAAGATACAAGGCGAATGGAAAATCATTGCAGATACTTCGTGTTAAATTAAGAGAAATGAAAAAAGAAAAAGTTATAGTAATACTACTCCTAATAATAACAGTATTCTCATGTAAAAACACAGAGAATGAGAAGGAAGTTATTTTTTTTAATAAGTCAAAAGAAGTTGTTCAGAGTAAGTTTCCCTTTCCGATTGGTTATGTAAATGATTATGAAGATGTGTTTACAAAAGAGGAAGAAGAGAAGTTAGAAAAACTAATTGATGATTATGAAAAAGAATCAACAAATGTTATAGCAGTTGTTACTATAAGTAGTTATGATCCTTATAAAAATATTGAAGATTACTCTTTAGCTTTAGCTAATGATTGGGGAGTAGGTAGAAAAGATAAGAATAATGGTTTAACAATTGTTATTAATAAATTAAAAAGAGAAATACGAATATCTACGGGGTTAGGAACAGAAAAAACACTTACAGATGAAATCTGTAAAAAAGTAATTGATAGTGTAATAATTCCAGAGTTTAAAAATGAGAAATACTACGAAGGAGTTGAGAAAGGAATTCGTAGTTTAATTAAACAGTGGTAAAAATATATCTTAAACAAAAAAGAGAAATTTCAATCAAGAAATTTCTCTTTTTTGTTTTATAAAGTTCTAAAGAACTAAGAAAACATCTTAGCAACTTTCTCTGCTTTTCTACTTTCAGAATAATCGTAAAAACCTTCACCAGATTTCACTCCTAATTTACCAGCTGCAACCATGTTTACTAATAACGGACATGGAGCATACTTAGGGTTTTTAAATCCATCATACATTACGTTTAAGATAGATAAACAAACATCTAACCCAATAAAATCAGCTAATTGTAATGGCCCCATTGGATGTGCCATTCCTAATTTCATTACAGTGTCAATTTCAGCAACACCAGCAACACCATTGTATAAAGTTTCAATACTTTCGTTAATCATTGGCATTAAAATACGATTGGCAACAAAACCAGGGTAATCATTTACTTCAACAGGAATTTTATTAATTTTCTTAGTTAAATCAACTGTAAAGTCCATTACTTCATCAGAAGTGTTGTATCCTCTAATGATTTCAACCAATTTCATAATTGGTACAGGATTCATAAAGTGCATCCCAATTACTTTTTCAGGTCTATTGGTAGCTGCTGCAATTTGAGTAATTGAGATTGATGAAGTGTTGGTAGCTAAAATAGTATTCTCAGCACAAGCTTCATCTAAATCTTTAAAAATCTTAAGTTTTAAGTCAATATTTTCAGTAGCAGCCTCCACAACTAAACTAGTATTTTGTACCCCTTCTTTAATAGAAGTGTAGGTAGTAATATTGTTTAGGGTATTATTTTTATCGTCTTCAGTAATTTTTTCTTTCGCTACCATTCTATCTAAGTTTTTAGTAATGGTTGCTAAACCTCTATCTAAGGCAGCTTGCGAAATGTCGATAAGTTGAACATTGTATCCAAATTGAGCAAACGTATGCGCAATTCCATTTCCCATTGTTCCTGCTCCAATTACGGCGATATTTTTCATGTTGTTGTATTTTGGTATTTATATGGGCGTTCCCCTTTGGGGCGGGCTTTCCGCTACAATCTTTTTTGTTATAATCTTTGCTTTGCGAAGCATAACAAAAAAAGGATTTTCACTGCAATCCCTAACGCGGTTGTTACTTATTTACTTTATACGTTAAAAACAGTCTATAATCTGATGTGCTACACGTAAAGCTTCAGTACCTTGGCGTAATGAAACAATAGGAGTAGTGTTATTCTTAATAGCATCTGCAAACGATTCTAATTCATCTAAAATAGCGTTGTTAGCTACCACTTCAGGATTGTCATAGTAAATTTGCTTTTTAACTCCCTCAGCATTTTGTAAAATCATAGCAAACTCATCAGGATTTTCTGGTACATCTTTCATTCTAACAACTTCAGATTTCTTTTCTAAGAAGTTTACTGAAATGTATGCATCTCTTTGGAAAAAACGGCTCTTACGCATGTTTTTCATCGAAATTCTACTTGCTGTTAGGTTCGCAACACAACCGTTTTCAAATTCAATACGCGCATTGGCGATATCAGGAGTTTCTGAAATTACTGATACACCACTAGCATGAACACTTTTTACTTTTGATTTTACTACCGATAAAATAATATCAATATCATGAATCATTAAATCTAAAACTACAGGTACATCTGTTCCTCTAGGGTTAAATTCAGCTAAGCGATGTGTTTCAATAAACATTGGTGTGTCAATCAAATCTTTTACAGCCATAAAAGCAGGGTTAAAACGCTCTACATGTCCAACTTGACCACGAACATGGTGTTGACTTGCCAACGTTCTTATAGCTTCAGCTTCTAACACTGTATTCGTAATAGGCTTTTCAATAAAAATATGTTTTCCTTTTTCAATGGCTTGTTTGGCACAATCGAAGTGAGAAAGTGTTGGAGTAACAATATCAACTACTTCAACAGCATCAATTAATGCTTCTACTGAATCGAATAATTTATAACCGAACTCATCAGCTACCTTTTGTGCATTTTCTGTAAAAGGGTCATAAAACCCTACTAATTCATATTTTTCTGATTGTTGTAACAAACGCAAATGGATTTTTCCTAAGTGACCTGCGCCTAAAACTCCAGCTTTTAACATAAGTGAAAGATTATTAGTTATTTGATTGGTTTGTTGAAAAAGAAATGATTTCTACAAAAAATCAACGCAAACAAAGATACACTTTTATACAGATTTATTACTACTTTTATCCTCCCGAAATTTTATAATTAGTAAGCCCTATAATGGGGATTTAAAATAAGAGATAATAGGTTTTATAGTAATTTAACTAGTAATTCCTGTTGGTAGTGTAATGTAAGAATGAAGGATACAACCAAACATCAAGGACTTAGAAATCAATTAGCAAACGTTTTAGAAGCAAAAGGAATTAATGACGAGAGAGTATTAAAAGCTATCAGAAAAATTCCAAGACATTTGTTTATGGATAGTAGTTTTGAAGCGCATGCGTATCAAGACAAAGCTTTTCCTATTGCTGCTGAACAAACAATTTCTCAGCCTTATACAGTAGCGTTTCAATCACAAGTATTAGAGGTAAAGCCAGGAGAAAAAGTATTAGAAATAGGAACCGGATCTGGATACCAAACAGCAGTATTGTTAGAATTGGACGCAGAGGTGTATTCAATAGAAAGACAACATGAGTTGTTTAAAAAAACTTCGATGTTTTTACCAAAATTGGGATATAAACCTAAGCGATTTATCTTTGGAGATGGTTATAAAGGATTGCCAGAGGAAGCTCCTTTTGATAAAATTATTGTTACAGCTGGAGCTCCGTATGTACCTAAAGCATTACTGGGGCAAATTAAAGTAGGAGGTAGGTTGTTGATTCCCGTGGGAGATAAAGAACAAGTAATGACTTTGTTTATTAGAAAATCACCAAAAGAATTTGAAAAACATGAGTTAGGTGCTTTTAGGTTTGTACCAATGTTAAAAAAGAAAAATTAATTATTAAAACTAAATTATATTATGAAAAAAGAAAATAAAAGAATGTATTACGTTATTACTGGGGTAGCAATAATGTTATTACTAGTAATGGTGTTTGCTTTTGAAAAAGGAGCATTATTAGGAGAGATTATAGCAAAGTAAAAACCGATATATAAAATAAAATCAAGTCCTTTTCTGTCTTAGAAAAGGATTTTTTGTTGTAAGAAGTTTAAAATAAAAAATCCGCCTAAAAAAGCGGATTTATTGAATTTGAATAAAGAAACATCAACTTATTCAGCGATTGCTATTTCAGTTGCATCTGCAACTACTATCTCTTGCTGTTGATGTTGTTTTTGTTTGTTTTGATTAGTTTTTGCTAATCCGCAAGGACTAGTACTTCCGCAAGAAGAAAAACCTAATAAACTAACAGTACAAATTGCAATAAATACTACTTTTTTCATCATTTTCTGTTTTATAAAAATCAAATATACATATTTCTGATTAAGTCACCAGAATTTTCCTTCCTTTCAATAACGTTGAACTCTACCATTTTATTTTGTATGTCCGTAATTAAATTTTCGGAAATAGCTTCGCCATCATTCCATTCAGTAATAGATAACCATTCCTGAATGTCATCTATTTGTTGTTCATACCTATAGGAAAGAACTTCATCAATATTATCAAAGTCTTTAAAGTCTTTAGTACAAGCGTTAATGATATCGTGTACTTTTTTTACTTCCTCAAAATTATTTTCTAAGATTTCATCACGAACAGCAATTACAAAACAAGGCCATGGGGTAGGGCAGTTACCAACTCTTCTAAAAGTACCGTTATCAACCAATGGTTTCGTGGTAAAGTGTTCCCACATAAAATAATCGGCTTCTCCATTAGTTAAAGCATCTATTCCTCCTTGTAAATCTCCAACTACTTTAAATTGCAGTTTACTAACGTCCCAACCATTGTTATGAGCATTTACAATTGCCATAAGTTGAGAACCAGAACCAAATCGGCTAATGGCTACTGTGGCATTCTCTAAATCATCAATGTTTTTGAATTTAGAGTTCGCAGCAACATGAATTCCCCAAACAAGTGGACTTTTTACAAAAGTTTGTGTAATTTTTGAAGGATTTCCATTAATAATATCTTTAATAATTCCTTCAGTAAGCACCAAGGCTATGTCAACTTCACCAGAGCGTAAAGCTTTCGTCATAGCTCCAGTACCTCCAGGATAATCTTTCCAGCGTAAGTTGATTCCTTCTTTGGTGTATTCTTTATTTTTCAATGTGATGTACCATGGATAATTAAAATGTTCTGGAACACCACCTATTTTTAATTTCAGCATTTATTCAACTAATTTATCTAGGGTATATGCAATCAAATCATTTACTACTTTGTACGGGTCTTTACTAAATGTTCCGTTGGCTCTGTTAGCAATAATAGCATTCATTGATGCTGCATTATGACCTAGTAGTTTAGCCAACCCATAAATGGCTGATGTTTCCATTTCAAGGTTGGTAATTCGATTGTTATTATAGTTAAAACTATCAATCTTCTTATTTAAATCGGGGTCTTGCAAAGGTAAGCGTAAAACACGTCCTTGAGGTCCATAAAAACCACCAGCGGTAGCTGTAATTCCTTTATATACCTTGTTAGATGCTAATTTGTCTTCTAAAGCTTTTCCATTAGAAACAATTAATGGATATGATTTTTTTGCACTCCAATTAGTATGTTTTATAAAAGCTTCTTCTATATCTGGATGTGAAATTTCATCTACTTGATACGATTGTAACATCCCGTTTAAATCCAACCCATGAGAGCTTAATAAAAAGCTGTCAACAGGAATATCGGCATGTAAAGAACCAGAAGTTCCAATTCTTGTAATGTTTAATTGTGTATGTTTTTCTTTAGCTCTACGTGTGCTTAAATCGATATTAACTAAAGCATCTAACTCGTTTAAAACGATATCAATATTATCAGGACCTATTCCTGTAGAAATTACAGAAATCCTTTTTCCTTTATAGGTACCAGTAGTGGTTTTAAATTCTCTTTTTTGTGTGCTAAACTCTATAGTATCAAAGTGTTTGGTAACTTTATCGACACGATATTGATCTCCAACAAAAATGATATCGGTAGCAATATGTTCAGGTCTTAAATTCAAATGGTAAATACTACCATCTGGATTTAAGATGAGCTCAGAATGTTGTATACTCATTTACGATGTAATTTTTAACAGCTTATCAGTAGAGTTTACATAGAGATAGCTGTATTTTTTTGCGCCACCAAGATACGAAAAATCAGAACGAATTTTAGCATAATAGTTTGTTTGGTTTTGCAATACTTTCTTACCTGTTTTACTAAGTTTTACAGGATCAAAAGAGGTAAATAGCTTTTTAAGGCTTTCAAGTTTGTTAACGTATTGAATATCACCAAACCCATAGTTTTCTTGATGAGTTAAAAGATTTCTAAGCAGTTCATCTTGGTTTGCAAATGTATGCTCGTTAGCAATCTTTAAAATATTATTTTCTATATAATTTAATCCATTTTCAATTGAAGGAAAGCGAAGTAAATGTGCTTTTATAGCACTCTCTAGATATACAAAAGGTGATTCTGGGTTAAATTTATGTGCATTTTCAAGAGGTAAAGGGCTGTCTGAGCAATATAGTTGCCATATATAATCAGCATATTCTATGTCATCTTGAGAAAGTTCTATTTTATTTTTAAAGTGCTCTTTTAATTGATCGTCAGATAATTCACCTAAACCATATAATTTTTTAGAGTTATCTATTTTACCACTTGTAACTAAAGATATTTTGTGATTTTTACGGTATCTTTTTAGCCAGCTTATTACTGCTAACATATTTATTTGACAAAACAAATCGTATTCAAACCATAAAACAATCTCATCTTGTTGTTTTTGATTACAAAGGTTGCGATATTCTTTAAGGGTATAATCTATAAACTTCTTCTTAGTAACTTTGTAGGTGGTTTTTAAAAAGTCAAAACGTGTTTTCCAAAAGTCTTCACTACCTACGTCTACCGATGTTTTTCCTTCACATAACATTTCACGCCACGTAATAATATCACCTTCAATATTTAATTTTTGAAGTCTTTGAGTTGTAACGTCTCCATTGGTTATGTGTAATAAAGAATGTTTCATGATTTTAGGGAATTGGTTGATTTCTTTATTTATATAAAATAAACGATTTATTTTATACGTTATTATTTATTGGTTGATATTTAACACTTTACAAAAGTTGTAAATATAAAAAAAATGTCGAAGAATCAAATCTTCGACATTTTTTACTTATCCACCAACGCGTTTTACGTTGAATCCTTTATCTTTTAAAAGTTGCATTATAGTGTCTCTATAATCCCCTTGAATAATGATTGTATCATCTTTAAAACTACCGCCTACACTTAGCTTAGTCTTAATTTCTTTAGCAAGCTTTTTAAAGTCTTGGGTAGCTCCATTATAACCGTCTATTATAGTAACTGGTTTTCCTTTACGTTTTTCATACTTACAAAGAATAGGTTCATCTTGTAACCAGACATCAGGTTTTTTTTCTTCAGGTTTTTCCTCAAACTGATGATCTGGGAATAAATTTTTTAATTGATCTTGTAAGTCCATTAGATTTATTTTTTCAATCCTAATTCGCGTAAACGTTCATCTAAAAACTCACCAGCAGTAATATCTTCAAACTGTTTTGGATTGTTTTCATCAATACAGTTTTCTAAAACATCTAATTTCATATCAGAAACAGGATGCATAAAAAATGGAATTGAATAACGAGATGTTCCCCATAATTCTTTAGGAGGGTTGGTTACACGGTGAATTGTTGATTTTAATTTATTGTTACTATGACGTGATAGCATATCACCTACATTAATCATTAATTCGTCATCTTCTGCTATAGCATCAATCCATTCACCTTTATGGTTTTGAACTTGTAATCCTTTTCCTTGAGCTCCCATTAATAAAGTGATTAAGTTAATGTCACCATGAGCAGCAGCTCTTACAGCTCCTTTAGGTTCTGTAGTAATAGGAGGGTAGTGTATTGGACGCAAAATGCTATTTCCGTTTTTGATGTAGTTGTCAAAATACGTTTCTTCTAAACCTAAATGTAAGGCTAATGAACGTAAAACGTATTTAGCTGTTTTTTCTAACATTTGGTAAGCTTCTTTACCTACTTTGTTAAATTCAGGCAATTCTTCAACTTCTACATTTTCTGGATATTCTTTTGCGTATTTTGAATCTGCATCAACATACTGACCAAAGTGCCAAAACTCTTTTAAATCCCCTTCTTTTTTTCCTTTAGCACTTTCTTTACCAAATGAAACATATCCTCTTTGACCACCAATACCTGGAATTTCATATTTTTCTTTTACATCTGTAGGTAAATCAAAAAACTTCTTGATTTCAGCATATAAGTTATCTACTAATTCATCGTCTAAAAAGTGTCCTTTTAGTGCTACAAATCCTATATTCTCGTAAGCGTCACCAATTTCATTGATGAATTTTTGTTTTCTTTCAGCATCGTCCGATAAAAAATCTGCTAAGTTTACGCTTGGAATTTTATTCATTGTTAATAAGTTTTATTATTTAGGCAGTAAAGTTAGTGAAATCAAGCGTATGCTGATAATTTATTTATTAACAAAAGGAATTAGGTACGATATTGTATAGTTGAATCCGAAGCCTGTACTACTTTCAAAAACACGATTAAAACCTGGAGTATATAGCGTTTTAAAGCCTTTTTGATCGTCAACACTTAACATAATTTTATATGAAAAACTAAAACCTATAAACAAGTTTTTAAAAGTTTCTGCTTTTATACCTAGTTGTAATTCAGTCCAATGAGCTGTAAGTCCATTGTCAGACATAGGTGTTGTAATAGGGTTTGATGGAAAATAAGGAGGTAAGTTTTCAGTACCTGAAGATACATTAGGTTGGTAGCTATTTAAGGTATGGTCAAATATGGCAAAACCATAACGCATACCAACATAAATTTCGTTATTCATATCTAACCAATTCTCGTAAGCGTTGTAATTTGCTCCAAGTCTAATATAACTTCCTTTTGAACTAGAAGACGAAAAATCTTCGTAGGTAGTTTCATCTTCAAAACCTAGCTCTGTAGCGATATACCATTTTTTAGATACTCTATAATCACCTACTAATTCAAGTCCGCTATAACTTTTATCAATAATGGCAAGACCAGGTTTACTAATGTCTAATCCGATACGTAAGCCATATCCTGTTTTATATGTAACGGTATCTTTTTTTTCTTTGGTTTCTTCTTTAGATGTATTTATTTGTGAGTATCCGTTCACAAATACAAAAACGAAACATAGACTAATGAAATACTTGTACATGGGCGCTAGCTTGATTATCGATTAATGGAATTTCTGTAGTTGATAAACTGTTTATCCAACCTGTATTATTTAAAGTTACATTTTCATAAATAATTCTGAAACCACATGAGCGAGACACAAAGTCTTCCTTAGGGTTGTACTCAATAGTAAGTGTAGCCGTTTGGTTATTAGCTATATTACCATCTACATCATTCATTTTTAATGTATAGACTGTTTTTTGTGATGTACCGTCTAATGGAATAGCAATACTATCATTAGTTACATTTGTAAAAAGGCTATCAGTTTTTCCTTCTGCAATTACAGATAAACGTTCAAATTTTTTTAAATCGTTTGTATTGTCTTTGTCATAAAAACGAAGTACTAAATTGGGTGTTACTGGATTTTGTGTACAGAAATCATCTTTTTCACAGGCCGTTAAACCTGCTATAAGTATGAATAGAGCAATGTATTTTTTCATTAATTTTTATTTTTCAAATAAAACCACCGTTTCTATGTGTGATGTATGTGGAAATTGATCTACTAAACTAATCTTTTTTAATTGATATCCGTTTTTCATCAACTCTTCGGTATCACGAGCTTGTGTTGCAGGGTTACAAGATACATAAACCATTCTATCTGCATTTAAGTTTATGATTTTCTTAAGCGTTTTTGGTGCAATACCCGCACGAGCTGGATCTAAAATAATGGTTCTTATCTTATTTTTATATTGTGGGTGTTCGTTTAAGAACTTTCCTACATCAGCTGCATAAAATTGTAAACCTTCAATATTGTTACGTTCTGCATTTTTCTTAGCGTCTTCAATAGCAGAAGCTACAATATCTACACCAACAATTTTAGTGTTATTCGATTTTGAAGCAATAATTTGTCCAATAGTTCCTGTTCCACAGAATAAGTCCATCACTACGGTATTGTCAATTGCATCTTTGTTTTCTAACGCATAATCAACTACTTTGGTATATAGTTTTTCGGCAGATTTAGGATTGGTTTGAAAAAAGCTTTTCATGCTGATTTCAAAATTTAAACCTAATAATTCTTCTACAATTTTATCTTTTCCGTATACTAATTTTACACTTCCTGAAGTAGCTATGGTTCTGTCGCCAGTTTCGTCATTAATAGTATGTAATAAACCAGCAACTCTATCGCCAAATAACTCTACTAAATAGTTAGCAAACTCTTTTAAATCAAATTTTGATAAATCGTGAGAAGTGGTTACTAAGTTGAATAATAATTTGTTGGTTTTGTATGATTTTCTTACCACAAAATACCTAAAGAAACCTTCTTTTTTAGGCCCGTGCCAAGGCGCTAAACCAGTTTTTTTACAATATTCTCTAATGTTTTTGATGTTATCTTCAACTTGTTTGTCAAATAAACCAGAATCTTTTTCTAGGTTATCACCCATCCACCAAACACCGCGACGTTTAAAACCTAAAGTAAATTCATCTACATCGGTTTTGTTTTCACGGTCGTAACCAATGGCAGAAAAACCATATTCCATTTTATTTCTATAGTGGAATACATTAGGAGAAGCGATAAATTCATCAAATAAATCTTCAATATTTTCAACTTTACCAATACGCTTAAATAAAGATAAAGTACTTTCTTGCTTGTATTTGTGTTGTAAATCTATAGGCAATTGAATGTAAGGTGCTCCAGGAATATCTTGATAAGGAATAGTTACTTCGTCATTAGAATGTTTTAAAACATCTATTAATTTACATTCTGCATACTTTTTCTTTGACTTGTCTACACGTGCTTTTACTAACTGTCCTGGTAAAGTGTTAGGAACAAAAACTACAAAAACACCTTCTTCTGAACGTATTCTTCCAATTCCTTTTCCGCCGAAGGCATAATCTTCAATTAAAATTTCAATGATTTGTCCTCTTTTTACAAATTTATTTCGCTCTCTTCTTGGCATTCTATACTATGATTTATAGTGTGCAAAATTAGGAAAAGATATGGTTTGTGTAACTTTAAACTCAAACATTAATTCTTATTTTTAAGAGAAAATTGAACCTTTTTATTTTTTCTACGTCTATGAGGTGTAATCAATTATGAAAAACTTGGAAAATATAACCGATACAAATTTGGTTTTAGCATATCAATCAGGAAACAAAAAGGCATTCAATGTTTTGGTTAAAAAATGGCATTTACAGTTCTGCAAATTTGCTTTTTGGATGGTGAAAGATACTGATGTTGCTAAAGATATAGCACAAGAGAGTTGGAAGGTTATTTTTGATAGTCTTACTTATTTAAAAGATCCAACAAAGTTTAAATCTTGGGCAATAAGTATTGTGAATCGAAAATCGATAGATTATTTACGCTCAAATCAAAGAAGAACTAAAAGCTTAAAAAAATATCATCAAGAGCAATTTAGGGTTAATATTAGTGAGGATGATGGTGATATTACTTTTTATAAGGAAAAAATAAAAGAGGCAATAGCAGCACTTCCTAAAAATCAAAAAATAGTTATCGAGCTTTTTTATAAACAATGTTATTCTTTAAAAGAGATAGCTGAGTTGTTAAACATATCAGTAGGAACAGCAAAATCTAGGTTGTTTCATGCAAGAGAGAAGTTAAAACTAATTATTAAAAAATAGAAATCATGAGTAAATTAGAAGATATTGATGCATTAATAAAAGAGACATTATCAAAAGAAGAAGCAAAATTTTATGATGAACTAGAAGAACAAAATGTTTTAGAAATGGTAGGAGGGTTATTTGAAGGGAAAAATAAATGGATTATGTATGTGATGAATGTTGTTACCTTGGTGTTTTTTGGGTTGTTTATTTATTGTATTGTGCATTTTTTTCAGGCTGAAGAAACTAAAGAGTTAATTAAATGGGCAACAGGTACTATAGTTTTTTTAGTAGGAGTAAGTATGTTAAAGATTTTTGCTTGGATGCAAATGGATAAAAAAGCAATTATTAGAGAAGTAAAAAGGTTAGAGTTACAGATATCTTCGTTGTCTAGTAAAGTATAGACTATTAGAGTTTTTATAAATAAAAAAGACTACTCATTTAGAGTAGTCTTTAATCTTTGTTGTGAAGGCTTTTTTATTGACCTGCTTCTTTTTTAGCTTCTTTTATCATTTGTTCGTTTGCAACAATCGCAAACTCAACACGTCTGTTTTTACTTCTTCCTTCAGCAGTATCGTTAGTAGCAATAGGATCTTTAACTCCTAGTCCTTTAGTTTCAAAACGACTATTGTTTAACCCTTTGCCAGCTAAGTAATTTCTTACTGAATTAGCTCTTTTTTCTGAAAGTTTTTGGTTGTAATCAACAGCACCAGTACTATCTGTATAACCGTAAATTACAATATTAGTGTTCTCATAATCTTTAAATACAGGAACTAACTTATCTAAGTTAGCTTGTGCAGTAGAAGTTAAAGTAGCTTTGTTAGTAGCAAATCTAACAGCATTTTCACCTAAGGTAAGTTTTATACCTTCTCCAACTCTTTCTACTTCAGCACCTGGTAAAGCCTCTTCAATTTCACGAGCTTGCTTATCCATTTGGTTACCAATAACACCACCAGCAACACCACCTACAACACCACCTAAAATAGCGCCTAATTCAGAGTTGTTTTTGCTTCCTACATTGTTACCTATTACAGCACCTATTACAGCACCAGCAGCTGTACCAATAGCGGCACCTTTTTGAGTGTTATTAGCGTTTTGAATAGATTTACAAGAAGTAAAAATAGTACCAGCTAAAAATAAAATTGATAAACTATAAATGATTGATTTTTTCATAATGCTTTTATTAATTATTGTCTTTGAAATGAATATGTAATATCTTTTACTTGTCCTGCAACATTAACTTGGTCAATTAAGTCAAAGCTAGTTTCAGTAACGTTACGTAATCTTAAAATATATCCAGTATTAACGTCTTTAGCTTTGTGGGTATTAATAATTTTTAATACAAAATTTCCATCTTTATTAACATACCATGTAATCGGAGAGCTAAAGTCTTTACAGTCTGTACTTGGATTGTTTAAGCTCATTTCTCCTTTGTTGTTGTTTGAAACAAAACTCCAGTTACTACCAATAAAGCAGCTAGAGTCTTCTAAATTAAATGAGTTTACTTTTAGGTAGTTTGAACCTGGAAAGTTTACAGCAGTAATGGTCCAATTACCTTTAAGCATTCGTTCAGTTTTGTTGTCAAGTTTAGTGTTAGTTACAGATGTAGATTTACACCCAATTACAGCTATTGAAAGCAGTAATAAAAATAAGATTCTTTTCATAAAATGATATTTAGTTAATTTCTTTAAAGATAAAAAAAACTGATTAACTATGGTTTTATTGTAAACCAAAAAGTTAAGGCATTTATTTTTTTAGACCCTCCAAAGTCTATGAAAGTCACTTAAATTTAATAATTTTGTAGTTAGGGATGATTTCTTTCCCACGCTGAATTTTCGAAACTTCTTTTTCGAAAGGATAAAGGTAGATAAGGAATGGTTATTTTATAAATTTTAAAAAATTAAGAAAAATGGCTGTTTTAGACCAATTAACTTCGCAACAAGCGATTGACTTAGAAAACAAATACGGAGCACATAACTACCATCCATTACCAGTAGTATTGAGTAAAGGAGAAGGAGTATATGTATGGGATGTTGAAGGAAAAAAATATTATGATTTTTTATCGGCTTATTCCGCAGTAAACCAAGGACACTGTCACCCAAAAATTGTAGGGGCAATGGTAAACCAAGCGCAAACATTAACATTAACATCTCGTGCTTTTTATAACGATATGTTAGGAAAGTATGAAAAGTTTGCAACTGAATACTTTGGTTTTGATAAATTATTACCAATGAATACGGGAGCAGAAGCTGTTGAGACTGCCTTAAAAATTTGTAGAAAATGGGCATATGAAGTAAAAGGAATTGAGGAGAATGAGGCGCAAATTATTGTTTGTAAAAATAACTTCCACGGAAGAACAACTACCATTATTTCTTTTTCAAATGATCCTGTAGCGCGTAAGAATTTTGGACCATTTACTGATGGATTTATCAAAATTGAGTACGATAACTTACAAGCTTTAGAAGAAGCATTAGAAAACAATGATAACATTGCTGGTTTTATGGCTGAACCTATTCAAGGAGAGGCTGGCGTATATGTACCTTCTGAAGGATATTTAGCAGCAGCGAAAGCGTTATGTGAAAAGCATAATGTATTATTTATAGCAGATGAAGTACAAACAGGTATTGCGCGTACAGGTCAGTTATTAGCAGTGAACCACGAAAATGTACAGCCAGATATTTTAATTTTAGGTAAAGCATTAAGTGGAGGAGCATATCCAGTATCTGCAGTATTAGCAAATGATAGCATTATGAATGTTATTAGACCTGGTAACCACGGTTCTACTTTTGGAGGAAATCCAGTTGCAGCAGCAGTAGCTATAGCGGCTTTAGAAGTAGTTAAAGAAGAAAAATTAGCTGGGAATGCTGAGCGTTTAGGTAAAATCTTTAGAGAAGAGTTAGCTGAGTTTGCTAAAGAAAACGAGTTAGTAACGTTAGTACGTGGTAAAGGGTTATTAAATGCTATTGTAATTAATGATACTGAAGATAGCTCAACTGCTTGGGATATTTGTATGGAATTACGTGATAACGGATTATTAGCAAAACCAACACACGGAAACATTATTCGTTTTGCACCACCATTAGTAATGAATGAAGAACAATTAAGAGACTGTATTAATATTATTAAGAAGACTATTACTGAGTTTAAAAAATAAGCTTACAGTATTGTATATTAAAAAAAAGGAACGATTTAATCGTTCCTTTTTTTGTTGTTATTTATTAGTTTTTAATAACTAAAATATGAAACTAACATTTTTCTAAATGTTATTAAAAATGCTTAATAGCAAGTTAGGTGCTTTTCTGTACAACTTTTTAAGTTGATAATTTTTCTGGTGTACAAGTGTTGTACACTTTTTTAGTGATGATTTTTTTTGGTGTACAAAAACATAATTAGTTAGCCATTTCATAAATGTTTAAATGTCTTTTTAAAATTCCTGAAGGTGTGTTTTTGGTTTCATCAAAAATTCGAGTGTCTCCAAAAAGAATAAAGCTTTCTTTGGCTCTAGAAACTGCTACATTTAGCATGTTGGGCTTATTGTCTTTTTCAAAAAACAAGGTTCCTTCATCATCATTAGAATATACAGAGCTGAACAAGATAATGTTTCGTTCTGCACCTTGTAATGCGTGTACAGTACCTAGTTTAATATCACTTACTTTATAACCCGCATCGGTTAAGGCTTTTGATAATTCTCCTTTCTGACTTGCAAAAGGAGTAATAATTCCTAAAACAGGTTCAATAGCGTCTACATCGTATGCTTCTTGAATGGTTTCTTTGTTTTGTTGTAACCAAGAAATTATGGCTTTTACTTCACTAATGTTTTGACGACTGTTGTATTTGCGCTCACTAACTCCTTCTATATGATATGCCATCATTGATGGAAATGCTTGATTTTCTTTCGCCTTTCCTTTCATAGGTTTTAAAATACCATCGTATGCCAATTCGTTACAAAAACTAATAATTTCATCGTTACATCGTCTGTGCTCCAATAAAACCAATCCTTGTTCTTTTTTAGCGGGTAATGGTGTTTCAAATTCGCAAGCATTTTGAGCCATTTTCATAATGCTTCCACTAGAAGCTAAAAAGCCTAATTCGTCTAAATGTGCGTCATTTTGATTTTCAATAATATCAAGGCTTGTTAAGTTTCCTTGGTCAATTTTTTTAGGAATAGACCAAATAGGCTCAATTTGTTGTAAATCACCTACTACAAAGGCTTTTTGAGTTAATGAAAATACAGGGATACTTACTTCTGGAGTAACCTGACCAGCTTCATCAATGATTAATAAATCTAAAAAGTTGTATAGCGGTAAATATTCAAAAATAGGTTTTCCATTTTCGTTTTCTCCTTGAAATTGACTGTATAAAAAGTGACTTGGTGCTGTGTAAAAGGTAGCAACAAAACAAGGGGTAAGCATAGCTCTTCGTTTCCATTTTGCTTTAATAGCATATTCTCCTGTTCCTTTTTCGGTGTTCTCTTCTAACATTTCTCTAGTTTCTAGTAACCAGCGAGCTTCCCAATAATGGGTTGCGAATAAGAATGCTTTATGGCGTAAATCAATATCTAACTCATCATAAAAGAAACGCTGTGTTGCATCGTTAGTTTTAATTTTTTCATATTCATATGCCCACATTTGTTCTTCTGAAACAAAAGGAAATCCTTTGATGTTATTTTCGTACTTCCAATTTTTTAGGCTTAAATGTGATTGCAGTAACAGATTTACATTGTTGGTACATTCTTTTATATATGCTGCTGCTTTTTTAGCATCCAACAGTGTTTCAGCGGTAGTCTTAAAAATGTGTTCAGCATTTCTTGATTCAAACTGGGTTTCATCAATAAAATAGTGTTTTACTTTATCAATAAAATCAGTGTCTTTTGTCGATGTTTTTAAATCGTTTAAAACAGTTCTCCATTCTTGTAGTTTGGAAATTTTAAACGTACTTTTTTGAACAAAATCTTCTTCGTGTACAAGTATGCTGTTAATATAATTTACAGCATTTATATAGTTTCTAGAGAAGTCAACACCATCGGCTAAAATATTTTGGATACCAATGATTTCTTCTTGTAGATGGTTACAAACATCGTCAAGTGAATTTGTTTGGGTATTGAAATACTGACAGTAGTTTGTTAAAAAATAATATTCAGCTTCAGAGATATATTTTTCATTCTCCAGATTACAAAGTGTTCCTTCATGACCAAATAAATTCCCTTTTAAGTAATTGATGTTGGCTAGTTTTTTCTCACTTTTTGAACTGGAAGGGAGGTAGGTTGCATATCCGTTAAAATCAGGAATCCAACGATTGGCTAATTCTCCCATGGTACTTTCAGAATTGATAAAACTATCAATAATATTCGTTACTGCTTGGTTGTTGTTAGAGCATGCTAAAATTATAGGAGCTTCTTCACCGTTAATAGCAGCTTTTACAAACTCGGTAGCAACTAAGCTTTGCAATAGCGTAGTTTTTCCAGTTCCTGGAGGTCCATTTACAGCGGTAACCGCATTTTCTTCGGCTACCAAATACGATAACAATGTTTTACGTTGACTAACGGAAAGTGGGAATTTATTTGACATTTGCCCTAAATGTAAATGGTTATACACTAAAAATCCGTTATCGGTAATGGCTTCTTGCCGCTCTCTAGTATATGGATTGATAATTTTAGAGAGTACAGGCAACTCATCCGTATTTTTAAGTAAGTTTTCGTATAGGAATAAAATACTTTTTGCTGTAGATATTTTAGAGCTTAAAGCGAAATAAGTAAGCTCATACTGTGTAGTGTAGCGTTCTACTTGATAACGATATAGGTTGCTAAAAGTTATCGCAGAAAACACTTCGTTAATATAGTTCCAGTATTCATCCCAAGGTATAGGTTCTTCGCTATTTTCAAAATCGGGAGCATCTAGGTCTTTGGCATCTAAAACGGTATCGATAGAAGAGAAGATAAAATCGTTCTTAACATCTGCCATAGGAGTTAGATAGTTACGAACGATTAAGGGAAATCCATCTTTTGGAGCTGATAATTGTCCTGAACGATTTACAATAGCACTAATCCAAAAAGGGTGAATAGTACGTTGTTTAAATTTTGTATTATCCGTTTGATATACTAAATGAAAAGGAGCTATTAATATTTTAGTTTCTTCTACTTTATGCCACTTAGGATTGTCTTTTTTAGTAATTCCTTTTAACCGATTAATTCTACGTTCTTCAACATCTAATAGTTGACCTGCTTGTTTAGAGTTGATGAGTGCGTTACTTAAATCGGATGATTTTTGATGAAAAAGGTTTTTTATTTTACTAATGTCGATAGCTAAATTTTCACTATCAGATAAGCTGTTTTTATAATATTGTAACCAGTTTTTTTCGTCGTTCATAGTTGTTCTCGTACCCTTGAAATGTGATTTTTTCTGTAAGAAAGGGTGCGAAAATACTATATTCAACGGGTGAAAAAATAGTTTTTACTAGCTTTTTATTAACGAAAAAATAGGAGAGAGGATAGTGGGTTTGTTTTCAGTAAATTAAAAATTGTTGTTAAGATGTTGCTTTACACTATGCATAGTTTTCCATAAAAATAGTTAGTTTAACTACGAAAGTTTGTAATAAAACTTAAGAAGTAAAAAAAATATGTGTTTATATAATTTAATTTATTATATTCGTGACCAAATGGAAAGTAATCGTTTAAAAAATAGCATTACATATTTATTTCTTGTCCTGTTTCTATCAATGAAAGTAGGCGGGTTGCACGTGCTATCCCATACAGACGATAAAGACCATACATCACACTGTACTATATGTGACCATACAGTTGCAAGTGATTTAACTCCGTTAGTTACTCCTGATACTCTAGATTTTTCAGTAGAAAACACTGAGCACGTTGTTCAGAAAGAAGTAATTAAAAGTTATGATTTTATTATTTCAGGTACTATTACTGCGGAGCAACTTTTTTCTAGACCACCACCTTTTTTAGTGTAAGAGTTTTTATTTTTACATTTAATCTTTTTCTTATTAACGTTTTTTTATTCAAGTATTTGAGCTGTTATAGAGTGTTAGCTTAAATAATGCTTGTGATGAATAAGAGATAGGTTGTTGTGATATCTCAGTTTTAAAGAGGAGAGAAAATACTAGCTTAAAAGCTCTTACCACCACTTTGTTTTTATTTTAATAACCTATTTTCTTTATTGTTTTAAAGGAATAGCTCGTAGTATATTTAGATGCAGGATTATCTTATCTAAAATATATTATAGCAGCTTAGATGTCTTTACATGTTTTTAAGGGTTTTAAACAGTTATAGACATTAGATAATATAAGAAGTAAGAAAAGTATCTAAATATACTAGAGCATAGGTTATTACTAAAATTTAAATTTCAAAAGAATCTTTACAGAAATCTTTCAGTTTTTCAAAAGACTAAGTCTCATTTTGAAAAGCCTAGGAATTCTATTGGATTTGTATACCATAATATTAAAGAAGTTGCAACAAAGGGGATGCTGAAAACCTTATAGAATAGAGTAGGCCAAACTTTAAAATTTTTAATTATGAAAACCAAAGAATCAATGATTTCAGAAATTTTAGCTGATAAGTCTAAGCAAGCAGCTGGAACTACACATTGTAGTAATTGTGGACACTGTGTTAACACTTTATAGTCCGCAAATTTATAGCGGTAGGAATTTATCCTACCGTTTTTTTAAAAGTAAAAACAGTTAAATATAATGAAAGGAAAAGTTACAGAAGAACAATTAGATAAACTCCTAGCTTTTAGTGATGAAAATGTAATATCTAGGTTTTTAGATATGTATGATGTTACAGAAACTGAAGCAGAAGATATATTAATGGAAACCTTGAAGTTTTTGTACATAAGTCAAATTCCAGGAGTCTTCATTCCAGATGATTTATTAATTATAGACGAAATGTGGCACAATCTTATACTGTTTACACCACTTTACCATAAGTTAAGTAAAGAATACTTAAACACGTCTTACTTTCATCATCTTCCTGCAACTAAAAAAGAAAAAGATGAAAGAAGAGAGGCCATGAGAATTGCGCCAGATGAAGCAAAAGAAGAGTACCTCAAGAAATTGGAATTTTTGTTGTCTACAACCTACGATTATTTAGGTGAAGAAACCATGGTAAAATGGTTTAAAGTATACCCTCAAAAATACAGCAAAGAAAATATTAAAAAATTGAAAAAATAAGAATGAGCATTTTTCCCAAAAGAACCATTCAAGGTACCACTGTTACCATTCATTGGAACTTTAATACAGCACACTTAAAAGATAAACACTTATGTCCATTGGTAAAAATAGGAGTAAAAGATCCTAAAGGTAATGTAACAATGCTTTTTGAAGATCATGTTGTTGCTTTTCCAGAAGAAAATGAAAATAAGGAAGTAGTACCACAAAAATTAAAATATTTAAACAAAAACACTCCGCTTTTAGTGTTGGCTTCATATTTAGAAGGAGCTTGTAAACGTGAAAAACTTGTAGAAATTCTTACAAACATACAAGCTGGTCGCCATTATTATTTTACATATAACGTTCCCGATAATGCTCCTCTAGGAAAATATACTCTCGTGTCCGAGGTGCATAATAATGGAAATATAAAGTACTCAAAAACTCACTTAGATGATCATTTTTGGGTAGAAAAAATCTCATTAATCAATGTAAAAAAAGAAGAAAAAATAGCAATGGTTTACAATCATTCAAAAGAGAAAACTCCAGTAAAAATAGTAAGGTGCTTTATCAACTCTGAAGGTTGTATGAAAACAGAAATGGAAGCTTTTGAAATGAATCCAAATGAAACAAAATCGCTTTCAATTTCAACAGGAAATACTTTTTTACTTTACAATGAAGAACGAGAAATAGTGCCATTATTAGAAGAGAAACCTATACACTTAATAAAAAATCACGAAATACTATTAGTTAGTAAATCACCAGAACTAAATTATCTCATGAAGAAAGATACAGATGAAGCTTTTTCTCTTACATCAGAAGCAAAAGAATTATGGGATAAAGCCGATGGATTACTCACTAAAAATAGCCTGTCAAAAAAAGAATTAGAGATATTTAAAGAAATGGAAGCTGAAGGGCTGATAAAGCAAGTAAGGTTATAATGACTAAAAATTATTTTAAATCAGAGATGTTATACTTTGAAAAATTAGAAAGCATAAAAATTATATGCATATTATTTTTTAGCCTATTAACAAGTAGTTTTTTGTATTCGCAAACAGTAAAAGTTTCAGGAGTAGTAACCGACAATTTAGGGATTCCTTTATTTCAGTCTCATCTCCAAATACAAGAACTTAATAAAAATGCAGTAACCAATGAGGACGGAAAATTTACATTTAAAAAGATTCCGAAAGGAAAATATAGCTTAAAAATATCTTATGTAGGTTTTAAAACAAATTACCAGACAATAGATGCTTCAGGTGAAAAAACGAATATAAAACTTACTATTCAGTTAAAGCCTGAGCAAAATCAGCTAAATGAGGTAACTCTTGAAGGAAAATCAACAGCTCAAAGATTAAAAGAGAGTACAGCTAACGTATCAGTTTTACAAATGGAAAAGTTTCGAGAGAGGAACATTAATACAAGTGATATTGTAAAACAAATTTCAGGGGTAAATGTACGACAAACAGGAGGCTTTGGTAGCAATGCAAAAATCTATGTAAATGGGATGACTGGAAAATCGGTACCCTTTTTTCTAGATGGAATTCCTTTATCATATTTTGGAGCTGGATTAGGGTTAAACGTATTGCCTTCAAACTTAATAGAACAAATTGAAGTTTATAAGGGAGTAGTACCTGTAGATTTAGGAGCAGATGCGCTTGGAGGAGCGATTAATATAGTTCCTAGAAAATCATATTCAGATTACTTAGATGTTTCCTATTCAGCAGGGTCATTTAATAGCCATAAAATGAGCGTAAATGCGCAATTGATGAGTTCAGACAATCAATGGATGTTTGGGGTGAATTCATTTTTTAATCACTCTGACAATAGCTATAAAGTAGATGTTGAAATACCAAACGAACAAGGAAACCCTATACCTGCTAGAGTTAAACGGTTTCATGATAAATATTCTAACCATCTTTTAAACGTTTATGTAGGAATTTTAGATAAAAAGTATGCAGATCGATTGGTTCTTAGTGCGCGTTATTCAGGACTTGACGATGATATACAGCACAATGCTATTATGGCTCAACCTTATGGAGAAGCCACTTATGGTGAATCAACAGTTGGAACTTCTTTAGAATATGAAAAAAAGAATATTTTAAAGAAAATGAACATGAAATGGTATAGTGCTTATAACCGTACCAGAGGACATTTTATTGATACTACCCTAAATGCCTATACTTGGGATGGTAAAATATATCGTAAACGGACAGATGGTGGGGAAATTTCTGCCTCACGAAATTCTTTAAAATTAACCTCTCAAAATGTTTTAAATCGAGTTAATTTAAACTACTATCCTTGGGAAAAAGGAAAGTTTACGTTGAATCTTTTTTCATCTTGGTTTAGAAGAGTAGGAGAAGATCCAATTGCGGCTGAGTTTTATGGAGAAGATTTTTTTAAGAATCCAACCCAGCTTTTTAAAAACGCTTTAGGAATTGCTTATGAACACCGTTTTTCAAAAAGTTTAACTGGTTATACAGCGGCAAAACATTTTTGGTTAGATGCGGATGGGTATGAAATAAAAAACCTTGACTTTGTTCCTAACCAGCAAGAAACATCTAATTTTGGATTTTTACAATCGCTTCGTTACCATCTTACAAAATCTTTTTTAGTAAAGTCTTCTTACGAGTATGCTACGAGACTTCCTGATGAAGTGGAGCTTTTTGGAGACTTTACCTTAATAAAATCCAATCCATTCTTAGAGCCAGAACAAAGTCATAATCTTAATTTAGGTTTTCAGCTAAAAACAAGAAAGGTTAATTGGGATACGAATCTTTTTTATCGAGGAACAAACAATGTTATTTGGTTACGAACCTCACAGTTTTATTCCCAATATCAAAATTTACTAAAATCACGTACGCTTGGGGTTGATATGGAGCTGCGCTATCGTCCGGTTGATTTTCTTGATGTAAAAGCAAATGCTACTTATCAAGATTTACGAAACCGTTCACCAAAAAATATTACTGGGGCTGTGGATAATCGTTATTTTAATGCAAGACTACCTAATATTCCTTATTTTTTTGGAAATGCAGAAGTACGCTACCACAAAGAAAATTTCTTGCACACAAAAAATAATATTTCAGCATGGTGGTCTGCAAACTACGTAAATGAATTTTATCTGTTTTGGGCTGTAGATGGTAATAAAGATTTAAAAAACACCATTCCATCTCAATTTACTCAAAATTTAGGTATCACTCTTTCTCACCCGGAAAATAGATGGACGGTTACTGCTGAAGCGACCAATATATTTAACGAAAAAGTATTCGATAACTTTAGTGTGCAACGTCCTGGAAGAGCATTTTATATAACACTTAGAACATTTATAAATTAAAAATAAACATCAATAAATAAAAATGAAAACACAATTCTTAAAAAAAATAAGTTTAGTATCACTTTACACATTTGTATTAGTTTTTACATTCATAGGGTGTAGTAGTGATGATAATTCACCAGTTGGAACCGATCCAGTAATTATTAATTTTGGGATTACAACAGTAAGTGGAGCATTTCCTAATCAGACCTCTTATATTCAAGGAAAATCAAGTTTAGAATTTTCAACGATAGGAAATGACAAGGCTTTAGAATTAACAGGAAATACAAGAACCGTTTCTTATAATAAAGAGTTGTATGCATTGCCTTTTGGCGCACCTGCAACCCTTGCAAAATATTCATTTAATGAAGAAGGAAATGCAGTCGAAGATCAACGTATTGTTGTTCCTGGGGCAAATACTTTTTCTGCCCTTTATTTTGAAAGTAAGGAGGTAGCGTATGCTTCAGTAGCAGGGGGGATTTCAAAACTTATTATTTTCAATCCAACTACGATGCGTATTACAGACGAAGTAGCTTTAACATTAATTAAAGAAAAATTTCCTGAAGCTACACGTACGTATTATACAGATATGATTGAGCGTGACGGAAAGTTGTTTATGGGAGTACATTACGAGAAAAATTTTGCTCCAGTAAACGATTGGGCGTATGTAGCGGTAATTGATTTAAAAGAGAAAAAGGTAGAAAAAATAATTTCGGATAAAAGAACAGGAATGGTGTTTGGCGGACATGCAGCAAATGCAGGAATGGTTAAAACTACTAATGGAGATATTTATGTACAAGGTTTAGGAACTACAATGAGTAGTGGAAGTAGCCCTAGTGGTTTACTAAAAATACCTAATGGAGAAACTTCTTTTGACCCAGATTATTTTATGAATATGCAAGAAGCAACAGGAAATGTATGTTATGGAATTTATCATGCACCTAATGGAAGAAGTTTTACAGCAAGAGTAGAGGAAGTAAGTGATTTTTATGAGTATCAAACGGGACAACCTCAATTCAAATATTTTGAGATTGATGTTCAAAAAAAGTCGAGTTTAGGGGCTGTACCAGGACTTCCTACCACATATGGATCTCGTAGTATGATTATTCTTCCCTATAAAGACCAAAAATTATTATTTACGACAGCAACGAATGATGAAAATGCTGTGTTTAGTTTTGACACCAGTTCAAACACATCTAGTAAAATGTTTACGTCTACAGGTGGTTACATATCTGGTCTTGAAGATTTTAATAACGAATAGAATACACCATGTTAAAAGCACAAGATCTCACAAAAAAATACGGTGATTTTACCGCCTTGAATAGTTTAAATTTAAATATTAAAGCAGGAGATATTTTTTGCTTGCTCGGAGCTAACGGTGCGGGAAAATCAACAACTATTAATTTGTTTTTAAATTTTATAGAGCCTACATCTGGTAGCGCTTTTGTTAATGGTTTGGATGTAACAAAGAACCCACAAGAAACAAAAAAATGGTTGTCTTATATTCCTGAAAATCTCCAGTTGTATCAATATATGACAGGACTGGAGAATCTTCACTTTTTCTGTGGTCTACAAGGTGTGGATATAGAAAAAGAAGCATTAGAAAACTTATTAATACAATCAGGTTTACAAAAAGATTTTATTAAGAAAAGAGTTCGTAGTTACTCTAAAGGAATGAGACAAAAAGTAGGGATTGCTTTAGCGAGAGCTAAAGGAGCCAAGGTATTACTTTTAGATGAGCCTACATCTGGGTTAGACCCTAAAGCAAGTAATGAGTTTTCTGAGCTTCTACTTAACATGAAGCAACAAAAAGTAGCCACTTTAATGGCAACACACGATCTTTTTAGAGCTAAAGATACAGGAACACATATTGGTATTATGAAAGAAGGAGTTTTGGTTGAAAAGATGGAATCAAATCAAGTTTCTTTTCATGATTTAGAACAAAAGTACTTAAAACACATGCATGAATAGTATGTAATAAGTTATTACATCTAAAAAATAAAAATGTAAACAGATGATACATCAAGTATTTTTAATAGCTAAAAAAGAACTTACCAATATAGCAAGGCAAAATGCTTTAAAAATTTTGTTTCCTATTATTTTGTTCCTCTTAGGGTTTTCACTTTATGCTGGACATATAGCTTATAAACAGGAAATGGATATGGTGAAAAAGGCTCAAGAAGAAAGAAGAGCTGAGTGGTTAGAACAAGGAAATAAGCATCCGCATATTGCGGCTCATTACGGGACATATGTTTTTAAGCCTAAAACGCTTTTAAGTCTTTTTGATTTTGGATTAGATACGTATACAGGAACCTCAGTTTATTTAGAAGCACATTATGCACATGAGTTTATGTTTAGACCTGTACAAGGATATGGTAACATGGCTCGTTTTGGAGAATTGAGTGCAGCTTTGGTTCTTCAGTTATTATTACCACTTCTTATTATATTCATCACTTTTCAAACTTTTAGTAAGGAAAAAGAAACAGGAACCTTGAAGCTATTAATAGGGCAAGGAGTTTCAATGAGATCTATTTATTTAGGTAAAGTTTTGGCTTATTTTTTAATAGTCCTACTTATATTAATATTATTTTTTACAGGACTTTATATTGTAGGAATAATTGAAGATGATAGCTTAGTAATGCAAGATGTAGGTTTACGAGTTTTATTTCTCTTTTTTCTTTATGTTGGGTACTTATTTGTTTTTACAAACTTTTCTGTTTGGGTTTCTTTTAAATCTTCAAATGCACGAAACTCTCTTCTAACATTATTAATGTTTTGGATTACAACTGGTATTATTATTCCAAAAACTTCGGCTAATATAGGAGAGAGTTTATATCCTTTACCATCTCTTAAAGCATATAAAGAAAAAATTAAAAAGGATATAGATAAGGGTTTGCCTATGGATGGCTCTAAAGAAGAGAGACTTGTTAAATTAAAGGAACAATACTTAAAAAAATATGGAGTAGACTCTTTACATCAATTACCACTAAATTTTGAAGCAATACGAATGCAAGAGGGAGAAGAATATGCTTATAAAGTACAAAGAGTTCATGATTCTCTTCTTAACAGAAGGTTTGAATATCAAAATAGAATAGGAAGTATAATAGGGTTTGTTGCGCCTTACATTTCAGTAAGAAATTTTTCAATGGCTTTAGCAGCAACAGACGGGTACAGTTTTAATGATTTTCAAGAAAAAACAAAAGTATACCGCCTTAAATTAATGAGAAAAATGAATAATGATATGGCTGTAAATTCACGTTATGGCGAGTTTTACGAGTACAAAGCAGGAAGAAATTTATGGGAAACGGTTTCTGGACTAGAATATCGTACACCAAGTGTAATGAAAATCTTTAAAAATTACAGAATAGAATTAATGTCATTAATTTTTTGGGTTTTAATAATGTTCTTATTAATACCTTCTTCTCACAAAAATAAATTGATATGAAATTAACTATATTATTATGGAGACGTGAAGGTATTTCAATCGTTAGAAATACGTTTCAAATAGTTTTGCTTACCATCGTGTTTTTATTGGGAATTTACGCTATTTATTACGGGCATTCAAAAATAACGGAGCAGCGTAAAATAATTGAGAATGTTAAACATATTGAAAAGAAAGAATTTGAACAGTATAAAGAGAGTTTTTATGCCAATCATACTTCGTTAAAAGATAAACAGTTATTTGACATAGCTTCTAAGCCTGCCTATGCATGGTATCGACATGGATATCATGCAATTTTACCTCCTCATGGTTTAGCGCACATGTCTTTAGGGCAAAGAGATATAGAACCTTATTACTATAAGTTAACGGGAATGAGTTTATATTATCAATTGTTTGAAAATGAACTAGCAAACCCACTTAAACTCTATGTTGGAAATTTAGACCTATCGTTTGTTTTTGTTTATTTGTTTCCGTTACTTATCATAACTTTTACTTATGGATTATATGCAGAGGAGAAGGAAAACGGAATGTTACCCTTATTAAGGTTACAATCTATAGGACTAAGAAAAATCCTCTTAATTAGAATTGCTTTTTATTATGTTTTAGTTTTAGGGTTAGGAGTCCTTTTGTCTATAACAGCTTTTACGGTTGCTGAAAAAGTAAGTGTTTTAAGTGCCTGTTTATGGTTATTAGCAGTCTTGTGTTATTTTAGCTTTTGGTTTGCCTTAATGTTTCTTTTAATAAGCTTTAAAAAGAATTCTTCATTAACAGCCATTACTGCTGCTGGTTTATGGTTACTTTTTTTAATAGTTTTCCCAGCAATATTAAATGTATATGCAAATATTGTACATCCGATAGACAATACTTCATTAGCTGATATAACTAGAAGAAGAAGTCTTGAAAATGAAGAGAATATAGAAGAAGCTAAAGCTGTAGTTGTTGAGTATTTAGATTACCGAGATGATTTAAAAGGAGCAAAATCTTTAATAGATGTAAATACAATGGCCAAGGCTTATGCATCTTTTACTGCGCTTAATGATAATCATCACAGAGAAGAAGTACAGGAGTATTTTAAACAAATTGAGTTAAGACAAGAATGGGTTTCTAAATTTCGATGGGCAAATCCAGCAGTAAATGCTCAAGGAATGTTTAATGAAATAGTTGAAACGGATTCTGAAATTTTTCAATCCTTTTATCAATCAATTGAACTTTTTCATAGAGATATTACCAATTTTTATTTTAATAAATTGTTTTTAGGTAAGCAAATAACAATAAGAGATTATGAAAGGTTGCCTAAGTTTAAGTTGAATGCTGATTATACTAAAAGTCAAAGAATAGGAAAAAGTTTATTAGAAGTAATACTTATAACCTTTATAATTTTTGGTACATCACTGGTCTTTTTTAAAAAAATAACTTCTTAAAAGAGTGGAGCAAATATGAGTTCCAAAATAAAAAATAACACAAAACAAAAGCTTGATTTTATTAATGATAGCCTTTGGGGTCTTATGTTAAAACTATCTGTTCCAAGTATTTTAGGTATGATGGTTATATCTATAAACGGGCTTGTAGATATATTTTATACAAGCTATTTTATGGGAATAAAAGCTTTTACAGGAATTTCAATGTTATTTCCCTTAATGCTAGTTGTTACAAGTATTACTGTTTTTATAGCTGCAGGCTCTGCATCTGTTCTTAGCAGAGCTATAGGAGCTAAACAAGTTGAAGTTCAAAAGAAAATAATTCCAAACATGATAGCCTTATCTCTCATAGGGGCAACTTTAGTAACTGTTTTTGGAATTATTTTTTCTCATGAAATAGTCTCAGTAATAGGAATTTCAGGAGAACTATTTACGTATGCTTTAGAATATTTTAAAGTATACGTTTTGGGAGCATTATTCAGTATTTATGGTCTGTCAGCTAATAGCTTAATACGGGCAGAAGGAAATATAAAAGTAGCAATGCAATTCACAATAGCTTCAGTAATTTTAAATATTTTACTAACTCCCATCTTTATTGGCATTTTACATATGGGAGTAGCAGGTGCTGCATGGAGTAGTATTATAGCAATGTTTATTTATAGTTTGTTAACATCTCTATATTTTATCCGTGGAAAAGCAACATTTAAAACAGGGGCTTTTCGAATAAGGTTGGAGTATAAAATCCTTAAAAATGTTTTAAGTATTGGTTTTTCAGCATTTACAATGCAACTATCTAATTTATTTAGGCAGTTTTTACTTTTCAGGTTAGTGGTTTTCTACGGAACAGTAGAAGCTATGGCTTTTTTTAATGCTGTCTTTAGATTGTTTACTTTTTTAGCTATCCCGCTTTTAGGACTTTACCAATCTATGCAGCCGATTATAGGAATTAATTACGGAGCTAACAAGCCGTCTAGGTGTTTAAAAGGAGTAAGGATATACAGGTTAGCAGGGGTTGTTCTTGGTGCTGGACTATTAATTCCGATACTGATTTTTCCTGAAGCAATGGTTAATGTTATATTACCTAATGTAGAACTTAATGATACAGAAATTTTTAATGTACGAATGTTGCTAAGTATTTTATTAGTTATTCCAATATCTTCTAGTAGCATAGTTCTTTTTCAAGCTATAGGCGAGGCAAAATTAGCAACATTGCTACCTATTGGAAGACAATTATTATTGTTTGTTCCGGTAGTATTAATTTTAACTAAATACTTTGGAATAGAGGGGATATATTACAGTTTAGCTTTAGAAAATATATTATACGCTTTGGTTTTATATATTGTATCTAGAAAAACACTTAAGCAAATATCCAAGGGAATAATACAGGAGTAAGTATAAATGTGGTAGCTTATTGTTTTTGAAGGTGTTTCTTTTTTGCCACAATATGAAAAACATGCCAAAATTTTTCTTTTCCAGATAATGTTTTTCCTTTTTTAGAGATTTCATTAAAATAAAGAATCTCAAACTTATCAAATAAGTTTTTTACATCTTGTATATTGTGAAAAGTCATATCAGAGTTAGAGTTCCAGGAATCTTGTGGTCCAAAAAAATGTCCGCAAAAAATTCCTCCAGGGGGTATACACTCAATGATGTTTAACCATAATTTATCAAATTGATTAGAATGACAAAAAGGAAGTGAAAAAGAAGCATTAACCAAATAAGCTAAAGGAAGCTTTTCTAAATTCTCAAAAGAAACGTTATTAAATTTTAATAGTTTTGAATGTTCAGAAGCTAAATTTTGTTGTAGGTGAAGCAATGAGTTAGGGTTACTGTCTATGGCAAATACAGAAAAACCATTTTCTAACAAAGCAAATGTATCTACACCATTACCACAACCCAAGTCTATAGCTGTTTTTTCTGTTATATTATCTTGGGAGGCTATAAAATCTAAAGCTTTACGTAGTGTATAAGCTGGGGGATGTTTTTCTTTTTTTATTTTACTATAATGCTCTTTCCACATTCTATATTTTTTTCTGAGATAAACAAATATAATGAAGTATTACACTGTTTAAATTAAAAAATAAAACATTCTATTATATTTTAACTTTTATAGAAGTAAAAGGTTTATTCATATGTTTTTAACTTGATTAAGGTATTTGTTTTTTGGGTGAAAGCAAGTGTGAAATTAACACCTTTTTTAAGTTAATTTTAGTAGGTTTGTAAGTAATGAAAAAAGGTTGGTTAAAGAATAGTGTAACCTATTTATTCCTTGTACTTTTTCTATCAGTGAAAATGACAGGAATTCATGTATTGATGCATACAGATGATATGGATCATGCAGTGCATTGTACCATGTGTGACCATAGCATAACGCATGATTTAACTCCTGCACTTACTCCTAATTTTCAAAATTTAATTATTGATAGGTTTGAAATTATAGTTCAAAAATCAATTATTAAAAATTACAAGTTTTTTACTACAAGTAACTTTGCTTTATATAAATTCTTCTCCAGGCCACCTCCTTTCTTATTGTAATTTTTTAGAGAAAAACAAAGTATAAATATCATCTTGGTTTTTATAAGTTATTCTAGTTTCTTTTAATGATAGCGTAGTCAAAAGTTAAAAACTTTGGATTATAAAATGTGTCTAAATATTTAGAGTATGTAAAAAGCTATGTGTAAAGAAAAAACATTTCCACATTCAATTTTTTGAAAATAATTGCAACTTTTTTAAAAAGAAGTTGAAGAACATTTTATGCAACTAATTGTAATGAAAAACTTCTAGAACTTATAAAACCAAAATAATTCATTCTTAAGTAATACTTAATATTTAGGTATCTGTGTAAAAACAGAAATTAAATAAGCAGAGTGATTACAGGTAGATAAATCTATCTAACTAAAAAAATAAATTAAATAATGAAAAATTATATCAAAATACTTGTACGTTACTTTTTAATTCTTTCCCCATGGCTTATTTTTTCACAGGAGGTTGAAGTAAAAGGAATCGTTAGTGATGTTACAAATCAAGTATTACCAGGTACAACTGTTTTTATAAAAGGAAGTAATAAAGGAACAGTAACCAATTTAGATGGGAAATATTCAATAAAAACAACTAAAGGAGCTGTTTTGGTATTTTCTTTTGTAGGAATGATTACGAGAGAAAAAAAAGTAACCGATGAAGAAAAGATAAACATAACCTTAAAAGAAGATGCTAATGCATTAGAGGAAGTAGTGGTTAATTTTAAAAAACCACTTATTGAGGCGGGTAAAGGTAAATTAACATTTAACCTAAAAAAATCTACTCTTACAACAGGACAATCTGCTCTTGATATGTTAAAAAAATTACCAGGCATAAATGTAGGACAAAATGATGCTATTTTATTTAGAGGGGCGTCTGGGGTAAATATTATGATAGATGGTAAAATGACCTATTTATCTGGAGGGCAATTGTCAAATTTATTAAAAGGAATGAGTGCAGAAGACCTTAAAAAGATAGAATTGATAACATCACCAACAGCCGAGTTTGATGCAGCAGGTAATACAGGTATAATTAATATTGTTCTCGAAAAAAGACTAAAAAAAGGTTATGCAGTCAATTTACGAACTACCATTTCAAAAGGTAAATACTGGATGACAAACGAAAATATTTCGGCAAGTTTACGTACAAAAAAAGTGAATTTATATGGTTCTTTTGATTATAATACGCCTCATAGATTTACCAAAAACAAGAGTGGAAATACCATCAATGAAAACGGAGAATCTCTGTGGCTTAGTCGAAAAAACGAAAGTAATTATAAAATAAAATATTATACTTGGCGATTTGGAGCTGAATGGCAATTTTTACCTAAACATAGTTTAAGCATTAATTATCATGGCTACTTTGATGATTTTAAAAAACAAAATTATTCTACAGTTAATAAATTTAATAATCTCAAAGAATTACAATCTTACACATTAACAGATAATAAAATAATTGAACCTTATCATTACGATGCGGGGAGTGTGCACTATATGTTTGTCATAGATTCTCTTGGAAAAAAATTAACAGCAGATGCCAATTATACATCCTATCGAAATTATTCAGATGGAATACTGATAACAGATAATTATGATGCAAATCAAAATAAATTAGATACCAATGTACTCAAGTCACATCAACCAGGAAATGTAGATGTTTTTTCAGCACAAATTGATGCTAATTTGCCTTTTAAGAAGTATGCTATTAAAACAGGGGTTAAATATGCTAAGGTAAAAAATGATAATCAATACGAATTTGAATCGTTAGAAGAAGATACTTATGTAAAAGTACCAGCATTAAGTAATCATTATAAATATAATGAACAGATTGCAGCAGCATATATAACAGGGTCAAAAGAAATAAATAAAACAACAATAGATGCTGGACTTCGTGTAGAATATACCAGAGCAGAAGGATATACAGTAAAAGAAAATGAAACAAATCAATGGCAATATACCAAGTTGTTTTCCTCTTTTTCAATTGGACAAATTTTAGATAAAGACAATAAAATAGATTTTTCGCTTAATAGACGTATCAATCGCCCATCTTACACCGATTTAAATCCAGTACGATGGTATAGAGATCAGTACTTCTATTATTCAGGAAACCCTAATTTAACACCTGAATTAGCTTGGGTATATTCGTTTACATATAGCTTAAAAAATAAATATGTTTTTTCTGCAACGTATAACCAAAGTGATAATTTTATAAATTGAAGGCTTTTAGTAGATGATAATGGTACTACCATAAAAAGTCAAAGTGATAATTTTGGTAATAGAGAACGTTTTGATTTTACAGTATCAACCCCATTTAAATTATATTCGTTTTGGAATTTACTTTTCTTTTCAGATATAAGTTATACTACGTATCCTATTTCACAAGTTTTAGGAGAAAAACAACTATCAAAGTGGGCTACAACATTTACATTACAACAAGATATTTCCTTGCCAAAAGATTATAAAATGAATCTTTCAGCACATTGGTTTTCATCGGAGTTGCTTGGTTTGTACAGTACAAAAGCAACAGGTTATGTAGATTTTGGAATAAAAAAAACATTTCTAA
Organism: Tenacibaculum singaporense; assembly: GCF_003867015.1. Classification (NCBI taxonomy): domain Bacteria; kingdom Pseudomonadati; phylum Bacteroidota; class Flavobacteriia; order Flavobacteriales; family Flavobacteriaceae; genus Tenacibaculum; species Tenacibaculum singaporense. Next base: position 1,812,392 of record NZ_CP032548.1, read on the forward strand.
ATAAAAAATTAGTAGCGCAACTGACTATAAGTGATATATTTAATACCAACCATTATGAAGCCTATTCTCAAAGTGATATTATAGATTATTATTATAACAACAAACCAGATTCAAGAAGGTTTGGTATAACTTTACTTTATCACTTAGGAGGAAATTTAGTGAAAGAAAATAGAAAAAGAACAGAAGAGCAAAAAAGATTATGATTTTTTCTAAGTTAAATTACCAGATAGAGTTTCATAAAAAAAACAAAGAATGCCGCTCTAAAAAGACGGCATTCTTTGTTTTTTATCACGGTGTTTGTTTTCAGTAAATTAAAGGATATTATGTGTTAAAGTAGATTTTATTTCTAAACAAAAATTTTAAACAAAAAAAATACAATTAAAATAGTACCAATAAGTAGAATGAAAATTTTCTTAAATGCTTTTTTGTTTTCTGGTTTCATATTTTTTTTATTGAAAATTATATTTTAAGTAATTCACGATTTTTTAACTACTAATTTAATATATAGAGCTATATTTTTCAATATTTTAAAGAAGAACAAGCCTCTATTAAGAGGCTTGTTCTTTTAGTTTTTAGTGTGAAGTTTTAATTTCTGAAACTAGTCTTTTTTCTAAACACCATATTGATACGATACTTAGCTTCACTCCCGAAGATATCTATATCATCGCCACCACCTACACCTAAAGTTCCAGCAGTTGCATTATATGCATCTACATACTCAAAGCCTAGTTTAGAAAGTGCGTTTAATAAATCGGTTTGGTTTCTTATTTTTAATTTTTTTCTATTTTGTAGTAATGTTTCCAATTCTTCTAAGATATTTTGATAATCAGATTTTTTAGAGTCTATGGTAATATTTATACCCCCTAATAGTTTAGTGTTTTCAGAGGTTATAACTACATATTCTGGTAAGTCATTAACGCTTATGATACTTTTATCTACATGTTTAAGTTCTTGTGCTGATAATGATATAGATGTTAATACGATGATTACTGTTAAAATGTTTTTTATCACTTTCATTGTTTTTAATTGTTATTTAGGCTTTTATTGTTCTATAAATTTGGTGGCAACAGTCCAGTTTTTTATTTCTTGATCTTTCATCCAGTACATGTCGTCTGCATGAGCTGATTCTAAGGTTAGGAAGTAAAAGTCAGGACCTTTATCAACTCCTAAACACATTGTGAAATAAGTTAATTGATATTGGTGAGCTGGGTGATCTTTAGGTAAATCATTTGCGCTTATTCCATTGCCTCCCCAAGAATGGATACCTAACTTAGCACCTTTAGTTACAATACGTTCTTTACCTGCGCAAAACAAGTCTACTCCGCCTGATGAAATTTCACTGTCAGCCAATACCTTGGTGTTCAATCCAGCTTCACGAATTAACCTTCCTGTATGCATATTTACTTCGTCGTTAATTGAGCCTGGTACATTTTGTAAGACAACGGTTTTAACTTCAGGATGTTCTTTTATTAAGTATTTAAATTGTTTATAGGCTTTGGTACCCAAGGTTCCGTTAAGGAAAACTTCATCTCCTTTTACTTTTAAAGTGGTGTCTCCCATTCCTACTAACTCTTCACCAGCTATTAATTTAAAGGGTACTGTCTTTTCAGTATTCATATATTTTAATCTTCCTTGGCTGGTAAACTTATCCTTATTGTCTGTTATATACATTCTTGCTTGGGAAGTTCCAGAGGCACGCACAGCTTTTTGCATTTCTTCTTGGTTTTCACCAAAATCCATAATATGCCCTTCTATAAGGATAGCTTGTAGGTTGTTAACTTTTTTTTCTTTAAAAACACCCATTTGTATTAGAGTATACTGTTGATTATTTTCTTCATAAACAGTAATAGCAAATATCTGTTTACCCTCTCTTTCTGGCATAAAGAAGGTTGTTACTTTGGCATCGCCATCTATTGTAAGTCCGTAATTTTTGGCAGCATTAATCTGCTCAGTAACCACACTATCTATATTTTCTTTGGTAATATTAGTGTCAAATTCAGTAAAATTAGCCCAGCATTTTTCTTTGTACCAGTACCCTTTTTTTCTTTCACATTTTTTGAGGCTATTCGCTTTTTTTGTTTTTAATAAATGTTTAAGTGATTGTGCCTGTACATTACTAGCTAATGAAATAGCTAGGATAATCATAACTACTACGATTTTACTCATAATTATTCTCATTTTTTAAAATTTTTAAAGATTAAGTAGCTTACATATAGTGTTACAATAAGTAAGAAGGGGAGTATAAAAATCAAATCTACTCTGATTACTGTCTTAGTGTAATTAGTATTTGTTATCCATTTTTGTATTTGAACCTCCCAAACTATATAACTGCTCCACAATAGAAACAAGAAAACCAGTAGAATTTTGTTCGTTTTGTTTGTAAACTTGTTTATGTTGTATAGCTATTTGTTTTTGCTATACAAAGATTTCTGAAAAAAAGTAATCAGCCCAAGAATGGGGGGAGAGTAGAGGTTTGGATTTCGGATTTCAGTACAAAAGAACTATAAAATTGAGTGTTTATGTGCACAATTCAGGAATCAGGACAAGGTATTATGAATTTGAGAATTCTTTTGGTAGAAAAGTCAAAAACCAGAATTGAACTACTTAAGTTCTTTTATAAATGGAGAAATATGTTAGTTGTTTTGCTTTTGAAATAGTGTAGGTGTTGTACCTACAATTTTCTTGAAGGCAGCATAGAAAGCACTTTTGCTATTAAAGCCTACTTCGTTGGAAATACCTTCGATACTTAAATTTTGAGCCATTGATGAAAGTAATAATTCCTTTGCTTTCTCAATCCTAAAGGTGTTAATATAGGTGTTGAAATTTACGTTTCTAACTTTATTAATGGCGCTTGAAACTGTTCTTGGATGTTCTTTAACGGCTTCAGCCACTTCAACAATTGTAAGATCTTCTTTTATATAAAGTTTATTCAAGGTTATGTAATCAGTAACTTTTTCAACTAATTGTTCTTGTTTTTCTAAGCTCACTTTTCTATGAGAGGCTTTTTTTTCTGTTATGATATTATGAGTTTTCTTAACATTAGATAATTGGCTAGTAGTAGGAACTGTACTATTGAATACTACATCTTGGAACGACGGGGAAATGTTTTTTTGCAAGATACCTCGAAGTGAAACCCAATACAGCAAAGCAACATTTACTAATGAAAGAATAAGGTTTACCCAAAATGATTCATTGAAAAATGCTGCAAAGATGCTAGAAATTACATATAGGAGACCAATGATAACAAATAGTTTTGCCCATTGCAATTCTCGTTTTTCCGTTTTTGAAAATTGATTCCGTACTTCCCGTATATGTAAGTTAATCCACCAAACGGTTTTTATAGCTATCCAGATGGAATAAAGCATCCCTAATAATGAAAATAGAGAATAAGGAACTGATTCATAAATAGTAGTTTGTATATCTAAGGGGGAAAAGAAAACTATTAATTGAAAAATAAATGATAGTATTCCTGGATATAGATAGATATGATTTGATTTTTCAGGAAATACAGAGATATGCCTAACATACTTGTAAAATAAAGGAAACAAAAGCCAAATAAAGTCAAATGGTAAATAGGTGAGTTGTGGGTAGTATTCTACCAGTTTAATGTCTGTTAGTATAGAAGGTATAAATTCTAGTGAATAAGCTAAAATAAACAGCCCCAAGAATAGAGTAGACTTCCTTTTGTTTTGGTGTACAAATAATAATAACGACCCGAGAATAACCCCTTGTACTACGCCAAGAATATCTATAAGGGAAATTATGTTATAGTTTAAATCCAAAATTTTATTAAAATGCAAAGATGGTAATTTTTTAGCTCAGGTGAATTTAAAAAAGTACCCTTCTCAAAGTTTATTTTTTTGGGTGAAAAATAAAAGTAAAATACTTCTGTAGATTAAATTGATTCGACTTACTGCCTCGCGTAATAATGATAATCTTTAATCACAGTATCTATAAATTGAGCAGGTTTTTGCTCGGTAGTAATTCCTGTTAACTCAATAACTTTTGTATGTAGTTTTAAAATTACTTTATGATTTCTTTTCTTCATGGCATCTCTATATACTCTTGTGATAGTATGAATATCATTATCACTCAATAACGTTACCTGTGAATAGGTAGGTGTGTAGTTATCTACTACATCGCTTGCAATAGTATCTTTTAACGTAATTCTTTTCTTTTCAGATATTACAGTAGTTCCTGCAGCAATATCTCCTAAACGTTGCCCTTTTCCGTTTAATAAAATTGTAAGAACTGCAACAGAACCACTAGCTAAAGTAAAATCAACAAAACGTAGCAGCCATCTAATTAAATAACTTCCAAAAGTAGGCTTAGAACCATCTAGCTTAACTACTCTTATTTGGTTGAAGTATTTACCAGGTGTTTGTCCGTTCATTAAAATTTCAAAAAGCAAGCTGTAGAAGAATACAGGCAGCCCTAATAAAACAAACAGACTCATATATTCCATACTCATAGGTATATCTAACATACCTATTATAATAGCAATGATAATGTAGTACCCAACAATAAATAAGGCATCGATTAAATAAGAACCGATACGAGTAGTAACGTGTGCTACATTTTGACTAATAGCAATGTTTTGAGCTGTTTCTATTTGAAAATTATCCATGAACTAGTTTTTCACTTTTTTTTGTTGATATTTATGCAACTTTTTTTAGTTTAGCGAAGATAAAAATATTCTATGATTAGAGAAACTTCTCAACAAACATGCTTTAATTTTTTAAATACATGAGAGAAGCTGCTTTTGTAAATAAAAATAAAGAAAAGTGGCAACTTTTTGAAGATGCGCTGTATAACAAAAAAGTTATTTCACCAGATAAATTATCTGATTTATATGTGGAGTTGACTGATGATTTAAGTTACGCTAAAACCTTTTATCCGAACGGAAATACGGTGATATACTTAAATTCTATAGCTTCTGCTGCACATCAAAAAATTTATAAAACTAAAAAAGAAAGCAAAAACAGGTTTATTAGTTTTTTTAAAACGGAATTCCCTTTGATGTTTTATAGCTACCAAAAACAGCTACTTATAGCGTTTTTAGTATTTGCTTTTTTCTCTATTTGTGGTGCTTTTTCAGCCGCAACTGATATTGATTTTTTCCGCCTTATTTTAGGAGACGGTTATGTAAACATGACCTTAGAAAATATTGAAAATGGAGATCCAATGGCAGTATATAAAAAAGCAAATGAAGTTGATATGTTTATTGGGATTACCATTAATAACATACGAGTTGCTATGTATGCTTTTGTGTTAGGGATACTATTTTCGGTAGGTACTTTATATATTATGATGCAAAACGGAATAATGCTAGGTTCGTTTTTGTATTTCTTTTACGATAAAGGATTGTTTTGGGAATCGTCAAGAACCATTTGGATTCACGGAACCATAGAAATATCAGTAATTGTTATTGCAGGATGTGCAGGACTGGTATTAGGTAATGGAATATTATTTCCTAAAACTTATTCAAGATTAGAATCGTTTAAAAGAAGCATGAAAGACGGATTAAAAATAATGGTAAGTACCATTCCATTTTTTATTGTAGCAGGATTTTTAGAAGGTTTTGTAACCCGTCATACAGAAATGCCCGATTGGTTAGCAATCTTAATAATTGCTACTTCACTAGCACTCATTATATTTTATTACGTCATATACCCAATTAGAGTTTATAAAAATCAACAAACCCATGCATAAAGAATACGTAGAGTTTAAAAAAGAAAGAGATTTAGGAAGTATTATTTCAGATGCTTTTAAGTTTATAAGATTAGAGGGGAAGCAGTTCTTTTTAACCATTTTAAAAGTAGCAGCAATACCTATTGTTATAGCTGTAGCAGCTATGATTTATTACATGATGTCTATTTCATCAATAGTGAGTGATGATGCAAGTGGAGTTGCAGGAATGATGGGAGCGGTGTTTATTATGATGATAGCTTATTTAGTAGCTATCGTTTATATAAACTTGGCAGGTATGTATTATATTAAATCGTATATAGACAATAAAGGTATTGTAAGACAAGAAGATGTAGTAACTAATACAAAAGCTAAATTTTGGTCGTTTACAGGCTTTGGTATTTTAGCAGGGTTAATATTGTTTGCTAGTGCAATGCTATGTGTATTGCCAGTGTTTTATACTTGGCCAGCATTATCTTTAGGAGCTTCGATTTTAGTATTTGAAAACGAAACAGCTTCTGGAGCAGTAGGAAAATGTTTCAACTTTATAAGTGGATATTTTTGGGAAACTTTTGGGGTGATTTTCGTTGTGTCTATTTTAGTAAGTATTTTAGGATATGTTTTTCAAATACCAGCAACTATATATCAATTAATAAGCATGGGGATAGGTTCAGGAAGTGATGATCCAGCGCAAGTTTTTGGTTTTTTTAGTGATCCTATTTATTTGATTTTAAATGTTATTTCAATAGCAGGTCAGCTAATGTTTTATTCAATAACCTTAATAACCAATGTACTTTTGTACTTCGATATTAATGAAAGAAAAAATTTGACGGGGACTATTGAAAGAATTGATAGCATAGGACAGTAATCTTTTGAAGCAGTTTCTTTTTTACATAGCGTTTTTTATTTGCTCAATCACTGTTTTTTCTCAGGAAGGAAAAAGAGAGGTGCAGTATGATGATACTATTATTGAACAAAAAAAGTTTGATGCTCAAAAAATAGAAGAGTACAAGCAAAAAGATGAATTTATATACATCGTAGAAAAAAGAGAACCTACTATTTTAGAAAAAATATGGGATTGGTTAAAACGAACCATCATAAAAATTCTCTCTTATATTTTTGATGATATTACTCCAGCAGTAGGATTTTTACGCGTTGTTTTAAAAGCGTTACCATATGTAATTGCAGGATTAGTGTTGTACTTTATTATTAAATTCTTTTTAAAAGTAAATGCACGTAATATTATTGACGGTAAAAAAAACAAACCTATTGTACACTTATCGAAAGAGGAGGAGTTAATTAAAGATAAAGATTTACCCAAGTTAATTCAGAAAGCAATTTCAGAAGGGAACTATCAGTTGGCAATACGTTATTACTATTTACTATTACTAAAAAACCTTTCTGACAAAGATTTTATCTCTTGGCAACAAGAAAAAACGAATGAAGATTATATAAAAGAACTATCGTCAAAAAAGCAATTGCATAGCGATTTTAAAAAGTTAACTTACTTGTATGATTATGTGTGGTATGGTGAGTTTTCAATAGATAAAGAAAAATTCTTACAAGCGGAAAGTAATTTTAAAAACACGCTAGCTAAAATATACTAATTTGGATAAAAAATTAAAAATATACATTGGTTTGTTGGTGCTTATAGTGCTCGGTATTTTTTATGTTGAGTCTGTAAAGCCTAAAGAAATCAATTGGTATCCAAGTTATGCAGCAAAACATAAAATTCCGTATGGTACATATGTACTGCATAAAGAAATGCCGAGTTTATTTCCAAAAAGCGAAGTAAAAGATGTATATCAAAATCCGTATGTATACTTAAAAGACGATAAGAATAACGGAACGTATTTTTTTCTTGATAATAAAGTAAATTTTGACAAAGATGAGTTGAATCAGCTTTTAGAGTTTGCAGAAAGAGGGAATGATGTGTTTATAGCAACAAATGGCATACATTTAGATACATTGCAGATTCAAACAAGCTATTTAACTACTTCAGCGTTTGAGGAAAAGGCCTATCAAAAAATGAGTAATCCTATTTTTGGAGGAAAAGAATATCATTTTGATAGAGATTTTTCAAAGCTGTATTTTTCTGAAGTAGATACTCTTAATACAACTGTTTTAGGTGAGTTGGTAGTAAGGAATGAAAATGATTCTATTATTAGCAAAAAACCAAACTTTATAAAAGTAAACCACGGTCAAGGAAACTTCTATTTACATACATTTCCACAAGCATTTACCAATTACAATATGTTGTTAGATAGCAATTATGAATATGTAGCTAATGTGTTATCGTACTTAAATAATCAACAAAAAAATGAAACGGGGGCTGGGGGAGGCTCTAATAGTAGAAGTGCCATTTTATGGGATACCTATTATAAAACAGGAAAAAGTAGAATAACCTCACCTATGCATTATATCCTGTCAACCAAATCGTTAAAATGGGCATATTATATAGGATTGATAGGGGTGTTATTTTTTATTATTTTTAAAGGAAAACGTAATCAGCGATTAATTCCTGTTATTACACCGTTAAAAAATCAAACACTGGCTTTTACCCGTACTATAGCCAATATGTATTATGAAAAATCAGATCATAAAAATATAGCTGAACATAAAATCAATTATTTTTTAGAGTATATCAGAATAAAATATCGATTATCAACTTTAAACATAGATGAGCGTTTTTATAAGAACCTAGCTAACAGAAGTGGTAATTCAGAAGAAAAAGTAGTTACTTTATTTAAAAAGATAGAGCAAATACAGTTAAAATCAAGTATAACCGAAGAAGATTTAGTAGCCTTAAATAAAGCTATTGAAGATTTTAAAGCATATAAAAAACAATAGGATGCATACAGAAAACAATCCAATAGAAAATACGAATGAGTTATTTTCAAGTAGAATAGATTTGTCAAAGTTAAAAGAAGCGGTTGTAAAAATAAAAGAGCAACTAGGGAAAGTAATTGTAGGTCAAGAAGGGTTTATAGAGTTGCTGTTAGTTTCTTTACTAGCTGACGGACACGTATTGATTGAAGGTGTTCCTGGAGTTGCTAAAACGGTAACAGCAAAACTATTAGCAAAAACCATTGCAACCGATTTCAGTCGAATTCAGTTTACGCCTGATTTAATGCCTTCGGATGTGTTAGGAACTTCAGTTTTAAACATGAAAACATCTGATTTTGAGTTTAAAAAAGGACCTATTTTCTCAAATATTGTATTGATTGATGAAATTAACAGAGCACCTGCAAAAACACAAGCAGCGTTGTTTGAGGTGATGGAAGAAAAACAAATTACGATGGATGGTCAACGTTATACTATGAATCCACCATTTATGGTATTGGCAACCCAAAACCCAATAGAGCAGGAGGGAACTTATGCTTTACCAGAAGCTCAATTAGACCGTTTCTTGTTTAAAATAAATGTAGGATATCCTAACTTAGAAGAAGAAATACAAATTATCACTGCTCATAACGATCGTAAAGGAGAACTACCACAAACTAAAGTGGAAGCAGTATTAACTGAGTCTGAATTATTAGAGTACAGAAACAAGGTTTTTGAGGTGCTAGTAGAAGAAAAAATTATTAAATATATAGCGCAATTAATTTCTAATACGCGTAACAATGCACATTTGTATTTAGGAGGTTCACCAAGAGCAAGTATTGCAGTATTGATGGCATCTAAAGCGTTTGCGGCAATTAACGGACGTGATTTTGTAATTCCAGAAGATGTAAAAAAGAGTATTTATCCAGTATTACGTCATAGAATTATGTTAACTCCTGAACGCGAAATGGAAGGAATGACTGCCGATAAGGTTATTGAAATGATTGTACAATCTGTAGAAGTTCCAAGGTAGTGATTCAATTCTTTAAATCGTTATACGTACACAATCGCTTTTTTATCTACATAAGCGCTATTTCGGCATTGTTTTTAATGTCGTTTTGGCTTCCTGCGTTGTATTCAGCAACATGGATGTTAGTATGGTTATTTGTGATAGCGATGTGTGTTGATGTGCTTATCCTATACCGATTTAAAAATGGGTTTTCAGCAAAAAGAATTGCATCAGAAAAACTGTCGAACTCTGATGATAATGAAATAGCAATTACGCTTGAAAATAACTATCCGTTTCAAGTTTTTATTTCGTTGATAGATGAATTACCTGCTCAATTCCAAAAAAGAGATTTTGAACATGCAATGTCTTTGAAGCCTGGGGAGAAATCAACTTATACCTACAATGTTAGACCAGTTGAAAGAGGAGAGTACAAATTTGGAAGAGTAAACGTATTTGTGTCTTCTTTTTTGCAGATGTTTTCTAAACGATATTCCTTTTCTGCGGAAGAAAGTGTGAAAGTATACCCGTCGTACATACAAATGAAAAAATACGAGTTTTTGGCAATGCACAATAACTTAACGGAATTTGGAATGAAGAAGATACGACGAATAGGGCATACAATGGAGTTTGAGCAGATAAAAAACTACATTCCTGGTGATGATGTACGTACCATAAACTGGAAAGCAACTGCTAAAAGAGCAGAGTTAATGGTGAATCAATATCAAGATGAAAAATCACAGCCCATATATTCTATTATCGATTTAGGACGTGTCATGAAAATGCCTTTTGAAGGGTTGAAGTTATTAGACTATGCAATTAATTCAACCTTAGCTTTTTCAAACATAGCCTTATTAAAAAACGATAAAGCAGGTATGCTGACGTTTTCTAAAAAAGTAGAAAAAATAGTAGCAGCAAATAATAAGAAAACAAACTTATCGGTCATTAACGAAGAGTTGTATAATATTACAACCGATTTTTCAGATGCTAATTTTGCGTTGTTGTATGCAAATATTAAAAGAAAAATAAATCAACGTAGTTTGTTAATTTTATATACCAATTTTGAGCATATATCGGCGTTAAAAAGGCAATTGCCGTATTTAAAAGCGATAGCTAAAAAGCACTTACTTGTAACTGTTTTCTTTGAAAATACGGAGTTAGATACTTTAATAACTGGAAATGCAGAAGATTTACAAAGTGTGTATCATAAAACTATTGCTGAAAAATATGCTTACGAAAAACGTTTGATGATAAAAGAGCTAGAGAAAAACGCAGTACATGCTATTTTAACTAAGCCTCAACATTTATCGGTGAATGTAATTAATAAATACTTAGAGTTTAAAGCGAAAGGAATGATATAAAAAAAGCGACCATTGGTCGCTTTTTTATGAGTTATTATTGATACTGTTCTAAAGCTCTGTTGTACTCTTCCATAAGAACATCCCAATCTGTTGTTGCAACTCTATAAATAGTCATTGACAAATAAATCGCATTTAATATTAAAGCAATCATAGCAACTGTTTTAGCTGTTTTTATAGACTTGATTGTAGCAGCATTGTATTGCTCAGGATTCGATTCAGCTTCTTTTAGTTTATTGTTTGCCATAATAAAAGCAGGTGTAGCTAATACAATACCTAATCCAGCAAAACAACAACATAAAAAACTGATTACAGATAATACATAAATAGCAGTTGGGTTAAATTGTTTTTCCATAGTTTTTCGAAAGTTTAAATTAATTGATTCATTTTTATAACATAACTACTCACAATGATGAGTATGTTAATGATAGCCAATATACTGATTATTTTTTGAGCATATTTTACTTTGTAGAAGAAGTTAATACCCACAACAAAAGCTAAAAGTAGCAAGGTATATATAGCAGGATACATTTTAAAAGCTGCAATGAACTCTCCATGAAAAACTAAACTCAAAGCACGCTGTATACCACAACCTAAACAATCAATTCCAAAGAATTGTTTGTTTAAGCAGGGAAGCATATAATCTTCTAATTGTAAAGGCATAACTTGTTATTTGAACATATCCATCCCAGGAATATTTGGCATTCCGCTTTTAGCAGCAATTGCTAATTCTTGTTCGTTAATTTCACCAGCACGTTTTAATGCTTTGTTTAGTGCTAAGATTAAGTAGTCTTCTAATTCTTCTTTGTCTTGTAATAAAGATTCGTCTACTGTAATAGCTTTAACTTCACGATTAGCAGTTACTGTAACTTTCACGTTTCCTCCAGCAATTGCTTCGTCAATTAAAACGGTGTCTAATCGTTTTTTGGTCTCTTCTACTTTTTGTTGAGCTTCTTGTAGTTTGCCCATCATTCCAGAAATATCTCCAAACATTCTTGTACAGTTTTTTATGATTTACCTAACAACAAAAATAGTATTTTCACAAGAAATATAAACTAACTTAAAAAATGAAAAAAATAATGCTGCCGGCTTTGGTTTTTAGTCTTATTTTTGGTTCCTGCAAAAAGCAAGAAATGAATAAAGATATCAAAGCCCCAGTTGCTGAAAAGCAATCGACTAAGTTAGAAAAACATGGAGATGTTCGTATTGATGATTACTTTTGGATGCGTTTAACAGATGCACAAAAAAATGCAAAAGTTAAAGATGAACAAACTCAAAAAGTATATGATTATTTAAATGCAGAGAATGCTTACTATGATGAAATGACGAAAGAAACTAAGGAGTTTCAAGAAGAGTTGTTTCAAGAAATGAAAGGTCGAATAAAAGAAGATGATGAGTCTGTACCGTATAAAAAAGACGGATATTTTTACATTACTCGTTATGAAAAAGGGCAGCAGTATCCTATTTATAGTCGTAAAAAAGAAACTTTAGAAGCTGAAGAGGAAATCATGTTCAATGTGAATAAAGAAGCAGAAGGATATGAATATTTTCAGTTGGGAGGATTAAGTGTTTCTCCAGATAATAAAATGACAGCTTTTGCTACAGATACAGTTAGCCGTCGTCAATATTTTATCAGAATTAAAAATTTGGAAACGGGTAAAATCTATAAAGACATTATCGAAAATACTACAGGAAGTTCAGTTTGGGCAAATGATAATAAAACATTGTTTTATGCTAAAAAAGACCCTGTAACTTTACGTTCATCAAAAATTTATAAACATACTTTAGGTTCAGACGCATCTTTAGATGAATTAGTATATGAGGAAAAAGATGATACGTTTGGAGCTTTTGTTACCAAGTCAAAATCAAAAAAGTATATAATAATAGGTTCTTATAGTACCGTTTCTACAGAATATCATGTATTAGAAGCAGATAATCCTGATGGAGAGTTACGAATTATTCAGCCACGTGAGCGTGACTTAGAATATGAAGTAGCACACTACGGAGATCATTTCTATATTAAAACAAATAAGGATGGAGCAACTAATTTTAAGTTGATGAAAACTCCAGAAAGTAAACCAGGAAAAGAAAACTGGGTAGATGTTATTCCACATAGGGAAGATACCTTATTTGAAGATTTTTCAATTTTTAAAGACTATTTAGTTTTAGAAGAAAGAAATGAAGGTTTGAATAAAATCCGTATTAAACGATGGGATGGAACTGAAGATTATTATTTGCCTTTTGAAGAAGAAACTTATTCAGCAGGAGTATATGGTAATCCTGAGTTTGATACAGAGGTAATCCGTTATTCATATAATTCAATGACAACTCCAAGTTCAGTGATTGATTTCAATATGAAAGACAGATCAAAAGAAATCAAAAAAGAGCAAGAAGTTCTAGGAGGAAAGTTTGATAAAAACAATTACGTAAGTAAACGTATTTGGGTGCCTGCACGTGACGGTAAAAAAGTAGCGTTATCAATTGTACACCATAAAGATACCAAGCTTGATAAAAACACGCCAATTTTACAATATGCATACGGTTCTTACGGATATACAATAAACGATGGGTTTTCAACAACACGTTTAAGCTTGTTAGATCGCGGATTTGTATATGCATTAGCGCATATTAGAGGAAGTCAGTATTTAGGACGTGAATGGTACGAAGATGGTAAAATGTTGAATAAGAAAAACACATTTACCGATTTCATTGACTGCTCTAAATATTTAATTGAGCAAGGTTACACATCTCCAGAACATTTATATGCTATGGGAGGTTCTGCAGGAGGTTTATTAATGGGAGCCATTGTTAATATGAACCCAGAGCTATATAACGGAATCATAGCTGCGGTACCTTTTGTTGATGTAATTTCTACCATGTTAGATGATAGTATTCCATTAACTACAGGTGAATATGATGAATGGGGAAATCCTAACAATAAGGAGTACTATGATTATATTAAGTCGTATTCTCCATACGATCAAGTAGCAGCAAAAGCATACCCAAATATGTTGGTAACTACAGGTTTACACGATAGTCAAGTACAGTACTGGGAGCCAGCAAAATGGGTAGCGAAACTACGTGAATTAAAAACTGATAATAATATGTTATTCCTACATACTAATATGGAAGCAGGTCATGGAGGAGCTTCAGGAAGGTTTGATGCATTGAAAGAAACTGCTGAAGAATACACCTTCTTTTTAATGTTAGAGGATAAGTTAAAAAAATAGTTATATTTTTGCGCTCGATTGAGTGTAAGTGTCATTGCGAAAGCAACGAACAATCTCAACAGATTTATTCGTGTCCGTTTTCGTAATGACACTTTTTTCTTATTTACAAACTATAATGAAAAGACATCAAGGTATAACCAATTCAATATTAGATTTAGTAGGTGAAACTCCAATGATTCAATTGCATCGAATTACTCAAGATTTACCGGGTACATACTATGCAAAAGTTGAAGCATTTAACCCAGGACACTCGGCTAAAGATAGGATTGCATTACATATTATAGAAACAGCTGAAGAAAAAGGAATTGTAAAAGAAGGAGATATTATTGTTGAAACGACTTCGGGAAATACAGGATTTTCATTAGCGATGATTAGTATTGTAAAAGGATACCGATGTATTTTGGCAGTAAGTGATAAATCTTCTCAAGATAAAATAGACATGTTAAAGTCTATGGGAGCAGAGGTACATGTTTGTCCTGCTAATGTAGCTGCAGATGATCCCCGCTCGTATTATGAAGTTGCTAAACGATTACATAAAGAAAATCCTGGGTCTATTTATATCAATCAGTATTTTAATGAGTTGAATATTGAAGCACATTACAAAACTACCGGACCAGAGATTTGGGAACAAACCGGAGGGAAAGTTACTCATGTAGTTGCTGCTAGTGGAACAGGAGGAACGATTTCTGGAACCGCAAGATATTTAAAAGAACAAAATCCTGATATAAAAGTTTTAGGAGTAGATGCGATGGGGTCCGTGATAAAAAAATACCATGAAACTGGTGAATTTGATGCCAATGAAATTAGTCCGTATAAAATTGAAGGTTTAGGGAAAAATCTAATTCCAACTTCTACTGATTTTGATGTGGTTGATGTATACGAGAAAGTATCAGATAAAGAAGCTGCCTTAAAAGCAAGAGAGCTTGTAAAAACAGAAGGAATTTTTGCAGGATATACTTCAGGAGCTGCATTGCAAGCTACACAACAGTACGCAAACAAAGGATATTTTAATAATGATAGCGTAGTAGTAGTGATTTTACCTGACCACGGTTCTCGCTATATGAATAAGATTTATTCGAATAAATGGATGAATGAGCAAGGATTTCTTGAAGAAGAGAAAGTAAAAGCCATTCAGTAATAAAAATAGCTTACGGGAAAAAACTCTCGCAAGCTCCAACAAGAATTCCCAAAGTTAAGAGATCTTTACTTGGGAAAACATTTAATATAACAGACAATTCTAATTTTATATTAGAATAAAAAAAAGAATTTTTAGTCCCAAGTATAATAAACTTCTGTACTTTTAGTGCAGAATGATTTAGTAGAAGCAAAAAGACTTTAAATCATTCATACAACAAATATTGCTCACGTATCTTTTTAAAGTCATTTAAACCTTGTTGCCAACTTGCTTTGATTTCTTCTTCAGAAAGCCCTTGTTCAATTTGTTCTTGTAGTTTCTTAGTACCTGCTAGTTTGGTGAAAAAAGCATTGAAAAACTCTTTTTTGGGAGACTGCTCATACGCTTTCACTAACCAACTAAGGTTTAGGCTAACTAAATGTTCAGAAGTGCTTAAATCCTCCCCAAAACACATTTTTTCTTTATGTTTTGGATGTTTTGCTCCTTCATTGGGTTGTGGCGTAAAACTAAAGCTATTTTTGTTTAAATGTGGTGAACCATAAATTTGAAATTGCTTGTCGGTTCCTCTTCCAGCAGATACATTAGTTCCTTCAAAAAAACATAAACTAGGGTATAAGTTTATCGAAACATCGTTCGGTAAATTAGGCGATGGTTTTATCGGTAAACTATATGTTGATTGATGTGTGTAATTTTCTAACGGAATTACGGTTAAGTTACACTGAATACCATTTGCTAACCACTTTTCACCATTAATCATTTTACCGTATTCACCAATTGTCATTCCGTAAACTACAGGAACAGGGTGCATGCCTACAAAACTTTTGTGTTCAGGTTCTAAAATAGGTCCGTCAATATAATGTCCGTTTGGGTTTGGTCTATCTAATAAAATTACAGGAATATTTGCCTCGGCACAAGCTTCCATTACATAATGTAACGTAGAAATATAGGTATAAAAGCGTGCTCCCACATCTTGAATATCAAAAACAACAACATCGATTCCATTCAATTGTTCTGGCGAAGGTTTTTTGTTTTTTCCGTACAACGAAATAATTGGAATCCCTGTTTTTACATCTTTTCCATCAGCTATGGCTTCACCAGCATCAGCTTTTCCTCTAAAACCATGCTCAGGAGCAAATACTTTTTGAACGTTAATTCTATCGTAATTATGTAAATAATCTACTAAGTGATGTTGTACCATTTCAGACCCCATAATGTTGGGGGCAACTTCAGCTCGTTGTAACACTTGCAATACGGAAGTTTGATTTGCAACTATGGCAATATTTTTATTCTTTAAAAGAGGAAGGTAAGCTGTAGTTCTATCAGCACCCGTTTTAATTGTTTTTGGCTGTTCTTGTATTGGCACTTCTTTAGTAGTTGATTTTTTTTGTTGTTGTGCACAAGAAGAAAATTGAAAACTGAACACTAAAAAAAGTAAAAAAACGTAATTAAAAGTAAGCTTCATCTATAAAAAATTAAAACATAAAGGTACAGATTTCTATTTTTTAAGAATAATAAAAGTTAAAGAATTAAAACCTAGGTAATCTTCTCTTTCTTTACATAAGAATTAGTTACTTTTGGTTTGTAAAAAAGAAAACATTTGAACTTCGAATTATTCATAGCAAAACGAATCATTGCTGGAAAACAGTATAAAAGCAGTATTTCATCACCAATTATTACCATTGCAACCATTGCCATTGCTCTTGGTGTAGCTATTATGTTAATTGCAGTGTCGATTACCTCTGGGTTTCAGAATAAGGTGCGCGATAAAATGACAGGCTTTAAAGGGCATATTCAAATTGTAAATTACGATAATAACAATTCAGATGTTTCAACAGTTCCGATTGATATAAATCAAGAGTTTTATCCAGAGTTTAAAAATATTGACGGCATAAAAAAAGTGCAACCTTTTGCTAATGTTGGAGGGATAATTAGAACTCCTACTGATTTTGAAGGAATCATTTTTAAAGGGGTTTCGGCTGATTACGATTTTACTTTTTTTAATGAGTGTTTAGTTGAAGGTCGCCTACCAGATTTTACCCAAGATAGAAACCGAGAAATTCTAATTTCTCAATCTATAGCAAACCGATTGCATTTTAAACTAAACGATACCATTCAAACATGGTTTGGAGCAGAAAACAGTAGTTTGAAATTTAAATCTAGAAAGCCAATTATTGTGGGAATATACAATACAGGTTTTGAACAATTTGATAAGATTATGTTGTTGGGAGACTTAAGAGAGGTTCAAAAAATTAATCGTTGGAAAGACAATGAAATAGGAGGCTTTGAAGTGTTGATTGATGATTATGATATGCTCAAAGAAAAAGGAGATGAAGTGTATACTAGTATTGGAGCAACCCTAAATAGTATTACGATTGTAAGTAATTATCCTGCTATTTTTGAGTGGTTAAAACTATTAGATAATAACGTATGGTTTATTATTGGAATCATGGTGTTGGTTGCTGGAATAAACATGGTAACAGCATTGTTGGTTCTTATTCTAGAACGTGTACAAATGGTTGGAATTTTAAAAGCATTGGGAAGTGTAAATTGGAGTATCCGAAAAATATTTTTATACAATGCCTCTTACTTAATTTTAAAAGGGTTGTTCTGGGGAAACCTTATTGGACTTAGTATACTTTTAATTCAAAAATATACGAAGTTAATAAGTCTAGATCCTGAAACTTATTATGTATCAACAATGCCTGTAGATATTAATTTCTTGGCAATTTTATTGTTAAACATAGGTACGTTAGCATTGTGTTTTTTAATGCTGATTGTCCCTTCATACATCATCACAAAAATCCGCCCTTCAAAATCCATTCGATTTGCTTAGTTTTGCATAACATTAATAAGATATGAAGTACGCAAAAAATATATTAGAAACTATTGGTAACACACCTTTAGTTCAATTAAACTCAGTAACAAAAGAAGTAGATGCTTTAGTATTAGCTAAAGTAGAAACGTTTAATCCAGGAAACTCTGTAAAAGACCGTATGGCATTGAAGATGATTGAAGATGCCGAAGCAGATGGTCGTTTAAAGCCAGGAGGTACTATTATTGAAGGAACTTCAGGAAATACAGGAATGGGATTAGCCTTAGCTGCTATTGTAAAGGGGTACAAGTGTATTTTTGTAATTTCTGATAAGCAGTCTAAAGAAAAAATGGATATTCTGCGTGCAGTTGGGGCAGAGGTAGTTGTTTGTCCTACAAATGTAGAACCAGATGATCCTCGTTCATATTATTCAGTATCTAAGCGTTTAGGTGAAGAAACACCAAACTCTTGGTATGTGAATCAATATGACAACCCGTCAAATGCACAAGCACATTATGAACAAACAGGACCAGAAATTTGGGAACAGACCGATGGTAAAATAACACATTTTGTTGTTGGAGTAGGAACAGGAGGAACGGTTTCAGGTACTGCTAAGTTTTTAAAAGAAAAGAACCCAAATATTAAAATTTGGGGAGTAGATACGTACGGATCTGTATTTAAAAAATATCACGAAACAGGTATTTTTGATGAGAATGAAATCTACCCATATATCACTGAAGGTATTGGTGAAGATATTTTACCTAAAAATGTTGATTTTTCTTTAATTGATGGATTTACAAAGGTAACTGATAAAGATGCTGCTATTTACACACGCAGAATAGCTAAGGAAGAAGGAATTTTTGTAGGGAATTCAGCAGGTTCAGCTATTAAAGGATTATTACAGTTAAAAGACGAGTTTAAACCTGATGATGTAGTGGTAGTGTTATTTCACGATCATGGAAGTCGTTATGTAGGAAAAATGTTTAATGACGATTGGATGCGTGATAGAGGTTTCTTAGAAGAAGAAATTACTACAGCAGAAGATTTAATTAAAGATCATATAGATAAACCATTAGTAACTGTTCAAACAGAAGAATTAGTATCGCATGCTATTGAAAGAATGCGTGCATTTAAAATATCACAGATTCCTGTAAGAGACGCAAATGGATTTGTAGGTTCAGTAGATGAATCAGCATTATTACATAGTTATTTAGAAGATAAAAATATAGCAGAAAAGCCTATTAAAGATGTAATGGGGAGAGCATATCCTACAGTTAAAAAATCGGCTTCTATTGATGAGGTATCTAAGTTAATAAACAAAGAAAGTCAAGCAGTTTTAGTTGATTTAGAAAATGAAAAACATCACATCATTACAAAATATGATATAATTAGAGCTATTTAAAATTAACATCTCTAAAGAGAGTAAAAACAGGAAGCCCGCTCAATTGAGCGGGCTTCTTTGTTAATCAACTAATTCAAATAATTTACACAATGAAAACAATGTTACTTGCTTACGGTATTGTTGTTTCCAATATCTGTGCCAAAATTATAAATAAAAAGGCGTACTTTATTTAATTTTTAATTATTTGACATTTTTTTAACGTTAAACCGTTAAAAAGTTAAGAATATTTTAATTTAAGGTTAGCTAGCGTGTTTGTGTGCTTTATATGAAGAACGTACTAAGGCACCGCTTTCTACATACATAAAGCCCATTTCTAATCCTAATGTTTCGTATTTTTTGAATTGTTCTGGTGTTATGAATTGCTTAACAGGTAAATGTTTTTTACTAGGTTGTAAATATTGACCGATAGTAATAACATCTAATCCAACACCACGTAAGTCTTTCATCGTTTGTATTACTTCGTCTTCTGTTTCTCCTAAACCAAGCATAATTCCAGATTTAGTACGCATTCCGTTTTCTTTTAGGTATTTTAAAACACCTAAACTACGATCATATTTAGCTTGAATACGAACTTCACGTGTTAAACGACGTACTGTTTCCATATTGTGAGAAACTACTTCTGGAGCTACTTCAATAATACGGTCTAACAATTTTTCGTTTCCTTGAAAATCAGGAATAAGAGTTTCTAAAGTAGTATTCGGATTAGCTCTACGAATAGCCTGTACTGTTTCAGACCAGATGATAGAGCCTCCATCTTTTAAATCATCACGGTCAACCGAAGTAATTACCGCATGTTTAATATTCATTAATTTAATAGAACGAGCTACTTTTTCAGGTTCATCCCATTCAACGGTATCTGGGCGCCCAGTTTTAACACCACAAAACCCACAAGAACGTGTACAGATGTTACCTAAAATCATAAAGGTAGCAGTACCTTCTCCCCAACATTCCCCCATGTTTGGACAGCTTCCACTAGTACAAATGGTGTTCAGTTTATATTTATCAACTAGTCCTCTTAGTTCTGTGTATTTTTTTCCTACAGGTAATTTTACACGTAACCATTTTGGTTTTTTCGTTCTTTCTGGTGTTGCTACAGTTTCGTTTGCCATTCCATAAAAATTGAACTGCAAATTTACGAAGAAAAGATTTATAAACTAAGTAAAAACCAAATACTAAATCCGAATAAAAAAACAATACCGATAAGGCTCAAAATACGTAAACCTATATTTGGTCTGTATTTTTTTGGAGTGTGCTTACCAGTAATTAAAATGTAGTTTAGAATGGCATAAAAAGGAGCAGTTAAAAAAGATAAAACTGTGGCTATTCGTACAAGAAATACCATATCACTTAAAAAATAATATAAAATAATAGAGGTTCCAAGTGTTAACAATACTAACCAAAACCAATAGCCTAATTTTATTGTTTTCGGAAAAAGTAAAAAAGAAGATTTTTCCATAGCTCTTGGAGAAGCATCTAATGTTGTAATGGTGGTGCTAAACATAGTTGTAAAAGCTGCAACCCCAATGAATACAGAAGAAAATTCACCTAAGTTTTTTGTGTATAAATTTATTAGTTGAGAAGCAAAAACAGTTCCTTTACTAGAGAATGATTCTCCCGACTGATACATAACTAATGCACCTAGCATAACAAAACAAACCCCCAAAAATAAAGCTCCAATATATCCGACATTAAAATCAAAAATAGCTTGTTTAGGTTTTATTTTGATAAAAGTAGTTTTGTCTTTTTCTACTGACCATAAAGAGTGCCAAATAGAAATATCTAACGGTGCAGGCATCCAGCCAAGGAAGGCAATTAAAAAGGTTACCTGTGCTGTTCCACTTGGTATTATTTGTTGAAAACTGAAGCCTTTATCAGTTTTAACTAATGCAATGTTAACGGCTACTATAGTGCTAATGGTTAAAATAGCAATAATGTATTTCATTAAGTTATCTAAAAACTTGTATTTACCTATACCTAATAGAATAATACTAACGAGCATAATGAGTACAGACCACGCAACTAAATCAAGCGAAATACCAAAAAGATTAGAGGCTAAACTAGCTGTAACAATAGTAACAGCTGCTTGTATGGTAAACATAGTAGCAAGATTTAAGATAAAGTAGCTGATTAAAACTCCTTTACCGAGTCTTTTATAACCATCTAAAAGTGTTTCCCCTGTTGCTGTAGCATATCGAGGACCAAATTGAAAAAAAGGATATTTGATAATGTGTACTAGGAGTAAAGCCCATAGTAAACCAAAGCCAAAATCCGCACCAGCTCTAGTTGATTGCACTAAATGAGAAACACCTATGGCAGCACCAGCAAATAATAGTCCAGGGCCTAATAGGTTTAAGAGAGATTTTTTCATGAAAAAGAGAGCTTAAAAGTTTAAATAGTCACCATCTTTTAACTTTTCAAACAAAGTTTCTAGATGCTTTTTTTCTTCTCTTTTTGGTTGAAATTCTTTTTTATGTAGATATTTTCTTGTTGCATTAAACTGTAAAATCATAAAGTTTTGATTTTTATGGTTTTGCAATTTATGATTTCTTTATTATTTCAGCTAATAATTTTTTTGCACGTAATAATTTTACTTTCACATTATTTATCGGTTCCCCAATGTGCTCAGAAATTTCTTTATAACTTAATTCTTGAAAGTAACGAAGGTTGATGACATCTTGATACTTTGGTTTTAATTTTTTAATGTCCTTTAGAAGTTTTGCTAAGTTTTGTTCAGTAATAATTTTGTCTTCAGGAGAAGGAGCATCATCAACAACAGCATACACTTCTTTTTCTTGTTCTTCAGTTGTTTGTGTATATATGGTAGATTTTTTCTTTCGAAGAGAATCGATGTATACGTTTTTAGAAATTGTAATTAACCAAGTTTTAAACTGATAGCTTTCATCAAAAGTTTCAATTCTGTCAAAAGCTTTGGAAAAAGTTTGAATAGTAATATCTTCAGCATCGTTATCATTTTTAGTTTTTTTAAGCTGAAAAGCGTACACAGTTCCCCAAAAAGTATCTAACAAATAATTAAAAGATATTTGATTTCCTTTTTTTGCTTGTTGAATGTGGTGGAGTACTTTTTCTTGATTTATTTCCAATGCTTAGGTTTCGAAATTTGATTTGATATAAAGATACTAATTTGAAGCAATACTATACAAATATCAAGGAATGGTAATAAGAAAACAAAATTTTCTTAATGGACATTTCCAAGATAGAAATGTTGAATAAATATACTACCTGTAGAGTTATAACTACTACAAAAGTGTAGATAGTATTTTAAATATTATAAAAAAAGTAAATAGTTAAGCGGTGCTTACTTAGTTATGTTGAGGCTCATTACAAGTATCAAACTGGTCAGGGGTTTTACCACAAAATCCGCAAGCTTCACCGCTTTCGTTTAGCATTGGGTTTTGACTAGCACATGTACCAGCAAATTCCCCGTCTTTTTTTGCCCAAATTTTAATGGCAATTCCAGCAAATGCTAATGCTAATAATCCTATGGTAACAAAAATTAATTTCATGATGTATTGTTTTGTATTGCAAAGATACAAACTTCCTGTTTTTCTATATAAAATAAAGAGAGATTTATAAGGTTGTGACTTTTATGTGTTTGAGGGTCTTAATAATATAATCAATTAATTTAAAAACATGAATATGAAAAAATATTTTGCTGAATTCTTCGGAACATTTTGGTTAGTTTTCGGAGGTTGTGGTAGCGCAATTTTTGCAGCTGGTTTTCCTGAGTTAGGAATTGGTTTTGCAGGAGTAGCTCTAGCATTTGGTTTAACAGTATTAACAATGGCGTATGCTGTAGGACATATTTCTGGAGGTCATTTCAATCCTGCAGTTACCATTGGACTTTGGGTTGGTGGAAATCATACTGCTAAAGAAGTGGTGCCATATATTATTTCACAATTAATAGGGGCTGTGTTGGCAGCTTCTTTTTTATACTTAATTGTATCAGATAATGATGGTTTTGAGTCACTAGGAGGTTTTGCATCAAACGGTTATGGAAATTTATCTCCAGGAGGATATAACATTGGAGCGGCTTTCTTAACAGAGTTTTTATTAACTATGTTTTTCTTGCTAATTATTTTAGGAAGTATTCATAAAAATGCTCCGAAAGGTTTTGCTCCAATTGCAATTGGTTTAGGGTTAACTTTAATTCATTTAATTAGTATTCCTATAACGAATACATCTGTAAATCCAGCCCGTTCTATGAGTCAAGCATTGTTTGCAGGAGGAGATTACTTATCGCAGGTATGGTTGTTTTGGGTAGCACCAATTGTTGGGGCAATTGTGGGAGGTTTAATTTATAAGGCCCTGTTTGATAAAGAGTAGCAAAAGGAAGTAGAAATAAAAAAAGAGGTGTATTAATACACCTCTTTTTTTATTTAATAATATTGACTTCTATTTCTAGATCAATATTAAATTTGTCTTTAATAGTGTGTTGAATTTTTTGTACCAATTCATAAATTTCATTTCCTTTAGCACTTCCATAATTTACTAAGACTAAGGCTTGCTTTTCGTGGACTCCATAGTCGCCAAAACGCTTTCCTTTAAATCCACTTTGTTCAATTAACCAACCAGCTGGTACTTTAATTTCAGTATCAGAAATAACATAACTAGGAATATTAGGATACTTTTTCTGAAGTGTTTCAAAATGTTCTCTTGAAATTACTGGATTTTTAAAGAAACTACCACTGTTTCCTATTTCTTTTGGATCTGGTAATTTTGATTGACGTATGGCGATTACAGCATCAGAAATATCTTTAATAGTTGGATTTGTAATATCTTTTGAAGCTAACTCAGATTCAATAGCTCCGTAGGAAGTATTAAGTTTGTGATTGTTTTTAGTGAGTTGAAAACTTACTGAAGTCAACACATATTTCCCTTTGGCTTCGTTTTTAAAGATGGAATTACGGTATCCAAACTGACATTCTTCCGCAGAAAAAGAAACCAATTTTCCTGTTTCTATTTCAACAGCTTCTACTTTTGTGATAGTATCTTTTACTTCAACACCGTAAGCACCAATATTTTGGATAGGACAAGTACCTACATTTCCAGGGATTAGAGATAAGTTTTCCAGTCCACCATAGTTTTGAGAAACGCACCACAACACAAACTCGTGCCAGTTTTCACCAGCATTTACTGTTAGGTGAATATTGTTAGGGTTTTCTCTATCAATAGAAACTCCTTTAATGTCAATATGTACAACTAAAGTATCAATATCTTTGGTAAGTAACATGTTACTACCACCAGAAATTAAAAAGACATTTTTTTCTTCTTTTAAAAGCTGTTGTAGTTGGTATACAGAAGTAATAGAAACAAAACGTTTGGCATTTACATCAATGCCAAACGTGTTGTACTCTTTTAAAGATATGTTTTCTTGAATATTCAATTAACTATTATATTTTTCTAAGGCGATTTTTAATATCTCAACTGAACGTTTTAAATCGGCTTTGTTTAAAACATAGGCAATACGCACCTGATTTTTTCCTTCACCTTCGGTAGAATAGAATCCACTTGCAGGAGCTACCATTACCGTTTCATTATTATCGCTGAATTTTTCTAAAATCCATTGAGCAAAATCGTCACTGTCTTTTACTGGTAATTCAGCAACACAGTAAAAAGCACCTTTAGGATTGGCAACTTTTACTCCTTCAATTTTTTGTAACTCAGAAATTAAGGTATTTCTACGATCTTCATATTCTTCTATAACTTCATCAAAATAACTTTGAGGAGTATCTAAAGCGGCTTCACTGGCAATTAAGGCATAGGTTGGAGGGCTTAGACGCGCTTGAGCAAATTTAATAGCTGTTCCAATAAATTCTTCATTTTTAGAAACAATACAACCAATCCTTGCACCACACATACTGTAACGCTTTGATACAGAATCAATCATAATAGCATTTTGTTCTAATCCTTCTAAAGCCATTACTGAATTGTGCTTTTCACCATCGTATGTAAATTCACGATACACTTCATCAGCTATTAGAAACAAATCATGTTTTAATACAATTTGTTTTAGTTTTTCAATTTCTTCTTTGCTGTATAAATATCCAGTTGGATTTCCTGGATTACAAATTAAAATTGCTTTAGTTTTTGAAGTAATTAATTTCTCAAAATCTTCAATAGCAGGCAAAGCAAAGTTGTCTTCAATTTTAGAAATTACAGGAACAACATTTACTCCTGAAGCAGTAGAAAAACCATTGTAGTTAGCATAAAAAGGTTCGGGGATAATGATTTCATCACCTGGATCGGTAATACTACCAATAGTAAATAATAAAGCCTCTGAACCTCCTGTAGTAGCAATAATATTATTAGCCGTTACATGAATATCATTTTTAGCATAATAATTAGCTAGTTTGGTTCTGTATTCTTCTGAACCTTCAGATCTAGCATATGATAATACTTCAATAGTATTATTTTTTACTGCATCTAAAGCAACTTGTGGTGTTTTAATATCAGGTTGACCAATATTTAAATGATAAACTTTTGTTCCATTTTTTTTAGCAGCCTCAGCAAAAGGAACCAATTTACGAATTGGTGATTGAGGCATAGCATTTCCTTTACTAGAAATTGATGGCATTTTAATATAAATTAGTTGTTTGAAAAGCAAAATTGCGAAATATATTTGAGAGTATTGGAATGTTTATTGGAAAAAAAACGGTTAAAAAAATCATAAAAACCAGAATTTATAAAATGAAGATTGTATCTTTAAGTATATAACCATAAAACAAGTTCTTTTGAATAGATTATTACTATATTTTTTTACGCTTTTTTTTAGCGTATCTGCCTTTACTCAACAAAATTTTCAGTTTTTAGGCAAGGAAACTGATAAACAATCTTTAAGATTTCAATTAATTAATAATTTAGTAGTCATTCCCTTAGAAATTAATGGGCATCAGTTATCATTTATCTTAGATACTGGTGTAAATAAGACAATCTTATTTAACCTATCTTCTAAAGATAGTGTTGGCTTAAATAATGTAAAAAAGGTGTTTATAAGAGGTTTGGGGAGTGGGGAACCGGTAGAGGCCTTGTTTTCTAGAGGTAATAATTTTAGAATTAAAAACATTGCTAGTTCTAATAAAGGATTATATGTTATTTTAAAAGATGCTTTTGATATTTCTGCTAAAATGGGGACAACTATTCATGGTATTATAGGATATGATTTATTAAAAGACGTTATAGTTAAGATTAACTATATAAATAAACGGATTGACTTTTATAATCCAAAAACATATGATTTGAATATATGTAGTAAATGTGAAAGTTTTCCTTTACAATTTTATAGAAATAAACCATATATAGACGTTAATGTACAGGTAGATACAGTAACTAATAAAATGTTACCAGTAAAACTTTTAATAGATACAGGTGGTAGTGATGCTGTTTGGTTATTTGAAGGAACAAAAAAGGAGCTTAAAACACCTAAGAAGTTTTTTAAAGATATAATAGGGGAAGGGTTTAGTGGTACCATTTATGGTAATCGAAGTAGAGTTCCCAAAATTTCTATAGGGAAGTTTAAAATAGAAGAGCCAACAGTGTCTTTTTTAGATTCTTCATCAACATTTAATGCTAGAAAGTTTAAAGAGAGAAATGGTAGCATTGGTGGAGGAATTTTAAAACGCTTTAAAGTTTGGGTTGATTACCCAAATAAAAGGGTTGTACTTAAAAAGAATGCTTCATTAAAGAAAGGTTTTTATTATAATATGAGTGGTTTACACATAGTGTATGATGGACAAGAATTAATAAAAGAAAAAGCAGCAACTAAATTAGCAGATATCTACAATTCAAATAATCAAACACCTAAAGGGAATGTAATTTCTTTAGTGAGTACATATTTTTATCGTTTTAAACCTAAGTATAAAATAGATAAAGTAGTAGAAAGCTCACCGGCTTTTAAAGCAGGGATTCAAGTAGGTGATGTAATAAAGAGAATTAATGGAAAGGCGGCACATGAATATCATTTAAATGAAATTATAGATATGTTCCATACAAAACCAGGTAAAAAAATAAGGATCGAAGTAGAAAGGGGAGGGGTTAAGCTTAAATTTATGTTTAAGCTAGAACAAAGGATATAAAAAAAGCTCAACATTTGTTGAGCTTTTTTTATATGTATAGAATAAGTTTTTAGCTGTCACTTACTGTACTTTTCTCTTTAGCTGGAGTAGCATCTTTAACGATAAATCCTTTAATTTTAACTCTTTTTCTTTTGTTTTTAGCATTTGAAATAACAGTTAAAGTCTTAGAGAAACCACCTAATCTTTTTGTATCGTAAGAAACTTCAATTTGTCCTTTTTTACCAGGCATAATTGGTTCTTCAGGTTTAGTAGGTACTGTACATCCACAAGGAGATACGATATCCTTAATAATAATAGGAGCATCACCTATGTTTGTGAATTCAAATACGCGTTTTCCTTCAGACCCATAAGCTATTTTTCCATAGTCAATAGTTTCAGTTTCAAATTTAAATTCTTGAGCGCTTACTGTTAAGGTAATAAAGCAAACAGCGATAAATGATAAAATTGTTCTCATAATGTTAAAAATTAATTTTTTAGGGTATTAACCGCTACAAATTTAGTATTATTTCTTTAAGTTCTAAAAAAACAACCTCTAATTTTCTGTACCTCATAGATAGTTGTATTTTTGCTAATCAATTTTCAAAAACAATGCCAAAGGTTAAAAAATGTTAAATTATTAACCATAAAGATATACATAACATATGAATATTCCATCAAAATATAATTCTAAAGAAGTAGAAGGAAAATGGTACGATTACTGGATGAAGCACAATTACTTTCATTCAGAAGTAGATGAACGCGAACCCTATACAATTGTTATACCGCCACCAAACGTTACAGGAGTATTACATATGGGGCATATGTTAAATAATACAATTCAAGATGTGTTAATTCGTCGTGCTCGTTTACAAGGAAAAAATGCGTGTTGGGTTCCAGGTACTGACCACGCCTCAATTGCTACTGAAGCAAAAGTAGTAGCAAAATTAAAAGAACAAGGTATTGATAAAAATGATTTAACTCGTGAAGAATTCTTAGCGCATGCTTGGGAATGGAAAAATGAGTATGGAGGAATTATTTTAGATCAGTTAAAAAAGTTAGGAGCTTCTTGTGATTGGGAACGTACTGCATTTACGATGGATCCTGCATTGTCAGAATCAGTAATTAAGGTATTTGTAGATTTATATAATAAAGGGTTAATTTACCGTGGATATCGTATGGTAAATTGGGATCCAGAAGCAAAAACTACACTTTCTGACGAAGAAGTTATCTACGAAGAACGTCAAGGTAATTTATATTACTTACAGTACGATATAGTAGGTTCTGATGAAAAAGTAACTATTGCAACTACACGTCCTGAAACTATTTTAGGAGATACAGCTATTTGTATCAACCCTAATGATGAGCGTTTCACACATTTAAAAGGAAAGAAAGCAATTGTACCTTTATGTAATAGAGAAATTCCGATTATAGAGGATGAGTATGTTGATGTTGAGTTTGGTACAGGTTGCTTAAAAGTAACTCCTGCACACGATGAAAATGATAAAACCTTAGGAGATAAGCATAACTTAGAAGTAATCGATATTTTTAATGAAGACGCTACCTTAAATTCTTTTGGATTACATTATGAAGGAAAAGACCGTTTTGTTGTTAGAAAGGAAATATCTAAAGAATTAGAGGAGAAAGGTTACTTAGTTAAAACAGAAGTTCACACTAATAAAGTTGGAACTTCAGAAAGAACGAAAGCGGTAATTGAACCAAGATTATCGGATCAATGGTTCTTAAAAATGGAAGAGTTGGTAAAGCCAGCTATTGAAGCTGTATTAGGAGAAGATAGAGAAGTGAAGTTATTCCCAAAAAAGTTTGAAAATACATACCGCCACTGGATGGAAAACATTCGTGATTGGAATATTTCTCGTCAATTATGGTGGGGACAACAAATTCCTGCTTTCTATTTTGGAGATGGAAAGGAAGATTTTGTAGTAGCTGAAAATATTGAAGATGCAGTAAAATTAGCCCAAGAAAAAACAGGGAATACATCATTAAGTGCTTCTGATTTAAAACAAGATCCAGATGCGCTAGATACTTGGTTCTCTTCTTGGTTATGGCCAATGTCGGTTTTCGATGGAATTCGTAATCCAGAAAATGAAGAAATAAAGTACTACTATCCAACCAATGATTTAGTAACTGGGCCAGATATTTTATTTTTCTGGGTGGCACGTATGATTATTGCTGGATATGAATACAAAGATGAACGTCCGTTTGAAAATGTATACTTAACAGGATTAGTACGTGATAAGCAACGTAGAAAAATGAGTAAATCCTTAGGGAACTCACCAGATGCTTTAAAGTTAATTGAAGATTTTGGAGCTGATGGAGTACGTGTAGGGTTGTTATTAAGTGCCGCAGCAGGAAATGATTTATTATTTGATGAAGATTTATGCCAGCAAGGAAAAGGATTTGCTAATAAGATATGGAATACCTTCCGTTTAATTAAAGGGTGGGAAGTAGATGAAAGTTTAGCACAACCAGAAACGGCTAAAATAGGATTAGCTTGGTATGAGGCTAAGTTTAATAAAGTGTTGTTAGAAATAGAAGATCACTTTAGTAAGTACCGTTTATCAGATGCGTTAATGGCAATTTATAAATTAATTACTGATGATTTTTCATCATGGTTATTAGAAATTGTAAAACCAGGATACCAACAACCAATTGATGCAGAAACTTATAAGGCTGTAATAGAGGTGTTAGAGAATAATTTAAAAGTATTACATCCATTTATGCCTTTCTTAACAGAGGAAATTTGGCAACACATTACAGAAAGAACTCCTGAAGATGCATTAATTATAGCTAAATATCCAACAGTAGGAGAAACAAATGAAGAATTGATAACGAATTTTGAATTTGCTACAGGGGTTGTCTCAGGAATTAGAACAATTAGAAAAAATAAAAACATTTCGTTTAAAGACGCGGTTGAATTGTCTGTTGTAAATAACGAAAACTTTACAAAAGAATTTGATGTAGTAATTAAAAAGTTAACGAATGCTTCAGAAGTTAACTATGTTTCTGATAAAGTTGATGGAGCAGCATCTTTTCGTGTAAAATCAAATGAATATTTTGTTCCAATTTCATTAGATACAATCGATGTAGAAGCAGAAATAACTAAGCTAAATGCAGAGTTAAAAAGAGCAGAAGGCTTTTTAATAGGAATTCAAAAGAAGTTGTCTAATGAGCGATTTGTAAGCAATGCACCAGAGCAAGTAATAGCCCTAGAACGTAAAAAAGAATCAGATACATTAGCAAAAATTGAAACGATTAAAGCGAGTTTAACTTCGTTGCAATAAAGAAAGTAAATCTAGATTAATAAAAAATCCGCTGTAAACTTACAGCGGATTTTTTTTATAATCGTTTTTGAGAATTTTAATTTCTATCAATAACATCTCCAGAACCTAAAGAGTTACTATCTATTTGTGAAGGTTTTCCTTTGTAATATACACTTCCAGAGCCTACTACTGTAGCTTTAATTTTGTTACTAACGGTAGCTAATACATCACCAGAACCAGCAATGCTAGCTTTTAAAGAGTTAGTTTTTAAATCGTAACCTTTTACATTTCCAGAACCACCAATAGCACATTTTAAGTTATCAGTTTTTCCTTTTAGCTTAATATTTCCTGATCCACCTATAGATGTTTTAACTGTGTTAGCTTCAACACTAGCAGTTATATTTCCTGACCCACCTATAGCAAAAGACGCCTCATCAGCTCGTATACGTTTTTTAGCAATTACATTTCCTGATCCACCTAAAGCAATTGACTCTATATCTTCAAAAGGAACAGTAACTATTAGTTTTTTTGTGGTTTTAATATTAGTATTTTCTTTAAAGTGAATATTTAACTTTCCTCTTTTTACTTCGGTTTCAATATATTTTAAAATATTATCTTCTCCTTCTAAGGTTATTTTACCTTCAGTTCCATCAATTAGATAAACATCAAAGGAACCTCCAACATTCACTTTGTCAAAAGAACTAATCTTTCTGGTTTCAGTAATAACTTTTCCGTTACCTTTAATTTTTTTAGAACTCCACCAACTTTGAGAGTTAACGGTGAACGATAAGAGAATTAAAACGGTAGTAATAAGTTGTTTTTTCATTTTTAGTTATATTTAGCGTTAGTATGATGTCATTTAGCTTTAAAATCTTTAGTATAGCTTATATTGTAGCTAGTATTTTATCATTGTTTTTTATTGATGTTGATAAACCTATTACAGAGCTAATCTTAAAAATTTTTTCATTACAGTTTTTATCTTTTTTATACTTGAGTTCTTCTCAAAAAATAAATTATTGGTATCTACTTATTTTAATGAGCTCTGTTGTATCAGACGCCCTTTTTATTTTTGAGGAAGACTTTTTAAAGGGAGGCGTTTTTTTATTGTTATTAAATAGAGTTTTATATTTAATAATAGCAAGAAAGGCTATGTACAAAACAAAACTTAAAACATTGCTTACCTACCTTATACCAGGTTTAATACTTTTTTTAATTATTTCGGTTTTATTAAGACCCTATTTAAAAGAACTTTCGTACTCAATTTTTATAATATGCTTTTTGAATGCGACTATAGTAGGGATAACTTTTTTCAATTTTTTGAATAAAATGAGTAAAGAAAATTTATTTTTCTTCCTAGGAATCTTTCTAATTATTACTGCTGATTTTCTAATAGCATATAATAAATATATAGATTATAAACTCTACTATGTTGTCACATATACTATAGTGTATTATGTGGCTCGTTATTTAATTTGTGTCTCTATGATAGAGAAAAAGAGAGTCTTTAATCATTCAGTTTTAAAGAAACGCCTCCGTATCTAGACTTTATAGTAATGGTAGAACTTGAATTATTTTTACCAAAAGTACCTTCATAATATTTTTTAGATGATTTATTAATGCTTTTAAACATTTTTACATGATCATCAGGATATCCAAATCCAGCATAGCCTAAGTCAACAATAAAATTAAAGTTGTTGTCACTACTAGTGCCAAGTTTAATTCCAGCATAACTACCATCAATAACAATACTTTGAAAACCTTTTTCAATATTTCTAACTCTTACACCACCGTAATCGGTATTAATTTTTAAGTTCTTTCTAAGAGTTCCTATTTTTATGCTAGCATAATCAGAATTACCATTAATGTTTGAGGCATCATCTACAGAAATACTTCCATAATCACTATTAAAATCAACATCGGTTGCAGTACCAATTTTCATGGTAGAATAATCTGCGTTTACTTTTAAGCTTTCTGATTTTTGAATGGTTAACTTAGAGTAATCAACACTTAAGTTTCCTGATTTCATAAAGTTAATTTCAGAAGTACCACAATAATCTAAATTAATGTTATTAGTTTCATTTAATAATTGGTCAATTTGTATTTTACCATAATCACAATTAATATTAGATTTACCTTCTAGTTTATCTAGCTCAATGTTTCCGTATTTATTGTTTAAATCAGCATTGTTGGTGATTGGCATTTTAACAAAGTAGTTAATCTTATAGTTTGTGTTATTGCTACCCCACCAAGACCAGCTTGATTTTGTTTTTTCAATAATGGTTCTGGCTTCTACTAAACTAGGTGTAGATTCAAATTGAACATCAATTGCTTTTAACTTACGTTCAACGTTAGATAAGTCATTACCTTTAACGGTTATTTTGACATTAATCTCTATTCTGTTTTCGTTCCAAGTAGCTACATTTACATTACCATATTTGTTGTTAATGTATAAGGTTGCGTTTTTGTTAACAGAAAAAGTTTTACGTATGTTTTTGCTTTTTTCGTGTTTTTTATCATTAGCTACCAAAAGTGTAGGAATGAATAGCAGTAGGAAAAGTATTTTATATAATTTCATCTTCTAATATTTCTAATTTTGCAGGGTTTTGTTGTAATTCTAATCGTAAAAGAAGTTTTTCTAATACATCTAATCGTTGTTGATAATTTTGTATCATTTCTCTGATAATTTGATGTTTATTTTCTCTTTTAGATAGTTCTTTTACGAGCGTTTTGTATTGGTCTTCTAGCTCTTCAATTTCATTTAAAGAATCTTCAATAACCATTTCAGTTTCTAAACTTCTGTATTGTTCAACTTCCTTTAACTCTTGATTTATGGTCGTAACAAAAAAGTTTTGAGCTTCTGCCATCTTAGGTGAAATATCGGCTAAGTCGTAGGTGTTTTTTTGTTGGTAACTACCAAGATAAAATCCTAAAACTAATACAACTGACGCTGCTATGCTCATCCAAAAATAAGATGGTTTTTTAGCTCGTTTTGGCGACTCTAGTTTTCGTTGAAATCGATTTAAATGTCCTTGATGAGGTTCAAAAACATCAAAATCATTTTCTTTAAAAAACTGATGTAGTTTATCCTCCATATATTTGTGTTTTATTAGTATTAGCTGCTAATACTTGTTTTAACTTCTTTTTTGCTCTAGATACTGTTGTTCGCACATTTTCATTAGTGTAATTTAATATCTGAGCGATTTCATCATAATCATAACCTTCAATAAGATTCAAGGTCAATACAATTCTGTAATTATCCTTTAAACTTTGTAAACAGTTTATAACTCTTTTAACTTCTAAAGAACTATAGTCTATCTCAATATCTTCTACTTCATAGCTAGGAATCACGTCCATTCGTACTTCATCATATCGAGTAACTTTTTTTAATTGGGTTAAACTCTTGTTAATTACAATTCTTTTTAACCATGCACCAAAAGTAACTTCACCTTTAAAGCTATCTAACTTCATAAAAGCAGTTAAAAATGCTTCTTGAATTAAATCTTCTGCTTCGAACTCGTCTTTTAAAATACGATATGATGTATTATACATAGCTTTGTAATAGCTCTGATATACCTGCATTTGTGCAGAATTATCGTTTTTTCTACAGCGTTCGATTAGTTGGTTGATATGTGTTTGTTGCGACTCCAATGAAATCATTCTATACTAGAGACAATTTAACTTTTAAATTGTGACAGTTTACATCAATAAAAATAAATATTTTTCAGTTTCTAAGCTTTGGTGTTTGTTATTTTATTGATAATTAACTGGTTGGATGTTTGTTTTTTTGTTGAAGTTGAGGAAGCAATGCTAAGTAAAAAAAATGAATCAAAATATGTATATTTGACACAATGGTTAACAGTGTTAAAATTATTGAATGTCCAAGGGATGCTATGCAAGGAATTAAAAGCCATTTTATTCCCACAGAGACGAAGGCTAAATACATCAATTCACTGTTAAAAGTGGGATTTGATACGATTGATTTTGGAAGTTTTGTGTCACCAAAGGCAATTCCGCAGATGAGAGATACAGCTGAAGTTTTGTCAAAATTAGATTTATCATCTACTACAAGTAAACTTTTAGCAATTGTAGCAAATGTAAGAGGAGCAAATGATGCATCACAGTTTGAAGAGATTGATTATTTAGGGTATCCTTTTTCAATATCAGAGAATTTTCAAATGCGTAATACGCACAAAACAATAGATCAATCTATAGATACCTTAAAGGAAGTATTAGCTATCGCTAATCGAACAAATAAAGAGGTAGTAGCTTATTTGTCAATGGGGTTTGGTAATCCGTATGGAGATCCTTGGAGTGTTGAAATAGTAGGAGAATGGACGGAAAAGCTTTCGTCGTTTGGCGTTAAAATCTTATCTTTGTCAGACACAATTGGGAGCTCAACGCCTGAAGATATAGACTACTTATTTTCAAACTTAATACCTAGTTACCCTCAAATAGAATTCGGAGCTCATTTACATACAACACCAACTAAATGGCATGAAAAAGTTGACAGTGCTTTTAAAGCAGGTTGCCGACGTTTTGATGGAGCTATTAAAGGGTATGGAG
Source organism: Tenacibaculum singaporense (assembly GCF_003867015.1). NCBI lineage: Bacteria > Pseudomonadati > Bacteroidota > Flavobacteriia > Flavobacteriales > Flavobacteriaceae > Tenacibaculum > Tenacibaculum singaporense. The sequence continues at coordinate 1,847,762 of NZ_CP032548.1, forward strand.
GTTGTCCGATGGCTAAAGATGAGTTAACAGGGAATATGCCAACTGAAAAATTACTGTCTTATTTTACGGCAAATAAAGTAGCAACCAATATTAAACCAATGAGTTTTGAAAGTGCTTATAACAAGGCACTAGAAGTTTTTTTATAGATGATGAGGTTAAATATTATTTTTCTTTTTTTCTTTTTCTCAGCTTTTTCTCAATCTAAGGATAGTGAAAGAATAGGAGTGTGGGATGTGAATGGAAGTAAAATAATTAAAAATCAGTCAGTAAGTGATGAATTAGCAGCTTATTATTGGGGAGAGTTTAATAGAATTTTTCCAAAAGAACTGACTCAGAAATACATAAAACGTATTGTTTTAATGACGGATGGTGTAGATGAAAAAACAGGAGCCTTGGTTGCATTGAGTTCAAAGAATGACAAATGGCAATTAGAAATTGATATAAGAGACGTTAATTTTGAAACAAAAGATAAAAGAAGATTACACGAGTCAGTGTATACTTTAGTTCATGAGTTTGGACATTTACTAACACTAAATAGAACTCAAATAAGGCCAACGAATAAAAGAAAACAAGAAGAAGGAGAGCTATATTTAACTCTTGAGGGAGAGGCCTATAAAGATAGTTATATTAATAGGTTTGTTAATATATTTTGGAAAGGAGCATTATTAAACCGTTGGGATGTTATTCAACGAAAATACTGTTATACAGAGGCAAATTGTGTAGAAAAATTATATGATTTATATTTAAATAACAGAACAGAGTTTCTTACAGACTATGCAGCGGAAAGTCCAGAAGAAGATATTGTTGAAAGCTGGACAGCTTTTGTGTTAAGACCTAAAATAAAGAAACCTAGAACTATAGCACATAAAAAAATAAACTTCTTTTACCAATTCCCTGAATTGGTAGAATACAGAAAAATGATAAGACAGAACACACGTCAATATCTTCATTAGAATTCGTAAATTTGGTTTTCTTATAAAAAAAGCCAAATGAAGCAATTTAAAATCCTATTACTACTTTTAATAACTTACACTTTAGTTAGTTGTGGTTCTTCCCAAAAGAAAAATAATTCAACTTCTTCAGAAACAACATATCAGTTTAAAAAAGATACTGATAAAACCTATTTCACAATATTACAGTTAAATGATGTATATGAAATTGCTCCAATTCAAGGAGGAATGTATGGAGGGATGGCAAGAGTTGAAACCGTACATAAGCAGCTTTTAGAGGAGAGTAAGAATACCATGTTAGTATTGGCGGGAGACTTTTTATCACCCTCTTTACTAGGAACAATGAAATATAATGGAGAAAGAGTAAGAGGAAAACAAATGGTAGAGGTTATGAATGCTATGAATTTTGACCTTGTAGCATTTGGAAATCACGAATTTGATTTAAGTTTTACACACCTACAAGATCGTTTGAATGAGAGTAAGTTTGATTGGATTTCTGCCAATGTATTACATAATGTTGACGGTAAGCATTCTTATTTTCATAAAGTAGTTGATGGTAAAAAACAAAGCTTAAAAGATACTTTTATTAAAGAATTTAAAAACCCTGATGGAACTACTTTAAAAGTAGGATTTATAAGTGTTTGTATTCCATCTAATCCTAAAAGTTATGTGCATTATGGAGATATGTATAAAGAAATACAACGTTCTTATAACGAAATAAAAGACAATGTTGATATTGTATTAGGCTTAACCCATGCATCACTTACACAGGATAAAGAAATAGCAAAACTTTTACCAAACGTGCCATTAATTATTGGAGGACATGAGCATACAAATAGTTATACCGAGGTAGGTGAGGTAACAATAACAAAGGCAGATGCTAACGCAAAAACAGCCTATATTCATAGGTTTGAATACAATCCAAAAACGAAAGGAGTTAACTTTAAATCTGAGTTAAAAGAAATTAATAAATCGATTCCTTTTGATGCTAAAGTAAAAGAGGTTGTTGATAAATGGCAAGTAGTTTTAGAAGATAAAATTCAAGAAGTAGTATCGAATCCTTATGAGGTAATATATAAAGCAACAGAACCTTTAGATGCAAGAGAAAGTACTATTAGAACGGTACAAACCAATATGGGAAAAATCATTGCAGAATCTATGAGTTTAGCATATAATAATGAAGTAGATTGTGCTTTAGTAAACGGAGGGTCTGTACGAATAGATGATGTTTTATCTGGAGATGTAAATGCTGTAGATATTTTTAGAGTATTACCTTATGGAGGCGAGATTTTAAAAGTTAAAATTAAGGGAAGTTTATTAAAGGAAGTATTAGATTTTGGTGTTGAATCTTCAGGAACAGGTGCCTACTTACAACGATTTAATGCAAAAAAAGTAAATGGACTATGGGAGCTTAAAAATGGAAAACTACAAGAAAATCAAACTTACACAGTTGCTTTTTCAGATTATTTGTTAAGAGGACTTGATATTCCTATGCTCTCAAACAAAAGTGAAGGAGTTATAAATGTTTATACACCTGAGGTAGGAGAGGTAGCCTATGATATACGTAAAGCAGTTGTTAACTTTCTTAAACAAAATCAGATTTAAAACTCTGTATATTAATTAAGTAGTTAAAACTGTTGAAAATTATTTAAAATAAGTCTTAATAAGATTTGCAAGGTTAGATTTCTTATATAAATTTGCCGAATAAAATTAATTAAAACTTAATCTAAATAAAATGAAAAGAGTAATCCTTTCTATGATAGCTGTTTCAGCTTTGGTATTTACTTCATGTTCAAGTGATGATGAACCTGTAAATTCAGTAAAAGCACCAGCAACTTATAAATTTGAAAGAAATAATGAGTCTACAGTAAGTTTTTCTGGACAAACGACTCGAATTAAAATGGCTACTGAATTAATTACTGCATTAAAAAATACAGCAAAAACAGAAGCGGATTTAAACAAAATGTTTGCACATGCTGAAGGAGATGCAGATTTTACTGATGCAACATTAAACGCTTCAGGTAAAAATGTACGTAGTAAAACAGCAGCTTCAGCAGAGTTCTTTTCAGCAAACACAACAGAAGCGAATGCTATAAAAGCTCAATTTGATGCTTGGATAAAAGAGCAGGTAGATGTTGTATTTCCAAACTGGGATGTTGACGCAGTTGCTGGAACAGCAGGTAAACTTCAACAAAATGGAGGAGGATCTATTAGATACATAAATGGAAAAGGAGTTGAGTTAAACCAAATTTTTGCAAAATCATTAATCGGAGGTTTAATGGTTGATCAAATGTTAAATAATTATTTAGGTACAGCTGTCTTAGATGCAGGAAGTAATGTTACTAACAACGATAAGGATGTTGTAGAGGAAGGAAAAAGTTATACAACAATGGAGCATAAGTGGGATGAAGCTTACGGTTATTTATATGGTAACGAAGCTAATCCAGCTGAACCAGTATTAGAAGCAGATAAGTTTTTAAACGAATATTTAGCAAAAGTAAATGGAGATGCTGATTTTGCTGGTATAGCAGATGATATTTACAACGCATTTAAATTGGGAAGAGCTGCTATTGTTGCAAAAAACTATGATGTTCGTAACAAGCAAGCAGAAATCATTCGTGAAAAAATTTCACATGTAATTGCAATTAGAGGAGTATATTACTTACAACAAGGTAAAAATAACTGGGCAACAGATAAGGCAGCAGCATTTCATGCTATTTCTGAAGGTTTAGGATTTATCTATAGTTTACAGTTTACTCGTAAAAACAATGCTAAAGAAGCATATTTTACAAAGGCAGAAGTAGAAGGGTTATTAGAAGACTTATTAGGAACAGGAAATGGATTATGGGAAGATACTACACCAGCAACATTAGATACTGTTTCAGAAACAATCGCTGCTAAATTTAACTTCACTGTTACAGAAGCAGGGAGCTAACAAGCAAATAATTTAAGAATTCTTATAAAAAGTAGTTATGATTTCATAGCTACTTTTTATATTTGCAAAAGTTTTATTTAGAATAAATAGAAATAAAAATGATTAAAAAGTTTTTACCTTTCCTATTACTTGCAGTTATAGTTTACGCATGTAGTTCAGATAGTTCAGATAACCCAACACCATCAGATGGCTTTGATAGAGGAGAAATACTAACACATTTAGCAGATAATATTATCATTCCTTCTTTTGAAGCGTTTGATAGCCAGTTAACTACGTTAGAAACAAAAGCTACTTCTTTTACAGATACTCCAAATGCAACAACTTTAGCAGAAGTGCGTACCGCTTGGTTAAATGCTTACAAAGCATGGCAACATGTAGAAATGTTTAACATAGGTAAGGCAGAAGAGTTAGGAGTAGAAAGCTTTGTTTTTTTCTTTAATATTTATCCTGTAACAGTTGCAGATGTTGAAAGTAATATAAGTAACGGAACATACGATTTAAATAGTTCTAATAATCACGATGCTCAAGGTTTTCCTGCATTAGATTATTTATTGTACGGAGTAGCAGCAAACGACACTGCTATTTTAGAAAAATATACAACAGATGCAAATGCCGCTAATTACAAAAAGTATATAACTGATGTGATTGCTCAAATGAGTGGATTAACAACGACAATTCTTAATGATTGGAAAGGAAGTTATAGAGATCAATTTGTTGCCTCTACGGGCAATACAGCTAGTTCATCATTAAATAAGTTGGTAAACGATTTTATTTTTTATTATGAAAAAGGCTTAAGAGCTAATAAGTTTGGAATACCAGCAGGAAACTTTTCATCAACACCATTGCCAGAAAAAGTAGAAGCATATTACAATCGAGTAGCATCAAAAGCATTAGCATTAGAAGCATTAAATGCTGTTCAAGATTTTTTTAACGGAAATAACTTTAACGCAGCGGGTTCTGGAATTAGTTTTAAAAGTTATTTAGAGTACTTAAAAAGAGGAGATTTAGTAAACTTAATAAATGCACAGTTTAATACAGCTGAAACACAGGTTGGTACATTAAATGATGATTTTTATCAACAAATAAACACAGACAATACTCAAATGACAAAAGCATTTGATGAGTTGCAAAAAGTAGTGGTGTATCTTAAAGTTGACATGCTACAAGCATTTAATGTTAGCGTAGATTATGTTGATGCCGACGGAGATTAATCACTGAAAAAAAATTATAAAGCTGTCTATGAAAATAGGCAGCTTTTATTAAAAAAATAACTTAATAGTCATACTTTTTGTAGGTGAAGCATATCATAAAATGATTTCTAAAAACTACCTTTCAAAGCAAATAAATTCAGCCCCTTTGGCTGTTTTTCGTGTTTTTTTTGGGATTATGATGCTTTTTGGTATCATCCGATTTTGGTACCATGGTTGGATAGAAAAACTATATGTGCAACCTACATTTCACTTTTCATATTACGGTTTTGAATGGGTAAAACCTATTGGGAATTACACATATTTACTATTTGTAATTAGTGGTTTATCAGCAGCATTCGTAGCTTTAGGGTTTAAATATAGATTAGCTATTGTAACATTTTTTCTAAGCTTTACTTATATAGAGTTAATGGATAAAACAACCTATTTAAACCATTACTACTTTATAAGCATACTAAGTTTTGTACTAATCTTTTTACCAGCAAACGCTCGTTTTTCTTTAGATGCTTACCTAAGAAAAAGAGAATATATAAATGTGCCAAAATGGACAATTGATAGCGTAAAATTGCTATTAGGAATTGTTTACTTTTATGCTGGTTTAGCAAAATTAAATTCTGATTGGTTATTTAGAGCACAACCTTTAAAAATATGGTTGCCGTCAAAATACGATTTACCATTTATAGGAAATAACTTAATGCAACAAGAATGGTTTCACTACGCGATGAGTTGGAGTGGAGCTTTGTATGACTTATCAATTCCTTTTTTATTACTATACAAAAGAACACGTCTGTTAGCTTTCGGATTGGTCGTATTCTTCCATGTATTCACTAGGGTTTTATTTCCTATAGGCATGTTTCCTTTTATAATGATTGTTGCAACACTCATTTTTTTCGATGCTTCTTTGCACGAGAAAATTATTCAATTTATAAAGAGAGTGTTCTCAATTTCATCAGAAACAGTTGAAGAAGTCAAAGATTACACATATACAAAACTTAAAAAGAAAGTCATCCTATCAATCTTAGGAACTCTTTTTGTACTTCAAATTCTATTACCATGGCGTTACTTATTGTATCCAGGAGAATTATTTTGGACAGAAGAAGGTTTTCGTTTTTCGTGGCGAGTTATGTTAATAGAAAAAGCAGGCTATGCAAATTTTAAAATTGTAGATGGAGAAACAGGGAAGTTTTTTTATGTAAACAATGCTGATTTTTTAACCTCTTTTCAAGAAAAGCAAATGAGTTTTCAGCCTGATTTTATTTTGGAATATGCTCATTATTTAGGAGATCATTTTAAAAAAGACGGTCACAAAAATATAGAAGTCTATGTAGAAAGTTTTGTAGCATTAAACGGACGATTAAGTCAACCATATATAAACTCAAAGGTAGATTTATATAAACAAAAAGAAAGTTTTAAACACAAAGATTGGATATTACCTTTTACTGATAAAATTAAAATTTATGGACTATAAATACATGTTCAAACACACACAATTAGCTCAAAATATAGTAAAGTTAGTATGTGTATTGTTATTTTTTACAGCTTCAACTTTTGCTCAAAACAAAGTTTCAGGAGTGGTAACCTCTGAAATAAATACGAAGTTGCAAAATGTAAAAGTATATAACAAAACGGGTAGATTGTTAGCAGAGACTAACAGTAAAGGATTTTATCAGTTTACAGCAGAAAAAGAACAATTAGAATTGTTGTTCTATGTAGAAGATTACCAATTAAAAGAAGTTAAAGTAACTGTTGTAAAAGACGTTGTATTAAATGTTCAATTAAACTCTTTTTCTGAAGAGCTATCAGAAATACAAATCAAAGCACAACGAAGAAAAGTGTTTGAGTTAAAGCGCTTAAAAGATGTGGAAGAAACGGCAATTTTTGCAGGAAAAAAGACAGAAGTTGTTTTAGTAAATCAATCTACAGCTGCGTTAGCTTCTAATAATGCACGCCAGTTATACAGTCAAGTAGCAGGATTAAACATTTTTCAAAATGACGATGCAGGTTTACAATTAAATATTGGTGGTAGAGGATTAGACCCTAACAGAACATCCAATTTTAATACACGTCAAAACGGATACGATATTAGTGCAGATGTGTTAGGGTATCCAGAAAGTTATTATACACCACCAGCGGAAGCATTGAATGAAATTCAAATTGTAAGAGGGGCTGCTTCGTTACAATATGGAACGCAGTTTGGAGGACTAGTTAACTTTATAATGAAGAAACCAAACCCTAACAAACCATTAGAAATAATTACAAGAAATACCTTAGGAAGTAATAACTTATTTACCAATTTTACAAGTATTGGAGGAACCAAAGGTAAATTTAGCTACTACGGATATTATAATTACAAGCAAGGAGATGGTTTCCGTCCGAATTCTGAATTCGATTCAAAAAATGCCTTTACACATTTAGGATATGAGATTTCAGACAGAACAAAGTTAGAAGCAGAAATAACATATTTGAAATATGTAGCTCAGCAAGCTGGAGGGTTAACTGACGCTATGTTTGTAGAAAATCCTTTTCAGAGTAATAGAGAACGTAATTGGTTTCAAGTAGATTGGTTTTTGTACAACCTTAAGTTGGCTCATCGTTTTTCAGATAAAACAAATTTCACGTTTAATTTCTTTGGTTTAAATGCTTCAAGAGACGCGGTAGGATATAGAACCAATAGAGTTAGTGATGAAGACCCAGGGAGAGAAAGACAAGTTATAAAAGGAGATTTTAATAACTTCGGATTTGAAGCTAGGTTATTATCAGAATATGAGTTATTCAATAAAAAAGCTACTTTTTTAATAGGGAGTAAGTTTTATAAAGCAAATAACACATCAGCGCAAGGCCCGGGATCTGAATTGTCAGATGCTGACTTTAAAATTTACTCAGAAGAGTATCCAAACTATCCAAGACAATCAAACAGTACATTTCCTAATTTAAATATTGCATTGTTTGGAGAGAATATTTTCTATTTAAATGATCAATGGTCAGTAACTCCAGGTTTTCGTTTAGAACATATAAAAACCGAAAGAGAAGAATTCATAACTGATATTACTACTGATGCAGCGGGGAATGTGATAAATAGAAATGAAAGAGACGAGGAAGAAACAAAAGAACGTACTTTTTTACTATTAGGAGTAGGAACTAGTTATAAGCCTAACACCTCAATAGAATTTTACGGGAATGTTTCACAAAACTACCGTTCAGTAACCTTTGCAGATATCAGTACTGCAAATCCTGCTTTTGCAATAGCAGAAGATATTACAGATGAAAAAGGATTTACAGCCGATATAGGAGTAAGGGGAGATTTTAATAAAGTTGTATCATATGATGTAAGTGTTTTTGGACTTTTTTATAATGATAGAATAGGTATTTATACAAGATCAGATGGTAAGCCAGAAAGAGATAATATTGGGGATGCAAGAATTCTTGGTGTAGAGAGTCTTTTTGATTTGAACCTAAAAAAGATGTTTGATATAAATAGCGATTATAACTTTAATTACTTTGTAAATACTTCCTATACAAACTCAGAGTATACCTCTTCAATAGCAAATGGAATTGTAGGTAATAAAGTAGAATTTGTGCCAGAATTTAACTTTAAAACCGGTGTTAAGTTCGGATATAAAAACTTATTATCAAGTTTACAATATACTTACCTAACACAACAATTTTCTGATGCATCGAATGCTGTTATAGCAGACTCAAATTCAAGTATCGCTAAAATAAGTGGAGTAGTAGGTGAAATTCCTGCTTATGGAGTATTAGACTTCTCAGCTTCTTACAAATACAAAATTTTCAAGTTAGAAGCAGGAGTAAATAACCTGTTAGACGAAAAATACTTTACACGAAGGGCAACAGGATATCCAGGACCAGGTATTATACCATCCGCTCCGAGAAACTGGTATGTAACATTACAGTTCAAAATTTAAAATAAAGGGAGAAGCTTCGGTTTCTCCCTTTTTTACTCGGTAGAAAAAAGAGAAGTTTTACAAAAGAGAATTTTCTCTAAAGCTCTTATAAATTATTAACAAACTATTTTTTCTTTTCTTTTTATAATTGTAAATTTAGCCAATAACCAAATTAAAAAATTATAAAAGATGGGAAACCCAGTAAACGTTAACGGAGTTACATTAACATTAAAAGACTTTAAAAAATTTGACACCAATATTAGTGTTGATAATGTACCTACAGGCCCTTTAGTAAACATGTCTAGAGATGAATCTGGAAACAGTACAACTCCTAACACCGTAACGGTTTTAGCTTACTTACCAGACAATACATTAAACCCAGTAGATAACACAAACGGATTACAACTACAAGGAAACGAAATCTATTTAAACTACTACGGAGTAACGCCAACACAAATCTTAAATAAAGATGGTGGATACGATACGGTAAGTTGTAGAGACTTTAGAGTAGAGTTTAATTGTGATGAAGTAGCTAGCCAATACGACTTATATTATGTACAGTTTGCCTATCAATTAGATGAAGGAACTCCATCTGTAGATATGATTTTAGTACGTAGCGAAAATGATGATCCAGAAACTGATAGAGGAACTGTAACTACTCCTGTTAATGGACAAGGTTAAGAGGCAATTTTTATTTGTTATTCTAATAATAAACATTAGTTGTTTTTCTCAAGAAAAAAAAACTAGCGATTTAATCCTTCTTTACAAGAAGACTTCCTTAATTTGTAAGGAGGATGGTAATAGTTTTTTTTGTAAAGCTTTTACTTTCTATAAAAATAAGGAATATGATTCTTGTTTTGTATATAGTGGGAGAGCCTTATTAAATAATATTAACACAGAACAAAGGAATATATTAAATTATATTCAAGGGACTTCTGCTATTCGTAAAGGAATATATAAGAAAGCTTTGTCTAGTATTTTGTTAGTTCCAGATAGTAGTATATATAAAAGCTTAAAGTATGAGAAACTAGGTAGAATTTATTTAGAAATGAAAGATTATGAAAAATCTATTCTCTATTACAATAAATTTCTAAAACTTGATGAAGATTTAGTATTAGAGGTTAAAAAAAGTACCTATCATAATCTAGGACTAAATTATATTCATAAAAAAGAATATCAAAATGCAAATGAATATTTTACAAAAGAATATTTGCTTATAAAGGAAGAAGATACAGCAGCTTTAATAACAACTAAAATGGAGTTAGCAAATGTATATTATAATCAATATTTAGATGATGAAGCCATTCCGTTGTTTAAAGAAGCATATGAGTTAGCAAAAAGTTTTTCTGATTTTGAATTGAAGCAAAACTCAGCTAGAAACATGGCGGTTGTGGAGAAGAATAGAAAAAACTACCAAAAAAGTGTAGAATATTATATGGAGTATGGTCGTTGGAAAGACTCTATTTGGAACCGTGATAAAATTTGGGAGCTGACAGAAAAAGACAAACAATTAGCTGTAGCCCAAAAGCAACAAGAAATAGCATTACAAGAAGAAGAATTAAAACGTCAAGCAGTAGTGCAAAAGAGTTTAGTAATTGGAGCTTCGGGTTTATTAGTTTTTCTGGGGTTTTTAGGCTATTTTTATAGAGAGTTAAAAAGTAAAAATAGGTTTATAACTCAGCAAAAAGAGGAGTTAAACGTAGCTAACAAAACGAAAGACTATTTATTTTCTGTAGTATCTCACGATTTACGTTCACCAATTAATACAATTAAGCGACAACACGAAAAGCTAAAACGACAGTTAAAAAACAAAGAGTATGATGCGGTAAGTGAAACGACGAACAATGCTATTGCGTTAACTGAAAGCACGAGTCACTTATTAAACAATGTATTGCATTGGTCGTTAGAGCAAAACAATCAGCTATCGTTTAAAGCAGAAGAATATCCTTTAAAACCGTTGGTAGAACAGGCTGTTTATAACTTTGAAGAAATTGCAGAAGCTAAAAACATTGTACTAACTACAAAGTTGGAAGCTACTATTTTAGTAAAAGCAGACAAGGAATCCTTAAAAATAGTATTGAGAAATTTGTTAGATAATGCACTAAAATACACAGGAGAAAACGGCAAGATTGAAGTAAAAACCTATAACGACTCTGAAGAATTTAGTACAATTGAGATTAAAGACACAGGTTTTGGAATTTCAGAAGAAAAACTAGCAAAAATAAAAGGATTAGAAGACTTAAGTATTGACAAAATTAACAGATCTGAGGGCGTAGGGTTAGGTATGTTACTGTGTCAAACGCTTATTAAAAAGAATAATGGAAAATTACTCATAGATAGTGAGTTGGAAGTGGGGACAACTATACGAATTTTGTTACCCAACGCAAGCGCATAAATTATGAAAAAACTACAATTACTATTGCTAGAAGACTTAGAAGAAGAAGCTTTAGAACTTTCTTCTTTTTTAGAAGATAATGATTATGAGGTATCATTAGCAAAAAATGCGGTAGAAGCAGAAAAGTTAATTAGAAATCGCTTTTTTGATGTTATTATTTTAGACATCATGATAAACGGAAGACCAGACGGAATTTCGTTAGCACACCGTTTGAATAAAGAAGGAATTAACGTACCGTTTTTATTCCTAACAAGTATGCAAGGAAGAGAAATTTTTGATGAAGCAAAACTAACCAATCCGTTAGTATATCTTTTAAAGCCGTATAACAAACTAGAATTGTTATTCTCTTTAGAATTGGCAATTGAGTCGTGTTATCAGCAAAACAACAGTATTAGTTTAGCATCAAACAATGGTGTAATAAGTCCATCTTTTTTATTCATAAAGAAAAAAAGAAGCGTGGTTAAAGTAGATGTAGCTGCTATAAATTATGTAGAAGTAAAGGAAAAATACTGTAGTATAATTTGCGACTCAGGAAACTACCTAATAAAATTATCGTTAACTAAGTTAAAAGATATGCTGTCTAATCCAGATTTTAGACAAGTACATAGAAATTACTTAGTTAACGTAAAGAAAATCAAAGAAATTTACTTTGAAGATAATCTTATTGTCTTAGATAATGACGAAAAAATACTCTTTAGTGAGCGTTATAAAACAGCATTTATAAAAGACAATACAATTTTTAGGTAGTTATACCACTTTAGAAACTAAACTTATTACAAAGCCAAGGCCATTTTCGATATTAGAAATAGCTTTGGCTTTTTCATTATTACTAATAGTAGCGTCATCAATCAGTTTAAGTGTTTTTATGGCGTTTGCATTGGTAATTTTACTTTCCTTAATAAAAGCATCCACTTCACTAAGTTTTAAATTAGTTAAACTAGCCAATTGTTTGTTAAACTCAGCATCAGTTTGTGAAGCTGCTTCTTTAGCTACATTGTTCCAGTCTATAGAATTCATAATCGTTATTTTTCAGAAATTACTTTTTCAATGGTTATCAATTTATTTAATGCATTTCCAGTTTTATCAATACTCTGATTAATGGTGTTTTCAACCTTTTTTATATTAATTTTATCACCTGTAAGTTGATTTATTGCTGACAAAGCATCACTTTCCGTAGTTTTTACTTTCACTGCAGAGTTAATTAAGTTTTGAAGCGAAGTAGTCGCTTTACTATAATCACTATAATTAGAATTTAGCTGGTTTAAAATATCTTGTCTTTGTGAATCCAAAATACTTTGAAGTGAATCTTTTTTGTGATTAATAATAGGAACAATACTATTTAGAATATTAGGTAGTTCTTTTTTATAATCTAAAGAATCTGGTAATAAACCCTCAAACTTTTTTAATAGCGTAGGGGTGTACTTATTTTCAATAAATAAATTGATTTTTTCTTTTCGCTCATCAAAAAGTCTGTTGACTAAAGATACATTTAGCTGATGCATATTATCAGCTTCTTTAATAACTTCTTTAGTAAGTGTTACAGTAGAGCTTGGAATACTGGCGCAGGAAAAAAGAAAAAACGAAAAAACAGATACGTAAAAGTATTTCATAAGTATAGTTAATTTATAATAAAAAAGAGGTTGCTACAGTATTGAGCTAAGTTCGGTTAGTATGCTGTAAGCTCTATTATAAATAATTACTTAACGTAACAACCTCTTTGTTTTTTAGTTATTTTGTATTGGTTTTTGGTATGATAAAAATGGATTTAACTCTATCTATAATGCCTTGTAGTATGCTAAAAATGGCTTCCGAAGAAAACCCTCCAATCAAAGCCAAAACTCCTTTATTAAAAAGGTTGATATCTTCAGGGCTTTTGGTGTAAAATGAAATAATTTCCGACATGATAAGTCCAGCAATAATACCAAGTACTATTTGAGCCAAATAAGAAATTGACTCCTCTGAAACCATGGTTGATTCTCTAATAGAATCGCTAACTCTTTTCAATAAATAAAAAATAACTCCTAAACCAGCAACAGATGCTAAGTAGGAGAGGTTTAAAAGGAGTGGTAATCCAGAGTTATTCATTAAACCTTTATCTAATGAGTTATTATTTACATCAGGAGAAAGTGCAGTAACAATGAATAAAACCAAAAAGAAAAGCGCTAAGAAAATAAGATTCCTTACTATAGGAAGTTTACTGAAAATAGATTTATTTTCTCCTTCATCACGAAGAGCTTTTGTGTATTCTATCGATTTTGGTGTTGCAGGAGCAATGTTTTTAACAAGAATGTTATGCGCATTTATCAAATCGTTTAAATTCTTACTTTCAATTAAAGAATTTACCTCTGTATTAATAACAGTACCATTATAAATAGCATAGGATAGCATGTTGTTAATTTCAGTAATCAATTCTTTAGATACTTTAGGGTAAACACCATTACTATTAGTGCTAACAATTTTTTTATTATCTTTTTGAAGGGTATTGTTTTCCATTGCGTTGATTTTGTGAGTTCTAATATATGCAAAAGCAACATAAATGTAAAAAAATAGTAAGAAGAAAATAGGCTAAAAACCTTTAGCGTATAAAACTTGATTATTAACGTGGTAGATAAAAGACTAAAAAGAGATAGCTTTAATTATTAACATTAAAAAAAGTGATTTACTTAACTTAAAATTAAAGATTGTTTTTGCATTATTTGTAGTATATTTGCATGCAATTAATTAACAACACACTAAATTGATTGCATATGCAAGCTCATCAAGCTAAAATATTAGGGGAAGGATTAACGTACGACGACGTTTTATTAGTTCCTGCCTACTCAGAAGTACTTCCAAGAGAAGTTTCAATCCAAACAAAATTTACAAGAAACATAACAATCAATGTTCCAATAGTATCTGCAGCTATGGATACGGTAACTGAATCTGCTATGGCAATTGCTATTGCAAGAGAAGGAGGAATAGGAGTGTTACATAAGAATATGACAATTGAGCAACAAGCTCAAGAAGTTCGTAAGGTAAAACGTGCTGAAAGCGGAATGATAATCGATCCGATTACTTTGTCGTTAAGTGCAATCGTTTTAGATGCTAAACAAGCAATGCGTGAGCATAAAATTGGAGGTATTCCAATTGTTGATGAAGCAGGAAAATTAGTAGGAATTGTAACGAATCGTGATTTGCGTTTCGAAAAAAATAACGAGCGTCCTATTGTTGAAGTTATGACATCTGAAAACTTAGTAACAGTTGCAGAAGGAACTTCTTTAAAAGATGCTGAAGTTATCTTGCAAGAAAACAAAATAGAAAAATTACCTGTTGTTAATGATGATGATAAGCTAGTAGGACTAATTACTTTTAGAGATATTACAAAGCTTACACAAAAACCAATAGCTAATAAAGACTCATATGGACGTTTACGCGTAGCTGCTGCATTAGGCGTAACGCACGATGCAGTTGATAGAGCAGAAGCCTTAGTAAATGCTGGAGTAGATGCTGTAATCATAGATACAGCTCATGGACATACCAAAGGAGTGGTTTCTGTATTAAAAGAAGTAAAAGCTAAATTCCCTGAATTAGATGTTGTTGTAGGGAACATTGCAACCCCAGAAGCAGCTAAATATTTAGTAGAAGCTGGAGCAGATGCAGTAAAAGTAGGAATAGGACCAGGATCTATTTGTACAACACGTGTGGTAGCAGGTGTAGGATTCCCACAATTTTCAGCAGTATTAGAAGTAGCAGCTGCTATTAAAGGAAGTGGAGTTCCTGTAATTGCTGATGGAGGTATTCGTTATACAGGTGATATTCCAAAAGCTGTTGCAGCTGGAGCAGACTGTGTAATGTTAGGATCATTATTAGCAGGAACCAAAGAATCTCCAGGAGAAACGATTATTTACGAAGGAAGAAAATTCAAATCGTATCGTGGAATGGGATCTGTTGAAGCCATGAAACAAGGGTCAAAAGATCGTTATTTCCAAGATGTAGAAGACGACATTAAAAAGTTAGTTCCAGAAGGAATTGTAGGACGTGTTGCTTATAAAGGAGAATTACAAGAAAGCATTCACCAATTTGTAGGTGGGTTACGTGCAGGTATGGGATACTGTGGAGCAAAAGATATTGAGACCTTAAAAAATACGGGGAAATTTGTTCGTATTACTGCAAGTGGAATTAACGAAAGTCACCCACACGATGTTGCTATTACTAAAGAAGCACCTAACTATAGTAGACGATAAAATATAAAGGTATTATTACCTTAATTAAGGTAAAGGTAAAAGCTGTTAATTTAAATATTAACAGCTTTTTTAATTATATTTTAAAAAGTAAGAAGTAAAATTGTTTTTTGAATTAAAAAATCTTTTTTTTGCTATCAAATTAAAATTGTTTTTTGAATAGTAAAAAAAATACACTACTACTTTTTTTGTTGTCCCCTCTTTTTATCTTCAGTCAAAATTTAGATAAGATAGGCAAGTCGCCATTATTTAAAGTAACAGGAGGAGTTGGGGTAAACACAGTATATTATAACGGAAATTCTAATAGAGAACCTTTTACTTATTTTTTATCAGGAAATGTCAATTTAAATGTTAGTGACATTTATAATATTCCAGTTTCTTTTTCATATTCAAATAGTAAGTTTCAAGCTAACACACCATTTACTTTTAATAGGTTAAGTATTCATCCAAGCTATAAGTGGGTAACAGCACATGTTGGAGATGTAAATATGAGCTTTTCACCTTATACATTAAACGGACATCAATTTACTGGTGTCGGTTTTGATTTGTCTCCTAAAGATAAATTAAAAATAAGTTTAATGTATGGTAGGTTATTAAAAGAAAGAGAGTTTAGTGAAGATAATTTAAATGGAGAAGCTAATTACAAACGAATTGGATATGGAATTAAAGCTTCTTATAAGTTTGATAAGTTAACAGCAGGAGTTATTTTTTTTAGAGCAAAAGATGATATAGAGTCATTAAATAACCCAATTCCAATAGAAAAAGATGTACTGCCTAAAGATAATACAGTAATAAGCTTTAATACAGAACTAGATTTTTTTAAAGACTTAAAGTTAAAGGGAGAAGTAGCTTTATCAGCATTAACAGAAGATACAAGGGTTGAAGGAGAAAGCAATCATTTTGCCTCTTTTTTGTTATCAAGTAATCCAACAACTCAATATTATAAAGCATATAATTTAAACTTTGTTTATAAAGTAGGAAGGGGAGCAATTGGATTAGGGTATGAGTTAATTGACCCTAATTATAGAACTTTAGGAGGGTATTTTTTTAATAATGATTTAGAAAACTTAACTGTAAACGCTTCTCAAACCATTTTTAAAGATAAGTTATCTATAAACTTAAACGCAGGTTTACAAAATGACGATATAGACAATACAAAAGCTACACGGTTAAGTAGATTGGTTAGTTCCATAAACTTAGGGTATAATGCAAGTGAAAAATTAAATGTTAGTGCGGGGTATTCTAATTTTCAATCTTATACTAATATTAAAAACCAATTCGACTTTATAAATGGTGTATCTCAAATAGAGGAAGAGCTGGACCAAGATAATATAAGTCAGATTTCACAAAATGCAAATGTGAATGTAAATTATACTTTAGAAGAAACTCCAAGTACTAGACAAAATTTAAACTTTAGTTTGTCTTTTCAAGATGCTGTAAACAAAATAGGCGATGAAGTTAGAGAAGAAGATACATCTTCGTTTTATAATTTTACAGGAGCATATACTATTGGGTACCCTGATTCAGATTTAATGATTTCAGGAGCTATCAATGCTAGTTATAGTGAGTTAGGAATAACAGATGAGAACCTAATTTTTGGACCTACAATTTCTGCAACTAAAGGGTTTTTAGAAAAAAAACTAAAGTTAAATGGCTCGTTAAGTTATAACGAAAGCATTATTAATGGAGATAGAGAAGGTCAAGTAACTAATTTAAGGACAGGAGCAAGATATGTATACCATAAAAGGCATAATTTTAATTTAAATGGACTTCTTCAATTAAGAAGCTCAACTAATATTTCGAATAATAGTATTACCGTAACATTTGGATACACATATGATTTTGGAATTTTTAATTCTAAAAATATCAAGTTTAAAAGAAAACCAAAGGCAAAAAAAGAGAAAAAAGTAAAGAAGATTAAAAAGCCTATTAGATTTATTTACAAAGACTCTTTATACGAAGGAACAATTCCTGAAATAAGCTTTAGGATTAAAGAATTGATAGAATCAAAAAGTTTTAACGACGTACCCAAAAAGATAAGTAAGAAGTTACAGGATGAGAGAATACAAATTGCTAAAGAAAAAAGTAATAGAGTTTATAAGATAAAAGCGATTCAATTACTTGATGATATATATAAGTCTAAAGAATATTTAAAAGATTATAATGAGTTAATATATCAAGCTTTAATAGGTGTTTATAAAAGTGCTGTGTATTTGGATTATCCTACAGAACAAGATTACTTGAAAAATAAAAAAGAAATAAGAAAGCATGTTTTATGGTATAAAACATTAAAAGAAAGAGCAACTTACCCAGAAACATTACAAATTGAATTTAACAAAATGAATCAAGTACTGAGAAGGTCTCATAAAAAATTACTTGTTCACAGGTGGATTGTTTCAAAAATAGAAGAATATGAAACTTTAAAGAGGGTAAAAGAAGATACAGGTGTACTCAGAAAATTTAGAGAAGCAAATGCATCTAAAATTTATAAGATGTTTAAAATGAGTGAGAAAAAAAAGAAAATAAAATTATATTTGCAAGGACTCGTAATAGAGTTTTTAGCGAAAGAATCAGAAAAACATATTGATGAGAGTCAATATGAATTAAAATATATGGACTAACCCCTTTACCCTATTGTATGAAAAGAAAGCTACTCTTTGCTACATTTTTATTAGTTTTTTTTAATAGTGTTTTTGCTCAACAGTTTCCAGTTAGCATTATTCCAAGAGTAAAAGCACCAGCACCAGTTAATTTTTATAATTATGCAGATGATACTAGTTTAAATAGCCCTATAACGGTTCAAATTTTTTTAAATGATTTAACTATACCAAGTCGTCAAATAAGATTAAAAACGTATTTCGAAGGAGGTAACATACGTTTTTCAAGTAAGGACTTTGTAGTTGGAGCACAAGACTTGTTTTTAGAAGGAGGAATACCCTTAACATTAAGAAATACAGAACTAGCACCATATTATAGACTTGAAAATATACAAGGAATAAGCTCTTCTGTTTATGGACAAACAATACCTGAAGGAAGTTATAATTTTTGTTTTGAGGTGTACGATTACATTTCAGGAGCAAAACTATCAGCAAAAAAATGTGCTACCGTATTTATATTTAAAAATGAACCACCAATATTAAATATTCCTTTAACAGGAAGTAATATTGAACCCACAGATTTTGAAAACATTATTTTTCAATGGACACCTCGTCATATCAATGTTAGCAATGTAGAGTATGAGTTTAGTATTGTTGAAGTTTGGGATAACTCAGTAAACCCTCAAACAGCATTTTTATCACAACTTCCTATTCATCAGGAAACAACTAGAAGAACAACCTTAATTTATGGGCCAGATAAGCCTTTACTATTACCTGGGAGAAAATATGCTTGGAGAGTAAGAGCCAAAGCGCTACAAGGCTTAGAAGAAATAGGATTGTTCAAAAACCAAGGATACAGTGAGGTTTTCTGGTTTTCAAGAACAGTACCGTGTCAGGTACCAGAAGGGATATCAGCAGAAGCTAAAGGAACTTCAAAAATCAATGTTTTCTGGGAACAAGACCCAACAGTTTTTTCAGAATATATCATAGCATATAGAGAAAATGGAAAGACGAATGCTAGTTGGTTTACTAAAAGAACAAACAGTAGTTGGGCAACTATATGGAACTTAAAACCTGGAACTACTTATGAATATAAAGTAAAGGGAAAATGTAGCTATCAGTTTAGTGACTATTCTGAATTACAATACGTAACAACAGATTTGATACAAAATGAAGATGCTAATTATAATTGTGGAATAGTTCCTGATGAAATTGCCATTTCTAATAGAAATCCACATGCAGGTTTAACTATAGGAGATGAGGTTACTGCAGGAGATTTTAAAGTGATTATAACAGAAATTCAAAGCCAATCTAATGGAAGAATTTCAGGAAAAGGTTATGTAGCTATTCCATATTTAAAGTTTGCTAAGTTCGGTGTAACTTTCTCAAATATTTTAATAAACACAGCTAATCAATTAGCAGAAGGAGAAATAGTAACGTTGTATGATCCAGAATTTGGCAAGGGAGCATCGGCTGATGTGGATGTAGATGTGGATATTTCTGATGGAATTAATGGAGACGATGGAGTTAAGGACGATTTAGTAGAAGTTGATTTTGTAATAGATGAAGTAAAAATAGATGCAAATGGAGCTATCGTCGTAACTGGAACAAATGGAGAAGAAGCCATCATACCGGGTGATGATGATATAAGTATAAAAAGCGCAAATGGAGATGTGTGGTCGGTAGGAGAAGATGGGACTGTTACAAAAGAAGAAGGAGCAGAAGGAGGAGCTGTTGCAGACAATACAACAAATGGTATTGATGAAGAAGGCAATGTAAATGCAATAACAGCAGCAGGGGTTACAGTTGTTTTTCAAGAATCTGGTGATTATTATTTTGATGCATTACCAGAAAATACTTCTGTAACTTTTGAAAAAGAATACAAAATTTTAGAAGCAAATGGTACAAAGTATAAAGTACCTTATAAAGCAATATCAGATATACAAGGCGAAGATTTTATTACAGCTAAAGTTACTATCAACGATGCTAGTATTTCAAAAGATGATATCATTTTTAAAACAAAGGATGGGGCAAAAGTAGAGGTTAACTGGAATAATAACAGTACAGAAGCAACATTAAAATTAAAAAGAAAGTTTGATTATGCAGATGAAGAGATTTTTGCGGTTGTAAAGTCTAAAGAGAATAATGAAAAATATGATATAGCAGGTAGTTTAATAACAACACACTTAGCATCTAAAGAATTAGAACCTATAAATGTAACCTTAATACCAGTAGGAGATGGTGTTGTAATTAACGATGCTTTAAAAGAAAAAACAGCAGAAATATATAGCAAAGCAGGGGTTCGATTAAATGTTCAAATAGGACAAAGTATTTTGCCAGATGAGGTGTATGGTTGGGATAAAGATGGAAACAAAAGATTAAAAGTAGGAGACAGTTCTATATTATCACATTATACGGATGAACAATTGATGTTTAATAACTATGTTAAACAACAAGAGTATTACACAGATAAAACATATTATGTTTTTGTTACGAATATATCTATAACTAACGCCAATGTATCAGGTTTTATGCCATTGAAAAGGCAGTTTGGTTTTGTGTTCACTCAAAATGCGACTACAGTAACAAAACAATCTAGAACCTTAGCACACGAATTAGGGCACGGAATTTTTGGATTAGAACATACTTGGGATGAGTACCAATTTGGACAAGGAGCTACTAACTTCTTAATGGATTATGGTAGCGGAACAGTTTTAAACCATTTAGATTGGAAAAAAATGCACGCTCCGGGTGTGCAATTGTATTGGTTCCAAGGAGATGAAGATGGAGAGTATATTCATACTGGTATAGACTACAATGCTTTAATGAGTTGGTTGAAAGTAAATAAAGGAAAAAAAGAAGTAGAGTATAACCCTAATCTTTTTCTTACAGATTCAACCATATCAATACTAGGAGATAAAATACCAATATCAGTTCAATTTCAAATAGGAAATCGTAAACTGAAATTATGGGGTAGCTTATCTTCAGAAAAAGGAATTGTAGATGTCTCTAATATTGAAAGGTATTTAGATTTAGAAATAAATGAAAAGCATACTTATACAGATAAAATTAATTATATAAATGGAGAAACACATTCTAGAAAAGATGCGATTCGTTTAACTATTAGAGATGTTAAGGATTATGTAGAGTATTCAGAGTATGTAGGTATTGGGTTAAATAAGAACTACATATTAGAAAAGTTTAATAAGGAATTTGAAAAAGCCGGAGAAGATTGTAATAAACTAGATTTTTTATATGAACATGCACCTAATTTTGTAATTGACGAAAGAAAAACAGAACACTGGAGTGATCTTATATCACTCGCTTCTTGCTCAATTAATGAAGGTGGATCAGATGAAGAAAAAGCAGTAATAAAATTAATAGATGCTATAGGTAGAGACAATTCTCAAAAACTTTTAGATGGATTGCTAACTCATAAAGTAGATGACAAGAAGTTGTTCAAAGTGCTTTATGAGAAAATTGATAACTACGGAGGAGAAGACAATTTCACCAAATTTATTCAAATAGTTTATAAAAATTGGTTACAGAGTAATTATGCTAATCTTGAAACAGAGCTGTTTATTCCGTATAATTCTCAGAAAACATTAGGCTTTTATACCGATGATTTTGGTGTTTTTTTTAAAACTAATGAAGATGAGATTTTTATCACCTCAAAGTATAATAGTGTAAGTTATAAGGTAGTAGGGTCATTTGGTTTTTATAGTAAGTTAAATATCCTTAATACAGGACAAACAGTAGAAGGTTTGAAAATTCCTTCAGAAGAAATCCCTGCATTTTACTTAAAAGCTATAAAAGAAGTAAATCAAACAGCTAATTTAGAAACAGCATTTAATCTAACCTTTGATGCAGTAACGACTGTTTCTGGTGTAGGGAATTTAGTTAAACTTAGACATTTAAGGCATTTATCTAAAGGAGCAAAAACGGTTAAATATACAGTTGCAGGGGCAGAGATATCAGCGGGAGTTTTAAATGCAATGCTCACGTTGTCTGATTGTAAAACAGAGTTTTGTAATAAATTAAGAACACATTTGTTCTGGTTAGAAATGGGGTCTTTAGGATTAGACATTTTTACTGAACAAATGATAAAGAAAACAGCTAAAGAAGCCTACGAAAAAGCTGATGAAACAATTGATGTTAATGTTAGAGAGGAGTTGGCAAGAGTGGCTGGAGTTCAGGTAGGTATTGCAGATAAAGTTAAACAGCTCTTCAGAGGTAATATTAATTTAACAGGAGATAAAATTGGAGCTGTAAAAGGATATATTAATACCAATGATAATTATATTGATATAATTGTACATTCAGATAATACGGGAGATAACTTTTCAGTGATTATTGAGTTAGGTGGAAAGACAGAAAATATAACACTTACTGCAGCTGAATTTGGTCAAGCACTTACATCAATACCATCTAATAAAACTATTCGATTACTAAGCTGTAATAACTCATCTAGTGCTAGTGAGATAGCTAAAGTATTAGATAGAGATATAATTGGATCAACAGGAGAAATGAAAATTTACAGTAATAATGTAATAGAAGCAGATAATTGGTATGTAGCAAGATCAAATGGAAAGGTAGAAGATATTGACATGAGCTCTGCAACTCCATCAGGAGATTTTATAATTCTAAAACAAAAGTTTGTTGATAATTTGTCACCTGAGGTGATAACCAGTTTAAAGAAGGTTCTTGGAAATCAGTATGATGAGTTTATTGATATGCTAACAAGAAGTAAGTTACCAGGTACATGGACAATCAAGAACGTAGAGGGAAAGCTTACTGTTATAGATAGGAATGGTACAGTTTGGGCGGAAATTTCTGAAGGAATTATTAAAGCTAAAATAGGAGGAACAGGTGATGGATGGAATCATTTATTAAATGTAGATCCTCCTCTAATGAAAAATTTCAGGTATGAAGTTGATGGGGGAAAATTTGTGTTTGAAACAGATCAGTTTGGAAGGGTTTCAAAAGCTATTATGGATCCTGTAGAAATTAATAAAAATATTAAAAGGAATGAAGAGTTTCAAGCAAGAGCAAAAGAGGTAAAAGACGGATCAACAGTAAATGTAGATGATGGTGGTCATATATTTAGAAATGAATGGGGAGGACCAAGTGAACAGATTAATTATTTCTCTCAAAATGCCTCTGAAAATAGAACTGGTGAATGGTATAAAATGGAGGATAAAATTTCGAAAATGTTAAAGTCAGATACCCCGCCTAATGTTAAAATAGAAATGGAATTTAATTTTACTGGAGGTTCTAAAAGACCTGACTCTATTGATGTAATTGTCAAAGTTGATGGAAAAATAGATACACAGTTATCTAGAAGTTACGATAACCCTCTCTAAAAAATAAAATAAAATGAAAAACAATTTTTTAGACCTAATAAAAAATGGTTTTAATGGTTTAGATTGGAAATCAATTAAAGTCATATTTGATGTTACTAACGGGAGTATTGGTTATGAATCTATTCAATACGTAACATCTCAAAATCAAATAGAAGAGCATTGGATACCGTTTAAAAAAATAAAAGAAGTTATAGATTTTATCAGAGAATTATATAATTCTAAAAAAGAAACTAATGAGAAGTTTAATAAAGTTGAAGTTAATTTTATTTTAAATGGAAAAAGTACAGTACGATATTATTTAGATGATGTTGAAGAATTAAAAAATAAAATAGATACAGCAAATGTGTTTTTCCAGTGGTTAAATGAGACAATGATGAATCGTATTTTCGAGTATGAAAAAGAAAACAACTTATTAATTTCAAACTATGATGAGGATGGAGACTTTATAGATTATAAAGAATCATGGGATTCAGGTGTGTTTACATTTAAAATAGTTAATAAGACTGTAGATTACTCTATAAAATTGACAAAAGATAATGTTTCTAGAAACCTATCAATGCCTTTACCAGAGTATTTGATTAAAGGACTTTTAGAGCATTATCAAATAACGAATAAAGAACTAAAAGAAGAATGGAAACCTTGGAATAAATTAGTAATTAACTCTCTACATAACTCTATTCCTTATGAAGAATGGGAGCAATATGTATTTTATACTTATGAAGAAATTTAATTAATATGATATTGTAAAGAAAAGAAGAAAAAACAATTAACCAACCAAACTAAATGAATAAAAAATTACCCCTAAGTTTTTTAATACTATTATTTATAAGTGTTTCGTTGTTCGCCACACCAAACTTTACAGAGCGAGACAGCACAGCTGTAACAAATAAGTATGTTGATAAAACGAACTTAATAGCAAAAAGTAAAACACTTCGTAACTTTTCTTCGCTTGATAAATTTGATGAGATAGAAGAAGCTTTAAAACCAGAAATACAACAACGGTTTACACAGCAAGGCTTTCAGTTTAATACAGCTGATTCACTAATCAATAAAAAGTGGTTAGATATGGCTACCAATACATTTAAAAGTATTGAAGAGTCAGAAAACTATATCGATGTTTTAACAAAAGACGGATTAAGTCAGCTTCCTGTAGCAATTAAACCTGTTAGCATTAGTAATGTAAAATATACAGTAGGAATAGCAAAAGCCGTATTTAAACCAGCGTATTCAGAACTAACAGTTTTTTTAAAAGTAGAGCTACCTAATACAAATCCTGATAGGGGAGAACAGGTATTAATTTTAGGAGCTTCCAATGTAAAGTTATCTCATGAAGGAGGAATTATAGGAGATGCGAGACTACATTTAATATCGCAATTTACAGTTAATTTCAATAGTGGAACATTACTACTTACCTTAAATGGAAGTATGGAAGAACCAGGAACCTATGCAATTATTGATTGCTCTGGTTTTAAAGAAATGGGCTTAGATGCAAATGTAAAATTTGCCAATGGCTTATTACACCCTGTTGATGAAAAAGGGAAAAAGAAAATAGGATATGTAGAAGCAAATTTTAAAACCTCGATTTCTGATTGGAATGATATGGTTGTGAATATATCGTTACCTGAATTCGGAATTAAAGGTATAGAAGGAACTACGTTCAAACTAAATACAGCCGTATTTGATTTTAGTGATTTAAGAAATGATGAAGCAACTCCAAAGGCTTACCTAGATAAGTTTTATAGTACGGAGCCGAATTTGTGGAGAGGAGTATATGTAAAATCACTTCAAGTTATTTTACCACCTGAGTTTAAAAAGAAAAATGAAGATAAAAGAGTTGCTTTTGGTGCTACAGATTTAATTATAGATGGACAAGGAGTAACAGGTAAGTTTACAGGAGAAAATGTAATCGATTTAAATGAAGGGACTGCCTCAGGGTGGGATTTTTCATTAGACTACTTTTTGTTAGATATAGAAACAAATCATTTAAGAGCAGGAGAGTTTGATGGAAAACTAGTACTTCCAGTTTCTCAATTAGATAGTTTACAATACAATGCAGTTTTTCAACCAGGAGAATATAAATTGGCTGTAAAAACTGAAAAAGATATCAAGTTTAATGTTTGGAAGGCAAATGTTCATTTGACCAAGGATTCTTATGTAGAGATGAAGGTTAAAGATGGAGAGTTTAGACCAAAAGCAAACTTAAACGGATCAATGAGTCTTGCATCTGGATTAAAAAAGGATGAAAAAGAATCTAATGACACATCAAAAAGTATCATAAATTTTAAGGGAATAACATTCCAAAAAATGGTATTACAAACTGAATCTCCTAAGTTTTCAGTCGATTATTTTGGTGTTAAAGGAAAGTTGCAATTGGCTAATTTCCCTATAGTAATTAATGAAATAGGTTTAAGAACTCCTGCAGATAATAAAGCAGAATTAGTTTTTGATTTTGCAGTGAATTTAACATCAGAGTCAGATGGAGGAAATGGAGGAGCTTCAAAATTAGCTTTTAAAGCTAAAATGGATGATTCCGGAAACAAATGGAAGTTTGATGGAGTAAGATTAGAACACTTATATATAAAAATGGACGTTGCCGGTATGCAGTTAAAAGGGGCAATTTTCATTTTTGAAGATGATCCAACTTACGGAACTGGATTTGCAGGTGCAGTTGGAGCTAAGTTTTCTACAGGAATAAAGTTAGAAGTAGAAGCAAAAGCGCTTTTTGGAAGAACAGAATCCTTTAGATATTGGTATGCGGACGCCAAAGTAACACTGCCACAAGGAATTCCAATTTTCCCTGGTTTTGCATTGAATGCTTTTGGAGGAGGTTTCTACAATAAAATGCGTATGGCAGGTAATTCAAATGCGCAAGATGCTGCTTTTACAGAAATTGGAGCTTCAACTTCAGGAGTAATCTACGAACCATATGAGCAAAACTCATTTGGAATGAAAGCGTCTGTAGGAATCATTACTCAAAATTCAGAAGAACTTTTTCATGCTACCGTAGAGTTTGGTATGGCATTTAGAAAGTCAGGAGGACTACAAGAAATATACATGAAAGGTTTTGGTGAACTAATAGCCTCTTTACCAGGGGACTTTTTCGATACAGTAAATAGTAACTTGTCTAGCATTGCAGTGGTAGGAGGACAAGGAATTCCAGCACAAAGTCCAACAGCAGCTATTTCAGCAAATGTTTTTATTGGTTTTGATTTTGTGAATGATATTTTCCACTCTACATCTGAAGTATATATAAATTTCGGAGTTTTAAAAGGAGTAGGTCCTTCTGGTAGAGCGGGATGGCTAGATTTTTATGTAGCTCCAGATGAATGGCACATGCTCGTTGGAACTCCAGAAGATAGAGTAGGAGTAAAAATAGACTTAGGAATTCTAAAAATAAAAATGGATAGTTACTTCATGACAGGAGAAAACTTACCAGGAAGTCCGCCACCACCACCAATTGTTGCAGATATTTTAGGAGTTGATGTTGCTGAGCTCAATTATATGAGAGATGCTAATATGTTGGAATCTGGAAAAGGTTTAGCTTTTGGATCTAGCATGAGTGTTTCTACAGGAGATTTGAAGTTTTTAATCTTCTATGCTCGATTTGATGCAGGAATAGGTTTTGATATTATGTTAAAAGACTATGGAGAAGCTTATTGTAAAGGATCTTCAGAAGTTATAGGAATGAATGGTTGGTACGCTAATGGACAAGCGTATGCTTATTTACAAGGAGTTTTAGGTGTAAAATTTAAACTCTTTGGGATAAAAAAGAAACTACCTATTATAGCAGGAGGAGGAGCTGTATTATTACAAGCAAGATTGCCAAATCCAGCATGGTTTAGAGGATATTTAGCAGGAAAATATAACTTGTTAGGAGGTCTAATTAAAGGGAGATTTAGGTTTAAAATTGAGTTTGGAGACAAATGTGAAATAGTGGGGGGAAGCCCTATAGATGGTATTGTCGTAATTAGCGACTTAACACCAAAAGAAGGAAGTACAGATATAGATGTGTTTGCAGCTCCCCAGGCAGTATTCAATTTACAGATTAATAAAATTTTTGAAATTCCTGATGATACAGGAGATAGAAAGTATAAAATTTTATTAGATGATTTTTCCGTAACAAAAGATGGACAAAATATTGTAGGAGAAATAAAATGGAATGATAGAAATGATGTAGCAGTATTTTATTCACATGAAATTTTACCACCACATGCTCAATTAAAAGCTAAAGTTCAATTACACTTTGAAGAATACAAAGGAGGAAGCTGGCAAAAAATAAAATCAGGAGGTAAGGTAGCTACAGAAGTAAAAGAAGTAAACTTTACAACAGGAGAAGCACCAGAAACAATACCATTAACAAATATAGATTATATGTACCCTGTACTAGGGCAAAAAAACTTCTTTATTGATGAGTATAGCACAGCTTATGTAAAATTAAAAAGAGGTCAAACATACTTGTTTGAAGCTGCGCCAGATTGGAAAAAAGAAATGATAATGACCAGTGCATCTGGTGAAAATTTATACAAACAATTCACATATAACTCTGCTAAAAAGCAGTTAGTTTATTCGCTGCCAGTAAATCAAATGCAAACACAAACACAATATGATGTAAGCTTAAAACTAACATCAGAAGCAAGTGATTTAGATGATAATGTATCAGAAACATATACTTCTAAAAATATAGGAGGTAGTTCTGAAAATACAGTTGAAGTAAAATCAAGGAAAGCAGAAGGAAATGTAAGCAAAGAAGGAGAGAAAGAATTGTTAGTCTATAATTTTAGAACAAGTAAGTACGAAACATTCAGCGGTAAAATGCGAGATATGAATAAGAATAAAGATTTATATCAACACATTGTTTATCCTTATGGATTAACATTATTATCAAGTATTGACTACCAAGAAGCATTTGATTTGGCAGAGTTGAGAGGAAATGAGTATACAGGATATCAACCCTTAGTTGTATCAAGAGCAACTTTAGATGATAGTTACTATAGAAATCAGATTTATCCATTAATCTATAATAACTATCCATACGAAGGAAGTATTTCGGTAAGTAGAGAAATTGATGAAGTAGGAGTACCACCAGTAGAAGGAGTGGAACCGATGACTTGGTATGTAACTTATTTAGAAAATAATTATTCGGGAGAAATAAATTTATACAACCCGTACAGATATAATCTCACGTATTATTATTTAGAAGATTACGAAGATTTAAGATATCAATTAGTTAATTCAAATATTAACTGGAATGCAAAGTCACAGTATATAAAATTAATTACAGAAGCTTTTCCTTACATGCGTCAAGGAAAATATAAAGCAACGTTACAATACGTATTACCAGGTCAGGTAAAAAAGAGCAGAATAAATTCATTAAAATATTTAAACCCATTAAATGATTAAGAAGAAAAGTACACCTATCATCTTTATGCTTCTGATGTTGGGTATTACAATAAAAACCTATGCCCAAAAAGAAATAGGTAATATTAAAGCAGAAGTAAAAGCAATAGCAACAGTATCTGAAAATAAAATATTACTACGTTGGGGAGTAACAACTCCAACAGCTTGGAAATATGCTAATAAATACGGTTATATAATTGAAAGAAAAACAATAGCGGTAGATAAAGAAATACTGACGAAACCTGTAATAAAACAATTAATTCCCATTCCTTTAAAACCTTATCCAATGATGGAATGGAAAGAGTTTTCGGAAGAAAACAATTACGCAGCATTAGCTGCACAAGCATTATATGGAGAGGAGTTCGATGTAGAAATGAACGAAGGAGGAGATGGATTACTGAGTATTATAAATAAGGCACAAGTAATAGAACAGAGATTTACTTTTGCTTTGTATGCAGCCGATCAAGATTTTAAAGTAGCAAAATTTTCAGGATTGGCTTTTGTCGACAATACTGTAAAACCAACAGAACGTTATTTATATACTATACGAGTAGCTTTGCCAGAAGAGAAGAAAGATTTGATCAAAGCAGGGGGAGTATATTTAGGATTACTAGATAAAAAAACGCTACCTGAGCCACAAGAATTTGTTGGGGTCTTTAAAGATAAAACAGTTATTCTAAGTTGGAATCAAGTAATCTTAAAAAAGTACTATACTAATTACATTATTGAAAAATCGGAGGATGAAGGAAAAACTTTTAAAAAACTACGAGGAACACCAGTAGCAACTTTAGGAGAAAAAGAAAAGAATCCATCAAATAGAATGATGTATATAGATAGTCTTTCACAAAACAACAAAACCTATTCTTATAGAATTAAAGGAATATCTCCTTTTGGTATTGAAGGACCTTATTCAAAAATTGTTTCAGGTAAAGGAATAAAACCATTAACACACACACCATTTATTACAGATGTAAAACTGAATAGTCAAGGAGGAGTTTTAAGTTGGGAATTTCCTTCTGAAGGAATTAGAACACTTAGTAAATTTAAACTAGTAAGATCTAATACACCAAAAGGTAAGTTTCTTACTGTAATAGATAATATATCAAAAAACAAAAGATCTATTAAGATAGAAAACTTACAAGCCATAAACTATTATAAAATTGTGGCTGTAGGTAACAATGGAGGCACCCGAGAATCGTTTCCAAAAATGGTACAACCAGATGATAGTACTCCTCCAGCAGTACCAACTATGTTAAACGGAACTATAGACTCCCTTGGAGTAGTAAGATTACAATGGAAACAAAATACAGAGATAGATTTTTTAGGGTATAGAGTATTTAAAGCGAATTTAAAAACAGATGAATTTACTCAAATGACTTTTGAGCCAATACCTAATAGCACCTTTATTGATACGGTAAACATAAAGATACTAAATAAAAAGATTTATTATAAGGTCCAAGCTTTTGATAAAAGATATAATCCATCAGAATTTTCTGAAGTTTTAGAGTTAAATAGACCAGATATAGTACCTCCAACTGCACCCGTTTTCACTTCTTTTAAATCAGATAAAGGTAGAGTTGAAATAGAGTGGATATCAAGTACTAGTAATGATGCTCAATCTACCGTAATTTATAGAAAAGAAAAGGGAGTAAAAGAGCCATGGCAAATGTTAAAGAGTTTACCATTATTACAAAACAAGTTTATAGATGAAACAGGAATTGTAGGAAAAACGTATTTGTATACAGCTTTGACTATAGATGAATCAGGGCTTGAATCAGAACCTATAGTACCTTTAAAAATAACAGTTTTAGACAATTCACCTAAACCAAGTATAGAAAAATTTACAGGATACGTAAATAGAGAAGAGAGATATATTGAGTTAAAGTGGAATTACAAAGAAACAAAGGTTAAGGAGTTTGTTTTGTACAAAGCTGAAGAGGAGAAAAAGCCAACGATGTATAAAGTTTTTAAAGTAGATACTAATAAGTTTAAAGATAGAAACTTATTAATAAACACAAAATATACATTTTTAATTCAAGCAATTTTTGAGTCAGGAGCTAAATCTCCGCTTAATAAAATTGAAATAAACTATTAAAAGGAAGCTATATGAAAAGAAATATACTCTTAATTTTATTCTTATTTTTTTCGATTATATCGCAAGCTCAAACGTACACCATTAAAGTTGAGGGATATATAGGTCAAGGAAGGTCTTCTTGTGGTTCCAACAAAAATGGTTTAGGAGGAATAAAAATACTTTTCTCTGATGGAACCACAAAATATTTAAGAGATCCAGCTATTTACGGATTACGGTTTATTAATCAAAGTTATTCACATGAAGCTACTTTTAATGTATCTAAAAAGATAATTAAGGTAGAGTTTCATACGATTACGAGAAAAAATTCATGGAAAGGATGTGAAAGATCTAGAGAATCTTGGATTAAAGTAAATGTAGCTTCACCATGTTTTCTAAGGCGATATCAAAAGGATGAAGTATATAGAAGTGATATAAATAGAGGTTGGGCTGAAATTTCCATAAAACCTAATATATCTCTATCATATCCAGATGGATCAAGTACTTCAAGAGTAAAAACGGTTTGTGCAAGTAGTTCAGTTAGAATTAAAGCAACTTCAGGTTTTACTCCAACTTCAGGTGTGTATGTTTGGGAATTTTATGATCCTGTAAATACGGAGACTAGAACACACCCAGATTATCAAGCTTTATTAAATGCTGTATCTTCGGCAGAGGCAGAATATAATAGCTGTATAAGAAGAACAGGGGATATTGATAGATGTGAAGGATTTATGATGGCTGTATTTGAAGCAAAGAGAAATTTAAATAATTATACAGGTCCTAAAACTATTCAGGTAAGTGTTTGGAGGATCATCACGAATAAAACGGGGCAATCCACAATTGATTTAAAACTAGCTAATTTGTATTCTTCTTCAACAGATAGAGAAGAGGCCTTGACAAAAAATATAAATATACGTGTAAAGCCAAGTTGTAACAGTTCTTTTACAACAAATACTGTTACAGTACAATTTTTACCCGATGCTCCACAGATAGCAAAAGCGCCAACAATAAAACAACCTACTTGTTCTTACAGTACAGATGCAGACTTTAAACTGTATTTCACAAGACAAATTTTAAGTTATGAAAAAATAGATTTTAATCTTTTAAAGAAAACATTAACAAATGAATATATAGCTGTTGATAATAACCCAGGAATTACTTCATTTGTAAGGTCAGGAGGGTATTGGATGCATGATTGGAAGCCAAGTTCAGGAATATTAACATCAGGAGATTATAGGGTTGAGGTAACTGGATTTAATAGAAGTACAGGATCTCCTTTATGTGAAAAATACTCATATGATTTCCAAATAAAGTCTCCACCAAAAGTGGTTTTTAAAGCCTCCAAAACTCAAGATGAAACATGTTATAATAATAAAGATGGAAAAATAAAAATTGAAGGATCAGGTGGTTCAGGAAACTTTTATTATAGTTTAAATAATGGAGTTACCTGGAGTACTTCAACTTTTTCAGGAGTAACTACAGTAAGTGGATTAACCTCTGCAAATTATATTATTAAAATAAAAGATACTAAAGGTTGTATAGATCAAGATAACACTTCTGACGCTATAACTATAATTGGGAAAAATAAAATAACACATACTTTACCGTCCAATGCAGTTACGCATCCTAGCACAGTAGGAAGTGCTGATGCATCCATAAAAATAAATAGTGTAAGCGGAGGTACGCCTTTTAGCAACTATTACAATTATACAGTTTTACTCAATGGAAGTACTACCAATACTAAAAGTGGTAGGGCCTATGTAGGAGGTTTTACAATACCTAATTTACCAGCAGGAACACACAAAGTTAGATACACAGATAAAAATAACTGTACACAAGAGTATACACTACCAAAGGTTATAGACCCAAAACCAATAACATTTTCTGTTAGTTCAGTAAAACCAGATTGTTTTCAAGGCAAAGGAAAAATAAATGTAACAAGTATTACAGGAGGATACCCTAATTATACTGTTATTTTAAAAAGAGGTTCAACAGTACTAAGCACATTGACGGGAAGAACAAATAGTGCTTCTTTTAATATTGAGGCAGGAAACTATTCTGTTTTGGTTAAAGACAGTAAACAAGGTAGTTTAGAAAAATCTATTGCAGTAATAGAACAATCAGAGGTAACTATTTCAAAAGTAAACTTGACAGCTCCTATAAAATGTAATGGAGGTAGAGCCTCTGTTAGTATTATGGCTACAGATGGTAAATCAAATGCATATCAATATGCAGTATATAAGAGCTCAGGAATTTTATGGCAAGATAGTAATGTGTTTTCGTTACCAGCAAGTAGTACTGGGTATAGGTTTATAGTAAGAGATAGAAACGTTATGACTTGTAGGTCTAAAGTTTCTTCGCCAATACTTATAACAGAACCTTTGCCTATTGAAATTACTAGTAATTCTGTAAAACATAATAATGTGTTTGGAGAGGCTAAAGGAGAAATATCATTAACCATAGATGGAGGAGTTCCAAACTACACTATAACATGGAGAAAGAAATATGATACTTCTTTTTCTAGGACAGGAAGCATAATTACAGGGCTAAGAGCAGGATTTTATATAGCTACTATTAAAGATAGCAATGGATGTACAATAACTTCTAATGAAATACAAGTTAGAGAAAATCCTCAATTAGTAGCATCTCTTACTGTTAGCAAAGCCATTAGTTGTAATGGTGGTGTAGGTTCGTTAATAGTGAATCCATCAGGAGGATCAAATAGTTATTCATATAAATGGTTTAGAGGAGGTACAGAATTAATAGGGAAGACAACCAATCAGTTGGTAAATATTGGTAAGGGTAATTACTCTGTAACTATCAATGATGGATTTACGAGTATTTCAAGAAGTATTTCATTAACAGAGCCTAGTGCTATTACGTTAAACATAACTAAAACAGATATTTCTTGTAATGGAGCTGAGGATGGAAAAATAAAACTTGCCATTGGAGGAGGAACTCCACCATACCAATATTCTATTGATGATCAAACATCATTTCAAGCAGTAAATAGCTTAGTTGATAATACCATTGATGGATTGACAGTTGGAAGTTTTACTGTTTGGATTAAAGATAGTAATGGATGTATAGTTAATACACCAGCGACTACTACAATAACACAGCCAACACAAATAATTATTAATAGCTTTTCTATAACAAACTGTGAAGTAGCAGGAAATAATGAAGGAGCTATAACAATAGAAACTTCAGGAGGAGAAGGAGCGCATAGTTATAAATGGACAAAAGAAGGAGATGCTTCTTTTACTAGTAATACGAAAGACATAAATAATCTTTTTGCAGGAATTTATCATGTAGTTATAAGAGATGCTAAAAGTTGTGAAATAACCCAGTCATATGAAGTAAAGGAACCACAACCTATTCAAGTGGTTATAAAACTAACAAAAACTATTTTATGTAATGGTGATGAAACTGGAGAACTGCTAGCTGAGGTATCAGGAGGATACCCAATATATTCAACTCCAATTGATTTTGATTATAAATGGTACGATATAACTTCAGGGACGCCAGTTTTATTAAATTCAGATTTAAAACAAAATAAAATCAACAACCTAAAAGCAGGAAGTTATAGAGTGGTAGTAAATGATATAAAAGGAGCTACTACCCAAAAAGAGATCACAATTAATCAACCAGCTAAAATTGAAGTCAATTTAGCGTCGAGTACAAATGTGAGTTGTTTTGGAGGAGGAGATGGAAATATAGATATCACTACTTTAGGAGGAACTAAACCCTACAATTTTTCTTGGAAAAGTACGAATAACCCTACCTTTAGTGAGACTACGGAAGATATTACAGGTTTAAAAAAGGGAACTTATTATGTAGAAATTACTGATAGTAATGGATGTACATTTACTTCAAATAACCTTACGATAGAACAACCTTTAGCAGTGTTGGAGATATCTAATCATATGGTAAATAACTTAACAGGTTTTGAAACAAAAAATGGAAGTATATCTGTTGATGTTGTTGGAGGAACACCAAGTTATACATATGAATGGAGACAAAAAGGAAACACTACTATTTTAGGAACAACCAATCCATTTGAAAATATAGCGGCAGGAGAATATGAATTAACTGTTAAAGATGCTAATGGTTGTATTACAACTGGAAGTTATACTGTAACAGAACCAAAGTTATTAGTAATTGATGCCATAAATCAACAAGGTAATATTCTTTGTTATGGAGATAACACTGTAAATTTAACTGTTGAAGCTAGTGGTGGAGTGCTTTCATATAGCTATTCATGGAAATTAAAAGGAGGTGCAGTAGAACTAGGTACTAACAATACACTTAGTACTATAGGTGCAGGAACTTATGTAATAACAGTAACAGATAAAAATGGCAATATTGCTACGAAAGAGTACGAAGTTACAGAACCACTACAATTAGAAATTACGGGAATAACTAAAGTAGACGTGTCTTGTAATGGAGGAGCAGATGGTTCCATAGATGTAAGTGTTTCAGGAGGAACAGTGCCTTATACATATAGTTGGAAGCATGGAGTAGTAGGGAAAAGTTTAAACTCTTTACAAGCTGGAACCTATGAAGTGGTTGTTAGAGACAAAAACTTATGTGAAGTAACAAGAAAAATTACAATTCAAGAACCAACAGTTTTAGCCATAGATAATTCAGTGATAAAAGATGTCACAGGTTTTGGATTATCAAATGGAGAGGTAAGTATAAATGTTGTTGGAGGAACACCAAACTATACTTATGAATGGAAAAATTCAAGCGGAATTGTACAAAGCAGTACAACCTCTAAATTATCGGGAGTTAAAGCAGGAGAATATTCGGTAAAAGTAACAGATACCAAAGGGTGTTTAGTAGAAAAAACATATACAGTTAATGAACCAGAATTGTTAACTGTAAATGTAAGTGAGACTTCAATTCTATGTAAAAATGGAGTAGGAACACTAACAGCTGAAGTTAGTGGTGGAGTAATACCGTATACATATTCATGGAAGTTAAAAGGAAATGCTACAGTAGTAAGTACTACTAATGCACTTGAGGATGTAGGAGTAGGAATTTACGTAGTAACAATTACAGATAAAAACGGAAATATAGCCATTAAAGAATATGAATTAACAGAACCATCATTACTTGAAATTACAGGAGTAAATAAAGTTGATGTTGCATGTTATGGAGGTACTGATGGATACATAGACATTACTGTTTCAGGAGGAGTAGCACCTTATACATATAGTTGGAATCATACAAGTTTAGACGCTCAAAAAGTGGAAAACTTATCTTCAGGTACATATTCAGTTGTAGTTACTGATAAGAACGGGTGTAAAACAACGAAAGAGGTAACAATCAATCAACCAGAAAAATATGATATAACGAATGTGAAATTAATAAGGCCTTCATCAAACTTAGTAGATGATGGTAGTATTGAAGTTATTTTCGTCGGAGGAGTAGCACCTTATTCATTTGAGTGGAAAAATGAAATAGGAAATATAGTTTCTACAAAAGCATCTAGTGACTTATCCGATAAAATAGAGAACTTACCAGAAGGAATCTATACAATTACAATAAAAGATGCTGAAGGTTGTGTAATTGAAGAAACATACAATTTAGCAAGTCCAGGAGAATTATTAGTAGAGATAACACAGGTACAAGAAGTAAAATGTCATGATGCTTCAAACGGTATTTTAGATGTAATTACCGTTGGTGGAGTTGGAGGAAACAATTATGCATGGTATAATGCAGATAGCAATGAGCTTATAGGAACAGAAAAACAACTTAAAAATATTTCAGCAGGTAATTACTATGTGATAGTAAATAATGCAGAAGGAATAGAAGAAAAAAGTTCAATTTTTACAGTTTCTGAACCTACAGAAATTCAGTTAGCAATCAAAGAAATTGATTTAAGTTGTTTCAATGCCAATGATGGAAGTTTTGAGGTAGAAGTACAAGGAGGAACAGGTAATTATCAATTTAGATATAGAGATGTATCAAGCTTTAGCGATTGGATAAATGTAGCAGGAAATACTATAAAAGTGAATAACTTAAAGAAGAACACTTACACACTTCAAGTAAGAGATGCAAACAATTGTTTAGCTATAAATACAGATGGAGGTTCAGACTTTACAATAGAAATCACTCAGCCATTACCACTATCAGTTTCAAATGTATTGATAGAAGAAGTTACAGGGTTTGGATTATCAAACGGATCAATTTCTGTGGGAATAGAAGGAGGAACACCACCTTATGCTTATGAATGGAAAGATAGCTCAGGTACAACGATTTTAACAGGCAGTAATAAAATTACATCTATCTCGGCAGGCAATTATCAATTAATAACAACAGATAGTAAAGGGTGTACTTTAATTAAAGAGTATGTAATAAGTCAACCATTAAAATTAGAAGCAACCATTGTAAATACTTCAGTGATTAGTTGTAATGGAGAAGAAGATGGAACTTTAGCAGCTCAAGTTGTTGGAGGAGTAAAAGGGTACACCTATAAGTGGTATAAAGAATCAAGTAGTCCATTACTGTTAGGAACTTCACAATCAGTATCAGGTTTAGGCGAGGGAGTATATTATGTAGTCGTTGAAGATTCAAAAGGAAACATAGTAAAGAGTGACTTATATAATTTAAAAGAACCAGAAATGTTAGGATTAGAGTTAGGTTCAGACTATACTTTATGTGGAACAGGAAATGATTGGACAGTAAATACAAAAGTAACAGGGGGAACAGCACCATATAGTTACTTATGGAGTACAGGAGGTAACAAAGCTATGCTACAAAGTGTACCTATTGGAGAGTATAGTGTAACGGTTGTTGATGCTAATGGTTGTAGGATATCTGGCGAAATAAAATTAACACTACCACCAGAAATATCAATAGTAAGTGAAACAATAACAAAACCAACTTGTTTTCAAGGTGATGATGGTAGCATTGCATTAGAGGTTACTGGAGGAGCTCCACCTTATGAATATACTTGGAGTAATTCAAGAAAAGGTAAGGTAGCCACTGGACTAACTTCAGGAGAATATACTGTTGAAGTAAAAGATAGTAAAGGATGTTTTATAACAAAATCTTTTATAGTTGAAGATCCAGAGCAAATAGAGCTAGATTTAGGAACAGATGTAACGTTATGTGTAGATCAAACATATATTTTAGATGCAACTATTATTGATGGTGTAACATATAGTTGGAGTTCAACAAGCGGATTTACAAGTAATGAAGCTATTGTTGAGGTAAAAGAAGAAGGAACTTATACTGTAATAGCAACAGATAAAAAAGGATGTGTGGTAGAAGATAGTATTGAAATTATACGCTCAAAACAAGAGATATCTGCAGATATAGCAGTATCAACACAAGTGTTTACAGATGAAAGTTTTGTGGTAGTAAATATTAGTAGTGTAGTAGCTGATGAAGTAGTATGGATATTACCAGACGAAGCAATTATTAATGAAAGTAATGATAGTTATACAGAAATAAAGTTTGCAAAAGAAGGAGAGTATGAAGTAACGATGGTAACTAGAATAGGAAGTTGTGAAGCAATGATAACAAAGAAAGTAATTGTTATCGATAGAGAAGTGACAACAACAGAAGAAGACCAAAGGAATGCTTCACCAATGATTACAGACCTAATAATATATCCAAACCCATCTTCAGGTAAGTTTACTGTTGATATAGAATTAAAAGAACAAAATATAGTTAGTATGAAGATTTTAGAAATGCTAGGAGGTAGTTTAGTAGATGCAAAAACTATGAATGGCTCTGATAAGTATAAAGTTGATTACGATTTGAGTTTAGTTTCAGGAGTATATTTTATCTTAATAGAAACAGAAGAACAAAGAATAATTCAGAAGTTAATAATTAACTAAATAAGAATTGGAGATTATAAAAAAGCCGTTAATTTAATTATTAACGGATTTTTAGTAACAAATACAGTATCGCAAAAGAACCTATAGAGATAACGATAAGTAGTATAAGAGGAGGTAAAGGTAGATAGTAATAAAAGAAGGCTTTTAAAACCTTCTTTTTATATTAGCGGAAAAATTTATTTATATGAGAAAAGTAATTTTATCAGTAGCACTTTTATTAGTAAGTGGAGTCTTCACATCTTGTACAGATGTATCTGAAGATATTGTACCAAATAAAATAGAAAGCGAGCTTCAAAGTACGGGGGGAGAAGAAACTCAAGATCCTGACGAAGACGAGGAAGTACCGACACAAGATGGAAAACATAAAAGTATTGACACAGGCGGGGAAAATGATCATGACCCTGATGAAGAGGATGATGAAGTGTCAATAAAAGGTGGAAAAGAAAGTATTGATACGGGAGGTGAAGAAGATCTAATAGATGAAGAAGAGGAAGATCCTAATCCACCAAAAACACAAAAATTTGAAAGTACTGATACAGGAGGAGAAACCGACCAAGATCCTGATGAAGATGAAGAGGTACCCACAAAAGGTGGAAGATATGAAAGTATTGACACGGGAGGTGAGGATGGTCAAACTCCAGTAGAAGATGAAGACGAAGGTTAAAGCAATCTAAAATATCAAACGCCGTTAATTTAATTATTAACGGCGTTTTTACTTTCTATAGAAAAACCTTCTTTCTCCAAAATGTAAGGTGTAATAGGATCTAATTCTTTTAACGTTTCAGGATGTACGCCTCTAGCTGTAAAAAACTCTCTTTCTCCTTTTGTATTACTTCCGTACCAAAAATTCTCCTTACCGTTTGTAAAAAACTCCATATCCTTGGTAAGTGTTACTTTTTTAAAACGATCAATATCTATATGGTAAGTTGTATTATCTATTGAATTTAGATAATAACATGGGACTTCTTTATAATGGTCTTTTTCCCAAACAATGCAATTACTTTTTTCAAACAAAATATCTTTATAAAAAATAAATACAAAAACTAAAAGAATGACACCAATTAAAATAGGTGCTTTCTTTTTTAAGGGAATAGTTGAAATTTCTAACTTATTTTTTCCTTTTATTTTTTTACCAGTTAAGTTATTTTCTTCACTTATTGAAAAAGGCTTTACAGAATCTATAGTAATACTTTCCTTATAGTTTTCAAAGTCCTCAAAACCCAAATATTCAGCCATTACATCTTTTACAAAAAGATCGGGAACTCCAACGGGGATATTCTCTTCTTTTTCTACATACTTTTTATGCAACCTACTAATTGTTTGTACACTCACATGATTAAATATATCATGCCTTCTTTCTAGTAGTTCTTGTACGAAAAACACAGCTTTTCCATTTCGACTATCAATTCCTTCATCTGTCTCAATCTTTTTAAAAAAATCAACAATTAGTTTTTCAATCATGGTTAATCAATTATTAGACAAGTTGCGGTCAAAAGTAAAACTGTTGTACAAAAATTGATTACGGTTATCCATAAACTAGACAAAAACCAATTGATCAAGTTTTGATAAAAGGTAAAACTTGGATTTTCAGAATCTTTGCAGTGGCACTGATCGAGAAATAAAAAAGAAAACAAATTGATTGGTTCTAATTAAAAGATGAAATATCGGTAGAATTTCTTAGGGGGAAGCTACTTAATAATACCGATGTTCATCTCTACTTCCCGCGAAAGAGGCGCGCGACTCTTTTAAAAATTCTACACCCAAACTCGGTGTAACTGTAGCTAAGCAAAGTGCTTGGACAGGATAAATATTATCAATTTTTAAAAGTAACAAAATGAACAAGGTTTTATTAATTATAACATTTTTAGTAACAAATGGAATCTATACTATAAATACAAACTCAACTACTGTAGTACCGCAAACAGACTCTACAGAGACAACAACCAGTGATACTGGAGGAGAAGAAGATCAAGATCCAGAAGTAGATCCTGATGGAAATTAATATAAAAACGGGTGTAGTTAACTACACCCGTTTTTTTCTTTCTAATTTCATATTTTAGTAAAATGAAACAGATCAAGGTATTATTTTTTAGTGTGCTTTTTTTACCATTAACTATAACAGCTAATAGCGTAGATGAAATTAGAATAGATTTAGACTCTGTTTTATTAAAAAAACTAAAAAAAAAATATTCTTTTTATAAAAGAAAAGGTTTAAATAAAAAGACAATTATTTATGCAGATAGTATACTTAATTTGTTAAAAAAAGGAAAAGAGAACCAAGAATTAGCTTTGGCGTACAATAGAGTAGGTTATTTACATTATAGAAACAAAGCATATGATAAAGCATATAAAAATTATGAAGAATCGAAAGCAGTTTATAAAAAGTTAAATGATAGTCTTAATGTAGCGAGCAGATTATTAGCTTTAGCAAAACTTGAGTCTAATTTTGATTTGTTTTTAAAAAGTGACTCTACAGCTATAGAGGTGTTGAAATATTCAAATAATAACCCGAAATTTAATGAGATTGAATGTTCAACATATAATTGTTTAGGAATAAATTCAAGAAAACAAAGGGTTTACAATCAAGCTATAGATTATTATAATCAAGCTATACAAATAACAAATGATAGTTTAAAAAGAGTAAGGTACATAGCAAATAAAGCTGTTGTTTATAAATATGAAAAGAATTATAGAGAAGCAGTAAAAATATATGAAGAGTTAATTAAGAATAAGTTTTTTGATGAAATAGATTTAAAGCTGAAATTTAAAATAATAGATAATTATACCTATACAAAGCATTTATTAGGACAAGAGATTAATACTAGAGATTTTTTCAAAGTTCAAAGGTTAAAAGATAGTATTAAAGATTATGAAGGATTAATAACTAATTACTCATACATATCAGATTATTTTTATAATAAAAACTCTGATAAATCTCTATTCTACGCTCAAAAGATGTATGATTTATCAAAGGAAAGAGAAAGGCCTAATGATAGAATAGAAGCAATAGATAAGCTAATTAAACTAGTAAAAGGAAATGAGATTAGAAAGTATGCAATTGAAAGAAGTTACTTAAAAGATAGTATAATTGATGCTAGAAGAAAGTCAAGAAACAAATTAGTTAAAACGATATATAACTTTGATCTTTTAAAAGAGCAGAAATTAAAAGCAGAAATTAAAACAGAACAACAAAAATCGCAAAAACAACTCTGGATTTTCACAGTAATTCTTACCATTCTATCCTCAATAGTTTATTTCTTTTACAAAAGAGAAAAAAATAAAAAGAAAAAGCCATAGAAGTCTACAACACAGAAACCCGCTTAGCTAAAAAAATACACGATGAATTGGCAAACGATGTATACGCGGTAATGAATACACTACAAAATACATCAATAACAGATGAAAGGTTGCTCACGAGAGTAGAGAAAATATATGCACAAACCAGAGATATTTCTCACGAAAACAGTCCTGTACTCACAGGAGAGCACTTTGAGAGTTTCTTAAAACAACTGTTTTTAGATTTTACAAACGATCGTTGCAAGGTAATTCACAAAGGATTACAAGAAGTAAGCATAAACCAGTTAGCCAAAGAAAAACAAATAGTAGTATATAGAGCCTTACAAGAGCTCTTAGTAAACATGAAAAAATATAGCGAAGCAACGTTGGTGCTTATCACTTTTTCAGTAGAAAAAAACAAATTATCGATAGCGTATCAAGACAATGGAATAGGTGTAGAAAACCTCTCTGTAAAAAATGGTTTGCAAAATATGGAAATCCGTATTAAATCAGTAGGAGGGTTTATTACTTTTGAATCAAAGCAAGAAAAAGGATTTCAAGCAAAGTTTCAATTTAAAAAGTAGTTATGTTCAAAAAAGTATTGATAGCAGAAGATGCTGATTTTATGTCAAGCGGAATAAAAGTAGCCTTAGAAAACATGCAAATTCCTAATGTTGAATATGCACAATATTGCGACGAGGCTTTTTTAAAGCTAAAAAAAGCATGGTTAGACAATGAGCCGTTTGATTTATTGGTAAGCGATTTATCATTTAAAGACAACATACATGAACAACGATTAGAATCAGGAGAAGATCTCATAGCCGAAGCAAAAAAACTACAGCCTACTTTAAAAACAGTCGTATTTTCTGTAGAAGATAAACCCTACCGAATTCAGCAATTATGTAATGAGTTAGCAGTGAATGCGTATGTATGGAAGTCTAACCACGGACAAAGAGAGCTAAAAAAAGCAGTACAAAGTGTGTTTAACGGTGAGTTTTTTATCACCCCACAATTAGCACATGCCTTACGAGATAAAGAAGCCTTCGAAGTTACAGACTACGACGTGTTTTTATTAAAACATTTAGCAGAAGGCTTAGATCAAAAAGAAATTAGCGAAGCATTAAAAAACAAAGACATAAAGCCCAGTAGTGTTAGTTCGGTAGAAAAACGCTTAAAGCTATTAAAAGAAAACTTTAACGCCAATAACCCTACACAACTGATTGCCATCACCAAAGATTTTGGACTCATCTAAAATAAATGTCATTCCGAGCGATAGAGAGGAATCTCACTCAAAAGTGTTACCCTTATTTTTTTATTGTAAGTCTTGATTTTTGTTTCTTTTTATCAAGAAAAAGAATATAAGACTTTTTTATCGTCATTACAAGATGGATATGAGTAAGTAATCTTTCTGTAGAGAACTCCAAAAGTAAAGATTGCTTTGCTTTAGCCTGTCTTGAGCCTTTCGACTTCGCGCAAGATAAACTTAAGTCGAAAGGCTCGCAATGGCGTCATAACGAAGAACAATAAAAACACCGTATAAAACATTGAGAATTTTGTTAGTTATACTAGTAAATACCTCATACCCATTAAAAACCATAACAAAAAGAGTATATAACATAAAAAAGTACGAGCTATATGCTCGTACTTTTTACGTTATAAAATTTTGTTTGAAACATCAAACACTACTGTTGCCTGTTACATAACAGTAGTGTTTGGCGTTAAACAACAGTACTGTTATTACTTAAGCAACAGTGAGACTAAATGTAGAATCACCTACCATAATGTCCTTTAAAAAGCGTTCAGAGTTTCCTGTTGCCTGCGTTTAAACCCTAACACGATAGTTACCAGCAGCAAGGGCAGGAGCTTGACCAACAATCTTCTTATTACTCTTTTAAAAGTTAAGGAAATCAATATAACCTCTAACAAAGTTCTAATTATGGAAGCCATTTTTGTATAGCCTCTAATATAATAGTAAACCCTACGGAAACCCTCAAAGTTTTGTGCTTTAAGGAGAATAAGTTTGTAGTAATATTAAATAAAAAAAATGGCAAAAACACAATTAGGAACAATTAGAAAAACGGGACAAAAGTGTCCTGAGTCAGGAGTATGGGAAGCACAAGCAAACCCATCAGGAACAATTCCATTATCAGAAGGAGAAACATTTCCTCCACATAGAGGGAGTTCAGTTGACTGGAAACTTATATCTTATGCTTAATATTAAATAGTATAATTTTATAGGGAACTCTACGGGAAACCGTAGGGTTTTGTGTTTTTATCAAGGTAGGTTTGTAATGATATTAACCAAAAAAATATAGAAAATGCCAAAATATTATGTAAATAATACAGCACAACCAAATGGAGATCATGAAGTACATAAAGAAGGATGTAATTGGTTGCCTTTTGTTCTTTCCAAAAAAGACTTAGGCTATCATTCTTCTTGCCATTCAGCAGTTTTAAAAGCAAAAGAATATTATGCAAAAGCTGATGGCTGTAAACATTGTAGTGAAGAGTGTCACAAAAGCTAATTTATAAATTATGGAATATAAAGTAATACCCTTTACACCGTCTATTGATAGAAATAAAGGAAACTCAGCAAAAGTAGCACAACAATTAGAAGCTATTATTAGTAATTACAACGATCAAGGTTGGCGATATGTTCGATT
Source organism: Tenacibaculum singaporense (assembly GCF_003867015.1). Lineage (NCBI taxonomy): Bacteria > Pseudomonadati > Bacteroidota > Flavobacteriia > Flavobacteriales > Flavobacteriaceae > Tenacibaculum > Tenacibaculum singaporense. Next base: position 1,892,592 of record NZ_CP032548.1, read on the forward strand.
AGAAAGTGTAGAAACTCATGTTCTCCCTGATTCAGGTTGTTTTGGAATAGGTTCTCAACCAGGATATACAGCATACAGGCAAATGATTGTTTTTAGTAAAGAATAATGAAACATTTGTTACTTCTTTCTATAAAGGCGTATTGGAAGTTTAAACCAAAGAATAAGCCAGCACGCTGTATATTTAGAAAATCCTGTTCACATTACGTATATGAAGAAACAAAAAGAAAAGGACTGTTAGCAGGAGCAAAAGCATTAAAATATCGGTTTAAAAACTGTACTTATGGTTATGAACTGTATTTAAACCCGATTAGTAAGAAAAAACAGATGCTGCTAAAGAATGGAGAAGTGTTAGAAGAAGAGGAAATAGCAAAACGATTATTATATTGATTAAACCCTACGGATTTCCGTAGGGTTTTCTGTTTTATAGAAATTAGATTTGATATAATAAACTTAATCCCTTAAATATTATGAATCAGAAATATGAAAAAGTATTACTAATTACATCATTATTAATAGTAATAGTTGCTACGGTAGTTGTAACGAAGAAAAACAATTCTAAAGAAAATTTATATAACAAAGCTTTAGTAGGCTGTTATGTTCCACCTAAAGCTAGGTGTACAGGTTCTGTTAACTGTAGAGCATGTAAAAACTGTAAGTATTGTAAATATTGTAACAGTGGAGGCTCTTGCGGTGTTTGCGGAAAGAGAAGTAGCACAAAAAGTTATACCAACTCTTATAAAAGCTACTCAAAGAAGCCACAAACCAAACAAACTATTTTTGACGGACGTAAAAACAATAGTACATTGTTAAAAGAAGAACCATATTATTTAAAAACATTATTGGTAAACAAAAACCTTTTAAATTTAAGAAGTGGCCCAAGTACTTCTTATTATGTAATTCAACAATTAAACTTTGGAGAAAAACTAACCATATTAGCCACTCAAGCAAAATGGATTAAAGTAAAAGTACAAAGAACAAAAGTAACAGGGTTTGTTCATGTGAGTGGTGTACTATTGGTGGAATAAAAGAAAGCTTAGATGTGGGTTTCCGTAGAGTTTTCTGTATTAGAAAGTATAGTTTTGATGTAATACTAATTAAAAAACATATAAAATGGGAAAACCAAAATTTGAAATCAAAAAGAGAAAGGATAATGAATTCATGTTTAACCTGAAAGCAGGAAATGGAGAAATTATTTTAACCAGTGAAGGCTACGCTAGTAAACAAGGATGTAAAAGCGGTATAAGTTCTGTAAAAACGAATGCACCTGATGATGATAACTATGAAAGAAAAGTAGCTTCAAATGAGCAATACTACTTTACACTAAAAGCGCAAAATGGAGAAGTTATAGGTAAAAGCGAAATGTATACCACAGCTTCAGCAAGAGATAAAGGTATTAAATCGGTACAAAATAATGCTCCATCTGCAGACACAGTTGATTTAACATAAAAAATTATTTATAGGAGATTAAAATTCTATATTGTAGTATTTAGAAGCCTTACGGAAATCCGTAAGGTTTTGTTTTTGAGTAGGTTTAGATTTGGGGTATAACCAAACTAAAACATAATGATAAAAAGATTACAAATTGTAGGTCTCTTTTTTATTTCAGTACTATTAACAGAATGTTCTACTGATACGGATGGAATAGAAGAGCAAGAAACAAAAACAGAATGGAAGTGTGGAGTTCACAATGGAAAGCAATTATGGACAGGACCCAAAGGAGGATGTTATTACTATAACAGTAATGGAAATAAAACATATGTAGACAGATCGGAATGTAATTGTTAAATGAGCTATGAGTACAAGAGCATTAAAAGTATTCAATTACAACCTGTTTTTATCAAGGTTTATTTATGGTTTAATCATTATAAATATAATCTGTTTAGTACTGGAGTCTTTTAAAACGTTAAGAGTTAACTATACACAGTTCTTTCAGTTTATAGAAGGATTCTCTATTCTGGTTTTTTCAATAGAATTTATAACAAGAATTGTAATTGCAGAAAAGCAAAATAATAAAGGGTGGAGTACTTACGTTTTTTCTGGTTACGGGATTTTAGACTTACTGTCAATATTACCCTTTTACTTACCACTAATTTTTCCGTTTGATTTACGAGTATTAAGGGTGTTGAGGCTGTTAAGGTTAGTACGAATATTTAAACTAGGTAGGTATTCAAAATCCTTTAAAACGATTAATTTAATACTAAAAGAAACCAAGCCAGAACTTTTAATAACAGCATTTATAGCATTGATATTAGTAATGCTCTCGTCTACTTTAATCTTTTATGCAGAAAACGAAGCACAGCCCGATAAGTTTTCAAGTATTATAGAAGCCTTTTGGTGGTCATTAGGAACACTAACCACTGTAGGGGTAGCAGATATGTATCCTGTAACTCCCTTAGGAAAATTCTTTAGCGCTTTAATAGGAGTTATAGGAATTGGCTTTGTGGCATTGCCTACAGGAATTATAAGTTCAGCTTTAATAGATAAAGTAAAAGAAGAAAAGAGTAACTGTAGTAACTGCCCTAATTGTGGGGTGAAAATAGATAAGAACTAATGGGATTTCAATTTTACAGACGAATAAAACTAGGAAAAGGTTTTGGACTGAATATTAGTAAATCGGGTATTTCTCCAAGCTTACGAACTAAAATAGGAGCAGTAAGCTCCAAAGGGCACTCTATAAGAACTGGTGTAAAAGGGTTGCAGTATAGAAAAAGACATTCTAAAAAAGAAGGAATAGGCTGCCTAGGAATTGTCTTTGCTATAGTTAGTGTTTTTGTAGCACTGTTAATCAAAAGAAAGTAAATGTACTCGTAGTTAAACTCTAATCAAATGAAAGTAGGAATACAAAAAACAGTAAATATTATTTGCGCCATAGCATTGTTTTTAGCAGTAACAGCACTACCAATTGAATATTACAATGTTTTAAGAGTAATTGTTTTTACAGGATGCTTATTGGTAGTTTTTAATCAGAAAATAAAGAAGCTTTGGAGGTTGTTATTTATAACAATAGCATTATTATTTAACCCCATATTTCCTATCTATTTATATGTAAAATTATATTGGGTTCTTTTAGATGTTCTCTGCGGAATCTTATTTCTACTGCTCGTATTTTATGGGTATAGCTCAAGCATAAAAAAACAACGAACAATAAAAAAACAAGTGTCTAAAAATAAAGACATGTATAATGTTAAATATTAAAAAAATGAATGAAATAACTACCGAACTTAAAAGTCACTTTTTAAGACTATATGAAATGGCTTTTGCTGACAATGATTTTGATGTGTTAGAAACACAAATGCTATACAAATTTGCAGAAGAGAGAAATATATCTAAACAAGAGTTAGATAATATTTTACTATCAAGTCAACAAGAAAGCTTAGTACCCGAAAGCTTGGAGCTTAAAGTTGAATACTTATATGATTTAGCAGTAATGATTTGGGCAGATGGAAAAGTAACAGAAGATGAACTGATAACTCTAAAAAAGTATTGTTTAAAGTTCGGGTTTTTAGAAGAGAACCTAGAAGAATTGACTAGTTTTTTGATAGAAAATGCAAAAAAGCATACACCTAAAACAACATTGTTAAAACAACTAACCTAATCAACTAACAAGTATGGAAGCCTTAAAAAAAATATTTACTACAAGGGAGAAAGACCCAGTAGAAGAAGTAGTAGTAAAGGAAGAAAAAAAAGATGTCAAACTAACTTTTTTCGAAAGTGGTTATGGATCATCAAAGCAAGCCTCTGGGAATCATAAAGTCTTTAGAGCTTGTTTAAACGATGTTTATATGGACTATAAAAGAAAATGCGCAGAAGATGAAGAGCTACAAAAAAAACTAAAAGATCCTCATATACAAGAAAAAGGAAGAGAAGGAATTGAGTTAAAGAAAAGACAAACAGCCAAAGCAATCTTAGAAGAAAACATTAAAACAGATGAAGAAAAGATTGAAGAGTGTGAACATCAAATAGTTGAAGTTAGAGAGAATCCAGAGAAGTATGTAGAAGAAGTAGATAAAAAACCAAAAGCCCAATTTTATTTGGGGCTAATAGTGCTTATTCCAATAACATTCTACCTATTAGTTTTTTATATATCAGCCTCATATTCAGCTTTTTTTAAAAACTTTGAAAATAGTGAGTTATCAGCGGCTATTTTTGACGGGAAATCATTTTCTAAAGCCTTAGAACATGGAGTTTTAGAAGCGATTTTTGTAGCTACCATACCATTTGCTTTTATGGGCTTAGGGTATTTAATACATATGTTTCAAAAACATAAAAACTGGCTGTCTTATGTAAAAATAGGAGCGCTATTTATTATCACTTTTATTTTCGATGCTATACTAGCATATCAGATAGAAATGAAGATTTATGATTATAATAAAACACCAGATTCACCAGAGTTTGATTTGTCAATAGCCTTTAGTAAAGTAGAGTTTTGGGGAATCATCTTTGCGGGCTTTGTCGTATATATAATTTGGGGACTGGTGTTTGATTTTATTATGAAGGAATATGAGAACATTGATAAAATAAAAGCCTTTATAAGAAGTAAAAGAGAAACGATTGTTAACCTACAAAAATCAATAACTGAAGCCATAGAAAAATTAAACGGTGTAAAAGAAGAAATCTCAGGAATAGAAGCAAGAATAGCCAATTTACAGAGAACAATTGATGGCTTTGTATTCCCTAATAAACGTTACCTAACCTACCATGCAGAATATGTAAAAGGATGGTATTTAGCTATAACAGACAATTTTTTAGATTTAAAAAGGAGAGATGAATTACTTTCTAAATGTGATGAAGTAGAAAAAGAACACCTGACAAAATATGATTTAACAGATGAAAATACGGAAGGAATAATTTATAAATCTCAATTAAAATAACGAAAAATGAAAGCATATAAACTTATAATAGTAACTCTATGTATTATACTTACATACTCTTGTTCAAATAAAAAAGAAAAAGACCCAGTAGCAGAAGTATCAAAAGAAATAAGTAGTACAAGTAAAAAAAAGAGCAAAGAAAATTTAAATATTAGTATCGTATTAGATTTATCAGATAGAATAAATCCAAAGAAGTATCCAGAACCTTCAATGGAGTTTTATCAAAGAGATTTAGGTTACATCGAATCCGTCGCGAAGACTTTTCAAAATCATATTAGAGGGAAGAGAACAAATAAAATTAATGATAAAATACAACTGTTTGTTGAACCAGCACCATCAGATAGTGAATTAAATCAGAAAATAGCAACACTCAAAACACAGTTTGATAAAACTAATGCAACCAAAGAAGAAATTCTAAAAACCGCAAAGAAGTATATAGAGATATGTAATAATATTTATGAAACGGCTATTACAGATGATAAATATGTTGGGTCAGACATAAGAGGTTTCTTTAAAAATAAGATCCAAGATTATTGTGTGGAAGAAGGATATAAGAATGTGGTAGTGGTTTTAACAGATGGGTATGTGTACCATAAAGATAACCTTACAAGAGAACAAAACAGAACATCGTACTTAGTACCAAAAACAATAAGAAGTTTTAAACTAAATAAAGGTAATTGGAAAGAGAAGTTTCAATCAAAAGATTATGGTTTTTTACCTTTACATAAAAATTTACAAAATGTAGAAGTATTAGTTTTGGGAGTAAACCCAGATAAAAAGAACCCTTACGAAGAAGATGTAATAAAAGAGTATTGGAAAAAATGGTTAACAGAAATGAATGTAAAGAAGTTTCAAATAAAAAGAGCAGATTTACCTATTCATATAAATGATGTTATCAACGATTTTATTCTTACCAAGTAAAATATGTACCTAAAAACAATACTATTATTTTTATTAATAACTTTAACAGGGGCAAAAGTACCGAAAGAATTTAGTGCAAGAGTAATTGGGGTAGTAGACGGAGATACCGTAAAGGTGTTATATCAAAATAAACCAATACACATAAGGCTAGAACATATTGATTGTCCAGAAAAAGGACAGCCATACAGTACCAAAGCAAAACAATTCGTGTCCAACAAAATATTTGGAAAAACAGTTAAAGTAGTGAACAAAGGGAAGTGGCATTGGAACCGTTTAATCGCCGAAATATATTTTGATAACCATCAAAACATTAATAAAAGCTTAGTTAAAAAAGGGTTGGCAATGCACTTTAAAAAATATTCAAAAAGTAAAGAATATGCCCTGTTAGAAAACAAAGCAAAACAACTTAAAATAGGTATGTGGTCATTACCCAATGTAACTACACCCTGGCAATATAGAAAACAACTAAACTAAATAACAAATGAAAAAAGTCATAATAATGCTACTATCAGTAGGTGTGTTAGTGGCATTTCAAAAAGTAGAAGACAAAAAAGTGTATATCTGTAGCAGTGTAGCAAGCACAAAATATCACTTTAAAAAAAACTGTAGAGGGTTATCGCAATGTAAAGCAACGATAAAGGAAAGTACAGAGAAAAAAGTGAGGAGATATGGGAGATTGCTCTGTAAATGGGAGAAGAAAGCATTAAAAAAGAAATAAAACGAACTCTGTTGATAACTATATTAACAGAGTTTTTTATTTTTTCTGGCGAAGTACTATTTTAGCACAGACTTCAATTCACACGATTTTTTATGACGCAAGAAACACAATATACCGAAGACAATATACGCTCGCTCGATTGGAAAGAACATATCCGTATGCGACCTGGGATGTATATTGGTAAACTGGGAGACGGATCATCACCAGACGACGGAATTTACATTTTGGTTAAAGAGGTTTTAGATAACTCTATTGACGAATTTGTCATGGGAGGAGGTAAGACTATAGAAGTTTCTGTACAAGGGAATAAGGTAATTGTGCGAGACTACGGACGTGGTATTCCGCTAGGAAAAGTAGTAGACGTAGTTTCGAAGATGAACACAGGAGGAAAGTACGATTCCAAAGCCTTTAAAAAATCAGTTGGATTAAATGGAGTTGGTACGAAAGCAGTAAATGCGTTATCAACCTATTTTAGGGTGGAATCTAATCGTGACGGTAAATCAGCTTCAGCAGAGTTTGAAAAAGGGAATTTAACCAATCAAGAATTGTTGGATGAAACCTCTCGTCGTAGAGGTACTAAAGTAACCTTTATTGCAGATGAAACCATCTTTAAGAATTATAAGTATCGTCCTGAATACATTTCCAAATTATTAAAAAACTATGTGTACCTAAATCCAGGGTTAACCATCGTTTTTAACGGAGAAAAGTTTTATTCAGAGAACGGTTTAAAAGATTTATTGGAAGATAACAACAACAAAGAAGATATGTTGTATCCAATAATCCATTTACGAGGCGACGATATTGAAGTAGCAATTACACACAGTAGAACACAATATTCAGAAGAATACCATTCATTTGTAAACGGACAAAATACTACACAAGGAGGAACGCACTTAAACGCATTTAGAGAAGCAGTAGTAAAAACAGTTAGAGAATTTTTTGGGAAGAATTTTGATGCTTCCGATGTACGTAAATCAATTATCGGTGCTATTTCTATCAAGGTAATGGAACCAGTTTTTGAAAGTCAAACAAAAACAAAATTAGGTTCTACAGAAATGGGAGGAGACCTACCAACCGTTCGAACGTATATTAATGACTTTGTTAAAACGCAGCTAGATAATTACCTACATAAAAACACGGAAGTAGCCGACAAACTTCAAAAGAAGATATTACAGGCAGAAAAAGAGCGTAAAGAATTATCAGGAATACGAAAATTAGCTCGTGAACGTGCCAAAAAAGCAAGTTTACACAACAAGAAATTACGCGATTGCCGTATACATTTTGGAGACACTAAAAAAGATGGATATTTAGATACTACCTTGTTTATTACTGAGGGAGATTCGGCAAGTGGTTCGATTACCAAATCACGTAATGTAAATACACAAGCAGTATTTAGTTTAAAAGGAAAGCCATTAAACTCGTATGGGTTGTCTAAAAAGATAGTGTACGAAAATGAAGAGTTTAACCTACTACAAGCAGCTTTAAACATTGAAGACGGACTGGAGGACTTACGTTATAATAATATCGTAATAGCAACCGATGCCGATGTTGATGGTATGCATATTCGTTTGTTATTAATAACCTTTTTCTTACAATTCTTCCCAGAAGTAATCAAAGAAGGACACCTGTATATTTTAGAAACTCCGTTATTTAGAGTACGAAATAAAAAAGAAACTATTTATTGTTATTCAGAAGAAGAAAAGCAAGCTGCGATAAACAAACTAAGAGGAAAACCAGAAATTACTCGATTTAAGGGATTAGGGGAGATTTCTCCTAACGAATTTGTCCATTTTATAGGAGATGATATTCGTTTAGACCCAGTAATGTTAGACAAAGAAATGTCGATAGAACAAATGTTAGAATTCTATATGGGTAAAAATACTCCAGACAGACAAAAGTTTATCATCAACAACTTAAAGGTTGAGTTAGATATTGTAGAAGAAGTTTAAAATGAAAATAACAACAAAGTTTTTTAACGTTGTATCAATTCTTTTTGGAATTGTATTAGTGGCTTGGTTTACGCAAATAGACTACAGCGATTTATCATTTAAAAACAATATTTCACCTTACTTAGGAATTGTAACAGCATTATTATTCATATTCGTAATGCGGTTTGCAAAAAATAATCAAGAAAAACGTAAAAAATAAACGTTTAAACATTCATACATGAGTGAAGAAAATAACAATTACGAACACGACGAAGAACTAAATCAACCCCTTGAAAATACAGAAACCATAACCAAGGTTACGGGAATGTACAAAGAGTGGTTTTTAGATTATGCTTCGTATGTAATTTTAGAACGTGCAGTACCTTCTATTGAAGATGGATTTAAACCCGTGCAACGTCGTATTATGCATTCAATGAAAGACTTAGATGATGGTCGCTATAATAAAGTAGCGAATATTGTTGGTCATACAATGCAGTACCACCCTCACGGAGATGCATCAATTGCCGATGCCATGGTACAAATGGGGCAAAAGGAGCTGCTAATAGACATGCAAGGTAACTGGGGTAACATTTTAACAGGAGACCGTGCAGCAGCCTCTCGTTATATTGAAGCACGTTTATCTAAATTTGCGTTAGATGTTGTTTTCAATGCTAAAACTACCGAATGGCAAGCCTCGTATGACGGACGTAAAAAAGAACCTGTAAACTTACCTGTAAAATTCCCTTTGCTATTAGCTCAAGGAGCAGAAGGTATTGCGGTAGGATTATCAACAAAAATATTACCGCATAACTTTAACGAGTTAATAGATGCTTCTGTAAAGTACTTAAAAGGGAGAAGTTTTACGATTGTACCCGACTTTTTAACTGGAGGAATAGCAGATGTTACCAATTATAACGATGGTAAAAGAGGAGGAAAAGTAAGAGTGCGAGCAAAAATATCAGCACTTGATAAAAAAACGTTAGTAATTACTGAAGTGCCTTTTGGTACTACCACATCATCATTAATTGATAGTATTCTAAAAGCAAACGATAAAGGTAAAATAAAGATTAAGCGTATTGAAGATAATACAGCGGCTAATGTTGAAATTTTAGTGCACTTACCAGCTAATGTATCGCCAGATAAAACAATTGATGCCTTGTACGCTTTTACCAGTTGTGAAAATTCAATTTCTCCACTGTGTTGTATTATTGAGGATAATAAACCTGTGTTTATTGGAGTATCTGAAGTATTAAGAAAGTCGACAGATTTCACAGTAGAGTTATTAAAACGTGAATTAGAAATTCAATTACACGAATTAGAAGAGCAATGGCATTTTGCTTCTTTAGAACGTATTTTTATTGAGAATAGAATTTACCGTGATATTGAAGAAGTAGAAACTTGGGAAGGAGTAATTGAAGCAATTGACGTAGGATTAAAACCGCATACTAAGCATTTAAAAAGAGAAGTAACCGAAGAAGATATTGTTCGTTTAACAGAAATAAGAATTAAGAAAATATCTAAGTTCGATATTGACAAAGCGAAACAATTTATTGAAAGTTTAGAGGAAAAAATAGCTGAGGTTAAGCACCATTTAGACAATTTAATCGATTTTGCAATAGACTATTTTAAAGAGTTAAAAGCAAAATACGGAAAAGGAAAAGAGCGTAAAACAGAAATTCGAATTTTTGATGATATCGTAGCTACCAAAGTAGTAATGCGTAACTCAAAACTTTATGTAAACAGAGAAGAAGGATTTATAGGAACCTCATTACGAAAAGACGAGTACGTTACCGATTGTGCCGATATTGATGATGTTATAGTATTTAGAGACAATGGCTCAATGTTAGTGACGAAAGTAGATTCTAAAACTTTTGTAGGAAAAGGAATTATTCATGTTGCTATATTCAAGAAAAAAGATAAACGTACAGTTTACAACATGATATATCGTGATGGAGCGAAAGGACCTTCATATATGAAGCGTTTTAACGTAACATCAGTTACTCGTGATAAAGAGTATAACTTAGCCAACGGAGATTCAAAATCAAAAGTATTATACTTCACAGCTAACTCCAATGGAGAAGCTGAGGTAGTAACTATTTTACTTAGAGCAGTAGGAAGTGTGAAAAAGTTAAAATGGGATATTGATTTTGCAGATTTAGCCATAAAAGGACGTAGTGTTAGAGGAAACTTAGTAACCAAGTACTCAATTAAAAAAGTAGAGTTTAAAGAAGCAGGAGTTTCAACTTTAAAGCCTAGAAAAATTTGGTTTGACGATACGGTACAACGTTTAAATGTTGATAGTAGAGGAGAATTGTTAGGTGAGTTTAAAGCAGAAGATAAAATATTAATAGCAACTCAATCAGGAAAAATCAAAGCAGTATCACCAGATTTAGCGATGCACTTTGAAAATGATATGATTGTGTTAGAAAAATGGAAACCTAACAAGCCAATTTCAGCAATTTATTTTGATGGTGTAAAAGAACGTTATTTTGTAAAACGTTTCTTAATAGAAACACCAGATAAAGAAGAGCTTTTTATATCAGAAGACGAAAAATCAAAGTTAGAAATTATTGCTACAGATTATCGTCCTATGGCTGAGGTAATTTTCTCAAAAAGAAGTTTAGATAAAATAGAAGTTAATTTTGAAGACTTTATAGCAATAAAAGGAATTAAAGCTCAAGGAAATCAATTAACAACAGACAAAATAAGAACAGTTAATTTATTAGAATCATTACCTTATGAAGAGCCAGAAGAGGAAAAAGTGGAGGATATAGAGGTAAATGATGAAGAAGAAATTAAAGAAGAAGCATTACCTTTGGAAGTAGAAGATGCTAAGCCTAAAGATAAAGAGTTTGTAGAGTCTAAAGAAGACAAAGCAAAGAAAGCGTTGGAAAGAGCACTTCAAAAGAAGAAGAAAGATAAGGATGACGAAAGTCAAACAGCGTTGTTTTAATGGATAAGCTTTTACCATATCGTTTTAATTTAGATACCTTTTTTGGTGTTTTAGGATACATTATCGTTGTATTTCTAGTGTCTTGGGTTATTTCTAGATTGGTAAGAGCCATTATTTGGCAACTAATTAAGAGTAAGAAAGAAGATCGTTTTGGTAGAACAAGTATTCAGTTTTTACGTAATTCAGTATCGTTTGTAATAGGGCTTTTAAGTGTCATTTATGTAATTATGACCGTGCCTGCTTTTAGAAGTAAAGCGACCTTAATTTTTTCTGGAGCCGGTATTTTAGCCGCTATTATAGGTTTTGCTGCACAAGCAGCACTATCTAACTTAATAGCTGGAGCATTCATAGTTATATTCCGTCCATTTAGAGTGGGAGACTATATTAAGTTGGATGACACTCGGGTTGGTATTGTTGAAGATATAACATTGAGGCATACCGTAATAAATAACTTTGAAAATAAACGATTAATTATACCCAATTCGGTAATTAGTACAGACTCTATTTTAAACCATACTATAGAAGACTCTCACGTCTTGAGTTTTAACAACTTTAAAATAGGATTAAAAGCAGATATTGATTTAGCACGAAGAATTATACAAGAAGAGGCAGTTAAGTTACCAACTGTTATTGATTATCGTACACCAGATCAAGTGATGAGTGATATACATCAAGTAGATGTTCGTGTTATTGATGTCTACCCAGATCATATTCACATGCGTGCTTATGTATGGTTAAATGAACCATTTCAAGAATTTAAGACTAAATGTGCTTTAAAAGAAGCGGTACATAAACGTTTTCTTGAAGAAGGTGTGGACTTGCCAATACCAATTAATATTAATGAAATAATAAAAAGAGCAAACTAGGTTTGCTCTTTTTATTTAATATACTTCAAAAGTTATAAATAAGTTTTTCTCGGAAGGATTAGGAACCTCTGATATTAACCCATAGATGCCTTTATTTACTATAGCAGTAAAATAAGCTTTATTACCAGTAGGCATGTCATTAACTCCACCTAAAAAAGAAACATCAGAAGGTGCGGGTTCAATTAGCCCTTTGGGATCAGCCCAATTCATCCAATTTTCTAAGTTTTTAAGATCAGTCTTACTTTGTAGCTTTACTAAGTTAATATCATGTCCTACAAAACTTTCATATACAATTTGATCTTTAAAGTGTACAGAGAAAGTACGTTTTCCAGCAAAAACTGAATCTTTTAAAACAATACCATCGGTACTAGAAATAGTTATGTTAGCATCTGCTTTTGGTTCTGAGTTTCCAGAATCTTTGTCAGAAACAACAACATCTTTAACCATTCCCATAGAAGTATGAAATACCCCATTACTCATTTTTACATAGCATTCAAGCATGTAATTTCCAGGATTTAAATAAAGTGTAGTTTCACCTGTGCTTTCAGGAGAAAGTAATCCACTACCTCCTAAAAAAATAACTTCACTAAACCATTCAGGTAAATTAGCAAATTCAGCAAACCCTTCTTTAGTTTTACCCTCATTAATAAGTTTCATCGCTTTATCAAAAACAGGAGCTACATACTCTTTTGCATCCTCTGAATTTTTCCCTTCAGGATACTTATCAATTAGAAAAAAGTGAGTTTGTGTAGATTTATTAATATAACGAAATGTATTCCATCCAGAAGGTATAGTGTCAGATATTTGAAAATCCATACTTTCCGTAATAATTTCAATTACCTTTTTCTTTTTTATAACTTCTTTTTTAGTTTGGGTAGTATTATGAGTTTGCTTTTTGTCTTTTTTACAAGATTGAAAAATTAAAAATGAACAACATATAATTATGAGAGTTAGTATCTCTTTAAGTAAAGTTTTCATATAGAAAAGAGTTTAGTTAGTAATTCTATTTTAAAACTAGGGAAGTAAAAGAGAGGAATTATTATTAGTTAACTAATAATAATGTAAAAATAAAAAATACTTCAGAGAAAAAGTATAGGCAAATAACTGGTTTTTAAATAGGTGAATTTTAGTTGGCTTTTTTAAACAAAAAACTTAGTCCTAAACGACTTAAGAACTTTTTTTCAAACTCCCAAAAGAACTTAAATTGACCAAAAAGCCATCCAACTATAGGTAAAGTTGTTTGATAAATAGGAAATATAAGTAAAATTCTTAAAGGATAATATAACCAAGGAGTCATGGTATCAGGAGATAACCCTAATAGATTAGTAACAGGTCTTGCAACCCAAGCAGCAAAAGAACCATTTATAGCAAAAACAATAAAAATAGCAGCTAATGCCCAATTGTTTTCTATACCCCAACGTTGTTTAAGTTTCTCCATAAATCCTAATATCGGGGCAAAAGTAATTAAAAGAAAAAGGGTAAACAAATGTTTACCCTTTCATTACATTGCAAATCAGCAAAGTTATTTTTTTCCAAATACTCCACCTAATAGCCCTCCTAGTAACCCTCCTGACTTTTGTTGGCTGCTACTAGCGTTTCCTAAAATCATTCCAGCTACATCATCAACAATACTACCATCACCATCAGCATCTAATATTTGTTCTAAGAAACTTTGTTCTTTTTGAGCTGAACTACCACCAAGTAAACCACCTAAGAGTCTACTTAAATCACTTGGATTATTTACGTTTTCTTGACGAGATTGCTTACCAAGTAATCCCATTAAAATTGGAGCAGCAGTTTTCAAAATGTCAGCAACGGCACCAGTATCCATTCCTGCTTTTTGACCAATAACTTTTTCAACTCCTTGTTGTTTACTTCCTAAAACATGACCTAAAATTTTACTGCCATCTTGTAAAACATCAGAGTTAACACCACCATTAAATAAGTCTCCTAAATTATCTAAGATTCCACCATCATGTTTATTTAATGCACTCTTTAAACTTTCAGCACCTTGAGGTGTAGCAGCATTTCGTTGCATTGCTTTCATTAAAACAGGTAATGCCATTGTTAAAACACTACTAGTTTTATTTGTGTCTTGTCCCGTAGAGCCAGCAACCCCAGATATAATTGCCTTTCCGGTGTCGCTATTTAATAAATCTAAAATTCCCGTCATTTTTTAATTTTATAAGGTTAGTACTAAGTTTCTAATTTATGGGACACAAGATACGGACTCAAGGTCACTTTTTTTTAAATAATTCTTTATACCTTACGGCCAGAAAAAAACTAATAGATTAATAGATTATATGAAGAAAATTGCACTACACTGGCAAATTTTAATAGGAATGATTTTAGGTATCTTATTTGGATTAGGGATGACTTTTATAGATGGAGGAGCATCATTCGTATCTGACTGGATAAAGCCTTTTGGAACTATTTTCGTAAAATTATTAAAACTAATAGCCGTACCATTAATTATTGCTTCTTTGGTAAAAGGGATATCTGATTTAAAAGATATTTCTAAATTTAAAAATATAGGTTTGCGTACGATCTTAATTTATATAGGTACCACAGTAATAGCTATTACAGTAGGTTTACTATTGGTTAATGTTGTGCAACCTGGAGATGGAATTTCAGAAGATACCATAGCCAAACTAACAGCAGACTATGCAAATAGTGAAGGAGTACAAGCTAAAATAGCAGAAGCTAGTAAGCAAAAGGAAAGTGGGCCGCTTCAGTTCTTAGAAGATATGGTTCCTGATAATGCTATGCAGGCTATGAGTAATAATAAAGCAATGTTACAAGTAATTTTCTTTACTATTTTCTTAGGAATATCAATGTTGTTAGTAGGAGAGAAAAATGCAAAACCATTAAAAAATTTCTTTGATTCATTAAATGAAGTTGTATTAAAAATGGTGGATCTAATTATGTTAACTGCTCCCTATGCAGTATTCGCATTATTAGCAAATGTTGTAGTATCTTCTAATGACCCAGATTTATTATTCGCATTATTAAAATATGGATTAACAGTTATAGGAGGATTGTTATTAATGGTGGCACTTTACATGGTTTTAATAAGTGTATTTGCCAAGAAGAATCCGCTGTGGTTTTTACAACAAATAAGTCCAGCACAATTATTGGCTTTTTCAACAAGTTCTAGTGCTGCAACGTTACCTGTAACAATGGAAAGAGTAGAGGAACATATTGGAGTAGATAAAGAAGTATCGAGTTTTGTATTACCAGTAGGAGCTACTATTAATATGGATGGTACGAGCTTGTATCAAGCTGTAGCGGCAGTTTTTATATCACAGGCTTTAGGTTTCGGTTTAACTTTTGGAGATCAATTGACAATTATTTTAACAGCTTTACTAGCTTCAATAGGTTCAGCAGCTGTACCAGGAGCAGGAATGGTAATGTTAGTAATCGTATTAGAATCAGTTGGTTTTCCAGCAGATAAATTAGCTATAGGTTTAGCATTGATTTTTGCGGTTGATAGACCATTAGATATGTGTAGAACAGTTATTAATGTAACTGGTGATGCCACAGTTTCTACTTTAGTGGCGAAATCTGTAGGTAAGTTAGGGAAGCCACATCCACATGAATGGGATGAGCATTATAATGAAGTAAAATAAAGTAATATGCTTACAGTAAAATCACCTATAGTTTCTGTTGATTGGTTGCGCGATAATTTAAGTGCAGATAACTTAATAGTTCTTGATGCAACTATTCAGAAAGTAGGAGCCAAAACAGATAATAAAAAAGAAAAACAGCAGATTAAAAATGCTGTTTTCTTTGATTTAAAGAATGTTTTCTTAGATGATGAAGCGGAATACCCTAATACGATTCCTTCAGAAAAATATTTTGAAACTGAGGCTCAAAAATTAGGGATAAATAATAATAGCTGTATTGTTGTTTACGATGATTTAGGAGTGTATTCGTCTCCAAGAGTTTGGTGGTTGTTTAGAGCATTTGGATTTGAAAATATAGCAGTTTTAAATGGAGGCTTACCTTCTTGGAAAGAGGCAGGTTATATGGTTGAGTCTAAAAATGAAAGAAGATTGCCTGTAGGAAACTTCAAAGCCACCATTAATAGAGATAAAATTAGTATAACAGAGGAAGTGTTAAAAGCTTCTCTTGATAATAAAGTTATATTGGATGCTCGTTCCAAAGGAAGGTTTTATGCTACGGAACCAGAACCAAGAAAAGATTTAAGAGGAGGGCATATTCCAAATTCTGTGAGTTTGCCTTATGTAGAATTGCAATCAAATGGTAAGATGAAATCGAAAGAAGAGCTTCAGAAAATATTTTCAAAAGTGAATCCAAGTAAAGAAGAAATGATTCTTTCTTGTGGTTCAGGAATTACAGCATGTATTTTAGCTTTAGGAGCAGAAGAATCAGGAAATATTAACTGTAGTGTATATGACGGTTCTTGGACAGAATGGGCAAGTAGATTAGAATTGCCTGTTGAAAAATAACAAACATTTAAAAAGCCTCAATATTGAGGCTTTTTTTATATCAGTTTTTTGACTTCTTGTTTTAAAAAGGAAATAGCTGTGTTTGCTGGACTTTCCTGTTGCGAGTAGTCAATTAATACATTTTCACGTAAATCTTTAGCAGTTTCAGAATTCTCTGCTGTATTTCGAAGTTTAGCTATAATAGCTAATTTAGCTGCTAAAACAGCTTTCCAACTATCATCAGAAATGTATAATTGCTGTACTAAATTATGTTCAAACTCTTGTTCTATATTACCAATTAAAAGTTGGAGGTAGTTATCAGTATCATCTCCTATAGGATTTACTCTTAACAGTAATTTTGATGGGTTGATACGCTCACAAAACAATAACATACGCTCATAAGCTTGTAGTTTTGTGGGTAAACTTTCACGCTTTTTTTCAACTAAAGCATTGAATGTTTTTTCTTTATTGTCTTGTTCAATAAAGCGGCCTAAAATTAAGTAAGCTACACCGCCAGTTACTAATGCTGGTAGGGCATAAGCAAGCCCTTCAATAATTTTATCTTCCATAATGCGAATATACGAGTCCTGTTAAAATTGCCAATCCAAAACTTAGTAAAGTTCCAATCAGTACATATTCAGTAAGTTTTCTGTCTTTTGATGCTGTTAAATCTCCAAATCTAAATATAGATTTTGCCGCGAGTAAAAATCCGACACCAGCCCATTGGTTAATTGCAATAAAAACAAAAATTAATATACGTTCTAAAAAACCAATATACTTACCTGCATTGGCTAACGATTGTTCTGTTGATTTATTACCTTTTTCTGGATTCCATTTAGAAATTAATGTATTTATAATAATAGACGAAGTATAAGTGACAAAAATTAAACAAGCAAAAAGTAATAAGTTTTGTTGGGTTAAAATAGCATCTGTACTAATTTTAAAAGGAGAGTATATATATGTGGCTAAAACCAAAAAGAATATATGTAAAGCTTGATCTAAAAAGAAAAATAGACGTTTGTTCTTTTTCTTTTGAAAATATAGTTTTCCAAGATCAATTAAATAATGAGAAATAATTACAAGTAAAAAAGCACTCCAGTATGTAGAGTTGAATTGTAATAATAATAGTAATAAAATAGCATGAACAACTATGTGAGCATAGAGTTTAATAGATTTTATTTTCTTTTTCTCCTTATCTTTTACCCAATTTTTAGGTTGAAATACAAAATCACCCAGTAAGTGAGCAACGAGTAGTTTTAAAAACAGTATCATAGTTTAGTTAGTTTCTGATTCATAAGTTTTCTATAACGTTTTTCTAGTTTCATAATTTCATCAAAACCGGAACGTTTTCTTCGTTCACTGGCGCTACTTTCTGAAATAGCTAGCTTTTTAGCGATGATTTTTTGAGTAGACTCAGGATTCTGTAGAGACATATTCACAAAAGCAGCTGAGTTGGTTGTCCAACTGTCCATTATTAACAAACTTAAGCCTAAAGAAACTTCAAACTCGTCGTTAATATCTTCCCAAGGAGTTTTCAAAGCTAAATTTTGCTTTTTAAGTAAATAATCAAAAGCATATCCAGAATTTATAAAAGCTTCACCGTTGGCTTCGGTAATTTTTTCTGTATCAAAACTTTTATTACCGATACCAATAGCTAAACGAATGTCTAAATCTTTTATTTTTTTAATAGTAGATTTTAGCTTAAAAGTAAAAAGAAGAGCTTCTGCAATATTTTCAATTTCAATTTGAAAACTATCTCCGCGAAAAAGCTCCCACGTTTTCGGTGTTTTTCCGATAGTATTGAAGGATTCTTTCAGTACAGGAAGCCATGTTTCAGCAGAAACACCTCTAGAGTTTATAATATCACCAGTAATTACACTTGTCATGTATTCAATTTTTAGTAAAAATAGGCTTTCAAATTGAAAATCCCAAACAATTCGGGTTTTAAAACGAATATTAAAAAATAAGGGTTATAAGACGAATTATTGTTGATTCGGGTTTTAGCTTGAATTTATAGGATTAAAAATTAGTGAATAAAAAAAAGGGTAGAATCTTTAAAAAACCTAAAAGATTGGTTAATTTTCCATTTTTAAAATACTTTCAATATAATTTCCATTGAATACTTATTTAGAGCAACTTAACGAACCACAGAGAGCAGCTGTTTTACAAAAAGACGGCCCAATGATAATTATAGCAGGAGCAGGATCGGGTAAAACGAGAGTGCTGACTTATAAAATTGCTTATTTAATGGAGCAAGGAGTGGATGCTTTTAACATTTTGTCGTTAACATTTACCAACAAGGCTGCCCGTGAAATGAAAGATCGTATTGGTAAAGTAGTAGGTTATAGCGAAGCTAAAAACCTTTGGATGGGAACTTTCCACTCAGTTTTTGCACGTATTTTACGCTCTGAAGCTGATCGGTTAGGCTATCCATCAAACTTCACCATTTACGATACACAAGATTCAGTTCGATTGATAACGGCGATTATCAAAGAAATGAATTTGGATAAAGATCGATACAAACCAAAACAAATTTTAAGCAGAATATCGTCTTTTAAAAACAGCTTAATTACGGTTAGAGCGTATTTTAATAACTCTGATTTACAACAAGCCGATTTAGAAGCAAGTAGACCGAGAACAGGTGATATCTATAAAGAATATGTAGATAGATGTTTTAAATCTGGAGCGATGGATTTTGACGATTTATTATTGCGTACCAATGAATTATTAGCTCGTTTCCCAGATGTGTTGGCAAAATATCAAGATCGTTTCCGATATATTTTGGTAGATGAGTACCAAGATACCAACCATTCGCAGTATTTAATTGTACGTGCGTTGGCAGATCGCTTTCAGAATATTTGTGTAGTAGGAGATGATTCGCAAAGTATTTACGGATTCCGTGGAGCGAATATTCAAAATATCTTGAACTTCCAGAAGGATTACCCAGATGTAAAAACGTTTAAGTTAGAACAAAATTACCGTTCAACAAGTAACATCGTACGTGCAGCGAATAGTGTAATTGATAAGAATAAAACGAAGCTAGATAAAGAAATTTGGACAGCTAACGATGCAGGAGATAGTGTGAAGGTAATGCGTACAATTTCTGATGGAGAAGAAGGACGTTTCGTAGCTCAATCTATTTGGGAAAACCAAATGAATCATCAGTTAACAAGCGATCAATTTGCCGTTCTATACCGTACCAATGCACAATCGAGAGCGATAGAAGATGCATTGCGTAAAAAAGATATTAAGTATAAAATTTACGGAGGTATTTCATTCTACCAACGTAAAGAAATTAAAGATTTACTATCGTATTTACGAATTTTAATCAACCCGAATGATGAGGAAGCATTAAAGCGTATTATTAACTACCCAGCAAGGGGAATTGGAGCTACAACGTTAGATAAACTAACAATTGCAGCGAATCATTATAAAAAATCAATGTTTGATATTTTAAAGAATATCAATACAGTAGATATTAATCTTAACTCTGGAACTAAAACAAAGTTGCAGAATTTTGTAAACATGATTCAGCGTTTTCAAATTGAAGCACAAACAAAAAATGCTTTTGAAATTGCTGATTTGGTGGTGAAGCAAACGCAATTAGTTAAAGATTTACAAAAAGATGGAACTCCAGAAGGCGTTAATAAGGTTGAAAACGTTCAAGAACTTTTAAACGGAATAAAAGACTTTATTACCGATAAAATAGAAACAGGAGAAGACGCATCGTTAACTTCATTTTTAGAAGACGTCGCACTAGCCACTGATTTTGATTCCGATAAACAAGATGAAGAACCTAGAGTTTCACTAATGACGATTCACTTGTCAAAAGGATTAGAGTTTCCTTACGTATACATTGTAGGTTTAGAAGAGAGTTTATTCCCTTCAGCAATGAGTATGAATACTCGCAGTGAATTAGAAGAAGAACGTCGTTTGTTTTATGTAGCGTTAACAAGAGCAGAAAAAGGAGCTTATTTAACCTATGCACAAACACGTTATCGTTGGGGAAAATTAACTGATGGTGAACCAAGTAGGTTTTTAGAAGAAATTGATGATCAGTATTTAGAGTACTTAACGCCAAAAGTACCTGAACCGTCAGCAAATAGGTTTATAGATGCTAGTTTGTTTGAAGACGATTCACCCAAAAAAATACGTTTTCAGAAACCAATTCAAAAAAAGAGAAAGGAATTCTTAGCAAAGAAGGAAAAACCAAATATGGTTCCTCCAAAAAGTAAAATGAAGAAGGTTTCAGAAATGAGTCCGAAAATGAATTTGTTTGATGGAGAAATCACAGTAGGAAACGTAGTAGAGCATAACCGTTTTGGTACTGGAAAAGTACTAGCTTTAGAAGGTAAAGGACCCAATAAAAAAGCAGAAATAGAGTTTAGTACCGTAGGTAAAAAGAAATTATTGTTACAATTTGCAAAATTGAAAGTAATCGGGTAGTTAATTCATAATAATTACCTATTTTGCATAGATAAAATATAGAGAAATGACGTTTGATTTAGAATACAATTCGAAAAGATCCAAATTAATCATCCCAGAATATGGGAGGCATATACAAAAGCTAGTGAATCATTGTATCGCTTTAGAAGATAAAGAAGAACGAAATACAATGGCTAAAGCTATTATTGATGTAATGGGTAATTTACAACCTCACTTACGTGATGTGCCTGATTTTAAGCATAAACTTTGGGATCAGTTACATATAATGGCAGATTTTCAGTTAGATGTAGATTCTCCATATGAAACACCTTCAAAGGAAGAGTTACAAGAATCTCCTGAGCGATTACCATATCCAAAATCAGCATCAAAGTATCGTTTTTATGGTACAAATATTCAAACCATGATTGATGTTGCTTTAACATGGGAAGAAGGAGATATGAAAGAAGCTTTGGTATTTACCATTGCTAATCATATGAAAAAATGCTATTTGAACTGGAATAAAGATACAGTTGAAGATAGCGTTATTTTTGACCATTTATATGAATTATCTGATGGAAAAATAGATATACGTAACACAGAAGAAGACCTTACAGATAGTAAGAGTTTGTTAAGGAAAAGAGGAGGTCAAGGGCAACACAAATCAAAAGGAAAAACAAATACTAAATACAGAAAAAAGTAAATGGCATCATTTAAAATAGAAGGAGGTCACAAATTAAAAGGAACAATAACACCACAAGGAGCAAAAAATGAAGCATTACAGGTAATATGTGCGGTGTTGTTAACGTCAGAAAAAGTAATTATAAATAATGTTCCTGATATTATTGATGTTAATAAACTGATTTTTATTTTAGGAGAATTAGGAGTTAAAATAGAAAAACTTTCTAAAAACTCGTATAGTTTTCAAGCAGACGATATCAATTTAAAATATCTAGAGTCACCAGAATTTAAAAGAGATGGAAGCTCTTTAAGAGGTTCTATCATGATTGTTGGTCCGTTATTGGCTCGCTTTGGAAAAGGATATATTCCACGACCAGGAGGTGATAAAATTGGACGTCGTCGTCTAGATACTCACTTTGAAGGATTCATCAATTTAGGGGCAAAATTCCGATATAATCGTGAAGAATATTTCTACGGTGTAGAAACAGAAACAGGATTGGTAGGTGCAGAGATGTTGTTAGATGAAGCTTCGGTAACTGGTACAGCAAATATTATTATGGCTGCAGTATTGGCTAAAGGAACCACAACAATATATAACGCAGCTTGCGAGCCATATATTCAGCAATTATCAAAAATGCTGAATTCAATGGGAGCAAAAATTTCGGGAGTAGGCTCTAATTTACTTACGATTGAAGGAGTAGAAACTCTAGGAGGTTGTGAACATACCATATTACCAGATATGATTGAGATTGGTAGTTGGATAGGTATGGCAGCTATGACACGTTCTGAATTGACAATTAAGGATGTAAGTTGGGACGATTTAGGGCAAATTCCTAATGTATTTAGAAAACTTGGAATTCAGTTAGAAAGAAAAGGAGATGATATTTACATACCAGAACAAGAAAGCTACGAAATTCAAAGTTATATTGACGGATCAGTATTAACTGTAGCAGACGCGCCATGGCCTGGGTTTACACCAGATTTGTTAAGTATTGTATTGGTAGTTGCCACACAAGCAAAAGGAACCGTACTAATTCACCAAAAAATGTTTGAAAGCCGTTTATTCTTTGTTGATAAATTAATCGATATGGGGGCTAAGGTAATTTTATGCGATCCTCATAGAGCTACTGTAATCGGTCATGATTTTAAATCACAGTTAAAGGCAACTAAAATGACGTCTCCAGATATTCGTGCAGGTATCTCGCTATTAATAGCAGCGCTTTCTGCTAAAGGAACGAGTATTATTAATAATATTGAACAAATTGATAGAGGTTACGAAGATATTGAAGCACGTTTAAAGTCAATTGGAGCAAAGATTGAGAGAATTGATAGCTAATAAAAAAGCAACAAGAAATAAATATAAATCCCAAATCAATTGATTTGGGATTTTTTTATGACGAAAAAATTTAAAAACACAGTGTAATTAAAAGAAACATGTTTCGACTAAGGCATTTAATTTTAATCAATATTATGAAAACAAGAATAATACTTGTAATATTATTACTTCAAGTAACAATTTTCACAGCGCAAGAAAACTCTCAAACTTTTACATCTTCAATAGAAAAAGCTCATAAAAAGGATATGTTTATGAGTCATAAATATCTTAAATATACTATTGACGTTACTTTTGGAGGGAAAAAGCATTTAAAAGGAGTTATTACGCAAGAACCAGGAGGAGGAAAAATAAAAATAGAGAAAGAAGATGGTTCGCTTATTATTTTTGATGGAAAAGAAGTGTATTCGCTAGGAATAAAAGAAAAGGATATGGCAACAGCTCGTTTTGATATTTTTACATGGTCTTATTTCCTAGGTTTACCATATAAATTAAATGATCAGGGTACTATTTGGTCTGATTTTAATAAGAATAAATGGGGAAAAGAAAAGTTAATGACTGGAAAGTTAACTTTTGCATCAGGAACTGGAGATGCGCCAGATGATTGGTATGTGATATATAAAAATACTGAAACAAACGTATTGGAAGGAGCAGCATATATTGTGACCTTTGGAAAAGGGAAAGAAAAAGCAGAAAAAGAACCTCATGCTATTAAGTACAATCAATTTAAACAAGTAAACTCAGTATCAATCGCTACAAATTGGACATTTCATATGTGGTCGTTAAAAAACGGATATGAAGAGCAAATTGGGGAAGCAAAATTATCTAATATAAAATTTATTAAAGAAGCAGAATTTATTGTGCCTACCAAGGCTAAAATAGTTAAGACGTTATCAAACTAATTAAGTAGAAGAAATAAAAAAGCTGTTATCGTTTAGATAACAGCTTTTCTTTATGCTTTAACTTTTACATTTCTTCATTACATGTATATTCTTGCGTACAAGCAAAATATTGATGACAATAAATAGGACCTGTAACGCTTCCAGAGCAATCACATCCACATTTACTAAGATCAATAGCAGCACCACCTGTTAAGTTCTTTTGTTGGTTTTTTGAAAGAACGGTAACTCCTGAAATGTTTAAAAAATTCTGTTTCATAATGAGGGACTTTTTTTATGTTATAAATTAATTAATAAAAATTTCTTAAATATATAGTTTTGAAATCTTTGAACAAAAGATAAATGTATTTTTTTGCACCTTATACCATGAGTTTCTTTGAGAAGTTATGCTACAATGTCATTATGACACATTTCTTTTATTGGCAGTATTATTGTTAATCAAAAAGTGTTAAATACATGAAACGATTTACAATGAGTAAAGATCAATATACAAAAGAAGACGAAATTAACGACGCTGTTAAAAATGGCGACTTAGGAGAGAATCAAGAAGAAACTCAGGAAAATAAAGAGGTTGAGGCAAAAGAAGAGCCAACTGCAGAAGAATTAATTCAAGCAGAGAAAGATAAATATCTGCGATTATTTGCAGAGTTTGAAAACTATAAAAAACGTACTTCAAAAGAACGTATTGAACTTTTTAAAACTGCAAGTCAAGAATTAATGACAGCTTTACTGCCAATTATGGATGATTTTGATAGAGGTTTGGCAGAAATTAAAAAAACAGAAGACTCTGAGTTATTAAAAGGAATGGAGCTTATTAATAATAAGTTTAAAAATACCTTAACTCAAAAAGGGTTAACTGAAATAGAAGTAAAACCAGGAGATGATTTTGATGCAGAAGTTCATGATGCAATAACACAAATACCAGCACCTTCAGATGATTTAAAAGGAAAGATTATAGATTGTGTGGAGAAAGGATATAAGCTAGGAGATAAAATTATTCGTCACCCTAAAGTAGTAATGGGGCAAGCGTAAAACAATCATCATTAATACAACTATTAGTCACTAAGATAATTACTTACTAATAGTTGAACATTGAAAGTTATGGCAAAACAAGATTATTACGAAATATTAGGAATATCAAAATCGGCATCAAAAGCTGAAATCAAAAAGGCATATCGTAAGATGGCAATTAAATACCATCCAGATAAAAATCCTGATGATAAAGATGCTGAAGAAAAATTCAAACTAGCCGCAGAAGCTTATGAGGTATTAAGTGACGACAATAAAAAAGCTCGTTACGATCAGTATGGTCATGCTGCTTTTGAAGGAGGTCACGGAGGCTTTGGAGGCGGTGGTATGAATATGGATGACATATTTAGTCAGTTTGGAGATATTTTCGGAGGAGCATTCGGAGGTGGTTTCGGTGGTTTTGGTGGTGGAGGTCACCGTCAAGCACGAGTTAAAGGTAGTAACTTACGTATTCGTGTAAAATTAACACTGGAAGAAATTGCCAAAGGTGTAGAAAAGAAGGTAAAAGTTCGTAGAAAAGTTCAAGCAGACGGAGTTACTTATAAAACATGTTCAACATGTAATGGTAGCGGACAACAAATGCGTGTTACTAATACTATTTTAGGTAGAATGCAAACAGCTACTACTTGTAGTACTTGTCATGGAGCAGGAGAGATGCTAGACAAAAAACCAAGTGGAGCAGATGCACAAGGAATGGTAGTAAAAGAAGAAACCGTTTCTATCAATATTCCAGAAGGTGTAACCGAAGGAGTACAATTAAAAGTAGGTGGTAAAGGGAATGAAGCTCCAGGTAAAAACTCAATTCCAGGAGATTTATTAGTGTTAATTGAAGAAGTACCACACGAAAACTTAAAGCGTGAGGGAAGTAATATACACTACGATTTATATATTAATTTTTCAGAAGCAGTTTTAGGAGTATCAAAAGAAATAGAAACTGTTACAGGAAAAGTAAAGATTAAGATTGAGCCAGGAACCCAATCTGGTAAGATTTTACGTTTAAAAGGAAAAGGATTACCAAGTATTGAACGTTATGGTCACGGAGATTTCTTAATTCACATAAATGTATGGACTCCTCAAGAATTAACTAAAGATCAGCGTAAGTTTTTTGAGGAAATGCAAGAAGATGAGAACTTTAGCCCAAACCCACAGAAGTCGGACAAATCTTTCTTTGAAAAGGTTAAAGATATGTTTTCTTAAAAAAATCTTAAAAAAGAGAATTTTTTTTAAATAAAATTTTTTTAAAACGAAAAACAGTTATATATTTGCAGTGTCTAGGAGACGTTCTAGACACTTTTTCTTTTTCATAGCAATTTTCCCACTCAATTCTTTTGAGTGGGTTTTTTTATGAATAGAGGTGTGAACTTTTAGTTGACAACCTATAATAGCAGACCTATCTTATCGACTTGTAGAAAATATAAGTAGGAAAGTCTGGACACCATAGAGTAGCATAGCGGATAACATCCGTCCGGTGTAAACCGAGGACAAGTGCAACAGAAAGAATGTACAGGTAATGCTGTAGTGAAACCAGGTAAACTCTATGCGGTGCAATGCCATGTACATTAGAGCTTGAGCGTTACTCGCGCGATTCTAAGGGGTAGGCAGATTGATTCCGTAAGTAATTTCGGAACTAGATAAATGATAAGAGCCTCATTTTTTGAGGAACAGAATCCAGCTTATGGGTCTGCTTTTTTTCCTATTTAGAATCATTATAGCATTTTTTTTAATACACTTAAAAATAGTGAATTATCAATTTGATAATTATTAGGTGTTTTTATATTTGTTTTTTTGAGATATTTTTAAAAATAGGTCTTTTTAATTAAATTAATTTGCTTTTTTGACTGTTTTGTTGTTTATTTTTAAAATTGAGGTTAAAATATTACTTTTGCTAAGCAAAAATAAAGGGATAAAGCTGTAAAAGAACGGTTTTAATACGTAGTAACTTTTACTATTTCCTTCTAAATATTTAAAAACAAAACTTTTTATGAACACATACTCAGATTACCTAAAGGAGATTGAAGTAAGAAAAGGTCAAGGTCTTCACCCTAAACCTATCGATGGAAGTGAATTGTTAACTGAAATCATCTCACAAATTAAAGATGCAAACAATCCTCACAGAAAAGATTCTCTTAATTTCTTTATTTATAATGTTTTACCAGGTACAACAAGTGCTGCAGGTGTAAAAGCAAACTTTTTAAAAGAAATTATTCTAGGTGAATCTGTAGTAGAAGAGATAACTCCAGCTTTTGCCTTAGAGCAATTAGGACATATGAAGGGAGGAGCTTCTATAGAAGTTTTACTTGATTTAGCATTAGGTAATGATGCTGCTATTGCTGAAGAAGCTGCAAAAGTGTTAAAAACACAAGTGTTTTTATATGAAGCTGATACTGAGCGTTTAGAAAAAGCATATAAAGAAGGTAATGGAATTGCAAAAGAACTAATTGAAAGTTATGCGCAAGCAGAGTTTTTTACAAAACTTCCAGAAGTAGAAGAAGAAATTAAGGTAGTTACTTACATTGCTGGAGTAGGAGATATTTCAACAGATTTATTATCTCCAGGAGCAGATGCGCACTCAAGATCTGATCGTGAATTACACGGACAGTCAATTTTTGAGCATAATAAAGACATGCAACAAGAATTGTTAGCATTGAAAGAAGAGCATCCAGATAAACGTGTGATGTTAGTTGCTGAAAAAGGGACTATGGGAGTAGGTTCTTCAAGAATGTCAGGTGTTAATAACGTGGCTTTATGGACAGGTATTGAATCAAGTCCTTACGTTCCATTTATCAATATTGCACCAGTAATTGCAGGTACTAATGGGATTTCTCCAATTTTCTTAACTACAGTAGGGGTAACTGGTGGTATCGGTATCGATCTTAAAAACTGGGTAAAGCAAAAAGATGCTGAAGGAAATACAATTGTAGATGAAGATGGAGAGCCAGTTTTAAAGCAAGAATATTCTGTAGAAACAGGAACTGTTCTTACAATTAATACAAAGACTAAAAAACTATACAACGGAGATAAAGAATTAAAAGATATCTCAGCAGCATTAACTCCGCAAAAAATGGAGTTTATAAAAGCAGGAGGTTCTTACGCTGTTGTTTTTGGTAAGAAATTACAAACCTTTGCAGCTAAGGTATTAGGAATTGAAGTTCCTCAAGTATATGCTACTTCTAAAGAAATTTCTGTTGAAGGACAAGGCTTAACTGCGGTTGAAAAAATCTTCAATAAAAATGCAGTAGGAACAACTCCAGGAAAAACATTACATGCAGGTTCTGATGTACGCGTAGAAGTTAACATTGTAGGTTCTCAAGATACTACAGGATTAATGACTTCTCAAGAGTTAGAAATGATGGCTGCTACAGTTATTTCTCCAATAGTTGACGGAGCTTACCAATCAGGTTGTCACACAGCTTCTGTATGGGATGATAAGTCTAAAGCTAACATTCCAAGGTTAATGAAGTTTATGAATGACTTTGGTTTAATTACAGGTCGTGATCCAAAAGGACAATACCCTGCAATGACAGACGTGATTCATAAAGTATTAAATGATATTACAGTAAGTGATTGGGACATTATTATTGGTGGAGATTCACACACACGTATGTCAAAAGGTGTTGCTTTTGGTGCGGATTCAGGTACGGTAGCCTTAGCTTTAGCAACTGGTGAGGCAACTATGCCAATTCCACAATCTGTAAAAGTAACCTTTAAAGGAAACATGAGAAGTTTCATGGATTTCCGTGACGTTGTACATGCTACACAACAACAAATGTTAAAGCAGTTTGATGGAGAGAATGTTTTCCAAGGAAGAGTGATTGAAGTACATATTGGTACTTTAACAGCGGATCAAGCCTTTACATTTACTGACTGGACTGCAGAAATGAAAGCAAAAGCTTCTATCTGTATTTCTGAAGATGAAACATTAATTGAATCATTAGAGATTGCTAGAGATCGTATCCAAATCATGATTGATAAGGGAATGGATAACGAAAAGCAAGTATTAAAAGGGTTAGTTGATAAGGCAAATACTAGAATTCAAGAGGTTAAGACAGGAATTAAACCAGCGTTAAAACCTGATACTGATGCTAACTATTACGCAGAGGTTGTGATTGATTTAGATGAAATCGCTGAACCAATGATTGCAGATCCTGATGTAAATAACGAAGATGTTTCTAAGCGTTATACTCACGATACTATTCGTCCATTATCATTCTACGGAGGAACTAAAAAGGTAGATTTAGGATTTGTAGGATCTTGTATGGTTCACAAAGGAGATATGAAAATCTTAGCTCAAATGTTAAAGAACATTGAAGCACAACAAGGTAAAGTAGAGTTTAATGCTCCGTTAGTAGTTGCGCCACCAACATACAACATTGTTGATGAGTTAAAGGCTGAAGGAGATTGGGAAGTATTACAAAAATACTCAGGATTTGAGTTTGACGATAATGCTCCTAAAGGTTTAGCGCGTACGAAGTATGAAAACATGTTATACTTAGAGCGTCCAGGTTGTAACTTATGTATGGGTAACCAAGAAAAAGCAGAACCAGGAGATACGGTAATGGCTACATCAACACGTTTATTCCAAGGAAGAGTTGTAAAAGATTCTAATGAGAAAAAAGGAGAGTCTTTATTATCATCTACTCCAGTTGTGGTATTATCAACTATTTTAGGAAGAACTCCAACTATGGAAGAATATGAAAAGGCAGTGGACGGTATTGTTTTAACGAAATTTAAACCGTCTCAAAAACAATTAGTAATTTCATAAATTAAATAAAACTATTTGTTATAATATAGAAGCCCGAGTGTTAAAGCTCGGGCTTTATTATTTTCAGCTTATTTAATAAAACTACTATAGAAAAAATTTATTTGAACTTATTATAATTATATAGTTACTCCATCTTTTATACTGTTTTTTTTGGTAAATTCGTACAGCAACAAAAAAATTACATATATGGCTTTTGATATTAATATGATAAAAGAGGTGTACAGTAAAGTAGTTGAACGAGTAGATGCTGCCCGTAAAATTACAGGAAAACCTTTAACATTAGCAGAGAAAATTTTATACACACATCTTTGGGATGGAACACCAACGAAAGCTTTCGAAAGAGGAAAGGATTATGTTGATTTTGCTCCAGACCGTATCGCTTGTCAAGATGCAACAGCGCAAATGGCATTGTTACAATTTATGCAAGCAGGAAAAGATAAAGTAGCAGTACCAACAACAGTACATTGCGACCACTTAATTCAGGCAAAAGTTGGTGCTTCAACAGATTTACAAACTGCGTTAAATAACTCAAATGAAGTATTCAATTTCTTAGAATCAGTTTCTAATAAATATGGAATTGGCTTTTGGAAACCAGGAGCAGGAATTATTCATCAAGTAGTATTGGAAAACTACGCATTTCCAGGAGGAATGATGATTGGAACGGATTCTCACACAGTAAATGCAGGAGGGTTAGGAATGGTAGCTATTGGTGTAGGTGGTGCTGATGCAGTAGATGTAATGGCTGGTATGCCATGGGAATTGAAATTCCCTAAGTTAATAGGTGTAAAATTAACAGGGAAGTTATCTGGTTGGACAGCACCTAAAGATGTAATTTTAAAAGTAGCAGAAATTCTAACAGTAAAAGGAGGAACAGGTGCTATCGTTGAATATTTTGGTCCAGGAGCTACAGCGATGTCATGTACAGGTAAAGGAACCATTTGTAATATGGGAGCAGAAATTGGAGCTACAACTTCTACTTTTGGTTACGATGCCTCTATGGAACGTTATTTACGTGCTACAGATAGAAACGATGTAGCAGATGCTGCAAATGAAATTAAAGAATACTTAACAGCTGATGCTGAAGTATATGCAAGCCCTGAGCAATATTTTGATCAGGTAATTGAGATTAACTTATCAGAATTAGGGCCATTATTAAACGGACCTTTCACGCCAGATTTATCTACTCCAGTAGGAAAAGAAATGACGGAGAAAGCACAAGCAAATGATTGGCCATTACAAGTTGAATGGGGATTAATAGGATCTTGTACAAACTCTTCTTATGAAGATTTATCACGTGCTGCTTCTATTGCACAACAAGCAATAGATAAAGGATTGAAAACGAAAGCAGAGTTTGGAATTAACCCAGGGTCAGAGCAAGTACGTTATACTGCTGAAAGAGATGGTATCTTACAAGTTTTTGAAAACTTAGATGCAAAAATATTTACCAACGCGTGTGGACCATGTATTGGTCAATGGGGGCGTTATGAAGACCCAAAGAATGCTCCTAAAAATTCTATTGTGCATTCATTTAATAGAAACTTTGCAAAACGTGCCGATGGAAATCCAAACACGCATGCATTTGTAGCTTCACCAGAATTAACAGCTGCCATTGCCATTGCAGGACGCTTGGATTTTAATCCGTTGAAAGATAAACTAATCAACGAGAATGGAGAAGAGGTAATGTTAGATGAACCAACAGGTTGGGAATTGCCTCCAAAAGGATTTGAAGTTGATGACAATGGGTATTTAGCACCAGAAGCAGATGGAAGTCATATAGAAGTTGTGGTAGATCCAAATTCAGAACGTTTAGAGTTGTTAACTCCATTTGAACCGCTAGGAGATACTATTAAAGATGCTAAACTATTAATCAAAGCACATGGTAAATGTACGACTGATCATATTTCTATGGCAGGACCTTGGTTACGTTATCGTGGACACTTGGACAATATTTCTAACAATATGTTAATTGGAGCAGTAAATGCTTTTAACATGAAGACAAACTTCGTGAAAAATCAATTAACAGGAGAATATGATGCTGTTCCTAAAGTACAGCGTGAATATAAAGCGAAAGGAATCAAAACAATTGTTGTGGGAGATCATAACTATGGTGAAGGTTCTTCGCGTGAGCATGCAGCTATGGAGCCTCGTCATTTAGGTGTGGCTGCTGTATTAGTAAAATCATTTGCGCGTATTCATGAAACGAACTTGAAAAAACAAGGTATGTTAGGGTTAACATTTGATAATGAAGCAGATTACGATTTAATTCAAGAAGATGACACGTTTAATTTTATAGATTTACATGAGTTTGCTCCAAATAAACCATTAACTATTGAAGTGGTTCATGCTGATGGTTCAAAAGACATAGTTATTGCGAATCATACATATAACGAAGGGCAAATTGAATGGTATAAAGAAGGTTCTGCTCTAAATTTAATTAAAAAACAAAATGCTTAGTTGAATATAATTCAACAATAAATAGTAAAAGCTCTGGTAAACTCCAGAGCTTTTTTTTGTAAAGAATACTCTATTCTTTCGACCTAAATTTAAAAGTAAAAACTATGAGTGCACTTTGGTATTTTGAGGATGTTAACTTATTTAAAATATTATGCCCACATAAATATCCTTCTTTTAAGGAAAATCATATACTGAATAAGTATAAAAAGAAAGACTATATCTATTTTGAAGAAGATGCCGCTAACAAAATTTATTTAATAGATAAAGGAAAGGTAAAAATAGGATACTACACAGAAGAAGGCGAAGAAGTAATCAAAGCGATATTAACCAAAGGAGAAATATTTGGAGAAAAAGCTATTTTGGGAGTTGAAAAGCGAAATGAATTTGCCCAATCAATTGATAATGCTACGGAAATTTGTCCTGTATCCAAAGAAACAATGTATTCATTAATGCAAGATAATGTATCTGTAAGTTTTAAGATTTACAAATTTATTGGATTGCGAATGAAAAAGTTAGAAAGAAGACTTCAGTTATTATTATTTAAAGACACACGTACTCGTCTATTAGAGTTTTTCAAAGAGTTGTGTGAAGAGTATGGACATGAATGTGAAAAAACAGGAGATCAAGTAATAGAACACCCATATACACAAAAAGATATTGCAACTCTAATAGGAACTTCAAGACCTACATTAAATACTTTAATGAATGAGTTAAAGCAAGAAAAAGTTATTGATTTTAACAGAAAAGAAATACGTTTACTTAAAAAAGTAGCGTAAGTGTAAGCTAGCTAACATTTTAATAGAAAACATGCAAGTAACTTTGTTTTTGTACAAATTCAAAATTACAAAAACAATGAAGAAAATACTTTTAACAATAGCAGCAGTAAGCATGTTAACTTTTGCTGCTTGTAGCGATGACGACGACAATACACCAAAAACATCAAACTTAAGTTTAAGTGTTAGCGGTTTAGAAAATTTAGGAGCAGATTATGTGTATGAAGGTTGGATAATTGTAGGAGGTTCGCCAGAATCAACAGGAACTTTTAATGTAAATGATTCAGGAGAATTATCACGAAGCTCTTTTGTGATTGATTCAGATATGTTATCAGCGGCATCAACTTTTGTTTTAACTATTGAACCAACAAACGACCCAGACCCAGCACCATCAAAGACTAAAATTTTAGCAGGAGATTTTTCAGGAAATAGTGCCTCTATAAACTCGAATATTGTTGGAGATTTTAGTAGCTCTTGGGGTAAATTTATTTTAGCAACTCCAACAGATGGAGAAAATACAAATGAACGAAGTGGTGTTTGGTTTTTAGAGCCAGGGATGCCACCACAAGTAGGTTTAGGATTACCAGAACTAGATGAAGGATGGAAATATGAAGGATGGGCTGTGATAAATGGAGTACCTGTTACTACAGGTAAATTTACAAAGCTTGCTGCAACAGATGAGTTTGATGGTTTTAGTGGTCCTATGGATTTACCAGCGCCAAATGGAGCTGATGGATTTTTTCCAGGTGAAGATTTCTTAGTGAATGCCCCAAGTGGAGTAACTTTTCCAACTGATTTAAGAGGTTCAACTATTGTAATTACAGTAGAACCGAACCCAGATAATAGTCCAACACCCTTTGCTCTTAAACCATTAGCTAAAAAAGTAGCTGATGATGCTCAAGATCATGTAGCTATTGATTTAGGAGCTGGACCATTGGTAGCTATTACAGGAACAGTTTCAAGATAACAAAAATTGTATCGCGTTTAAAATTTAATTAATACGCTTAATTCCCCTTATTTTAAGAGTAATCAATTATTTTTGGTTACTCTTATTTTTATATAAAACTATTTTATGACAGATTTTTTAAGTAATATTTCTCAAAAACCATTGTATGTAATTGATGCCAGTATTCCTTTTAGTGAGTACATTCCAATTTCAATAGCTGCATCTAACAAAGAGTTAACTTTTGACGTTTCTTCATCAAAAGAATGGGAAGCATATTTAGAAAATTATTTTTTAAAACATAAAAAAACAGT
This sequence comes from Tenacibaculum singaporense, assembly GCF_003867015.1. Classification (NCBI taxonomy): domain Bacteria; kingdom Pseudomonadati; phylum Bacteroidota; class Flavobacteriia; order Flavobacteriales; family Flavobacteriaceae; genus Tenacibaculum; species Tenacibaculum singaporense. Next base: position 1,926,910 of record NZ_CP032548.1, read on the forward strand.
TGCTTTTGGAGGATATCTAGAAATAAGAGATATTTATAGTAGAAGTGAACATTTCAATAAATTATCAGAAGAAAATCAACGAAATATTCATTTAGGAGTGGATTTATGGTGTGATGCAGGTACAGATATTTTAGCAGTATTAGATGGAGAAATTCATAGTTTTAAAAACAATGTAAACTATGGAGATTATGGACCTACAATTATTATCAAACATTCAATAGAAGGAAATGAATTTTATTCATTGTATGGTCATTTATCCTTAGAATCTTTAGAAGATATATCAGTTGGAAAAAAAGTTAAACAAGAAGAGAAGATTGGAACCTTAGGAGATAGTTCTGTAAACGGAGACTACGCTCCGCATTTGCATTTCCAATTAATAATAGACATCGAAGATTACAAAGGAGATTACCCAGGAGTGTCTTCAAAAAAGACCTTAGATTTTTACAAGGAAAATTGTCCTAACCCCAATTTATTATTAAAATTGTCAAATGAAACGAACATTAATAAATTTTAAAAACTTCTTCAGAAAAGAATCTGTTTAAAATTTTTAATGAGAGAACTAGTGTAGCGAGTGGTTGCCAACGTTCTTAATTTTATAATTATAATAAATCAATTAATTAAAAAACTTAAAACGTTTGAAATATAGACAACTTACAAAGGAGCAGTTTGAAGGATTACACGAAGAGTTTGCACGTTTTTTAGCATCACAAAACATTGATAAAAAAGAATGGGATGAACTAAAAAAAGAGAAACCACATGTAGCAGAAGATGAAATGAATGTATTTAGCGATGTTGTTTGGGATGATGTATTGACGAGAACTGAGTACTTAGAACATTTTTCTCCAAATTTAGTAAACCTATTTAAATGCGAAGAAAATGAAATGCATCGCATTGTGATAAAAATATATAAAGAGATTAATGTTTTAGAGCAAGAAGGATTTGAATGGCTATTAAAAAATCCAAATGATGAAGCGATTGAGTTTTTAAGAGGTTCAAAAGCATATCAAGAAGAAAGAAATGCTGAAATTTTTGACTTGATTGAGAAAGGAAGTACTATTTCTAAAGGAGAACTGTACGAGTATTTTGATCGATTAACATCAAATTCATAAAGCCTTATATTAAGCTTGTTTAAGTATTGTAATTAATTTATCAGTACCAGAACTAGCAACGTCTTCAATAATAGTTAAGTTATTGAAGGCGTTTTTATTTACAGCAGGTTTAGGATCTATAAAATAAATAGGTGTATTATGCTGTACATAATTAACCAAACTAGCAGCAGGGTATACTTGCATAGATGTACCAATAATTACCAAAATACCTGCTTGTAAGGTGATTTCAGCAGCTTTTTCCAATAAAGGGACATCTTCACCAAACCAAACAATATGTGGGCGTAATTGAGCATTTTCTTCACATACATCACCCATAACAATATCTTTATTCCAATTATAAACAAGATGTTTGTTTTTAGTACTGCGAGCTTTTAATAGTTCGCCATGTAGGTGTATTACATTTTTGTTTCCTGCTCTTTCGTGTAAATCATCTACGTTTTGCGTAATAATGTCAACTTCAAAATCACTTTCTAAAGAAACTAGGTTATGATGTGCTTTATTAGGAGAAACTTCTAAAAGTTGCTTTCTACGTTGATTATAAAAATCTAACACTAACTCAGGATTAGCACGAAACCCTTGTGGAGAAGCCACTTCATAAATGTCATGACCTTCCCATAAGCCATCAGCATCCCTAAAAGTTTTAATACCGCTTTCGGCACTAATTCCTGCTCCTGTTAATACCACCAATCGTTTTTTCATAGATATAAATTTTGTTGCAAGTTTAAGAAAATAAATACTAGGCTGTCGCCCTGCGACTAAAAATAGGAAAAATTACTATGTTTGTTATATGATTGATGAAGGATTATTAGCCTATTTAGAAGGGTATATTACAGAGAAAAGAAAGGAAACGTTTGAAAAAGTACTGAACGAGCGCACACGTCATTTCACGGTAGTGTTAGAAGATATTTACCAACCACACAATGCCAGTGCGGTGGTGAGAAGTTGCGATATTTTTGGAGTGCAAGATGTGTATGCAATTGAGAACAAATTCACCAATAAAGTATCAAGGCATGTGGCGAAAGGAAGTCAGAAATGGTTAGATATTCATCGGTATAAAGAAGATGGAGATAATACCAAAGCCTGTTTAGAAGATTTACGAGCAAAAGGATACCAAATTATAGGAACCACTCCACATACTGATTCTTGCGTTTTACCCGATTTTGATGTGACAAAAAAATCGGCATTTGTTTTTGGAGCTGAAAAAGATGGTATTTCAGATTATATCAAACAAGAAGCGGATGGGTTTTTAAAAATTCCAATGGTAGGTTTTACTGAGAGTTTAAATATTTCAGTAGCAGCAGCTATTACTTTACAAGATGTAACTACACGTTTGAAAAGAACAGATATGCATTGGCAACTTTCAGAAGAAGAAAAGAAAGTATTGTACTTTAAATGGATAAAAAATACGATTAAAAATCCAGAGAAGCTGATAGAGTACTACTATAAAGAACTTACTTAGAAGTCAAAAATTTATATACTAACTCTTTGGTTAACGGTTGTCCGTTAGCCATTTTTTTGATGTTTTCAAAAGTAAACACAAAGTCACAACCATTTTTGTATTCAGAACATCCATAGGCAGACTTTCCTTTTAAAACAGTTCCTTTATTACATTTAGGACAGGTTAAGGTGTCAGAATGAGATTTCTCGTTATCACTCGAAATGACATTAGAACTCGTTTTTTTAGGTTCGAATTTTAAATTGAAATGATCATCAAAACGAACCAAACCTTCTACTTTTTTATCTTCCTGTTTGAACCCTTTTAAGTTGGTAGTACAACCTTTGTCAAGTAAACGAATTAGTTGGTTTTCGGATATTTTTTTATCCATAAATTCAAAAGACAATGTAAAATCACAACCATTTTTATAAGCAGAACAGCCATAAGCAGCACTTCCTTTTAATAATTGACCTTTTTTACATTTTGGACATTCTTTACCAACAACTGTTTTCTTTTTAGAAGTTGTTTTTTTAGGTTTTTGTTTAGTTTTTTGAGCTTCGTAAGAAATTCGTTTGGTTTTAGAGCTTGAACGTACTTCGTAGACTAAATCGTCTACCATTTTTTTCATCTGATTGATAAATGTAGCAGCATGGTATTCACCACGTTCAATTTCTTTCAAACGTTTTTCCCAGAGTCCTGTTAATTCAGCAGATTTTAAAAGCTCATTATCAATTAAATCAATCAAGTCGATACCAGTTTGGGTAGGAATAATCAATTTTTTTTGACGCTCAATGTATTTTCTTCTAAACAACGTTTCAATAATACTTGCACGTGTAGATGGTCGTCCAATACCATTTTCCTTCATTAATTCACGCATTTCATCATCATCTACTTGCTTCCCAGCAGTTTCCATGGCACGTAATAAACTAGCTTCGGTATAATTACGAGGTGGTTTGGTTTCTTTTTCTAAAAAAGAAGGTTCGTGCGGACCTTTTTCTCCTTTTTCAAAAGTTGGAAGCACATCCTTATCTTCTGTTTTTTTAGAATCATTTCCATACTCAAAAACAGCTCGCCAACCTTTGGTAAGTATTTCTTTTCCTGAAGTTCTAAAAGGTACTTTATCAGCTTCTCCTTTAACTTCGGTTTTTGAAATATCGCTATCAGGATAAAACACAGCAATAAATCGTTTTACAATGATATCATACACTTGTTGTTGATTGTATTGCAGATTGATTTCTATTCCTGTAGGAATAATAGCATGGTGATCGGTAACTTTTTTATCGTTAAAAACTTTACTCGATTTACGTATTTTCTTTCCTAATAAAGGTTGTGTTAATGAAGCATATTGTTTTAATCCTTTTAAAATATTTGGAACTTTAGGGTAAATATCATTCGGTAAAAAAGTAGTATCTACTCTAGGGTACGTAACTACTTTCATTTCGTATAGTTTCTGAACAATTTTTAAGGTTTCATCTGCTGAAAATCCAAATTTGTTGTTACAGTATACCTGTAAGCCTGTTAAATCAAACAGTTTAGGTGCATATTCTTTCCCTTTTTTCTTAGTAACCGAGGTTATTTCAAAATCACTTTCTTTTACCTTGTCGGCAAAAGCTTGTCCGTCTTCTTTCTTTAAAAAGCGACCTTCTTCACAACTAAATAAAGTTTCACGGTATTGCGTTTGTAGCTCCCAATAAGGTTCAGGTTTAAAGTTTTGAATTTCCTTATAACGATCTACCAACATAGCTAGGGTAGGAGTTTGTACTCTACCAATAGATAACACTTGTTTGTAACCGCCAAATTTTACAGTGTACAAACGAGTAGCATTTAAGCCTAATAGCCAATCACCAATAGCACGAGAAAATCCCGCGTAATATAAATTGTTATAATCGTCGTTGTCTTTTAGGTTTTCAAAACCTTCTTTTATAGCTTCTTCGGTTAAGGAAGAAATCCATAATCGTTGGATTTTACCTTTGTAGTTTGCTTGATTAATTACCCATCGTTGAATGAGTTCTCCTTCTTGCCCAGCATCCCCACAGTTGATAACCACATCGGCTTTTTCAAATAAAGACTTAACAATTTTGAACTGTTTTTGAATACCACTATCGTTGGTAACCTTAGTATCGAAACGCTCAGGAAGCATAGGGAGGTTATTTAAATCCCAGCTTTTCCAGTGAGGTTTGTAGTCTTTAGGTTCTAAAAGTGTGCATAAATGACCGAATGTATACGTAACTGCATAGCCATTCCCTTCGAAATATCCATCTCGTTTGGTATTGGCTCCTAAGATATTAGCAATCTCACGGGCTACACTCGGTTTTTCGGCGATACAAACTTTCATTTACATAAATTAGAAAGCCGAAATTACTAAATTATTTGTGAATGTTAAACGATGTTCTTAGATGAAGGTTTAACAACTGTAATTAATTATGAATCAATAAAAGTTAGGTTATTTCGAAAGTTTTCACCAATAGGAATTTCAATTTTTCCGATCTCAATGTCGTTTTTAGTATATGCAGTAATTTTGCCTTTATTAATAATATATGAGCGATGTATTCTTACAAAACGATGATCTAACTTTTCTTCAAAAGCTGATATACTAGATTTGGTAACATGCTTTTCTTTTTCTAAATGTATTTTAATGTAGTCTTTTAGACTTTCTATGTACAAAATAGAATCTAAATGAACTTTTACTTGCTTTCGGTCTTTTCTTATATAAATAAAAGAGTTTTTATTTTCTGGAATAGAAACTGAAGTATTAAAAATATTTTCTTTTTGTGAAGCTTTAAACTTTTGTATAGCACTAAAAAAGCGTTGAAAAGTTATAGGTTTTAAAATATAGTCGATTGCATTTAGCTCAAACCCTTCAACAGCATAATCTCTATAAGCTGTGGTAAAAATAACTTTGGGTTTGTGCACTAGGTTTTTAAAAAAATCAGTGCCTTTTAAAACAGGCATCTCAATATCTAAAAATAATAAATCAATAGTTTCATTTTGAAGTATATTACTGGCTTCAATGGCACTACTACAAGAAGCGATTAACTCAAAATCATCCAATTGAGATAAGTGTGTTTTTATAAGACCTCTCGCTAATTTTTCATCATCAACTATTAAACATTTGTACGTCATTTTATAGGTAATTTTAAGTATAAATTAAAACTATAAGAGTCTTCTTTAATCTCTAAAGAATAGTTGTTTAGATATAATAATTCTAATTGCTTTTTTACGTTGTTTAGTCCAATACTTTTTTTATTTCCAGCTATACTATTTTTTGCTTTAGAATTTACAATATTAAAGGTTATAAATTTTTCTTCCGCAGAAACATTTATGTGTATAAAAGCTTTCTTCAACTCTTGAGAAACTCCATGTTTAAAGGCATTTTCTATAAAGGTAAGAAGAATTAATGGGGCAATTTTAACATCAGGTTTTACTTCTTTATTAAAACTAATTTCTACACGTTCATCATATCTAACTTTTTCCAAAGTGAGATAGTTTTCTATTAGTTCAATTTCTTTTTTTAACGACACATATTTGTCGTTACATCCATACAACATATAATCTAACATTTCTGAGAGTTTTGCAATCACCTCAGGAGCTTCATCAGATTTTTCTATAGATAAAGCGTACAAATTATTTAAAGTATTGAATAAAAAATGCGGATTTAATTGATGTTTTAAAACAGATAGTTCTGTAAACATTTTTTGCTCATTAAGTTGTAAGTAAGCTTGTTGGTCTTTGTAAAACTTAGCGATAACTAATAATATAGTGGGGGTTAAAATTATTGTAGACTTTCCTAGAAATACTCGAAGATCCAATAATTTTTCCCAAAACATCTTACTAGAATCATATACACTACTATTTTTAGGTTTAAAATATTTAGGAATGTGGGAGTATTCATGAAGTCCTACAAAAATAACAAACACACCAACTAATAAAAGCAAAAGGTATATTGTAAATTGAATGTTTTTTTTGGGAATTAAAAAATTAGGAATTAAAAAGTTAAGGCAAATGTAAGCGACAATAAATTGACATAAAACATAAATAGCAAAATGTTCTAAAACTTCAGGATAACCACTGTAATAATTCATGTTTACAGTGCCAATAAAATAGATATATACTCCTAGCCAAAACAAAAACTGTTTTACTACAGGAGCCTTAAAAAATTGTACTATGTTTTTTAAAATATACATGTGTGCGCTAAAATACAATTTTAAAGTAGAGACAAATTAAAAGTAGCTTAAAGCTGGTTTTTTGTAGCTAGAAATAAAAAAATAATAGACTAAACTTAGTTTCTTTTAAATATAACTTTCTGACTGTAAAAGCAACTTATTAGTCTATTTTTTTAATACAAGTATATCTCTAAGATAGTTTTGTTTACCAAATGTGCTATAAAAATTATAGCACTTTATTAATTTTTAATTTATGTAAATGAAGAGAGTTGTATTTTTTTTAATGTTAGCTTTTGAAGTGTTGTGCGTTCAGGCTCAGTCCGAAGAAAAAACAAGCAAAATAATTTTCAGTGATAGTAGTATTCAATTAGACGGAAAATTAAATGAACCTATATGGAACAAATTAACTCCAGAAGGAGAGTTTCTTAATTATATACCTAATAATGGAGATTTAGCTTCTAACAAAACTGAGGTAAAAATGTTTCATAATGGTAAAAAGTTATATATAAGTGCTGTATATGAAGACATAACTGATGTTGTTCAAATAGGGTCTTTAAAAAGGGATGATATTGGAACATCAGGAGCTGATAGCGATTCTTTTGCTATAATTTTAGACACCTATAATCAACAACAATCAGGTTATTTTTTCATTGTCAATATGGGAGGTGCTTTAGTAGATGCATTAGTATCTAGAAATGGAGATGGTTTTAAAGTAAGTACTAGTTGGAATACTGTTTGGAATGCAAGAACTTCAGTAAAAGGAAATTTAAAAATATTTGAAATAGAAATTCCTTTAAAAGCCTTAGGTTATAAGGTTGATTCTGCCGAATGGGGAGTCATGTTTCACACAAGAAATATTAAATTAAATGAGTGGACAACTAGCACGTTAATAGATCGTAATTATACGCAATTTGATTTACGATTTACCAAAGTGTTCGAAGTAGAAAAGTTGTCGGAGAATAAGTCATCCAGATTTGTTATAACACCATCTGTTACTATGAACTATTCGGAAGATGTAATAAATAATGTAGAAGATACTATGGTAAAACCAAGTGTAGATGTACAATTTAATGTAAGTTCTTCTTTAAAGTTAGATGCTACTATAAATCCTGATTTTTCACAAATAGATGTTGATAGACAAGTAACTAATTTAAGTAGATTTTCCGTGTTTTTCCCTGAACGCCGTAACTTTTTCTTAGAGAACAGTGACTTATTTACAAGTTTAGGAGTAAGAGGAGTAAACCCTTTTTACTCCAGACGTATAGGAGCAGATAGTGAAATTTCTTTTGGATTGAAATTATCTGGAAATATTACTAAAAAAACACGACTAGGAATATTAAATGTCGCTACAAAAGCCAAAGACGATAAGGCAGCTCAGAATTACGGAGCATTGGTGGTGCAGCAACAATTATCAAAACTTTTTACAGCAACAGGGTATCTTATTAATAGGCAAGAAACAGATGGTTTCTCTTTTAAGGATGATTATAATAGAATTACAGGAATTAACTTAAATTATCAATCGAAAAATAATAAATGGACAGGATTAGCAAATTTTGCAGGTAGTTCAACAAGTAATGTTTCTGGAGATAATAAATTTTACAATACAGAAGTTTGGTATAACAATATAAACGTTTCTGCTTACGCAGGAATTAAAAAAGTTGAAAAAAACTATATAGCTGATGTTGGTTTTGTACCACGTTTATATAACTATGACGCCATTTTAGATGAAGTTATACGTGAAGGATATACACAAGCCAGTGGGCGTATTAGTTTAACCAAGTTTTATAAAAACTCTAAGATCTTTGATAATCATCGTTATTTAAATTTGTCTAACGATACCTATTGGGACGATCAGGGAAATGTAGCTCAATCAACTACAGTATTGAATAATGATTTAGTGTTTAAAGATCAATCGTTTTTGTATGGTGGATTTCGTCATGAATATGTAAACCTTAAATATGCATTTGATCCTTTAAATAATGGAAAAGCTATTATAGCAGATAAGTATAGCTATTTTGATGCTGGTTTTGGGTATGCTTCAGCCGATAATAAAAAGTTTCAATATGGAGGTAATATTAGTTATGGTAGCTATTACAGTGGTTATAAAAATGGTATTAGCATAAATGCTCAGTATAGATTAATGCCTTTGGCACGTTTACAAATTAGGTATGAAAGAAATAGAATAAATTTAAACGAATTAGGAAAAGAAACCTTTCATTTAGCGCGTTTTACAGGAGAGGTATTCTTTTCTAATCGGTTAAACTGGACTACTTATATACAGTACAATACTCAGTTTGATAATTTTAATATCAATAGCCGTTTACAATGGGAGTATAAACCATTATCTTATATATACTTAGTAGTTTCAGATAATTACAATCAAGATATATCACGTAAAAATTGGGGGATAGCTTTAAAAGCAAATTATAGGTTTGATTTTTAAGAAGACATAAAAGAAAAGAAGCCCAACTTTATTGGTACAATATTTGTTTGCGAATATGTCCAGTATTTATACTGAAAACAGCACTGAATACAGTGTTTTAATTGTTAAATTAAATTATGATAAAAAAATGCGAACATTAAAATTTTTAGGAACATTATTATTAGTTATTTCTTTATTAGTAGGATGCAACTTTAATAATAAGAAATCGAAGGAGGTTAAAGAAGAGGCTAATGAAATGAATGAGTCTAAAGTAGTGATTTATAAAGTAGCGTCAAGATATTTTATTAAAAATGATGTAACTAAATTGCCTAGTAAAATAAATAGCAGAGAGGAGTTTGAAAAGTATTTTGGAGCGGCAACAGTAATGGGAGAAGATGGAAAACCAACTCCAATTGATTTTGAGAAGGAGTATATAATTGCAGTAACTGTTGAAGCCAGTAACAAATTAATAGAACTTCAACCAATATCTCTTACTAAAACAGGAGAAGAAATTAATTTTGACTATTCTGTTACTGAAGGTGGAGAAACTAGTTATACTTCACGACCTACATTGGTTATAATTGTTTCAAAGAAAATCGAAGGTAATATAAATGTAAACCCAATAAAAGTAGTGGTTGACGAGCATAATGCAAAAAACTCTTTAGATTGGAATGGAGAATATGAAGGGGTACTACCATGTGCAGATTGTGAAGGGATTAAAACCACTATTCAGTTAAATGATAATGGTACTTATGTAATGACTACAAAATATTTAGGAGAAGGAGAAGAAGAAACAGTTGAAGGAAATTTTGAATGGGATAAAACAGGTACAGTGGTTACACTAATAAATGATGAAGAAGAGCCTTATAAGTTAAAAGTTGTAGAAGGAGCCATTCAGAAATTAGATATTGAAGGGAAAGAAATAACAGGAGAGTTAGCGAAATTATATTTTTTACAGAAAAAGTAAATCAACTTATATGCAACATAAAGAAAAACGTTCACCATTGGTGAACGTTTTTTACTTTTAAACAAAACCTAAAATATGTTTATAAATTAACGAGGGTAAAAGTATGGTAGTTTGTTTTTTTATTATTTTTAATTGTGTAGAAATAAGTATTTACAAGAGATAATAAATTTTTAAAAGAATAATGAAAACAATAGAACTTATAAAACCTAATACATTTAATAACGAGAACCATTGGTATCCTAAGGTACTGAATGCCACAATTCATCCAATGGTAAACTTTTTTTTAAATCTTGATAAGGAACGAATTATTGCTAGGTATTGTCACTTACATCCAAAAGTAAATGCAGATAAACTTAGAGAAATTTTATCGTATGAATGTAAGTACTTTTTATGGGGAGGAGCAGATTTGATTAATTCAACATCAGCAGATGGAGATAAAAATATGGTTATTATAGAGAATAACTCATGCCCATCAGGTCAAAAATCAATGCCTTTGTTAGATGATAATAAAGAAGACGGAGTATATCGCTTGTTAATTGAAAGAACGTTTAAGCCTATCTTAGAGAAAAAGCGAAAACTTGTTAAAGATGGTAGATTAGCGGTACTTTATGATAAAAATTATATGGAAACATCAGGTTATGCAGCCGTTATAGCTGATGTTTTTAAAGAAGATGTTTTTCTTGTACCTTATTATTCAAACAAAGATAACGATCATATAAAAATAGAAAATGAAATCTTTTATCTAAAACAAGAAGAAGAATGGATTCCGTTACGAGGTATTTTTAGATATGTAACTCAAAAGCCTTGGAATAGATTTCCAATTAATAGTAAAACAAAGATTTTAAACCCTATTATTACTTGTTTGGCTGGAGGAAGAAATAAAATGGTAGCTGCCAAAGCATATGATATTTACAACACGGAATTAGAAGAATATGGAATGAAAATAAATATCCCAGATACTATTTGGGATGTTAGCAAGAATGAAATTCCGTTGTGGGTAAAAAAAATGGGAGGGCAAGCAGTTATAAAAATACCTTATAGTAATGCAGGACAAGGAGTTTTTACGATTGTTAACGAACAAGAACTAGAAGAGTTTATGAAGTTAGAAATCGAATATGAACGTTTTATTGTACAAAGTTTAATAGGTAACTATAATTGGAGTTCAGTAAGCACAAAAGGCAAATATTATCATGTTGGTACAATGCCAAATGCTAAAGGAGAAACATTTGTATCAGACATTCGTATGATGATTAGTAGTACAAAAGATGGAATAAAACCATTGTGTATGTACTCGAGAAGAGCATTGCTACCATTGGAAAACAACTTAGAAAGTAGTAAAGATTCTTGGCAAATGTTAGGAACTAACTTATCGGTTAAGTTAGGTGAAAATAAATGGACGTCAGACACTAATCGTTTGTTAATTATGGACAGAAGAGATTATAACAAACTAGGTTTAGGTATAGACGATTTAATAGAAACTTTTATACAAACTGTACTTTCTACCATTGCTATCGACAAAATGTGTATTAGTTTAATAAACTCGAATAAAAAGTTTAAAAAGAAACTATTTACTTCATTAAATAACGATAGTACGCTGTTAAACGAATTATATTAAAAGTATGAGTATGGGACACCAGATTGAATATATTACCGAGTTTGATGTGAATCAAACACCTAAAAATTCTATTAAAAATTATTGGTTAAAGGTTACTTCTAACGCAATGGGAATTCCCACGTGTATTCCTATTATGGTTGCTAGAGGGAAAGAAGATGGTATTGTATTAGGGCTTACAGCAGCAGTTCATGGAAATGAATTAAACGGAATATCAGTTATCCAGCGATTGTTTAAAGATTTAGATACAGAAAATTTAAAAGGAACAATTGTAGGAATTCCAGTGGTTAATGTGCCTTCATTTGTTCGAGGGACAAGAGTTTTTAGCGATGGAGTTGATATTAACAGAATAATGCCAGGAAAAGATAATGGAAATACAAGCGAAGTATATGCCAATCGTTTTTTGAATTTGGTGGTAAAGAAGTTTGATTACTTACTAGATCTACATACAGCTAGTTTTGGTAGAGTGAATTCATTTTACATTAGAAGTGATATGAACAATAAAGTCACCAAAAAATTAGCCTTATTACAAGATGCTGAAATTATAGTACATACACCACCATCAGACGGTACTTTACGAGGAGCTGCAGAAGAGTTAGGAATCCCATCTATTACTATCGAAGTGGGTAATCCGCATAGTTTTCAAAAGAAAATTATTAAAAGTGGAGTAGCAGGAGTACACAATGTATTGGCATATTTAGGAATTACCGATGATGAATATGAAACCTCGAAAAGAAATACAGTAGTTTGTGAAAAATCGTATTGGTTATATACCCAAGAAGGAGGGTTACTTACAGTACATGTTGATTTACGAGATATTGTAGAAGAAGGAGACCATATTGCTACACTACGAGATGTGTTTGGTAATAGAATTAAGAAATACTATGCTCCAGAAAGAGGAATTGTGGTAGGGAAGAGTGTAAACCCCGTAAATCAATCAGGGGGACGCATTATTCACTTAGGAATTATAAAATAAAAGACTGTTTTTAACAGTCTTTTTTAATTCAGTAAACTATTTATTCGCCTACTTTTTTAGCTTTTAGGTTACTATTGGCAATCGCCATAATCAGCAAACCAATTCCCACACCAAAACTTAATCCTTACATTAAGTCAGATACTTTTAAATAATGAGTAAGTATTTGTGAAGCGGCAATGATTAAAATTCCTATTGATAATAACATCAATGATTTTTTACGATATAAATTTTTCAAGTAAAACTGTTTTCTAATGTATTAGTAGAGAAATAATGTAATTTGTCACATAAAAATTAGTGAGTAATAAATTTTTTTAAATGTAATTAAAATGTCTCAAGCTTTAATTCGTTCCAAAAATTACTATAAAAATTATTAAAAGCCATAAGCTCATTATGATTACCATAATTAGACACAATACCATTTTCAATGACATAAATTCGGTCAGCAATTTTTGGGAGGGTATATAATTTATGTGAAATAAAAATAATAGTTAACTTAGACTTTAGTTTATTTAAGAGAGTTAAAATAAACTGTTCTGTTTTTCTATCCATTGAAGAAGTGAACTCGTCTAATAATAGTAATTTTGGTTTTTTATAAAGAGCTCTTATTAACGCTATAACTTGTTTTTGACCACCAGAAAGCTTAACACCTTCTTCCCCTAAAATAGTGGCATAACCTTGAGGTAATGAATTAATAAAATTGTCAAAACCATGTTTTTGACAAAATTTAATAATATTATTTGGATCCTCTTTAGATTGGAGAATAATATTATTAATTACGGTTCCATCAAAAATAGTAACCTCTTGAGGTACAATTCCTAAAATAGATCTCCAATAATGTGTTTTTAAGTTTTTTAGGTTAATATTATTATTAATTATTATTTCACCCTTCTCTGAAAAGTAAAATTTTTGTAAAATTTGACTTAAAGTACTTTTTCCACAGCCACTTTCACCGACAATAGCTATACATTCATTTTTAGATAAACGAAAATTTATATCTCTAAGAAGCTCACTTCTACCAGGAAAACGAAACGATAAATTTTTAACTTCAATAGATTCAAAAGAGGATATAGCTATACTTCCTTTCTTTTCTTTATCGATAGAAGTAAAGTCATACATTCTGTTAAATGCTACTTTTGCTTCATTAAAAGGAATCATTATAAGAGCTAAATTACCTACTGAAGGTAATAATGAACCAGCGATACCAAGTATAGCCATTAATTCACCTAGTTCCATTTTACCTTTAAAAACTTGTATAGATGTATAAACCAAAATACTAATTAAAAATAAGACACTAAAAGTACTTGATAATATAGATAAACGAAGATTAACTTTACCTAGATTAAAAGTTTTTTCCTGAAAATCTCCATAAATAATTTGGTTTCTTTTTTTAAAGAAATTTTGTTTATTATTATTTTTTATAGTTGATATACCCTCTATTGATTTTATATAGTTACTCTCATTTGTAGCATAGCCTTTCATTACTTCATTTTGAGCATTAATAATCTTTTTATTAAAGCCATATATTAGAAAAAAGTAAAAAGGTAGGCTTATAAATGCAATCATACCAGTTTGCCAAGAATAGTAAAATAAAAATATTAAAGAAACAATAGTTGTCAATGCACTAATAACGATATTTCCTATAAAAGTTTTTATAACACGTTGGATTCGTTGAGTATCATTTAAACGAGCAACTAATTCACCTACTCTACGAGTATCAAAAAAAGGTTTAGGTAAATCTAGTAATGCTGAATAAAACTTATTAATAATACGATTATTAAAGCTTTTAGTTTGTTGGATTAAAAAATAATCTCGTAATGCAGTAAAGAATACCTTTATAAATAGTAAGAAGGAAACTAAAATGATACCAGTTATTAATTTATTAAAGTCTTTAGAAGGTAAAATATCATCAATTAATTTTTGAGAGAAAATTGCCATTGCCATTCCTAAAGTAACGATACATAAGCCTAGAATAATACTAAAACTGATAAGTTTATAATCTTCTTTTATAAGTGTTAAAAACCATTTTCTTTTATATTCGGATTTTTTTTTTGATTTAATAAAGTTTTTATTTGGTTCAAGAGTTAAACATGTATTAGATTTCCATATGGTTTCTAATTCTTTTTTTGTGTAACTAACAATACCTTTTGCAGGATCTCCAATTATGAATTTTTTATTTTTATAACCATAGGAGACGATATAATGTTGCATATATTCATTAATAACAACATGTAATATTAATGGAGATTTATGTTTTATTAAACTATCTATACTAGCTTTATTTCCTTTAGCTGTAAATCCCAGTTGGTTTGCTGCTTGGTATAAGCCTAAAAGAGTTGTACCTTCTTTTGTTGTACCACTCAACTCTCTTAACCTTTCTAAAGAGTTACTCCCTCCATAAAATTGTATAAGAGATAAAAGACATGCAACTCCACAATCAGATTGCCCTTGTTGAAAAATAAAAGTTTTCTGTAAATTTTTGATATTTAATAATTTTTACTTGTTAATGAATTTAATATGCCTTGTTGGTTTATTTGACCTTTATGAATTTTAATCAGATTCTGTTGTTTATCATATATAATTGAGGAAGGAATCGAGGTCACATTGAATAATGTTGAAAAACTATTATCATTATCACTTAAAAAAGTAATATTTTGTTTGCTATTTAAATTGTGCTGTTCTGAAAATACTTTAATTTTCTTTATAGACTCTGTAGAAATGAAAATTAATTGTATACTCTCAAGCCTACCTATATTTTCAGAAATATTCTGCGCTTCAAAATGACACATATCACATTCACTATTAAAGTATAAGAATATAGTAGGTAAATAGGGGGTTAAGTCGTTTTTTGTATATTTTGTTTTTTCGAGAGTGTTAAAAGAAAACTCAGGAATTGACTTAATTTTTTTTTCAATAATTTCAATTTCTTTACTCTTGTTAATAATATTATATATTAAAAATATAATTATGCCAAGAGTTAAAGAAAAAATAAACAGCTTAATTAATTTTTTACTCATAACATTTAAATCATATTTAAGGTTAAAAACATTATAAATATAACCCATATTAATAAAGAAATTCCATAACTGCTTGCTACTATATAAAAACTTTTATTAAAGGATGTATTTAATTCTTTACCTATAAAATAAGTAAGAATAATCCAGTAAGCTAGCTCAAATAAATTGACTACTTGTAGGGGGTAAATAAACCAAGGCTGTATTTCCTCATAGTCAATAATATTTAGAATTGATAAAGGATAGAAGTATTCTAGGTCGTTTATAGAGAAATTTTTGACAAAAAAATAAAACCAGAACGTTTTTACTAATATTACCAATAAAAAAATATACTCAGATTTAATGACAATATCAAATAATTTATTGAACTTTATATTTTTCTCAAAAAAAAAGCAACCAACATCTAAAATAGCTGAAATTATAAGTAATTTGAGTAATAGTATAAAGGGAAAAGAAAGGTATCCTAACCATTCCCACTTTTCTTTAAAATTTAATAAATCAATTAGTTGTTGATTAGTTAATTGATCACTAAAAGAATTAATTAATAAACTATCGGTATTTAGGGTTTCATTATAGAGAAAAGTAAGAAAAAAGAAAGTAAAAAGTAATAAAAGGACTTGAAATAGAAGTTTTTTCATTTTTATTTAAATCTTTAAAGTAAGAACTTACCTATATAGGTAAATTCTTACTTTTTTTAATACTAAAAAGTATCACCGTTTCCAGAAGCTTCACAAGCAGCTGTCTCATATAACCATAAAACTAAGGCTGCAGGACTAACTAGTTTAGCCCATTTAAGATTTTCAGCAGCATCACAATGACCACCTCCAATTAAGTTTTCCATTTGTTTTAAATCTAATGATTCCATAAAAAAAAATTAAGTTATTACCATTCTATTCATATTTACTAAAGTAGTCACGAATGGTTACAGTAACCACTTTAGTTTTACTTATGTACAAAAACATTGACTAAAAGTTTAGTTTTTTAGTATTATATAGAATAAACTATATATTTCTACCAAAGCTTTTAAATTTGATAAAAACTTTGAAAAGGAAGTATATGAGAGTTATATTAATAACAAGAATATATAATTATATGTTTTCATAGCGTTAAATTATTTTTGAGAAGCAATTATACAAAAAAAACTCGCCAATTGGCAAGTTTTTTTATCTTTTAAAAAAGTTTAGCAGAAAAAATTACTTTATTTCAGCAAGAAACTCTTTGTTCATTTTTACATAATCAGCATTTTCAGCTTTTTCAGCACCAGCTAATGAAGCTTTAGCTGCTTTAACTGCTCCTTTTTTATCGCCAGCTTTCGCTAAGATTAATGATTGTTGACGTAAATACCAAAAACGAGGCTGGTCTTTAGTCATGTCAACCGCTTTGTTAATCCAATTTTTAGCTTTGTTAATGTCTTTTCCTTCTTGTAAGTAATACACAGCAGAAGAAAAATAATCATTGGCAGAAGGTCCGCCCATTACTTGCGCAATGCTTTTTTCTACAGCCTTATCAGTAGGAGTATTAAACTTTACACCTATGTAAGCATTTTCCCATAAAATTCCTAACACAGCAGAATCGTTTGTTAAGTCATCAATACTCATTGTGAACGTTTCAATTTTCATAGGCATAGCTTCAACTTTGGCAGTAGTAGATACAGCAACTTTAGCATCATCCCATTTTCTTGGAGTTCCCCAGTTGTTAGCATCTGAATAAAAAATTACTTCCCAAGAATCTTTTCCTGGTTTAGTATATAAAGCGTATGTTCCTTTTTTTAAGGTTTTACCGTCAATAGTAACATCGTCACTAAAAGTAACTTTTGTGTTTGCATTTGCACCAGTTCTCCATACTTTTCCGTAAGGAACTAAATCGCCAAAAATGGTTCTTCCCTTCATACTTGGACGAGAATATTCAACTGATACATCTGTTAAACCTACAGTTTGCTCTAACTTAGCTGCAGGACTAGGGGCTGGGGTCTTTAATTGTGCATTGATGTTTGTTGATAAAGCAACAACAAACAAGCTTAAAAGTATTTTTTTCATGTTGATAGATTTGTTTTTTAATTAGTTTTGTTAAAATTACAAGGAATTCCTTGGATTAATGTTAACAAAAACTTAAAATAGCTAAGAGCTGTTTTAATAGATATTTGCAACCAAAATTACGAATGACAAAAAATAGAATATATAGAAATAATGGAGCCATTGGTGCTTTGTTAGATGAATATGAAAAATCAATAACCGAGTTTAAAGAAGTTATTAAGGATGTAAATTCAAAAGAATTGATTCAAATAGTTGATAGTGAAACGAAAGATGAAGATTGTAAATCAATTCAAACAATAATAACACATGTAGTTAGAGCAGGATATACGTATGTTATTGAGATAAGAAGATGGTTAGGAGAAGATATAAAGTATAAAGAGAAAGAGACGTTAAATTCTATTTTAGAGTATAATGAAGCATTGGATAAAATGTTTGCTTATAATGAACAACTTTTTGATGATTATCCTGATATAAAACTAGAAGAATTAGAACCAAATAAGAAAGTACATGTTAGGTGGGGACAGAAATATGATGTAGAACAATTATTTGAACATGCTATTGTACATATACTAAGACATAGAAGACAAATAGAATTATTTAAAAACAAAATTAGTAGATAGAAATTTATAAAATGAAAAGATACATTTCTGAAGGTATAGGAACCTTTGCTTTAATTTTCTGCGGAACAGGAGCAATGACAGTAAATGAAGTAACCAACGGTGCTGATCTAACACATACTGGGGTGGCAATTACTTGGGGATTGATAGTAATGGCTATGATTTATGCTTTTGGAGAAATTTCAGGAGCACATTTTAATCCAGCTGTAACAATTGCTTTTGCCTATGCTAAAAAATTTTCATGGAAAGAGGTGCCTAAATATATAATAGCTCAATTAGTAGGAGCTATACTGGCAAGTGTAATGCTCTGGATTTTATTTCCAACGAGTGAGTTCTATGGAGCAACATTACCCTCAGTAGTGCCTTGGCGAGCCTTTATTTTAGAGCTTTTATTAACTTTCTTTTTAATGCTAACGATAATAAATGTATCTACAGGAAGTAAAGAAGTAGGAGTAATGGCAGGTATTGCTATTGGTGGAGTAGTTTTATTGGAAGCTATGTTTGCAGGCCCTATAACAAAAGCTTCTATGAACCCAGCTCGTTCTATAGCACCAGCATTAGTTTCTGGTCACTTAGAGCATTTATGGCTGTATATACTAGCTCCAATTTTAGGAGCTTTATTAGCAGTGGTTTCATGTAAACTTGTAAAAGACGATAATTGTTGTGATGAAAAATGTTAGCATTTTAGGCTGTGGTTGGCTAGGAAAAGAATTAGCAGTAAATTTTATTGAGAAAGGATATGAAGTAAAAGGTTCAACAACTTCTAAAGAGAAACTTCAAGAATTAGAATCAGTTGCAATACCCCCTTATTTAGTTGATATTTCAAAGGAACATATTTCATCAGAATTTTTAGATGCTGATGTATTGATAATTGCAATAACTTCTAAAGAAGTAGAAGACTTTAAATGGTTGATAACTTCAATAGAAAAGTCAAACATAACTAAAGTTATCTTTATTAGTTCCACTTCGGTGTATCCTAGTATAAATAAGGAAATGACAGAAGAAGATGAAACTGTAAATTCTCCGCTAGTAGAAATAGAAAACCTATTTAGAAATAATAATAATTTTCAAACAACTATAATTCGTTTTGCTGGATTATTTGGAGGGGAAAGGCAACCAGGAAATTGGTTTGCGAATAGAAAAATACCACATCCAAAAGGCTATGTAAACATGATTCACCGTGAGGACTGTATCGCAATTATACAAGAAATTGTAGAACAAAATGTTTTTGGAGAAGTATTTAATGCTTGTATAAATCACCATCCAACCAGAGAAGATTTTTATATAAATGCTAGAAAAAGTCTTGGAAAACCAATTCCTGAGTTCGATAATTCAAAACCATTGGAATATAAAATAATTAATAGTGAAAAACTTCAAAAAGTATTGAGCTATCAGTTTCTACACAATGATTTATTAAATATTTGATGTTTTAACAACCACTAACCACTTACTGATACTTCTTCTTTCTCCAGTAATTAAATCCAAAACCAAACAGAGCTAACAAAACTAACGGAATACCAATATTGATAAATTGCCAAAAACGTTTTTCAGTAAAAGCACGTTGCTTATCCAATAAATTAATTTGAATGGTTTTATTACGTAGTTGAATCAATCCAGAATCGTCTAACAAATAATCAATAGCATTGATTAAAAACTCTTTATTACCAAACTGTTCTCCTGTCCATTTATCCAGTGATAAATCGTGAGGTTTTCCTTTTAAAATCTGATTTCTACCTACATCACCGTCAGCAATTACAATCATTTTATTGTTTGTACTCTCAGCTTTAAAATCAGGAGTGTCAAAAGGTTTTATTCTGTTTTTATATGCAGAAGGAATATTACCTTCTACAAGAACAGCCAATAATTGTGGGCCTGAAGCAAATTCATTTTCTTTAGGTTCTTTGGCAATACTTTGTAATTCAATAAAGTTGGGAGTTCCTGTTTTTTTAGTCAATACAGAAGTAACCAATAAAGGTGTTTTTTTTAAGTTTCCTTTTAACGTATCTATTTGAGTGGTAAAACGAAAACGAACAGGCGCAACATTTTTAGTAATCGGGTGGTTTGGATTTCCATTAACTAACGGATGATAAAACCAATTTAAGTGTTGAAACTGTGTTTGGTTGCCTACATTTCCTGTAGCTAGTGGAATTTTAGCAGAATATAAATCTTGAATGAGTTTATTGTTTACACGAATTTGATACCCAAACAATAAGTCCGTTAAATTCAAATCACGAGGAAATGCTAACATTTTTCCTTCATTATACAAACTATCAGTATCCGCATAGTTATTATCTAACATCCATAAACTTTTACCACCATTGGCAATAAATTGATCGACGGTAAGCTTTTCTTCTTCTGTAAAACGCTCAGTAGGTTTGGCAATAATTGCTAAATCGTATGCTCTTAAGTCTTTTAAGGTTTTTTGCGGATTATTAGCAACACTATCTAATGTAAACTTGGCTAAACGATATTTTTTACCAATTTCACTTAACAAACTATATTGATAAATATCTTGCAACTCACCATTACCAGCTAATACCGCTATTTTTTGTCTTTCTTTTAAAGTAACATTATGTAGTGCATTAGCAAAAGAATACTCTAATTTTTCAACAGCATTTTGTAGCTGAGCTTCTTGAGTTTTAGCAATTGAGTTAGGAAGTAAAGAAATTAACTCTACTTTTTTACCATAAGTAATTTCAGCCCAAGGAAAAATAATAGCTTCAGATAACTTTCCATCTTCTTCCACAGTTAACTGACTTGGCATCATTCCTCTTTTTACCAAACGTTCACGAATGTTATCAGGGTTGATAAAACGGAAACGAATATTGGCATTTTTAGCTTGTAGCTCTTCTAAAAACTGACGAGTTTCTATTTGCAAACGCTTAAATTCTGCAGGGAAATCACCTTCTAAGAATACATGAATCGTTAGTGGGGTGTCAATTTTATCAATAAGACGTTCACTTACTTCAGATAAGGTATAACGTTTGTCTTGTGTTAAATCGAAACGTTTGTAAACTGAATTAGCGATGTAATTAACAATTAACAATCCGATAAGAGCTAATGCAATATGTTGTAATTTCTTATTCATTTTTTAACTGTTGTTTAGTGATGAATAAAAAGAAGAATGTAACACTGATAAAATAGATTACATCACGAGTGTCTACCACACCACGACTAATGCTTTTAAAATGTTCATTAAAACCAAACTGTTGTAAGGTATACCCTGAGTTTCCTAAAGAAGAACCTACAGCGTCAAAACCATAGAATAAAGCAAAAGTGATAAATACACTTAAAATAAATGCCACAATTTGATTTTTTGAAAGGGTAGAAGTAAATAATCCAACAGCTGTATAGGTTGCTGCTAAAAATAACAAACCTAAATACGAACCTATAGTACTACCTAGGTCTAAATTTCCAATAGGACTTCCTAATTGATACACAGTATATGCATAGGTTAATGTTGGTAATAATGCAATGACAACTAACAAAAGAGAAGCGAAAAACTTACCTAATACAATTTGCCAATCGGTAAGTGGTTTAGTTTTTAGAATTTCAATAGTTCCGCTATTAAATTCATCAGCAAAGCTTTTCATGGTAATGGCAGGGATTAAAAATAAGAATAACCATGGAGATAAATAAAAAAAGCTATTTAAATCGGCAAACCCCGCATTTAAAATGTTGAAATTGTCTTTAAATACCCATAAAAATAAACCGTTTACAAGTAAAAACACCCCAATAACCAAATAGGCAATAGGTGAGGCAAAAAATGAGTTAAATTCTTTCTTTAGTAGTGGTAGCATAAAATACTATTGTTCGTTTTTAAGTAGCCCAAAAATAACATTATTCTCGAAGTCGTTATCTTTTTTATCAGGACGTAATTGAAAGTTAAACCTTTTTAACAAATTTATAGAATCTTTATTGTGTTTGTGAGTATAGGCTTCTATTTCGTTTAAGTTAAGAGAACTAAACCCAAACTGAAGAACCTTTTTTAAAGCTTCACTCATAAAACCTTTTCCGTGAGCATTAGGGTGTAATTCATAACCAACTTCAGCATAAGAAAAATCATCATTGAAGTGGCGCAAACCGATAGAGCCAATAATCTCATTATTGTGTTCTATTAACCAGTAAATACCTTCATTTTTGCTGACTAATTTTTCAATTAGCTTTATAAAATCTTCTATTTCTGAAATACTTTCAGGAACTTGCCTATCAATAAATTTATTTACAATAGCGTTTGATCTAATTTTAAAAAGAGCTTCTTTATCACTAACAATAAGTTTTCTTAAAACAAGACGCTGCGTATGTAAAATAGGAAAAGGACTGAATAAACTCATTAAGATAACGATTCAACTTTATCTACACTCCAAGCAAGAGGCTTATCATTAAATAACACTTTGGTTTGTGCCCAAACCCCTTTAAATAAATCAGAATCTCTGTAGTTTTCTAAGTCCTGTTCAGTATTCCAATAACTATAAGTGAAAAAAATGTTTGGGTTTGTTTTGTCTCTGTATAATTCTAATAAACGGCAACCAGGTGAATTTCGTATAAACTCTTTTTTGGAATTAAAGTTGTTTAAAAATTCTTCAATTTTCTCTGGCTTAAAGCTCATTTTTACAATTCGTACAAACATAAATTTAACTTATAGGAGTAAACTCTGGTTTAATAGGATTTTCAAATTCAACAGTAATGGTGTCGCGATATTCTAAACCAAGTAGGGTAGAAGCTCCACCAACCGTTTCTAAATTACTTCGGTAAATAGCAATCTCTAAAAAGCCAGCAGAATTAAAAATAGCTAGCTTTTCACCATCATACTGTCGTTTATCAGTTACCGAAAAATCAACAATTTCGTTATATCTGCTGTAAATTTTAGAAAAAGTATAACGTCTAGCCGTAACTTTATAATCACGACCTTTTCCAATAGTATTAAATTGTTTTTTACTAATGTTAGTAATTACATTTCCATAATTATCAATGTAAATAACACCACCCGCAATAATAGTTTGTTGCTCGTTTACTTTAGGCTTAATTTCAACAATCTTTTTATACGTGTCAACCTCTCTACCAATAACACTTAAACTACCACCACGAGCAATATGAGAAGCTACTTGCACAAAAACGTCTAACACAGGAAAGCTACTCTCAATACGATCGTGAATATTAATTTCAACAATTTTAGTAGGTTTAATTTCAGAAGCAATCATTGAAATTAGTCCGTTATCAGGACAGATAAAATAATGATTATCCAATTCTAAGGCAATATGTTTATTATCCACACTTAACTCTGAATCTACTCCAATAACATGAATTGTTTTATCAGGAAAGCTTTTATAAGCATTCTTTAAAATATAAGCAGTTTCAGTAATGTTGAAAGGAGAAATTTCATGCGTAATATCAACAATCTTAGCATTAGGTAACTCAGAATAAATAGCTCCTTTTACAGCCCCTACAAAGTGGTCTTTCGTTCCAAAATCAGTAGTTAATGTAATAAGAGACATTAATTTAGGTGTTTGTTAATTAATTTGTGAAAAATTATGCTGAAATTTTAAACAAAACTACGTAATTCAAGAAAAATAATCATTATTTTTAGTGTGAATAATATTAAAACTTTTATCATTTGAACGAACGCGTAATTGAATTAACAGAAATCAACCCAAACGATTTTTTTGGAGCTCAAAACAGCACTATTACTCAGTTAAAAAGCTTCTTTCCTAAAATAAAAATAGTTGCTAGAGGAAATAAACTTAAAATTTTTGGAGAACCTGAATTGTTAAATGAATTTGAAAAGCGGCTAGAGATGCTTATCAAATACTTTAACAGATACAACAAGCTAGATGAAAATAGTATTGAGCGAATTTTAACGTCAACAGGTAAGGAAGAAGAAATACGAAAATCTGGAAATGCAAAAGACGTTTTAGTACACGGTGTTAGTGGAAAACTAATAAAAGCGCAAACAGCTAATCAGCGTAAAATGGTTGAGTTAATGCAAAAAAATGATATGTTATTTGCTGTAGGTCCCGCAGGTACAGGTAAAACATACACAGCGGTTGCTTTGGCCGTGAAAGCATTAAAAGAAAAAGAAGTAAGACGAATTATCTTAACAAGACCTGCGGTGGAGTCAGGTGAAAACTTAGGGTTTCTTCCTGGAGACTTAAAAGAGAAGCTAGATCCATATATGCAACCTTTATATGATGCTTTAAGAGATATGATTCCACATGAAAAATTAGAATCACATCTTGAAAAAGGAGTCATACAAATAGCACCTTTGGCTTTTATGCGTGGACGTACCTTAGATAATGCATTTGTAATTCTAGATGAAGCACAAAACACCACTCATGCACAAATGAAGATGTTTTTAACACGTATGGGAATGCATGCAAAGTTTATTATAACCGGAGATCCAGGTCAGATAGATTTACCAAGAAGACAAGTTTCTGGATTGAAAGAATCGTTATTAGCGTTAAAAGATATTGAAGGAATTGCACAGGTGTATTTAGATGACAAAGATGTAATTCGTCACCGATTAGTGAAAAAGATCATTACAGCTTATAAAAGTATAGAAACGGAATAAAGTATGTTTAAAAACTTGGGATTTCAAGAATATTTATCGGTAGGGTATATATTTTTGATTGCTTTAGGCTTAGTTAGTGATACCATTTTTTATCGTTATCTAGATATAGATTATTTACAATACATAACTATCACAGATACACTTTTGTCACCTATTTCATTATTAGCTAACAATTGGGCGTTGTCAGTAATTCTTATAGTATTTTCCATGTCTTTGTATTTCCTTATTAAAAACTCAGTGAAAATAGAAGAAATACTAAAGAGAGTAAAATGGTTGAAAAAGAGAATTGAAGCAAATAAAAAAGCAAAAAGAAAAGAGTACGACAACAAGTCAGCTTTTATAGTTTCTGTTTTTATTATGGTGTTTTCTTTATTGTTAGGGTTTAGGCTAGGAATGGGGATAAATTATAAAAAACGTTTAGCAGAAGGTAGGCTTAAGAATAATATGACATTAGTTTTTAAAGATGATTCTCAACTAAAAGCTAAAAAAATAGGTCAAAATAGTGCTTATATTTTTTATGTAGAAGAAGGGAATACATTCGTAACTGTAACACCTATTTTAGAAAATATAAAACAAATAAAAACTATCCAAAAAGAAGAGTAGAATACTTACATTTGCGGGCAACAACACAACAACATACTAATGAATACAATTAACGAAACAAATTTCCAGTTTCAAGGGCAAAAAGAAGTTTATAAAGGAAAAGTAAGAGAAGTATATAACATCAATGATGATTTATTGGTAATGATAGCTTCTGATCGTCTTTCCGCTTTCGATGTAATCTTACCACGTCAAATTCCTTTTAAAGGACAAATTCTAAATCAAATTGCTACAAAAATGATGAACGATACTGCGGATATCGTTCCAAACTGGTTATTAGCAAACCCAGATGAAAATGTAGCAGTAGGTCATTTATGTGAACCTTTTAAAGTAGAAATGGTAATCCGCGGATATTTATCTGGTCATGCAGCTCGTGAATATGCAGCAGGAAAAAGAATGCTTTGTGGAGTAGCAATGCCTGAAGGAATGAAAGAAAATGATAAATTCCCAGAGCCAATTATTACACCATCAACAAAGGCAGATAATGGAGAACACGATGAAGATATTTCTCGTGAAGATATTTTAGCAAAAGGAATTGTTTCTGAAGAAGATTATTTAGTATTAGAAGATTATACAAGAAAACTATTTCAGAGAGGAACTGAATTAGCTGCTAAAAGAGGTTTGATTTTAGTAGATACCAAATATGAGTTTGGAAAAACTAAAGATGGTAAAATTGTATTGATAGATGAAATCCATACACCAGATTCTTCTCGTTATTTTTATGCTGATGGGTATGCTGAGCGTCAAGAAAAAGGAGAGAAGCAAAAACAATTGTCAAAAGAGTTTGTGCGTCAGTGGTTAATTGAGAACGGTTTTCAAGGAAAAGAAGGACAAGGAATTCCTGAAATGTCTGATGAAAAAGTTATTGAAATTTCAAACAGATACATTGAACTATACGAACAAATTACAGGGGAAACTTTTGTAAAAGCGAATACAGAAAACGTACTTGAAAGAATAGAGAAAAATGTAAAAACATTTTTACAAAATAGATAAAAAAGAGAGGCTCAAGCCTCTCTTTTTATTTAAAGTTGTCTTAAAAGAACTTCATCAATATATAGGCATTTATTTTTTTCGTAACTTTTACGGATTCTAAAAACTACCTTAAAATGCCAAATTATACATTAAAGATTAACGGAAAATCTGTATCCTTTACTACAGATGCAGATACACCATTGTTATGGGTTTTACGTGATGAACTCAATATGGTAGGAACTAAATTCGGTTGCGGAATAGCACAATGCGGAGCCTGTACTGTTCATGTAGACGGAACAGCAATGAGAAGTTGCCAATTACAAGTTTCTATGCTAGAAAATGAAGAAATTACCACGATAGAAGGACTATCGACGGAAGGAGATCACCCGCTTCAAGAAGCTTGGAAAGAAGTAGATGTTCCACAATGTGGTTACTGTCAAGCAGGTCAAATTATGACGGCTGCATCATTTCTAAAGGAAAATCCAAACCCTTCAAAAGAAGAGATAAGAGAAGCAATGCAAGGAAATATTTGTCGTTGTGCAGCTTATAATAGAATAGAAAAAGCAGTTGCTTTAGCTGCCGAAAAAATGTCTTAAAATTTTTCAATCATGAGTACACAAGAAAACAAAGTAACATTTAGTAGAAGAAATTTTTTAAGAGCCTCTGCGCTAGCAAGTGGAGGAATTATGATTGGGTTTAATTTGTTTACAGCATGTAAGCCTAATGTAAAACCATCTGTGGATGTTGAAAACTTAAATTTCAACGATTTTAATGCGTTTATAAAAATATCTGATGAAGGTTATGTAACTATTTACTCACCAAATCCAGAAATAGGTCAAGGCGTAAAAACTTCTATGCCAATGATTATTGCTGAAGAATTAGATGTAGAGTGGGATAAAGTACATGTGGTACAAGCACCACTAGATACAAAAAATTATACACGTCAATTAGCTGGAGGAAGTCAATCTATACGCCAAGGATGGACTGCATTAAGACAAACTGGAGCCACAACTAAGCAAATGCTAATAAATGCTGCAGCAGTAAAGTGGGGAGTGGATGCAACCACTTGCTCAGCTTCAAAAGGAATCATTACCAATGCTAATGGAGATAAGTTAGGGTATGGAGAAGTGGTAAAAGAAGCAGCAATTTTAGAAATACCAGAAAAAGTAACATTAAAAAAACCTTCAGACTTTTCTATTATAGGTAAAAATGTCACTAATGTTGATGTAGAAAAAATAGTAACAGGAAAACCATTATTTGGATTAGATTATAAAGAGGAAGGGATGGTATATGCTGCAGTTGTAAGACCACCTTCTTTTGGTGAAGAATTGGAATCGTTTGATGCTTCTGAAGCAAAAAAAGTTTCTGGGGTAATAGATGTTATCACCATCGGAGAAAAAGCAAGAAATTTTATTGAATCTGGTAAAGATAACTGGACTTTCAAATTGTCAAAATCAGACAAGGTAGTAGTGCTTGCAGAAAATACTTGGGCGGCAATAAAAGGAGCAAAAGCTATCAAAGCTACATGGAGAGCAGCCTCAGAACTTGAAGACACAAAGCTTCATGATGAAAAACTATTAAGCTTATTAGATGGAGGTAAACTTGATGTAAGAAGAGAAGATGGCGATGTGAAAAAAGCATTTTCAGAAGCAGATAAAGTTATAGAGCGCACATATCATTCGCCTTTCTTACCACATAACTGTATGGAGCCGATGAACTTTTTTGCAAATGTAACACCAGAAAAGGTACACTTAGTAGGTCCTGTGCAAACACCAGAGTATGCAGCTCAAGTAGCATCAGAAATGTTAGATCGTAATTTAGAGCAGATACATGTAGAAATGACAAGAATGGGAGGAGGATTCGGAAGAAGGTTGTATGGTGATTTTGTATATGAAGCTCTTGAAATATCTGATAAAATTAAGAAACCAATAAAAATGGTTTCAACAAGAGAAGAAGACATAACAGCAGGTATTTACCGACCAGCTATTAAATATAGAATAGCAGCATCAATTAAAGATGGAAAAATAACAGGATACCACTTAAAAGAAGCAGCAATTAATGACAATATGTATGGATTAATCCCACATTTCTTCCCAGCGGGATGTATTCCAAATTATAAAGTATCCACAGGAAACTACAAAAGTAATATCAGTACAGGAGCATGGAGAGCACCTTACACTAACTTTTTAGGATATGCAGAACAATCATTTTTTGATGAATTAGCACAAGAACTAGATATTGACCCAGTGCAATTACGTTTAGACTTACTAGAAAATGTAAAAGAAACAAAAGACGAAAAGATACAGTATTCAGGAAAGCGTATGCAAGATGCAATTAGATTGGCTGCAGAGAAAGGAAACTGGGGAAAATCAAAGCAAGGAGTTTATCAAGGGTTTTCAGCGTATTACAGTCATAATACTCATGTAGCAGAAGTAGCAGAAGTAGAGTTAAAAGATGGAGTACCAGTTGTAACAAAAGTAGTAGCAGCTGTTGATTGTGGTATCGTTGTAAATCCAACAGGAGCTAAAAATCAAGTTGTAGGAGGGGTAATTGATGGTATTGGACATGCTATGTATGGTAATTTAACCTTTAACGGGGGGAAACCATCAAGTAGAAATTTTGACAACTATCGATTAATAAGAATAAATGAAACTCCAAAAGTTGAAGTGCACTTTGTTGAAAACGAAATTGCACCAACCGGGTTAGGTGAACCAGGCTTACCACCAGCAGGAGGAGCAGTAGCAAATGCAATTCATAAAGCTATAGGTAAAAGACTATATAAACAACCATTTGTAGAAGAACTAAATTCAAACATTTTATCCTAAAAACTAAAGAACTTTGTAGGTATAATTAAGTAGTGTTTTTATTATTTATTGAAAATGAAACACTCGGTAATTTTTGAAAATCTGTTAAAAAAGCACTACTTTCGCAACCTATAAAAATCAAAAATAACAATGGTTAAAGATTTATTTGAAAGAATTAAAGGAGATAAAGGACCTTTAGGAAAATGGGCAGATAAAGCAGAAGGATATTATGTGTTTCCTAAATTAGAAGGACCAATTTCTAACCGTATGTCTTTCAATGGAAAAAAAGTAATAACTTGGAGTATTAACGACTACTTAGGATTAGCAAACCATCCAGAAGTGTTAAAAGTAGATGGAGAATCTGCTGCTACAGACGGAATGGCATACCCTATGGGAGCTCGTATGATGTCAGGTCATACAAAATACCATGAACAATTAGAGCAAGAATGTGCTGAATTTGTTGGGAAAGAAGCAGCTTATTTAGTAAACTTCGGATATCAAGGAATGGTATCGGCAATTGATGCCTTAGTAGGTAAAGATGATATCATAGTATATGACATGGATACACATGCATGTATTATTGATGGAGTTCGTTTACATGCTGGAAAACGTTTTGTGTATCGTCACAACGATATAGAGAGTTGCGAGAAAAACTTGAAACGTGCTACTAAAATGGCAGAAAAAACTGGAGGAGGAATTTTACTAGTTTCAGAAGGTGTTTTCGGTATGCGAGGAGAGCAAGGACGTTTAGCAGAAATAGTAGCTTTAAAAGAAAAATACAATTTCCGTTTATTAGTAGATGACGCTCACGGGTTCGGAACATTGGGTGAAGGAGGAAGAGGAACAGGATTTGAACAAGGAGTACAACACGGAATTGATGTGTATTTTGCAACATTTGCAAAATCTATGGCAGGAATTGGAGCTTTTTTTGCAGGAGACAAAGATGTTGTTCAATACCTACAATATAATATGAGATCACAAATGTTTGCTAAATCATTACCAATGCCAATGGTAAAAGGAGCATTAAAACGTTTGGATATGATTCGTACTATGCCTGAATTAAAAGAAAACCTTTGGAAAATAACCAATGCATTACAATCAGGTTTACGTGAAGCAGGTTTTGATTTAGGAACAACGCAAACATGTATTACACCAGTATACTTAAAAGGGGAAATTCCAGAAGCCATGGCAATGGTAAATGATTTACGAGAAAATCATGGAGTATTTTGTTCAATTGTAGTATACCCAGTAATACCAAAAGGATTGATAATATTAAGACTAATTCCAACAGCTCGTCATACAATTGAAGATGTAAATGAAACAATTGAAGCTTTTTCTGCAATTCGTGAAAAGTTAGAGAATGGAACTTATAAACAAGTAGCAGCCTCAATTATGGCAGAATAGAAAGAAGCTGCAAAAAAATAGATAAAAACTCATGAAATACTTCATGAGTTTTTTTGTTTTAAAAGAGAAATGATACATTTGGAATTCTTTTTGCTTATCAAAATAAAATGAAAAAATTACTATACATATACTTATTATTATTATTATTATTATTATTTGTAGCAGGATTAAATGCACAAATTAAAGATACATTACCAAATTTTAACGATGAATATATCTTAATAAGAGAAGGTGATAGTTTAATGATAGAGCTAAATGAAGTAACGGTACTTCCAAAACATAAGTTTAAAGAAAAAAAAGATATTCTTTATTATTATTGGCTTCGAAAAAAAGTATTCAAAGCATATCCTTATGCAATTTTAGCAGCAAAAAGAGTAGATAGTGTAAATTCACGTTTAGCTAGAATTAAATCAAAAAGTAAAAAAAGAAAATACATAAAAAGAATTCAAAAGTATTTAGAAGAAGAGTTAACAGCTCCCTTAAAAAAGTTAACAAGAACAGAAGGAAGGATTTTGTTAAAGCTAATTCATCGTCAAACAGGAAAAACAGCCTTTGATAATGTAAAAGAATTAAGAAGTGGTTGGAAAGCTTTTTGGTACAATACTACAGCAAATTTATTTAAACTATCATTAAAGTCAGAGTATAAACCTGAAACGGAAAACGAAGATTATTTAGTAGAGGACATTATACAGCGAGCATATATAGAAGAAAAGTTAGAGTATCAAGAGCCTAAATTACGTAAGAACTATTTAGTAATTGTATCGAAAAGTAGAGGATATGTTGATGTATCCGAGTATAAAGAGATGTTTGCTAAGATGCGAAAGAAGCGAAAACGAAAGAAAAAGTAAACAGATTAGGGTTTAGAATTATTACTAGAGTTCATAATTAAGTACTATAACAGCTGTATGTACTCTTCATATAGAAGTATTAAAATAGTAATAAGTATAATAAACAAAGGAAGGAGAGGGGGTTGGTTAGAAAAAACTTTCAGATATAAAGTATTAGATTATAGCGGATTAAAAGAAGGTGATAAAAAAAGGCAAAAAAAGTCATTGTTGTAAAGAAAAAGGTATCTATATTTGCACCCGCAAACGGATAAGCGGTAAGCTAGGAAGTTGGTGAGAGTTCATTAAAATAGGGTTTAAGATATTTAAAGGAAAAGGTTAAAAAATAGTTTAAATTTTTCTTGTTTATTAATAAATAAAGTGAGTATCTTTGCAGTCCGATTTTTAGGGAATTAGTTCATTAAAATAGTGTAGCAAAAACAAGCGAAAAAAACTTCAAAAAAAGTTTTGTCAGATTAAAAAGAGTTTGTAGTTTTGCATCCGTTTTCACAAAGCGACACGATCACAGAAATTTTGGAAGACGATAAGTTACTAGTTCGAGTCTAGTGTTTCTACAAGAGGATGAGTCGTAAGATAAGTAAAAACTTGTCAGTGGCGACTCGCCACAAGTTCATTGAAAATATTGAAATTGACAGCGTAAAACAAAGAGTAGAATGACCATAACTTCTACGAAGTTAGAAATTCTTTTGGAACTTAACATTTATAATATTAAAGATTATACAATGAAGAGTTTGATCCTGGCTCAGGATGAACGCTAGCGGCAGGCTTAACACATGCAAGTCGAGGGGCAGCGAATCTAGCTTGCTAGATGTCGGCGACCGGCGAACGGGTGCGTAACGCGTATAGAATCTGCCTTGTACAGGAGGATAGCCTTTAGAAATGAAGATTAATACTCCATAGTGTTGTGAACTGGCATCAGTTTATAATTAAAGATTTATCGGTACAAGATGACTATGCGTCCTATTAGCTAGATGGTAAGGTAACGGCTTACCATGGCGACGATAGGTAGGGGGTCTGAGAGGATTATCCCCCACACTGGTACTGAGACACGGACCAGACTCCTACGGGAGGCAGCAGTGAGGAATATTGGTCAATGGAGGCAACTCTGAACCAGCCATGCCGCGTGCAGGAAGACTGCCCTATGGGTTGTAAACTGCTTTTATACAGGAAGAAACAGAACTACGTGTAGTTCCTTGACGGTACTGTAAGAATAAGCACCGGCTAACTCCGTGCCAGCAGCCGCGGTAATACGGAGGGTGCAAGCGTTATCCGGAATCATTGGGTTTAAAGGGTCCGCAGGCGGTCAATTAAGTCAGAGGTGAAATCCCATAGCTTAACTATGGAACTGCCTTTGATACTGGTTGACTTGAGTTATACGGAAGTAGATAGAATAAGTAGTGTAGCGGTGAAATGCATAGATATTACTTAGAATACCGATTGCGAAGGCAGTCTACTACGTATATACTGACGCTCATGGACGAAAGCGTGGGGAGCGAACAGGATTAGATACCCTGGTAGTCCACGCCGTAAACGATGGACACTAGTTGTTGGGTTTATATTCAGTGACTAAGCGAAAGTGATAAGTGTCCCACCTGGGGAGTACGATCGCAAGATTGAAACTCAAAGGAATTGACGGGGGCCCGCACAAGCGGTGGAGCATGTGGTTTAATTCGATGATACGCGAGGAACCTTACCAGGGCTTAAATGTAGAGTGACAGGGCTAGAGATAGCTTTTTCTTCGGACACTTTACAAGGTGCTGCATGGTTGTCGTCAGCTCGTGCCGTGAGGTGTCAGGTTAAGTCCTATAACGAGCGCAACCCTTATCGTTAGTTGCTAGCAGGTAAAGCTGAGGACTCTAGCGAGACTGCCGGTGCAAACCGTGAGGAAGGTGGGGATGACGTCAAATCATCACGGCCCTTACGTCCTGGGCTACACACGTGCTACAATGGTATGGACAATGAGCAGCCACAACGCGAGTTGGAGCGAATCTACAAACCATATCACAGTTCGGATCGGAGTCTGCAACTCGACTCCGTGAAGCTGGAATCGCTAGTAATCGGATATCAGCCATGATCCGGTGAATACGTTCCCGGGCCTTGTACACACCGCCCGTCAAGCCATGGAAGCTGGGGGTGCCTGAAGTCGGTTACCGCAAGGAGCTGCCTAGGGTAAAACTGGTAACTAGGGCTAAGTCGTAACAAGGTAGCCGTACCGGAAGGTGCGGCTGGAACACCTCCTTTCTAGAGAAAGATGGTGAGTTACATAAGAGGTTTTATTTTACTCTTTGCTGTTAATTTTAAAAAATAGACTAAGATCTTAATAGTCTCGTAGCTCAGCTGGTTAGAGCGCTACACTGATAATGTAGAGGTCGGCAGTTCGAGTCTGCCCGAGACTACAATTTTAAGACTTAGTAAAGGAAATTCTAGAGGTTGAGTGAGTGATTAAATGCTTCACTCATGTACTAAAAACTCATCACTAGAAGTATGGGGGATTAGCTCAGCTGGCTAGAGCGCTTGCCTTGCACGCAAGAGGTCATCGGTTCGACTCCGATATTCTCCACAACGGCATTAAGTTGTCCACGAAGTTTAAATACTTGTCAGTGGCGACACGCCACAAGTTCATTGACATATTGGTAAAATGATATCGTAAAGAATCAAGATAGAGAGTTAGATAACATCTAACAACATATTTTTATAAGAACAAGAATTATAAAGAGCTCGTTGTAGTAGAGATACTACAGCAAAAAGTACAATAAGCTAAATAAGGGCGTATGGAGGATGCCTAGGCTTTCAGAGGCGAAGAAGGACGCGATAAGCTGCGATAAGCTACGGGGAGGGGCACATACCTATCGATCCGTAGATTTCCGAATGGGGCAACCCAATACATTGAAGATGTATTACCCGCAAGGGGGCAAACGTGGTGAACTGAAACATCTAAGTAACCATAGGAAGAGAAAACAAAAGTGATTCCGTTAGTAGTGGCGAGCGAACGCGGATTAGCCCAAACCAATGTTGTTACGGCAATATTGGGGTTGTAGGGCTGCGACATTAGAATCTAAGAGAACTGGAATCGTTTGGAAAGACGAACCATAGAGAGTGATAGTCTCGTACAGGTAATCGAAGAGGATATAGCAGTACCCTGAGTAGTGCGGGACACGTGTAATCCTGTATGAATCCACCGGGACCATCCGGTAAGGCTAAATACTCCTGAAAGACCGATAGTGAACTAGTACCGTGAGGGAAAGGTGAAAAGAACCCTAAGTAAGGGAGTGAAAGAGAACCTGAAACCGTACGCCTACAAGCGGTCGAAGCACATTTACTGTGTGACGGCGTGCCTTTTGCATAATGAGCCTACGAGTTACTGTTGCTAGCAAGGTTAAAGATTTAAGGTCTGGAGCCGAAGCGAAAGCGAGTCTGAATAGGGCGATTATAGTTAGTAGTAGTAGACGCGAAACCGAGTGATCTACCCATGGGCAGGTTGAAGCTGTGGTAACACACAGTGGAGGACCGAACCAGTTGACGTTGAAAAGTCTTTGGATGACCTGTGGGTAGGGGTGAAAGGCCAATCAAACTCGGAAATAGCTCGTACTCCCCGAAATGCATTTAGGTGCAGCGTTGATTAAAAGTTTTATAGAGGTAGAGCTACTGATTGGATGCGGGGGCTTCACCGCCTACCAATTCCTGACAAACTCCGAATGCTATAAAATGTTTCTCAGCAGTGAGGGCATGGGTGCTAAGGTCCATGTCCGAGAGGGAAAGAACCCAGACCATCAGCTAAGGTCCCCAAATATATGTTAAGTTGAAAAAACGAGGTTTGACTGCCCAGACAGCTAGGATGTTGGCTTGGAAGCAGCCATTCATTTAAAGAGTGCGTAACAGCTCACTAGTCGAGCGGTCGAGCATGGATAATAATCGGGCATAAACATATTACCGAAGCTATGGACTTATTAAAGTGGTAGGGGAGCATTCTATATGTGCTGAAGGTGTACTGTGAGGTATGCTGGAACGTATAGAAAAGAAAATGTAGGCATAAGTAACGATAAAGGGGGCGAGAAACCCCCTCACCGAAAGACTAAGGTTTCCTCAGCGATGCTAATCAGCTGAGGGTTAGTCGGGACCTAAGGCGAATCCGAAGGGAGTAGTCGATGGCCAACAGGTTAATATTCCTGTACTTCTTATAATTGCGATGGGGTGACGGAGTAATGAAAGCACCGCGAGCTGACGGAATAGCTCGTTGAAGTATGTAGGTATTAGATTTGTAGGCAAATCCGCAGATCTAGCTGAAGTACGATAGTACCACAAGTCTTCGGATGCGTGGATAGTGTGCCTAAAGGCTTCCAAGAAAAACCTCTAAGCTTCAGATTATAAGAACCCGTACCGTAAACCGACACAGGTAGTTGGGATGAGAATTCTAAGGTGCTCGAGAGATTCATGGCTAAGGAACTAGGCAAAATAGACTCGTAACTTCGGGAGAAGAGTCGCCAACAGCAATGTTGGCCGCAGTGAAAAGATCCAGGCGACTGTTTATCAAAAACACAGGGCTTTGCTAAATTGAAAGATGATGTATAAGGCCTGACACCTGCCCGGTGCTGGAAGGTTAAGTGGAGTTGTTAGCTTCGGCGAAGCAATCAAATGAAGCCCCAGTAAACGGCGGCCGTAACTATAACGGTCCTAAGGTAGCGAAATTCCTTGTCGGGTAAGTTCCGACCTGCACGAATGGTGCAACGATCTGGATACTGTCTCAGCCATGAGCTCGGTGAAATTGTAGTATCGGTGAAGATGCCGATTACCCGCAGCGGGACGAAAAGACCCCGTGAACCTTTACTATAGCTTCGTATTGACTTTGGATAAGTAATGTGTAGGATAGGTGGGAGACTTTGAAGCGGCGTCGCTAGGCGTTGTGGAGTCATCCTTGAAATACCACCCTTTGCTTATCTAGAGCCTAACTCAGCAATGAGAACAGTGCGTGGTGGGTAGTTTGACTGGGGTGGTCGCCTCCAAAAGAGTAACGGAGGCTTCTAAAGGTTCCCTCAGCACGCTTGGTAACCGTGCGTAGAGTGCAATGGCATAAGGGAGCTTGACTGAGAGACATACAGGTCGATCAGGTACGAAAGTAGAGCATAGTGATCCGGTGGTTCCGCATGGAAGGGCCATCGCTCAAAGGATAAAAGGTACTCCGGGGATAACAGGCTGATCTCCCCCAAGAGCTCACATCGACGGGGGGGTTTGGCACCTCGATGTCGGCTCGTCACATCCTGGGGCTGGAGAAGGTCCCAAGGGTTGGGCTGTTCGCCCATTAAAGTGGCACGCGAGCTGGGTTCAGAACGTCGTGAGACAGTTCGGTCTCTATCTGCTGTGGGCGTTAGAAATTTGAGTGGATCTGACTTTAGTACGAGAGGACCGAGTTGGACTGACCTCTAGTGTATCTGTTGTCTCGCCAGGGGCACTGCAGAGTAGCTACGTCGGGAAGGGATAAGCGCTGAAAGCATATAAGCGCGAAACCCACCACAAGATGAGATTTCTTTAAAGGGTCGTGGAAGATCACCACGTTGATAGGCTATAAGTGTAAGTGCAGTAATGTATGTAGCTGAGTAGTACTAATAACCCATAGGCTTATGTACGTATCCCGGTCCTAGTGGCCGGGAGCAAACTCTTTGATGATTTAGGATATGATTTTACTAATATGTTAACTTTTACAGTTGAGATATACTGAAACGATTTAAGGTGATTATCGCAATGGGGCTCACCTCTTACCATTCCGAACAGAGAAGTTAAGCCCATTAGCGCCGATGGTACTGCCACAGGTGGGAGAGTAGGTCGTTGCCTTTCTTTAACAAACCTCAATCTTTGATTAGATTGAGGTTTTTTTTTGCTCTTATTTTTTGGGAAAGCTTTATTACTAATGTGTAGAGCTTATATACAGAGAGTTCATTTATTACTCACAATAAAACTCTTTACAGGAAAATCTGTATATCTTTTAATCGTTGTTGTATGAGTCTTAAATAACTAAATAATTTAAGAAGTATTAACGTAAATGAGATTTGTACATTGAATGAAAAAGTAAACAATAAAGTTTTATCAATTTGAATCTAAAATATAATTATGCAGCTAGTTTTAAAGGAGGAGAGGTGATTTTATTAGCATTTTATATTGTGTTTTTAAAATTTTTAATACCTAGTAATTTTATTTTAAGATAGATTTATCGATAGTATATATAACTGCAAATAAAAAAGACTAACATAAAGTATGCTAGTCTTTTTCTATTATATCTGAAATGATTTTATTTTTTATACTTCAATTTACCAGTTTCGATACCAATAGCTGTTTTAGCTAGAATGGTGAAAATAAGAGCTCCTAAAGCCCAAATACCTAAAGTAACTCCTATTTCTATACCTGTAGGGGTATACTCAGCAATTTTCCCATAAGGACCAGGTATAAATCCAGGGACAATCAAACCGAATCCTTTTTCAATCCATATTGCTATAAATAATATGAAACAAGCAAAGTATAACACTTTTAAGTTGTTGCGAAGTTTATGGAATGTTAAAATAACAGTTGCTAAAACATTTAGAGATATAGCAGTCCATATCCAAGGTAATAAAGCTGTTTTTCCATCTAAACCAAAAAATAGATAATAAGCACTCTCACTATGGTGAGTTGGAGCGTAAAATTCTTTAAACAATTCAGAGACTAGCATGATAATATTTATTTGAGCAGCGACAGTAACTACCATTGCTATTTTCTTGATAGTTTTATCTTCAATTTTAAATGCTGTAAAAGCTCTAATGATTGCTAAAACTAAAATAATTAAAGCTGGACCAGCAGCAAATGCTGAAGCTAAAAACCTAGGCCCTAATAATGCATTATTCCAAAAAGGACGCGCCTGTAAACCTTGATACAAAAATGCTGTAACTAAGTGAATACCTACCGCCCAAAAAACAGATAATATGGCTCCCGGTACATACACACTAGCCTTTGCTTCTTTTCCTTGATAATGTCTGAATAAGATATAAAAAGGAATGGTGATGTTTAGAAACAAATATCCGTTTAATACAATTACATCCCAGGTAAGCATAGAATTAGGAAAATTAAAAACACCAAAACCAGGAATCATATGCCATAAAACAGAAGGCCCTCCCATATCGGCAACAACAAAGGCTAAACACATAATTAGTGCTGCAACGGCTAAACCTTCACCAATTAAAACGGCTTGTTTAAAGTCAATATCTTTTAATACATAGGTAGGCATTACTAACATAACGGCAGCGGCTGCAACTCCTACTAAAAACGTGAAGTTAGATATATATAATCCCCAGCTTACTCTATCTGTCATTCCTGTAACGCTTAATCCGTGTTCTAACTGAATTGAATAGCAATACATTCCTACGAGGATGACCAGGGTTAAAAAAGCCATCCAAAGGTGATATTTTTTTGAACCTTTAGTAATAATATCTAAACTGTCTTTAACTAAACTTGTAAAAACTTTAAGTCTTCTCATTGTATATTTTTTAATCCATGAAGTACCAAAACTTTGGTTCGGTGCCTAAATCTTCTTTTAATCTGAATACTTTTTTGTTTTCTAATACCCATCGGATGGTACTATTAGGGTCGAGCAAGTTTCCGAAAATACGAGCTCCAGTAGGGCAAGCTTCTACACATGCAGGATTTTTACCTGCTCTAGAGCGTTGCACACAAAAAGTACACTTTTCCATAACTCCCTTTTTTCGCATTCGGTTTCCTAAATAATGTTGATTATGGTTAATTTCCTCTTCTGGAACTTCTGGTTTACTCCAGTTGAATCGACGACCATCGTATGGGCATGCAGCCATACAATAACGACAACCTACACACCAATCGTAATCAACCACAACCAATCCATCTTTTTCTCTCCATGTAGCTTGTACAGGACAAACTTCTACACAAGGTGGATTATCGCAATGAAAGCATTGGGTTCCCATATAAAAATGTCCTTCCGCAGGTACTTCATGGTAGTAATTATCATCAGCTTCATTGAAATTGAATCCTTTACCATCTTTCATTTCGTGAATTCGTATGTATTGCATTTGTGAATTTCTGTCTTGGTTATTTTCTTCAACACAAGCACTTACGCAATCCATATATCCTTGACATTTTGAGATATTAAAAGCATAACCAAATAACACGTCTTCTTCTGCATTCTTTGAAGACATATTGATTGTTTTTCCTGTACGCAGCTGATAGGAACGCATTAATCTATTTACAGTAGCTTCTTTTTCTTCATCTGTCATTAGTTTATAGTTTCCTTTAAATTGCTCTTCCCAATCTATTTGCGCTTTTTCTTTAGATTCGTCACTAGAAGTGATACTTGTACAAGAAGACATGGCTCCAGCTCCAATTAATAAGCTGGCGGTTAGTTTTTTAAAGGCAGACCTACGGTCCATTTTTACATCAAAGACTTGTTCAAAACCGTCTTTGTATCTTTCTTCTCCTATTGAAGCATTTACTGCTTTTTCAAAAAAAGCTTTTTCACTTAACTCATCGTTTGTAGCATGTGAATTGCATCCTTCGGATGTTTTTCCACAACCACAAGAACTATTTTGCTGTTTATGCCTACTATTTAGGTTTAGCGTAAACCATTTTTTGTTATTGTTGCTCATGCCTAAATTTATTTACGTTCTTTTATTTTTTGAGTATTAAATCGTGCGGGCCATTTGGTATCAAAACTAGGAGAATGTGGATTATGACAATTAACACAGGTCATAGAAGCTCTTGGTGAAGCCCAACTTTCAATTCGTTTTCCATGTGCACCTCCTGTCCAATCTTTGTATTGTTTTTGGTGGCATTGGCTGCATAGTTTGTAACTCGTATTTAAATCGATTGAATGTCCTGTTATACTTTTTAAATTATCCATGTTATTACCATCATGGCAGGTAATACAGTTCATGGTATTTAATGAAGCATGTTCTAATTTAACATTCCAATGCGCCTTTTTAATATCTTTAGTTTGCATTTTAGCTAAAGGTTGAGTGTGGCACTCAGTACATTTGTATGATTTGATTTTATCTTTTCTAGTAGGAATTAAAAATGTAATTTCATTTTCTGTTACTTCCATCATTTTCATTCCTTCTAAATACTTTTTAGAAGAGATAGAAACACCTTTATAATTTTTGCTTTCAGCTTCTATTTTATCTGTAATGCTATGATATTCATGTTCTTTATGTTTACAAGAAACAGTTATAACCACGAATAAAACAGTATAGCAAACTAACTTTATATACGTATGATTTCTCATTTAGTTT
This sequence comes from Tenacibaculum singaporense, assembly GCF_003867015.1. Taxonomy (NCBI): domain Bacteria; kingdom Pseudomonadati; phylum Bacteroidota; class Flavobacteriia; order Flavobacteriales; family Flavobacteriaceae; genus Tenacibaculum; species Tenacibaculum singaporense. The sequence continues at coordinate 1,967,726 of NZ_CP032548.1, forward strand.
TCAATTTTTCTAATAAAATTACCAATGTCTTCAGTTACTTTATTATTAGGAACATGACATTGTCTACAATTAACTCTTTCAGGGTGTGTAACTCTAATCTCTTTAGGGGCACTTGGTCCTGCATGACAAGCCAAACAATTTTCTCTTAGTTGTAATTGATGCGGAATTATAGGAGGACTTCCTGCTAAAGCATTATTTGTCCCCACCACAGGAATAGTCCCTCTTTTAAAGTTTGTTTCCTTAAACAATGATTGTGTTTTTTGAGGAACATGACACTGACGACAGTTAATTTTTTCTGGATGAGGAGTAACAGGCGTATATGCTTTGAACTTTTCTACATATCCACCATTTTCATGACACTTTAAACAATTATTTTCACCCATACTGCGTTCACCACTACTTACTTCATGAGGTATGCTTGGAGGTGCTCCATGAAAAGCTCTATTATCATAATAGTTTTTCATAGTTCGTTGATGTATTTCGTCAACTGGCATTTTCGTATAATCTAAAGCATACTTTGATCTTTCAAAAACCCCAGCTTCAGAAGGAATTATAGGTGTAGGTTGGTTATTTTCAATGGGGATATATGCCTCTTCTTGACCTTGATAATAACTATAATTCCACACAGTAATAAAGGCGATGAATAGAATAATAAAAAGCGATATGATACCTAAACGTTTTTTCATAATATTAAGCTTTTTCTACGTTAACGGCACATTTTTTATAGTCTGGCTCTTTTGATATCGGACAAAAAGAATCTAGTGTTATTTCATTAATTAACATGTTTTCATCAAAGAAAGGAACAAACACTTGCATTGGTGCAGGTACACCACGTTCATTAACAGAAGCAGGTAATTTTATTTGTCCACGACGAGTGGTTAGCTTTACCATATCACCTGTTTTAATCTGCATGCGTTTAGCATCGTCTGGATTTAATTCGACATATGAATGTGGCATTGCTCTATGTAATACAGGAATACGTCTTGTCATAGAACCCGTATGCCAATGTTCAACAACACGACCTGTATTTAACCAGTATGGATATTCAGCATCTGGTTCTTCGGCAGCGGGTTCATAAGGACGTTGCCAAATTACCGCTTTACCATCTGGTTTTCCGTAAAAATGAAAATCTTCTCCATTGCTACAAGCAGGGTCATACTTTGAATTAAAACGCCATTTAGTAGGCTTTCCTTCAACATAAGGCCATTGCATTCCTGGGTTTTCTTTTAAAACTTCTAAAGGAGCCATGTTATGCTTTTTATTATCGTGGTGTTTACGATATTCAGCATAAATTTCTTCGATATGAGAATCTTCTTTATAATAGAATTGTTTTTCGTACCCTAATCTTTTTGCAACTTCTACTAATTGCCAGGTATCACTCATGGCTTCTCCTGGAGGTTGTACCATTTGTTCAAAGTATTGCGTTCTACGTTCAGAATTACCATACATACCTTCACGTTCTACCCACATGGCAGATGGTAAAATTACATCGGCAATATCTGTAGTTGGAGTAGGGTAAATGTCTGATACTACAATGAAGCGACCTTCTTTTTCAGCTCCATCTCTATAGCGTTTTAACTTAGGCATGGTAACCATTGGGTTGGTAACCTGAATCCACATAAAACGTATGTCTCCTCTGTCTAGGGCTCTAAACATTTCTACGGTATGATAGGTTGGTTTTGGGGCGATATTTTCTACAGGAACGTCCCAAATTTTAGCGGCAAATTCACGATGTTTTTTGTTCATTACCACACCATGAGGTAATTTATGGGTTAAGGTTCCAACTTCTCTAACAGTACCACAAGCAGATGGTTGTCCTGTTAATGAAAAAGGACTATTACCTGGAGTAGAAATTTTTCCTGTGAGTAAATGAATATTATAAATTAAGTTATTCATCCAGGTACCTCTACTGTGTTGGTTAGGTCCCATGCACCAAAGTGACATTACTTTTTTGTTAGGGTCACCGTAATAGGCAGCCATATATTTAATGTCTTTAGCAGATACTCCTGATATTTTCTCTACTTTTTCGGGAGTATAATCTTCTAAGAACTTTTTGTATTCTTTAAAACTAATTTTTTCTGGCTTGTCTTTAAACTTGTACTTATCTTCTAAGCCATAGCCCATATTGGTTAAGCCCTTATTAAAATTACAGTGTTTTTCAACAAAAGATGTATTTACCCAACCATTGTTTATAATTTCATAACAAATAGCATTGGCAACTGCTAAATCAGTTTGAGGTAAAAACAGAATAGATTTATCTGCTGCCATACTGGTACGCGTGGTACGCGTGGCAAAATCGATAATTTTTACTCCTCTTTTTAAACGTTGATCTAGTAATCTTGAAAATAATACAGGGTGCATTTCTGCCATATTATTTCCCCATAAAACAAAAACATCAGCATGATCAATATCTTCATAGCAACCCATTGGTTCATCAATTCCGAAAGAAGTTAAAAAACCAGTAACAGCACTCGCCATACATAAACGTGCATTGGCCTCAACATTATTTGTTCCTATGCATCCTTTGAAAAGCTTTGAAGCTACATATCCATCAGGAATAGTCCACTGACCTGAACCATAAATAGATACTGCATCTTTACCATAATCTTTAATGGTTTCTTTCATTTTTGAAGCAATTAAATCTAACGCTTCTTTCATTGAGGTTTCTACATATTTACCATTCTTTTTAACTAGTGGTTTTGTTAGACGGTCTTTACCGTACATTGCCATTACTGAATGGTATCCCTTTACACAGCATAGACCTTTGTTAACAGGAGATTTAGGATCACCTTTTACAGCGACAGCTTTACCGTTTTCGACACCTACCATCACACCACAACCTACACCACAAAATCGGCAAGGTGCTTTTTTCCAATCTAAATTTCCTCCTTTAGGTAATTGTTCTTCTTGTTCGCCAGCAAACATAATTCCTGGAAACATAGTAGCTGCTGCTGTCATGGCAGATAATACTGCCATCTTTTTTATAAAACTTCGTCTGTTTGTTGTTGAAGTGTACATGGGCTAATTCTTTATGGGTGTATTAAATCCTGATACCATTGCTAATAATTTTAAACTGCTAATGGTTTCTAATTTTTGTTTTAAAATCTCTTCTGCTGCTTTGGTTTCTGTTTCGGTTACTACTACCAAAACATCTTTATTTTCAGCAGGTATTACTTCACATTCATTTAATGATGATAAAGCTTTGATAAGTTCTTCTTTTTTGCCATCGTGTGGATGGGCTAAATAACTTTTTATAGGCATAAAATAGTTGTTAATTTCCTTAACAAATTAATAAATATATGGATACGGAAAAAATGATATTTATCATAACTTGTAGTTTTTCAATACGTTATATTTTTAAAGTAATAACGAATAGCATTGAAAGTGAGGTGATTAAAGACTTTTGTGTCTTTTTTTGAAATAATGAAAGAATGTAATTTATAATTATTTTAAATAATTTATTGTTTATGATTAGCCTCATAATCTGAAAGTGAGCTAGCTTTTAATTTTGCAATTTAGTTGAAGTTAAATTTATGGCGTATAAAATTAAAAGTAGGATATGGATAGAAGTAGATAATACTACTTTTTTAGGAGAAGGAAGAGTTAGGTTATTGAAATCAATCAAAGAAACAAAATCATTATCAAAATCGGCAAGAGAATTAGGTATATCCTATAAGAAAGCATGGAATTTAATTGATTCTGTTAATAAAAAAGCAGATATGCCTGTGGTTGTAAGAAAATCTGGAGGTTCAGGAGGTGGTGGTACAACGCTAACAGAACGCGGTCTTGAACTAATTGAAATGTATGACACGATCAATACTAACTGTTGGAAGTATTTGGATAAACAGCTAAAGAAATACTCATTGGATTGATTATAAGTGAGAATACCTAGTGTTGGGAAGCATGATTAATATCATGTTTTAAATTTTACTGTCCTACTACTTTCGCATCAAGAATTATTAATACATATGACATTAAAAGAAAAGATTACGCGTTTAAAGACGGAAAAAAATGCAGTTATACTAGCTCATTATTATCAAGAAACGGCAATACAAGATGTAGCAGATTATGTAGGTGATAGTTTAGGATTGTCACAAAAAGCAGCTGAAACAGATGCAGACTTAATTGTATTTGCAGGAGTACATTTTATGGCAGAAACTGCTAAGATTTTGAATCCAACAAAAACTGTTGTTCTACCTGATGTAAATGCTGGTTGTTCTTTAGCAGAATCATGTCCACCTAAAGAGTTTGAAAAATTTATAAAAGAGCACCCTAATCATAAAGTAGTAACTTATGTAAATTGTAGTGCAGAAGTTAAAGCATTAACAGATATTGTGTGTACTTCTTCAAATGCATTAAAAATAGTAGCCTCTATACCTAAAGAAACTCCAATTATTTTTGCTCCTGATAGAAATTTAGGAAAATATATTATCAAGCAAACAGGAAGAGATATGTTATTGTGGGATGGAAGCTGTGTGGTACATGAAGCTTTTTCTATAGATAAACTGATAGAATTACATAAAAAATATCCTGACTATAAAATAATTGCACATCCTGAATCTGAAGAACATATTTTAAAAACAGCAACGTACATTGGTTCTACTGCAGGAATGATTAAGTATGTAAAAGAACATTCCGATCAAAAGTTTATCGTAGCAACAGAAGCAGGAATTTTACATAAAATGCAGCAAGAAGTTCCAAATACAGAATTAATTCCTGCTCCAGCTAAAGAAGATAATACGTGCGCGTGTAGTGAATGTGCTTACATGAAAGTGAATACCATGCAAAAGTTATACGACTGTTTGTTAAATGAAAGCCCCAAAATTGAGGTGCCAAAAAATATTAGAGAAAAGGCATTAGTACCAATTCAACGTATGTTAGAACTTTCAAAATAAATGATAATAACCGATTATTTAGTGATAGGGTCTGGTGTGGCAGGACTTACTTTTGCGGTTAAGATGGGAGAAAAATTTCCTAATAAAACAGTAACCATCATAACTAAGGGAGATGAAGATGAATCAAACACCAAGTATGCACAAGGAGGTGTTGCAGTTGTTTTAAATAAAGAAGAAGATTCTTTTCAAAAACATATTCAAGATACATTAATAGCTGGTGATGGTTTGTGTGATGAAGCAGTTGTTGAAATGGTTGTTAATGAAGGTCCAAAACGGTTTAATGAATTGATTACTTGGGGAGCTAATTTTGATACAAATACAGCAGGAAAATTTGATTTAGGTAAAGAAGGAGGTCATTCAGAATATCGTGTGGTGCACCATAAAGATATTACAGGATATGAAATAGAAAGAGCTTTGTTACAACGCATCCATCAATTAAAAAATACAAAACTCTTGCCGCATCATTTTTCTATTGATTTGATTACTGAACCCCAGGTAACGTCAATAGAAAAGAAACAAACAAGATGCTATGGTGCTTATGTGCTAAATGAGAAATCAGGAACAATTCTTACAATTAAAGCGGATAATACGATACTAGCTTCTGGGGGAATAGGGAAAGTGTACGGACATACCACAAACCCTATAATTGCCACTGGAGATGGTATAGCAATGGCGTACAGAGCCAAAGCACTAATAAAAGATATGGAGTTTGTTCAATTTCATCCAACTGTATTGTATAACAAAGAAGGAGGTTCATCTTTTTTAATATCCGAAGCAGTTAGAGGTTTTGGGGCTTATTTAAGAGATAAAAAGGGACATCGCTTTATGCTAGACTATGATACTAGAGCAGAATTGGCATCAAGAGATATTGTTTCTCAATCTATAGACAAAGAACTAAAGAAATCAGGAGACTCTTGTGTGTTTTTAGATTGTACACATCTAGATATAATAGCTTTTCAAAAGCATTTTCCAACTATTTATGAAAAATGCAAGAGTTTAAGTATTGATGTCGCAAAAGACTGGATACCAGTAGTACCTGCTTCACATTATTTATGTGGAGGTATTGTGGTTGATAAATATGGAAAAACAACTATTCAAAATTTATTTTGCTGTGGTGAAACCTCAAGAACAGGGTTACATGGAGCTAATAGGTTAGCTTCTAATTCTTTGTTAGAAGCATTGGTGTATGCTCATAATATTTTTAAATTTTTATCAGAAAATAATTCACCTTACTTACCTGTTGACATACCTGAATGGAATGATGAGGGAGTGCTGATAAATAAAGAGACTGAAGTAATTGATAACTGCTTAAAAGAGTTACAAACTTTAATGCGAGATTACGCAGGAATTGTTAGAAGTAATTCACGGCTAATGATAGCAAAAAACAAACTTGAAATACTTTATACTAAAGTAGAAAAGTTATATAAAGAATCTAAAGTAACGACTGCTTTATGTGAGCTAAGAAATATGATTAATGTAGCATATTTAATCATTAACCAATCCATAGAAAGAAAGGAGAATAGAGGTGGTTTTTTTAATGTTGATAATACTACTAATCAGGTTTGTAAATTAGTCTAATCCCATGACTTTTATCATTAATTAAACAGTACTTTTTTGTGATTTTTGTATAGATAAAACAATGAGTAAAATGTCAGAAAATTTAAAGATTGTAACTGCTGAAGAAGCGGTAGCTATTGTAAAATCAAATAATAAAATATTTTTCCAAGGAGCTGCAATGACTCCTAATTTATTGATAGATACTTTGTGTGAACGTTATCAAGAGGTAACTAATGTGGAGATTATTCAAATTCACACTCATGGTAAAGCTAAGTATTTAGAAGAGCCTTACAGTGAATCATTCAAACTGATAAGCTGTTTTGTTGGAGATAACGTAAGAAAAGGAGTAAATATGAATAACGGAGATTATATTCCTATTTTCTTAAGTGAAATACATTGGTTATTCCGTCGTAATATTTATCCATTAGATGTAGCATTTATCCAGGTTTCTCCGCCTGATAAACACGGATATTGTTCTTTAGGAACCTCGATAGATATTACTTTACCAGCTATACAAACAGCTAAAACAGTAATAGCTCAAGTTAATCCTAATGTTCCAAGAACTCATGGAGATGGTATTATTCATATAAGCAATATCGATTATGCGGTAAAAGTCAACTCGCCAATACATGAATCTATTACAGGAACCCCTTCGGAAATAGAAACGAGAATAGGGGAAAACGTAGCAGGATTGATTGAAGATGGAGCGACTTTACAAATGGGAATAGGAAACATCCCTAATGCTGTATTACATAACTTAACAAATCATCAACGTTTAGGAATACATACAGAAATGTTTTCTGATGGTGTATTGCCTTTAATAGAAAAAGGCGTAATAACTGGAGAAGAAAAAGAAATAAAAACAGGTAAAATTGTTACTTGTTTTGCTGTTGGTTCTCAAAAGCTGTATGATTTTATTGATGATAATCCGTTAGTGCACTTTAAAGAAGCGGGGTATACGAACGATACATCTATCATCAAACTAAATCCCAAAGTAACTGCCATAAACAGCGCTATTGAAATCGACTTAACGGGACAGGTTTGTGCTGATACTATTGGTAAATATCAATATTCAGGAGTAGGAGGGCAAATGGATTTTATTAGAGGAGCATCGTTATCAAAAGGAGGAAAAGCTATTATTGCAATGCCTTCGATAACAGCTAAAGGAGTTTCTAAAATTACTCCGTTTTTAAAAGAAGGAGCAGGGGTTACAACCACAAGAGCACATGTACATTACGTAGCAACCGAGTATGGAGTAGTTAATTTGTTTGGAAAAAGCTTAAAAGAACGAGCAAAAGCCTTAATCTCTATAGCACATCCTAATTTTAGAGAAGAACTAGAGCGAGAAGCCTTTAATAGGTTTACCAAGTTATAAAATAAAAAAGGAGTAGTTAATTAACTACTCCTTTTTTAGTGATTAGGACATTTTCTTTTCTAAAAGAATTGCTTTTGGATGCAAAATATTATTTTCGAGATGAATGTGTTTATGTAAATCTTGTTCAAACTCATCTAGCTTAGCATACAAAGCTCTAAAAGTATTGCAGGCTCCTTCTGGAGGAGTATAATTGTTAGACAGTCTTGATATTTCCTTAAAAATATTTCCTGCGCTTTCATGTTCGTGCTCCATCATTCGTATAGGGTTGTTTACAGTTCCAAAAGGAGGTGTTGTATTTTTTATTCCTTCTTTTTCTGCCTGCACTAATTGTTTTATAAAAGGAAACAGTACTTGTTCTTCTTTTTGCATATGTGATATAAGCTCATTAGCAACTTCATGAAATAATTGATTTATTTCTACGACTTCAGCATAATGGTGTCCATGTACTTTAGCAACTTTATTAACATATTGAGAAATGATAGGTAGACTTTCTCTTACATAGGTATGATGTACATTTTCAATATAAATCATTAAAAAATCCAATTCCCACTTATCATAATCTTCAATAACATCTTTTATTACATCAACCTCAGCTAGTTCTTTTTCAAGAGTTGCTTGATCTACATTGTTTTTTGCACAAGCCTTTTCAACAGAAATACCTCCACCACAGCAAAAATCAATTCCGTATTTCTTAAAAATATGTGCTGTTTTTATATTTTCTGTAACATAATCAGCTACAGTTTTGTTACTTGATACTACCATAATTTCTAGTTTTTTGATGAAAATAAAGTTGGCTTAATAGTTACCATAACCCAAGCCCAATTATTTGTGTTACCATCTGAATTTCCTTTTAAAACTTCCATTCCTTCAGAAGGAAATAAGTGAGAATATCCAGCTTTAAAACCAATATCTTTTGTAAACTTATATCCGTATACAAGATCTACTTCAGTTCCTAATTGATTAGAAACAGTATCATTAATATCTGCAGCAGCAGAAAAATTATGAACAAAAGCTGTTAAACCAGATTTAGAGTTTAATTTAAAATTAGCTTTCGCATATAAATCTAGTAAGCCAACACTGTTTATGTGATTACCCACATAGAAATAATCCATAAAACCGTTGAATTTATGGTTAGTTCCATAGAAAGGAGTAAAAGCATTGTTTTCATCAGCAGGAGTATTGTAGTCATTACCACTTTGTAACTCAACACCTAAACCAACCTTTGTTTTTTCTGAAGCTTTAAACATAGCCTCTAAACCAAGTAAGTAAGCACTTAACTCTCTATCCAAAGCATCATTCCCAAATTGATAATATAAATTAGCAGTAATATTAAATTTATCCTTTTTGGCAGTTAAATGAGTTCCTACAGTTTGACTGTATGTAAGGCCATTAGGAGATTGCATTCCATTATTTAAAAATAAGAAACTACCAGAAAAGTCATTCCAATCTTTATGCAACCACGCATATTGCATTGCTTTATACGTATTAGGTGTAGTTAAGTTTGTTCCTGTTAGGTTTTCTTTCGACTGATTAAAAGCTAAACCAATATCAAATTTAAAATCATCTTTTTGATATTTAAGCATAGCCATATCGTGACTACGAGCTTGTTGCGCCCAATCTACATTACCAAAAATCCTGCTATCATCGTATATAACTTCTTGACGTCCTAATTTTACAGAAAAATTAGAATCTAAAAATATTTCTCCCCATGCTTGATGAACACTTAAACCACTGTTGTCAGCATTATTAAGTTGCGGAACATCTCCCCAAACTCTTACATCCTGAAAACTAACATAAAAGTTTAACCTTTCAGTTTTATAGGTAGTGTTCAGTCGGGTTCTTTGCGAAACAAAAAGGGCTGGGTTAGTATTATCAGGGAATAAAGTTTTAAATCCATGTCTGTATTCAGCACGTGGACGAAGTTCAGCATCAATTTTTAATTGAGCAAAAATTGTAGTTGTAGCAAAAAAGAGTAATGCTATTATAATTTTTGATTTTTTCATGATTCATTTAAATTAACATTGTCCCAAATTTCTAGATAAATGCTAGTATAAAACATGATAAAAATCAGTTAGATGAAAAAAGGATGAAAATATCTTTTATAAATAGTGAGAATTAAAATGAGTATAGTTGATAATGAATTGTAGTTTTGTAAGTAAGATAGAAAAGAAACTACTAATAAGTTAAATAAAACGTAAGAGCAGGATGAGCGACAAAATTTTAACTTGGAAAGACGTAATTAATTTTGCAGTTAATGGTAATCCAACACCTGATAAAAGAGTGGAAAAAACAGCAGCAGAGTGGCAAGAACTTTTAACCCCAGAACAGTTTAGAATTACCAGACAAAAAGGAACAGAAAGACCAAATTCAGGAGCATTGTGTAGTGTGTATGATGCTGGTAAGTATAAATGTGTATGTTGTGGTACACCTTTGTTCGATTCAACGATTAAATTTAGTTCAGGTACTGGTTGGCCTAGTTTTACGCAACCTATAAAAGAGAATGCTATTCAATATGAAAAAGATACTACTTTTGGTATGGTACGCGTGGAAGTAATGTGTAATACTTGCGATGCTCATTTAGGACATGTATTTCCTGACGGACCAGAACCAAGTGGATTACGTTATTGTATTAACTCAGCATCAATGATTTTAGATACTGAATAAAAGAAAGTATATAAATGACAAATAATAAATTAGAACTAATTACCGTTGGTGGCGGTTGCTTTTGGTGCGTAGAAGCTGTTTTAAATCAAATAAAAGGAGTAGAAGAAGTTGTATCTGGTTATATGGGAGGAACCATACCAGGAACACCAACTTATAGAGAAATTTGTTCAGGTTTAACAGGGCATGCAGAAGTAGTACAAGCAACATTTAATCCTGAAATAATAAGCTATGAAGAGTTGTTGGTAATGTTTATGACAAGTCATGATCCAACAACTTTAAATAGGCAAGGAGCTGATGTAGGAACGCAATACCGTTCAGTGATTTTTTATCACAATGAAGAACAACAACAAATTGCTGAAAAAGTAGTAGAAAAGTTATCTCCTTATTATAAAGATGAAATTGTAACAGAAATAAGCCAAGCATCTACATTTCATAAAGCAGATGAGAGTCATCAAGATTTTTATGAAAAAAATAAAGATCAAATGTATTGTGTAGTAGTGATTTCGCCTAAATTGGCAAAATTGAAAAAGCTGTACGCAAGTAAATTAAAAGAACAATAGAACGTGTTGAAATTCAATATACAAAATACCTTTACTAAAGAATTACCAGCAGACCCAATTCAAGAAAATACTCGAAGACAGGTTACAGAAGCTTGTTTTTCGTATGTAACACCTAAAAAAACATCCAATCCAAAAATGATTCATGTTTCGGATGAAATGGCGAAGTCATTAGGGCTTTCAGAAACAGCAATAGCTTCAGAGGAGTTTAAGAACATTTTTACAGGGAATCATGTATATAAAAACACACAACCGTATGCGATGTGCTACGGCGGACATCAATTTGGACATTGGGCAGGACAATTAGGAGACGGCAGAGCAATTAATTTGTTTGAAACAGTCTATGATAATAAAAAATGGGCTTTGCAGTTAAAAGGAGCTGGAGAAACACCGTATTCACGTACTGCGGATGGACTAGCAGTGTTACGTTCCTCTATTCGTGAGTATTTGTGTAGTGAAGCCATGTATCATTTAGGAGTTCCTACAACAAGAGTTCTCTCCTTAGCTTTTTCGGGAGATGAAGTATTAAGAGATGTACTATACGACGGAAACGCTGCGTATGAAAAAGGAGCCATTGTATGTAGAACATCCGAGTCTTTTTTACGTTTTGGTAGTTACCAAATATTTCCTGCCAGAGGAGATGTAAAAACATTAAAAACATTAGTTGATTATACCATTAAACATCATTATTCTCATTTAGGTGAACCTTCAAAAGAAACGTATGTTTCCTTTTTTAAAGAGGTAGCAGAGCGTAGTTTAGAAATGGTAATTCACTGGCAACGTGTAGGTTTTGTACATGGAGTAATGAATACCGATAATATGTCGATTTTAGGTTTAACTATTGATTATGGGCCTTATGGATGGTTAGAAGGTTATGACCACGGATGGACACCAAATACAACGGATAATACCCATAAGCGTTACAGATATGGTTCGCAACCAGAGATGGTTTTATGGAATTTATATCAGTTGGCAAATGCTTTATATCCTTTAATTGAAGAAGCAGAACCTTTAGAAGCAGTTTTGGAAAATTACCAAGAGCAGTTTCCTGAAAAGTATATGCAAATGATGCGAGAAAAATTAGGACTTTTTTCTTCGCAAGAATTAGATGGAACGTTAGTTTCAAACCTTGAAGAAGTACTTCAAAAAATAGAAACAGACATGACTATTTTTTTTCGATTGTTGTCAAGCATTTCAAAAGATGATAGCATAGAGGAAGCAATCAAAAAAATAGAAAAAGCATTTTATACGCCTTCAGAAGTTGTAGACGAAATAAAAAAATCTTGGGAAAACTGGTTCCAAAGTTATATAGATAGATTACAAAACGAAACTGTTTCAGATGAAGACAGAAAAGAAAAAATGAATGCTATAAACCCGAAATATGTACTCAGAAATTATATGGCACAATTAGCCATTGATGATGCAAATAAAAATGACTTTGTATTGTTAAATGAGTTATATTTACTGCTCAAAAATCCTTACAATGAGCAACCAAAATATGAAAAATGGTTCGCAAAACGACCAGAATGGGCTCGAAATAAAGTAGGATGCTCTATGTTATCTTGTAGTTCTTAAGATAAAAACAGGTGTAAATCTTTAGTTTAAATAAGATATTTTTACATATTGATTTATAGTTGTTTATGTTTTGTTGTTAAAAATAATTCAAAATACTTTTTTAAATAAAAATCAAAATAAATTTGGAAAATCCATTTTTATAATTGAATATTTGTGCTCGTAAAAGTTCAAACACTTATTGACGATGTTATCAAGAAAGGTGGAGGGATTAGACCCTATGAAACCTTAGCAACCCTTTGTGCAAACAAAGAAGGTGCTAAATTCTACCAGAGTGTACAAACTCGTGGATAGATAACCCAAAGAAGTTTCTTTAATATCTACAAGAAGCTTCTTATAATTTCTTAATAACATTTTTCTAGTAAGCAACATCTAAAAATAGATGTGTTTTGGCTTTTGGTTTAATTTTTTATTAACTCAAAAACAAGAAAAATGAGTACACAAAAATTCGCAACAAACGCGTTGCACGCAGGTCACGATGTAACACAAAACGGAGGAACAAGAGCAGTTCCTATTTATCAAACTACTTCGTATGTTTTTAATGATGCAGAACATGCAGCAAACCTATTTTCTTTAAAAGAGTTGGGATTTATTTACACCCGATTAAACAATCCCACCAATCAAATTTTACAAGATCGTTTAGCTGCTTTAGAAGGTGGTATTGGAGCTGTAGTGTTTGCTTCGGGTACGGCAGCCATTTCAACAGGTTTACTAACCCTACTAAAAGCAGGAGATCATATCGTAGCTTCGAGTAGTTTGTACGGAGGAACCTATAATTTGTTAAACGTTACTTTACCAAGATTAGGCATTACTACTACGTTTGTAGATGCATCTAACCCAGATAGTTTTGCAGAAGCTGTACAAGAGCATACCAGAGCTTTCTTTGTAGAGTCTTTAGGAAATCCGAAATTAGATGTCTTAGATTTAAAAGCGATATCTGCACATGCAAAAAAAGCAGAAGTGCCTTTTATTGTAGATAATACAGTAGCTACGCCAGCTTTATTAAACCCAATAGAGCATGGAGCAAATATTGTAATTCACTCCTTAACAAAGTACATTGGAGGACAAGGAAACTCGTTAGGAGGAGCTATTATTGATGCTGGAACTTTTAACTGGGCAAATGGGAAGTTTCCTGAATTTACAGAACCTTCAGCAGGATATCACGGATTGGTATATCACGAAACTTTAGGAGCAGCATCGTATACATTTAAGCTGATTTTAGAAGGCTTACGTGATTTTGGAGGGGCATTAAGTCCGACAAACGCATTCAACATTATTCAAGGATTAGAAACCTTAGAAGTACGAATTCAAAAGCATAGTGAAAATGCATTGAAACTAGCAAAGTGGTTGCAAGAGCAAGATGAAGTTGCTTGGGTAAATTATCCAGGGTTGGAAGACAACAAGTACAAAAACTTAGCAGATGAATACTTACCAAAAGGTCAAAGTGGATTGGTAACTTTTGGAGTAAAAGGAGGTTACGAAGCTGCTAAAACCATTGCTGACAATACCAAACTCTTTTCATTACTAGCCAATATTGGAGATACTAAATCTTTAATTATTCATCCAGCAAGTACTACGCACCAACAATTGAGTGATGAAGCTCAAGAAAGCACAGGAGTTACTAAAGACTTAATCCGTTTATCAGTTGGTTTGGAAAATATTGAAGATTTAAAAACCGATTTACAAGAAGCATTTGCTCAAATTCCTAAAGAAGTATTGGTTTAAAACAACTTGCGTTAGGGATTAACTCATAATAGGTTATTTACTTATTGGTTTCGTTGAATGCTTCGCATTTGCGGTGGCATCCTTTTGTTGTCAGTTCGAGTTTGCGAAGCAAGTATCGAGAACCAACAAAAGATATAACGGAAAGCCCGACCCTTTAAGGGAACGCCCATAAAGACATCAATAATGAAAAGTGATTTGCAACATATTAATATTCTTAGTTATACCACATTAAGCGGTACACAATTCGATACAATTCCGTTAAGCTATCAAGTTTTTGGAAAAGCATTGAGTACCGCTCCTGTGGTACTTATTAACCACGCACTCACAGGAAATAGCAATGTTGCTGGAAGCCAAGGTTGGTGGCAAGATTTAATAGGAGAAGATAAGGTTATAGATACTAATGAATATACCATTTTATGCTTTAACATTCCAGGAAATGGTTATGATAATTTCTTAATAGATGATTACAAAGGTTTCGTAGCACGTGATATTGCAAACATTTTTCTACAAGGGCTAGAACAACTCAACATAACACAACTATTTGCGCTGATAGGAGGGTCTTTAGGAGGAGGAATTGCATGGGAAATGGCTGTGTTGAATCCAAAAATTACTGAGCATTTAATTCCGGTAGCAACTGATTGGAAATCGACCGATTGGTTGATAGCGAATTGTCAAATACAAGAGCAATTTTTAATCAATTCTAGTAATCCTGTGCATGATGCACGTATGCATGCAATGTTGTGTTATAGAACACCAGAATCGTTTAAAAAACGTTTTCAGCGTTCAAAAAATGAAGAATCAGCGCTTTTTAATGTAGAAAGTTGGTTGTTGCACCATGGAAAAAAGTTACAAGAACGCTACCAATTAGCCTCTTACAAATTGATGAATCAGTTATTAAAAACCATTGATGTAACAAAAGGAAGAGAAGAGCTAGATGTATTAGAGAGAATCGAGGCAGACATCCATATTGTAGGCGTAGATTCCGATTTGTTTTTTACTGCGGAAGAAAACAGAGAAACACACAAACAACTGGCATCTGCCCATGCGAATGTAACCTACAATGAAATTAATTCAGATCATGGGCATGATGCTTTCTTAATAGAATACAAGCAATTAGAAAAAATTATTGAACCTATATTCAATCAAAAATCAACAAGTAAGAGAATGAAAATTTTAAAGTTTGGCGGAAAATCTTTGTCGAATGAAGGGATACAAAATGTAGTATCTATCATAGAACAGAAAATTAATAATGGAGAGAAGATAGCAGTGGTAGTATCAGCAAGAGGAAATGCTACAGATGAACTGGAAGAACTCTTAGAAAGAGCTGCTAAAAATGAAACTTTTAAAGAACAATTAGAAGCATTTCGATATGAGCAAACGAAATTAACTCCGTTAGTAGATTTTTCTACGGAATTTAATCGCTTAGAAAAGTTGTTTGAGGGAGTTAGTTTGTTAGGAGATTATAGCGAAAAGATAAAAGATGAAGTGTTAGCTCAAGGTGAGTTATTATCGATAAAAACGGTAACCGACTTGTTGCAACAAAAAGGGATCAATGCCCTAGCTACAGATTCAAGAACGTTGTTAAAAACGGATGAGATAGTTGGCAAAGGGCAATCGATTGTTGAAATTTCTAAAGAAAATGTATTAAATCACTTTAGACAATATAACGGAACAACTGTGAATGTGGTAGCAGGGTTTATAGCTTCAAACCTAAAAAACGAAACTACTACGTTGGGTAGAAACGGAAGTAATTATACCGCCTCGTTGTTAGCGAACTATCTAGATGCTGAAGAGTTGCAAAACTACACGCATGTTGATGGAATCTTCACGGCAAATCCTGATTTGGTGGCAGATGCTAAGAAAATAGAGGTATTATCATTTTCAGAAGCAAATGAATTGGCAAACTTTGGAGCGAACATCTTACATGCTAAAACAATTATTCCGTTGTTAGAGAAAAATATCAATCTACGAATTTTAAATACCTTCAATCCTAACGATAATGGTACATTGATTACAGCAAAATCAACCTTAAAAGGAATCAAATCATTATCGGTTTTAGACAAGGTTGCTTTAATCAATTTTGAAGGAAGAGGTTTATTAGGTAAAGTAGGGGTTGATGCACGTATTTTTAAAGCATTGAGTAATCATGGAATTAGCGTGAGCATTATTTCGCAAGGTTCTTCAGAAAGAGGAATTGGTTTAGTGGTCGACAAATCGAATGCAACTGCTGCTGTAAAAGCCTTAGAGCAAGAGTTTGAAAATGACATACAAACAAAAGATGTAAATCAAATTTCAATTCAGGAAGAAGTATCTGTAATTTCAATTATTGGGCAAGATTTAAGTGAGTTTCATCAGCCATACAACGCTTTAATTAAGAACCAAATAGTTCCCTTGTTATTCAACAATACGATTACAGGTAAAAATGTAAGCTTGGTAGTGAAGAAAGAGCAATTACACAAGGCGTTGAATGTGATTCACGGTCAGGTATTTGGAGTTGCTAAAAAGATTAACATTGCTGTTTTTGGTAAGGGATTAGTTGGAGGAACTTTGATAGAACAAATTCTAGAGAATTCAAAATCAATTTTAGAAAGACGTAAAATTCACTTGAATATTTTTGCGATTGCTAATTCTAAAAAAGTATTATTAGAAAAAAATGGAGTTGGAACTAATTGGCTGAATGAGCTTGAAAAAGCAGTAGAAGATAAGCATACAGTTGATAGTGTAATTGACTATGCAAAAGAACATCATTTAGAAAATTTAATAGCAGTAGACAATACAGCTAGCTTAGACTTTATAGAAAATTACATTCCGTTAGTCGATGCTGGGTTTGACTTAGTCTCTTCTAACAAAATAGCGAATACTGTTTCGTACGATTTTTATAAAGAACTACGTAAAACCTTAGATAAAAATAAGAAGAGTTACCTGTATGAAACCAATGTTGGCGCAGGTTTACCATTGATTGATACGATTAAATTATTGCACGATTCAGGAGAGAATATAACCAGAATTCGAGGAGTGTTCTCAGGATCATTAAGTTATTTATTCAATAAATTTTCTTCGGAAGACGTAACATTTTCAACGGTGTTACAAGAAGCTATTGATAAAGGGTTTACAGAACCAGACCCTCGTGAAGATTTATGTGGAAATGATGTTGCCAGAAAACTATTGATTTTGGCACGTGAATTAGATTTAGAAAACGAGTTTGATGATATTCAGATAGAAAACTTGATTCCAGAGGAGTTTAGAGAAGTTTCTTCTGATGAGTTTTTAGGAAACTTAGAAAAACTAGATGCTACATTTCAACAGCAAAAAGAATCACAAGAAGAGAAACACGTACTGAGATATATCGGAGATTTACATGGAGATTTACAACAAACAAAAGGAGAGTTAGATGTAAAATTAGTCTCGGTGCTAGAGAGCTCACCTTTAGGAAGTTTAAAAGGTTCTGACGCCATTTTTGAAATTTATACGGAGTCTTATGGAGAACAACCCATAGTAATACAAGGAGCAGGAGCAGGATCAAAAGTTACTGCTAGGGGTGTATTTGGAGACATCTTACGATTAGCAAAGAATAATAACTAGAAAAGAGAACAAAGAAAATAGAGATAAGATTTGCTAAAGCCTTTGTCAGTTCGAGTGATTTTTATGGAGTGTTAACGAAGTAAAAATTGTATCGAGAACGATTAGAATACTTCTCGATACAAAATTATTTTATTTCATTTCAATAATTTTACTCGAAGTGACATCAGAAAAAAGGAATAGAAAACTTAGAAACAAGAACCTCAAAAATAGAGCAGAGAAAAAAGATACAAGAATTAAGACTCAAAAATCTTGATTCTTTTATCTAGAAGCAAAGCGGTCAAACATCTAAAAAAACAACATGAGCAAAAATTTTGAAACACAAGCCATACGAACGCAAACAGAACGTTCACAATTTTCAGAGCATTCTACACCCTTATACCTAACCTCAAGTTTTGTGTTTGATGATGCTGAAGACATGCGAGCATCGTTTGCCGAAGAAAAGGAGAAGAATTTATACAGTAGATTTTCAAATCCGAATACCACAGAATTTGTCGACAAAATAGTGGCTATGGAAGGTGCCGAGGCGGGATATGCGTTTGCAACCGGTATGGCAGCTGTATTTTCAACTTTTGGAGCTCTGTTAAATGCGGGAGATCATATTGTGTCGTGTCGCTCTGTTTTTGGGTCAACTCATAGTTTGTTTACAAAGTATTTACCTAAATGGAATATAGAAACGAGTTATTTTAAAATTAATGAGATAGATAGGATTGAAAGTTTAATTCAGCCGAATACAAAAATATTGTATGCTGAAACTCCAACAAATCCAGCAGTTGATATTTTAGATTTAGAGTTGTTAGGAAGCATTGCAAAGAAGCACAATTTATTGTTAGTGATAGATAATTGTTTTGCAACTCCGTACTTACAGAATCCTATCAAATTTGGAGCAGATTTGGTTATTCACTCAGCTACAAAACTAATAGATGGACAAGGTCGTGTCTTAGGAGGTGTTGTGGTAGGAAAAGAGGAACTGATAAGAGAAATTTATTTGTTTTCAAGAAACACTGGACCTACAATGTCACCATTCAATGCTTGGGTGCTGTCTAAGAGTTTAGAAACTTTATCGATACGAGTGGAAAAACATTGCGAGAATGCGTTGAAGGTGGCGCAGTTTTTAGAAGAGCACCCAAAGGTGAACTTGGTAAAGTATCCATTCTTAAAATCGCATCCGCAGCATGAAATTGCAAAAAAGCAAATGCGATTGGGAGGAAACATTGTCGCTTTTGAAGTAAAAGGAGGTATTGAAGCTGGACGCAACTTTTTAAATAGTATAAAAGTATGCTCATTATCAGCAAATTTAGGAGACACACGAACGATTGTAACACATCCGGCATCAACCACTCACAGTAAGTTAAGTGAAGAGGATAGGTTAGAAGTAGGAATAACAGATGGATTGGTACGATGCTCGTTAGGACTAGAAAATGTAGAGGATATAATTAACGATTTAAATCAAGCATTAAATAATTAAGAAGTAAAGCATATATTTGTGATATGCTTTCTAAGAAAACAAAATACGGAATTAAGGCGCTTACTTTTATTGCAAAACAAGAAAAGGGCACTATGGTACAAATAGCTACCATTTCAGAAAACGAAAATATTTCACACAAGTTTTTAGAAAGCATATTACTTACCTTACGAAAATCAGGGATTTTAGGAGCAAAAAAAGGAAAGGGTGGAGGCTATTATTTGCTAAAGCCTGCGAGCGAAATTAAAATGACTGATGTTATTAGAACACTAGAAGGCCCCATAGCTATGGTACCCTGTGTTAGTTTGAATTATTATGAAAAATGTGATGACTGTCCAGATGAAGAAGCATGCTCAGTACACAAATTAATGATTCAAGTAAGAGATAATACGCTACAAGTACTTCGTAATAACACACTTGCAGATTTAGTGTAGTATTAACAAATTGTAAAATTCAAATATTTTTTTGATTTCCCCTTGGAGAATTAAAAAGCATCTGTATATTTGTCGACTTAAAACCTAGTATTCCGATAGGGTAATGGTATTTTAAAAATGATTGTAGAACAAGTAGTAGAAAATAAAGCTAATTATAAAGAAGATAAGCTTTCTGAAAAACCACTAAGAAGCATTATAAAGTCAATAAGTTGGAGAGTTGTTGGTACCATAGATACAATATTAATATCATGGGTAATTACAGGACAAGTAAAAACAGCTTTTTCAATTGGAGCTGTAGAATTAGTAACAAAAATGCTATTGTATTTTTTTCACGAAAGAGTTTGGAACAGTATTAAATGGGGCAAAAAATGAGTATAGAAACAATGAATTTAGAAACCGTAAACGCAGAGTTAAAAAACAAATCTCCAAAAGAGATTATTGTTTGGGCATTATTACAAGCAAATAAAGCCGTAGTAACCACAAACTTTCGCCCCTATGAAGGAGCCATTTTGCACGCAGTAGCATCAGTAAAAAATAGTATAGATGTTATTTGGTGTGATACAGGATATAATACTCCACAAACCTATAAACATGCTGAAGAGTTAATTGAAAAATTACAATTAAACATTCAGTTGTATGTACCTAAACAAACGGTTGCACACAGAAATATCACTTTAGGATTACCAACAGTTGATGATCCAAAACATGCGGTATTTACTGAGCAAGTGAAGTTAGAGCCTTTTAAAAGAGCAATGAAAGAGCATAAACCAGATGTTTGGTTTACCAATTTAAGAAAAGGACAAACAGCTTTTAGAGATAGTATTGATATTGTTTCAAAAAGTAAAGACGGAGTATTAAAAGTGAGTCCGTTTTACCATTGGTCAGATGAGAAGTTAGATACTTATTTAGAAGAGCATCAATTACCTAACGAGTTTAAGTACTTCGATCCCACAAAAGTAGAAAGTAATAGAGAATGTGGTTTACATATTTAAAGAACATGATTATGAATATAGAAACGATACAAGTAGGAGCTTTAGAAAGTGAAGCCATATATATATTAAGAGAAGTAGTCGCGCAATTTGAAAAACCGGTGTTATTGTTTTCGGGGGGCAAAGATAGCATAACACTGGTGCGACTTGCTCAAAAAGCATTTTATCCAGCAAAAATTCCGTTCCCTTTATTGCATATCGATACAGGACATAATTTTCCTGAAACGATTGAATTTAGAGATCGTTTGGTAGAAGAATTAGGTGTTGAGTTAATCGTAAGAGAAGTACAAGACAATATTGATGCTGGTAAAGTAAAAGAAGAAACAGGAAAGTACGCTAGCCGAAACATGTTACAAACCGAAACGTTATTAGATGCCATTGAAGAATTTGGTTTCGACGCATGTATCGGTGGAGCGCGTAGAGATGAAGAAAAAGCGAGAGCTAAAGAGCGTATTTTTTCAGTACGAGATGATTTTGGACAATGGGATGAAAAGAATCAACGTCCAGAGTTGTTTGATATGCTAAATGGAAGAATTGATTTAGGTCAAAATGTACGTGTTTTTCCAATTTCTAACTGGACAGAATTAGATGTTTGGTCGTATATACAACAAGAGAAAATTGAAATTCCATCCATCTATTTCGCTCATAAAAGAGCCACTTTTATTAGAGATGGGTTAATCTGGTCTGCAAATGATGAAGTTGTGTATAGAGAAGAGGAAGAAGAAGTACAAGAGCGTATGGTTCGTTTTAGAACAGTAGGAGATATGAGTTGTACGGCAGCAGTTTTATCAGATGCAATAGACATTGATACAGTAGTAGACGAAATTAGAGAATCAACTATATCAGAAAGAGGAGCAAGGATAGATGATAAACGCTCAGAAGCAGCAATGGAGAAACGTAAACAACAAGGATATTTTTAAAAGAAAACCTAGTATTTAGTATAGAGTAATGAGAAAAAATACTCAAAACTCAATACTAATCACTCAATACTAAAACAACATGAACGTAGTAAAAATAGCAACAGCAGGAAGTGTAGATGACGGAAAGAGCACACTAATAGGGCGAATTTTATACGATACAAAATCATTAACCCAAGATAAATTAGAAGCAATAGAAGAAAAAAGTAAGCAACGCGGATTTGATTACTTAGATTTTTCTTTAGCCACTGACGGATTAGTAGCAGAACGTGAACAAGGAATTACTATTGATGTAGCTCACATATATTTCTCAACACCAAAAACAAGTTTTATCATAGCTGATACTCCTGGTCATATTGAGTATACCAGAAACATGGTTACTGGAGCATCAAATTCACAAGCTTCTATCATTTTGGTAGATGCCAGAAATGGAGTGGTAGAACAAACCTATCGTCATTTCTTTATCAATAATTTATTGAGAGTAAAAGATGTGATAGTAGCTGTAAACAAAATGGATTTGGTAGACTTTTCAGAAGAAAAATTCAATCAGATTAAAGGAGAAATAGAGTATCTAGCTAAGAAGAGCGACTATCAAAATCAAAATATCACATTCATACCTCTTTCAGCTTTGAAAGGAGATAATGTTGTGAAGTCTTCAGAAAACACCCCTTGGTATAAAGGAGAAACATTACTGAATTACCTTGAAAACTTGGGATCTGAAGATACGCAAGAAGTATCAAAAGCACGTTTCCCAGTGCAAACAGTTATCCGACCTAAAACGGATGAATATCACGATTTTAGAGGATATGCAGGGAAATTGTACGGAGGTGATTTAGCAGTAGGAGATAGCGTAACAGTATTACCATCAGCAACAGAATCTACCATAAAAAGCATTCGATTTTTTGATAAAGAATATGCAAGAGCAAAAAGAGGAAGCTCTGTAAACATCACTTTAGAAGATGATGTAAATGTAAGTAGAGGTGATATGTTGGTTAAAACGGGTGAAGAACCATATGTGGTAAAACAGTTAGAAGCTACCATTTGTTGGATGGATAAGGCACCATTACAAGCTTCAGAAAAGTATTACATCAAACATGGAGTAAACGATGTACAAGCGAAAATAACGGAGTTAAAAACAATTGTTCGCACTGATTTTTCTGGAGTAGAAGAAGCGCCTGCCAAATTATCATTAAACGAAATAGGCGAAGCAAGTTTAAAAGTAAGCAAGCCTTTGTTTGTTGATTCATATGAAGAAAATAAGGCAAACGGAGCATTTATCATTATCAACCCCAAAACGAACAATACGTCAGGAGTTGGTTTTATCAAGTAAATAATAAAAAGTTATGGCAATAATCATTACAGATGAATGCATCAACTGTGGGGCTTGTGAACCAGAATGCCCAAATACAGCCATTTATGAAGGAGCGAGTGACTGGAAATATAGCGAAGGAACTTCATTACAAGGAAATGTAACCTTATTGGATGGAACTTCGGTAAATGCAAATGAGGAGAATGCACCGGTGTCAGATGAGTATTATTTTATAGTACCCGATAAATGTACTGAGTGTAAAGGATTTCATGAAGAACCACAATGTGCGGCAGTATGTCCGGTAGATTGTTGTGTGCCAGATGATGCACATGTAGAAACAGAAGAACAATTGTTAGCAAAACAAGAGTTCTTACATAACGAATAACAACGCTTTTACAAGCAAACAACTATTAAAAAACCACATGCAAAGTTTTAGATCAGAAATAGAAAATCCTTTAGTAGAAAAGGATATCCTAGAGTTAGAGCGTAAAATACGTTTGTTTAACGAAGGAAAAATAGATGAAGAACGTTTCAGAAGCTTACGTTTAGCCAGAGGAATTTACGGGCAACGTCAGTTTGGGGTACAAATGATTCGTATAAAATTGCCGTATGGTAAAGTTACAAGCGAACAATTACACAGAATTGCAGATGTTTCTGATGAATATTCTCGTGGTCGTTTACACATTACGACACGTCAAGATATTCAAATTCACCACGTAAGTTTAGACAGAACTCCAGAGTTATGGGCACAGTTAGAGAAAGACGATATTACGTTACGAGAAGCATGTGGTAATGCCGTACGTAATGTTACGGCTTCAGAAACTGCGGGAATCGATCCGAAAGAACCGTTTGATGTAACACCGTATGCACATGCTACTTTCCAATTCTTCTTACGTAATCCAATCTGTCAAGAAATGGGAAGGAAGTTCAAGATGTCTTTTTCTGCAACAGAAGAAGATACCGCATTGAGTTTTATTCATGATTTAGGATTTATTGCTAAAACAAAAATAGTAGAAGGTAAAGAAGTAAAAGGATTCAAGGTATTATTAGCAGGAGGATTAGGCTCACAACCACGTCATGCAGATGTAATTTATGACTTTTTAGAAGCAGACTTATTAATACCAACTATCGAAGGTGTTTTAAGAGTGTTCGATCGTTATGGAGAGCGTGCTAAAAGAGCCAAAGCCCGTTTAAAATTCTTGGTAAAAGATTTAGGAGTAGAAGCTTTCTTAGAATTGGTAGCAACAGAAAGAGCTGCTTTAGCGTATAAAACGTATCCGATAAATACTACCGATTTTGAACAAGGTATTGTTTTTGAAACCAACGAAGTTCCACCTGTAGTACTAAAAGATGAAGAAGCCTATCAAGACTGGAAAACAACCAATGTTTTCAAGCAAAAACAAGCTGGATTATACGCGATAGGTATTAAAGTACATTTAGGAGATTTTTATACCGATAAAGCACGTTTGTTAGCTGATTTAATCAAGAAGTATGGAGCAAACGAGTTACGCTTTACGCTACGTCAAAATATTTTGATTCGTCACGTGAGAGAGGAGTTTTTATCATTTTTCTATGCGGAACTACAAAAGTTAGGTTTTGCAGACGCAGGATATAATAGTTTGAATGATATTACTGCATGTCCTGGAACCGATACATGTAATTTAGGTATTGCTAGCAGTACAGGAATTGCAGCAGAGTTAGAACGTGTGTTAAAAGCTGAATATCCACAGTATGTAAATAACAAAGATATTACCATTAAAATTAGTGGATGTATGAATGCTTGTGGGCAACACAACATGGCACACATTGGTTTTCAAGGAATGTCTATAAAAGTAGGGAAGTTATTAGCTCCGGCTTTACAAGTATTAGTTGGAGGAGGAGTTTTAGGTGGCGGAAATGGACGTTTTGCTGATAAGTTGATTAAAATCCCAAGTAAAAGAGGACCAGAATCTTTACGAATCTTATTAAACGATTTCGAAAGTCATAAGCAAGCAGATGAAGACTTCTTAAGCTATTACGATAGACAAGGAAAAACATATTTCTATGAGCTATTAAAAGAATTATCAGACACCACCAATTTAAAGGAAGATGATTTTATTGATTGGGGTCACGATAAAAACTATGTAAAAGCCATAGGAGTAGGGGAATGTGCTGGAGTTGTAATTGATTTAGTAGCCACGTTATTATTTGAAAGTGAAGAAAAATTAGAAAATGCAACACAAGCCTTGAATAGTCAACAGTGGTCAGATAGTATTTATCACGCTTATGCAGCCATGGTAAACACTGCTAAAGCCTTGTTGATAGCAGAAGGAGCAAAAACCAATACACAAGCAGGAATCATCACCAATTTTGATGAACTGTTTGTAGCAACAAATAAAATAGAATTATCAAGTTCATTTGCAGAATTGATTTATCAAATTAATAAGAATGAACCTACGGAAGCTTTTGCAAAAGCATATTTAGAAAGTGCAACAGCATTTTATAAAACAGTAGATGTTTATAGAAAGGCAGCCGTAGAAAGTTAAAAAAAGGAGAGTCCAATGAAAAATCAACCGAAATTAACCGTAGTAGGTGCAGGACCAGGAGATGCTGATTTAATCACCTTAAAAGCCATCAAAGCATTAGAACAAGCTGATGTGGTATTGTACGATGCATTGGTGAATAATGAACTGTTAGGATATGTGAATCCGGATGCAGAATTAATTTTTGTGGGAAAACGCAGAGGATGCTATCGATATCAACAAGAACAAATCAATGACTTGATTGTTGCTAGAGGATTTTCTCACGGACATGTAGTACGTTTAAAAGGAGGTGATCCTTTTATTTTTGGTAGAGGGGCAGAAGAAATGGAATATGCAGCTAAACACGGATTGGAGGTTGCTGTAGTGCCAGGGATTTCTTCATCGTTAGCAGTACCAGCGTATCAGAATATCCCGTTGACAAAAAGAGGAAGTTCAGAAAGTTTTTGGGTAATTACAGGAACTACAAAACAGCATCAATTATCAAATGATGTTGCTTTGGCAGCAAAATCCAATGCAACGGTTGTTATTTTAATGGGAATGGGTAAACTTTCAGAGATCATTCAGCTTTTTAAGGCAGAAGGAAAGAATGAATTACCAGTTGCTATTATTCAAAATGGAACAACTCCTGAAGAAAAAATAGGAATTGGCACCGTAGATACGATAGAAGAAGTAGTGGCTAAAAACAACTTGAGTAACCCTGCTATTATTCTGTTAGGAGATGTAGTAAATCACAGACAGCAATTACTACAAATACAACAAGAAGTAGCTTTAAAAGAGGTGGTATAATGGAAGAAAGAAATAATCTATATCCAATCTTTTTAAAGACTAAAGAACTGGAAGTGCTAATTGTAGGAGGAGGGTTCGTAGCAGAAGAAAAGCTACGTTTTTTATTAAAGTCGAGTCCAGATGCTAAGGTAACGATGGTCGCTCCTTTTTTTAGAGAAGAAACCATTGCCATTGCCCAAAAAGGTAAGGTAAATAGGATAATAGATAGCTATAGTGATACCTATTTGCAGGGAAAACATTTGGTGATTGCAACCACAGATGTTCCTGAAGTAAATATACAAGTATATAAAGATTGTAGGAGTCAAAATAAATTGGTGAATGTAGCAGATAATCCACCATACTGTGATTTTTATATGGGCGGAATAGTTACCAAAGGAAATGTAAAAGTAGCCATTTCAACCAATGGAAAATCGCCAACAACTGCTAAAAGATTACGTCAGTTTTTTGAAGAAGTAATTCCAGAAGACATCAATCAATTAGTACAAAACTTAAATAGTTATAGAAAAACCATCAAAGGAAACTTTGAACAAAAAGTAGAAACATTAAATAAGCTAACTGAGAGTTTAGTAAAGTAATCTTTCGCCTAAGTTTATCTTGAGAGAAGTCAAAAGGCTCAAGACAGGCTAAAATGAAGAAATCTATAAACTTATAAAATAGAGAGAGGTCACTGAGCGTAGTCGAAGTGACAAAATAAAGAGAACATGATACAAACAGATATATTAATTATTGGAGCAGGTCCAACAGGGCTATTCACCGTTTTTGAAGCAGGATTGTTAAAATTACGTTGTCATTTAATTGATGCCTTACCACAACCAGGAGGGCAGTGTTCAGAAATTTATCCAAAGAAACCTATTTACGATATTCCAGCATATCCAGAGATCTTAGCAGGAGATTTAACTAAGAATTTGATGGAACAAATCAAGCAATTTGAACCAGGGTTTACCTTAGGTGAGCGTGCAGATACTATTGAAAAGCAAGATGATGGAACATTCATTGTAACCACTAATAAAGGAACCAAACACCAAGCACCTGTTGTAGCTATTGCAGGAGGACTGGGAAGTTTTGAACCTCGTAAACCACCGATTCCAAACATTGCTGATTTTGAAGATAAGGGAGTAGAGTATATGATTAAAGAACCAGAACTGTATCGAGACAAAGATGTAGTAATTGCTGGAGGTGGAGATTCTGCCTTAGATTGGTCTATTTTCTTAACAGATGTAGCAAAATCGGTAACCTTAATTCATAGAAGAAACGAGTTTAGAGGAGCGTTAGACTCTGTAGAAAAAGTTCAAGAATTAAAGAATTTAGGAAAGATAAACTTAATTACACCTGCTGAGGTAAAAGCAGTATTAGGAGAAAATCATGTAACAGGAGTTGTGGTAGAAGAAAAAGGGAAAGAACCTTACATGATAGATACCGATCATTTTATTCCATTATTTGGATTGGCTCCTAAGTTAGGGCCGATTGCCAATTGGGGATTAGAAATTGAAAAGAATGCTATAAAAGTAAACAATGCGCTAGATTACCAAACGAATGTAGAAGGTATCTATGCCATTGGAGACGTGAATACTTATCCAGGAAAACTAAAATTGATTTTATGTGGATTCCATGAAGCAACACTCATGTGTCAAAGTGCTTACAAACGTATTCATCCAGATAAAAAATATGTAATGAAATATACCACTGTTGGCGGTGTAGACGGTTTTGATGGAACCCGAAAAGAAGCACCAAAAGCGGTAGTAAAAGCAATTCAATAATTGGGGATTAGGATGAAAGTAGTTAGGAACTGAGCGGATAAGTTTGTTGTAATTACAAGTTTTAAGTAAGAACTCCTTCACCAACAAAACTAAAATAGCCTACCTAACTACTGATTCCTTTAAGAAATTGTTACAAATGGATAATCAAGACATCAATATAAAAATAACAGACCGTGATGGTGTAATGCATGAGGTAGTTGCTCCGACAGATATGGCAATGAACTTAATGGAAGTAGTTCGATCATACGAATTAGCTCCTGAAGGAACTATTGGAATCTGTGGAGGAATGGCGATGTGTGCCTCGTGTCAATGTTATGTAAAATCGAACCATGAATTGCCAGAAATGAATGACGATGAAGATGCAATGTTAGCAGAAGCTTTTCATGTAGAAGAGAATAGTCGATTAGGGTGTCAAATTCATATAACTCCTGAATTAGAAGGGTTAGAAGTAGTATTAGCACCTGAAAATTAGTTATTTTAGTAAAAAAGAGTAGATGCAATTCAAACAATACGATTTATCATTAAAAGATGATGTAGAAGTTTTTACCAAACAATTATTTTATGCATTGTTTAATGATGCGTGCCAAGAAAAAGCAAATCATTTAAAAGAAAAGTTTGAAAAAATTTTAAAAGGGTTAGCTGTTAAAAATGCTTCGGAAGTATGGACAGCATACCAACAAACGTTTTGTGAAATACGAGAAAAGTTAGATTTAGATGCCAAAGCATTTGAAAAGACCGATCCTGCCTGTAAAAGCTTAGGAGAAGTGTATTTAGCCTATCCAGGGTTTCACGCTATTGCTGTATATCGATTGAGTCATGAATTGTATAAAATGGAAGTTCCGATTTTACCAAGAATGATGAGCGAATATGCGCATGGATTAACAGGAACAGACATCCATCCAGGAGCAACCATTGGCGATTCGTTTTTTATAGATCATGCAACAGGAATTGTGATTGGAGAAACCACGATTATTAAAGAAAACGTAAAAATATATCAGGGAGTCACCCTAGGAGGAATTCAAGTAAAGAAAGAATTAGCATCCACAAAAAGGCACCCAACCATTGAAAATAATGTAACCATTTATGCCAACGCAACTATCTTAGGAGGCGATGTAGTGATAGGAAGAGATAGTATAATTGGCGCTAATGTTTGCGTAACCACCTCTGTACCCGAAGGATCTATTGTAACCTATGAGTCAGAAAATAAAATAACCACTAGAAAATCCTATGTTAAGTGATGTAGGTACGAAAATCAACCATGAAAACTAAAACAATTATAGATAGTATAGGGAATACGCCATTAATAGAAGTTTCAAACATTCTTCAAAAAGAAGGCGTAAAGCTATTATTAAAACTAGAAGGAAATAACCCTGGTGGAAGTGTAAAAGATAGAGCAGCTTTTAATATGATTGCGGAAGCTATTAAAAGGAAAAATATCCGTCATGGAGATTATTTAGTAGAAGCAACTAGTGGAAACACAGGAATTGCGTTAGCACTCATGGCAAAAGTTTTAGGAGTAAATATGGTATTGGTAATGCCAGAAAACTCTACTGAAGAACGTGTAAAAACTATGCGTGCTTACGGAGCTGAGGTTATTTTAACGGATGCAGAAAAAGGTATTGAAGGTTCTAGAGATGTAGCCTTAGAATTACGTTACAAAAAAGGCTATTTTATGTTGAACCAGTTTGAAAATACTGATAACTGGAAAGCACACTATAAAACTACAGGCCCAGAAATTTGGAACGATACCGAAGGAACAATAACGTATTTTGTTTCAGCGATGGGAACCACAGGAACCATTATGGGAGTGTCTACCTATTTAAAAGAACAAAATCCTGAAGTACAAATTGTAGGAGCACAACCTAAAGACGGAGCTAGAATACCAGGAATTCGTAAGTGGTCGCCAGAATACCAACCAAAATTTTTTAATAAAAGTAAGGTAGATCAAGTGGTAGAGTTAGATGAAAATGATGCTAAAAACATGACTAGAAAGTTAGCACAAGAAGAAGGAGTTTTTGCAGGAATGAGTAGTGGAGGAGCAGTACATGCAGCGCTTGAAATAGCCAAAACTATTGATAAAGGGGTAATTGTTGCGGTAATTTGTGATAGAGGCGATCGTTATTTATCTTCGGATTTGTTTTAACTTAAAAAACAAAAAAATGTATCAGTTCTAGGAGTCTGATACATTTTTAATCATTAGGTTAAATATTTTTATTGTATTGAATAAGCTCTATATAATTCTTTCATGTTTTTCATTGAAAGTCGGCTACATTGTGTATATATAGTATTGTAATTAATACTTTAAAATTAGTGTAATTATTCGGGGTTTCTAGCTTGAATCTTGGATTGTTATTCCAGAAAATAAAGACTGTCTGTAGTATTTTTATTTGTAATATACATTGTGTTTGGCATAGTGCTTTATTTTAATTCTTTATTAATGGATTCTATTGATCTGGTTAATTCTACTATTATAGTCTTAAATTTTTGTTCATTACTCAATTTATCTAAATTATATTTTTTTAGCGTTTTCTCCAAGTCTTTACTTTTTCTATGAGCAACACTAGAGGAACGTAATGATTGTATCATATTAAACGGAGTAATTAGTGAATTAATATAATCTTCATTTTCAATAGTTATCGATAAAAGTTCATAAAAAAGAGCTAGTAAACCTTTAATAGGTTTGTCATTCATACCTATATCTCCTATTTTTTTTCCTGTTAATTTAGTAAGAATTTTGTAATTAAATGAGTCAGTAGTAACTTTAGCTAAGGCTAATATTTGTTCATCTAATTCTTTCCATTCATCAGTTACAGGAATATGTAATGTAGTGAAAAGATGTAGGTCGTCTTTGGCTAAACTTTTAAATAACTCTTCTCCGTTTAAAGATATAAAGCTTTTTTGAAGCCTTTCAAAAGACTGTTTAAAATGTAGGATTGGAGCTTCTTCTATTTTAGGAGAAGCAAACTCAGCGAGAAAATCTCTTTTATATCGATGACCCGATATTTTTCCTTTAGGAACAACATTAAATTGTCTCCAATGAAGTTGTTCGTTATAAGTAAGGTTACGACCAATGTCACCTAAATAGACTTGAATTAAATTTTCTTGTGTCAAGTCAATTTCTATTCGCCAAAAAATCAAATACTTAATTGAATTTTCAGAAGTGTCATATTTTTTTGGTTCAGAATAATATTTTTGAAGCAATTCTCTTTTAAAATATACAGGGGTTAGAAAGTGTGGAGTTCCTTTGTCTTCAAAATAACTGCTTAATTTATTTGGTTGACAGGTTGATTTGATTTCCTTACCATTTTCATCTCTTCCAATTATGAAATCAAGAAATTCATTTTGGTCTTTTTCAGTAGAACATTCATGTGATTCTGCTTCAGAGTATGGTTTAACAATATCTTTTCCAAGTAATCTTGAAGTACTTTTTATATTATCGTATTGAATGTCAGTTCTTAAATCTAATTCAAAAAAAGACATTGTGTTTGAAAGCTCAAACGTTTTAAACTTCTTTTTTAAGAAGTCTGAAATATCATTTTTTGATTGTCTTCGATGGTCATGAAATCGAGCTAAATAAACACCTTTAACAGCTAGATAATCTTTTAATGTATGTGTGTCTATTAAAAAAGTTTCCTCCTTTTGGGTTTTTATGTGTTTGATAACTGTTTTAATTTCACCTTTATCATTAATGGTTTGATATTCATTTTTGTCTTCTACCCAAAAGCAATTATAATACAATAAAAAATGTTCAATGATTTGAAAACGGTCTGGGACATAACCATAAAAGTATCTTTTGAATACAAAAGGGGTATATATAACACCGTTTAGTTTAGCTTTAAGTCCATCATCATATTCTTTGTTCTCATAAGGTTTTTGGTATTTTTCTGGAATACCAAATTCAGTATTTATGAACCAATGAGAATCGGATAGAAATTGATTTAATGATTGTTCATTTACCTTTATTAAACAACTTGTTATAAAATAACTTTCAAGCTTTTCTGTTTCTTTACTTTGGGCAAAAACAACCCAATCCTTTTGAACATTGTTATTTTCAGAAAGCCAATCATTAAAGGATAAAAAATCAATTTCTGATTTATTAAGATTTGTCTTTTCAAAATCTTTAATGATATTTGGTATTCGATTATCCATTCAGTTCATGTATTATGTCGAACTTGTTTATATACGCATAAAATACATCGTTATACAACCAAAAGGGGGTATAAGTGCATCTTTGCTGTTTTTTATTTTTGTTGCTATCTCCTTGTTAAAGAAATTAAAAAAGGAAGTGGCAGCAATTTTATTCTTTTTTAGTAAGCGCTAGCCAATATAAAACAAAATAAGAAACCGTACAAAAAATGTACGGTTATACTATTGTATTTCAAGAGTTGTAATTACTTATACTCTATAA
Source organism: Tenacibaculum singaporense (assembly GCF_003867015.1). Taxonomy (NCBI): domain Bacteria; kingdom Pseudomonadati; phylum Bacteroidota; class Flavobacteriia; order Flavobacteriales; family Flavobacteriaceae; genus Tenacibaculum; species Tenacibaculum singaporense. The sequence continues at coordinate 2,000,237 of NZ_CP032548.1, forward strand.
AAAGACTCTCTATAGGCTTTCTTACTTTGTGAGTGTTTTGTGAACTATCTTCGTCAGAACGATAACCAACAGGAGCAACTACAGCAGCATTTAACCCAAACTTATCCAAGTCTAATATTTTGTTATAAGCTTCGGCATCAAATCCCTCCATAGGACAAGCATCTATTTTAAGTTCTGAGCAAGCATTTAGCAAATTGCCCAAAGCAATGTAAACTTGGTTAGAAGTCCACCTATTTTTTTCAACCAAAGTTCTGCTCGTAACGTCAGACTTAATAAAATCAGCATACTCTTTAAAATTAGAAATGTCTACTTGTTCTATTTCAGATTTTAAAGAAAAATAAGCATCTATATGGTCATTGGTAACCTTTGAATAATTGCAAAACACAAACAAGTGAGAAGCATCAGTAATTTGACTCTGTCCGTAAGAAACAGCTTTTAATTGTTCTTTTATTGCACTGTCTTCTATAATCAAAACGGTATACAATTGCAGACCGTAAGAAGAAGGAGCTAATTGAATCGCTCTCTTTAAAAGTTCTATATTCTGTGCTGAAACTTTTTTAGAAGCATCAAATTTTTTAGTGGCATATCGCCATTCTAGGTTGTCTATTAAAGTCATACTATAATTGTTTAAGAATATGACAAAAGTAGAAGAGGAGTAGCTACAACGCCTTTACATATGTTGATTCCACAATTTTTAACGTACTTTTTCTTTCTCAAAGGAGTTAGGGGTGAAAATCTAAGTAAACGGAACCGTCAGCGAGTTTCGCTGGTCATTCCTCAACACAACGGAATCATCAGCGCGTCACGCTGGTCTTTCCTCAATGCAACGAAACCATCAGCGCGTCACGCTGAGTTTTCCTCAAGGCAACGGAATCGTCAGCGTGTCACGCTGAACTTTCCTCAATACAACGGAACCGTCAGCGCGTCACGCTGAACCTTCCTAAGAACAAATAAACTAAGTTTTGAATGTAAACAAACAGTTTTCTATTAAACAGGTAAAAATTACTGTGTGTAAACAAGTAATAATTGAGCTACAGGTTTTTAGTTACAAAGCTTTTACTACATAAAAAAAGCGGTTTGAATAGGAACTCAAACCGCTGTTATCTATGCATCTAGTTCTGTTTAGTATTTACTAGACTTTTTAATTTTTTTAAAATGTTTGACCATTTTTCCAAAATCTTTCTCCCTTTTCCTTTTTTCAGCAACAGTAGCTTCAAAATGCTCTTTTTCTCTCTTCATTTTTAAATAGTTATTATAAGAAGAATCATCGATTTCTCCAATTTCAAGAGCTTCAATAACCGCACATCCAATTTCTATAGTATGTGTACAGTCTTTAAACTTACAATGTTTAGAATGTTCAAAAATTGTTTCAAATGTTTTTTCTAGACCATGCGATGTATCTGTTATTCCAACTTCTCTCATTCCTGGGTTGTCAATTAAAATGCCGCCGTTATCAAGAAGTATAAGTTCCCGATGTGTAGTTGTATGTTTCCCTCTTTTAGAAAAGCTACTAACATTTTTAGTATCCATCAATTCTTTGTTTGCAAGTGTGTTAACGAGGGTTGATTTACCAACACCAGAGGAACCTAAAAGACAATATGTCTTACCTTTTACTATAACTTCTTTTAGCTTCTTATAACCTTGTTTAGAGGTATTACTAATTGCAATTACAGGTACCTTGTTAATCCTCTTTTTTAAGGTAGCTATCAATTCATTTAGTAGAACTTCGTTTATCAAATCAATTTTAGTGAGAATAATAAAAGGCTGAATGTTTGATGTATTACAAATGGTAAGGTACCTTTCAATTCTATTGATACTAAAATCTCTATCAACTGCCTGCATAATTAAGGCGTAATCTATATTTGTCGCAATTATTTGTAAATCGCCAAAATGACCAACTGCTTTTCTTGAAATAATTGAATTTCGAGGAAGTACCTTATGAATTATAGTACTATAAGTATCATATATTATTAATGCAACCCAATCTCCTACAGCAGGAAAATCTTCACGGGTATTTGCAGTATATCTTAAGTTTCCTGTAATTTCTGCGTCAAATTCGCCTTCTTCTGTTGTAACAACATACCGTTCCTTATGCTCCGAAATAATTCTTCCAATTTCAAAGTCTTCTAAGTTATGTTCAATCTTTAGTTTTTCTATCTTATCGTTATATCCGAAATCTTCTAGTTTCATATTTTAAGTATTGTAAAATATAGCAAACACTTAAATTCTTCATTAATGAAATGAATTTAAATATATAAGCGTTCACAATTAATGTGTTTATATGTAAAATGTAAATAAATAAGAATACTCCAGATGATATCTGAAGTAAATAGTGGTGATAGCCTTAAGAAAATTGACTATCTATTTTACAATATCCGAATACGATATAGATGTAGTAGACATAAAATTATATTAGAAGACAAAGTTATAAAAAATATCTTTTTGAAGTTTACAGAAAAAAAGAATGCTTTACGTTATTGTTTTAAGAACTCTTAAATATTTAGTAACTTTAATGTAAGTTACTAAAAATGATTACATGAGAACTCTCTATACCTTAATTGGAATAGCATATCTTCTGTTCGTAGTGGTGACGTCGTACATGATTTTAGTCGAACCACTCATAAACGCATGTAAAAAAAGTAAGGCATAAAAATAATATGTTATTTACAAGTGTTTTTCTTTGCTAGGGATAGCATCAAAAGTGGTAACCATAGCAATAAATATTAAGTATTTAGCATAAGGTTTTAAACGAGCAGAGAATGTGTTTGTATTCTAACATCACTTTTCATAGTTGTTAAAAGAATGGTAAATGATTTAACAATGAATACAAAAGTCTTAGTTAGATGAACTTTTGGCATGCATATTGAAAAGCTCTAGGAAAATTATTTTATTATGAGAACAATTTCAGTGCAAATCAACAAATTATTTTTAATAGCATTCTTAACTATTACTTCTATGTCAGTAGGACAAACATCTTTAAAAAAAGTAGATGCATCAATATATCCTAAACCAGAGAAAGGATTTAAACAAATGGTTATAGAAGTTCCTCATTCAGCTAACGATAGTAATAAAAAAATAGAATTTGTTATTGGAAAATGGATGGAAGTAGATACTTGTAATAAACACGGTCTTGTAGGAAGTATAGAAAAAAAGGACCTTAAAGGATGGGGATATTCGTATTATAATTTTACTACTGATGGCGGAGTTATATCTACCAGAAAAGCTTGTTTTGAAAGTAGTACAGTCAGAAAGTTTGTTGCCAGTCAACCAACAACAGTAAGATACAACGGGAAATTACCAATTGTTATTTATATTCCAGAAGGTTACGATGTTCAGTTTAAGATATTCAAGGCAGAAGATGATGTGTATCATGCAAGTGAGGTAAAACAAAAATAAACTTAATAGCACTGTGATTTATTCCAGATTTATATAATAAAAGCAGCAAATACTATTTGCTGCTTTTCTTTTTTATAGAATTACTACACTACTTTTTTTCTTTAATAGGTACTGCTTTATATGAGATTTTATCTATGTGCTATTTTTCCGAAAGCTCTTTAAGTTTATTTAAGGCTTTATCCCAAGTTGAGTTAAAATAATCAAGGTATTCTTCCGCTGTATCACATTCTACTGTTACCGTTGTAACTCCGTTCTGCTCATGGAATGAATAATTTTCTAGGGAGCCTGCCCATTTTTCAATCTCAGGACCTTCGGTAATTTCGTTTTCACCATCTAACATCCCGTAATGGCGAATGGAAACAAACTGAAATGGAATATTGTCTGCAATTTCAGAGACCATTCCACCTTTTTTACCATTTTCATCCGTTCCTACAAAATAGATTTTACTTCCTTTTTCCCAGCTTCCTTCATAGGTTGAAGTTGGATTGAATTCAGCTGTCCATTGCTCATAGGTTTCAATAGTATCAATACCAAGCATTGTATTGTATACCTTTTCAGCAGAAGCATTAATGTCTTTTTTAAATTGTAGCTTTTTCATGGTTAGTGTATTGGTTAAAGATTTTTTAGTCTTGTCTATACAAGTGGGTAATAGATACCAACGGTTTTGTATAACTGTTAGTTATGGGATTAAAGTTAGTGATTTTCTGTTTTTTATTTGGGAACTTATGGTTGAATTAATATTAGAATTGTTTTTTCATAGTTAGCCAGTGTTATCTCTGTCTTGATTTTTATTTAATTATTTTATGAAATTGCTCAATCTTGTTTTGATTTCCCTGAACATAGATAATATCACCTTGTTTTAACACTTCTTCTGGGTGAATAGAATCTAGTACTTCATTTTTTCGCTTAATACCCAAGATATTTATTCCATGAACTGCCCTCAGATTCAATTCTTTTAAAGGTTTTCCTAAAAACATATTACTGTCAGAATTTAGTCTTAAGCATGTTATATTGAAATCGGTAATGTTTTTGGGTCGATAAGTTTTTGGGTGTTTAAGTTCTCCTTTAAATAGCTGATAGTTGTCAGCACGTACTTTATCCACAAGTAGGTTAATATCATCTTCAGGAACAAGGAAGTTTTGAAGCACGTGAGTAAATATTTGTACAGAAGTTTCAAATTCTTCTGGTATCACTTCGTCAGCACCCAATGCGATAAGTTCCGAAGTTTCTTTTACATATCTTGTTCTAACCACAAGATAAAGTGATTCTGAATGATACCTAATATTTTTAATTATTGTTTTAGTTGCTGTATTATCTGAAATCGCTATCACTGCTGCTCTGGCATCAGAAAGGTGAACAGCTTCTAGTATATGATCTTGAGTAGCGTCACCAAAAATGATTGGAAGTCCCTTGAATTTTTCCTGACGAACTGTTTCAGCATTCATTTCAATTACAACAAAAGGAATATTGCTTGCTGCGGCTGCTTTCGCTAAGTTGCTACCATTTATGCCATAACCAATAATTATAAGATGGTTTTCCAAATTAAGATCTCCTATTTTTGATATATTTTTATCCAAGACTAATGTAGGGGCAACCCCCATTTTTTTAGAAACTCCAATAAAATTGTTAACTATCCTTTCAGAAAAAATGATTACGAATGGAGTTAACATCATTGAAACAATTGATACAGATAAAAAATATTGATTGGTTTCCGCACTTAATAAATTGTACTCAATACCTACTTTGGATAATATAAAAGCAAACTCACCGATCTGAAAAAGGGAAAGACCTGTAAGTAAAACTGTCCTTGTAGGATATTGTAGTGCAGCAACTGCAATACTTGCAATAATGGATTTAGTTATAAATACCAAAAGCACTAAAAGCATTATTGTTGGAATCTTGTCAAGAAAAAAACTTAGGTCAAGCAGCATACCTACTGAAACGAAAAAGAAACTGGTAAATAGCTCTCGAAATGGTAGAATAATACTGGTTGCTTGATGACTGTATTCGGATTCTGAAATGATTAAACCTGCAATGAAAGCTCCTAAAGCTAAGGATAAGCCAATTTCAGAGGTAAAAAAAGCAATAGCGAAACATAACGTAAATGTTACCAAAAGGAATAATTCCTTACTATTGGTTTTTGCTACAGCATGCATCAATTTGGGTACGATATAGCGAGCACTTATTAATGTAATTACTATCACAATAACAGACTTTACAACCAATGAGAGAATGCTCATTCCAACGTTTGTTGATTCACCTGCAATAAGCGGTGTAATAAGCATCATGGGAACAATAATAATGTCTTGAAAGATTAGGATTGCAAGTGCATTTCGACCATGTGGTGTTAAAATTTCCTTTCTGTCTTGAAGCGTTTTTAGAACAATTGCTGTACTTGACAATGAAAAAAGAAAGCCAACAAAAACAGATTCATTCCATGAGTATCCAAGGAAATAATAGATGACTCCTGTTACTATTGCAGTCATGCCAACTTGAAGAAACCCTCCAATAAAGATGGTTTTCTTTATTGAAGCCAATTGTTTTATAGATAGCTCCATTCCAATTACAAATAACAGAAGAATTACTCCGATTTCAGATAAAACTTCAACTTCTTCTACAGCATTGATAAGGCTAAGTCCATAAGGACCAATTACTATTCCTGTGAGCAGAAAGCCTATAATAGATGGGAGTTTAAGTTTTTGAAGCACAAAAACAATTATGGCAGAGAACCCGAGAAGTATAAGTATGTCTTGTAATAATGGTATATGCATCTGTTTACTTTCTCTTTGAGTTGTTTATATTTTTTCCTTTGTACTCACCTTTGTCCACAAAATTGCAATAGCTAATTTTATTACGATTCATAATATTACCTGTTAAGTCAAGTATAATGGTCTAACTGTCTTAGTTTCTGTCTCCTTTACAAGGAAATGCAACGTGTGTTGGGGTATGATTTTCTGCCGTAAACCGAAGATAACAAATTTGTTAGAAATTTTTGGTAGAAAATTTAGCTACAATGAATTATAGCCAGCGTTTGCTGTAGTTTTTATTTTCAAATAGAAAAGGCTATCAATTCAGACAGCCTTTTCAATAATTTATTTATCAATTCTTTATTAGTTTCCAGCACTTAAAGAATAACTTCCGTCTCCATTAAATGACATAACTGTAATTGTTACCGTCCAATTTCCAGGCTCACCAGCTTGTGTAACTCCGTCGATAGTATCAGGTTCAGTTCCGCCATCCAGAGTTCTGTCAAGTACTACAGTTCCTTCTGAATCCGCAACTACTATATTAAATGTACCAGTTGTAGTAGCAGTTATATCAGCATTATAGTCAGCTGTAGCCAAATTATTAGTCCAGTTTATTGTTCGCGACGCATTTCCACCGTCTCCAGTAAAATCACCACCAATGTCGCCTGATGGACCTTCGTTGACGGTTATATTCGCAGTAGGTCCATCGTCATCTGAACAAGATGAGAATGTTCCAATAAATAATACCATTGCAGTAAAAATTGTAAGTAGTTTAAAATTTGAGGTTTTCATTTTATTCATTTTTGTTATTCCACTTTATTATAAAACAACTAAGTAGATAAAACTCCCGAACTGAAAACGTAATTATTTTAAATTTATTTTTAAAAATCAGTTAATCAGTTTTTTATATGCTAGTAATTTTTTTTTAAATGGTGGCTAACTTGTTACAAAAGAACTAAAACGTCTTTTATCGATGCAATTAAAAGTGATTAGTAGAAGTTTTTAGCAATTTTCACTTTTCTTGTTTCAAGTACCCAAGATAAAACAAAATTATTTTGTTGACTAGTAGCAAAAGGCTCTTTTTTATTTAGTTATTTAATTATGAAAATAAAAATTGGGTAAATAAAAAATAATACTATAACTTTGCCCCGTTCATTAACGTATTGATGTTATCAAGAAAGGTGGAGGGAATAGACCCTTTGAAACCTTAGCAACCCTTTGTGCAAACAAAGAAGGTGCTACATTCTACTGCTTCGGCAGAGAGATAACGAAAAGAATTTTATTTCCTCTTTTCCTGATAACAGTACACTAAATATCAGGAATGTCAAACATTTATCAAGAAATACAAAAACGTATCCTCGTACTCGATGGCGCTATGGGAACCATGCTTCAGGAATATAAATTTACTGAAGAAGATTTTCGTGGAGAACGTTTTAAAGACTACCCAACACCGTTGCAAGGAAACAATGATTTGTTGTCCATTACGCAACCCGAAGCCGTAAAAGAAGTACATAGAAAATACTTTGCGGCAGGAGCAGACATTGTAGAAACCAACACCTTTTCAGGAACTACCATTGCCATGGCAGATTACCAAATGGAAGAGTTGGTATACGAGTTAAATTACGAGTCTGCTAGAATAGCCAAAGAGGTGGCCGATGAATTTACAGCGAAAGAACCACATAAACCTCGTTTTGTAGCAGGCTCTATCGGACCTACCAACCGTACCGCAAGCATGTCACCTGATGTAAACGATCCAGGGTATAGAGCGGTAACTTTCGACGAATTACGCATTGCCTACAAACAACAAGTAGAAGCCTTAATTGATGGTGGTTCAGATATTTTGTTGGTAGAAACGGTGTTTGATACCCTAAATGCCAAAGCCGCTTTATTTGCCATTGAAGAGGTAAAAGCGGAACGAAATATAGAAATTCCTATCATGGTTTCAGGAACCATTACCGATGCTTCAGGTAGAACATTATCAGGACAAACAGCAGAGGCTTTTCTGATTTCAATATCACATATTCCGTTGCTATCTGTAGGATTCAACTGTGCTTTAGGAGCCAATTTATTACAACCTCACTTAGAAGCAATTGCCTCTAAAACAGAGTTTGCTATTTCTGCACATCCAAATGCTGGATTGCCTAATGCCTTTGGAGAGTATGATGAAACTCCAGAAGAAACAGCGGAGCAAATAGAAGAATATTTAAAGAAAAACTTAATTAACATTATAGGAGGGTGCTGTGGTACCACGCCTAAACATATTTCAGCTATCGCAGCAATAGCAGCGAAGTACAAACCACGAAAAGCTGAATTTGTTGCAGCAGTACAAAATAGTTAGTAGATGAGTGAGGAAAGACGATACATGAAATTATCGGGGTTAGAACCGTTAATTATAACACCCGAAAGTAACTTTATCAATGTAGGGGAGCGCACAAACGTAGCAGGATCGCGTAAATTTCTTCGATTGATTAAAGAAGAAAAGTTCGATGAAGCCTTAGCGATTGCGCGTCATCAAGTGGATGGAGGAGCGCAAATCATCGACATTAATATGGATGATGGTTTGATAGAAGGAAAAGAAGCGATGGTACGCTTTTTAAACTTAATAGCTTCTGAACCTGATATTGCCAGAGTTCCTATTATGATTGATAGTTCTAAATGGGAAATCATCGAAGCTGGATTACAGGTAGTACAAGGAAAATCGGTAGTAAATTCCATTTCTTTAAAAGAAGGAGAAGAAAAATTTATTTGGGAAGCTACGCAGATAAAACGATATGGAGCTGCTGTAATTATCATGGCTTTTGATGAAGTAGGACAAGCAGATACTTACGAGCGAAGAATAGAAATAGCAGAACGTTCGTATAATATATTAACTGACATTGTTGGTTTTCCGCCAGAAGATATCATTTTCGATTTAAATATTTTTCCTGTAGCTACGGGAATGGAAGAACACCGAAAAAATGCGTTGGATTTTATTGAAGCTACCCGTTGGGTACGCGAAAACTTACCACATGTAAGTGTAAGCGGAGGAGTAAGTAACGTATCATTTTCTTTTAGAGGAAACAACGTCGTTCGTGAAGCGATGCACTCGGTATTTTTATACTATGCCATCAAAGCTGGGATGAACATGGGAATTGTGAATCCGACCATGTTAGAAGTCTACGATGATATTCCGAAGGATTTATTAGAACATATTGAAGATGTTGTTTTAGATAGAAGAGACGATGCTACAGAACGCTTATTAGAATTTGCTGAAACGGTAAAAGGAACTAAAAAAGAAAGTAGTGAGCAAGTTTTAGAATGGAGAAGTTTGCCACTTCAAGAACGCATTACACACTCTTTAGTAAAAGGAATAGACGCTTTTATAGAAGAGGATGCTGAAGAAGCCCGTTTGAGTGTAGCAAAACCACTACATGTAATTGAAGGACATTTAATGACAGGGATGAATGTAGTAGGAGACTTGTTTGGTGCTGGAAAAATGTTTTTACCACAAGTTGTAAAATCTGCCAGAGTAATGAAGAAAGCCGTAGCCTATTTGAACCCTTTTATTGAAGCAGAGAAAAGCGAGGAACAACAAGCTATCGGAAAGATATTGATGGCAACGGTAAAAGGAGATGTGCATGATATTGGTAAGAACATTGTATCCGTAGTATTAGGTTGTAACAATTATGAAATTGTCGATTTAGGAGTCATGGTTCCACCAGAGAAGATTATTGAAACTGCTAAAAAGGAGAACGTAGATGCTATTGGTTTAAGTGGATTGATAACACCTTCGTTGGATGAAATGGTGTATTTAGCCAAAGAAATGGAACGTCAAAATTTGGAAATTCCTTTATTGATTGGTGGAGCAACAACCTCGAAAGCGCATACCGCTGTAAAAATTGATACGCAGTATAAAAATGCAGTGGTACACGTAAACGATGCGTCAAGAGCAGTAACCGTTGTAGGAGATTTATTGAATAAAGAAACCTCAAACGAGTATGTTGCCAAGTTGAAGAAAGATTACGAAGAGTTTCGAGATAAATTCTTAAAACGAGGAAAACAGAAGCACTACATACCGATTGAGGAAGCTAGAGAGCGAAAATTCAGAATAGATTGGGAGGCTACTAACATTACTAAACCAAAAGAATTAGGAGTACAAAAGCTAGAGCAAGTAAGTTTAAAAGACTTAGTACCGTATTTTGACTGGAGTCCGTTTTTTCGCTCGTGGGATTTACATGGAAAGTTTCCTGATATTTTAGAAGATGAAGTAGTAGGAGTAGAGGCAACCAATTTGTTTGCAGATGCACAAAAAATGTTACAACAAATCATAGAAAAACAAGCATTAAAGCCCAAAGCTATTTTTGGTTTGTTTGAAGCGAATTCTATGAATGACGATGACATTTCAGTTCAAAAGAAAGGAAAAGAAGTCGCAGTATTTAGAACTTTACGTCAGCAATTAAAAAAGCGTGAAGGTAAACCAAGTTTTGCTTTGGCAGATTTTATTGCGCCCAAAGAAACAGATAAAACGGATTATATAGGAGCTTTCTGTACCGCCATTTTTGGTGCTGATGAATTAGCATTACAATACAAAGAAAATCACGATGATTACAATGCAATTATGGCACAAGCCATTGCCGATCGTTTTGCTGAAGCTTTTGCTGAATACTTACACCACAGAGTGAGAACGAAACATTGGGGCTATGCATCCGAAGAAAACTTAACGAATGATGAGTTGATAAAAGAAGCGTACAAAGGTATTCGTCCAGCACCTGGGTATCCTGCATGTCCTGATCATTTAGAAAAAGAAACGATTTGGCAGCTTTTACAGGTAGAAGAGAACATAGGAGTAAGTTTAACAGAAAGTTTAGCTATGTGGCCTGCAGCGGCCGTTTCAGGATATTATTTTGCTAATGAAGAAGCTAAGTACTTCGGTTTAGGTAAAATAACAGACGATCAAGTAAGAGATTTTGCAGAACGGAAAAACATAGCCTTAGAAAAAGCTAGAAAATGGTTACATCCAAACATATCAGACAATTAATAATAACTTTAAAATAAACAAACAAAAGAGCGTATTTAATTAACAATAAGTTTTAAGTTAGGTAAACTAAAAACTACAAAACAGTAGTAATATTGCCATATAAAAAATCAATAAAATTAGACAAATGAAAAAGTATAATTTAGAGATTCGATTTGCAATACAGCTACTGGTAATGGCAGCAATATCGTTAATTGCAGCTTCATTGGTATAGTTAAATACGCCTTTATAAGATACACTTATGAAGGTAATAGAACATTTAGAAAAAGCTAACGGAGCATCGTTGTTTTCGTTTGAAATACTTCCGCCATTAAAGGGAGATACAATAGAGTCAATATTCAAAAATATTGATCCGTTAATGGAGTTTAATCCTCCGTTTATAGACGTAACCTATCATCGTGAGGAATACGTATATAAAGAGTTAGGAGACGGACTGTTAAAAAAGCAAGTAGTAAAAAAACGTCCAGGTACTGTTGGTATTTGTGCGGCGATTCAAAATAAATATCAAGTAGATGCTATTCCGCATATTTTATGTGGAGGGTTTACTAAAGAAGACACTGAAAACTTCTTAATTGACCTCGATTTTTTAGGAATTGATAACGTTGTTGCATTGCGTGGTGATGCAGTAAAAAGCGAAACTTATTTTAAACCTGAAAAAGATGGACATGCATACGCAAGCGAACTAGTTACACAAATAGAGAACTTAAATAAGGGTAGGTATTTAGATGATGATTTGCAAAACTCGTCAAAAACCGATTTCTGTATTGGAGTAGCTGGATATCCTGAAAAACATATGGAAGCACCAAGTTTAGATTCTGATATTCACTTTTTAAAGAAGAAAATTAAAAACGGAGCTAACTATGTGATAACACAAATGTTTTTCGACAATCAAAAGTATTTTGAGTTTGTAGAAAAATGTAGAGAAGAGGGAATTACGGTTCCTATTATTCCGGGGTTAAAACCAATCTCAACCAAAAAACAATTGAATTTAATTCCGCATCGTTTTAAAGTTGACTTACCAGATGCTTTGGTAAAAGAGGTTGTGAATTGTAAGAGTAACGCAGAGGTACGACAAGTAGGAGTGGAGTGGTGCATTGCTCAAAGTAAGGAGTTACAACAGAAAGGAGTGCCTATTTTACATTATTACTCAATGGGAAGATCAACTAATATTCAAAAAATTGCGGAGGCTGTTTTCTAAATAAATAGTCATTTCGAGAGAAACGAGAAACCGTAAGGTTCAGCGAAGCTAAATCTCATTAAAGTGAGTAACTCATTTTCTTAAGATTTCTCACTCTTCGTTTCACTCGGTTCGAAATGACAAACAGTCATTACGAGGAGTATACGACGAAGTAATCTGTTTATCGATTTACAGATTACTTCACTTCGTTCGCAATGACGTGAACAAAAGCTCTTTTGAAGTTATATTACTAACGTCATTCCGAACGGTAGAGAGGAATCTCATCCAAAAGAGTAAGAAGTTTTATTGTTATTATGACGTGGTTATCTCTTTTATAAAACAAAACTGAAAGCAATATATTTACATAATTAAACAAAGAAAAAGATGAAATTACCATTATATCAAATAGATGCTTTTACAGATAAAGTATTTGGAGGAAATCCTGCCTGTGTTGTTCCGTTACAAAATTGGCTGCCAGATGATGTTCTTTTAAAAATAGCTAAGGAAAATGCTGTGGCAGAAACAGCCTTTTTTGTTGATAAGGGAGAGAAAATACACCTAAGATGGTTTACTCCAGAAATTGAAATGGATTTGTGTGGACATGCTACACTTGCTACTGCCCATTGTTTGCACTCAATTTTAAACTACCCTCATAACAAAATAGTATTTGAAACCTTGAGTGGTGATTTAACTATTACCATTCAAGAAGACTTTTATTCGATGGATTTGCCCTCTCGAATGCCTGTTGCTTCTAAGTTACCTGAAATTATTCAGAAGTCTTTAAATATAGTACCTAAAGAGGTTTTAAAGTCGAGAGATTATGTATTGGTATATGATTCAGAAGAGGAAATAAAAAATGTGAAAGTAGACAGACAAACCTTTGATCAAATAAATCTAGATCCAGGTGGTGTAGTAGTTACAGCTGTAGGAGATAAATCCGATTTTGTGTCAAGATATTTTACACCACAATCTTCTATTTTGGAAGACCCTGTTACTGGTTCTTCTCATTGTTCATTGGTACCATTTTGGAGCTCTCGATTGAATAAAGATAATCTTGACGCAATACAAGTTTCTGAAAGAGTAGGAGTATTAAAGTGTCAAAATAAAAAGGATCGGGTTATAATTAGTGGTAAAGCCAAGACATATTCAGAAGGAAACTTGTGGATAGAATAACTAGTGTTTAAGGAATCGTCATTTCGAACGAGGTATGAGGAGGAATCTCATTAAGTTAAGTTACTCATTTACTTAAGATTTCTCACACTTCGTTTCACTCGGTTCGAAATGACGTATAATTAATTGCTTTTAGCCTTTATAAAATCAGAAATTAAGTAGCTGATATACTTTCCTACTTGTCCGTTAGCAATATCATCTTTAACTACAGTAGGAGCACCTTCACAAATATGCAAATAAGAAGCATTTTGTAGCTTTCCAAAATAATGTGTAAATCTACGAGTTTGCTGAGGAGTAAATCCGCTAGGTGTCATAGCACTACTAGGGAAGTGTTGCACACAATCCAAATCAATTTCAATTCCGAAGGGAGCGTTTTCTATAAAACTTTCAGCACGTTGTAATTCACCTTCAAAAGAAGTAGACTGATATACTTCTAACTCTTCAAAGGTGTTGTACTCTAAGTTTAAACTATCGTGAATCATTTCAAAAATATACTGAGGTGTATAGTTCTCATGCAACCCGAACATAAAGTAATTTTGAATAAAGCCTTCTTGTAAGGCGTATGAAAATCCGTTACCGCTATGACGTTCTTCTAAACGACGTAAATCGGTATGCGCATCTAAGTTAATCACATTTACAGGTTGATTTTTCCCTTCAGAAAGCCCTTTAATATTTCCGTAAGCATTGTTGTGTCCACCACCAATGATAATAGGAGTTTTTCCACTCTCAACAATTGTTCTGATAAGTTTAGAAAGCTCTTTATCTATCGCTTTTACTAATAAATCACCTTTTTCTCTATCAGAAATATCAAAGCTATAAACCTCATCTAAACAGTCTAAATAGCCTAACACTAAGATGTTTTTCCCATCAATAAATTGATTTTGTTGGGTGTTTAAAAATGATTTTAAAGCGGGAATAAAAGCAGTATGTGCGCCACCATTTCCACCATTCATACGAACACCAATATCTTCTGGAACTCCTAAAATAACAAAAGAAGCATCTGAACTTTCAAGTGCTGATTGTAGTTCTTTTTTAGAGTCGATTACAGCAACGCACTCTCCTAGTTTTGTTTCTCCTTTACGTGGGGTTACAAACTCTTGTATATCTTTTTCGTTGAATATTGTTAGCATATTACACCTCTTTTCCGTTGATGAACACTGAATCAATTAAATTACTTCCGAATGAATACGGTAAAAACCCATACGAAGGAATTTCTTTTGTTAGGATTAAATTCGCCTTTTTTCCTTTGGTAATACTTCCAACCTCATCCGATAAGTTCATTGCATACGCTCCGTTAATGGTTGCTGCATTAATGGCTTCTTCTGGTGTCATTTTCATTTTAATACAAGCAGTTGCTACCACAAAATTCATATTTCCTGATGGAGTAGACCCTGGGTTGTAATCGGTTGCTAGTGCTAACGGTAACCCTGCATTCATAATATCACGAGCTGGGGTGTACGGAATACTTAAAAAATACGAACAAGAAGGTAAGGCAACAGGCATTGTTTGACTTTCCTTTAAAGCTTCAACATCTTCTGAGTTCATTACTTCTAAGTGATCTACCGACAACGCATTGTGTTTTATACTTACTTGTACACCACCAATACTTGTAAACTGGTTTACGTGTACTTTTGGCGTTAATCCGTATTGTTGCGCAGCAGTTAAAACTCTGTCTGTATCTTCTACTGAAAAGTAACCCGTTTCACAGAAAGCATCTACAAAATCCGCTAAATTTTCTTCAGCAACTTTAGGTAACATTTCTTCAATAATTAAATTGATGTACCCTTCTTTATTGTTTTTATATTCGGTAGGGAAGGCATGTGCTCCTAAAAAAGTAGCTTTGATAGGAATGTTATAATTTTCGCGTAGCTTTTTTATAACACGTAACATTTTTAACTCAGCGTCTACGGTTAAACCATATCCTGATTTTATTTCAACTGCTCCCGTACCTAAAGCAATCACTTCTTCTAATCGTTTTGCCGATTGTTGGTATAGTTCTTCTTCTGAAGTTTCTTGTAACTTCTTAGCCGAATTTACAATACCACCACCACGATTGGCAATTTCTTCATAACTCAATCCGTTAATTCTATCCACAAATTCTTGTTCACGATTGCCTGCATATACAATATGTGTATGCGAATCGCACCAAGTAGGTAACATCATTTTACCAGTACAATCCACAGTTTTATCGGCAGAAGTAGGGGCTTTTTTCATGCTTCCATAGTCGGTAATAATACCATTTTCAACCAATAAAAAAGCATTTTTTATAGTTGGTAAAATGTTCATCGAAGCTCCTGATACTTTTTTTGTACTTGTTTCTCTAATTTGGATTAATTCTTTGATGTTTATGAATAAAGTTGTCATGTTAAATGCTTAAATTTGTTAGACAAACTTACGGTAAAAACTACAATTTATGGTACATTTTTTAGGAGTGATTTGTGTTTTAATTCTCTTTTTTATCTCGCTAATTCACGTTTATTGGGCTTTTGGTGGAACTTTATGGGTAAATGCTGTTATACCAACCAGAACAGCCAATGAAAAAGCAATGAATCCGCCTAAACTACTAACGTTTGTAGTAGCTTTGGTTATCAGTAGTTTTGCTGTGGTGTATGCAGAAAAAATACAACTATTTACGTTGCATTCAATGCCCACATGGCTAAAAGAGTATGGACTTTATGTGGTAGCTAGTATTTTTCTCATTAGAGCTATAGGAGATTTTAAGTATGTAGGCTTTTTTAAGAAAGTTAAAGAGACAGAGTTTGCCATAAACGATACCAAGTATTTTTCTCCACTATGTTTATTTTTAGGTGTGGTTGGGTTGTTGATAGCGTTTTTGTAAATAGTTTTGTACTAGCAATTATTTTTATACAGTATTGTAGCTTTTTACGCAATATTTATATTAATATCCAATAGCTTTTGTTTTAATTCTTCCATAGTTCCTTTGTATTCCCAATACATAACTCTACCATGAGAAGATTTTACTAAAATATATTTTTCGCTAATTGATTGTATACGCTCTATAGAGATAATTTTTTTCATATAATCAGTTTCATTGAAAACCTCTTCAATCTCTTTATTTTTATCATCGTATCCATGAACAATGATGCCTAATTTTACTTCTATTTCTATAAACATTATAATATTTTTTTCGATTTAAAATTGTCTAAATATGTGTTTTACTTGAAGGTAAATATGGTTAACTGTTGATTTTTTTAGTTTGCTGGTTACTCTTATATATTGTTCCTGTTATATATAGGGCAATTAACAATTTTTATCCTTCCAAATATAAAAAATAAACACAAGAGCGAATACAGTTTTTATCGGAAAGACACTTCTTGTTTAAGGAGAGTAACTTCAAACAAGTATAGGGATAGGAATAGATGCGTGTGTAGAAAAATGTTTGTTAGCATAGTATGGCGTATTCTTTTAAAGGTCTTGTACATCAGTTAGTTATGTGTTTTTCTTTTATACATATAATATGTGTGTTCGTGATTGATTATCAGTCGTTTACTACCTTTTTTTTTAAATGTATTTATCAATTTCTCAACTTTATAATAGCAAATGACATAAAATAATAAGTACAGTAGGGGGATTTAAAAAACTGCATTCATACTCAGGTAAAGCCTAAAAGTTTGTTAGATATACAATGTATTTGATTAGGTTTTTAATCTGATGTCGAAAATAATTTAGTAAACATTAAATAGAATATATTATGAAAAATTCTCAATTCCCCTACGGCATTAACGCTTGGATCTTTTTAAATGAAGATGAACCACCAAAGACGAACTACAATAGTCCTGACAGCTGTTTTCAATCGCTTATTAAATACAAAGTATATGACAGTGTAACATCTCTTGGAATTGCTTTTTTTGAAGTGGTTCCCGCCACCAAAGGTTCAACCATTAAAATGGGAGACTCATCACACCCAGGTGGGCTTACGAATCAAGATTATTTAAATTATGTATTAAGAGATGCTCGACAAGTGAATCCGAATATTAAGTTTTTAGCAACGATGGTATATTCGGGAGATAATACATTGGCATCAATTTTTTCACCTGGTGGAAACGAACAAGAAGAAGCAACTAATTTTGCTAATAATTTGGTAGCTTATTTAAAAGAGAATGGAATGAACGGATTGGATGTTGACTGGGAAGGTAATGTGTCTACACGTATGACTCAATCTCAATTTAAAACGTTGTTTTCTACGATTCGCTCAGTGTTTGATAAGCAGCCAGTAAAGTATTATTTATCGTTTACTCCTGCATGGCCAACTAATTCGATTGATTATCCAACCGTAAATAGTGCGTTTGATTTTGTATCACCTCAGTTTTATGATGGCATGCCATTATCTGAATTTGTAAGTGCTGGAATATCGCCAGAGAAAATTGGTTATGGTGCGCAGTTTGAACCAGGAAATGCAGCACCTAATTCTAGTGCTCAACAAGTTTGGAAGAAAGTTTCTAATGGTTTTACCAGTAACGGAACTTCTTATGATTATCAAGATATTTTTATGTGGCGTTTTAACTCTGGAAACTTCCAGTTTGAACAAGCCCAGTTTATGATTCTTAATCAGTTAGCCAATCCATTACCAAGTAATACATTTGATGATACTCCGATAGTTGGAGCGGCTGGGAATCCAAACATTACGCAAATAACGATTCGTTCGGGTGATGTACTAGATGCTATTCAGACCGTAAATACTGGAACTGGACCTTACAATACGGGTACTCAGGGTAATAATACAGGTGTATTTACTTTGTTACAGCATGGTGGAGATAGTGGAGTAGCTAAAACGATAGATATTCCGTTAAACGATCCAATTGTGGCTGTTTCTGGTTATACAGGTGTGTGGTATGGTTGGCGATGCGTATTACAAATAACTTTAATAGGTAAAAGCGGAGCTTCTTATGGTCCTTTCGGAACTATGAATGGTTCAGCTATGCAAACACCTTTTAAACAATCTGCTGAGGCAGGACAAAGTTTAGTAGCATTTAAAGGTGCTACTGTAAGCGTTCCGTTGGCTAATGGTAGTCATACAGAAGTTATTGCCAGTTTAAATGCTGTTTTTGCTAAGCCTTTTGTAGCTCAGAAATTAAACGAAAAGACGCTTTCTCTTTAAGTTTTAGTATAGTAAAGAGTATATAAGATACTTTTAAAATAACATAGGCTATGTGTTATTAAAGCGGCATATAGCCTTACTATTATTTCAATTTATCTTACAAGCTTTTTGAAGTAAATAGTATAAGAATTAGATTAGAGTAAAGAATTATTTATGGTCATTGTTGTGTGTTGTATTTTTAATTCGGGTTAAACTGAATGTCGAAAAGCTTTAAATAATCCTCTATTGTCCCCATTCCCATTTTTTTTCTTCTTTCATTTACAGTTTCAGGATTTTCTAATTTATACAATTTACCGTTTTTTATTTGCGAACCATATATTTGAGGTTTACCCTCATCCATTAAGATCCTATCTTTCATCAATGCATATTGCTGTTTAGATAAGTCTCCATTTTCTACCGCTTTCCCTATTTGCGGAAAATACTTTTTTCTAATTTTTTTATTACTATGTTGCAGCCCCAACCAGATTGCATTCATATGTTTTTGAGTAACCTCATTTAATGTTGGCATACCACACTTTTCAATAATGCTAATCACTAATTCTTGATTCCTATGATCCTCTTTAGCGTATTTGATGAGTTCATTTGATTTTCTAATCCTTTGGTCACTTTCATAAACTTCACTCAGGATTTGATGTTTATTACTACAATCAACTTCGATAATGTCTACTGACCCTACATAGACAAATTTATCTTTATTCATATAAAGGAATAGAGATATTATTAAAATAAAAGCGGTAAATATGCTTAGGAATAATTTTTTCTTTTTCATTTCTCTTTTTGGTTTATATTATACATAACTTATTCATATCTGTAATAAAAACACTAACACAGCCTTAAATAGTAGAATAATTAGAAGGTATAGCAATTTTTACTCATCCAAATATAAAAAAAGGAAGATAAAAAAGTGTAACTTTTTTATCGGGTCGACACACGAAGCCTAATCGGGTCGACACACGAAGCCTAATCGGGTCGACACACGAAGCCTAATCGGGTCGACACACGAAGCCTAATCGGGTCGACACACGAAGCCTAATCGGGTCGACACACGAAGCCTAATCGGGTCGACACACGAAGCCTAATCGGGTCAACACTCCTTGCCTAAGGAGAGTGACACTCCCTCGGTAAGGGGAGTGTCATTTATTGCCTAAGGGGAGTAACTTCAAACAACAAAAAAGATAAAAAAATAGGTACGTGTGTAGAAAAATGTTTGTTAGGTGCTGTAGGATATAAAGAGATTATAAAAAAATGCTGTTTAGATAAATGTAAACAGCATTTTAATAGTGGGTTAAATAGCTTCAATTTCTTGATATATCTTCTTTTTAGAGTTTTCAAAAATAGCCCCTCCAAACTCTTCATTATCTAAAGAAATTATAGTAACATCTTTAATACCCATAATTCCAAAAACAAATTTTAAATAGGTTGTTTGGAAGTTCATATGTTCGTTTTTTTCATTTTCACCATAGCCAGTATCGCCTCGGCTTGATAGGATAAACATTTTTTTGTTTTTCAGTAAGCCAACATAATCACCATCGGGTGTACCTGAGCGGAATTTCCATGTCTCATTAATTCTCATAAGTTGATCTATGTAAGCTTTTAATCCGCTAGGTATAGACCAATTGTACATAGGTGTTCCAAGAACATATACATCGTGCTCTTTAAACTCTTTAATTAGGTCATTGCTCAAAGCGACTCCTGATTGATTTTCTGCTGTTCTTTCTTCAGGCTTAATAAAGGCACTAGCAATCCATTTTTCGTTAATGTGAGGAATTTCTTTTAATCCAACTTCCCGGTACGAAAACGTATCGTCAGGGTGCTTTTGTTGCCAATTATCTACAAAAAGTTGTGTTAGTTTTCTGCTGTGCGATTTTTGGTTTCTTACACTAGCATTAATAATAAGTACTTTGTTCATATCTTAATATAGTTTACATGATATGGCAAAGTTCGTTGTATAAAAAGTAAAAAAAATTGACCTAGTTTAAGATGGCTTATGTTTTTTACGAACTCTACTTAAAAACTCAGGAGTTACACCTAAGTACGAAGCAATTAAGTATTGAGGAACTTTGTCTGCTATTTTTGGGTAGTCTTTTATAAAATCAAGATACCGTTGTTCTGCATCATAGACATTGTTGTGAATTATTCTTTTTTGCAAGCTACCAAGATAGTTTTCGAGTATAATTCTAAAAAAACGCTCCAATTTAGGTACTTGCTTTAGCATTTCCTGAAAAGAATCATAACGTATTTGTAACAAGTTGGTTTTTTCTATTGCTTGAATATTGTAAATAGAAGGTTGTTGTTTTTGAAAGCTATCAATATCAGTTGCCCACCAGTTTTCTATAGCAAAGTATAAAACTTCTTCTGTTCCAGTAGCAGCGTTTATATAAAAGGCTTTAAGGGTTCCATTAATTACAAAATTATCGGTTCTACACACATCACCATTTCTTAGAAGATATGCTCCTTTTTGAAGAGTTTTTTCAGTCCAAAAACTTTTAATGATGCTTTCTTCTTCTGAAGTTAACTTAATGTATTTTGAAATTGATGTAATTAACGGTTCTATCATAATACAATAAATAAAGTTAGTAGGGGGGGAAGATAAGAACTAGGCTAGAAGTTAGATTTTGAATAAAAAGAAACGCCATTCCAACTAAAGAGAAGAATTCTCATTATTATTCAGAATGACGGTGTTTTAGTAAATCATTAGTATTTTAATATTCTATTTTATCTTCTTTCTCAGACCATTTCTGAAAAGGTTCTAAGGCAATATCACGTCCTATTTGCTCAAACGGAATACTTCTCTTTTCGTATGGTAACGGAATTTCTTTGTATATAAATTCATCATCAAAACCAATATTAGCAGCGTCTTGCTGATTACTTCCGTAAAAAACTTTATCAGGACGTGCCCAGTAAATAGCTCCTAAACACATAGGGCAAGGTTCACAAGAAGTATAAACAATACAACCATCTAACTGAAAAGAACCTATATTTTTACAAGCATCACGAATAGCAGTTACTTCTGCGTGAGCTGTTGGGTCGTTGGTAGAGGTAACTTTGTTGTTTCCGCGCCCAATAACTTTACCATCTTTTACTACAATACAACCAAAAGGACCTCCTTCGTTGTTCTGCATTCCTTTTAAAGCTGCTTTTACAGCTTCACTCATATATTCTTCGTGTGTATTCATTATTTATAATTTTTATCAAAAAAGGGGAAACAAAATTAAGTCTTTTCTTTGGTTCAATTTAGTAAATAAAATACTTTTTAGGGGTTGTTTATAAGGGTAATATACACTTGGTATCAAAAAATAGCTTTTTATAACTGTAATTTATGGGTTTATGACATCTTTTTAAACAGGCTAGTAAAATATTTGCTAATTTGTAACTATTATAAAAACTAATCAATCATGAAATTAACAACCAAACTTATTTTAAATGCAATGCTTGTAATGGGTGTTGTGTTTTTTAATTCTTGTAAAAAGAAGAAAAAAGAAAATGATGCTGTAGAGCCATTAGAAGAAGTAGCTTACAACAAAACAGCCACCGAAAGTTTATGTGAAAGTGATTGGTTCCCTCACACACAAACCCCAGCCCCTGCAGAAGGAAAAGGAAGTCCGTTTGATGTATCGAGCACAACCAATGCAATTTTTCACCAATGGTCTTGGCAAAAGTTTTTATGGCTTACAAAACCAGAACATCAAATAGAAAAACTAGTAGTAAAACAGGATGGGAAAGAGGTTCCTTTGTATGTGGGAGAAATATTACCATTGTTTTTAAATCCAAAGAAAATGCATCAAGTAACGGCTCATATGCAAGATGTAAAACAAAAAGAAGGAGCTGCTTTAGTATTAATAGATACTGCTCAGGCAGGATCGGGTGGAACGTTAAAAACAAATCCTGCGTATAACGAAGATGGAGTTTCAGAAACCGTGTTTTACTCAATTCACGTAAGCCCTACTATGAAGGAGTCATCAAGAAAGTATAGAGATTCTATAGTTAATGAAACTTTAAGTGGAAATAACCAAGCATCTTTTCCAGTAGGTTCTTTAGAGTTAAAAGTATCATGGACACCAGTAACTGCAATTGCTGAAGAAGAGATAGGTAATTATTATACTACAGTAGCGGCTTTAAGTAGAGATGGAGAAACATATACGAATACTGAGGTAGCTTTATTAGGAATGCATGTTGTAGGTATTGTAGAAAATCATCCCGAATTTATTTGGGCTACGTTTGAACACGACGATTTAGCACCAAACTATAACTGGAAAGAAAACAAAGCATCTTCATCTACCAATAAATTATTATTTGCTGAAGGGACTACTACAGGAATTGACGGTATTGTGTGGAGTAATGGTAGTGCAAAATTACCTTATAAGGCGTACGATTTATTTAAGTACGGAGTTCCAAGAGATAGCGTAGGAAACTTTATGAAGACAAGTCAAGAAGAACCTATAAATTTTGATAATATAGAAAACCTTAATACTTGTGTAAAAGAAAACTTAACCGATGTATGGAAAAACTATTTTTATAATGGTTCTCTTTGGATTGATACTGATGGAATGACTCCTGAAGAACAAACCGCTAAAATAAATAGTTTGGGAGGAAATATAGGAAATGCGACACCAGATAGTACTTCAGTAGCAAGAGGATCTGTAAACTGTGCAAATGTTACCATGGAAACATACACGCAAACTTTTAAAAGTAGTTTAAAAGATATTGAAGCAGATAATTTAGCAAACTGTTTTAGTTGTCATAATGCTGTAAACTTTTCAACTAATAATAAATCACCATTGTATATAAGTCACGTGTTTAACGCTTACTTATTAAGAGGACAAGGAAAAACATTTAATGAAGTTGAAGCTATTAAAGCAAAGCAAGAAGTAGAAGACTTTATGAAAAACAGCTTAAAGTAAAGTTTTTAAGATTGACTTTACAAAAAAGCCTCTCCAGTTTGTTTTATTACTGGGGAGGTTTTATTTTGTTAGTTGTTAGTTGTTGGCATGTTTTACCTGAAAGAACAGTCATTCCGAACGGTAGTGAGGAATCTCACTCAAAGGAGTTACTCTTATTCTTTTATTGTAAGTCTTTATTTTTGTTTCTTTTTATCGCCATTAAGAGGAGGATATGACGAAGTAATCTGTCCATAAAATTATCAGTTAATACTACGTCTTTTCCAAAAAGTAGCCTCTTTCCATCTAGTCTCAGTACTATAGAAAAAGTTTTTATGCTTTAGATAATGATTCCAAACTTGTTGTAGTTGATTTTCATACAATCTATTGAATTGTTGCTCCTTAGTGGAGTCCAAACCCTTAATAAAATCATAGTTAATAAGTAGTTTTTGAAGCTGCATTGCATTTGCCATAGCGTTGAACATCCCCTGAGAAGAAAGCGGATCAAAACTCATAGCTGCATCACCCAAAGCAACCCATTGTTTACCTGTTACTTGTTCTAAACGAGTAGAGTTAGCACTTATCGTACCATGAAAGTTAACAGTAGTTTCATTACCTTCAATTAAAGGTTGAAAGAGTTTGTGTTCTTTGGCAAAGGGTAAAAACGAATTTACATGCTTAAAGGTGTTTCTATCCACTAAATCAGCATCCGTTTGAAAAGCGATGACCCTTTTATTATCGGGAAGTACAGCACTATACCACCAACCTAATTCATCAGCAACAATGGTGCTCATAGTATTTTCTTGAGTATTAGGTAAGCTCATCCAACAAGAAATCAATTTATCGTACTGTGTACGCTTAATGCCTAAGCTTTTAGTGAAATGTGATTGTCTACCAGTGGCGTCGATTACGAATTTTGCCTGAATAGTATGTGTGATTCTATTTTTTAAATCATCAGACTTTGTGGTTATTTTCCAGTAATTATTTTCATAAGAGCTATTAGAAAGTCGTGTTCCCCAAATACAATTAACACCTCTTTCAGTAGCGATCTTTCTTAGGTAAACTTCAAAGTTCTTTCTATCCAAACTTCTAGAGAATCCATCGGGGTTCCTCATGTGATCAACAATTTGAAGTTGATTACTTCCCCAATAGGATTGCATTCCTAAATTATTACGAAATATGGTTTGTTTTACAGCATCCGATTCGTTTTCTAATAAATATAACTCTTTTAAAATTCGTTGTGCAGCAGGTGCTAGTGATTCTCCAATTCTATCAACAGGTTCCACTAGTTTATCTAGCAATGTAACATTATAATGATTAACTAAAGAAATGGCGGCAATGCAACCTGCAATGCCACCACCTATAATTAGTATGTCAGTAGTACTATTATATTCTTTCAATTCGTATATTATTTAGGAATATATCTTGAAAAACGTGTCATCTTCTCAGGAATACCAACCTCAACTCTTTTAGGAGCTGCTTCTTGATGTGAATCAGACTGTTTCATATGATGTAACTTAGAAGCAATTAAATGTATGGTTTTAATAACATTTGGTGTTGCTTTAAAGTCTTTTTCTAGTTCATCTTCCGTTAAGCTTAATAAACTACGTTGTGCATCTTCCAATACAAATTGCTCGTTTAATAAATTATCGTGTGATAGTTTATCTACGGCTGCATCTATTGTATTTTGAAGTCCTTTCTTTAACGCATGTTTAGCGGTTAAAACACCTTGTAATTCTTGTATGGTAGCTTTTAATAATGTTGCCTCTTGTTCTGGAGTAGGAGTAATACCCACCTGCATTTCTTCAGGGAAATTTGGATCATGCTGAACTCCTGGGCGCTTTTGAACCACCGCTAACTTATCAAAATACTTAATCATGCTATTAATTTGATTCGTATAGGTTGGTGCTTGACCATCTAAGGGAAGATTATCTAGCCAATCGGAACGGAAATTAAAGGCTTGAATACGGGTTTCCTCTGATAAATTAGTATTCATCGTTTCTTTATAACGCTTTTCGTTTAAGATGTTATTCGGCACTCTCGCAGGCCAAAACGTTGGTAAATATGGATCGTATTCACTAGTGTATCCATCTCTACAACTAGCGGTATCTGTTTGCCAAGGAATCGCCATCCAACGAGTAATTCCCCCAGCTACTTGTCCGCCTAAAATAGGTCCTTTTGCCAATGGTAATATATCGTTATTCATCATTGGACCATAATACGTAGTATTAACAGGCGGTGTTTTAGGTGCATGTTTAATTCTAAAAGGAGCCATGTACATTCCAGATGAACGCATAGGCCACGTCATTTCACAACCAGGGTGAAAAGCATCAGCTAAACAAAACTCCATAGCTGCTTTAGTTAACATATCTGGTTGTTCTGAAACAGGAAGTTCGTCTATCGTTGGTGGTTTAGGTACGTGCGGACATCCAGTCATGTCTACATAATCAGCATCAAAATCACCTTCAACCCACTGGTCTAAAAACTCTAATTGTAAGTCTGATAAGGTAGCATGTTGACGTACAGAGCCTGTGGAAGGAATGCTGATTGCATCACCATATAGCCAAGGCCATAGTTGAGGTGCTTCTGCTCCAGATACATCAAAACGACGGAAGTTGTTAGAAATCGTTCTTCGCATTTCCATATAAGCAGGTGATGGATTTCCTAATCGTTTAATCCATTCTTTTGTGGTGTAATCAAACTGACCTCCAAAACCAAAAGCTCCGGCAAAACCAGCATTTACCCACTGTAAATCAGTCATACGCTGGAAGATTGGTAAAATATCCTTGGTAAACGATGGTCTTACAGGACGCACCAACATTTTAGATTTCACAGCAACGTCGCGCATTAAATCCCACATCGTACGTACCGATTTTTGCATCGGTGCATAATCTGGTGGAGCACAAATAACCCAGGCTGGGTCTACTTTTAATTTTGTTCCTTCGTATTCTACTTCCGCAGTAACAGGTCCGTCCGAAATATCATCGTGCCAACCTTCGTTATTGGCAAATGTAATGGCTATATCACCATTGATGTTTTCCGATTTTCCGTGTCCTCCTAACATGATTAGGCGTCCTTTTTCATCCGTACGCATTTCACCTAAGTATACTTTTTTTGAAAGAAACTCTCCTTCAAAGAAAGGGCCTTCGGTAACATTGGTTCCGGTAATAGATTTTGCACCTCCATCAATTAATAAAGAGTTACGGTCTTTTACATCAATATTACGTAACATAGAAGGAGGCATATCTGCTGCTTCGGGAATATCTAAGGCAATGTTAAATTGATACCAAGACGATTTTTGATTAGCTAAATGGCTATGCCACGTAATTTTGGCATTTTCAGCAGTTAATT
Organism: Tenacibaculum singaporense; assembly: GCF_003867015.1. Lineage (NCBI taxonomy): Bacteria > Pseudomonadati > Bacteroidota > Flavobacteriia > Flavobacteriales > Flavobacteriaceae > Tenacibaculum > Tenacibaculum singaporense. Next base: position 2,027,088 of record NZ_CP032548.1, read on the forward strand.
CCTTTACCGCTTTTCCAGCAGCATTGAATCCGTAGATTCTAAATTGTGCTGCTTGTCTTTTTAAGGCTCCTGTTTTATCTCGATACGCATACGGATCGGTTTGTGGTTCAGGATTATCAACCAACGGACCGATAAAGTATTCGTTTTCACTATTTCCTACACGCATTACGCCAATAGGAGGGTAGATACCTGCTTTTACGATACAGTCACTATTTTCATCGGTGTTACCTTCAAATTGAGGATTGATTTCTTTAGGTTCTTGTAGTTGTTGTCCGTTGGCTTGATGACGTGCTTCGGCACTTGCCGCATATACTACTTTTCTTGCTTGCGCAATAGAACCTAAAGGCTCATGTTGAGGTAAGGTTCTCCAAATATTAAAGGCTAAGTTGCTTCCAAACTCCGCTTGACCAATACTAGCCACATCTTGTTGAGGTAAATGTAATTTAGCAATACATATATACGGACTTTCTTCTGTGCTCCAAACTACCTGTGCATCATCTAAAGGCATGGTAGCATCGTTGGTACGCAATTGTATTTCGAAACGGAAGGTAGCTTCTTTGGTTAACAACCGTTGTTGTAAATCGATACCTAAATAATTATTATCGTTAAAAGGAGTTCCTTTGTAAGTGTCTTCAGGTACTAAACGATATTTTACAATTTGAGAATCACCTAATTTAAAAGGTAGAATTGCCCAGTAACTAGCGCTTAATACACTAGCTTCTTCTTTGGTCATTGCTTTTAAAATACTAGCTAATTCAGGGTGTTTTGCTATGTATGAGTCGTAATCACGGTCAATAACACCAGCTGTGGTAAAGCTACACATTTGTTGTGCATCACGTGCAAAAAAACGGTCGATGTTTTGAAAGATAAAATCGGCATTGGTACCATCTCCTAATAGCTTAGGACCTTCTACACCAAAGAGTTTTAAACCGACTCCTAAAGTAGAATGTAAATCAGGAGAAGTGGGTCCCGTATCACTTGAAAAACGAACAGCACATTCGTAAGCGTCACCGGCAAAAATTCCGATTTTGAATTTTTCTTCGATGTCTTTGTTTACTACAAAACGACCGTAAGCGATACCGTGTTGTTTTCTAAATACAGCTCTCTCTGCAGGTTGTTGTCCGTTTTCAATACGGGTTTTTTGTCCCATTTCTACAAACATTTCTTTTAAACGTTGTGTAACTTGGGTAATGTCTCCATCGCAGTTCCAGCATGATGAAGATTGATTTTGTGAGGGGTTTGTCATTTTTTGGTTAGTTTTAGTTTGACATTATATACCTTTAAAAATAAGGAATATAAGTTAGAATTGGTTTTAAGAAATTCTTAAGCGTTAGGTTTTTGAGTATTAGTTGTTGATATTTAGATTTGAGAGGACACTTATAAAACTCACCAATGTTAGTAACAATAGTAGTTGAGGGCTTTTTTAAACAATTAAGAAGAGAAGTTTTTATAGAATTAACGTATATGTTTTTGTAGCGTAGTTTGTTATTTGTACCTTCAAACTTTGAAAAAGCAAAAGTAATCCTTACTACATTCCTTTTATTTTTTTAATAGAGCTAAGAGTACACAACGTATAGGCGTAGAAGTGTATTATCGTGGTTTATGTGTTCGGAAACACAAAGTAATTGTAAAAAAGTAACTACTAAAAATCTAAATAAATAATTATGATAAAGACAGAAAAGAATAGGAAAGGGGTAATAGGTATTACCCGACAAGCAAGTTTAATAGATAAGAATATTGGTTCATATAAAGAGCATTTTATAAACGAACATTTTGGATACACCGTAAAATTATCTAACGGAGCAATTCGTATACCAAGAAAAACCGCTGAGGATTATGAGGTTCAAAAAGGAATTGTTACTCCTGAAAGAATAAAAGAAATAGCTAAAACCTATACATATCAAGAGATATAATTTATTTTAAAAGTTCGTTAAATAAAAAACCACAACATTTTGTTGTGGTTTTTTTATCTCTATAAGTGAGTTTATATTATTTTAAACTTCCAGTCATGTCTTCTGGTTTTACCCATTCGTCATATTGCTCTGGAGTTACATAGCCTAAACGTACCGCTTCTTCTTTTAAAGTAGTTCCGTTAGCATGTGCAGTGTTTGCAATCTCAGCAGCTTTGTAATATCCAATTTTAGTATTTAATGCTGTAACTAACATTAGTGAGTTGTTTAGTAACTCAGTAATTCTTGTTTGGTTAGGCTCAATACCAGCAGCACAGTTTACATCAAACGATACACAAGCGTCTCCAATTAATTGAGCCGATTGTAATACATTCGCTGCCATCATAGGTTTAAAAACGTTTAATTCGTAGTGACCTTGTGTACCACCTACAGTTACCGCAACATCATTACCCATAACTTGTGCACAAACCATAGTCATAGCTTCTGCTTGTGTAGGGTTTACTTTTCCTGGCATAATAGAAGAACCTGGTTCGTTTGCAGGAATAATGATTTCTCCAATTCCTGAACGTGGTCCTGATGCCATTAAACGAATATCGTTAGCAATTTTATTTAACGAAACGGCTAATTGTTTTAAGGCTCCATGTGTCTCAACTAAAGCATCGTGTGCAGCTAAAGCTTCAAATTTATTTTCAGCAGTTACAAAAGGTAATTCTGTAAATTCAGCAATATATTTAGCAACTAATACATCGTAACCAGCTGGTGTATTTAATCCTGTTCCAACAGCAGTTCCTCCTAAAGCCAATTGAGCTAAGTGTGCTAAAGTATTTTTTAACGCTTTTAATCCGAAGTTTAATTGTGCTACATATCCAGAAAACTCTTGTCCTAAGGTTAGGGGAGTAGCATCCATTAAGTGCGTACGACCAATTTTAACTACATCTTTAAAAGCTTCAGCTTTTGCTTGTAAGGTATCACGTAATTGCTCTACACCAGGAATAGTTACTTCTACAATTTTCTTGTAGGCTGCAATATGCATTCCTGTAGGGAACGTATCGTTAGATGATTGTGATTTATTTACATCATCATTTGGTTGAATAGTTTTTTCACCTTCACCAATTACATTTCCTGCTATTTCGTGTGCACGGTTCGCAATTACTTCATTTACATTCATATTAGACTGCGTACCAGAACCTGTTTGCCAGATTACTAACGGGAATTGGTCGTCGTGCTTTCCAGCTAAAATTTCATCACATACTTGTGCGATTAAATCACGTTTTTCAGTAGCTAATACACCTAATTCTGCATTAGTGTAAGCTGCTGCTTTTTTTAAGTATGCAAACCCGTATACTACTTCTAATGGCATAGAGGCAGCAGGACCAATTTTAAAGTTATTACGAGAACGCTCGGTTTGTGCTCCCCAATATTTATCAGCTGGAACTTCTACTTGTCCCATTGTATCTTTCTCAATTCTATATTTTGTCATTTGGAATGATTTAAAATGCTTAAAATTAATGATGTCCAAAATTACAAATTCTAATAGTTTTTAATAGTGATTTTTATTAGATTTTATTGGAGGAAAAGAAAAATAGTTATAATTTTGTGGCATAACAATTATTAATAAGAAACAAATGTTAGATTTTTCAGAATTCTCAGGATTGGTATTATTCATGTTTATTTTTACAGCTGGATTTTGGCTGTTAATTTTCTTATTAACATTTGTAGTTCCTTACTGGATTGGTGGAACTATCTGGGAAAACATGAAGTTAAAGAGAGAAGCTAAGAAAGCTGCTGAGGAAGGTAAGTAAGCTTTTTATTAAAATATATTTTAAAAACCACGCTAATTGCGTGGTTTTTTTATGATTTAGTTTTAGTGTTTAGGGAGACTTTAATCTGATTTAATCCTTAGAGTAAATAAAAAAGAGAGCTATTATAGCTCTCTTTTTTATTAAGTTTTATAATGTTTAAGAATTAAAAACCTTCACCGCCTCCGTCAAAGTCACCATTACGACCTGAGCGTTCACGTTTTTTCTTCTGATTAAATCTATAAGTAAAGCTTAATGTAATTTGACGTTCTCTCCACTGAAATTCTTGATAAGACATTACTCTAGCTGTATTCGTATAGCTCTTTCTTTTACGCTCATTAAATAAATCGCTAACGTTTAACACTAATGAGGCCTTGTCTTTGAATATATCTTTACTGAATGCTAAGTTAGTAACAAAAATACCTTCTCTACTACCTTGTGCATCATCTTGTGGTCCTCGATACATAATACGTGTTTGCCATTCAATTTTTGCAGGTAAAGTAATTCTTGAGTTAAAACGAGCAAACCAACTGCTACTATTTACTTCAGGTAAAGACTCAGTTTCGGTTACTAGATCACCATTGATAGGATTAGTATAAGAATAAGTGTAGTCGAAAGCATCTGTTCTAAACTTAAAGTAGTTAAAAGTTGCTGATAAACGAGCCCACTTTGCAGGATTATAGTTTGTTGTTAATTCAAAACCGTAACGATCTTCATCATTTAAGTTTAAGAACTGACGTACAAAAACATTTCCTTTATCTCTTGTTTCAATTCTAGAAACAGGTCTGATTAAATCAGTTGAAAATTGATAGTATAATGAAGAGTTTAAGGTTACTTTACTAACTCTTGTAGTATACCCTAAGTCGAAAGAACTAGTGTATGTTGGGTTTAAATCTGGATTTCCTTTAAATACGTAAGTGTCTGAACTACGTGTTTCGAATGGGTTTAAAAACCAGTGACGTGGTCTTCGTAATCTACGCGCGTATCCTAAAGTTAAGTTATCTGTTTCACTGAATTCATATCCTAAATTAACGGTTGGGAACCATTCAGTATAGTTTTTATCAGAAAACTCACCTGTATTTAAGACTTCTAAGTCAACATCAGTATATTCAGCACGTAAACCTAACAAGTAAGAGAATTTATCTATTTTACTACCATATTGAGCATAGTATGCATAAATGTATTGTTTAAAATCAATAGCATTGGAAGGATCGAAATCAAAAGGTTGCCCATTTTCATCACGAACTCTAAAATCAGAAGTTAAATCCTGTAAATCTGCTTTATGACCTAATTCTAACTGGCTTTTTTCTCCTAAAGGAAGCACATAGTCTATTTGTAATAACCTGTTTTTAGATTTGGTAACTTGACTATTTTGTTCAGCTAAAATGTTATTGTTGGTAATGTCAGCAAGCTCATCCTCTTCATTTTCGCTATATTGTAAATCAATGATTAATTTTTGCCCCTTATCATCAATATTATTGGTATAGTTTAATGAATATTGAATATCTATATCATCTTCGGTTTCGGTTTCTACTCTTTTCAAACTTCTTATAGGGTCGTTAGCAGGAGAGAAAACATCGGTATTGTTAGTAGCAATGTCTTTACCGTCGTTATTTCTATAAAAAACGGTTCCAGTAAGAGAACTTTTGTCATTCAAATAGTATTCCATTCCAAAAGAACCATTAAAACTTTTGTTTTTTCGGTCGTATTCTCTTTTTTCTATACTTAAACTATCAATAACTCCATCAGTTAAGTATGTGAAGTCGCTAAAAGCATTTCCTGGTCCTTTTCTGTAAGAGTATCCAAGATTAGAAAAAATATTGAATTTTTTTGTACGGTAGTTTAAGTTACTACTTATTCTATATAAATCAGGGTTACCAACTGAAAAGTTAAGAGAACCATTAAAACCTCTTACTTTTCCTTTTCTAAGAATAATATTTAAAATACCAGCTGTACCTTCAGCGTCGTAACGAGCAGAGGGAGAAGTGATAACTTCCACTTTTTCAATAGCATCAGCAGGTAAATTACGTAAAGCATCTGTACCACTTAAACCAACTAAAGCAGAAGGTTTTCCGTCAATTAAAATACGTACATTTTCATTACCTCGTAAGCTTACAGCTCCTTCAGCATCTACATTTACTGATGGTACGTTATCTAAAACATCAGAGGCATTACCACCTTTTACTGTCATATCTTTTCCAACGTTGTATATCTTTTTGTCTAAGCGTATTTCAACAGTAGATTTTTCTGCAATAACTTCAACTTCTTCTAATGTTTCAGCGTCTTCAGATAGTAAAATAGTTCCTAAGCTTTTATTTTCAGTTAAATTATGATTTCCTAAACTTTTAGTTTTAAAGCCTATAAATTCAACCTTTATATCATATGTACCAGATGAAGCATCTATAGAGAAACTTCCGTTAGCATCAGTAACTCCTCCAATAATTTGTTGTGTGTTAGTATTTGTTAGTACTAAGGTTGCGTACTCTAAAGGTTGTTTAGAGTTTGTTTCTAATACTTTACCAGTTAGGGTAATTTTAGAAGCGATACCTTTTGTAGTACGTTGTGCAACAGCTGTAAAACTAATTAGTAAAATAAGTAGTGTAATTTTCTTCATTATGTTGATTTATAAAGCTTGTTTGACCGCAAATTTCCCCAAAGGTTTAACGGGGTTTAGTTAAAAGAATGTTAAATAAAAAAAGGGTGCTAAAAAGCACCCTTTTCATTAAAAATATACAGAAAATTATTTCTTCTTAGCACGTTGTTGTGCGGCTTGTTGCTCTTGAGCTTGTTTCATGGCAGCATCTAAACGCTCACGGAATTTACTCTTTTTAACGGGCTTCTTTTTGTTTTCTTCAATCTTAGCATGAATCTTAGCTTCATCAATAACATAGTTCTTAATAACAAACATAATTATAATGGTTAGTAAGTTTGAGATAAAGTAGTATAAACTCAATCCACTAGCATAGTTATTAAAGAAGAATAACATCATGATAGGAGAGAAGTAAATCATCCATTTCATCATCTTACTCATGTCAGGCATTCCTTCTTGAGTAGGAGCTTGCATATTAGCTTGCTGGCTTTGATTCATTTTCATGTAGAAGAAAATGGCTACAGAAGCTAAGATTGGAAATAAACTTACGTGGTCTCCATAGAAAGGAATTTTAAATGGTAATTTAAAAATAGTATCATAAGATGATAAGTCATTTGCCCATAAGAAGCTCTTTTGACGGAAATCAATGTTGGTAGGGAAAAACTTAAATAGCGCAAAGAATACTGGCATTTGCATTAAAGCAGGAATACAACCAGACATCATACTTACTCCAGCTTTTCGCTGTACTGCCATAATTTCTTGCTGACGCTTCATAGCGTTTTCTTTCCCAGGATACTTTTTATTGATTTCTTCCATTTCTGGACGAATCACTTTCATTTTAGCACTTGATAGGTACGACTTGTATAATACTGGAGACATGATTATACGTACTACAATTGTCATTAAAATGATGATTAATCCAAAGTTACCAATAAAACCTTTTAACATATTAAATACAGGGTAGAATATGGTACGGTTTAAGAAACCAAAAATTCCCCAACCTAAATCAGCAATTTCGTCTAAACTTGTTCCTTTGTAAGATTTTAATAAATTATAATCTGTAGGTCCATAAAACCATTGCATATTATAATTTAATTCTCCGTTTGTTAAAGCTAATGGAGTTTTTAATCCGTAAGTTTTAGTGTACACACTATCTTTATCTTCACCTGCAAAGTCAACAGATTTCAAAGTAGCATTACTAAAAGGTGTATCAGAGATTAGAATAGAAGAAAAGAAGTGTTGTTTATAAGCAACCCAATCAATATCACTCACAACATCATCATCATTCATTTGTAAGTAATCTACTTCATCATCGGCTTTATAATAGTAGTAAGAGTACATGTTTTCGGTTTTCAAACTCTTTTCGTGTCTAAAACCTTTTAAACTCCAATCTAAATTTATTTCTTGTGAACTATTAATTGTATTACTCAACCCTTGTGAACGAACGGCAAAACCTACACGGTAATCACCTTTTTTCATTTCGTAGCGGTATTCTAAAAACTTAGCTTCAGAAACCTTTAACTTCATAGAAAGTACTTGCGTATCTCCATTTTTGGTTAGAGTAGGAGTAAATAATAAATCTTTAGTATTTAAAATTCGGTTATCGGTAGTTCCGAAGTTAATATTAAAAGAAGCATTATTATCTTTTACTAAGTAAAGTGGTAATGAATCGTAAGTTTTGTAGTTTTTAACTAAGGCCTCTATAATCTGTCCACCTTTATTATCGATAGTTAACTTTACTAGATCGTTTTCAAGTGTAGTATTTCCTTCTTGGCTTTTTGAAGCTCCGTATGCAAAGGCACCAAACTTATTTTGTAAAGCAATTTGTTGTAATGAGTCGTTTACTACTACATTATCGGTTAAATTGTTTTGAGTATTAGTTGTTGTAGCATCAGTAGTTTGCTCTGTCTGGGTAGTAGCTTCAGGAGTTTCTTCTGGCTTTTGAGTGTTCATCCACCAAAGCATAATTCCTCCTAATAAAAGCATTCCTATAAAGGAATTTAAATCAAATTTTTTTTGTTCCATTGATATATGTTAAAATGTCAACTTGTCATTTAAAGTTTTTCTTAAAAGCTGAAAAACCCGACAAAGGTAGTAAAACCCTATAGTTTTTTTGAGGTTTTACGGTGAATAATTTTGTTAGTAATGGTAGTTCAAACAGTATTCCAATTTTTATAAACAATAAAAAATCCTGTAAACTTAATTACAGGATTTTTAAATTTATTTCTTTGATTGTTTTAAAGCTGCTTTAATAAAGCTTACAAACAATGGGTGCGGATTTAAAACTGTACTCTTGTATTCTGGATGATATTGAACTCCAACAAACCAAGGGTGAGAATCGATTTCAACAATTTCTACTAACCCTGTTTTTGGGTTAACACCTGCTGTTTTCATACCAGCGTTTTCTAATTGCTCTTTATAATCGTTATTGTATTCGTATCTATGACGATGGCGCTCACTAATTAATTCTTCTTTGTAAGCTTGAAAAACCTTAGAATCTTGTGTTAATTGACAGTCCCAAGCCCCTAAACGCATAGTACCACCTTTTTCAGTAACATCTTTTTGCTCTTCCATTAAGTTAATTACTGGGTGTGCTACATCAGGATTCATTTCTGTAGAGTTAGCGTCTTTTAAATTTAATACGTTGCGAGCAAACTCAATAACAGCCATTTGCATACCTAAACAAATACCTAAGAAAGGTATATTGTTTTCACGTACATATTGTACTGCTGCTATTTTACCTTCAATACCTCTATCACCAAATCCAGGAGCAACTAATACACCGTTTAGTCCTTCTAGTTGTTTGGCAGCATTCTCAGGAGTTAGTTCTTCAGAATGAATCCAACGAACGTTAACTTTTGTTTTATTAGTAGCTGCAGCTCCTGCGTGGATAAAAGCTTCAGTAATTGATTTATATGAATCGTGTAACTCGACATATTTTCCTACCAAACCAATTTCAACAGAAGAAGTTGGATTTTTATGACGCTCTAAGAACTTATTCCAAGTTTTTAAGTTAGGTTGTTTACGTGTAGATAAATTTAATTTATCTAATACCACGTAATCTAGTCCTTCTTTAAACATTAAGTTAGGAACATCGTAAATAGTCTCAGCATCTAATGACTGAATTACATTTTGCTTTTTAACATTACAAAATAGGGCTAATTTACGTTTAATGTCATCAGAGATTTCATGTTCTGAACGACATACTAATATGTCAGGACTTACACCACTTTGCATTAAAGTTTTTACAGAGTGTTGCGTAGGTTTCGTTTTTAATTCTCCTGCGGCAGCTAAGTAAGGAACTAAAGTTAGGTGTATAACAATAGCATTATCTTCTCCTAAATCCCATTGTAATTGACGAACAGCTTCTATGTATGGTAATGATTCAATATCACCAACGGTTCCTCCAATTTCAGTAATAACAATGTCGAAATCGCCTGTATTCCCTAAAATTTGGATTCTGTTTTTAATTTCATCAGTAATATGAGGAATAACTTGAACGGTTTTTCCTAAAAACTCTCCTTTACGCTCTTTGTTAATTACAGATTGATATATTCTTCCTGTAGTAACATTGTTAGCTTGTGAGGTAGGAATGTTTAAATAACGTTCGTAGTGTCCTAAATCTAAGTCGGTTTCAGCTCCATCGTCAGTTACATAACATTCTCCATGTTCGTATGGGTTTAATGTTCCTGGATCTATATTAATATATGGATCTAACTTTTGGATGGTTACAGAGTATCCTCTTTCTTGTAATAATTTGGCTAGAGAAGCGGCAATAATTCCTTTCCCTAGTGATGAAGTTACGCCTCCGGTTACAAAAACGTATTTTGTGTTGTTCATGGTACTGTTAGGTTTGCGCAAAAGTAAGAAGTCTGGCAATTACAACAAATAAAAAAGAGAAAAAACGTGCAGAAAAATTATGTATGTTTGCCAAACGAACTTTTTTTTAAAAAAAATAAAATAAGGGTTTGTCAGACTGAAAAACTGTTGTATATTTGCCCACGCTTTTAGCAGACGGAATTTCACAAAAGCAAAACATTTTTAAAGAAGATATTTAAGATATACTGTAATGAGTAAAAGAACGTACCAACCATCGAAGAGAAAAAGAAGAAACAAACACGGTTTCCGCGAAAGAATGGCTTCTGCTAATGGACGTAAAGTATTAGCTAGAAGAAGAGCAAAAGGAAGAAAAAAGTTGTCTGTTTCATCTGAATCAAGACCAAAGAAATAATGATTAACTATTGTTAATATTTTAAAGGCGTTACTATTAAGTATCGCCTTTTTTTATAACCAAACAATTTTTATTTTTACATCACAACACAACACAGACTAAAATGCCTAAAAGACAAGACCTTAAATCGATTTTAATTATTGGATCAGGACCAATTGTTATTGGTCAAGCATGTGAATTTGATTATTCAGGATCTCAAGCGTTAAGATCTTTGAGAGAAGATGGAATTGAAACCATCTTAATTAATTCTAACCCTGCAACTATTATGACAGACCCTTCGATGGCTGATCATGTATACTTGTTGCCGTTGAATACAAAGTCTATTATTCAAATTTTAAAAGAGCATCCACAAATTGATGCTGTTTTGCCTACTATGGGAGGGCAAACTGCATTAAACCTTTGTATTGAAGCTGATGAAAAAGGAATTTGGGAAGACTTTGATGTTGAAATTATAGGAGTAGATATTGATGCTATTAATATTACAGAGGATAGAGATAAGTTTCGTTTATTAATGGAAGAAATAGGGGTGCCTATGGCTCCTCAAGCTACTGCAACATCATTTTTAAAAGGAAAAGAAATAGCACAAGAATTCGGATTTCCATTATGTATTAGAGCATCGTTTACTTTAGGGGGAGCAGGAGCATCTATCGTATATGATGAGAAAGAATTTGAAGAATCATTATCTAGAGGATTAGAAATTTCTCCAATTCATGAGGTAATGATTGATAAAGCAATGATGGGATGGAAAGAGTACGAGTTAGAATTATTACGTGATGATAATGATAATGTTGTAATTATTTGTTCTATTGAAAACATGGATCCAATGGGAATCCACACAGGAGATTCTATTACAGTAGCTCCAGCCATGACGTTATCGGACAAAACGTTCCAAAAAATGCGTGACATGGCAATTAAAATGATGCGCTCTATTGGTGAGTTTGCAGGAGGATGTAACGTTCAGTTTGCGGTTTCACCAGATGAGAAAGAAGATATTATTGCGATTGAGATTAATCCACGTGTATCTCGTTCGTCAGCATTAGCATCAAAAGCAACTGGATACCCAATTGCAAAGATTGCTGCTAAATTAGCAACAGGTTATACGTTAGATGAATTAGATAACCAAATTACTAAGTCTACTTCAGCTTTATTTGAGCCAACATTAGACTATGTAATCGTAAAAATACCTCGTTGGAACTTTGATAAGTTTGAAGGTTCTGATAGAACATTAGGTTTACAGATGAAAGCGGTTGGAGAAGTAATGGGAATTGGACGTTCATTCCAAGAAGCATTACACAAAGCAACACAATCGTTAGAAATTAAACGTAACGGAATTGGAGCTGATGGTAAAGGGTATAAAGACTATAACCAGATTATTGATAAATTAAAGTATGCTTCTTGGGATAGAGTATTTGCTATTTATGATGCAATTCAAATGGGAATCCCGTTAAGTAAAATTCATGCAATCACTAAGATTGATATGTGGTATTTGCGTCAATATGAAGAGTTGTATATGTTAGAGAAAGAAATTTCTACATATACTGTTGATACACTTGATAGAGAATTATTATTAGAAGCTAAGCAAAAAGGATATGGTGATCGTCAAATCGCTCATATGTTAGGATGTTTAGAAAGTGAAGTGTATAAAAAGCGTGAAGAATTAAAAATAAAGCGTGTATATAAGTTAGTAGATACTTGTGCTGCTGAGTTTAAAGCACAAACTCCTTATTACTATTCTACATTTGAAAGTGAAATAGAAACAGCAGAAGGTGAAGTTTCTGTGTCAAATGAAAGTGTAGTTTCTGATAAGAAAAAAGTAATTGTATTAGGTTCAGGACCAAACCGTATTGGACAAGGAATTGAATTTGATTACTGTTGTGTTCATGGTGTATATGCAGCAAAAGAATGTGGTTACGAAACCATTATGATTAACTGTAACCCTGAAACTGTTTCTACTGATTTTGATACAGCAGATAAATTATACTTCGAGCCAGTTTTCTGGGAACATATCTACGATATCATCAAACATGAAAAACCAGAAGGAGTTATAGTTCAGTTAGGAGGACAAACAGCTTTAAAATTAGCTGAAAAACTAGAACGTTACGGAATTCCTATTTTAGGAACTAGTTATAAGGCGTTAGACCTAGCTGAAGATAGAGGTAGTTTTTCTACTTTATTAAAAGATAATAACATTCCTTATCCACGATTTGGAGTAGCAGAAACTGCAGATGAAGCTTTAGCTTTAGCTGACGAGTTAGATTTCCCAATCTTAGTACGTCCATCATATGTATTAGGAGGACAAGGAATGAAAATTGTGATTAATAAGGAAGAGTTATTAGAGCATGTAGTAGATTTATTACGTAAGATTCCTAATAACAAATTATTATTAGATCATTACTTAGAAGGAGCAATTGAAGCAGAAGCTGATGCTATTTGTGATGGAGAGAATGTATACATCATCGGAATTATGGAGCATATTGAGCCTTGTGGAATTCACTCAGGAGATTCAAATGCTACTTTACCAGCGTTCAACTTAGGAGAATTAGTATTAGAGCAAATTAGAGAGTACACTAAAACAATTGCTTTAGCACTTGATACGGTTGGATTAATTAATATTCAGTTTGCGATTAAAGATGATAAAGTATATATCATTGAAGCGAATCCACGTGCATCTCGTACGGTTCCATTTATAGCAAAAGCTTATAAAGAACCTTATGTAAACTATGCTACAAAGGTAATGTTAGGAGAGAAGAAAGTAACTGATTTTGAATTCAATCCACAGTTAGAAGGTTTTGCAATTAAGCAACCAGTATTCTCTTTTAACAAGTTCCCAAATGTAAATAAGAACTTAGGACCTGAGATGAAATCAACAGGAGAAAGCATTTTATTTATAGATTCACTTAGAGATGATGCTTTTTACGATTTATATGCAAGACGTAAAATGTACTTAAGTAAATAAAAGCGTTTTAGAATTATAATATAAAAAATCCGAAGTAAATTTTTACTTCGGATTTTTTTATTGGTTTAAGAAATTAACTAATTGATTAGCGTCAATAGTATATCTTTTTTTAATTAGTTTTTCTTTTTCTAATTGCTTTATCTTTTCTTTTGAATAAATTTTTGTGTCAAAATTTTCTATATATCCATTTACTTTATAAATATAGATATCTAGGTTTTTAGCATTGTTTTTTTGAGCAAACTTTTTAGGTAAATTGATGTTTTCAGAGCCTTTTTCTACTGTTTTTTCTATTTCTCTTCCTCCAACTGGTCTTATGGTTAAAGGATCATTTAATTCACTATAAAAGAATAAATCTTCATTTTGATAGGCTACCAAAAACATATCGGTAGGGTTTTGGATATCAAATAACAAATTTCCTTCATTTTGAGATTTTGAAATTAGTTGATAACGCTCTTTGGTAAATTCAAAGTTGACGGTGAAATAGTATTCTTGTTTTTTTGAGATATTTACTGATGAATTAAAATCGTTTTGAGATTTTTTGGTCGTATAATTTTTACAGTTTAAAACAAGAAATAAAAAAAATAAAGGATATAAAGCAAGATGTTTCATAATAAAAAACGTTAGAATTAAAAGAATAACACGACTATGAAATAACCGTGTTATTCTTTTTATAAAGTTACGATATTAATACCATCCGTAATCATGATACTTAAAGGCATGAATATAATCTTTATACATTCCTTTTATATACATGTTAGATGATCCTGGCCACATATAAGCAAACCAGTTAGTATTGTGTATAAATAAATTATCCCTTCCTGTTTTACGGTCGTCTACAATTAATTTATCACTGCTTCCAAGATTCCAGCCACCAATCCAATCGCTTTGATAGCTTGCACTAACTGTACTTCCATTGGTGATTACACGTCCTAAGTACTGAGTAGACCAGTCTTGGTTATTGAAAACATATAAATCGTCTTTTCCATCACCATTAATATCGGCAACATAAAATTTATCACGGTTATTCATGTTCCAACCTGGTAAGGCATCATCATATCTTTTAATATACTTGTATTCGTTTCCGTCAGACCTAAGTAATAATAGATATTCTGGTCCCCAGTTGGTACCATTAAAAATATAAACGTCATCTTTTCCATCACCATTAATATCAGCAATATGATATTTGTCTCCAGACTTGCTTGTCCAGCCTGGTAAACTGGCAAAATATTCCTTAGTTTTTGTTAGCGAGCTTCCTGTAGATTTAAACATTCTAGTAACTTTAGAACTTGTATTGAATAATACTAATTCTTCTTTGTTATCACCAGTGTAATCTGCTACAAAGTACTTGTCAGTAGAACTCATATAATGACCAGGCAAATATTTATCATATCGTCTTACATAAGAGAAGTTACTACCTGTAGATCTATACATTCCCATATATCCTTGATTCCAGTTAGTAGCATTAAATATGTAGAAGTCATCTTTCCCATCTCCATTAAAATCAGCAATAAAGAACTTGTCGCCATTTCGCATCTGCCAACCGTTTAGGTTATAATATATCTTTTTAATACATTCAAACCCGTCAGGAGTAGATTTTAATATTCCTAATCTTGAATATTGATTATTAGGATAGAATACAAGTAAGTCATCGTATCCATCACCGGTAAAGTCACCTACATAAAACTTGTCTTTTGAAGATACATACCATGTGCCACCTGGACCTTTAACCCTTTTTGTGGTTACATAAGAGTTAGCGGGACGCGTTATGTTTGCTCCACTACCTGTAAAACCTTTTGGGTGTTCGGTAGGGTAGGCAGCAATATAATTTCCGTAATGAAGTACCACATCGTTATAGCTGTTTCCTTGAAAGTTGCCTATAATTGGCTTGTTGAAGTTATAATTACTTTTTGATTTATTTCTTGTCCAAAATTCGTTATAACTAGGTGGATTAAATAAGTTGGTATTGCCTTTCATAGTACTGTTGTTTGAAGGGCGATAAATACACGTTTCATTATAACGCCCACCTTCAAAACCATCTACATTATATTCTGATGGAGCTCCAGTAGTTACAGTGCTTCTAGCAAATTTATTCCACTTATTAGGATTGCTATTTTTATCAACGTTTACGGCAGAAGGATTTGTACCATTAAAACAACCTGGTCTTGTATATTCGTCTGCTAATTTACCAACAGAATGCCCTAGTTCATGTAATAATACATTATTACTGGTAGATTTGGTAATAGATAATACTTTACCGTATGAACAACTTCCAAAACCAGATTCGTTAAGGATAACAACAACAAATTCGGCACCAGATAGACCAACAGTGTTTAAAGCATTGTTAATTTTACTATCAGTATTACTAGATTTTGACATCCAGCAACAATTCCAACATCCTGAATATTTAAAGTTTAATGCCGTATTTCTACTGCTAGCAGGATTGCTACTACAGTCATCGTTGTCACATGTATATTGAGTTACTCCAGATTGACTTGAGTTTAAGTTTACTCTGTATACATTAAAAGCATCTTGTAACTCAGATAAAACGTTATCTAAATTACCGTTTTCATGTGTAAACATTGCTTTAAAATAATCAGCAACTAAGTTGTTAAATTCAGTTTGGTTGGATGAAGTAAATCCATCTCCCATGAATACAATGTCAAATTTTGAAGCTGAACTTCCGTTATAAAGTAAGGTGCTTTTTGTTTGCGAATAAGCTGTAACAGCTAGAAATGTCATTAATATTATTAATGTTTTATGTAAGTTTTTCATTTTTTCTGATTATTGGTTAGTAATTTTTTTCAGTTTAGAAAAATCAGCTTTAGGAGCTGTTCTTAAAATTTGAAAAGAGGTGTTTAGGTCACTTTTTCTTAACTGTTTCCTTTTTACTCTTTGTAAAACATTTTTAGCTTTTGAAGCATCTTTAAACTTAACTAGTTTTAAATCTAATTTTTCTGAAGCTACTTTAGATTTGTACTTAATAGGCATCTTAACAGAAACATATGCTTCTGTTGAAGTAAACTCCTTATGATCACTTTTTTTAGGATCAAAAATTGTTCTATAACTAAGTGGGTTTTCAAAAGTTTCAGCAAGCACTGTATTGTTGCCATCTAAACCAATGATTGCCCAATCTCCAGATTCTTCAGTTGGTAAAGAGTAACTACCATCTATTTCAGTTTTTGAAACAGGGGTCATTCCGTTGTTGGTAATTTTATATGTTACTACTAAGTGTTTTTTACTGACTCTGTTTTTTTTGTTTTGTAACCTAAGTTCAGGAGATAGATTGTCAATTTTTCTGATACTCCTAGCAGAGGCAGGTTTTATTCCTCCTGATTTACTCATTGCTGTAGTACCTCTAAATCTTACATTCTTAGGCTTAAAAGGATCTTTTACTTTTTTTATATTCTTAAAAGTGTTAATTCTTTTTACTTGAAGTAGGTTAGTACTAACTCCTAGTTTGGGTTTGTTCTTGTCTATATTTTTGTTTTTATCATTTGTTTGTTTTAGTAAGAGTAACTTTGGAGTTTTTAAGCTTACTAGGTTATTGGTAGTTTTAGAAACCATATTTTTTTCTCCTTCTTTAGAGTCTATCTTATAAAAGTACTTGATGTTAGAAGGAATGATTTCTGAAAGGGCACGATCAACAGGTGTGTTTGCTAATTGACCTGTGACATTGAAGTTTTTATTATCTCCAACTATAAATAAAAGAAAGTTTTGTTTAGAAAGTTCTTTTATAACTGAAGAAATAGAGGTTCTGTTTAATTTACCCGATAGTGTGTGATTGTTTACGTTATACTTAATGTTTACTTGTTGTGAAAACAAATAATTAGTCATAAATAAACAAATTACTACAATTGTTAGTTTTTTCATTACAGTATTTTTAAGTTAATGAGTTGATTATTAGTTTACAAAGTTACTTTGAGACTTGTTTTTTGAGAGAATGCAAAAGAATGGTTTTAAAGGAGGGGTTTTCCCTCTTTTTCTACAGGTTATATATTGTAGATATGATATATTTTTTCCTTGAAAAGAAGCGTAAAAGTATGGTTATAAACAAGTAGAGACAATGATGTGTTACCCATACAGCCATGAAGGTGTATGGATAAGTAGAAGTTAAATTAAAAAGTAGGATGCTTTATTCAAAAATAGCAACCGCTCTAACTGGAGATCCAGTTCCTCCTCTAATTTTTAAGGGTAAAGCTATAAAACGAAATCTACCTCTACCCAGTAGTTTGTCAAGGTTTATCATATTTTCATAGTGTGTAAAACCCATTTCTCCACAAATATGATGTACTTCTTTGTTGGAAATTTTCGGAACTCCTGGAGACATGGTTTCTACACCAAAAGCTGCAATTTTTTGTTCGCCAAGCCAAGTAGCACATTCAGCGGTAATACCAGGACCTTTTCCCCAGTTTTCAGTATTAAAATGTTTGTCGTAATGCTTTGTACAAATAAGAACAGTATCGCCCTTCTTAATACTAAGTTTTTCTTTATCTAGTTGTTCTCTAATTTCTTCAGAAGTAATTAATTCCTGTAAGCTCTTATGAGAAAAGTCTAAACAAATTCCTTCAGTATAAAACATACTAAGTGGCATAGTATCTATAGATTTTCCTTCATGTTTAGCAGCCATATGATTTAAAGCATCAACATGAGTTCCTGTATGTTCTCCCATCTCTAGTTTATATACAGCAGGAGTTTTTGTTGTTGGGTTTTCAATTCCATCCCATTCTTCATGGGTGTTGTGCACAGACATTTTAACTTGTGGAAGACTTTTATAAACAGGCATTCCATCAAAAATATCTTGACTTAGATCTATAATTTCAGTCATAGTTATAACTCAATCTTCACATTATAATTTTTAAGCTCCTCGATATAGTTTTGAGGAGTAAAATTATCATTATCAAACTTCTCTTGTCTATTTTTCTTCATTTTAATTCTATGAATAGCTTCTAAAAAACGACGCATTTCATTATCGTCATTAATAATGATTCCTGGAACTTTGGCATTGTCACCGTTATCTTTTTTTGCTACCATAGTAAAATAAGAAGAATTACAGTGTTTGGATTTTCCTGTTTGTATGTTTTGTGCTTCTACACGTATACCAACTACCATTGAAGTCTTGCCTACATAGTTAATAGACGCTTTCATGGTAACTAATTCGCCTACTTCAATAGGGTTTATAAAGTTAACGGTATCTACAGATGCTGTTACGCAATAAGTACCCGAATGTTTAGAAGCACATGCAAAAGCTATTTGATCCATTAGCTTTAAAACGTACCCTCCGTGAATTTTACCGCTAAAATTAGCATGAGAAGGAAGCATTAACTCAGAAATAGTAATGCGAGTATCTTCTATATTTCTATAAATATTATTGTTCATTATCTTTTCTTATTCCTCTAAAGTGAGGAGATTGTTCTTCTTCAACATGGGTTATAAAATACTTTGTGTCACCTAACCAAAAGAACGTTCCAAAACGTTCTTTGTAAGTAACTTTTACATAACGACCTTGATATTCTTGAAGTTTTTTTATGACTTCCTTTTGATTGTCCTCTACAGAGAAGGCAAAAATTTGTGCTCCGGAAATACCTTGGCTAATTTCACCTTCCCATGTTTTTACTACCACACCTTTGTAGCTAATTTTAATAAGTTCACCCGAGCGAACACCTTCACTATAAGGAACAAAATAAATAAAAGCATAGTATAGTGCTGCTATAAGAGCAATGCCAATTAAAATTAATCCTAAAATTTTTTTCATAGTAACATATTGAAGAATGTATAATAACAAAAGTAAGGTTTATATTTTGACTTGTAAAATGAATTGAAAGTGGTAAGTTTGTGTTGCTTCAAAAAATGATTAATATGAGTTATATTTTATTTGATGGTGATGTACGCACAGCCTTACTACCATTTACATATACGAGACCTGTAGCCGATATTAGAGTTGGGATTTTAACCATTAGAGAAAAATGGGAAAAATACTTAGGTTTAACAACTACAACTGTAACGGAAGAGTATTTAGAAGAGAAATACCCTATGGTTGAAATGGAAGAAAATGTATTATTAAATGCTTCTTTTTTACCAACTAAGCCTTTGGTTGAAATGGTAAAAAACCTGCAAGCTAATCAAGCTATTTTCAAAGGAGAGGATGTAATTGCTTTTCATGCTGCCGATACTCAAGAAGAGGTAGATTTTTCTTCTTATGAGCATATAGAGTTTGAAGATGATATAATTCAAATAAAAAATACGTGGGATATTTTTTCGTTAAATGACAAAGCAATTAGAGCTGACTTTGATTTAATAACTGAAGGCAGAAAATCGGAGCCAATTCCTGAAACTGTTAATTGTGTTAATAGAAATGACATTTTTGTAGAAAAGGGAGCTAAACTAACTTTTGCTACATTAAATGCTTCTACTGGTCCAATTTACATCGGTAAGAAAGCTGAAATAATGGAAGGGGTAGTTGTTCGAGGTGCTTTGGCCATGTGTGAAAATTCAGTATTAAAATTGGGAGCTAAAATTTATGGTGCGACTACCTTAGGACCTTATTGTAAAGTAGGAGGAGAGGTGAATAACTCAGTATTATTTGGGTATTCAAATAAAGGACACGATGGATTTTTAGGAAACTCAGTATTAGGCGAATGGTGTAATATTGGAGCCGATAGTAATAATTCTAACCTTAAAAATAATTATGCAGAAGTTAAGTTGTGGAATTATGAAACAGGACGTTTCGCTAAAACTGGATTACAATTCTGTGGTTTGATGATGGGAGATCATTCAAAATGTGGAATTAATACAATGTTTAATACAGGAACAGTCGTTGGTGTTTCTGCGAATATTTTTGGAAGTGGATTTCCAAGAAATTTTGTTCCTTCATTCAGTTGGGGAGGAGCATCAGGTTTTACCGAATACAAAACAAATAAAGTTTTTGAAGTAGCTGATGTAGTAATGAAAAGACGAGGTATTGAGTTTGATGAAAGAGAAAAACAAATTCTAGATCATGTTTTTGAAGAAACAAAACAATACAGAAATTATTAAACTAAAAGAAAGGACTTTACATTTAGTAAAGTCTTTTTTAGTTAAAAATTAACCCTAAAAACAAAGTTAGGTGTAATTCCTAGAGATATTTTGTTCACTTCTTTTAATTTATATTCAATCTGGTTATCAGAATTTCTAATAGGAATAGCATTATAGGTTCTACTTAAAATATTTTTTTTGTTAAAAATGTTCAGTAAAGAGAAACCTAACTTACCTTTCCACCTTTTAGAAAAATTAAAAGAGTAGGTCATTGAGGCATCAAATCGACTGTAATTAGGAAGCCTAAGGGCATTAATGTTATCAGAATCTAAGTTAATATGAGGAGCTCCATTATCATCAGTGTAAAACTCTTTAACAGCAGTATAAGGATTACCAGTTCTATGTATCCAACCAAGAGAAAACTCGTAGTTATTTAACTTATAAGCATGAGACCAAGAAAAGTAGTTTGTTATGTCATGATTTGCAGGAAAAAATTTGTTTTCTAAATCTAAAAACTTAAATCTGTTTTTAGTGTACGAATAATTGACCCAAGTTCTGTAATTATTAAACTTTTTGTTAATTAACACGTCAATACCATATACTTTTCCTTTCCCATTAGAAAAATCAGCAGTTTGGTCATTATAACCACTCGTTTGTGATGTCATCCCACTAACCTTTTTATAATAAGGTTCGATATCTATTTTCCAGTTATCTTTATTAAAAAGTATTCCAGTAGAAACTTGTAAACTTTTTTGAAGAGGAATATTGTCATTATTTACTTGCGCCCAAATTTGGTTTTCTAAGTCAAAACCTAAACTAGAGGTTTGAAATTCTATAATTTGACTTAATGTTTGGTGTTTTTGTTCAAAAGAAGCTTTGAAGCTTAAATTTGATGTAAGTTTTTTTTCAAAATATAACCGGGGTTCAAAAACAAGTTTGTCGATTTTAGAAAAGTAATTCAATCGTATTCCAGAATTAATATTCCAATTGTCGTTATCGTATAGATATTCAGCAAAAATAGAATGTGTGTTATTTGTACCTTCATCTTCTTGTATTGATGAATATCTATTTTGACCTTCAACATCAGCTAAATATTTTAATTCATAAGCTGCTTTAGTTGACGTAAAGTCATATCCCCAAAATAAATCAGTTCTGTTATTAAAAGAATAGTTCATATTGTATGAAATACCAAAATCGGTTAAAGAATTGCTTTTGGTTGATAGTAGAATGAGGTAATCATCTATGTAGTTGTAATTACCCACATAATCTAAGTGAAACTTGGAAAAATAACTTTTTATATTATGCGTCTTTTTTTCAGATGATTGTTTTTTCCAATTTATGCTTAAACCAGTATTATCAATATCTAATTTATCATTGTATTTATCTTTATATATTGGAATAGTAAAGTCGTTAAACATTTGATTTTTTGTATGCAAGAAACTTAGGCTTAAAGACTCATTTTCATTAGGTTTGTATATAAATTTTGTAGTATAATCTGAAAACTTAAACTTATTATTTCTATCAAACTTAATATTCTTATCTATAATTTGATTTTCTTGATTATCATCAAATGTTTGAAAAACGCGCATAGATAATTTATCAAAAGTAAATGTCTTTAAAACATCAGAAAAAGATCTTCTAACAGAAAAAGAAAGAGCTGTTTTCTCTGAAAAAGGAATTGAAATAAGCGCATCAGCATGGGTCATATTCAAACCAAAATTTCCAGTGATTTTTTCAGGTATTTTTTCTGTTGTTTTAATATCGATTACCCCAGAAACCCTGTTTCCATATCTAGCTCCCGTACCGCTTTTAGAAAGAGTGACTTCTTTGGTGGTATAAGGATTAAATGCTGAAATCATTCCAAAGAAATGCCCAGAATAATACATTTTGATTCCATCCCATAAAACTAAGTTTTGGTTTGGTGTTCCGCCTCTTATGTAAATACCGGCGGCTGTTTCATTAGGACTCTGAACACCTGGGATAATTTTTAAACTTTCTAATACATCTGGTTCTGTTAAACCAGGTAAAACACCTAATTGACTTGGTAGAATTGAAATAGTTCCGTTTCTTTTTTTATTTATACCAGAGGTTATATAGTTAGTAACAAGAACTTCTTTTAAAAGGTTGTATTCGTTAGGTTTGAAGTTTGAGTTTTTTGTTATATAGTAATAACGTTCATTAATTTGGTTAAAAATTAAAGGAGTTTGGCGTTCAATTTCTCCAATAAGATATACTAATTCACATTTTTTCTTTTTAAAAGAAAAGTTTTTACCATTAATTATTTCTGTATTAAAAGAAAATTTTACACCATAATAGGTTTCTGTTTCTTTTAATACATCTAATAAAGGCGCATCAATAAAAGAAATGTCTACCTTTTCCTGAGAAAAAATAGACATCGCTAAGCATATAAAAAGTATACTTAAGTTTATCTTCATTTACTATATGTCAATACAACTGAACTATTTTCTGCTAATTTATAAGAAATTTTCATAGGAGCAAAAACAGTTTGTAATGCTATATTAACATCTTTATGTGTAAAAGTACCTGTAAAACGTTGAGAGGTATCTATTCTTGAAGCATCAAATTTTAATTTGAATTGATTTTCTAAAGCTTTTATAACTTGATCTAAAGGAGTATTACTGAATGAACTTTCACCTTTAAACCAAGAAGGAACGCTATCTACAAATTCCCATTTTTCACTAGAATTACTGTAATTTCTGTAAGCTTTTCCTTTAGTTAAGATAACTTCTTCTTTGTTTTTTGAAGTAACTTTTACTTTACCCTCATAACATTTAACTTCAAAATAGTTATTCGAAGTATTGACAGTAAATTTAGTACCTAACACAGTTACATTTCCTTGAGTAGATTTTACAGTAAAAGATTTTCCTTTCTCTACTTCGAAATAAGCTTTTCCTTCTAAAGACAACTCTCTTTTATCTTCCCAATTTTGTTTTTTGTATGTTATTTCAGATTTAGGAGATAAATGGGCTTTAGAATTATCAGGTAAAGTAATTGTTAGTTGTTCTCCATAATTTGTAGAGAAGTCAACGGTGTTGTTGTTAAAATATAAAAAACTAATTAATAAAACTATAGAGGCAACAGCTCCATACATCCAAGTAGGAATTAATTTTACTACTTTTTTGTTAGCTTTTATTGACCCTAAGTTTGTTTTTATTTTACTAAAAGCTTCTTCTTTGTTATAAGAAGGGGTTTTTAGTAACTGAGAAGCTTCATCAATAGCTTTAAATTGATGATAAGCTTCTGTTTGTTGAAACTCTTTCAATTCTTCAGCAGATAGCTCATTGGCTATCCATCTGGCTAAAAAGGTTTCATCTTTATAATTTATTTTCATTTTCTGTTGTTCGTGCTATTTGTATTAAAAACAGGTAAAAGACTAATTACCCTACTACAAATATTATTTTTTATTAGACTTTACCTATTTGCTCTTTTAGTGTAAGAAGAGCTTTACTCATTCTCTTTTCTACTGCTTTCACAGAAACTCCAACTATAACTGCAATTTCACTATACTTTTTCTTGTCTATTCGACTAAGTAAAAAAACTTCCCGCTGTTTTTCTGGCAAGTCAGCAATTGCTTTTTTTAGTTTTATATGAAATTCTTCTTGTTCTAGAAGAAACTGAGGTGTCTCATTAGTATTACCAGAGGATACACTTTGTTTTTGGTGTTCCAAAACAACCTTTTTATGTGCTACATCATTTAAAAAATGATTATTAGCCACTGTATAGAGGTAAGATTTAGCTTTATCAAAAAAAACTTTAGCGCAATTACTCCATAATTTTATATACGCTTCCTGTACGATATCCTCTGCTTGCTGAGTATCACCGCACTTATAGTATATGTAATTTCTTAATGTTTGTGAATGTTGATTAAAAATTTCTTCAAAATTTTTCTGATCACAAACAGATTTTAAGGGTTCTTTATTCATTTAGATTAAATTCTTAATCGGTAACAAATGTATGAAAATGTAATTAAGGGGTTAAAAAATTATTAATATAACTTGTAAATTGGTAATTTCTTGTGTGCTTTTTCATAATGTGGCGTTTTTGTGTAAATCCAGTATAGTTGAGTTTGTGGATTTTTGGCAAAACTCTCATCGATGCTTAGCTTTTCTTCAAACTGTTTTTTAATTGAAGGGTTTTCTTGTAAAAAAGCTTCGGCAATGTCTTCAAAAACATATGCAGAGTAACCTTCTTTTTGTTGTAAAATAGTATCAAAGAAATTCCAGTTGAAGAAGGAATCTACAGCCTCAGCTTCCAAGGTTTCTACAATATAGCGAATCCCTGTTTGATTTGTAGGAATATAAATATCTCCTTTATTAAATTTAACTTGCTGATCTTTTGTTTTGGTAACTTCAGTATTGTAATGTAAATAATGACCTTCATATGCCATTTTTCGAGTGTTGAAGTTTTTTATGTGTTGAATTTCAACAGTTAGTGTAGTATCTTTCTTAAAACGAGTAAATTCAACTTTATTATTTTGTAATCGTTCTACAACGTCATGCCAACCTTGTTCTAATATATAGGCTTTAGGTATGGTGATTTCTTTGGTGGAAACAAAGTAGTTATAATAAGAAACTTTTTTATTGTAAGGTTTTGTTCTATCATAAAACAAACGTTTTCCATTGGTAACTTTACTGTCTATAAAAGTTCCCTCGTATCCTTTAAAATGAAGAGCTGTAGGATTATTCTTATCAACTGTAAATATAATGGGATACGTTTTCTTATTTATTATTTCTTCAACAGCATTTTTTCGTAAATCTTTTATTTTGCTGCTGTTTTCTTCGGTAAAATCTAAAGCAGAAAACAACAATTCATAGGTTTGTTCTACTCGAATTTTGTATGGTTTCAACATATGAGTTTCAACCATTAATCCTAAGGTATTGAAGAGGGTAGTGTACCCAGTAGAATACCTGGGTGAATCGAAAAACTGTGACCATCCTTTTTCTGGAGTTGTCCCCCAAACATTTACATACGGGGTTATGATGATGTCTTTTTGAGCTAAGGATTGTTCTATTTCAGGACGCATTTTTGTTTCAATAAACTCACCTAATTTTCCACCCAATTTATTGTGCTGTGTAAAAAGATGTGTAATTGCGTACTGATAGTCTGCTCCATTACTTACATGATTATCTATAAATACATCTGGATTTACAGTGTGAAAAATCTCAGTAAATGCAGCAGCATTTTTAGTGTCTTGTTTAATAAAATCACGATTTAAGTCGTAGTTACGAGCATTTCCTCTAAAACCGTATTCTTTTGGACCATTTTGGTTGGCTCTCGTGTGTGAGTTTCTGTTTAGGGCGCCACCAATATTGTATACGGGAATAACACAAATTAAAGAATTTTTGTAGTTTTTTTTAAAAGAATCATTTTGAACGATGTCTCTTAATAAAAGCATTGAAGCATCTATTCCGTCAGATTCTCCAGGGTGAATTCCGTTATTGATTAAAACTCTATTTTTTGAGGAGTTCTTGAGCTCTTTAATATTGGTTTTTCCATCAGCATTAAAAACAATTAAGTGTAAAGGTTTGCCAATATCAGTAGTACCAATCTCAAACAAGGAAATTTCAGGATAAGAGTTAGCCAACTCTTCATAAAAAGAAATAACCTCTTTATAAGTAGGAGTTTCCGTTCCGTTTGATGTTTCAAACAGGGTGGTGAAATCGACGTTTTTTTTTGTAGGTTTTTGTTTACAAGCAGTAGCTATTATTAGGAGTAATACAAATAGTTTTTTCAAAAGAATAGTGTTTTAAAAAGTTTAAATTCTAACCGCATCTGGAACCAAGCCTGTATAGTCTCCATCGTTTCTGATAACATCTCTTACAATAGATGAAGAAATATAGCTTTTACCTGAAGAGGTTAGTAAAAACACAGTTTCAATTTCAGAAAGTTTTCTATTAGTATGTGCAATGGCTTTTTCAAACTCAAAATCGGCAGGATTACGTAAACCTCTTAAAATAAATTGAGCGTCTTGTTCTTTACAAAAGTTTACAGTAAGTCCACTATAAGTAAGTACTTTTATTTTTGGCTCATGCTTAAAAGTTTCTTCGATAAAACGTTGACGCTCCTCTAGAGAAAACATATATTTTTTATCAGCATTCACTCCAATTGCGATGATTAATTCATCAAAAAGAGTAACACCACGTTCAATAATATCTAAGTGTCCTAAAGTAATTGGATCAAAAGATCCAGGGAAAATCGCTCTCTTCATTATATTTAGTTATTTAAAGCCATTTCAATAGCATTTCCAAATAATTCAGTTAAAGAAATACCTGCGTGATTGGCTTGCTGTGGTAAAATACTTGCTTCAGTTAATCCTGGAACAGTATTCATTTCTATAAAATGTGGCTCATCGTTAACTAAAATATATTCTGAACGAGAAAAACCACGCATATTTAAAATTTCATATACACGTTTGGCTACTTCTTTAACTCTATTTCTTTGAGAATCAGTTAAACGCGCAGGGGTGATTTCTTGTGATTCACCTTCATATTTAGCTTTGTAATCGAAGAAATCATTTTCAGAAACAATTTCAGTTATAGGTAATACTTTTGTTTCTCCTTTGTATTGAATTACTCCAACAGAAACCTCAGTTCCATCTAAAAAGCTTTCAATTAATATTTCAGTATCTTCTTCGTAAGCCTTTTCTATAGCAGGAATTAACTCTCCTTTAGTATATACTTTTGAAATACCAAAACTAGAACCTGCTCCGTTTGGTTTGACAAAGCAAGGAAGTCCGACTTTTTTTATGATAGCATCACAATCAATCTCATCACCTTTGTTTAGATATATAGAAACAGCTGTTGCTATTCCGTATTGTTTTACTACACTTAAAGTATCACGCTTATTAAAGGTTAAAGCCATTTGGTAGAATGGGGCAGAGGTGTGTTTTAAACCAATAAGATCGAAGTAAGCTAAAATAATACCGTTTTCGCCTGGTGTACCATGAATAGCATTAAAAACACAATCAAACGTAATTTTTTGACCTTTAATTTCAGTTGAAAAATCTTCTTTGTTTATTGGATATTCTTCTTCGTTGTCATCAACATGCACCCATTTATTTTCTAAAATATGAACTTTATACGCGTTATATTTTTCTGTATCAATATGTTTGTAAACTACATTACCACTTTTTAGAGAAATTCCTACTTCAGAGGAATAACCTCCCATAATAATAGCGATGTTTTTTTTCACTTCAAATGTATTTCAATTACTGTTTTTATCATTGTTTGTCTAAAATCCAATCGTTGGATTATACAAACTTACCAAAAAAACTCGTTTAAGACTTGTTGAATTTAAAATAGTAATATTTTTACTGTAAATTTGTGCGATCTTACAAAAAAATGATATGAGTAATTTTACAGAAAGTTTTAAAGGTTTATTTCAGTTTATTAAAAGTAAATCTTTTTTAAAAAACGTAATTATAGCAGTTGTTTCAATACTAGTTTTTGTATTTGTTTTACAATGGTGGTTAGGAGTTACAACAAATCACAATCAAAAAGTACAAGTGCCTAACTTACATAAAATGTCGTTGGCAGATGTTGAGCAGAAACTGAGTGAATTAAATTTAGATTTTGTGGTAATTGATAGTGCAAGCTATAATCCTGAATATCCAAAAAAATCAGTTATTGAACAAGATCCAGAGGCTGGTGACTTTGTAAAAGAAAAACGTAAAATATACTTAACCTTAAATCCGTCAAAGTATAGAGATGTAGAAGTACCTAATTTAAATGGACGTACAAGGCGTCAAGCAACAACACACTTACGTTCAATAGGATTTAAAGTGGGAACCAATGTTACTTGGGTTCACGATATAGGAAAAGATGTGGTTCGTGGATTGAAACATAACGGGCAAAAAATAGAACCAGGTACTAAGTTACCAAAACAAACAACCATCGACTTGATTTTAGGTGATGGTAATGGATACTAATTTTTATAACTGATTGATGCAGGAAGATAACACTCCAGAGATAGAGAATGATGATTTGTACGAGCACCATAGGTTTGTAGCAACAGATGGTCAAGTACCTTTACGAGTAGATAAGTTTTTAATGAACTTTATTGAAAATGCTACTCGAAATAAAATACAGCAAGCAGCTAAAGCAGGTAATGTTTTAGTTAATGATGTAGCAGTAAAGCCTAACTATAAGGTAAAACCAAAAGATGTAGTTAGAGTTGTATTAACATACCCTCCTCACGAAAATTTATTAGTAGCAGAAGATATTCCTATTGATATAGTATATGAGGATGATGAAGTAATAGTGGTGAACAAGCCAGCAGGTATGGTAGTTCATCCTGGCCATGGAAATTATTCAGGAACATTAGTGAACGGATTAATTCATCATATAGAAAACTTACCGACTAACTCTAACGAGCGTCCTGGTTTAGTACATCGAATAGATAAAGATACTAGTGGATT
Organism: Tenacibaculum singaporense; assembly: GCF_003867015.1. Classification (NCBI taxonomy): domain Bacteria; kingdom Pseudomonadati; phylum Bacteroidota; class Flavobacteriia; order Flavobacteriales; family Flavobacteriaceae; genus Tenacibaculum; species Tenacibaculum singaporense. The sequence goes on from NZ_CP032548.1 coordinate 2,056,022, forward strand.
ACTAGTTGTTGCAAAAACTGAGTTTGCAATGGCTCATTTATCTAAGCAGTTTTTTGATCGTACTACTGAACGGTTGTATTATGCTTTAGTTTGGGGAAATATTGAAGAGGATGAAGGAACTATTGAAGGAAATATAGGACGTAGCTTTAAAAATCGCTTACAAATGGATGTTTTTCCTGATGGAGAACATGGTAAGCATGCAGTAACCCATTATAAAGTATTAGAAAGACTTACGTATGTAACCTTGGTACAATGTAAGTTAGAAACGGGTAGAACACATCAAATTAGAGCTCACTTTAAACACATTGGACATACACTTTTTAACGATGAACGTTATGGTGGGAATGCTATTTTAAAGGGAACTACATTTACTAAATACAAACAATTTGTAGATAATTGCTTTAAAGTGTTGCCAAGACAAGCTTTGCATGCAAAAACCTTAGGTTTTACACATCCAACTACAGGAGAGTTTTTACAGTTTGACTCTGAAGTACCAGAAGACATTACCGCTTGTTTAGAAAAGTGGCGAACTTATTCTGAACATTCTAAATTGGAAGAATAAAAACTTATTCAAAGGCAAAGGCTATATAAAATGAATTCATTTTATATAGCCTTTGTTTCATTTTTCTTGTAGATCCACTCAATAATAAAACATAGGGTAATAATACCAAGAGAAACAAATACACCAACAAGATTTGATTCTAATTGTTGTTTTATAAGAATAATTAGGGCAACAGCACATAAAATACAACCGAATAAAGGAATTCCTTTATTAGAGTTTGTTTCTTTTGAAAGCTTAAAGCCTACGTAATTCACAATTCCGAAAATAAGGATAAAACCAACACTACCAGCGGTAGAAATACTCTCTAAATTCAAGGTGTTAACTAATATCAAAGTTGCTATAGCTGTAATTAGTAATCCGATAGGTTGATTCCAAAACTTGGCAAGAAAGTGATGTGGTAGTTCATCATCTTCTGCAATTTCATAGTTCACTTTACTTCCTCCGTATAATGAAGCATTAATAGCAGAAAATGTAGATATTAATGCGGCTATGGTTATAATAGTAAAACCTATTTGTCCTAACATTGGTTTAGCAGCTTCTGCTAGTACATAATCCTGTGCTTTGGCAATTTGATTAAATGGGAGAGAACCTACAGTAACAAGAGCAATGATAATGTACAATACAATTACAAATATTACAGAATAGTAATAAGCTTTTGCTATGTTTTTTTCAGGATTTAAAATATCGGGAGCAGCATTAGCAATTAGCTCAAAACCTTCATAAGCAACAAAAATGACCATACCACCAGCAAATAATTTGATAGGATTCTCCCAGTTACTAATAGATAGTTGTGCCATATTAGGATTTCCTATTAATCCATAGGCTCCGATAGCAATAAAACCAATAAGAATTATAAGTTTAATAACTACTGCGTACGATTCAATTTTTCCCACTACAACAATACTGTAGTAGTTAATTGCTGTAGCTATAATAATAATAGCACTAGCATATATATGGAAGTTGATTGTTTTGTTTTGAGTAATTTCCCATAGGTTAGGAGCATAAGAGCCAAAAGCAGAAGCATATAAAGAAAGCATTACAATATAGCTTATCCATAATAGATTGTTAATAGCTCCACTAAAAATAGTTCTTCCAAAACCTTGATTAATAAACTTTACGGTTCCACCTCTATCAGGGTACTTCTTAGAAAGATGTACATAGCTGTATGAAGTTAGTAAAGCTAGTATACCTGCAAGTAAAAAAGCAATTGGAGTTCCACCTTTGGCAAGTAAAACAGCAAGACCTAAAACGGCAAAAATACCGCCGCCTACCATACCACCAATTCCTATTGAAATAGCTTCTTTTAATCCTATTTTTTTAGACATATTTAGTGACTGTTAGTTAGTGTAACAGTCACTAAAATAGTTATTTATTTTTAAAGATTGATAATGAGAAGTATTATAAAAAGGAGCGTTTTATTCAAGTTATCTGTACTTTTTTAATCGTTTACTTGTTTCAAAAAAGGATAATCTGTATATCCTCTAGCATCCCCACCACCAAATAACGTATGAGTATCAGTAATTTTGTTTAATGGAGCATTTAGTTTTACTCTTATTGGATAATCTGGGTTCGTTAAAAAATTACGTCCAAAGCCAATTAAATCAACTAGTTCATTTTTTAATAAATCTTCCCCTTGTTCAGGTGTTTTATTTCCTGTAGCAATAATAGTTTTACTAAATATTTTGCGTAGGTTCTGTCTAAAATCATTAGGAATTTTAGGAGCATCATCCCAATCTGCTTCACATAGATGTAAATAGGTAACCCCAATTTTTTCAAGTTTTTGGGTAGCAATCATTATAGTGTCTAATATTTCAGGATCATTCATGTCTTTAAAACTAATAAAAGGGGAGAGGCGAACTCCGGTTTTTTCATTACCTATTTCCTGAGCAACTGCTTGAGTGATTTCGGTTAGTAATCGAACTCTATTTTCTTTAGTTCCCCCATATTCGTCAGTTCGTTGGTTAGAATTACTTCTTAAAAACTGATCTATCAAATATCCATTGGCTCCGTGAATTTCAACACCGTCAAAACCTGCTTTAATAGCATTTTTTGCCCCTGTTTTAAATTCTTCAATTACTTGATTGATGTCTGCTTTTGTCATTGCTCTAGGTTCTTCTACAGGTACAAAAGTAGCATCACCATTAGGAGCTCCATTAAAAATATAAACATTGGTGTCTTTGGCTGCTTTTTTAGAAGGAGCAATAGGCTGTAGTCCGTTTACTTTAGAACTAGATACGCGACCAACATGCCATAATTGTAAAAATATTTTGCTTCCTTTTTTATGGACTTCGTCAGTAATTAATTTCCAACCTTCAATTTGTTCTTGTGTATAAATTCCAGGTGTTTTAGCGTAGCCTTTTCCTTGTAATGAAACTTGAGTAGCTTCAGATATAATTATTCCTGCGGAGGCTCTTTGTCCATAATATTCAGCCATTAATTCATTAGGAATATCACCAGGTTGTGAACTTCTGGAACGTGTCATAGGAGCCATTAAAAATCTGTTTTTTAATGTCAAGCCATTTTTATTATAGGGTTGATATAACTTTTTAAAAGCCATGATTTACAAAGTTTTAATTATTTAATAGTACAAATTTACTACGGTTTGAAGATGTAGTTGTTGTATAATTTCATGTTTTACTTGTGAAAAAACATTGTGTTATTCCGTAAACTCTACAGTTGTAAAATGTAGGGTGGTAGTACCTATATTTTCTAGATTATGTATAAAGAAATTCTTAGTATTTAAATTATTAAAGTACTTAATATCATTAGGCTCGTAGGATGTTTCAATTACAGCACCATTAGAAAAATAGGAACGAGAGCTACCTCTTGTATGACAAACATAAAAATAAGGTTTATCATGTTTATGAAACGGAAGAGTTTTTCCGGGTTCCAATTCAATATGCCATATCTTAACACGTTTATTTTCTAATAATAATTGTTGTCCAATTTTATGACTATTAACTCCTAATTGAATGGCTTTTTTTAAGGATTCTGTCCAATGTACAGACCAATTACCAGCGGTGTTTATTGTTTCTACTTTCATAAGGAAGGTATTAGTTTATAGCATATAATAACCATTCTTTAAACTCATGCTTAGGAAGAATGATGTCTTTTTTAAAGCTGAAACCTAATTTATTAAGTAATTTTTGTGAGCCAGTATTACTAGGACGTGTAATAGCCACTAGATTTTGAATTCTGAACTCATTTATAGCTGCTTCTTTTATTTTTGATGCACTTTCAAAGGCATATCCTTTACCTTCAAATTGGGGTAAAAAGGCAAAACCAAAATCAATTCCATCAACTCCCTCACGATCATAAAGTCCCACAGTTCCTATTTTTTGATTATCAGATTGTCTAATTACAGTATAGCTAGAGTATCCTAATTTCTTGAGTTGTTTAAGCATAACTGTTTCAATATATTGCTTTGCATGAGTAGTTGAAGTTATGTTTCTATCTCCAATGTTTTCAATCCATTTAGGAGAGTTAAATAAGTTGAAGATAAAGTTAATATCTTCAGCATTTGTTGGTCTTATGATTAACCTCTCAGTTTGATATTGTGAACTCATTTATTTTGATTATTTACGGGGTGTAACTTTTTGATGTTAATAATTTATTGTCGATAGACCATTTATTTTCTGATACTTGACTTATAATAAAGAAATAAAATAAAGCATATAGCATTTGGCCACCAGCCCATTCCCAATGCTCTGTTAAACACGAGCCAAGAATAAGTATTGTAATTACAATAGCGCCTATTATAGCTACTCTGCAGGTAAATAGACCAATGATTAGTAGGATACCTATAAAAAATTCAATGAAGGGTAGTACGCTAGCACAAGCATACACAAGAAACTCTGGAAGTATGCTTTCTTGAAACTGACTTACCATCCAGTCACGGAATGAAGGGATTTTTGGCAATCTTGCTAATCCATGTCCGAAAAAGTTAATTCCCATAGTAATACGTAGCAATGCATACGCTGTTTGTTTAGGTGTGGCTTTCATTTATTTACTTTTCTTTAAATATGCTGGTAGTTCATTAGTCAACCAATCTTGTCTTACGGGTACATGTACATCTAAATCAAGTGTGTTTTCCAGCGCAAAAAATTCGTGAGATACATTTTCTGGAAAAACAATTACTTGACCAGCAGAGATGATATAGGTTTTTCTTTTTCCTTTATCAATAGTGTTAATTTTTACTTTTCCTTTGAGGATATAAGTAATTTGCTCATTGGGATGTTTGTGCATAGGAATATGCGCACCTTTTTTTAAATGAAAATAGGCCATTTGTCCTTTGGCCCCATGAAACCATTGTCGTGTAATTCCTTCGCTAATGGTATCGTGTGGCATAGATTCAAAGTCTATAACTTGAATACTTTCTACTTTTTTACCTAGAAGTGTAGTAGTCTCTTGCGCAGCTATTTGTCCGAAAAAAATTAATAAACTACCTAAGAATATTAGTTTTATGTTCATGATGTTACTTTTTAAAGTGATACTTCAATAATTTATTATTCAACATTAAAGGGATGTATAATGTTTTGGTAGCTTTGTCAAAGTACGTATCAGCACTTCCTTGAGGTAAATCAATTACAAGTTGCCCTTTATCACTTCCTTTTCTCAAGTAGAATAGGCTTCCTGCTAACCAATCAGTAATTAAAAAACCGTGTAAAGTTTCGCTGAGTCCATCTAAGTTTCCAAAAGGTTGACTTATGGTTTTTATTTTTTTTGTTTTTAAATTGATTTTAACCAAATGCCCTGGTGTTTTAGTAGCAAATGTTTTAGCATCTAAATCTATACCCCAACCAGCAGCTATTAAGTTATTTTTTGATAGAGATAAGCCATTAGGCATATTTAATTTATCATCTTTTAACCATAACTCAACTTTTCTAGCCCCTTTAGTTGGAAGTTTGTAAATACCACTAAGTCCAAAAGTGTTAGAAGCATAAATATTTCCTTTTTTATCAGCAACAATATCATTGAGAAAGGTAGCATCTTTGGCTGTAAATCGTTGGACTTGTTTATTTGCTATATCAACTTCAACAATAGTATTAATATCCGTAACGTATAATTTTCCTTTGTGAATAGTAAGTCCTTTAGGAGCATCTAATCCTTTAAGCCATTCTAGTTCTATTATTTCTCCGTCTAAACTTATTTTAGATATAAAACCATTACCATCTTTATCAGTAGGAGCACCGTTTACATTAGACACATATAATACTTGGTTTGTTTTATCGAGCACTACGCTTTCAGGGTTCTTTAACCCTTTTAATTCCCAATCTTTTTCTAATTGAAAAGGTAATTTGTTTTGCGCATTAATAATTGTTAGTGTACTAAATACAAGGTATAAATAGATTGCATGTTTCATGTTGGTATTCTTATTTGTTAAATTTTAATTCGGCGTTATCAATTGGTGTATTAGGGTCGTTTATTACCATTTTAGCAATATCATCTTTACGCATAAATACTACACCTTCATGTTGTTTTGCATATTCAATAAATTGATTTACAACATTAACTACTGCTGGAGCACCTCCAATTCTATCGTGTAAACTCACACTCATCATTCTTCTTTTAGAGGAACCTTCTTTATAAAGCTGATTGAATTCTGTTTTTAGCTGGAATAAGAATTGATCTGGCGACCAGTTTTTACCAGCAATATTTACAATATCGTTATTACGCAGTGTATAAGGCATTACAACAAAGTTTTTACCTCTTACTTTAGTAATGAAAGGTTCATCACGACTTACATCATCAATATGGTATAAAAAACCAAGTTCTTGTAAAACCTTAAGAGTGTTAGGACTTCTACGTAACCAGTTGGCATTGTATCCACGTCCTCTTTTTCCTGTAATTGCTTCTACTGTGTCAATTCCTTTTTTAACAAAGGCAAGTTCTTCTTCGTAACTTAAATTCCACTGATCGTCCCAAGCAATTCCGTGAGCAGCTATTTCATGTCCTTTACTAGCCATAGCCTTAGCTATTTCAGGGTATTTTATTGCAGCTTCGCCTACAACATGAGAGGTTACTTTTATATTGTGTTTATCCCATAAATCCATCATTCGCCACATTCCTTCTCTTGCTCCATAGCGAAACCAGCTTTCAGCAGGCAAATCAGGATTTCCTTTAGGTAATGGGTTTCCTGAAAAAGGACTTTCAGCTCCTTCAGGTTGTCCTCCTGTTTCAAACTGCATTGAAAAAGAAATGACTAATTGTGCTCCGTTAGGCCAATAGCTTTTTTTTGCTACAGTTTTTGTTGAAGTAGAACTTATTTTACTTGTATTCTTTTGCTCTTTTTTACAAGCATTTAATGTTAAGCTTACCGCTATGATAACTAGTGCTATAATGCTATTATTTTTCATTTTATATTGTTTAATTAACTGTTGTGACTGCAAAATTAGTGGCTATTTTAAGTTATGTTATTGTATAAATACATTGTATATTTGTATAAAAACATTCTGATGACGCAACGTTTTTATATTACCAAGAATTTAGATGTATTTGAGTTTGATGCAGAGAAGGAGTGGGGCTACCCAAGGCATAAGCACCATTTTTTTGAGTTGACTTTTGTTTTAAAAGGAAGCGGAAAACATGTTTTAAACGAAAGTGTTATTGATTATAAAGAGGGAGATTTGTTTTTTTTAACTCCAAAGGATGAACATGAGTTTATTATTGGTGAGCCAACAAGGTTTGGAGTACTAAAATTTACAGAACAGATGTTTTTAGAAAAGGCTACATTTTCTACAAGTACTTATTGGAGAAAGAATTTAGAGGCAGTAATTTTTCATCAGAATATTGTTGCTAAAAGTGTAATTAGTTGCAAAACAGATAAAGAGCAGCTTTTTAGACTTTATCATTTAATAAAAAGTGAATTGCATAGTCCGTTAACTTACAGTCGTAATGTATTATCTGAATTGTTTGGAGCTTTGTTGATTATACTGTCTAGAAACTTAAAGTCTACATTAAAAAATAGCGGACATGTTTACGATAAGAATAAGGTAGATTTAATATTGACGTATATACGACAAAATGTACAAAATAAAGAGCTTATTAAGGTTGATGTTATTGCAGAAACTTTTCATTTATCCCCAAACTATGTTGGCATTTTTGTAAAGAAACATACAGGTATATCGTTACAGCGTTATATAATGGAAACCAAAATAAAAATGGCAGAGAGCTTGTTAAAACAAAGTAGTTTGAGTATTGGTGAAATTGCTGAGAAAACAGGTTTCACAGACTCTAGTCATTTTAATAAAACATTTAAAAAGTACGCGGGTAAAAATCCGAGCGAATATCAGACTTCAAAATAAATAGAAGTAGCATTAAAGTCGCTCACTGTACTTAAACTTTCATGGGCGAGCAAATTTCTATTAAAAAACCATTAATGTCTTTTACATAGCCTACTTTTTGCCCCCAGGGTTTTTCTTTGATTGGTTCAAACTCAATAGCTCCCATATCAATAGCTTTTTTATAATCGGCTTCTATATTTTCAGTCACAAAAACCATTTCTATTCCAAAAGGTTTATTAGATGTATTTGCTTTGATAAGTTCTTTTTTAAAGTTAGATTTTCCTAATTCATAAGAAGCAAAAGCAATGGTTGTTTCTCCTGAAATTAACTCACCATAATCATTTTCAGGAGTGATAAATTTAGAGGTGAAACCGAAAGCTTTTTCGTAAAAGTTAATTGTTTCTTTTACGTTTTCAACATAAAGTATAGTGTATCCGTATTTCATTATAGCTTTTTAAATAAGTAAAACTACTTAATTTTTAGACATCTTGTACAAAAAAGCTAATTCATGATATGAATTATGGATGTTAATATAAGATTTGCTATTTATGTTTACTACCAAATGGGGCTCTTTTAACTAAATACTTAATTGTACTGTGGTATTTGTCTAAACCAGCCATAAATGGTTTACGAGAAACAGAATAAATATTAGAGCCTTTATCATTGTATATATCCATTGTAATCTTAGAGTCATAAGTGTCTGATGTATATGAGCTTCCAGAGCTAATAGCAGTTCCTTTTCTGTTTTTCTTCGATTTGTATGAGGTAACGGTTGATCCAGAGGTTCTAGTTCCTGTATTTTCAACATCATAAGAGCCAAAAACAACATGTTCAACACCTAGTGTAATAGCTAACTCACTAGGTAGAATTGTCTCTAGTTGATTAACAGAAATATTATTTTTGGCTAAAGTAGCGTTTACAATTCTTGGGTCTATAACTTCAATCATAGGAGCGTCTTTCTTTATAGTATTAGAGCAATCAGTTTGAATTTGTCTTCCAACAGCCTCTTTATCTACTGAAGGCATATTAGTTATAACTTTAAAGGGCAGTACAGCCATTTTACCTTTTCTAATAGCAAGGTTTGAGGTACTTTGAGTATTTTGTTTTGTTGATTTTTCAGAAATCAACTGAGTTCGTCCACTAGCAAAAATAATTTTGTTGACTTTTACTCTGTTTATTTTATATTCTAGGGTTTCGCCAGTATAAATAAATGTAATTTCATTGTCGTTAATAGCTGTTACTTTTCCTTTTCTTTCTTTTCCATCCATCATAATAACTGTATCAGAGTTGTTCTGTGCAGTAGCAGAAAAAGACAAAAATAAAATTAAGAAAGATAAAATTGAAATAGGGGTAGAGTTTAATAAGTTTTTCATGATTTTATAATTTTATGGCATATTAAAATACAAAAAAAAATGAAAACCATTTTATTATAGTTTTCATTTTAAGGTGTTTAATATTGTGTTTATAACTAATATTTAATTGTTCTCTACAATTTGATCTCCACGGTAGGTGTGGTTTTTATCTTTGTATAATAAGGAATGTTTCTTGTTTATGGGACCAAAAGTAGCTACATCAGCATCTTTTAGTAGCTTTCCATAAACAAATACATGATTTTTATCTTTTGAGTAATATGATGTTTCAAAAACACTAAAGGTTTTTGGGTCGGCTTTTTCGATTATATCTCCGTGGTAGAATACGTAATTCTTATCTTTTGAATACGGAAATTGAATTATTTGAAAAGATGAAGCGTCCGCATTTTCAATTATAGCCGCATCGTAAATAACTTTATTGTCAAATAGTAGAAATTTATCCTCTAAAATAGTCAAATCATCGATGTTTTGGTAAGGTATTGAGATTAGAGAATCTACTATTTTACCATTCTGATATTCTTGAAAATCATAAACATTGTTTTTATCTGCAATATATCTACTATTGATTTTTTTTGCTGTAGTAGGATCTATTGAAGAAGCTAGCAATTCATAACTCTTTAATGAGTATACTTTATTTTGATCTTTAACAAAATTGTTATTTATAATTGTAAATGAGTTGTAGTCTACATCTACAGGTTTGTAATTATAAAAGTAATGTTTATCGTCTTTAGACCAGTCGTTATTAATTTTTTGAAATGTTTTTGGATTTGCTTTAGCTATTTTCCATAAGTGTTTTTTTTCTTGATTAGTTTGAGTAAAGCCGTGAGGTAAATAATTTAAAGCTCTATATACATGGTCTTTATCAAAACAGATGTAATTGTCATCATCAACATAAAAGGTAGCAACGTCTACTTCATCATCAATAATATGAGTTTTGAAGTATAAGTGGTTTTTATCTTTCCCAAAGTCTCTTCCTAAAACCTTAAAGCTCTCTACATCGGCATTTAATTTGGTATTACCCAATTCAAACCAATTTCCCATAGGGGAATAACAGATGTTACTTTTTGATTTTGAATAGTAATAAGAATCTGAAATGGATTTATCAACTGGTCCATCAAAAGGACTGCAGGCTTGAGAAATTATAGTTATGATAAATAAGAACACTTTTGCAAGTGGCGAATGTTTAGCTCGTGTAATTTTTTTTATTATAGAATTCAAAATAATTATAATTATTGATATATAAGGATGGTCTGTAATTAAATTCATTCAGTAACTATAATGGGGTTTTATAATTTATAAGGTAATAAAACTATGAGTTTTTATCCATTATTTGGTTAAGGTGATGTTCTAAATGGTTTACATAATCAGTCATTAAAAACCTTAAATCTGATATGTTATTTTTTTCAAGTTCTATTTTATAATTCAAAGAGTCATTAGTTTGTAACTCCATCACTTTTTTTATTCTACTATTTATTGAGCACCAAAATTCAAGAATTTCTTTAATGTCTGAATTTTGATAGTCATTTACTTTCACTAACTCATTTTGATTGTATTTTCTAATTTTATAGGGTTTGTTTTCAAACTGGATTTCAGTAAATCGTTGTAGATTGTTAATTCCAGAATCAATTAAATGTCCAAGTATTTCTTTTTTTGACCATTTTTCTGGAGAAGCTTTTGTAGCCAATTCAGATTCTGAAGTTTTGGAAAGGTAGTCTCTCCCAGATTTTAATAATTGATTTAGTTTATGTATAGTCTCTTTCATTTTATTTTTAGAGTTTTGTTAAAGGTGTTTGATAGAAGCTTTTTATTCAGTTTTAAACAAGTTAATAGTATAATCTAATAACTTTATATCTCCGTATTTTCCGTGTCCAGGAACAACAATTTTTATGTTTGGATATTCTAGCTTAATCTTTTCAATAGTATTTGACCATTCAGAAACATTGGCATCACCTAAATAACCTTTGTTAGCATTCAGTGTTTTTATTAAACATCCTCCGAACATAATATTTTCGTGCGGAAAATAACCAACAACATTATCTTTTGTATGTCCTTCACCAAAATGTTTTGCAATAATATCTTTATCACCAACTTTAAGTACAAGGGGCTCTTTAAAACTATTTTGTGGAGTTTCATAGTTATTTTCTTTAGCAAACTCTAAAGTTTTATAATATGAATAAGAAGGAATTTTATGTTGATGAAATGCTTTTAATCCGCCTAAACAGTCATCATGAAAATGAGTGGGAATGATTGCTTTAATTTTTGAATGAAGAGTTTCGTTTACCCATTTTATTAATTCTTCTGAACTTGAGTCAGTAGTAGGTGTATCAAAAATTACAATTTCATTTTGGTTGCTAACAATCAAACCATTACAAGGAACATTTCCAAAACTTTCAGTTTGTAAGAAAGAAGTATGTTGAAATGAGTTTTCAGAAATTTGAGTGACAATCAAGTTTTTAGTTTTATAAACCTCTTTAGGTTTAAATGAGTCGTTCTTTTGATATTTACAACTTAATGTTGTTAAAGAAATTAAAATTATAAATAAAACTTTTATTGTGGTTTTCATTTAGGTATAGATATTAATGTTTTCTTGATTTAGTTTTTTATAGCTTGTATTCGTCTAATTATAACTCACGAACTTCATATTTTTTATTTTTATTGAATTTGTTGATTGAATTTTTACTTGAGTAGCTGAAATACTTTTTGTTTACTTACTTTGTTACAACTAATTTAGGAGCTTTAGCAATTTCATTCTTTTTTAGGAAGCATTAGCCAAGATAAAACAAAATAAAAACCGTACAAAAGCGTACGGTTAAAATGTTGTTTTTTAGCTTTTATGAGTAAGATTATGAATCTACCTTAATTGTGGCTATATGTTGTTGTGTATTCGTACAAGGCGTCAATTTTTTTTTAGCTCTGTTTTATAAGTCAGATTAATTATAAACATATAAAGTTTTTATAGTTTTTTTTACGTTTGTTTGGCTATAAATAAGTATTTACGTGGTTTAACACTTAATTTGCAAGTAGACATCAAACTTAAAATCCGCTAAGATTATAAGAAGTAGGCGAGAACAAGCAATTACTTACAGCCATCCTAAGTTTGTAATTCATTTAAATTAGACATTTTATTAATAAAGAATAAAAGGGCAGAGTAAGGTTATTATAGCCATAGGAACTTTAAGATTCCGTCAATAATGTAAATCCCTACTCTTTTACTATCTAAATAACCTTTAGTTTATTAGGTCTATAGAACCTGTTGTTATGGGGAGTTTTTTCAGAATAATGAATAACCAAATATTATTGATAATGTTCTATATTCTGAAGTCCAATACGAGTAGTTTCCTAAAAGTTCTCTATTGGTTTGATATCTAAACTCTAAACTATATCTGTCATTTTGTTTATAACCAATTCCCATAGCTAGGTTATTTCTTGTTTCAATTTCTAATGAATTTAAATTCGAACCATCATTTCGGGTAAATTCAATTGATGATTTTGAGTTTAAATCAAAGATGAAAGAAGCATTTATAAAAATTTTAGAATTATTATTTAGAAAGAAATAATGTCTTAAACCTACAGGGATTTCAATAGAACTATAATCAACATTAGCTATTAATATTCCTCCAGAAACATTATTTACTTCAGTTGTTTTTTCGGACTTGAAACTTTGATAAGTTGGCTCAATTGTAATTGCCCATTTATTTTTATTAAAAGGTAAAATATACTCAGCCTCTAATCCAAGTCCAAACCCTATTTTATTCTTGAAATCAGTATTTCTAGAATTAGAAACAGAATTTTGTATAGCTAATGAAGAACTATTTATACGAGGTCTGATTGTCAAATTAAATAAATCTCTTTTTTGTTTTGGCTCGAAAATAATTAGTTCGTTATTATAGCATTCACTGTATTCAGTAAAAAATCGTACTAAATCATTTTTTTTATACTTTACATTTTCAATTTTACTAGTTTTAAAATTTGGACATTTCAAATCAAGCCATAGCTGTTGTCTAAATCTATTATTTTCACCAATATTATTCTCAGTGGTTTTATAACTTTTAAAAATTAATTGTTCAATATTGGAGTTCTCTTTATTATAAAAATATCTTTTTAAGTTACTATCAATGTATTGATATAAATTAGCCTTTCCTTCAATTAATACTTTTAAAAAAAGTTCTTCTTTTTGAAATATAGGGTTTTTATGATTACTTAAATTATTGGTGTTTTCGCTAGACCTGTCAATATTTACAGTACTTCTGATGTATTTTGTAATATTATCAATACCAAATTCTTTAATTGATTTTATAGTTGCCTTTTTAGACTCACTGTTTTCGGATAGTTTATATTCAAATTCAGTTGGATTATTTTTCCAATCAACATTCTTGATTAGACAATTAGTTTTTTGATTAGTATTATCAATGTAATATCCTTTTTCAAAAGAAATTTGTGAATAACTATTAAAGCTTAAAATTGTTATTAAAATAAATAAAAATTGTTTTTTCATCATTAATTTAAATTTGTTAATATTTGTCTAGTTGAGTTCAAATAACCCATAGCTTGTTTATATGAGCATAAAATATGTAGGTTATACACCCCAAAAAGGAAGTATAAGAGTACCTTTATTATTTTTATTACTAAGCACCTTGTTTAGGAAATGAAAAAAGGAATTTTTTAGCAATTTTTGTTCTTTTTTATTAGCGTTAGCCAAGATAAAACAAAATAAAAAACCGTACAAAAATGCACGGTTAAAATATTGTTTTTTAGCTGTTATAGGTGAATTTAGAATCCATTATAATGTGGCTATATAATATTTTACTTACGATTTTCTTTTTCAATTTTTTCAACCATTGATAGTATTTCTTTATTAATTATATCAGCGTTTTCTTTTTTGGTAATTATGGTACCATGATTTGCTTCAATAACAAATTGTTTACTGTTAGTAGATAGTTTTGCCAGTTCTTTTTGTATATCTAACCATAATTGAATTTGTTTGTCAGGATCAATTCCTTTCTTTCTATATCTTTCTTTTTGAGACTCTCTATACTGTTCTGTTGCGGTAAAGACCAAAATAGGTAACGAATCTAAACTTTTTGCTTGACCTGCTCGCTTAAGAATATCTTTATTGATGCGGTTTTCTTTTAAATATCTATGGTAAACCTTACCTGAATAAGAAGCAAGATTGAGGTTACGGATATGACAATCTTTAGGTAAACCATCATTTTTAGCCTTAGGACTCGTTATTTTATTATAAACTCCTCTTATTCCCATATCTGAAATAGCAGCAGTAATTTTTAGGAGGTTAATTTGTTCTTTTGGAATCAGTTCTTTTTGGGCTAGTCGTTCCCATTGTTCAGGGTGGCTAGAATCTAAGAAGACCATTCCTTTTACTTCATTCGGATATAGATCTCTGAATATTTGATTATAGGGTCCGCCCATAGAATGACCAACTAATATATAAGGAGGCTTTTCTCCATTTTTCTCAAGTAATTCGTGTAATTGGTGCGCATAAAATTCAGGTGTAATACTATCTTTACTTGATTCACTAAACCATTTTCCTTCTCTGTCATAGCGTATTACTCTCATATTCTTCTTCAATCCTTCCGCAATCCAATGAAGCATATCTGTATGGCTGTTTGCTCCTGCTTCAAGAATAACAGTTGGTAAATCGTTTTTTTCACTTTCAGCTCTTATATGAAGCTTTGTTCCATTGACATCGACTAATTTTCCTGGAGGAATAGGTTTTGAACTAAACAATCGGTAACATGCTCCTGATACTATTAAGAGTAGTATAATTCCAACTAAAAATATACCTATCCATTTGAAGGTTTTTAGAATTAATTTCATAGTAATTTTTATATATAATAAACTTATTGTGTGTTCGTATTCTTTTATTCCATTAAGAACTTCAATTCTTCACAAGTTTTACTCGGTACAAATTCAGTCAGTTCATAATCTGCTAATCCGTTTTTCTTAAAAGGGTCTCTTTCTATAATTTTCTCCAATTCAGGTTTAGACTTGACGTTTGATAATATTATTCCGCCTGTTCTTGGTATTTTTCGTCCAGAAGCTATAAAATTCCCTAATTCATATTGCTCATTTAGAAATTCAATATGCTCATTAAGAAAGTGGTCAATTTTTTTTAGTTTTGTTTTATAAGTCAGATTAATTATAAACATTTAAAGTTTTTTATTCAGTTATAGTTTTTTTACGTTTGTTTGGGTATGAATCATAGCGGTTTTGGCGATGAGTAGATACGTAGCCTAAGTGAGGTAATTATTTATGGTTAATGTTGTAAAGCATTATTTATTTGATTTCTAAATTCATTTTTCTTATCAACATGCAATGCTAAGTTCTTGTACTTACGTTTAATTCCGTATAGTCCAGTCAATTCGTTTTCTTCTTTTAATCTGATAATTACATTATGACTTTCCAATTCACCTAAAAACGATAATTTTCGTGTTTCTTTGTTTAACTCTATATCCTTTGATGAAATTTCGACGCTCTCGATATCTTTTAAATCAATAATTGTTTCGTTCATAATACCATATCGAAGAAACAGTTTTTCATTTTTTATTGATATAGGTCTTTTGTATATAGATTTTAGAAATCCAAGAAGTTGGATTCCAGAATAAATGCTTAAAAAAGTTAAACCCCAGGCAACTGTAACATTCCATTTCTGAAGAAGAACATGTAAAACAATAGTTTCTATTGCAATGATAAAAATTATGACAATTAAAAGAGCAACTGTTCCACTATCTTTATGATAAGTGAACTCATTTTCATTCAGCTTTCTTTTTTTCCAATTAATAAAACCATAGTAAAAAACAGCAATTTCGGTTACGATAGGAATAACTAATCTTTTTGGAAGTATTTCATAGCAAGTATTTTTTAAAGCTGTGAAAAAGTCAATATCTTCATGTTTATTTAGCCTATAGCGCTTTATGGCTTTGCTTAGATTGTACATTACATAAGATACTATTGAAAGTTCAACTATAGGAAACACCCAAGTCTTAAAAAGATTAAGATAATGTTGATTTTGTGCAGGAAGTATTACAGAACAAATTACCATTCCAATAATTAAAAAAGGGACTACTGTAGTCTTTGGGATATTTGTTTTCCTGATTAGTAAAAAGTAGATTAAAGGAACTGTCAATAATAAATCAAATGTAATTCCAGTTGATAGACTCACCGGATGTTTGTTAAAAACTGTTGATTTTGAAACCATAACCATCAATCCTATAATTAACATAGGGAAACCAAAGATTATTAGTTTTTTCTGAAGATTTAATGTTTTGTTCATTTTAACGTCTTATAGCTTATTTATGCAAACAATTTTGTAGGTGTTAGGATACTTTACTATTCTTTTTGTTAAGCATTAGCCAAGATAAAACAAAATAAAAAACCGTACAAAAATGTACGGTTTAAAGTAGTTTATTTTTTAGCTCTCAATAAGTAAGTTATGAATCTGCCGTAATTACGGTTATATGTTGTTGTAAAACGTTTTTAATTCGGTTATTTTATTTTCAATTTCAGAATCCGATTCATAAGGCGATTCAGCCATAAAGTATGTGTAAGCCAAATCATTTATTAATTCATAGGCTTTTTTATAATACTCTTCAGCGAATTCTTTTGGAAAATTTTGATGTTCAGTCCAATTTTTGATAAAATCAGAGATGTACCAAATTCCAGAAGCAGTATCTCGTGATAAATTCAGTTTTTCTTTTGACCGCTTACATTCCTTATCTAATTCAGTCAGAAGGTTAATAAATGAACCGTGATTCCAATTCAAGGAAGTCCTTAACTCAAGTAAAAAAGAGCCATTTTCAGCGTTTAATTCATCTTTTAACGTCATTCCTTAAATGTTTTAACGGCTCGCATATGAGTAGTGCGGGATTTAACCCACAACTGTCTCAAATTGCTAAGTAGCCAAATCTATGATTTTATAGTTAACTTTCAAATTTAATTAGCTCGTCAAATCGTAGATGTGGCGGGACTCAAATGTCGAAGAAACCTTCATAAATACAGCATTCCCCGTATTACTTATGATGCATTGTTAGCTGCTGTACTTTTGTATCTCCTTCAACAACTGTTAATTCAATCGTGTTTAATAATTTATATGGTAATTCGTTCTTTTCGAAGAATGTGGCTACAATAAATTGAAAGTCAAAACAATTTTCAACAACAACCTTTATTAAGTTACAATAACCTGCGGAGTCCATAGTTGGAAATGCTTCTTGGTCAATTATTGTAATTGTCGAATTGAATTTTGAATAGAAAATTGCCAATTGCAAGGTCATTTCTAGAATAACCCTATCTTTTTCACCCGATGACAAACTTTGAAAACTCCTGTAATTAGTACGATCTTTTAATTTAACAGATAAATAATCCTCTTCGGTATCGTATTCAAAATCCTCTATGATATATTTCTTTTTTGTCGCAACATCTGCTATAAAATTTAAATATTCGATTTCTCTTAATCCGAAGTACTCCATAAAGGATTTCTTAATCTTATAATCCAATTCGTTTTCAATAACAAAATCACGAAAACATTTATTCAAATGGAATATTGTTGATGACGGAATTAAAACTGGAGTTCCAACTCCATTTAAATCATATGTAATTTTCCTTTTTGAATCAATTCGAATATTGTAGGTTAATTCTTCAGTCCTAAAGTATTTGATACTAAAAAATGAATTCCCTCTATTTTTATTGTCTTCCCAACGCTTTAGTAAACTTGGATTTTTTAAACTAGCTAAGAACTCACAAAGAATTGTTTTACCAGGACTTCCTTGACCAATTATTAAATTATTTTGCTGAAATTTTATTCTGGTTGAGGAAGTAAATGTTGCAAGGTTGCATATTTCAATCTCTGTAAACAATCCTTTATCAATATTAACTCCTGCATGCTTATATTGTACTTTTGTTTCATGCCTATCTTTAATCTCATGTAGACGCTTTTCTGTATAAGTAACTTCATCACCATCTATTAAGTCTGCGTGAGTTTCACAAAGCCAAATCCCATTAGATATACTTTTTCTTTCTTCTGTAGTCATGTCTGACCTATATCGTCTGCTTCCTCGTCCTTCTGATGCTCCAGAAATATGAGCAGCAACTCCAGTAATATTAACTGAATTTTCTTTTTCCTCCGAAGGTCCTACTGTTAAACTTTCACAGATTGAACAAGTATAACCAGCTCTTTGAGCTAATCGTAGAATTGTATCTTTTGTAAAATTATCTCTTGGCATCTTAAATTAATTCATTTCTATCAACTCTATTTGCAATCTCTTTTGTATAGCAGCTAACCTGTTTATATAGATGTAAAATACATCGTTATACAACCAAAAAGGAGTTATAAGAATACTTTACTGCTCTTTTATATTTATTGCTAAGCTTACTAGTTTTGAAAAAAAAGGAATTCTATAGCAATTTTATTCTTTTTTATTAAGCGCTAGCTAAGGTAAAACAAAATAAAAAACCGTACAAAAATGCACGGTTAAAAAGATGTTTTTCAACATTGATAAGTAAGCTTATTGTACAAAATTACGTTGTCGTTTCGCTTCAAAAGTTAAGATGGCTGCGGCAACCGATACGTTCATAGAATCTATTTCCCCTTGCATTGGGATGTTGATATTCTGAGTAGCTTGGTCTCGCCAAATTTGCGTTAATCCTGTAGCTTCAGTACCCACTACCAAAGCAGTAGCCTTAGTATAATCGTTTTTATGGTATTCGTTTGAGTTTTGTAGGGTAGCACTGTAAATATTTATGTTGTGCTCCTGTAAGTACGCTATAATGTTTTCAGAAGTACCTGTAGCTATCTGATTGGTAAATACACAACCCACACTAGAACGTATGATATTAGGATTGAATAAATCCGTTTTAGGGTTGGCAATAAAAACAGCATCTACATTAGCAGCATCGGCGGTACGTAACATAGCACCAATGTTTCCTGGTTTTTCAATACCTTCCATAACCAAAACGAGTGGGGTAGTGGTGTTGAATTCAATAGCGTCTAAATCGAAGTTTTTAGCTTTTACTACAGCAATAATACCCTCGGTAGTATCACGATAGGCAAGCTTTTGGTATACTTCTTTTGTTATTTCTATACGGTTAGCAGCCTTATTTAGAATTTTGTTTACACTTTCTTCGGTAAACATATCAGCAACAAACAGCAGGGTGTCTATTTCATAACCTCCTTTAACAACTAACGAAATTTCACGTTGTCCTTCTACTAAAAACAATCCTTTTTTCTTACGTTCTCTAGATTTCTCTTGAAGCTTTAAAAGCTCTTTTATATAGGCGTTTTGTGTACTACTAATCTGTTTCATCTGCTATTATATCAGAATACAAAAGTACTATTCTGTTTTATAATAAAATACCATCTTACTAAAAGAATAATTACTAGCTATTGCTGTTGTTAGGCAAACAACAGTACTGTTACCCAACACCAAACACCACTGTTGTTTAACACCAGATGCTACTGTTTGAATCTTCAAACAAAACCAAAATATGGGGTGTACTAGTTTGTATTAAGCTTCATACAGTAGTGTATGAAGTCACCCGACACTACTGTATGGTGTTATAATACAGTGGTGTATGAAGTTACCATACAGTAGCGCATGCTTATTATTCATGTATAAAAAAACATCACTCTTTTACAGAATGATGTTTTTAAGTTCTAATAATGAGATTTTGCTATCTCATTCGTTAAGGCTGGTGTTTATTGATTTTTATATTTATTAGCATAACGCTTCCATAATTTTGTTTGATGCGATTCTAGGCTAATTTTTCTACCTTGAATAAAAGCAGTTGTTAAAATATTGGTACGCATATCTAAAGCATCACCTTCAGAAATAAATAGGGTAGCGTCTTTACCAACTTCTATGGTTCCTACGTTGTTGTCAACACCTAAAATTTTAGCATTGTTTTGAGTAATTAATTGTAAAGCTTTTTCTTTACCTAATCCGTAAGCAGCATAAGTTCCTGCATAAAAAGGTAAGTTACGTGTGCTCATACGTTCCATATCTCCTTCCATACCTAAACCTACTAAAATACCAGCATCGGTTAATATCTTAGCTGCTCTAAAAGGTCTGTCATAATCTGCATCTTCACCATTAGGCAAACGGTGAGCACGTTCTAAAATAACAGGTATATTGTTTGCTT
Source organism: Tenacibaculum singaporense (assembly GCF_003867015.1). Classification (NCBI taxonomy): domain Bacteria; kingdom Pseudomonadati; phylum Bacteroidota; class Flavobacteriia; order Flavobacteriales; family Flavobacteriaceae; genus Tenacibaculum; species Tenacibaculum singaporense. Next base: position 2,076,388 of record NZ_CP032548.1, read on the forward strand.
TTAATAAGTCAGCAACTTTTTCAGCCTCTTGTCCGCGAACAATCACGATATTTTTAACACCTAATTCTTTACAAATAGTTACAGCATCAGTAATTCCTTTTTCTCCTGATACGTGTACAAACATTCTTTGCGTACCGTTTAAAACGCCTTGTAAAGCTTCGTATGGTAAGTTTTTAGGTGTTTTGTTACCTGCTAGGTAGCTTTTTGCATTGGCGAAAAATTTTGTAAGCTTATCAATGCTTTTTTGATAGTTTTTGTTAGGCTTTAATCCAGGATCTTCACCCATCCACCAACGACCTCTAGAGAATACCTGAGGCCAGTTCATGTGAACACCATCATCGGTTTTAATAGTCGCATCTTCCCAGTTCCAAGCATCTAATTGTACTACCGAAGAGGTTCCTGAAATAACACCACCACGTGGAGCAATTTGTGCCATTAATACTCCGTTAGGACGCATGGTCTCTACCACTTTACTTTCTGCATTATAGGCAATAATACTACGAATGTGTGGTAGCATTGAACCTACCTCATCAAAGTCTCTTGTTGCACGTACAGCATCAATTTCAGCTAAACCTAAAGAGGTGTTTGCTGCAATAAAACCTGGGTACACGTGTTTTCCTTTGGCATTAATAACAGTTCCCATACGAGCAATTCTGCTATTAGCATTTCCTACATGGGCTATTTTACCGTTAGAAAACATGATTAAGGAGTTTTCAATTACTTCTCCGTTTCCTAAATGTGCTGTAGCACCTTCAATACTATAAGCTTCAGTTTGCTTGGGTGCTGGTGTTTGTTGCGCTATTATATTTCCTAAGAATAAGAAACATAATAAACTATATATTAATTTAATTTTCATGTTGTGTGTTTTTAAGTTCTTATTCTGTATCACAGTGAAATAATTTCTGAGTTTTCTTTTTAGGAGCTTGTGTTTTACCTCCTTTAATCTTCTCTTGTAGCATCATATTGATTAGCTTAGCACGTTCTGCTTTAATAGCTTTACGCTTTTCTAAGTCTTTTTCAATATCAAAATAAACAGCTCCGTCAATAATTGTTTTCTCTGCTTTAGAATATACTGAAAGTGGATTTCCGCTCCATACTACAACATCAGCATCTTTACCTTCTTTAATACTACCTGTACGGTCGTTTAAGTGTAATAGTTTTGCAGGATTGATAGTAACTGTAGCCCAAGCTTCTTGTTCGCTTAAACCTCCATATTTAATCAATTTAGCAGCTTCTTGATTCAATCTACGAGACATTTCTGCATCATCAGAATTAATAGCAACGGTAACACCTTGGTTGTGCATAATAGCAGCGTTGTATGGTATAGCGTCGTTAACCTCATATTTATATGCCCACCAGTCAGCAAAAGTAGAACCACCAACTCCGTGTTCTTTCATTTTATCTGCTAGTTTGTATCCTTCTAAAATGTGGGTAAAGGTGTTGATGTTAAAGTTGAATTGTTCTGCAACCTTCATCAACATATTGATTTCTGACTGTACGTAAGAGTGACAAGAAATAAAACGTTCTTTATTAATAATTTCTGCTAAGGTTTCTAACTCAATATCCTTACGATATGGTTGTCCGCTTTTCTTTTTAGCATCGTATTCTTTCGCTCTTTGGAAGTAGTCGATATATACCTGTTCAACTCCCATACGTGTTTGAGGGAAACGAATGGTATTTAAATCTCCCCAGTTAGATTGTTTTACGTTTTCACCTAAAGCGAACTTGATAAACTTAGGTGTGTTGTTGTATAACATTCCGTCAGCATTCTCTCCCCATTTTAGTTTGATAATTGCTGAACGTCCACCAATTGGATTGGCAGAACCGTGTAATACCTGAATAGAAGTAACACCACCCGCAATGTTTCTGTAAATATTTACATCGTTAGGGTTGATAACATCTTCAATAGTAACCTCAGCTGTTGAGTTATGCCCTGATTCGTTTACTGCAGAAGTAGCAATATGTGAATGCTCATCAATAATACCTGCGGTTACATACTTACCAGTTCCGTCAATAATTGTAGCGCCTCTTGAAGATAAGTTGGTACCTATTTTAGCTATTTTTCCATCTTTAATTAATACATCGGTATTGTTTAGTACTTCGTTGTTTTCAGAAGTCCAAACCGTAGCATTTTTAATTAAAATAGTCTCTTTTTGCGGAGCGGTTGGGTTTCCTAATCCGATATTTGGGTATGAAACAGCTACTACTTCAGGAGTGGTCTCTTTTTTCTTGCCGCCTTTCTTTTTAGTATCAGCTTTTCCAGTATAAGTAGCATTCCAAGTGCTTTCATTCCCATCGTTGTCGGTAGCTGTACCCGTAATTTGTTGCTTGTTTTGTACTAATGCTGTTAAGCGAGTGTAGTTGTCACCATCTTTAAGAGTTATATGTAACCAGTCGTTGCTAAAAGACGATTTACTGTTTACCTTTTTATCTCCACTTTTTAAAGCAGCTGTTTGTTTAGCTCCTTTACCAGTAATGGTCATATCATACGATTTCCCGTTAACTGTTAACGTGTACTTACCTGTAACATCTTTAATATCCATTGAGTTAATGGTGTTTTTATCACCTTGTACCCAGTTTTCATATAAAGTAGTTTGTTTGTCAAAAATATCACCAGAAGTAATTAAGAAGTTTGCATAACTACCAGCTTTTAAGTTTCCTATTTTATCATTCTTTAAAATCTTGGCAGGTACTGTAGTTAATGCTTCTAAAGCTGTAGTCTTATCTAATCCGTAAGTAATAGCTTTTTGAAGATTGCTATTAAACTCTTTTACTTTCTTTAATTTATAGGTAGTTAAAGCAAAAGGAATATTGTTTTTTGCTAAAATTGAAGGGTTTGCTGGTTCTTGATTCCAAGAGCGCATATCGCTTAGCGCAATTTTATTTGCTAAAAATGGATTTGATACATCGTAAGCATTTCTAAAGTTAATAGGAAGAATATAAGTAGCATTGGTTGCTTTAATATCATTGATTCTTTCATACTCATTTCCTCCGCCTACAATGGTATATTGAATTCCAAATTCGTCCCCAATCTTATCAGCACGCATATTATCTAAATATCCACCTGCATTAAATATTTGAGGTAACTCTTTTTTATTGTTTAGAGCTTCTAAAGCTAAATCGGTGTTTTTTGCATTTCCTTTAGCATACCAATCAGCATCTAAATAAGTTTGACGTAATAGTGCCATGGCTCCCATACGTGAAGTAGGGTAGCTTTGACGTGATTTAGCACTTTTAGAAAACGATAAGTAGTTTCCTGATTGTTTGTCTAATATTCTGTAAGCATCAGAACTATTAGGGTTTAAAGCAACTAAAATACCGTTTCCTTGCATAATACCGTCTGCTACGTGTGTATTTACAGCACCAAAACCTAAAGACAATAATTCTTTGGCTTTTTTAGCATCAAAGTTAAACTCGGTAGCAGCGCCTACATCAGGACGAATATGATCGTTCCAGTAATATCCTTTTCTACCAGCATCGTATTGTGGTCTTTTACCACGACCACTTTCACGTTTAGGTTTTGCAATACCAAAGGTTGAATAGGCATCAACAAAAGAAGGATACATAGATTTTCCGTCTAGGTTAATTACTTGTGCTTCGTTAGGTATGTTAACCGATTTACCTACAGCAACAACTTTACCGTCTTTAATAAGTAGTGTTCCTTTTTTTACTACTTGGGTAGGGGTAACATAAATAGTAGCATTGGTAAATGCATACACGCTGTTTTTGGATGACTTTACTCCTGTGTTGGTAGGAAAGTACTCTTGTGCAAAAGAGCTACTAATACACAGGGATAAGAGTAAGAATAGTATTTTTTTCATTTAAAATTGAGTTGATTAGCTCATAAAAATAGATAGTTAAAGAGGAAAACAATTCCTTTTAACAAAACATTAAGAATTAATCACAGGGTGATAGCCAAAAATTTAATCCACCAAGGCTTACCTAATAGACTTAAAATAGGTTTTCTTATAGTTCTTTGTTTACTTACCCTAAGATAGTTTAGTTAAGAACTAGCTTTCCAATCTTTTCATGACCAGATAACCAGGCTGTATTACTATCAATAAACTGGATAGCATAGTAGCTTTCCTTGCTTATTTGTTTCCAAGTATGCCCACCATCGTTAGAAAATGATATTCCTGTTTTTCCAACAGCAAAAACTTCTTCTCCGTTCGTATTAGGTACATACTGTACGCAGCTTTTGTAATTAGGATTCATATTATTAGCTACGAGTGTCCATGTTTTACCACCGTCGGTAGTAATTGCTTTATTAGCGTTATTGTCTTCTGGTTTTGAGTAGTTTCCTCCAATAGCAATTCCATGGTTTTCATCATAAAAATCAATAGAGTAAATTCCTTGTGGTCCGTCACCTTGTATAATTGGAGTATCAAAAATCTCCCAAGTGTTTCCAAAGTCGGTAGATTTTAAAATACGTGCTTTGGTTCCTCCAGAACCTATCCATACAGTATTGTTAACAATAGCAATATTGGTATTACTAGCAGCAAAGAAAGCTTCTCCTTCTTCAAAAGTAGGCAGCTGTGAGCAAGGTAGTTTTGTCCACGTATTTCCTCCGTCTGAGGTAAGAATAACAGACGGACAATCTTCTGTAGGATCACCAACGGCAATACCATGCTTTCCATCGGCAAAGAATTGCATACAGTCGTAAAAAACCTTTTCGTGTTCTTCAGTATATACTAATTCATACTTGTTTTTATTTCCTTTATATAGTAAGGCTGGGTTTGCTACCGATAAGGCAAATATATTTTCACCATTTTTAGCAATGCTTCTAAAGTGCGGTATAATAGTATCGTTATACTTTAAACTTTGTGTTTGCCATGTTCTACCACCATCTTTTGTTGTTGTAATATCTCCTTTAGAGCCTGCAAAAATTAACTCATCGTTACTAATAGCTAGTATAGCTCTAATACTGGTGCTATCTTGTTTTAACTCGGTAATTTTAATAGTTTCAAAAGTTCTTGGGGTTTTCTTTTCTTGCTTACAAGATAGTATTGTTAAAGAGAGTAAGAAAAGGAATGATAATCGTTTCATGTGTTTGTTTTAGTTGTTTTAAATGGAGCAAGTAACCTTAGGAATTTAAATTAATTAGTAAATATGTAGAGAAAGTTTACTTTACCTATGTTGGTTCCATATTTTTGATATTTTTACAGAACTAAAAATAGGAAAACCAAACTTAAATCAATGAAAAAAGCCTTAGTAATTTCAGGAGGAGGAAGTAAAGGAGCCTTTGCGGGCGGTGTTGCACAATACCTAATGAATTATAAAAATAAAGATTACGACATGCTTTTAGGAACATCAACAGGTAGTTTAATGGTTTCACATTTGGCTTTGGGTATGGTTGATGAATTAAAAGAAATATATACATCGGTAGATCAAAAAGCTATTTTTAGTAACAGTCCGTTTAGAATAAAATCGGTACACGGAGAAAAGGTGGTTTCTATACGACATAGAAATACCTTTTGGAACTTTTTGAATGGTCGTAAAACTTTTGGTGAGAGTAAGAACTTACGAAAGCTTATTACTAAGAGTGTTACTAGAGAAATGTACGATGAAATTAGAAGGCTGAATAAAGAGGTAGTGGTAACAGTATCTAATTTAACAGCGAATCAAATTGAGTACAAGTCTATCTTAGAATGTGAATATGAAGATTTTTGCGATTGGATTTGGGGGTCGTGTAATTATGTGCCTTTTATGAGTTTACTGGAAAAAGATCATTGTCAGTATGCAGATGGTGGTTTTGGAAGTTTAATACCTATACGAGAAGCTATAGCAAGAGGTGCGACGGAGGTGGATGCCATTATTTTAGCAACAGAAGTAACACAAATGAACAGATTGCCTGCTAAGAACCCTTTTTCGCTGATGATGGATACGTTTGATTTTATGTTGGAGAATGTTGAGCGACATAATATTACCATAGGAAAGCTTTCTGCAAAACAACATAATGTAAAGCTGAATTTATACTATACGCCAACGGTATTAACAACCAATTCGTTAGTTTTTGATAAAGAGAAAATGAAGAAATGGTGGAAATCGGGCTATAAGTATGCGAAAAAGCTGAATGATGATAGAATGACAGAGTTTAGACCAGAGATGGTAGATAATCAGGAAATAGAGGAAGGAATAGAAAATAGTGAAGTATGAAGTTTGGAAAAGTAGCACAACCAGAGTTAATAGATTTTACATTACCTGAAACACACCCTAAAACAATAGAGCTATTAAACTCTTATGAAAAGAGTCGTACACCTAATGTGTATGTGGGCTGTGCAAAATGGAATAAAGCAGATTTGAAAGGATTTTATCCGAGAGGAACTAAAGATGAATTGGAGTATTATTCGAAACAATTTAACTCTATAGAACTTAATGCTACTTTTTACCGACAGTTTCCTGCAGAACAGTTTGAAAAGTGGAAGGCTAAAACTCCTAAAAACTTTAAATTCTTTCCCAAGCTAGGGCAGGAGATAAGCCATTGGAAGCGTTTACAGGGTGTACAAGATGCGGTAAATGTTTATTTAGACAATGCCTCGCATTTGCAAGAGAAGTTAGGTACTATCTTTTTACAGTTACATGCTAACTTTGGAAATAAAAACTTTGAAAGACTACAAAACTTTGTAGTGAGCTGGCCTAAAGGTATACCATTAGCTATAGAGGTACGCCATCCGGATTGGTTTGAAGATATAATGGTGTTTGAAGAGTTTACACAGCTGTTTGAAGAACATAACATAGCCAATGTGTTAGTAGATACAGCAGGTAGAAGAGATATGATGCATATGCGCTTAACGAATAACGAAGCTTTTGTTCGTTATGTTGGAGCAAATCACCCGTCAGATTATACACGCTTGGATGATTGGGTGGTTCGTTTAAAAGAATGGAATGATTTAGGTTTGGATAACATTCACTTTTTTATCCATCAAAATTTAGAAGTAGAATCACCATTGTTGGCAGCCTACTTTATAAAAAAGTTAAACAAGGAATTAGGAGTAGACTTAAAGATTCCTAATGAAGAGAATAACCAACAAATGAGTTTGTTGTAATAAAGTAAGATGGTTTAGTTATTCCGAACGAGATATGAGGAGGAATATTTTGTATGGAGTAACAAACGGTTTTAAGATTTCTCGCTATCGCTCGAAATGACGAGGCCTAATATAAAAAAGTAATATGTATTGTCATTCCGAATGAGGTACGAGGAGGAATCTACAAATATTTAAAAGATTTCTCCTTTGGTCGAAATGACGTTTAATTCTTTTTTCTAAAAATAAAATCCAGCTTACTCAGCTGGATTTTATTTTATATCGTTTTGTTCTTTATTTCAACTCCACATACATATTGTTATAATCAGGGCGCATCATATTTGAATTCCATGATGGAGAAAATTGAACTCCTTTTTTCATGGTAGGTACTCCTTTTGCTCCTGTGGTGATATATTGAATAGTTCTTTCTAGTAAAGGTTCTGCTGGATCTCCTAAAACACCTAAGTTACCTGGGTCTTCATCAATGATAACCTCAGGAATAAACCCTTCAGGAGCATTTTCACCATCTACATTTTGAATTTCTAATACAATGGGTTGCATTGCCCACGTATGACTCTTTAAGTTATCGCCATTACGAGTATAATCGTCAGAATCGTATAAGGTAATAGAACCAACATGCTTTCCGTAAGTTTGAGTTCCTACTAACTTTACATCAATATAAGGCTTTAGTGCATTGATAACTAATTCGGATGCAGAGGCAGAATCATCAGAAACTATAAAGTAAATAGTATTTAGGTTTAAGCTATTAATAGCTTCATCTAAGACCACATTACCTTGTTGGTCCTTATTTAAAATCTGATTAGTAAAGTTATTAATCAATAAATCAGGATTTGTTACCTCCATTACTTTATGATTCCATACTTGTTTCGCAAATAACTCATTGTTAAACTGTCCGGTAATCATACTTCCTAAATAAGTAGCTGTTTGTACAGAACCACCACCGTTATAACGTAAATCGATGATTAAGTCGGTAAGACCTGCTGATTGAAACTTAGCAAATTCAGCATTTAACTCTCCATCAAAGTTTCTAGAGAATTGATTGTACATTAAATACCCTATGGTATGGCTACCATTAGTAATTACATTGGTAACTTTTATAGGGTTTTCTGTTACTTGAGATTTCGTAACTGTAATAGTTGTTCCGTTACTAACTGGATTCCCTCCATTATAATCAGCTAAATGAATAGTGAATGTATCGTTATCTAATAAATCATTTACATTACCTCTAGTTATAGTTGTTCCGTTAATCTCAGTAATAATCATTCCACGAGTAACTCCTTGTGCATCTGCATTAGAACCAGCAACAACATCGTATACATATATATAATAGCCTCCAGAACCATCAGCATAGTCAGCTCCTTCTAATTTCATCCCACTTGTAAGACGTATTCCTGCAAAAGCTTCTTCTAATGCAATATAATCGTCTACAATCCATGAATAGGTTCTGTTAGGATCTTTAGTGTATTCGTTAGGCATGTATAATAAACTGTAAAATAAATTAGCAGGATCGTCATACGCTGATAAATAACTATACAGTTCATTATCGTTATTAAAACGTCTGTCAGCTAAATCAGGAACTAAGTCTTGCCATAAGTAGTAAGCGTTTAAACCTTTCCAAACGAAATTTTGGACTTCAATATTCTTGGGGGCATCGTCTTTTTCACTACATGAAACAAGTAGTATTGAAAATAAGACAATAAGGGATGCTTTAAGTAATTTCATAAGAGTATATTAGTTCTAACAACAACGCAATTTACTGAATAATATTATTTTTTTTATTATTGATGTAACAAACTTGAAACTGCGTCGTCGTAGATATGTAAACCTGTTAAATAAGACGCAATTGTTTTAATAGGCTTACAGAACTAATTAACCAAACCATGAACCAATCGGACTTTTTAAAAGTTGTATTACCATTTAAAGACAAAGTCTTTCGTTTAGCGAAGAGATTATTGGTTTCTACTGAAGAAGCTGAGGACGCTACACAAGAGTTGTACTTTAAATTGTGGAGAAATAGAGAGAAGCTCTCTAATTATAAAAATGTAGAGGCATTTGCAATGACTATGACAAAGAATTACTGTTATGACAGATTAAAGTCTAAACAAGCAAGTAATTTAACATTGGTTCATAGTAATTATAAAGAGAAAGACACTCCTCTAGAAAAGAGAGTAGAACATAACGACAGTGTAAACCGAGTACATGAGCTTATAGAGAAGTTACCAGAGCAGCAAAAAATAATCATACAATTAAGAGATATTGAACAATATGATTTTGATGAAATATGTAAAATGGTCGATATGAAACCGACAGCTGTAAGAGTAGCATTATCAAGAGCTAGAAAAGCAATAAGACAAGAATTAATAAAACAACACAACTATGGAGTTAGCTAACATAGAGAAGTTATTAGATAAATACCTAGACGCAGAAACAACATTGCAAGAAGAGCAAACGTTACAAGAGTATTTTACCTCAAACAACGTGGCACCGCATTTGCAAGAATATAGTATGATGTTTGGCTATTTTAAACAAAGTAAAGACGAAACCTTTACGAAAACCATTCAGTTAAAACCTGAGAAAACTAAGAAGAACTGGAAATGGTTATCAGTAGCAGCGTCAGTAGTCTTACTATTTAGTGTATTCATGGGCAATGAAGAGTACAAAAAGTATCAACAACGTAAACAGTTTGCACAAATTAAAGAAGCGTTGCAACTAGTTTCGGTCAATCTAAACAAAGGAAACGATGCATTATATGCAGTTTCAAACAACCTAAAAAAAGGAAATGATGCTATTGAACAATTAGGGGCCTATGAAGAAACAGTAAACAAAGTAATAAACACAGTAAATTAATTAAGAAAGTAAAACCAAGTACTTATAAACCAAGAAAATCATGAAAAAAGTAATATTATTATTCGCATTCGTATTTATAGCTAATGTTAGTTTCGGACAATCAATGTTCGATAAATTAGAAGACCTAGATGAGGTATCATCAGTGGTAGTAAATAAAGATGCTTTTGAGATTTTATCTAAATTCAAAGTAGAGTCAGAAGATAACGAAGCAATGGAGGTTTTTAAAATGATTCAAGACTTACAAGAATTAAAAGTATTTTCAACTGAAAGCGCAAAAGTGTCTGCTGAAATGGAAAGCATGGTAAAGTCTGCCATTAAAAAAAGTAATTTAATAGAGTTAATGCGTGTAAAAGACAAAGATTCTCGTGTTAAAATCTATGTAAAGTCTACAAAAAACAAAGACTTTGTAAGCGAAGTATTAATGTTTGTAAAAGACAAAAATTCTAATGGTAACTCACCAGAATCTGTAATAGTTTCGTTAACTGGTAATATCGACATCAACAAAATGTCAAAATTAGCAGAGACGTTTTCTAAAGACGGAAAGAAGAACAAATAAAAACAAATAAGGCAGCGTTAACAAATTAACGCTGCTTTTAATCAAAAACTAACAACAATGAAAAAACTATTTATATACTCAATGTTACTAGTAGCGTTTGTAACAGTTTCTTGTAAAACAGAATCTTTACAAAGCTATTTGGTAGAAAGCCAAGAAAAGGAAGGCTTTATTACGTTTGATGTACCAGCTAGTGTATTACAGTTAAGTATGGATAAGGCATCTGAAGAAGATAAGCAAGCGTATGAAAGTATTAAAAAAATAAACATAACAGGAGTTCCTTATAAGAACTTAGACGAAGCTAGTTATGAAGCAGAGAAAGAGAAGTTAAAATCAATCTTAAAAAAATCTAGCTATAAACAGTTAATGAAGTTTAAAAAAGATGGAGCCAATGCAGCGATTTACTACACAGGAGATGCTGATGCCATTGACGAAATCGTAGCTTTTGGTTATGGAAAAGAAATGGGAGTGGGAGTTGCTCGTGTTTTGGGAGAAAATATGAATCCAGGAAAAATTCTTCAAATGATGCAAAAAGCTAAAATGGATGCTGGAAATTTAGACTTAAAGCAATTCAAAATGCTTTTTGATGAAAAGCATCGTTCATCTGAAGAAACAGAATAAAAATTAATATTGAAAATATAGAGAAGCCATCAGATCATCTGGTGGCTTTTTCTTTTTAACGGCTCATTAACAAGCCTCCCAATAGAATTTCATATTTTTGAACTCTAAACAAAAACATATGAAATTTAACAAACTCCTTGTTTTTATCGCTGTTTTCTTTACAGCAAGCTTATTTTCCCAATCAACTAAAGTATATAGAGCTGAAAGAGATAAAGTTCATAATTTAGTTCATACGAAGTTAAAAGTAGATTTTAACTTTCAAGAAAAAGAAATGAATGGGGAAGAATGGGTAACCTTAACACCTCATTTTTATGAAACGGATAAGGTTACGTTAGATGCTAAAGCAATGGTTATTTATAAAGTAACAATGAATAATCAGCCATTAGAGTATAATTATGACGACTATGAGTTAATTATCAACTTACCTCGTGCCTATAAGCGAAACGAAGAGTTTACATTATATATTAAGTATACGGCGCGACCAGAAAGGGTAAAACAAAAAGGAAGTGCTGCTATTACATCAGCAAAAGGGTTGTACTTTATCAATCCAACAGGTTTTGATAAAAACAAACCAACTCAAATTTGGACTCAAGGCGAAACAGAAGCAAGTAGTTGTTGGTTTCCAACAATAGATGCTCCAAACCAAAAGACATCACAAGAAATTTATATTACTGTTCCGAAAAAGTATGTAACGCTTTCTAACGGGAAATTAGAAAAGCAAACTACCAATGCTGATGGAACTCGTACCGATTATTGGAATTTTACTCAAAAGCATGCCCCATATCTGTTTTTTATGGGAGTAGGAGAGTACGAGGTTATTAAAGATAAATACAAAGATATTCCTGTAGATTATTATGTAGAGAAGGAGTATGCTCCGTATGCAAAAGATATTTTTGGAAATACACCTGAAATGTTAGCGTTCTTTTCAAAAATTACAGGAATAGAATATCCATGGAATAAATATGCGCAAATTGTAGGGCGCGATTATGTAAGTGGTGCAATGGAGAATACCACAGCAGTAATTCACGGGGAAAGAGCGTATCAAACACCAGGGCAATTAATTGATGAAAACGTACAAGAAAACACAATTGCACACGAAGCTTTTCATCATTGGTTTGGTGATTTAGTAACTACTGAAAGTTGGAGTAACTTAACTGTAAACGAGAGTTTTGCTAATTATAGTGAGTATTTATGGTTAGAACATAAATATGGAAAAGATGAGGCAGACGCGCATTTGTTTGAAGATATTGAAGGTTATAAAAGCGGACAAAACTTTGATAAACATTTAGTTCGTTTTTATTACGATGATAAAGAGGATATGTTTGATGCAGTTAGCTATAACAAAGGAGGGGCTATTTTGCACATGTTACGTAACTATTTAGATGACGAAGCTTTTTACGAAGGATTAAATACGTATTTAACAGATAATAAGTATGGAACAGGAGAAGCACATCAATTACGTTTAGCATTTGAAAAAGTAAGTGGAAAAGACTTAAACTGGTTTTTCAATCAATGGTATTTTAACAGCGGACACCCGAAGTTATCTATTTCTTATGACTTTAATAAACTAAGAAAAACAGTAACCGTAAATATTATTCAATCTCAACTTAATGAATTTAAATTTCCGTTTGCTATTGATGTTTTTGAAGGAAGTAAAAGAACAAGACATAACGTGTTTGTTGAAGGAAGAGATGCGTCATTTACATTTCCTTTTACAAACCATCCAGATTTAATTCAAGTAAATGCAGACGGGGTATTGTTGTGCGATATTAACGAAAATAAAGTATTGAGCGATTATATTCATCAATTAAAATATGCTCAAAACTACGTGCATAAAAGAGAAGCTTTGTTAGAAGTAGCAAAACATCAAGATGATAAAAAAGCGTTTAATGCCGTTGCAGACGCTCTGAATAACGATTTTTATAAGATTAGGATTTTAGCCTTGGAGAACATTAATTTAATCAATAAATATTCAAAAAAGAATGTGATTGATCAAATTATGAAAATCGCTCAAAACGATCCAAAAACGTTGGTACAAGCAGCGGCAATTGAAACGTTAGGAAAGTTAACAGATCCAGCATTAAAACCGGTGTTTGAAAAAGGGTTAGAAAGTAAATCATATTCTGTGTTAGGAAAGTCGTTGGTAGGAATGTATTATATCGATAAGCAGTTAGCTATTCAAAAATCAAAAACGTTGCCTTTAGCCGTTAAAAAGATTATTGCAACACCATTAACACGTATTTATTTAGAAGAAAATGATGATGAAGAGTTAAGTTTTATTGCAAGTAACGTAATGTCTGGAATGTTTTTAAGTCCGAACAAGAAAATTCAGTCATTGTATAAAAAAGCATTCGATAAGATTGGAAAAAGTAATAATACAGAGGCTATTCAAAATTTATCAGACGATATTGTAGCTAAAGGACTTCAATACAAACAATATAATTTTGATCAGGTAGGAGTTAACTTGTTGCGTCAAATGGCACAAATGCAAAAAACAAGTAAGCCATCAAATAAAGAAAAGCATCTTAAAGTTATTCAAATAGCTATGGCGAAGCTGCTTGAATAAATAGTATAAAATCATAAAGTTTAAGTTAAAAAGAATACTTAGTTTTGGCACAATAATTGAATTTTCTTGCGAAACTTAAACTTTATGAGAAAAACTACTTTACTACTTATTTTATCGGTACTAGTATTGGCATCTTGTAGTAGTGTAAAAACTACTGAGAAAGCCCTTAATACCGGTAATTATGACAAGGCAATTTCATTATCTATTGAAAAGTTAGCCAAAAACAAAACAAAAGAAAAGAATCAGCCGCATGTTCTAATGCTTCAGGAAGCTTTTAGAAAAGCAACGGATAGAGATTTAGACAGAATTTCTTTTTTAGAGAAAGAGCAAAACCCTGAAAACTTTGAAACAATTTACACGTTATATCAACGTCTTAATAACAGGCAAGAGAGAATAAAACCATTATTGCCATTACGAATTTTATCTTCAGGAAGAAATGCCAAGTTTAAACTTGTTAATTATTCTGATAGAATTCTTGCTGCAAAGGAAAACTATGCTGGTTATTTGTATGAAAATGGTGTAGCATTGTTAAATGAAGGAGATAGAAATAAGATTAACTACAGAAGAGCTTTTGACGAATTAAGACACTTGGATAAAATTAGTCCTAATTACAGAGATACAAGAAACTTAATAGAAGAGGCTCATGCTAAAGGAATTGATTATGTACATGTTTCTGTTAGAAATAGAACAGATCAAATAATTCCTAGAAGATTAGAAAGAGATTTATTAGCAATTGATACCTATGGGTTGAATGATTTATGGACACAATATCACGCTAAAAAGGATAGAAACATTCGTTATGATTTCGATTTAGAGCTAGATTTTAGAGATATTATGATTTCTCCTGAACAAGTACACGAAAAGGAAGTTATTAAAGAACGACGCATAAAAGATGGGTTCAAGTATTTAAGAGACAATAACGGAAATTATGTAAAAGACAGTTTAGGAAACAAAATAAAAGTAGATAAGTTTAAAAGAATACGTTGTACGTTTTATCAGTTTACGCAATTTAAAAGTAGTAAAGTTACGGGAGTTGTAAAGTATATTGATAATAGAACAAATCAGTTACTACAACGATTCCCTATACAAAGTGAATTTGTTTTTGAACATATTTATGCTGATTATGATGGAGACAGAAGAGCTTTGGATAAATCGTTTATAGATTTACTAGATGAAACTTCAGTTGAGTTTCCTTCTAACGAGCAAATGGTATACGATACAGGAACCGACTTAAAACAGAAGCTCAAACATATTATCACACGAAATAAGTTTAGAAATTAAAGTACTAAAGCTCCTGTAATCTACAGGAGTTTTTTTTATTATATTTGAGTTATGGAAAAGGATTTAAACATCATAACTTTTGAATATCAAAGAACGAATAAAACGAGCTTATTTTTTAAGTTGTTAAGTGTAGTTTTAATCTTAATCTTTCTTTTGAATCCCTTGCACGAATTGATAGATGTTTTTAAAAGAGAGTATACACCAGGTTGGTGTTGTATGCTTCCGTGTCCATCTCCTTTTTCAGGTTATTTTTTTATATAAGTGGATTTATTCTCACAATTTGACGATACTCCTAAAAACTTACTTCCGAAAGATGGAACAGTAAACTACTACGGTATTGTTCTACCAAAAGAGGAAGCAGATTATTATTACGAAGCTTTATTAAATTCTATTGAATGGCGTAATGACGAAGCTATTATTTTTGGAAAACGAATGGTAACCAAACGAAAAGTAGCTTGGTATGCCGAACAACCTTTTGAATATTCCTATTCAAACATTACCAAAACAGCCTTACCGTTTACGGAAGAATTGTTAGAGTTAAAAGAATTAGTGGAAAAGGAAACTGGAGAAACCTATAACTCTTGCTTATTGAATTTATACCACGATGGTTCTGAAGGAATGGCATGGCATAGTGATGGGGAAAAAGATTTAAAAAAGAACGGAGCGATTGCTTCGTTAAGTTTTGGAGCAGAAAGACGTTTTGGTTTTAAACACAAACAAAGCAAAGAGACGGTTTATAAAGTGTTAGAACATGGTTCGTTATTGGTAATGAAAGACGAAACCCAAACCCATTGGCTTCACCGGTTACCACCTACAAAAAAAGTCCACCGACCACGGGTAAATTTAACGTTTAGAACGATTGTGAGGTAGGGGATTATTGTAATGAGTATAATCTTGCTGAGTTGGTTTAGATTAGATTAACTAAAATAAGCAATAAAAATACATGATGGTAGTAAAAAATTATTCCAAATATTCTATTGTATTAATAATTTTATCTTTAAAACTAATATAATTTTCTTTCCATTTACCACCTGTTGATTCACTAAAATTGAACTGAATTAAATTTCCTTTTGGAAAAATATAAAAAGATGAAGCAAAAACTCCATTTGAAGAGATTAAGGTTCCGATTATTTGATTTTCTTCATCTACCATTATAGTATTCACATCAAACGAAATGTTCTTAGAATCAAGTTTTTTTATATTTATCTTTTTGTGATTAGGTAATTTTTTTTTAAAAAAATCAAATTCCCCTTTTCCTTTATTAATTTTTAAAATATTGACGTAAGGGTTTAGTAATCTTTCATCCTTATTCTTTGTAAATAAATAGATTAAGTCAAAGTCTTTTTTTCTTATTTCATTTTTACTACTTAAACTATCTAATAGTTTTCGGTAATTATTTTTTTTAATCTTATTAGATTTATACCAAATATCTTTTGGAAAGTCGAATGAAAAACCTAATTCATTATTAATAATTTTATTTTTAGTTTGACTGTTGCAACTTGTAATAATTAATATAACTAGGAGAGATGTAATTATTTTGATAGATTGTTTCATTAAAATGTTATATTTTAAAGTTTTCAGGAGAGCCAAAACTATTTTCTTTTGAGTCTCCTTTTTTAAATAATAATAAAGATAAAATATAAATATTAAATAATGGTATTAACAGTTTTAGAGAGTTGACACCTTTAATTCCCATATCTTGATAACGTTGCCATGCACTTAAAATTATCAGTAAATTTAAAAGGATGCTCCAAAATAATTTCACATATAATTCATTATCAAAATAAAATACAATAAATTCAATTAAACTTGAAAGTATAAAAAATAAAGCAAAAGTTTTTCTGCTAATTCTCTTACTCTCGTTATTTTCTTTTAAATGATTCATGTTTTTTTGATTAAATAATTTGAAATTAATTTTAATACCTTTCTGTATAATGTTTTAATAAACTTCCTTTTTTAAATTTTATTAACACTATTAGAAAATACTTTCATTTTAATGAATATATCCAATGATAGCTAATGTAGTGGTTTAAAGATTAAGAACCAAGATAAGTTTACTCCACTTCCTTATAAAAAGTCAATTCGTATTTTGGTAACAAATTAGGGTGTGTAATTTTTATCAAATCTTTTAACACTAAATCTGGGCGTACAGGAGAGAGTTCAAAGTAAATTAAACCACCAGTTTCTCCTTTGTTGTGTCCAATAGAAAATATCTTGTTATTGGTAAACGCATCAAACTCTTTGTAATGAATATTTGCGGTAGTTAACTGTTCTTTGGTAGCATACAAGCCACAGTTAAACCAAAAATCGGCGTGTTGTGCTTTTTCCAATACACTTTCAAAACTTAGAGGTAAGCTACCGGTTCCTTTGGTGTCTTTCCATAAGTAATTTAAGTTGGCATCATTGTAAAACGTCGCAATAAAACTTTCACCCGCAGGAACATTCCAAACATCTTTAAACATGCTTCCAGATAAAATAGTAGGCTGTTTGTCGCTGTTTTTAGCAATTTCTTTAGCTTTTAGATATTCCGCTTCTATGTTGTTGAAAATACTGTCTGCTTCCTTTTCTTTTCCGTATAAAGCCCCAAAAAACTTAATCCATTCTGCTCTTCCTAACGGAGTTTCTTCCAGCCAATCGCCATTAAAAATGACAGGAATTCCTGTTTTCTTTATGTTTTGGTATAGTTTAGTATTTGGATGCAAAGCAAAACCAATAACTAACTCAGGCTCAATATCAATCAATTTTTCAGTGTTCATGTCTTGTTCCAATCCTAATTCAACAATGTTACCTTCGTCAATTCTATTCCTTGTCCTTTTTGAAGAAATATATTTGGTGTGCGGAAAACCAACAATAGTGTTTTCAGCATTCAAAAGTTCCAACATCGGAATATGTGTAGTACTGGTAACCACCATTTTTTCAATAGGAACTTTAATTTCATTTTTAGAAAGGTCGGTTTTATCAGTAAGGGTGTAAGAAAAATATTCGTGCGAGCTTTGAAAAGCCTTTTTAATCACTAATTTTTTCACTCCGTTTTCAGAAATTATATCAAATCCCTTAGCGTATTTTACGGTACTTTGTACAGCTTTCTTTTCGGTAGTTTTTTTAGTTTTTTGTTTACATTGTGTAAAGAACACAAATAAGGAAAGAATAAATAAATAACGTTTCATAGTACTCTATTTTTATAGGTGGAAGGTTAGTGTATCTCCGTAATTTAGTTTTAATTCAAATGATTTTTCCAACGGAATTTTATTCATATAAGCCCAAAGGCTTCTCATTACTCCCGCATGGGTAACTAGCACAACTTTTTGATGATTTTTGGTTGTTAATTCGGTTAAAAAATTGGTAGTTCTATTGTGTAAATCGATATAAGATTCTCCGTTTTTAGCAGGAGTTTTTACAAAATCGTTCATCCAAATATCGAGCTCTTTTTTATCAATATCGTTCCATTTTTGTAGCTCCCAATCACCAAAATCAAGTTCTTTCAATCGGTTGTCAAAAATTACTGTAGATGAAAGTTTTTCAGCCAAAAGCTTACAGCGTTGTAAGGGACTGCTATAATACGTTACATCAGCGTCGTTGACAGGAACTTTTTTTAGAATACTACTCACTTCTTCCTCAAAAGTAGTCGCAACCTCTATATCTGCCTGACCATAGCATATACCTTTGGCAATATCAGGTGTGGTATGTCGTACTAAAATAACTTCCATAAGGCAAGTAAACTTAAGTAAAAAACAATTTCAGCTACTTGTTGTAAAGCACCCGCGCAATCTCCTGTTTGACCACCAATCCATTTTTTAAAGAAATGCCCCATATACAAATAGGTAAGTAATAAGGGAAGTAATACTAAAAATACCGTTGAATTTTGAAAGAAAAATAAGGGAACTACTCCGAAAATAGCTGATATGAGTAGCGATTTACTACTCATTTGTTTGGTGGTTGGTTTTATTTTAGAACTGTCAATATCTCTTACATAGTCATGTGTGTACAACAATACAGTTGCGATAAATCGGCTAATACTATGCCCTGAAATAATTACTAGAATTAAATTAACGGATAGGTTTTGTAAATGATATAGAGCTAAAAATTTTATAGCTAGGATAAAGACCAAACCACTCACTCCGAAAGTTCCGAGTCTGGAATCTTTCATAATGGTTAAAATTTTTTCTTTGGTCCATCCGCCGCCAAAACCATCGCATACATCGGCAAATCCATCTTCATGAAAAGCTCCTGTAATCCAAATAGAACTAATCATGCTAATTAGGATAGCAATATCCGTAGGAAAAATATAAGAAAAAGCAAAATAGGCTAGTGCTGCAATGCTTCCGACTACAATTCCTACTAAAGAAAAATAACGACTGCTTTTGTTGAGTATTTCAGGAGAATGATCTACCCATTTAGGACACGGAATTCGTGTAAAAAACAATACAGCTGTTAAAAAATAATGGATTTGTCTTTTTATCATAACTAGGCTTCGCTAACATTGGCACTTTTAAAAGTAGCCATTTCGTTTAAAAAGTTCACACTCGATTGAATAATAGGAAATGCAACCGCACAACCTGTTCCTTCACCTAAACGTAAACCTAAGTTTAAAAGTGGTTCAGCATTTAAGAATTCTAACATTTTTTGATGTCCTTGCTCTCCTGAATTATGACAGAAAATACAATAGTCTAGAATATCAGATTCCATAGCATGAGCGGCTAATAGGGCAGCAGTCACAATAAAACCATCAATTAGCAAGGTCATTTTTAAAGAAGCAGCTTCTAACATAGCACCACACATCATTACAATTTCAAATCCGCCAAAAGCAGTTAAGGCTTCCATAGGTGTTGAAATAGCATCAATATGTAAGTTGTATACTTTACGTAATGTTTCGATTTTTGTTTGTAGTCCTTTATCATCAACTCCAGTACCTCTACCTACACAGTTTTCAATAGGTGTATTGGTAAAATAACTCATTAACAAAGCTGCAGAAGACGTGTTGCTAATACCCATTTCACCAAAACCAATAACATTACAACCTTCGCTATATACTTTTCTTACCAACTGTCTTCCTTTTTCCAAGGCTTCTTGGCATTGCTCAGAGGTCATAGCTTTGGCAGTGCTATAGTCTTGCGTACCCTTAGCTATTTTGGCATTGGTAAGTTGTGGATGTGCTTCAAAATCAGCATTCACACCAGCATCTACAATGTTTAAAAGAATGTTATTTTGTTTACAAAACACATTAATAGCAGCACCTCCTTGTAAAAAGTTGAACACCATTTGTTGTGTAACTTCTTGAGGGTACGGACTCACTTTTCCCGTAGTAGCAATTCCATGATCTCCTGCAAAAACCATAATTGTAGGTTTTGAGAGTACAGGTGTAGTGGTATTTTGAATTAAACCAATTTGCATGGCGATCTTTTCTAAACTTCCTAAAGCACCAATAGGTTTGGTTTTGAAGTTAATTTCTTCTTGAAGTTCGTTTTGTAAATCTCTTGATAGGGGAGTTATTGTTGTTGTCATGTGTTATTTTAAAGTTAAAGGGAGACCAGATACCATAAAAGTTGCTTTATCAGCCAATTTTGCTATGTATTGGTTCGTCCAACCTTGTAGTTGTGTAAACTTTCTTCCAGATTCAGAATTGGCATGTAATCCCATACCAATTTCATTAGAAATGATGATAATATTGGCGTCAATTTCAACCAACTTGTTGATTTCTTCTTTAGCAATTTCTAGCGCCTTTTCAATATCATATTTTGTATCCACAAAGAAGTTAGTTAACCAGAGTGTAACACAATCAACAACTACCGTTTGTTTTTCAGAAATTACGTTACTTAACCATTTTTCTTCTTCAACAGTGGTCCAACGTTCATCTCTATCAGAAATATGTCTGTCAACTCGTTGCTTGAAATCTTCATCCCAAATACGAGAGGTGGCTAGGTAAATAGGGGTGTCAGATAAAGATTCTGCTAGCTTTTGAGCATAGCTGCTTTTACCTGAGCGTTCACCTCCTGAGATATAATATATCATGAAATCGCATTTTATGTTGACACAAAGATTGGAAAGATTTTTAATAAAAAACAAATTAAAATAGAGAACTGTTTATTTTTGCTGAACTAAAACCGCGAATTATGACAGTATCTTCTTTTATGCCAGCAGTAACTCAGATGATTTATGACATGGGGTTACAAGATTATTTAAACGGAATAACTTTTGAGTGCCCAGAAGTAGCTTTAAAAGAAAAAGAAGTAGCTGTTCGATATAAGTTAGAAGGAAAAGTGTTAACTAGTAAAGAAATAACGGCTATTTTTTCTAAAACCAAGGCAGAAGGAAAGACGTTGTATTATGTTGATGAACCTGTTTTAGAAAGCATAGCACCAGATATTGTTTTTACACAAGATGTATGTGATGTTTGCCAGATAGATACAGAATCTGTGGCAAAATCAGCTTACAAACTACCAAAGGTTCCTAAATTAATTTCTATTACTCCGAACTCTTTAGAAGATGTTTTTGATAATGCGTTAACCATTGCAAAAGCTATGAAGCAGGAAGCAATAGGAGAAGCGTATGTAAGTGGATTGAAAAAGCGTATTTATGATATTGTAGATGTGCAACGTGAACATAGAATCCAATCAAAAAGTGTGATGTTATTAGAGTGGATTGATCCGTTGTTTAATTGCGGACACTGGATTCCTCATCAAATAGGGTATGCAGGTGGTATTGATTTGTTATCGCATCCATCAGGAGATAGTATTGTAATTTCTTGGGATAAAATTGTAAAATACGATCCAGAGGTATTGATTATCGCTCCTTGCGGATACGGAATTGAGAGAACACTTGAAGACATGAAGTTTTTAGAAGAGAGAGAAGAATGGACGTCTTTAAGAGCGGTAAAAAATAAACAAGTATATATTGCCGACTTTGCCATGTTTACACAATCTTCTGCTGGTACTTTGGTGGAAGGAATTGAATGTTTGGCAAAAATGATTCATCCAGCTTATTATACCCTTCCAGAAAACTTACAAACAAAATTCGCAAATTATCATGATTTGATGGTTGCTAATTTATAAGAATACTATACATTTGCCGTGATTTTTGGTTTTTCTTTAATTATCTATTAAAGAAAATTAAAAGGGAATTCGGTGTAAAACCGAAGCTGTTCCCGCAACTGTAAGCTATTAAGCTTGTAACAATTACTCAAACCACTGTTTTTTTAATGGGAAGGTATGTTACAAGACGCAAGCCAGGAGACCTGCCAATTATTATAATTTAATTAAAACTTTCGGGATAAAAGTTTAATGTATAATGAAGAAAATAATAACAATATTCATACTGTTTTTTACAATTAATCTTTTTTCTCAAAAAGATACAATAGCTATTAACAAATTAAAAGAGGTAATAGTTAACGGGAAGAGAAATGTAGAAAAAAAACGCATTGCTACGAAAGAATTAAAGATAGGAGCTAAAGAACAAACTAAAAACCCTATCAACTTAACTAACCTCTTACGATATAATAGCCCAATAGCTTTTAGAGATTATGGTAATGGAGGCGTGAGTACTGCACGTTTTAGAGGAACATCGGCTTCAAATACATTGGTGTTATGGAATGGAGTACCTATAAATGCTGTAGGAAGCGGACAAACAGATTTTAACGCACTTTCTGCGAGTATAAGTGATAATATTGTTGTGCAAAGTGGGGGAAATAGTACTGAATATGGATCTGGTGCTATTGGAGGAACTGTTCATTTAAATGATGAGTTGTTGTTTAAGAATCATCAAAAGTTTAATTTGTTTACTTCTTACGGAAGTTACAATACAACGTCTAATTTCTTTAAAAGTTCAGCAGGAACAGGTAAGTGGAGTATAAAATTAGCTTCTACGTTTAATTATTCCGATAATGATTACACATACATAGATGAACGTTATAAAGATAGCGAAGGTGATTTACTAACTAATGAAAATGGTAAATACAAAAACTATGGAGTTAATTTTGTCATAGGTTATAAGTTTAGTCCTACAAATTCTTTATCGTTTTATTCGACTGCCTACTATGGAAATCGTTTGTTTTCTGATGGATTGCCGAACCCGTCTGCTGGAAGTGAACGAAATGAAGATTTTAATCAAAGAAACTTACTACAGTGGAAATATGCATTTTCTTCTCAGTTTAAACAAGAACTAAACTTAGCTTACCTAACGCAGGAATATAGGTATTACGGGAATAAAGATGCTGAAAATTACAGTTTTGGTAAGTCTAAAACTGCTTTATTAAATCACTCTTTAACTTATAAACCATCTAATGTTTTATCGTTTAATTATAAAACGATGTACGAAAACATTAATGGTGAGAATACAGATATTAATACCAAAACAAGAAATTCTGTAGCGTTTGTGGGTAGTGTTAAATATCAGCCTATTGAAAAATTAATAACGAATTTACAAGTTAGAAAAGAAATTAATTCAGATTTTAATGTGCCTCTGTCTTTATTCGTAGGAGGAGAATATAGATTAACTAATCAATTAAACATTCTAGCCAATTTTTCAACAAATTATCGAGTTCCTACTTATAATGAAATGTATTGGCCTGTAGTTGGAAATTTAAACTTAATACCTGAAAGCTCAAAACAAGGGGAGTTAGGAGTTTCTTTTAAAAAGAAAAACTTAAACATAACATCTACATTATTTTATATTTATATTAATGATAAAATTCTTTGGTTACCAACAGGGGGTAGTAATTTGTGGAGACCAAGAAACGTAAACGATGTAATAAATAAAGGTGTAGAAACTTTTGTAAGTTATAAGAAAGAGATAGGGGAGCATATTATTGATTTTTCTTCTAACTATACATTTACTTTGGCAGAAAACACAGAAACAAAAAAAACACTTCCTTATGCACCTGAGCATTTGTTAAATTTTAATATCAATTATAATTATAAAAGGTTTATTTTTTTTATACAAAGCTTACATCAAGGTAAGGTGTATACTAATGAAACAAACTTAGATTTTTATTCTTTAGATCCAGTACATGTTCAAAATGCAGGAGTAACCTTTAATTTATCTACAAAACAAACAAAGCTTCCAATGATAGGGTTTACGCTAAATAATATATTTAATAAGGTGTATTATTTTTCAAACTTACGTCCTATGCCTGGAACAAATTTTAATATCAATTTAAATTATAAATTTTAAACCAATGAAAATAACAAAACTACTTTTACAGCTTTTTTTAGTAAGTATAGTTCTTACTTCTTGTTCTAGTGAGGACAAAATAGTTGAAGTATCTAGAGAAGCATATGACAATGGCATAATTATCAGCTCAGAAGGAAACTTTGGAGCTAAAGATGGTTCAATTTCTTTTCTAGATAGTAGTATAAAAGAATCGGAAAACTTTGTTTATGCTGGAGTAAATGGAGCTTTATTAGGAGGATTAATACAATCTATCACGTTTACAGATACAGAAGCTTATATTATCTTAAATGATGTGAATACTATCGTAGTAGTTGATAGGGTAAGTTTTAAAAAGAAAGGCCAAATAACAACTGGATTTAATACTCCAAGATATATGACTGTATTAGGAAGCAAAGGTTATGTGACCAATTGGGGAGCTACAGATAATGAAAGTGATGATTTTGTTGCGATTGTAGATTTGAACTCTTTAAAAGTAGAAGGAAAAATAGACGTTGAGTTAGGTCCAGAACAAATACTGAATAAAGATAACAAATTATACGTCTCTCATAAAGGAGCTTATGGTTCAAATAATATTATATCTATTATAGATTTGAATGATAATAATAGTATTTCTACTGTAACAGTTAAGGATAAACCAGACGAAATAGCTTTTGATGGATCAGGTAACTTAATCGTTTTATCAGAAGGAAAAGCAGCTTATACAGGAGATGAAACATTAGGTGCTATCTCTAAAGTGAATATAGCAAATAAAACAGTGGAGGAAATTGTTTTTCCTGAAGGAGTACACCCTTCTTTAATGACTTTAGATAATAATAATTTGTATTATAGTATCGGAGCAAAAGTTTATAAAATGGGGGTAAATGACTCTAGTTTACCAGCATCTGAAATAATAACAGTTGATTTATTTACTGATGAGTCTAAAGGAGCTTATATTTTATTTTATGGTATGGGGGTAAAAGAAGGTAGGTTATATGCTTTGAATACTAGCTTTGTTAGTACAAGTGAAGTACAGGTCTTTAATTTATCTGATAATAAAAAGGTTAAAAGTTTTGAAGTAGGTGTAGGAGCTTCAAAAATTTATTTCAATTAGGTTGTATCCTAATAAAAAGGGAAGAATGCTATGCATAAGCTCACCATTTGGTGAGCTTATTTTTTTTATAAAAACTTATCTTGTATTTCTTTAGAAGGAATCATACATGCATCTTTTTTACCAAACCATTTGTAACGATTTTTAGCAATGTAATCGTATACAATATTTCTGAGCCCCTCTGGAAAGACCCAAAAAACTTGTGTTAGTTTCCATATCCCGCCAAAATCATTCATAATTTTTAACGCAGCCGTAGATTTAATATCATAAGCAACATTTGGTTCATATAAAATAATAGAATCAACCTTAGAAGTGTCTATCCCTAAATATTGTGTTATTTCTTTTCCTATATCAGATTGAAGAGAAGTAAATACAAACTGATTTTTGACATCATATTTTATAACTTTTAGAACACTATCGTTGCAAAAATTACAGACACCATCAAATAAAATCACTTTTTTATTACTAGGTAAATTGTTCATATTTAATTTTTTGTAAAAAATTAAGTGTTAACTTGTAACATAAATCAAAATTAAGCGTCTTGTAAGAAAGTAAATAACGATTTAACAATAATTTATCAGTAGATTAGAAAAATCAGCATTTATTTTTATTTAAAAATTAACTAACACTATGATTCGAATAGAAAATCTTCACAAATCTTACCCTATAGGAAAAGACTCACTTCATGTTTTAAAAGGGCTAGATTTACATATAAAAGAAGGCGAATTTGTATCTATTATGGGATCTTCAGGGTCTGGAAAATCTACTTTATTAAATATTGTAGGTTTATTAGATACACACGATGAAGGAAAATATTACTTAAACGGACAGTTAATAGAAAACTTAAATGAAAAGAAAGCTGCCGTATTACGGAATAAGTTTTTAGGATTCGTTTTCCAGTCATTTAACTTAATTTCTTACAAAACAGCCTTAGAAAATGTAGCATTACCACTATACTATAAAGGAATTTCTAGAAAAGAACGATTAGAAATAGCTTTAGAGTACCTTGAGAAAGTGGGATTAAAAGAATGGGCAAACCATTTACCAAATGAACTTTCTGGAGGTCAAAAGCAACGTGTAGCAATAGCAAGAGCCTTAGCAACGAAACCCAAAGTAGTATTAGCAGATGAGCCTACTGGAGCATTAGACTCAACTACAACTGATTCGGTAATGGATTTATTAAAAGAAATTAACGATGAAGGAATGACTGTTTTTGTAATTACACACGAAGAAGAGGTAGCGGCACAAACCAATAGAGTAGTTCGTTTAAAAGATGGAGTTATCATTAGTGATGAGTTAACAGGTGTAGCAACGAATAAAGCAAAAGCAATTTAATTATGTTTGATTTAGATCGTTGGAGAGAAATATTTCAAAGTATTGGTAAAAATAAGTTGCGTTCGGTTTTATCAGGATTCACAGTAGCCTTTGCCATTTTACTATTTACACTATTATTCGGAATTGTATCAGGATTACAAAATCAGTTTAAAACAGCTTTTGTAGACGATGCAACCAATGCTATGTTTGTAAGAGTATGGAAAACATCAAAACCTTATAAAGGGTTACAAACAGGAAGAAGAATTCAGCTAAAAAATAAAGATTTTGACTACGTAAAAGAAGAGTACGAAAACAAAATTCAACACTTAACAGCAAGAATATATAAGAGTGTAAATATTACTTATAAGAAGAATCAAAATAATTATCAATTAAGAGCAGTTCATCCAGATCATCAGTTTTTAGAAAAAACAATTATTGATGAAGGAAGGTATATTAACGACTTAGACTTAAAAGACAAATCTAAAGTAATTGTAATTGGTAGACTTGTAAAGCAAGACTTATTTGGAGAAAAACCAGCTTTAGGAAAAAGGGTAAACGTTGATGGAATTTCATATAAAGTAGTCGGAATATTTTCTGATAAAGGAGGAGATAATGAAGAACGATTAACCTACATGCCCGTAACAACGGCACAAAAATTATATGGAAATAACGATTACATCAGTCAAATTAATATAGGTTATGATCCAAAATTAAATCTTGATCAAGCCATTACTTTTGGTAATAGACTAGAAAGAGATTTACGTAAAAAGTTAGACATTCATCCTGATGACCAAAGTGCTTTATCGGTAAGAAATATGGCGGAAGCAAACAAAGGAATCAACCAATTTATGTTTGCATTGTATTTCATTGTCATATTTGTAGGTTCAGGAACTTTAATTGCAGGAATTATTGGTATTAGTAACATTATGATTTTTGTTATTAAGGAACGTACCAAAGAATTCGGAATTCGTAAGGCATTAGGAGCAAAACCATCTTCAATTATTGGTATGGTAATTCAAGAATCTATTTTAATAACCACAATAGCAGGGTACTTAGGTTTAAGTTTAGGAACCTATATTTTAAGTGCTATTGGAGATAGTTTAGAAAAATACTTTATAAAAGATCCAAGTGTAAGTCCAGGAATTGTAATAGGAGCTACCATTATTTTAATCTTATCAGGGTTAATTGCAGGGTATTTACCAGCAAAAAAGGCAGCACAAATTAAACCAATTGTAGCACTAAGAGCAGACTAATTATGAAGTTTTTATTTGATTCAGACACTTGGCAAGAAATTTACGGAAGTATTCGTAAAAATAAATTAAGAACGGGTATTACCATTGTAGGTGTACTATGGGGAATTTTCATATTGGTTGTCTTATTAGGAGCTGCTCGTGGTATGGAAAATAACTTTAAAAGAATTTTTGGAGACTTTGCTACCAATAGTGTTTTTATGTGGACGCAGAGAACTGATATGCCTTTTAAAGGATTTCAAAAAGGAAGAAGATTTAATTTAACATTTAAAGATATTGAGGTTCTTGAAAAAGAATACGCCAATGAAATAAAACTATTAGCGCCTAGAAATCAAACTAATGGTACTGTTGTTAAAGATTTTAAATCAGGAGATTTTCAAGTAAGTGGAGATTATCCAGTTTTAGATCGTGTACAAAAGAAAGATTTAATCTATGGAAGATTTCTTAATCAAAATGACATAAAGAATAATTCAAAAGTTTGTGTTATTTCTGAAGATATGTACAAACAACTGTTTGATAAAATGGAAATGCCTATTGGGCAGTATGTGAAGATTAGTAACGTAAACTATAAGGTTGTAGGAGTTTATAAACCTTCAAATACGATAGATATTGACGGAGATACAGCTTATATTCCATTTACTACCTTCCAAAAAGTATACAACACTTCAAATAAGGTAGACTGGATGATGATTACTGCTAATGAAGGAGTAGATATCAAGCAGATGGAAAAAGATATTCTATTAACCTTAAAAAACTTACATAAAGTACATCCGGAGGATAAAAGAGCTTTTGGTAGTGTAAACCTAGGAGATCAGATAGATAAGTTAATGGGCTTTTTAACAGGAATGCAGTTTTTAACATGGTTTGTAGGAATTGCAACCTTAATAGCGGGAGTTTTTGCCATTGGTAATATCTTGTTAATTACCGTAAAAGAGCGTACTAAAGAAATTGGAATTAGAAGAGCTTTAGGGGCAACCCCAAGAAGTATAAGAAGACAAATAGTATTAGAATCTGTTTTCTTAACCACAGTAGCAGGAATGTTAGGAATTATTTTTGGAGGATTTGTATTATTTCTACTAGACCGTTTAGTTGGTAGTGGAGACGATCCAACCCTAGTAAATCCAACCGTAAATATACCCATAGTAATGTTGGCCTTTTTAATCCTAGTAATTTTAGGAACCTTAATAGGATTAATACCAGCATATATGGCAACAGTAGTAAAACCAATCGAAGCATTAAGAGAAGAATAAAAAAAGAAATAATCAATTAATCATGAGCAAAAGAGCAAAAATTATCTTAGGAATAGTAGCACTATTATTTGTAGTCATCCTAATTTGGTTAGGGAAGAAAAATCAAAAAAGTGTGGTAACCTATGAAACAGAAAAACCATTTAAAACAACAATCGTAAAAAAAGCAGTAGCTACAGGAAAAGTGGTTCCGTTAGAAGAAGTTGAAATCAAACCTCAAATTGCAGGAATTATAGACAAAATTGTAGTAGAAGAGGGGGCTATTGTAAAAGCAGGAGACTTATTAGCAACGGTAAGAGTTGTGCCAAATGAACAATCGTTACAAAGTGCTAGAGGAAGAATAAACTCAGTACAAATTCAATTAAATAATGCTAAAACTCAATACGATAGAAACAAGAAACTTTTTGATAATGGAGTAATTTCTAGTCAAGAGTTTGAGGCATCTCAATTATCATACAATCAAGCAAAAAATGATTTGAGAAATGCTCAAAACGATTACCAAATCATAAAAAAAGGATCTGTAGGTTCTGCCGGAGCTAATACAAATATTAGAGCAACAACATCAGGTATGGTTGTAGAAATTCCTGTAAAAAAAGGATACCAAGTTATTCAATCAAACAATTTTAATGAAGGAACTACCATTGCAACGATTGCCGATATGGAAAAAATGATTTTTGAAGGACAAGTTGACGAATCAGAAGTAGGTAAATTAGTAAAAGGTTCAAACATAGAAGTTTCATTAGGAGCTATTGAAAACAAAAAATTTCCTGCAATATTAAACTTTATAGCACCAAAAGGAACTGAAGAAAATGGAGCTGTACAATTTAAAATTAAGGCTGATGTAAAACTTGACAATAATTATTTTGTAAGAGCTGGTTATAGTGCTAATGCAGACATAGTTTTAGAAAAGAAAGACAGTGTTTTATCTATTAAAGAATCATTATTACGTTTTGACAAGAAAACAGAAGAACCGTATGTAGAAGTAAAAAAAGGTGAAGATGAGTTTGAGAAGCGTGAGTTAAAATTAGGAGTTTCAGACGGGGTAAACATTGAAGTATTAGAAGGTGTAACTACAGAAGATGAAATTAAAATCTGGAACAAAGCATCAAAAGACGATGAGAAAAAAGATTAATAATATTTAAATTATTGATTTACAGTGTTAAAGCAGTTCTTTTAGGAGCTGCTTTTTTACTTTTAAGGAATAAAATAACACACTCATATCTAAAAAGGCGTCATTTAAGGAAGTTAAAACTAAAAAGGCTTTTTTGTTCTAGATATTTGAAGTGCTCAAAGTAAAAATGAGCATTTAATTTAATTTTTTGGGGAAAATTAAATTATTCTTTAAGGGGTAAAAGCAGCTTTTAAAAGCTGCTTTTTTTTAAGAAATATTATTAACCTTTATAAAAAGGTAACTTCACTACTTTAGCAGGAATTTGTTTTTTACGAACTTGGATAAAAATATCACTATCAACTTTAGAGTTTTCAATAGTAACATATCCTAATCCAATTCCTTTTCCTAACGACGGACTCATCGTTCCTGAAGTAACACGACCAATATTGTTTCCATCGGTATCAACAATTTCGTAATTATGACGAGGAACACCACGCTCAGTTAATTCAAATGCAACTAATTTACGAGTAACACCCGCTTCTTTTTGAGCTTTTAAAGCTTCAGCATTTACAAAGTCTTTCGTAAACTTAGTAATCCATCCTAAGCCAGCTTCTAAAGGAGAGGTCGTATCGTCAATATCGTTACCATATAAGCAATATCCCATTTCTAAACGTAAAGTATCACGAGCAGCCAACCCAATAGGCTTAACTCCCCAATCTTTACCAGCTTCAAAAACCTTGTTCCAAAGTTGTTCAACATCTTCATTTTTTACATATACTTCAAATCCACCAGAACCAGTATATCCAGTAGCAGAAACTACTACATTCGGAATTCCAGCAAAATCAGTGATTTCAAAAGTATAGAATTTAATATTCGATAAATCAACTGAAGTTAACGATTGCATTGCTTCTGCAGCTTTAGGACCTTGAATAGCCAATAACGACCAATCTTCAGAACGATTTTCCATTTCAACATTCAAATCGTTATGTTGAGAAATCCAGTTCCAATCTTTTTCAATATTAGAAGCATTTACTACTAACATGTATTCATTTTCAGCAATCATGTAAATAATTAAATCATCTACAATTCCTCCATCTGCATTAGGCATACAGCTATATTGCGCTTTACCAGGAACTAATTTAGAAGCGTCGTTAGAAGATATTTTTTGAATTAAAGCCAATGCATTTTCTCCTTTTAAAAAGAACTCTCCCATATGACTTACATCAAAAACACCAACTCCTTTTCTAACAGTTTCGTGTTCAGCAGTTACTCCTTCGTATTGTACAGGCATGTTATAACCTGCAAAAGGAACCATTTTTGCTCCTAAAGCCTCATGTACATGTGATAAAGCTGTATTTTTCATTATTGTGTATTGTTTGTTTTAAAAAAGTGATGCTAAAGTATTGAAAAATTAGCAAACAATATGAGCGAATCTGTGTAATATTATAAGAGGATATTACCTAAATGTTTGTTAATATTTTCTTGATTTGCCTTAAGAGCAGTAGATTTGAGAAAGATTAAAGAAAAGTAATTGTTGTAATGTTTTAGTATTTGAAACGACAATTCAAGCTAAAAAATAATTAAATGAAATTCAATAGAAAAACAATCTCAAACATTGTATTTGTCGTTATTATTGGTTTGTTACTATATCCACCAACAAAAGTCTATTTTATTAGACTGGTTTCGTTTTCACCTTCAACCATTACTGAAGAACAAAGAGAAGAGCTAGTCGACTATAATTGGAAATTAAAAGGGTTAAATACTACGAATATAGATTTTAATGAAACAAAAGATAAAGTAGTTTTTGTAAACTTTTGGGCAACTTGGTGTCCACCATGTATAGCAGAAATGCCAAGTATTCAAAAGCTATATAATGATTATAAAGATAAAGTTGAGTTTGTATTTGTAAGTAATGAAGATTGGACAACAATTGATGCTTTTTATAAAGACAAAGGCTACGATTTACCAACGTATAACATTTTATCAAAAGTACCAGATCAACTAGTAAGCAATTCAATTCCTGCGACGTTTATAATTGATAAAAACGGAACTATTGTCGTAGATAAAAAAGGACCTGCCGATTGGAATAGTGATAAAATTAGAATTTTGTTAGACGAATTACTGCAATAGAATATTTACCTTTGTAGCATGAGTCAAGAACAGCCAAATAATCCGCTTCACGGAATAAAACTAGCCACCATGTTAGAAGAATTATACTTAGAGTATGGTTGGGAAGAAATGGGAGAGATTTTAAACATAAATGCCTTTAAAAAGAATCCAACCTATAAATCTAGTTTAAAGTTTTTAAGAACAACACCTTGGGCGAGAGCTAAAGTAGAAAAGTTGTACCTACAAATGTTAGGCTATTAACGGTTAGCTTAGTACTAAATTACTCCATTCTTCAGGGTTTTCAAGCATTGGGAAATGCCCTGTATTTTCAAGCCATCGTAATTCATTATTAGGAATTTCTTTGTGTAATTGCTCTCCAATAGCCCTTACAGCAATAGGATCGTGGGTAGCCCAAACTATTTTTGTAGGAATAGGTGTTTGTGTCAATCCGCCAATCCAACGATGCCAAAAAAAGTAACGTTCATTAATATAGTTACTTAATAAATGAATAACATTCCGACCGTTATTATAATTTAACTGGAACCACATTGCGTTTAACTCTTCCTGAGAAACTTTAGAAGAATCAGCATAAATTTTGCGAATATTCCTGTTAAAAACAGTTTGATTCGCCAATTTAGCAACCCATTTTCCTGTAATTTTATTCTTTAATAACTTTTGAATAGTTCTTAGTTTGGCTAATTCAATATGCATGCTACCATTGCACAAAATCAGTTCTTTAATAGAAAAAGGAAGCAGGTTCATATTATTTCTAGCAATAATTTCGGTAGCGATACTCGTACCATAATCATGCGCTAGTATTGTAACTTCATTTAAACCTAGTTTTTTCCATAAAAGTAAGGCTATATCAGCTTGCTCAATTAAGGAATATGAATAGTTTAAAGGTTTATCAGAAAAACCAAACCCTAAATGATCGTGAATAATCACTCTGTATTTTTTTGATAAAAAAGGAAGCGCTTTATAATAATCAAAAGAAGACGTAGGATATCCGTGGAGTATCACAAGAGTTTCATCAGCATTTCCTTCATCAATAACGAAAACTTGTTGATTATTAATGGTGTAAAATTCACCCTTATTTTTCCATTCTAGTGAAGTCATAAATATAGAAGCTTTGGTGTTTACAATGTACTCATTTTTGTGTAGTTTTGATATTAGATGAAGAAAACCACTTTTTACATACTTCCTGTTTTATTTCTGCTAATTATTTCTTGTTCTAAAGCAGTAAAGGAGCAAGCTTTAACTATGAAAGATGTTTTTCCTACACAGAAAAACACAGATTCTACTTTTGTTTTTGATTTAGATACAATTATTAGTTTCAAAAACTATATAGAAAAATGCGAGTATTATGAGGAGATTACTCACAAGAAACAGTATGTAAGAACACAAAATAATGACATACCCTTAAATATTAATTTTTTTATAAAGTGTCATTTGCCAACTTTTTGTATTAAAGAAAAAAATACAATTGTATTGGAAGGCGATTTTAAAGAAGAAAAAACACTTTTTTTTCATGAAGATGAAAAAGTTCTTAGTGTTAAAAATTTTGAAGAGTATTTAAATAAACAGTTGTTAAATTGGGGAAAAGATTATGGATATTCTGATAGTCCAGATAGAAGTATAATACTACTTAGGTATCGAGATTTAACTAAAAAATCTAAAGAAAGAGTATATAAAGCATTGGATACTATATCAGTATCATATTTTAATTTTATTAATAGTTTTCAAAAGAAAAATATAGACTCTTTAAAGAGAGTATATCCTCTTCAAATATTATTGGAAAAAGACTTCAGATTGTTTGATAAGAAGGGTAATTTAATAGAATTTCCACCACCACCTCCACCAGTTCCATTAGAAATAGTAGAATAATGCCATATTTCATCGACGTCATATTACCCATTCCGTTACAAAAAACGTTTACCTATACGGTAACCGAAGCAGAAGCTTCTTTTTTAAAAAAAGGAATGCGTGTAGCGGTTTCTTTCGGAAAAAGTAAGATTTATACTGCCTTGGTGTTTAACATTCACCAAAATGCACCCGAATTATATGAGGCCAAAGACATTCATCAAATTTTAGATGATACGCCTATTATAACGGAACAACAACTAAAACACTGGCAGTGGATTTCGAGCTATTATATGTGTTCATTAGGAGATGTGTACAGGGCAGCTTTACCTTCAGCATTTTTGCTAGAAAGTGAAACCATCATCTATAAAAATGAAAACTTTGAAGAGGAAGCAATACTAACCGATGAGGAGTTTTTAATTTTTGAAGCTTTACAGCATCATTCACAGTTAACCATTCATCAGGTTGCTGATATTTTAGGAAAGAAAACCGTACTTCCTATCATTAACGGATTGATTGAGAAGAACGCAATTTACATTAAAGAAGAAATTTACGAAACGTACAAACCTAAACTGGTTAAGTATGTTCGGTTACATAACAACTATAACTCAAATGAAGGCTTACAAACGCTTCTAGAGGAACTTTCAAGAGCGAAAAAGCAACGAGAAGCTGTGTTAACGTATTTTCAGTTAGCAGCGGCTAAAAAGCCAATAAAAGCAAAAGATTTAGAAGAACAATCGGGAGCTTCTTCAACAGTTTTAAAAGCCTTGGTAGAGAAAGATATTTTTGAGTTTTATCATATTCAAACCGATCGTATCAATTATCAAGGAGAAACGAATCAGATAAAAGAACTGAATGAATTTCAGCAGGAAGCCTTCAATCAAATAAAAACTTCTTTTGAAACACAACAGGTAAGTTTATTACACGGGGTTACAGGCTCTGGTAAAACAGAAATTTATGTAAAACTAATTAAAGAAGTGATTGCTGAAGGAAAACAGGTGTTGTTTTTACTACCAGAAATCGCCTTAACAACCCAAATCATTACCCGTTTACAAAATTATTTTGGAAATTTTATTTCGGTATTCCATTCAAAATATTCGATGAACGAACGGGTAGAGGTGTGGAATAATGTGTTAGAAAATAAACCGAAAGCGCAGGTTATTTTAGGAGCGCGTTCTTCGTTGTTTTTACCATTTTCAAACTTAGGGTTGATTGTGGTAGATGAAGAACACGAAACGTCGTACAAGCAATTTGAGCCGTCACCACGTTACAATGCGCGTGATGCTTCAGTAGTATTAGGTCATTTACACCAAGCAAAAGTATTGTTAGGTTCTGCAACACCATCAATAGAGAGTTATTTTAATGCTGAGCAAAACAAATACGGATTTATAGAATTAACGCGTCGTTTCGGGAACATTCAGTTGCCTAAAATCGAGCTGATAGACATTAAAGAAAAGCATCGAAAAAAGGAAATGAATGGTCATTTTTCGGATCGTTTATTAAAAATGATTACGGAAGCGTTGGAGGAAAAAGAGCAGGTTATTTTATTTCAAAACCGACGTGGATTTTCGCCTGTGGTAGAGTGTACAACTTGTGGTGTTTCTCCTCAATGTCCGAATTGTGATGTGAGTTTAACCTATCATAAATTCCGTAAAGAGTTAAAATGTCATTATTGCCATTACCAACGTGCAATGCCGAATAGCTGTGGAGCTTGTGGAAGTGCTACCTTAGATACCAAAGGTTTTGGAACGGAGCAAATAGAATTGGAACTTAAAGAGCTATTTCCGAACCATACTATTGGACGAATGGACTTGGATACCACCCGAGGAAAATATGGGTATCAAAAGATTATTGGAGCTTTTGAAGCGCAAGAAATTGATATTTTGGTAGGAACGCAAATGCTTTCGAAAGGGTTGGATTTTGAAAATGTATCGTTGGTAGGAATCCTGAATGCGGATTCTATGCTAAACTTCCCTGATTTTAGAGCTCATGAACGTGCCTTTCAGTTGATGGTGCAAGTATCGGGTAGGGCAGGACGTACCAAAAAACAAGGGAATGTAGCCATACAAACCTACAACCCATACCATCAGATTTTGCAGCAGGTATCTACCAATAATTATACAGAAATGTATAAAGAACAATTGCAAGATCGTTGGCAGTTTCATTATCCGCCATACTATCGCTTGATAAAAATAACCTTAAAACACAAAGATTACACGCGTGTTGATAACGGTATCAACTGGTTAGCAAAAGCGTTACAAAATGTGTTTCACGAAAATGTATTAGGCCCCACAGCACCTGCGATTTCTCGTATTCGAAACCAGTATATTAAAAATTTAGTGATCAAAATTCCACCAAAACAATCGTTGGGAAAAACCAAAGAGCAGTTACAAAAAATTAAAAATACCTTTGAAGCTGTAAAAGATTTTAGACCGATCCGTTTTATTATTGATGTGGATGCTTATTAGATGGTTTTTTTAAACCTTTTTATTTAACTAAGAAAACTTTTGATGATTTTCCTGTTTTTCGATTAAATTTATCAATATCATTCAAGTTTTTAAAGTCTCGGTGCAGAATAGTAGATATTTCATTTGATAGTTTTCTAATATCATTACGGTATTGTTTCCCTATTTCTTGAATTTCTAAATCATTACTGAACTCATACTCAGTTTCTAAATTTTTTAGAAAAATATTCAATTCTGTTAACTTATTTCTTAAGTCGTCTGAATACCAAATATTAGACAAAACTGTAGTAGCTAATTTAACCATAAATTCATGGTAAATATCTATACTTCCCAAAATAAATGACCAAGGCTTCTCTTTTTCTTTAGTAGAAACTTTTAGTAAGCTTGTTATGTTAATTACTTGTTCATAAGCATGTAATCTTCGTTCTGTTACTTTTTCAAAGTATTTTAATTTATAATCAGATTTCTGCAAAAGTCTTTGAAAATATGCAGTGAAAAATGAAGTAACTAATGAACTTGAAAGTATAGTTATTATTATTTCCTCTGTAGTCATTTAATTTAAAAATTATTTGTTGGTAGTGAAGTTAACAGAAATTAAGTTGAGATTCAAACTGGATAGAGTTTTGAAAATTTTTAATAACCAAAAACCCCATTTTTTATTTGTTTTGTGT
The DNA here is from genome assembly GCF_003867015.1 of Tenacibaculum singaporense. Classification (NCBI taxonomy): domain Bacteria; kingdom Pseudomonadati; phylum Bacteroidota; class Flavobacteriia; order Flavobacteriales; family Flavobacteriaceae; genus Tenacibaculum; species Tenacibaculum singaporense. The sequence goes on from NZ_CP032548.1 coordinate 2,113,578, forward strand.
ATATGTGTTAAGAATTGCTATTGATAGCCGATAACATCTTTTCTTACGGTCTTTCTCCATTTTCTTCCAAATTTTAAATCTAAAGTTTTAAAAATCCTTGTATTGTAATCAATTAAACATTCAGGTAGTCTTGCTTCGCAACCAAAATCATAATATTCAACACCATATTTTCTTTCAAATCTTTTATCTTTTTTAGTAGTAGCTATGGGGGCAATTCCACCCATTAAATAAAGTTTGGCTTTACCAGTTTTCCAATCTGATGATGCTTTCTTTTTATTCAGTTTACACTTAGCATTAACAACTATATGTTTAGGTCTTTTATAGTTTAGCCATTTAGATTTAAAGACAAATTCTTGGACATCATAATCTCCTGCAATTATAACTAAATGATATTCAGATTTTTTGTTTTTGGTAATAAATTTAAAATAACCTAAGCTATCTGCTTTAATAAAATCAGTACTACCTTTTTCAGAGATAACTATTTCTCCTACTGGTTTTTTGCGAGTGATAGAAGAAATAATTTTCCCTCTTATTGTATCGTTTGATTGTGAATGTCCTATAGTTATAAACGCTAGAAGACAAATTGTTAGCAGTATTGTTTTCTTTTTCATATTAATCTTCATCAAAAATTACGAATATCCACAATATCCCCATTTTGTAGTTTGTTTTGGGTGTCTATGGTAAAAATGGTTTCAGCAACGTACTCAGGAGTGTACAACTGGTCGTTTTCTTTTAAATCGATAAAGCGTTGTACGTTTTTAAAATCTTTTTCATCGGTACTTCTAATATCAGTTTGCATGTTGGTATCTACCACACCAGGGTAAATTGCATTGCATTTTACGCCATGTTCAAGCTCGTTTTGTTCCGCAGCAATGGTTTTGGTCATCATATCAATCGCAGCTTTAGACGTGCAGTAAATACTCCAACCTTCATACGGTTTTACCGCAGCTCCAGAAGAAATACTAATAATTTGTTTTTTACAGGTTAACTGTTGTGTGGCTTCAATAAACAAACTCGATAAAATAAGTGGAGTAGTGGTATTCAAATGAATACTTTTGGCAATATCTTCCGAAGGAATATTTTCTAGGTTCGCTATGGTACCGAGTCTTCCCGCATTATTCACCAAGGTAATCGATGAAACTTCCAATTTCTGAATTTCGTCTAATAACATTTTAAACGTGTTGTGTGTGGCTTTGGTATCAGATAAATCCACAGAAAGCTGTACCACATTTTCCAAATCGACAATGCTTCTGGATAGTGAGTATACTCTGTAATTTTCTTGTACGTATTTTTCGGCTAAGGCTTTACCGATTCCTTTACTTCCTCCGGTGATGATGATTATATTCATAGAGTAAAAATAGGGAAATATTGGTAGTTGTACTCTAAATTGTGAGATTTCTCCCTTCGGTCGAAATGACGAGTAACGTCATAGAGAGGAGTGATAACGACGTGGCTATCTTATAGTCGACATAAAGATTGCTTCACTATGTTCGCAATGACGGTTGTGAGTTGTCATTTCGAAGGAGGTAGGACTGATAAATCTTATAATAGAGTATTTGCAATTCTAAAAGATATTTGGAACTTCATTGAGTGAGATTTCTCCCTTCGGTCGAAATGACGTGTAACGTCATAGCGAGGAGTGATAACGACGTGGCTATCTTTTAGTGGATACAAAGATTGCTTCACTTTATTAGGTACTCGTACTTTTACGTTATGCAGATTTTGTCTTAACCTTCTGACAGTAGCGTCGTGTGTTATGGTACTTATAATGACGTTCGAGAGTTGTCATTTCGAACCAAGCGATAGCGGAGTGTGAGAAACCTTATAATCGAATATTTGTAACTCTAAATGGTATCTGTGACTTCATTGGATGAGATTCCTCTCTCGCGTTCGGAATGACAGGAAATATCATAGCAGGGAGTAGTAACAATTAAAGGCATTAGTTATGGATGTTGCTATTCTTTTCATATTAACGTCTTATATTATGACCTACAAGAAAATCTTTAAAAATCAAGACAGCAGTAGTGGGCGTAAGATAAAAAGCTGTTTGAGCGATAGCGAAATCGTTAGATTCATGAGTTCTTTGATAAAAAATAAAGATAACACGAACAATTCTTTTTATCAGTGGAAGGTGTCGTAGTATTTTCTCAAGATTTTATGGGAAGTCTTGATTTTTGTTTCTTTTTATCAAGAAAAAGAATATCAACAATACTTTTTACATTATGTAGATTTTGTCTTAACCTTCAGACAGTAGTGTCTAAAGTCATAGGATAGTACTGTCTGATGTCAACGGACAGTAGTGTCGTGTGTTATGGTACTTATAATGACGTTCGAGAGTTGTCATTTCTAAGAAGGTACAACTGAGAAACCATAAGATTCAACAGAGTTACATCTTAATAATAGAGTGTTTGTGACTCTAAAGAGTAATTGGAACTTCATTGAGTGAGATTCCTCTCTTGCGTTCGGAATGACGAATAGATTAGTTTATTTGAAGAATTCTTTTGAATTTTCCCAATGAACATCCATTTCAGCGAGGGTCATGTCAGAAAGTTGTTTGCCTTCTTTTTTGGCAGCTTCTTCTAAAAACTGAAAGCGATTGATGAATTTTTTGTTGGTTTTTTCCAAGGCGTTTTCAGGGTTTACTCCAATAAAACGCGCGTAGTTAATCATAGAGAATAAGACATCTCCAAATTCTTTTTCTATTTTCTCTTGATTGTTGTTTTTGATTTCGTCGTTCAATTCAGAAAGCTCTTCTTGAACCTTTTCCCACACTTGATGTGGTTCTTCCCAATCAAAACCAACGCCAGCAACTTTATCTTGAATACGATTGGCTTTTACTACCGCAGGTAAACTTTTAGGAACGCCTTCTAAAACCGATTTATTCCCTTCTTTTAGTTTGAGTTTTTCCCAGTTTTTCTTAACGTCTTCTTCACTTTCAACAACCACATCACCATAAATATGCGGATGACGGTCGATAAGTTTGTCTGAGATGGCGTTGGCAACGTCAGCAATGTCGAAAGCTTGTTTTTCGCTACCTATTTTAGCATAAAAGACGATGTGCAAAAGCACATCGCCTAATTCTTTTTTTATTTCTTGTAAATCGTTGTCTAAAATAGCATCTGCTAACTCGTAGGTTTCTTCAATAGTTAAATGACGCAGACTTTGTAAGGTTTGTTTTTTATCCCAAGGGCACTTCTCACGAAGATCGTCCATGATGTCTAACAAACGATTAAAGGCGGCTAACTGTTGCTTACGAGTATTCACGATTTAAGCTTCTTCTGTAGTTGTTTCTTCAGCTTCTGCTAACGTGCTAAAGTCAAAATCACCTTTCGCTAAGATATTGTACCACTGAATTACTTTTTTAATGTTTGAAGCATATACACGCTCTTCATCAAATCCAGGTAATACTTCGCCAAAATAAGTAGTTAATTTATTAGCGCTTTCTTTGTGAGAAATAGCTTCTTTACCATCTTCTTTATCGGCAATATTTTTAAGTACTTGCGCTAAAGGTACTTCCTCTTCGTACGTGTAAATAGCGATATTTTCTAATAAGCTTACGTTATGAGTAGCAGTAATAGGAAAACGTTTACCGTCAACAATAGACTTTACGATAACTCCTGTTTTAGTTTGTGATAAGATTTCATACAAACCTGGCTTACCTGTTACAGCTATAATTTTGTTAAATTCCATGTCTTAATGTTTTTTAGTGTATAACTATTATCTCTTAGCATTAGGAAAACGCATGCGATATCCAGCGTTTACTTTCCCTTTAGAAATATTGTCTAATTTCTTTTTAATTAATCTCTTTTTTAAAGAAGAAAGTTTGTCGGTAAACAAAACTCCTTCAATATGATCATATTCATGTTGAAAAACACGAGCAGGCAATCCGCTTAAGGTTTCCGTGTGTTTTTCAAAATTCTCATCTTGGTATTCAATAGTAACTTTTTCTTGACGAAAAACATCCTCATTAATGGTAGGAATGCTTAAACATCCTTCATTAAAAGCCCATTCGTCACCTTCTTCTTTAACGATTTTCGCATTGATAAAAACACGATTAAAGTCTTTAAAGAAATTCTTCTCTTCTTCACTTAAATCTTCGTCTTCAGCAAAAGGAGAAGCATCAATAATAAACAAACGAATGTCTTTTCCTATTTGAGGAGCCGCTAAACCAAGTCCGTTAGCATTGTACATTGTTTCTCTCATATCGGCAATTAGTTTTTCTAACTGCGGATAATCTTTATCGATTTCTTTTCCTACTTTACGTAAAACGGGATCTCCGTATGCTACAATGGGTAAAATCATTTACTTTTTAATTTTAAGGAATGCAAAAATACAAAGAATGCTTTTGGTAGAAAATTATTTGTTGTATAAATACGACTGTAAGATGATTGTAGCACTTATTTCGTCTACTAAAGCTTTGTTTTGACGTTGTTTTTTCTTTAAACCGCTATCAATCATTGTTTGAAAAGCCATTTTAGAGGTAAAACGCTCATCTACACGTTTTATGGGGATAGAAGGAATAGCTTTTTCAAGCTTTTGAAGAAAAGGAGTTATGAGTACTTCACTTTCACTATCAGAATTATCCATCTGCTTTGGTTTTCCTACTAAAAAAAGTTCAACGTTTTCTTTTTGAGTATACTCTTTTAAAAATGCGATAAGTTCAGAGGTGTTTACAGTTGTTAAACCCGAAGCAATAATTTGAAGCTCATCGGTTACAGCAATTCCTGTTCTTTTTTTTCCAAAATCTATGGCTAATATCCTGCCCATTCTATAAGTTTTTGCAAAGGTAGCTAAATTAAACAAGGAAGAAATATCTGTTTAAAAAATGTATCTTCGCGGTATATTCTTGAAAGCAACTTTATTTTTGCTGAAAAATATTATTTAAAATGACAGAATTACAATCAATTATAGAAAAAGCGTGGGATAACCGCGATTTACTGAAGGAAGAAACTACGATTAATGCTATTAGAAAAGTAGTAGATTTATTAGATGCAGGAGATTTACGCGTTGCGGAACCAACGGACAATGGATGGCAGGTAAACGAATGGGTAAAGAAAGCAGTAGTGTTGTATTTTCCTATTCAAAAAATGGAAACGTTAGAGGCAGGTATTTTTGAATATCACGATAAAATTCCATTAAAAAGAGGTTATGAAGCAAAAGGAATTCGTGTAGTACCAAATGCTGTAGCTCGTCACGGAGCCTATATTTCAGCAGGAACTATTTTAATGCCTAGTTATGTAAATATTGGAGCGTATGTTGATGAAGGTACGATGGTCGATACTTGGGCAACTGTAGGTTCTTGTGCACAAATTGGTAAAAACGTACACTTATCTGGTGGAGTAGGAATTGGAGGGGTTTTAGAACCTTTACAAGCAGCACCGGTAATTATTGAAGATGGAGCTTTTATCGGTTCTCGTTGTATTGTTGTTGAAGGGGTTAGAGTAGAGAAGGAGGCTGTTTTAGGTGCGAATGTGGTATTAACTATGAGTACTAAAATTATTGATGTAACAGGTGATGAACCAGTTGAAATGAAAGGAGTAGTACCAGCACGTTCTGTAGTAATTCCTGGAAGTTACACGAAGAAGTTTGCTGCAGGTGAATATCAAGTTCCTTGTGCTTTAATTATTGGTAAACGTAAAGAGAGTACAAACAAGAAAACTTCGTTAAATGATGCTCTTAGAGAGTACGATGTAGCGGTTTAAGAAAACATAAATAGTATATAAAAAAGGGAAGATTTTTAAATCTTCCCTTTTTTATTGTTTTCATATAATTTTCTAAGTTTTGCATATTTCATATAAGAAAAAAAGGCTTGCATCATAGAAAATGTTATTCCGTCTAATCCGTGAAAAATACCTTTCTTAAGAATGTAACAACGTAAAAAAGACCACAGTCCATGCCCTATAGGGGTAAAGAAGTTTACTTTTTTGTTTTGTTCAAAATATTCTTCCGATTGCCAAGTAGTATATAAGTTATATTTTCCTATAATTTGATGAAAATCCTTCCAACCATAGTGTAATAAATGAAGTTTGGTTGTTTTTAAATTGGCGGCTTGTATGCTTTGATGAACTTTGGTGGTTGCAGGTTTAGCGGTTTGCTTGTTAAAAAACCTACAAGTATACGATGGGTACCATCCGGCAAAATCAATAGGTTGATCTTTTAAAAAGTTTTTACGTCTAAAATTATAAGCATCGTAAGGTTCATTTAAATACTTTCCGCTCTTAATAAATTCAAAACTATCTTCATCAAGGCGTTCATCAGCATCTAAGTTTAGAATCCAATCATTCTTACAAAATTGAAGCCCATGTACTCTTTGAGGTCCATCTCCTAAGAACTTTTGTAAATAAACTTTAGCTCCCATAGATTCTGCTATTTCAACAGTCTTGTCAGAACTAAAAGAATCAATTATAATTACTTCATCACATACGCTGTTTAAAGAAATAATACAATCTTTAATGTTTGCTTCTTCATTAAAAGTAATTACGAGACCACTTATATTCATGTGTAAATATTATTGTAGATTTGTGCGGTCAAAAATACAATTATTAAATGATTCCAAAAATTATACATTTCTGTTGGTATGGTAAAGGTGAGTATAATGAAACAATAAAAAAATGTATTGCTTCATGGGAGGAAAAACTACCTGATTATACCATAAAGAAATGGGATGAAACGAATACACCTTTTGATAAATTACCTTTTTTAAAAATGTTATACAAACAAAAAAAATGGTCGTTTATTACAGATTATGTTCGGTTGTATTCTATATATAAAGAAGGAGGGATTTATGTAGATACAGATATAGAAATGGTTACTACTTTTGACCATTTATTAAATGAAAAAGCGTTTGTTGGTTTTCAAGGAACATTAGAGTCTGAAAAGTATCCATTAAATTCTGCCGTTATTGGAGGAGAAAAAGGCAATGGTTTCATTTTAGATTGTATTAAAGCAACAGAAGAAAAACAACGCTTATATTTTAATGCAATGGGCGGTCCACCAATAGTATCGAAAGTATTGTTGAGTTACGGATTGAAAGAGTATAAAAAGCAGCATTTAAATGATGTTTTATTGTTGCCAACAGAATACTTTTTTCCTTTTGCGTGGAATGAAAAGTTTACACAAGAATGTATTAAACCAGAAACAGTATGTATTCACTGGTGGGAAGATTCTTGGGGAAATAAACAAAAAGGCTTTTCATATTTAGTTGATAGCCTTAAAAGAAAAGCAGTTAAATTACCCTTATTGATTAAGAATAGAATTAAATTCTTAATCAATAAGGGTAATTTTTATCATATTAATTCTTTGTAAAATCAGTACAACGATCAATTAGATGCTGAGTGTATTGTAGATGACTTGTAGGATTAGGAATTGGTTCTTCCCAATTTATTTCATCAAGTTTAATTAAGTTTAAGTTTTTTAACGAACTTAAATCAAGCCCAGAATCAAGATTAACCATGTTAAAGTGCTGTACAATTCCATCCAATCTTGATAAGTCAGAAGAATTATTTAACCCTCCCATGATAAAAATAACAGGAGTTCCCATTGCTAAACAAGGCAGCGCACAGTGAATTCTAGAGGTTATTACCAGTTTTGCTGAGGCAAATGTTTTTAACAAGCGCTCCGCTTCTTTAAACCTATCTTCAGAAGTAGTTCCTTTTTCTTTATAAAATGCAGTTTCAAACTTAGCATTGTTAACTATTTCTTCAGGAAATATAGATTTTAAATACTCTTTATGATCTTGAAGCTTAGGTAATTTAAACTTAATTAAATCACGGTAATAGTGTCTAGGAATTCTTTCGTAATAAGATTTCTTATCTAAGTTAAAAAGGACATCGAAAAATACAATATCATCTGTTTTAGGAACCTCAATCTTAGGAAGAGTAGTAGTTAAGCAAGAAGAGTAATACGAATCAACTCCATATTTTTTTAAAATATTTACAGTGTAAAAGTCTCTACATCCAATAGGTTCATACTGTTTTAAATAAGTGATGTTTTCTTGTCTACTTAATAAAGTATCTGCTATATGTGCATTTAAATGAAAAGAAACAAATAAAGGATCAATATTAGGAGATATGGGCCAATTTTTGGTTTTATACATAAACCAGCCGTTCATAATCAATTTACAAGGTTCAATATTTTTATCATTCAAGTACTCTCTATTCAGAAGTAAATCAATATTCGAAAAGTATTGCTTAGCAGCGATACTTTGAACATAATCTCCAATATTAAAATAACCTCCTGTGGCTTTATAGTCTAAAAGTGCGTTTTTACTCATAAAGCAAAAATATCTTTTTTTATTGATGTAGTGTAATAGTTTAAAGTATAAATTTGTACGATGATTATAGAAATAAAGAACCACTTACTTAATGGAAAAACGATTCTTTATCCAACTGATACAGTTTGGGGATTGGGTTGTGATGCAACTAACCAAGAAGCTGTTAAGAAAATCTATCAATTAAAAAATAGAGAAGAATCGAAGAGTCTAATTATTTTGGTAGACTCTATTGAAATGTTGCAAAACCATGTAGGTAATATTCCTGAAAAAGCTTTGGAAATTTTAAAGACATCAGTAAAACCTACTACCATTATTTACAATAACCCAAAAGGATTAGCAGCTAACACCATTGCTGTAGACAATACAATTGCTATTCGTATTCCAAAGGATGAGTTTTGTATTCAGTTAATTAAAGAGTTTGGAAAACCTATTGTTTCTACTTCTGCAAACGTAAGTGGAGAGCCCACACCAAAATCATTTTCAGAAATAAACGAAGCAATTTTAAAGAATGTAGATTATGTGGTAGATTTGCATCAAGAAAAAATAGCAGAAAAGTCTTCAACGATTTTAAAAATTGAAGGTGACGATGTTATTGTGATTAGAGAATAATTTGTATGCAAAAACAATATTTTAAGGAAGCAATTTCTGCAGAAATATTTCAATATATATCCCAAGCCGCTAAAGATTTACAACTAGAGAGTTATGTAATTGGTGGCTTTGTACGTGATTTTATTTTACAACGTGGTACAGCCAAAGATGTAGATGTAGTTGCAGTTGGAAGTGGAATAGATTTAGCACAAAAAGTAGCTGAATTACTACCCAATAAGCCAAAAGTTCAGGTATTTAAGACTTACGGAACAGCTATGTTGCGTTTTCAAGATATTGAAATAGAATTTGTTGGGGCTAGAAAAGAATCATATTCGGAAGAAAGTAGAAACCCTAAAGTTTCTGAAGGAACCTTAGGAGACGATCAAAATAGGAGAGATTTTACAATTAATGCTTTAGCATTAAGTTTAAATGAAGATGATTTCGGATTGTTACTTGATCCTTTCGGAGGAATGGCTGATTTGGAAGCTAAAATAATTAGAACTCCCTTAGATCCAGATATTACCTATTCTGACGATCCACTACGCATGATGCGTGCCATTCGTTTTGCTACCCAATTAAATTTTGAAATAGAAGAACAATCATTAAATGCAATAACAAAAAATGCTTCGAGAATTGAAATTATTACTCGTGAGCGCATTGTGGTTGAACTGAATAAAATTTTGGAAGCTCCAGTGCCATCAACTGGATTCTTGTTACTTGAAAAAACAGGCTTATTAGATCGAATTATTCCTGAATTAACTGCTTTAAAAGGGGTAGAAGAGGTAGAGGGACAAAAGCACAAAGATAATTTTTACCATACCTTAGAAGTAGTTGATAATATTGCTGAGAATACGGAGGATGTTTGGCTTCGTTGGGCAGCACTGTTGCACGACATAGGTAAAGCGCCAACGAAACGTTATCACAAAAAAATAGGTTGGACGTTCCATTCTCATGAATTTGTGGGGTCGAAGATGGTGTATAAATTATTCAAACGTTTAAAAATGCCATTAAATAACAAAATGAAGTTTGTTCAAAAAATGGTGATGTTGAGCTCTCGCCCGATTGTTTTAGCAAGTGAAGTGACAGACTCTGCTGTACGTCGTTTAATTTTTGATGCAGGAGATGATGTAGAGTCTTTAATGACATTATGCGAAGCAGATATTACAACGAAAAATCCAAAAAAGTTTAAGCGTTATCACAAGAATTTTGAGATTGTTCGTCAAAAAATTAAAGAAGTTGAAGAACGTGATAGAGTGCGTAATTTTCAACCTCCAATTACAGGAGAAGAAATAATGGAAGCTTTCAATTTACAGCCTTGTAGAGAAATAGGTCAGATAAAAGAAGCGATTAAAGAAGCCATTTTAGATGGCAAAATACCTAATGAACACGAAGCCTCTTACCAGTTTATGTTGGAAAAAGGAGCACAGTTAGGATTAAAAACAAATCAATAATAAAAAAAGAGAAGCAAAATTGCTTCTCTTTTTTTATTATCCTAACGATTGCATGGATACGAGTTTGAAATATTCTCCATTTCTATCGAGCAATTCTTCGTGTTTTCCTTGCTCTACTATTTTTCCTTTTCTAAGAACAACGATATTGTCAGCCTTTTGAATGGTTGATAGTCTATGAGCAATAACTAAAGAGGTACGGTGTTCCATCATTTTATCCAAGGCTTGTTGAACTAACTGTTCGCTTTCAGTATCTAAAGCAGAGGTGGCTTCATCTAAAATCATAATTGGAGGGTTTTTTAATACAGCTCTAGCAATACTTAAACGTTGTTTTTGTCCACCAGAAAGCATGTTTCCTCCATCACCAATATTAGTATCATACTTGCTCGGTAAATCTTTTATAAACTCATGGGCATTCGCTACGTTTGAAGCTTTAATCACTTCCTCTTCAGTAGTGTTTTCTTTGCCTAAAAGAATATTATTTTTAACGGAGTCATTAAAAAGGATTGAGTCTTGTGTTACCATTCCCATTAAATCACGTAGAGATTCCTTTTTTATATTTTTTATGTTAACCCCGTCAATAAGAATTTCTCCAGAATCAACGTCGTAAAAGCGAGTAATTAAATTAGCTAATGTAGATTTTCCACTTCCTGATTGGCCAACAAGAGCGACGGTTTTTCCTTTAGGAATTTTCAAGGAGAAGTTTTGTAAAACGTAATCATCTTGATATTTAAAAGAAATATTTTTAAACTCTATTTCAGTATCAAAAGATGTTTTATCAATAGCATTAACTGTATCTTCAATAGGGTTTTTGGTTTCTAAAATCTCAAAAATTCTATCAGCAGAAGCACTTCCTTGCTGAATTCCATACATAGCTGTTGAAATAGCTTTAGCAGGGTTTAGGATTAAATAAAATAAACCTATATAACCAAAAAATTCTTGAGGCTGTAAAGTGCTATTGTTTGCAAGAACAAGTTTTCCCCCAAACCAAAGAATAGCAACAATAGTTACAGTACCTAGAAATTCACTTAAAGGTGAAGCTATCATTTGTCGGTGTTTCAGGCTTGTCATTAAGCCAAAAAGATTATTAATAGATTTTCCTACTTTAGAATTAATAGCTCTTTCAGCAGTAAAACTTTTTATTATTTTTAATCCTCCTAAGGCTTCGTCAACAATAGATAAAAAATACCCGTTTTCTTTCTGAAAATTAGAAGATGATGCTTTTAGTTTTTTACTAGCTGTAGAAATAATAAAACCTGAAATTGGTAATAGTAGAAACACAAATAGTGTAAGCTTAACACTAATAGCAAACATGGAAATTAAAGTAAAAACAATAGTTAATGGCTCTCTAACAATAGTTTCAAAAGAAGAAAGATAGGTAAATTGTATTGTGTGAACATCTGATGTAATTCTTGCTATAGCATCTCCTTTTCTTTTTTCTGAAAAAAATGAAATTGGTAGTGAAATATACTTAGCAAACATAGAAGATTGAATATCTTTTATCGTATTTGTTTGTAAAAAAACCAACGTATAAGAAGCAAGGTATCTAAAAAGGTTTTTAAAGAAAAACAAGAATAAAGTTGTTAAACTAACAAAAAGCAATGCCTTTTCTGAACCGCCACTCTCAATCATTTGAGATATTTTATAATTAAGGCTACCTTGCACATAATCATATATAGAGGTTATTCCACTATAACTAGGTTGGCTTGTTACGATTTCTTCTTTACCAAATAAAATTCCTAAAACAGGAATAAAAGCTAATACTGATAGGACATTAAATACAGCATATAGCACATTAAAAAATATGTTTAAAAAAGCATATTTTTTATACGGTTTGGCAAAGTTTACTATTTTTTTAAAACTACTCACTAGAAATTTAGTTGTTTAATAATTCGTTGTATTTTGGTGTCTAGCTCTTCTTCTACTGCCTTAGCATTGGAAATATCATTTAATTTACTGTTAACGCTAAAGTAGAATTTAATCTTTGGTTCAGTACCACTTGGGCGAGCGGCAATTTTAGTTCCGTCTTGGGTTTGATAGATTAATACATTTGATTTAGGAATATCAATTACAGTTTCTTCACCAGTTAGTAAGTTTTTTCTTATTGAAGATTGATAATCATACAAATACTCAACTTTAGTACCATCTATTTCAGTTAATGGATTGTTGCGTAAATCAATCATCATTTGTTTGATTTGTTGCGCACCGTCCATTCCTTTTTTTACTAAAGAAATCAAATGTTCTTTGTATAAATGATGACGTGTGTATAAGTTTAATAATTCTTTATAAAAAGAACTATTATTAGCTTTTGCATTAGCTGCAATTTCACAAGCAAGTAGGGCAGAGGTAACTGCATCTTTATCGCGAACAAAATCACCTACCATATAGCCAAAACTCTCTTCGCCACCACCAATAAAATTAAGTTCTGGGTGATCTTTGATCATTTTAGCAATCCATTTGAAACCTGTTAAACCAACTTTAGTTTCAACTCCATAAGAATCGGCAATTTCATTGACCAAATTAGTAGAAACTATCGTAGAACCTACGAATTGCTTTCCGTTTAGTTTTCCTTGTTTTTTCCAATCGTTGATTAAGAAATCGGTCATCATACTCATGGTTTGATTTCCGTTTAACAAGGTCATGTTTCCATCTATATCTCTTACTGCTATTCCAATTCTATCTGAATCTGGATCAGTTCCTAAAACAATATCGGCGTCAATTTTATTAGCCAAATCTACGGCCATTTTAAGAGCTGCTGGTTCTTCAGGATTTGGAGATTCAACCGTAGAAAAATCACCATCAGGAATGGCTTGTTCTTCAACAATATGAACCTGTGTATATCCTGCACGTTTTAAAACTTCAGGAATTAATTTGATTGAAGTTCCGTGTAACGAAGTAAATACAATTTTTAAATCTTCACGTCTTTTTATATCAAAAGTACCATTGGCTAAGGAAGCTTTCCAAAAAGCTTCATCTATTTCACTTCCAATAGAAGTAATTAATTCTTCTTTCGTATTGAAATTGATTTCAGAAAAATCTAAAGAATTTACTTCATTAATGATTTCTGTATCTTGTGGAGGCACTATTTGTCCGCCATCATTCCAATATACTTTATATCCGTTATATTCTGGTGGGTTATGAGAAGCTGTTAAAACAATTCCAGCATCACACCCTAAGTAATTTACAGCGAAAGACAATTCTGGGGTGGGGCGCATATCTTCAAATAAAAATACTTGAATGTTATTTGCTGATAACACATTAGCAACCACCTTTGCTAACCATTCACTATCATGACGGCAATCATAACCGATAGCTACTTTTAACGCTTTATTAGGGTATGTTTTATGTAAGTAATTACTTAACCCTTGGGTAGCCTTTCCTAATGTATATTTATTAATTCGGTTAGTACCTGCACCTACAACTCCACGCATTCCACCCGTTCCGAATTCTAGGTTTTTATAAAAACGATCAGCTAAATCCTCAGCACTAGAGCTGATTAATTGCTTGATTTCTTGTTGTGTTTCTGAATCGAAAGTGTCAGAAAGCCATTGTTTAGCGTTGTTTAAAATCTCTTTCATGTATCAAATTAAAAAACGTACAAAGGTACGAGTTTAAAAATTCAGTTGTTCTCTAATTTTATAATGTTTTTGTTGTGGATTACTCTTAATAATCAGTTCGCCTAAAAAGCCTGCTAAAAATAAAAGTGTACCTAAAATCATAGAAGTTAAGGCTATGTAAAACCAAGGGTTACTGGTAACAAGTATTGTTTTTATACCAGAAGATAGATGGTATATTTTCATCGCTCCAATATAAAAGGCTGAAAGGAAACCAAAGATGAACATTAACGTTCCCCACAAGCCAAAAAAGTGCATAGGACGTTTTCCAAATTTAGATAAAAATGAAATGGTAATTAAGTCTAAAAATCCATTTACAAAGCGATCCATACCAAATTTTGTCACTCCATATTTTCTAGCTTGATGCTGTACTATCTTTTCATCAATACGGTTGAATCCTTCATTTTTAGCTAGCACAGGAATGTATCTGTGCATTTCACCACTTACTTTTACTGCCTTCACTACTTCATTTTTATAAGCTTTTAGTCCGCAGTTAAAATCATGTAATTTTAATCCTGATGTTTTACGTGCTGCCCAATTGAATAGCTTAGATGGAATATTTTTAGTGACCACATTGTCATAGCGTTTTCTCTTCCATCCAGAAATTAAATCAAAATTATTTTCAGTGATTAAGCGGTATAGTTCAGGGATTTCATCCGGACTGTCTTGTAAATCGGCATCCATGGTAATTACAACGCGCCCTTGTGCTAATCCGAAACCAGCGTCTAAGGCTTGAGATTTACCATAATTTTTTTGAAATCGAATACCTTTTATAGACTTGTTTTTAGTAGATAATTCCTCAATAACACTCCAAGAAGTGTCAGTACTACCATCATCAATAAAAATAAGTTCATATAAAAATCGATTGGATTGCATAACTTTTGCAATCCAATCGTGTAACTCGTGTAAAGACTCTTCTTCGTTAAGAAGTGGTATTACAACCGATATATCCATATATTTTGTTCAATGTTTAAAAAGGTAAAGTTACGAAGTATTACTTTTATGTAAAACTTTAACCTGTTTAAACTATGTTTTAATATTGTTCTTCTTCTGTTTTTTTCATGATAGCGCCTCCAATTGCAGAAATGATAAATCCAAAAAATGCAGATACTACTATTGACAGGGGTATTGTTATTACAGGGCTACTAAACTTTTTGGACATAGCTTCAGAAGCTTCTATTTGTTCATCAGTCATACCAGCATCAATCCAGGTTTGCTTTTGAACTTCCATCATTTGTGCTTGAAAGTCAGGTTCAATAACATTTGTGAAAATTAAGGTATAGACAGTTGTAATAACTGCACTTATTAGAGCTATTCCAACCCCAACTTTTAAAGCTTGACCAAAAGTTAAAAAACCGTTATTATCAGTCTTGAACTTTTTAATTCCTAATATAATAAGTATAATCATTGCCACAAAACCGATTATACCACTTAACCAACCAAATTTTATTAAGGTTCCCGAGGCATAAAATGCTAAGTGAATAAAAACTCCGATGATACCTAAATATAATCCATAGTTTAAAATAATGTTTTTGCTGTTTGCTTGATTTTCCATTGTGTGAATTTAGTTAGTGATACAAATATATTCTTTTTTAATGTTACGTTTATTTAATACTGATAAAAGCAAAAAATAAAAACAACAAACTATTAGTATTCAAAAACTTATAAATGTTACAGTTTTTTTATTGAAATTTTGTTGTTATTTACGAAAAAATGGTTGTAAATTTGCATCGGCAAGTCCTACACAACCAGCTCCCTTTGAATCCCCCAGGGCGGGAACGCAGCAAGGGTATTAGGTCGTAGCGGTGTGATGTAGGTAGCTTGCCTTTTTTTGTACCCAATAGTTTCGTTTATTCCTCTTCCTCGTTTTTTATTTTCTTATCACTTCTAGGGTGATGTTCTTCAACTACTTTTTTAAGAAAACTAGTATCTAAATGCACATAAATCTCTGTAGTTGTAATACTTTCATGTCCTAATAATTGTTGAATAACACGTAAATCAGCTCCTTCTTTTAGTAAATACGTAGCAAAAGAGTGTCTTAGTGTATGCGGACCAATACTTTTTTGAAGATTGATTTTTTGAGCTAACTCTTTTAGAATTATAAAAATCATTTGTCTAGTTAAACGCTTTCCTCTTCTATTTAAAAAAACTGTATCTTCATCTTCTTTTTTGGGAGTAATTTGAGACCTGATTTCATTAATATAAAAGCTAAGTCTATGAATTGTTGTGATATGTATAGGGACAAAGCGATATTTGTTTCCTTTACCTAGTATACGTATATAACCATCATCAAAAAATAAATCTGAAAGTTGTAGGTTGATTAATTCACTAACACGAAGACCACAACTATATATGGTTTCAATGATAGTTTTGTTGCGTTCTCCTTGAGGGTGGCTCAAATCAATTGCAGCAATTAGTTTATCAATATCTTCTTTTTCTAAAGTGTCTGGTAATTTTTTAATAATGTTAGGGCTTTCTACTAAATCAGTAGGGTTGTCTTCTCGATAATCTTCAAATACCAAAAAATCAAAAAAGCTACGTAAACCTGAAATTAATCTAGCTTGACTACGAGCATTGATACTTTTGCTAGTTTCATAGATGAATTGCTGAATAGTATCTGCAGTTATATGAATTGGAGAAGAAGAGTTTTCTAGATTATCTACAAATAAAAAGAGCTTATTTACATCTCTTTGATAACTATCTATAGAGTTTTTTGAAAGCCCTCTTTCGATTTTTAAAAAGTTAGTATAATCAGATATAGCTTGTTTCCAGTTCATTATAAAAAGAGGTGCTTTTTGTTAGAAAAAGAGATTGTTAAAAATAAAAATAAAACTATTTTTGCAGCACAAACTTAAAATTATAAATTTAAAAATTATGAAAAAATTATTATTAGTAATTGCTATGGTAGCTGCTAGTTTTACAGCGAATGCACAAGAAGCTAATGAACAAACAGCAAAAGGGAAGTGGTTAGTAGAAGGTAACACAGGGTTTGGAGCTGCTCACGGAGCTGCTACAGGATTTCAGTTATCATCTATTGATACACCAGCTGGGTCAGAAACTGTATGGGGAATTGGAGCTGAAGCAGGTTATTTCATTATGGATGATTTAGCTGTTAAATTAGGATTAGGTTATAATGATTTAGGAGCTCAGGATGCTTTTTCTTATAAGATTGGAGCTAAGTATTATATCTCAAGTATGATTCCAGTACAAATTGATTACTCAGGAGCTTCTTATGATACTTATGATGCATCATATTTAGGATTCCAAGCAGGTTATGCTATTTTCTTAGGAGATATGGTGAGTATCGAGCCAGGATTAAGATATAACTTAGGTTTAGGTGATACAGAAGATATCAACACTTTCCAACTTAATGTTGGGTTTGCTTTACATTTCTAAATAAAACTTATAGAATATATTAATGAAAAGGGGGTAATTATACTCCCTTTTTTTATGCTAAAAAATATTTTTTTAGTTAACTTTTTTATTATTAGTATTTTAAGTGGTGTTGTATGTTTTAACCTCTTTTTTATAAAAAAAATGAGCTATTAAAACCTTATTTAGGTGTATCTTTGCCGGCTCAAAATAAAACTTATAAAACAAAAATTATGAAAAAAATTTTAGTAGTTGCTATGATGGCTTTAGGATTAGCTGTTAATGCACAAGAAACAGAATTAAACGTTGGTGGAACTATCGGATTACCTTCAGGAGATTTAAATAGTGATTTCTATGATGTGTCTGGAGCAATTGAAGCTAATTATTTATTTAATGTAGCTGAAGGATTTAAAGTAGGACCATCTGTATCTTACTTACACATTAACGGAGACGGACCAGATTTAGGTTACTTACCTTTAGCTGCTGCTGCTCGTTATAATGTATCTGAGAAGTTTGTAGTTGGAGCTGACTTAGGTTATGGAATTGGTGTTTACCAAGATGGTCAAGATAGTGGATTTTACTACAGACCAATGGTAGGTTACAAAGTAACTGAAAAAATTACAATTCAAGCTGATTACAAAGGAATTAGTCTTGATGGAGGTACCGTTGCTACATTTGGTTTAGGAGGAACTTATTCTTTCTCTTTATAGTAATAAACTTTACAATAAGAAAAAAGGAAGCAAATTTGCTTCCTTTTTTTATGCTTAAAAGTTAAAATGAGTATTTTTACTTTAGAAAATATTAAGAATGAAAAAAATAACTATAATCAACGGTCCTAACTTGAATTTACTAGGAAAGCGCGAACCAACTATTTACGGGGATGGTACTTTTGAAGATTACTTGAAAAAATTAAAAAATAAATATGTAGATATTCAGTTAGAGTATTTTCAATCTAATATTGAAGGAGAAATAATAGATAAACTGCATGAAGTTGGTTTTGATTATGATGGTGTCATTCTAAATGCAGCAGCCTATACACATACTTCTATTGGTATTGGTGACGCTGTAAAAGGTATTGAAACACCTGTAGTTGAAGTGCATATATCTAACATACATGCTCGTGAGGAGTTTCGTCATGTAAGTTACATAGCTCCGAATGCAAAAGGAGTTATTTTTGGTTTTGGACTGAAAGGGTATGAATTAGCGCTTCAAAGTTTTTTGTAAATACCAATAACGTATTCCTAAAAATACAAATAAAGGAATCATAGGGTAGGTATATAACTGTACTTTAGTTAACCATACAAATGGTATAATTATTAAAAAAAATAATAGAACTAGACAGTATTTATAAACCCAAATAGGAGGCTCTTTTTTTAATAAGATAAAGGCTATAATAACATTTGGAGCAAAAGCCCATAAAAAGTTAAAGTTATTTGGAGCTGTGGAGTGATTGGTGAAGAACCATAAGAAAACAATTAATAAACCTAAAACCCCTGTGATGAAAAATAAAGTAAAATCAAGCCATTTGGTTCTTTTAGAGTTTTTAATATCTTTATAAGTAATAAATAATCCCAGTAGAGAGAATAATAAAATAATTAAAAACGGACTAAGAGCATCACTTTTTGATTCTTTCTCTTTAAAATCGAGCAAGATATTAGTTTTTTGTACTAAGGCTTCTTCTTTTTCACCTTTAATTATCCTAGATGCTTTTAAAGCTTCAAAAACATAATCGGGTAGATATAAATATTCTGAAGGTGTTGCAATTTTATCTAATTTACTTCCCAGTGCAATATTAATTCCTAAACTACCCCAAGTGTTCGGATTGATTTCGTTGTTCATTAATTGTCTTAGAGATTGTTTTTTAGTAACAAAATCATCCTTGAAAACTAAATTATCACTTGTAACTTTTTGTATTATATCACGCGGTCTAGTAGCACAGTTATCAAAAAAAGGGTCGTAAAAATAGCTTGCATTTTCAGGTAGAACATTTGTTTCTAAAAACTGAAAGAACTCATTTCTTTGTTGCTGTGTTAAATTTAAAATTTGCTCTTTAACCCAACGTTTGTCTTGTTGAGCACTTTTTAAAGATAAATGAAACGGATAACGAGCCAATTTATATTTCATATAACCTTTAGTAAAGTTTACATAAAAGTTAGGGTCGTCAAAATCAAAAATTCCATAGTTGTAAAGTAAATCTAACTGTAAAACAGGATCTTTCACACGAATAGCTGTGTGTCCAAATTTCTCGTATAAAACTTCTCCAGGACCAGAAGTAATGATACTGATTTGAGAAAACTTAGACAAACCTAAAGTATTAACTCTTTGAGAAAAACCTAGGTTATTAACTACTAAACAAAGTAAAAGAAATACATGTTTTTTTATCATCATAAGGACCTGAGAGGGTTATTGTTGGTGTTTATACAAATATCATAAATCTGATTAATATAACTGGGGATTTTTTAGGTTATTGTTTAAGGTTTAATTCCAAGAGTTTCATGAATAAATTTTGAAATCCGTTGTTCTAACCACCTGTTTTCTGTATTAGAAAAAGAAGATATAAAGCCAACATGTCCACCATAATTTGGTGTGGATAAATAAAAGTTTTTCATGTTTTTTGCTTCTTTTATCGGATAACATTCTTTTGATAAAAAACTATCATCTAAAGCATTTATGAGTAATGTAGGGACTTTTATTTCAGGAATGAAAGGTTTTGCACTTGCTTTTTCCCAATAATCCTCTGAACTTTTAAATCCAAAAACAGGAACTGTATATTGTTTTTCTAAATGTCTGAATTTACTTGCTTTGAATAAAAGTTCTTTGTCGAGCTGAAAATCAGGAAACTTTTCGGCTTTTTGTAACAGTTTCAACTTCATGGTACGTAAAAACTCATTTAGGTAAATTTTGTTTTTTAGTTTGTTTAATTCGGCTTGAGAAGAAGTTAAATCTACAGGAACAGAAACAGCTATTCCTCCTTTAACTTCCGAAGGAATATCACTATATTCTCCTAAAAATTTAAGTGTTAGGTTACCTCCTAAGCTAAAACCAATAATTATAATGTTTTCGTAATTATAATTACTATTTAAATGCTTGATAACAAACTCAACATCATCAGTTTTTCCACTATGGTAAGTTTCTAAAAGTAAATTATCTTCTCCGCTACAACCTCTTAAGTTCATGCAAACTGTATCGAAACCAATATTGTTTAAATGATTAGATGTTGTAATCATATAGTTTGATTGAGAACTCCCTTCTAGTCCATGAATTAATAACACGAGTGTTTTAGATTCGACTAAAGAAAAGTCTAAATCAATAAAATCGGCATCCCAAGTTGTAATTCTTTTTCTTTTATACTTAATAGTGTCTTTCATGAATAAAGGTCGATAAACAGTGTTGAAATGAGCACTTTTAAAAGGTAAACTAGGAGAGAATGTATCTGAAATAATTGGCATAATACTATTTTATAGCTTTTTAAACAAAGATGACAAAAAATAGCTAAAATGTAAAAGCCATTGAATGATTTCTTATTTTAGCTGTAAATTATGAGTACTATGAATATTAAAAAATATATTCCCAATTTATTAACTTTAGGAAACCTGTTATGTGGTACTATTGCTACTATTTTTGCTATAAAAGGTGATTTTTTTGCTACAGCAATTTTGGTAATGCTAGGGATACTTTTTGATTTTTTTGATGGATTTGCCGCTCGTATGTTAAAAGTACAAGGTGAATTAGGAAAGCAGTTAGATAGTTTAGCAGACATGGTAACGAGTGGGGTAGTACCGGGAATTGTAATGATGCAAATGTTGGTGAATGCTTTAGATATAGATGCTGTTGGATATTTTGGAGTTGATGAGTACGGAGCAACAGGCAGTAATTTACCATACATAGGATTATTATTAACATTGGGAGCTGGGTATCGTTTGGCAAAATTTAATATTGATGAACGTCAATCTGATAGTTTTATAGGTGTACCTACACCTGCTATGAGTTTGTTTGTGATTTCATTACCATTAATAGCTCAATTTGATAAAGAATCGTTTTTAATAGGTTTTATTGAAAATCAATATTTTTTGATATTAATTACAATATTATTTACGTACCTAATGAATGCTGAAATCCCGTTATTTTCTCTAAAATTTAAGAACTTTTATTTTAAAGATAATGTGATTAAGTATGTGTTTTTAGCTTTGTCGGTTATATTAATTGTAACGCTAAAAATAGTAGCAATTCCAATGATTATTCTTTCTTATGTAGTGTTATCTATAGTAAATAATTCTGATAAAAAACTTTCTTCAAAATAGAATTTGAAAAACTTTAATAGTATATAAAAAACACGTTGATTATCAACGTGTTTTTTTTAGTTGGATTTAGAAAATATTTTACGCGTTTTTTTGAGGTTCAAAAATGTTACTTATAAAATGATAATTGTCTAAAGATATTTTATCTTCTGCAAAGGCTTTATCCATAAGTTTATTTTTTGAAAACTCTCCTTTTTTATAAATATCCCAGTTTTCGTTATTTCTATTGGTTAATATAACTTTGTCAGAGTCTATTTCAAAGTTACACCAATCATTATAATTAGCTATTTTTTTATAGTTATGATCAGATACTTTAATATTTCCTTTTACATTTAAGTTTTTAATATCAATAGAAAGGTTACAGAAATCAACAAAACTCATATTATCGGCAGGTACTACAAGAAATGAATTAACATTTCCTTTTTTTCTATATAGTTTAAAACCTTCTTTTAAATTATGAGTGTGGTATGCTTCTGAGAAAGAAGAGAAGATATCTTCTTCTTTTGCATTTTCAATTATAAAATGATTTTGTGTTACAGCTTGATTATCAAATTTCTTCTTTTTAAGCTCAAAATCCTTTCCAAGATATACTCTACGAACAGTTTCGTCTTCAGCCAGTTCTTCAGGAGTTCCTTCTTTTAAAATACCTCCATTATACATTAAGTAAGTTCTATCTGTAATTGCCAACGTTGCTTGTACATCATGATCGGTAATTAAAATACCAATATTTTTATTTTTCAGCTGTGCTACAATTCCTTGAATATCTTCCACCGCAATAGGATCTACGCCGGCAAAAGGTTCATCTAATAAAATGAATTTAGGGTCAGAAGCTAAACAACGTGCTATTTCTGTTCTACGACGCTCACCACCAGATAATAAATCACCACGGTTTTTGCGTACATGTCCTAAACTAAATTCATCAATTAGTTCTTCTAAGCGTTGTTTTCTTTCAGCTTTAGTTCTGTCAGTAAATTCAAGAACTGACATAATATTATCTTCTACTGAAAGTTTTCTAAAAACTGAAGCTTCTTGTGCCAAATAACCAATTCCTTTTTGAGAACGTTTGTACATAGCATCGGTAGTAATTTCTTCATCATCTAAAAAAATATGACCGTCATTAGGTTTAATCATTCCTACTATCATATAGAAAGAGGTTGTTTTACCAGCTCCGTTAGGACCTAATAACCCAATAATTTCACCTTGCTCAACTTCTAAAGAAATTCCTTTTACTACTTTTCTGCTACCGTATATTTTTTGTATGTTGTCTGCTCTTAACTTCATTTATTATTATTGAAAATGGAATTGATTAAGGTATAAAAGTAACAAAACTGTTTCTTAAAAACTTCTTAAATCAATATATGTATAAATTAAGCTTCGTTTTCTAAAGCTTCCCAAAATTCTACAGCTCTTCGTAAATGAGGAATTAAAATAGTTCCACCAACCAATGTAGCAATACTCATAGTTTCCATCATCTCTTCTTTGGTAACACCGTTTTCGTAAGCTGTTTTTAAATGATAAGCAATACAATCATCACAGCGTAGAACAGCAGATGCTACTAAACCTAGTAATTCTTTAGTTTTAACAGGTAAATGCCCTTCGGTAAAAGCATTGGTGTCTAGGTTAAAAATACGTTTGATTACTTTATTATCTGATGCTAAAATCTTTTCGTTCATTTTAGCACGGTAGTCGTTAAACTCTTGGACTTTTTGTGACATTCTTTTGTTGTTGTTTTATGACAAATTTTGAAACATAAATACTCATTTCATATAAAATCATGATAGGTACCGATACAATTATTTGACTAGCTACATCTGGCGGGGTAATAATTGCAGATAATACCAATACCACTACTAAGGCATGCTTGCGATATTTTCTTAAAAACTCTGGTGTAATCAATCCTATTTTTGAAAGGAAGAAAATAACTACAGGGAGTTCAAAAAATATAGCCACACCTAATAATGTGTTAGTAATAAGGCTAATGTAAGCCTCTAGTTTAAAGTTGTTTTGTATGGCGTCTGATATTTCAAAATTGTAAAAGAAATATACAGACATTGGTAGAATAACATAATAGCTAAATAAAATACCTAGAAAGAATAGAAAAGAAGAGGTAAAAATAAAACCTTTTGATTTCTTCTTTTCACTTTCATGCAAACCAGGAGCTATAAATCGCCAAAACTCCCATAAAATATAAGGAAAGGCAACTACAAATCCTAAAATTAGTGAAGACCAAATTCCTGTCATTAATTGTTGAGTAGGATTTAAAGCTTGTAGCGTTTGTTTGAATTTTATTGTACAAAAGCTACTGTCAATTCCAATAGAAGAAAATACTTTACAAAAGAATTGATAGGTTGCAAAATCAGGTTTTAGATGAGCTAAAAGTATCTCGTTAAAAACAAAATTGATGTTTGCAAAAATTACAATTGCAACAATAAAAATAGCTGCAAAACTCCTTACTAAATGCCATCTTAATTCTTCAAGATGGTCTAAAAAAGACATTTCCTTTTCTGCCATCTTAAAATATTCCTTCTTTAATTAAATCGTGTAAGTGTACTACACCTACATAATTGTTGTTTGCGTCTGTAACTAAAATTTGTGTGATATTATTGTTTTCTAACGTGTCTAGAGCTTCAACAGCCATAGCATCTACATCAATTGTTTTTGGTGTAGTACTCATAATATCAGCAGCAGTAAGCTCATCTATTTTAGTTGTTTTACTTAGCATTCTACGAATATCCCCATCGGTAATAATTCCCGTAATTATATCATTATCATCAACAACAGCAGTTACACCTAAGCGTTTTTCTGAGATTTCAACAATTACCTGAGTAACTTTATCGACACTTTTTACTTTAGGTAATTCGTTATTTTTAATAAGGTCAGATACTCTTAAATATAAACGTTTTCCTAAAGCACCTCCGGGATGATATTTAGCAAAATCACTACTAGTAAAACCTCTTAACTCTAATAAACAAACAGCTAATGCATCTCCTAGAACTAATTGAGCAGTGGTACTAGTTGTTGGTGCTAAATTATTAGGGCAAGCTTCTTTTTCAACAAAAGAATTTAAAAGGAAGTCAGCATTTTTTCCTAAGAAAGAATCAGGATTTCCTGTTATAGCGATAATTTTGTTGTTAGAGTTCTTAATTAAAGGCACTAAGACTTTTATCTCAGGAGTGTTTCCACTTTTAGAAATACAAATCACTACATCGTTATCCTGTATATTACCTAAATCACCATGTATAGCATCAGCAGCGTGCATAAAAACAGCAGGTGTACCTGTTGAGTTAAAAGTAGCTACCATTTTAGTAGCAATATTGGCACTTTTTCCAATACCAGTTACAATAACACGACCTTTAGAATTAAATATAAAATTAACAGCGTCCGTAAACGAGCTATTTAATAAATTTGCTAAATTAGCAATAGCATTACTTTCTAAAAGGATAGTTTCTTTTGCGGTTGAGAGAATAGCGTTTGCGTCTTTCAAGTTAAAAAAGTTTTAAGTAAATTTTTAAAGTGTAAAAATAGGAATATTTGAGAAGAAAATCTTTTTTAATAAAAAGAAAGTTTACGTTATATATTGTTGGGAATTTTTGTAAATTAGTTCTCGTTTTTAATTTTTGATATTAGAAGATGAATAAAGAGCAGACGGATTTATATGGATCATTAAAAAAAATCTTCGGATTTAACCAGTTTAAAGGGCTACAAGAAGATGTAGTTAACAGTGTGTTAGAAAATAAAAACACATTTGTTATTATGCCGACTGGTGGTGGTAAATCGCTATGTTATCAATTACCTGCCTTAATGAAGGAAGGTACAGCAATTGTGGTATCTCCATTAATTGCTTTAATGAAAAATCAAGTAGATGCCATTAGAGGGATTTCTGAAAATCATGGAATAGCCCATGTATTAAATTCTTCGTTGAACAAATCGGAGATTGCACAAGTAAAATCAGATATTGAATCGGGAATTACCAAGTTATTGTACGTAGCTCCTGAATCTTTAATTAAAGAAGAGTACGCTGAGTTTTTAAGAAGACAAAAAATATCATTTGTAGCTATTGATGAAGCACACTGTATATCTGAGTGGGGGCATGATTTTAGACCTGAGTATAGAAATCTGAGAAATATTATTAAACAGATTGATAATGTACCAATTATTGGTTTAACTGCAACCGCAACAGAGAAAGTACAAGAAGATATTCTTAAAACTCTTGGAATGTCAGATGCAAATGTGTTTAAAGCATCTTTCAACAGATCAAATTTATTCTACGAAGTTAGGCCTAAGACTAAAGATGTAGAAAAAGACATTATTCGCTTTATAAAACAACGAATAGGAAAATCAGGTATTATTTACTGCTTGAGTCGTAAAAAAGTGGAAGAAATAGCGCAAATTTTACAAGTCAACGGAATTAATGCTGTTCCTTACCATGCAGGTTTAGACGCAAAAACACGTGTAAAGCATCAAGACATGTTCTTAATGGAAGATTGTGATGTTGTAGTAGCTACTATTGCTTTTGGTATGGGAATTGACAAACCAGATGTTCGTTTTGTAATACACCACGACATTCCTAAAAGTTTAGAGAGTTATTATCAAGAAACTGGTAGAGCAGGACGTGATGGAGGAGAAGGTTATTGCCTAACTTTCTATTCATATAAAGATATAGAAAAGCTTGAGAAGTTTATGGCGAACAAGCCTGTTGCTGAGCAAGAAGTTGGACATGCTCTATTACAAGAAGTTGTAGGGTACGCTGAAACATCAATGAACAGGCGTAAATATTTACTGCATTATTTTGGAGAAGAATTTGATGAAGTAAATGGAGAAGGTGCTGATATGGACGATAATATGCGAAATCCTAAGAAGAAGCACGAAGCTAAAGATGAAGTAGTAACCTTATTATCTGTTATTAGAGATACTAGTGAAATGTATAAACCAAAAGAAATTGTAAACACAATTATTGGTAAAGAAAATGCATTGTTAAAGTCTCATAAAACAAATGTTCAGCCTTTTTTTGGTATTGGTAAAGCTAAAGACAATCATTATTGGATGGCTTTAATCCGTCAAGTTTTAGTTGCGGATTTAATCAAGAAAGAAATAGAACAGTATGGAGTTTTAAAACTAACAAAAGAAGGTAAAGAGTTTATAAAAAATCCATCATCATTTATGATGACAGAAAATCACGTATATAAAACAGCAGATGATGGTACTATTATTACCAATGAAAAATCAGCAGGAGGAGTAGATGATAAATTGGTAGTGATGCTAAAAGATTTAAGAAAGAAAGTAGGAAAACGTTTAGGAGTTCCTCCTTTTGCGGTTTTTCAAGACCCATCTTTAGATGATATGGCATTGAAATACCCTGTAACATTAGATGAACTTGCAAAAGTTCATGGTGTTGGTGAGGGGAAAGCCAAAAAATATGGTAAAGATTTCGTTGCGCTTATTTCAAAATATGTGGAAGACAACGATATTATGCGCCCTGATGATTTAATAGTTAAAAGTACTGGAGTTAATTCTGGATTAAAGTTATACATCATTCAAAATACTGATAGGAAATTGCCTTTAGAAGATATTGCTAAGTCTAAAGGTTTAGAAATGTCTGAATTAATAAAGGAGATGGAAGCTATTGTATTTTCTGGAACTAAACTTAATATTGATTATGCAGTAGATGACTTACTTGATGAGGATCAGCAGGAAGAAATTCATGATTATTTTATGGAAGCTGAGACAGATAAAATTCAAGAAGCCTTGGATGAGTTTGATGGAGATTATGATGATGATGAATTACGATTAATGCGTATTAAATTTACCAGTGAAATAGCTAACTAAAAAACTTAACAATATGCAAGCAAGTACTTACTTACATTTTAACGGAAATTGCAAAGAAGCAATGACTTTTTATGCAGATGTTTTAGGTGGTGAAATGACAATGTTGATGCAATTTAAAGATGCTCCAGAAGAGGTTTGTAAAAACATTCCTGAAGAAGCAATGGAATTAACAATGCATTGTACTGTAGAAGCAGGAGGTTTCTCTATTATGGGGTCTGATTTTTTAAATGAAAAAGAAGCGTTTACAAAAGGAAACAACTTTGCAGTAAGTATAAATACTGAAGATGAAGATGAAGCGGTTGCTATTTTTAATGGACTTTCTTCTGATGGGGCTTTTGTTATGATGCCTTTTGAAGATGCTTTTTGGGGAGGTAAGTTTGGAATGTTAAAAGATAAGTATGGTGTAAATTGGATGGTGTCTTTAGAAGAACAAATAGCGTAATGAACCCTAAAGTAACACAATATATATTAGATAAATGTAATTGGACGCAAGAGTTAAATCTCTTGCGTTCTGTTTTTATGGATCTTCCTGTTGAAGAAACTATTAAATGGGGAGCACCTGTTTATGTGTATAAAGGAAAAAATATAGTAGGTTTATCTGCTTTTAAAAACTACTGTGGTTTATGGTTTTTTCAGGGGAGTTTTTTAGTTGATAAAGAAAAAGTATTGGTAAATGCTCAAGAAGGAAAAACACAAGCAATGCGTCAATGGCGATTTAATCAATTAGATGAAATTAATGTAGAGTTGATTAAAGAGTATGTATTAGAGGCTATTAAAAACTCTGAAGAAGGAAAAGAATTAAAAGCTAAAAAGAATACTAAACCCTTAATTATCCCTAAGGAGTTACAGTTAGAATTGGATAAAAATGATAGGTTAAAGGAAACTTTTAACGAATTTACTTTGAGTAAGCAAAGAGAGTTTGCCAATTATATTACTGAAGCTAAAAGAGTAGTGACCAAAGAAAAACGACTTGAAAAAATAATTCCGATGATACTAAACGGTGTAGGATTGTATGATAAGTATAAAAATTGTTAGTTAATTGTAATCTTATCAATTGTAGCAGTTGAGTCACAACGTATAACATATAAGTCAATGTGACTTAAGCTATCTTTTCCAGTTATAAAATATTCTGCACAAGGTTTTAAACGAGGTTTACTTTTTCCAAAATCTACATCTCCATTATTTAAAATAGTAGAAATGGTAGTAGTATCAATCTTTGAAGTAGCTAATATTTGCTGGGCGTTATCAGAAAACAAACGCTTTTTTATTCTAATAGTCTTTAAAGTACGAGCATCCATTCCATAATCGAAAGAAACATCTTTACCTTTCCAAATAAAAAGAACGACTAAACTACCTAAGGCAATCCCTATTAAATAATAACCAACACGTTTTAACCACTGCATAATTTAAAAATTGAAGTGCAAAAGTAAGTAAAATTGAACTATAAAATCAATAAATTAATATCTCTATAAGGAAGGTCAAACCAGTCAGCTACAGTTTTATTAGTTAAGATTCCATGGTAAAAATACATACCATTACGTAAACTTTTATCAAAGCGAGCCGCATTTTCAAAACCTCCTTCTTCAGCTATTTCTAGGAGGTAAGGAGTGAAAATATTACTAATAGATACAGAAGCTGTTCTAGAATATCTAGAAGGAATATTAGGCACACAATAATGTATGACTCCATGGTTAGAAAAAGTGGGTTTACTATGTGTGGTAACTTGAGAAGTTTCAAAACAACCACCTCTATCAATACTTACATCAACAATAACAGCACCATCTTTCATTTGTTCAATCATTTCTTCAGTAACAACTACAGGAGAACGATCTTTACCTCTAATCGCTCCAATAGCTACATCACAGCGCATTAAAGCTTTTTGTAAAGTTTTAGGCTGAATTGTTGACGTATAAATAGGTGCTTGTACACATGATTGTAAATTCCGAAGTTTTGTTATTGAGTTATCAAAAACTTTTACTCTAGCACCAAAACCTATAGCTGTTTTGGCTGCAAATTCTCCAACAGTTCCTGCACCTAAAATAACTACATCAGTTGGGGGAACTCCTCCTATATTTCCTAGTAACAAACCATTTCCTCCATTAGAAGCAGTCATAAGCTCAGCTGCAATATGCATAGAAGCAATTCCGGCAATTTCACTTAGCGATTTTACTATAGGAAATACACCATGTTCATCTTTAATATAGTCAAAAGCAATTGCTGTTACTCTTTTTTTAGCAAGAGCTTCAAAGTATTTTTTGTTTTGTGTTTTTAATTGTAGAGCAGATATTAAAACCGTTTGAGGATTTAACATCTGAATTTCTTCTAGAGACGGTGGTTCTACTTTTAGTACAATATTACAAGCAAAAGCTTCTTTGATGTCGTAGGATATTTTTGCACCAGCATCAGAATATTCTTGGTCACTATAATTAGCTCCTTCACCAGCACCAGTTTCAATTACAATTCTATGTCCGTGAGCTACTAATGCAGCAACAGCATCAGGAGATAAACTAATTCTTTTTTCTTCAAAATGAGTTTCTTTTGGTAACCCTATAAATAAATCTCCTTTCTGCTTTTTAATTTCAAGCATTTCGGTTTGTGGCATTAACTGCTCTTTGGTAAAAGGTGAAATAGAACCCATCTAAATTTAGTTAGTTTTTAATTGAATGTTTCGTTGCCCGTTTTCTAGCAAGCTAATTGATATTGAAACAGTATCTAAAGGTAGTAAATTTTTAACATTTTCAGGCCATTCAACTAAACACCAGTTATAACTGTATAAATAGTCTTCAACCCCCATATCATAAGCTTCTTCTTCGTCTTCGATACGGTAAAAATCAAAATGATATACTGTTTCGTTTGAGTTGGTTTTGTACTCGTTAACCAAAGAGAAAGTAGGAGAATGGGCAATGTCTTCTACACCCAAAACTTTACATATTTCTTTAATTAATGTCGTTTTACCAACTCCCATTTCTCCATAAAAAAGTAATATTTTATGTTGAGAAGTAGCAATGATTTCTTTAGCTACAGCTGTCAACTCGCTAAGTGAATAATTTCTGTTCATAAGTAGCAAAAATAATGAAGTAATGTTTGTTAATAAAATTTACTTTTTCACTATTTTGGATTATAAACAGCACAAGGAATAATCATTTCTTCGAGTGAAATTCCTCCATGTTGATAAGTGTTTTTATAATACTTCACAAAGTGATTATAGTTGTTTGGATAAGCAAAAAACAAATCTTCTTTTGTAAATATAAAAGGGCTATTAATAGCTACGGAAGGTAAGAAAATATCTTTTGGATTTTTAACCGCATATACATCTTTATCTTCGTAACTCAAACTTCTACCAGTTTTATATCGTAAGTTAGAACTGATGTTTTTATCACCAATAACTTTGGTAGGGTGTTTACAATTTATAGTACCATGATCGGTTGTAATTATTAACTTTTGCCCTAATTTTTGTGCTTTTTGAATAATCTCGTAAAGAGGCGAGTTTTTAAACCAGCTCACTGTTAAAGAACGATACGCTTTATCATCACCAGCAAGTTCTTTAATAACTTCCATTTCAGTTTTGGCATGCGAAAGCATATCAACAAAGTTATAAACTACAGCAGTAAGATCATTTTGTCGTGTTCCATTGTAGCTGTCAGCTAAGTCTTTCCCACTTTTTAAAGAAACTATTTTGTAATATTCATGTGTAATATTTAAGCCCAAACGTTTTATTTGTTCATCTAAAAAATTAGCTTCAAATAAGTTTTTTCCCCCATCATCAGTATCATTTTTCCAATAGTTTGGATGTCTTTTTTCCATTTCAGAAGGCATTAACCCAGAAAATATAGCATTACGTGCATATTGAGTCGCCGTAGGTAATATACTATAATAAGAGTGTTCTTCTTCTTTCTTGAAATAATTATTGATAAAAGGTTCTAGAACTCTGTATTGGTCATAACGGAGGTTGTCAATCACTACCCATAAAACCCCCTGGCTTTTGGATAAATTAGGAACTATATAATCTTTAAATAAAGTGTGCGAAAATGTGGGTTTATCATCTCCTGTTAACCAATGTTGGTAATTCTTTTTAATGAACTTGAAAAATTGGGAGTTAGCTTCAGATTTTTGAGACTCCAAAATTTCTAACATTCCCGTGTCGTTGATGTTTTCCAACTCAAGTTCCCAGTGAACTAATTTTTTATAAAGTTCAGCCCATTCCTCATAAGAATTGACCATAGCTAAATCCATCGAAATTTTTCTAAACTCTTGTTGGTAACTTGATGTTGTTTTTTCAGAAACCAAGCGAGAGTGGTCTAAATTCTTTTTTAAACTCAATAGTATTTGATTAGGGTTTACTGGCTTGATTAAGTAGTCAGCAATTTTTGAACCAATGGCTTCCTCCATAAGATACTCTTCTTCACTTTTAGTAATCATAACAATAGGAAGGTTTGTATTCTTCTGTTTGATTTCTGAAAGCGTCTCTAATCCAGTAATACCAGGCATGTTTTCATCTAAAAAAACAATATCAAAATTATTTTCACTAACCAAGTCAATAGCGTCTGTACCATTGGTGCAGGTTGTAACTTTATAATCTTTTTTTTCTAAAAATAATATATGTGGTTTCAATAAATCTATTTCGTCATCTACCCAAAGAATGTGTATGTTTCTCATCATAATTTTCAACTTGTTTTCTACCTAAATAACGGTTAAAAGTAGTTTTGTTGTGTTTTTAAAAGCTAAAAATACGTTAATTAAACGTTGGTTAATTTGGTTTTGTAGATAAATTATGATTTTTTTGTTTAAAATTCAAGGATTTATACATTTTGAAGAAATCAAAAACCAACAAATTAAAGATAATTAACGATCCTATTTACGGATTTATTTCTATACCAAACTCCCTAATTTTTGATATTATTGAGCACCCATATTTTCAAAGGCTACGTAGAGTAACACAAATGGGGTTATCAAACTTAGTATATCCTGGAGCGAATCACACACGTTTTCATCACGCAATAGGCTGCATGCATTTAATGCAAAAAGCTGTACGTGTATTACGAATGAAAAACGTTGAAATTTCAGAAGAAGAAGCAAATGCTTTGTATATAGCTATTTTGTTACATGATATAGGTCATGGAGCATACTCACATGCCTTAGAGCACAGTATTGTGAATGAAATAACTCATGAAGAAATTTCATTAAAATTTATGAAATCCTTGAATGATGAATTTGAAGGAAAATTAAGTTTAGCTATTCAAGTATTTGAAGGGAAACACCCACGTAAGTTTTTATACCAATTAATATCAAGTCAATTAGATATTGACCGATTGGATTATTTAAAAAGAGATAGTTTTTTTACTGGAGTAGCAGAAGGAAACATTTCATCAGATCGTTTAATAGCAATGATGAATGTGGTGGATAACGAATTGGTTATTGAACAAAAAGGAATTTATTCGGTAGAAAAATTTGTTATTGCGCGACGTCTAATGTATTGGCAAGTTTATCTACATAAAACAGGTTTAGTAGCTGAAAACCTTTTGGTAAGCATATTAAAGAGAGCAAAGGAATTAGCAACAAAAGGAGTAGAACTACCTTCTAGTAGAGCACTCAAGTACTTCTTATATAATCCGATAAATAAAGAAAATTTTTCAAATACAACATTAGAAATATTTTCAGAGTTAGACGATTATGATGTTTTATCAGCAATAAAAGAATGGAAGAATCATGAAGACTTTATATTATCTACGTTAGCAACAAAAATTATTGATAGAAGCTTGTTAAAGATTGAAATTCAGGAAAAACCATTTACTGAGGAGTACATTGAAAAGAGGCGTAGAAAGCTTAGAAAACTTGTAGACTTAAGTGAACAAGAGCTTGAATATTTTGTTTTTTCAAATGAAATAAAACACCAAGCATATAATACAAAGAAACCAATTAAAATTTACACAAAAAAAGGGAAGTTAAAAGACATAGCAAAGGCTTCTGATCAGTTAAACCTTAAAGCGTTAACAAAACCTGTGGTAAAATATTACCTGTGCTATCCTAAGAAAATAAAGTAGGTGAATACTTAGAAACAAATTCTAATCGGGAAGTATTTGAACAAAAATAATTACTTTTGCAGATAATGAAATTTACAGCAAAACAAATAGCCGATATTTTAGAGGGAGAGATTGAAGGAAATCCGGAAGCTGAAGTATCTACACTTTCTAAGATAGAAGAAGGCAAGGAAGGTTCTTTAACCTTTTTATCAAACCCAAAATATAACTCATACATATATACAACCAAAGCATCGGTAGCTATTGTAAATAAAAGTTTTGTTCCTGAAAAGGAAATAGAAACTACTTTGATTAAAGTTGAAGATGCTTATAAATCATTTTCAAAACTTTTAGAGTTTTACAATGAGGTAAAGAATAATAAGCGAGGAAGAGAAAACCCTCATTTTATTGCTGAATCAGCTACTATTGGAGATAACGAGTACATTGGAGCTTATGCTTATGTTGGAGAAAATGTGGTTTTAGGCAATAATGTTAAAATTTATCCTAATTCTTATATAGGCGATAATGTTACTATTGGTGATAATACAGTTGTTTTTGCAGGAGTAAAGATTTACTCTGAAACCATTGTAGGTAACAATTGTAAGATACATTCAGGAACAGTGATTGGAGCAGATGGTTTTGGATTTGCACCAGATGAAAATGGAGAATATAAAGCAATTCCACAAATAGGAAACGTTATTATAGAAGATAATGTAGACGTGGGGTCTAATTCAACTATTGACAGAGCTACTCTTGGATCTACAATAATTAGAAAAGGAGTAAAATTAGATAACCAAATTCAGATAGCTCATAACGTAGAGATTGGTAAAAATACCGTGATAGCTTCTCAAACAGGGATTGCAGGATCAACTAAAATAGGAGAAAACTGTATGATTGGAGGTCAAGTAGGTATTGTTGGCCATATCACTATTGGAAACAATGTGAAAATTCAAGCTCAATCAGGGATAGGGAAAAGTTTAAAAGATGAAGAAGTTGTACAAGGGTCTCCAGCGTTTGGATATTCAGACTATAGCAAGTCTTATGTACATTTTAAAAATTTACCAAAATTAGCATCTACAGTACATAAAATAGAAAAAGAGTTGAATGCTCAAAAAGTAAAAGATGAGTAAGAAACAAAAAACAATACAAAACGAAGTTACATTATCAGGTGTAGGGTTACATACTGGTAATGAGGTTACGATGGTTTTTAAACCAGCCCCAGAAAATCACGGATTTGCATTTAAGCGAGTAGATTTAGAAGGAGAACCCGTAATAGAAGCTAAAGCAGAGTATGTAACAAATACGCAAAGAGGAACAAACCTTGAAAAAAATGGCGTTCAAATACAAACATCTGAACACGTTTTAGCTGCTGCTGTTGGTTTAGACATCGATAACTTGTTGATAGAAATTAATGCTTCTGAACCTCCAATAATGGACGGATCGTCTAAGTTTTTTATAGAAGCTCTAGAAGAAGCTGGAATTGTTGAGCAAGAAGCAGAAATTGAAGAGTATGTGGTAAAAGAAGTTATTTCATACAAAGATGAAGTAACAGGAAGTGAAATTATTTTAATGCCTTCAGATGAATACCAAGTAACTACTATGGTAGATTTTGGAACTAAGATTTTAGGTACTCAAAATGCCACATTAAATACAATTTCAGATTTTAAAGAAGAAATTTCAGCAGCAAGAACATTTAGTTTCTTACATGAAATTGAAATGTTGTTAGAAAATGACTTAATTAAAGGAGGAGATTTAAATAACGCTATTGTTTATGTAGACAAAGAGTTGTCTGACAGTACAATGGAAAAGTTAAAAAAAGCCTTTAATAAAGATAATATTACTGTAAAACCTAATGGAGTATTAGACAATTTAACGTTACATTGGGCTAATGAAGCTGCACGTCATAAATTGTTAGATGTTATTGGTGATTTAGCTTTAACGGGTACTCGAATTAAAGGTAAAGTAATTGCTAACAAACCAGGACATTCTGTAAATACTACTTTTGCTAAGAAATTAGCTAAAATCATTAAAAAGGAAAAAAGAAACAATGTTCCTTCTTATGATTTAAACCAACCACCATTAATGGATATCCATAAAATAATGGATATTTTACCTCACAGACCACCATTTTTATTGATTGATAGAATTATTGAATTATCAGACAAGCATGTGGTAGGTATGAAAAATGTAACAATGAATGAAAATTTCTTTGTTGGACATTTCCCTGGAGCACCAGTTATGCCAGGAGTTCTTCAAGTGGAGGCTATGGCACAATGTGGAGGAGTTTTAGTATTAAACACAGTTCCTGACCCAGAAAACTATTTAACATACTTCATGAAAATGGATAATGTTAAATTCAAACAAAAAGTATTACCAGGAGATACATTAATATTTAAAAGTGAATTAATAACTCCAATAAGAAGAGGTATTGCTCATATGCAAGCTTATGCATACGCTAATGGAAAACTAGTGTGTGAAGCAGAGCTTATGGCACAAATTTCAAAAGTAAAATAATATGAATCAACCACTTGCGTACGTACACCCTCAAGCAAAAATAGCTAGAAATGTAGTTATTGAACCTTTTACTACCATTCATGCAAATGTAGAAATTGGATCAGGAACATGGATAGGTTCTAATGTAACTATTATGGAAGGTGCGCGCATCGGTAAAAACTGTCGAATTTTTCCAGGAGCTGTTATTTCAGCGATCCCTCAAGATTTAAAGTATAATGATGAGGAAACGACCGTAGAAATAGGAGATAACGTTACTATAAGAGAGTGTGTAACAATTAACAGAGGAACTTCAGACAGAATGAAAACAGTTATTGGAGACAACTGTTTAATTATGGCTTATTGCCATATTGCACATGATTGTAAAGTGGGAGACAATTGTATCTTTTCAAATAATTCAACATTAGCAGGACATGTAACTGTTGGTGACAATGTGGTATTAGCAGGTATGGTGGCAGTACATCAATTTGCGTCTGTAGGTAATCATGCTTTTGTAACAGGTGGATCGTTGGTACGTAAAGATGTTCCTCCTTATGTAAAGGCGGCAAGAGAACCCTTATCATATGTTGGTATTAACTCTGTAGGATTAAGAAGAAGGGGATTCACAACTGAAAAAATTAGAGAAATTCAAGACGTTTATCGTATTTTATTTCAGAAAAATTACAATAATTCACAAGCGATTGATATCATTGAAGCTGAAATGGAAGCAACTTCAGAGAGAGATGAGATTATTCAATTTATCAAA
Organism: Tenacibaculum singaporense; assembly: GCF_003867015.1. Classification (NCBI taxonomy): domain Bacteria; kingdom Pseudomonadati; phylum Bacteroidota; class Flavobacteriia; order Flavobacteriales; family Flavobacteriaceae; genus Tenacibaculum; species Tenacibaculum singaporense. The sequence continues at coordinate 2,150,269 of NZ_CP032548.1, forward strand.
GATTCGCATCGTGGAATTATGAAAGGATATTTTAAAGCAAACTAATTATTAAATCTGCACTTATTAGAGCAACAATAAAGATCAAATAAATGGCAACAACATCAGATATTAAAAAAGGATTATGTATAAAGTATAATCACGATATATTTAAAATCATTGAATTTTTACATGTAAAACCAGGAAAAGGACCTGCTTTTGTACGTACAAAATTAAAAAGCGTCACTACAGGTAAGGTTATAGACAACACCTTTTCTGCAGGCCATAAAATAGAAGATGTTCGTGTAGAAACACATAAATTTCAGTATTTATATCCTGAAGGAGATTTATACCACTTCATGAATACGGAAGATTATAATCAAATTACACTTCAAAAATCAGTATTAGATGCTCCAGATTTAATGAAAGAAGGAGAAGTAGTTACTGTTTTAATAAATACTGAAGATGGAATGCCATTATCAGTAGAAATGCCTTCTCATGTTATTTTAGAGGTAACTCATACTGAACCAGGAGTAAAAGGAAATACTGCAACAAATGCAACTAAACCAGCAACCGTTGAAACGGGAGCAAGAATTAATGTTCCTTTATTTATTAATGAAGGAGACAAAATAAAAATAGATACAGAAAAAGGAGCTTATACAGAACGTATTAAAGAATAAATATAATATTCCCGCTTTGGCGGGAATTTCTTTTTAAAGATGAAATTTAAACATCCTCAAACTTTAGAGCAAATTGCTACCTTATTAAATGTAGAATTTGTTGGAGATGGTAGTTTTCCTATAACAGGAATTAATGAAATTCATGTAGTAGAAAAGGGAGATATAGTCTTTGTAGATCACCCAAAATACTACGATAAAGCATTAAACTCAGCTGCTACAACTATACTGATAAATAAAAAAGTAGATTGTCCAGAAGGTAAATCATTATTAATCTCTGAAGATCCTTTTAGAGATTTTAATAAAATAACGAAACATTTCAATCCTTTTATAGCTTCAAAAAGTAGTATTGCTGAATCTGCTATTATAGGAGAAAATACTGTTATACAACCAAACGTTTTCATAGGAGAAAACGTAACAATAGGGAAGAATTGTTTAATACATGCAAATGTGTCAATTAACAGTAACTGTATAATAGGAAATAATGTAGTAATTCACGCTAATACTGTTTTAGGAGCAGATGCATTCTATTATAAAAACAGACCAGAAGGTTTTGATAAATTAATCTCTGGAGGTAGAGTAGTGCTTGAAGATGATGTAGATTTAGGAGCTTCTTGTACAATTGATAGAGGTGTAACTGGAGATACTTTAGTAGGTGCTGGATCAAAAATAGATAACCAGGTTCATATAGGTCACGATACTGTAATAGGTAAAAAGTGTTTGATAGCTGCTCAGACTGGTATTGCAGGGTGTACCGTTATTGAAGATGAAGTTACAATTTGGGGACAAGTAGGTATAATTAGTGGGTTAACTATAGAAAAGGGTACCGTTTTAATGGCGCAAACAGGAGTAACAAAATCCCTGAAAAAAGGAGTTTATTTTGGTACACCACAGCGTGAGTACCGTCAAACACTAAGGGAAGTCATCTATTTAAAAAATGCAACAAATAAAGAAAAAAAGTAACCTAAAATTAATTGTGAAAACACAATTAAAAAGTTATTTTTGTCTGTCTTAAAAAAATAATAAAAAGCAAACCAATGAGTGTTTTAGTAAATAAAGATTCAAAAATTATAGTTCAAGGTTTTACAGGTAGCGAAGGTACTTTCCACGCTGGGCAAATGATCGATTACGGAACTAACGTAGTTGGAGGTGTAACACCAGGTAAAGGAGGTCAAGAGCATTTAGGTAAACCAGTTTTTAATACAGTTGATGAAGCTGTACAAAAAGCAGGAGCTGATACTTCAATTATTTTTGTGCCACCAGCATTTGCTGCTGACGCTATAATGGAAGCTGCTGAAGCAGGAATCAAAGTAATTATTTGTATTACTGAAGGAATTCCTACAGCTGACATGGTAAAAGTAAAAGCTTACATTGACCAATTAGATTGTACTTTAGTAGGACCTAACTGTCCAGGTGTAATTACTCCTGAAGAGGCAAAAGTAGGGATTATGCCAGGATTTATCTTTAAAAAAGGTAAAGTAGGTATTGTTTCTAAATCAGGAACTTTAACATATGAAGCTGCTGATCAAGTTGTAAAACAAGGTTACGGAATTACTACAGCTATTGGTATTGGTGGAGATCCAATTATTGGAACTACTACTAAAGAAGCTGTTGAATTATTAATGAATGATGATGAAACTGAAGCAATCGTTATGATTGGTGAAATCGGAGGTAACTTAGAAGCTGAAGCTGCTCGTTGGATTAAAGCTGATGGAAATCGTAAACCAGTTGTTGGCTTTATTGCAGGACAAACAGCCCCAGCAGGTAGAACAATGGGACACGCAGGAGCTATTGTTGGTGGTGCTGATGATACAGCACAAGCAAAAATGAAAATTTTAGCTGAAAATGGAGTACACGTTGTAGAATCTCCTGCTAAAATTGGAGAAATGGTAGCTAAGGTTTTAGCTTAATTTAAAAGAAAGAATTTTAACATAACTGTTAAAATTTTACCATAAATTATTTTAAAATCCGTTGAATTCGTAAATTCAACGGATTTTTTAATTTAATCAAAACTAAATATTAATGAAAACAATTAAGTTGCTATTTATTAGCATGTTGCTTATTACTGCTATTGGGTGTAAGCAAACAACTACTTCAGAAAAAGAGGTAAAGACAGAGCAAAAACAGGATGTCAACGGTTTTAACTACGAAACCGTTACTAACGACCCTACAGGTTTACGCTTATATACTTTAGACAATGGTCTTAAAGTATATTTAAGTAAAAATACTGATGAACCTAAAATTCAAACCTACATTGCTGTAAGAGCGGGTTCAAATTACGATCCAAAAGAATCTACAGGTTTAGCGCACTATTTAGAGCATATGGTGTTTAAAGGAACTCATAAAATTGGTACAGTAGATTGGGAGAAGGAAAAAGAATATTTAGATAAGATTTCTAGTTTATATGAACAACATAGAACAGAAGAAGATGTAGAAAAAAAGAAAGCAATTTACCAAGAAATTGATAAGGTTTCTTTAGAAGCATCAAACTATTCTGTGGCAAATGAATATGATAAAATGACTGCATCTTTAGGAGCAACAGGAACTAACGCACATACTTGGTTTGAAGAGACTGTTTATAAAAACAAGATACCTGCAAACGAATTAAATAAGTGGTTAGACTTAGAAGCAGAACGTTTTAGTACTTTAGTATTGCGATTATTCCATACAGAATTAGAAGCTGTATTTGAAGAGTTTAACAGAGGTCAAGATAACGATTTTAGAAAGCGTTATGCAGCAATGTTAGACGGTTTATTTCCTAATCATCCTTACGGTCAGCAAACTACAATTGGTACAGGTCAACACTTGAAAAATCCTTCAATGATTGATATTCATAATTATTTCGATAAGTATTATGTGCCAAATAATATGGCTGTGGTATTAGTAGGGGATTTAGATTTTGATGCTACTATTAAAAAAGTAAGTGAAACTTTTGGTAAAATGGAGAAGAAAGAATTAGTTCACCCAACATTACCAAAAGAAGAGCCAATTACTCAACCAATTATTAAAGAAGTTTTTGGTCCTACTGCAGAATCAATATCTATTGCTTATAGATCAAAAGGAGTAAACACTGAAGAAGAAAAGTTTGTTACACTTTGTGATATGATTATGGCTAATGGTAATGCAGGTTTATTAGATTTAAATTTAAATCAAAAGCAAGTAGTACAAAGAGCAAGTTGTTCTCCAACATTTTTAAATGATTATGGTTACCATTCTTTTACAGGAAACCCTAAATCAGGACAAACTTTAGATGAAGTTAAAGACTTAATATTAGAGCAAATTGAAAAATTAAAGAAAGGAGAGTTTGAAGATTGGATGATTGACGCTGTTGTAAATGATTTAAAATTAAGTCAAACTCGTCAGTATGAGAATAATACAGCTTTAGCTAGCGCTTATTTTAATGCATTTATTCATCATGAAAATTGGTCTGATAAGGTGAAATTTTTAGATGATTTAAAAAAGGTTTCTAAGCAAGAATTAGTAGATTTTGCTAACAAATTTTATCAGAACAATTATGTTGTAACTTATAAACGTAAAGGGGAAGATAAAAATGTTGTAAAAGTTCAAAATCCAGGAATTACTCCAGTAAACTTGAATAGGGATAAAAGTTCAGAGTTTTTAAAGGAGTTCAATAAAATTGAATCAGCTCCTTTACAACCAAAGTTCATCGATTATAAAACAGCTATAAAAGAAACTAAAATGGCAAATGATATTAAAGTTTCTTATGTTTTAAACGAAAAGAATGACTTATTTGACTTGAACATCATTTTTGATATGGGTAGAGATAATGATAAAAAATTAAGTCTTGCTGCTGGATACTTAGAGTATATAGGAACAGATAAATATTCTGCTGAAGAAATTAAAAAAGAGTTTTACAAGTTAGGAGTAGATTATTATGTAAGCGCCCAAGATGATAAAACTTACGTAGGCTTACGTGGATTGAAAGAAAATTTACCAAAAGGTTTAGAATTGTTAGAGCATTTATGGGAAAACGCTAAAGCTGATCAAGAAGCGTATGATAAGTATGTTGAGAAAATCTACAAAGGTCGTCAAGATGGTAAAACTCAAAAAGGAAATATCCTTTGGAATGGTTTATATAGCTACGGAAAATATGGAGAAAATTCTCGTTTAAGAGACATCATGCAAATTGATGAGTTAAAAGCTATCAACCCTGAAGAACTTGTAAACATTGTAAAAGGAATGAAAAATTACAAGCAACGTATTTTCTATTATGGTAAAGATGTAGATGCTGCTGTAGCTGCGTTAAACAATCATCATAAAATTTTAGGAGAACTTAAAGATTATCCTGCAGCTAAAGAATATGCTGAAACAGAAACAGGAGGAAATGTTTTTTATACTGATTATGACATGGTACAAACTGAAATGCTATTTTTAGCTAAAGGAGAACCATTCAAACCAGAAAACTTAGCAGCATCAACATTATTCAATACGTATTTTGGTAGTGGATTATCATCAATCGTTTTCCAAGAAATACGTGAATCTAAATCGTTAGCATATTCAGCATTTGCATCGTATAGTAATGCTAGTAAAAAAGAAGATCCTAACTATGTAATGGCGTATGTTGGTACTCAGGCAAATAAGTTAGAGCAAGCGGTAGATGCTATGATGGATTTAATGAATAACATGCCAGAAGCAGAAAAGCAATTCAATGCAGCTAAAGAAGCTACACTTAAGAAGTTAGCAGCTCAAAGAATTACAAAATCAAACATTTTTTGGTCTTACGAAAGATTAAAAAAGTTAGGTATTGATAATGACAATAGAGAAGAAATGTACAACACCATTAAAAATATGGAAATGCAAGATTTAAAAGCATTTTTTGATAAAAATGTAAAAGGAGAATCTTACAACGTAATGGTGATTGGTAATAAAAAAGATTTAGATGTTAAGTCGTTACAAAAATTAGGTAAAATAAAAGAACTAGATGTAGATTATTTATTTAATTATGTAAACGAAAAGAAGATAAAATCTTAATTTATTAAAGTTTATATCAATATAAAATCCTGCTAAAAAATAATCTTTAGCAGGATTTTATTTTTATATTTGACCCTATTAAAACAACTAATAAATGAAACTTTTAGAAAATAAAACAGCAATTATTACAGGAGCTACTAGAGGAATTGGTAGAGGAATTGCATTAGAGTTTGCAAACCAAGGGTGTAATGTTGCATTTACTTATAATTCTTCTGTAGAAGCAGCAACTGCTTTAGAAAATGAATTAAAAGAATTAGGGGTAAACGCTAAAGGATATCAATCTAATGCGGCAGAGTTTGATGCAGCTCAAGAGTTGGCAAAAAATGTTTTAGCAGAATTTGGAACGATTGATGTATTAGTAAACAACGCAGGTATTACAAAAGATAATTTGTTAATGCGTATTTCTGAAGATGATTTTGATAAAGTAATTGAAGTAAATTTAAAATCAGTTTTCAATTTAACAAAAGCAGTAATTCGCCCAATGATGAAACAACGTGCGGGTTCAATTATTAATATGAGTTCTGTAGTTGGATTAAAAGGAAATGCAGGTCAAGCAAATTATGCAGCTTCAAAAGCAGGAATTTTAGGATTCTCAAAATCTGTAGCATTAGAGTTAGGATCTCGTAATATTCGTAGTAACGTTGTTGCTCCTGGTTTTATTGAAACTGAGATGACTGCAAAATTAGACGAAAAAGTTGTTGAAGGTTGGAGAAACGAAATTCCTTTAAAAAGAGGTGGTACTCCAGAAGATATTGCAAACGCTTGTGTATTCTTAGCATCTGATATGAGTTCATATATTACTGGTCAAACATTATCAGTTGACGGAGGAATGTTAACATAAAATTTGACTAAAATATAAAAAGTAAAAAGCCTGTATTATTTTTATAATACAGGCTTTTTCTATTTCAAGGGGTTGATTTGCTTGTAAGGGGGCAAGCACGAGGGGTTTGCCTTGGGGGACAATTTCTAAACTCAACTTAAAGGGGATATAAGTTTTAGGGAGAGTTTAGTTTTTAATGACTCATAAAATTCAAACGATTTGTTGGGGGATACAAATACTGAGGGGTTATTTGAATTTTACAACTCATTAAATTCTTAGGGGATTGTTAGGGAATCATTTATACTATTTTTTTTTGTAATCTTCAAAGGTTCCATCATCGTATAGAACTAAAATATTTTTAATTTCTCTAAAAGCGGCTGACTCTTTTGGTTTCATAGTACTCTCTGATAATTGCGTATTTGATTTTTTTTCGGGTTCTTGGTCAAATACTACATTTTCAGTAAACAGAGAAGGAGCTTCATTTTTCTCTATATTTATCTCTTTCTCTTGATTTTTTGTATTTGGAGGAAAACTACCTTTGCCATATACTAACCAATTCAAGTCTACTTCATCAAAAGCCGTTTCAACTTTTATAATAAAATCTAAGCTCGGTTTATTTCTTCCTGATAATAGGTGAGAAATGCTAGATCTTGGAACATCAATTTTATCTGCAAAGCTTGACGCCGATAAATTGTAATAGTCTAATATCTGTTTTAATCTTTCAATCATTTGTTTATCGATGTAAACATTAGGGATTGTTTACGATTGTAAATATATTATATTTCATAATTGTAAACAAGAAAAATTTTATATTTTTTCAAAGTAACTCAAAACAAGACGATTAAACACTTTAATAAATAGCGGTTAAATTACTGTAAAACAAGCTTTTAGGTATTTTGTATAGAGGAAATTTATTCTTTTACTAAATACCTTTATTTACATTTGTTATTAAGTTAATTACTTGTTTTATTGAGTTTAAAAATGTAAAAACCTCTCTTTTTTAATAAATATGATGTGCTTAAATAACCATTTATCCTTAATTTAACTGACTTAAACATCAAATAAGCAACTTTAAGGTAAATAATAATGATTCTGAGGTAGTTTAGTTTAAATAAATATAAATCAGACTGTAAACTTTATAATGCTTCTATAATTACTTTAAATTACTTATGGGATTAATCATATCCTTTCAAAGTACATATATAATATATTATATATGTAGAATAGAAGTTAAATAAGAAGAATATTACAAATGTTACCATAATTCAATAGTTAACAAATGTAAATCACGTGTTTTCCTGTTTACTTTTGTAAAAAAAAGAAAGCACTCTGTTTACAGAGTGCTTTTTGTAGTTGAGAATGTAGTATTCTACTTATTTTTTATTCTCTATCCATTTTCTTGCATTAACAAAAGCTTCTAACCAAGGTGAAACTTCATCTTGTCTGTCTTGTGGGTAGTTAGCCCAGTTCCATTGGAAAGTAGAACGTTCAATATGTGGCATAGTTACTAAATGACGACCAGTCTTATCACATAGCATTGCTGTGTTATAATCTGAACCGTTTGGATTGTTAGGATATCCTTCATATCCATACTTAGCAACAATATTATAATTATCTTCAGTTTCAGGTAAATTGAATTTTCCTTCTCCGTGAGAAATCCAAACTCCTAATTCAGTTCCAGCTAAACTAGACAACATTACTGAATTATTCTTTTGAACTTTTACAGATGTAAATGAACTTTCGTGCTTTTTAGAATCGTTGTGTAACATCTTACCATGTTCGTTATGTTCTGGATTGATTAATTCTAATTCCATAAATAACTGGCATCCGTTACAAATACCAACAGAAAGTGTATCTTCTCTTTTAAAGAAGTTTTTCAAAGCAGTGTTTGCTTTTTCATTATATAAAAATGCTCCAGCCCATCCTTTTGCTGAACCTAAAACGTCTGAATTAGAAAAACCTCCAACAGCTCCAATAAATTGAATATCTTCTAAAGTTTCACGACCAGAAATTAAATCTGTCATGTGAACATCCTTCACATCAAAACCAGCTAAATACATAGCATTTGCCATTTCACGTTCCGAGTTTGAACCCTTTTCACGAATGATAGCAGCTTTAGGTCTGTTAGTTAGAGTACCCACAGTATCAGCAAGCTTTCCAGTAAAGTGAGTTGGGAATGTATATTTTAATGGTTGGTTTTTATAATTATCAAAACGATCTTTAGCTAAATCATTAGCTGTTTGTTTTTGATCTAACAAATAAGAAGTCTTATACCAAGTATCTCTTAATTCAGCAATAGATAAAGCAAAAATATCAGATCCATTTTTAATATTTAAACGATCAGACTCTGTTACCGAACCAATTTTAAAGAATTCAATGTTATTATCAGCTAAAGTTTGTTCTATAGAAGCGTCAGTTGCTTGGAAAACAATTCCTGAGTTTTCAGCAAATAACAACTTGATACTGTCAGCTTCATTTAAAGTTGATAAATCTAAGTTAGCACCTACATTTACATCTGCAAAACACAATTCTAATAAGGTAGTAATCAATCCCCCAGATGCAACATCGTGACCTGCAACAATTTTTCCTTCCTTAATTAAATTCTGTAAAACATTAAATGTTGATTTAAAGAACTCATTATTAGTAATCGTAGGAGCAGAGTTTCCTAATTTGTTTAGTATCTGCGCAAATGAACTTCCTCCTAATTTGAAATCATCTTGCGATAAGTTGATGTAATAGATATCTCCTTTATTTGGTTGTAAAAGAGGTTCTACTACTTTATTAATATCGTTACAGTTAGCCGCAGCAGAAATAACCACAGTACCTGGAGAAATTACTTCTTCATTCGGATATTTTTGTTTCATCGATAAAGAATCTTTTCCTGTTGGAACGTTGATTCCTAAATCGATAGAAAAATCAGAAACAGCTTTTACTGCTTTGTATAAACGAGCATCTTCACCTTCATTTTTACAAGGCCACATCCAGTTTGCTGATAATGAAACCGATTGTAAACCATCTTTTAAAGGAGCCCATACAATATTAGTTAACGCTTCAGCAATTGAGTTTTTACTTCCTGCTTCTGGATCAATCAATCCAGAAATAGGAGAGTGCCCAATCGTAGTAGCAATTCCTTCTTTACCTTTATAATCTAATGCCATTACCCCAACATTGTTTAGTGGAATTTGCAAAGAACCAACACATTGTTGCTTCGCTACTTTTCCTCCAACACAACGGTCAACCTTATTCGTCAACCAATCTTTACAGGCAACAGCTTCTAATTGTAAAACTTGCTCTAAGTATTGAGTAAAGTTTTCTTTAGAATAGTCAACATCAGCATAATTGCGATCAACTGTATTATCAGTCATAATCGTTTTAGGAGAACTACCAAACATATCTTCTAAAGCTAAATCCATTGGCTTGTTTCCGTTGGTTTTAGATTCAAAAGTAAAACGATGATCACCAGTAACATCACCAACAGTATACATTGGTGAACGTTCACGTTCAGCTATCTTATTAAGGGTGTCGATATGTTTTTCAGCAATTACTAACCCCATACGTTCTTGAGATTCGTTACCGATAATCTCTTTATCAGATAGGGTAGGGTCTCCTACAGGTAATTTATCTAAGTCGATTTTTCCACCAGTATCTTCTACTAATTCTGATAAACAGTTCAAATGTCCACCAGCTCCGTGATCGTGAATTGAAACAATAAAGTTTTCATCACTTTCTACCATACCACGAACAGCGTTGGCAGCACGTTTTTGCATTTCAGGATTTGAACGTTGAATTGCGTTTAACTCAATTCCAGTTGAAAACTCTCCAGTATCAGCAGAAGAAACCGCAGCTCCTCCCATACCAATACGGTAGTTTTCACCACCTAAAATTACTATTTTATCTCCTTCTTGTGGAGTATCTTTTAAAGCTTGCTCTTTTTTACCATATCCGATACCACCTGCTTGCATGATTACTTTATCAAAACCAAGTTTGCGAGTATCTTCTTCGTGCTCAAAAGTAAGAACAGAACCACAGATTAAAGGTTGTCCGAATTTATTACCAAAATCAGAGGCTCCGTTAGAAGCTTTGATTAAAATATCCATAGGAGTTTGGTATAACCATTTACGCTCATCCATTCCTTTTTCCCAAGGACGGTTCTCTTCTAAACGAGAGTAAGAAGTCATATATACAGCAGTACCAGCTAATGGTAGCGATCCTTTTCCTCCAGCTAACCTATCACGAATTTCACCACCTGATCCTGTAGCAGCTCCATTGAAAGGCTCAACAGTAGTAGGGAAGTTGTGTGTTTCAGCTTTTAAAGAAATAACAGATTCAAACTCTTTTGTTTCGTAAAAATCTGGTTTATCTGCGCTTTTAGGAGCAAATTGCTCTACTTTTGGACCTTTAACAAAAGCAACATTGTCTTTATAAGCAGATACAATATCGTTAGGATTTTGTTTAGACGTTTCTTTAATTAACTTGAATAAAGAAGTAGGCATTTCTTCACCATCAATAACAAAAGTTCCGTTGAAAATTTTATGGCGACAGTGCTCTGAGTTTACTTGAGAGAATCCAAATACTTCAGAATCTGTTAACTTTCTTCCAATTTTAGTTGCTACTTCTTCTAAATAAGCAATTTCTTCTTCACTTAACGCTAACCCTTCTTGCTCGTTATAAGTAGCAATATCATCAATTTCTAAAATTGGTTCTGGTTGAATATTGATAGTAAAAGTTTCTTGGTTTAATCCGTCAAACTTTTGAGAAATCATTGGGTCGAAGTCAGAAAAATCATTAGCTACTGCATCAAATTCTTCAATTCTGATAATTCCAGAAATTCCCATATTTTGAGTAATTTCAACAGCGTTGGTACTCCAAGGAGTAATCATAGCTGCTCTAGGCCCAACAAAAAAGGCGTCAAGAGACGCCGCGTTTATTTTCGGTTGGTTGCCAAATAACCAAGTTAACTTCGAAATTGTTTCAGATGTTAATTCTTCTGTTGTTTGAACAGCAAAAACCTTGCTGTTTGTGTTTCCAAAGAAATGAATCATTATTAGTTGTGTTTGTGTGTGTTTTTGAAAGGTGTAAATTTAATTCTTTTGGTTGAAATAGAAGCATAAAAAAAACAGCAAAATTTTGCTGCTTTTTATAAGGTAATTTTACTTATTAAAGTAATGACTGTCAATATACATTTCTTGTTCAAACTTGTTTGTTGATACGTTTATATCAATACGTTCAAAACTTTTTACTTTATATGTAGATTTTGCCGATAGGCCTCTTATATCATCTAGTGCTGTTTTAAGCACAATTTCATTTTCATCACCAAAAGGTAAGATGTTATCCCAATGTTTCCATTCTTCGATTAAGATATTAGGCTCAAATCCATCACCATAATCATTTTGTCCTAGCTTATTATATATTTGGAAAACAATTGGCTGCATAGCCATTTTATGGGTTGAATTGGCAGTATTTACATTAGTATAATCACTAGTTGGCGAGTCATATAGTGTTATTGAACCTTCATTTTTCCCAACAGTTTTTGTCCCTACTATTTTAACATCAATAAAGGGACGCAGTCCATTTATAATCATTTCACTAGCAGATGCAGTACTACCAGATGCTAAAACATATAACTTATTAATACCTGATAATCTATTGATTGTTTCTTCACTAGTCTTTTTTCCATCTGTTCCATAAACATTTAACGTATTGCCAAAATAATAAGGTGAATCTTGTTGAGGATGTTTGTCGTTAAATTTTAACTCGGCAAACTTATCAGTACCGGCTTCAGCATGTATCATACTTGCTAAATATGCAGATGTTTGTACAGAACCACCACCATTAATTCTTAAATCTAATACTAGTTCTTGAATTCCAGCAGACTTTAACTCACCAAAGGCTGCGTTTAATTCATCATTATAAGACGATCTAAACCCATTGTATAGTAAGTAGCCGACTTTTTTACCATTTATATTATCAAAAATCTTAGTTAGATGGACGGGGTTATCAGACACTACAGCCTGTGTTATAGTTTTCTTCTCTTTAAGGGTTTTACCATCTTTTTCAGTAAAAGAAAATTCAGAGGTCTCTTGGTAATATCCATCAAGTACAGTTTTATAATTACTTACGGTCATTACAGTTCCATTTATAGCATTAATTATGTCTCCTCTTTTAAATCCTGCTAAATCTGCAGGAGAACCTTTTGAAACATGTTGGATAAATATTACAACATAGTCAGTAGTACCAACTCTAACGAGACTAGGTCTAAAACCAAAAGTTTTAGAAGTTCCTTGAAATTGTTGTTGCTGAGCGACATAATCTTCTATGAACCAAGAAAAATCATCGTCAGCATGTTTAAGGCTTTCAAATAATGAATTAGGAGTATTATATGAATTTAGAAAGGTATAGTAATCATTTGTATTATCATCCTTACTATCCGCTAAATTAGGAACATCTTCTTGCCAATTATACCATGAATTCATAGCTTTCCAAACAAAGTTATTCACTTTGTTATTCAGTGTAACTTTATCCGTAGGGTTTTCTCCATCTTTAGGAATGACCTCATCATCTTTACTACAACTAAAAAAAAACGCAAAAGCAAAAGATAATAATATTAATTTTCTCATTATTTAATGTAATTATTTGTTAATCTATAAACAATATAACAGATAAAATATGAGTTACCCTACTTTTTTAACAAAAAAAATTAGTTCTTATCAGGTATTCTGTTTCTTTCTATTTTACCTTTTTTTACTGTTTTATAATTTTCATAACAATTTAAAACAGCTTCAATTAATTGTAAGTCACTAGCTTTTTTTATGAAATATTCAGAGTAGTTACAGTCAGATAATAGTTTGTTTAACTCAGCTCTATCCATTTCAAGATATTCCATCATAACTTCACGATCAAATTTACCAGCTAACATTTTACGCAAATCGTCTTCTTTTTTAAGCTTCTTTAATTTTTTAAGCTGTTTCGGTTTGCTTCCGAAGAGGTTATATACCAAATCTACTGGATTCAACAGTTTAGCAATAGGAGAGGAAATTTTTTGAGGTCTTCCAACTTCATACGTTTGTGGTAATCCATTGATATGTATTCTTGTAAAACGATCTTTAGGAACTTGTTTTACATCTACTTCTAAGACACCAATTAGTTTTGTTGACTTAATTACGACTTCTTTTACCTCTTCGGGTTTTTCCTCTAAAGATATAACAACTTCATTTCCTTTTAAAAGATCATTAGTAACTTTTAGTTTAATAGAAGCATAGCCTAAATAAGAAACCAACACAGTATCGTTTGCTTGAGCAACAAGATCAAAGAGTCCATTTTCATTAGTAATGGTACCTACTACGCTATTAAGGTTTAAAATATGAGCTGCACTTAAAGGTTTTTTAGATTCTGAATCTATTATTTGCCCTTTTAATTTGTCTTGTGCCTGAATAGATAATATACTAAATACTACTGCTATTAAGAATAATAATTGTTTTTGCATAAGGCGAAAATAAGAATAATAGGCTTTGTACTCGTTAATAATATGTGAAATTAATTATTACTTAAAAACAGGGGTTTTGTTTGTTAAATATGCAAGTGCATGATGTTGTTTAGTGATTAAAATTAAAAAAAATAGATAAAAAAGTAGGGAAAACATATTTAAAGATGTTTAATAACTCCTCGAGGTCTTAATTAGTACAATGTTAAATTTTAAAAACAAATAAATGAAAAATCTAAAAATACTTGGATTAACCCTTTTTTCAATTATTTCATGTCAAAAAGAAGATTTATTACATAACTCAGAAATAAACTCTAGCACAGAGCAAATAGCTCAATTTATAACGTCAGATATTCCTGATGGTATTCATAATTTAAATATTAAAGAACTACATGATAATAAGTCATCCAAAGCCGAAAGAGTGGCTATGGAAGAAAACTGTGTTGATAAAGAAATATCGTTTACTCAAACAGATTCAGACTTCTTTATTTTAGATGCTAATAGTTCTTTATTATGGCCAGGTAATTTAGTAGCAGCAAGATCTATACAAGAAGGAGCTCCAGTATCTATACCTATTTCAGGAGAAGACAGGAATCCAGTAGAGGTAAGAGTTAACGTGTTATCGGGAACATCTGCTTCTACTTCAAGAATAATTGAAGCGCCAACACCAGGAAAAGTACAAGACAATTTGAATTCTATTTTAAATGCATACTATAAAAGTGAAGCTAATTTTCCAGCTAGCTTTGATATTAGTATTCAAAGAATTCATGATGAAAAACAATTTCAACTTTCTTTAAATGCAGGGTACTCTGGACCAAGCGTAAAAGTATCTGGTAGTTTTGGGCTTGACTTTTCTAGCCAAAAAACAAGATATGCAGTTACTTTAAAGCAACGTTTTTTTACGGCTTCAGTGTCTCCTAAAGAAGGAATTATAGGAAAGAATGGTTGGTTTAACAGTAATGTTTCTCCAGATAGGTTAAAACCTTATGTTACTGATTATTTAGAGGTAAGTGAAGATCAACAAAATCCGTCTTCGTATATAGAGTCAGTAACTTATGGTAAACTATATACGTTAATTTATGAATCTAGTAGTAGTGCTAAGGAAGTAGAAGCAGCATTGAACTTTGCATACAAAGCAGTAGGAACAAAAGTGAATGCAGAAATAGAAGCAAGATATAAATCTATTTTCAGTGAATCGACTGTTAAAGTAAAGCAATTAGGAGGAAATGCAACTTCAGGAATAGCATCATCTTTAGCTGCTATGGCTAATAATTTAGATAGAGTTGTTGATTTTCTAAAAGAAGGAGCAGAGGTGTCGGTTGATAATCCTGGATATCCTATTTCATACAAAGTAAATTACACCTATGATAATAGACCTTTCAAAGTAAGTTCAAATTTAGAGTATACTATCAAAGAATGTGATTTAGTGTATTATGATAAAATAAGAGTAGATCCAACTAATGTAGCATTATATGGAAGTGATCATGGAACTAGTGGAGCTGAGCTTTTTGGTAGGTTTTATGTAGAAAAATATGATCAAGAATTAGGATCTTGGTATTTATCAGGAAAGAAAATTTACTGGGGATACGGAATTGAAGAGCATGTAGGTTTAGACTATTATAAATTTGGTCAAAAAAGAAGTGTAGCTGATGGAAAAGTAATTGACTTTATGGTAAAAGCTAAAGCAGGAGAACGCTTTAGAATAGTTTCTGTAGTAGGTGAATGTGATTCTGGATGTTATGTTTATAGAGATGGAGTAAAGGCTTATAATGAGTATGAATATAATCTTAGTTCAAAGAAATGGGAGGATTATACAAGACACAATCCGTATGTAAATAATTATACAGTAGGAGATGGTTTTCATAATCAAACATGGAACGGTGTAAGAACCATAGTTCAAGATGATACTTGTTATTTAGACTATAACACATATATATTAAATTAAATAATTTATCTATAATTTAAGTGCAAGGAGGCTTTTTAGTCTCCTTGTCTTATTTTATAATAAAATTAATGTTATTTTAATTTTACAGAAGTAAAAAAGCACTATACAAAAATGTATAGTGCTTTTTTTATTGTGCACGTAACAGGAGTCGAACCTGCACTCACGTTGTGAACAAGCCCCTCAAGCCTGCGCGTCTACCAATTCCGCCATACGTGCATAAATAAAAAAAGTTAAGCTTTAAAAGCTTAACTTTTAGTGACCGGGCTGGGGCTCGAACCCAGGACCCTCTCCTTAAAAGGGAGATGCTCTACCAACTGAGCTACCCGGTCATTGCTTCTTTGTGAAAGCGGTTGCAAATATACAACTGTTCTTTAAATCAAAAAAGCTTTTTTGTAATATTTTTTACTCATATTTGTAACTGCTTAATTACTAGTTTATGAAAATTGTATTATTAGGGTATATGGCTAGCGGAAAATCGACAATTGGGCGAATTTTAGCTGAAAAAATGCAAACTTCATTTATCGATTTAGATGAATATATAGAAGAAAAGGAAAGAAAAACAGTTTCTGAAATTTTTGAACAGAAAGGAGAAATCTATTTTAGAAAGCAAGAACATATATATTTAAAAGAGCTTTTAGAAAAAGAAGGTGATTTCGTTTTATCTTTAGGAGGGGGGACTCCATGCTATGCTAGAAATATGGAGGTATTATTAAGTTTTAGCAATGCGAAGTCTGTGTATTTAAAAACAAGCATCCATACCATTGTAAACAGGTTAACGAGCGAAAAAAGCAAACGCCCATTAGTAGCTCGTTTGAATAAAGAAGAACTAACAGAGTTTGTTGCCAAACATTTATTTGAGCGAAGTTACTATTACAATCAAGCTCAATATAAGATTACTATTGATGACAAAAATAAAGATGAAATAGTGGAAGACTTATTATCTTTATTAAGTTAAGTAAGCAATTGTTTCGTTGGTTTTAAACTCTACGACTACGTGTTCTTTAATAGAAGTTGATAGAGAAATACCTTTAAAATCAGCTTTTACAGGATACTTTTTATGGTTTCGGTTTACTAATACCGCTGTTTTAAATCTTTTTAAAGGAACTTCTAAGAAGTGCTTTACACCATATATTAAAGTAGTTCCTGAGTTTAAAACATCGTCGACTAAGACCAACGCTTTATTCTGATATTCTTCACTGTTAATAGAGGTAGTGATCGGGATTATAGGATTTTTCTTGTCGATTGAAACTTTGCATAAAACTACTCTTATAGGAGAAATTTCACTTAATACATTTGATATTTTTTCTGCTAAAAAATATCCATTATCAGCAATACCAGCTATAATAATTTCTTTTTCGTTACTATTACTTTCATAAATTTGAAAAGCGATTCGACGAATTTTTTGTTCAATTTGAGTATTGTTTAAGATAATATTATTTATGTCTGTCATTTTTAGCGAACCTTAACTTAATTTGGTATTACAAATTAACATCATTTTTATTAGAATCGTCATAATAATCGTCAATATCACGTCGATCTTTTTTGGTAGGACGTCCAGTTCCTTTTTTACGATAATAGTCCTTAGTATATTTTAACAACTCAGTTTTTTCAAATTCTTCTTTAGGTGTTAAATCTTTTCTGTATAAATCAACCAATTTAGCTCCAACACGGTTAGGAGGGATGTCTAGTACTTTTATCTGATAGTTAATTTGATTTTTTCGGATAGTAATTTCTTCATTACCAAATATTTCTTTTGATGGTTTTAAATTGATCCCATTTATTTTAACATGCCCTTTTTTGCAAGCATCTGTGGCAATACTACGGGTTTTAAATAAGCGAATGCACCACAAATATTTGTCAATTCTCATATAAAAAGTTAATTTTTATCGTTTCATTTTTTACAAAGGTATAAAAATGGTAAATTGCGCGTTAAAATTTCAGAATTAAATGATAAAATTTAAACATCTATTTTATACAGCCATTATAGGTACTCTTTTGTATGCTTGTGGAAGTGATAGCAACTCTTTAGTTGACAATTTTGACCATGAAGCTCAAGCTTTGAAAGATAAAGATTCGATAGCAAAATTTTTAAAGAATTATTATTTTGATGATACAATAGATTCTATAAAACCTATAATTGCTGGTAAAACACCATTGTCAGAAGATACTAGGTTAATAAAAAAGACACATACAGAAAACGATATTGAATATGATTTATATCATTTAGTTATAGAAGAAGGACAATCTCCGAAAGGTAATCCTACAGAGTTAGACTCTGTTCTAACTAACTATCAAGTATGGTATACAACTAAAGTAGATCAATTAGAATTAAGTCAAACAGGAACTACTCCAATTTGGTGGAATTTGACATTATCAGGAAGTCAGTTCGATGCTCCTACGCCTATTAGAGGGTGGACCTTAGGAATTCCAAACTTTAAAGCAGGCATTAACACATCTAGTCAAGGAGAGCCTATTTCTTATGATAAATTTGGAAAAGGAATTTTGATTGTTCCTTCAGGCTTAGCTTATAGAAATTCGGTAAATGGAGGAATACCTGCCAATTCTCAGCTAATCTTTTATATTGATTTATTCGACTTTGTAGAAGATACAGATCATGATAGAGATGGAGTAGCTTCAATTAATGAAGACCCTGATGGAGATGGTGATCCAAGAAATGACGATACTGATAAGGATAAAATTCCTAATTATTTGGATACAGACGACGATGGTGATGGAGTTTTGACAAAAGATGAGGATAAAAATGGAGATGGTAATCCAGCTAACGATTTTAGTGATCCAAATAAGCCTAATGTACCTGATTATTTGAACAGAGACATTTTTTAAGGTTAAAAAGTATAAATAAAAAAAACGAAGTCTAAGACTTCGTTTTTTTTATTTTTAAAACTTAAAAGGGCTTTAGAACCTATATGATAAACCTATAATGATTTGATTCACACGAGTATCAAAATTTACATTTCCTACATTAGAATCTACAAATTCAGCTTCAGTATCAGACAAAGCTCTTTCCCAACGTACATCTAATCCCAATTTACCAAGCTCAATACCAGCTCCTAACTGTAAACCAACAGAAAAGCCATCTGAATCTACTTGTTTAAGATCTTCAATATCAAAATCAGAATCTAAAATATACTGAAAAGAAGGTCCTGCAAAGACGTGTCCTACTTTTAAAAAGTTAAGCCCTAATAAAACAGGAATATCTATTTTTTGAATATCATAAGTAGTTACTGTAGTAGTAGGCTTATATTGAACTTCGTTACTTAATTGTGTATATACCAATTCTGGACGAATATATAAACCAGTAGCTGGTAGTTTTATACGTAACCATGCTCCAGCATGAAACCCTGTTTTACTTTTTGCTCCATTAAAAACGTCATCTTTTACATCAGAAAAAGAGTCTGAATTATAGTTAATACCTCCTTTTATACCTCCTTGTATTTGACTTTGAGCTAGTTGAAATCCTCCTAAAAAAAGGAAAACCATTAAAATTACTTTTTTCATTTTAGTTTAATTTATTTATTAATAATTGGGGTTATACTTAAATTTATTATAAAAAAATACATCACTTTAAACCTAAAAAGTGATGTATTTATTGTTTAATATTTTGTGTTTTTATTTTCTAGAAATAACTTTTTCAACTGCTTTTACTATAGCTTCATCATTTAAACCATATTTTTCCATTAACTCAGCAGGAGTAGCAGATTCTCCAAAACTATCATTTACAGCAACAAATTCTTGTGGAGTAGGAGTGTTAGTAGCTAAACAACGAGCAACACTTTCTCCTAAACCTCCATACTTATTATGCTCTTCAGCTGTAACTACACATCCTGTTTTAGCAACAGATTTTAAAATAGCATCTTCATCTAATGGTTTAATTGTATGAATGTTTATTACTTCAGCAGAAATACCTTTTTCTTCTAGTTGCTCTGCAGCTTGTAAAGCTTCCCAAACTAAATGACCTGTAGCAACAATAGTAACATCATTACCTTCGGTGAGTTGAACAGCTTTTCCTATTTCAAAAGGTTGATCGGTCATGAATACAGGTACTTTTGGGCGTCCAAAACGTAAATATACAGGTCCTTCATGTTCCGCAATGGCTAAAGTTGCAGCTTTAGTTTGGCTATAATCACAAGTGTTTATTACAGTCATTCCAGGCAACATTTTCATTAACCCGATGTCTTCTAAAATTTGATGTGTTGCTCCATCTTCTCCTAAGGTTAATCCTGCATGAGAAGCACAAATTTTTACATTTTTATCAGAATAAGCAACTGATTGACGAATTTGGTCATAAACTCTACCAGTTGAAAAGTTAGCGAATGTACCTGTAAAAGGAATTTTCCCTCCAATAGTTAATCCAGCCGCAATTCCTATCATATTTGCTTCAGCAATTCCTACTTGATAAAAACGCTCAGGGTGATTTTTAGCAAATTCATTCATTTTTAAAGAACCTGTTAAATCTGCACATAGAGCTACAACATTAGGATTTTTTTGCCCTAACTCTGTTAAACCATCACCAAACCCAGATCGGGTATCTTTTTTTTCTGTGTAAGTATATTTTTTCATCAGTTTGTGTTGTGTAAATACGCGTCAAAAATAATCTTTTATATAGATGTAAAGCTACAATTTTGATAATTCTTTGTAAAGTTTATGAATAGGAAATCCCATAACGTTAAAATAACTTCCTTCAATTTTAGCAATTCCTATTTTACCTATCCATTCCTGAATACCATAAGCTCCTGCTTTATCAAATGGTTTGTACGTTTTTATGTAGTAATCAATTTCATCGTCTAAAAGTTCTCTAAAACTAACAATAGTGGTATCATTCACAGTTTTTTGAAATGATTTGTTAGTAATACATATGGAGGTAATAACTTCATGTGTGGTGTTGGATAGTTTTTTTAGCATTTGAAATGCCTCATCGTAATTTTTAGGTTTTCCTAAGGCTTCATTATTTATCCATACAATGGTGTCTGATGTTATTAATAACTCATTCTCTCCTAAATCTTTTTTGAAAGGAATAGCTTTTAAGTCAGCCAAAAAATCAGTTATTTCTGTTTGGCGCAATTCCTCAGGATAAATCTCTTCTACCTCTTTGGTTTTAATGGTAAAAGGAATATCTAAGCTTTTTATAAGTTCTTGTCTTCTTGGAGAGTTTGAAGCAAGAATAACAGAATATTTTGATAGTTTAGTTGATAACATATTTTATATAGTAAGCTATGGTAGGAACACTTAAAAGTGCTAAAAGAAAATTAACGTAACTAATTTTATGTAAAAAGTTGTAGTCTTTAGTTTCAGAAGCTAACATTAGTCGATAAATAAAGTATAACTCAGGAATTGTTCCTAGTAACATAATTGTTGAGAAAATGAACTTATTTTTAATAAAAGCAATCGCTATTGAAAAAACAAATAAACAACCAATAATAGAGAGCATTAAAGCAATGTTTTTCGCTCTTTTTCGCCCTAATAAAACAGGAAGAGTATTTTGTTTATTAAGGTTATCTTGATTTACGTTAATAATATCAATAATTATTTCAACAACGATATTGCTTAAAAAAGAGATGATTACATAACCAATAGTTATTAACTGAAGATCGTAAAACAATTCCCATTGCTCAATAGATAAATTCAGAGGAAAATCAAACCACCAAAGTGTAAGTAACGCAAAAGGTTTTAGGAATGATGTAACAATATTGCTAAAAAAAGTTTTTTGAACATTGTTTTTAGAATATAGGTAGACAATAATAGGGCAGACAATGAATATGAGCCCATACGAAGTTTTATTTACTTTTATAGATAAAAATAAACCAACTACAATACCAACTATCGTTAAGTAAATAGATAGTTTTTTTACTCTTTGTAGAGGAAGTCTAGTTTTTTTTTGTGAATTTCTGAAGAAAAAACTAGTTAAATAACCAGAAGCCAATAAAAAAGCACTTGAAATAGACAATAAACCTAAATCAAGAAAGGAAAGAGTTGTTTTGAATCCATAACCGTGTAAAAAAGAAAACTTAAATAAGAATAGGATAAAAATAAAGTATATAATCTTCTTCCATTGAATGATATTTAAAAAAGTATCATTCATTAGTTATAAGCCTTTTTAATTCGGGCTAAATCACGTTTGTTATCACGATCTTTTATGTTTTGTCTTTTATCATGGGTTTTCTTTCCTTTAGCTAAAGCAATGTCTAATTTAGCCCAACCGTTTTCATTTATAAACAATCGTAACGGAACAATTGTATTTCCTTTAGCTTCAACTTCTTTCTCAAGTTTTTTTAGCTCACGCTTATTTAATAATAAACGACGTTCACTTTTTGGATTATGATTATAGTGATGTCCAAAAGCATATTCTTCAATATACATATTTATCACAAAAAGTTCTCCTTTATCGTTAAATTCACAAAAGCTTTCGGTAATTCGAGCTTTACTTTGTCGTATAGACTTAATTTCTGTACCAGTGAGCTGAATTCCTGCTGTGTATTTATCAAGTATCTCGTATTCAAAACGAGCTTTTTTATTCTGTATGTTAATCTTTTTTTGCATAAATAGAACAACAAATATAACTATAATTTTAAGTTGTTAAATAAAATTATTAAGCTATGATTTAAGTCATGTTTTTAGGGGAGAGTGGGATGTAATTTTGCTAAAAATTTAAACTTATAATCATGAAAAAAATTATATTAAGTATTGTATTAGGAATATTGTTTTTTAGTAATGTAAATGCACAAGAAACTACTAAAACAAATGATTTTAAAAAATGGCAAGCACGTTTTAGATGGGTGAGTGTTTTACCAAATGAATCTGCAACAATTGGTACTATTGGTGGAGATGTTGAAATAGGTAAAAGTTTTATTCCAGAGTTAGATTTTACTTACTATTTTACTGAAAATATTGCAGCTGAATTAATTTTAGGTACAACAAACCATGATGTAAAAGCGGTAAATACAGCGTTAGGAGACGTTAATTTAGGAGATGTTTGGTTATTACCTCCAACACTAACTTTACAATATCACTTTAATATAAACGATTTTAAACCTTATGTTGGTGCTGGTGTAAATTATACTATTTTTTACAATGCTGACCCAGGAGCTGTTGTAGATGTAGATTATGAAAATGGTTTTGGATATGCTCTTCAATTAGGATTTGATTACGACCTAGATGATACTTGGTTTTTAAATGTAGATGCTAAGTATGTTGGCTTAAGTACTGATGTATCTGTAAATGCAGGTATTGCAACCGTACCAGCAGAAGTTGATATTAACCCTTTGCTTATTGGTTTTGGTGTAGGTATGAGGTTTTAACCAATAAATTATAATCCCCTTTCATAGAGCTACATTTTTGTAGCTCTATTTTTTTGTGTTAAACTTAACAATTTAAATTAATGAATACTCCTAAATTAGCATACTAAATTAGAGATAAATACAAACCAAAACTTATGCGATATTTATATATTTCACTACTTTTATTAGTTGTTTCATGCAAACCAAAGTTTACTGCTCAAGAAATAATAGACAAGTCAATAGAGTATTCTAAATTGAATGAAATAGAGAATGCTATAATTTCTTTCAACTTCAGAAAAAACAGTTATGAAGCAACCAGAAAAAATGGAACATTTGAACTGGTAAGAGTTATAAAAAATGATTCAATAAAGATAAAAGACATATTATCAAATGATGGTTTTGAACGATTTGTGAATGATAGCTTAGTAGAGTTATCAGAAAAAGATAAAAATCGTTATAGTAATTCGGTAAACTCTGTTCACTATTTTTCAGTATTACCTTTAGGATTAAATGATAAAGCGGTTCAAAAAAAGTTATTAGAACCAGTTATAATTAAAGGGAAAGAGTATTATAAAATTAGAATAACCTTTACAGAAGAAGGCGGGGGAGAAGACTTTGACGATGTTTTCATTTATTGGTTTGCTAAAGATAACTTTCAGTTAGATTATTTAGCGTATAAATATCATACAAATGGAGGAGGAGTACGTTTTAGAGATGTAAAAGAAGAAAAAGTTATTAAAGGAATTCGGTTTGTAGATTATAATAATTATAAACCTCTGAATAAGGATATAGATTTTTACACTATTGATAAATTATACGAAGAAAGTAAATTGAAAAAATTATCTGAAATCGTTTTAGAAGATATACAAGTAAATACTTTTTAGTTGTTTTATTGGTTGAAGTTTACAAAAAACCGAGTATTCCTGTTAAGAATACTCGGTTTTTTGTAAACTAAAATAAGTGATTATGGATTTAAGTTATTCAACCGTAATTAGTTTAGAAGGCTTGGGTTTGGCAGCTTCTAATTTAGGGATGTTAATTTTTAGCTCACCATTTTTATAGGTAGCTTTAATTTTTTCACTATCAACAATACCTTTTGGTAGTGTAAAACTTCTTTTAAACGACATATAACTATATTCTTTTCGTGTATAGTTATCGTTCGTGTTCTCTTTATTCTCTTTTTTTTCTGATGAAATAGTCAAAATATCATTTTCAAGATTTACTTGAAAATCTTCCTTATTCATTCCAGGAGCAGCTACATCAACTGTAAACTCATTTTCATTTTCTTTAATGTTTACAGCTGGCAATGTAGTGTTTGTATCTGAGAAATTTGAAGTTGACCAGTCTCTAAAAAAATCATTAAAGACGTTTGGTAATACTGGAAAATCAGAACTCTTTAATAACATAACTTTATATTTTTTAGTTAAACATTAATCTTTAATAACTAGTATTCAAAAAAAATACCAATTTTAAAAAGTGACATTTTTTCACTAAAAAAATGAAACAATGTCACTTTGTGTATTGATTTACAGGTATTTATTTGTTATTTATTCTCGACTAAATCAGATTGGTTTCTGAAAACTAGTTTATCATCAAAAGCGTCTAGTAAGATAATACTATCAGTAGTTATTTTTCCTGATAAAATTTCTTTAGATAATTGATTTAAAACTTCTTTTTGAATTACACGTTTTACAGGGCGAGCTCCAAATTCTGGTTGATAGCCTTTTATTGCTAAGTAAGCAATAGCTTCATCGGTAGCATCAAAAGTTATGTTTTGTTGTGCAATCATCTTTTTAACACTATTCAATTGTAGTTTTACAATTTCTTTAATGTTAGCCTCTGATAATGGAGTGAACATAATAATATCATCAATTCTATTCAAGAATTCAGGTCTTACAGATTGTTTTAATAATCCTAAAACTTCTGTTTTTGCTAAGTCCATAGCTGTATGGAAATCTCCTTTCATATTGTCAAAACTCTCCTGAATAATGTGACTTCCCATATTAGAGGTCATTATAATAATGGTGTTTTTAAAATCAGCAACACGTCCTTTATTATCGGTTAATCTACCTTCATCTAATACTTGTAGTAAGATATTAAAGGTATCTGGATGCGCTTTTTCAATCTCGTCTAACAACACAACTGAATACGGTTTTCTTCTAACGGCTTCTGTTAATTGTCCACCTTCATCATAACCAACATACCCAGGAGGCGCACCTACCAACCTGCTTACCGAATGACGTTCTTGGTACTCACTCATATCAATACGAGTCATGGCGTTTTCATCATCAAATAAATATTCTGCAAGGGCTTTGGCTAACTCAGTTTTACCAACTCCAGTAGTTCCTAAGAATAGAAATGAACCAATAGGCTTGTTAGGATTTTGTAAACCTGATCTTGAACGACGAACCGCATCAGAAACAGCTTCTATTGCTTCTTCTTGACCAACAACACGTTTGTGTAATTCGTCCTCTAATAACAATAGCTTTTCACGCTCTGATTGTAACATTTTAGTAACAGGAACTCCAGTCCATTTAGCTACAACTTCAGCAATATCATCATAGGTTACTTCTTCTTTAATTAAAGAGTTTTCTTGTTGATTAGCTAAAACTTCTTGCTGTTTATCAAGCTCTTCTTGTGCATCTTTAATCTTTCCATAACGTAGCTCAGCAACTTTACCATAATCACCATTACGTTCGGCTTTTTCAGCTTCTAGTTTGTAGTTTTCTATATCAGTTTTTAAGTTCTGAATGGTATCTACAACACTTTTTTCAGATTGCCATTTTGCATTGATCTCATTACGTTCTTCTTTTAAATTAGCTAAATCGGCATTTAAAGATTTTAACTTAGTTTCATCGTTTTCACGTTTAATCGCCTCAATTTCAATTTCTAATTGCATTATTTTACGATCTAGTACATCTAATTCTTCTGGTTTAGAATTGATTTCCATACGTAATTTAGAAGCAGCTTCATCCATTAAGTCAATCGCTTTGTCAGGTAAAAAACGATTAGTAATATAACGTTGTGATAATTCTACAGCTCCAATAATAGCTTCGTCTTTTATTCGAACTTTATGATGTGTTTCATATTTATCTTTAATACCACGTAAAATAGAGATAGCACTTTCAGTATCAGGCTCATCTACCATTACTTTTTGAAAACGGCGTTCTAAGGCTTTGTCTTTTTCAAAGTACTTTTGATATTCATCTAGAGTAGTAGCTCCAATAGCTCTTAGCTCACCACGTGCTAAAGCAGGTTTTAAAATATTAGCAGCATCCATTGCACCTTGACCACCACCAGCACCTACTAAAGTGTGGATTTCATCAATAAATAAGACAATGTCTCCTTCAGACTTTGTAACTTCTTTTACAACCGATTTTAAACGCTCTTCAAATTCACCTTTATATTTGGCTCCAGCAATTAATGCTCCCATATCTAGAGAGAAAATTTGTTTTTCCTTTAAGTTTTCAGGAACATCTCCACGAATAATTCGATGTGCTAATCCTTCAGCAATAGCTGTTTTACCAGTACCAGGTTCACCAACTAGAATCGGGTTGTTTTTAGTTCTACGTGATAAAATTTGTAATAAACGTCTAATTTCTTCATCACGACCAATTACAGGGTCTAATTTTCCGTCTTGTGCTAATTGATTTAGGTTTTTAGCATACTTATTTAAAGAGTTATAGGTCTCTTCGGCACTTTGTGAGGTAACACGATTTCCTTTACGTAATTCTTCAATTGCTGCTTTTAAACTCTTTTCAGTAACACCTTGATCTTTTAAAACTTGTGCTATTTGACTTTTAGATTTAAAAATAGCCAAGATTAAGTGTTCAATAGAAACGTATTCATCGTTCATTTTTTTGGCGATGATAGATGCTTCATTTAATGTTTTATTAGCTTCGCGAGAAAGCATTAAATCAGCACCAGTAACTTTAGAAAAACTTTCTAATTGTTTATCTAATACTTGCTGTATAATATCAACGTTAATATTGAGTTTCTTTAAAATGAAAGGAAGTACATTTTCATCGACTAAAAATAAAGCTTTGAAAATGTGTT
The DNA here is from genome assembly GCF_003867015.1 of Tenacibaculum singaporense. Taxonomy (NCBI): domain Bacteria; kingdom Pseudomonadati; phylum Bacteroidota; class Flavobacteriia; order Flavobacteriales; family Flavobacteriaceae; genus Tenacibaculum; species Tenacibaculum singaporense. The sequence goes on from NZ_CP032548.1 coordinate 2,177,510, forward strand.
CATTTTCTATAAGGTTGTTACCATAGCTTTGCGCTAATTGTTGCGCTTGCTGTATGGTTTCTTGTGATTTTATTGTATAATTGTTAAAATTCATATCGTTTTTATTTTTTTTCTCTATAAAAGTCAAATTCAGTACCAATTGATTTTTTTAAAAAATAAGAGACATTTTGTCTTTAAAAACAAGTTTTTTATGACTTTTTGACTGGTAGAGTGATAGTTAAGAACAATAATGTTATTAAAATAAGAATTTAATGGGAGTATTAAACACTATTTTTGGAAGAAAAGACAAAAATAAAGAAGGAGAAGAGTCATTTATTAACTGGACTCCATTAACATCGATAGAGCAAATAAAAGAGATAAAAGAATTATCGAATAAACAACCAATTGCTATTTTTAAACATTCAACAAGGTGTGGAATTAGTAGTATGGTAATTAAACGTTTTGTAAACAGTTTTGATGAGGAATTAAAAGATTTTAAAGTGTATTATCTTGACTTACTCAGTTATAGAGATGTTTCTAATGAAATAGGGTATACATTTCAGGTTTTACATCAATCTCCTCAGTTGTTGGTAGTTAAAAATGGAGAAGTAATTTCGCATGCTTCTCATTATGATATTGCTCGTATTGATTTGAAAAAAATCTAAAAAAGATGCCATTTTTAATGGGATTTCCTTAAATACCTCGTATTTTTGCATATTTCAAAATTATAGAGATTTGAGTAACGAAACAGCAACTTCACAACCAAAGAAAGGAAAGAATCTATACGATTATCAAAAAGAAGCATTGCACAAAATTTTCAAAAGTTTTGAGAATGCCCCCGAAAATTACCATTTACTTTATCAACTACCTACAGGAGGAGGAAAGACCGTTATTTTCTCTGAAATTACACGTCAATACTTGAAACATTATCAAAAGAAAGTATTGATAATGACACACCGAATAGAATTGTGTAAGCAAACAGCAAAAATGCTTAAAGAATTTGGTGTAGTAAATAAAATTATAGACAGTAAGGCAAGTTTAGATGACCAAGATGAGTTTGATTGCTTTGTGGCTATGGTAGAGACTTTAAACAATCGTTTAAATGACGATATGTTGGATATATCGGATGTTGGTTTAGTAATTATTGATGAGGCACACTATAACTCTTTTACTAAACTATTTAAATTCTTTGATAAGTCTTTTATTTTAGGCGTAACAGCAACTCCTTTAAGTTCAAATATTAAGCTTCCTATGAAGGACAATTACGACGAACTTATTGATGGAGAAAGTATTGGGTCTTTAATTCAAAATGAATATTTAGCGAAAGCAAATATCTATTCTTATAATGTAGGGTTAACTTCATTAGAAGTAGGGGCGAATGGTGATTATACCGTAAAATCATCTGAAGATTTATATACAAACACAGATATGCTTTCAAAGCTTTTACAAGCTTATGAAGAAAGAGCAAAAGGAACAAAAACCTTGATTTTTAATAACGGTATTAATACATCACTACATGTGTATGATACTTTTAAAAGAGCAGGCTATCCAATTGCACATTTAGATAACACAAACACTAAAAAGGAACGTGATTTTATCTTAAAATGGTTTCATAAAACACCTAATGCTATAATTACTTCGGTAAGTATCTTAACAACAGGGTTTGATGAGCCTTCTGTACAGTCAATTATTCTGAATAGAGCAACGAAATCATTAACCTTATATTACCAGATGATTGGTCGTGGTTCTCGTATTTTACCTGGGAAATCAGAATTTAATGTAATTGATCTAGGGAATAATTTCCATCGTTTTGGACCTTGGGGAGCCGATTTAGATTGGCAAAAAATGTTTAGAGCACCAAATTTCTATTTGGATAATTTATTATCTGATGAAGAAATAGAAAGTGACTTTAGATATGAGTTGCCAGCAGATGTTAAAGCAGAATTTGCTAACTCAGAAGATTTGTATTTTGATGTTAAAAAAGTATATAGAGATACTATTCAAGGGGGTGAATCTTCAAAAAGAGTTCTAGAAAAATCAATCGAGCACCACGCTAAAATGTGTGTTGAAAATAGTGAAGATGTTTTTGATGCTTTAATATTAGCAAAAATGTTGGGAGGTGATATTGATGATCGAATTTTTAGGTATTCAAAGTGTATATCAAAGAGTACTCATAATTTCATTGATTGGTTACAAGATGACTATCGTAAAAAATTAAATAGTTATTTACGAAGTAATTTTGATGAAGTATATGAGCAAATTCACGGACACCCACCACCAGAGGAAGAGTAAAAGTCAAAATAAAAAAATCCAGTTCAAAAGAACTGGATTTTTTTATGTACAATTTTGATTAAAACGTTTATTTAGCAGGCAAAATTTTACCTAAGCATTCACCAAAACCAATACGGATTTTTTCATTTTTACAGTAACCGCGCATAATAACTGTATCGTTATCATTAATAAATTTACGCTCACTACCATCATTCATTTTAATAGGATTTTGACCTCTCCAAGTTAATTCTAGCATAGATCCAAAGCTATCCTGAGTAGGTCCAGAAATAGTACCACTACCCATCATATCACCTGCATTTACAGGACATCCGTTTACCGTGTGATGCGCTAATTGTTGTACCATTGTCCAGTACATATACTTAAAGTTAGAGTTACATACAACAGTTTCTTCTTTACCCTCTGGTTGAATAGCCATTTGTAAATTGATGTCGTAACTATCTTTTCCTTCTTTCTTTAGGTAAGGTAATGGTTCGTATACTTGTTTAGGGTTGTCTACTCTAAAAGGTTCTAAAGCATCTAAGGTTACAATCCATGGAGAGATTGTTGAAGCAAAATTCTTTCCTAAGAAAGGCCCTAATGGAACATATTCCCAAGCTTGAATATCACGAGCAGACCAGTCATTAAATAATACCAATCCAAAGATATATTCTTCTGCTTCTTCAATAGGAATTCTGTCCCCTAAATCGTTTGCTACTGTTGTAATAAACGCCATTTCTAATTCAAAATCTAATAATTTTGAAGGTCCAAAGTTAGGTGTAGTTTCTCCCTCACTAGGACGTTGTTGTCCTACAGGACGACGAATTGGAGTTCCAGAAGGTACAATTGAAGAGCTTCTTCCGTGGTAACCGATAGGTATTTGTAGCCAGTTTGGTAGTAACGCATTTTCAGGATCTCTAAATAAACTACCTACATTAGTTGCATGTTCTTTACTGGCATAAAAATCGGTATAATCTCCTACAGCTACAGGAAGTTGCATTTCAACTTCATCCATTCTAAAGATTATCTTGTCTTTATGCTCAGCATTATCTCTTAGTTTACTATTTTTTACATCAAAAATATCAGCAATTCTATTACGAACTAAACGCCATGTCTTGCGTCCATCAGCTATAAAATCATTTAAGGTATCTTGTAAAAAGATATCATCTGTTAACGGAATTCCATCAAAATATCCTAATTGATGTAAGGCACCTAAATCAATTGCGTAATCACCAATTCTTGTACCAATCGTTATGATATCATCTTTAGTTAGAAAAACCCCAAAAGGTATGTTTTGAATAGGGAAATCTGAGTTTTCAGCTACAGTTAACCAAGATTTTCTATTCGGGTTATTAGCAGTTATTTCCATTTATCGTTTTTGTTATATTTTCATCAAACCTACATATTTTTTTCAATTTACCCCAAAAAGATGAGTAAAAAAAATGTGAAAGTATTTTTGTAGATACTTCTTGTAAAATCCATATAATTTGAATAATAAAATTAGTACTTTTGGCTACTTTATGTAACAACACACAACATGCAAAAAGATCATCAAATATTTGATTTAATTCAAGAAGAAAAAGAACGTCAACTAAACGGTTTAGAGTTGATTGCTTCTGAAAATTTTGTAAGCGACCAAGTAATGGAAGCTCAAGGATCAGTTTTAACCAATAAATATGCTGAAGGATACCCAGGTAAACGTTATTACGGAGGATGTGAAGTAGTAGATATCGTTGAGCAAATTGCGATTGATAGAGCTAAAGAATTATTTGGAGCTGAGTATGTAAACGTACAACCACACTCTGGAAGTCAAGCAAATACAGCGGTTTTTGCTGCTTGTTTACAACCAGGAGACACTATTTTAGGATTTGATTTATCTCATGGTGGTCACTTAACTCACGGTTCACCAGTAAACTTTTCTGGTAAATTATACAATCCAGTATTTTATGGTGTAGATAAAGAAACGGGGTATATTGATTATAATCATTTAGAGCAGCAAGCTAAAGAGCATAAACCAAAATTAATTATTGCAGGAGCTTCAGCATATTCTCGTGATATAGACTTTAAGAAGTTTAGAGAAATTGCCGATAGTGTTGGTGCTATTTTAATGGCTGACATTTCACACCCAGCAGGATTAATTGCAAAAGGAATTTTATCTGATCCGTTACCTCACTGTCATATTGTTACCACAACAACTCACAAAACGTTACGTGGACCTCGCGGGGGAATGATTATGATTGGAAAAGATTTTGAAAATCCATTCGGGTTAAAATTAAAATCAGGAAAATTAAAGAAAATGTCTACATTGATTAATTCTGCGGTATTCCCAGGAAATCAAGGTGGACCATTAGAGCACGTTATTGCTGCAAAAGCAATTGCTTTTGGTGAGGCATTAACAGATGAGTTCTTAGAATATCAAATTAAAGTAAAAGAAAATGCCCAAGCAATGGCTAAAGCATTTGTAGCAAAAGGATATGAAATTATTTCTGGAGGTACAGACAACCATTGTATGTTAATTGATTTACGTAATAAAAACATTACAGGTAAAGCTGCTGAAGAAGCTTTAGGAAAAGCTGAGATTACTGTAAATAAGAACATGGTTCCTTTTGATACAGAATCTCCATTCGTAACTTCAGGTATTCGTTTAGGAACTGCTGCTGTTACTACTCGTGGTTTAAAAGAAGCAGATATGGAAGTAATCGTTGACTTAGTTGATGAAGCGTTAATGAATGCTGATAATGATGAAGTATTAGAGGCAATAGGAGAGAAGGTGTATGATTTAATGCATGACAGACGCTTGTTTATTATGTAGAAGAAGTCTCTTCAAATAAGTATAAATAAAAAGGTCGCTCTAAAATGTTTTATAGCGATCTTTTTTTATTGTTTGTAAGTTTCAATAATGTTAATTATAGGCTTTTACATCTCCCATATCTAGAATACCAACTGGCATTTCATGTTTTGTTGGTAGTATTGCCCCAGATTCAGTTGTAATCCAGTCACTCCATGTGGCTTCCATTCCGCCTGTAGGGATTATAGAAACCCACATTTTATAACTGGTAGGTCTGCCGTTTTCGTCTAAAATCCATAAATAAGAATCTCCTGGAGTTGATCCTCCCGTAGTATAAGTAATCAATAAAGCATCTTTCCCTTCATATTGTGTAATTCTACGTTCAATTCCGTTTTCAAATACTTTATAGGGAGCCACTAACCAAAAACTATCATTGTTAAAGTAGTCTATTGCTTTTTGAAGTATTTCGTTGTCTTTAACTTCTTTTTCGTTTACTAAAACAACACTTTTTTCGGGGCTTTTTGTGTGTAAGGTTACTTTATTGGTGTCCCAAGATACTTCAACAATGTTTTCTTGTTTGTCCCATTTATAAAAATGTTTTCCTCTAAAACTCCACTCAATAAAACGAGTATCTTTATAAGCTTCATAATTCAATGCTTCAAGCATTTTAGTAGCTAAAGCATCTGCTTCAGGTCCTTGTTCACCTGTAGGAAGACTTTCATTGTTTTTAAAATAAAAAACAGCTAATACAATAGCTCCAATTAGCAATAGTATCCCTAATACTTTAAATAACTTCTTCATTTTTATTTGTTAATTGTTTAATTCCTTTAGCTAATTCATCTGCTGCGGCAGGGTAATTTCTAAACCAAAGCTCTGGTTCAATTAGTTCTAATTCAGCAATAGCTAATTTACCATAATTATCAGTAAAAATATCAACACGTGCATAAATAGGAGTTTCTACACAAGCTTTAACAGCATTTTCAGCAAAAGCGATTTCTTCTTTAGTAGGTATGTAGTTGTGAACTGAGCCTCCAAAATCGTCTTGCACTCTAAAGTCTCCTGATTTTGCTATTTTTAAAACAGCGTGTGTAAACTTACCATTCATAACCATTAACGAAATTTCTCCTTTTTCAATTATGTTATACTGAAAAGGCTGGATAATCATAGCTTCTTCTGTTATTAACGAAGAGAAAGTCTCTTCATATTCGTTTATATTTTCTGAATTGATTTTGTAAGTGTGTCTCGCAGCACCAGAAATACAAGGTTTTAAAACAAAATCTTTTAAATCATACTTTAGAGAAAGTTCTTTTAATGTAGACTGTGTTCCTTTTTCAATGAAATAGGACTCACAAATATGAATTCCGTTTTGTTGTAAGTCTTGTAAATAATGTTTATCAATATTCCAACGAATAATTTTTTCCGAATTTAATAGTGTTGTTTGTTTACTTACAGTATTTAACCATTTTGAAAATTCAGGAAATCGATCAAAATAATCCCAAGTGGTTCTAAACAAAATATACTTTGTTGTGGACCAATCAAAAGTAGCATCATCCCATGAGAGACGAGCTACTTTTAAACCTTGATTTTCAAGAGCTGTTTTGACATAATTGTCTTCATCTAATACATTCTGGATATAGTTGTCAAGATTTTGAGGGTTTACATACCTCTTATCTGTGAGAATAATAACATCGTAATTTTTCATATATGCAATGTAGCGCTATTTTTAAAGTTATAAAATGCTTATTTATGCATATTATAATACTCTATTACGTGATTTGGTACTTTTATATTTTCTCTTAGTTTTTTATCTGAAATGGGAGGGAGGGCTATTTGTTTTAAAGGGACTAATCCTGCCCAAACAGGTAAAAGTTCATCTTCAGGCTCATCGTTAACTCCAACATCTCTAATTTTTGCTGAAGCAGTTTCAATTGTCATCTCTACTACTAATGTTCTATCAAGTTCTTCAGCTTTCATTGGTCTAATATCATCCCAACGTCCCTTCATCATATGTTCCATAAAACAATATAAAGCAGCTTCTTTTTCCTTAGGGTTTTCTACCCTTTTTATTGAACCATATAATGTTGCTGATCGATAATTTACAGAATGATGTAATCCTGAACGTGCCAAAACTAAAGCATCTAAATGCATTACTGTCATGCTCATTTCTCCAGCATCTAAAAGCGATAATAACATTCTATTGGCTTGCGAGCTGTGTAAGTATATTTTATTACCATTCCTTCCATAAGCCATAGGTAAAGAAATAGCTTTCCCTTGGTGTATATATCCTACAAAACCTATAAAGCCTGCATCTAAAATAGTGTTGATTTTTTCAACATCATAAACTGCTCTTTTTTGGCCTCTTTTAACTCTATTAAGTTTTAATTTTTGATATTCTTGCATGAAATTTTATTTTAAATAACGCTCTTTAATAATATCCATATGCCAAACACTATGACCTAATAAGATAAAAGCACAAGCTCTTGCAGAGGCGGGAGAATTGTTAGCTACTCCAATATTGCATAAGTTTTCGTTTGATATACTGTTTAATAAGTTAATTGAATATGAGCGGGTTGTTTTAAACTCTTCCAATAAAGCTTCTATTGTTTTATTATCAGCTCCTGATGGTTTTATATAAATCTCTTGATCAAAACCTTCAATTGGAGTCATATCTTTTCTAGAAATTCGTAGTATACGATACATAAAAACACGTTCAGTATCAATTATGTGCTGTAATACTTCCTTTATACTCCATTTTTCTGGTTGATAACGATATTCTAGCTTGTCTTTTGAAATAGATGAGAAAAACCTTATAACAGTTTCTTTATCGTTTTCAAAGCCTTCTTTTAAATCTGTGTTATCAGGTACTTTGGATAAATACCCAGCATAAAATTCATTAAACTCAGTTGGTTGTAGTTCTTGTTTTTTCATTGTTTAGATTATTTACTTTTTCAAATGTAGTATATTTATGGTCTATTATATTAATCCAGTTTTTAAATAATTAATAGTCCAGATGTTTCCTTATAAAACTTCATTAAAACTTAATAAGAACCTTAAAGAGCCTTTATACTTGCAGCTAGCAAATCAATTTATATTATTAATTAGAGAAGGAAATCTACCTCCAGGGACAAAACTAGTAGGTTCAAGAACTTTGGCTGATTTGCTACAAGTGCATAGGAAAACAGTTGTTGCTTGTTATGAGGAGTTGTTACTGCAAGGGTGGGTAGAGAGTATTCCTAAAAAAGGAACTTTTGTAAACAAAAGTTTACCCCTTGCTCAGAAAACAACATTGGTTGGTACGTTTAAAACATCTAAAAAGAAAAGCTCAGGATTTAATTTTTACGACAACAATTGTTTATCAGAGAAAAAAACTGAGAAAAGAAAAGGAGTAATATATATAAATGATGGTACTTCAGATACAAGACTTACACCAACAGAAGAAATAGCTAGGATTTACAGGAAAATAGCCTCTAAAAAGAGTGCTTATACTTTTTTGGATTATAGCTCAACACATGGAAATGTAAAGTTAAGAGAAGTGTTGGCTGTGTATTTAAATAATTCACGTGGTTTAAAAATAAGTAAAGAAAATATTCTAATTACTCGTGGTAGTCAAATGGGAATGTGGTTGTCTTCTCAACTACTTTTAAAAGAAGGTGATATAATAGTTGTTGGAGAGACTAATTACTCTTCTGCAGATATTACTTTTCAGTATCAAAAAGCGCAAATTAAAAGGGTTTCAGTTGATGAAAATGGTCTAGTAATTGATCAAATTGAAAAACTATGTAAAAAACAATCTATAAAGGCTGTTTATGTTACTTCTCATCATCATCACCCAACAACTGTTACTTTATCTGCTGAGAGGAGAATTCATCTATTAAATCTAGCTCAAAAGCACAATTTTGCTATTATTGAAGATGACTATGATTATGATTTTAATTATAATCATGCCCCAATTTTACCTCTAGCAAGTCATGATAGTTCTGGAAACGTTATTTATATAGGTTCTGTATGTAAAACTGTAGCGCCAGTTTTTAGAGTAGGGTATTTAGTAGCTTCTGAAGATTTTGTAAACGAAGCCGCAAAACTAAGAGGGTACGTTGATAGACAAGGTGATGCTTTATTAGAATTAACCTTTGCTGAATTTATAAAGTCTGGAGATTTAGATCGGCATATACGTAAACTGATGAAAATATATTTACAACGTCGAGATTTATTCTGTGAGTTATTAAAAAATAAATTAGGAGATTATTTCCAATTTGAAGTACCAAAAGGAGGAATGGCTATTTGGGTTCATCTAAACAAACAATATTCCTGGAGTGAAGTAGCAAAAGAAGCAAGTAAACATCAACTTGAAGTAGGAGAGTGGCAACGTTATGATTTAGTAAATAAAAAGCATAATGCTATACGAATTGGCTTTGCTAGTTACAATGATGAAGAGATTAAACTATTAATTGAAAAACTAAAACAAACATTTAAGAGTATAAAAAAAGTGCCTATTAAGCACTTTTAAAACATATCTTTTACTAAATCATTCATACTATCATATTCTTTGAATAGGAATCCGAAAAAGTCTTTACTCTTCTTTTCTTCTGACTTTAATTCACCTTCAGAAAATCGATACTTGCGAAACTCTTTTAGAGTTTGGTTTAGGTGCTTTTTTAAGGGTTTGTCTATAGATAAATGATTTGTGTTTTTCACAATTATATTTTTATAATGCGTTATTTAACTCTACTTTATATTTGTTTAATAAAGCCTTAGTAATACCTAAGTTAGCTTCTTTAGAGTCTACAGCTAAGTAAACAAAATAAGTACCACTAGGAGCAATATTGATAATATGAACTTGACTAGATAAAGTAATAGTAATATCTTGAATTTCTTCATTTAACCCTAGTGCATCTATAGCTTTTAATTTAGCTTTAACAACACCTAAGTTGTAAGCTGAAGCTAAATTAGGGTCAAAATCAGGGTTTGCTGTAAATGAATCATATGCTTCACCAGAACTAACGTCTGTAATTGAAACAGCAATAAACCCAGGGACATTACTCTTTAAGTTTTCGATAAAATCATTAATAATTTCTTTCATTCTAAATAGTTGTTATAATAATTAATTAAAAAATATTTTGTATTTATCGAAGGGTCACATTTTTAAGTGTTAGTTTAATCATAGCTAATTTAGAAACATCATCAGCCAATAGACAAACAATATGGTTGTTGTCGTATTTGTTAATAACTACCAAGCCTTCGTTTGAAGTTAAAACTAATTGATTAAGGCTTCCAGATTCTAAAGCATCTTGAAAAAACTCATGAGCCATAGTAACAATAACATTTGCCATTGCTGCTATATTGTTCTCTTTAGAGATATTATAAGAATCAACTACTTGTCCCTTAGAGTCAAAAACGATACCTTTATCAGCCTCAGACTCTTGTATTAAAGTTTGTAAGTTTACTTCCCCCATTTAAGTTTTTTGTAACTATTTTTTTGTTTTCATGTCTCCCTTCCCCGTTTAAGACACTATTTTTTTTAAAGGGTCACAAAAATAAGTTGTTATTTTAATATTTTTTTCTAGATATATTTCTTTGTGATTTTTTTAACAATTTCATTAAGGTAAAAGATAGTATATCAGATAGATAGAGTGGTGATTCTAAAAGACTTCAATTTTTTTGAGTTAATGGTCTTGTGGTTTTTGTTTTTTGAATTTAATTAGATCTAGAACATTCTCAAACCTAGGTTCAAAAAAGAAATCATAAACAGCATTTTTTAAATCGTTAACATTGTTTATGTTAGGAGCTTCTTCATAATCGATAGCTGATTCATTTAACAATACTTTAGTTTTGTATTCATTTTGAAAAAAGCTTATATATTTTTGAAACTCACTATCGATATTTATTTTTTTAATATCAATAGCTTTATAAGACTTCATTTAATTCTGCTTTATATTTTTTTAGCATTGTTCTAGTAAGTGCTAAATTAGCTCTGTTAGAATCAACAGCCAGATAAATAAAATACTCTCCACTTGGAGACATATCTACAACATGAATATGATTATCAAGTTTAAAATGAATATCATTAAGGTTTTCTTTTAGACCTAAGATGTCTATAGCTTTACGCTTGGCATTTATAATTTCAACATTATAAGCACAAGCTAAAGCAGGATCAAAATTTGAATCAGCAGAATCAGATGCTAAAGATTCTCCAGAAGCTATTTCAGCTACACTAATTGCAATATACCCAGGTATATTTTCTTTTACATTTTGAACTAAGTCGGTTAGGATTTTTTCCATAAATTCCGGGGGTTTTTAGGTTAAGTAATAAATATTAAATGTTAATAGTATTTGTTTCTTTTTTAAGCATTAAGTTTAAAAGACCTATATTGGTGTTTTTATCAGCCAAAAAGCATAGTACATATTCTTTGTATTTGAACAACAAAAGAGCTTCCTTATCTGACTTTAAAATCATTTCATTTAACTCTGTTTTAAAGAACAGATTAAAAAAATTACTAGACATATTAAAAACGACAGCGTCAAAAGCTGCTATTTTGTCTTTGATTTCTACCAAATCGTTGTCATGAGGATAAAAATCGACAATTTTTCCTTCGTTGTCAATAAGATAAATGGCAGTAGTTTTAGTTTCTAAAAGTAATTTTTGTAAATCCAATTTCTATATAACTTTTACAGCTAATATAAACTTTTTTATTATTGAAAAAAAACTTTAAATACCATTTATATTAAAAAAAAGTGTTTTTTATGTTAAAAAAATGATTAAAAAAAAGATTTCAGTTTATTGTGTTGAGTATAGTTTAATAAGAGATACTAATGAAGAGATGCTTCTTTGCTAATTTTTGATAATAGCTAACCAATTATTAGGGTATTTATAAAGAAGCCTTAATCATTCGATCGTTACCAAACATGTCTTTTTGAAGTTCTATTTGTGTAAAGCCTTTGCTTTTTAGCATATCAACAGTTTCTGAACCAAGGTATTGGTTGATCTCAAAAAAAAGCAGTCCGTTTTTAGTTAAGTTGCTCTTAGCTAAATCGGCTATTTTTTTATAAAAAAGAAGAGGGTTGTCATCTTTAACAAACAAAGCTAAATGTGGTTCGTTTTTTAATACATTATTTTTTATTTCTACTTTTTCCAATTCACGTACATAGGGAGGATTGGAAACAATAATATCAAACATACCATTTAGCCTTTTAGTTTTTAAAATATCTTCATTTATAAAGGAAATCTCAACTTCATTCAATTTAGCATTCTGCTTAGCTATTTCTAATGCTTCTTCAGAAACATCAATAGCACTAAAATTTGAGCTAGGTAAATTCTTTTTTAAACTAATAGGTATACAACCGGTACCAGTACCTATATCCAAAATATTACGTTTATCATTTACACTGATTTCTTCTAGAATCCACTCAACAAGTTCTTCAGTTTCAGGTCGAGGAATTAATGTGTTTTCATTAACCTTAAAAGGAAGTCCATAAAATTCTGTTTTACCTAGTATATATTGAATAGGTTCTTCTTTTTTTAATCGTTCCAAAGCTTTGTCTAATAACTCCTTTATATTAGAGGATATTTCAATATTAGGTTGTAATATGAGATCTATACGTTTGAGGTCTAAATATTCTTCTATTAATAAAAAGAAAAATGAATCAACTTCTGTTTGAGGAAAAACTGATTTTAACTCTTCGGAAAAATATGATTTGTATTGTTTTAATTGCATATTGCTTCTCTAAATGTAGTTTTTACAAATCTTTTAACATCCATATATTACAAGAATAATGTCCTGTGTTGCCTAAAGGTTCTTCCAAGTCAATAAAACCATTTTTTCTATATAAAGTTGTAGCTGCCTTCATGTATGGTAAAGTTTCTAAGTAACATTGCTTGAAACCTTGGTTTTTAGCTTTATTCATACAAAAATTTATTAATCTGCTACCAATGCCTTTTCCTCTCACTATTGGTAAGAAATACATTTTTTGAAGCTCACAAATACTCCCTTCAAAATTATCTAATTGAGCAAAACCAGCGCCTCCAACTACAACACCATTATGTTCAACAACAAAATACCCAGCCTTTTCTTTTTGGTAGGTCTCATACATTTCATCAGTAGCCTTATCTTCATAAGCGGTTCCTACTTTTGGAGCTCCAAGCTCGATTAATACATCACGAATAACTTTAGCTATTTGGGCATTATCTTGTGGTTTAATTTCTCTAATAATAAAATCAGATGGTGTCATAGGAATATAGTACTTTTGCAAGAGCAAAGTACCCAAAAAAACACGAGTTTTCATGAAGAAATTCATTTATTTTTTACCTTTTTTATTGCTAATTATTAGTTGTTCGGTAAAACAAAAACCGATTTTTTTAAAAGTTGATGATATAAAATTACTATCCGCTTCTACAGACACGATTAGAGTTGGTGCCAATGCTTATTTTGAAAATCCTAACGATATAGGTGGTAAAATAGCTACTGATGAAATTAAAGTATTAATTGATGAAGTAGAAGTAGCACAGGTTTCTTCTGAAGAGTTTAAAGTTCCAGCTCGTAAAGAATTTCATATTCCACTAAAAGTGGTAATTCCTTCAAAAAGAGTATTTGAAAATAATAAAAACGGAATTTTTGGAGGTGTTTTAAACTCTTTAATAAATCAGCGTTTGAAAATTCATTTTAAAGGAGATTTAAAATATAAGGTTTTAGGTTTTTCACATGTATATCCTATTGATAAAGTAGAAAATGTAAAAATTAAATTCTAGCATTATGAATCATGAATTTTACATATTACGCTGCTTAGAATTAGCTAAAAATGGAATAGGAACTACAAGACCAAATCCATCTGTTGGAGCTGTAATCGTTCATAATAACAAAATAATAGGAGAAGGGTTTACATCTCCTTATGGAGGTCCTCATGCAGAAGTAAATGCTATAAACGCTGTTCAAAATCAAGAGTTACTCAAAGAAGCAACTATATATGTTACGTTAGAACCATGTTCTCATCATGGAAAAACACCTCCCTGTGCAGATTTAATAATAGAGAAAGGAATACCTAACATTATTATAGGGTGTGTAGATACAAATAGTTTAGTAGCGGGTAAAGGTATAGAGCGTCTTAAAAAAGCTGGTAGAAATGTAATTGTAGGTGTTTGTCAGAAAGATTGCATAGAACATCACAGACGTTTTTTTACCGTTCAAAATAAAAAGCGTCCTTACATTATTTTAAAATGGGCTGAAACGAAAGACGGATTCATAGCTCCATTAAAAAAGGATGAGCAAAAACCAGTATGGATTTCCAACCAATATTCTCAACAGTTAGTCCATAAATGGCGTAGTGAAGAGCATGCTATTTTAGTTGGAACGAATACGGTAATTGCAGACAATCCGTCACTGACAGTTCGTAATTGGAAAGGAAATAACCCTATAAGAATTGTTATTGATAAAAACTTACGAATTCCGTCAGAAGTAACTGTTTTTGATGGAAATGTAAAAACAATAATTGTAACAGAAGAAAAGAAAGAGGAAAATCAACATGTCATTTACGAACAAATCAATTTTTCTTTTCAAGTGGCGGAACAAATTTGTGAAGTGTTGCACAAACACCAAATACAGTCAGTGATAATTGAAGGTGGTGCTAAAACATTACAAACATTTATCGATGCAAATTTATGGGATGAAGCTAGGGTTTTTATTGGTGATGTAATTTTTGGAAAAGGAGTAAAGCATCCAATTTTTAACGCTAAGCTATCTTCTGAAGAAAAAGTAGATAACGATACTTTAAGAATATATAGGAATGATTAAAAATATCATTTTTGATTTTGGTGATGTATTCATCAATTTAGACAAAGAAGCAACATATAAAGAATTAGCAAAATTAGGAGTTACTGAAATTTCTGAAGAAATGATGCAACAATATTATCAGTATGAAATGGGATTGATTTCGACTGATGAGTTTGTGTCCTTTTTTCATGATAAATTCAATATTTCAAAAGAAGATTTAATCCGTTCGTGGAATGCTATTTTATTAGATTTCCCTAAGCATCGATTGAGTTTTTTAAAAGAATTAGCAGCCAGTAATCAATATCGACTGTTTTTACTAAGCAACACTAACGATTTACATATTTCTTGGATTCAAAAAGATTGGGGCGAAGAGTTGTATAACGAATTTAAAAGTTGTTTTGAACAGTTTTATTTATCACACGAAGTTAATTTCAGAAAACCAAATGCTGATATTTTTGAGTTTGTGTTACAAGAGAATAGTCTACAAGCTTCTGAAACCTTTTTTATAGACGATACCAAAGAGAACACTGACACTGCACAACAATTAGGAATTCAAGTGTGGAATAATTGTCCAAAAACAGAGGATGTGGTCGACTTATTAAAACGAAAAGAGTTTATAGCGTGATATACTTAATTTTTAGCATTCTTATCTCTAGTTTACTGTTTGTAATTTTTAAACTCTTTGATGTTTTTAAAGTAAACACATTACAAGCTATTGTTTTAAATTATGCTGTAGCACTGTCTTTTGGTTTTGTGCATTCTGAAGTTTCAATGACGGTAGCTGAGATACCAGATCAACCTTGGTTTCTAGGAGCTTTTATTTTAGGTTTTTTATTTATTACTGTGTTTAATGTAATGGGGATTACAGCTCAAAAAAATGGACTTTCAGTAGCTTCAGTAGCCGGTAAAATGTCGGTGGTAATTCCAGTACTTATCGGAATCTTTTTGTATAACGAAAGCATCGGGTTGGTGAAAGTTGTAGGAATAATATTAGCATTGATAGCAGTATATTTATCCTCAGCAAAGAGTGATACTTCTCCTGTTCAATTTAAGAATTTATTATTTCCATTATTACTTTTTTTAGGTTCAGGAAGTATTGATACATTATTAAAGTATACCGAAACTACTTATGTTCCTAAAGAAGCCGTACCAATGTTCTTATCAACTATTTTTGGATGCGCATTGCTTTTCGGTTTTTTCTTTTTAATGGCCCAATTACTAAGTAAAAAAGGAGGATTTGAATGGAAAACGTTGCTTGGTGGAGTTGCTTTAGGAGTTCCTAACTATTATTCTATGGAGTTTTTATTAAAAGCTTTACAAACAAAAGGACTTGAAAGTTCTACAGTTTTCACCATAAATAATGTATCTATAGTGATATTAACCACGGTATTTGCTCTTACATTTTTTAAAGAGAAATTGGTCAAAAAAAATTGGATTGGTATTGGGCTTGCCATAATTAGTATTTTATTAGTAGTTTCGGCATAATGAATGAAGAAATAAAAGACACTTACAAAACGATTACAAAACCCTCTGAGGAAACCTTGTTTAAAGACCGAAACAGTAAGTTTTTCGGATATGCTTTTCCTGTTTTTTCAGAAGAAGACATTAAAGAACGATTAGAAGAACTTCGTAAGCAGCATCACACGGCACGTCATCATTGTTATGCGTGGCAATTGGGAACAGAAAAGATTCGTTTTCGTGCTAATGATGATGGGGAGCCAAGTAATTCAGCAGGTCAACCAATTTACGGACAAATACAATCTTTTGATGTAACCAATGTCTTAATTGTTTCGGTACGTTATTTTGGAGGAACTAAACTTGGAGTAGGAGGATTGATTAATGCCTATCGCACTTCTGCGCAATTAGCATTAGAAGCTTCTGAGATTGTAGAGAAAACTATTGATATTCACTATAAGCTGAAATTTGGTTACGATATGATGAATAAAGTACAGCGTATTATTAAAGAACGAAACTTAGATATCATTAATCAAAAATTAGAATTAGACTGCGAGTATACTATCTCGGTGCGAAAAAAAGAAGCTGAAAGTATTTTTGAAACTTTTAATGATTTGTTTAAAGTGGAGATTAAGGAAATAAAGTAGCTTTTAGATGAAAGGTTTTCTATATACCATTAATTTACGGCTAATATTTAATAAAATTATTTTTAATAAACTGAAATAGTTTATTTTAGTCCTATATTAACTGTAAAAAAACGAATATGAAAAAACTAACCTTCATTGTATACTTATTCATTTCTTCTTTTCAACTTTTTTCGCAAGCACAAGCTGAAGTAAGAAAAGAAAATATTTGCAAGGGAGCAGCAATTAGTGTTGTAGCTAATGTGAAACCTTTTATTGATAACGGTTTTTCTAAATCTGAAATTATAGAAATGGGGAAGGAGCTTGTAAAAGATGTTATAAAAGATTCACCTACTAAAGCCTATGATTTATTAAAAGCTAAAAAATCAAAAAGTGAAGTAATTGAGATACTTTACAATGATTTTATGAAGTTGGATGAAAAAGTTGTACTAAAATTTTTATTAAAACCACAACCGGATGATGATGATTAAAATCATCTACTTAATCTAAGTAACTAACCTCCTAAAAACCAAAACATTTTAGGTTACTTCAAGAATTATTCGTAAATTTGCACGCCTTTTTACGAGTACAGATTTAAAAAGGGTAGAAAATAACATTTATTAAGTTTAATTTCTCTTGGCGTTAGCATCGTTAAAAATCTGGTTAGCAAAAAGATACAAATATTTATTTCAGACATGTCTGAAGAAACAAAAAACACAGCAGAAGCTGTAAATCCAGCAGAATTTTTAGCAACCTTTAACTGGCACAAATACGAAGAAGGTATTGATGAAGTTGATGAGTCTAAATTAAAAGAATTTGAAAAAGCCTTAGAAGGTACAGTTGGGTTCGTAAACGAGCGCGATGTTATCGAAGGTGAAGTAGTACGTATTACTGATCGTGATGCTATTATCGACATCAACTCTAAGTCAGAAGGTGTAATTTCGTTAAACGAATTCCGTTACAATCCAAATTTAGCTGTTGGAGACAAAGTAGAAGTATTAGTTGACAAAAGAGAAGACTCTTCTGGTCAATTAGTATTATCTCACAAAAAAGCACGTGTAATCAAAGCTTGGGATCGTGTTAACAATGCACACGAAACTGGTGAAATCGTTAACGGTTTTGTTAAGTGTAGAACTCGTGGAGGTATGATCGTTGATGTATTTGGTATTGAAGCATTCTTACCAGGTTCTCAAATTGATGTGAAGCCTATCCGTGACTACGATCAATATGTAGAAAAAACTATGGAATTCAAAGTTGTGAAAATCAACCACGAATTTAAGAACGTAGTAGTATCTCATAAAGCATTAATCGAAGCTGATTTAGAAGATCAAAAACGTGAAATTATCGGTCAATTAGAAAAAGGACAAGTACTAGAAGGTGTTGTTAAAAACATTACTTCTTATGGTGTATTTGTTGACTTAGGAGGTGTTGACGGATTAATTCACATTACTGATTTATCTTGGTCTCGTATCAACCACCCGAACGAAGTTGTTGAGTTAGATCAAAAATTAAACGTTGTAATCTTAGACTTTGATGATAACAAGTCAAGAATTCAATTAGGATTAAAACAATTATCTGCTCACCCATGGGAAGCTTTAAATGCTGATTTAAAAGTTGGTGATAAAGTAAAAGGTAAAGTAGTTGTTTTAGCTGATTATGGTGCATTTGTAGAGGTTGAAGAAGGAGTAGAAGGATTAATCCACGTATCTGAAATGTCATGGTCAACTCACTTACGTTCTGCACAAGATTTCGTAAAAGTTGGTGATGAAGTAGAAGCTCAAATCTTAACATTAGACCGCGAAGAGCGTAAAATGTCTTTAGGTATGAAGCAATTACACCCAGATCCATGGACAGATATTACTACTAAATACCCAGTAGGTTCTAAACACACTGGTACTGTACGTAACTACACTAACTTTGGTGTATTCGTAGAGTTAGAAGAAGGTATTGATGGATTAGTATATATCTCTGATTTATCTTGGACTAAGAAAATTAAGCACCCATCAGATTTCGTAACTGTAGGTGATCAATTAGAAGTTCAAGTATTAGAATTAGACGTAGAGAACCGTAAATTAAACTTAGGTCACAAGCAAACTCAAGATAACCCTTGGGATGCTC
This sequence comes from Tenacibaculum singaporense, assembly GCF_003867015.1. Lineage (NCBI taxonomy): Bacteria > Pseudomonadati > Bacteroidota > Flavobacteriia > Flavobacteriales > Flavobacteriaceae > Tenacibaculum > Tenacibaculum singaporense. The sequence continues at coordinate 2,196,502 of NZ_CP032548.1, forward strand.
ATGAATCTACTTATACAATCGGATCTATCCACGAAGGTACTATCAAAGAGAAAAATGATAAAGGTGCAACTGTAGTATTTGCTGATGGTGTTGAAGCTTTCGCTCCAACTCGTTTCTTAGAAAAAGAAGACGGAGGTAAATTAGCTAAAGGTGACGAGACTAAGTTCCAAGTAACTGAGTTTAGTAAAGAGTACCGTAGAATTGTTGTTTCTCATACTTCTATCTTTAGAGAAGAAGAACAAAAGAACATCAAAGCTGCTGCTGCTAAAGCTCAAGAAGTAGAGAAAACTACTTTAGGAGATATCGGTGGATTAGCTGAATTAAAGAAGAAAATGGAAGGAAAATAATCCGAACAATTTCTTAAAATGTAAAAACCGTTAAGCTTGTAAAGCTTAGCGGTTTTTTTAATTCCTTATGTAACAAATGTTACAGTTAAAGCTCTCCCTTTTTAAAGGATACTTTCTTAAATAGCTTTATATTTGCTCACCAATTAAAAATTAATATGACACTTATTAAATCTATATCAGGTATTAGAGGTACCATAGGCGGAAATACAGGTGACAACTTAACACCTATAGATGCTGTAAAATTTGCAGCAGCTTACGGTACGTTTATAAAAAAGAAAAACTCCGAAAAAGAAAAAATTACCATTGTAATAGGTAGAGATGCCCGTATTTCGGGTAAAATGATAAGTAACTTAGTCGCAAATACACTAGTCGGTTTAGGAATTGATGTAATCGATTTAGGTTTATCTACAACACCAACGGTTGAAGTTGCTGTTCCTTTAGAAAAAGCGGATGGAGGTATTATTTTAACTGCTTCACACAATCCAAAACAATGGAATGCTTTAAAATTATTGAATGAAAAAGGAGAGTTTTTAAACGGTGAAGATGGAGTGGAAATTTTAAAGATTGCTGAAAATGATGCTACTATACAGTTTGCTGAAGTTGATGATTTAGGATCATATAGAAAAAAGAAGAACTACATTAAGAAACATATCAAAGAAGTTTTAAAACTAGATTTAGTAGATAAGAAAGCCATCAAAAAAGCGAAATTTAAAGTTGTTGTTGATGGTGTAAACTCTACTGGAGGAATTGCTATTCCTGCTTTATTAAAAGAGTTAGGAGTAAAATGTATAGAGTTATATTGTGAACCTAACGGACACTTTCCACACAATCCAGAACCTTTAAAAGAACACTTAACGGATATTTCTGAATTAGTAGTGAAGGAAAAAGCAGATTTAGGTATTGTAGTTGACCCTGATGTAGACCGTTTAGCTCTAATTTCTGAAGATGGCTCTATGTTTGGAGAAGAATACACTTTAGTAGCTTGTGCCGATTATGTTTTAGGTCAATTAGGAGGTGGTAACACTGTTTCTAACTTATCATCTTCAAGAGCCTTACGTGATGTTACTGAAAAACATGGAGGAATATACACGGCAAGTGCAGTAGGAGAGGTGAACGTAGTACAAATGATGAAGGATACCAATACTGTAATTGGAGGAGAAGGTAATGGAGGAATTATTTATCCTGAGTCTCATTATGGAAGAGATTCATTAGTAGGAGTCGCTTTATTTTTATCACATTTAGCACACAAAAAGACATCTTGTAAAGCCTTAAGAGATTCATATCCTAGCTACTTTATGAGCAAAAATAAAATCCAGTTAACACCACAAATTGATGTTGATAAGATTTTAGAAACCATGGCTAACAACTATAAAAATGAAGATGTAAACACTATTGATGGCGTAAAAATTGATTTTGCTAACGAGTGGGTACACTTACGTAAGTCGAATACCGAGCCAATCATCAGAATTTATGCAGAAAGTACTAGCCAAGACAATGCAGATGCTTTAGCCAAAAGATTTATCACTGAAATACAACAAATAATACAATAGTTCTTTGAAATTAAAAATAGTAAGTTTATTAATGCTGATGGTTTCAGCATCAATAATGGCGCAGGAGAAAAACGAAGAAATCATTCAAAAGAAAAAAGTAACTAACAAAGGAAAATTCTTCGTCTATTGGGGATGGAACTGGGCTAGTTATTCTAATTCAGATATTCGTTTTAAAGGAGCAAATTACGATTTTACGTTACAAAATGTAAAAGCTCAAGACAGACAAACAAAGTTTTCTTTTAATGATTATTTTAATCCAGGTAGAGTGACTATTCCTCAAACTAACTATAGAATAGGATATTTTTTCAAAGAAAACTATACTGTATCTATTGGAGTAGATCATATGAAATATGTAATGATAGCTGATCAAGATGTAAAAATCAATGGAAACATTAATATAGGAAACACAAAGTATGATGGAACATATAATAATGAAACCATCAATTTAGCAGGCGATTTTTTACGTTTTGAGCATACCGACGGTTTAAATTACCTTAATGTAGAAGTAAAGCGTTTTGACGATGTAAGCCACTGGTTTGGTTTAAACTTAGAAAACTTACAAATCAATTTAACAGAAGGTGTTGGGCTTGGTATTTTATATCCAAGAACTAATACAACCTTATTAGGTATGGAGCGCCACGACGATTTTCATTTATCAGGATACGGAGCTTCTATTGGAGGTGGTTTAAATATCACATTTTTAAAACACTTTTTTGTACAGGCTGATTTAAAAGGAGGGTATATTTATATGCCAGATGTTAAGACAACTAAAAGTTCTGTAGATTCCGCCTCACAAAGTTTTTACTTTTTTGAGAATACCATTTTAATAGGAGGTAAATTTAGACTTTAATAACAAAGTGTTATAAATACGTTAATATTATAACTATTTTAGGCTAACTAGTAGTATACTGCTAATTTTACGTAACATAACAAACAACTAGAGATTTCAACTATGGATTTAGAACAGTATTTTGATAAGTTCAGAAAAAATATTGTAGGTATAGATCAAACTTTTCAAACACCATACGGTGAAAAGAAAATGATTTATACAGATTGGACTGCAAGCGGAAGATTATATCGACCTATAGAAGAACAACTTTTAAATAAGTTTGGACCTTTTGTAGCCAATACACATACAGAAACTTCAACTTCAGGAGCAGCTATGACTTTAGCGTATCATGAAGCTCGAAATATCATCAAGCGTCACGTAAATGCATCTTCTAACGATGTATTAATTACGGAAGGGTCTGGTATGACGGGGGTTGTGAATAAATTTCAGCGTATTTTAGGGCTAAAAATAAATGAAAATTTAAAAGAAAACACACAGGTTCCAGATGAAAAAAGACCTATTGTCTTTGTAAGTCATATGGAGCATCACTCAAACCAAACATCTTGGATTGAAACTATAGCAGATGTAGAGGTTGTTCCTTGTAATGATGAAGGTTTAGTGTGTTTAGATAAGTTTGAAGAAACTATAAAAAAGTACTTAGATAGACCTATTAAAATAGCTTCTATAGTAGCAGGATCAAATGTAACAGGAATAAAGACTGACTATCATAAAGTAGCTTCATTAATTCATAAATATGGAGGTTTGTGCTTTGTTGATTTTGCCTGTTCTGCACCTTATGTTGATATTGATATGCATCCTGAAAAAGAAGATGAATATTTAGATGCTATTTTCTTTTCTCCACACAAATTTTTAGGAGGCCCGGGAAGTTCTGGGGTGTTGATTTTTAATAAAAAGTTGTATAAAAATATGGTTCCTGATAACCCTGGAGGAGGCACAGTTAGTTATACAAACCCATGGGGACAGCATGATTATTTTGATGATGTAGAGACGCGTGAAGATGGGGGAACACCAGCTTTTTTACAAACTATTAAAATAGCTTTATGTATTCAGGTAAAAGATCAAATGGGTACAAATAAAATAAAGGAACGTGAAGATGAAATCAATCCAATTATTTTTAACTGTTTAGAAAATTTGGAAGGAGTTAAAATATTAGCTCCAGATCATAAAGATCGTTTGAGTATTTTTTCTTTCTATTTTGAAAAATATCACTTTAACCTTGTTGTAAAATTATTAAATGACCGATTTGGAATTCAAACTAGAGGTGGATGTTCATGTGCAGGAACTTATGGACATTTCTTATTAAATGTAGATCAAATAAGATCAAATGAAATAAAAGGTCAAATATTAGAAGGTTGTAATACAGAAAAACCAGGTTGGGTACGTTTATCAGTACATCCAACAATTACAAATGAAGAAGTACAATTTATTTGTGAATCGTTACAAGCGTTAGCTGAAAATATTGAAGAATGGTCTAAAGACTATGAGTACGACATTGCTAAAAATGATTATGTACATAAAACCATTGAACCAATTGAAAAGCAACTGGTAACTGATTGGTTTTCGTTATAATTATGATATGACACACTTAAATAGCTCTTTTTTAGAAGACAATTATTCAAAAATTAAAGAAGACTCTATATCTGGAAGGTGGATAACACTAACAGATATAGAGCCTTTATATTTAGGCTTACAAAACTCAGAAATTCAAACAAAAATTATTGGAGAATCTGAAGAAGGAAGGGCCATTTATAAATTAAAACTGGGAAAGGGTAAAAAAAGAATTCTTGTTTGGAGTCAAATGCATGGTAATGAAAGTACAGGAACCAAAGCTGTATTCGATTTTTTAAACTTCTTACAACGCTTTCCTACTCACCAAATAACAAAATCTATTATAGATAATTGTAGTATTACCATTGTTCCTATGTTAAATCCAGATGGAGCACAAGCATACACACGTGTTAATGCTAACAATGTAGACTTAAATAGAGATGCTGTTGAGTTAGAGGCCAAAGAGAGTAAACTTTTACGTAGTGTTTTAGAAGAAGTAAATCCTCAATTTTGCTTCAATTTACATGATCAAAGAACCATTTTTGGTGTTGAAGGAACTAAAAATCCAGCGACAATATCGTTTTTAGCACCTTCAGAAGAAGAAAAAAGAACAATTACAGAAGGGAGAAAAGAAACTATGAATGTAATTGTTGCTATGAATGATTTGTTACAAGAAATTATACCCAATCATGTTGGTCGTTATACAGATGAATTTTATCCAACTGCTACAGGAGATAATTTTCAAAAGCTAGGACACAATACAATATTAATTGAAGCGGGGCATTTTGCGGGTGATTACGACAGGGAAGAGGTTAGAAAATTCAATTTTTACGCGCTATTACAGGGAATATACCATATTTCTTCAGTAGAAAGCTTTAAAGAATTTGAAAAATATTTAGCTATTCCTAACAATATCAAGAACTTCTACGATGTGATTTATCGATCAAAAAATAATGAAAAAGATGTTGCATATCAGTATGTAGAAACTATAGAAAATGATAAATTTGCACTCGTTTTAACAAAGGAAAAAGAAGGTAACTTATCTATGTATTTAGCTCATAAAGAATTCATAAAAAACAGTTAAAAATTCTACTTTCTTTAAATAAAACTTATTTTTTTTAGAAAAAAACTATATTTTAGCAATATTACTTGAAGAAAACAAAAAAATGAAGAAGTTCATACTAGATGAGATTGATCATCAAATTTTAGACATTTTAATAGAGAATGCACGTACACCTTTTACAGACATCGCAAAGAAGTTGTTAGTATCTGCTGGTACTATACATGTACGTGTAAAGAAAATGGAAGACGAAGGAATTATTCAAGGGTCTACTTTAACCTTGAATTATGAGAAAATGGGGTATTCATTTATTGCTCACGTTGGAATTTTTTTAGAGAAGACATCTATGACGCAACATGTTTTAGACAATTTAAGATTGATTCCTAATGTAACTGTAGCCTACGTAACTGCAGGAAAATATAATATTTTCTGTAAAGTACGTGCTAAAAACACTAACGATGCAAAAGACATTATTTATAGAATAGATGATATTCATGGCGTTAATAGAACTGAAACAATGATTGCTCTTGAAGAAAGCATCAATGATAAAAAGCGTTTAATGCACGCAATTTTTAAAGATATTTAAAAACTATTTTTATAAAAGTTAAAAGGGTAGCATAATTATGCTACCCTTTTTTATTGTTTTCAATAAATTAACTGTTTCTATTCAAATAAAAACAGTATTTAATTTATAAAAAAGAGTAGAGTATAAGGAGACTATTATTATAAACTCCAATTAAACTTTTCATAAACTACATACCAATCTTTAGGGAAATCAGCTTTAATTAATAGTTTTTTATTCGAATATGGATGAATGAACTCTAAAGAATAAGCGTGTAAAAAAAGATTTTCACAATCAAAATTATCAATAAACATTGTATTGTGATTTTTATCACCATATTTGGGGTCTCCAACAAGTGGGTGACTAATTTTGTTCATATGGATTCGTAACTGGTGTAATCTCCCTGTTTTAGGGGCTAGCTTTACCAAACTATACCTAGATGTGTCATAAGGTTTTACAGGAATATTTACTGTAACCGTTTTTATAGTACTTAAATGTGTTTCTGCATCTTTATGTACGTTAGCGTCTCTTCCTTTTACTGGAGAATCTATAATTTTAGTTTCAGGAGCATGACCTCTAACAATTCCGTAATACGTTTTTTGTATTTCGTTTTTGGTAAACAGCTCTTGAAACTTGGCTACAAACTTTGTTTCTTTTGCTAGTAATATAATTCCAGACGTTTTTCTATCAAGACGATGAATTGGATACATTTTTTGATTGAATTGCTGTTGAATCATTTGTAACAAAGAGTCTTCATCAGCAACATTTCTAGAATGATGCGCGTGATGTACAACTACATTGTTAGGTTTTGATACGCACAACACATAATCATCTTCATAAATAACATCTAGCTTCATTATACTATTCGTTTACTGGTTTTAATTTGGTGAAATTTAAAAGGAGTAAAGATAACGCACCACATATAAAAAATCCCATAAAAAGTGGGAGAGTAGTGGTTTCAACATATTTCCCTATGAATGTAGCAATTGGTACTGCCATAATGGTAGATACAAACCCATTAATAGCAGCTCCAATACCAGCAATATGTCCAACAGGCTGCATTGCTAATGCTCGAAGGTTTCCAAATAAAAATCCGATTGAAAAAAACTGTAATGCAAAGAAAATTAATAGTATTACAATACTTGGATTTTCCTTTTGATAAAATAATGTTATATAAATAATGGGAACAGTTGAAAACATAATTAAAAAGAATGAAACGAGTTTATGCATTCCAAACTTCATAACAAATGAACCATTTAAAAAAGTAGCAAAACCAACAGAAATGGCTAAACCAGCAAAGATGTATGGAAATTCGTCTACCAATAAATACTGTTCTTGAAAAATTTGTTGTGAAGCACTTAAATATACCATAAACGACCCAGTGATAAAACCAGATATAAGTGTGAAAATAACAGCTTGTTTATATTTTATAAATTCTTTAGAACCATCTAAAAATAAACGAAATGCAAACTTGATTCTGTTTTCTTCTTGAAGAGTTTCTGGTTGACGCTTCCATAGCCAAAACATAACTACAACACCAAATATTAATTGACTATAAAATATAGATTTCCACCCGTAAGCATCCAACATTAACTTACCAATAGCAGGTGCTACAACAGGAACTAAAATAAAAATTACCACAATAAACGACATAATTTTAGCCATATAGTTCCCACTAAAGCTATCTCGAACCATAGCAATACTTATTGTTCTAGGAGCAGAGAGTCCTATTCCTTGTAAGACTCTTCCTAAAACCATCATTTCTATGTTAGTAGCACTAACACAAATAAAGCTTGCAATAACAAAAAGTATAAAACCTCCATAAATAACAGGTTTTCTTCCCAAACTATCAGAAATTGGGCCAGAAATTAACTGCCCAAAGCCTAGTCCTAAAAAAATCATTGTTACTAATAATTGGCTATCGTGTGATCCTTGTTGAACTCGAATACTAATACCTATTTGTTCTAAAGCTGGGAGTAATGCATCTATTGATAAAGCTACTAATGACATTAGAGAAGCCATTAAAGCAATGAATTCTAATTTCGATTGATTATTTTTTTGCATTAGGCAAAAATACTGCCTTTATTTTAGTTAGAAGTATGGAGAAAAGTTAAAAAAAAGGCTGCTTTTTTAACAGCCTTAAACAAACAATATCATAACTATATAAGTCTAATAAAAAAGACGCTGCCAAGAATAAAATGTAGTGAAACAAAAAAATGTAAAAAGTGAAGGGGCCTTTTATTCTATAAACAGCGTCGTATACTATATACATCTTACAGTCTATAAAACAGTTATATTTAAAATAACCCTACTTTTTTTGTTAAAAATTTTTAAATTTTAATTTTTTCTAGTAAAAATATTAATCTTTTCACTTTGTCATTTTTTTGAATTGCCAGTCTTTTCCCTTTAAACTTAAGGACTGTATTAGGAAAGTCTCTTGTCAACTTTTCTTTTGTTGTAAAATCAATTTCCTCTAATTCTTTTTTTATTTTTTCTACATCTTCAGTCTTAATAGAAAATTCATACACACCTAATTTAGAAACATTTTTAAATCCTTCATAAAAAACTTTTCCATCTTTAAATAGGTACATATCAAAAACAGGACATTTTCCTAGGCATTGAGTTTTTCCATAATATAAAAAAGCTTCTTCTTTTTTTATATTCTTTGAACTTGAACATTTTACTAATGTTATAGCCATTAGCATTAAAAAAATATATCTCATAATTTCTTTTAAAAATCAGTACTCTTAAAATAAAGAGTCTTTAAGAGTACTGAGTAGTTAAACTTAATGCCTTCTACATTTTGTTTTATGTGGATTCCCAAAAGAGTTGGCTTGTTTCCATGTTCCAGGTTTTGGTAACTCAAACGTTACAGCATCTCCTTTCTTTCTAAGAGCTAAGTTTTTTCTTATATGATCTCTAAAGTTTACTAATTCTTCTCTATTGTACATTAACAGTATTTTTTTCTCTGCTATAGTTTTACCTTCTGGTTTTTCTTTTAGTGTAGTAAATGTGGCAAAAACTTCAGCAATATCTTCACCGGGGTTTGTTGAAGCATATTGAGTTACATACCTTTCTTTGTACTTTTCATAAAACTTTTGTTGAGCAGATTCGTCTTTTTTAGCATCTTGATATTCACTCCAAATGTCATTCCAAAACTTAGAGTGTAACTCATTGATATAAGATTTTTCAAATGCACATCCTTCACCAGGGAAGTAATTTTTACAACTTTCTTGAGTTACAGCTGCATCTAATTGAGTGTCATTTAAGGTTAATACATGTCCAAATTCGTGAATGATAGTATAGGCCAATTCACCTCTAGCATTAAAACCTCCTTCGTAAGCATAGTTAATTGCAATTCCCATTCTCCAATCAGATAAATCTCTTTTAATCTCAATAACAAAGCCAGCACTTCCTGTAACTTCACCATTGTAAATTAAAAACTCGCTCATTTTTTTAAGTTGCTCAACAGGAACAATTTTCTTTACCAAGCTCCAAATCTCTTTGTGCTTAGCTACATCTTTTTGATACTCTAAATCTTTACCTGTTACTTTATAATCCTGAATTTTACTAATCTCATTTCCAGTTACTTTATATAAAGTAATTTCACCTTCGCTACCTTCAGCAGTTGTACCTGAATCCCCATCTGAATCAGGAGTTTCGCCAGAAGCTTCTGTAGGGTTTAATACTATTTCTTCATCGTTACTACACGATACATTTACCGCAAAAATTGATAAAACTATCAAAACAGGGATAATTATTCTTTTGATATTTCTCATACTGTTAAATTTTTTAATAATTGTTTAATCTCTTTTCCGCGGATATATTTATTAAACAGAAATATTAAAAATTACCCTACCAAAATAATTTCTTGAGCAAGTATAAATTTATCATTTCAAAGTATTAAAACGTAGAAGTAGTAAGGGATTAGAGGTAAGTGAATTTTATTTTGTTTTTTGAGAAGGAAAACATTGTATTTTACAAGTACACAATGTAATTTGTTCATAAATATTAAAAATATCAATAAAATTATCTACTACAGAAAAATTATAAAAAAAGTGTTCATATTTCATGTTCATAGATTAGATATAACTTTTTAAAAATAATCCTAATAGAAAGATAAAAAATAAGGGAACCCATAAATATTATTATTGTATCTTTCCTAAATTTATTTCTCAAAATTAGCTATGATTAGAGAAATATGCTATTAATTTTTAATTAGAAAAAAGATAAATTTTTGGAAGAGAATAATTACAGAAAGTTATTTCTAACTCTTTTTAAAGCTAAAGATGAAATAGAGTTAGAAGAAGTAATAAATGAGTATATAGTTTTTTTTAAAGATTCCAATTGGAAACCTTTAGGAGGAAATAAAAGTAATTATGGAATTGTAAAAAATCAGCAATCTAACCCTATCGCTGCTCTTATAGAAAAAGTAACAAATTCTGTGGATGCACTATTGACAAAGAAGTGTATAGAAAGTGGGGTAAGTCCTGATTCGGAAGAAGCTCCTAAGTCAATGGGAGAAGCTATCGAACGCTTTTATCCTAAAAATAATTGGGATGTTCAGTCTTTCGCTAAGAAACAAGCTGAAGAGATTCAGATAATAGCAGATAGTAAAGGGCCATATCCTAATCGAAATGGCTATAAAACATCTCTATTAATTTATGATAATGGAGAAGGACAACACCCGAAAGATTTTGAAGGTACATTTCTCTCATTAGTTAGGGGCAATAAGAATAAAGTTCATTTCGTTCAAGGAAAATATAATATGGGAGGAAGTGGAGCAATAGTTTTTTGTGGTAAAAAGCGTTATCAACTTATTGCTTCTAAAAGATTTGATAATACAGGAGACTTTGGATTTACGTTGATAAGAGAGCATCCTAAACGAGAATCTGATCAAGCTAAAGAGACTTGGTACGAATACTTGGTGTTAGATGATAAAATTCCTTCATTCAAAATTGATACACTTGATTTAGGACTTAAAAATAGAAAGTTTAAAACTGGTTCAGTTATAAAATTGTATTCCTATCAATTAGGGAGAGGTTATTCCTCAGCAATCAGTCACGATTTAAACCAAAGTATAAATGAGTTTTTGTTTAAGCCTGCTTTGCCTGTTTTAACAGTAGATTCTGAAAAAAGATATCCAAATGATAAAGTCTTAGTTAATGATTTATTTGGATTAAAAAGGCGTTTGGAAAAAGAAAAGGATAAATATATTTCTGATTCTTTTTCTGAGGTATTTAAAGACGATTTGTTTGGAGAAATGAAGGTGTCTTGTTTTGTATTTAACTTAAAAGTAGGGAGTTTTGATTTAAAAAAATCAAAAGCAGAAATACAAAGAAGGTATTTTAAAAATAATATGAGTGTAATGTTTTCAATGAACGGTCAGGTGCATGGATCATATACATCTGAGTTTATTACAAGATCATTAAAGCTAAATTTACTTAAAAATCATCTTTTGATTCATGTAGATTGTACTAATATGAAATATGAGTTTAGGAAAGAGCTTTTTATGGCTTCAAGAGATAGACTTAAAGAGGGGGATGAAACGCGTGATTTAAGACATTATTTAGCTAGCAAGCTTAGTGATAAAGATGCAAGATTATCTGAAATTCAAAAATTAAGAAAACAAGCTGTAAATATTGATACTTCAACAAATACAAATCAATTAATTAAAAACTTTACTAAGTCCCTACCTTTAAACTCTGATTTAATGAAGTTATTAGGAGATACCTTTAAGTTAGATTTAAAGAAAGAGAATAAAAAAGATAATAAGGATAAAAAAAAGAACAAGTTAAAAGAAGAATCATTACCATTTAGTCCAAAGAGATTTCCTTCTTTTTTCAAAATAAATTCAAAAGTTAAAGGAGATACTGAAGTAGCAAAAATACCTTTAAATGGAGAAAAGGTAATTCGCTTTAGTTCGGATTGTGAAGATTCTTATTTTGATAGAGTCGAAGAGCCTGGAGAATTAAAAATTGCAATTTTAACAGTAAAATCTGATGTTTCCGAAGGAGGGGATCAAAAAGGAGAACCCAAAGATATTGAGGAGGTATTTAATGTAAATACTAGTAGTCCAAATAAAGGGACTATTAAAATTAACTTAAACCCTAAGAAGGATAAAATTAATATAGGTGATTCAGTACAAATGAAAGTTTCACTTACAGCACCTGGAGGAGATTTTGAAGAATTATTTTGGGTAAAAGTTTCTGAACCAGAAAAACCTAAAGAAAAAATTCCTAAAAAAGATGGAGATGAAGAACCGTTAGGTTTACCTCAAATGATTTTTGCATATGAAAAACCAAATGAAGATGTTCCAAATGCTGTTTCATGGGAGGGAGTAGAAGAAGCAACAGGGCTAGATGTTGATATTAAGACGGTTATGATTCCAGAAGCTGAAGGAAGTACTTTAAAGCGTATTTTTATCAATATGGATAGTTCAGTTTTAATGAATTTTAAATCAAAATATAGAAACCCAAACGAGGAACAAATAGAATTGGCTAATAGAAAATATTACACATCTGTATATTTTCATACACTTTTTTTATATACCATAACAAAAAATAAAGGTTATGAGATTAAACAAAAAGTAGAAGGAAATGAAAATTTAGAGGATGTAGATGTGGGACAGTATTTAAAAGATTTATTTGATAATTACTACTCTACATTTATTTTGAATTTTGGGGGAATGGAAGAAATGATGGATGGACTAGGGGATTAATATGTTATTCACCTATAAACTTATAAAGTTCCTTTTCCTCTAGATATTTAATCAAATTCTGTATTTTATCTAAATAATTATTATTTCTTGTTTGTAAATCAAAAACTATTCTGTATTCATTTAAAATACAACTAATTTGTTTGTGATGATTTCCTCTTTTTCTTTCAAAAAAACTCTTAAAATCACCTAAATCTTCTAAAGAATGTTTGTGAAGTTTATCAATCAACTTTCTTAACTTTTCATTAAATTCTTTGTCCTTTCTCAGTTTTGGAGATAATGTATTGATATAATCTCTAAGTTTGGAAATAAGGTTGCTTAGCCCTACTGCATATTCTGAATGTAATGAGCTAAGCAGTCTAATTAATTCTCTTTTTGAAAATTGCTCATCTAATCTGTATAACAACAATAACAAGTCTGCCGTGTCTTTAATACCTCCTATTTGATGTAAATCAAAAAACGAAGAAAAATCTTCTTTTGCAGTAAAATCGTCTGTATAAAAAAACAATTTGCTTGGCATTACTTGTGAGTAGTATAAAGATAGAGCTGTTGAGAAAAATTCTCCGTTATCTTTTTTGTAATTAGAAATACTTCTAACTTTTTTTAAAAAATCTTTCCCAAACTCTTCGAAAAGACTATCAGAAACCTTATAGTTTATAAAACATGAAACTGCATTTTCAATTCTATCCCTTTCAATATCGTTTTTAAAAATATTAGTTTTAATTTCAGTAAAAACTTTATCAGAAATGAATATCTTAAGATATTTGTTTAGTTTTTTTATTAAAAACTCTTCTGAATTATCAATATGTATAAGGTTAATAACTGTACAGGCATCTAAAACAGCAGTTGCTACACTTCCCATATAATATCGCCTAAGTTTTGCATTAAAAAGTCATGAGTAATAGGTGTTGAAGCGTCTTCTATGTCAGCCAATTCTAAGAGAATGGAAAAAGCTTCATTGAATCTTCTTAATGTAAAACCTTGAGTTAGAGAAATTAATTCATCAACAACTTCTTTAGAAAATGGATGGTATTCATTTTCATTACTACTTATCTTATAGTAATTGATTATTTCTTTGAGATAGGTTCTAAAGTCAGTTTCATCAGGAAGCTCAAAATTATTTCTTTCTTTTATACGTGATTTAACAGATTCATATAAAAATTCTCCTAAATCTTCTGCTCCAATTAAAGCTGACTGTGTTAAATTTATAAATAATAATAAGTTGTTAGGTGTATTATCTAATAATTCTCTTAAAAAATTATTTGTTTTGTCGATGTTAGAGCTGTTCAATACTGCTATATCCTCAAATTCATCTATCCATAGAGTAACTAAAGAATAGAAAGTTTTTTCATTAGTAATGGAACTAAATAAACCTGAAAGGAATAATGTGTAGTCATTATCTGAATTAAATTTTCTTAAAATATTATATTGATTTAATTGCTTAAGATCAGGGTTGCTAATGTTTCCATACAAATACATTTTTAAAAGAGGAATATCAACATCCTTATTAAAAATAGCTTTTAAAACAGATTGAATATGAATGTTATCTCCATAATTATCTATAAACAAAGTAATGTCTTCAAGGTTAATTTTATCTCTTAACTCTTCAATATTTAATTTATCTATTATTGATATAAATAAACTTTTTACAGGTTCTTTACCTTTGGGTAAGGAAATTACTATTGGATAAGGTCTAGTATTTACTCCTTTTAATTCATTTAAAATAGATTCCTTACTAAAATATCGAGCTGAATGGGTTTTTCCACTTCCATATTCTCCCCAATTCAGTACTAAGCTTGAGTTTGGAAGTCGAATACTTCTTTTTATTCTATTACTAATTCTTTCTTTGATTTTTTCAAATCCAGCCCATATAATCTCTTCTGATTTTGTGGCTGGGGTCATCCTGAATGGATTCGTTTTTAAATTAAATTTATTCTCAAAACTCATTTTTATCTTTTTTGTACATAACCATCTCCATACTGAGATTGGTATTTGTAAATATATTTACCTTTTGAATGTTCTTTTATATGATTCTCAATAAACTTATACTCTACAGGTATTTCGTCTTTTAAAAATAAATTATACTTAGTATATTGAATAGCCTGAGATAAAGTTACTCTGTTAGGAGCTAATGTTTTAAATCTTGTGAAGCTGTCTTCTATATATGAATTTATTTTTTTTCTTAGCTCTTTTAAATCAAAGTTTTCTTTTTCGTCTACTTTGCTATTTGGGGCATATATCAAAGTAAAAATATGTTGATAAAATCTACTTATATATTGTTCGGGATTTACAATATACCATCCTTCAATATCGTACCAATAACATAAATTATTAAATAAAACTTTACCACTTTCATTTAAAAAAAAGAGTTTATCGTCTTTAAAATCAATTAAACCTAAATCAAATAACCAATTAATACGTGGCATTAATACATGTTCTAAATAAATTTTAGGCTTATCCCAATTTTCAATTCGTTTCCGTATTCTAAATATTTCTCTTTTTGTTGAAGCAGGCAGATTATACTTCCCAATGAATGACTCTAACCTGTTTAAAACTGCTTGCTGAAATACGTCTCTTAGATATAAAAATGACACATATTTTTTTATGTATATTAGCTCTAATAATATACTTAAGTAAAGAAAATCAGATTTTAATAACTCTTCGAAGAAAAACAATTTGCTAAATTTGTCTAACTCAAAAAAATGTTTTTCTTTTTTGTCGATACCTGAATTTCTAATAAGATCATATACTTTTAGCTTCTTACCTATAGAGTAAACATTGTTTATCTTTTTTATGAGTCCTATTTGCTCTGCCAAAGTAATGTAGGGTTTAGCAGAAATACCTGTTTTAGTTATTTTAACATCTCCCTTGTCGTTTTTATAAGATTTTAATTCTTCAACTATATAAGATTGGGAAGCAAACTCTTCAAACTTCTTATTAATTGTGGAAGCGGAAACTTTATTGTACAAGTGAAAAAAATCAGTCAATAATACCAGATAACCTAACCTTCTTGCCTTAGTACTTGTTGTTAGAATCTTAATGCTTGATTGATCATCTAAAGGTTTATTTTCTTGATAAAATTTCCAATAAAATTTTGGGATATTTATTTTTGGTTTAACGTAGGTTTTAACCAACTCGTCAAACACCCCTATATGTTCAATAGACAGGTGTATTTTGTAGATAAAATTTGGACCCCCTTCACAAAAACCATAATTACTATCATTATCATATCCATAATTTTCATTCAGTTCATATTTCAACTCAGATAATTGAACGTTATTTAAACAAATAATTGAGGTTAATAAAGAGTAAAGATTTATTACTAATGAGTTTTGAAAAAAATCTTCATAAACTATATGTTTTCTGTCGTCTAAGTATTCATAATCAGATAGGTATAGGTCGGTGATTTCAACTTTAGAAAAAGATTCAGAAAGCTCTTCAATCGTAGTTCCTGAGTCATACTCATATTGGTAACTTTCTATAGTATCTTTATCATATAGTTTGAACCCTAAACTAACCACAAGATAGAACTCACTGAACTCAAAAATAATCCTGTCATAGGACACAAAATAATACCTGTTCGAAAGGTTTTGTATGTACTCTAATTTCTGCAAAATTCAATTCTTCTATATAAAACAAGCGGTACAAGCACCATCTTCAGCATCAATTAGTTTATCCATTAATAACTTTGAGCCTTGTGACTTTTCTTTACCTGTACGCTTTATGTGATCTAACTTTATTTGTTTAATTCTTTCGGGGTTTATTAATTCTTTTAATGATTCATTTTGAATCCAAGTAAATAACTCATCTTCATTTTCATAAGTCATTGCTTTTTTAAATAATTCAGGATGTTGCTCATATAACCAAATCCATTCAATTTTTTGTTGAAAGAAACAAAAATAGCAACCAGACCTGCTTCGAGCATATTCTCCTTTTTGTCCATCCACTTCATATGCTACTTTATTGTAGTAGGCAGGTATACCAACTCCGCTTTCTTCCAAAAGTCTAAAAATATCTGCTCTAACTAAGTTATCTTCATTTTCTAGTAATGGATAGTCTTCCTCGAATGATATAGGGTAGTTTGTAGTTTTAAGGAATTTGAAAACAGATTTATTAAATTCAATAATACCAACATTTAATAAACCGTCTAATTTCTCATTAATAATTCTTTCGGTTTGTAATTTATAGTTTAAATTGAATGAAATCGGTTTGCTAAACTCATTAACAATTTTGTCCAATTTATTACCAGAATAAAAATCACTATAATAACCTAATAATTGTTCTTGATTTTTTGGATCGAATATTTTTCTTAATACATCTTGACTCCAAATGTTCTTTCTGAAAGGAAAAATAGATTGTATATTATCCTGTCTTGAAATATATCCTTCTCTTTGTTCATCTCCACGAATTCCTACGTATGACATTGTTGGTTTGTCTCCTACAAATTTTTCGAAGGGTTTCAGTTTCATCATCGCTGTACACCACCTAGCTTGAGGAGAGGGTAAATAACCTCTATAAGATTTAAAGAAAAAATCGAAAGGATCTTCTCCGGAATTTTTTATACCTTCATCTTCAAGTTTATTGATTTTAGCTCCTAAATATCCTTCTAAATTTTCAATAAGAGTATATGTTTCATCTAACTCTTTACCGGTGTCAGTAAAGTAATAAGTGAAATTAAATTGAGGATATTTGTCTTTTAAATATATTGCAAGAGCAGCACTGTCTTTTCCTCCAGAAATGCCTAAAACATGTTGTATCTTACTCATTTAATTCTCTTTTTAAAAGTTCAGTTAAGATAGCTAAACGAACTTGTTTATCGTTACCTAAATTCTCCCTAACCAAAGATATGTTTTTTTCTACTTCTTTTTTCTTATCCTTTGATATGCGTATTAGTTGTTGTTGTAAACCTTTTTGTTTAGAAGTAATATCAATTTTATATACCTCTTCATTGCTTTTAGCTTTCAACTTATAGATATCACATAAGTTATCTAATTCTTTTATAGTAGAGTTTAAACGATCTTTCAAAATATCTTCATCTTTATCATCAATATCCTTCAAAGGTTTTGTTAATAAAGCAAAAGCAATAGAATTTAACCAGCTATTTCTGTCATCTAAATTAGAATTAACTCTAATTAAGAACTTTTTTTGATTTGGTAATAGCTGATGCTCTTCTAAAGAAGAAAAGCGTTCTTGAATAATATTCTTGTAGTTAGGGAATTTTGAATTAACCCCTAAAATATTTTTTACTAAATATGTTTCGAAACGATTTATTAACTCTTCAAATGAATTTTTAATTTCGGATATATGCTTTTGTAAATCATGAATATAAGTATCGAATAATTTTTCAGATTCTACTAAAGATTTTAAATCATAATTTAATGCTCTGGGGAAGTTTTCGAAAAATACTTTTTCAGGATCTTCTGCGTTGGCAATTGCTTGACGTAATTGAATGGACTCTTTTGTTAAGCGTTTGGTTTTTTGAGAGTAGGGCTCTAAGTTTTTGTATAAAATTAAAAAAGGTCTAATGCTTTCTATAAAAGATTCATTAGATAAAGAGTCTTTAGGACTTTGATTCAGATACTCTCGATATTTATTGAATAAATCTATATGTAAATTAGAAAGCTCAAAAGTTTTAATAGAGTAATCTTTAGGTTGTCTTGTAAATAAATAAAGTATGGATTCATCTATAAATGGAACATAACCAGATTTTCCATTGTATAATGCAAAATCTCCTCTTTTTGTAAATAAGAAAGTTGGTATTAAAAAATCTATGACTCCCTGTTTTAATTTATAAGGTTTTTGTTTTAACCTATTTATAAGCTCAACTATATTTTTTTCTTCTTTTCTAGCCTCTTTTAAAAAATCTTCACAGGCATTCCAAACCTCAATAAAATTATCATTTCTTGATTCAGGTTGACTTAATATATAGGTGTCTCCACTTTGTTGGTGTATTCCTGTATTTTTGACTAAACAAGAATAAATAGTCTTATCAGCAGGAAATTTATCTTTGGGATACCCTAAATCTTTTTCATGCCATTGATTAACTAATCTTTTAAAATATTGTTTCCTTGCTGAGTTAATAGCTCCTGATACTTTATGTTTATTTATTAACTCCATATTTATTGTGGGAGTTAAAGGATAAATAGTATAACAAATTTGCGAAAGGAACTTGTTTAATGTATTTCTATTACTAATAGTAATTTTTTTACCATTAAAGTACCATTTAGTATATTTTCCAAAAAGATTGTCTAAAACATAATGATTTAAGAGCTTTTCTTGACTTTTTATAATTGATTTAAGCTCTTTACGGGCTATTTTATCTTCAGTGTCTGCTTCTTTTAAAACTTTTTCTGTTTTAGTTATTTCAATAAGTGTCTCCCTTATTTTATCTGTGTTTGTATAATGAGCATATAATGTAGGTAATTCTTTTTGCTTCGTTTTTTCTATAAAAAAAGAATTGTCATAAGTTTCATTAAAAACAAGATTGATAAAGCCATCGATTTCATCTTTAGGTGTTTCAAATAGTAAATTTTCACTTATTTTAAATTCGAATAATCGAGGAGTTCCTGTTTTAAAAGAAAATTCGTTTGCAGTTAAAATAGGGAAAGAAAAATATTTTTTAAGCTTAGGTACAATATCAAAAGAGATATCGATATGGTTACTAACTCTGATTATTTCTTGCTCGATGTCCATATCCATTCCCCCTGTTAACTTAAAGGAATTATAGTAGGAGCTAAAGCGAATCATTTTGAAACCAACTAATTGATTTACTATTTTCTCTATCTGGATGGAACTGTATTTAAAACTTAAATATTGTATTAATAATTGTTCATTAATTGAAGCTCCTTTATTAGAAAAAATGTTTAATAAACCAATAGTCTTAACAATATCACTTGCAGTATTTATATTTTCTTCAAATTTGCTTTCGATTTCATTTAATTTATCTGAAATTAAACTCCAACTAGAATAATCAGGATTATATTTATCCTTAATTACAGCATAAAGATTAACAAATAAATAATCGTAAACTTTAGCTATTGTGAATAAATCGTTTTCTCTTAAGCTATCTATACCTAAGTTATCTGAGGAAGTTAAAAAGGTGAAAAGCGATCTCTCATTTTGCCCATATCTCTGAAGAGCTTTAGTTAAAGTTATTCCCGCAAATAAATCTAAAGGGTATAGATCAATACTTAGTTTTTCAAGATTATCTTCTGAAATATTAAAACAATAATTTTCATAATTTAAACCTACTAAGCCTTCTATATAGTTTAAATCTTTGTTTTCTTCATTGTAATTAGATTTAAAAAACTGAGAAGCTAAAAATAATAAGTGTTCAACAGGTTCATTAAAAGGGATCTCTTTTAATCTTCCTTTTACTTTTTTCCACTCACTTTTTTGAGTATCGTTTAAAGAAAATGCATAGGAATCAATTGCTTGATGTACAGATGTAATCAATAATATATTTCTTTTGGGATCATTAACAAATTCAGCTAATTGCTGAATAAAGTACATTTCCTTCTCTGGATTGTTTTTAGCAGCATATTCTAAAAACTTACCAAACTCATCTATACAAATAATTAATAAACCTTTATCATCTTTTATTGATTCATATTCTTGATATATAAAATCAAAAATTTGTTTATAACCATTACCATTTTCTTTGATAGAGAAATAATTGATAAAATACTTATATAGAGAAGAATACTCTCCAACTATATTTAAAGTTTTAACATGTCTTTTTTTATTTAAATCAAAAAAATCATGTTTACTATCTATTGATAAACTTTGATTAAGAGCCCATAAAAAAGATGATTTTCCTGTACCATATGATCCAATGATATTAAAGCTATGAATACCAGAATTAAACTCGTTTAAAATTTGCCTTGCTAACCTTTTGGTATTATTTGATGAAATATAATTTATTTTATTGTTTTCATCTCTAAGTATATTAATAGATGGGCTATGCTTGATTTTCATAATAATCTCTTAAAATAGAATATGAGTTTAAGTTTTTATTTTTAAACTGTAATTCTTTCACACCAGAATTACTGGTATAATTAATTTCTTTGTATAAACTAGAAAGCTCTGTTAGCTTTTCGTCTAGTTGGTCATTATTCATAGCAAAAATGTTTCCAATGCTATTAGCGTCACCTGATAGTGATTTATGACTAATGGATAGACCATATTTATCGTTTTCTAAAATACAAAATAGTAATAGTTCAACAGGGATACTATTCGTTTTTTTATTATGTATAATGTATTTATTAGAATCTTTATGTTTTATTTCTTCTAAGAGTTCTAAACTTGAAAGAATACCAGAAAAACTATCTTCTTTATCATTACTTTTAGAGAAATATGTTCTCGTCAAGACGGAAAAATCCTTATTAACAGTATTTTCATTAAACGACACGTTATGTTCGTTTAAAAAAGCTATCAAATTTGATTTATTAAATTCAGGTTTAGTTTTTCTTATTTCATTGAAGATTATTGAATAAATAGAAGAGAAGTTAGTTTGGATTAGTGAAAAATGTAATAACCATAAGGTAGTTTCATTTTCTAAGTATTTATCAACTCCATTATTTTCATTAAAAATAAAGTTCCCTAATGGTGTAATCTCTTCGTTTTGTTGATCTATAATATTAAAAGCTTTTAACCAAAACCTAATTGAAGAAACCATATTTCTACCAACACCTAAGCTAATACATGATTCATCTATGAACTTTCTTCCTTGTTTTACATAATCATAGCCTTTCTTTAACCAAAAACCTTTACAATGAAAAGTTTCGTGACCAGAAAATATGTACTTTTTTTCTTCTAATATATCTACTCCCAAAATTTGATAGTTAAATGAGTTTTCTATTTTTTTTTCAAAATTACATATAAATACTATAGTATTTATATTATCCTTTGTTATATTAATCTACATTATTCTGGAAAGTTAATAATAGGTAACATAATTTCTTCAATATCATAACCTCTAGCTTGTGCTCCGTTAATAATCATAGCTATTTTTTCAATTAATAAATCTCTCTCCTTTTTAAGTTCAATAATTTCCTGTTTTAAAATTTCATTTTGTTCCTTTAAAGTTTTTCGTTTCTCACCTTTTTTAGTAATTCCTGCCTTTTCTAATTGTATTTGTTTCGCATTTTCAATCATTTTTGCCCTATGCTTTAAAGCTAAAGTTCCTCTACTAGATAAATTTAGTCTTCTTTGTAATGTTGATCTAGAAATAGGGGAGAGCTTGTGCCCCAATTCTATCATTTTTTGAAGTTCTAACTCTAATCTTTTATCAAGTTCTTTGCCTCTTAATTTTTTCATTACACTGAGCTGTTTTTCTTTTTATAATTTGGTTTTGTTATTTCTATACCTTCAGGAAAAATTTTCACAATATTATTATCGTTACTAGTAAGGGGTATTGCTATGGCTTTTTTAATATTTATTATTTTATTTTGTATATCATCAATCCATTTCTTATTTATCTCATCACTCTTTTCCTCTTTCATCTTTTTTAAGATCCTTATAGATATTTCTAGCTGCTCTTTTAACCTTTCCGTTTCTCCAGGTGTATTTGTTCTATGTAAATGAGAACAACCATTCCAACACTGTAAATATTTTTGGCAAGGAGACTGACTAAAATCATGGGTACATCCACCAAAAGGTGTCAAGTGAATAGCCAACCCATGAGTTTTTAAAAACGATTCAGCATTATTTATACCTTCTTTAGATTTTAAAAAATGATAAGTATCTGTCATTTCCCCTAAAATAGTTTTATTCCTTATACCTTGATGCAAAAAATTAATCTTGTCTGTAACCGAATTAAAACTTAAATACTCTTGATGCAATCTTGTTTTTTCTCTTATAGTTGTATGTTGATAAGCTTTGTTTTGAGATAAATTCTGTCTTCCCATAGCTAAAGCTTGTTGAACATTACTTAAACCGGCTAACTCATACAAAGTATTTCTCCAATGTCTAGGTTGATGACTAGTTAATCGTATTTTACTTCCGTCAGACTCTGTTAGGTTTCTTCTTTCAAATATTGATTCATAGTCATCCTTAACCCCTAATGCATTATTAATTTCCTTTGTCAAGATTCTATTAGGAAAAACCTTAAATATATTATTGGTCCTTTTAAACCTAAATGCTCCTTCAAATTTAATAATTAGCAAATCAGAAGTTTTCAATATTGTTTTATTTGTATTTCCTCTTCTTTGAACTAATTGATTATGATTTATCTTTTTTTTAAGTAACATTTCTTCTATATCACCAGCTCTATATATTCTTGAATAATGAACCAGTTTTTCATTTTTCTTTTCAGTTCTATATTCAAAATATGATTTATCAGTTTTCAAATAATTTATTCCATTTCGTTTTAGATACCCATGTAAGTAATTAATCTTTTTAAACCCCAAAAAGTTAATAAAATCATGAGATGATATTTTCTTTTCTTTTTCAAAACTCCAAATACGTCCTGTTTTTTCTTGAAATCTAGCAATTTTTCTTACTTCATATGTTAAATCTTTTAATCTAAAAACAGCTCTTCTAGTAAAATCAACATCTTGACTGGCTAACCAATGTATTCTATCTTGAAATTTTTTCTCAGCGTAGTACCTTAACCCATAATACTTAATTATTCTACCATTAGCATCTTTAATTGGTTTTCCATTCTCATCAAGCTTTTTCTTTTCAACCCAACAATCATAGGGAATAAAAGCTACCTCATTTACACGCATACCTGTTGCTATTAACAAATCAATTGCTCTCAGTAAAATCTCTTCATTTGGATTAATAGGAACATTAGTACATTCTGCATAAGCTTTTAAGGCCTCATAACTAGGAAGTTTATCTTCATTTCTATAATCAACGTCAGTCCTTGTTATTTCTTTCTTTGAATAGTAATTATTTACTGGTATTATATTATGAATAAAATTTATAGGATGGTCAGTTATTCTCCTACTATCAAGTATGTTTGAAATTACTTTTAAATTAGTAGCTGAATCATATAAGTTTTTGTATTTTATAGTTTTTAAATAGTTTATAACTTCCTCAAAATGCCATCTGGTTAACTTTTCTGGAGATTTTTCTCCTCTCATATGCATTATTACATATAATCTTTTAAACTCATTTAAATAAGCATTTAGAGAAGCATATTTTTGGTTTTTGGTTCTTTTTAAATAAGATATGCATGATTTTACGAAATCTATGTATGGATAGGGAAGAGGAGAACCATCTGTTTTTAGGTAATAATTTGGTAGTTCTTTACTGAATCTTTTTTGGGATTTAAAACTAAAGAGTTTATTAGTTCCTCTATGAAATAACCAATTTTCAATATTCCAAGTTATATCATCCCAAACAATATTTTCTACTTGGATTTTGAAAAGTTTTCTTTCTTCTTCAATAAAATTATCTAGTCCTCTCATTCTTTAAGTCTATTAAGTCTATAACTCTTTGAACTGCTGTTATTGTCTTTTCTAATTGTGTGACAGATCTATTATATTCTATATCATTTCCTTTCTCGGTAATATCAAGAAAATACTGAGCTTGCTTTTGAAGCTCTTCTTTAACATTTATATGTTGACTTTTGTTTTTAAATGGATGAAACTTAATACAAGAATAACACGAATAAATAGGGTTTTTAGGACATGTAGTATCTTCAGGTAAACCACATTTACCTATGCCTCCAATATATTGACTTCCCACCATGCCTTTTATCTTTTGCTTATTTGTAACTTCATTTTCATCTTTAAAGTCACCTGTAAGCATTTTCATAATCTTTTTGTATTTATTGTTTTTACCTAGTGCATTAGCTTTAATATCTGCTATTTTAGGGGTAGAAGCAATATAGGCTCTGGCTGGAACTGTAGAGTTATGCCCCAATATTTCTGCAATAATTTCTGCTGAAGCTCCTTGATCAGCCAAGGATTGAGCTAAATTGTGTCTTAAGTCTGTTGGGGTTCTATAAACGCCTATTTTTTCTAACTCTAGTTTGACTATTTTAGTAAAGTCTTTTGATGAAAGTCTATCCCCATCTTTATTGATAAACATAGGCATAGGCTTTTTTTTTGATTTACAAATTTTAATATATTTCAAAAATTTTTCACCTAGTTCTTTACTGATACTTCTTTTTCTTTTTTCAACATCATATGACTTAATTTTTTTACTCATTGGTAAATTCAGTGAATAATATCTAGTGTTTTTTCCTTCTGTAAAATTAAAATCAGTTTGGTTCAACAACCAAAATTGAGAAGGACGTGGAGCCAATTCATAAGACAATTGTAAAATAATATTATTTCTCAATTCAGTAAAGCTTAAATTATCATGGGGAATTAATTTTATAAAAGACCTTATTTTATCAATCTCTATCTCAGATATAAAATCTTGTTGAAGAAATATTTTTTCATATGGGGTCTTGTGATCAAGCTTTATTTCTCTTAGAGATTTAATTATACTAAGTTTAAAAAAAGAAATTCCCATTTTGAAACCCCATTCATAAAATTTTTTGAATGTTAATTGAATAGCATAATCTTTAATTGATATATAAGAACTCAAAATAATTTCTTCATTTTTTAACTCTTTAGCATCTTTTAATTTTATTTTTTTTAAAAATCTAAAATCATTTCCAACTACTGTAGAAATAGAGTTGTTTTTAAACCTGAAATCAATAAATAATTTCAAAATTATTTTAAGATCATGACTACATGAAAGTTTATTCCAGTTAATAGAATATGATGAACCCTTACATTTTACTTTCCAATGGCTACTATCAAATTCTATGATTTGAAAAATGTTATCATTCTCAATTTCAGAATATAATAATATCTTACTTGGTAAAGTTATTTTAAGGTAGTTCATGATATATTCTCCTTATATTGTTATCATTAGCTAATTTATTTAGGTAATTTCTTGCATAGAGGTTGGGCATTAATGAATTTGTAGTCCAGCCTCCAATGACTCTGAGTTCATCCTTTGCTCTATCCATTTCAATTCCTTTAATTTCTATCAAAAATTTTAATAATTGTTCAGAAAAATAATGTCTGAGAAGGTGAGGAGTTATCTTATCATTCAACTGTTTACTAATATTTACAAATAACTGATTAACAGAAGATTTAGACAAAGGATTTCCATTAAAACTATTCACAAAAAGATAATTGTGTGATTTAGTTTTTTCTCTATAATATTGTATGTAGTCGTCTATTGTTTTATATAGGTTTAGACTAATTCCTATTGTTCTTGTACTATTATGGTTCTTCAGGTTTGGACGATTAACCCTGTTGTCCAAAAAATTAGTATTATTATTTATTGATAAATAAACTATATTTTCTTCTCTGATAAAATCTGTTGTTTTAATCTTCAATAATTCACTAAGTCTTATACCTGTTTCTAAAAAAACACATACTATTATATAATTTCTAATATCGTTATTCTTACCACCATACCATTTTTCTAATAATATTGTGAGTTTTGAGTATGTATCCTTAGTAATACTTTTATAAGTTCTGTTACTTTTTACTTTAATTTTATTTTTTATAAAAATTCTTTTAATAAAATTAATTTCAGAGATACTATTTTGTTTAGTGTTTTCTATAAACCAAATCATAAAATACTCTAATCTGTGTAAATTCATATTATACTCAGATAATGAATATTGATTATTTAATAAATAAGAATAAGAGTAAATACAATAACTATCAATTAAACCGCTTAACTCATTTATATCCGTTGGATTGATAATTAGTATTTTTTCAAATATATCATCATAATATTTTTTACTGTATTCTAAGACTTTTTTTAATTCATATATATAGTTGTATTTTGTCTTATATGATTTACTTTTTAGACTTATTGTTAAATATTTAAGTGCTATATATACTAGAGAATTATTGTAAAATAAGATCGGCTCTTGCTGGTTATTTGAATATGTAATTCTTTTAATTTTAAACATTTATTATTAGCATTTTCTTTTAGGAAAATACTAATAATTTTATAAATAGGTTTTAAGAAGGAGAGATATGAACATAAATTACATTCAATCCCATTTAACATAATATTAATTATAGTACAATTTTAATGTTGGATTATCCAGTGGATGATTCAATATTAAAACAACATTTAACTATAAATTTGATGTTTTACTATGTAGCTATAATTCTATACTATGTAAAATAACCCAGAAACTGCTGTAATACTTTATAATATTCCGTACTCGGGTCATTAAAATTTAAAATACACGATTCTCACGCATTAAGATTTTATATTTATAAGGAAAACATTTGTAGCTATAATTTGCCATTATGTAAAATTGCCGCTACCAAACGCTCGATTGCTTTTATAAAATCAAATTGTTATCACAATTTATTTTACACACAATTATCCATCGCTTGCCAACGCCAAAAAAAGCAAATACTTTTAGCTTCGTATTTATAATTCGTCTGTAATTGAAATTCTCGTTGTAAAAAGTTTTCAGAAGCTTTTCGTTTAATATTTCGCAACAGTACAAAATTTTCCCTAGCTCAATTCCTTGCTTAAAAATTTCTGTACACTTGCTTTATTCTGTCTTCTATATGAATATTCTTTTAATTGCAACTTCTAATGTTATGTAAAATAGAAATTGATACTGTAGAACTTCTAAAGGTTTCTCTTATCTTTTTTTCTTGATAAAAAAAGAAACAAAAAATCAAGACTGCATAAAACTTTGGAAACAATTAACGGTTCGTTACGCTATATTTTAGGAAACATTGTAACTAACCAAGATTACTAAATAAAATGCCTTAAAATGCAGAAACGCCAAGAATATTAGTAACTAAACCCTTAAAATATGGTCGCTCCACTCTCCTATTGTTTTAACCAAAGTTTTATGAGGTCGAAGTTTTGATGTAGAACAAATCTTCATCTATTTCTTTTACAGATGGATGTTTAAGCACTTCATCAATTTCAAAATCCTTTCCACCAGCTCTTAAGACTACTTCTTTAATAAAATTTCTATCAATAGTATCAATATATTCTGCTAACATTTCAGCCTTTATAATGCTCAAATATGTTTCTATTTCTGTATTCATAATGTGACGTGTTTTCGTGATTATCAACTAATGTTCAAGTGACTTTAACTTATCGATTGCAGGTTGAAATTTGAAATCAAAATCAACCTTATTGAATTCTGCTTCCTTACACTTTGTGAAAAATTCTAAAAACTCCTCCTTAAATAAAGTTGGTTTAGCTAAATCATCTTCATTTAAATCATTTAACCAATTCTCAAAGACTTCAAAACTTCCGAAAATATTGTTTTTAATTCCATGAGAAACACCAACTAAATTATCTCCTTGACTACTTCCTCTAAATGGCATAGCTTCAATAAAATTCAACAAGAAATTATCTAAATCTTTTTTCATGAATTCAATTAGCAATTCTTGTACATCATCAAAATAATTAAAAGTTCTTACTCTTTGATGTTGCTCATTTAATTCTGTTTTAATTGTTTTACAATTGTGAAATAGAGCCCAAACTTTATTCGACAACTCATTTGAGGTGTTTAAATAATCTCTTAAATATTTGGTTAGAACATCTTTTATTTCGTTTTCTGATAGAATAAAATGTTCTTCATTAAAGTTGTCATCAATAACATGATTTAGAAAATCTGATTCAAACAAATATGGAGACGAAGAATTATTTAAAATGGATAAAATGAAATCTTTAAACTCTTGGATATTACCATCATAAAATTTGTCGGTTATTTTATTATCTCTGTTAGAAATAAAATTTTGTAAAGTAGTCTTATCATAACCTAAAAAATGAAATCCATAGTAAGAGCTGTTAACTTCTATGTTAGCAAAATAAAATATGGCTTTTACAATTTTCTCATAATCGTCTTTTGAGTTTATCTCATCAATATTTAATTCATAAAAACGATACTTTACTAAATCAAGGACTTTCTTCTTTTTCCATTCGTCCAATTTGCTTTTTATAGTTTCAAAATCAGAACTTAAAGCATTATTAAATTCAACTTCTGATAAATCTTCCGTTTTCAAATTATCTTTAAAATATTTATGATAATTTTTTTCGAAAACTATTGATAGATGGCTTCTCCTTTGATAATCATTTATTTCAAACAATTTATTCATTATTTTTCCGACCTTTAAAACATCTTCCTCATTATAGTTTAGCTGGTCAAGCATAAATTTACCAAGTATGGAATTCTTATATTCTTTGAATCTTATTCCAAAATTTGAATTATTATCGTTTTCATATCTATTTTTTAAATGATATCGAGAGCCACCATTGCCATAATATTGTCCTCTATTATTTAAAAATTTGTCTTTATGCAAAAACAATAAGATATAAATATCATAGAACTTAAATTTTAATAACTTAAGCAAAAAGAAATCTTCGAATATAACTTCATCCTTTATTTGTAAATAATCATTAACAAAAGAATTCAAAAACCTTTTAGCATCTCGCAAATGATTCAGAGGGATATCATTATGTTCTGTTCTAAAAATCAAAGAATTATCACCAAAATAAGACTCAATTTCTTCTTTTTTGTCTTCTACTTTTGAAATTAATGTTGACTTAATAAACTCTTTAATTTGAGATTGAGTAACAGGTATTAAATGTTCTTCTTTTAAGAATATTTTCTCTGAAAAACTTTGAGGGTTTGGGATATTTAAATGTTCTAAAGACTCATTAAGATATACTTTGTCAAAGGCAACAACATAAACAAAATTGTCAAAGCCAGCAGTATTTCTAATAAGTTTCAAAATTTCAAAAATTTCATTAGCCTGTAGTCTATCAAAATCATCTATGAAAATTATTACTCTCTTATCAATACTTTTTAAAAGAGAGTTTAAAGAATTAAAGTCGGAAGAGATGTTTTTTTTAAAAGCAAACCCTAACCCTAAAATCTCTTTTAAGCTATCAGCAATATTTGATTTACTAATATTCAATAATGAATTTGAATATTCTTTAATTTCACGATATACATCTTCACTATACGGTCTCAAAGATTGTTGGATAGTATCAAAAAAATCTTGGATAATTGGTTCAACACCTAAATTACGCCATGGATTAAAATCAATAACAATAAAATCGTTTTCCGAATTTTTAGTTTCGATTTCCTTTTTTAGTAAATTTAGAAAAGAGGTTTTTCCACTTCCCCATTCGCCTGTTATCCCAAATCCAATAGCTTCGTTTGTTTTTGATTGAAAAATTTCATCTGCTATACGTTTAGCTTTATAATTTCTATCAAGTGCATCTTCATTTTCTGAATCTATTGGAGAATCATCAAAAAGATGGTCATTGTTTTCTGTTGTTTTTTTCTTTTTATAAAAAACAGATAAAATTGAACTTAATGGGGAAATCAAAAAATAGAATGATAAAATATCGAGGTATTTTAAAGAGTCAAAAAAAGTAAATCCGAAAAAATTATAATTCTGATAAAATCTTATGAAAACATAAAAGCTAATAGCTATTGAACTAAATAGCCATTGGTGTCCAGAAACATAGCTTCTATTTACAAAGTTTAGGTATACTTTTCTAACAATAAATAATAAAGCAATTGCAAAGATTAAATCTATAACTAAATTAGGTTCTATCTTACTTAAGACAGGATTAATTATTGTATCATCATATAGCTTCTTTATAGGCTTATAAAACAGTATTAATAGTCCAGTAAAAAGAAAAGTGATTTTGTAATACTTGCTCATAAGCTTTTATATTTATGTTATTTACGTTATGACAATATTTATACCAATTGTATTTTTTTGATATGCATATAATAATCTGACAGAATAAAACTAAAAAACAGTAAACTTCTGACAAATAGGTATATATATTCATTTCACACATATTATGCTTCCCTCCTACGTCGACGCATAAAAAGTGTTCCATTAACTTTGTAAAAGAAGCTTTAGAAGAGAAAACTTTTAAAAGACAAATCAGCAAATGAAACTATTGCTTTTACCAAAGCAAAGTAACATAATGCTGACCATTATAATACACTTTTAATATTGGATTATCCAGTGGATGATTCAATATTAAAACAACATTTAGTTGTAGATTAGATTTATTGCGAAGCATTCGAGCTCTAAAATATTAAATAGAATCGTTGTATCAAGAACTATACAAATATCACATTAAAAATTATTTACGCTTTTAATTTTTTTTCTTTTTCCACAAAATGTACATTATAATAATGAAAACTGGTAAAACAATAAATACAATTACTTCAATGGGGTCTGAAAAATCCATAGGTTTATTGTCATCAGGGTTTTGTGTCCCTATAGGCAATTGCATAAATAATTTATAAATAGTAAGCATTCTTTTTCTTTTAACAGATTAAACTACTTAAAGTTAATGAATTAAATTTGCTCATACAATTTTCCGATCCTTTAGCTTCTCCTGCTATTATATAACTATATATACTACTTCCGTTAGTCAAACTATCTGGTCTGAATGCACCCATTAAATAAAATCATCATTTTACCCAAATGCATGTTATGTCAACAAACTTATTAAGTTATTTAAAAATAAATTTGTCACAAAACTGAGACATATGTATATTTATCACATAATTGAGACAATATGAATAATACTAAGACTAAAATTATAGATGCAGCAATTAAGGCGTTTAGTAAAGACCCAAACGCTTCAATGGAAGAAATTGCTGAATCAATTAATTTAAGTAGAAGAACGCTTCATAGATATTTTAACGGGAAATCAGAACTTATTGAAGAAATAATTGACTATGCAAGTAGTCTCTGTTTACAGAAAACTAAAGAATCAATTCAATCTTCTAACGACCCTATCCATCAACTCAAATCAATGTTTTTGAGCGATATTGAAAGCGGACATCAATTCCGTTTCTTGTATAACTATAGAAACGGTTTTCAAGGAATGGAAAAAGAATCTAAAGATTTTGCGGAGATGATGCTCTTATTTAGAGATTTATTAGAAGCGATTCAAAGCAATCATTTTTTTTATTCTCGGCTTACAATGGACTGGATAGAAAGCCTTTACTTTTCAACCATAGATGCTGCAATAAACCTCATTGTAGCGGATTACTCAAAAAAAGAATTGGTATCTGAAATGGCATTAACATCTTATTTGAATGCTGTTATAAGACAATCTAAACTAGGATGAAACGTAGAAAATTTATAAAACAAGGAGTGGTAACAACAACTGGATTATTAGTAACTCCAAGTTTAATAGTTGCAAACACACCACAAAGAATTACATCTAAAAAAACAACTATATGGTATATGAAATTATAATAATTGGCGGAGGTCCAGCAGGTATGAGTGCTGCTTTAGTTCTAGGCCGTAGCAGAATAAAAACACTGCTTTTGAACACCGAAAACCCAAGAAATTTGGTAACAATACATTCACATGGATTTTTAACCCAAGATGGAAAACATCCTAGCGAAATATTTAAAGTAGCTAAAGAACAACTAAACAAATACCCAAGTGTAACCTATCAAAAGGAAAAAGCAATTGATGTAAAACGTGATAACAATGGTTTTACAGTCAAGACCGAAAACAATACTTTTAAAGCAAAACGAGTTGTAATTGCAACAGGACATAAGGATAATATAGGTTCCATTGGAATTGAAGGGTTAATAGAAGTTTACGGAAAATCCGTTTACCCTTGTCCATTTTGTGATGGCTTTGAAATGGCAGATAAAAAATTAGCTGTATTTGGAGATGCTGTTATGGCTCCTATGTTTTCTAAAACAATTTCTCATTGGTCTAATGATGTTATTGTTTTTACAAATGGTGAAAAAGTCGAAGACAAAGAGTTGTTATCTAACCTTACTAAAAAAGGGATACAAATAGTTGATAAAAAAATAAAAAAATTGATATCAATTAAAGGACAGCTTACAGGTGTAGAACTTATTGATGATACTATAATTGAAAGAGAAGGTGGTTTTTTACCTGATACCAAATCTACAGAGAATACTGACTTCGCTAAAAAAATGAATATTTTAACTGAAACCGGACATTTTGGAATGGAGTTTTATAAAGTTGATGAGAATAAAGAAACAGAAATTAAAGGATTTTATATTATTGGTGATGCCAGAACAGGTTGGAGCGGTGTTGCTTCTTCGGTTGCTGAAGGTAGCGAAGTAGCAGCTGCTATCACACATCAAATAATAGAAGAAAACTGGAAATTATAATTAACTCATTTGTCAAGGTTATCAGAGTGAGTATGTTATATTTTTAAGGGGTGAAATTTGCAGTTGTTTTAATGATGAACTTTCGCCCATGAAGCTTGTGACCCATTGTCTATAATTTTCCTTACTGAAGAACTGTCTTTATTCATCATATAAATATCAAAAAAGTTATCCTTGTTGCTTGATGAAAAAATTATTTTTGAGCCATCAGGTGACCAAGATGGGTTCCAATCATCTACGTTATTAAATGTCAATCGTTTTTGATTGGAACCATCTATGTTCATCACATAGATTTCATAATTTCCATCTCTATTAGACATAAAAACAATTTTACTTCCATCTGGTGAGATCTCTGGATGCCAGTCTTCAGTTTCATTTGATGTCAACTGTGTAATATTCCCTCCATCGATATCTACTATACTTATCTCACTTTTTTTATTCTCAAATTCTGAATGAAAAAGGAGTCTACCATCTGATGTAAAATGAGGACCTCCCCCTCTTAATGATTCTATTTGATTTAATTGGCTACCGTCTGAATTCATAATCCAAATTTCTGTTTGCCAATTACCTTCCTTTTCTTTATATTCTCTTGAAAATACTATCTTACTTCCATCAGGTGACCAAGTAGGTGAACTGTCCCATTTATTTTCTGCATGAGTTAATCGCTGTCTATTCGAACCATCACTATTCATTGTATGAATAGACCATGTTTTATTCCCGTCATATTTAGCATAAAAAGCAATGCGTTTCCCATCAGGTGACCAGGCTGGGTATCCATCTGCTCCAACATGATTTATTATTTTGATTTTTGATTTACTTTCAATATTAGTTAAAAAAATGTCTCTGTTATCTAAATCTTTTGATGAATAAGCTATCTCATATGAAGTTAAGTCAATTTTCGGTTTAAGATTCTCAATAACTTTTGTACTAACCCAAAATATATCTACATTTTCATAGTCTTTGTCTTTTGATCCCATACTTCTATTAAAAAAAAAATATTTACCATCCGGTGTTACACAAGCAAGGGCTTCCCAAGCATCTGTATTAATCTTATCCCCCATATTAATAGGTTCACCCCATGAACCGTCTTGTTGTTTAAAGCATATATAAATATCAGAATTGCCATAACCTCCATCTCTTTTACCATCAAAAATAAGATACGATTCGTCTGGTGCGATAAAGGGATGAAAACTTTTCCCACTATTGATTTTGCTGTTAAGTAATTTTGGTTCTTCATACTTTCCATTCACGAACCGTGAATATCGAATATCACCTGTAAAGTCTGATTTGAACTCATCAAAAAAATAAGTACCTTTAGCTGAGGCAGTAAGACGCATAATTGGTAAGTCTTTAAAAGGATAATCGAGCTTTTTTATTTCTGACCATTTGCCATCTTTAGTGCGTTCTTTATAACGTTTGCTTAAATGCATCGTTTTACCATCGGGAGAAATAAAAGGTGTACCAACCCTAGACGATATAACTGAATCTTTCCATTGGTTATTTTCATATTGAATCACAACAATTTCTTGCTGCCCCTCCTTCTCTCCTTCTCTAATAAAATAGAATTCTTTTAAGTCTGGTGTAAAAACACCGCTAACTTCCCATCCGTCTGTAGTGACAATACCAGGAGCAAAAGGTTTAGGTATTAAACCAGGTGGTTTTTGGCCTAGATAAGGACTTTCTATCGTTTGTAAGTTAGTATCTTTTGAAGTTTTATTTTTAATATTACAAGCATTAAAAAATAGTATAAATACTAATATCTTAATAAAATATAATTTATTCATTATGTATTTTTTTGATGGTTATTAATTAGACTTATGCTTAGTTATTAACTAAACTTTCTTCCATAATTTCTTTTTTTAGTTGAATAAAATCTACCCAATAAGTATCTGTTAACCAATAAGTACTTCCATCTTCCCTCGTTTTTATTTCTCCTCTAGAAAAAAACAAATATTTTCCATCAGGAGAAACAGTTGCTCCTGTTTCACTCTTTTCCGTATTTATTTTTGAACCTAAACTATAAGACTTTGTCCAAATACCATTGTGATTGAAACTAATGTATAAATCACCATTTTCATATTTAGATGTTCTTTCAGCATCATAAATAATATAACTTTCGTCTGGAGCTATGTAAGGGTGGGCTATCCATTTACCTGGAGTATTTATATTATTACTCATTTTTTTTAATTTAGAATACTCACCTCCTTGATTGACTGAATAATAAATTCCCTCATCCTCTAGTTTTTCTTCTTTCTCCTTAGAATTAAAATATAAATTACCTTGTTCTGTGGAATTCACACACATAATCCATTCGTTATCAAAGAGTTTTTCTAATAAAAGAATTGGACTTCCCCATCCATTTTCATTTTTTTCAATATACCATTGATGTAGTCCTGATGATTTTACTGAATCATTAAGCGGTCTTGTACTTCCAAAATAAAGTCGATCTCCATTCGGGCTAAATCGAGGGTGCAGGTCTAAATATTTCTTATTAGTAGAGAAAAATGCTAATTGAGGTCTAGACCATTTACCTTTGATTAATTTCATTGTATAAATATTGTGACTTCCCTCCCGTTTTCTACGTTGGAAGAATAATTCGTTCATTTCCTTATTAAAAGTAATTGAACCTTCTATAAGGCTATCTATTGAAATAATTCCTGGAGCAAAAATTTCTGGAACTGAGCCTGGTGGCTTTTGACCAAAATATAATCCCTCAATGGTTTGATGGCTTGAAGTAATTTCAAGTTTTTCTTTAGCAAAGACCGTATTTAGCGACATAATAATTGCCAGTACTGAGAGTTTCGTTTTATTCATATTCTATAAATAGAGTTATTTGTATTTTTTTAACCATGTAGCACCTGTGGCATTGGGTATAAATCTTCTTACTGAAGAGCCATCATTATTCATAATATTGACATGCTTTCCATCAGCTTCGCTTGATTGAAAAATTATTTTACTTCCATCTGAGGACCAAGAAGGATTCCAATCTTCGTGGTTATTATTTGTTAATCGTTTCTGATTTGAACCATCAATATTCATCACATAAATTTCAAAATTTCCATCTCTATCTGACATAAAAGCTACTTGTTTGCCATTAGGTGAAATATCAGGATGCAATTCCTTTGCATCATTGTTGGTTAACCAAACTATATTGCTACCATCAAGATCTGCTATACATATTTCATACGATTTCTTTTTTGAGTGATAGAGCAGTTTACCATCTTGAGTAAAAACAGCTCCTCCACCTTCTAAATACTTTATTTGAGTTTGTTTGCTTCCATCAGAATTCATTAACCAAATTTCTTCTTGCCAAGCACCTTTTTCATTAGCATATTCTCTTGCAAAGGCAATTTTTTTGCCATTAGAAGACCATGCAGGTGAACTATCCCATTTGTCTTTTACGCGTGTTAACCGCTGCCTATTTGTACCATCAATATTTATGGTATGGATAGACCATGTATTTCCGTCATCATGATAAGCATACATCGCTACTTTTTTCCCATCTGGAGACCACGCTACATAACCATCTCTACCTTTACGATTTGTAAGTTTAAACTTTTCTTTTCCTTCAGAGTCAGTTAAATATATTTCCATATCACCTGACTCTTTTGACCCATAAGCAATTGTATATGATGATGATTTGTTTTCTTGACAGTAAACAATACTACCTAATATTAAAACCAAAAAAGTTACAGTCTTTACTAATTTAAAATTTTGAATTTTCATGTATTGTTCGTTAAGTATATTTAGTTAGAGGTTTTTGGAACCATCAATATGGCTTTGTTTCTTACAAAGAATGCTTTTTTATCTCACTTATGGTATCTAAATTATATGAACTGCTCTATAGTTTAATGAACAGCTCTAAGAAGACATCTTATAATGATTATCTTGCATCAATAATTCAATATAAATGAACTTAAGACCTTGGTATAGTTTACTTTTAATATGCTTGTTGTTTTTAGCGAACTCTTGCGCTCAAAAGCCTGTTTTCAAAAAACATAAAACAGTATTTAAAGTAGGAGATCAACAAGAATGGGCTACAAAAAATTGGAATGATCAGGATTGGAAGACACAAAAACCTTTGATGGAAGATGATCGGGTTTTCTGGTTTAGAACCCCTATTGATATTTTAAAAACTCCAGAATCATTACATCCTTATGGTATTCAGTTGCATGTTTATGGAGAATACGAAGTTTTTTGGGATGGAGTTTTGATTGGAAAAAATGGGAATCCAGGACAAGAAGTTGTTTTTGGCCCCGAAGGAAATCTGTGGACTACTCATAGCATACCGACGTATCTGACACAACAAGGAGAGCACTTGTTAGCTATTCGTGCAAGCCTTCATTATTTTAGAGATCATGCAGGTATATGGGAAATGAATATTGATTATTATGATAATATTTTAACTGACCGACTCGTAGAAACTTCTTATATGCACATTTTTGCAGGAGCATTTCTTATAGCATCGATATATTTTTTATTTCTCTTTTTAGGTGATAAAAAGGAATATACAACACTAATATTCAGTATTAGTTGTTTTCTTTTTTTTGCTTTAATACTAGCAGAATTTATGAAAACCTATGTACCTATCCATTACAGTATGCATGTTACGAGATTACGGGTTATAAGTATTCTTATGCTTAGTATTTCTTTTTTAATTCCGTTCTATTTTTCTATGCAGTTTCCATTCCCAAAACGAAAACTACTACTGATTATTTATAGTGTTATTCTATTATCTTTTTTCCTATCCAGATATGTCTATGAATTAACGGCTAATAATATGATTTTTAGTATGTGGCTGTTTTCGTTAGGGATAGTGACGTTTGGGGTTTATAAAAAGATGAAGGGTGCGCGCCTGGTAATGTTAACCTTTCTTTTATCATTGCCCATAGCCTTTATCGCTCCTTTTAACAAAAGTCTTTTTGCAGGTTTCAGTCTTATCCTTCTTGGAATGTTTTATTTACTTTCTCTCAGAATCAAAGAACAACGATTAGCTTATGAAAATTCTCTGGTGCAATCTACTCGTTTACGCTTGGAATTGCTCAAAAGGAACATTCAACCTCATTTTCTTATGAATACGCTAACCTCATTGATAGATTGGGTGGAAGAAGCTCCTGATAAAGGTGTTTTATTTATAGAAGCATTGGCTAAAGAATTTGATCTTTTTAATCAGATAGAAAATAAAACACTAATACCTATTAATCAAGAGATTGCACTTTGTCGTTCACTTCTTGAAATTATGGAATACCGAAAAGAGATTAACTATTCTTGGGAAGAAGAAGGCATCGATGTTGAGCAAAAAATACCGCCTGGGATTCTTCATACGCTATTGGAGAACGGAATTACACACAGTTTGCCTCTAGAAGATAACAGTATTCAGTTTAAACTCATTTTTGAATTGAACAATGATTATAAATGCTATAGATTTTTAACCTTTGCTGCTCCAGTGAGACAAAAAGCGAATACTAAAAAAGAAGGTACTGGGATAAAATATGTAAAAGCTCGACTTACAGAGAGCTATCAAGAGCAATGGGAATTTACTTCAGAACCCGTAAAACATGGTTGGAAAAGTACTATAAAAATATACTCCACATAACTTATAGAAATAAACAACTAAAAGCTCTATTACTTTCTTAAAAACTCATGTATAAAAAAAGATTTGTATTTTAGTGCTTTTAATAACTATTAATCAATCCACATACTTATGCCTTTTATAGAAGAAGAGAAGTTTAAGTTAATGCAAGAAGACTTAGACAATGCTAAATTAAAAAGAGAAGAAGCAGAAAGCGAATTAAGTAGCACACAAGAAGAATTAGTTGCACTAAAAAAGAGCTCAAAAACCCTGCCTATTTTTTTAGGGCTTCTATTAGGCCTTGCTTTAGGAGCTGCCTATTATTTTTATGCAAATGGAGGTAGTAGTGCTATTAATAATATAGATATAGAAGCTGTAAAAAAGAAAGAGGCTTACAGAGTGTTAGATAGTATAAGTAGAGCTCAAGCAAGAGCTGCTAGAAATGCTGATGAGTCTGAAAATAATGTTTCATCCAATTCTAACATAAATACTGAAGCAGTAGCTGATGAAATAGCAGAAAACACAAGTGGACAAACAATTTATTCTGTACAAATCGGAGTACTTTCAGAAAACAAATATCCATTATTATCTTCAGAAGTTATTCCTTCTACAGTCACTACTGATGATGGTTACTTTAAATACTCTTTAGGTTTGTATACTACTTTAGATGAAGCTAAAGATTTACAAAAAGAATTAATAAAAATTGGATTTAGTGATGCTTTCGTAGCTTCATACATAAATGGAAAACGCCAAAAAATACATAATTAAATAACAATTTAATGCTTAACATTATTTTTAAAAGAGCACTCATAGTAAGTTTACTAATGAGTGTTCATTTTTTTTACGCACAAACAAGTACGGTTCCTGAACAAAAAACACAACTAGGGTTTGGTCAAATTGATTTCTTATCAATTAAAATGCCTGAAGGAGAACAGAATATGGATTATACGGGTCTCCACTATAATCTAAAACTAAATGATTGGAGTTATGCAGGCGTTGGTTTGTATGGAGCTGTTGGAGGTATTAGAGGAGGTTTTTTTACATTGGGGGTTAACGCAGGAATTCAACAAAAAATAACCAATAAGCTTTTTGTAGATGCTGGAATTCACTTTGGAGGAGGTGGTGGTGCTTCAGCTCCTGACGGTGGTGGTGCTTTTATACTTCCCCACCTTAATTTGGGGTATGATTTCAAACATTTTTCTGCAACTGCAGGATATAGTTATGTTGATTTTTTTGATGGAGGTACTATTAACAGTAGCCAATTTAACGTAGCAGTACAAATCCCTTTATCTTTTAAGACAGCAGGATTTGAAGATAGAGAAAGTAGTTTCTCGACAGAAAAACTAAAAAACACCTCTTGGAACGCTTTAAGCAACAGAATATCATTATTTGTTCATTTAAATAATGCTAAAGTAACCAAAGGTTCCTATAAAGGAAACACAATACGTCTAGCAGGTTTTGAATTAAATTCTTACCTTACAGATAATTTCTTCTTTTTCGTTAAAGCAGATGGTGCTTATCATGGAATTAAGGCAGGTTATATGGATGTTTTCCTTGGTGGAGGTTATCATTTGTCGATGAATAAGAATCGTACAAATATTTTAGCTAAATTTGGAGTAGGTGCTGGAGGCGGTGGCGGAGTTGATACTAAAGGAGGTTTTTTAATCTATCCTGATATATCCTTAGAACAAAAATTATTTGATAATGTGTATGCATCAATCAATAAAGGATACTTGATGAGCCCTGATTCTCATTTTGTTTCTTCTACTTTTGGTTTTGGGTTGAAATATTATGTAGATAGGGATGGAATTTTATCAGATGAAAGAGAATTTTCTGAAGGAAAGTTCAAAGGGTTTGACGCAATTATTAAACAAGACTTGTATTTAAATGCAGCAAGAGATGGTGGTTTTGATCAAGATATGCATCAAATATCATTGCAATTAAATTTTTTCTTAAATAAGTATTTATATGCGGCAGGTCAAACTTCTTTTGCTAACTTTGGTAATGCAGGGGCATATGCAGAAGGAATTGTAGGTTTAGGAGTTCAAACAAACGACTTCTTTAACGGGAAAACCTCTCTTTTTGCACAAGTTTTAGGTGGTGCAGCTGGTGGAGGAGGTATTAGTACAGGACAAGGATTAATTGTTAAACCTAGTATTGGAGTTAATCAAAAACTTACTAATAACTTAAATTTAAGATTAGGAGCGGGTTATGTAAAAGCTAGAGGAGGAAATTTAAGTAGTGCTCAAATAAATTTGGGTATTTCGTATCGTTTTTCCTTCTTAAGTGTTAAAAAGTTTTAAAAATTTAACTTTTCGTTAAAGTTTGATGAATTATCTTCGCTTTCTGAAACAAAAAAATTAATACCCTTACTTTTTTTAAATGAAAAAAGTAAGTTACAATCTATATACAAACATGATAAAAAAGAGAATTATATCTCCACTTCAAAACTTTATAAAAACCGAAAGTGCTAGTGGTATTTTATTGTTGGCAGCTACTTTATTAGCCCTCATTTGGGCTAACTCTCCTTTTAGAGATAGTTATAATCATTTATGGGAGTATAAGATAGGTTTTAAGTCTGAACACTTTGAGTTATACAAACCATTAATACTTTGGATTAATGATGGGTTAATGGCAGTGTTCTTCTTTTTAATTGGTTTAGAGATTAAAAGAGAGTTCTTAATAGGTGAATTAAACTCTACTAAAAAACTAGCATTCCCTCTTTTTGGAGCGCTTGGTGGTATGTTATTTCCTATTTTATTCTTCTACCTTTTAAACAAGAACCCTGAAACAAGTCATGGATGGGGAGTTCCTATGGCTACAGATATAGCCTTTTCTTTAGCTGTTTTAAACACTTTAGGCAAAAGAATACCGCTGAGTTTAAAAGTATTTTTAACTGCTTTTGCTATTGTTGATGATATAGGAGCTGTTCTAGTAATTGCATTGTTTTATAGTACTAGTATTGATATTACATTGATATCTATCGCTATAGGTTTATTAGCTTTTCTTTATTTTATTGCTCATAAAGGTTTTTATTCTCACTACGTAACTTTTATGTTTGGAGCTGTAATTTGGGTTTTATTCTTAAAAGCAGGAATTCACCCAACTGTAGCAGGAATCTTAATGGCTTTTGCTGTACCTATCAGACAAAAAGTGCACACCCCTGAATTTATAGCTAATTTGTCACAAATAATGGATAATATCAAAAAAGCGAAGGTTGCACCTAAGCCAATATTATCAAAAGAGCAAGTGGCTGAAATAGATAACTTAGATCATTGGATTGAAGATTACCAATCTCCTCTTCAACTTTTAGAACACAAACTACATGATTTAGTTGCGTATGCAATTATCCCAATTTTTGCTTTAGCTAATGCAGGAGTTTTAATAGATGGTGATGCTAACTTAGACACATCCTTAATAATTAATATCGCTTTATGTTTAATTTTAGGAAACAGTATTGGAATTACTACAATTATTACCACAGTTAAAAAGCTTAAAATAATAGAGGTTCCTAAAGACATAAATGCTCAACACATTGTAGGCGTATCATTTTTAGCAGGAATTGGATTTACTATGGCTATATTTATTGCTAGTTTAGCATTTGCTAAAAGTCCTGAGTTCCTTGGATCAGCCAAAATAGGTGTTTTATTAGGCTCTCTTGTTTCAGCAATAATTGGATACCTAATATTGAGGTATAATAAAACTGATGAAATTGACAACGAAGAAGAATTAAGTGCTAGTTAATAGCGCTTAATTCTAACTTATATTACTCCAAATTCCACTTGTTTTTCTAAGCTTTTCATAAGCTTTCAGCAAGCTGGAATTTTTTATTTCTGACAAATTAGGATCTTCTTGAAGTATGTTTATAGCAGCTTTACGCGCTACATGTAATATTGGACTATCTTTAACAACATCTGCTATTTTAAGATTTAATACTCCACTTTGTTGTGTTCCCATAATATTTCCAGGGCCACGAAGTTTTAAATCCACTTCAGCAATTTTAAATCCATCTGTAGTTTCTACCATCGTTTGTAATCGAGTTTTCCCATCAGAAGACAATTTATAGCTCGATAATAAAATACAGTAACTTTGTTCAGCTCCACGTCCTACTCTACCTCGCAATTGATGCAACTGACTTAATCCAAAACGTTCAGCACTTTCTATAACCATTACAGAGGCATTTGGTACATTTACTCCTACCTCAATAACCGTAGTAGCTACCATAATTTGAGTATCTCCTTTGGCAAAACGTTCCATTTCATAGTCTTTATCAGCAGGTTTCATTTGACCATGAACAATACTAATTTGATATTTAGGAGAAGGAAATTCTCTAGAAATACTTTCATATCCATCCATTAAGTCTTTGTAATCCATCGCTTCAGATTCTTGGATTAAAGGATATACCACATAAGCTTGTCTCCCTTTAGCAATTTCATCTTTCAAGAACTTAAAAACACCCAAACGATTACTATCATAACGGTGTACAGTTTTAATTTCTTTACGTCCAGGAGGCAATTCATCAATTACGGAAATATCTAAATCACCATACACAGACATAGCCAATGTTCTTGGTATAGGTGTCGCAGTCATCACCAAAATATGAGGAGGAATAGCTCTTCCATCAGATGAACTTTTTTCCCACAACTTTCTTCTCTGTGCTACTCCAAAACGATGTTGCTCATCAATAATAGCAATCCCTAGATTTTCAAACTGTACTTTTTCTTCTAAAATAGCGTGAGTGCCAATCAAAATATGCAAAGAACCATCTAGTAAGCTTTCATGAATTTCTCTACGTTTTTTTGTTTTGGTAGATCCTGTTAATAATTCAACTTTAATATCGGTTTTCTCTAATAATTCTATTATCCCATTATAGTGCTGTGTTGCAAGTATCTCTGTCGGTGCCATTATTGTGGCTTGGTAGCCATTATCAATGGCTAACAACATAGTTAATAATGCTACAATCGTTTTCCCAGAACCTACATCACCTTGTAATAATCGATTCATATGTGCTCCAGAGCCTACATCTTTACGAATTTCTTTCAATACTCGT
Organism: Tenacibaculum singaporense; assembly: GCF_003867015.1. Classification (NCBI taxonomy): domain Bacteria; kingdom Pseudomonadati; phylum Bacteroidota; class Flavobacteriia; order Flavobacteriales; family Flavobacteriaceae; genus Tenacibaculum; species Tenacibaculum singaporense. The sequence continues at coordinate 2,239,917 of NZ_CP032548.1, forward strand.
TTTTGAGCTCCCGTTAAGTCAAAAGGTAAATGATTGTTGTAAAAATCGGTAAACTCCTCTCCTACCTGTTCAAAAACAAATCCTTTTAGTTTTGATTTTCGTATGAGTTTTTTCTGTAGTAATTGTAACTGAATAAAGAATAATTCTTCAAACTTCAATCGATATTGCGCTTTGGCTAATAATTCTTGATTCTTAGGAAAGTGAATATTTAATAACGATTCTTTTTTACCTAAGAATTGATGTTCTTCAATAAAATAAGCCGGAAAAGTTTCTTCTATTTCATTATACGCTTGTTGAAACAAGTTTTGAATCATCGTACGCATAACCTTGTTACTTATTCCTTTCGTACTTAATTTTTCAGTAGAAGGATATACCGGTTGCATAGCCATTTGTAGCTTACTTTTGTATTCTTTTACTGTCTCCATTTCTGGGTGTGGCATATTAGGAATACCATTATACCAATTTAACTTCCCATAAATAACGTACGGAACGTTTACTTTTAAACTATCTTTAATCCATTTTACACCTTTAAACCAAACTAACTCCATAGTACCTGTAGCATCTGAAAAAGTAGCCACTAACCTACTTCCTCTTTTTTGCTTTACGGTTTTTACGCCCGTAATCTTACCTACTATTTGTACTTCAGCAGAGTTTTGTTGCAACTGATTAATCGTATAAAACTGTGTTTTATCAATATACCTAAACGGAAAAAGATGCAACAGGTCATTACAAGTCTTAATACCTAACTCGGTAAATAGTAACTCTGCTCTGGCAACACTAATTCCTTTTATATATGTTACGGGGTGGTTTAAATTCATTAAGAACGAAAATACAAAAAGCCATTAAAATCAACTATCTTTGCACTCTTAAATTCATCAAATGAGATTACATAGAAATTTAGTTTTCGCGGTTATTGATAGCTTACGCGATATTTTTAATGAAGATGTGTATGCAGACAAAGCTGTTGAAAAAGCTTTAAAGAGAGATAAACGCTGGGGAGCACGTGATAGAAAGTTTGTTGCTGAAACTATTTATGATGTGGTTCGTTGGAAACGATTATATGCAGAAATAGCAAATGTAAAAGCACCGTATTCTCGTCCTGATTTATGGCGATTATTTGCTGTTTGGTGTGTACTAAAAGGAATTCAGTTACCTGATTGGAATCAAATTGAACCTACCCCTACTAGAAGAATTAAAGGTAAGTTTGATGAGCTATTAAAAACAAGAAAATTTAGAGAGTCTATTCCTGACTGGATTGATGAAGTAGGTGTACAAGAATTAGGTGAAGAGGTTTGGACCAAAGAAATAGCTGCTTTAAACAAACAAGCAGAAGTTATCTTACGTACAAATACTTTAAATACAACCAAAGCTCATTTACAAAAACAGTTAGCTTCTGAAGGAATTGACACTGAATTTATCAAAGGATATGATGATGCTTTAAAATTAGTAGAAAGGGCGAATGTTTTTAAAACAGAAGCCTTTAAAAAAGGTTTTTTTGAAGTTCAAGATGCTTCGTCACAATTAGTAGCTGCTTATTTAGATGTAGAACCAGGCATGAAGGTAGTAGACACTTGTGCTGGTGCTGGTGGAAAGACATTACACTTGGCTTCTTTAATGAAAAATAAAGGACAAGTTATAGCAATGGATATTTACGAGAGTAAATTGAAAAAGCTAAAAGTACGTGCTAGAAGAAACGGGGTTCACAATATTGATACTCGTGTAATTGATTCAACCAAAGTAATTAAAAAATTACAAGGAAAAGCTGATAGGGTATTGATTGATGCTCCATGTTCTGGTTTGGGAGTAATTAGAAGAAACCCTGATAGTAAGTGGAAATTACAACCTGAGTTTTTAGATAAAATTCGTGGTACACAACAAGAAGTATTACAACAATACTCTAAAATGGTAAAGCCAGGTGGGAAAATGGTATATGCCACTTGCTCAGTATTACCTTCAGAAAATCAACAACAAGTTGAGTTCTTTTTAGCTTCTGATGCAGGAAAAGATTTTAAATTTGTAAAAGACGAAAAAGTACTATCGCATAAATCTGGTTACGACGGATTTTATATGGCCTTACTAGAAAGAAAGTAAGCTGTAAAAATAAAATATATTAAAAAAGGCTCGGGATAATATCTCGAGCCTTTCCTTTCAATCAACTATTAAAAACTAACTAATCACTAAACATTACTTGTTAAGTAATTATATGTTTATATGACGACTATTTTCTTGTGTCGTTACACTAATTACTAGTCTTTAACATTATTTTATGAAAGCCTACTATTTACAAGCTAATCACTTTCTTTTTTACTTGTACACTACCCTTTGATTTACAGTCTGTTTTGGATTTTGAGTTATTTATAACTACATTTAACAGTAACTAACTAAAAAACTATATTTTATGACAGATTCAAACAAACCCACCACACTTTTTTGGATTATTGGTATTGCAGCCTTAGTTTGGAATGGACTAGGTGTTATGTCTTATATTGGTCAAGCTTACATGACAGATGAAGTCAGAGCTGCTTTACCTGAAGCAGAAAGAGCTTTATATGAAAATGTTCCTACTTGGGTTACCGCTGCTTTTGCTATAGCCGTTTTTGGAGGATTACTTGGTAGTGCTTTTTTATTAATGAGAAAAAAGTTAGCAAGACCAATGTTTTTACTTTCGCTAATTGCTATCGTAGTTCAAATGTCATATAACTTGTTTATGAGTAGAGCAGCTGAAGTATACGGACCTGGAAGCATTATAATGCCTATAATGGTAATTGTTATAGGTGTGTTTTTGTTGATGTATACTAAAAAGACAATAGCGAAAGGCTGGTTATCATAGTACTAAGATAATACAACAATTTAAAAGCTGTCTTGAAAAAGGCAGCTTTATTTTATTCAAATAGAACAAAAATAAATTCGGCAACACAGGCTGGTTTTTCTTGTCCCTTTATTTCTATCGTACAATCAAAAGTTAACTTTTTACCGTTTTGAAAGTCTTCTATTAGCTTAACAGAACTAATTAAACGTAATTCACTATTTACAGGCACAGGATTAGGAAAACGAACTTTATTCAATCCGTAATTTAACCCCATAGTTACACTTTTTACTTCAAATTGTTTAGATATTAGTTCTGACAGCATAGAAACAGACATGAATCCGTGTGCAATTGTTGTTTTTGTTGGAGAATATTTAGCCGCTTTTGCTGTGTCAATATGAATCCACTGTTTATCTAATGTAGCATTGGCAAAATCATTAATCATTTGTTGAGTTACAGTATACCACTCTCCTACCGGTAACTGTTTTCCTTCTATATTAGAAAGTTCATTTAAATTTTCAAAAACTAATTTTTTCATATCCTTTATTTACCAAATACATCTTTTTTTATTCGAGGAAGCTCCAATTTATATTGTACAGCAATTGTTCTTACAAGAATAATTATTCCTGCAGAAATAACAAAGAGTATATCTTCATTGATATTTAAAGGATATAAAAGTAGATAAACAATTCCTCCTGCTAAACAGGCTGACGCATATATTTCTCTATGAAAAATTAACGGAATTTCATTTGTTAGCACATCCCTAATTACACCTCCCATTACTGCGGAAGACATTCCCATTACCAAGGCTACAAACGGATGTAAATTAAAGTTTATTCCTTTTTGAACACCTAATAACGTAAACACACTTATACCAATAGTATCAAACAAAAACATGGTTCTTCTTAACGGTGCTATTTTACTTCGAAATAAAAAGGTTGCTGCAACAGCTATTAATATTGTCCAGATATAGTTAATATCCCCAATCCAATTTATAGGGTGTGCGTTAATAAGTACATCTCTTGTCATTCCGCCTCCTACGGCAGTAACAAAAGCTATGATAATGACTCCAAAAACATCAAACTTTTTTCTAATAGCAACCAATGCTCCACTAATAGCAAAGGCAAAAGTTCCAGCAATGTCTATGGCGTAAATTACATCCATTTATATTGATATTTCAGAAAATTGTATTTGTAATGTTCTTTCTATTTCAGCTAAACGACTTCTTTCATTTTGAAGAATCAATGCTAAAGAAATTCCTCTTTTCCCTGCTCTAGCAGTTCTACCACTTCGGTGTGTATAGTACTCTAGTTGTTCTGGTAATTGGTGATGAATAACAAAAGCTAAGTTTTGAACATCAATTCCCCTAGCTGAAACATCTGTTGACACTAATACTTGAAGATTACCGTTTTTAAAAGCACGCATTACTTTATCACGCTCTTTTTGTTGCATATCTCCTTCTAAAGCTTCTACTGAAAACCCATCTTGTTGTAATTCTTTTGTTAGTTTTTGAGCTCCTGCTTTGGTTCTTGAGAAAATGATTCCTCTTTCAGCATGTCTTTTTTCCAAAAACTTAATAATAACATCGGTTTTTTCAGGAATCGTAGTTGTTACAAACTGATGCGTAATGTTGGCATTCACCAATACATTTTTGTTTACTTCAACTTGTTTTGCTGAAGCATTCATGTATTTTTTTATAATACTTCTAATTTCATCTGGCATTGTTGCCGAAAACAACCATGTTTTACGAGTACCAGAAGTATATTTTAAAATACGATTTAATTCTAATTTAAACCCCATACTAAGCATTTCATCTGCTTCATCAAGTACTAAGGTTTTGATATTTTTTAAATCTACATCGCCCCTTTCTATTAAATCAATCAAACGTCCTGGAGTTGCTACAATAATATGCGTGGTTCTTTTTAAATTGTTGATTTGACGTTCAATCTTTTCACCACCGTAAACAGCTTCTACAAAAATTTTATCATTAACATATTTTGTAAACTTAAATAGTTGTTTCTTTATCTGTTGTACCAATTCTCTTGTAGGTGATAAAATTAACGCTTGTACATTGTCTTTTGAAGCATCTATTTTATGTAAAATAGGCAAGCCATAAGCAGCAGTTTTCCCTGTACCTGTTTGTGCTAATCCTATAAAATCTGAATTATTTTCAAGTAAATAAGGTATAGTTTCTTGTTGTACTTCAGTAGGAGTTGTTATTCCTAACTCTTTCAATCCCTTAACATATTCTTTTCGTACTCCTAATGCGGTAAATGTTGTCATTCTATAAATTTATAAGTGCAAAGATATTGTTTCTTTTACGGTAACAATAAGTTTGTTACCTCTTTCGTAATTCTTTTAGGTTTTTTTGTGTTAGCATCTAACAAACAAAATGTAGTTTGAGATTTTACTAATAAAGTTTCTCCTCTATACATTTCAAAATGACGTATGGATCTTATCCCTTCTGTTTTTCCAACCCAAGTCCTAAGTGTTACTTCATCTCCTAATACGGCTTGATTTTTATAATCAACTTCATGTCTAATAACAAACCACACATAATCGATGTTCTTTACATTTTTAGAAAGTTCTTTCCAATGAGCATCTGAAATGTTTTGCATCCATTGTACATACACCACATTGTTTACATGGTTGTATTCATCTATTTCTTCTGAAGTTACAATATGTTTTTGTTCAAATAAATTCATAAGACAAACTTACAGGATTGATGTTAATTATTACTTAAATCTAACCTTGTTTTTATTTTTGATGGATAATTCGTGTTAATTTAGTCAGCATGAATACAATCGCCAACGACCTAGGTACAAAAAGTATTAGTCAACTTATTTTAAAACAAGCTATCCCTGCTTCTATTGGAATTTTAGTAATGTCGATTAATATGATTGTTGATACCATTTTTGTGGGAAGATGGATTGGCGTACTCGCTATTGCTGCAATTACTGTGGTATTACCTATTGCTTTTTTAATTTCTTCTATTGGTATGGGAGTTGGAATTGGAGGAAGTTCTATAATTTCTAGAGCCTTAGGAGCTAATAAAGAAAATAAAGCCTTTGAAGTTTTTGGGAATCAAATTTCATTAACCATCGCGTTATCTGTTTTATTTGTGCTTGTAGGAACATTTTTCAGCACACCTATTTTAAGGCTTTTTGGAGCCAATGGAAACATTATAGTACCTGCTACTGAGTATTTCGATGTAATTGTTTGGGGTGTCCCGTTTTTGGCTTTTGCTATGATGGGTAATCCTGTTGTTAGAGCAGTTGGCAAACCTAATTATGCGATGCTTACCATGCTCTTCCCTGCCATAGCTAATATTTTTTTAGATGTGGTTTTTATTAAATTCATGAATTTAGGAATGTACGGTGCAGGTTTGGCTACCTCTATTTCGTATGCAGTTAGTGGAATATTTATTCTTTGGTTTTTTATTTCAAAAAAGACTGAATTAAAAATAATTCCCAAATATTTTAAATTGAATTTTTCTATTGTAAAAGAGATTGTTTCTTTAGGCGGTGTAACAGTAGTAAGACAAGGAACCATAAGTATTTTAACTATTGTTTTAAACTACTCTCTTTTTAAATATGGTGGTGAGATTTCAATTGCAATTTATGGTATTATCAATAGGGTTATGTTATTTGCCTTATTTCCTGTTTTAGGAGTTACCCAAGGTTTTTTACCTATTGCAGGATACAATTATGGAGCTAACAATACTGAAAGAGTAAAAGAAACTATAAAAACATCCATCCTTTTTGGCACCGGTATTGCTGTTTTAATTTTTATAATGATCATGTTATTTCCAATTGAATTAGTGGGGGTTTTTACAGAAGATGAAAAGTTATTAAAACTCACTCCTGATGCATTAATTGTAGCTTTTTTAGCAACTCCTGTAATAACTACTCAATTAATCGGATCTGCTTATTTTCAAGCTGCAGGCAAAGCATTACCTGCACTATTATTAACCCTCTTAAAACAAGGATTCTTTTTAATTCCTTTAGTGTATATACTTCCTAAGTTTTATGGTGTAAATGGTGTTTGGATGTCTTTCCCTATAGCAGATGTTTTATCTACTGCGCTTACCTATGCTTATTTGAAAAGAGAAGTGAAATTACACCTAAATTAATCTAAAATACTCTCTCCGTTTAAATTTGTAGTTAGCACATCACTCATATAATTAAAAAAAGGACGAAGTGCTTTAAAAGAGTCATCTACTTTTGTTAAAAAATCGGGAGCTAATACTTCTTTGTCTGTAAAACGTTGAATAGCTATATATCCTTTTTTGCGAATCAAGTCGATATCTGGATGTTGCTTATCAAATCCTTTAGGAGCTGTTTTAAGCTCATCTCCTTCTAGTTTACCTCCAAAATGTTGTACGTAGTTCTTTTCTTTTAAAATCTCTCTAATTTCAGAAGCGTCTACTTCAAATTCCTTTCGAATACGTAAAAGATCTTCTTTATTAGGCTCCCAGAATCCGCCAGCAACAAAACTATCGCCAGGAGAAATATGTAAATAATACCCTCCCCTTAATGCTGGTTTTTTTCTATGAAAAGAACCTCCAAAATGTGTTTTATACGGTGTTTTATCTTTTGAAAAACGTACATCTCTGTAAATTCTAAATAACTTAAACTTATCTATCTCATCATGCTTGTTTAAATTATCTTGAATGGTTTTGTATACAGCTTTTGCGTTATTTTGAGCTTCTGTGAATCGAAGTTTGTGTTCTGTAAACCATTCACGATTGTTGTTTTCTTTTAAGTCTTTTAAAAACTGAAATGTTTGTTTTTCTATTTGCATAGTAAGTAAGCGATTTAGAATTTCTAAGGTACAAAAAAACTCCACTAGATTTTAGTGGAGTTTAGACTTTATTAAGTAAAAAATTATACATTAAATCTAAAGTGCATAATATCACCATCTTTAACGATATACTCCTTTCCTTCTACTCTCATTTTACCTGCTTCTTTTACTTTAGCTTCACTACCAAATGATACATAATCATCATAACTAATAGTCTCCGCGCGGATAAACCCCTTTTCAAAATCAGTGTGAATAACACCTGCTGCTTGAGGTGCAGTAGCGCCTACCGGTATAGTCCAAGCTCTCACCTCTTTTACACCTGCAGTGAAATAAGTTTGTAAGTTTAATAACTTATAAGCCGAACGAACTAAGCGAGAAACTCCTGCTTCTTCTAATCCTATATCAGCTAAGAACATTTGACGTTCTTTGTAATCATCTAACTCTGTAATATCTGCTTCTGTACCTACTGCTAACACAATAACTTCAGCATTTTCGTGTGCTACCGCTTCTTTTACCTTATCAACATAAGCATTTCCTGAAACAGCAGAACCTTCATCAACATTACACACATATAAAACTGGTTTTGCAGTAATGAACTGTAATGGTTTTACAAATTCCTCTTCTTTTTCTGTAAATTCAATAGAGCGAACAGATTTTCCTTCTAATAATGTTTCTTCAACCTTTAATAGAATTTCTAATTCTACTTGCGCCTCCTTATTACCTGTTTTAGCTGTTCTTTTTACACGCTCCAAACGTTTTTGAACAGTTTCTAAATCTTTTAATTGAAGTTCAATATCAATAGTTTCCTTATCTCTTATAGGATCAACAGAACCATCTACGTGCACTATATTATCATTATCAAAACAACGCAATACATGTAAAATAGCATCTGTTTCACGAATGTTTGCTAAGAACTGGTTACCTAAACCTTCTCCTTTACTAGCTCCTTTTACTAAACCTGCAATATCTACAATCTCTACAGTTGCAGGTAAAACTCTTTCAGGATTTACTAGTTCTTCTAGCTTTTCTAAACGAGTATCAGGTACGTTTACTACTCCTAAATTAGGTTCAATGGTACAAAACGGAAAGTTTGCACTCTGCGCTTTTGCGTTAGATAAACAGTTAAATAAGGTTGATTTCCCTACGTTTGGTAATCCTACAATTCCAGCTTTCATTCTATTGTTTTATTGAAATTTTGCGAGTGCAAATATAGTGCTTTGCTTTCTAAATTTTCTATTTATTTATTGATTCGTTTAAATTTGTTTTTAGTTTGTAATTTTATGTTTTTAACATTTTTTTAAGATTTAGATTGATTTTTTACTACTTTTAAGAAATTAACTAAAAAATATATTTAAATGAAAAAACAGACCCTTCTTATTACTTACCTGTTTTTTTTGGGACTTCATATGTTGAGTGCTCAAACATTAATTAAAGGTACAGTAAAAGATACAAACAATGAGCCTTTACCTGGAGCTAACGTTTTAGAAAAAGGAACCTCTAATGGTACATCTACAGATTTTAATGGTGAATTTTCCCTTAACGCTAATGCTAATGGAACCTTAATAATTAGTTTTTCAGGTTTTGAAACACAAGAAGTTCCTATTAATGGAAAAACTAATTTTAATATTGTTTTAAAAGAAGGTTTAGAATTAGATGAAGTTGTTATCGTAGGGTCTAGAAATCCTAAAAGAACTGCTATTGACACACCAGTACCTGTTGATATAATTGATGTAGGAGATTTAGCAACTAAAAATGGTAAAGTAGAAGTAAATGATATATTACAATATGCAGCTCCGTCATTTAATGCTACTAAGCAATCAGGATCAGATGGTGCCGACCATATAGTACCCGCTTCCTTACGAGGTTTAGGTCCAGACCAAACTTTGGTACTTATCAACGGTAAAAGACGTCATCAATCATCATTGGTTAATATTTTTGGAACACGCGGACGTGGAAATTCAGGAACTGATTTAAATGCAATTCCTGCTGCTGCTATTAAAAGAATTGAAGTTCTAAGAGATGGAGCATCTGCTCAGTATGGTTCTGACGCTATTGCAGGAGTTATTAATATTGTTTTAAAAGATAATACCGACGGCGCTTCAGGAAGTATTGGTTATGGAGTTTATAGCACAGCCATAGGAAGTGGATGGGCTGAAGCTACAGGAGAAACTTTATACAATGTTGAAGGAAAAAACAGATTAGATGGAAAAGACAAAAGTTTTGATGGTGGAACTTTTAAACTAGATTTAAACTACGGAGCTAAATTGAATGATAAAGGAGGTTTTGTAAACTTTACTACCGAATTGTTGTCAAAAGAAAGAACGTTGAGACCTGGTTTTTCTTGGCGAAAAGGATATGGTAGCGCTGCTATAGATGGATTCAATTTTATGGTAAATGCTAGTTTACCTATAAATGACAATACCGAAGTATATGCTTTTGGAGGTAGAAATTATAGAGATACTGATGCGTATGCTTTTTCAAGAGATAGTTTTGATGAAGGCGATAATAGAAGTGTTCCTAGCATACACCCTAATGGATTTACCCCTAGAATTACTTCAAATATCACTGATATATCTGTATCGGCAGGAATTAAACATAAATTAGAAAATGGTTGGGAAATTGATTTTAATAATACTTACGGAGAAAATAAATTCCATTATTTCATCAAAGACTCAAACAACGCTTCTTTAAAAGATGCTTCACCTACCGATTTTAATGCAGGAGGTCATAGTTTATCACAAAATACTACAGGATTAGATTTTAGTAAGTACTTAGAAGATTTAATGAGTGGAGTCAACCTTGCTTTCGGTTTAGAGTATAGAACAGAAAACTTTATCATTTTTGCTGGTGAAGAAGCTTCTTATGGATTATATGATGATAACGGAGTATTAATGGAAAATCCTGCTGTTCAACCAGTAGCTGTTGATAGTAATGGAGATGAGTTACCTGGAGGTTCTCAAGGGTTCCCTGGATATGGACCTGACAATGAAGTTGACCGTTCAAGAAGTAATGTAGGTATCTATTTTGATTCTGAATTTAACTTTACAGAAAAATTCTTAGTAGGTGCGGCTGTTCGTTATGAAGATTACAGTGATTTTGGTAGTACATTTAACTTTAAGTTAGCTTCAAGATTTAAAGCAAGTGATAATTTAACCCTACGAGGTTCTATTTCCTCAGGTTTCAGAGCACCATCTTTAGCTCAATTATATTATAATCTAAAGTTTACAAACATTGTTAATGGGGAATCTTTACCATCATTATTGTCTGCAAATAACAGTACTGTAACTAGAGCTTTCGGAATAGAACAATTAAAAGAAGAAACAGCATTCAATGCTAGTTTAGGGTTTACTTATAAAATTGGTGGATTTACAGCTACCATTGATGCATATTCTATTACTGTTGATGACCGCATTATTTTAACAGATAACTTTGATGCTTCTGGATTGAATTTAGGCGTTGATGCAGCACAATTCTTTGCAAATGGTGTTGATACAAAAACTCAAGGATTAGATATTGTTTTAAACTACAAAAAATCTTTTGAAGATCATAGAATAGATGTAGGATTGGTAGGAAACTTTAACGATACTAAAATTGAAAAGATAAAGAACGGAAACTTAAACAGATTTACTTTCTTTAGTCCTTTTTCTGAAGCTTACTTAAAAGCGGCAGCTCCAGATTATAAATTTGGTTTAAACTTAGGATATGGTTACAAGAAGTTTGATGTTTCTTTAAACCTTACAAAATTTAGCGAAGTGCAATTACAAGATTTTCAATGGGTAGACTCACCAGCTACTACTCAAGCAGAAGCTGATGCCTTATATCCTGTGGCTACTGATGTTTATAAAAGTAAAATTACTACCGATTTAAGTCTAAGCTATGCTTTTACAGATAAAATTACTTTTACACTTGGAGGTAATAATATTTTTAATGTGTATCCTACTCCACAATTTGATGGATGGACTGATCAAGGAGGATTAGCTGATTCTGTTCAAATGGGATCAGACGGTGCTTATTTCTTTACTCGATTAGGGTTTAAACTTTAATACACTTTTTATAAAAACAAAAATCCTGAGAGTATTCTCAGGATTTTTGTTATTTCATATCTCCAAAAATTTGGAACTTATTAATCGTTATGCATAAAACGTTGTTTAGCTAATAACTCTTCTTCTGTTTCTACATTATCTTCATCAGGAACACAACAATCAACAGGGCAAACAGCAGCACATTGTGGCTCTTCATGAAAACCTTTACATTCTGTACACTTGTCTACAACAATGTAATAAATTTCATCCGAAATTGGCTCTTGATCTTCATCTGCATTAGCTGATTTACCGTTTGGTAAAACAATATTTCCTGTTAAATCAGTTCCATCAGCATACTTCCAGTCATCTGCACCTTCATAAATTGCTGTATTAGGACATTCAGGTTCGCAAGCCCCGCAGTTTATACATTCATCTGTTATTATAATTGCCATAATTAATCTCTTTCAGTTTTGTAACTTTGCATTCGCAAAAATAGTTCCAATTTAATTTAGAACCAAATAAATGGATAGTATAAAAAGTAGAATTAACGCTTTTCATAAACTAGGAGAATTTTTAAGCCAGTTTTCTCAAGAAAAAATAGAGAAAAAAGAAGGTATAGAACATAACGAATTGTTTTTTGATGGATTTAAACATCAATTAAAAATAGCAGGAGAAAACAACACTTGGTTTACCAGAGAAAATATATTATTCTCTATAGAAAATTGGGCAAAAGCACTTACTTCAGAAAACTTAACTCAATGGATTGCTAACGAAAACTTAGGTGACAACAAACCCAAATTAGTCGCTGTTATCATGGCAGGAAACATTCCTTTAGTAGGTTTTCATGACTTTTTATCAGTTCTAATTTCTAGGCACTCGGTATTAGTTAAACAATCGTCTAACGATAAACATTTATTGCCTTTTTTAGCAAAATATTTAGAATATGTTGAACCTGGATTAAAAGGAAAAATCACGTTTACTGAAGAAAAACTAACAGGGTTTGATGCGGTAATAGCTACTGGTAGTAATAATACAGCACGTTATTTTGAATACTACTTTAAAGATAAACCTAGCATTATAAGAAAAAACAGAAATTCTGTTGCTGTTTTAACAGGAAATGAATCTGAAGAACAATTACAAAACTTAAGTGAAGATGTTTTTCGTTATTTTGGATTAGGCTGCCGCTCAGTTTCTAAAATTTTTATCCCAAAAGATTATAATTTCGACGCTTTTTTCAATGGAATGTATCAACAACATGAAATCATTAACAATGTTAAATATGCTAATAATTACGATTACAACAAAGCAGTGTATTTAATGAGTGAGTTTGATATTTTAGAAAATGGCTTTTTAATGATTAAAGAAGATGAAAGCTACGCCTCTCCTATCGCTTCTGTTTTTTATGAGTACTATGATAATGCGGATGATTTAAAAATTAAATTGTGGGAAGATAGAGAGCAAATTCAATGTGTCGTAGCTAATAATTTTATTGAAAATGAAATTGAATTCGGACAAACACAGCACCCAAAGTTATGGGACTATGCTGACGGTGTAAACACACTAGAATTTTTATCTAAAATTTAAAAGAGTCTCTTTATAAATTTGCACCTTTGTGTAGCAAAACACAACAACACAAATGAAAAAACATAACTTTAGTGCAGGGCCTTGTATTTTACCTGAAGAAGTGCTAAAAAAAGCATCAGAAGCAGTCATTGACTTTAATAACGACAACTTATCTTTAATAGAAATATCACACAGAAGTCAACCTTTTGTAGATGTAATTGAAAAAGCAAGAAGCTTAGCACTAGAATTATTAGGTCTTGAAAATAAAGGCTACAAAGCATTGTTTTTACAAGGTGGAGCCAGTATGCAGTTTTTAATGGTTGCTTATAACTTACTAAATAAAAAAGCAGCTTACCTAAATACAGGGACTTGGAGTGACAAAGCTATAAAAGAAGCTAAATTATTTGGCGAATTAGTAGAAGTAGCTTCCTCAAAAGATAAGAACTTCAGTTACATTCCCAAAACATATGAAATTCCTACAGATGTAGATTATTTCCATTGTACTAGTAATAACACTATTTATGGAACACAAATGAAAAGTTTTCCTGAGACTTCTGTTCCAATGATATGTGATATGAGTTCTGATATTTTTTCTCGTCAAATGGATTTTTCAAAGTTTGATTTAATTTATGCAGGAGCTCAAAAAAATATGGGACCAGCTGGTACTACCCTTGTTGTAATAAAAGAAGACATTTTAGGAAAAGTAGAACGTCAAATTCCTTCAATGTTAAATTACCAAGTATTTCTTGACAAAGAAAGTATGTTTAATACACCACCGGTATTTGCAGTATATACTTCTATGTTAACTTTGGAATGGTTAAAAGATTTAGGAGGTATCGAATTCATTGAAAAAGTGAATGAGAAAAAATCAGCACTTTTATACAGTGAAATAGATAGAAACCCTTTATTTAAAGGAGTTGCTGCTATAGAAGACCGAAGTAATATGAATGCTACTTTTACCTTAGCTGATAAAAATTTACAAACTAAGTTTGATAAAATGTGGCAAGAAGCCAATATTAATGGATTAAGCGGCCATAGAAGTGTTGGTGGTTATCGTGCAAGTATGTACAACGCTTTACCTTTATACAGTGTACAAGCTTTAGTAGATGTAATGCAAGAATTAGAAAGAATAAGTTAGATACAACGTCATTTTTTACAATGACATTTTAATATAAAGATCGATGAAGATATTAGTGAATGATGGAATTTCCGCTAGCGGAATACAAGCTTTAGAAAACAAAGGTTTTGAAGTTATAAATACAAAAGTTGCACAAGAGCAGCTAGAAAATTATATAAACGATCATGCTATTGATGCTATTACAGCAGGTAATACTACACAAGTACGACAAGAGTTAATTGATGCTTGTCCAAGTATTAAACTTATTGCATGTTTAGGAACCGAAATGGACAACATTGATGTTGATTATGCTATTGATAATGGAGTTCATGTTGTGAATAGCGAAGATGCTTCTGCCACTTCAATTGCAGAACTAGTATTTGCTCATTTATTTGGAATGGTTCGTTTTTTACATCAATCGAACCGTGAAATGCCTTTAGAAGGAGACATGCGCTTTAACGCCTTAAAAAAGCAATACTCGCAGGGAACTGAGCTAAGAGGTAAAACATTAGGAATTATTGGATTTGATACTGTAGGACAAGAAGTAGCTAAAACTGCGATAGCTCTAGGTATGGAAGTGATAGCTACTGATGTAGAAATAGACAATGCAACTATCACAATTCCTTTTTTCGATGGTCAATCAGTAGATTTCTTTATTGAAACAGAAACTATAGATAATTTATTATCTAAATCAGACTTTATTACGCTACACCTTCCTGCTCAAGAAGGATATGTTATAGAAACATCTTTGTTTGACAAAATGAAAAATGGTGTAGGAATTATAAACACTTCTCATGGAGGTATTCTAAATGAAGTTGATTTAGTTAATGCTATTGATAGTGGTAAGGTTAAATATGCAGGATTGGACGTTTTTGAAAGCCAACCAAGACCTGAAATTCAACTATTAATGAACCCTGAAATATCGATGACTCCTCATATTGGAGCTTCAACTGTTGAAGCACAAGATAGAGCTGGAATTGAAGTTGCTAACAAAATCATCGAATTACTAAGCGAATAATCTATGGCAATTGTAAAACCATTTAAAGCTGTTAGAGCCACCAGAGATAAAGTTGCTTTAGTATCTTCTAAATCTTATGAGATTTATACGCCTGCGGAAATTGGAGCAAAACTCGATTTTAATCCATACACTTTTTTACATGTAATTAACCCAGGTTATAAATATCATAAACAAGATGTAACAGGAGAACAACGCTTTAAATTGGTACACAATCGTTACTTAGAATTCAAAGAAAATGAAGTCTTTAAGCAAGATGAAACTCCTGCTTATTACGTATATCAAAAAATAACTCCAAATGATAATTTCTGTGGAATCATTGCTGCCACTTCTGTAGAAGATTATCATAATGAAGTAATAAAAAAGCACGAAGACACGTTAAAAGAGCGTGAATTATTGTTTGAAAACTACTTAAAAAATACAGGTTTTAATGCAGAACCAGTGCTACTCACCTACCCTGACAATGATGTAATTAATGCTATTATAAAAAAATATCAGGAAGAAAGAGCCGAATACGAGTTTTCTACATCTGATAGGGATTTACATTTTTTATGGGTTATAAACGAAGAGAAAGATGTAGAGCAAATAGCAAAAGCTTTCAAAGGAGTTAACACCCTATATATTGCTGATGGACATCATCGTTCAACATCTTCATGTTTATTGGCACAAAATTTAGCAGAGAATAATCCAAAACATACAGGAAAAGAAGACTATAACTTTTTCATGAGTTACCTATTACCTGAAAGTCAGGTAAAAATTTACGAATTCAATAGATTTATAAGAGATTTAAACGGGTTAACTCCTGAAGAACTCTTAATCGAACTTGACACGCACTTTAGAATTGAAAATCGTGGACAGGAATTATATAGACCTAAAGAAAAACACCATTTTAGCATGTATTTAAATGGTGAATTTTATGCTTTGTATTTACGTAAATCAGCTTATGAATTTACTGACTGTTTAAGTGAATTAGATGCTTATATTTTATATACAACCGTTTTAGAGCCTATTTTAGGAATTGAGGATATTAGAAACGCCTCTAAAATTGTATATTCTCAAGACAAATCTGACGGGTTAGAATTAAAAACAAAGGTTGACA
This sequence comes from Tenacibaculum singaporense, assembly GCF_003867015.1. Classification (NCBI taxonomy): domain Bacteria; kingdom Pseudomonadati; phylum Bacteroidota; class Flavobacteriia; order Flavobacteriales; family Flavobacteriaceae; genus Tenacibaculum; species Tenacibaculum singaporense. Next base: position 2,256,342 of record NZ_CP032548.1, read on the forward strand.
GTGGTGAATTTAAAGTTTCTTTTGGAATGTTACCTACTAATATTCAAGAACTAAAAACTATTGTTGATGCTGGCTTAATGATGCCACCGAAAACAACCTACATAGAACCTAAGTTAAGAAGTGCTTTAACTATTTATGAGTTTTAGTGTAAAGTCTGATAAAAAATTATTATGATTACAGGAATTAAAGAAAATCTTCAAAAAATAAAATCAACACTACCAGAAAATGTAACGTTAGTTGCTGTTTCTAAAACCAAACCTATTGCCGATATACAAGAAGCTTACGATGCTGGGCAACGAGTATTTGGTGAGAATAAAATACAGGAAATGGTAGCTAAGTATGATGAATTGCCTAAAGACATAAAATGGCATATGATTGGTCACCTACAACGTAATAAGGTAAAGTACATGGCTCATTTTGTTGATTTAATTCATGGTGTAGATAGTTTTAAAACACTGAAAGAAATAAACAAACAGGCTAAAAAACATAATAGAGTTATTAATTGTTTGTTACAAGCACGAATTGCTAAAGAAGATACCAAATTTGGGTTACCTTTTGAAGATATTGAAGCTATTTTAGCTTCGGAAGAATTAAAAGAACTTGAAAATATAAAAATTGTTGGTTTAATGGGAATGGCTACGTTTACAGATAACCAAGAACAATTACAAGAAGAGTTTTCTTCATTAGCTAATTTCTTTAATAAAAATCAAGAAAACTATCCTAATTTACAAATATTATCTATGGGAATGAGTGGTGATTATGAATTAGCCATAAAAAATGGCAGTACAATGGTACGAATAGGAAGCTCTATTTTTGGAGTTAGAAATTATATTGCTTAGATTTACATAGACCAGCTTAAAAAAGGGAGAGATTTGTACGCTATTTTAGACATTGAAACTACTGGAGGAAAATATAACGAAGAAGGAATTACAGAAATTGCCATCTATAAATATGACGGACATCAAATTATAGATCAATTCATTAGCTTAGTAAATCCAGAAAGAGAAATTCAGGAGTTTGTTGTAAAACTTACTGGTATTAATAACAAAATGCTGCGAAATGCACCCAAGTTTTATGAAGTAGCGAAAAGAATTGTTGAAATAACTCAAGATTGCTTTATTGTAGCTCACAATGCTAATTTTGATTATCGTATTCTTCGTACCGAATTTGACCGATTAGGCTATAAATATAAACGTAATACGCTTTGTACAGTAACTTTAAGTAAAAAACTTATCCCTGAATCTCCATCTCATAGTCTGGGGAAACTATGTAAATTTTTGGGAATTCCTATGTCTGATCGTCATAGAGCTACAGGTGATGCATTAGCCACTGTACAATTATTTAAATTATTGATAGATAAAGATGTTGAGAAAAATATCATTCAACAATCTATAAAGTATTTTGATAACAGACATGAAAAGTTTCGTATTCAAAGAATATTAGATAGTTTACCTGAAAAAGAAGGTCTTTTTTACGTCCATAATCATGAGGGAACTATCATTTTTGTAGGTAGAGGTAAAAATATAAAACAAGAAACTAACAAACTCTTTTTAAAAGAAACCAGAAAAGCTTTAAAAGTAATAAAAAGAGTTGCTAGGGTTTCTTATGAAGAAACGGGAAATATACTTTTTACACGCTTAAAATACCATTTAGAGCTTGAAAAGCTAAAACCTAAGTACAATATCATTAGAAAAAGAAAAATTACAGATAGAAACTTTAATCATGATAACATGCTTATCGTTGATAAAGGTAGAGTTCCAGAAGAACACGCTGTAATTTTAATTGAAAAAAACGAAGTTGTAGGATATACATATACCAATCTTGCATTTCAAGAAAACCAATTGTCTATTCTAAAATCAATGCTCACTCCTATTGAACACAAAGAGCTAGCAAAAACCATCATTAAAAACTATTTACTAAAAAATAAAGTGTCTAAAATAGTACGATTACAAGTTGAAAATAATTTGTAATATTGCTATAGAGCATTCAAAAATCTGACCTTTTGGATAATAAAACACTTAATTGGAGAGAAAAATTACACGAAGTAATCTATGAAGCAGATACATCTGCTGGTAGGCTATTTGATATTGCTTTATTATTTGCAATTTTAGCAAGTATTATATTAGTAATGCTTGAAAGTGTTGAAAGCTTTGACAATAAGCATCATAATTTCTTATACGTATCTGAGTGGGTTATTACCATCTTTTTTTCAATTGAATACATCCTTCGAATAATTTCAATAAAAAAACCAACAAAATATATTTTTAGCTTTTATGGTATTATAGATTTACTTTCTACTATTCCTATGTACCTAACGTTCTTTTTTGTAGGTACCCATAGTAGTTTAATAGCATTAAGAGCATTACGTTTATTAAGAGTTTTTAGGATTTTAAAAGTCTCTAGATATATTGGAGAGTCAAATCAATTAATAAAAGCTTTAAATGCTAGTAAAGCTAAAATTGGAGTCTTTCTTTATTTTGTGTTGATTATCTGTATCATTTTAGGTTCCGTAATGTATTTTATTGAAGGGGCTGAAAACGGCTTTACAAGTATTCCTAGAAGCATTTATTGGTCAATAGTAACACTTACAACCGTTGGTTATGGAGATATTGCTCCGCAAACCGCTTTAGGACAATTTATTGCAAGTATTACTGTAATTATTGGTTATGCTATTATCGCTATTCCTACAGGAATAGTAAGTTCAGAAATGACCAAAAAAAAGGTACATCTAAACACCCAATCTTGCCCAAATTGCTCCTATGAAGGGCATAAAGATGATGCAGAATTTTGTTATCATTGCGGAACAAAACTGAACTAAATGTCTCAAAAGAATACGTTAATTACAATTGTTGGTGCAACTGCTATTGGTAAAACAGCACTAAGCATTAAACTAGCTCAGCATTTTAATTGTGATATTATTTCGTGTGACTCTCGTCAGTTTTATAAAGAAATGACTATAGGAACAGCTGTTCCTGTCCCCGAAGAACTGGATGCTGCTCCACATCATTTTATTCAAAACAGAAGTATTTTTGAGGATTATTCAGTAGGACAGTTTGAAAAAGATGCATTAAAAACTCTAGACATACTGTTTATCAAAAATCCAGTTCAAATAATGGTAGGTGGAAGTGGTTTATATGTAGATGCTGTTTTAAAAGGATTAGACTATTTTCCTAATGTAGACTCACAAATAAGAATAGATTTAACTACTGAGTTAGAAAACAAAGGTATAGAACATCTTCAAAATCAATTAAAAAGCCTTGATTTAGAAGCTTACAACACAATTGCTATAGATAATCCACATCGATTAATCCGTGCATTAGAAATTTGTATAGGCACTGGAAAAACATATAGTTCTTTTAAAAATAAACCTAAAACACCTCGTAATTTTCAAAGTATAAAAATAGGTTTAAAAGCAGATAGAGAAATTATGTACGATCGCATCAACCGTCGAGTAGATATTATGATTGAAAACGGTTTGATAGAAGAAGCTAAAAAACTACATCCTCATAAAAACCTAAACGCACTACAAACAGTAGGATACAGAGAGTTATTTGAATATTTTGAAGGTAATTTTACTAAAGAGTTTGCTATTGAGGAAATTAAGAAAAACTCTAGAAGATTTGCCAAACGACAAGGAACATGGTTTCGTAAAGATGCAAATACCATATGGTTTGATTTTCAAGAAGATGTTCAAAATATTATAAAAGCCATTGAAAATAAACTTTAACGCTTTTTAAGAACACTAAAAAAATCACTTTTTTATATTTGTCAAAAAACAGAAATACATGAAACTAAAAATCACTTTTATACTAGCTTTATTTTTTATCGGATTTTCTAATGCTCAAACTAAAGTAGGAACAGTAGACAGCGAATTAATCATTAGTAAAATGCCACAAATGAAAGGCGTTTTACAACGAGTAGAAAATTATGGTAAAAAACTAGACTCTAGTTTTCAAATAAAAGCTACAGAATATAAAGCTAAAGTAGATTCTTTTAAAGCAGAAGAAAAGCTAATGACTGAAGATGACAAGAAAGCTAGATTTCAAGAATTAAGAACTCTTGAGCAAGAAATGGGTAAATTTCGTCAGAATGGAGCCACTATGATGCAAGTGCAAAGAGATCAAAGCTTACGTCCCTTATATAAAAAGTTAAGTGAGGTAATAGCCGAAGTTGCTAAAGCAAATGGATATACGCAAATTTTAACTACTAATGGAAATCAATTTGGGTATATTGATGAGCGTTTTGATATCACTCAATTGGTATTAGATAAATTAGGAATTAAAGAGTAAATCTTTTATGTACCCCCAAAAAAAAGACTTACAATTACAATATGAAGGATTTTTAAAAACACCTTTTCTATGGCATGGAAAAGGTGTTTTTAACTTAGAACAATTTACTACTTCAAAAACTCGAACAACTTCGTTTAACCAAGAAATCACACAAAAATTACGTTTAGGAAAGTTAGTTGAACGTTTTGTTTCATTTGAATTAAATCAAGATAGTTCTGTATCAATCCTTGCTGAAAATATTCAAATTCAAAAAGAAAAAATTACCGTAGGTGAATTGGATTGTTTGCTATTAAAAAATAAAAAAACAATTCATTTAGAAGTTATATATAAATTCTATTTGTACGATGCTACTGTTGGCAACTCTGAAATTGAACATTGGATTGGTCCAAATCGACGTGATTCTCTTATTCAAAAACTAACAAAGCTTCAAGAAAAACAATTACCTCTTCTCTACTCTAACCATACAAAAGCCTATCTAGACAAATTAAAACTAAAAATTAATGAAATAAAGCAACAAGTGTATTTTAAAACACAGTTATTTGTTCCATTAAAAGACTTTAGAAGTAGTTTTAAACATGTTAACAATGATTGCATTTATGGTTTTTATGTCTACCCAAAGGAATTAGCAAAATTCTCAGGTTGTAAGTTCTATATTCCTAATAAACATGATTGGTTGGTGAATCCGCATTCAAATATTAACTGGTTAACTTTTGAAGCCTTTCAAAATAAACTTCAACAGTTTTTAAATGAAGAAAACGCACCACTTTGTTGGCTAAAGAAACCAAATGGAGAATTACTTAAATTTTTTGTGGTTTGGTGGAAAGATTAGTGTATTTCAAATTACTTATTAAATTTGCTCGCAAAAAAGTTCATGAAAAATTCAAATATATTTCTCTTACTACTCTTCACTTTACTTATTTTCTCTTCTTGCTTTAAAGATGACGAACCTACCACTTGTGTTGAAGCTGATGAAATTTCTCTTGGCTATTTTCAACTAGAGTCTAAAATACATACAAGTAAAAAGTCAGAATTTAAACTTTCAAATGTATGTGATGTAGACACAAGGATAACTGAAATACTTCTTAAAGGAGATAATCCTAAAGATTTTAGTGTTGAAGGATTGTCGATAGGAACAAGTATCAGCAGGAAAGGTACTTATTTCAATCTAGTATTTACACCAACTAAAGTTGGCATAAGAAAAACTATCATAATAATAAGACATGATACAGGAGAGTTAGCTATGTATTTATCGGGTAAAGGAATATAATTTTTCTGTTTTAAATACTACTAAAAATACTTCTTGTTAATAGATCTCTAAACTTTTTGTGGTTTACTGGTAACCTTTAACTTTGAAATTCGCTTTCTTGATGTAATAAAATAAACTCCTGATAATAATATAATAGACGCTATTACTGATTGTGTTGTCAAGGTTTCATCTAAAAAATACCACCCTAAAAACAAGGCTACAACAGGATTAACATATGCTGATGTCGATACCTTTTCTGTTGGAACAATTTTTAATAAATAATTAAAAGATGTAAATGCAACAATACTTCCAAAAACAATTAATAAAAACATAGCTCCTTGCGCTTTAAAAGACCAATCTAAGGGAGAAGACCAGTTTTCATCTAATAATAGAGATGCAGTAAAAAGTAAGCCTCCTGCAAAAAGCATTTGATATCCTGTACTTACAAAAAAGTTTTTAGGAAGCGTAGCTTTGGCCACAAAAACACTACCGTAACTCCAACTTAATACGCATGAAAAAATCATAAAGATTCCTATTAGCATATCTTTTGAAGTCGTAATTTCATTTTGACTTACTAACAAATACATTCCTATAATTCCTAAAACCACTCCAATAATCGATTGTCTTTGCATTTTCTTTCCATCAATCAAACGTAATAACAACAATACAAATAATGGTTGTGTTGCCGCTAATAAAGCACCAAAACCACTATCAACAAATTTTAATGCCCAAACAAACATTCCATTTCCATATACTAAAAAAAGGAAACCAGCTATCGCAGAATTTAAAAATTGTTTTTTAGTCACTTTTATTTCTCTTTTTAAAAGTTTAGCTATTAACATGATTAGCGCTCCCGATATAGAAAAACGAATAGCTGCCAACAACAATGGTGAAACTTCAGTAACAACAATTTTATTTAGTAAATAGGTAGAGCCCCAAATTACATAAATAGCAATAAAAGCGGCTATAATTAGTGGTTTAGATTCTTTCATAAGCCGAATTACAACAAGGTTTCTAAATAATGTTGGTCTATTTGATAAGCACTTTTTAATTCTGATATTTTTGCACCAATACGTTCTGAATCTACTTTTTTTGAAGATTTAGCACCAATCAACATTACATTCTTGCGTGTGTGCTCATTACTTATGAATTCAAAAACTTTAGTATTGTATTGGTGTTTTTCTAAAATCAACGCTCTAATAGTATCAGTAACCATTTCAAACTGACGTTCTTTAAAAATACCATATTTTAATAAAGGGCTCTCCTGCTCTTTTCCTTTTACTTGTTGACGGATTTGTTTATGACAGCACGGTGCACAAATAATTAATTCTGCTTTAGAAACTAACCCTTTGTATATAGCATCATCTGTAGCTGTATCACAAGCATGTAAAGCAATTAAAATATCTATTTTATCATTGTCATACTCCTGAATAGGTTGCGCTACAAACAATAAACCTTTGAACCCACATTTTTTAGCAATATCATTACAATAATTTACCAAACTTTCACGTAATTCAATACCTGTAACACTAGCTGTATACCCTTTTTGATTGACCAAATAATCATATAAAGCAAAGGTTAAATACCCCTTTCCTGACCCCATGTCAACAATATTGATATGATTAGGTAATTTAACTGATTGTATTTGGGCTTCAATAATCTCTAAATACTTATTTATCTGACGGTATTTATCCGCCATTTTAGGAATTACTTTCCCTCCTTTATCCGTTACTCCTAAATGATATAAATATTCGCTGTTTTCAGCTCTTTTCTCTTTTGGTTTATCGTGAGTTTCTGGTAATTTGTTTTTAAAACTAGGCTGCGTAGTTTTATAGCTTACCTTTTTCTTTTTTGAAATGAATACCAATAAATCATTAGTCAGCGTAAATAAGGTTGCAGCTCTAAAATTTTCTGAAAGTAAGTTGGTTAATTCCTCTACACTTTCTTCAAAAGAATAGTTTTTTGTTTGGTCATTTGTTTTATATCGATATAAAAACTGAAAACACACGTCTCCTTTTAACGTTATTTGACGAACGTATACATTCGACAAGTCATCACTTTTACGAATTGGTTTACTTAAAGTTAATTTTACAAAATCATTTTTTTGAATGCTGTTTTGAAATTCAATAAACAGTTGATGCAAGGCTTCTTTCATATTGCAAAAATAGCCAATCGAACATTAATATTTATCTCATTTTTTATCATTTGTAACATTTTCTATTCTAAAACGTCTTTAAGAAAATTAAACTGCATGAAACATCTAAAAGTCAGCAATTTATTATTACTCCTAACAGTGTCTTTTTTCCTAATTAATTGTACAAAAAGTAATAAAGCTGAAATTGAAAAAGAAAGTAATACCTACGTTATAAAAAACGTCAATGTAATACCAATGACAAAGAATAACAATGTCATTGAAAATGCTACTGTAGTAATTCATAATAACAAGATAAAATCCATAAATGATTCTATTCCTTCTGAAGCAACAATCATCGATGGTAAAGGTAAATGGCTTATTCCTGGGCTTATTGACATGCATGTACATACACTAAGTAATGGTAGTTTCTCTCGAGGATATGCAACTAGAGGCTCTACAGTAAATTTTAACACTCAAAACTTAATGACTCCATATATTGCCAATGGAGTTACTACAGTATTTGAGTTAAGTGGAAGACTTGGGCACTTTTCACAAAGAGATAAAATAATGGATAAAAGTGTTATTGGTCCACGTATAGCAATAGCTGCTGTAATTGATGGTAAAGGCAATGAAATAAAAGCTACAACTCCTTTAGAAGGAAGACAATCTGTTAGAAATGCAAAAGGTTTAGGATATAGATTTATAAAGGTTTATACTTGGTTAAACGAAGAAACTTTTAAAGCTGTTATTGATGAAGCTGAGAAACAAAATATGAAAGTTGTAGGACACATTCCTGCTACTTTTGAAGGAAAACCAGCTGAAGATTTATTTGTACCACATTTCGGACTCATAGCACATGCTGAAGAATTATCGAAACAGACGAATGATTATAGTTATGAAAAAGCGCAAGAATTTGCTCGTTTGGCTAAAGAAAATAATACTTGGCTAATTCCGAATTTATCTAATATGGTCTGGATTTCAAAACAGGCTAAATCATTAGAAAATATTCAAAAATTACCAAGTTTAAAGTATGTACATCCGCTAATGCAGAGTAAATGGTTAAACTCGAATCGTTATCATGGAGCTTCTCCCGAATTAATAGAATTCTATAATAAACAAAAAGATTTTCATATTCAGATTGTAAAAGCTTTTAAAGAAGCTAATGTACCTATGCTTGCAGGAACAGATGCTGGTATTTCTGGAATTGTTTGGGGTTTTTCTCTTCATGATGAATTAGAACTATTAGTAGAAACAGGCTTAACACCTGAAGAAGCTTTAACTTACGCAACTAGGTTACCTGCTAAATGGTTAGAAATCGGCGATAAAATAGGAACGATAGAAGCTGGAAAGTTTGCTGACTTGATTTTACTTGATAAAAATCCTTTAGAAAAAATTGAAAACACGCGTTCTATTTCAGGAGTTTTTGTCAACGGAAAATGGCTAAATAAAAATAAGATTAACTCTATGCTTCAGAAAGTAGAACAATGGAACAATGCCAATAAAGAGAAGTTTCAATGGAAAAATAGAAAGAATTTATAAATTGATTTACTAACTGACTAGAATAATTAATCAAAAAATCGAAATGAAATAAAAAACCAAAACAAGAAAAATTTATTGGAAATTATTCTTATCCTTTTTTATTTTTTACAATATTCTCTGCTATAAGATTTCAATAAAATGTATAGTTTTTCAGGGTTGAATGGTTTACTCATAAAACCATTCATTTTATAGAGTTCTGTTTTCTTTTTTATTTCGGTTTGTGCAGATGCAGTAAGTGCTATAATTGGAATATTCGCTTTCTGCTTATCTGGTAAAGCTCTTATAATCTTAGTTGTTTCATACCCATTAAGTTGTGGCATATGTAAATCCATTAAAATCAAGTCAAAATCAAAATCTTTATAAATAGCCAATACTTCTTTTCCATTTTCTGCTACTTTATATTTCACATTCCATTTTAAAAAGAATCGCTTTAAAATAAACGTATTTAATTTACTATCTTCTGCAACTAACACATTTACAGTTATAGGCTCATAGTCTGGCTGCTGTTTAATCATTTCTGGTTCAAAAGCGTTAAAACTATTACTAATTTTATATTCTATAACAAATGAAAAAGTAGATCCTTTTTTTAATTGACTTTTAACTTTTAAATCGCTCCCCTGTAAATTCAGTAATTTTTTGCTTATAGATAATCCAAGACCAGTACCACCATATTCTACAGATACTTTAGAATTGGCTTGCATAAAACTTTCAAAAATAGATTCTTGCTCTTTTTTAGATATACCAATACCTGTATCTATTACTTTAAATTTAAGTTTAACTTTATTTTCCTTTATCCCTAAATTTTTAACACTTAAAATTATACTTCCTGCTTCAGTAAACTTCAACGAGTTGCTTAATAAATTCTTTATTATTTGTGTCAACTTTAGTTTGTCTCCAATAATATTATTTGGGATATCGTTTTTTTGAATTAATTTAAACTCCAATCCCTTCTCTTTAGATCTTAGTGTAAAATGAGTTTTAATGTTTTCTAAAAAATAATTTAAACTAAAATCGTCCTCTATAATTTTTACTTTTCCGGATTTGATTTTATTAAAATCCAATAAATCATTAATCAACCCTAACAAATGTTCTCCTGAATACTTTAATGCTTTGAGGTTTTCTATCTGCTCCGGCAAATGATCTTCCATCAATAAGATATTTGTTAAACCAGTAACCGCATTTAAAGGTGTTCTTATTTCATGGGACATTGTTGATAGAAATTCGTCTTTAGACTTACTAGCTTTTTGTAGTTCAATTTCGGTTACTTTTAAATTAGTTATATCGGTTATACTTCCTATAAAACCTGATGGTTCTCCTTCTTTGTTTACTGTTAGTTTGGATTTCAATTCAAACCACATCAATCCGCCATCTTTTTCATGCTTAAAAATTAATTTTATATGTTTTTTCTTTAAAGAGAACATGTTGTTAATTATTCTCTTTACCTCAATACTATCCCTTTTAAAAAAATCTTTAAAATTTTTTCCAATAGATTCTTCTATTGGTATTCCTGAATACTCTACCCAAGCACTATTTAAGAATGTGAAATTTCCTTTCAGGTCAGTTTCAAAAATAACACCTGAAACATTATCTACTATATTTTCTAATTGTGTTTTGGTGTGGTCTCTTTCAAGGGTTAATTTCTTATTTGCAGCAAACAGTTCTTTTGAGTTTTGTTCAAGAATGTTCTCAATATGCTTTATATCTTTATCAAAGCTTTTATAAGCATCATTAACCATGTTTATAAACTCAAAATACCTTGGGTTTTCTAAAAAATCCAACCCAGCTTTTTTAAGCTGCCTATTTAATAACCTATGATACTCATTTTTTACCATTCTGATAGCGTTGTTATTGTCATGGTTTGATTATGAAGCTCGCAAGGAGAAAACTCTCCAAATGGAGCTATTTCGCCATATGAATAAAAACCTGTTACACAAGGTTTTTCTCCTAAAACGTCACGTACTGCTTCTACTTCCTCTTCAACCAATTGCTTTAATACTAATCTTCTGCCAACACAACTTATTAGTATTGCTAATTCTGAACTATTTTTAAACTCTTTATTGGCTAATTTTGCTGAATCTCCAGCTCCATTAATTAATCGGTCTACATTGGCTTTCATCAAACGAACATAAGCCCCTTCAGGAATATTACCTGCAAAGGTTAAACTTTGCGTTTCTTCATCTACAGCCAAAATTGTTCTTACTATAGGATCTGAATTCTCATTTATTCTCATACTCAAAGGAAACAATAACCCCGAGCTTGGTAAGCTTTCTGCCTGTTCTCCCAAAAAGGATTTATATAGCTTCAGAGCTGGTAAGCCATCTAATTCAAAAAGTTGATTTTTAAAAGATTTTGTGACTTGTCTTTCTAAACCAAAACTATCCCAACCACCTTTAGAACTGAAACCTATTTTTAAATCTTCTCCATAGAACCCTATGGCTACAATAATCTTGTCTACAATCTTATCATCATTAATCACAAACGTTTTTGTAAATTCTGCACCATCTGCAGCCAAGCCTCCAGTAATGCTTACATTTGGTAATTTCAATTTTAATCCCGAAACCAGATCTGCTCCATTGACATTTAAACCATCGCTTAAAATAAAAACATGCTTTAAATCCTTATTATAAAGCTTATCAGCCAGTTTTTGCCCTGCTTTATAACTGTCTTCCATAGCTTTAATTTTGACAGACTCCTTTTTGTAAGTTGTTTTTTCTAATTGAATTGCTGTAATTGATATAGTGTTATCTTTTACTGTGATATCTGATATTTCTCCAGCAGTAGAGCACCCCATTATACCTGCATTAGGATAGTTTTCACATAGAAAGTCTACTACTTCCTTTTTGTTATGGTATTGAGGAGAAACAAAAAGAAGGAAAATATCTACATCTATATTTATTATAGAAAGTATTTCTTTCCAGTTATTCTCTGCTAAGGAAATTTGCTGAATTTTCATAACTTATTAATTTTTAACAACTTAAAAATAACAATATAAATGTATTTTTAACATATTTTACCAAATTATTTTAAAAATTCAACACCAAAAGCATCATAAAGTATATCGAAATGCTTGGTTTGCCGAAAGAAAGAATAAAGATATATTTAACTCTTCAGAAAACGAACAAAGTAAAATACCTCGGAGCAAGCTCACGAGGTATTTATAGGTAAAAAGCTATTGGTTTTCGAGGCAAGCCTCGGGATATTAAACCCTTTGGCGGTGCCAATAAAAATAACTACTATGCTACTGTAGGAAATAGAGTATCTTATTTGTTGATACAGTCATATCTATGCTATAATAAGATCACTTATTTTTAATTACGCTCTTTCAACACACTTTCTATATCTGTTAACGTAAAACCTTTGGCTTTTAGTAAAATTAAATAATGATATAGTAAATCGGCAGCTTCGTTTTTAAATAACTCGTCATTATTGTCTTTTGCTTCAATAACGACTTCCACAGCTTCCTCTCCTACTTTTTGAGCTACTTTATTAATACCTCTTTTAAAAAGTTTATTAGTGTAAGAAGTTTCAACATCATTATCTATTCTATCAGCAATAATGCTTTCTAATGAATATAAAAAACCTTTAGAAGTCTCTTCTGCAAAACAAGAAGTTGTTCCTTTATGACAAGTTGGTCCTTCAGGAGTAGCTTTAATCAACAAAGTGTCATTATCACAATCTACCTGAATATCTTTTACCCATAAAAAATTTCCAGATTCTTCACCTTTAGTCCAAAGTCTATTTTTACTTCGGCTATAAAAAGTAACTTTCCCTTCTTTTTGTGTTTTAGCCAAAGCTTCTTCATTCATATAACCTAGCATTAACACTTGTAAAGTAATATTATTTTGAATTACGACTGGAACCAGTCCGTTTCCTTTTGTAAAATCTACATTCATCGTATGGCTATCTTTTGTTTTTTTAATTCGCTTTTTAATACAGGTATAGGGATTTCACCAAAGTGAAAAATACTAGCTGCTAAACCTGCACTAGCTTGGGTTTTGGTAAATACTTCAGTAAAGTGCTTTACTTTTCCAGCACCACCAGAAGCAATCACAGGAATATTTACAGCTTTGCTTACTGCGTCGGTTACTTCAATATCAAATCCGTTTTTTGTTCCATCACTATTCATAGAGGTTAATAGAATTTCGCCAGCACCTAATTTTTCAATTTCTATAGCCCAACTTACCGTTTCGAGTTCAGTTTCAAAAGTTCCCCCTTTTGTAAACACTTTCCAATCTCCGTTTACATTTTTAGTATCAATAGCAACGACAACAAATTGACTTCCAAATCGATTTTTTAAATCAGTTATCAATTGTGGATTTTTTACTGCGGAAGAATTAATACTTACTTTATCGGCTCCAGCTTGAATTAAAGCCACAGCATCTTCAACAGTACTAATGCCTCCTCCAACTGTAAATGGAATGTTGATTTCTTTAGCTATTTTTTCTACCAGCTTTACAAATGTTTTTCTGTTTTCTAACGTAGCAGTAATGTCTAAAAACACCAATTCGTCTGCTCCTTCTTTTACATATTGCTTGGCTAGCTCAACAGGGTCTCCTGCATCTTTTATATCTACAAAGTTGACCCCTTTTACCGTTCTTCCATTTTTAATATCCAAACATGGGATAATTCTTTTCTTTAACATGTTTTAGCTTATAAATTCTTGTAACTCTTTTAAACTGATGTTTCCTTCATAGATAGCTTTTCCTACAATAGTACCTTCACAGGCTATTTCTTTTAACCTGTGCAAATCATTAATATCTGCTACTCCTCCACTTGCTATTAAATTCACCGAGGTTTTACTTAAAATATCTAAGTATAAATCTACAGAAGCTCCTTGCAACATTCCATCTTTGGCTACGTCAGTGCATATACAGTTTGTTACCGATTTTAGCTCATATTGCTTGATGAAATCTACAACGTTGAGTTCTGTAGTCTCTAACCAACCGTGAGTAGCTATCTTCCTATCTTTACAATCGGCTCCAAGGATTATTTTATTACGTCCATATTGAGTAACCCACTCCATAAAAATCTCAGGATTCTTGACAGCGATACTTCCTCCTGTTATTTGGTTAGCTCCACTTTCAAAAGCAATACGTGCATCGTCTTTTGATTTTAAACCACCTCCAAAATCGATTTTTAAGTTGGTTTTAGTTGCTATTTGCTCTAATACTTTGTTATTTATAATACGATTCGACTTTGCACCGTCTAAATCAACTAAATGCAAGTACTGTATTCCGTTAGCTTCAAACTCTTTTGCTACTTCTAACGGATTTTCATTGTATATTTTTTGTGTTGCATAGTCTCCTTTAGTCAACCGAACACATTTACCTTCTATTATATCTATTGCTGGTATAATTCTCATTTTTTCAATTTTAAATTTACTTATAACTCCAAGAAGTTTTTTAACAATTGTTCTCCTACATCAGCTGATTTCTCTGGATGAAATTGCATGGCATAAAAATTATCTTTCTGTATAATTGAACTAAAAGGAACAATATAGTTACAAATAGCCAACGTATGTTCACAAGGTTCTGCATAATATCCGTGAACGTAATACACATCATCTTCTAGTTTTATGTCTTTCAGTATTTCCGAAGATTTTAGATCTGAAAAATTATTCCATCCCATGTGCGGTACTTTTTCTTTCGGTGGAAATTGCTTTATTTCTGCATCAAAAACTCCCAAACATTTAGTATTTCCTTCTTCAGAAGATTGACACATTAACTGTAAGCCCAAACAAATTCCTAGAACAGGCTGTTTTAAAGAAACAATTAGTTCATCTAATTTTCGTTCTTTTAAATATACCATAGCAGAACTTGCTTCTCCAACTCCTGGAAATATTACTTTATCTGCTGATTTTATTTCTGTTGGATTATCTGTGATAATACTTTTATACCCCAAGCGAGTTAGCGCATTTTGTACCGAGCGTATATTTCCTGCATTGTATTTTATAATGGCTATCATATTTTAATTATGAATGATGAATTTTTAATTACGAATTACTTTTTATACTCATTGAATAATTCATAATTTTAAATTCGTAATTATTTACAGAACTCCTTTTGTTGATGGTAAAATCATCTTGTCTACATCTCTTTTTACCGCTACTTTTATGGCTTTAGCAAAAGCTTTAAAAATGGCTTCTATTTTGTGATGTTCGTTTGTTCCTTCTGCTTTGATATTCAAATTACACTTAGCTCCATCGGTAAACGATTTAAAAAAGTGAAAAAACATTTCTGTTGGCATTTTTCCTATCATTTCTCTTTTAAATTCTGCATCCCAAACTAACCAGTTTCTTCCTCCAAAATCAATAGCTACTTGGGCTAAACAATCATCCATAGGTAAACAAAATCCGTAACGTTCAATACCTAATTTGTTACCAAGAACTTTGTTAAACACCTCTCCCAAAGCAATCGCTGTATCTTCAATAGTGTGGTGTTCATCTACTTCTAAATCACCTTTTACTTGTATATTAAGGTCCATTTGACCGTGACGCGCTATTTGATCTAACATATGATCGAAAAAAGCAATACCAGTATCTATCGTACTTTTCCCAGTTCCATCTAAATTTAAATCGATTTTAATTTGAGTTTCATTCGTGTTACGTTCAATAGTTGCTGAACGTTCTTCTAATTTTAAAAACTCATAAATGGCATTCCAATCATTGCTTTCTAAAGCAATATATTGATCTAATTCTGTTCTTTTTATGGTGATTTCATCAGAGCCTAAATAGATTTCATCATTGATATAAATAGCTTTACTTCCTAGATTTTTTGCCAATTCAACATCGGTCAATCGATCACCTATCACAAAAGAGTTTTTCAAATCGTACTCTTTAGAGAAGTATTTTGTTAATAAACCTGTGTTTGGTTTTCTTGTAGGTTGTTTGTCTTTAGCAAATGTTCTGTCAATTATTTCCTCTATGAACTTGATACCTTCTTCTTTTAAAGTATTCATCACAAAATTGTGTACTGGCCAAAACGTGTTTTCTGGATATGCATCTGTTCCTAATCCGTCTTGATTAGTAACTAACACTAATTCAAAATCAAGTTCTTTGGCTATTTTACTCAATCCTTGAAAAACCTTTGGGTAGAATTGTAATTTCTCAAACGAATCTGTTTGTTCATCTGCTGGTTCTTTAATTAAGGTACCATCTCTATCTATAAATAATATTTTTTTCATCGTTTTTTAAAATTTAAAATGAATTTTCAACTTCATCAGGTGTAACACTCAATTCCTTTAATGCTGTCATTAATTTTTTGTTTTCTTTCTCACTTCCTACCGTAATTCGTATGCAATTATTTACCAAACTATTCCTGTTTCTAATTATAATTTTTTGAGCTACTAACGAGTTATACAATTTATTAGCGTTTGTAACTTCAATTAGTATAAAATTAGCTTCAGAAGGATATATCTTTTTTACTAATTCAATTTCTTGCAGCTGTTTTTCTAGTTTTTCCTTTTCATTGAGAATGATATTTTTCTCAATTTCAAACTGTGCTAAATTATCTAGCTTATTAAGCACAGCTTCTTGATTTAAAGTACTAATGTTATAAGGAGGTTTTACCTTATTATAGAGGTCTATAATATCAGAATTTGTATACGCTACTCCTACTCTAACACCTGCTAATCCCCAAGCTTTACTAAAGGTTTGGCTAATAATTAGATTTTGATAATTTTTTAATTGATTTATAAAAGATTCTTTAGTGCTAAAATCAATATAGGCTTCATCAATAATTACAATTCCTTTAAACTCCTTAAGAATGTACTGTATAGCTTCACCTTCAAAACAATTACCTGTTGGATTGTTAGGTGAACAGATAAAAATGAGTTTAAGAGCTTCATCTTTCAAGTATGGATTCAGTTCTTCTACGTTTATTTGAAAATCAGATGTTAAAGGTAATTCTACTAATTTAACATCATTAATAGCAGCAGACACACTGTACATTCCATATGAAGGGGAAAAAGTCAATGCTTTATCTTTACCAGGCTCACAAAAAATACGAAATGCTAAATCGATAACTTCATCGCTTCCATTCCCTATAAAGATTTGATTCTCATTTACACCTTTAATTTCAGACAATCGTTTTTTAATTGCTATTTGTTGTGGGTCTGGATAACGATTTAAAGTTCCAAACGGATTTTCATTAGCGTCTAAATACACTTCTGCTTCTCCTTTAAATTCATCCCTTGCAGAAGAATACCCCTTTAGCTTCTGAATATTAGGACGTATGATGTTATTCAAATTGAACTCTTTCATTGTTAATTCTTTTTGTTAAGATTTCTCATATTCATTCGAAATGACTCTTAGCTATTTAACTCTTTTAATCTAACTGTAATGGCATTTTTGTGCGCTTGTAAACCTTCAGCTGCTGCCATTATTTCTATGGACTTTCCTATAGTGCTAATTCCTTCTTTAGTAACTTTTTGAAAAGTGATTTTTTTAACAAAACTGTCTAACGAAACTCCGCTATAGTTTTTTGCATAACCATTTGTTGGTAAGGTGTGATTGGTACCACTAGCATAATCACCAGCACTTTCACAACTGTAGTTTCCTAAGAATACCGAACCTGCATTTACAATTCCATCAATATATTCAAAAGCTTTTTCTGATGCTATAATTAAGTGTTCTGGCGCATACTCGTTACTAAAGTCTATACATTCTTCTTTAGAGTTAAAAACCACTGTAAAACTATTTTCTATTGCTTTTTTTGCAAGTTCTTTCCTAGGTAAATCTTCTAACTGTCTCTTTAACTCTACTTCCACATTTTTAGCAACTTCTTCGTTAGTAGTTACCAATACTGATTGACTGTCTGCTCCGTGTTCTGCTTGCGATAATAAATCGGCAGCTACAAAAACTGGATTACTTGTTTCATCAGCTATAACCAGTACTTCACTCGGACCTGCAGGCATATCGATAGCTACTCCTTGTTGTTGCACTAATTCTTTTGCCTTGGTTACGAATTGATTTCCTGGACCTAAAATTTTATACACGTTCGGAATAGACTCTGTTCCATATGCCATGGCACCTATAGCCTGAGCCCCTCCTACTTTAAAAATCTGTGTGATACCTACTAAAGAAGCTGTATATAAAATTGCAGGATTGATAGCTCCTTTCTTGTTAGGAGGTGTGCATAAAATAATTTCTTTACATCCTGCAATTTTAGCAGGAACACCCAGCATTAAAATAGTTGAAAACAAAGGAGCTGAACCTCCTGGAATATACAATCCCACCTTTTCGATGGCTACATTTTTTCTCCAACATGTAACACCATTTGTTGTAATTACTTTTTTAGGTAATTCTTTTTGTGAATTATGAAATGTTTCAATATTACTTTTAGCTAATTGAATTGCTTGTTGTAATTCCTCTGAAACCACATTTTTAGCACTCTTTATTTCTTCTTGAGTAACTTTAAAAGAGCTTAAAGAAACATTGTCCAATAACTGAGCGTATTTTGTTAATGCCTTGTCTTTGTTATTTTTTACATCATTTAAGATGGTTTGTACTGTTTCTTGCAAACTTTTTTCATTGATTGTTGTTCTTTTACACAATGACTCCCAAGTTTGTTTTGCTGGATTTTTTATGATTTTCATCTGTTTATCTTTATTGTTTCAAACTATAATTCCTCAACTCTACTCAACACAAGTATGGAGAATTAAATCCTTGGCTATCACCCTGCGATTAAACAACCATTTTTTCTATAGGACAGACCAAAATACCTTCTGCTCCATTGGCTTTTAGTTCATCTATAATTTCCCAAAACTCATTTTTATTTAATACAGAATGTACTGAACTCCAACCTTTTTCAGCTAACGGTAATACAGTTGGACTACGCATTCCTGGTAAAATATCAATGATTTTGTCTAGTTTTTCATTCGGGGCATTTAATAAGACATACCTTGATTGTCTTCCTTTTAAAACAGATTGAATTCTAAATTGTAATTTGTTTAGTATATCTTGTTGTTCCTCTTTGATTTGGGGAGAAACAGCTAGAACAGCTTCCGACTTTAATAAGGTTTCTACTTCCTTTAAATTATTTTTGAATAAAGTTGAACCGCTTGAAACAATATCACATATACCATCGGCAAGCCCAATATTAGGAGCTATTTCAACTGAGCCATTGATAATGTGTAGTTGTACCTGAATGTTACTTTCTTGTAAGTATTTTAAAACGGTATTTGGATATGAAGTAGCTATTCTTTTATTCTGAAAGTAGTTTATTCCTGTATACTCCTCATTTTTAGGAATTGCTAAGGACACTTTACATTTTGAAAAACCTAGTTTTTCTATAAATTGAATTCCTTCTCCTTTTTCTATTAACAAGTTTTCTCCGATAATAGCTATGTCAACTACTCCATCTTTTAAATACTGTGGAATATCTCCATTTCTTAAATAAAATATCTCTAACGAGAAGTTACTTGCTGAAGCTTTTAATTGATCTTTACCGTTATCAATAGAAATACCACAATCTTTTAGTATTTGTAAGGAGTCTTGATTAAGTCTTCCTGATTTTTGTATGGCTATTTTTAATTTACTCATTTTTAGTTTTGAATGGGTTTGAGTAAATCTTTTGAGAAGTATTTTCGTGGCGCCTTGTTGAAAATAAAAACCCGTTTGATTTACTCAAA
This sequence comes from Tenacibaculum singaporense, assembly GCF_003867015.1. Classification (NCBI taxonomy): domain Bacteria; kingdom Pseudomonadati; phylum Bacteroidota; class Flavobacteriia; order Flavobacteriales; family Flavobacteriaceae; genus Tenacibaculum; species Tenacibaculum singaporense. Next base: position 2,276,179 of record NZ_CP032548.1, read on the forward strand.
CGGGTTTAAAATATATCTTGATTTTATTCAATACATTTTCAGCTCGCCTGAGTGCAAGTATGAAAATGATGATGATGTAATTGAATAAAACTCATGTCTTGTGTTTTGTTGTTACAAAGATTTGAAATAAAAATTGAATTATGCAAGCTTTTTTTTAAAAAAAGTAAATAATCCTCGGGCAAGCCCCGAGGTATTACATTTAGAAAAACCTTAACTGTTTAGTTTTATACAAGGATTTATATTCTTCTTCTTTCCCTTGATTCTTGACATAATTAGCTATTATTTCTTCATTAGCGTACTGCCCTACTGTATTGATGTAAAACCCACTACCCCAAAAGCAACCTCCCCATAATGCTCGCTTTACTCCTGGAGCTTGGGAAAATATTTCTCGATCTGTAATACTTTTAATTGTTCGGGCTATTTTACTAGGACTATATGTTGGTACACTTTGAAGTAAAAAATGAACATGATTCTTATCAGACTCTATTTCTATAAACTGAATCTCATATCTATCTTCTATTGACAAACAACTCTGCTTCAATATCCTATCTACTTTTGGACTCAAAACAAATCTCCGATAGCTGGTAAAATATAATCGGTAATTATTTTATCAACATCTGAATGCATATACGGCAAACCATAACCAGAAGCAGTAATTACAACTACAAATGGAATGTCTTTGAAAATAAAAATTTTGTTCCCTCCATTACCTGAACAAAAAGATACTTCATAGTTTTTGTTGTTTACTCTGTATGTTTTGTTCCAAAATAAATATCCATAAAAACTATCATTAGTATAAGGTTGTTTAATCTGTTTTGACAAACTTTTTTCTACCCATTTTTTAGATATAATTTGTTGATTATTCCAGTAACCTTCATTTTTATATAACTGTCCGTATTTAGCAAAATCTATCGCTCGTAATCGAATACCTCCTGCCGTGTTACCAACATTTTGAGGGGTGTACTCCCATTTATAGTTTGTAATACCTAAAGGACTAAATAATTTATCATCAGCATATTTAACTAAACCATTTGGAACTGTTTTATTCAAAACATCTCCTAAAACCACTACTCCTGCTGTAAAATAACTGTACTTCTCTCCTATTTCTTTAGCTGTACTCATAGGAAGGTCTAAGGCAAATTTCACCCAATTAGTTGTTGGATACATAAACTCTTCATTTCCTGGATTACTATAATCATCATCTCCAACAAAACCAGAACTCATTGTTAATAAAGACTTCAAGGTTACACTATCTTTTTTAAGCGAGTAATTCTTATACGTTTTTAAATCATAAAACTCCTTGAGTTTTGCATTTTCATCCTTTATATACCCCTCTTCTATTGCTATTCCTGTAATGGTTGAAGCAATCGTTTTTCCAACAGATCTTGGATCATGTAAACTTTCTCTACTAGATCCATTAAAATACTCTTCAATTAACAACTTGTTATCTTTTACAACAACAATTCCGTTAATGTGTTCAAACCTACCTTGAGCAATTTTTTTATTTAAAGCTTCTATTTTTTCTTTTTTATATACCTCTTTAGAAATTTCCCATCCATTTGCAGGAGATATTTTTTGGATAGGAACTAAATTTTTATCATAAGGTAATTCTTTAACCTTCATATTTAAATCTCCTTTAGCTATAATCTTTCCTACTTTTAAAGAAGAACTATTTACATAAGGTTTAACTTCAATAGTTAACAGATGATTTCCTTTATACAAAGCATCTCTACCTCCATTCATTTTCATAAATTTCAACCACATAAACCAACCCCAGTAATCTAGTTTTTCAGGATAAATTAGAGGAATTGTATGTTTTAATTGAGTAGTTTTTGAACTTGGAGTTCCTGCTCCTTTATTTAAGTTTTCTGTATAAATAAGCTTATTATCTACTAAAAAAGAAAATTGAAAATTCCCTTTATTTAATAACTGTTTATCCGTTAAATCAGGAGCTAGTTCCTTTAAATATTGAATTAATGGTTTTTCTAATTCGAATTGTAGAGATAAATATTCATCTTTATTAAGTGTAAAGTCTTCTATATACACTTGTTTTTCCGATTTATTTTTAAAATCATTTTTAAAAAATAAAATTGGAGTATTCGATTCTTTGTTATAATTACTGAACGAAAAAATTGAAAACCCTAAAATAGGGATCATTAAGAGTTTGATAAATTTCATAATTAAAAAGTTTGAAGCAAAAGAATAAATACTTTACTACTTAAAATTGTATAAAATTAACATCTGTAGTTATTTTGCGATATGCTAAAGGAGTAAGGTTAAAGCTTTTTTTGAATGAAGCTATAAAATGACTCTGATCATAAAACCCTGAATCAATTGCTATTTGAGTTATCGAGCTTTCTTTTTTTATTATTTGAATTAATGCTTTATTCAATTTTACTGTTTTTATATAATTGCCCAATGAAGTGTAAAAATATTTGGGGAATTGTCGGGATAAATGAACAGGATGAATGTTTAACTCTATAGCTAAATCAGAAAGTGAGGTACAAAGTTCTGGTTGTTCATGTATAATTTCTAAAATTTTAGCAACCCATCTTGGTCGCTTTTCTTTTTGATCTTCTGATTCTTTTTCAATAGCACCAAACGTATTTAGGAGTAACATTTCTATACTAATTTTTGAAAACTCATCCCTTTTCTTAGTCTCTAAGAATATTTTATAAATGTGCTGTTTTATATATGGATTTTCAACCTGAATACTTCCTTCTGCATTTGATAAAGAGATATCAAAATTAGTAAACCAATCTTTGGTAAGTTCTATATGAAAGCCTCTTGTATGCTCTGGTGGTTTAATATTATAATGTGCATCTTGCCAATTATGAAACACTAAGCTTCCTGATTCTAAATAATACGATTCTTTTTTATTCGCTTCATATAATTTACCCTCTAACAAGAATGTGAAATATGGATTTTCATGATAATGCCAATCTACTTTATCGTGAGTATAAATTGTATCTGTTACTAAAAATTGATCAAAATTAAGTTTTTGTGTATGAGCCCCGTAATATTTTCCTTTACTAAGTTGTTGCATACTAAGTAGACGAGTAAGAGGGTATAGTGTTACTTTATAGATCAACATAAAAATGATTAATAATAATCATTAAAACAGTGTTCTCGATATTTAATTAATTGTTTATCAATAACATGAATCCCAATACTATTAAAAAACACTCATATGTTTCCTTAAAAATTCGTAAATTTATAGGAAGCATGTTATTGTATTTATTGAATAAACACAATTCAAGGTAACGAAAGTAGCAACCTTCCCTCTTGGTTTTATAAACTTTTTCTTTAAGTATACTGTAGCATTCATAATACTCAAAAGTCATGAATAGATTTACAATCCTTTTCGGTATTTTAGCCATATTCTTACTTGCTGGAATCCGTATAATTTTTGAATATAAAAGAGCCATTAAATTTAGGTTTGGGAAATATATTAAAACCTTAAACCCTGGATTTAGATGGATTATTCCATTTATTGAAACTATACAAATTGTTGACATTCGAGTGATTACTTTCAATATAGATTCTCAAGAAGTAATGACCGAAGATAATGTGCCTTGTAGTATAGATGGAGTTGTTTTCTTTAAGATTAACGATCCTGAACGGGCCGTTTTAGAGGTTGAAGAATATAAGTTCGCCATTACGCAATTAGCACAAGCCGCACTAAGAGATGTTTGTGGTAAAGTTGAGTTAGATACCATACTCTCTAAACGAGAAGAGATGGGAAAAAACATCAAAGAAATAGTAGAGTTGGAAACTAAAGAATGGGGTATTGAAATAATTGATGTTAAAATAAAAGACATACAATTACCTGAAAATATGCGTCGTATGATGGCGAATCAAGCTGAAGCAGAACGTTCTAGAAGAGCGCGTATTATTCTTGCCTTGGCAGAAGAACAAGCTGCTTCTAAACTTTTAGAGGCAGGTAAACTTATAGATCAATCTCCTTCTGCCATTAAACTGCGTTTATACCAAACACTATCAAATATTGCAGCGGAGAAAAACTCAACAATACTATTTCCTTTTCCCGAAGAGATGTTACCAAATCAAGAAAAGAAATCTGAATAGGTTTGTTAGCTATTGGCTTAATTCTGTGAGCTTTTTTGAAAACCAAATATGGTTTTTTATTGTAAACTTATTTGCTAACTCTTTAGCTTTATTCAAATATCGTTTTGCCATATTGGTATCATTACTCTTTTGATACCCTTCAGCTAAAATTAAGTGTAAACTTGCAGAATTGGGGTAATACTCAATTGCTTGTGTTAATAAACTAATTGCTGTAGTAAGATTTTCAGGACTTCCCCAACGTAACAATGCACGTGTTTGACTTTCTATTTTAGATTCTGGAGGAAATATGTCAAAACCATAATGCACTGAAAGACGATCGAAGTGCTTTTTGATATCAACAGGAGTGGTACCTCTATTGAGATGGTAAATATTCTGTCTGTTCCATATATCCTCTGAATATATGTGCTTAAAAGCATTTTTTATTCCTTTCGCTGCCATTTCATAGTGTCCGTCACCTTCTATAATTTCAAATTTAAAGCGAATATTTTCATTTTTCGCAGCTATTAGTTGTGCCTCATACTCCGAAAATTGTGTTCCCCATTTCTGATTGAAATCAACATCTTTACTTCCCATTCCTAAATAAACTGTAGCTTTAGAGTGCGATTTATCTTTCATCGCCTCCATCAGCTTTTCTCCTTTCGATTGACTTTTGCTATAATTAAAATATAAATCAGCTGCTAAAAATATATACGAATCAAAAATATTGGGTTGATTATAAAAGGCTTCATGTAAAGGACCATTTGAAGGTGATAAGCCTATAATAGTTTTGTGATTTGCTACTCGGTAATTTTTTTTTACATAAGGTATCACAACATGTTGCAAGAAGTGAAGATAATCGGGAGCTTTGTTTTCATAAAACCCGCTACCTCTATTCGCTCCAGAAGTCATTTGGAAGCGATTGTTTAAATTCCCATTATTGGTAAGTCCCACAATAATACTTTTAGGCATAAAATCTGTTTCAGCCAACAGGTTATTAATTGAACGGGTTAATTCAAACATTGCCATGTGATCTGCATCCATCACAAATATTACTGGGTAGTTCTGTATTTCTTGACTGTAATTTTCAGGCAGAGAAATCAAAAGTTCTCTCTCCTCTCCTAGCTTTTTACTATACAATTTTACCTTGCTAGCAAGTGTTATTGAATTGTTATTCTCAACATGTGGTTTTGGGGTTGTTAATCCATCTTTTTGTTGTGCATTACTACAAGAAAAACAACATAATACAGCTACTAACACTAACGATTTAATAAAGTTCATACTATTTTTTATTTTGAATTATGACACGAATTAAACCTCAAAACAGCTTGTTTTTTAAGAAAATAGAAGAATCAAAACTATCAGTCGTTATATAGCCTTAATTCATCAGTATTTTAGTTTATATACCGTTTACAACTATTTATATACAGGTGTTGCTAGTTTAGAGAAAAGATTAAGTAATCTTATTATTCATTTTATCCTCTCTAATCACGATCCTTCAACACCTTAAAACGTTCGTTATAACTTTCAAACTCATCATTATTGTTGTAAATACTAACTAATTCAATGGCTTTCTTCCCTTCTTTAAGTGCTAATTGTTGCTGTCCTTCTTTTTTATAGGCTTCTGCTAAAGCCATATGCATAAAAGCAGAGTTGGGGAAATATTGTATACCTAGCAGGGCCAAATTCTTTAACTGTTGGTATTTACCCCATTTTTGTGCCAATTGAATATGCCCTGAAATACTAAAACCGTAACCATGTGCATTTTCTATAGGGTAAATAGTAAACCCATATATTGAAGACAATTTATCATAATATGCTTTGTAATAGCTGTGTGCAAAATTTTCATTTTTTTGCCAGCCAGCTAATCCAGAGTTTCGCCACAAGCTATTGGGATAAATCGCTTCTAAACCAGATCTAATTCCAGCCAACGCCATTAAGTAATGCTCTTCATCCTTAATAATATCTACCTTAATTTTAACATTATTAACCGTATAGTTTTTTAATTTCTGAATAGCTTCTTCAAAAGCTTCCTTTGATCCAGGGTAATCAGGAAAATCACTTTCTGCCCTTCCAAAATAAAATGTTGATCGCTGATAGTCAGAGTTATCATTCTTTGCCATGATTTCATCTATTATTTTCGTTCCCATCTCTCTATCCCACTCTAAATGTGCAGACAACGCAATATAACCATTGAACATATCTGGTTGTCTTAAAAATGCTTGATATAAAAAGCCTGTTGTGGGTGATAATCCTATGATTGTCCTATGAGAATTAACTCGGTAGTTACTTTGGATGTAAGGGATAAGCTCTTTTTTGAAAAACTCCAAGGTTTTATCAGGTGTACCTTTCCACCTTTCATAATTGAACTCGTGACGTTTATCATATTCACCGTTGGTCAAACCAATTACAATTGATTCAGGCATTTTACTTCTTGATGCCATATACTTGGTAATGGTCTGGGTGGCTTCAAATAAGTATTCTGCCTCAAGCACAAAAACTACAGGGTAGTCTTGCACGTGCTCATTGTATTTCGGAGGCAGAGAAATAAAAAGTTCTCTCTCCTCCCCTAGCAGTTTGCTATACAATTTCACCTTGCTACCAATAGTAATAGACTTGTTATTTTCAACTTGTGATTTTTGAGATATTACCTGTTCTTTTTGCTGTGCGTTGCTACAAGAAAAGCAGCACAACACAGCTACTAATACTAGCGATTTAATAAAGTTCATACTATTTTTTTCTTTTGAATTACACCACGAATTAAACCTTAAAACAGCTTGTTTTTAAAGAAATAGAAGAACTAGAGCTATTAGTCGCTATATAGTCTTAATTCATCAGTGTATTTATTTATATACCGTTTACAACTATTTATATACTGGTATTGCTTGTTTAGAGATTAACTACTACTTGTAAATTTTAATTTCCTATTTTTAAAACCTATGAAACTATATAAAATCTATACCCAAAGTAGAATACTGCAACATATTACCTTCTGGATAGTATTATTTGCTATTTATATTCTTTCTTATAGCGGTAACAGCGAGTATTTTATATATTATGCTAAGAATAATGGACTCAAGTTTCCTTTTTATATAGTTGCTGCCTATACCCTTAACTATTGGCAGGTTCCTAAGTTTTTAAGTAAGAAAAAATATACTTTGTTTATCTTAACGTTTGTCCTTACTTCCTTTACACTTGTATTTTCATTCAAATTAGTTTTGAATATCCAATCCGGATATGAAATGCATGTTTTCAACTTATTAAGCTACCTCTCTAAAACCTTAATGTTTTATACTCCTGCTCTATTAATTTACGGGTATCAAACACATCAAAAACAACAGCAAGAAAAAGATCGCTTGTTGTTATTACGACAGGAGAAATTAGACACTGAGCTAAAATATTTAAAGGCTCAATTGAATCCACATTTCTTGTTTAATACGCTTAATAATCTTTACTCTTTTGTTATTACTAATTCACCCAAAGCTGGTGATATGATTTTACAACTTTCTGAAATTTTAGATTATGTACTCTATAAAAGTCAGACAAGTTTTATTAATATCAATGAAGAAATAAAATGTATTGAAAACTATATCAGCCTTGAAAAAATACGTTATGGGGAGCGCCTACATGTTGAGTTACACAAACCCACAACAATCGTAAATAAGCAAATAGCTCCTTTGTTATTACTTTCTATTGTTGAAAACGCTTTTAAACACGGAGCTAGTGGTAATTTAGCCAATCCAACAATTAAAATTGTAATACATACCGATCAAGAAACTATTTATTTTGATGTTTGGAACACTAAAAACAACGATTTACAAGGAGCGATAAATGATTCTTATAAAGAAGGAATTGGATTGAGTAATATTAAGCGCCAACTCAATTTGTTATACCCAGATAAGCACGTATTAACAATTGAAGATACCACTAACGATTTCAACCTAAAACTTCAACTAAAAACAATATAACTATGGCTATAAGATGTTTATTAATAGATGACGAACCACCAGCAATTGAGTTATTAAAAAAGCACATTAGTACGCTACCTGACGTTGAAATTGTAGGGACTTGTTATAGTACTATAGAAGCCTCTAGCATACTAGCAAATCAAAAAGTTGATTTGATCTTTTTAGACATTCAAATGCCAGTTCTTACAGGTTTAGAGTTTTTAAAAACTAAAAAGGATCTTCCTAAAGTTATCCTTACCACGGCATATAGAGAATATGCGGTAGAGAGTTATGAGTACGATGTGATTGATTATCTCTTAAAGCCTATATCCTTTACTCGCTTTTTTAAAGCAATAGAAAAGTATTATCAAAAATCAGATAGTATAGCTCATACGCCTCTCTCTATTGAGCACAACAACACAGCGTATATACATGTAAACATTAATAAAAAAATACACAAAGTGTTGTTAGCTAACATTCTTTATATTGAAAGCTTAAAAGACTATGTTAAAATTCATACCAAGGAAAAAACACTGATTGTAAAATCAAATATTGGGAGTATTGAACAGCAACTTCCAACCTCACAATTTGTTAGGGTACACAGATCATATATTGTAGCAATTGATAAAATAACCGCCTATACCAACCTTGATATTGAAATTGGCGCTATTGAAATTCCTATTGGGCAAACCTATAAGGAGAAAGTGAAGATGTTGTATAATATACCTTAACTTTTCTAATAATGTAATCACAAAAAATGTTCCACTAAAATTGGAAAACTTTAATGGAACACATTAAAAAAATAGTCAGCTAATACTATTGTTCTTCCGCTATCAATTCTTTTTTCTTTAAAAGAATTTCTTTGCTATCTACGGTTTCAAATAAATCATGAAGAAGGTATTGCGACGAACTAGGAATTACTTCTTTTAAATAGTGTAATAAATCCTTCGTTGTAGCATATCTATTCGTAGTTGCTTTTATTTTTCCGTTGTAGGTATTCCAATCTTCAATAAATCGTTGTAACGCCAAATTCACCTTATCCTCTCCAATCTTATCTTGTAAGATATACATTGCCAAAGCACCTTTGTTGTAATATACATAGTCTTGATTTCCTACCAATGCTAATGAAGGTTCTGGAGTTTTCGTTTTCTTTCGTTCTCTATTATAGGTTTCTTCTTGATATGCTAAAAACTGTGTTACTTTTTCTTTCGGGTAATTGTTTTTTAACACCATTAAGGCGCCGTATTGTGCTAAGGTTTCTAAAATCATGTGTTTTCCTTGCACATTAGCTGCTTCTATCTGCATTCCCCACCATTGATGCGCCACTTCATGTGCCGTTACATAAAATGCCATATCTACATCTTTCTCATCATCAATATCCAACACAAAACCAATCGCTTCAGAAAACGGAATCGTCCCCGGAAAAGACTGCGCAAACTCTGCATATCTAGGAAATTCCATAATGCGTAGTTGTTTATACTGATACGGACTGAAATGAGTGCTAAAATACTCGAGCGATTTTTTCATAGAAAGCATCATTCTATCTAGATTGTAATTGTGCTTTTTATGGTAGTAAATTTCTAAATCTACCACCTTGTCTTTATATAGCCATTTATCTTTTACAGTAGTATATTTAGCAGAAACAACGCTATAAAAATTAATCATCGGCTGGTTCATTTTATAGTGGAAATAGTTGCGTTCTCCCTCTTTCCACTGCTTGATTAAATTTCCAGGAACCACCGCTGTTTGATCTGAAGCTGTCCCGATAACCATTTCGAAGTGTATTCCGTCAGAATCACTTCCTGAACGCGCGTTTACAAGTTCATTGGCATCTTCTCTCCTAACCTTATTCAATCTTGGTGCTAGCTGAAATTTCGCTCGCTCGTCGGCATCTCTAAGTTCGTATTTTCTATTGTAGCCTATTGTAGGAAATTCCTCATTGTTAAAAAACGTTCCGTTGTGTACTATATGCGTTTTTGGGCTTTCATCACTAAACCCTTTTGGTGTATAGCTTTGCTTAAAACTCATCTTTATAGAGTCGTTAGGTTGTAATCCTTCTGATAAAGTATAAACGGTATATTCAAATGGATTGTACGGAGTACTTTTTACCGTAGCACCATCAAAGGTTACGGAGTCTAATTGTACATGTGATGCTATTAATTTTTGAATATGAATTTCATTGATAGGTTCATCAAACGTATTTTTTAGCATATAATAACCTTCAACGCTATAAGCTCTTGTTTTAGGGTACAGTTCTACTTTTAAATTTACTGCTGTAATCTTTGGTTGCGGAAGGTATTCAAACGATTTTAACGTCTTTTCGTAGTTAACTCTAAAGGCTATTTCTTCAGTATTGGTCCAATAATCGTTAAGAATATTGGTATTGTAAAATATATAGCTTCCTATACCCCAAAAAAGCATTCCTGCAACGATTAAATACTGTATCAGTGGTTTTGTCATACGGTATTTTATAGCTTTTAAACGTTTTATAAGATGCGTTTCTGTACCTCTTGTTATTAATAACGCACTAATGATTAATAACATGATACCAAACACGAACCAATAGACTTTAATCCACAAATAAGGTTGTAAAAAATGTCCATAACCATTCATTGCTGAATACGTACCTAAAGTTTTACCTCCAAACTTGTATAAACTGTGTTGAAACCCAAGATATTCTGAAGCAATATTCGCGATGAAAAACAGTAGGACTAAAAAGATACCCACAAATTTATGATTACTAATTGCTTGGAAGAAAAAGGCTACAAAGGTATATAGCATTAAGAAAGGTAGAATTTCTACAAAGAATCCGTAAAAATAAATAGCTAACTCAAATTGATAGTATCCATTAGCCATCTGAAACAGGATTCCTGTAGCAATCAAACTTAACATCAACACCATATAAATAACAATAAGAGCAATAAATTTACTGGTAAAAGCAGTCACATCTGAAATGGAGGTAGCATCGTATATCAGATTCAGTTTAACAGTGCGTTCTTTCCAGATAAGTTCTCCTGAGTAAAATATAAGAATGATGATAAAAAAATACATCGACATTTCTTGTAATTCTTCAACTATAAAATAGGTTGCAGGGTAACTATCTACATCATAAACAGTTCCTAAATTTACAGAGTTAATAAGAATAATGATGATTCCGCAAATAGCAATTGCCCAAAATGATGTTTCTTTCAACAATGATTTTACATAAAACTGAGAAAGCTTTAGCAACTGTAAACACTGAGTTTTAAAATTATAATTAATGTTTATGGTAGGAATTGGATAGTTCATTTTTGTAGAACTCTTTGACTTTTTCTCTAACTCTACTTTTTTTTGTTTTGGTATTTTAGTTAATAAGCTAAACGAAAATTTACGGTAACCAATAAATAAGATAACTATACCTAACAAACTCCAAAACAATTTATTGTACAATACCACCCCACTAAATGATATTTCAAATGTATTCCGTTCTACAGCTGATAAATCTTTAGCTACCTGTGTTAAGGTAGTTAACGAAAAAGGATCTAAAATAGCTTGTAAAAATTCATTTGTTACCGCTTTAGTTAGTAAGAAGACAACAAATAAGATGATTCCTTGTGTGTAAACAACTAACAATTTTCTACTCAACATTCCAGATACAAAAAATAGGCTAGCTCCAAAAAACAGTATGGGAAAAACTATAATTACAAACGATTGTATATAGGTAACTGTATTGAATGGTAACATATCTTTATGCCAAGGCATATGCTCACCTACCATCATACCGAATAATACCCCACTAAAAATGATTAATAACACGGTAAAAGAACCTAAAAATCGTCCTAATAAATAATCTCGTTTTTTAATGGGATTTGTAAATAATAATGCTTCTATATTATACTGATAATCGCGAAGTACAGGAACTCCCATAATCATAGATGCCATAATCATAAAAATGCCTGTAATTGCTCCCATGGTTTTAGCAACGATTAATGGGCTATTTTTCTTCATCAATCCAATTTCTACTCCTTGAAAAACAAAGTCAACACCAACGATTGAAAACAAAAAGAGAAATACAAAAAACACATACGTTTCTGGACGTTTAGCTCTATACTTTAGTTCAAATTTGAATATTTCGTACCACATAATGTTACCTGTATTAATAGTTATTAATTTGTGAGAAATACACATCTTCTAATCCAGCAGGTATGGGCATAAACCCATTCTTGGGGTCAGATTCACTTACAATATTTATGATTGGTTTTCCTAGAAATAACTTTTCATTAATAACCGTATACTCTTGTTTATACCACTCTAACTCTTGTTTCTTAATTGTTTTTTGGTATACTTTTCCTTCTAGATTTTCTATTAGTTTTAAAGGACTTCCTTTTAATACTACTTGTCCCTGATTGATGATAGCCATATTGGTACACAATTCTTTAACATCCTCTACAATATGTGTTGATAAAATAACAATCGTATTTTCACCAACCTCACTTAACAAGTTGTAAAACCTATTACGTTCTGCAGGGTCTAATCCTGCAGTAGGCTCATCAACTATAAGTAATTTAGGGCTGTTAAGTAAGGCTTGTGCAATACCAAAACGTTGCTTCATTCCTCCCGAATAACCATCTAAGTTTCGTTTTTTTGCCTCATACAAGTTTGTTTTGTGCAATAATGCTTTTACCAGTTCATCTCGCTCTTTTTTATTGGTAATTCCTTTTAATACTGCCAAATGATTTAATAACGCTTCAGCAGATACTTTTGGGTATACACCAAACTGTTGTGGTAAATAACCGAGTACTCTTCTTACCGCATTCTTATTGTTTGTAACATTTAGATTATCAAGTACTACAGATCCTTCATCAGCATCTTGTAAAGTGGCAATAGTTCGCATTAAAGTTGATTTTCCTGCTCCGTTAGGTCCTAATAAACCAAACATTCCTTTAGGAATTTCTAACGATACATTTTGCAGTGCTTTTACACCATTTGCATAAGTTTTACTTAAATTTTTAATGGTTAAACTGTTCATTTTTTTGAGTGTTTAATTGATATTGAACAAACCTAACCTTACCCTTTCTACTAGTAAAAGTTATGTGATGAATCTACAGTCCTAAGTGATACAAATAGTACTATAGGCTATAAAAGCATTTTATCACAGTTAACCATATTCTTATCCCTACAAATGCAATGTTTGTCAACTAATTTGTAAGGCGTATTTTATTTGACTAATATTGACTTATGAATTTTAGAATTACGGATAAAAAGAAGGCTATTATAAAGCGTGTTTATAAAATATCTCTTGTCTTAATAGGTGTTGTCATTGTTCTTTTTAATGACACTTTTGGTAAGCTAGAAGGCTTTGTAGAATTTATAACGCTCTATTTTTTAGTGTTATTCTTTACTTTTTTTTATTGGTTGTTTAAACAAATAAAATCGATTATTCGTTTAAAAAATGAAAAAACAAAAACTGAGTTGATGCATCTAAAAAGTCAGGTTAATCCTCATTTCTTTTTTAATACACTTAACAACCTTTATGGTTTAGTAGGTAAAGATGCTGAAAAAGCGCAAGAGCTTATTTTAAAGCTTTCCGATATGATGCGTTACAGTGTTTATGATGGCGAAAAAGACACGGTTTTACTTTCTGAAGAAGTAACTTATCTACAAAATTATATAGAACTCCATAAAATGCGTTATCATAAAACTATTGATATACAATTCAACATTGATATAACAGATAACGATCACAAAGTAATGCCCTTACTTTTTATTATCCTTTTAGAGAATGCCTTTAAACATGGCGTAGAAAACTTGAGAAAGAACGCTTATGTGCATTTAAATTTGACAGCTCATCAAAATGCTATAAATTTTGAAATTGAGAATAATTTTGATGCTACAGAAGAAAGTCAAGAAGAAGGCATTGGTTTGCAAAACTTAAAACGAAGATTAGAATTGGTGTATCCAAAAAATCATACATTGACTACTTCTAAGACTGATGATATCTATTACGCTAAACTGAATATTACAAACCTATGATTAAGTACATTATTGTAGACGATGAACATATTGCCCACGATATTATTAAAGGCTATTGCGATTTATTACCAACTATGGAACTCAAAAAGCATTGTTACGATGCTATTGAAGCTTTAGAGTATTTAAACAAACATCAAGTAGATTTAATCTTCTTGGATTTAAATATGCCTAAACTAAAAGGATTTGAGTTTTTAAAAACATTGGCTTCTCCTCCTAAAGTAATCGTTACTACAGCCTACAAGGAGTTTGCCCTTGAAGGTTACGAGCTTAATATAGTTGATTATCTGCTTAAACCTTTTGGTTTTGAACGTTTTTTAAAAGCGGTTAATAAAGTAATTGGTACTCCACAAAATACTCAAATACAAAACGTCCCTAAAAACAATACTGAAAATACCAATAGTATATTTCTTCGCAGTAATAAAAAGTATATTCAAGTTACACTTGATACCATTCAATATATAGAAGCTGCCGGAAACTACACAAAAATAGTTACCACTAATAATACGGTTACTATAAGAGAAAAGATATCCGATGTATTACAGTCTCTACCAGAAAATGATTTTTTACAAGTGCATAAATCGTTTGCTGTAACTAAAAAATATATTCACAGTATTGAAGGTAATAGAATTTTGATAGGAGATCATGTTATTCCTATTGGAAAAATGTACAAAATGAATATCGATAAATTATTGAGCTAATTACCTATCCTACTTCTAATCTTCTCATTTTCAATAAACAAAACAATCTTATAGTCGCTTAACAAAACTTTAACGACTATAAAAATAGTTTTATTACTACAACTATAGTTATAGTAATAAAATAATACTATATTTGCTGCATGAATGAACTTACAAAAGCTGAAGAACAAATAATGCAATACGTATGGAAGCTAGACAAAGCTTTCTTAAAAGATATTGTAGAGCAATTTCCTGAACCCAAACCTGCTTATACTACTATATCAACAGTAGTACGTGTTTTGGTAAAAAAAGGGTTTCTCAATTTCGAAACCTTTGGTAAAGTACGACAATACTCACCTACTATTAGTAAAGAACAGTATTTTAAAAAGCATTTTAAAAATGTAATTGGTAGTTTTTTCAGTGGCTCTAAGAGTAAGTTTGCTATGTTTTTTACAGAAAATGAAGATTTTAACCTTACAGAGTTAGAAGAAATCAAAAGCCTGATAGAGAATAAAATAGAAACCTTAAAAGAAAAGAATGACTAGTTTTTTTATCTATTTAGCTCAAAGTAGCCTTGTATTTTCTTGCTTGTACATACTCTATGTCACAGTAAGTAGTAAAGTAACTTTTCATCAAACCAATCGATTTTTATTACTCATACTACCTATTGTTTCTTTATTAGCTCCACTATCTTACTTGCTAACATTTGAAGCACCATCAACCATAATACAAATTCCACAATTTAGTGAATTTATAGAAAATAGTGAAACTGTCTTGGTAGATACTATTGAAGAAACAAGTACACAAACCTATAATTTCAAAACCATCCTTTTCAGTTTGTATTTGCTAGGTAGTTCGTTTGTACTTTTACGCACCTTACATTCACTTTGGTTACTCTTTCTTTTAAAAAAGCAATCAAAAGTTACATTTAGCAATAATTTTCAGCTAATACACACCAATTATACCAGTACTTTTTCATTCTTTAATTGGATATTCATTTCTAAACATATAAATCCTACAGAAAATACATTAATAATTGAACACGAAAAAGCTCATGTGAAATTAAAACACTCTATAGATGTGTTACTTGCTGAAACCTATATTGTATTCTTTTGGTTTAATCCGTTAGTGTACATGTATCGAAAATCGTTAAAGTCTATACACGAATATCAAGCAGATAGTTGGGTGTTAAACGGAACCACCAAAACATCTAACTATTTAGCAGTTCTTTTACAAAACATTGAAAAAGAAACAGCAACTTCAAATAGCTTGTATAGCTATTTTAATCAATCAGTAATCAAAAAGCGAATAGATATGATCACAAAGAAGCCTACGGCTAAGGTGTACAAACTCACCTACTCAGTATTCATTATGGGTGCTGTAAGTCTTTGTTTGGCATTTACAAAGCCAAACACAACTGAAAAGCTCTTACCTAGTACAACTCCACAATTAGCTAAGGGGTTTGTGCTTAATCCTCCTACTCTTTTTCCTGTGCAAGGGAAAAGTAAAAAAGACATTAGTAGTACCTATGGAAAGAGAAGAAACCCGTTGAAAAATGGAAAAAAAATGATGCATAACGGTATTGACATCAAGGCTCCAATAGGAACGCCTGTTATTGCTACTGCCGATGGTGTTATTGCCAAAGCTGCTGACCAAAACAAATGGGGAAACCTAATCGTAATTGAACATAGCGATGGGTACCAAACTTGGTATGCACACTTGCAAAAGTTCAACGTTACCAAAAACCAATCTGTTAAAAAAGGAGATGTTATTGGGTATGTTGGTAACACTGGTGCATCTTTAGGCGCACA
The DNA here is from genome assembly GCF_003867015.1 of Tenacibaculum singaporense. Taxonomy (NCBI): domain Bacteria; kingdom Pseudomonadati; phylum Bacteroidota; class Flavobacteriia; order Flavobacteriales; family Flavobacteriaceae; genus Tenacibaculum; species Tenacibaculum singaporense. The sequence goes on from NZ_CP032548.1 coordinate 2,292,688, forward strand.
CTTACATTATGAAGTGCATTATAAAGAAGTGCAGGTAAACCCAATAAACTTTATTAAAAAATAATTTTACAAACTCATCTTATTAAAGCAATTCTCCCATAAAATCAATGGGAGAATTTTGTTTAACAATATATTTAAAGGTGATAGGCTTATAATTAAACGAAAAACTGCTTAAGAAAACACTTAAGCAGTTTTAAATTATAAATCGTTCATTGAAGAATGATTAACAAATATAATTCATAGTATCAGGCTGATAACAACATACTTTTACACCATTTTGATAGATATAAGAACCATCTCCTCCACATTCTTTAGGGAAAGGAAAAGGTCCTCCTCCTTTAATATTTTTTAATGTTGTTTTTGTTAATTCTTGAGATCCTTCTACGTTTAAAATCACTTTTTTCATTATAAAGTTTTTTGGGGTTAAAATATTTATTTCACGTCCCTAAATTAATCTTAAAAAAAAAGGTTTACAGCTAAAAAGCCTTACTTTTGGTAAGGAAAAACCATACTTTTAATTACGCTTCGCCCTCCTCCATAAGAGCTTCTAATCTTCTTTCTGGAACTAACCAAATAAAGGCTACCACAATATAACACAGTATGGCACCCCATGTGTACATATAAGCAAATGGTATAGCCACTATATATAGAAATAAAGAAGCATATTCTTTTAATCCATTAGTGCATAGTTTAGATAATGCATAATTATCATCATGGTATTTAATCAATACTCTTTCTAAGATAAAATAAGCTACAGCACTCATTAATAAAACAAAACCGTAAGTAGCTACAGGTAAGGCTTCGTAATAATTTTCGTGCTCTCCTACCCAACTTGTTGTAAATGGAATTAAAGACAGCCAAAACAGTAAATGTAAGTTAGCCCATAATATACCTCCATTGACCTTTTTTGTTACCTGCATTAAATGGTGATGATTATTCCAATATATTCCTAAATAAATAAAACTTAGTAAGTAACTTATAAATACGGGGGCTACAGAAAGTAATCCTTTAAATGTAGTATCTTCCGGTGCTTTCATTTCTAATACCATTATGGTAATTACGATAGCTAAAACACCATCACTAAATGCTTCTAATCTACCTGTTTTCATATAACTATTTGTTGGTTAATATTTTATTATCCTCCAAAACGTCGCTGTTCTGGTAAGGGGATTCGATCTGTCTCTTTTGGTACAGAAGGAAATTTATTACTCTTCCAGTCTTCTTTTGCTTGTTCTATCAATTCTTTATTAGAAGCTACAAAGTTCCACTCAATAAAACGCTCCTCTTTAAAAGGTTCTCCTCCAAAAATATATATAGTTGAATTGGCTGCAATTTCAAAACTACACAACGTACTATCTTTTGCTACTAATAATTTTTTGGACTCATAAGTATGTCCATCACTAGTAATACTTCCATCTAAAATATATAGGGCACTTTCACCAAACAAATGTTCTCCTATAGTAATTGTTTTCTTCTCACTCGATTTAATTTCTATAAAAAATAGTGAACTATATACTGGAACAGGAGATTGCTTTCCAAACGCTTTTCCTGCGATGAGCTTAAACTGTACTCCATCGTTCTCCCAACTAGGAATCTTTTCTGAAGAAACATGTGCAAAAGAAGGTTCGCATTGCTCTTCATTCAGAGGTAAAGCTACCCATATTTGTAAACCATGAAGCCTTTTAGTTGAATTCCTTAATCGTTCAGGAGTTCTTTCAGTATGTACTACACCTTTTCCTGCTGTCATCCAATTTACAGCTCCCGGAGTTATTTCAATTTCAGTTCCTATACTATCACGGTGTACTATAGCTCCTTCAAACAAAAAAGTAAGTGTTGATATACCTATATGAGGATGCATATTAACATCTAAATTATCTTTTTCGTTGAGTTTTACTGGTCCCATATGATCAATAAAAATAAAAGGGCCTACCATTCGTTTTTGCCTAAATGGTAACAAACGACCTACTAGGAAATTACCAATATTTGCTGCTCGTTCTTCAATTATTAGTTTCGTATTAGACATAAATAATTCTATCTGTTTTTATTGTTTTTGTAATCTCTATTTTATATACTTTTTAAATATACCATTATTACCGCAAACAACTGTAATATAAACTGTTAAGTTAATTTTGTTTGAAATAACACTTTGATATCACTCCTTTTTTCACTATATTACATTGACTAACAACACCTTAAAACCTTAAACCATGATGGACAGAAAAACTTTTATTCAAAAATCAATAGCAGGGATGCTGTTAGCGTTACCTGCATATATGCTTATAGGATGTTCCTCTGATCCTGATAACGATCCAAGTCCTACTCCTGACCCTAATCCAACCCCATCTGGTAACTGTATAAATAATGGAACCAATAGCGCTATTAGTGCTAATCATGGACATAGCTTATCTGTTTCTAAAGAAGATGTACAAGCTGGAGTACAAAAATCATATTCAATACAAGGAAGTTCTCCTCACAATCATACAGTGACTTTAACTGCTGCTAATTTTTCTTCCTTACAAAGTAATAATTCGATTAGTGTTTCTTCCACAAATGATGATGGTCACACACATTCAGTTACAGTATCTTGTGCTTAAATAATATTTAAAAATAAAAAAACAGCTTTTTGTAAAAGCTGTTTTTTTATTGCTAATCTTCTAGATATCCGAATTTCCCGGTGTTGAAGTCTTGAAATGCTTCTATCAACTCTTGTTTAGTATTCATTACAAACGGACCATGTGCAGCAATAGGTTCATTTAATGGTTCACCGCTTAATACTAGAACAACTGTATCTTCTAAAGCTTCTATTGTAAATGTATCTCCATCATTTGCAAACAATGCAAAGTGATCTTGAAAAACATCTGTCTCCTCATTTATCTTTACACTTCCTTCTACAGGTAAAATTGAAGTAGTATAATGAGCCGGAAATGTCAATTGTGTTTTCGCTCCTTTTTTCAACTTCACATTAAACATATTTACAGGCGAAAATGTTGACGCAGGACCTTTATTGCCTTCATATTCTCCTGCAATTACTTCTACTTCTCCTCCATTATTAGCTAATGGTATCCTAGCCATTTCAGCATTTGCTATTGCTTGATATTTTGGCGGACTCATTTTGTCTTTTGCAGGAAGGTTTACCCACAACTGTACCATTTGAAACTCACCTCCAGTTTTGCTCCATTCAGTTTCATGAAACTCTTTGTGTAAAACTCCTGAAGCCGCTGTCATCCATTGTACGTCTCCTTCACCTATAATTCCGCCTCCGCCTGCACTATCACCATGCTCAACACGCCCTTTATAGGCAATCGTCACGGTTTCAAAACCTCTGTGCGGATGTACTCCCACTCCTTTTGGTTTATCAGTTGGAGGAAAATTATATTTTGAATTATAATCTAACATAATAAATGGATCCATACGCTGCATCGTTGAGCTTCCTGGAATAAAATTATGCACTCTAAATCCGTCTCCAACAAAATGTGGAGTTCCTGGTTTTACTACCTTTTCTATACTTCTTGTTTTCATTTTAACTTCCTTTCTTTAATTAATGTAAACTAGCGGCTAATTCCATTTCAAATGAATTATCCAAATAATTACGTTGTATTTCTGGTTTATTTTTAGACCAATACCCTTGTTTAACGCTTTCTGAAAGCGCTGCTTCATCTTTGTATTCAACAATGATTGCTTCAGGGAATAATACTGTAATAATCTTTTGTAGTTTGTTTTTTTCTACCTCTTTAGTGTCTTTAGAGATAGCTAAAACCTTATATGTTTGTTGGTGTAATTTTTCAATGGCTGTTTCGACATCACTAACAGTTGAAACTTGCCAATTCAAAATTTTAGGCATTGTTGTATTTTTTGTTACAACTAATGTTTTTAAATGTCTCATAATAAATCCTTTTTTATTTACTGTAAAATTACAGCAATAAAAAAAGGTATGCATTGACCTATGGTAAGAACGATTTACGATTATCTAACAACCGTAAATCAACAATCACAACTCGTATCTTAATTATTTGGTTTGAAGTTTTCTTCAGCAAGTGATTTACGAACACGACTCAAGCTTTCTGGGGTAATTCCTAAGTAAGAAGCAATCATCCACTGAGGAACTCGCAACATAATATCTGGATACATGCTTACAAAATCTAGATAACGTCTTTTTGCTGATGCTCCTAGTAGTTGACTAATACGTTTGTATAATTGACGAATATGTTTTTGTAATAAATGCTCATTTTTCCTTCTAAAATCAGTATTTATTTCTGATACTTTATTGATAAAGCCTTCATCTAACATTACAACGTGTGTATCTTCAACAGCATCAATATAATAAGTAGACGGTTCTTGAAAGTATACACTACCTCTATCGCTCACAATCCAATTTTCAGTAGCAAACTGTAAAATATTTTCTTTTCCCTCTTCATTTAGGGCATATAAACGTAACAAACCTTTTTCTACAAAAAAGAAATGTGAACACACATCTCCTTCTTTTAATAAAAAATCACTTTTAGAAACGTTTTTTAAAGAAATAAACGATTGTATTTGAAGGTAATCATCTTCTGATAATCCTCCTTTTTCAATAAGATACTTTTTAAAGTTAGGTAGCTCCATACATTGTTGTAATAAGCTACTAAAAATACAGTATTATATACAATATTCTACTTTTCTTTTGAAGTTTTAAGTACTTTACCTCTATATCTAATTGAGTTTTTCTGCGTACTATTTACATAGATAGTACTCGATAAGCTAGGATATACTCTAACTATAACATTATAATTTTCAGTTGATGTATTTTTATCCTTTATTTTAAAACTAATTTTGTAACTATTCTCTTTATCTTCAGATACAACTAAATCTTCAGGAGTTCCTTCAAATTCAATTCCAATATCTGTACCTCCATAAGATCCGCCAGCTTGTCTTTCACCAAAATATGGTAAATATGCCGCAACAGTATCTTTTTTCATTTTGAAAAAATTACTATTTCCTACTAAATTAATGTTTCCAGCGTTACTTCCTATAGGTAACAAACCTGCATTAGCTATTTGTGCCATTGCATTTGTAACCATGGGTTCAGCCCACTCTGCTTCTATTTCAAAAGTTTTACTTTCTATAAGAGCGTTTAAGTTATCTATTTCTGCTTGAGTTGCATTTTTGGAAGAGGCACAACTAAGCAGTATAAAAATCATACTAATTAAAAAAACAAACCTTTTCATATCTTACTGTTTTTAAACCTTCTACAAGATACTTAAATATCGTAAAATTTTCAAGTAAATAAGAGTATTTAACGTTTGTTTTACTCTTTATCGGGTACAGAGAACAACTCTGGTTTTGCTCCTTTAATATCTCTATAAAAATCATAAAAATGATTCATATCAGCGTTCATATCATCTGTTAAGTAATAAGGAGGTGCTATTATAATTTGTTTATTTTTAAAATCGAAAGCAAACATTACCACAGGTACATTGGCTCCTTTTGCGATGTAATAAAATCCGGTTTTCCATGAAGCTACTTTAGCACGAGTCCCCTCAGGAGACAGCGCCAACCGGAATTCATCATGCTGATTAAAAACCGATACTATTGCATCCACCTTATTCGTACTTTTACTTCTATCAACAGGAGCTCCCCCTAAAGCTCTAAAAATAAAACCAAAAGGAGGTTTAAATAACGAAGCCTTACCTATAAAGTTAATTTTTACGCCAATAGTATTTCTAGCCAAAATAGCAATTGGAAAGTCTTTCCAACTGGTATGTGGAGCTCCAATAACAACGTATTTTTTTAAGTTTCTTGGAAAATCTCCAACTACCTTCCAGCCTAAAACTTTGTGAAATATAAATTTAGATATCATTTACTAGGTATAAAGTTCAATGATACGATTTTCCCTACAAAAATCAAATAATTTTAACCTATCTTGTCCTATATTTGTTCACTTAATAACCTTTTATTTATTCTAATGAATACCACTCTCTTACTTATTTTGACTGCTGCTAGCACCTTACTAATTGGGTTTGTTATTGGAAACTTACTCTCTAAATTGAAGTTTAAACAACAAACTTCTGATTTAGAAAAAGAGATTGTAACCCTACAAAACCATCAAGCTAATTTTGAAATTCAGAAAAAAGAAAAGGAAGAGTTATTTTCTCAGCAAAAGGAAGACTTTTTAAATAGATTAGACGAAAAAACTAAAGAAAATAGTGAATTACGTCGTGAAAAAGAGTTTACTGCTCTTGAATTAGCTAGAAAAAATGAGGAATTGAAAAATTTACAATTAAAGCTAAATGAAAATAAAGAAGAAGTAGAAAAGCTACAGGATAAGTTTACCAAAGAGTTTGAAAATTTAGCGAACAAAATTCTAGACGAGAAATCGAATAAATTTACTGAGCAGAACAAGAAAAACATAAAGGATATTTTAAATCCGCTTCAAGAAAAAATTCAAACCTTTGAAAAGAAGGTTGAAGACACTCAAAAAGAAAGTATTTCAATGCATTCTGCTTTAAAAGAGCAATTGTTAGGGTTAAAAGAGTTAAACGCTCAAATGAGTAAGGAAACATTAAACCTAACCAAAGCTTTGAAAGGTGATAGTAAAACTCAAGGAAATTGGGGAGAATTAGTCTTAGAACGTGTCTTAGAGAAATCTGGTTTAGAAAAAGACAGAGAATACTTTGTGCAACAATCTTTTACCAATGATGAAGGTAAGCGTATTATGCCGGATGTAGTGATTCACCTGCCAGACAACAAAAAAATGGTAGTCGACTCTAAAGTATCTTTAACTGCTTATGAACAATATGTAAATAGTGAAGATGATATTGAAAAAGAACGTTTTGTAAAAGAACATGTAAACTCATTAAAGCGACATGTTGAGCAGCTTTCAGAAAAAAAGTATGAGGATATTTATAAAATAGAGTCTCCTGATTTTGTATTACTGTTTGTGCCTATTGAACCAGCTTTTGCAGTAGCTTTAAATGAAGACAATACTTTATATAATAAAGCTTTTGAAAGGAATATTGTTATTGTTACTCCGACTACTTTACTAGCTACCTTACGTACTATTGATACCATGTGGAATAACGAAAAACAGCAACGTAATGCTTTAGAAATTGCACGACAAGCAGGTGCTTTATATGATAAATTTCAAGGCTTACTAACCGACTTAGTAAATATTGGTAAGAAAATAGATGGTACTAAAGCCGATTATGCCGCAGCTATGAATAAACTAGTAGAAGGTAGAGGAAACTTAATTACAAGTGTAGAAAAGCTCAAGAAAATGGGAGCCAAAGCTAAAAAAGCGCTACCTGAAAAAATTCTCGAACGAGCTCAAGATAATGACGAATAAAAAAAGCTGCCTTAAAAAAGACAGCTTTTAAATTTTATATAATACAGAAATTATTTTCCGAAATAGAAAGTAGCACCAATATTAATTCCAAAAGAAGAATAAGGAACTTTTTGAGATAATTGCTTTTCTCCAGCTGGATTTGCACCAAAAGGCAACTCATCAACATACTCTATATTTTTGTTAAATACAGCAGCTAAAGGATTATATTGAGCGTTAGGGTGATTAGCGAAAATAGCTTTTACTTGCTCTATAGATCTTGCTTCTCCATTAACATTTGCTGAAAATTCAGTAATCTCTGAAGTATCTCTAGTAACACTAATTCCCATGTATTCTAATTCTGCAAAAAGAGACACTTTATCACTTAAGTCATACTTATATCCAACAGCACCAATAAATCCTAAAGGTAAACGTCCTTCGTAATCTTGGGTGTAATCAACGTTAAGCATTTCTGTTTGAGATAGTGCCATTTTTATTTTTCCATCAGATTCAGTTTTTCCTCCTACCTTAATTAAGGCTCCAAAACGTCCATAAATGTTATTAGTAAATTTATAAACCAACGAGGCAGATGCTCCATAAGCTTTACCTCTAGCTTCAATATTTATATATTGAGCTTGAGCAGGTAAATCAACTAAAAGAGAAGTTTGATCTGCCCCATTTAAATACCCAACACCTACTTCTACACCAAAAGTGTCATTAAAAAAATATCCACCTCTTAATTGAGTGTGCATACCTTCTCCATAACTACCGTAAGTGTTCTCTACTCCTGCAGTTGTTGTTTCAGTTCCAAACCTTACTCCTGCACTAGATATAGAATACCCTCCACTAGCAGAAACATAAAATTGAGCACTTGCACTTACTGTTGCTAAAATCATAGCAAACATTAAAATACTTTTTTTCATAATAAATTATTTGTTAACTTTAAATTGATAATAAGTAAACAAACGTAGTAAAAATCTAGGATTAACGAGACTTTATTACTGTTAAATTATTAGTATTATTGCGGTTAAAAGCTTTATTAAAACGAATTGTTTTTTGAATAAAAATATTTTACACACTGAGGTTCAGAGTTATATTAATGATAACTTAAAAGTAAACATAGAACAATTTATTTTTAAAGGAAGTCCCTTTAAAGATGTCTCTGTTCAAGAACTAGCCAATCAAATTATAGCAAAACAAAAATCAGAAAAAAAATTACCAACTTGGTTTCATACAAAAAACATTTATTATCCTCCCAAACTAAGTATCGAACAAACTTCTTCTGAAGTAACAGCTGAATACAAATCAAAGTTAGTTAATGGAAGTTCTATAATTGATATTACAGGAGGTTTTGGTGTTGATTGTTATGCTTTTTCTAAACGATTTAAAAAGGTTGTACATTGTGAAATAAACAAAGAACTTTCAGAGACTGTTTCTTACAATTACGAACAAATAAACATTTCAAATATTAAATCTGTTGCTACAGATGGATTAGAATATTTAAAAACCACTTCTGAAAAATTTGATTGTATCTATATTGATCCTTCTCGGAGAAGTGACACAAAAGGGAAAGTTTTTTTACTAAGTGATTGTTTACCTAATGTACCTGAAAACTTAGATTTTTTATTCGAAAAATCGAATACGATTCTAATCAAAAATTCTCCTATCCTAGACATTACTTCAACTATTAACGAACTAAAATGTGTAAACGAGATTCATGTTGTAGCAGTGAATAATGAGGTAAAAGAGTTACTTTTTCTATTAAAGAAAAATATTAAACAATCAGTCGAGATAAAAACATGTAATATTTTGAAAAACAGTATTCAACATTTTTCATTCAATACGAAAGACAGTTTTAATTTTGATTATTCTTTACCTCTTAAATATCTTTACGAACCTAACGCTGCTATTTTAAAGTCAGGAGGGTTTAACCAAGTAGCAAACCAACAAAAAGTAAACAAACTACATCAACATTCTCACCTTTATACTTCAGAAAATTTAGCTGAAGATTTTCCGGGAAGAATCTTTGAAATCAACAATGTATTTACCTACAATAAAAAAAAGATAAAAAAGCAAATAACTGAAACTAAAGCAAACGTTACAACACGTAATTTCCCAAAAACAGTAGCTCAAATTAGAAAAGAAACAAAATTAAAAGATGGAGGAAGTACTTACCTTTTTTTTACCACAAACCTTAACAACGAATTAATAGTTGTTAACTGCACAAAAATTGATTAGTCCTTTATACTATTACTTATAATTTATCGTTTACCTAATTGATAGAAGCCCCTATCGAAAAGTATGTTTTATTGTTTAGGGGTAATAAAACATACTAAAAGCCTTGATTAACATCAGGGCTTTTCTTTTTTATCTACATTTGTTTTATCATGAAACAGACACAAAGCTATCAATCCATTAAACTTTCTACTAATTCTATAGAAAAATTTGATGACACTCTTGTTATAGAAGCTCCTTTACAAATAAACATCAACGAAGAACCATATACTGTCGTTATGAGAACCCCAGGTAATGATGAAGAATTAGTAAGAGGTTTATTATATGCAGAAGATATTTACAAAAAACAAAGTGAAGTAAAAATAGAGATAATTAAAAATGAAAAGGACTTTTCTACAATACTAAATGTAGAAATCCCTAAGGAAAAATTAGGAAAAGGTTACTTAAATAAGCGTACTCTTTTATCGGTTTCCTCATGTGGAATTTGTGGGAAAAAAGAATTAAAAGACGTACGTATAGAGGGTAACACCCTAAAAAACAGCACTAAAACTAATATTAAAGAATTAATAGAGGTAACAAGCCGTATATCTTTGAAAATGAATTGCAAACAAAGTTTGTTTAAAATTACAGGAGGCAGTCACGCTTGTGCAGTTTTCAATAAAAAAGAAGAATTATTAACTATTAAAGAAGATATCGGTCGTCACAATGCTGTAGATAAATGTGTTGGTGACTTAATCATTCAAAATAAATTAAAAGAAGCTAATTACATGTTAGTTAGTGGAAGGGTTTCTTACGAAATAGTTTCTAAGGCTTTCTTAGCTAAAATACCAATAATAATTGCAGTTTCAGCATGCTCTTCTTTAGCTGTAGATTTTGCAAAAGAATTTGGAATTTTTCTTATAGGTTTTAGCAGAGATCACAAAATGACTATCTATTCTTAAGAAAATGAACATTTTAATTGTAGAAGATGAATCAAGAATTGCCAAAAGAATCGAACGAATGACTCGTGATATTTTGGGCGATACCTTACAATCGTTAAAATACGCGAATACACTTCATGAAGCATTACGGTTTATTGAAAATAATACATTGGATCTTATCCTTTTGGATTTAAACCTTAACGGTGACAATGGCTTTGACCTACTTACAACCGCAGTTTCTAAATCGTTTCATACGATAGTTATTTCTGCCTATAAAAATCAAGCAATTACAGCTTTTGAATATGGAGTCCTGGATTTTGTTCCTAAACCTTTTAATAGAGATCGACTAGAACAAGCTATAAATAGAATTAGTACAAAAGAAAAAGTAACTATAAATACAGTTAAATTCTTAGCTGTAAAAAAACGACAAAAAGTACAGTTAATTCCTATGGAAGATGTACTTTACATCAAAGGAGCTGGTGTTTATACAGAACTCTTTTTAAAAGATGAAAAAAAAGAGTTACATGACAAGTCACTCGAAAAACTAGAACAGCTGTTATCTCCTTCTTTTGAACGTATCCATAAATCGTACTTAGTCAAAATGACTGAAATAAAAGAAATTATTGTAGAACCTGGTAGCAAATATATAGCCGAGTTGAAAAACGGGACTCGTATTCCTATCGGGAGAACTAAATATAAAAGCATAAAAGAAAAATGGTTTTAAATAAAAAACCACCTGAATTACAGGTGGTTTTTATGTTTTTACCTAAAGTAGGTTGTATTATTTTACAAAGTTAATTTTACGCATACGTAAACTTTCTGGAGTAACTTCTAAGTACTCATCTGGTCTAATATACTCCATACATTCTTCTAATGAGAAATCGATTTTTGGAGCAATTTTCACACCATCATCAGAACCTGAAGCACGTACGTTTGTTAACTTTTTTCCTTTAATTAAGTTTACAGCCATATCATCTGCCTTGGCATTTTCACCTACAACCTGACCTTTGTAAATCTCTTGGTTAGGATCAATAAAGAAACGTCCTCTGTCTTGTAAACGGTCAATAGCATAAGCGGTTGCTTTTCCTGTTTCTGAAGAAACAATAGCACCTTTTAATTCTTCTGCAAACTCTCCTTTATAAGGTCCATATTCGCTGAATCGGTGGTTTATAATTGCTTGACCAGCTGTTGCTGTTAATATTTTATTACGTAAACCAATTAACCCTCTTGATGGAATGGTAAACTCTAAATGTTGTAAATCTCCTTTTGGCTCCATTACTAATAAGTCTCCTTTACGTAAAGAAACTAAGTTAATTGCTTTAGAAGCTACATCTTCAGGAACATCAATTGATAATGTTTCGTATGGTTCACACTTAACTCCGTCAATCTCTTTTAAAATTACTTGAGGACGACCTACTTGTAATTCGTATCCTTCACGACGCATCGTTTCAATTAATACAGATAAGTGTAATACACCACGTCCGAAAACGTTAAATTTATCCTCTGTATCTGTTTCATCAACACGTAAAGCTAAGTTTTTCTCCATCTCCTTAAATAAGCGATCACGTAAGTGACGAGAAGTTACAAACTTACCTTCTTTACCAAAGAATGGAGAGTTATTAATAGTAAATAACATACTCATAGTAGGTTGATCTACTTCAATTCTTGGTAAAGCTTCTGGATTATCTACATCGGCAATCGTATCACCAATTTCAAAGTCATCTAAACCTGTTACTGCACAAATATCTCCACTACGAACTTTGTCTGCTTCAGCTTTACCCATTCCTTCAAAAACGTGTAGCTCTTTAATGCGGACTTTTTTAGTGCTTCCATCTGCTTTACAAAGCATATAGTCTTTGTTTTTTTCTAAATCTCCTCGGTATACACGTCCAATAGCTATTCTTCCTTTAAATGAAGAATAATCTAACGATGTAATTTGCATTTGTGGAGATCCTTCACGATATGGTGCTTCTGGAATTGTTTCTAAAACAGCATCTAACAAAGGAACAATATCTTCAGTTGGTTTTTGCCAATCTGTACTCATCCATCCATTTTTGGCTGAACCATAAATAGTTGTAAAGTCTAATTGATCTTCATTTGCTTCTAAAGCAAACATTAAATCAAATACTTTTTCGTGTACTAAATCTGGCGTACAGTTTTCTTTATCTACCTTGTTTACTACTACGATAGGAGTTAACCCCAACTCAATTGCTTTTCCTAATACAAAACGAGTTTGTGGCATTGGTCCTTCAAAAGCATCAACCAATAATAAAACTCCATCTGCCATTTTTAGTACACGTTCTACTTCTCCACCAAAATCGGCGTGACCAGGAGTATCAATTACATTAATTTTAACTCCTTTATAGTTTACTGATACGTTTTTAGATAAAATGGTAATACCACGTTCACGCTCTAAGTCGTTATTATCTAATAATAAATCAGTACGCTCTTTACGTTCATCTAAAATTTTAGCTTGATCTATAATTTTGTCTACCAAGGTTGTCTTTCCGTGGTCAACGTGTGCTATAATAGCAATATTTCTTATTGATTGCATTCGTGCTTATTTTGAAGCTGCAAAAGTAGTGTTTTATTGTTTACGATTTACGAAATTTTATTTATGAATTCGTAATGTTTCATTTAATGCGTTGTGAAAACGTCATTTTATATGATTTTCTCTTATTTTTAAAGAGTATTGAGATTTTTATTTTTCATCTTAATTCAGATAAAAAACATAATTTATAGTGAAGTTACTCTAGTTTAGAGTTTTCTAACTCCTCATCATCTTCCTTAAAAGCACTTGGTAAAATGTCTGGAATTAATTTTATAAGTAAAGGCAAAAGTAAAGCTCCACCAGGAAGCATAAACACAGTGAAAGCAGGAATTGCTTTACAAATATCAAGTGTTTGCTCTTTTACTTTTGCCTTTTCTTCGTCAGTTAATGAAGTTGTTAGTGATTTTCTAACAAGAAATATAAGCTCCCTGCTTTCTTGGAGTTCCTTAGCTAATCTTTTTTTGTTTTTATAGATAGCTTCTTTTATTTCATCAACTGTATTCATTAAAGCTTTCTACGTGCTTTTTCAGTTTTAAGTAAATTCAATTCTCTGGAAGTTTGCCCAGCTACTGAAGTGTTTTCTTCTGCTCTACGAATTAAATATGGCATCACATCACGAACGGGTCCGAATGGAACATACTTCGCTACATTATATCCTTCTTTGGCCAAATTGAAACTAATATGATCACTCATACCATAAAGTTGTCCAAACCACATGCGTTTATCGTCTTTAGCAATATTATGTTCTTTAGCTAAATCCATTAATAAATATGAGCTTTCTTCATTGTGAGTTCCTGCAAAAATTGCCATGTTTTTATGATCCATCATATAACGAACTGCTTCATTATAATTGTCATCCGTTGCTTGTTTATCCACACATATAGGAGACTCGTAACCATTTTCTTTAGCCCTTTCACGCTCTTTTTCCATATAAGCTCCACGAACAACTTTCATTCCAATATGATATCCTTTTTGGTGAGCTCTTTGGTGTAAGTTTCGCAGATATTCCATACGATCATGACGATACATTTGTAGCGTATTGAAAACAATGGCTTTTTCTTTATTGTAAATTTCCATTAACTCTTCAATTAAATTATCTGCAGCATCTTGCATCCAGCTTTCCTCTGCGTCAATTAGTAATGGAACATCTTTTTCTTTTGCAGCTTTACATACGGTATGAAAACGTTCTACAACTCTATCCCACTCTACTTTTTCTTCTGAAGTTAACTCTTTTCCTTCAGTTAATTTTTGATACAAGTCAAAACGTCCAAAACCTGTTGGCTTAAAAACTGCATAAGGTATAGATTGCTTTTCTTCAGCAAAATTGATCGTTTTCAACGTCATTTTTAAAGCATCATCAAATTGGGCTTCATCTTCCTTTCCTTCTACTGAATAATCTAAAACACTATGTACATTACCTTGTTCGTACATTTTTTCGATATTAGGTAAACAATCATCTTCACTTACTCCTCCACAAAAATGATCAAAAACTGTTGAACGGATTAATCCTTCAACTGGTAAGTGTGCTTTTAAAGCAAAGTTTGTTACCGCTGTACCTATTCGAACCATTGGTTGGCTCTGAATCATTTTAAACAAAAAATATGCACGTTCTAACTCTGAGTCAGATTTTAATTTAAAAGCAGTTTCTGTATTATCAAAAAGTCTCATTATCGAGGTAATATTATATCTTTATTTATAGAGACAAATATAATTGAGTAGACTGATATATTTTAATTTTTTCTATTTAATTTCGCCTTATATTTTTTTGTTATTATGACCACAATTAACGCAGCAACATACCCTATTCATTTTGAAGAAAAAGGCTATAATGAATTAACTTCTTTAGTTTCTGAAAGAAACTATTCTTCAGTTTTTATTTTAGTGGATGACAACACTTTAGACTGTTGCTATCCTCGATTTATACAGTTATTTGCTACCGATAAACCTATTGAAGTCATTCAAATTGATGCTGGTGAAGTTCATAAAAACATAGAAACTTGTATGGAGGTTTGGAATGTAATGACTGAATTAGGAGCTGATAGAAAAAGTTTATTAATTACCTTAGGTGGTGGTGTGATTACTGATTTAGGTGGTTTTGTTGCATCTACATTTAAACGTGGAATTGATTTTGTGAATATTCCTACAACCTTATTAAGCATGGTAGATGCTTCTGTAGGTGGAAAAACAGGAGTTGATTTAGGTGTTTTAAAAAACCAGATTGGTGTATTTGCCAACCCTGAATTGATTATTATTGATTCTGAATACTTACACACCGTAACTCCTAGAGAAATTCGTTCTGGTACTGCGGAAATTATTAAATATGGAATGACCCACGACATCAAGTTATTTAATGAAATTAAAGATAACGATAAACTTAATATTGTTGATTTGATTCATCGTTCGATAGAAATTAAGAATGAAGTTGTTTTAGAAGACCCTAAAGAACAAGGTGTTCGTAAGGTTTTAAACTGGGGACATACTATTGGGCATGGTGTAGAGTCTTATTTTTTAGAGAACCCGAAAAAAGAAGCCTTAACACATGGTGAAGCTATTGCCATTGGAATGGTTTGCGAAGCTTACTTGTCAGCAAAAGTTTTAGAATTTCCAGAAGATAAAGTCTCTGAAGTAAAAGATACTATTATCAAAATTTATGGTAAAGTAGTTTTATCTGAAGGTGATTTTCAGCCTATTCTTGAATTGATGAAACATGATAAAAAGAATATAGGAGGAGAAATTAACTTTGTGCTCCTTAACGATTATGAAGATTTTAAAATAAACAGCAAAGCTTCTGATGATTTAATTAAAGAAAGCTTACAATTTTATAATTTATAAGAGTTTTTATACCTCTTTATTTTAATTTTTCTTCTATATATTTCTTGGCTGTTTCATAAATAGCATCTACTTCTTTAGTAGTAAACCCGCTAAATTCGCCTAAAGGGAAACAAATAGTTGCGTATGTTTTAAAGAATTTATGCTCTTCAGAAGAAAGCATTAAAAGTTTAGATGTATGCGCTAAAACTTTTAAAGTTGTATTTAATTCTTCGCTAGTTTTTTCAGAAGGATATACTACATAACTCCCTACAATAGGATATTCAGAATCTTTGAATGGTGTAGTTGGAAAGTTGTCTATAATTCCTCCATCAGAATATAGCATATCATTCATTTTTATAGGGTTGAATAAACCAGGTAATGCACAAGAAGCTAAAACTGGTTTTAACAAGTCGCCTTTATAAAAATACTGGGTAGTTCCTTTATTCAAATTGGTTGTAGAAACTGTTAAAGGGATATTCAACTCTTCAAATGTCGGTTTTATCTTATCTTCTATTAGTCTTGCATAATTTGAAGAATTAAAAATTCCTGGTTTTGCTATGGTTATCCAAGAAAACTGAAATATTTCAGTGGTTTTAAAGAAGTTCAAAATTTCTTGTGGTCTCATACCAGAAGCATACATAGATCCAACTAATGAACCAGAACTACATGCTGAAATAGCATTAATTTTGATATTTAATTCTTCTAGTTTTTCTAATAATGCAATATGGGCTACTCCTTTTTCCGCTCCTCCACTTAATACCAAGTTGATAGGTACTTTAGCATCTAAGGTTTTTATTTTTTCAAGAGAGCATTGATACTTTTCTTTAATCATCTTTCTCTAATTGTTAGCTTTTATTTTTTTATTAAATATAGCATAATAATTCTTAATTGAATTATAGTAAGTTTAACTTACATAACACTTTTTATAAAGTCTTTCATAAGCAGGTAATATATTATCTAGTGAAAATAACTTGATATGTTCTTTAGCGTTCTCTTTAAATTCGTTTAAAACTTCTTCATCTTTTAAAATATTAATAGCATTGTTAGCCATACCCTCAATATCACCTAGTTCACTTAAAAAACCAGTTACACCATCAATGTTTACTTCTGGTAACCCTCCTGTATTTGTAGAGATAACAGGTGTACTTGCTGCCATTGCTTCCAAAGCTGCTAATCCGAAGCTTTCTGTTTCAGACGGTAATAAAAACACATCGGTATAACATAATATTTTTGCCACCTCTGTACTATTTCCCATAAACAATACTTTGTCTTCTATTTCTAGTTCTTTAGCTAAGTTTTCTGCTTTTAAACGTTCTGGACCATCACCAACCATAAGTAATTTTGAAGGAATTTCTTTTTGAACCTTATTAAAAATTCGAATTACATCGTCGGTACGTTTAACTGGTCTAAAATTACTTATGTGCGTTAAAATTCTTTCTTCTGGTTGCGCTAAGGCTACTCTTTTACATTCTCCTTCATGTGCTTTATCATATTTTTCACCATCAATAAAGTTATATACTACTTTAATATCTTTTTCAATATTAAATAATCTAAGTGTATCTTCTTTTAAACTGTTAGATACCGCTGTAACTTCATCTGATTTATTTATACTAAATTCTACTGCGGTTTTGTAGGTTGGATGACTTCCTACCAAAGTAATATCGGTACCGTGCAATGTTGTTACCACTTTTACGTCAATTCCTTTATCTTGAAGCATTTTTTTTGCCATATAAGCAGCATAGGCATGCGGAATAGCATAGTGAACGTGCAATACTTCTAGATCGTACTTTTGTACTACCTCTACCATTTTACTCGACAACGCTAATTCATAAGGTTGGTATTGAAATAACGGGTATTCTTCTAAAACAACTTCATGAAAATGTAACCGATGAGAAAAAAAATCTAATCGAACTGGCTGATTGTACGTTATAAAGTGTACTTCGTGTCCTTTATCTGCTAATGCCATTCCTAATTCAGTTGCTACTACTCCACTTCCTCCAAAGGTAGGATAACATACAATTCCTATTTTCATGTGTATCTGTTGATTATTTTTTTAATATGATTACTGACGTAAATTTACGGTATTACTTACTTTTTTTTGTAAAGATTTTCATAAAATAAAAACGCCATTACAACTTTGTAATGGCGTTTAAAATATTTAACTACGTTCTTTATTTAGTAATCTCCTAAAGTTTCTGGATTTTGAGCTAAAGCAACCTCTAACTGCTCATCATTAGGTGCTTTACCATGCCATGCATGGGTGTGCATCATAAAATCAACTCCATTCCCCATTTCTGTGCGTAATAATACACAAACTGGCTTACCTTTTCCTGTTCTAGATTTTGCTTCTGCCATTCCTGCTAAAATAGCTTCTACATTGTTTCCTTCTGCAATTTCTACAACATCCCAACCGAAAGCTTCAAATTTAGCTTTTAAGCTTCCCATAGCTAAAACTTCATCAGTAGATCCATCAATTTGCTTTTCATTTACATCTACGGTAGAAATTAAGTTATCAACCTTTTTAGCTGCTGCATACATTACAGCTTCCCAAATTTGTCCTTCTTGTAACTCACCATCTCCGTGTAAAGAATATACAGTTTTGTTATCACCATCTAACTTTTTTGCTTGGGCTGCACCAATAGCAACACTCATACCCTGGCCTAACGATCCTGAAGCAATACGCACTCCTGGTAAATGTTCGTGTGTAGTTGGGTGCCCTTGTAAACGAGAGTCTAATTTTCTAAATGTTTCTAATTCGGCTACTGGGAAAAACCCACTACGAGCTAAAACACTATAATAAACTGGCGAAATGTGTCCGTTTGATAAAAAGAATAAATCTTCGTTTTTACCATCCATAGAAAAATCAGTAGAATAGTCCATGATTTCTTGGTATAAACACGTAAAAAATTCTGCACACCCTAAAGAACCTCCTGGATGTCCTGAATTTACAGCATGTACCATGCGTACAATGTCTCTACGAACTTGTTGTGTAAACTCTTGTAATTGTTGTGTTGTTGGCATTATTGTTTTGTTTTATGCCCACAAATGTAATTGATTATGTAAAAATGAGCAATTACTTTTTTATTTAAGTAAAAAGAAAAAGGGTTCATATAAATTAAGTTTTCTTTTTCGTTTAATTTTCCCTTTCTAATGAATCGTTGTTGAACCCTTTATTTACGTGGTCCAAATAACTTATTTGTTTGTTTTATATACAAACAATGGTACACGGATTTTATAAAAAACGACTTTTAAAAACATATAAAAAACTCAATTACAGATACTTAATAAAAACATGTTTTTTTGGTATTTTTGCTTTCCAATTCGCTAATTTTTATGAAAAAGATACTTGTTTTACTTCATGTTATTGTACTAAGCTTAAAAGTGTATTCTCAAAACCATACAAAAAAAGACACTTTACTAGAGAAAAGTTTTGAAGAATTATCTGAGCTTTTTTATGCTAGTAAGCCTGATACATTAAAAGCAACCACTTATGCAAAAAAGTTTTTCTCTAAAGCGTTGAAAGAAAAAGATACTATACGAATGATGTCAGGAAAGTATTATTTGGCTGATATCCTAAATAATGAAAAAGTTTATTTAAATTTTTGTGACTCTCTAATAGACATAACAAAGAAAATACCAAACAAAAATTTCCCTGCTAATATATATATTAAAAAAGCAACTTTTTTATTCCATAAAAGACAAAATAGTAAAGCTTTGAAGGAGCTTATAAATGCGAATCAAATAATAGATAAACATAAAAATTTATATCTAAAAAATAAGGCATTATATTTAATGGGGACTATTTATAATTCCATAGGTCAAAAGAAAAAGGCTTTAAACTTATATAAACAAGTATATTATTTTGCTTTAAAAGAAAACCTGTTAGCAAAAGATGACTTCTTTTCTAGCCTCCTTATAAACTTGACAATAGAATACAGGAATCTTAATGAAATAGATTCTTCTTTACTGTATAACAACCGGGCTGTTAGCCTATATAAAAAAATAAATGATAGTGTTAGTTTGGGGTATTCTTATTTCTCTCTAGGTCTTATATATCAAAAGAAAAAAGAACATGAAAAAGCTTTAAAATCTTATTTAAAATCTATACCTGCCATAAAAAATGATGAAAATTATAGAATACTGGCAAGTACATACACAAAAGTAGCTAAACTATATGATTCAATTGGTCTTTACAGCAAATCGCTAAAATACCATTTGAAAGCTGACTCTTTGTTTAGTGTTAGAAAAATTCCAAGTAGATTTTTGGAAGATTCCTACAAGTATTTAATTAACCAATACAAAAATAAAAATCTAAAAAAGCAACTACTTTATATAAATAAGCTACTAGAAGTAAAAGAATTTAAATTAAATGAAAAAAATAAAGTGAATAAAACACTTATTGATGAATACGACATCCCAAACCTACTATCAGAAAAAAAACAGATCATAGAAAAACTAGAAAAAGAAATCAAGGAATCTAAAAAAAATAGAATAATTTATATTTCTTTATTGTTCCTTTCATTATTATTAATAGGATATCAAATTAAAAGGAAAAGAACTTTCAAAAAGCGTTTTATAGCATTAATTAATCAAAAAGAAACTATAAATAAAAAAGAAATACCACTTGTTTCTCCAATAACAAATAAACATGAAATTTCTAGTGAAACCATTAACATTATTATGAAAGGGCTTGAAGCTTTTGAAAAAAACACAGATTTTTTAAGCTCAAAGATAAACTTACAATTATTAGCTGATAGGTTAGATACTAATACTAGCTATTTATCAAAAATAATCAATCAACACAAAAAGAATTCTTTTTCTAATTATATAAATCAACTTAGAGTTGAATATGCTGTTGAAAAACTTAAAAATGATGTTTTGTGGAGAAAGTATACTATTAAAGCTATCGCACAAGAAGTTGGTTTTAAAAACGCTGAATCTTTTTCTAAAGCGTTCTATAAATTTACAGGTATAAAACCCTCATATTTTATTAAGGAGTTAGAAAAATCTGAAAAAGATTAAGTCTTTTGTTTTTTCTTTTTAGCGGCAGGGAACAATACATTGTTTAATATTAAACGATATCCTGGTGAGGTTGGATGCAAATCTAATTCTGTTTTAGGATCTCCTACTCTATGTTGGTAATCTTCAGGGTCGTGGCCTCCGTAAAAAGTAAACATTCCTTTTCCTTTGGTTCCATGAATATAGCGTCCTTCTCTATTGGTTTTGTTTTCTCCTAAAACAATGATGGTAGATTTTATTGTGTTAGGATCAAACGATGTTGTTTGTCCCATAAAACCTTTCACTAACATGGTGTGATTTTGGGTTAACATAGTCGGTACCTGATCCCATTTTGCAGAAAACTCTTTTAGCACAAAGTAATCTACTTCTTTTCTTATTCTTCGTTTACGAGTCATATCTATTGAAGAAAACTCATATGTAGTAGGATTACGAATCAATTCAAAATCTTTGAAGGCAAAAGTTTTATTGAAGTTTATTTTTGATTGATAATTAGGTTCTGAGGCATCTCCATCAAACATTCCTTCACAAATATCTACGCCATCAGCGGCCAGCGCAATATCAAAACTATCGGTTGCTGAACACATCGCAAACATAAATCCACCACCAACTACATAATCACGAATTTTTTTCGCTACTGCCCCTTTTTCTTTTGATACTTTACTGTATCCTAACTTCTTAGCTAAGGCTTCTGCATCTTTTTTTTGTTGAATGTACCAAGGTGCTGTTCTAAAAGCTCCATAAAAGCGTCCATATTGCCCTGTAAAATCTTCATGGTGTAAGTGTAACCACTCATAAAGTAACAATTTATCATTCAATACTTCTTCATCGTATACTACATCAAAAGGAATTTCAGCATACGTCAGTACCATAGTTACGGCATCATCCCAAGGCATTTTATCTTTTGGAGAATATACTGCTATTTTAGGTGCTTTTTCTAACGTAACTGCTTCTTGATTTTTAGAAGGCGAAGAAATTTCTTCTAAGATTAATGCTGATTTAGCATCTGAAATGATTTGATAGGATACACCTCGTATTTTGCATTCTTTTTCAACAGCTTCATTATTTTCAATTAAAAAAGCACCTCCATCATAATTTAACAACCATTTTGCCTTTAACCCACTTTCTAAAGCATAGTACACAATACCATATGCTTTTAAATGATTCTTCTGATTTTCGTCACTCATAGGTACATAAATAAAGGATGCACATAGTGAGTTAGAAAAAAGAAAAAATGCTAGTATGTAAAGAAATTGTTTCATATCAAAAACTAAAATACACAATTACTTTTAAGCAATTGTGTATTCTATAATATTTTAAGTTTTATTTAAAGGTTAAAACGGAACATCATCGTCACTTGGACCAAAAGCATCTTCTGGTGAAGCAAAATTACTTGATGCTACTTCATCGTTAAATCCTGAATTCATACTCGATTGGAATTCACTACTAAAGCCTTCTTCTAAATCCGAGAATTTTGCCAAGTGTCCTGTAAACTTCAAGCGAATATTATCCAATCCACCATTACGGTGTTTTGCTACAATAAACTCTCCTTGTCCTTCACATGGCGAATGATCATCGTCATCCCATTCTGTCATTCCATAATATTCAGGACGATAAATAAATGATACAATATCGGCATCCTGCTCAATTGCTCCAGATTCACGAAGATCGGATAGTAACGGACGTTTACTTCCTCCACGGGTTTCAACCGCACGCGATAACTGAGAAAGTGCAATTACAGGTACATTCAATTCTTTACCTAGTGCTTTTAAGTTACGCGAAATCGTCGAAATTTCTTGTTCACGGTTACCTCCTGCTCCTCCTGCTGTCATTAACTGTAAGTAATCAATAATTAAGATTTTAACTCCGTGTTGTGATACTAAACGACGTGCTTTTGCACGTAAATCAAAAATGGATAATGCAGGTGTATCATCAATAAAAATAGGCGCGTCTGAAAGCTTTTTTACTTTTACATTCAATTGCTCCCATTCATGAGGTTCTAAGTTTCCTTTACGTAATTTTTCAGAAGTCAACCCTGTTTCTGAAGAAATCATACGTGTAATTAACTGCACCGATGACATCTCCAGTGAGAATAATGCTACTGGATGTCCGAAATCAATCGCCATATTTTTAGCCATCGATATTACGAAAGCGGTTTTACCCATACCAGGACGTGCAGCGATAATGATTAAATCGGTAGGTTGCCAACCCGAGGTTAATGCATCTAGTTTGGTAAATCCGGTTGCCAAACCACTCATCCCTTCTTTGGTTGAAATTTCTTGAATCTTATTAATCGATTGCTGAACTAAAGAGTCAGCTCTTTCCGCTCCCTTTTTAAGGTTTCCTTGCGTTACTTCGAATAATTTTCCTTCGGCATCATCTAACAAATCAAAAACATCAACAGTTTCATCGTATGCGTTTTCAATAATTTCAGAAGAAATGGTAATTAATTTACGTTGAATGAATTTTTCTAGGATAATTCTAGAGTGAAATTCAATATGTGCAGATGAGGCTACTTTTTGAGTTAACCCAATTAAGTAAAAATCTCCCCCTGCTAAATCTAACTTTCCATTTTTCTTTAATTGATTTGATACAGAAAGTAAATCAATTGGTTCTGAGTTTTGGAAAAGCTCGTAAATAGCGGCATAAATTTCTTGGTGCCTTTTATCATAAAAAGCATCAGGATGTAAAATATCAATTACTTCATCAATCCCTTTTTTATCAATCATCATAGCCCCCAAAACAGCCTCTTCTAACTCTAAAGCCTGCGGTGGTAACTTTCCTTTTTCTAAGCTTATAATTCTAGCTTTATCTATTTTTGTTCCTTTGAGAGATTGGGTTCTTTCCATAATAGCAAAAGTAAATTTTTAAGATGATATTAGTAGAGACATTATTCAATTTTCTTTATGCACATTTTTTGTAAATAAACTGTTATTAACTTGTTGATAACGTTACAACTTTCTTATTTTTGGTGGCATGCATAACCTAAAAAAATATTTTTTTGTTGCTTTATTTCTGCCTATTCAAGTAATTTTTGTGCTTTTTATAAGCCAAAAACCACAATGGATTGAATTTTATTATAGTAATGGAATTTACCCGTATATTTCACAATTCTTTCGAACTATTCTAGGTTGGATTCCTTTCTCTGTTGGGGATATAATTGGTTTTGTTTTATTGTATCTTTTATTAAAATCTATCTATTTTTTAATAAAAAAAAGGTTTCAAAACTTCCTTCCTAAGTTAGTAAAATTTATTGCAATTTTATCTATTATTTATTTTTGTTTTTATGCTTTTTGGGGATTAAATTATTTTAGAGAGCCGTTAGCTAAAAATCTTGAGCTAAAACAATCCACCTACACTACTGAAGAACTAATTTCAACAACTAAACAGATTGTAACAGAACTAAATAAAGTCCATTTACAAATAACAAAAAATGATTCAGTCCCTGTAATAGTTCCATATTCTCAAAGAGAAATTTATAAGTTAGCTCCTAATGGGTTTCAGGAACTTTCGAAAACATATCCCCAACTTACTTATCAAACTTCCTCGATTAAAAGCTCATTAGTTAGTTTATTTCAATCATACAATGGAACATCAGGGTACTTAAATCCAATAACAGGAGAAGCACAAGTAAATAATATGATTCCTAAAACGGGTTATCCAGCAACTACATGTCATGAAATGGCGCATCAAATTGGTTGGGCAGCTGAAAATGATGCCAATTTTGTGAGTTTTTTAGCCTCCATAGCTAATAAAGACTTATATTTTAAGTATTCTGGTTACCGTATGGCTTATAACTATTGCATAGGTCAAGTTTATAAAAGAGATAAAGAGCTAGGTAAAGAAATAGCTAAAACGGTAAATAAAGGCATCTATAAAGATTATAAGGCTACTTATTTACATTGGAAACAGTTTAAAAACCCTATTGAACCTTATTTAAAGAAAGGGTACAACTCTTACCTCAAAGCTAATAATCAATCTAAAGGAATTCAATCATATAGTTATGTTGTCGATTTATTGATTGCCTATTTTAAAAAGAAAAGTTCTTAAAAATTTCATCCTATTTCAATTGACAAAATACATTTGAAATGGCTATTTTTGATGCTTTAAAAATACTACGATGAACAAACAACATATAATCGACCGATTTGTAAAATATGTAACTATTGATACTGAAAGTGATCCTAATAATCCAGCATTTCCTAGTACTGAAAAACAATGGAATTTAGCAAAAGTTCTTGAAAAAGAACTAAAGGAAATAGGAATGGTAGATGTTGAATTAGATGAGAATTGTTATTTAATGGCAACTTTACCTAGTAATTTAGATTATGAAGTACCAACTATTGGTTTTGTTGCTCATATTGATACAAGTCCAGATTTTACTGGAGCTAATGTGAAACCTCAAATTCATGAGAATTACGACGGAAAAGATATCTTATTAAACAAAGAAGAGAACATCGTTTTATCTCCTGATTATTTTGAAGATTTATTACAATATAAAGGTCAAACTATTATTACTACTGACGGTACTACATTATTAGGTGCTGATGATAAAGCTGGGGTTACTGAAATTGTTTCTGCAATGGAATACTTAATTCAACACCCAGAAATTAAACATGGTAAAATCCGTATTTGCTTTACTCCTGATGAAGAGGTTGGTAAAGGTGCTCATATGTTTGATGTTGAGAAATTTGGAGCTGAGTGGGCTTACACCATGGATGGAAGTCAAATTGGTGAGTTAGAATACGAAAACTTTAATGCTGCAGGTGCTACAGTTACTATTAATGGTAAAATTGTACACCCTGGGTATGCAAAAGGTAAAATGATTAACTCAATGCTTATTGCTAGTGAGTTTATTAATGCATTACCTGAAGATGAAGTTCCTGAAAGAACAACTGGTTATGAAGGATTCTTCCACTTACACCATATGGAAGGTAAAGTTGAGCAAACAACATTGAGCTATATTATTAGAGATCATGATATGGATCAATTCAACAACCGTAAAAAAGCAATGCTTGATTTAGCTGAAGTTTTAAACGCTAAGCGTGGACAAAAATTAGTTTCTGTTGAAATTAAAGATCAATATTTTAACATGAAAGAAAAAGTTACTCCTGTAATGCACATTGTTGATATTGCTGAAGAGGTGATGAAAGATATGGGAATTACTCCATTAATTAAGCCTATTCGTGGTGGTACTGATGGTTCTCAATTATCATATAAAGGTTTACCATGTCCTAACATTTTTGCTGGCGGACATAACTTCCATGGACGTTATGAATATGTTCCTGCTGAAAGTATAGTAAAAGCTAGTGAAGTAATTGTTGGAATTGCACAAAAAGTTGCGGTAAAATTTAAGTAATCTTATACTACCTTTTATAAAATCAAAAACTCTAGCTTTCGCTAGAGTTTTTTATGATATTTTTACCCCTTAAAAAATATCATTCTGTTTGAAATAAATCCCCTTAATTTTATTTCATGGCAAATATGATTCTTTTTAAAAGATTATATTATAGGAAAATACCCTTTTGCCAAGACGTAAAACCCCTAATTTCACAAAAAAACACAAATTTGTGAATTTCTTTCATTTTATTTTTTGTAATCATTCACCTCTATACTTTTGCCTGCAAATATTAAAGTAAATGAATAGACAAGACCTTTTAAAGCTAGCTGACAAATATCAGTCACCTTTGTATGTTTACGACACTGAAAAAATTATATCTCAGTATAAAAAGATAACATCTGCTTTTTCTAAAGTTAAAAATGTAAAAATTAATTATGCTGTTAAAGCATTATCAAACATTAATATACTAAAGGTTTTTAATAAGCTTAACAGTGGTTTGGATACGGTTTCTATTCAAGAAGTAAAACTTGGTTTATTAGCAGGTTTTGAGCCTCATGAAATTATATATACACCTAACGGAGTTTCTTTACAGGAAATAGAAGAAGTTGCTAAATTAGGTGTTCAAATTAATATTGATAACTTATCAATATTAGAATTATTTGGGCAAAAGCATCCTAAAATCCCCGTTTGTATTCGTATTAACCCGCATGTAATGGCTGGTGGTAATAGTAAAATATCAGTAGGACATATTGATTCTAAATTTGGAATTTCAATTCATCAAGTACCTCATATAAAAAGAGTTGTTGAAAATACAGGAATGCACATTAATGGAATTCACATGCATACTGGTTCTGATATTTTAGATATTGATACT
Organism: Tenacibaculum singaporense; assembly: GCF_003867015.1. Classification (NCBI taxonomy): domain Bacteria; kingdom Pseudomonadati; phylum Bacteroidota; class Flavobacteriia; order Flavobacteriales; family Flavobacteriaceae; genus Tenacibaculum; species Tenacibaculum singaporense. Next base: position 2,319,733 of record NZ_CP032548.1, read on the forward strand.
TTTATAAGGGCTACCGAAATTTTATTTGATGTTGCAAGACAGTTTAAAAATATTGATTTTATTGATTTTGGTAGTGGATTTAAGGTTCCTTACAAAAAAGACGATATTTCAACTGATATAAATGAGCTAGGTAAAAAGCTATCTACACGATTTAATGAATTTTGTAAAAACTACGGAAAGGAAGTTACCCTAATGTTTGAGCCTGGAAAGTTTTTAGTTAGTGAAGCTGGATATTTTTTAGCAAAAGTAAATGTTATTAAACAAACAACTTCAACTGTTTTTGCTGGTATTGATAGTGGTTTAAACCACTTAATTCGTCCTATGTTTTACAACTCTTATCACTATATAGAAAACTTATCTAATCCTAAAGGAAGAGAGCGTTTTTATAGTATTGTTGGATATATTTGTGAAAATGACACCTTTGGATCTAATAGAAGAATCAATGAAATATCTGAAGACGATATATTATGTTTCCATAATGCAGGTGCTTATTGTTTCTCTATGGCTTCAAATTATAACTCAAGGTTTAGACCTGCAGAAGTTATGATTTACAAAGGAAAAGATTATTTGATTAGAAAAAGGGAAACTATGGAAGATATTCTTAAGAATCAAGAAAGCGTTACACTATAATAAAACACTTAAAAACTCTGACCTTAATAAGGCCAGAGTTTTTTTAAAATATAATCAACCCCTCAAAGACTATATTTTAAAACGTTGTAATTAAAGTCCCCTATCTTTATTTACGATTACAAATATCACCCATTTATTTTAAAAGTTTCACAGGAAAACCCCCCTTTCTTACAAAATATTCAATAAAAAAACAAAAAAACCACTCATTTTTTGAGTGGTTTTATAAGTTTTTTTGTTCTTATTTATTAAAAAATATAACGTAAACCTATTTGCATTTGCCAACGAGAAAGTAAACTAGAATCGAAACCAAATGTTTTTGTTGAGTTAGGAGTGAATGAATACGTAGGTGCCTGAGAATAATCTGGTACATAATTCGCTGGATCAGTGTTTGCAGGATCTACATCAGGGAATCTAATACCTAAAGGTTGTAAATTATTAGGCTGTTGTACTACTCCCCAGTCAGAATTAATTAAGTTTCCTACATTTAAAATATCAAGACTTAATTGTATTGTATTTTGCTTTTCTTCAGACACGTTAAAATTAAAATCTTGTAATATTTTTAAATCCCATTTACCTCTCCATGGTGCTAAAGCTCCATAACGCTCTACATACTGTCCTCTTCTTTCACTTAAATAATCATCTTGTTGTATATAGCTTTCAAAAGCTGCTGCATGAGCAGGGTCACTAAATTGCATTTGATTAAGTTCTGAACTAGTCGGAACGTATAATAAGTCATTTACAGTAGAACCATCATTATTAATGTCTCCTCCATAAGTGTAATTAAACCTTCCTCCTTGGGCATACTCAAAAAATGTAGAAATAGTAGTAGCAAACTTATCTCCTCCATAAGTAAACTTCTTAGAAGCTACACCAATAATTCTATGAGTGTCACCATATTTAGAATATGATAAAACATCATTATTAGCATTTCCTACCACTGGATTAAAAGCAAAAGCATCTCCAGTAATTTCTGCCTCAATAGAGTTTACATCTTTAGCATTTAAATAGTTATAGGCAACACTTGTATATAATCCGTTATCAAAAGTTTTTTGAAGTTTTAAAGAGGCATTCCATACACGACCTTTATCTGAATTTGTAAATACATAAGCATTATTTCCTTTATCACTTCCGTCGTATATTTCTCTATTATCAAATGGTGTATTTAAAGTAGCAGTAGGCTCTCTTAGCCCCCAGTTTTGTACATGGGCACCATTAATGTCTTTTGTATAAGAAATATCTGTAGTTGCTATAATTCCATTTTCAAATTTCCAGTCTAAACCTAAGTTTGTTCTCCATACTTGAGGAAATTTAAAATCTGGATCAACCAATTGGAAGAAACCATCATCAGCTCCACTTACTTGGTTTCCAATCCATACAAAAGGTAAACGTCCAGTAAAAACCCCTGAACCTCCACGAAGTTGCATTGTATTATTTCCTTTTACATCCCAGTTAAAACCTACTCTTGGTGAAATTAACCATTGGTTTGTAGGCATTTTAGTTGAAAGTAACTGTTGTTCTTCTCCTGTATTTGGGTTGTAGTACAGTACTGAGTTATCTCTGGTTGCTCCATTATCAGTATCTATAAACTTCTGAATTAAACTGGATGTATTGAAATACAGCGGCTTATCAAAACGAACTCCATAAGTTAACTTAAAATTGTCATTCATTTCCCACTCATCTTGGACATAAAAAGCCAGCTGACCTACATTTAACTCAGATAGTTTCCAACCACCATCATTACCATCTCCATTAGCATTAAATGAATTGTAAGCATTTTGAGTAGCTGCTAAATACTGCTCTACTACTCCACCTGGTTGTGCTGCTGATAAAAAAGTTGCTACATCTGGGTATGGGTTAAATAATCCGTAATAAGGGAAAATTCCAAAATTGAAAGATTCATAATTTGTTAAATTAAATGAGTTTTCAAACTCAAATTGTTCAAATGAAAAACCAACGGTATACGTATGATCTCCCTTATAAAAGTTCATGTTATTTGTCAACTGAAAAACTCGCTGATCTAGCTTGTTATTGATAGAAAACGGCTCATGACCTGCTATAATATAATTACTACCATTACCATCTTGAATTGTAATTACCGGTGCTGGTGCAGATAACGGATTTCTAAAATCATCAAAATGTGTATAACCTATTTGTAACTTGTTAGTAGTTGTTTCTGATAAGTTAGAGTTTAATTCTAACTGAAATGAATTTAAGTTGTTATTGATTTCATATCCTGAATTTTCAAACTGTAATGTAGAAAAACTTGGTCCTCTAATACCTAGAGCTGTTGGATGTGCTGGTGTTTCTTTGGATGCTCTTAAGAAATTATAAATTAACGCTAATCTATTTTTATCATTAATATTCCAATCTAATTTAAAAATTCCTTTAGTAGATTCCGAACCATAAGTGAACCCCTCATAAGCTCCTGTATCATACCCTAAGGCTGCTAAAGCATCACGAACAGCTATCATATCCGATTCTAATACTCTCGATTCATTAACAGCTCCACTACCAGTATTTGGTATCCAACCTGCTGTTCCTAAATCTTCTCTGTCATCTTTTTCAAAATTTGCAAAAAAGAATAATTTATCCTTAATAATTGGACCTCCTAAGCTTACTCCGTATTGGCTTTGACTTAACTTAGGTTTTACAACTTCTTGACCTTTAATTTTGCCTCCAGTCATATCTTGGTTTCTGTAAAACCCATAAACTGTACCTGTAAATTCGTTTGTACCACTTTTGGTTACTGCATCTACCGAAGCTCCTGTAAACCCGGACAAAGTAACATCGTATGGTGCAGTAGAAACCGAAATTTGTTCAATTGCATCTAACGAAATTGGTTGTGAACCTGTTTGACCTCCTGGTGTTGGCGAATCTAAACCAAAAGGGTTATTGAAAATAGATCCATCTAAAGAAAAGTTGTTGAACTGGTCATTTCTCCCTCCAAAAGAGTTTCCACTTGCAGTTGGTTCTAAACGTGTAAAATCTGCAGCGGAACGTGAAATAGTTGGTAAGGTTTTTAGCTGAACAGCACTTACACTAGTTTGTGCTCCCGTTCTGTCATTATTAAAAACTTTACTTCTTGTTGTTGATATAACAACTTCTTCTAATTGCTCTCCATCCTCGGATAAAACACCATCAATATTGGTTGTCTTACCTAAAGTTAAGTAGATATTGGTTACTTCTTGTGATTGAAACCCAATATAGCTAAACGTTACTTTATAAGGTCCTCCTACTCTTAAGTTAGGTATGGTGTATCTTCCATTGTCTTGAGCTACGGCTCCAGATATGGTACCTGTTGGCTCATGTAAAACAACAATGTTAGCACCAAACAAAGGTTCTCCCTGATTGTCTGTTACAGTTCCTTTTATTTTTGATGTGGTTACCTGGGAATAGATGGATAAACTCAAAAAAACAAAAGAAAAAATTATTAATTTCTTCATAATAGTTCTGATTTTGTTTATGTTACAACTCAAATTTAAGCATAAAAAAAATCCGCTCGACAGAGCGGATTTATACTTTATTAACATGTATTTAACAATTTAGTTACTATTCAGCAACTACTTCAAATACGATGTCAGCTACAACAGTTCTGTGTAAACGTACAGCAGCGTTGTATTTTCCTAATCTTTTTACGTTACCTCCAGTAACTTTGATAAATTTCTTATCTACTTCAGTACCAGCCTTAGCTAAAGCTGCAGCAACATCAATGTTGTTTACTGAACCAAATAATTTATCTCCTGAACCTACTTTAGAAGCTATTTTGATTTCATAACCTTTAATAGTTTCTGCTACTTTGTTAGCATCTTCTATTAATTTAGCTTCTTTAAAAGCACGTTGCTTTAAGTTTTCTGCTAATACTTTTTTAGCTGAAGAAGTAGCTAAAATTGCATATCCTTGAGGTATTAGGTAGTTACGTCCGTAACCATTCTTAACGGTTACAACATCGTCTTTAAAACCTAAGTTTTCTACGTCTTGTTTTAATATCAATTCCATGTTTCTACTTCTTTATTATTTTAACATATCTCCAACGTAAGGCATTAAAGCTAAGTGACGAGCTCTTTTAATAGCTTGTGCCACTTTACGTTGATATTTTAATGATGTTCCTGTTAAACGTCTTGGTAAAATTTTACCTTGCTCGTTTACTAAATACATTAAGAAGTCTGCATCTTTGTAATCGATGTACTTAATACCGTTTTTCTTGAAACGACAGTATTTAGCTTCTTTTTTAGTTTCAATATCAAGCGGAGTTAAGTAACGTACTTCCCCTTGCTTATTTCCTTTTGCTTGTTGTTCTATAGATGCCATTTCTTACTTTTTTGCAGATTTAACACGGTTTCTTCTCTTTTCAGCCCAAGCTGCAGCATGCTTATCTAACTTTACAGTTAAATAACGCATAACGCTATCGTCACGTCTAAATTCTAATTCAAACGGAGCAATTGCATCACCTGCTACTTTGTACTCAAATAAGTGGTAAAATCCACTTTTTTTCTTTTCGATTGGATATGCTAATTTTTTTAAGCCCCAATCTTCTTTAGAAATCATTTCTGCACCTTTAGAAAGTAAATAGTCCTCAAACTTCTTTACTGCTTCCTTTATCTGAGTTTCAGATAAAACGGGATTCAAAATGAAAACAGTTTCGTAATGATTCATAATTAAATTATTTAAAATTTATTTTTAAGCCTGCAAATATACTGCTTTTTAATCCATAAACAAACTCTATAGCTTAAATAATTTAATGATTTTGTGTAAGTTTGTAACTAAACACTCTTTTTTATGCAAATCCCTGAAATACCTAATCTAGTCCATTATGCTATTCCTTTTTTTGTTTTAACAGTTATTATAGAGGTAATATTAACAGTTAAAGTAAAATTAGAAGATTATGAGTTTAAAGATGCTGCCACATCTATAACTATGGGATTAGGTAATGTTTTTATAGGACTGTTTACAAAAGGATTAATATTCGGAGTATTTTTATTTCTATATCAATACCGCCTGTTTACTATTCCGTTTACTTGGTGGGCTTGGTTTATTTTGTTATTTGCTGAAGATTTTGCCTATTACTGGAATCATAGGATTGCACACGAAAGTAGACTGTTTTGGGCTAGCCATGTGGTGCATCATTCTTCTACAAAATACAATTTAAGTACTGCTTTACGTCAAACTTGGTCAGGAAGCTTTTATACGTTTATATTTTGGGCACCGTTAGCAATTATAGGTTTTCATCCACTAATGATCGTGACCCAAATGAGTATTAGTTTGTTGTATCAATACTGGATTCATACCGAACTTATTGACAAAATGCCTAAGTGGTTTGAGGCAGTTTTTAATACACCTAGCCATCATAGAGTTCATCATGCAACCAATCCTCAATATCTAGATAGAAACCATGCTGGGATTTTTATTATTTGGGATAAGCTTTTTGGTACTTTTGAACCTGAAGTTGAAAAACCAGTATATGGTTTGGTTACCAATATAAACACTTACAATCCTATTAAAGTAGCTTTTATTGAATGGTATAATATGTTTACCGATGTTTTTACCAGTAAAACCACACTTGGTAAAAGGTTTCTATACCTTTTTAAACCTCCTGGTTGGAAACATGATGGCACTGGAAAGCTTTCAATGGATTTACGTAAAGAATGGGAAGAAAATAAAAAAGGAGAAGTTTAAACTTCTCCTTTTTTATTAATTAATATCAAATCGAAGACCTAATGAGATGTTCCTAGTGTCAGTATTTTTGAATAAAGGGTTTAAATCATATTTAGCATATAATCCGATTCCTTGATAAGCAACATAAGCACTTAACCCATAGTTATATTTATTCATATTAAAATTATTCTTCTGAACTTCTTCAACTGTAACTCCTTGTGCATTTTTATACTCTAAATATTGACGAGTTCCTAGTTTAAAACCAAAGAAACCACCTACTCCTATCTGAAAGCTTTGATGTGTTCTATCTACAATTTCTCCGTCGGAATATTTTTTATTCTTTGAAAAATCAAACTCTAAATGCATTGGAAATGTCATTTGTACATGTCTTAACCTACTTTCTGAAAGTTGTTCTGGATGAATACTTAAGTTTGTTTCATTTCCATTTACAATATGATATTGATTGTTTTTAGCTCTTAAATTATTCCACAAAAAAGAGAAACCATATTTAAAGTATGCTTTTGAAGGTTCTTTTGATAAACGTGTTTTCCAAGTAAAACCTAACTCATAAAAATGTGATTGCCAAAATTTGTAGTCTGATTCGTCTAAAGAACTTAGTTTATTATCCGTTAATGTATTATTTGCTCCTAAAGCAAAAACAAACTGTGTTGTGGTTCTTTTTCTTCTTCTTTTCTTTTCTCTTTCAATTTTATCTTCTTCGTCGTCAGAAAAGTTTAGTCTGAACTTAAGCTTTGCTATTTCAAAAGTTTGCTCTCGTGATTCTTCTTCTTCGCTAAATATTTTACCATCAATTTTGTCTTGTACTAGTTGTTGTAGTTTTTGTTCCTGAAAACTAACTTTGTTCTCTATTTGAGCCGCATGGTAGGCCGCTGCTTCCTTTTTTAATGTCGCAGCTTCATCAAACGTTATTTTGTTCTTTTCTAACTTTTTATTAATCTCTTTTACTTTAATCTTTAAAGAGTCTTTTTGCTGCTTAGTAATACTATCAATACTCATTGATATTTTTTTTACTTCTTTTTCAAATACTTTTTCTTGAGATTGGGCAATAGTCGTTACAAACAACACTAATAATAGTATTCTTTTCATTTTTGTAATTTTAAATTTAACTGATAATACTTTGGAATGGTTAATTATCGATAATTAATAAGCGCTTTATTTATTTCTATCAACAATTGCTACAGCAATGTCTGATATTTTTGATTTTAGTTTTTGCATAAAGTCTCCTTTGTACTCCTCATCATCAATCGTTCTTTCAACTTCTGCTAAAATGGTATTAGGGTCTATTTTTAAGTTTGACTTTTTTAACTCGTCTTCAATAGTTTTTAGCACATCTTCTCTTTTTAACTTATGCTTTGCATAATATTCTTTGACTTCATTTGGAGTATGTGTTACTGAAAATAATAAATCATCACTATTTACTTTTATTCTTGAAATTGAGTTTTTCTTTTTTTGTTTTACAGGTTTATTCAATTCTGCTACTACCTCTTCTTTTGGGAGTTCTTCTTTCTGAATATTTTTAAAAGCTATTTCTTCTTTTAGTATGGGAGTCTTTGTTTCCGTAATTGTTTTCTTTTTGTTTTGTAACTGTTTCTCTTGCTTCTTTTTTTCTAACTCCACCACAGCTTCATCTGTGTTCTTAATAAATTCCTCTATACCTTTATTATTAATTTTTAGTGTATCTATTGAAGTATTAACTATAACTTCTTCTATTGGCGTTTTTGAATCTGAACCTGTAAAATAGAAAGCTACAAAACTTATTAATAAAGCTAAACCAGCTGCATAACCTAGATATAAAAACCAGTTTCTTTTCTTTGTTGCCTCCTGATTATCTAAACGAGTCTCTAACCTTTCCCATGCTGAGTTGGATGGCTTAAGCTCTCTGTTCTTTAGCTTTTCTGCTATATGTTTATCAATATTATTGCTTGACATTTCTTACTTGATTAATTTTCTCGTAACTAGCTTGTAAACATTTACGAGCTTTAAATAATTGTGACTTAGAGGTACTTTCAGAAATTTGTAATTTTTCTGCTATTTCTGAATGCTTATATCCTTCAATAGCATATAAGTTAAAAACTAACTTATACCCTTCAGGTAACTCATCTATTAACTTTTGTATATCTTCTGCCGATGTGTTTTCAAGGCTTTCCGTTGCAGCATCATTAAAAACAAAGTCTTCATCTGATACTTGAACTGGATTCTTTTTTCGTAAATAACTAATACTAGTATTTACCATAATTCTACGAATCCAACCTTCAAAACTTCCCTCTCCTTTAAATTTTTCAATATTCGTAAAAACTTTAAAAAAACCTTGTAACATTAAATCTTCCGCATGATGTAAATCTTTAACATACTGTCTACAAACTCCTAACATTTTTGGAGAATACTGCTCAAATATTTGTTGCTGAGCTTCTCTGCTTTGTTTTTTTGCTTGTTTTATAAGCGAAGCTTCTTTGTTATGTAATGAAATAATTTTCAAATCAATAGTTACGTTTTTATAGCCTTACAAATATAAAGACTACCTGATTTGAAAAAAGGTTGCCTGAAGAATAAAAAAACCTCCGAACTTATTGTAAGACCGGAGGTTCAAATACCATAATTAAATGATATTTCAGGGGGACTAGCTCTTTTTGTGTCTCCTCTGAATTATGATGCAAAGTTATGTTATATCAACATATATATATACAGGAAAAAGCCTAGATATGCATTAAAAAACATTTTCCTGCAAAACTTGCCCAATATAATTCTTTGTACTACTTTTATTTTAAACCTAAATAAGCAAAAGAGTTTTTATTATATGAATTATAATGTAACGATAGAAGAGGAAAACAAAGAGATAGCCAATAGATATAAAAACTTATTAAAAGGTACATATCAAACATTATCAGAAGATGATAAAAAATTGATACGTAAAGCTTTTGATATTGCTGTAGAAGCACATTCTGAACAACGTAGAAAGTCAGGAGAACCTTATATTTATCACCCAATAGCTGTAGCAAAAATAGTTGCAGACGAAATTGGTTTAGGCGCAACATCTATTGCTGCTGCTCTACTACACGATGTTGTTGAGGACACGCATTATACTTTGGATGATATGGAGCGCCTATTTGGGGAAAATATCGCTCGTATTGTAAGCGGATTGACTAAAATATCAAACTTAAAACAAGAGCAAGACTATTCTATCCAAGCAGAGAATTTTAGAAAGATGTTACTTACACTACATGATGACGTTAGAGTAATACTTATTAAAATTGCTGATAGGTTACACAATATGCAAACCATGGATTCTATGCCGCCTCATAAGCAGGTAAAAATAGCATCTGAAACCTTGTATATTTATGCTCCTCTTGCACATCGTTTAGGACTTTATAATATTAAAACTGAACTTGAAGATCTTGGCTTAAAATACACTGAACCTGATGTGTATAGAGATATTGCCAATAAAATAAAAGAAAGCAAAGAAGATCAACAAAGATATATTGATAGCTTTACTAGTGTTTTAAAAGAAGCTTTAAACAAAGAAGGATTTGCTTATGAAATAAAAGGACGTTTTAAATCTATTTTTTCTATCCGTAGAAAAATGCGTAAACAAAATGTAACCTTTGATGAAGTTTACGACAAGTTTGCTATTCGTATTATATACAAACCAACTTCTGACGATGAAAAGTTTGATGCTTGGAAAATATATTCTATCGTTACAGACTTTTTTAAGCCAAATCCTGCCAGATTAAGAGATTGGATTTCTCAGCCAAAATCAACTGGATACGAAGCTTTGCATATAACTGTAATTGGTCCTCAAGCTAAATGGGTAGAAGTTCAAATCCGTTCTGAAAGAATGGATGAAATAGCCGAAAAAGGTTATGCAGCTCACTTTAAATATAAACAAGGGTCTGTTAAAGAAAATGGTTTAGAAGGATGGTTAAATCGTTTAAAAGAAAGTTTAGAAAATCAAAGTTTAGATGCTGTAGATTTTGTCGAAGATTTTAAACTGAACCTTTATGCTAAAGAGATTTATGTATTTACTCCTAAAGGAGATTTAAAATCACTTCCAAAAGGAGCTTCAGCATTAGATTTTGCCTTTTCTGTACATACCGATGTTGGATTAAAATGTCGTGGAGCTAAAGTAAATGGAAAATTAGTTCCGTTAAGTCACGAATTAAAAAGTGGAGACCAAGTAGAAGTACTTACCGCTTCTAATAATAAGCCCAATGTACGTTGGTTAGATTTTGTTATTACTGCAAGAGCACGAGCTAAAATTAAATCAGCTTTAAAGGCAGAAGAAAAGAAAATAGCAGAAGAAGGAAAAGCTATTTTACAACGAAAACTGCGTCATTTAAAAATCAACTCTAGTGAAAAGGTTATTCACGAATTAGCAAGTTATTTTGGACTAAAAACTAGTTTCGATTTATTCTATCGAGTTGGTAATGGAGCCATAGACAACACACAACTTAAAGACTTTGTTGCTCAGAGAAGTAATCGTTTCATGGGCTTCATTAAAAGTACATTTAGGCGTTCTCCTTCAAAAGAAATATCTGAAAAAGAAGAAGTTACCAACCAATACGATGCTTTAGTTTTTGGTAAAGAAGAACAAACACTAGATTATACTTTAGCTAAATGCTGCTCTCCTATTCCTGGTGATAAAGTTTTTGGTTTTGTAACTATTAATGAAGGTATTAAAGTGCATAAGAACGATTGCCCGAATGCTATTTCGTTACAATCAAACTATGCTTATAGAATTATGCCTGCAAAATGGATTGATTCTACAAAGCAAGAATTTACAGCCATTTTACACCTTTCGGGAATTGATAATAAAGGAATAGTAAATAATATTACTAAGATAATTTCCAATAGTATGGATGTATTTATACATAGTATTAATATATCTGGAGATAACGGTGTATTTGAAGGAAAACTATCGTTAAGTGTAAAAAATAAGACACAGCTCAATAAATTAATTAATAACATGAAACAAGTAGAAGGCGTTCAAAAAGTTGAACGTGTGAATACTTTGTAAATTTCGTTTTTAACATCCTTGTATTTTATCAAGAAATAAACGTAAATTTGTCCTTTCGTAAAATTTAAAAATAAATGAGTAATTCAGCCGAAAATCAAGAAATTGTAAAAAAAGTATTCACTTCTTTTTTAGAAGAGAACAAGCATCGTAAAACACCAGAACGTTACGCTATTTTACAAGAGATTTATGATGCTGATGAGCATTTTGATATCGAATCTTTATACATTAAAATGAAAAACAAAAACTATCGTGTAAGTAGAGCTACTCTTTATAATACGATGGATTTATTGTTAGACTGTGGTTTGGTTCGTAAACACCAGTTTGAAGGTCAATCAATGGCGCGTTACGAAAAAAGTTACTTCGATAAAAATCACGACCATGTAATACTAACTGATAGTGGCGAAGTAAAAGAGTTTTGCGATCCAAGAATTCAAATTATCAAAAAAACTATTGAAGATGTTTTTGATATAGACATTCACAACCATTCACTTTATTTCTACGGAACAAAAAGAAACAACAAATAAAAACACACTTAACAACACACTAAATGGCAGTAGATTTATTACTCGGACTACAATGGGGAGACGAAGGAAAAGGTAAGATTGTAGACGTTTTAACAAAAAACTACGATATAATCGCGCGTTTTCAAGGAGGTCCAAATGCTGGTCACACACTAATTTTTGATGGAAACAAACATGTATTACACACCATTCCTTCAGGAATTTTTCATAAAACAGCTTTAAACGTAGTAGGTAACGGAGTGGTTATTGACCCTGTTATCTTTAAAAAAGAATTAGAAAACTTAGATAAGCATAATATTGATTATACTTCTAAATTATTAATTTCTCGTAAAGCACATTTAATTTTACCTACACACCGATTATTAGACGCAGCTTCTGAAACTTCAAAAGGAAAAGCAAAAATCGGTTCTACTTTAAAAGGAATTGGACCTACTTATATGGACAAAACTGGTAGAAACGGAATGCGTGTTGGTGATTTAGAATTAGATAACTGGAAAGAAAAATATAGAGCTTTAACTGAAAAGCATTTAAGTATGTTAGCATACTTTGATGTTCAAATCGATTACGATTTAGACGAGTTAGAAGCTGAATTTTCTAGAGGAATTGAAAAATTAAAAACATTACAATTTATTGATTCTGAAGAGTTTTTAAACAATGCTATTAAAGAAGGTAAAACTATTTTAGCTGAAGGGGCTCAAGGATCATTATTAGATATTGATTTTGGAACATACCCTTTTGTAACTTCATCCAATACTACCGCTGCTGGGGCTTGTACTGGTTTAGGGGTTGCTCCTAATAGAATTGGTGAGGTTTTCGGGATTTTTAAAGCATACACTACTCGTGTAGGTTCTGGACCTTTCCCAACTGAATTATTTGATGAAGATGGAGCTACTATGGCGAAAGTTGGTCATGAATTTGGAGCTACAACTGGACGTGCTCGTCGTTGTGGATGGTTAGATCTAGTTGCTTTAAAGTATGCTGTTGATGTAAACGGTGTTACGCAATTAATGATGATGAAAGGTGATGTATTATCTGGTTTTGATACTTTAAAAGTTTGTACTTCATACAACTATAAAGGAGAAGAAATTTCTCACTTACCTTATAATATTGAACCAGAAAATGTAAGTGTTAACTATACAGAATTCAAAGGTTGGGAAGATGATTTGACAAAAATGACTTCTGCTGATGAATTACCTCAAAACTTATTAGACTACATCGCGTTTATTGAAAAAGAAACTGGTGTACCTGTAAAAATAGTTTCAGTAGGACCTGATAGAAAACAAACAATTAATAGATAAAAATTTAGAGGAGCTCAATTGAGCTCCTTTTTTATGATGGTAAAAGAATACTTAGAGAATATCACTACCCAGTTTAAATCGTATAAAGAAGTTGCTGATAAAACGATTGCTCAATTAGAAGAAAAAGACTTACACTGGAAATACAATGAAGAAAGTAACAGTATAGCTGCTATTATTGTTCATGTATCTGAAAATATGTTGTCGCGTTGGACGGACTTTTTTACTTCTGATGGAGAAAAAGAATGGAGAGATAGAGATGCTGAGTTTGAAACTCATGATTTATCAAAAAAAGAATTGATTGCTCAATGGGAAAAGGGTTGGAACTGTCTTTTTGCTGCTTTAAACTCTTTAAACGAAGAAAACTTCAATCAACCTATTCTTATCAGAAATAAACAAGTTAAGTTACTTGAAAGTATTACGAGGCAAATAGCTCATTTTCCTTATCATATTGGTCAAATTGCTTATGTAGGTAAAATGATTTTAAACGATAAATGGCAAACAGCTTCTATTGCCAAAGGAAAATCTAAAGAGTTTATACAGGCTGAATTTGAAAAAAACAACTCATAAAAAAACGCCTTTTAGAAATTTCTAAAAGACGTTTTTAATAGGAAACATGTTTATGGCAACTAATTTTTTACTGTTTCCAAAATACTCGCTATAGTTTCTTTATTATCTACACCTAAACCTTCTTGTTGGTGCACTAACTCCCCTTCCGGATTAAATACACTTATGATATTTGAGTGTGAAAAATCTAATGGAGAAATTTGTTTGTATTTCACAGCTAGTACATTGGCAAACTCTCTAACAGATTCTTCTGTACCTTGTAAAAAAGTCCAATGCTCATCATCCATAAAGTTTTCTTTCGCAAAAGCTTTTAATCGTTCAGGAGTATCATTTTTAGGGTCAATACTAATTAAAACATATTGTAAGTCTTCGTTGTATGCTTTAGGTATTTTAGCCTCAATATTACGCATATCAGCAACCAATCTTGGGCAAGCAGCTTTACACGTAGTATAAATCATAACCATTACCAAGGTTTTCCCTCTTAAGTCTTCTAAATGAATAGTTTTATTCTCTTCGGTTTTCCATTCTGATGCTAAATTGAATATAGAACTTTCAGAAATATCAGTAGCCAAAGCTAACTCTTTAGCCTCTTTTTTATCTTTCTGTGTTAAATCCATTTTACAAACAGGACAGCTACCTTCTTCTGTATATGTTTTACCTCCCTCACAAAGCATAGGGCATTCATATACTATTGCCAAACTCGTATTGTTTTTCTCTTTTTTACAAGAACTTAATAAAGTAATTGAGAAAAGAAGTATCGTTATATATTTTACTACTTTCATTGTGCTATATTTTTATCTTTTACACATCTAAAACCTAAGTTTCTCATTGTGTATTTAGCTTTTAAACTTCCACGGGTAGCATAACGCATAAAAGCTGCATAATTCATTAAATCTGTTGATCCTACTGCTGCACTACCACAAAATAAATTACTATCATTATCAACATCTTTTCTAGATTCTCCTGATACTAATACTGAATTAAAATCAGAGGTCCATTCCCAAACCAATCCGTGCATATCATACACTCCCCAATAGTTTTTAAATGTTGACCCTATAACATTATTAAATGTTCTTGGTTTTTCATACCATCCTAAAATGTATTCATTATACGTTTTTAAAGTTCTTGCATCTGATAGTTTTTGATTTGCCATTCCCACATATTCCCATTCATCTACAGTAGGTAATCGTTTTCCTTGCTTTTCACAGTAACATTTTGCTGCAAACCATGAAACATTGGTTACAGGTGATTTTAAGTTAACCTTCTCCCCTATTTCTGTATCATTTTTCCAATTAATCAGGTAACTTTTATCTGCAAAAAGTTTAATTACTTTAGATTTTCTCCACTTTGGGTTTTCTTTTACAAACTGTAAAAAATCTTCATTAGTTACAGGATATACATCCATTAAAAAATCTTGAATCGTTACTCTTGCTGAATCTCTTCCGTACAAAGGAATATAACTACCTCCTTTAATAGGAACCATTTTAGATTGACAATTCATATTGGAAATGCCTAAGAAAAATATACAAATTGTCAATCTTAAAATAGTTTTCATTTCTTATAATTTAGAGTTTAACTACAATTTTAGTGAGTACTTTTTACTTCCATTACAGTATTTACACTAACGTTGGTTTTATTATTGCCCCAAGAATTATAAACATAGGTTAGTACATCTGCTACTTCTTGATCGTTCAACGCTTGTTTGGTCATTACACTATTATATTTTTGACCGTTTACTGTAATTTCTCCTGTCTTACCATGTAAAATAATATCTATAGCTCTCTTTACATCAGCATTTAAATAATCTGATTTAGCTAAAGGAGGAAATGCATTTGGAATTCCTTCACCATTAGCTTGGTGACAAGCAAAACACGTTTTCGTATAAATCTGTTTACCGTCTGCTATTTTTTGCGCTAAAGATTTTTCTTGCTTAGAAGCTACTGCTTTATCTTCTTTACCATTTGGCATTTCTTGAATAGTACCTCCTTCTGGATTGTAAATACCTTCTTGTTTTACTCCTGAATAAATCTTTTTGCTTTCTTCTCCCTTTACCTTTAGCATTCCTAAAGCACCTTTATTAAACGCTCTAAAAATAGCATGGTCTACTAAAATAAAAGTACCTGGAACATCTACCTTAAAGTCTACTATTGCAGCTCCTCCTGCCGGAATAGAAGTTGTTTGTACATCTTTATTAATCACAGAACCGCCTTCAACATGAACATTGTCAAAAATTTCACCAATAACATGGAAAGATGATGTTAAGTTAGGACCTCCGTTACCTACAAATAAACGTACTGTTTCGCCAACATTAGCGGTAATTGCATTATCTCCTGTTAAGGCTCCTACACTTCCGTTAAACACTACATAATCTGCATCTTCGTCTACTGCTTTTCTCATATCAAAAGCTTGTAAACCAGGTTCTCCGTTTTCTCCTTTTGTATAAAAATCTCCTTGCATAATATAGTATTCCTTATCTACTTTTGGTAAACCTCCTTCAGGCTCTACTAAAATTAAACCATACATTCCGTTAGCAATATGCATTCCCACAGGCGCAGTAGCACAGTGATATACATATAATCCAGGATTTAATGTTTTAAATGAGAATGTTTTTTCATGACCAGGCGCTACAAATGATGAAGTTGCTCCCCCACCTGGACCTGTTACGGCATGCAAATCGATATTATGAGGTAATCTATTATCTGGGTGGTTAGATAAGGTAAATTCTACTTCATCTCCTACTCTAGTTCTTATAAAGCTACCTGGAACAGAACCTCCAAACGTCCAATAAACATACTCTACACCATCAGTCATAGTTCCTTCTTTTTCAAGAATTTCCATATTTACCAGTAACTTTTTAGCTGATCTATTACCAACAGGTGCTGGAACATAAGGCGGAGCTGTTAATTCTGCTTCTATCGTTCCCTTAACTGCTATATCTGAAGCACTTTTCATTGCAATACTTTCAGATTTTTCATTCTTGCAACTTGCCATTAAAAACATAGCTGCTAAAACCATTGAAATTGTTTTCACTTGTTTCATCTCTTCTATTGATGTAGTTATTAATAATCTAACATAAAAGACTTTTTTATCTTTTATGTAAACAAAGCTACTAAGAGAAAAGCTTTTGAAATATGACTTTTATCATAAAAACAAAAAAAGGAGCTCTAAGCTCCTTTTAATCTATTTTCTTTTAAAATTTCTTCACCAAATTGATGACACAACTCCAAGGTTTCTTTCACATCATCCATAGTTGTTTTTGGATTTATCAGACACATTCTAAGCACTACTTGCTTATTTAATATTGTAGTTACTAAAAACGCTTCCCTTGATTCCATTATCTTTTGAGAAATTTTCTGATTTAATTCATCAATTTCTTTTTCTGATAAGTTTAGTCCAATAGGATTATATCTAAAATTAATTACTGCCAACGTAGCTGGTGAAATAATTTCCCAATTTCTACTTTTTCGTAACATTTTTTCTACGTCATCAGCTAATTGGATGTTGTAAGTAACAGCTTCTTTAAAAGCATCTAGTCCATATGTTTTAATAGACATATAAAACTTTAAGGCTCTAAAACGTCTTGTTAACTGGATTCCATAATCGTAAAAGTTAATCTCAGATTCATTTCCTTCAATATCACGTAAATATTCTGGTTTTTCACTAAAAGTACCACTTAACCAAGAAGCATCTTTTACTAATAAACATCCAATTTCATAAGGTTGGTAAAACCACTTATGTGGATCTACAGTAAGAGAGTCAGCTCTTTCAATTCCTCGTAAAGCTTTTGCTCCTTTTTCAGCTAAAATAGCTGCTCCACCATAAGCTCCATCAATATGAAACCATAAATCTTCCTCTTCACAAATGTCTGCTATTTCATTTAAAGGATCTACAGTACCTGTGTTGGTGGTTCCCGCAGAGGCGATGTAACAAAATGGTTGTAACCCTTCTAGTCGGTCTTTTGCTATAGCATTCTTTAGTTTGTTTATACTTATTCTAAACTCTAAATCGGTTGGTAAAATTCTAATTTGCTCTTTTTTAAACCCTAAAACGCGAATTGCTTTAATATTTGAAGAGTGTGCCTGATCAGACAAATAAATCACCGCTTTAGAAAAGTCATCACCACATTTTAAGCGTCTTGCTGTAACCAAAGCTGTTAAGTTTGCCATAGAACCACCACTCGTAAAAATTCCCCCTCCTTTTTCAACAGGGAAATTATACATTTTTAGTAACCAGTTCATTGTTACAATTTCTAACTCAGCTGCTGCTGGAGAAACCATCCATCCACCAGAAAAAATATTGAATCCAGTAGCTAAACTATCAGCCATAGTACTGATAAAATTACTAGGTCCTGGAACAAATGAATAAGCTTTAGGGTGAGAAATAACTGTACTGTTAGGTATTACATTATCCATTACAAAATCTAGTACCTTTTCAGCAGGCATACCATTGTTTGGGGCTTCTTGTAAGAAAATACTATCCATTTCTTTTCTAGAAGCACTAGCAACAGGCTTTTTTTGCTCTAAAGTAGCCCAATGTTCTGCAATTATATCTACAATTTTATATCCGTAAGACTTCATCTCTTCTTTTGATAAATCAAAATGAGCGCTCATATCTTTATAATTTTTTAATTTGCTACAAAATTAACCATTTACTAAATGACAACCTTTTATTTATCTTGATAATTTTATTTCTTTATTAAGATTTTGGCATATTCTTTTCATTATTTTTGTGCATTAAATCGTATTATTTTGAAAAAACTATTTCTACTAACTTTTATATTATTTTCTGTTGTAAGTTTTTCTCAAACAAAAAAAATCAAAATCCTTTCTACCGAACTAAGTACTGCAGATGAAAGTAAGTACCCTGGAGCTACTATACTGATAGGAAAAGTTAAAATGTCACACGAAGGTGCTACTCTAGACTGTAAAAGAGCATTGCTTTATAAAGACAAAAACTTATTTAAGGCCATTGGTGAAGTAATTATTGAACAAGGAGATAGTATTATTCAATACAGTGATTTTGCTACTTATAACGGAAATACAAAAAAGGCAAAATCTTGGGGAAACGTAGAAATTAATGATAAAGAAATGACGTTAAAAACTGATACGCTTCATTTTGACAGAATCAACCAAGTATTATACTACCCTAACGGAGGAACTATCCGTGATACAAAAAACACTTTGAAAAGTGTAAAAGGAACCTACCTTTTAAGAGAAAAAAAGTTTACTGCCCAGTCTAAAGTAACAGTTGTAAATCCTGAGAATCATTTAGAATCTGACCATTTAGATTATTATACCAATACAAACTTGGCTTATTTATACGGACCAAGTACCATTACCAATTTAAAAGATAGTACTAAAGTATATTCTGAAAGAGGCTTTTACGACACGAATACTGATGTTTCTTATTTTGTAAAACGCGCAAAACTGTTTTTAAAAGAAAGAACTGTTTCTGCTGATAGTTTGTATTATGATAAACGAAACGGTTTTGCTTCAGCAACCAACAATATAAAAGTGGTAGATACTGTACAAAATATGGTAGCTAAAGGAAATTATGCTGAATTATATGAACATAAAGACTCTTTATTTATTATTGATAGGGCCGTTGCCATTTCAGTATTAGAAAAAGACTCTATGTATGTAGCAGGCGACAAAATTTTACTTACTGGAAAACCAGAAAAACGTATTGCCCGCATTTTTAACAACGTAAAAATATTTAAGTCTGATTTACAAGGTAAATGCGACTCTATTCATACCAGTCAAGAAACAGGGTTAACCAGAATGTTTAACAGACCTATTTTATGGTCTAATAACAGTCAAATAACAGGTGATAGTATTCAGTTACTTACCCATAAAGAGAGTAATAAGTTAGATTCTTTAAAAGTATTACAAAATGCATTTATGATTCAACAGGATTCTATTCATAAAGATAACTTTAATCAAATTAAAGGAAGAAATATTTATGGTAAGTTTGAAGATGATGATTTACGAACCATGATGGTTAAAGGGAATGCAGAGTCTTTATACTACAGTAACAACGAAAAAACACAAGAATTAGAAACAATTACCAAAGAAATTGCAAGTGATATTGAATTCATTTTAGAAGATGGAGAGATTATTCAAACTACCTATTTTAAAAAGTCTGAAGGAAAAACATATCCTCCCTCCGAATTCCCTTCTGAAGAGAAAAAATTTAAAGGTTTCTTATGGCGTGGTGACGAACAGCCTAAAACAGTAGAAGATATTTTTGTAAAAGATTCCAGTTCTACAACTTCTTCAAAAACAAAAAAACAACCTGATGTTGTAAAAGAAGCTAGAGAGCAGTTTATTAATGAAACTACAAAAAAGAAAGAGAACCAAAAAAAGCCAAACCTCAAAGAATTAAAATAATTTCTGTGAAAGACGATTTTTTTAAATATCAAGGGCAAACAACCCCACATCCTTTAGCTATTGAAATTTCACATGCCAAAGGAAGTTATATTTATGATAGCAACGGAAAAGCGATGTTAGATTTTGTTGCAGGAGTTTCTGCAAATAGTTTAGGACATAATCACCCTAAAGTAAATGAAGCCATAAAAAATCAATTGGAACAATATACACATGTAATGGTGTATGGTGAGTTTATACAAAAACCACAATTAGAATTGTGCAAAACATTGGTAGCTACCTTACCTCCTAGTCTATCGTCAGTTTATTTGGTAAATTCTGGTACTGAAGCTACTGAAGGTGCTTTAAAATTAGCCAAACGTTTTACAGGTAGAAGTGAAATTCTTGCCGCTAAAAATGCGTATCACGGAAATACACAAGGTGCTATGAGTGTTTGTGGTGCCGAACAACAAAATCGTGCATTTCGTCCATTAATTCCAGGAAGTAAGTTTATTGAATACAACAACGAAATAGATTTAGAAAAAATAACGTCTAAAACAGCTGGTGTTATCCTAGAAACCATTCAAGGAGGTGCAGGATTTATCGAACCTAAAAATGATTACTTATTAAAAGTAAAACAACGTTGTGATGAAGTTGGTGCCTTGTTAATTTTGGATGAAATCCAATCTGGAATTGGACGTACAGGGAAATTTTGGGGATTTGAAAATTATAACGTTACTCCAGATATTATCATCACGGGGAAAGGTTTAGGTGGCGGAATGCCAATCGGCGCTTTTATTGCTTCTTTTGAAGTAATGGATTGTTTAAAAGAGCACCCAAAATTAGGACATATTACTACGTTTGGAGGGCATCCTGTTATTGCAAGTGCTGGTTTAGCTACCGTACAAGAAATTACTACTTCTAACTTAATGGAAGAAACCTTACGAAAAGAAAAAATTATTCGTAATAAATTTAAAAACCACCCTGCTGTTAAAGAAATTAGAGGAAAAGGATTGATGCTAGCTCTATTGGTAGATACACCAGAAGTAGCCTCACAAGTAATTTTAAACTGTTTAGACAAAGGACTAATTTTATTCTGGTTACTTTTTGAAGGAAAAGCAATTCGTATTACACCTCCATTAACTATTTCTGACGAAGAATTAGAAAAAGGGTGTAATCTTATTTTAGGAGAGTTGGATAAACTGTAGTTGAGTTAATATTTGTTATTATTTATACAGCTTATTGTAGACAATTCCTTATCATTCTACTTTGAGTTCTCTTACCTTACGATTCTTGATATTTAATGATTTTTGTTTTATCCAATTAACAGAAATATCAATTGGTTCTGCTTTATTTGTGTTATGATCTAGCGATGGAAACAAAACATATTCAAAAGGTTTGTTTTGTAATTTTAACGTGTTAAGATGTTCAATACACATTTTTACAGGAATTTGAATATCTTTTTCTCCAAAAAGCCAAAGACCAGGAATTGAAAGTTCTTTTAAAGTATCTTTAGGGTCAGTAGCTTTAAACTGATATCGGTCAGGATCATTCTTAATATGTTCACGTGCGTCTTCTTCTGTATGATTTTCCCAAAAATCTGTTCTACCATTTGTATAAAACTGAAATCTTAATTGTTCAAGTGTAGTTATTGTAGGACTGCTGAATAAAACCATAAACTCTACCAAAGGGTTATTAGTTGCAGTAATAGGAATTATCCACCCTGCTTGACTCGCACCTACTAGACCAATAGGCAAATTTTTCTCTTTTTTATGGATTACATTAACAGCAGCGCTTGCATCTTTTGCCAACAAGTTTAGATTTTCAATACTTATATTATTTGTCCCTACTTCAGGTCCCGCATAAACTCCTCCAGACTCTCCTACTCCTCGTTTATCATAAGTCAATACCAAAATGCCTTTTTGAGCTAAAAGTTGAGCAAATTTAGCCATTCGAGGTACTCTGTCAGAACCGTGAACAATCACAACGGCTGCGTATGGATATTCAGGACTGTAAATTGTACCTACCAGCTTAATTCCTTCACTCTCAAAAATTACATTTTCTGTTTTTATAGGTACTATTGATTGATTCATCTCTTGAGAAGATGTTGTATTCGATGACTCTATTTGAGAGAATGAGTTTCCCAAAAACAAAAAGCTAAAAAGAATAATTAATGATTTTTTCATATTGTGAGTAACGTTTTTTTTAAAAGACAATAAAATTAATTAATTGTTACACAAAATTTAGTGAAATATGAGTAATTAATTTTGAAAGTCCTCCCAAACAAAAACTTACTAGGATTTTAAGAAACAAGCAAGTACAAGCAATTACTTATAGCCATTATTATGCGCTTTATTTTTTAGCAATATAGTTGTATTTTAGAAACTGTCAAAAAAGGTTTTCTTAAAAAAAGAACAACTTTTCTTGTTTTTTAGAACATAATTTATACATTTGACTCAATGTTAAACAACAAAAGACATATTATCTCTATTCCAGCTGTAAATATTACGGCTTCTTTTGTTGGCACTACAACTACAATTACTACTACAACCCTTTAGGGGTTATTTTTCTACATATCATTTCCGTATATATTTATTTTTTCAAAAGACTTGAAAACAGATAAATAGCTTAAAAAATCTTATTTTTAATTTATTATTCATTTTAAAATGAACGTTTTAAAATTTGGTGGTTCATCGGTAGCCAACCCTCAAAACATAGAAAAAGTAGTACAAATCATTGCCAATGCATCTGTAAACAGTCCACTTATTGTGGTAGTTTCTGCTTTTGGAAAAACAACCAATAAACTCATTGCATCGGCAGAACAAGCTGCTCAAAACAATACTAACTACCTTGAAAACTACCAAGAAGTTGAGCAATTGCATTTTGAAGTAATTGAAAAATTAGTTCCTGATAATCAGCAAGAAGAAGTCAAAACATACATAACATCGCTTTTTAAGCAGTTAAAAACCTTGTTAGAAGGTTGTTTGTTACTAAACGAAATTACATCCAAGACTTTAGCTACCATTAGTGGTTTTGGTGAGTTGTTATCATCTTATATCATAGCAAGTATAGCTAGTAAGCTACTCGATGTCGTATATAAAGACAGTAGAGAATTAATCATCACTTCCAACGCTTTTGATAAAGCACAAGTTGATTTTCAGCTAACCAATGCCAATTGTAAAGCCTATTTTGACAATAATAAGCACCAAGTAACTTTGTTACCTGGATTTATAGCTCGTACAAAAGAAGGAAAATCAACTACTTTAGGACGTGGAGGTTCCGATTATTCTGCGGCTATTTATGCCGCTGCTGTCAATGCTGATGAATTACAAATATGGACAGATGTTAGTGGTATGTATACTGCAAATCCGCATATGGTAAAGCAGGCATTTCCTATTCCACATATTTCGTATCAAGAAGCCATGGAATTATCACATTTTGGGGCAAAGGTTATCTACCCTCCTACCATTCAACCGGTGTTGGAAAAGGAGATTCCTATTCGAATAAAAAATACATTTGAACCCGAAAATGTAGGAACACTCATTTCTAAAATTACAGAAAACGGAAAACCTGTAAAAGGAATTTCTCATATCGAGAATATTACCTTACTAACACTAGAAGGAAGTGGCATGGTAGGCGTTTCTGGCATTTCTAAACGTTTGTTCGAAACTTTATCTACACACAATATCAATGTGGTATTAATTACACAAGCTTCTTCAGAACACTCTATTTGTGTGGGTATTTATGATGAAGATGCTGAAAAAGCAGCTTTAAAAATTAACGAAGCTTTTGCCTTTGAAATAGAGCGTCATAAAATAGACCCGATTATTGTAGAACAAGGCTTGGCAATTATCGCTTTGGTAGGTGATAAAATGAGAAATCACCAAGGACTAAGCGGACAAATGTTCAGCTCTTTAGGCAAAAACAACGTAAATATTCGTGCCATTGCCCAAGGTGCTTCAGAAAAAAATATTTCTGCTGTTATCAATAGTTCAGATGCCAAAAAAGCATTGAATACGCTGCATGAGCAGTTTTTTGAAGAAAAAGTAAAACAATTAAACTTGTTTGTTACGGGTGTAGGAAATGTGGGTGAACGCTTTTTAGCGCAAATCCATCAACAAAAAAAGTACTTAAAAGAACAGTTAAAACTGAATGTGCGTGTTGTAGGGATTTCCAATTCTAAACAAATGGTTTTTGATGAAGGTGGTATCAGCTTAAAATCATGGAAAGAGCAATTGCAAAACGGAGAAGCGAGTTCATTAGAGCGTTTTTTTGAAAGAACAAAAGCGTTAAACCTTCGTAATTCAGTTTTTATTGACAATACGGCTAATCAGAAAGTTTCTGAAATATACGAACACTATTTAGCCAATAATATTGGGGTGGTTACTTGTAATAAAATAGCTTGTGCTTCTGAATTAGATAATTATAAAAAGTTAAAGCACATCTCAAGAAAGTACAGTGTTCCATTTTTATTTGAAACCAATGTGGGTGCTGGTTTGCCTATTATTGATACGCTTAAAAACTTAATTGCTTCTGGTGATCGAGTACATAAAATACAAGCCGTGTTATCAGGTTCTCTAAACTTTGTTTTCAATAATTTTAATGAGAATACTTCATTTCACGATGTGGTACAACAAGCACAAGAACAAGGATACACCGAACCAGATCCTAAAATTGATTTAAGTGGTGTTGATGTGGCCAGAAAAATATTAATTCTTGCTCGTGAAAGCGGTTATGATTTAGAGCTTTCAGGGATAGAAAACAATTCGTTTTTACCTAAAAAGAGTTTAGAAACTACCAATAATGATGATTTTTATGCTTCTTTGACTGAGTTTGAGGCGCAATTTCAACAATTATACAAAGAAGCTGCCGATAAAAATTGTCGCTTAAAATATGTTGCTGAATTTAATGATGGAAAAGCAAGTGTTGGCTTACAACACATTCCGTTTGATCATCCTTTTTATAATTTAGAAGGAAGCGACAACATCGTATTGTTTTTTACAGATAGGTATCCTGTAAATCCGCTACAAATAAAAGGAGCTGGTGCTGGTGCTGAAGTAACTGCTTCAGGAATTTTTGCTGACGTGATACGAATTGGAAATCAATAGTGTATGGAAAAACGTTATCAAAATATTATACAGGTCTATAACAATGTAGCACAGGCGTATCAAGATAAATTTGCCAATGATACCGTGTACAATCATAGTTATGATCTCCTTTTAAAGCATATAGAACCGACTCACCATAATGTGTTGGATGTAGCTTGTGGTTTTGGAAAGATTACGAATTACCTCTTACATCACAACCCTGCACTTAGTATTTTAGGAGTGGATGCTGCTGAAAATATGGTGGATTTAGCAAAACAAAACAATCCAAAAGCTTCATTTAAAGTACTAGATTGTAGAGAAATTAACAGTTTACAACAAGGTTTTGATGTTATTATCTTCGGATTTTGTTTTCCGTATCTTACCAAAGAGGATGCTCTAAAACTTATAAAGGATGCCGCTACGATATTACATCCAAACGGATTACTATACATCAGTACCATGATTGGAGATTACAAAAAAGACTCTCGTATCACTGCTAGCTCAGATGGAAAAAACTCAATGTTTATCCTTTATCATGAACCAGAATACTTGATTGAAGCTCTAGAAGCACAAGGATTTAAAATTTTAGAAAATTACACCAAACTATATCAAGAAGGTGGTGATACCGACTTGTTTTTAATCGCAAAAAAATGAACTATTTAAAAATATTTTCACCTGCAACTGTAGCCAATGTTTCCTGCGGATTTGACGCTTTAGGTTTAGCGCTCGAAACGGTTGGTGATACTATGACTTTTACCAAAACAGCTACAAAAGGTGTAAAAATTACCCAAATAACTGGGGCTGATTTACCATTGGATCCACAAATAAATGCTGCGGGAGTAGTCGCTTTAGCGATGTTAGAAAAACATCCAGTTGATTTTGGTATCGACATCACCATTCACAAAGGATTTACTCCTGGAAGTGGTTTAGGAAGTAGCGCTGCCAGTGCTGCCGGAGCTGCTTTTGGTATAAATCAATTGTTAGGGAACATTTTCTCCCCTCTTGAATTGACACAATTTGCTATGTTAGGAGAAGAAGCCACTTGCGGAACTCCGATAGCTGATAATGTTTCTGCGGCTATTTATGGTGGATTTACATTGGTACGTAGTTACGAACCTTTGAGTATAGTAAAGATTCCTGTACCTGCTGATTTAAAAGTGGTGGCAATCCATCCTCAAGTTGAAGTAAAAACCAAAGATGCCAGAGAGGTATTGCCGAAAGAAGTTCCTTTAAAAGATGCAGTTACACAATGGGCCAATGTTGGCGGATTGATTAGTGGATTGTATACCAACGATTATCAATTAATCGCAGACTCTTTAACAGATATCATTGTTGAACCTGCTCGTAAACATCTGATTCCTCATTTTGATGAAGTGAAGCAGCAAGCAATTAAGGCAGGGGCTTTGGGGGCAGGAATTTCAGGTTCTGGCCCTACAATTTTCACTTTATGTAAAGGGGATGCAACTGCTGAAAATGTTTATAAAACCATTCAAAACACGTATCAAGACAAACAAATTGATTTTAACATGATTCTTTCAAAAATCAACACAAAAGGAATTAAAATTTTAGAAACTAACTAATATTAAATGTTCACTAAGCGTAGTCGAAGTGAAAAACAAACACAAAATTATGAACTATTATAGTCTCAATCATACATCACCTAACGTTAGCTTTGAAAAAGCTGTAGTAAACGGATTAGCTCCAGATAGAGGATTGTATTTCCCTGAAAACATAACTCCATTACCTAAAGAATTTATTGAAAACATTGATGAGTATTCTAATGAAGAAATTGCGTATGAAGCCATTAAACAATTTGTAGGTGATGAAATTCCGCAAGGCATTTTACAAAAAATCATCAAAGAAACCATCAATTTTGAGTTTCCTGTGGTATCTATTGAAGAAAATATCGGTACACTAGAATTATTTCACGGACCTACCATGGCTTTTAAGGATGTGGGAGCTCGTTTTATGGCTCGTTGCTTGGGGTACTTTAATCGCGATAAAAATCAACAAGTAACCGTATTGGTAGCTACTTCAGGCGATACTGGAGGTGCTGT
Organism: Tenacibaculum singaporense; assembly: GCF_003867015.1. Taxonomy (NCBI): domain Bacteria; kingdom Pseudomonadati; phylum Bacteroidota; class Flavobacteriia; order Flavobacteriales; family Flavobacteriaceae; genus Tenacibaculum; species Tenacibaculum singaporense. Next base: position 2,346,939 of record NZ_CP032548.1, read on the forward strand.
TGCTAATGGATTTTTAGGAGTAAAAGGTGTAGATGTGGTCATCCTCTACCCTAGCGGAAAAGTAAGTGATATTCAAGAGAAGCAATTGACTACTTTAGGACAAAACATTACTGCTTTAGAGGTTGATGGTGTTTTTGACGATTGTCAAGACATGGTTAAAACTGCTTTTTTAGATGCTGAAATCAATCGTACGTTAACCTCAGCAAATTCTATCAATATTGCACGTTGGTTACCGCAAATGTTTTACTTTTTCTTTGCCTATAAACAAGTTTATAAAAAGCATAAAGAAATAGTTTTTTCGGTACCTAGTGGAAATTTCGGAAACATTTGCGCAGGAATTATGGCGCAAAAACTAGGGTTACCTATCAAACATTTTGTGGCTTCGACCAATGTAAATGATACTGTTCCTAATTATTTGACTAGTGGTGAATACCACCCTAAACCATCTAAAGCAACCATATCGAATGCTATGGATGTTGGGAATCCGAGTAATTTTATCAGAATTCAAGAATTATTCAATAACGATTTAGCGCTTTTAAAAACTACATTTTCTTCTTTTTCTTTTTCTGATGATGAAACTCGTGAAGCTATGAAAAGTATTTACAAGAACTCTAATTATATTGCTGATCCACACGGAGCTGTTGGATATTTAGGTTTGAAAAAATACGGATTACAAAACGAGTTTGGAATATTCTTAGAAACAGCCCATCCTGTAAAGTTTTTAGATGTTGTTGAAAATGTATTAAATGTAACTGTTGAAATTCCACCTCAAATAGTATCCGTAATAGATAAACAAAAAGAAGCTATACAAATTAGTTCCTATCAAGAATTGAAAGATTTTTTAAATGCTTAATAAAAAAAAATGCCTCACATGTGAGGCATTTTAAATTTCTATATAATTCTTTTATAATTTGCTCTTTGCTTCTTGTAAGCCTTCTTTCATAACTTCATTAAATTGAGAGTTTGGATAGTCTTTTATCCCTCTTTCAAAATACTTGCTGGCATTTTTATAATCCTTATACTTTAAATAAAATTGTCCTAACCTGTTTTGCCAGTATGCGCTTTTATATCTATTGGTTTCTAAAACGTCTTTAAATTCTTCCATAAAAAAACTGAAGTATTTAAAGTTATCACGTTTCCATGCTAACCAAATCAATGCGTTTTTCGTGCTATTATCTATTTTTCCGTCACCACCAAAACGTTTAGCTCTTTCTTTGAAATAAGATTTTAGATAAGGGATTCCTCCTGCTTTTTCATAGGCATCAATACTTTCAAACACCAATGAATCGTAGTTGTGATAATAATACATGATTCCCTTGTACATAGCTAAATGAGGCATTGTTTCATGTACCTCATCATTAAACAACTCATACTTCCAAAGTAAATTTTTAGGATTGTGCTTTTTTAATATTTTATTAAACTCTTCTGTAGATTCAATATAATATATATCTCTTTTAGAATTAGCCATGTATAAATACATATCACTATCTGATTTAAAATTTTCAACTAGCTTTTCAGAAGCATAACCTCCATCCGTTATAATTGCTCCTTGAAATAAATCGTTTTCCTCTAAAATAAGTTTACTTATATAATATGCAGCAGCCTCCCAACCATAAATAACACGTTCGTTCGTAGTTCTAAATTTATCATCTATAAATTTGATTACTTCGTCTTTTAAAAAAGAGGTGAACTTTTGTCTCTCTCTATTAAATAATGTTCTTCTTAAAGGATTTTCATTTTTTATTCCTACAACAATCATTTCTGGAATTGCTCCAGGTGTTCTCAATGATTTCTGAATAGCTACACCATTGGTAAAAAACCACTGACCATCTAAAATGTACAAAACAGGATATGCTTCTTTTGAAGTAGTATAACTATCGGGTAAATAAACCTGAATCTCTCTATCTTGATTTAAAATAGTTGATTTAATAGTATAATTAGTTCCTATGGTTACCTTTCTTTCTGGTGTTTGAGAAAATAAATAGAGGGACCAAAATAAAGTGAGTAATAGCGTAATATGTTTAGTCATTTGATAAAAAGTTTAAACTCAAATGTAAAAATATGATTGCCATATAATTAACATTTGAGCTTTTTTATAAATACTTTAACTAAAATTAAAGCTCTATCACATTATCTACTAAATTTTCATCATTTCTAGTTCCATAAGGATCTATCGCAATATAATTAGGCTTTTCATTTACTATGAACGAAACTTCTATAAGTTCTCGGTTGATTTGTTTAGACTCATAAGACAACACAGTACTATTATCTTTTACTTGCGAAGGATGCGTTGTAAAGATTCCTATTTTTATAGGTTCATTAATACCAATTTCTTTAGTCTCTCCGTTTTCTATTGTTTCAAAACGTTTCGCTTTTATTGTTGCTTTAACTTCATAGGTTCCATCAAATAACTCCTTATACGAACTTTTTTCTACAGCTATATCGTAAGTAATTACTTTTTTAAACCAATCATTTACCAGGTGATGATATTCTTTAGGAGTAGCCTTATATATTTCCTCAAGTAACTCTATTGTATGTGCTTTAGGAGTGCTATCTAATCGGTGTTTTTCTGTAATGTTTTTTAAAACCTGATTTACTTGTTCCTCTCCTAGTAAATCTCTCAATGCCATTAATACGGTATAAGCTTTACCATAAGAAATATAACCTTCTTCTTGTACTTTATAAATTGGAGGTTCAGGATTTCCTCCAAATGCTCTTCCTAAAAAGTACCTTCGTCGTGCATCTTCAGCTAGTTCGTATAAAGCGCGCTTTCCGTACATCTTTTCCATCACAACAGCTTCAGTATATTTTGCTAATCCTTCCACTAATAAAGAACCTCCTGCAACTGGTTTGGCTGTTAATGTATGTCCCCACCATTGATGAGCCACTTCATGAATCGTTCTTTTAGCGACTAAATTAAAGGTGTTTTCATCTCGTATATCTGACAAATACAGACGATCTTCAGTCATGCTAATAACTCCCGGATGTGCAAATCCACCAAATCCCCAATGTGAAGGCACTTCTGCTATACGCACATAATTAAAATTATATGAACCAAAGTTCTCTTGGCAATACGCTAAAGCTTCTTTTGCGCTATTTTCAATTGTGTTGATATTAAAACTATGACTCGAATTGTAATACTGTTCTATTGCAATTCCGTTATATGTTGTTTTTTGAGTTTGATATTGTGCCGAAAAATAAGCTGCTACAGGAAATATTTTACCTTTTGATTTGTAGTGGTAATAGTTTCTATTATTCTCAGACCAAGTTCGTAGTAATTCTCCTGAGCTTATAGCTGTCTGATCGTTACTTGTAGATACAACCGTTTCAAATTGTATTTTCTCATTTTTTATATCTTCTAATGCTATATGTGAATCTGAACTATCTTCTTCTTCACGTTTAGGTAAACCTCTCTTTTTGCGTTCAATTCTATCCCTAATTTCCAATCCTGAAGCATACCCTATAATAGGTTTAAAATTCCTAGATGTAATATAAGTTCCGTTATGAACAATACTTTTATCTTCCTCATACCCTTTCACTTCTTTTTCTATAGTAAAAGTATATTGTACTGAATCGTTAGGTTGTAATTTCTTCTTAAAATCAAACACATAGGCTCCATTCACCGTATCTTTTACAATCAAACGAGTGTTTTCTATATTGATGTGTTTTACAGGAATTCTTTCTGTTATTAATAATTTAGATAAAGCTTTATTACTCTTGTTCTTTAAAACATAGTTCGCTTTGATAGTATATTTTCTTTTCTTCGGAAAAATAGCTACTTCTGTTTTTTGTGAAATTGGATATAACTTTTCTAATGTTTCATACTGTTTATACGTACGTTCATAGTTTTCACTAAAATTTAAGTTATCATTATTGGTTTGATAATCAGAAACAATATTTGTGTTGTAAAACACTAAGCTTGCAGCACCAATAATCAATAAAGAAAATGTTGAAAACAATATTTTTTCTGTATGATTATATCCTTGTTTCAGTTGTTTTAACTTATATGAAAACCCTTTTATCATCCCTCTATTCCATATTTTAAAAGCTAATAAAACTAACAGGATACCAATGCTCAACCAGTATAAAGTCAAATCATTAAAAAGTTTAGCATTTTTACTGTATATAGCCATATCTCCAAAAGTTACTCTAGGCATAAAACCTAAACTTGTTAGAGGATGTTCTAAGCCTAAAAGATTTGCTTTCATATTTACTATAACTAACAAACCAAAAGCTCCCATTCCTACATACTTGCTTTTAACTATACTATTTATAAACACGGCTAGCATAGCGTATATAATAAGCTGTAAACCATAATAGTAAAACATAGAAGCATACATACCAATGTTTATACTTTCAAAACCTAAACTAATTTGAAAAGCAATACACATAAATATTCCCAAAGCAATTAGTAACATAGGTAATAATGACAAACTGATAAACTTAGCTGTAAAAAACACCCAATTTTTGGTTGGAGCAGCACCAATAATTAAGTTGAAATTTACGCTATGCTCTCTCCAAACAATTTCCGAACCATAAAAAATTAGTAACACTAGCCCGAAAAAGGTTAACGGACTTGTTATAAGTTCTATCAACTGATTTGTTAATGGGTATATACTTACTCCATACTCGCGCCCCTCTACAACGTTTGCATACAATTCAGAAAAAACAATTATCAACCAAATAGTTATAATTACTAAAAAAGGTAAGCTTTTAAACACACTTTTTAATTCTAATCGAATTAAAGACAAAAGCGACTTTATTTGTGCTGTAAAACCATATATTCCCTTTATTGGTTTATAAGAAATTAGTGGTCTTGTCTCATTTTTTAGTGTTTTCTCTTTCTTTACTTTCTTCGTAATTTTCCTAAAAGAAAAGCTCTTGTAAGTAATAAACAATATCCCTACAGAGAGAACTATCCAAAGTATTCTATTCCATAAAAACAATCCTGAAAAAGAAAGCAACTGCGTATTTTTTTGATAAGCGGTCCAATATTGAGTTTGTTCAAAAAAAGCGGCTATTCCAAAAGAATCTGCTATTGCAGCTACCGACATCATTTCAGGTGATGCAGGAACAGATTGTGCTAATAATGGTGAGTTTAAGAAAATAGAACTTACAAAATATAGCATATAAATACATACTGCACTTGCATAAGTAGCAATACTATTTTTAGTTAGAACACTTACTGAGAATATTAAAGCAGTACAAATAAAAATATTAGGTAATACTAAATACAACCAAGGTTGTAAGTAGTTAAGTAGATTGAAAGCTCCTAACCTTTCCTCATCTAAACCCGAAAAATGATTTCCAAAAATATAACCAATAATAAAAGGAGAAAAAGCCAAGACACTGAAAATGAAAGTACCCAAAAAACGACTCCAAAAGTAATTAACCTTTGTTATTGAAGAACTATAAATTAAGCCTTCCATGTTATGTTGCTTATCTCTTAGAATAGCAGTCACCGTAAAAAACATGATGATAAATACACTACCTAGAGTAAAAATACCTGCATGAAAATAAACTTGATAAACAGAATTGAAGTTTACTCCTGTAGGCGCATAACCTTGACTCCCCGTAAAATAGCCTAATCCTAAAAATAATATTGAAAATATTGGAAAGGCTCGTTGTTTTAATTGATAATACGTTTCAAATTGTAATAATTTCTTAAACATAGACTAGGCTTTTTTATGGTGAAACAAAGTAGTGAAATAGTAATCCTCTAAGTTTGGAGTAATTCTTTCAAATCCATTTGGTAATGTAGTTTCTGAAAAAACTCTTATCTGTGTTTCGCCTGATACTAATTTGGTTGAAATTATATCATATGTCTTTTTATAGTGTTTAATATCATTTTTAGCTATAATTTTAGTCCAAATATTGTTTTGAATACTCGCTACCAACTCTTTTGGATTTCCTTGAGATATAATTTGTCCTTCAGATAATATTGCCATTTTCGTACACAGGTTTCTAACATCTTCTACTATGTGTGTAGATAAGATGACTATCACATTCTCTCCTATTTCACTTAAAAGATTTAAAAAACGATTGCTTTCTTCTGGATCTAAACCAGCAGTAGGCTCATCTACAATAATTATTTGAGGATTTGCCAACAAAGCTTGCGCAATTCCAAAACGTTGCCGCATTCCTCCAGAGAACGTATGTACTGCTTTTTTTCTGTGTTGGTATAGGTTTACTTGCTGTAATAAAGAAGTTACTTGCTCTTTTCGCGCTGAGTTATTAGTAATACCTTTCAAAATGGCTAAATGATCTAACAATCTTTCGGCTGATATTTTAGGGTATACACCAAATTCTTGAGGTAAATACCCTAAGTGTTTTCGTATTTCTTCTGGCTTATTGATAATATTACAGTCGTTAAACACAAGCTCTCCAGAAGAAGGCTCTTGTAAAGAAGCGATAGTACGCATTAAAGAAGATTTACCTGCTCCATTGGCACCTAACAAGCCAAACATTCCGTTCGAAATTTTTAAGTTAATTCCGTTTAATGCTTTAACTCCGTTAGGATATGTTTTTGTAAGATTTCTAATTGTTAATGTATTCATATGTGGTTAGGTATTTGTTTTCTACAAATCTCCAATACCTTACCTTTCTGATAAATTAAAAATGATATATCAGCTTATTTTTAACACACATAATATTTATTTAAGTACTAACTAAAACTCAACTAAAAAAGCTACTTGTTCATCTAAAAAACAATAGTGTTTGTCAATATAATTGTGAGAACAATTTTACATGAGTAATTTTGAAGTATGATTGATTTTTTAAAGAAATACAAAGCTTTTCTTATTGGCTTTTTAATTATAATTCCATTATTTATTTTATTGGATTACATAAATGTTCTAAATATCCCCAATGACCAGCCAGTTGAGGTTATTGTAATTACTGTTTTTTGGGCGTTAGTTGTAGGATTACCCATACATAATTATCAATATTTAAAAAGGAAAAAGAAAGCTGTAATAGGTATTACTGCTCTTTTTGTGCTATTTTTTATTACAATAGTTATTGATTCTTTTATGAAGCTCCCAGATAATCCAATCACATTTATTTTATTAATAATATTTTGGTGTGGATTGGCTTATTTTTTAGTACCTAACTTCATTAAAAAATATTGGAAATTCATAGCCCTTCTATATACACCATTACTCTTATACTTTTTTTATCTCAGATTATTTTCTGGTGATTTAGAAGCTTATTTAAAAGTAAAACAAGAAACTCCTTTTTATATATTCTTTTTACCTATTCCTATTTTCTTTTTTCTTTGGATTTTTGAACAATGGAAATGGGTACAAGAGTTAAAAAAAGAAAAATCTAAAACTGAATTATCATTATTAAAAACACAAATAAATCCTCACTTTTTCTTCAACACATTAAATAACTTGTACGCGCTTACAGTCAAAAATTCCCCTCAAGCACCAGAAGTTATTTTAAAACTATCTGACATGATGCGCTATACCATTTACGATGGAGAAAAAGAAACAGTAAAAATTTCAGAAGAAATTGAATACTTAAATAATTACATCGAACTTCATAAAATCCGATATAAAAAGTCTGTAGAAATCACCTTTAATCATGACATTGATACTAATTTAAATATTCCGCCTCTACTGTATATAATCTTACTTGAGAATGCCTTTAAGCACGGTATAGAAACACTAGCTGAAAATGCTTTTATACATATCAATTTATATGAAGACAATAATTTTATTTACTTTGACATAGAAAACAATTTTGATGCTAGTGAACTCAATAATTCTAAAGGAATTGGATTACAAAACCTAGAGCGAAGATTATCTTTGCTATACAACCAACAACATGAGCTCAGTATTAGTTCTAAAAATAATATCTATAAAACACAGTTAAAAATACCAAAGCATGCTTAAATATATAATTATTGATGATGAGCCTTTAGCTCATGAAATTATAACAGAATTTTGTAGCATGCTCCCTCATGTTCAATTAGTAAAAAGTTGCTATAATGCTATGGAGGCTATGCTATTTCTAAATGAACATACTGTTGATTTTATGTTTTTAGACATCAATATGCCCAAATTGAAAGGCTTAGATTTTTTAAAAACACTTTCAAATCCACCTAAAACTATTATCACTACTGCCTACAAAGAATATGCACTTGAGGGATTTGAACTCAATGTTGTAGATTATCTTTTAAAACCTTTTAGTTTTGATCGTTTGGTAAAAGCTGTAAATAAAGTATCTGATACTGTGTCTACTAAAACAATCAACAAAGAAAGTATACAGACAAGTCAAATCAATACTCGTATTTTTATCAAAGGAGATAAAAAACACCATCAAGTTGATTTAAATGATTTGTTATTTATAGAAGCTTACGGAAACTATACTAAACTATTTTTAATAGATGAAATGATTGTAAGCCACGAAAAGATTTCTCATTATGAAACTATCTTAAATGAAAACAATTTCCTAAGAGTACATAAATCGTTTATTGTTGCTGTAGATAAAATAAAGTTTATAGAGGGGAATCGTATTATAATTCATGAGCATAAGGTTCCTATTGGTCAAACCTATAAAAGCCTAGTTAGTAAACTTTACAACTAACATCTATTTTATTTTTCTTTTATCTCTTTTATTTTCATAGATTTATGCATCAACAAAACCATTTACATGCATATATCTTCAACAGTTACACGTCTTTTTGATTTCCCATATCACCAACTAGAAAACTATCCACAACAACATTGCTTAGTTTCAAAAGAGAATAATGAATGGAAAAGTATTTCTACTAAAAAATATATTGAAGATGCTAACATCATAAGTAAAGCTTTATTAAGTCTTGGAGTGAACCCAGGAGATAAAATAGCGGTAATTACTTCTGTAAATCAACCAAAATGGCATTTGTTAGATATTGGAGTTATGCAAATTGGTGCAGTAAATGTTCCTTTATACCCTACTTTTTCAGAAAAAGATTATGCATATATCTTAAACCATTCTGATAGTGTGTATTGTTTTGTTTCTGATGATGAACTCTATCAAAAAGTAATCAAAATTCAAGGACAAACACAGCTCAAAAAAGTATTCACTTTTGAAGAATTAGATGTAGATTATGGGTGGAGTTCTTTCTTAAGTCTTGGTAACGAAACAGCTCTTCAAACAAAAGTAAACGAATTAAAAGAGTCTATAAACCCATCTGATTTAGCTACCATTATCTACACTTCTGGTACCACAGGTACCCCAAAAGGAGTAATGCTCTCTCATAATAACATTGTTAGTAATGTTTTTGCTGTTGGAAAAAGACTTAATCTACAAGGCAATCAAAAAAAAGTGATAAGCTACCTTCCTATTTGTCACATTTTTGAACGTGCCGCCTCTTATTATTGTCAATATATGGGCTTCGAAATTCATTTTGCTGAGAGTATTGATAAGGTTGGAGATAATTTACGGGAAATTCAACCTCATTTTATGGCTGTAGTTCCTCGATTATTAGAAAAAGTTTTTGATAAAATTATAGATAAAGGCAGTAACTTATCTGGTCTAAAAAAAAGATTGTTCTTTTGGGCATTACAATTAGGTGAACAATATCAACCCTATAAAGCAAACGGTTGGTGGTACGAATTCAAGCTTTCTATAGCTCGAAAACTTATTTTTTCTAAATGGAAAGAAGCTTTAGGAGGACAATTAGAATTTATGCTAGCAGGTAGCGCTCCAACTCAAGCTAGGCTTGTAAGAATCTTTACTGCGGCAGGCATTCCTGTTTTTGAAGGCTACGGACTTACCGAAACCTCTCCTGCAATTTCTGTTACCGATATGCGAAACAATGGATTTAAAATAGGAACTGTTGGGAAGGTAATTGAAAATGTAACTGTAAAAATAGCTGAGGATGGGGAAATTTTAGTGAAAGGACCTAATGTAATGATGGGCTACTATAAAGATTCAGAAAAAACTAACGAATCAATTATAAATAGCTATTTCCATACAGGAGACATTGGAGAACTAGACAATGAAGGATTTTTAAAAATTACGGATCGAAAAAAAGAAATCTTCAAAACTTCTGGAGGTAAATATATAGCTCCTGCTATCTTAGAAAGTGAGTTGAAGAAATCACGTTTTATAGAGCAAGTTATGGTAATTGGTGAAGGCGAAAAAATGCCAGCCGCATTAATTCAAGTTGCTTCTGAATTTGTTCAAGAATGGTCAAAAAGACACAACCATACAATTGCGGATATTACTACAGATGAGAAACTACTCAAACGAATTCAAAAAGAGATTGATATTTGCAATGAAAAATTTGGGAAGTGGGAACAAATAAAACGCTTTGAAATCACTCCTGATGAATGGACGACCAATTCGGGTCATTTAACTCCGACATTGAAAATGAGACGAAAAATAATCTTAGAAAAATACAATAGTTTGTGTCAAAAAATATATAATCCTCAATAAATCAACCAGTAAACTACAACTTGTGCAATCGAGGTATTTTTCATACTTTGCAAAGCCCAAAAATTTGAACATATGTCGATTGAAATTACGCGTCTTTTTGACTTTCCTTATTATCAACAAGAAAAATATAAATTAGATAAAGCATTTACCACAAAAAAAGATGGAAAATGGCAGTCTATTTCAACAAGTGAATATATTAAACAAGCTAATGCTATAAGTAGAGGTTTGTTACGATTAGGAGTACAACCTAACGATAAAATTGCTGTAATTTCAACTAATAATAGAACTGAATGGAATGTTTGTGATATTGGAATATTACAAACAGGAGCTCAAAACGTTCCTATCTATCCAACTATTTCTAAAGAAGACTACGAATATATTTTAAACCATTCTGAAGCTACTTATTGTTTTGTTTCTGATAATACCATTCTAGAAAAACTAAATCAAATAAAAGCGAATACTAAGCTAAAAGAGGTTTTTACTTTTGATGATATCCAAGGAGAAAAAAGCTGGCAAGAAGTTTTAGATTTAGGAAAAGATGAAAGCAATCAGAATGAAGTTGAAGAGCGTAAAAATGCTATTCAAACTGATGATTTAGCTACCTTAATTTACACCTCTGGAACAACAGGACGTCCAAAAGGAGTAATGTTAAGTCATAAAAATGTAGTTTCAAATGTACTGAGCAGTGAAAAACGTGTTCCGCTAGAATATGGCCAAGGAAGAGCTCTAAGCTTCTTACCTGTTTGCCACATCTTTGAACGTATGATTTTGTATTTATATCAATACTGTGGTATTTCTATCTATTTTGCTGAGGCTATTGATAAATTGAGTGAAAATGCTCAAGAAATAAAGCCGCATGTCATGACTGCAGTGCCAAGGCTGTATGAAAAGATTTACGATAAGATTTATGCCAAGGGAGCTGATTTAACAGGAATTAAAAAGAAGTTATTCTTTTGGGCGATAGAATTAGGTTTACAATACGAGCCTTATGGAGCTAATGGATGGTGGTATGAAAAGAAACTAAGCATTGCCAGAAAACTTATTTTCTCAAAATGGCAAGCCGCTTTAGGTGGAGAGTTAAAAATTATGGTTTCTGGTTCCGCTGCATTACAACCACGTTTAACTAGAGTATTTACAGCCGCTGGAATGCCTGTAATGGAAGGTTATGGTCTTACTGAGACTTCTCCTGTAATTGCTGTAAACGATATGCGTGATGGTGGGTTTAAACTAGGAACTGTTGGTAGACTGATTGACGGTGTTGAGGTTAAAATAGCTGATAATGGAGAGATTTTAGTAAAGGGACCAAACATAATGCAAGGATATTATAAAGATCCTGAAAAAACTGCTGAAGCTTTACAAAACGGATACTTCCATACAGGTGATAAAGGTGAATTATGTGAAGATGGTTTCTTAAAAATAACCGGACGTACCAAAGAAATGTTTAAAACGTCTGGAGGTAAATATATTATTCCACCATTATTAGAAGGTCAATTAAAACAATCTCGCTTTATTGAGCAAGTTATGGTGATTGGTGAAGGCGAAAAAATGGCTGCTGCATTTATTCAACCAAACTTTGAGTTTGTACGTGAATGGGCACAAAGACATAACGTTACTGTAGGAGACAATAAAGACTTGGTAAACAACCCTAAAGTAATAGAACGAATTCAAGAAGAAGTAGACTATGCCAATACTAAATTTGGTAAGTGGGAAACTATTAAAAAGTTTGAATTAACTGAAGAAGAATGGTCTATTGATGGAGGACAACTCACCCCTACCATGAAAATGAAACGAAACATTATCAAAGAAATGTATAAAGACTTATACGATAAAATTTATAGAGACTAATCGTTTAAAAAAGTGTTGTGAGAGCAACACTTTTTCTTTTTATTATGACCAAAATTATTTCTTTTTCTTCGGATGTTTCTACTATTGAATTACCTAAAAAATTCGATTATCCTTATAATTATTCACCTCATACTCTAGCACAAATAGCTGCTAAAGAATTACAAGAATATTTAACAAATCAAACTGATTTTTCGCACAACTTTGGAATTAAAAACCCTGTGGATAATAACTCACTAGGAAAAATGTTTGGAGTCTTAGTCGTGCAAGATCAAAATGGAACTTTAGGCTATTTAGCTGCATTCTCTGGTAAACTTGCTGAAAGCACACAACACAAACATTTTGTTCCGCCTGTTTTTGATGTTTTAGATAAAAATGAATTCTACCTTACAACAGAAGAACGACTTAATGAGTTAACCCATAAAATAGAAAGTCTAGAAAGTTCCGCTGGTTTTATTGAAACAAAAAAAGCATATCAAAAAACGCAACAACTGCACGAAAAGCTTTTAGCTGAAGAACAATCAAAAATTAAACAACGAAGAAAACTTAGAAAAAAGCTAGGGCAACAAAACAATCAACTAAACATAAATGAAGAGTTTTACTTACGTGAATACGAAGTGTATTTAAACGATAAAATAGCAACATCAAAAAAAGCGTACCAAGTAAAGCAACATCAAATTGAGGAGTTGAAACAACAACGTATAAACCTTTCAGCTTGGGCGCAACAAGAAATATTTAAAAAGTATGTGTTTCTTAACTATCAAGGAGAAACTAAAAACTTATTAGATATTTTTACAGACTCCACTCAAAACATTCCTGCTGGTGCTGGTGATTGTTGCGCTCCTAAATTACTTCAATATGCATACAAACATCAATTAAAACCTATTTGTATGGCTGAATTTTGGTGGGGAAAACCTTTAAAAACTTCCATAAGAAAACATCAAAATTATTACCCTGCTTGTACTGGTAAATGCAAACCTATTCTAACGCATATGTTACAAGGAGTGACTGTAGAAGAGAATCCGTCAGTTGCTCTATTAAAGGAAGAAAAAGAAATTACAATTATTCATGAGGATTCTGATTTGTTAGTCATCAACAAACCACATGAGTTATTATCGGTAGCTGGAAAAGAAATAAAAGACTCTGTGTTTAGTCGTATTCAAAAACTATATCCAAAAGCAACAGGTCCGTTAGTTGTGCATCGATTAGACATGTCAACCTCTGGAATTCTCTTAGTTGCTAAAAATGAAGAAACTTATAAAGCTTTACAAGCACAATTTGTTCATAAAACTATACAAAAACGCTATGTGGCTTTATTAGATGGTATTTTAAAAGAAGATAAAGGAAAAATTGAGTTACCACTTAGAGTAGATTTAAACGACCGCCCTAAACAGCTTGTGTGTTATGAACACGGAAAGAAAGCACTAACTCAATGGGAAACCATAGAAACTGTAGACAATAAAACTAAAGTTTACTTTTATCCTATAACAGGACGTACACACCAGTTACGTGTACATGCTGCACATAATTTAGGGTTAAATACTCCAATTATAGGTGATGATTTATACGGAAACAAAGCAGATAGGTTATATTTACATGCTGAAAAAATCACATTTGTACATCCTACTTCAAAAAAACAAGTAAGTTTTACTTCCCCTGCACCTTTTTAATCGCAGGGCGATAGATAGCCAAAAAATTCCTTAAACTTATTTTAAAATAGTTTTAAGTATTATTTGTGTAGCTAATATTGCACAATTTTATACTACGTATTTTGTCTTTTTAAGTGTGCTTAAAATGATAAACGAGGCTAAAAAGAAAATTGCTAGACACAATACACTCCATTGCATAGAGCCTGTAATAGCGTTTAATGCTCCATATACAGCAGTTCCTAAAACAATGGCTATTTTTTCAGTAACATCATAAAAACTAAAATAAGTAGCATGATCTTCTGTTTCTGGTAACAACTTAGAGTATGTAGAGCGTGTTAAGGTTTGAATAGCTCCTTGTACCAGCCCTAATAAACCACCTAGTCCATAAAAATAAACTGCTACATTTTCTTGAGATTTATCTAACATAAAAGCACAAAAACAAACTAACATCCACACTACAATAGTTACTTTCAAAGCAGTAATATTTCCCCATTTTTCTGAAAACCTTGAAAATAAAATCGCTCCTAAAATTGCTACTATTTGTACTAATAAAATGGTAATTATTAAACTCGTAGATGACAAACCTAATTCCGAAGAACCAAAAATAGCAGCCATTAAAATAATAGTTTGCACACTAATACTTAACAAAAAGAAAGAAATTAAAAAACGTTTTAAAGTTGGATAGTTTAATACTTCTTTTATCACTATTTGTAACTCTTTGTACCCTTTCCATATATAATCTTTTTCAGGTTTTTTGTTATAAACGTTTCCTGGCAATCGCTTAAAGGTTACTTGGGCAAATCCAAGCCACCATAAACCTACCATAACAAAAGAAATTCTAGACGCCATTCCTGCACTGATTCCTAAAATTTCAGGAAACATAATCATCGCCAAATTGATGAGTAATAAAATTACAGAACCAATATACCCATATACAAAACCTTTAGCACTAGCTCTATCTTGTTGTTCTGGATGTGCTACCTCAGGTAAATAAGCATTATAAAACACCAAACTTGCCCAAAAGCCTATACTTGCTAAAACAGTAAATAAAATACCTATCCATACAGTATCAATTCCATCAAAAAAGTACAAACTCATTACCGATAATGCTCCTAGAGTACAGAAAAACTTCATAAACTTTTTCTTACTACCAGTATAATCTGCAATACCCGATAATATTGGAGAAATAAAAGCTACTACTAAAAACGAAAAAGACAATGCATAGCTATATAAACTATCTGGATGCTCCCAGTCCATTCCTAAAAAGCTTACAATTTTACCTTCTGTTACTCCGCTGTAATACAACGGAAAAACAGCTGTGCTAATTACCAATGAATATACTGAGTTGGCCCAATCGTAAAATGCCCATCCGTTAATTAACTTCTTATCTCCTATTTTGTACATATAAATTATAATAAAAAAACCGCTCATGTAACATGAACGGTTTGCAATATACTATAATTTATCAATCTTATTTACTCGTAGGCACGTTGTATTTTGCTGCTAACTTTTTAGCTTCTGGTAAAAAGTTTCTTAAAGTCTGAATACGAGTTTGATTAGATGGGTGTGTACTCATAAATTCTGGTGGAGCTCCTCCTCCTGAGCGTTCACTCATTCGTACCCATACTTCAGCAGCTTCTTCTCCTTTATATCCTGCCATAATCATAAAAACTAACCCTAACTTATCTGCTTCGGTTTCATGCTCTCTACTAAATGGTAACATTACTCCTACTTGCGTTCCTAAACCGTAAGCCATATTCCACATTTCAGCATTTTTACTATTCTGAGTACTTAAAGCCAAAGCGACTCCTCCTAACTGTTGTAATTGTCCTGTAGACATACGTTCTTGTCCGTGTTTTGCAAAAGCATGAGCTACCTCATGCCCCATCACAGCAGCAACCCCATCTTCATTAGCACAAATAGGCATAATTCCTGTATAAAACACAACTTTTCCACCAGGCAAACACCAAGCGTTAACTGTTTTATCTTCTACTAAATTAAATTCCCATTCATAAGAATTTGCTTCTGCAGTCATTCCATTAGCACGCATAAAACGATCTACTGCTGCTGAAATATTTTTTCCTACACGTCTTATCTGATTTGTTTGTTTTGTGTTAGTAGACAATTTATTCTCTTCTAAAAACCCTTTGTATTGCGCAAAACTTGCAGGTAAGATTTGAGCATCGTTTACAAAATTTAATCTTTTTCTTCCCGTAATTGGCACAGTGCTACACTCTACTAAAAAAGCAGCTAAAAATGTTAGGGCTATAATTTTTTTCATTGTTCAATAGTTTAAAATTCTATGTTCTTGGTTGTATCTTTTATGACACGAAATTAACTTATTTGTCACAAACTTGATAATATATTATGTCTTTAAAGCTACAAATTCTATCTTTATCTTAAAAACTAATTCATGAATTTTACGCATTCAAAAACAGCTTTACCAAGTATTAAAATTCCTAAACCTGTCATCCTTTCAGCTAAGGCTTTACAGTTTATATCTACTAATAAAGCAGCTAAATTTGGTACAAGGCTTTTTACAACTCCTGTTAACTTTCCTATTCCTAAGAGAGAAAAAGTAATGTTAGAGAGTGCTCAAAAGAAAACAATAAATGTGCCATCCATTTCAAGAGATATTCAAGTACTATCATATGGTTATTCAACTAAAAAAGTATTATGGGTACATGGTTGGGCAGGAAGAAGTACTCAATTATATATGATTGCTGACAAACTATTGGAAAAAGGCTACATGGTTATTTCTTTTGACGGACCTGCGCATGGAAAGTCTACAGGAAAAACTACCGAAATGCCAGAGTTCTTAGAAACCATTACTGAACTCAACAAACAATTTGGACCTTTTGATGCTGCTATAGGGCACTCTTTTGGTGGAGTATGTTTGTATAACGCTCTTTCAGAAAATTTTGCTGTAAACAAACTAGTTACTGTTGGTGCAGCTGATAAAATATCGGATGTTATTTTAAACTTTACTAAAAACTTACAAGTAAAACCAGTTATAGCTCATAAAATGAAACGCTTGTTTGATAAAAAATGGCAACGAGATATTGATATACACTCCTCTAGCGTAAAAGCTAAAAATGTAAAAATACCTACGCTAGTTGTTCATGATTCATTTGATGGCGATGTTGATGTAAGTTGTGCAATAGCAATACGTCAAAACTTACAGAATGGAAAACTTTTAATTACGGAAGGCTTAGGACACACCAAAATTCTTCGTAATCCGAAAGTTGCTTCCAAAATTGTTGATTTTATAAGTAAAGAACCATGAGAAAATTAGTTGTTTTATTCCTTTTAGCAATAACAGTTAGCACTACTGTAAATGCCCAAAACAAGAAAAAGTACGCGGTAGACAAAACCAACAATGAATGGAAAAAGTTATTAACTCCAAAACAGTATTTTGTACTTAGAGAAGCGGGCACAGAACGTCCAAACTCAAGTCCTTTAAACTTTAACAAGAAAGAAGGAACTTATGTATGTGCAGCCTGTAAAACCCCATTATATAAATCTGAAAACAAATACGATTCAGGTAGTGGATGGCCTTCTTTTGATAGAGCCATTAAAGGAAATGTAGAACTAGATACAGATTATAAACTAGGATATGCTCGAACAGAATTAAAGTGTAATACTTGTGGCGGACATTTAGGACACTCTTTTAACGATGGTCCTAAAAAAACTACTGGTAAACGTCACTGCATTAATGGAGTTGCTTTAGAGTTCATCCCTAATAAATAAAATTGTAAATTAAGGCTGGTTTTAACCAGTCTTTTTTATTGGCACAGAGAACTTTTTTCCTATAATTGCCTCGTGAGCTTTCCCCGAGGTAGTTTACTAAAAAATTATACCATGCAAAACTCTTATTTAGAAAGTATAAAAAAACAAATAACCTATTATAAAAGTTTAGGTGATAAAACTTTTACTCAACTTACCCAAGAAGAGCTATTTTACCAATACAATCAAGAAAGCAACTCTATTGCTGTGATAGCAAAGCATATTGCTGGTAATATGCTATCACGTTGGACTAACTTTTTTACTGAAGATGGAGAAAAATCGTGGAGAAATAGAGATGATGAGTTTGTAAATACTTTTACAACCAAAGAAGAAATGATTGCCTATTGGGAAAAAGGTTGGGATTGCTTTTTAAACACTATTAACTCTTTAGAAGAAACTGATTTGGAAAAAATCATCTATATAAGAAACCAAGGACACACAGTAACCGAAGCAATTAACCGTCAAATTTGTCATTATCCGTATCACATCGGGCAAATTGTATTTTTAGGCAAAATGCTACAAAACGAAAAATGGGTATCGCTATCCATTCCTAAAAATGCTTCTAAAAACTTCAATCAAGAAAAATTTAGTCAAGAGAAAAGCCGCAAACATTTTACGGATGATTTATAGTATTTACTCCTCTTGTTACCAATACAAAAACTAAAAAAAGTGACTACTACTCTTACTAATTATTAAAAATCGGACACTTTTATACAATAATGCAGAAAAAATCTACTAACAAATTGCTAAAAACTAACAACTAATAACTAAATTTGTGCCTCTAAAAAATGAAGCCGATACATGTTTAATAATTTAAGCGAAAAGTTAGATAAGGCGTTACATACGCTGAAAGGACACGGAAAAATTACCGAAGTTAACGTTGCAGAAACTTTAAAAGAAGTTCGTAGAGCTTTATTAGATGCCGATGTTAACTTTAAAATAGCAAAGAATTTTACCAAAACAGTAAAAGAAAAAGCCTTAGGTCAAGACGTATTAACAACGTTAAACCCTGGGCAATTAATGGTAAAATTGGTTAAGGATGAATTAACCGAATTAATGGGTGGTGATACCGTTGGTATTAACTTAGGTGGTTCACCTACTGTAATTTTAATGTCTGGTTTACAAGGTTCGGGTAAAACAACCTTTTCTGGTAAGCTAGCTAACTATCTTAAAACTAAGAAAACTAAACAAGTTTTATTAGTAGGATGTGATGTATATCGTCCTGCCGCTATTAACCAGTTACGTGTTGTTGGAGAGCAAATAGGTGTTGAAGTATACGCTGAAGAAGGAAATCAAAATCCTGTAGAAATTTCTCAAAATGCTATTAAGCATGCAAAAGCAAACGGTAAAAACGTGGTGATTATTGATACCGCGGGTCGTTTAGCTGTTGACGAAGAAATGATGACTGAAATTTCTAACATCCACAAAGCTGTAAGCCCACAAGAAACTTTATTTGTGGTAGACTCTATGACAGGGCAAGATGCTGTAAATACTGCCAAAGCCTTTAACGATGTATTAAATTTTGACGGAGTTGTATTAACTAAGTTAGATGGTGATACTCGTGGTGGAGCTGCTTTATCTATTAAATCGGTAGTAGACAAGCCTATTAAATTTATAGGTACGGGTGAAAAAATGGATGCAATTGATGTATTCCATCCTAGTCGTATGGCTGATCGTATTTTAGGAATGGGAGACGTTGTTTCGTTAGTAGAGCGTGCCCAAGAACAATACGATGAAGAAGAAGCTAGAAAATTACAAAAGAAGATTGCTAAAAATCAGTTTGGTTTTGATGATTTCTTAAATCAAATCAATCAGATCAAAAAGATGGGTAGCATGAAAGATTTAGTGGGTATGATTCCTGGTGCTGGTAAGGCCTTAAAAGATGTTGATATTGACGACGATGCTTTTAAAGGAATTGAAGCTATTATACACTCTATGACTCCTGAAGAAAGAAGTACTCCTTCTGTTATTAATGCGAGTCGTAAAAAACGAATTGCCAAAGGTTCCGGAACTTCGGTACAAGAAGTTAACCAGTTGATGAAGCAATTCAACCAAATGAGCAAAATGATGAAGATGATGCAAGGTGGTGGCGGAAGAAAAATGATGCAAATGATGAAAGGCATGAGATAATATTAAAAAGATAGGCTTCTGCCTGTCTTTTTTTATTTAGTTTACAGTACCAAAGTAAACAGTATTCAGTAAGCTGTATTTATGAGTTTTAAAACTATTAAGTTCTTTCTATGTCATGTCGAGTGATTTTTCTGACTAAAAGGAAGATAAATTGTATCGAGACATTTGGAACTGGTTCTCGATACATCTCCCTCCGGTCGATACTCGAACTGACATATAGTATTTTAACTTAATTTATGATTAATAAATAATACTTCTACTGAAGTAACCTTTAAAATATTACTATTAAAAACAAAAGCAAAGAAGTTGGGAAACTAATCAATTATATGATTAAAAATCCTGATAAATTTGGAATATAACAACACAACAATTACAACACAACAACTGTATACTGAAGACTGTATACTGAAAACTTAACAAGACTATGATTTTACTAGACGGTAAAAAGACATCAGCAGACATTAAAGAAGAAATTGCTTTAGAAGTAGCAGCATTAAAAGCTATCGATAAAAAAACACCGCATTTAGCAGCGGTTATCGTAGGTAATGACGGAGCTAGTTTAACCTATGTAAATGCAAAAGTAAAGGCATGCGAACGCGTAGGTTTTGAATCTACTTTACTTCGTCTTCCTGAAGAAACTACTGAAGAAGAACTATTAAACGAAATTGCTATTTTAAATATAGATAATGATATTGATGGTTTTATAGTACAATTACCCCTACCCGATCATATTGATGAACAAAAGGTATTAATGGCTGTAAATCCTGATAAAGATGTAGACGGTTTCCATCCTATGAATGTTGGTAAATTAGCGTTAAACTTACCTACGTATATTTCTGCAACTCCTTTCGGTATTTTAGAATTGTTAGATCGTTACAATATTGAAACCTCTGGTAAAGATGTTGTAGTTATTGGTCGTAGTCATATTGTAGGAAGCCCAATGAGTATTTTACTATCTCAAAAAAGAAAAGTAGGAAACGCAACAGTTACCCTTACACACAGTAGAACCAAAAACTTAAAAGAGGTGACTAAAAGAGCAGATATTATTATAGCTGCTATTGGTATTCCTGAATTTTTAAAAGGTGACATGGTAAAAGACGATGTAGTAATTATTGATGTAGGAATTACTCGTGTTGCTGACCCTTCTAAGAAAAGAGGATTTAGATTAGTAGGTGATGTTGCTTTTAACGAAGTAGCAGAAAAAGCATCGCACATTACACCTGTACCGGGTGGTGTAGGTCCTATGACGATTGCAATGTTACTAAAAAACACTTTATTAGCTTGCGAACGTAGACAAGAAAACAGTTAGTAAATAATTTTTATAACAAAAAAACTCCAAACAATAGTTTGGAGTTTTCCTTTGTAAGCTAATTACTGTAAAAAATACTGGCTAACCTCTGTATTTGTTTCTAGCTCTTCAGCTTCCTTTCCTTGTTTAAATAAACGTGCGGTATAATTTCCTCGTAATACAATTGAGTCTCCGTTAACTTCTAGCCAACTACCTTCACGTAACCCTAGCACAGGTGTTCCATTAAATATATGGTACTCTTTAATACGTGTTTCACGTGTTTCACCCATGTGCGTAGAATCTGGATTAGGATCTAAATAATGTGCGTTGATATTAAACGGAATAAACCCTAAGGTTTTAAAACTTGGTGGATATACAATAGGCATATCGTTCGTATTCATCATCGTTACTCCACAAATATTACTTCCTGCACTGGTACCTAAATACGGGATTCCGTTTTCAATCGCTTTTGTTAAATCAGGAATAATATCATTTTTATATAGTTGGTTTACTAACTCAAACGTATTACCTCCTCCTGTAAAAATAGCCTCCGCTTGCTGAACAGCTTCTTTCGGATTATTAAACTCGTGAATCCCTTTTACCTCTTTGTTAATTGTTGCAAAAGCCTTACGAGCTATTTCAGTATATTCATCGTAGGTTTTACCACTTGCACGTGCATAGGGTATAAATAATATAGTAGAGGCTTCTTTAAAAAAGTTAGTTAAAGTTGGTAAAATATATTCTAGGTATCCACTACCATGAACGGTAGATGTGCTAGCTATAAGTAGTTTTTTCATTTTTTTACTATCTATTTAAGTTTAGTTTATTGGCACCGCCAAAGGGTATAATACCCTGAGGCTTGCCTCGAAATCAAAAATTGTTTTCTTATAAATGCCTCGTGTGCTTACACCGAGATTGTTTACTTGGGGGTTAATTCCTTAAAATCTCCCCTTAATTATGCTTTCTATATTTCAAATTAACAAAAATTTACCATGTTCTTAAAACATTTTTAAGACTGCTTGGTGGTTTATTTGTGATATGAGAAAATTGTTACTTGTTCTTTTTATTTGTTTTTCTTGTGTAACTATCGCACAAAACACACCAAAAATTATTACGGGTACTGTATTTATAGATAGTATTGCCACGCAAGATGTACATATTATTAATAAAAAAATGGCTATTGGAGCTGTTTCTAATGAAAACGGACGCTTTGAAATTTTAGCTACTGAGAACAATGTCTTACTTATTTCTCACCTTAATTTAGAGTATAAAGAGGTTACCCTTACCAAAGAGCATATTAAAACTAAAAACATTGTAATTTTTGTTGATAGTAAAACACACATGCTAGATGAAGTTGTGCTAGAAAAACAAAAAAGTATTTTAGAAATTGATACTAATATTCTTACCAATACCCCTATAGTGAATGCCAAAACCTTAAAACTACCTTATGCTAATGTTATACAACCAAAAGATGAAAAAACAGTAAAGATAGAATCGGGTGTTGCTGTTAGTTTAACGGGACTTATTAATGCTCTTAACGGAACAAACAAACGAAAAAAGCAATTAAAAAAGATTACTGTTGAAGATAGAAGTATTGAAAAAATTAGAAAACACTTTACAGATGGCTTTTTTGTATATCAACTAAAAATAAAGAAAGAAAATATCAATCAGTTTTTACAAGCCTGTATTTCTAAAGGAATTATAAACCTATATAATAAAGACAAGGTTTTAGAACTTACAGCTGTTTTAATTGAAAATAGTAAAACCTCCCCTTACCTACTAGAAAATGAAAATATAAGAGTTACCAAAAAATAATTGCATGATAAAACAACTACCCATCACACTTTTACTTCTTATTACTGTAGGAGCTACGGCTCAACAAAAACGAAAATTCGTATACGGAACTTTAAATGATGAACTTGGTGCTATACCCAATGCTCATATTATCAACCTAAATACCCAACAAGGTACATTTAGTACCGACTTTGGTAAATTTAGAATTTTAGCAAAGCCTAACGATACCTTACAAGTTTCCTTTGTAGGATATAAAACTAAAAAAATTAAGGTTACGAGTCTTCATTTTGGAATGGAAGAAAACGAAATTAAACTAATTAAAGTTCCTTTTGAATTAGATGAAGTGGAAGTAAAAAAGCACAACTTAATAGGTTCTATTGCTATTGATGCTAAACAAACTCCTAAAGATATTGGCATGGAAAAAGCTAAAAGCGCTCTAGATTTTTCCATGATTGATTTTAGTGAAAAAGTAATTTTAGATATTGATGAAATTGATAGAATGAAAGCTCCTAATATGTTAAAAATAACAGACCCTACAGCAAAGTTTGCTGGCGCAGGTACAGGCTTTAGTTCTGGTCTTGATAAATACTCACAACAACTAAAAAGAACTCGAAAAACAATACAGTTTAAAGAAAGCTTTCCTAAAATGCTCCTCTCAGAATTTGGAGAATCCTTCTTTTTTAAAGAGCTTAACATACCTAAAGACAAGTATCTTCATTTTTTAGAATATTGTAATCCGTTAGGAATAGAAAAATTATATAAGCAAAAACAACTTTTAAAAGTGATTGCTATCTTACAACAAGAAAGTAAGAGCTATTTAAAAGTAATTAGTAACTAAACACATGAAAAATATACTCCCTTCAATTATTTGTCTGTTTTTTATAATAAAAGCTACAGCACAAGAAAGTAGAAAATTCTTTTATGCTACCATACAAGATGAAGTAAGTACTGTTCCTAACGCACATGTTATAAACCTTAACACTAAACAGGGAACTTTTACTAATAATAATGGTGAGTTTAGGATTTTAGCCAAAGTAAATGATACTTTACAAATTTCGTTTGTGGGCTATGAAACTAAAAACTTTGTAGTAGATGTCAATCACTTCGGAATGCAAGAAAATTACATTCAATTAAAAAAAGTACCTATTGAACTGGATGAAGTAGCGATAAAAAAACATAATTTACTCGGGCATATTTCCTCGGATACAAAACATATAAAGTCTGAAGAAGAAATAAATGCTGAAACACTAAACCTACCTTTTGCAGGTTCTAGAATACTTACTACTGCTGAAAGGAGGTTACATACGGCTACTTCAAGTTATGGAGGTATAGCAATTGACCCTTTACTAAATTGGATTTCTGGTAGAATAAAAAAACTAAAAAAGTTTAAAGCCATTGAAGACAGAGAAAAAAGAATAGAAAATATACGTAACAACTACCATATAGTTATTGAGCATGAAATAAAAATATTAAAAGAGGATATTGACAGGTTCATTTACTTTGCCGAATCTGCCGATGACTTCAATACTCTTTATTTAAATAATGAAGTAGCAATGATTACATTTTTACAAAAGAAATCAGAAGAATTTAAGAAACTTAACCCTGAAAAGTACAATTAAAACCTCTTCCCTATTTGGTTATTTTGGTTACGCTTTCTTAAAATATTTCGTACCTTTAGGTGTATACTAATCTAACCTAATAAAGTACCATGAAAAAAGTTCTAATAACCCTATTGTTTTTATCTCAATTAGTATTCTCACAAGAAGAACGAAAAACACTTTTTGGAATTGTATATGATGAAAACGGTGTGTTAGAAAATGCTCATATTGTTAACTTTTCAACAAATCAAGCTACATTTTCAAATGAAAAAGGAGAATATAGACTTTTTGCTAGACCTACTGATTCTATTAGATACAGTAGTATAGGTTATAAAACCATTTATGAAAAGCTTACCAAAGAAGATTTTAATACCTATAGAAAAAGAACTACTCTTGAAAAACAAGATTATGAGTTAGATGAGGTTTTACTAAGAAACAACGAACTATCAGGTGAGTTAGCCAAAGATCTTAAAAAAGTAAAACGAGATAAAAACTTAGAAATTGCTAGTAATGCTACCGACTTTTCTAATGTTAACTACACTAATTATCATTCAAACGACCATATAAGCAAACACGTAAAGCCTAATGTGGTTAGAGTTGATCCAACTAAAGCTTTTGAAGGTATGGGTACTACCAATACGTTTCCTGTAAAAGATTCAGAAAAACTATGGAAGCTTCGTAAAGAATTAGCTTTTAAAGAAAGCATGCCAGCAAAATTGCTTAATGAGTTAGGTGAAGATTTCTTTTTTGTTGAGCTTAAAATTCCCGTAGATAAATACTATCACTTTTTAGAATATTGCAATCCGTTAGGTATAGAAAAACTCTACCAAAATCGTGAAGTGTTAAAAGTCATTAAAATCTTTAGAAAAGAGCATACAGAATACCTTAAAATTATTGAAAAACACTAATTTGGCGCAATAATTGATTTTTAATCAACCATGAAAAAACTTTTTGTCCTTCTACTTGTACTTCCTTTACTATCATTTACCCTGCATAAATACTATGTTGCATTAACTGAAATTGAATACAGAGAAGATACACAAAGCGTACAAATGATTATGAATGTTTTTATGGATGATATTGAGCTTGCCATAAATAAAGACCATAATACCAACCTAAAGATAGCTACAAAAGATGAGTTAAAGTCAATTGATGAACATTTTTACAAATACTTAAAAACTCATTTTAAAGTAATTATTAACAATGAAGAAAAAACCTATAAATTTATAGGTAAAGAATACGATGGTAATATTGTTTACTTTTATTTAGAAATTGAAAATGTTTCGTTACCAAAATCAATAAAAATAGAAAACGATATTTTAGTAAACCACTTCCCTGATCAACAAAACCTAATTAAAGCAACCGTTAAAAAAGAACGCAAAAGTTTGTTTTTATCAAGTGATAATTATAAAGGTTTGTTAAATTTTTAATAAACCTTCTTTTTTAATAATAAGATTTCATTAACTTTCCGCTTATTTATTCAAAAACCAATAAGCATATAATGAGAAAATATTCTACGCTATTATTTTCGGCACTCTTTGTATCAGCTTCTTTATTTGCTCAAGAAGCCCCCAAAAAAGAACGTCAGCAAGGTCATACCGACCAAAACAAATTTCGACAATTAAAAGATGTACTAGCAACTCCTAACGATCAACGTACTGCATCAGGAGCACCAGGTCATGCATACACACAACAGAAAGTTGATTATGTTATGAACTTACGCTTAGATGAAGCTACAGATAGATTGTACGGAGATGAAGATATTACTTACCACAATAACTCTAAAGACCATTTAGAGTATTTATGGTTACAGTTAGATCAAAATATGCGAGCTCCAGATTCTAAATCTCCATTAGCTGAATCTAAAGGAGCAACTGGATTTCAAACTCCTGATAAGTTTGTGAGTGAAAACATGGACAAACCAAAAGCATTCGGTTTTAACATTGAAGCCGTAAAATATGCTGATGGTAGAGATTTACCTCACACTATTAATCGCACTATGATGCGTATTAACTTACCTAAACCTTTAGCTCCTGGTGAAATCTTTAAATTTAAAATTAAGTGGAACTACTTAATCAACAATTCTGTTGAAGATGGTGGTCGCTCTGGTTTTGAATCTTTCCCTGATGGAAATAAAAACTATACCATTGCTCAGTTTTTCCCAAGGTTATGTGTTTATAATAATGTTGAAGGGTGGCAAAACATGCAATTCTGGGGTCGTAGTGAATGGGCTTTAGAGTTTGGAGATTACGATGTAAAAATCACAGTTCCAGCTGACCATATTTTAGATGCAACAGGTGAATTACAAAACGAAAAAGAGGTATTAAGTAGAGAACAACGCAAACGTTTTGAAAAGGCTAGAAAGTCTTATAAAAACCCTGTATTTATTGTAACTCAAAAAGAAGCTGAAGAAAACGAAAAACAAGGTACTACTAAAACTAAGACTTGGCACTTTAAAGCTAACAAAGTACGTGACTTTGCTTTTGCTTCATCAAGAAAATATATTTGGGATGCTATGGCAGTAAACATTAACGGTAAAACTGTTATGGCTGTGTCTTTATACCCAAAAGAAGGAAATCCGTTATGGGAAGAGCACTCAACTCGTGTTGTTGCTAATACTTTAGAAGAGTATTCTAAAATGACTTTCGATTATCCATATTCTAAAGCTGTATCAGTACACGCAAAGCGTCAAGGAATGGAGTATCCTATGATTTGTTTTAACTACGGTCGTCCAAATCCTGATGGAACGTATTCTGATAGAGTTAAAAACGGAATGATTGGAGTAATTACTCACGAGGTTGGTCATAACTTCTTCCCTATGATTGTAAACTCTGATGAGCGTCAGTGGACTTGGATGGATGAAGGATTAAACTCTTTTGTAGAGATTTTAGCTGAATTAGATTACGATCCAAATTTTAACACTGGTAACTTACCTAAAGATATTGTTCGTTACATGAGTTTAGATCAAGACAGGTTAAGTCCAATTATGTCTCAAGGTGATTATGTACATAATTTTGGACCTAATGCTTATACTAAGCCAGCTGCTGGTTTATATATGTTACGTCAAACAATTATGGGTCCTGAATTATTCGACTATGCTTTTAGAACATACTCTAAAAGATGGATGTTTAAGCACCCTACTCCTGCTGACTTCTTTAGAACAATGGAAGATGCTTCTGGTATGGACTTAGATTGGTTTTGGAGAGGTTGGTTCTATACAACTGATTATACCGACATTGGTATTAAAGAGGTTAAGCCTTTATATTTAACTAACAAACCAAATGAAGAAACTAAGAAGTTACAACAACAATACCCTTCTTACTTTGCTCGATTAGGTAAATTAGTATACTTAACTACTAATAAAGAAGATGCTGATAAATCTGATGTAGAAGCATATATTAAAAGCTTACCTTCAGATAAAAAAGCCAGCTTAAAAGATATTCCTAACTATATGTATCAGGTTGAGTTTGAAAAGCCAGGTGGTTTAGTTATGCCTATTATTGTAGAATTAACATATGCTGATGGTACTAAAAAACGTGAAACTTTCCCTGCTCAAATATGGAAAAAAGATGAACGTAAAGTATTCAGAGTATTTACTTCTTCACAAGAAATAAAAAGTATTGTTGTAGACCCTGATTTAGAAACTGCTGATATTGATACTTCAAATAACAGCTGGCCTAAACAAACAACAAACAAATTTGATGCTTTTAAAAATAAAGCTAAAAATTAATAAGGTTTTACCAAAAGCCTAGTCATAAAAAAAGCAGCCTTTAAGGCTGCTTTTTTACTTATTATCTTAATTATTACTTGCTAAATAACTTATTTACTTCTTCATAAGTAAGTAATTTAGAAACTGTCATAATATCTGGATCTCTACTCACATACTGCTGAATTTGTAACATAACAACTCCATCAACTTTAGTATATTTTAACCAAATTACATCCCCGTTTGCTTTAATTTTATAAGGGTCTCTTGGATTTTCTTCAAAACCTTTTACAATTATTTGGTGCAGTTTTTCTACATCATTGTCTAAGTTTTTAAAAGAAAAATGAACGTACTCGTGAATAGGGTCATTAATATTCTTATAATAAAAGTTATAAGCTTCATCTCCTATTTTCTCTAAATAAACATACTCTATCTTTCCTACTATTTCAGTTTTAGTAGTTTCAATAAATTCAATTTGAGAATACGAGGCTACAGAGAATAAAAGCCCTGTTAATAAAAGTAGTTTTTTCATAAAATTTAAGGGTTTAAATTTGATATTGTTTTTAATTTTTTAAATATAACTAAAACAACAACGTTTTTTAATTGTAAAAAGTATTTTATCATTTTTAATTATTAGCTAAGATCTTTTCTTTTACACAATTATAATTACTTTATCAATCTATTATCACACTACTAACACTCTATAAACCACTTAAAAAAGAACAAAACAATGAACTACTTAATAGCTCAAAATATTTAAATATTTTTTATTTTGCAGCTCCTATTAATTCTTTAACTCCTCTAGAAAATCATGTTAAAACAAATTTCGTTTCTCTTCCTAGTATTTTTTTCTTGTTTTGTATCCTATTCTCAAACAACAAAGAAATATAACGAGAGTGATTTAAAAAATTTCAAAAGAAAGTTTTACTTGAATAGAGAAATAGGTGTTGATAGCTCTCTTTACTACATGAACAATCTTTTACAAAGTGACAATATTCCCTATAAAACTTTTGGATATGCTGCTATTGAGTATTTAAAAGTAAGAGAGAAACGCCCCATGAATATTCCTTTTAAGGATAGTATAAATAAGTATCTGCCCAAGATAGCCAAGAGCAAAAAAAACTTTTCTTTACTATTCGACATCCATATATTATTAGGTAATTCTAATAAAAGGAAAAAACTAATTAAACCTGCTTTACAAAATTATATAACAGCTGAAAATTATGCTTTGTTAGCTAAAGATATTGGGCGAACTATTAAAATAAAAGGGAATATAGCACTTATTTATCAAGATATGGGAGAGCTAGATAAAGCTCTTAATAAAGCAAAAGAAACACTTAAACTTATTGAAAAAAATAAGGAAGCTCTTTCTAACAAGTATTATAGTAGTAAATATAAAAGAATGTTTAATGTTGCTGCTATTTATGCAACCTTATACAAAAATGATAAAAAAAAGCATCAATATGCAGACTCTTCATTACATTACTATAATTCAATACTTAAAACAAAGGATTTCAATCTTAATAGCTACTATACTGGCAAGGTTTATTATGGTATGGGGACAATTTACACCTTAAAAGAAGAGCACTCTAAAGCAAGCTCTTTCCTTGAAAAAAGTTTAGAGTTATTTGAAAAAAGTAAATCTCAATCTTATTTATATAAAGGTTATTACAATAATGGTTTAAATTATTATAATTTAAATAAATTAGAGAAAGCTAAACAAAACTTCTTAACAGCCCTCAGCATAAAAAAAGATACCATTCTAGATGACAATTATATAAAAATGCATGGATATCTTTCACAAATTTATACTTATCAAAATAAAGTAGACTCCGCCAATTATTACTTAAACACATATATACGTAATCATTCAAAAGTTTCATCGAGAGATAGAAAGCAATTTAAAGAAGCAATTAAAATTGATTTTGATCAAAAAATAAAAGATTTAAAAGAAGATAGTAGTAAAAAGAATTTTTATTACGAAATTATAGTTATAGGACTAATAACTACAGTAATAGTTATCTCTTTTTTAGTATTTAAAAACGCCAAAGAAAAAAAGAAAACAAAGAAAAAATTAAATGAACTGTTAGGTAAAATTTCAAAAAAAGAAGATTTAACTGACAAATCCTTTTCCTCATCTAATCCATTAAAAATAAAAGATGAACAACATCAACAAATTATTAGTGGCTTATTAAAAATAGAGGAAAAGAAATACTTTTTAAAAGAAGAGTTTAATTTATATAATGCAGCTAAAAAAATAGGAACTAATACTACTTACTTATCAAAAATCATTAAAGATTATAAAAAAATGAGTTTTAATGATTATACAAATGAATTACGTATTAATTACATTATTGGAGTATTGAGCAACGACAAGAAAGTAAGATCTTATACAACACAAGCTATTGGAGAAATAGCTGGATATAAAAATGCTAAGTCCTTTACACGAATTTTTAAAAAACATATAGGTATAACTCCTTATCAATTTATAGAGAAAATCAATAAGGAGTTATAATACTTTCTTGTAATTATTTTAAATCCTGAATTTATCTTTATCATCGTAGCATTTATCTCTTGTGCTACCTGGAGGTAAAGTAAAACAATCTTCTTCTCCATCTGTATCTGGTCCCCCGAAATCTATTTTATTAGCAGGTGCCTCAATTGGATCTCCTGCAAATACTTTAATCTTTTCTTCTGATGTTAATTCGTACTTTGTTAATAATTCAATAGATAAACGTTTCATAAATTTTAATTTTTCTGTTTAGGTAAAGTTAATTTTTTTATCTCTTGTTTTCCCATTACAAACCTCCACACACAAACAAACACACCAACAAACTGAAAAACAAATACTTAAAAACCAATTAATAGTGCTATTTTTTTTAAATAGTACCTACTTTTTTCTTAAATAGTCACTTAGTACTTTTCTTTTGCTCTATCTATTTTTCAATATTTGAGATACATAATTCTAAAATGCGGATCCTGAAAAGCATATAATATAGAGTAAGGGAAACTAAAATTAATTAACCATGTTAAAATCAATTTCAAGCTTAGGAAACGTTCTGAATAAATCGGAACAAAGAACTATTAATGGTGGGCAAATTTCTTGTCCTAAAGGTCAAGTACTTAGATGCAACTGGTTGGGATGTTGGTGTGAAGCAGAATATGCTGAAGAACTTCCTAAGGACTTTGATCATTAAAAACTAATAACTAAAACTAATTAATTATGTTAAAATCAATTTCTAAATTAGGAAACATTTTGAATAAACCAGAACAGAAAAACATTAACGGAGGTGGACCTGGTTCTCCTTACTGGTGTAATAACCCAGATAACTGGGGACCACAGCCTACTGCTTGTTATAAAGGTCAAGAACGTGTTTATGACCCTTCTGTTGGTTACTGCGTTTGTAAAGATAAAGTAGTTTATGAACTTGCTTTGTAAAGATGTATAAAAAACACATATTTTTAAACTTCCATTATAATTGATTATAATGGAAGTTTTATTTTTATACCCTATAGAAGCTTCTTAGCATTCTTAACTTTTTGCTTGGTAAGTGCTATATCAATTACTTCACTCATGTCGGTTACATAATGAAATTTTAACCCTTTTAAGTAGCTCTCTTTTATTTCTTCTATATCCTTTTTATTATCAGCACACAAAATAATTTCTTTAATATTTGCTCGTTTTGCTGCCAATATTTTTTCTTTAATTCCACCAACTGGAAGTACCTTTCCACGTAGCGTAATCTCTCCTGTCATAGCTAATTTATTTTTCACTTTACGCTGTGTAAATACAGAAACTAAAGAAGTTAACATAGTAATACCTGCACTTGGACCGTCTTTAGGGGTAGCTCCTTCAGGCACGTGAATGTGTACATCATATTTATCTAATACTTCAGGATTAATTCCAAATTCCTCAGCATTAGATTTTATATATTTCATTGCAATTGTTGACGACTCTTTCATTACTGTACCTAAATTACCTGTAATTGAAAGATTTCCTTTTCCTTTAGAAATAATAGATTCTATAAATAAAATATCTCCTCCAACGCTTGTCCAAGCTAGCCCAGTAACAACTCCTGCAACATCGTTATTCTCGTACTTATCACGTTCTAAACGTGCAGGTCCTAAAATAGTTTCTATATCTTCATTTGTCAAAACAACATTGTACTCCTCTTCCATCGCAATAGACTTAGCGGCAAAGCGAACTACTTTTGCTACTTGTTTTTCTAAACCACGGACTCCAGACTCTCTAGTGTATCCTTCAACTATTTTCTCTATCTGCTTTTTACCTACAGTTAAATGCTCTTTTGATAATCCGTGCTCTTTTAATTGTTTTGGGAACAAGTATTTTTTAGCTATTTCTACCTTCTCTTCAATAGTATATCCTGTTACGTTAATAATTTCCATACGATCACGTAATGCCCATGGAATTTGATTAATGTTATTAGCTGTTGCTATAAATAATACTTTAGAAAGATCATACCCTACTTCTAAATAATTATCATAAAAAGCTGTGTTTTGTTCTGGATCTAATACTTCTAACATTGCTGAAGAAGGATCTCCTTGATGGCTTTGACTTAACTTGTCTATTTCGTCTAACACAAATACAGGATTTGAAGTTCCTGCCTTTTTAATATTTTGGATCAAACGACCAGGCATTGCCCCAATATAGGTTTTACGGTGTCCTCTAATTTCAGCTTCATCACGTAAACCACCTAAAGACATACGTACGTACTTACGTCCTAATGCTTCAGCTACCGATTTACCTAACGATGTTTTACCTACTCCTGGAGGTCCGTATAAACAAATAATTGGCGACTTCATATCACCACGTAATTTTAAAACCGCTAAATGCTCTAAAATACGCTCTTTAACTTTCTCTAATCCAAAATGATCTCTATCTAAAATTTTTTGAGCTCTTTTTAAGTCAAACTTATCTTTTGAATACTCGCCCCAAGGTAACTCCAACATTAACTCTAAGTAGTTACGCTGCACACCATATTCTGCCATTTGAGGATTCATACGTCTTAAACGACTTAATTCTTTCTCAAAAGTTTCTCCAACTTCTTTATTCCATTTCTTAGACTTAGCTTTAGTACGCATTTCATCTAGCTCTTGCTCATGAGAAACACCACCTAATTCATCTTGAATGGTTTTTAATTGTTGATTTAAATAATATTCACGTTGTTGTTTATCTAAGTCAGAACGTGTTTTAGATTGAATATCATTACGTAATTGTAACTTTTGAAGCTCTTTATCTAAATTCTTTAACGTTAATAACGCACGTTCTTTTAAATTGTCTTTCTCAAGTAATACCTGCTTTTGCGATACACTTAATTCCATGTTTGACGAAATAAAATTCACCAAAAATGAACTTGATTGAATATTTTTTATCGCAAAAGATGCTTCTGAAGGCAGCATAGGGTTTTCTTTAATTACCTCTAATGCTAAGTCTTTAATCGAATCGATAATTGCATCAAACTCTTTTTGATCATCAATTTCTCGCTCATCAACTGCTTCTTTTACCTTAGCTTTTAAATAAGGTTCTTCTTGCGTAACTTCTTCTATTTCAAAACGCTTTTTACCTTGAATAATAACAGTTGTATTACCATCAGGCATTTTTAACACACGTAATATTTGTGCTACTACACCTGTTTGATAAATATCATCAATTCCTGGATCTTCAACTTCACTATCCTTTTGTGCTACTACACCTACAACTTTATCTCCTTTGTTAGCATCTTTAATTAACTGAATTGACTTATCTCTACCAGCTGTAATTGGAATTACAACTCCAGGAAATAAAACTGTATTACGCAATGGAAGAATTGGTAACTCTTCAGGAATACTCTCTCTATTTATTAACTCTTCATCTTCTGGTGTTAATAATGGGATTAATTCTGAATCTTCATTAAAAACATCTTGAAGCGACAAATTGTCTAAATGTAATATTTTTGATTTACTCATATCTTATTTATTCTGTCATAGTGGCACTTTTCATCTTTTTATTGAAAGAAAACCACTTTTTTAAAATCATAAATTACTGATAGACAAAAGAATAAATACAATCTAATATCTATAGTACTATCTTTAATTCAATTCTTATGCCAACAAAACCTATAAATAACTTAATTTGTAACTTATTTAGTTCTAAGTCGTCTTATTAACATCTTATTTCAACATAAAACTAACCAAAAATGAAATTTAAATTTTTAATTCTTTCACTTATCTCACTACTAATTAGCTGTACTTCTAAAACAAACTCTTCTGAGTTTATTGAAAAAGCAGCAGGGCGCTATTATTTTAATGCTGATGAGATTATAGAAGTTACTTTTAATGAAGACAATAAATTACTTATAAAATGGCGTAATCAAAATTTAGAGCCTTTAAAAGTGAATGATTCTTCTTTTTACGTTAGAGAGTTAAATGAAAAACTAATTTTTAATACTTCTGAAGATAAAATAGAGTTAGCTGAAAAACGTGAGCATGAAGGTGAAAAGTATGTCTTTAAAAAACTAAAGAAAGGAGAAAAAACTCCCAGTGAACATTTGGCAGAAGGTAACTTTGAAGCTGCTTTAAAAGGTTACAAAACTATAAAAGAAAAAGACAGTTTAAATCCTGTAATCAGAGAACGAAATATGAATAGGTTAGGATATCAATATCTTAGAAAAGATGAGTTTGAAAATGCCCTTAATGTTTTTAAAATTAATATTGAATTGTACCCTAACAGCTCAAATACTTATGATAGTACCGCTGATGCTTATACTAGAATGAAAGATACAGTGAACGCCATTGAATACTATAAAAAAGCTTTAGCTATTAACCCTGAAAATAGAAGCTCTAAACGTGCTTTGGAAAAACTTACTTCTAAAGATGATGAATAATGGATAAATTAAAATACCCAATTGGAAAACCTAACATCCCTACTGAAATATCTTCTGAACTACTTACAGAGTGGATTACTACTCTAGAGCTTTTTCCTGAAAAATTAAAGTGCCTTGTTAGCAGTCTATCTGAAGAACAATTAAATACACCATATAGAAAAGACGGTTGGACAATTAGACAAGTGATTCATCATTGTGCAGACAGTCACCATAACTCTTACACGCGGTTTAAATGGACGCTTACGGAAGATAACCCCGTTATTAAAGCATATTTTGAAGATCGTTGGGCTGAATTGTTTGATTCTAAAACTGCTCCAATTCAACTTTCGTTAGATGCTCTAAAGGCATTACATGCTAAATGGGTTTACTTCTTGAAAGGTTTAACTGAAGAAGATTTAAATAAGTATTTTATCCACCCTGATGGTAATGAAAAAGTGAACTTAAAAGAAAACATTGGTATTTATGCATGGCATTGCAACCACCATTATGCTCATATTGAACAATTATTAATCAGGAAAAATTGGAATTAAAGATTCATTCTTTTAAAGTAAAATTAGCATAGCTATACCTATAAAAACCACTATTTGTGCCCATTTTAGGTATGTTCCTACCTTTTTGTGTTGCTTTAAATACTCTGATATCTTTCCTGCTAAGATAGCTATGGAAGAAAATATTAAGAAAGATGTTAAAATGAATAATCCCCCTAATACATAAAATTGGAATACGTTTGACAAGCTGTCAGAAAACAAAAACTGTGGGAAGAATGCCAAAAAGAAAATTGTAACCTTCGGGTTTAATACATTCATCCAAAAACCTGTTTTGAATAACTGTAATGTTGATTTTTTCTGAACATTCTCTGTTGAAAAGGCAATTTTAGCATCACTTTTATACACCTGATAGGCTAAATACAGTAAATATCCTGCTCCAAATAGCTTGATGATAAAAAATAAATTCGGATTCTGTTTGATGATTTCCGATATTCCAAAAGCCACCAAAGTTGTATGAATTATACATCCTGTCATTAAACCAGCAACCGTAGCTAATCCATATTTTCTTCCATTAACAATACTTTGTGTTAAGACAAAAATATTATCAGGACCTGGTGAAATAGCTAAAGTAGCCGTAGCAAATACAAAAGATATGAGGGTTTCTAGCATTTTTTTACTTAATTAGATTGAATAAGATAATATAAAAAGTAAAATGTAATATAGAGCGGGAAAAAAACCTATGATAACCCAAACTATGTTTTTTTTAAAATCTTTTTTTCTCTGAAACCATACTATTAATGGAAACAAAGCGGATAGAATAAGTCCTATATAAACTAATCCTTTCGAAAATTGCTTTCCATTTTCATATAAATACTTATTATCTGAAAAGCGATAGATTTCAAACTCTCCTTTTAATATTAAATATTGAGCAAGAAATAAAAAAATAAGAAACAATACTATTTTGTAGGATAATAAAAATCTCTTCATTCACCAAAGTTGTAACAACAATAATACTATTTCTTCTCAGCTAAAATAGCCTTATTGATTCTTTTTACCAAGCTTGGCCCTTCGTAAATGAATCCTGTATAAATTTGCACCAAATCTGCACCTGCTTTTAGCTTTTCTAAAGCATCTTTTTCAGAATGGATACCTCCTACTCCAATAATTGGAAACGCTTTATTAGAGTTATCCGTTAGATACTTAATTACTCTTGTGCTTCTATCTTTAACTGGTTGCCCACTTACACCTCCATTACCTATTTCTTGTAAACGCTCTTTAGAAGCTTTTAAATTATCTCTATTTACTGAAGTATTCGACGCTATCACTCCATCAATTTTAGTTTCAGCAACCAATTCAATAATTTCATCTAATTGTTGGTTGTTTAAGTCGGGAGCAATTTTTAATAAGATTGGTTTGCTTCGACTACGCTCAGCAACCGATAATTCTTTATCAATCTTTTGTACCTCAGTTATTAATTCCTTCAAATAATCAGCATCTTCAAG
The DNA here is from genome assembly GCF_003867015.1 of Tenacibaculum singaporense. NCBI lineage: Bacteria > Pseudomonadati > Bacteroidota > Flavobacteriia > Flavobacteriales > Flavobacteriaceae > Tenacibaculum > Tenacibaculum singaporense. Next base: position 2,384,034 of record NZ_CP032548.1, read on the forward strand.
TTTAGCATGGCTAGATACATTCGGACAGCTTACATTCAACACAAAATAATCTACATACGGATGCAATCCTTTAAAACACGCTACATAGTCTTCAGTATAATTTTCAGGAGCTGTATTGGTATTTTTTCCAATGTTTCCTCCAATAATAATTTTTCCTTTGTTCTTTTTCAATTGCTCAACAGCTGCAGCCAACCCTTCGTTATTAAACCCCATTCGGTTGATGATTCCTTTATCATCTTTTAAACGAAATAAACGTTTTTTCGGATTTCCTACTTGCCCCTTTGGTGTAACTGTCCCAATTTCAACAAAACCAAATCCAAAATTAGCTAGCTCATTGTACAATACTGCATTTTTATCAAATCCTGCAGCTAGCCCTACAGGGTTTTTAAAGGTTAACCCGAATAAATTGCGTTCTAACTTTTTATCATTTACTTGATACATTCCTCTAAAAATTGAAGACATTCCTGGTATTTTCGATAAAAACTTTACGAGTGAAAATGTAAAGTGGTGAATCTTTTCAGGATCAAAAAGGAAAAAAATTGGGCGGATCAGTAATTTATACATTAGTTTATTTTAAGTATTGTTCTTTGTTAAATATAAAAAAAGCTCCAAAAATGGAGCTTCTGAATTATCGTAATACAGCATCTAAATTCTTTTCGAATGTTTGCTGTAGTTTCTGCATTATTTTATCTATTTGTTTATCTGCCAACGTTTTGTTTTCATCTTGTAATACAAAACTTACTGCATACGACTTTTTACCTTCTGGTAATTTGTCTCCTTCATACACATCAAATAAATCCACTTCTTTTAAAAGCTTTCTTTCTGATTGGAATGCTAAGTTATAAATTTCTTTGAATTCAACTTTATTATCCAATAACAATGCTAAATCACGCTTTACAGATGGAAACTTAGGTAAATCGGCTACTTTTATTTTTTTCTTACCTACTAAATCTAAAATATTCTGCCAGTTAAAGTCTGCAAATAAAACCTCTTGTTTTATTGAAAACTCTTTTAAAATCGCTCTTTTAACAACTCCTAACTCTACTAACTTAGTTTTCCCTAAACTTAACGTAATTCCTTCAGAAAACACATCTGATTTTGTTGGAGTGGTTTTTAATTTATCAATTCCTAAACGACTTAATAAAGCTGTTACAATCCCTTTAACATAAAAGAAATCTGATATCTGTGTAGCTACCTTCCAGCTATCTTGTGTTCTATTACCAGTAACAAATAACGTTAAATGCTTGTCTTCTTGGTATCCGCTTTCATACTTATGATACGTCTTACCAAACTCGTAAAACTTTAATGAATTGTTCTTTCTGTTAATATTGTACGCTACAGATTCTAAACCACTAAATAGTAACGATTGACGCATTACTTTTAAGTCGTTGCTTAACGGATTCAACATTTCAACGTTAAAATCAGCGTTTAAGTTCTCAGATAACTCAATATAATCTGCCTTTGTTAACGAATTTGCCATAGTTTCATTAAACCCTAACGATGTTAACTGGTCAGCAACAATATTCTCTATTTTAACTTCTTTATCACTATCAAAAGAAATAGACGTATTTAATTTATGAGAAAACTCTACATTATTATATCCGTAAACACGTAAGATTTCCTCTATAATATCTGCTTCACGTTGTACATCTACACGATACGATGGTACTACCAATCCTAAACCAGCTTCAGTAACACTATTAATTTTAATATCTAATGAAGCTAAAATCTTTTTAATCGTTTCTTTAGGTATTTCTTGACCTATTAATTTATACGCATTTTCAAACGATAAAAACACTTCAAAATCTTCAAGCTTTACAGGGTAAAAATCTAAAATATCAGAAGACATTTTTCCACCAGCATACTCTTCAATTAATAAAGCAGCGCGCTTTAAGGCATATTTTGTAGTGTTGATGTCAATACCTCTCTCAAAACGGAAAGAAGCATCTGTATTTAACCCATGACGTTTTGCAGTTTTTCGAACAGATACAGGATTAAAATAAGCACTCTCTAAGAAAATAGATGTTGTATGCTCTGTAACTCCTGATTTTGCTCCTCCAAACACACCTCCAATACATAATGGATTATCATCAGCATCACAAATCATAATATCTTCAGAAGATAGCTCTCTTTCTACATCATCTAACGTAGTAAACTTTGTGCCTTCTTCTAAAGTTTTAACCACCACTTTACCTCCTCTAATTTTAGAAGCATCAAAAGCGTGTAAAGGTTGTCCTAATTCATGTAGTACATAGTTTGTTATATCTACAATATTATTTTTAGGAGTTAATCCAATTGCCTTTAATCTATTTTGAATCCATTCTGGTGATTCTTTTACTTCCACATCAGTAATAGTTATACCACAATAACGAGGTGCTAAATCTTTATCTTCTACTTCGATATCAATTTTGTGAGTACGCTCGTCAACATGGAAATCTGAAACAGATGGAGAAATCAATTCTATACTAGTTCCTTGCTGAATTAATCCAGCTCTTAAATCGCGTGCAACACCATAATGACTCATAGCGTCGGCACGGTTTGGTGTTAACCCAATTTCAAAAACATAGTCTGTTTCAATGTTAAAAACTTCTGAACAAGGAGTACCTGGAACTAAACTCTCGTCTAAGACCATAATACCATCATGACTTTGTCCTAAACCTAATTCGTCTTCGGCACAAATCATTCCGTGACTCTCTTCTCCTCTTATCTTTCCTTTTTTAATTTTAAAACCTTCTCCTTTTTCATCATACAACATGGTACCAACAGTAGCCACAGGAACTTTTTGTCCTACCGCGACATTTGGTGCTCCACATACAATTTGTACAGGGGTACCATTTCCTAAATCAACAGTAGTAACTTTTAACTTGTCTGCATTAGCATGTTTTTCACAAGTTAAAACTTCACCTACAACTACCCCTTTTAGGCTTCCTTTAATACTCTCTACAGTTTCTATTCCTTCAACTTCAAGACCTAAATCAGTTAATAACTCGCCTGTTTTCTCTGCCTCCCAGTCTGTCTGTAAAAATTGTTGTAACCAATTGTATGATATCTTCATAATCAATCTCTAATTTTAGCGTGCAAATTTACGCAAAATAAAGGAAAAACTATAAACTAGTTATCTACAAAAGATACAGAATTGATTATTAACCTTTTGGTAACATTAAAAAATTATATTTTTTATTGATTTGTAGCGAGTTAACAAAATTTTAACATTTTAGAAAAATATTATGAAACATAAACTACTCTTCTTCTTTTTGGTAGCTTCGCTATCCGTTTTTTCACAAATCCCTTCATATTACAATGATGTAAATTTGAATTTGTCTGGTTCAGCATTAAAAAATGAGCTGGCTACTAAAATTATCAATACACACACTACAAACTTATCGTACACTCCTGGTGTGTGGAATGCACTTAAACAAACTGATTTAGACCCTAACGATTCTAGTAAGGTTTTATTAATTTATGGTTATAGTGATACTGACGGTAATTATGTAACCGATAGAACTAGAGATAAAGATGCTAATGGTGGTACAGCAGGTACTCAATGGAACAGAGAGCATGTGTACCCTAAGTCATTAGGAAATCCTAATTTAGGTACTTCTGGTCCTGGTGCAGATGCGCATCATTTAAGAGCTGCTGATATTTCTTTCAACTCACAAAGAAGTAGTAAAAAGTTTGCTGATGGTTCTGGTAATGCAGGTAGTGTTTCAGGTGGTTGGTATCCTGGAGATGAATGGAAAGGTGATGTTGCACGTATGATGATGTACATGTATTTACGCTATGGAAACCAATGTTTACCAACTGGTGTAGGAACAGGATCAACTATGGCTTCAGATGCTAATATGCTTGCTTTATTTATTCAATGGAATGTAGACGATCCAGTATCAGATTTTGAAAAGCAACGTAACCCTATTTTAGAAGGAATTCAAGGAAATCGTAATCCATTTATTGACAATCCTGCATTTGCTACTAAAATTTGGGGTGGACCACAAGCTGAAGATTTATTTGGAGGCGGTAGTGGATCTGATACCCAAGCTCCTACTGCTCCATCTAACTTAACTGCTTCAAACATTACAGAAACAACAGTTGACTTAACTTGGTCTGCTTCTACTGATAATGTTAGTGTAACTGGATACGATGTGTACAATGGAGCTACGAAAATCGCTACCGTAACAACAACTTCATACAACGTTACAGGCTTAACAGCAGCAACTAATTATACTTTTTCTGTAAAAGCTAAAGATGCTGCAGGTAATCAATCTACTTCTAGTAATTCTGTTTCTGTTACAACTAACACAGGTTCAGGTGGAGGAAATGGAACAGCTACGGATTTATTAATTTCTGAATATGTAGAAGGTTCTTCAAATAATAAAGCTATTGAAATTGCTAATTTCACTGGAGCCAGTGTAAACTTATCAGGGTATTCATTAAAGAAAGCTGCCAATGGTGGTGGATGGACCAATACATTAACTTTAAGTGGTCAATTAACAAATGGTGATGTGTATGTCATAGCTAATAGCAGTGCTTCTAGTACGATATTAAATAAAGCTGACAGAACAGATACTGGTGTAATTTCTTTTAACGGAAACGATGCTGTTGGTTTATTCAAAGGAAGTACTCTTATCGATTTGATTGGAGATCCTAATAGCTCTTCAACTTTTGCACAAGACAAAACAATGCAAAGAAAATCTTCTGTTACATCTCCTAACAGTGCATATACAACTTCTGAATGGGATATTTTAACGAAAGATACATTTAGCGGCTTGGGAAACCACAACATTGATGGTGGAACTTCTACACCAGACACAACTGCTCCATCTGCGCCAACTAATGTTGCTGCTTCAAATATTACACAAACTTCTGTTAATTTAAGCTGGACTGCTTCAACTGACAATATTGGTGTTACAGGATATGACATATATCAAGGAAGTTCAAAAATAGCCACTGTTACTACTACAAGTTATTCTGTAAGTGGATTAACAGCCTCTACAAGCTATACTTTTTCTGTAAAAGCCAAAGATGCTGCAAACAATATTTCTTCTTCAAGTAATACGGTAAACGTAACAACTCTAGCAAACACAATTTCTTATTGTAGTACTAAAGGGAATAATGTAAATTATGAATGGATTGACAATGTTGTTATTGGTGGAATTTCAAACGCTACTAGTGCCAACGGTGGATATACTGACTTTACTTCTTTAACTGGAAACTTACCTTACGGAAGTAATACTATTGTAGTAAGCGCTGGATTTGCTAGTTCTTCATACACAGAATACTGGAAAGTTTGGATTGATTTTAATAAAAATGGAACTTTTGAATCTTCTGAAGAAGTTGTTAGTGGTTCTTCATCTAGCTCTGGCAATTTATCCTATAACTTTTCTGTTCCTACCTCTGCTTTAGCAGGTACTACAAGAATGCGTGTATCAATGAAATGGAATGCAGCTCCATCAGCTTGTGAAACATTTTCTTATGGTGAAGTTGAAGATTATACTGTTAACATAGGTAGTAGTTCTAAAGGTTTAGGATACAACAACATCACTATTGATGGAAAGTTGGGAAATGAAGCTTCTATTTTTGATGCTAGTGTTTCACCAAACCCTAGTGTAGACTTCGTAAAAATTAAATTAGCTGATGACAGAAATGCTACTTTTAAAGTTACAACCTTAACAGGACAACAAGTTTTAACAGGAAAAGTTACTCATAATAATCTTGATGTTTCAAACCTACATAACGGAATCTATATTCTTGAAGTAAACGACGGTCAAAAATCATTTACAAAAAAAATCATCAAGAAATAGTTTATAGTTATAGAATACTAAAAAGAGCTTCCAAAATTGGAAGCTCTTTATTTTTTATACGATTTAAAAGACTAAACTTCGATCGTAGTTTTTGACTCTTTCGAAGAAAAAACATAAGTATATAGCCACATAAGAGTAAATGTTGGCACAACATCTAACCCAGGCATCGCTTCTTCAATAAAAGCAATGGCTCCTGCTACTTTACCTTTATTTCCTTTATACATTTTTGTCATTATATACGCTGATGCTGGTGCCCAAACAATATCTGACAACTCTCCAAACCCAGGTATTAAATAAGATACATACCCTATAGCGTCAAACAATAAACTTAATGCTAGTTTTTGGTACTTTTTTTCTTTATTCATTTAATATTAAATTAATTCTACACTCAACAAATCAAAATTCAAGCCAAAACTTATAACTTTTATCTTGTAAATTGATAAGTTTGTTCTAAAATACTAAAAACGAATGACTTTTTCTGATTTTATCAATCAAATAGAAAGATTACAGCAAAAGCAACTGGGTGGTTTAACTTCTCAATTTAAGTTAGCTCCAAAGTTAAGAACACGGTTTTCAGAAGAATTAATACTAAGTAAAAATCCAAGAAAAGCAGCTGTTTTAGCATTATTTTACCCTGACAATGATAACCAAACACGCTTTTTACTTACTGAAAGAGCGAGTTATAATGGAGCACATTCATCTCAAATTAGCTTTCCTGGTGGAAAATTTGACAAAGAGGATAGTAACCTACAAACAACTGCTTTACGGGAAACTTATGAAGAAGTTGGTGTACACTATAAATCTATTGAAATAATACGACAAACTTCAGACGCATATATTCCTCCTAGTAATTTTTTAGTTGCTCCTTTTATAGGTGTTTCAGAAAAAACACCTCATTTCACACCAAACGAAGAAGTTGCTGAAATTATTGAAGTTTTATTAGCTGATTTATTAGACGATTCAAACTTAACTTCAGTAGAAATGGAAACCTCATACATGAAAAATATTGAGGTACCATGCTTTAAATTAAACGATTACATTGTATGGGGTGCAACTGCCATGATGCTTTCAGAAATTAAAGATTTATTTAAATAGTTTTTTTTATGGTTTTCTTTTGTAATTTAGCATTTACACTAATAAAACCTGATTATAAAAATGCCTTTATTTAAAAGGAATCCTTTTGGACATATATTGTTCATTAAAAGATTTTTAATACAAGTTCTCGGAGTTATTTCTCACGGACGCTACCGTAAGTTTAATGACCTGCAAATAGAGGGAATGGATGTTTTAAGAAGTCTCCCCGACCAAAAAGTACTATTTATCTCCAATCACCAAACGTATTTTGCCGATGTAGCAGCTATGTTTCATGTATTTAACGCGGCCTTAAAAGGTAGAGATGACAATATTAGAAACGTAGGGTATTTATGGAAACCTAAACTAAACATTTATTATGTTGCTGCAGGTGAAACCATGCGTTCTGGTTTACTTCCTAAAATTTTTGCTTATGTAGGTTCTGTTTCTGTTGAAAGAACTTGGAGAAGCGCAGGAAAAGATGTAAACAGACAAGTAAAAATGTCTGACATTTCTAATATAGGTAAAGCATTAGATGATGGTTGGGTAATTACCTTTCCACAAGGTACAACTACCCCTTTTAAACCTATTCGTCGTGGTACCGCTCATATTATCAAAACCTATAAACCTATTGTAGTTCCTATAGTAATTGACGGATTTAGACGTTCTTTTGATAAAAAAGGGTTGATGATAAAAAAACGTAATGTACTACAATCTATGGTTATTAAAGAGCCTTTAGAAATTGATTATGAAAATGAAGATGTGGCTAGCATTGTTGAAAAAATTGAATATGCAATAGAGCAACATCCATCTTTTTTAAAGGTGTTAACACCTAAACAACTTCAAGAACAAGAAGAGTTTATTGAAAAAAGACGTTTTTGGGGAGCTGATAAACCTAAAGAAAAAGAAAAGAAAGATTAATAACATTAAAATTAACGTTTAAGTTATGGCTGATAAATCTATTTTAAATAAAAAGTCGATAGACTTCTTAGAAAAATATTTAAATAATGCTGCTCCTACTGGATACGAGTGGGAAGGGCAAAAAATATGGATGGACTATTTAAAACCTTATGTTGATGAGTTCATTACAGATACTTATGGTTCTGCTGTAGGAGTTATAAATCCTGATGCTAAATATAAAGTGGTTATTGAAGGGCATGCTGATGAAATTTCTTGGTATGTAAACTATATTTCTGATGACGGATTAATTTATGTAATTCGTAATGGAGGGAGTGATCATCAAATAGCTCCTAGTAAAATTGTAAACATTCATACTAAAAATGGTATTGTTAAAGGTGTTTTCGGATGGCCAGCAATTCATACACGTAATAAAGCCAAAGAAGAAGCCCCAAAACCAGATAATATTTTTATTGATTGTGGTTGTAGCACTAGAGAAGAGGTTGAAAAATTAGGTGTACATGTTGGTTGTGTTATTACCTATCCAGACGAATTCCATATTTTAAACGAGAACAAATTTGTGTGTCGTGCTTTAGACAACCGTATGGGTGGGTTTATGATTGCTGAAGTTGCTCGTTTGTTACACGAAAACAAGAAAAAATTACCTTTCGGATTATACATTACAAACTCAGTTCAAGAAGAAATTGGTTTACGTGGTGCACAAATGATTACTGAAACCATAAAACCTAACGTAGCTATTGTTACCGACGTAACACACGATACTACAACTCCTATGATCGACAAGAAAAAAGAAGGTCATTTAGAGTTAGGTAAAGGTCCTGTAGTAGCTTATGCTCCTGCTGTACAACAAAAATTAAGAGATTTAATTATTGATACTGCCGAAGCTAACAAAATTCCTTTCCAACGCTCTGCCCTATCAAGAGCTACAGGAACTGACACCGATGCATTTGCATACAGCAATGGTGGAGTTGCTTCTGCTTTAATCTCTTTACCATTACGTTATATGCACACTACCGTTGAAATGGTACACCGTGAAGATGTTGAGAACGTAATTAAAATGATTTACGAAAGTTTATTAAAAATTGAAGACGGAGAAAATTTCTCTTATTTCAAATAATATAGATAATCAAACGTCATTACAAATAAGTAATGACGTTTTTTTTACCAGCTTTTTATGGATGAACTTATAGATATTGTCGATGAAAATGGAAACTATACAGGAAAAACTTGTTTAAAATCTGAGGCTCATAAACATGGCTACTTTCACCCTACTATCCATGTTTGGTTGTACACTTCTAATAAACAAATACTTCTTCAAAAAAGAGCACTCACCAAAAAAGTATTTCCTGGTTTATGGGATATTTCAGTTGCAGGTCACATAGCTGCCGGTGAAAACATTAAAATTGCTGCTATTAGAGAAGTTAAAGAAGAAATAGGTTTTGATATTCTTCCTAAAAACTTACATAAAATAGGTACTCGAAAACACATGGTAAATCACTCGAATGGAATTATTGATAATGAATTTCATCATGTGTTTATTGCTGAATTAACAGTTCCTGTCCAAGAATTAAAACTTCAAGAAGAGGAAGTAGCAGACTTAAAGCTATTTAGCTTAGAAACAATACTGCATACTAAAAACTACGAAAACTTATTACTTCATCAATATCAAGACTATTATTCTTTTGTGCATAGTCAAATTCTAAAAAAACTTAGTATATTATAGTACCTAATTTCATTAAAAATGAAAAAGTTACTATTCTGTTTTCTTATTTATCTACTTCAGTCTTGTGCTTCTAAACAATATTTAAAAAAACATGGTTTCTCTGGGGAAATTACGAGAATTATTGAAAAAACATATGTAATAGAAAACAATCAAAAAAAATTACTTTATACTAAAACCTTAAACTTTACTAAAAATGGACGAGTAAAAACATCCAAAACTCTTGATAGCCTTGGTAATTTTATAGAAAAAACCGAAAAACGTCTTTGGTTTGAAAAACGTTCTTATCCTAACAAGCTTCCTTATTATTGTAAAACACGTTGGAAACCAAAACAACGAGAACGCATTAGCTGTTATACTCAAAAACAGTATAAGCAAAATGAAGTTTTTGCACATTACACCAAAAACGGGTTGATTGATAAAATAGTAGATAATTTTTCAACATTTTACACACATCAATATCAATATACTAATAGTGAACTCACCAAAATAGTTGTTACGGATAAAGACAGTAATCTTGTAAGTACAATCAAAGTTGAATGTCTCTCTAAAGACAACAAAGGAAACTGTCTTGAGCAGAAGAAAGAATCTACAAATTCTGATTCTATTTACATTACATTTTTTACGTTCACTTATTAAAACAACTATTAAAAACCTAAAATCAGATGGAGTACTTTTAAACTTAAATAGCTATATTTAAGACAAATAATCTCTCTATATGTTAACAAAACAAGAAAAATCTGCGTTAAGGAGTAGGTTGTTTCGTCACTTAGACGGAATTGTTACTTGTCCAGCAGCTTACACTTTACATGAAAAAGGAATTACTAACTACTTATTAAAGAAGAAATCTGTTAGTTTAAATGAAATTACTTCCGAGTTTAACGCTAATGACGGTTATTTAAATGTGGCTTTAAGAACATTGTGTTCTCAAGGCTGGTTAACACAACATGTAGATAATACACATAACACTGTTCAGTTCGAAATCAATGAAGCTTCAGCTATAGCTTTTTCTTATTTTCATTTATATAAAGAAGCTTTTTTATTGTTGAAATTTTCAGAAAATTATAGCGCTCGAAAATTTGAAATTGAACCTTTTGAAAAGCTTGAAAAGCTTTATAAAAACTTTACAAACAACTTCGGAATTAAAACTCCATCAACTTCTGAAGAAAAAGAAATTGTAGCTCAGATTCTAACACATATCGAAGGTATTATCGTCTGTCCGACAACTGTTTTATTAGGCATGAGTGGTATGTTTCATAAATATTTTATGCAAACTAAATTTAGTGCCGATGAATTTCATAAAGATGCTGAAAATTTTGGTCGATTACTTGATTTATTAACCAATTTAGGTTGGTTCTCCAAAACTAAAGACTCTTATGAATTTTCTGATGAAGGCTTGTTTTTTGCTCGAAGAGCAAGTGCTTACGGAGTTACAGTTTCCTACATCCCTACTCTTAGAAAATTAGACAAACTTATATTTGGAGACCCAGACATTTTTAGAACTTCTGACATAGGTAATGACGAAATTCATGTAGATAGAGAAATGAATGTTTGGGGAAGCGGTGGTGCGCATTCAACCTATTTTAAAGTAATCGATGAGATTATTATTAACCTATTTAATAAACCTATTAACGAGCAACCTAAAGGTATTTTAGATGTTGGCTGTGGTAATGGCGCGTTTTTAAAACATTTATTTAATGTGATTGAAAACCAAACCAAAAGAGGTACTATGTTAGAGGATTACCCTCTATTACTTATTGGTGTCGATTATAACGAAGCTGCATTAAAAATCACTCGAAAAAACTTAGTACAAGCAGATATTTGGGCGAAAGTAATTTGGGGAGATATTGGAAACCCGAAAGCTCTCTCGGAAGATTTACAAGATAAATATGGTATTAATCTTTCTGATTTATTAAACGTTCGTACCTTTTTAGATCATAACAGAATTTGGCAAGAGCCTGCTCCTACCGACAATATGATTACTACAAACTCTACAGGAGCTTATGCATATAGAGGAAAACGTTTGAATAACAACTTAGTGGTAGAGTCTTTAAAACAACATTTCACCAAGTGGAAACCGTTTATCAGTAAATTTGGCTTATTACTAATTGAATTACACACATCAAAACCTGAGTTGGTTTCTAAAAATTTAGGAAAAACAGCGGCTACTGCCTACGATGCTACACATGGATATTCTGATCAATATATTATTGAGCTTGATGAATACATGAATGCTATGGAAGCTATTGGGTTAACTTACGATAAAAATACGTTTAGAAAATTTCCAAACTCGGAATTAGCAACGGTTTCTATAAATCTTTTTAAGTAAAAAAGCGAGGTTTAAACCTCGCTTTTCTATAATTTATATAACTCTTTTCACTTTTCTATTTCTCCACGGTATTTTCTTTTACCGATAATAAATTCGCAAACAACTTATAAGCTCCAGAAACTCCTGCTGGAAGCTCTCTAAAGAAGCTTAATCCTGTATATATATAGTTTCCTTTACCGTATTTAGCAACTAACAAACTTCCTTTTTTAGCTGATTCTCCTTTATCATGCATAGATAATATCGGAGTGTATTCTTTACTCCATTTGTTTGGAAAATATAGTCCGCGTTCTTGTACCCAACCATCAAAATCAGCTTCCGTGATTTTATTCGGATAATTTAAAATAGAATGTTCTTTAGCTAAGAATGTTACGTTTGCATTTTCATCCGTAACTCTATCACGAGATAATTGTAAACTATATGGAGCCTTTACATCTACCCTCCTATTGGTATTATATTGTACAATTACATTTCCTCCTTTTTTTACATACTCTAACAAATACTTTTGCTTAAACTGTAACTCTTTTATAGTGTTATATGCTCTAATACCAACAACAACTGCATCAAATTGCTCTAAATTGCCATTAATCTCATTTACATTCAATTCTGTTACCTCGTAGCCAATTTGTTGTAAACTTTCTGGAATAGCATCTCCAGAACCTTGTATATACCCTATTCTTGTACCGTTCTTTTTAATATTCATACGTACAACTTTAGCTTGTGATGGTAATAATACTGACTGTTTAGGGATGTGATTGTAATTGATTTCTATTAATTCTTTATCATAATTTTTGCCTTCAACTTTTGCTATAGCTTTTAAAACTCCTTCAGATTCATTTTGTGTTGGAGTAATCATAAAGTCAATCAATTGAATATCTCCCTTTTGAGCGATAGAAAATTTTGCTTCGTTTGGAATAACTTTCCAACCTTTTGGTGCTTTTAAAGCAATTGTTCCGCTTGTGTTTTTTGCACCTGAACGTACTTCTACAGTTACTTTTTGAGATTTTTCTGAAGAAAAAACAAGTACCTTATTCAATAGCTTTGTTGTTACTTTCGGTAACACTTCAAAAGGCTCATAAATTTCTCCTTTATCTCTTTTTGAATATCGATGTACCACTGGTTTTACAAAAGAAATTGATACATTTTCAATCATTAAATCAAATTGTACTTTAATTGGTCTTGGTGTTTCTGGCTTTCCTCTCAATTGCTGATCTTCTACTGTGTACATTCCCAAACTCCAAGGCTTCTGCAACCAATAAGGTGATGAATACGATATTTCAGGTATAGAAATAGTTTCTATAAACGTTTTTTTCGCATTATTTGCTAAATCTATGTCTTTTGTTATTTTTTTATTCTCTGGAAGTATTTTTATGGAAGATAGCTCCATTGAAATTCCACTTCTGTTCAAAACTTCAAAATTTACATCAATCGTACTGTTTGGTGTTGCACTTGAATTTACTGCCGAGGCTTCTAAATACAATCCAGCACAAGCTTCTATAATTTCTTTTAATTCTTTAGTTTTAATTTTCTTCCAGTGCTCATCTTTTAACTTTTGAACTTTTTGATATGCTTTTAACAAATCTGGAAGGTGTTTAGACGGGTTTACAAAATCAAAATTTTGCTCAACATCATATAAAATATCTCCTATTTCTCCCCCACCTACTACTCTATTCCATGTAGTATTGATTCCTGAAAAAATATCTTTTTTGTCTTTAGGAAAATCTCCTTTTAAAAACTCTACATATTCTGTTTGAGTCCCTCTAGTAGTTAATCTACCAAATCCTTGGCATAAATGTTGACTGCTTGCTATTGCTGCTAATTCATTATTAGATAATCCTTTTAAAGGATAGTACGTTCCTATATCAAAGCTTAACATTTTACTTTTGTCTGCTTTTGCAAATTTTTCCTGACTACCATAAAACCACCAAGAGGTATTAAAAAATAGCCTGTTTGGTTTCCATGTATTGGTATATTGTAATTGTTCTGGGTATTTTGTTTTATCATTAGCCAAATCAAAAGCTTCCACACTTAACATCGCTGATGAAGTATGGTGGCCATGTGTTGTTCCTGGAGTTCTATGATTAAAACGATTAATGATTACATCGGGTTTGAAAGTACGAATTGCCCAAACTACATCGGCTAATACTTTATCTTTATCCCAAATTTTCAACGTTTCATCTGGATGCTTTGAATACCCAAAATCATTAGCTCTAGAAAAACGTTGTTCTCCTCCATCTACTCCTCTTGCAGCTAACAGCTCTTGAGTACGAATAACTCCTAATAGTTCTCGCATTTCAGGACCTATTAAATTTTGTCCTCCATCTCCGCGTGTTAACGATAAATATCCTGTCCTTACCTTTTCATGATTAGATAAATATGCTATCAAACGAGTATTTTCATCATCTGGATGCGCAGCGATGTATAATGCAGAGCCTAAAAAGTTTAATTTTTGAACTTTCTCGTAAATCTGATTTGAAGTAAGTTTTTGTGGTTTTTGTGCGCTTATTGTTAGTGAAATCAATAAAAAAGATAGTAATAAAAGTACTTTTTTGTGCATTTTTAATAGTTTGAATACTACACAAATGTAACTTTTTTAACCAAAGTATGAAGTACATTAACAAAATGCTAACATTTCCATTGTAGACAATAACTGTTTCTCCAGAGAAAAAAAAACAAGTATTTTTCTAATCTAAAAAATACTCGTCTTTAAACCCTATTAAATACAATTTTTCTTGTGCACGGGTAACAGCTGTATATAACCAACGTAAATATTCAACCGAAGCCCCATCTGGTAAGTATGGTTGCTCTATAAAAACAGTTTTCCATTGTCCTCCTTGAGATTTATGACAGGTCATTGCGTACGAGAATTTTACCTGAAGTGCGTTGAAATACTTATTCTTCTTTACTCCCATAAATTGCTTGTATTTCGATTTTTCATGTGCAAAATCCTCCTTTACAGCTTCATATAATCGGTTAGATTCTTCATACGTTAATGACGGACTTTCACTTGTAAGTGTATCTAGCAACAACACTGTTTCAAAAGGTTTCATATCAGGATAATCAATCATACGAACTTCCACTTCTGCAAACTTAAATCCATAAAGCTCTTTAATTGAATTGATACGCATTACTTCACAAATATCACCATTCGCAATAAATCCTGCGGAAGAAGAATCTTTTAACCAGTAGTAGTTATTTTTCACCACCATCACGTAATCTCCCGTAGAAATTTCGTTTTCTTGTCCACGAATTTTAGTTCTAATCTGTTGATTGTATTGATTAGCTCTCTTATTTGAACGTACAATAATAGCGGTATCTTCCACGCCTATATCTCCATCATAAGCCATTGTTATAGCATCTTGAATATCATAGCCATCTTGTAGACGAATAATGTCGGGATAATTTAAATCAAACTGAAAATGTATTGAATCGTTCTGAATTAATAAGCGTAAATCGGTTGCATTAGCTAAAATTCCTGACCCTTCTTCTTGTCTAACCACTTCGTCTAACTCAATTTCGGTAACTTCTTTATTAAATTCAAACGAAAGCTTGTCTGCTTCTAAAGCTGGACTCATAGTTAATTTTACGGGTGGTAACTGTGCCGTATCTCCAATAAAAATAATTTTACAATTTTTTCCAGAGTATACATATGAGATTAAATCATCCAATAAAGAGCCATTTTCAAATAGTTTTGCGTTTTGCTTTTCATCAGAAATCATAGAAGCTTCATCTACAATGAAAAGAGTATCAGTATGCTTATTAGGTTGCATTACAAAATTTACAGCTCCACTACTTTGCTTTTTAGGAAAGTATATTTTTTTATGAATCGTAAATGCCTGTCGGTTAGAATATCCTGAAATTACTTTTGCTGCACGTCCTGTAGGTGCTAATAAAACTGCTTTTTGTCCTATTTTCCATAAATTATGTACAACAGTACTTATTATCGTTGTTTTTCCTGTTCCCGCATACCCTTTTAGTAAAAATAAAGCACGATTATCATCTGAAAAAATAAAGTCTGTTAAGACATCTAACAACTCATTTTGTTTTTCTGTAGGAGTGTATGGGAACTTTTGTAGTATTTCTTTATAAAATTTCGAAGCAGTTTGTATCATATTTCAAATAATATTCAAAGATAAGTCTATTTATAAATAATTATTTTCATCATTGAAAAAAAATTGTAGATTTGCGAATATCATACATTAAAAATTAAAAAAATGAGTTTATTATTAATGATTTTAGCAGCTGTTGTAGTTGCAGTTCTTTTAGCATTACTTGTTGTTAAGTTTGTTCCTCTAAAAATGAGATGGTTAGTCTCTATATTATTATTAGGAGCAACTGTCTTTTTAGTATATAAAATTTATAATGGTGTTATGGAGCCTATCAATTTTAACAAAGACAAGAGAGTACGTTATGCTAAAGTTATTAAGAATTTAAAGTTGATTCGAGACGCTGAAGTAAAATATAAAGAAGTTTACGGAACATATACTGACAATAAAGATACTTTACTTACCTTTATTAAAAACGGTCAATTAGCTATTACTGAAACTAAAAACGTTGAAAAAACAATTGAATTAGGTGGTGGTATTACTAAAGATATATCTGTTAAAGTTGTTGATACTGTAGGATACGAGCCTGTTTTAAAATATTTTGAAGGTAAAGAGTACGCTACTATGTTTGATGTTCCTGGTACAGAAGAACAATTTGAATTAGCTACAGGTAGAGTTGAAAAAGTTGCTGGTTTAGAAGTTCCTGTTTTTGAAGCTAAAGTTTCTAAGAAGCCTATCTTAAAAGGAATGAATCCTTCTTTAATAAAACAAGAATTAGAAGCTATTGAAACAGATCAAATTAAAGGTGAATTTGTTTCTGTTGGTTCTTTAACTGAAGTAACTGTAGGTGGTAACTGGCCTCCTTATTACGATAAAGGTGAAGCAATTGCAAAAAAAGAGTAAAAAAAATAGCGCTTTTGCGCAGCATAAAAGTCTATCCATCCAATTTAGTTTGGATGGATTTTCTTTTTGTATATCAAACTCAGAAACAAAAGAAATTCTTCTTTTTACTGAGTATACATTCTCTAGTTCTATCGCTTCTCCAGAACTATTACTAGATAAAATCATCCGTGTTTTTGATACTGACAAAGACTTACAACAAGATTTTACATCCGTTTTTGCTATCCACCAAAACAATTTGGCTACGTTAGTTCCTAACAAGCTTTTTGATAGAAACAACTTAGCTCCTTATTTAAAGTATGATGTAAAAACATTAAAAACAGACTTTATAACTTACGATTTACATACTATAATAGCTGCTAATACAGTTTACATACCTTATGTAAACATTAACAACTATCTTTTTCAAAACTTTGGAGAATTTGAATACAAACATCATTCAACAGTTTTAATTGATAAACTACTCAATTACTCTGAAAATGATTCTGAGGAGCAATTTTTTGTACATGTTTCCCCTTCTCATTTAGATATTGTTGTTTGTAAGGAAGGAAAGCTATTATTTTATAACTCATTTTCATATAATACAAAAGAAGATTTTATATATTATGTTCTTTTCACTGCTGAACAATTACAAATGGATCCAAATTCCTTCCAATTGACATTTATCGGTGATATTGAGAAAGAATCTGATATATACTCTATTACTTACACGTACATTCGAAATATTCACTTTATGAACCCTATAAATAGTTTTTTTACTGATAGTGAAGACTTTTCGAATCATTCTAATTTTATACTTATAGCCTAATGCGAATTATTTCTGGAAAATATAAAAGTAAAAGAATTGCAGCTCCTAAAAACCTACCTGTGCGTCCTACAACCGATATGGCAAAGGAGTCTTTATTTAATATTTTAAATAACTTCTATTACTTTGAAAACATTTCAGTACTAGATTTATTTGCTGGAACAGGAAATATAAGTTACGAATTTGCTTCTCGAGGTACTGAAACCATTTATGCTGTTGATGCTCATTATGCTTGTATAAAATTCATTAATCAGACAGCTAAAGATTTAAACATGTCTATTAACAGTTATAAAAGTGATGTATATAAATTTTTAGAAAAAACACCTCTTAAAACAGATGTTATTTTTGCTGATCCTCCGTATGACTTTGAGGAAAGTCAGTTTTTAAAAATAGCTGATATTGTTTTTGATCGTGATTTATTAAATGAAGATGGTCTTTTAATAATTGAGCATTCTAAACATACAGACTTATCTCAACATCCTTTTTATAGCTATGAGAAACGTTACGGAGGTAATGTTTTTAGCTTTTTTGAAATTACGGAAAGTGATGAAGAATAATTCAATCTACGCACTCACCTATTTATCTTTCTAAATTAACCAACCAACGACAAAAATCTAATTGTTAACGAATTAACATAACCCACACTTAAAACATCCTGTAGTTTTATCGTATAAATTTAAAACTATGTATTATGGAGTTCAAAATTAAAAGTTCTGACAACTATTTAAGAATATCAGGTGATTTAACCATTTCTAATGTGAAGCTTTTTGAAATAATGATTTATTCTTTTATAAAGAAATATAAAAACATTATTGTTGATATAGGTAATATTACCAATATTGATACTCTTGGAGTTAACTCAATAGTCGAAGCGTATCAATTTTCAATAAAAAAAGAAAAGAATTTACTTTTTTGTGGCAAGGGTTCAAAAGATATTATAGATGAATTATATTATAGAGATGTGGCGTAACAAAACAGCCGCAATATTAATTGCGGCTGTTTTGTATTTTTAAAGTAGTTTATAATAGCTTAAGAATACATCTTCTCTCTTAATTCTTTTACTTTAGGATCATCTAAATACTCATCAAAAGTAGCGTACTTATCAATAATACCTTTAGGTGTAATTTCTATAACTCTATTAGCTACTGTTTGCGCAAACTCGTGGTCATGCGTAGTAAACAAGACAGTTCCTTTAAAATTTATTAATGAGTTATTCAACGCTTGAATAGACTCTAAGTCTAAGTGGTTGGTTGGCTCATCAAGCATTAAAATATTAGCTCTAGTCATCATCATACGAGATAACATACAACGTACTTTCTCTCCTCCAGACAATACATTACTTTTCTTTAAAGCCTCTTCACCTGAAAAAATCATTTTTCCTAAGAAACCTCTTAAAAATACTTCCTCTCTCTCCTCTTCAGTTTGTGCGTATTGACGTAACCAATCTACTAGATTTAACTCTCCATTTTGAAAATAAGCAGAGTTATCTGCTGGTAAATATGATTGAGTAGTTGTTACACCCCAACTATATTTACCTGAATCGGCTTCTTCATTACCTGAAATTACTTGATAAAAAGCTGTAGTTGCTTTTGAATTTTTAGAAATAACAGCTACTTTATCTCCTCTATTCAAGTTAATATCTACGTTCGAAAATAATAACTCTCCTTCTGCGTCCTTTTTTGATAATCCTTCAATATTTAAAATCTGATCTCCCGCCTCTCTATCTCTTTCAAAAATAATCGCTGGATAACGACGTGAAGAAGGTTTAATTTCATCAACATTTAATTTCTCTATCATTTTCTTACGAGAAGTTGCTTGTTTAGATTTTGCAACGTTTGCAGAGAAACGACGAATAAATTCTTCCAATTCTTTCTTCTTATCTTCTGCCTTTTTATTTTGTTGCGCTCTTTGTTTAGCTGCTAATTGAGAAGATTCATACCAGAATGTATAATTTCCTGAGTAGTGATTAATCTTTCCAAAATCAATATCAGAAATATGTGTACAAACGGCATCTAAAAAGTGACGGTCGTGAGATACTACAATTACTGTGTTATCATAATTTGCTAAGAAATTCTCTAACCATGCAATCGTTTCGAAGTCCAAGTCGTTTGTAGGCTCATCCATAATTAACACATCAGGATTACCAAATAACGCTTGTGCCAATAATACACGTACTTTTTTCTTCGAATCTAGTTCTGATAATAATGTATAATGATCTTCTTCTTTAATACCTAAGTTAGATAACAAACTTGCAGCAGAAGCATCAGCATTCCAACCATCCATTTCTTCAAAACGAACTTGCAACTCTCCTATTTTCTCTGCATTTTCATCAGAATAATCAGCATACAAAGCATCTATCTCTGATTTTATTTTGTGTAGCTCTTTATTTCCCATCAACACAGTTTCTAAGGCAGTATACTCATCAAAAGCATAATGATCCTGTGTTAGTACAGACATTCTTTTTCCTGGTTCTAAATGAACTTGGCCTGAAGTAGGTTCTTGTTTTCCTGATAAAATCTTTAAGAATGTAGATTTTCCCGCTCCATTTGCTCCGATAATTCCGTAGCAATTTCCTTGTGTAAACTTAGTATTTACTTCATCAAACAAAACACGTTTTCCAAACTGAACTGATAAATTAGAAACTGATAACATGTATATTTTTTTTAATTCCGTGCAAAAGTATAAAAACTAAAGACTATAAAAGAATTTGCATGAAAGTTTTTAACATATTACTTTTGGCTCGTTTTAATTCTTTTTAACAACGAATTAACAGCCTAATATTAAAGAGTTATCTATTTTTGAACTCTAATATTTAGGGTAATTTAAATCATGATTAAGTATTTTATACCTCTCATATTAATTGTATTTATTGGATGTAACGAGTCCAATAAAAATAAGCCTACCTATTTTGGGGGTAAAATCATCAATCCTAAATGTGACTTCGTTGTATTGTCTGATAATTATGATTTTAACGACACCATTCCACTTAATAAGAACAATACGTTTATAGAAAGCTATAATAATTTTAAAGAAGGGTTATACATATTTCATCACGGTAATGAACTTCAATATGTATATATGCAACCTTCTGATAGTTTACTTATTAGGTTAAATACTTGGGATTTTGACGAATCTTTGGTTTTTAGTGGTGTTAATGCTGAGCGAAACAACTTATTAATTGAGTCTTTTTTACAGTACGAGCAAGATTACAAAAATACTTCTAAGTATCTTTCTTTGCCTAAAAATGAATTTTTAGCAAAAATAGACTCGATGAAATCTATCAAGAACGCTATTTTTGAAAACTACAAAACTCGTAGTAATGATGCTTCAGGTTTTATAGATATATTTAATATTTCTTTAAACTTTCCTTTGTATGCTAAACTAGAAGAGTATGCCATACAAAACTTAAAAGAAAAAACATCTGAAAAAATAGATAGCTCTTATTTTGAGTATCGCAGGAATGCTCCAACTGATAAAGACTCTTTAATGTTTTATGGCCCATATTACAGATTCATTATTAAGAAAATACAAAATGATGCTTACTTAAAGAATAATGGAGCAAAATCAGAAAATTTTATACAAGACTTATTACACTCTATTGATGAAAATGTAGTTCTTGAAACTGTTAAAAATAAAATGCTATATAATGCTGTTATTCGTAACTTTTATGAAGAACCAAGTAGTGAAATGAAAAGCGAAGCATTTTTTACTTTCTTCAAGTTAAATACCAATAACGAGCATAAAAAAAATGTTCAACGTTTAATTAATGATTTAAAAATATTAACTAAAGGAGAGCGTTTACCTTCCTTTAAACTAATTGCTGCTGATGGTGAATTAAAAGACTTTAAGAGTATATCTAAAGGTAAAAATACTGTTGTTTTACTAAAGAACTATCAGTATGCCTCAGACGATTGGGTTTCTTCTCGTTTTAATTACTTAGTTAAGAAAAATCCTGATGTTAACTTTATACTAGTTAATTTATGTGACTCTTCTAAAAGATTTACTAAAAATGTAGATGTAAAATACCAATACACCATACCTAGTGAGAGTGCTGTATGCGATTTCACCACCAGTAAATTTCCTCGTATGATTTTAGTTGATAAAAACGGAATTATTCAAAATGGTTACACTAGTTTATCAGCTAAAGATATAAGTATAGAAATCAATAACTTACAAAAAATAAAATAGTTAACCTCTATTCATTTTATTTAGTGTACTTTTGCACCGTCCAAAAAAAATCGTACTAAACGATTTAATTAATATTAATTATAGAATTCGCGGAGGGGCATCTGTGGGTTCTCTAAAAACACAGTATGTCAACATTTTTAGATTTAGGTTTGCAAGAACCTATCAATAAGGCATTAACCGATTTAGGTTATGAAAAGCCAACAGTAATTCAAGAAAAAGCAATTCCGCAGATAATTTCTTCAACTGAAGATTTAAAAGCATTTGCACAAACAGGTACAGGTAAAACTGCTGCCTTTAGTTTACCTATTATTGAACTTGCTGATCAAACAAGCACACACACACAAGCAATTATATTATCTCCTACTCGTGAACTAGCAGTACAAATAGGAAAAAACATTGAAGATTTTTCAAAGTATTTACCTAATTTGAAAGTAGCTACTGTTTATGGTGGGGCTAATATTGAAGAGCAAATAAGAAAACTTAAAAAAGGTGTTCAAATAGTTGTTGGTACTCCTGGTAGAACAGTAGACTTAATTAAAAGAAGAGCTTTAAAGCTTGGTAATGTACAATGGTTAGTACTTGACGAAGCTGATGAAATGCTTAACATGGGGTTTAAAGATGAATTAGACCAAGTTTTAGAAGCTACACCAAATACCAAACAAACATTATTGTTTTCTGCTACTTTTCCTAGAGAAGTAGAAGATATAGCTAAAAACTACATGACCAATCCTGTAGAGGTTACATCAGGGCAAAAAAACCAAGGTTCCGATAACGTTAGTCATGAGTATTATTTAGTAAACGAAAAAACTCGTTACCCTGCTTTAAAGAGAGTAGCTGATTTAAACCCTGATATTTACGGAATTGTTTTCTGTAGAACACGTAGAGAAACACAAGAAGTAGCTAATAATCTTATTAGAGATGGTTATAATGCTGATTCTTTACATGGTGATTTATCACAAGCTCAACGTGACTCTGTAATGGAGAAGTTTCGTAAAAAGAATATTCAAATATTAGTAGCTACTGACGTGGCTGCTCGTGGATTAGATGTTAATAATTTAACGCACGTTATCAATCATAAATTACCAGATCAAATTGAAAACTACAACCACCGTAGTGGTAGAACTGGTAGAGCTGGTAATAAGGGAATTTCTATTGCTTTAGTAAGCAAAAAAGAACAAGGTAGGTTACGTCCTATTGAACGTATTATAAAAAAACAATTTGTTCACACTCCTATTCCATCTGGCAAGGAAATATGTCAAAATCAATTGTTTCATTTAATTGATAAGGTTCATAATACTGAGGTAAACACAGAACAAATTGAAGGTTTTTTACCAAGTATTTACGAAAAATTAGAAGATTTAAGTCGTGAAGAGTTAATTCAAAAGTTTGTTTCTTTAGAGTTCAACACCTTCTTATCTTACTACGAAAATGCTCCTGATTTAAACAACTTATCTTCAAGAGAAAATTCAAGAGGACGTTCTTCTAGTGAAAACATGACCCGTTTCTTTATCAATTTAGGAAGAAAAGATCGTTTAAACCCAGCCAAGTTAATTGGTTTAATCAACGATCAGAACATTGGTGATAAGATTGAAATTGGTGCTATAGATATCTTAGATACTTTTTCTTTCTTTGAAATCGATAAGAACTTTGAAAAAGAAACCTTAGACGCTTTTACTGCTAATGATCCAGATTTTAATGGACGATCAGTGAATATCGAAATTACTAAAAACGACCGTAGTGGTGGTGGAAGAAAATCACGTAGAAGTGGTGGTGGATTTAATGGTAAAAAACGTAGAAGTGATAAGCCTACTGATAGCAGAAAAAGTTTTGGTAGAAGACGTAACGAAAATAACTCTTCAAGAAGAAGTGATAACAAGCCTGCTGCAGGATTTGGTAGAAAGCGTAGAAGAGATTAATTTAAAAGCAATCAAATAAAAAAGCAACTCAAATGAGTTGCTTTTTTTATACACTAAACTTATTTTATTGATTTCCTAAAATAATTGGCATTCCACTTTTCCCAGAACCTATAATAACCACTTTGCTATTATTTGAGTTAGCCAATCTATTGGTCGCTTCAATACCTTTGTCTTGTAAAATTTTATCGGTTAATGATGCACTTAAAATTCTATTGGCATCAGCTTTACCTTTGGCTTCAATTATTTGCTTTTCTGCTTCTTTTTGAGCTGTAACTAATCTAAACTCATACTCTAGAGATTCTTGCTCTTGTTTTAATTTTCGTTCAATTGCTTCTTTAATTGTAGGAGGCAAAGTTACATCTCTAACCAAAACCTCATTTAATTGAACATATTGCTTTTCTAAAATTTTCTTTGTTTCTACAAAAATTTCGTCTTGAATAGCATCTCTTTTACTAGAGTATAATTGCTCTGGTGTATAACGACCAACTACACTACGCGCTGCTGAACGAATTGCTGGCTGAATTACTCGTTGTAAATAATTTTCACCTAGCGTTTGATGTAAGTTTCCTAAATCTTTATAAACTGGTTGATACCAAGCCGAGGCGTCTATTTGAATTTCTAATCCGTTAGATGACAACACTTTCATTTTTTCAAAAAGCTCTTGCTGTCTTACTTCATATACATGCACTTTATTCCATGGAGCAACTACATGAAAACCTTCTCCTAATGGTGGCTCATCTGTTACAACTCCTCCTCCAAACGTTTTATACAATACTCCTGCCTCTCCTGAATTTATTGTTACCGTAGATTTTGCTATAAAAATTATCAAAACTATGGCTACAGGAATTAACAATCCAAATTTCGGAAACTTTAACTCTACTTGATTTCTTGTCATTTTTTATTTGTTTTATACTCAAATGTACAATTAAATTTATGAACCACAGTTTTCATAATCGCATTCTTGTGATGTAAATTCAAGTTCAAGAGTAATATGTTCTAAATGGAAATCATCATGTAAAACCTGTTTAATTTCTTGTTTTATTTCATGGCTTTTTTCCCAAGACATTTCTTTTTCTTCTAGTACTAAATGGGCTGTAAACACGTTGTATTCCCCATCCATAGTCCATAAATGACAATCATGAATGCTCTTTACACCTTTCATAGAAACTATTCTTTGTTGAATTTCTTCTACAGAAACATTTTCAGGAGTTCCTTGTAATATAACTCTAAGACTCTCTTTTATGTTTTTATACACATTATACAGTACAAAACCAGCAATAGCGATAGATAAAACAGGATCTAATACTGGTACATCCCAAAACTGCATTACAATACTTGCAATCAATACTACTCCCCAGCCTAACACATCTTCTAATAAATGTAATGAAACTACTCGTTCGTTAATTGAAGTTCCTTTTTTTAATTTTAATACAGCTGCTCCATTAACTATAATTCCTAAAACAGCTAACCACATCATACCTTTGGCATCTGCATTTTCTGGATTGATAATTCGAGGAATTGCTTCTTTAATAATAAATACTGAACCTATCACTAATACTATCGAATTAATAATAGCTCCTAAAAGAGAAAACCGTTTATACCCGTAAGAATACTTCTTGGTTGCCTTTTTTGTCGATTTTTTTTGAAAATACCAGGATAGTCCTAAACTTAAGCTATCGCCTAAATCATGCAGTGCATCAGACATAATAGCCAAACTATTGGTATAGAAGCCTCCAATAAATTCAATAATTGTAAAAGCGAGATTAAGAAAAAAAGCTACAGCTATATTCCCTGTAGAGTTTCCATGTGAATGATTATGGTTGTGTCCCATGTTTTTATAAATTGACTTTAAATGTATAAAAAAGATGCATTACAACTAAACAAGCGATTATGGATTAAATAATCGCTTGTTGTTTTGTTAATGGGCATGACCTTCCATTCCGCCTGCCATTTGTAATAACTTTCCTTTTAAAAAGTGTGCTCCTTTAGTTACAATAGTTACGTTGTAGTTATCTTCTTGAATTGTTTTTATTGCTACAAATCCATTATCCGAACCTCCAACAGTTACCTCAACAGGTATAAATTCATCTGCTGACTTTTTAACAAAAACAAAGTTCTCTCCTTCATTTTCTATGACTGCTTCTTCAGGAACTGCGTACACTTCCTTTCCTCCTAACAAAATTTGAGCATTGATAAACATGCCTGCTTTTAATCGATTTTGCTCGTCTTCAAAATGTCCATGTACATTTACCGTTTTCGTTTGGTCATTTACTTTCTGACTAATCAATTTTATATACCCTCTATAAGCTACATCTATTCCAGATGGTTGAAACTCGAACTCATCTCCCTTTTTTATTTTTGTTATATCCGTTCCAAAAACATTTAATTCTGCATGCATATGATCATTATCTATTATTTCCATCATCTCTGAGTTAGCTGCTAAAAACATTCCTTTATTCAAATTGTTCTCTACAACATAACCAGAAATTGGAGCCTTTACATACACATATTGCTGAATTCCATTGGCTGCCACTGTAGTAGGCGATAATCCTGCCATTTTTAACTGTGATGCATAGCTATTCGCTAAACTTTTTGCAGATCGATAACTTCCTTCTGCTATTTGAAATGATTTTTTGGAAGTAATATCATTTTCTAACAACATTTTCTTTCTCTCATAATCTGCCTTAGCTACTTTTAGTTTATTTACCGCTTCAAGGTAAACATACTGTAACTCTATAAAGTTAGGATGCTGTAATACCGCTACTATTTGTCCTTTTTTCACCTTATCACCAGGTAACAAATCTGTTTTATAAACAAACGCTTCTAAAGGCGCATATATAGTGGCTTTGCTTTGTGGTGGCACCTCTATCGTTCCAGTTACTGCTACTTTTTCTCTAATCTTTCTTTTTTTGATTGCAGCTGTCTCTATTTTGGCTGTAACAATTTGTTGTTGGGTTAAATGAATTCCATTTTCATTATGATCTTCATCGTTCGTTACATTTTGTGTTGTTTTTTCTGCTGTTGCATGATCGTGATCAGAATGATCTTCTTTTGTTGAATTACAACTAACAACAATAATGATAGTTACTAATATTATTACTAATTTTTTCATGTGTATATTTTTATTCTTTTATATAAAACTCGTAGGCTATTACAGTTTGGTTAAAATTATTAACCAGTGATAAATAGTTTTGCATTACTTGAAAATAAGCGGTAAAACTCTGGTTATATTGATATGCATCAATCTCTCCTACCTTATAAGCTAATGCTAGTTTTTTTATAAACTTTTGCGCTTGTGTAACTGTTGAATGAATACTTACCAACTCTTCATTTAAATAAATAAGCTGTTCTTGTAAGCTTTTATAATTATTCTGAATTACCATAGCTTTGTTATTATTCTCATAAGCTATTTCTTCTTGTATAATTTTTTGCTCTTTAATTTTTGCATTATTAGACCAAAAAGAAAGTGGAATATTTACTCCTACATTAAAACCTGTATAACTGTTCTCATTTCCTGTTTTTCTATTAATTACACCAGCTGTTAATGCAGGGAAATATGTTGATTTTGCTACAGACACACCTTTAGCTGCTACCTTATTTTGTTGCTCTAAACTTTTGATAAATTCTTTTGACAACGAGTCTTTTTGAATTAAAAAGTCCTTTTTTTGAGGTAGTTTTTCAAGCGGTTGTATCAAATAATCAATTTGTAATAATTGCTTTAGTTCATTTTCTACTTGAATGAAATCCTTATATGTTTTGTTCTTTTGTGACTGTACTCCTAGCGATTGTAAAGAGGTTAAATCATTTTCTAATCCTCCTATTTCTCCAGATGCATGCAACTTACCAGCTATTTCTTTTATTTGATTGGTACTAAGCTGTTGCTCTTCTATTAGCGATAACAATCCATACAAATAATTCCATTGCTGGTATAAACTTCTAGCCTTTCTTACTGTTTCTTTCTTTGCTATGTTGTTATTGATGCTTGCTAAATTATTTTTCTCTTTAGCCAACTTCTTTTTTTGAATATGAGTTAAAATAGAACCGAAGTTTTGATTAACAGACCATTCTTTTTCCGCTATACCATTAGCTACACCGACATCTTGGTATTGAACCGTTGTTGGGTTCAATTCAATCGCTTTACTTATACCTGCTTTCGATTTTTCAAGAGATAAAGCTGACTTTTTCATCAATACTGATTTTTGCAAAGCCAATTCAATAACTTGTTGTTCTGTTAACTTTTGAGGCACTTCTTGTGCTCGAACTCCAAAAACTCCTATTGCAAATACTACAATAGTTACTATACTCTTTTTCGCTTTTAAGTTGACTTTCTTTTCAAAAAGCATATACAACACAGGTAAAATAAGTAAGGTTAATAAAGTTGCAGACACCAATCCTCCTATCACTACGGTAGCCAAAGGTTTTTGCACCTCCGCTCCTGCTGATGATGATAATGCCATAGGTAAAAACCCTAACGAAGCCACAGCTGCTGTCATAATTACAGGACGTAAACGCACCGAAGTTCCTTTTTTCACAATTTCTGTAAGGTCTGATACTCCAGTGGCCTTTAAACGATTAAATTCAGCAATTAAAACAATTCCGTTTAACACCGCTACACCAAATAAGGCTATAAAACCTACTCCTGCTGAAATTGAAAAAGGCATTCCACGTAACCATAAGGCGAAAATTCCACCAATAGCAGACATCGGTATGGCAGTAAATATCAATACACTTTGTTTAATCGATTTAAACGTAAAATACAGTAACAAAAAGATGAGTAATAACGCTACTGGTACTGCAACGCCTAATCTGGCACGAGCCTCTTCTAAATTTTTAAAAGTTCCTCCATAGGTAATATAGTACCCTGGATCGAATGTTATTTTATCTGAAACTTTGCTTTTTAATTCGTTTACAATACTAGCTACATCACGTCCTCTTACATTAAAACCAACTGTTATTCTACGCTTAGCATCATCTCTTTGAATTTGGTTTGGTCCCGTTTTAAAATCTACAGACGCTACTGCTGTTAACGGAATTTGTGCCCCCGTTGCAGTTGTTATGTATAGTTTACGAATATCTTCAATACTAGCTCTTCTATTTTTTGCTAAACGCACTACCAAATCGTAACGTTTTTCACCTTCATATACTGATCCTGCACTTTGGCCTGCAAAAGCTGCATTTACGGTAGTGTTTACGTCTTCAATGTTGAGTCCGTAATACGCTAGCTGACTTCTGTTATACTCAATTACAATTTGTTGCAATCCAGTCATTTTTTCAACATACACACCCTCTGCTCCTTCTACATCTGGAATTATTCTACTTAATTGATTGGCATATTTTACCAATTTGTCTAGATCTTCTCCATAAATCTTAAGTACAACATCTTGCCTAGCTCCTGTCATCAACTCATTAAATCGCATTTGAATAGGCTGTTGAAAACCGAAAGAAACACCTAGCATGTTTTCATCTAACAATTGCTGCATCTTTTCTGTCAGTTCATTCTTTGTGCTAGCTTTTGTCCATTCTTCTTTTTCTTTTAAAATAATGATGATGTCTGAAGCCTCTATGGGCATTGGGTCTGTAGGAATTTCAGAAGAACCAATTCTACTTACAATTTGCTCTATTTCACCTGGAAACTCTTTCATTAACAGTGCTGATGCTTGGTTGGAAACATCTATGGTATATGAAAGTGAACTTCCTGTTGATACAATAGCTTGCACAGCCAAATCTCCTTCATCTAAAGAAGGTATAAACTCTGATCCCATTTTAGAAAAAGTGACTAAACTGAGTATAAAAATAGCGACTGAGCCTATTACTACTTTTATTTTATGAGTTAACACAAAGTTGAGTATTGGAGTATATACATTTTGTAATGCTGTGATGATTTTATCTGAAATATTCTTCTTGTTATTGATTGTTTTCTTTAAAAACAACGAACTCATCATAGGTACATAGGTAAGTGATAACAAAAAGGCTCCTAAAATTGCAAAACTTACGGTTAATGCCATAGGTTTAAACATTTTCCCTTCAATACCAACTAAAGCAAGAATTGGTAAGTACACTATAAGAATAATAATTTCTCCAAAAGCAGCGCTTGTTCTTATTTTTGAAGCCGATTCGTACACTTCATCATCCATTTGATCTTGGGTTAACTGCGTTCCTGATTTTTTTAACCCCAAATGATGCAGTGTTGCCTCTACTATAATTACCGAACCATCTACGATAATACCAAAATCGATAGCTCCTAAACTCATTAAGTTTCCAGAAACCCCAAACACTTTCATTAAACTAATAGCAAACAACATTGCTAACGGGATAACCGATGCTACGATTAACCCCGCTCGTAAGTTTCCTAACAGCAACACCAAAATAAAGATGACAATTAAAGCCCCTTCAACAAGGTTGGTTGATACCGTTTTTATGGCTTTATCTACCAATTTAGTTCTATCTAAAAAGGGTTTTATAGCAACTCCTTCTGGCAAACTTTTTTCTATTTGTGCTATTCTTTCTTTTACATTCTCAATCACTTTTGAAGAATTGGCTCCTTTTAACATCATAACAATAGCACCTACCACTTCTCCATCGGTATTTCTTGTCATTGCACCATATCTTACCGCATGTCCTAGCTGAACCTTACCTATATCTTTCATTAAAATAGGTGTTCCATTTACATTGTTTTTTATGACAATATTCTGGATGTCTTCTGGAGTTTTTATCAATCCTTCACTTCTAATAAAGTACGCTTTCGGGTTTTTATCTATATATGCCCCTCCTGTATTTTGATTGTTTTTAGATAGTGCCTCAAAAACCTCATTTATACTAACATTTAACGATTGTAAGCGTTCTGGTTCAATAGCTACTTCGTATTGCTTTAAAAAGCCTCCAAAGCTACTTACATCTGCAACTCCTTCAATTCCTAAAAGTTGACGACGTACAATCCAGTCTTGAATAGAGCGTAACTCCATTGCATCATACTGCTTTTCATATCCTTTTTTAGCGTATAGTGTGTATTGATAAATTTCACCCAATCCTGTGGTTACAGGCGCCATTTCAGGTGTTCCTACTCCTTCAGGAATTTGATTTTTGGCTTCTATCAATCGTTCACTAATTTGTTGACGTGCCCAATAAATATCGGTACTCTCTTTAAAAACGATTGTAACGACGCTTAATCCAAATCGAGAGAAGGAACGAATCTCTTCGATATCTGGAATGTTTGACATGGTGATTTCTATAGGAAACGTAACTAAACGTTCAATATCTTGGGCTGATTGTGAGGGTGCAGATGTTATTATTTGCACCTGATTATTGGTAATATCTGGTACTGCATCAATAGGTAATTGTTTTAGAGAGTAGATTCCCCAGCCTATTAATGCGACAACCAATGCTCCAATAATCAATTTATTTTTAATTGAAAATTTGATAATGTTATCTAACATTTTGTATTGATTTAATTCTATTGTAACATAATTTTTACCGGTTATTATTAAATAATCGGTACAACAGTTTGTAGTTCTTGCTTACACAAGAGCTACCGCTGTTTTTAATAATAAAATAGAATTAAGACTTGGGTGGCTGGAAAATAGCCGACAAGTATGAGTTGTAGTATGTATTTTGATAGAAGTTAATCCTGTTTCTTATTTCAAAAAAAGGAATAATATCAAAACTATAATCAATCGGAATAAAATCTGCTGTAACTGTAATTACGTTACAATGATGGTGATGTTCTTTGTTTTTTTCTTCTTCAGTATCATGTTGATGATGTTCATCTTGATGCTCTTCGTTTAACTCATCATGATACACCTCTGATTCAGCTACAAAAACCACAGCATCAGTATGTGCCTGTAAAGGAGGCACTATTAACAGTAAGGTTAATAATATGATGATGCTTTTTTTCACTAATCTAATTTAGAGTTACAAAATTATAAAATTTTATGAATCTTCGTTATCTAACCTATCTTTAACGTATTCAATTTTTGTTTTACCATGTGCAAAAGGCTTTCCTTCTTCATCTAAACTCACCATGATAATTTTATCAATTGCAATAATTGTTTTACGGGTTATTTTGTTACGAACCTCACAACTTAAGGTAATAGACGTTGTTCCAAACTTTACTACATCAATTCCTATTTCAACAATATCTCCTTGTTTTGCTGAACTAACAAAATTTATTTCAGACATAAACTTGGTTACTGTTTTTGGAATTTCTAACTGAATAATAGCATATAACGCTACTTCTTCATCAATCCATTGTAATAATCGTCCTCCGAAAAGTGTTCCGTTAGGATTTAAATCTTCTGGTTTTACCCATTTACGTGTGTGAAATCTCATCGTATTTATTGTTCTATGTTTTTAGCTTCAAAAGCTACTAAATCGTTATTTACAAAGGTAAACGTTATTTGTATAGGATTGCAACATACCTCACAATCTTCTACATAGGTTTCAGATGTACTTGCATCCAGCAACATGGAAATTTCTTCCCAACAATGTGGACATTGAAAAAAGTGCTCATACATCATATTTTACCATAGTATTTTCTAACAAACCACTCTATTGACAATAAAACTATAATCAATAATAACAACCATTTCCAATCAACTAAACTTTGTTTTTTGGTAATAGACTTTTGAGTGGTGTAAAAAGATGCATCTTCTTGTATCTTTTTTAATAAATCGTCAACTTTATCTGCATAAACTATAGCTCCGTCTGTTTTTAACGCCAGCTGTTCTAATTTTTTAAAATTAGCATTGGTAAACTGCTCTTCTATCTGATAATCTTCAATTTTAAACCTCCCTGAGCTGCTTATATTTTGATTCTTTACAGTTACGGTATATGAATATTCTCCTGAAGCTAATCCTTCAACAGCAACTTGATATGAGTTATTAAATAGCGAAAACGGAATACTCTTTTTAGCCTTTGTTTCTAAATTAGTTACTGTTAACTCTAAAGACGCTCTGCTATCAAATTGATAGTTTTTATCAACATAAAATGCACTTATGGTTATAGGTTCATTAGCTGCGTACAAACGTTGTGCTTTTACATCTAAACGTCTTCTCTTTTCAGTGGATGCTAAATACTGAACTAAGTTTCCTACAAACGTATCAAAACTTTCAAAGTTTTTCTCTTTTAAATAACTGGCAGCTCTCCATTTCCAAATACCCTCACCAAATAGTACGGCATACTTTTTATCATTCTCTTCAAAGGTTGATAATAACGGTTGAGTAGTTTCTACCCCTGCATACTTCTGATACAA
Source organism: Tenacibaculum singaporense (assembly GCF_003867015.1). Taxonomy (NCBI): domain Bacteria; kingdom Pseudomonadati; phylum Bacteroidota; class Flavobacteriia; order Flavobacteriales; family Flavobacteriaceae; genus Tenacibaculum; species Tenacibaculum singaporense. The sequence continues at coordinate 2,416,969 of NZ_CP032548.1, forward strand.
CAAGCTTTGAGATTCTTTTTTAGTCTGTACTTCTCCAAACTTGTCTTTTAGTGGCGGAAATTGACCAAAACCTATATCCTCTTGATAAAAAGTTAGAAAATCTGCATTGTAAATAGCTGTGTATTCTTCTTTTTGATTGATTACTCTTTTTTGAACCCCAAAATCTTGACTATTCAAAAAGTTCCAATCTGTTTTTGTACCTGAAACCAGTAAAAAGTTAGATTGTATTTTTTCTAAAGTTGATTTAAAGTAGCTATTAGGTTGATACAAAACAAAAAACTGAAACGCATCTAAGTTTATATTCTTATCCTGTATCAAAGCAATATCTACTTTACGTTGTTTATTGCTCTCTATCGCTTTTTTTAGTGCCCCTAAATCTGGGTGTAAAAAAGAACTTAGTAATAAAACTTTGGTTTGCTCATCTAAAACTTCTACTGAAAAGCTTTTATAATTGTTCTTCGTGTTTTTTTCATTCGCTATACTACTTATCGACGCTGTGTAATAGTGTACTCCTTTGGTATTAGACACTAAATTGGCTGTAACAGTTTGCACAGGGTTTTCTGGTGAGAAACGCACTCTTTTTGAGAAAACTCTGCTCCCGTTTTTTACGATTGAAAAAGTAGTATTCACCGTTTCTTTTCCTTCATAATACAACAATGCTTCAACTGGAAACTTGTTCTTTACATAGCTGTACTTATTCACATTTAACTGCGAAATTTGAATATCTTGATACTTAATAGTATCACCAATAACTACAGAAAATACTTTATGCTTTGTTGATGAAAACTCATAATCATTTCCTTGGGTTTGATTTCCATCGGTTATTAAAATGGTAGCTGCATTTTTATCTTTATTCAACTCATTAACAGCTTCAACTGCTTTTGAAATATTGGTTTGTGTTTCAGCAAACGATAAACTATCCAACACCTTAATATCATTCCCAAACGAAAAATACTGTACGTCAAACTTATCTTGAAGTTCTTCGTTGCTTTCTACTTTTGATATTAATTCTTGTACCTTTTTTTCTTCTTTAAAAAATTGAGTGGATAACGAATTGTCTGCCAATACAGATAACACAGGTTTTATGTTTTCTGTTTCAAGAGTTGTTATCTTCGGATTAATCAATAGCAACCCAATTAAAAAGAGACTTAGTGCCTTTAAGCTAAAAAGTAAGATGTGTACTTTCGGAGTTCTATTTACCTTATAGTAATATTGAAAAAAAGCAATAGCTACGCTTATTAATACGGCTAATACAATGTAAATTATAGTTATTGACTCCACTCAGCTTATTTTAGTATGTGAAGATAAAAATATCTAACAAATAAAAAGGCCTTTTCTTCTTTTTCATTTATGACTTGAATCATAAAAAACTAATTATCAGTTACATAATTTTATCAAAAACTATTATGTATGGTAACTACTGAAAACTTAACCACTGAAAAAACACTTCAAAAAACAAATAGCATGGGAATTAAGGCTTACATCAATAAAAAAATTGCTGAAGGAGAACGAAATAGCATTGGTGTATCTATTATATTAATTACCGTAGGCTCTATGATTGCCTCCATAACAGCTGCTTTAGCCGTAAACGGTGATGTTAATTTATTTGCCCTAATTTTTGCTTGTGTAACGGCTATGGGAGCTAATGCTGCCGCTATAAGTCAACGCCCTTTTAAAATAATTGCATGGGCATTTATTATCAATATACTCGGTAATATTTCGTTGATTTTTTACCTACTTATGTCGTAGTTGTAGGCTTCGGCTTAGCTTCAAACATTCTAAAAAAGAGCATAGAAGCTATGTTTCGTGCTCTTTCTTTAGCTTCATGTGCTTTTGTTCCGTCAAAAAGTTCATCAACCGTCTCAAACCACAATTGCAACCAGCGTCCAAAGTGTTCCTGATAAATAGAATACTCAAAATCCCTATCTACATCTTTGTGTGCTTTCATCGGGTTTCCTTTAAACTTTCTAACAAAAAACAAATTCGTTTCCCAAAAATCGGTGAGTTTTTGTAAATGAGGTTCCCAGGTTTCTTCTGGAATTGTTTTCAAAAATATAGGCCCTATAAAATCATCCTTTCTAATTTTATCATTATAAAAGGTTGATACCAACTTATACACATCTTCCCTATTTTCTATGTCTCTTTTATCCATTTACAAATCGTTGTTGAAATACGCTACAAAAGTATATCTTTATGCAATTGCAATTTATGACTTAAATCATAATGATTCCAGAAGAACTCTTATTAAAATATACCGCTGAAACGAAACGTTTTCAAAAAGACGAAATTATTTTCTCTGAAAAACAAACCGCACACTACTACTACCAAATAGTAAGCGGAGTAGTTAAAATGAATAATTTTAATGATGATGGTAAAGAGTTTATTCAAGGGGTATTTTATAAAAACCAAAGTTTTGGTGAACCACCCTTATTTATCGATGTAAAATATCCTGCCAATGCGGTGGCTATTTCTGATAGTACGGTTCTAGCCTTATCTAAAAGCAACCTGTTTAAATTATTGCAAGATAATCCTGAAACTCACTTAAAAATCACCCAAAGTTTAGCAAAACGTTTGTATTACAAAGCTATTATTGCTTCCGAAATATCGAGTCAAGAGCCTGCACATAGAGTGCTTCGATTTATTGATTATTTAAAAGACGATGTATACAAAGTTGAAGGAAAATACTCGTTTAAAGTAGCCTATACACGTCAGCAAATGGCCGATATTTTAGGTTTACGCGTAGAAACGGTTATTCGAGTAATAAAATCTTTAGAAAAAAAGGGAGACGTAAAAATTAGCAAACGAAAGGTATATCGTTAAAGCTTTCCTTAAGAGACCATTCAATAAAGTGTGTCATAAATCATAAAAATTAATTGATTTATGGAATTCCGTAAGATTTTGTACACACCTTGTAGTAAGTTCGTTGGAATTGTATAATTAATTAACAAATAACAATAACTCGTTAATAACTTTATTTTAGGTAACCTATTGGTTTTAATATATTTGACAATGTGTTAAAATTGCTAAAAGTTCCGCTTATCCTATCGTTAAGAGAATATAACAGTAATTTTATTACGTATATAAACAAGTTACCAGCAATATGAATTACGAACTTCAATCAATATTTACAATTCAATTATAAATGTCAGAAAAAACAAATTTGGATTGGAAAAAATATGAATCCATTACAAAATATATTTATGAAACTTTAGGAAAAGAATCTGGAGTTAAAATAGAAGGTTACGGAAATAATTGCAAAGTAAAAGGAAAGTCTGGTGTAAATCATCAAATTGATGTTTTGATCAATCATTCTGACGGAATTCATAATTACAAAACTGCTATTGAATGTAAATATTGGAAAGACAAAATAAACAAAGACATCGTAATGAAAGTATCTGAAATAATTGAAGATGCTGGAATTAATAAAGGAGTGATTGTCTCAAAAAGTGGATTTACACCTGATGGAATCTCATTTGCCAAACATCGAAATATTGGATTAGTTGAATTAAGAGAAATCGAAGAAAAAGACTGGGAAAGTCGTGGAAGAATATTCGATATCAAAACTTGGATTCATAGACCTGAAATTCTAGGAACGGTTATAGATGCTGTTGACAAAACAGAGCTTGACAGAGAAGTCATTGAAATTGATAAAGTGAAAATTGAATTATTAGATGGAAATAAAATTCCGTTTTCTGATTATATGACAACCTTTAAAAAAGAATTACATAATATTGAATTTTGGACATTGTTCACAAAAGGCTATAGACTTGACGGAGCAAACTTGATTAACGAGAAAACTAATTCTAAAATAAAAATTAAGGGAATTATTTTTACTGGAGTTCTTACAAAATTGAACTCAAATCTAAAATTTCATCCTGTCGACCAGATTTGGCTGATTATGAAATCGCTATTCGAAGAAAGAACATTTACAATATCAGAAAAAGGAATAATAAGAGAAGATAAAAAATAAATACTGTTGGCAACAACGTGTATAATACTGAAACAGAATGACAGAAATAAGATATTACAATAATAATAAAGGACCAATTAAAGAAAATGAAACTTCAGCTGTAAGAAAAGCATTGGAAATTTGTAATGAAGTTGGGGACATTGAGGAAATAATTTTATTAATTCACACCAAAAGGCAGACAACTTATATAGAACGAGTATTTGAAATGAGTAATGTAAAAAAACTATTTTCGAATACTATAATTCACCCAAAATTCCCACCATTCAGAATAGAAACAGTTAAGACATTCAATTCTGACTATCCATCTAAAAAAATAGTCGTTGCTTTTGGACTACGTTCAAGTGAATTATATAAATATGATGATTTTCAAAGTATCTATGCTCTAATAGCACATCAATGGGTTGAACCTGATTTAAAAGATTGGGCAGAAAAATGGGGAGCGATTAATATTGATACTGGACTAGCAATCGAAAGTGTAGAATTACCTGATTTGGTGGTTCAAAATGCTTTTAAAGACTTAACAAGTAGCATAAATATGTCAACTGGAATTGTTAATTCATCTGACAATGCGTTGTGTAAAACATATATTAGAGCTTTGAAAAAATACAATTACAAATTAGATTCAAAAAAGATATATGCCTTTTTAACTAAAAACCTTAATTGGGATTATGATGACGCTAATGACGTAATTAAATTAATTGATAAAGTTAATTCTGGTGGTTATTTTCAAGGTGGAGATAAAACAGGATTACAACACCATATTAAAAAGTGGAAAGAATAAAAGTGCTATGCACAACAAAGAGCTGAGGTAAAAAACAAGTTTTATATTTCATATCATACGGTAAACCACTTTTTACTCTTACCCTTAGCTACAATTCATTTATAAAATTCTCTATACACTTTATTGAATACTCCCTACATATCAGTGAGGAAAGACCAACAAAACTCGCTGATACTACGGCATACTCCGTTAACACCACGGCACGGGTCACTGATGTTACGGCGTGCTCCGTTAACATGACGCATGGGTCGCTGATATCACGGCATGCTCCGTTAACACCACGGCATGGGTCGCTGATACTACGGCATGCTCCGTTAACATCACGGCATGGGTCGCTGATATCACGGCACGCTCCGTTGACATCACGGCACGGGTCGCTGATACTACGGCATACTCCGTTAACTCCACGGCATGGGTCGCTGATATCAAGGCACGCTCCGTTGACACCACGGCATGCTCCGTTAACATCACGGCACGCTCCGTTAACTCCACGGCACGGGTCGCTGATACTACGGCATGCCCTGTTAACTCCACGGCACGGGTCGCTGATATTACGGCGTGCTCCGTTAACATCACGGCATGGGTCGCTGATATTATGACACGCTCCGTTAACATCACGGCACGGGTCACTGATATCACGGCATGCTCCGCTAACACCACGGCACGGGTCGCTGATATTACGGCATAGTTCTTCCATAATTATATCTTAAAATAAATCTGTAATACTATTTTATTTTTTGGGTAGGGTAAATTATTATCTACTTGTTTCATTAGCGAAAAAAATTGTTCTCTTAAAAAAATTGCAACCCGAATAATTAAATCGATATGAAAACAAAATTCAACTATTTATTAGTTGTTCTTTGCTTTGCTTGTATTCATGTACAAGCACAAGAACAAAAAAATGAAGATCACAGAAAAAAGCTATGTAATTTATTTCCAACGCTTCATAATTACACACCTCTACACGTAGAATCTTAATCATCCCCCTTAGGTATGAGAAAAATATTATTGCTAAGAATTTTAACTTAATTATTAATACATAAAAATGAAAATTACTAGGATTATTGTATTGATTGCTTTATTTACATCAGCACTCAATGCACAAGAAAAAGAAGTTGATTGCGATTTCAACATTAACAGAGCTTATTACCATTTGGAAGGAAATGAGTTTTTTAAAAAAGACAAACAAAAAGCTATTGAATACCTAACCCCTTGTGTAGAGACTGAAAATCCAGTGGCACAACTCATGATGGGACGTGTTTTACTAGAGGAAGCCACAGAAGAAAGTTACACAAAAGCTTTTAAGTTAATTAAAGCAGCTGCTAAACAAGACAATGCTATTGCCGCTACTGATTTAGGAATACTGTATAAGTATGGTAGAGGATGTAAACTCAATTACAACAAAGCGAGAAAATGGTTTGAAAAAGGATTTGAGTTAGGGAACACCAAAGCAGCTTATTTATTAGGCTACCTATATTTAAAAGGTTTTGGAAACATACAACAAGACTATACCAAAGCGGTTAGTTGGTTTGAAAAGAGCGATTACCCAATGGCGAAGTATTGGTTAGGGGTTTGTTACTATTATGGCTATGGAGTAGAGAAAAATGTAGCCAAAGCAAATGAGTTATTAAAAACCAACTTTGATACAGTAAAAGAGACTGACGTAAATGAAGTTTCTAAAAACTCTGAAGTAATAAACGTAGAGGAAATTAAGCAAGTTATAAATGAAGAAGAGACAGCTACATCAGCAGAAGTTACCAAACAACAACTTAACGGAGTGTGGGAAGGCGATTTATTATTTTTTGATTGGTCAGCAACTCATATAGAAAACAAAATTCCTTTTAAAATTACAGCGAAATATGATGCAGAAAGTGATGTATTACATATCACTACGACCATTGCTGATAAAAAACAAAATGTAGACTTTACTAAACTAGATAACAGTCTTTATTTTAATGATGTTACTGTTGAGTTACCTCATAGTTCATTTAGTCAAAACATTCCTTCTGTTTTAGAACATCAATTACTTTCTTCTGATGTTTCTATCAAACAATTTAATTTAGAAACCTACTTAACAGGAAACTTAGAGACTTATGTGAGTGCTTGGAAAGAATCAGGGGTTCCTATTCGTTTTGTGTTAAAAAAGAAAAAGAAATTAGAAAACTCAGAAGAAGAGCTTTCAGAAGAAGCTTTGGCAGCCCTTTCAAAGCAAGAAGATAGTTTTATAAAGCTATATCCAAACCCTTTTGAAAATGATGTAATTGTATCCTATTCATTAGTACAGCCAGCAAATACAAAGGTTACCATCACCAACATGAATGGATTACAAGAAAAGGTAATAAAACCTTTAGCTAGTCAGGAAATAGGTAGCTACCAATATTATGTTGAGGGAATGGATTTACCAAAAGGAATATATGTAGTAACCATACTGGTAGGAAAAGAAAGAAAAACAAGAATTATCATCAAAAAATAATTACTAGAAAAACACACAAATGAAAAGAATATATATACAGTTTTTACTACTACTTTTAGTAAGTACATTTAGTATTGATTTACAAGCTCAAAGATTAAATATACCTGAAAAATCAACTATTGGAGATGAATTCTTAATTGCTCCAGACGGTACATATAGTGAATTAAAGCCTTATTTATCAGGAAGATGTAATGGATGTGAAATTTCTGATTTAAGTTTTAACTGGAGTGGCTCTTTTAATGATGCAATAGTTAACGAGAACTTGATTAGGCTAGCGAGAAAAAGAGCTTTAAGAAAATGGTATAGTAACCAAATAAACAATATAGTTAAACCAGCCATAGACAGAAAATTTGGTAGAAAATTTTCTAATTTCGAAAAAGCTAAAAATGAACTTTTAATAGATTCTGAAAGAAAAAACATAGCTATTCTTTCAAGACCAATTCAACGTAAATATTCTCGTTTAAGAACACAAGGGTTTAAAACCAAAGAAAAGCATTTAAAAGAGTTAAAGTTATTAAAACTAAGAGAAGCAGAAATTAAATCAGGAAACATAAATAACTCTTCCTTCGGTTATATTAAAGTACAAGGAGTATACTTGAAAGATATAAAGAGTTTAAGCTCTTTAAAGTCAAAATGGACTCCTTTATTTATTGATTTTAGTAAGAACATGGCTGAAACTCATATAAATAACCATATGTTTAAAAGTATTGGTAGAGGGGTTGAACCAGAAGTAATAAAACTTAAAAACCAACATTACAATAGTTTAAATATGTGGGATAAATTAAGTTTACTACAATTTTTAGTTCATTATGAAGAGTACAAAAAACTAAGCTCTCCTCCATACCTTGTACCTGAACATATTAATAATATGTTTAAAAAATTTAATAATATAGATAAAGCTACTCCTAAGTTAATAGAAAGCTTATCTATAAAAAACAGAACAGGAGGATATTCAGTCTTCGATATAAGAACCTATTACAAGTTGTTAGAAACTAATATGCCACCTCCTACTTCAGAAGATGAGTATATGGCAAAAATGGAATGGGAAAGATTAAAAAATCAAGCATTAGACAAATTATTAAACTCTACGAGTACAGCGGATTTTGCGATAACTAATTTTATAGAAGAGTTAAAGATTACTAATACTAAACAAAAAGAATGGTTATATAAACACAAATCAGAAGCCAACAAACTTGTAAAATTTGCAAATGATAATAGATATAGAGGTTTTGTTAATCTTTACGCTAAGAAGTTTGTAAATAATGCCATTGAGGCTTATATGAAAAATATTGATGTAGTTTTTGAGCAAACTAAAGTAACAGAGGTTATAAACAATATTCAAAATCCAATAACAGGAAACCCTGTTGAGTTGTATTTAATAGCAAAACACAAACGAAATATTTTACTATACCTATCATCTTATAGTACTTCTAGAGAAATAAAAGTCGGAGACTACTACCTTAAACCTCATTATGATAAAGCTAAAAAGCTTGTTTTTTATACTGCATATAGAACTGATAGTTCTGGAAGATCTTTGTTTGGTATAGAAATGCTTATAAAAGCAAGTGGTTTAAAAGATTTTAAAGAAAATATAAGTTTATATACTTCTGGTGCTAACTTATTTTATTTACAAGGAGTACCTTCAGAAGGACAAATTGCTTTGGCTGCTGGTGATTATTGGAACGGATTAGGAAAAATGTGGAAAGATGCTGTTCATTCACCAGAATGGTGGGCATACGTAATTACTAGTTTTGGACATGCTATTACTAACTTACCTACTAATTCAACAGTTAGTTCAACCAAAACAGTTACTAAATGGAAAGTGCCTTTAAATAGGATGACTAACAAATCATTTCAAGGCAAAGTTGTGAAAAATCCTCAAGGAGTAAAGGTAACCATTAATATTCCAGATAGTTATGTTCCTAGAATTGTTGATAATGGTAAAGGTATTAAATTTGTACCTCAAGGAACTCCTTTAAACTCTGATGCTAACGCGATAAGAATAATGAAACCAACAACGACAGGAACATATCCTAAACCAAAAGGTTATGTAGTATTTCACAATAATTTTGGTCAACCAATGAATCCTTTAAATGGACAAACTTTAAGTAAGGGTAATTGGCATTTCGAATTTTAATAATTTTCTAAGATGAGTACAATCAATTTTTTAAAAAGTAAATTATCCAAATATTATATTCTTGATGGTGCCTTTGCATCATTTTGTCAAAAAAACACACATAGAGATTTTGAAGTTTTTATCTATTCTGATTTTGGAGAAATTAAACTAAAAGTTACACTTAAGGGTGTCATTTCAGTAAATTATTTATCTAAGGTAAAACAAGATGATTTTATTATGGATAATGAATATATAGAAAGTGCACAACCTAACCCATTGAATGGATTTTATTGGGGAATAAAAAGCTTTATAATAAACAATTGGGAAATAAAAGATAGCGATCCTGATCTCATTGAACTACAAAAAGATTATAACTTCAAACTATACAAATTAGTTTTTAGTGTAAACAGTTGTAATATAAGTTTTATTTTTCATGATTTAGAAATTGAAGAAGAAAAAAATAACTAATCATGAAAGAAAAAATAATTTTTGAAGGAAAATCTAAAATTAGAGAAATAGTTTACGATAATAATAGTAATTTATTTTATTTCTCTTTTGAAGAAATTCATTTAATTCCGACAGATTTTTGGAGGTTTTTTAAGAATAATAAGATAGAACTCATTTCAAAAGACCATAATTTAAAATATAGCTTTCAAGAACCTAAAATAGATTTAATTAGTTTTTTAAATAAAGAATTTAAAAATGATTATTTATTAAAAATTGAAATAACAAACAATAACGATTTAATATTATACTTTTCTTCTACTAAAAAAATTGAAGTATATATTACATCCATGGCTTTTGAAAACTGGGAAATAACTATTAAAAACAAACAGTATATTTGTTTGCAAGGAGGGGATGATATTGCTGTCATTGAATAAATCTTTATTATATGAAAGCAGTAATAAAAACCATGCATAGTGCAGATTTGAATGTAATACTTGGAAAAGATTTTGAAGAATATGAACCTATAGAAAAAGATTTTTTTGGATTTGACTTTTCTATAGAAGTAGGACCCTTAAATGAAAGAGGACAGGAAATTTTTAATTTTTTAGTGGCTTCTCCCAAGTTTTTAACGGAGCGTTATTATCATCAAAAAGGCAAAAAAGCTGTTTTTGGAAGACATATCATAATTATGTTTGAATATGATTTTAATGAATTATACACGCTTGTAAATGAATATATAAAAAAATTAGACGAACCAAACTGGGACATTTTAGCAACTAAAATTGGTAGAATAGGCCGTTGGGAATTTGAAGACTATCAAGAATAATATCTTTGTTAAAGATATTTACAACTCTAACGTTAAAACTTAAATCTATATTTAAAGAATTAAATAGAATTGGATAAGTAAGATGGAGTTGTAATTTTACAATATAACGAAGCCACTTTTAGAAGTGGCTTCGTTTTTATTCAATAGCGTTCTATTTCTTCTTAAAGGTTTTATACTTCTTTGTCCCTAAATAAGATTGCTTTTTGTTAGTACTAAAATTCCTGTAGTTTATCTCTAAAAAAAGGGAAGTATTTTCTATTTTTGTGCCTTTCAACACAACAACAAAACATGAAGTTAACAGAATTAAACGCCATCTCTCCTATTGATGGTAGATACCGTAACAAAGTAGCAAGCTTAGCAAACTATTTTTCAGAAGAAGCTTTAATAAAATATCGTGTAAAGGTAGAAATTGAATATTTCATTGCTTTATGTGAAATTCCATTACCTCAGTTAGCCGATTTCAATAAAGATTTATATGCTGATTTACGTAAAATTTATGAAGATTTTTCTGCAGAAGACGCACAAAAAATTAAAGAAATTGAAAGCGTTACCAATCACGATGTAAAAGCTGTTGAGTATTTTATTAAGGAAAAATTTGACGCCTTAAACTTGCAGAAATATAAAGAGTTTATCCATTTCGGATTAACGTCTCAAGATATTAACAATACTGCTATTCCATTATCTATTAAAGATGCGATGGATGAAGTATACTACCCAACTTTAGATACTTTAGTTTGCAAATTAGCTGATTTATCAGAAGAATGGGAAAACGTACCAATGTTAGCAAGAACTCACGGGCAACCAGCCTCTCCTACCCGTTTAGGAAAAGAGTTTTTTGTATTTGTAGAGCGTATTAACAATCAGGTTATTCACATACAACATACACCACATGCTGCGAAGTTTGGTGGAGCTACAGGTAACTACAATGCACACAAAGTAGCGTACCCAGATATCGACTGGAAAAACTTCGGAACTCATTTCGTTGAGGAGGTTTTAGGATTGCACCACTCCTTCCCTACTACACAAATTGAGCACTACGACCACATGGCAGCTTTATACGACGGATTAAAGCGTGTAAATACAATTTTAATCGATTTAGATCGCGATGTTTGGACGTATGTTTCTAACGACTACTTCAAACAAAAAATTAAAAAAGGTGAAGTAGGCTCATCTGCAATGCCACACAAAGTAAATCCTATCGATTTTGAAAACTCTGAAGGAAACTTAGGGATTGCAAACGCTATTTTTGAGCATTTAGCAGCTAAGTTACCAGTTTCTAGATTACAACGTGATTTAACGGATAGTACGGTATTACGTAACGTTGGAGTTCCTTTTGGACATACGTTAATTGGTTTTGCTTCTACCTTAAAAGGATTAAACAAGTTATTATTAAACGAAGCTAAGTTCGCTGAAGATTTAGAAAATAACTGGGCGGTAGTTGCTGAGGCTATTCAAACAATTTTACGTCGTGAAGCGTACCCTAATCCATACGAAGCTTTAAAAGGATTAACACGTACTAACGAAAAAATCAACAAAGATTCTATCGCTAATTTTATTGATACTCTAGAAGTTTCTGATGCGATTAAAAACGAATTAAAACAAATTACACCATCTAATTACACAGGTATATAATGAGATATTTACTTACTTTTTTAGTTTTATTTTTAGCTATTTCATGTACTCCAGAGAAAAAAGGAGATCCTACACGTTTTGTCCACGGAACGTTTGAAATTCCTGCTGGAGATAACTACGGAAAAACAACTATTGTAAGAAAAGATAGCTTACAAATAGAAGAATATACTAAAAAAGTAAGTATTTCAACTGACAGCTTGGTTACTGAAAAAGAAGTAAAACATATAGATACACTCTACATCAAATGGAAAAATAATTTTGCATACACTTTGCAAATGAAAAGCCCTAAAACTGATTTAGATAAAGATCCTATTTTTGTTCAAATAACTAAAGTAACTGACAGCTCTTATAGTTTTACCGCAAAAATTGGCTATTCTAACTTTAAGCAAAAAGGAACTGTATATAAAGTAAAATAAACTATGGAAATTTTCTTACAAGCTGATACCTGGGTTGCCTTGCTAACCCTAACTTTTTTAGAAGTTGTATTGGGTATTGATAACATTATCTTTATCTCTATTGCTTCTAACAAGTTACCTGAAAATCAGCAAAAAAAAGCTACTCGAATAGGTCTTCTATTAGCTATGATTTTTAGAATTCTTCTTTTATTAGGAGTTTCTTATTTAATTAGTATGAAAGACCCTATCTGGAATATTGATTTGTCTTGGTTAAAAGTAGGTGTTACAGGTCAAGCTTTGATTTTATTTGTTGGAGGTATATTTCTACTATACAAAAGTACTAGTGAGATTCACCATAAAGTTGAAGGAAGAGATGAAGCACACGCTTCAGGTAATCCTAAAAAGAGAGCTACTTTACTAAATGTTATAACTCAAATAGTATTAATTGATATTGTTTTCTCTTTTGATTCTGTTTTAACTGCTGTAGGTATGACAAATGGTATACAAGGAGCATTAATCATAATGATTATCGCCGTTATTGTCTCAATCTTAATTATGTTAATGTTTGCTACTCCTATTAGTAATTTTGTAAACAAACATCCTACAATTCAAATGTTAGCTTTATCCTTTTTAATTCTAATTGGGTTTATGCTAATTACAGAGAGTGCACATTTGTCTCATACAATAGTTTTTGGACAATCAGTTGGTGCTATTCCTAAAGGATATTTATATTTTGCCATTACATTTTCTCTACTTGTAGAAATGTTAAACATGAAAATGCGAGGGAACTCAAAAAAGCATTAAGAAAATATTAATATTATAAGCAAAAGACCTAGCAAACATTTATCTGTTAGGTCTTTGTTTTTTTTATACATTTGCAACACTACGCATGTTTAGATTAAAAAGACATATTGCACTTGTAAGTATACTTGTATTACTGTTACCTTCAGTTATACTGCTAGTACATTCCTTTGAAAATCATAAACATCCAGTTTGTTCTTCTACTAATGAACAACACTTTCATGAGCAAGAATTAAATTGTTCTTTATTTAATTTTAACTTCCAAGTTTTTTCGCTTGATTTTAACTCAAGTTATGATTTAATTCCAGTTGCTTATTTTAAAACTAGACAAAACTTACAACCGCAATTTATTCCGGTTCATCATGTTGTAAAAACCCTACCAAGAGGGCCTCCTTTTAATTTAATTTAGTTATCACATAAATTAAATTAAAAATAAATCTTAAATGAAATCAAAACGTATCATTTTGATTCTTTTGCTATTACTAAGTTATAGTAATGTAAAAGGTCAAAATTGTAAACATACATTCTCTGGTCTTGTTGAGGATTTTCACGATAAATCTCCTATAGTAGGTGCTACAGTTTTTATTAAAAACCAAAACAAATACGTCGTTACTGATTTTCAAGGAAAATTTTCAATTCCAAAGGTATGTTCTGGTAAAATTATAGTTGAAATATCTCATGTAGCTTGTGATCCACAAACTCTTGAATTAAATATTTCTGCAGACATATATAAAATTATTGATTTAGAACATCACGAAGAAGAACTAAATGAAGTTAATGTAAAAGGAGCCATTGGTTTAAAAACTAAAACAGCCCAAGAAACTCTAATTAAAACACAAACATTAGAAAAATTTAGTGGTGCTTCTTTAGGTGATGCTTTAAAAAACATTACAGGAGTTTCCTCTATTAATACTGGTAATAGTATTGTTAAACCAGTAATTAATGGTTTAAACGGAAGTAGAGTTCTTGTTTCTTTTAACAATGTTAGACTTCAAGATCAAGAATGGGGAATTGAACACGCACCAAATATAGATGTTAATGCTGCTAAAACTATTTCAGTTGTTAAAGGAGCAAATGCATTACAATATGGAGGTGATGCTATTGGAGGTGTTGTTATAATAAACCCTGTTAAAAGTGTTATTGACAAAGATACTTTATATGGTAAAAGTATAATTTCTCAACAAACTAATGGACGTTTATTTTCCGTTACTACAAGTTTGAATAAAAGCTATAAAAGTGGTTGGTTTGTTAATGGTCAAGCATCGTTTAAAAGAGCAGGTGATTTTGAAGCTGCAAACTATAATTTATCTAATACTGGGATTAACTCAAAAGCTTTTACTTTTAACATAGGGAAAAAGCAGTTTGAAAAAGGTTTTGAACTTTTTTACAGTTACCTAAGTAATGAAATAGGTATTTTAAGAGCATCTCATTTTGGTAATGTTGCCGATTTAGTTGATGCTATTGAAAGTCCAATTCCTCTTTTTATAAATGACTTTAGTTATGATATTGATAACCCAAAGCAAGATGTTACACATCATTTATTAAAAGCTGCTTATTACAAAAGGTTTAAAGGACTGGGTAAACTTTCATTACAATACGATTTCCAGTTTAATAACAGACTAGAGTTTGACAGAAGAATTGGTGATAATAAAAATTTACAAGCTGTTGATTTAGACTTAACAACTCATAATTTTAAATCTGATTTTCAGTTAGACTCAAACCCTAATCATCTTTATAAATTTGGATTAAGTGCATTATATCAAGATAATTTCCCTGATCCAATTACAAAAGTTAGACGATTAATACCAGATTATAAGAGGTTTAGCTTTGGAAGCTATGCAATTGCTGACTTTAAATTTGATGATTTAGTATTTTCCGCTGGAATTAGATATGATTTAGAGCACATTGACGCAAAAAAGTTTTATCTGCAAACTAGATGGGACAATTTGAATTATCAAAATGATTTTAGTCATATAATTATAGATCCTAATGCACCAGGTTCTCAACTTTTAACAAATCCAAAGTTTACATACCACAATGTTTCTACATCTCTTGGTTTAACTTATAATCTTGATGCTAAGAATTCATTCATTGTAAACTATGGACTAGCCAACAGAGCTCCTAACCCTTCTGAATTGTTTAGTGACGGTTTACATCACTCTGCAGCAAGAATAGAAATAGGAGATTTACGTATGCAAACAGAGACATCAAATAGATTTTCTGCTTCGTATATGTATAATAGCGATAAGTTGAATATTACTGTTGAAGGGTTTTATAATCATATAAAAGATTTCATTTATATAGAACCTACAGGAGAGGAAACAACCAACAGAGGTGCTTTTCCAGTATGGTCTTATAAACAAGTTAATGCACAATTATTTGGAGTTGATACAAATATATCTTTTCAACCTACAAATAATATTGTGTTAACAAATAAAAGTTCTCTTTTAAAAGGTAAGGATTTATCAGGTAATAGACCGCTGATAGATATTCCTCCTTTTAAAACAGTTACTTCACTAGTTTTCAAGAAAGAAAACTGGAAAAATTTTTATGCTTCTATAGAAAGCGAATTTAATGCAGAACAAAACGAGTTTCCGAATAATAACTTTCAAGCTTATTTACCGCTTGAAGATCGTTTCGTAACCGTAGATGTTAGCACTCCCCCATCAGCATATCATTTATTAAACTTTTCTACAGGATTAGATTTTAAATTATCAAAAACAAAACTTAATTTAAACTTTTCAGTAGATAATATTTTAAATGAGAGCTATAGAAATTATTTAAATAGGTTAAGGTACTTTGCTGATGACCTAGGAAGGAATTTTAAAATTCAATTAAAAATTAATTATTAAAAAACAAAAAATGAAACATATTAAATTATTAGCCGTATTATTTATTTCTGCAATCACTATTACCTCTTGTTCAGATGATGATCCAGTAGTTATTAATGAAGACGAAGTTATTACAACAATGACTATTGAATTAACCCCAAATGGTGGTGGTGATAAAGTAACTTTACAAAGTAAAGATGCTGACGGAGATGGTCCTACAGCTCCTGTTGTTACTGGTGGTACTTTAGCTGCTAACACAACTTACAATGCTGTAATAACGTTGTTAAATGAATTGGAAAGCCCTGCTGAAAATATTACTGAAGAAGTTGCTGAAGAAGCAGATGAGCACCAGTTTTTTTATAGCCAAACAGGTTTAACAAGTACTTTTACTTATGCTGGAGCAAATGACTCAAATGGAAATCCTGTAGGTATTAACTTTACCATTGCTACAGGAAGTGCTGGAACTGGTACTTATATCGTTACTTTAAGACATGAACCAAATAAAGGAGCTTCTGGAGTAAAAGAAGGAGATATTACAAATGCTGGTGGAGAAACAGATATTCAGGTGAGCTTCCCTATTACTGTTGAGTAATAAAATTGAAACTAAAATATAAGAAACTCCCCTGTTTGGGGAGTTTCCTTTTTATATAAACAAACTTTAACTTAATAAAGTTTTTAATGCTTTTCCTTTTTTAGCAATTCCGGAAACTTACGTTTAAACCGGTTTAATCGAGGAATTGATACTTTTTGCACATACGGATTCTCTGGGTGCAAACGCTCATAGTTTTGATGATACTCTTCCGCAGGATAAAACTTCTCCATCTTTTTAACCTCTGTAACTATTTTCCCATGATACATATCTTCGTTTAACTTTTTAATAGTATTTTCTATTATCTGTTTTTCTTCTTGTGTTTTATAGAACGCTATTGAACGATACTGCGAACCATAGTCGGGATGTTGTCCGTTTTTAGTGGTTGGATCGTGTGAACCAAAAAACACCGTTACTAATGTTTGGAAACTAACTTTTTTCGGATTATAATACACTGCTACCGATTCAGCATGTCCTGTTCTACCAGTTCCAATCGTTTTATAGGTCGGGTTTTTAGTATGTCCTCCTGCATATCCTGATACAGCTTCCTCTACTCCATTCACACTTTCAAAAATTGCTTCAACACACCAAAAACAACCACTTGCAAAGTAAGCTACTTTTGTTTCTGAGCTTGTTTCTACTGATACCTCTTTTAGTTTTTCTTCTTTTTTTTGTGAGAAACTTAATAACGTTACCGCTAAAACAACAGCTGTAAATACTGTTACTCCCTTGAATATCTTCATATAATTCCTATTATTTATATGTTAGTTGGTCGTACAAAGAATACAATTTTTACAATTGTTTACAACTTTAATATTTCCTTAAGAATTTTGTTTGCGTGTTGCCACTGTGTTTTCTATTTTTGTTCAAGTAAACAGTAGATTTTAATGGAACATTTTATAGTATCGGCACGTAAATATCGTCCTCAAAATTTTGAAGATGTGGTAGGGCAACAAGCCATTACCAATACGTTAGAAAATGCTATACAAAACAACCATTTAGCTCAGGCTTTATTGTTTACAGGACCTCGTGGAGTTGGTAAAACATCGTGTGCTCGTATCTTGGCTAAGCGTATTAACCAAGAAGATGCAACTACAGATGATGAAGATTTTGCTTTTAATATTTTTGAATTAGATGCGGCTTCTAACAACTCGGTTGATGATATTCGTAATTTAACAGATCAAGTTCGTATTCCACCTCAAACAGGAAAGTACAAAGTGTATATTATTGATGAGGTGCACATGCTTTCACAAGCTGCTTTTAATGCCTTTTTAAAAACCTTAGAAGAACCACCTGCACACGCTATTTTTATTTTAGCAACTACTGAAAAACATAAAATTATACCAACGATATTATCTCGTTGTCAAATTTTTGATTTTAAACGTATAGGTGTTTTAGATGCTAAAGAGTATTTAAAAACAATTTGTGCTAAGGAAAATATTACTGCTGAAGATGATGCATTACATGTAATTGCCCAAAAAGCTGACGGTGCAATGCGTGATGCGCTTTCTATTTTTGATAGAGTTGTAAGTTTCTCAGGAAATAACTTAACACGTGAGGCTGTTACTCAAAACTTAAATGTGTTAGACTACGATGTGTATTTTAACATTACCGATTTATTACTTCAGAATAAAATTCCAGAAGTATTAATAGCTTTTAATGATGTGTTAGGAAAAGGTTTTGAGGGACATCATTTTATAAACGGTCTAGCTTCTCACTTTAGAGATTTGTTAGTTGCAAAAGATCAAGCTACTATAGCTTTACTAGAGGTTGGTGATAACACTAAGAAAAAATACTTAGAACAGGCATCAAAAGCTAGTATGCAATTTTTACTCCCTGCTATAGACAAGGCTAATGATTGCGACTTGAAATATCGAGGAAGTAAAAACCAACGCTTATTGGTAGAACTTACTTTAATGCAAATTGCCTCTATCACTTTTGATGGAGCAAAAAAAAAATCTAGCAACTACATAATTCCTGCTACTTTTTTTACCTCTTTATCTCCTTCTGTTAAAAAGACTGAAGTGAAACCTGTTTTTGCAAAAACTCCTAAAAAAGCTGAACCTGTCCCAGTAACTACTACAGCTATAAAAGAAGAGGTTCCTGCTAAACCAGTTTTAAAAAATATTAAACGACGTACTTCTGCTTTATCTCTAAAGAGTTTACAACAAAAGAAAGAAGTAAAAAGTACTATTGATGTAGAGGAAAACTACGACAATCACCCAAGGACTCCTTTTACTCAAGATGAGTTAAAAGATGCTTGGAAAAAATATTATTTCCAATTACAAGGTTTTGGAGAGCGAAGTATCGCTGCCATTTTAGCTTCTGATGAACCTAAATTACAGGAAGATTTTACTATTGTTTTTTCGTTGCCTAATGACTTAATGAAGTCTCAACTTGAAAAAGGAAAACCTAAGTTATTACGTTTTTTACGAGAAAAATTAAATAACTATGGTATCCAAATTAATGTTATTGTAAATGAAACTGTAGAAAAAAAGTTTGCCTATACTCCTCAAGAGAAGTATGACAAACTGAAAGAAAAAAATCCGTTAATTGAAAAGTTAAAAAATACTTTTGGGTTAGATGTTTAAATTCTTCCCTACATAAACTAACTTCCAATCTTCTATTTTCTTGACGTTTTTCTCAAATTCTGAAATTAATAGAATTTCATTCTTTTGGCTCTTAACAAAAATTGGAATCGATTTTTGATCTCTATTAATTTCTTCAATCTTTTTCTTATAATCATCAATGGAATTGACTACTGTCTCGTGAATTTCAGGGAACTCTCTTACAGCTTCCATCAAGTTAATATAATCGTCTTCTATTGTAAACAAGTGATCTTCATCTTCATAATCCTTCGTAATAACTTCTTGTGAAGTTGCTAAACGATAAGCTCCTTGCTCTCCAAAAATTGAGGAGAAATTAGAGATTACAAACTTGTTTATTGAATCACTTCCTGTCATTGCAATTAAGTACCCTACATCATTTAATTCAATATTATCAGTTAACTCATCATCATAAATATTTACTTCAATTGATTCTAACCCTTCTTCTTTGGCTTTTTCTACATTTTCAATATTAGAATCTATTAATACTACCCTCCTTTTGTTCTCTTTTAAGTACTTCGCAATCATTCTTGCTAAGTCAGAAGCTCCAACGATCATAATTGCATTAGAACGCTCTAAAAACACTCCTACCAGCTTAGAAAACAATCTTGCTGTGGTTGCATTTAACAAAACAGTTCCTAACACTACCATAAATACTAAAGGAGTAATATATTCTGCTCCTTCAATTCCTTGCTTTAGCAGTTTACTTCCAAATAACGAAGCAATACCTGCTGCTACAATACCTCTTGGTCCTACCCAACTAATAAATAGTTTTTCGTTAGTTTTTAAATTAGATTTTGAGGTACTTAAGAATACTGCTAATGGACGTATCACAAACACAATTAAAGCAAATAAAAGCAATGTTTTCCACTCATATAATAGCGTTAATTCTTTATAATCAATATTTGCTGATAATAAAATAAATAGAATAGAGATTAATAAAACACTTAATGACTCTTTAAAATATAGAATTTCTTTTAAGTTCTTCAGTTTACTATTTCCTAGTACCATTCCCATAACCACAACAGCTAATAATCCTGATTCATGAGCAAATAATTCAGATTCTACAAACACTAATAAAACAGTAGATAAAGAAACTACATTTAATAAGTAATGTGGCACCCATTTTTTATTGATTACAAATATTAAAGCATGCGCGAAAGTGAACCCGAAAGTGGTTCCAAAAAGGATAATTTTTAAGAATTCTAACAAAGCGGTTCCTGTAAACCCAGCACCTCCACCTACACTTATAAATTCAAAAACAAGTACGGCTACTAATGCTCCAATAGGATCTATTAATATTCCCTCCCATTTTAAAACTGCTGAGACATCTTTTTTAAGCGGTATATTTCTAAGAATTGGTGTTATTACTGTAGGTCCTGTAACGATTATTAATCCAGAAAACAAGAATGATAACTCCCATCCTAATCCAAACACATAATGAGCAATTATAGCTCCTCCAAAAAAGGTAACTGCTGATCCTAAAGTTATTAATTTGGTAATAACAGGACCTATATTTTTTATTTCTCCGCGTCGTAAGGTTAAACCTCCTTCAAAAAGAATAATACTAATAGATAATGACACAAAATAGTACAGTCCATCTCCAGGAAATAGTCCTTTTTCACCATCCCAAATAGGTTCTATCCATTTACTTCCATCATCATTAAAAAATTCTGCTGCAATAGGTCCTACAAGTAATCCTATTAAGATTAAAGGTAAAATTGCTGGAATTTTAAACCTCCAAGCTACCCATTGTGCTAAAATTCCAAGTATAATTATCCCTGCTAGTTCTAACATATTTTATTTTTAAAAAGACTAAAAATACAGCTTTTAATTAAACCGTATTTATATTTATTTAATTTTTTACCTCAATAATTCTCTTTAGCTCATTACCAAAATCATCTATAACAGTTATTGTATGAACTCCTTTTTTTGGCATAACAGCTTGTTCGTGATATTGCTCTGTTATACCTATAAATTGTTTATTTAAATACCAATATACTTTTGCTTCTGCATTAGCATGTGTAAGCTTTAAAATTATAGGGTTTAACTTATTATTTTCTCCTCTTGTTAACGATATTTTTGAGGTGTATTTAGCAGGAAAAACAAAATCCATTGTATTGCTTTCCAACTGGTTACAATCTGTTCTATACTTTGGAAGTGACCTGTAATCTGCATTATTCTGCTGATAATAATAAGCCATTAGAGGGGGTAATACAAACCATGGTTTTGTTACCATGTTCGAAATTGATTCGCAATTTGAGTTTACTCTAAATTTTTCAGATATATCTACCGTTATTTCTTGATGATATGGACATGATTTAGCCTTCATTGCACTTTTTTGAACTCTTTTGGTTACTACTGAAGGACAAATTGTTTTGGCTAAAAATCCACTTTTCTCACAAATAGCAGCTTCTATTAAATCTTCATAAGGTTCTAAAAACCAATTAGATTTTGGTAACACATCAAAAACATTAAACATTAATGGAGCTGCACTTCCAACTCCTGTAAGATCTGGACGTCCCTCTCCATCAGAATTTCCTATCCATACTCCTACTACATAATTTGGGGTTACTCCAACTGCCCAAGCATCTTTATTTCCAAAACTGGTTCCTGTTTTCCACGCTATTTTTTGAGACGAATCATAATATTTCCAAGCCTGATCTGTATAAGGTCTATTTACCTCAATCAAAGTGTTTAGTGTTAAGAATGTAGCACCAGCATCTAAAATTGTGTAATCTTTTTGAATCTTACCAAAATTTGGAGTTCCTTCAAACAAAAAACTAGGTTCTATGAACTCATTTTGGTAATACTTATGTTTTAGTTCTTCATAGTGATTTACAATTCCTGCATATCCAGCAAAGGTTTTACATAAATCCCATAAACTGGCTTCTGCTCCTCCTAAAATTAATGAAAGTCCATAATAATCTGCTGATTTATTAATATCTTTAATATGATATGCTTTTAAATCTTCTCTAAATTTTTCCAATCCGTATCGCTGTAACATGCGTACTGAAGGAATGTTCAGTGAACGTGTTAATGCTTCGTTCGCAGGAACTGCTCCATCAAAAGTTAAATTGAAGTTTTTTGGTGAATATCCTGCAATTTCTGTTGGTACATCTGCGACTAATTGATTGGGTAGTAAATCTCCCGATTGCAGCATTTGCGCATATAAAAAAGGCTTTAGAGTACTTCCTGTACTCCTTGGAGCAATAATATTGTTCACATCTTTTTGATGTGCTTTATCGGTTGGAGAATTCCCTACATAAGACAGTACTTTTCTTGTTTTAACATCTAACACCAATACCGCCATATTGTAGACTTCATTTTGTTTCTGACGGAAATAATGCTGCTTTACTAAATTATTTACTTGCCTTTGTAAATGAATATCAATAGAACTTTTTACACGTTGTTCTCTATACTGTTTAGTTACTTCTTGCACAAAATGTGGTGCTACTGTAGGTAACGGATATGGTTTTTGTGGTAACTCTTCTTCAATCGCTAAATCATACGTTATTTGATCTATAACTCCTTCTTCATGTAATTTTTGTAATAATCTATTTCTCTTGTTTTTTAGTTTTTGTTGATTTTTTCCCGGATAAATCAATGAAGGAGCATTGGGCAATACAGCTAGAGTTGCTGTTTCTGCCCATGACAATTGATGCGGCTTTAAACCAAAATAACGCCACGAAGCCATTTCTAATCCAACAACATTTCCTCCATAGGGAGCATGAGATGCATAGAGGTTTAAAATTTCTTTTTTTGAGTGACGAAATTCTAATCGAGTCGCTAGTATTAATTCTTGTAGCTTTTCAAAATATGAGCGTTTTTTATTCTTTCTTGATAAGCGAATTACTTGCTGTGTCAATGTGCTTCCTCCTCGTACAACTCTTTTCGCTTTGATATTTTCTATCATTGCTTTTCCTATAGAGATAGGATTGAACCCGAAATGCTTATAGAAATAAGCGTCTTCAAATTGTAAAATACAATGTTCGAATTTTCTAGGCACAGAGTCTAACTCAGGAAATCTCCACTGACCATCGCTAGCTATTACAGCTCCTAATAATTCGTTGTTTTTTGCAGTAACAACTGTTGACGTAGGTGTTTCAAATAATTTTTTAGGTAGGCTGAAATAATAAGCAATCACCACAAAAACTGTGATGATTGCTTTAATTTTATTTTTCTTTATCAGTGGTAACATTTCTTTTTATGAAACACAATCAGCATGAACATCACTACAAGCCTGATATTCTGGAGGTAATGCCCAAAATTCCTCACACTGTGTTTCATCAAAAACTAAGCCACATTCGTAACCACCACCTACAATAGATTTTTGTTCTTTTCTATTTAAAAATTTTCCTGTTTTTAAAAACTCTTTTTTCATGATACTACTAAGATTTAAAACTGTAATTAAATCCTTGAACTTTTAGAGACACTCAAGGTTTGTGTCCATTCTTCGCGAAAGAATATTGTTATTGAATTATTTATTTTATTACTTTAATCCACTGTCCTTTAGTACGAGCTATATAATCGTTGTCATACATTGCTTCTACCTGTACTCCTGGTAAATAATATTCACCTAAATACGAAGCATTCACTAATACTCTAAATGTTTTGGTTTCGTACTTCTTCAAGGTAAAGTAGTTACTGATACTTGCATCTCGTATATCAGTATAATCTACTTTTGAAGATGTTGTATTGTTTCCAAAATCAGTAAAACGTGTATTCACGATTTCCCACCCTGAAGGAATGTATTGCGTTAATGCTACATTTTCAATCGTTTCACTTGTTGGATTCTTTACTGTAACTTCAGCTACAAAGTTGGTTCCTTGTGACAAGTTATCTGGAGTAATACGAGCCCCATCTTTTGTTTTGTATGTAATAGTGGTTTCTAAATTCTTTTGGAATACTTTTTCTTCACCTACTGGCAAAATTCCTTTGTTTAGTATACGTACATATAAAACACCATTGTTTTTGTTGGTTATTTTTAATGAATTTTCTTTTTGAATAGCTATTAAATCTTTTGCTAACAGCGATTTTGAAGTATTTGCTTTTCCTGAAGCCTTATTTAAGATATAACTTGCGTTAATTCCGTCACTACCTCCATTTTTCATAGCATATTGGCTCATTGCCAACAAACTATAGGCTGTAGTTTGTGTACTCATCCAACGCTCGCTTGATAGATTTTCAGCAATTTCTTTTGCTAATTTTATTGATTTTGTTTCATCGTCCAACAACATATAGGTTTCTAACGACATTGCTTTGTTTCTAGTTTCAGAACCATAGTTTGAATAATATCGTTTTGTATGGGTATAACCGGTTATTCCTTTTAAAATAGATTTTGCAATAGCCTTTTTACCTATTAAAGCATACGCACTTGCTAATCTCATTTTTGCTTCATCTGAAACTCCCATTGATTCTCGTAAACGGTTCATTGATGCTAAATCAGGACTATTTGCTAAGCTTAACGTGTATAACCTATATGCTTGTGATAAAGAGTTGTTGTAATAACGTGAGTTATTTCTCCAATTACGTGCTTGTTGCTTTTGATATCCTATCCATTTTGATTTGAATCCAATAGGTAACACATATCCTTTCTTCTCTGCTACTATCATAAAATGACCTGCATAAGACGTTCCCCAACTATCCGCGGTACTATTTCCTTGCCAGTACGACAATCCTCCATTAGATAATTGGAAATCTGATAAACGTTGAATTGCTGCTTTTATATTTCTTTCTGTTGAAGCTATCTTTTCTTTTGATAATTCAAATAATTCTGGTAAAAATAATTGTGGAAAGGCACTTGACGTAGTTTGCTCTACACAACCATGTGGATAACGAATTAAGTATCCCAAACGCTTGGTAAAGTTCATTGGTGGTAAGGTTGATAACTCTAACGTAGCTGCGTTCGTTCCTTTAGTACCAAAACTTGTAAAGTTAATCTCCCCTACTTCATTAGATTTCAATACGACATCTTTTACTTCAGTAGTTACTGGATTTGGATTTAACACATCTATTTCTACTTCGTAAGATGCTTTTTCTCTTCCTGAACTTGCGTCTATTTTTACTTTGCCAATTCCTTTAAAATCATTTACTTTCAAGGTGAAATACGCCATTTTTTCATCTGGCTGACTAAATGAAACGGTTTGCGTTTTATCTCCTACAATAGTATATGCTTCGTTTGGTTGTACTGTAACTTTTACATTTTTAATGTTTGGTTTCATTGCAAAAACAGTAACTGGTAAGGTAACAGTTTCTTGTGGTGTTATTTTACGAGGCAATGATGCTAAAATCATTACTGGTTTTCGTACAAAAGCTGTTTTTTCATCGCTACCGTACGCATCTTTTTTAGTATCAGTAGCCACCACCATAGCTCGAACAGATCCTACATATTTAGGTATTTTTATTTTATGTTCCTTACTGTCTCCTTTTTCTAAATCGAAAGGGCCTAAATACGCAACCATTGGTTTGAATCGATTCGCTTTTCGGTTTTTACTTCCTGCCTCTGCTTCATCTCCTCCAATACTTAATATTTGATTTACTTTTCCACCGTAAGCACCAATAACGTCATCAAAAATATCCCATGTTTTTACTCCTAAAGACTGACGTGCATAGAACACTCCCCAAGGGTTTGGTGTCTTAAAACGTGTTAAATCTAACAAACCTTCATCTACCAGTGCAATGGTATAAGTCATCGCCCTACCTTTTTCTTCTTTTACTCGAATGGTAGCTGTTGATTCTGGTCTTAACTCGTCCGCTAACTGAATTTTTGGTTCTAATTTGGTTGCAGGATTATGTACCAACATTGGTATTGAACCGTACATACGAATTGGTAAATCGTTTACTGTTTGACTATGTTTTTGTAACAATGAAATGTTTACAAATACATTTGGTGTATAACTCGCTTTTACTGGGAAACTAAACGATGTTTGTTGTGCTTGTGTTGGTATCCAGAAATGATCTAATACTTCTGTTCCGTTTTCTATGGTAATAAACGCTTTTCCTCCTTCTGAAGACGGAAACTTCACAGTTGCTTTTTCATCTACTTCATACGATTCTTTATCGGTTGTAAATATCAGCATCGTAGCGTTACTCTTATCTTGATTTCCTTTTTTCTTAGCATACCAAGAAGGCCAATCAAAATACACTACATTTGAGGTAACGTGCTTACTTTTTGAGTCTTTTACTTTTATCAAGTAACGTCCCCAATCGTTTTCATCAACCTTTAATTTAAAAGTTCCTTTACCACTTGCATTTGTTGTTACTTTCAGTTTTTTATACGGCTCATGGTAACGTGTACCATCATAACTAGACAATCCATTATCAGAAGTACTCCACCACCAACGCCATGATAATTTATATACATTTACTTCTAAAGTATTTGCTATTCCTACTCCTTCTTCGTTTACTGAAGCTACATTAAATGTATAGTTTTCATCTGTAAATAAATAGTTTTTAGATTGTGGTTCTTCAGCATCTTGTAACCCTGCATACGAAGTATACGGTGACACTTTATTAGAAAATACATCTGTACTAAAGTCTCCTCCATTTTCATACACTTTTGTAATAAAACTCGCTCTTAACATTCCTGGAGCTTTACTATCTAATTTAGGTTTTACCGAGAACTTAGTAGTTCCTTCGCTACTTAAACTTCCTTTTAGTACTTTAAACTCTTCTGTTCCAAATCGACGAGTTACATCATCAAAATTATAGTTTTTGAATTTTGAAAACTCCGTATTGGTTTGTGAGAATTTTCCGTTGATATCTAACTTTAATCCTCTTGCTATTGCTCCATGTAACCATTTTACTTCTACATTTCCTGTAATAGTTGAATTTGCTTTGATAAACTCTGCATCTGTAGCTAGTTTAATCTTTAATCGATTCGGTTTGATAGTTTCAACTTTTAATGTTTTGTTGAAAACAGCTCCACCAACACTTACACGTAACTTCCAATTCCCAGTAATAGCTTCTGGGTTTGTTGTAGGAGCGTATGTGTATACATTGTTTGATTTTTTTGGAAGTACTTTTCTATCGATTATTTTTCCTTGCGGATTTATTAATTCAAATTTTATTGGGTGTTCCTCTGGAATTGGATTCGCATTATCATTTAAAACAAAAGTTAAAAATAGTTGGTCTCCTGGTCGCCACACTCCACGCTCTCCATAAATATATCCTTTAATTCCTTCTTGTAATTTCACTCCAGAAACATCAAACTTACTCATTGAAAGCGCTTCACCGTCTTTCAATTTCACATAAGTTGTATTGTTGTTTTTAGTAACTACTGCAAAAAAGGCATTAGTAATATCAGAAAAAGAAACAATTCCTTCTTTATTTGTAGCTGCTGATGTAACTGGTTGTTTTTGTAAATTGTATAAAGTTACTTTAGCGCCTTCAATAACGTCAGTGGTAAGTATATCCGTAACTGCTACTACTATTTTATTATTGTTTCCCTTTTTAACTATAACACCAATATTTGTAGCTAAAATGTTTGTGCTAATATTTTTATTGTAGTAGTATGATGTTGTACAAGGATTTTCTCTATCTCTCCAACTATAATCATAATAATAGTCATCATAATAATTAGGATTATCATAACTTTTAGTATCTATTTCTTTTTTCCCAAAAACTATAGTTTTGGTTGAAACACCTTCAGCACATTTATAATTTGAATAGTCTTTATTGAATGAAAACTCAACTCTATACATTGCTCCATTCTCCACTTTTACTATATCTGCCAAATCAATAGCAAAAGCATTTTCTTTACTTAAATCTAATCCTTGATTGCCTAGGTTTACCGTGTATTTTGCTACTGGACGACCTACGTAACGTAAGTTTCCTTGGTTACTTAAATCATTATACTGTAAAAACTGTAGTACATTCTCTTTATAAATTTTATAAACAGTTGCATCTACGGCTTTTAAATTTACAGCACTAAAGTTTATTTTTAAGTTATTAGAATTTGGAAGTATTGATCCGCTTTTTATAAACTTTACAGCAGGTTTTAATTCTTCAAAATACACTGTTTTAATTGTATTTTCTTTTAAAGTATAACCATCTGCACTCTTTATTCCTTTGAATATTTCTATATCTACTTTTTGTGTAAATGATGATTTAGGATATACAGTTACTTTATTGCTTTTTATCTTATAAGTGAAAGCTCTTTTTTGAGTGTTTAAAAACTGAATTAATCCTTTTAAGTTTTGTGATTTTTGTAATGGGTCTGAAAAGTTTATTTCAATATGTTGCTTATCTGTATCAACAACTTCTACACTTAATACTTTAAAGTTGTTTTTCCCTGTTATCGTTACTTCTCTACTCCCTTTAGATTCTGATTGTACTGGAGCTCCTGTCCACTCTACTTTTAATTGTTTATCATCTTCAAAACGTTGTATACTATCTATTTTAAAATAGACTTTAGAACTTACTTTTCCTACAGTACTAAACTTTATAGGCTTTGTCTTTCCATTATAAGTCGCTTTTACTAAAGATGGTATTTTGTCTGTTTCAATAATATCACTAGCTGTCAACTCTCCCTCAACTGCATATAAGTTTTTATTATATACCGTCGGAGATTGTAAGGAAACGTTAAATAGTAACTCTTTAGTTTTTACATTTACTGTAAAATTCTCTAAATTTTCATCAATATCTTCGTATAATTTTGATAAGTGAAGCGTTATTAAGTATTCTTGATTACTTTTTAATTTTTCTGCAGGTACAAAAACTAACTCATTATCATTTAAAACTACTTCTCCTTTTATAGCAGGTTTGGTAGTAATAACTTCAGTTGCCTCAAAGTTTGTTGTTATTTTCTTTTTTAATACAAACTTTAAATTTGGGGTTACCGATATTAGTTTATCAGGAAAAACACTAATATACTCTCCAAACTCATTTACATTACTTTCTGTAGTAACTGCTTTTTTACACGAATTAGCAATAACCATTAAAAAGATTAGTGCAAAAACGCCAATAATTTTTCTCATTTTTTTTAGTAACTGTAATTTCATTTCCTTAGAAGTTTTATCTTTCTCTATTGTATCTAAAACTACTGAAAAATATTTTTAAAAGATTATCTATTTAGAATTTGTAGCAATTCATTTAGTATTCGTAACTCGAATCAATATTTTTTAAGCAATTTTCTTAAGAGATTTTTTTGGTAGCAAATTTACCATTTTTAGGGTATTTATTATGCAATTAGCGCTTATATTTTTTACTTTTACAACCTCAATTACACATTATGCTTGGATTACAATTTGACACAGAAACTTCATGGGTTGAAGTTGCTAAAAATGGATTAGAACAACTATTAACAGATCATGCTTTTGCTGAACAAAAAGCTGCTTCAAATGCTGTGTCAATTATTATCAATTACTCTGAAGAAACTGAACTTGTTAAAGATATGAGTGATATTGCCATTGAAGAAATGGAACATTTTAGAATGGTACATAACATAATGATAGAGCGGGGTATGGTTTTAGGACAAGCTACTAAAAATGACTATGCTTTAAAATTGCAAAAATTCTTCCCACATACCGGAAATAGAACTGAAGCTTTAATTCATCGACTTTTAGTTGCTGCTTTGATAGAGGCACGTAGTTGTGAGCGTTTTAAGGTTTTTGCTGATAATATGGAAGATGAACAATTATCTAAATTTTATTTGGATTTAATGGTTTCTGAAGCAAATCATTACACCTTATTTTTAGGGTATGCCCGTAAGTATATGGATCGTGAAATCGTTGATAAAAAATGGGAAGATTTATTGGCTTTCGAAGCCGAAATGATGCGAGAAAGAGGTAAAACTGCAAAAGTTCACGGATAGTGTTTAGCAAAGAAGAATCTGCTCGTTTACGCAAAGAGTTTTGGACAAGTTTTGGTAAGTCTTTTCCAAGAAAATGGTTGTTATACAATACCAAAATAAAAGGGTTTGCTTTTAAGTTTCAAGCGGATAGAAAAAAAGCTTCCGTTTGTTTAGATTTTGAACATCCTGAAGAAATAGCCAATGAACTACTTTATGATCAGCTACTTTCTTTAAAAAAAATACTGGAAAGTGAATATTTACCTGAAGTTATATTTGACGATAACTTTGAGCTAGATAATCACAAGATTATTCGTAGAATTTACGTCCCTTTTGATAAAAAATTCAGTATTCATAATAAAGATACTTGGCGAGATTGTTATGAGTTTTATGTTGAAGCTATGACACAGTTTGAATTGTTTTTTTATGAGTATGAAGACTTTATAAAACAGGCTATCTAGTCACAGGAAAAAGCCCCTTTTTATATAAAACACACATTATTAACTTGTTTTATATTAAGTTTTCGTTATATCTTTACAACGTTTTTGATTAACCCCTTAACCCCTATAATCATGAATAACTACCCCCTCAAGTTATTGGTGCTGTTTTGTGCACTAATAATAACATCTTGCTCTTCTAACGAAGCCGAGATAATTGACAGTACCCCAGAAATGTCAGCTAGCATCAATGAAAAACCGATAGAAGCAGACATCTTAGACCTAATTAACACTTATAGAGTTAATAATGGCTTTTCTTCACTAAGCAAGTTACAAACTATTAAGTCACAAACAAGCAATCATACTAACTATATGATTGAGAAAGACGAGGTTTCACACGACTTTTTTTACCAACGTAAAGAGTATTTAGCTGAAAATGCTGATGCTGTTAAAGTAGGTGAAAATGTAGCTTATGGTTATTCTACCGCAGAAGCTGTAGTTAATGCTTGGATTAAAAGCGATGGGCACAGAGAAAATATTGAAGGTGATTATACTCACTTTGAAGTTACTGCTGAAAAAAGTGCTAACGGTAAGTGGTATTACACTAATATTTTTGTAAAGAAATAGTGAAATTAAATAACCCCAATCCAATATGCGCATTGAATCGGGGCTAAAGAAAACTACTCTACGGGAGACTAATTACTTATTTTACTATTTATAATCATTCGTAATTATAAATTTTGATCGTCGGTTTTCTTGATGTTCCTCTTCTGTACAAGGAACACCATTAGAACATTTGTTTACTAATTGCTTTTCTCCGTAACCAATAGCGCTTTCTATCCTATTGGTATCTATACCTCTTGAGAAAATATAATCTCTAGTAGATTTAGCTCTCTTATCTGATAAAGTTTCATTATAACTATCACTTCCCCTACTATCGGTGTGAGCTTCAATTTTAATAATCATTTTCGGATGATTTTTTAACACACGTACTATATGTTCTAGCTCATAGGCTGCGTCTGGTCGAATATTCCACTTATCAAAATCAAAAAATATAGGGTCTATCACTATTTCGTTACCTATAATTAATGGTGTCAAATACAAGTCTATCTTTATATTTTTATTATCTTCATTTGTCGTTAATACATCTTTTAAATCATCTTTATAATCATTTTTTGAACCTCTAAGAACGTATTTCTTCCCACAGTTAACTTCAAAAAAGTATGAACCATCCTCTTTTGTAGTAATTGTTTCTACTACTTTTCCTGTAGTATCAACTAATTCTACTAGCGCATCTGATAACAGTTCATTTGTTCTTTTATCAAATACTTTTCCTGAAATAAACTGCTTACATTTTTCGAAACTATATATGTCATCATGCCCCTTTCCTCCTGGCCTATTTGATGAAAAATACCCAGTTTTATTATCTTCATTTAAAAAGAAGGCAAAATCATCATAACCACTATTAAAAGGTGCTCCTAAGTTTTTTACTTCTGATGAATTGTTATTTAATAAACTTGACTTATAAATATCTAACAATCCTAAATTTGCATATCCATCTGAAGAAAAATATAGCGTATAATCTTTTGCTACATAAGGAAACATTTCTCTACCAATGGTATTAATCTTATCTCCCATATTTACAGGGTCTCCATAAGTTCCATCAGGTAAAATGGCTACCTTATAAATATCCGTAAAACCATAACCTCCAGGTCTATCTGACGTAAAATATAGTGTTTTTTCATCTGGACTCAAGGCTGGATGTCCGCTTGAATAGATATCATCATTAAACGAAGGTTCTTCTATATTATCCCACTGACCATTTACTAGTGTAGCTTTATATATTTTTAAATGTGAAGTCCCTTCTTTATCATAATCTAACTTATCTCTTTTGTTTAAGTTATTTCTGGTAAAGTACATGGTAGTTCCATCTTTTGTAATAGCTACACTTGATTCATGAAAACTTGTGTTAATTTTTGAAGATGTAATCGGTACAACATCTTCTATCGTTTTTATTCCATTTTCTACATTTATTTTTGCTTCATATAAATCTAAATAAGGCTCATTATTCCATTCATAAATTTTACCATTATTATTTTTTGCTGATGAAAAAACAAATTTATTTCCTGTTACATAAGGTCCAAAATCAGAGTTTTTGGTATTAACTTCTAGATTGTAAATATTAATAGTATCGTTGTTTAAAGTCATGAGTTTCTCATAATCTTCTTTCGATAAACTTCCTTTAGCATCAGGTAATTTTTGTAGCCATTCATCTGCTTTTTCATATTCACCAATACTTCGTAATGATTGTACGTATCTATGAATATTTTCATTACTTAACCCTTCTTCACTTTCTGCAGCTAATTGATACCAATGGGCTGCTTTTTTTGAATCTGAGTTATTATAATAACAATCTCCAAGTCTTGCTAATGTATATGCGGTACTATCTCCTTTTTTCACTGCACTTTCATAAAACTCAGCTGCTTTTACATAAGCATAATCTCTAAAGAACTTATCAGCTACTCTTTTCTGAGAAAATGAATAAGAGAATGAAAAAATTAAGATTAAAAGTGTAATTTTTGTCTTCATAACTATGCTTTTTAAAAATATCTAGGAGATTTAACTCTATTTACTTTATGCAATTCAAACATTAACAATATTTCATGTGTTCCATTTGAATACTGATTAATGTCTGATAATGGGTGCTCATAAGCGTAACCTATTCGAAACTGACGAGATACTTGAAAATCTACCAAAGCTCCTAAAGCTCCTGTATCTTTATTTATCCTGTATGAGCCTCCTAACCAAAATTTTTCATTGAATAAAAAGTTTGCTGTGATATCATATGATACCGGAGCTCCATTAGTTGCTTTTATTAATGTAGCTGGCTTAAATTTTACATTATCACTCAAATCAAAAACATATCCTCCTGTTAAGTAATAACTTACTCTGTCTACAACTCCGTAATTAATTCCATTAATTTCTAAATCATTATGGTCTATATTTAATAACCTTGGGGCAGAAAGCCCTACATACCATTTGTTGGTATGTAGTAGCAATCCACTACCTATGTTTGGTTCCCATCTATTTTGAATTCCTGAAATTCCTGGATCTGATCCTTCGGCTGCTATCAAAGCATCATCAATATTGTATTGAGTAAACCCTGCTTTAAGTCCAAAGGCTAATTTAACGTCGTCATTAAGTTGAATGGTATATGAAAAGTCTCCATATAAATAGGTAAAGTTTTCATATCCTAATTGATCATTTATAAATGATAATCCTAATCCTATTTTATCATTTCTAAGTGGTGTGTGAATAGATAGTGTTTGTGTTTCTGGTGCTCTATCTAATCCCGCCCACTGACTTCTATGCAATCCAACAATACTCAACACTTGTCTACTTCCTGCATAGGCTGGATTAATAGAAATTGTATTGTACATATACTGTGTGAATTGTGGTAGCTGTTGTGATTGAACTGTTAAAACTGTTGTGAAAAACAGTACAATAACTGCTTGTAATAGTTTGTAATTATGGTTCATAGCTATAATATTATTTGGTTCCTAAGTAAATTGCTCCTGTAAATGGTTTTAACCCACTATTTTCTAATATTACAATGTAGTAATATGTACCGGCTGGTAGTCTTTCAGCTCCTCCAAACGTAGATCCGTCTGAAGTTCCGTTCCAATTATTTGCATAATTGCTAGATTCAAATACTTTGGCTCCCCAACGGTTAAATATTTGTACATTGGCTATGAATCCACAGGATTCTACTCCTGTAACTTCAAAAAATTCATTCCATGAATCTCCATTAGGGGTTACTGCTTTTGAGATTACCACATCTTCTTGTCCACATGGTAATACTATACAATCGTCGTTTATATTAATGGTAACTTTTGTTGCTATTAAACATCCATTATTTGGTGATGTATATGTAAATATGTAATCTCCTAAGTTTAATCCTGACGGATCAAAACTTCCATCATCAGATACTGTTACACTTCCTTGAGTTACTTCCCAAGTTCCATCTTCGCTTTGATTTGCTAAATAGTCATTCAAGTCAATTATTCCATCTTCGGTACATTTAGAATCTGCAACTTCAGTTACCGAGGTCTTTACCGTTACAGTAATATTTTGTACAAATTCAGCTGTATTACCACAATCATCTGCTACTGTCCATGTTCTTGTGATTGTATAATCACTATCACTTCCATCAAATGTGCTTGTCTCTTCAAAGTTTGTTTGTGTTACATTTGAAGAACAATTGTCTGTGAACTCTAAAGTTGGAACTTCAGGTACATTATCACACTCTATAGTTATATCTTCTAATGTTGACACCAAGGTCGGCGCTTCATTATCTTCTATTGTTATAACTTGAGTATGTGATGTGCTATTTCCTGCACAATCTTCTACTGTCCAAGTTCTTGTAATTGTATATTTTGATGCACATCCTTCTTCTTGTCCAGAAAGCTCTTCTAAATATACAACTGTTACTTCAGAATCACAATTATCTGTACCTGTTAATGTTACAGCTTCTGGAATTGCATCACAACTTACTGTTACATTCGTTGGTAAAGTCTCTACAAATTCTGGTGCGGTAGTATCTTCAACTGTTACTACTTGAGTGTGTGATGTGGTATTACCTGCACAATCTTGTACTGTCCAAGTTCTTGTAATCGTATACTCTGATGCACAGGCATCATCTTGTCCTGAAAACTCTTCTGTATAGTTTACAGTTACAGAGGCATCACAATTGTCGGTTGCGGTTAAAACTACTGCTGCTGGAATTGCGTCACAACTTACTGTTGTATCTGTTGGCAAAGTCTCTACAAATTCTGGTGCCGTAATATCTTCAACCGTTACTACTTGAGTATGTGATGTGGTATTACCTGCACAATCTTGTACTTCCCATGTTCTTGTAATCGTATACTCTGATGTACATTCATCGTCTTGTCCTGAAAATTCTTCTGAGTAATTTACAGTTACAGAAGTATCACAATTATCGGTTGCTGTTAAAACTACTGCCGCTGGAATTGAGTCACAACTTACTGTTGTATCTGTTGGCAAAGTCTCTACAAACTCTGGTGCGGTAGTATCTTCAACTGTTACTACTTGAGTATGTGATGTACTGTTACCTGCACAATCTTGAACTGCCCAAGTTCTTGTAATTGTATACTCTGATGCACATTCATCGTCTTGTCCTGCTAACTCTTCTGAATAATTTACAGTTACGGATGCATCACAGTTATCGGTTGCGATTAAAATTACTGCTACTGGAATTGCGTCACAACTTACTGTTGTATCTGCTGGTAATTCCTCTACAAATTCTGGTGCTACTGTGTCTTCAACTGTTACTACTTGAGTATGTAATGTACTATTACCTGCACAATCTTGAACTGCCCAAGTTCTTGTAATTGTATATACTGATGCACATTCATCATCTTGTCCTGTAAACTCTTCTGAGTAATTTACAGTTACGGATGCATCACAGTTATCGGTTGCTGTTAAAATTACCGCTGCTGGAACTGCATCACAACTTACCGTTGTATCTGCTGGTAATTCTTCTACAAATTCTGGTGCTACTGTGTCTTCTACTGTGATTACTTGGATATGAGTAGTCGTGTTTCCTGAACAATCTGATACTGTCCATTTTCTTGTAATCAAATATTCTGATCCACAAGCATCGTCATCTCCACTGGTTACTTCACTTGGAATTACTGTCACAGAAGCATCACAATTATCGGTTGCTGTTAAGGTTTCCATTACTGGAATGTTATCACAGCTTACCGTAATTTCTTCCGCTGGTAAAGTCTCTACAAACTCTGGCGCTGTAGTATCTTCTATAGTAATTACCTGAATGTGGGTAGTCGTGTTTCCTGAACAATCTGATACTGTCCATTTTCTTGTAATCAAATATTCTGATCCACAAGCATCGTCATCTCCACTGGTTACTTCACTTGGAATTACCGTTACTGAAGCATCACAATTATCGGTTGCTGTTAAAGTTTCCATCACTGGAATGTTATCACAACTTACCGTAATTTCTGCCGCTGGTAAAGTCTCTACAAATTCTGGTGCTACTGTATCTTCTACAGTAATTACCTGAATGTGGGTAGTCGTGTTTCCTGAACAATCTGATACGGTCCACTTTCTTGTTATCAAGTATTCTGATCCACAAGCATCGTCATCTCCACTGGTTACTTCACTTGGAATTACCGTTACTGAAGCATCACAATTATCTGTCGCTGTTAAGGTTTCCATCACTGGAATGTTATCACAACTTACCGTAATTTCTGCCGCTGGTAAAGTCTCTACAAATTCTGGTGCTACTGTATCTTCTACAGTAATTACCTGAATGTGGGTAGTCGTGTTTCCTGAACAATCTGATACGGTCCACTTTCTTGTTATCAAGTATTCTGATCCACAAGCATCGTCATCACCACTGGTTACTTCACTTAGAATTACCGTTACTGAAGCATCACAATTATCTGTCGCTGTTAAGGTTTCCATCACTGGAATGTTATCACAACTTACAGTAATTTCTGCCGCTGGTAAAGTCTCTACAAATTCTGGCGCTACTGTATCTTCTACTGTGATTACTTGGATATGTGTTGTTGTGTTTCCTGAACAATCTGATACTGTCCATTTTCTTGTAATCAAATATTCTGATCCACAAGCATCGTCATCTCCACTGGTTACTTCACTTGAAATTACTGTTACAGAAGCATCACAATTATCGGTCGCTGTTAAGGTTTCCATTGCTGGAATGTTATCACAACTTACGGTGATTTCTGCCGCTGGTAAAATCTCTACAAACTCTGGCGCTGTAGTATCTTCTACTGTAATTACCTGAATATGTGTTGTTGTGTTTCCTGAACAATCTGATACGGTCCATTTTCTTGTAATCAAATATTCTGATCCACAAGCATCGTCATCTCCACTGGTTACTTCGCTTGGAATTACCGTTACTGATGCATCACAATTATCTGTCGCTGTTAAAGTTTCCATTACTGGAATGTTATCACAACTTACAGTAATTTCTGCCGCTGGTAAAGTCTCTACAAACTCTGGTGCTACTGTGTCTTCTATGGTGAACTTAGCACTAGTTGTATTTACAGTGTTTCCACAAGCATCTTTTGCTGTAAAAACTACCTCTACTTCTCCTGTAAAACTACAGGTGTATGTTAAAGCTGTATAATTATTACTCCATGTTACAATACTACAATCATCTGTCGCTGTCGCTCCTCCATTAGTTGCTAACCAATTATTTAACTCTGCTATGTTTCCTGCTCCATCACACTCTACAGTTTTATCTGATGGTTGCTGAGTTATTGTGGGTGCTGTCTCATCTTTAATTAAATATCCTGCTATTGTAGTACTAAAGTTTCCACAAGCATCTGTTGCAGTAAAAGTTACTGTGATATAACTTCCATCACATTTTACAGAGGTATCATCTCCATAATTATTGGTCCATGTTACAGTACTACAGTTATCGGTTGCTGTAGCTCCTGCATTGCTATTTAACCAATCTTGTAACGTAGTTTCTGTATCTCCTACTCCACATTCTATATCTATATTATTTTTGTTTGTTTCGTCTATAATTGGTGCTGTATTGTCTTTAACTGTTATTGTTTGAACTTTTTCAGTTGTATTCCCGCAGTTATCAGTAAGACTCCATGTACGAGTAATTATTACTTCTCCTTCACAGGTTCCTGCCGATTCTACATCACTATAACTAGCATCTAAAGTTGTATCACAATTATCAGATTCATTGGTAACATCGCCAGTGATTCCAATACTAGCATCATAAGTACAATTATCATCTTTATAAATTGTAATATCTACTGGTACTGTAAAATCTGGGTTAGTAGTATCGGTTACTGTAATGGTTTGGGTATGACTTACCGTGTTACCACAGTTGTCGGTTGATTCCCATTGACGTACAATCTCTCCACAGCCGTCTACTACCGTATTGCTTACTTCGGTAAAGACTACATCTACTGCGCTATCACAGTTATCGGTTGCTGTGATGGTTGGTACTGCTGGTATGGCTTCACAGTCAACACTTACATCGGCTGGTTCTGCTGATAGTACGGGTGCAGTGGTATCAGTTACTGTAATGGTTTGGGTATGACTTACCGTGTTACCACAGTTGTCGGTTGATTCCCATTGACGTACAATCTCTCCACAGCCGTCTACTACCGTATTGCTTACTTCAGTAAAGACTACATCTACTACGCTATCACAGTTATCGGTTGCGGTAATGGTTTGTACTGATGGGATGGCTTCACAGTCGACACTTACATCGGCTGGTGTTGCTGATAATACAGGTGCAGTGGTATCGGTTACTGTAATGGTTTGGGTATGACTTACGGTGTTACCACAGTTGTCGGTTGATTCCCATTGACGTACAATCTCTCCACAGCCGTCTACTACCGTATTGTTTACTTCGGTAAAGACTACATCTACTGCGCTATCACAGTTATCGGTTGCGGTGATGGTTGGTACTGCTGGTATGGCTTCACAGTCGACACTTACATCGGCTGGTGTTGCTGATAGTACGGGTGCAGTGGTATCGGTTACTGTAATGGTTTGGGTATGACTTACCGTGTTACCACAATTATCGGTTGATTCCCATTGACGTACAATTTCTCCACAGCCGTCTACTACTGTATTGCTTACTTCAGTGAATACTACATCTACTACGCTATCACAGTTATCGGCTGCTGTGATGGTTGGTACTGCTGGTATGGCTTCACAGTCGACACTTACATCGGCTGGTGTTGCTGATAATACGGGTGCAGTGGTATCGGTTACTGTGATGGTTTGGGAATGACTTACCGTGTTACCACAGTTGTCGGTTGATTCCCATTGACGTACAATCTCTCCACAACCGTCTACTACCGTATTGCTTACTTCAGTGAATACTACATCTACTACGCTATCACAGTTATCGGTTGCGGTGATGGTTGGTACTGCTGGTATGGCTTCACAGTCGACACTTACATCGGCTGGTTCTGCTGATAATACGGGTGCAGTGGTATCGGTTACTGTGATGGTTTGGGTATGACTTACCGTGTTACCACAGTTATCGGTTGATTCCCATTGGCGTACAATCTCTCCACAACCGTCTACTACCGTATTGCTTACTTCAGTGAATACTACATCTACTACGCTATCACAGTTATCGGTTGCGGTGATGGTTGGTACTGCTGGTATGGCTTCACAGTCGACACTTACATCGGCTGGTTCTGCTGATAATACGGGTGCTGTAGTATCGGTTACTGTGATGGTTTGGGTATGACTTACCGTGTTACCACAGTTGTCGGTTGATTCCCATTGACGTACAATCTCTCCACAGCCGTCTACTACCGTATTGTTTACTTCGGTAAAGACTACATCTACTGCGCTATCACAGTTATCGGTTGCGGTGATGGTTGGTACTGCTGGTATGGCTTCACAGTCGACACTTACATCGGCTGGTGTTGCTGATAGTACGGGTGCAGTGGTATCGGTTACTGTAATGGTTTGGGTATGACTTACCGTGTTACCACAATTATCGGTTGATTCCCATTGACGTACAATTTCTCCACAGCCGTCTACTACTGTATTGCTTACTTCAGTGAATACTACATCTACTACGCTATCACAGTTATCGGCTGCTGTGATGGTTGGTACTGCTGGTATGGCTTCACAGTCGACACTTACATCGGCTGGTGTTGCTGATAATACGGGTGCAGTGGTATCGGTTACTGTGATGGTTTGGGAATGACTTACCGTGTTACCACAGTTGTCGGTTGATTCCCATTGACGTACAATCTCTCCACAACCGTCTACTACCGTATTGCTTACTTCAGTGAATACTACATCTACTACGCTATCACAGTTATCGGTTGCGGTGATGGTTGGTACTGCTGGTATGGCTTCACAGTCGACACTTACATCGGCTGGTTCTGCTGATAATACGGGTGCAGTGGTATCGGTTACTGTGATGGTTTGGGTATGACTTACCGTGTTACCACAGTTATCGGTTGATTCCCATTGGCGTACAATCTCTCCACAACCGTCTACTACCGTATTGCTTACTTCAGTGAATACTACATCTACTACGCTATCACAGTTATCGGTTGCGGTGATGGTTGGTACTGCTGGTATGGCTTCACAGTCGACACTTACATCGGCTGGTTCTGCTGATAATACGGGTGCTGTAGTATCGGTTACTGTGATGGTTTGGGTATGACTTACCGTGTTACCACAGTTATCGGTTGATTCCCATTGGCGTACGATTTCTCCACAGCCGTCTACTACTGTATTGCTTACTTCAGTGAATACTACATCTACTACGCTATCACAGTTATCGGTTGCGGTAATGGTTGGTACTGATGGGATGGCTTCACAGTCGACACTTACATCGGCTGGTGTTGCTGATAATACGGGTGCAGTGGTATCGGTTACTGTAATGGTTTGGGTAAATTGTCCACTTGTTCTTCCACAACTATCTGTAAATGTCCAAGTATTAGTATATGTTCCTATAACAGGACAATTAGTTGTTGAAGCCTCAAAACTTCCAGGTATTTTGGTTATTGTTAAATCACAACTAGCCTCTGGCTTAAGTAATTGTGCTGCAGCTAGGGCAGCACCATCGTCACAAAACACTGTTCTATCTAATGAACCGACTGTAGTTGTCCAATTAGCCTCGTCAGGTTGGTTAATACTTATCTCATTAGGTAAATTATCTCCTATACCACAAGAATCAACTGATTTAGAACTTAAAGTAGTTTGTGTACTATTATTTTCTTCTCCTGCATAAGTTGCTACTAATTGCATTTGAAATTTATCGGAACACATTTCTTCTAGAAAATAACATTGTTCTTTTACTTTCACCTGAAAACTTAAACTATATGGTGTATCTCCTACATCTGTAATTCCATCAATAGCATTAAAGGTTAATAATCTAGTTGTCGTATTATAGCTATAAGTAACTCCAAAAGGTAACCCTGTTATTGGTTCTATTAAATCTACTTCTTGAGGTATTGTTGTTTCTATTTTTAAGTCTTTTACATTGTCATTACCATTGTTTTCTATATTGACTGAAAAACTAACAGTGTCTTCTACACTACTAGTATTTGTTGAGCTTGATAATATTAATGGTGCTAAATCTGGTTTCCAAACATCAACAGATAAACCTATTAAAAAGAGTCCGTATGTTTCTTGGTTTGATGTTAATCTTATTGTCGCAGAAGTTTGATTGTTAGCTATTATACTGTTTCCTGGATTACTAAGAGCAAATACATCTGCATCAAATCCCAAAGTATTAGTACTAGCTGGATTTCTATCTATAAAGTTACTTCCATTTTTAGCTATTCTACTATTAAAAAAATTGCTTGCACTCCTTAAACTATATGATAAATCTACCCAATTGTTACTGGTATTTTTTATTTGTAACCTGTCTCCTGATAAATCTCTATCTCCTTCTAAAGCACCTATTACTACATCTACATCTACATCTCCTGTTGGTACTGTTTGAAAGCCACTAAATCCAATTTCAAAATTATTAACACTACTTGTAACATGGGCGTAACCATCAAAAAGCGATATATTTTTTGCTGGTAAAGTGGGGCTTTCATATACAAATACTATTTGCCAACCTCCAGAAGTTCCTGTATTTCCTCCACCATGTGAAGTCAAACTTCCTTCCTTTGCCCTAACATTAGCTACTTGATAAGTCCCATAGGGTGTTGCCAAAGCTTTTACTTCATTTGTGATGTCTTTAAAACAAATATATGGGTCATTAACAAAGTGACCTACCTCGTCTCTTCCTCTATAAATAACATCATCGGCTGTTATAGTTGTATAACCTAAACTTCCTGGTAATTGCAATTTTATTTTATTGTAATCCCAGTTTGGTTCATCAGAAGGGTCGTCCTCTTCTTTATCAGCTGCTGCCCAGTATAAATATGCTTTTTTTATACTTAAACAACTAACTGTTGGCTCTGGATTAGATAAATTTGCACTACTTGAATTGAATGTACTTGCATCGTTATCTATATCAACAAAAACGTTATTACTAAAGTCATGGTTTCCATCATTTCCTGTATAGCTTGTTGTTTTATTTCTTGATAAAACGTTATTCGCTATTAATGTTACATTTCCTTTAACTGCTTCTGAAAATCTTGGTTGAAACCCTTTTTTTATTTGAGCTTCTAATCTTCCTCCAGCAACGAGAAAAACCACTATAAAAAGTAAAATAAAACTAGTAATTTTTTTCATGTTCTCTAAGTTTTTAATAATAACAATCTTATCTAAATAGTCTAATTGTCATTACTTTGATTGGGTATGTATGTTTTTATAGTAATCTTACTAGAGACTGCTGCTTTTTGCATTGACATTTGCTCTTGAAGGTCATTTACTAGAAACTCTACACAATTCCAACTTCCTAAGTTGATATTGTAAGGTTTAGTAATTTTTAAATAAAGTGCTTTACTTCTTTTAGGTAGTACTTTAAATGCTCCTGTAATAGGTTTCTTTTTTTCATCCAGTAATGAGTACTCTAATACAGTTTCTATATTCTTTTGATTATTACAAGGTATGTTATTTATAGAAAAACGATACCTTTTTTCTACTGAGCTATTATTCTTAATTTTTAATTTATGTATGTGTACTCTTTCATAGTCTGGTTTTTCACTATGAGAAATTACTGAAAGTTCAGTTAAACCTTGTGACCATAGAGTTAAACCACTGAATAAAAAGAATAAATACAATAATTTTTGAATAGTATTTTTTTTCATATCACTTGTTTTTAATTATTATACTACTAATACAAACAATCAAAGATTGTATATCTAACCTTAGGTG
Organism: Tenacibaculum singaporense; assembly: GCF_003867015.1. NCBI lineage: Bacteria > Pseudomonadati > Bacteroidota > Flavobacteriia > Flavobacteriales > Flavobacteriaceae > Tenacibaculum > Tenacibaculum singaporense. The sequence goes on from NZ_CP032548.1 coordinate 2,460,517, forward strand.
GGGTGGTATAAAATGGGGTAGGGTAATTAAGGGTTATGCATTTTGAGCATTACTAGAATGTAATACTATAAACACACAAGAATCTACAATAAAAATTTTTTGAGGAAACTAAAATAATACTGAATGGGTATAGTAGTATTATTCTATAGGGATTAACGTTTTTTAAGTTCTAAAAACTGTTATATCAAAAGTAGTACTTATTTTTAGGTAAAAAAAATGAAATGTTAAAAAAGGGGTTTTTCCCTTATACTCTTACAGGTAAAAAAATATGTTCATTGTATTTCATTATACTTCCTTTTTAATTAGGTAATTTTGCAGTATGATACAAAACGATACAATTATTGCTTTAGCAACACCAGCAGGGGTTGGTGCTATCGCCGTTATTAGACTTTCAGGAGAAAAATCAATAAAAATTGTAGATTCATTTTTCACTTCTGTAAAGAAAAATAAGTCATTATTAAATCAGAAATCCCATACCCTACATTTAGGGCATATTGTAAATAATGGAGTGGTTATTGATCAAGTTCTAGTGTCTATTTTTAAAAACCCACATTCTTATACAGGTGAAGACGTCGTAGAAATATCATGTCATGGTTCTAGTTTCATTCAACAAGAAATTATTCAGCTTTTTTTACAAAATGGTTGTAGAATGGCCGATAATGGTGAATTTACCATGCGTGCCTTTTTAAATGGTAAAATGGATTTATCGCAAGCGGAAGCTGTGGCTGATGTGATTGCTTCTAACTCTGCTGCTTCTCATCAAATGGCTATTCAACAAATGCGTGGGGGTATTACCAATGAACTAAAAGAATTAAGAGCTCAACTACTAGATTTTGCAGCTTTAATTGAGTTAGAACTCGATTTTTCTGGTGAAGATGTAGAGTTTGCTGATAGAACCAAGTTTAAAGAATTAGTAGCTAAAATTTCTGCTGTTCTAAAACGATTGATTGATTCTTTTGCTTTTGGAAATGCTATGAAAAATGGTATTCCTGTAGCTATTATAGGAGAACCAAACGTTGGTAAATCTACTTTATTAAACGCCTTACTAAACGAAGAAAAAGCTATTGTATCTGATATTGCTGGTACTACTCGTGATGCGATTGAAGACGAATTAATTATTGATGGTGTTGTTTTCCGTTTTATAGATACTGCAGGAATTAGAGAAACTGAAGATGTTGTTGAAAACATCGGTATCAAAAAAGCATATGAAAAAGCAGAAAACGCACAATTAATTATATTTTTAATTGACTCCAATAAGTATATACATTCTAAAGACTTATTTTTAGAGGAAATTGAGACTATACACCAACGTTTTCCAAACAAACGTTTATTGGTAATCGCCAATAAAATAGACACCTTGTCATGTCACGATTCATCTATTTTACAATCAGAAATTGAAAATTTAATTTTACTTTCTGCAAAACAAAATATTGGAGTTGACGAGTTAAAACAAGAACTTATTTCATTAGTCAATACTGGAGCTTTGAGTAATAATGAAACCATTGTTACCAACTCTCGTCATTTTGAAGCGTTGACTTTAGCTTTGGAAAGTATCAATTCTGTTAAAAATGGTATTGAGTTAGATATTTCTTCTGATTTATTTGCCATAGATATTCGTGAGTGCTTACGTCATTTAGGAAATATTACTGGTGAATATGATGTAGATAAGGATATTTTAGGTCACATTTTCGGGAACTTCTGTATCGGGAAATAGATTTTCCTTTAGTAGGATTTTATTTTATCTAAAAGTAGTATAACAATCTAAATATTATTATTTTATACTACTCTGATAAAGAATTATAAATCACTGGCATTTGTCCTTTCCATTTAGCCCAAGCTTTATCATCTGTAATTAGATTTGCCATAAAATGAGCTACATTAATCCGACTTGTTTTACCTGCATCAAAAATGGCATCTCTAATAGGTGAAGGATAGATTTCATATTTAGAAACATTATCACTATTGGTTAAGTTATCAGGTCTAACTGCCACCCATTCAATAAAACTATTGTTTTGACCAATTTCTGTTCTTAAATAATCAGCCGCAGCTTCATTATCGACATGAGGAGGCAATAACAAGCGAAGTAGAGAAACAACTAGTCTATGTTTAAACGAAAGAGGTTCTTTCAGGTCTCTATTACGATTACCTGCTGTGTTCATAAGTACAAACTTAATGGAGTTATTGGGAGCGTTTTCCTTAATAGCATTGCAAATTAAACGCACAGCATCTGTTACCAGTTTTCTTGGTTGACCATATACGCCTTTCCAGCTTAAATTGTGACCTATGCAAGAGGCAACAGCATTACAACCTGAAACAATTTTATTTATTTCTTCATTGTTTAACTGTAAAACACTTGCTTCTATGACTACTATATTGTTATTGCTTTTCCATGAGTTAGGGATTTTATTGATATCTCTTACAATAATTTTAATATTAGATTTTTTTATTAGAAGTTGTTCAACCAGTTGTTTTCCTGTAGCGCCGCTAGCACCCAATACTAAAGTAGTCATGCTTTATTGGTATGGTTATAATTGTAGATTGTCTATTTTATTATCAGTTAAATGTTGAATATTCTGGGTTATTTTTTCAACTTCCCAATTCCACCATTCTAACTTTAATAACTTTTTTATTTCCTCTTCTGAAAATCTTTTTCTAATTGTTTTAGCAGGATTCCCGCCTACAATGGTATAAGGCTCAATATTTTTTGTAACCACTGCTCTACTTGCAATAATCGCTCCATCTCCAATAGTAACTCCAGGCATTATGGTTGCTCCATATCCTACCCAAACATCATTACCAACAACAGTATTTCCTTTGTAAGGATATTCTTTACCCTCCATAGCTGAAGACCAATCTTCACCAAAAATAGCGAAAGGATAACTTGATATAGACTTACTAAGGTGATTAGCTCCATTCATAATAAATGTAACATCTGACGCTATCATACAAAATTTACCTATGATTAACTTGTCTCCTGTAAAGTCAAAAAGATATTTAACGTTCTTTTCAAAATTCTCAACGGTTTCAAAGTCATCATAATATGTATAATCACCAACAATAATATTGGGATTCTTAATAACATTCTTTAAGAAACAGAGTTTATTATAGTTCTTTAAAGGGAATTTATTATTCTTATCAGGTACTTTCATACTTAGCTTTTATTTTGAAATAATTAAAAAGGTAAGCGACTTTTATTCAGAACTCATGTTAGAATCATGGCTTTGCACGATTACCCAACTTTCATTTTGTTTTTGCACGGTTGCCGTCCAAAAGAAGCGTTTTTTCATTTCGGGCTTTTCCTTTAGTTTAAATTTTAGTTTAACTTGAAGTGTAAACACCACTACATCTTGAGATAAAACATAAGCATTCCAACTTTCAATGGTGTTTTGTAACTCTTCCACATAAGGACCTATTTCGCTATATGATTTTTTTAAATCATTTAAAGAACTTTTTATTCCATCGTTAATGTAAAAGGCATTAGGATCATCTGAGTAATGATTTAACCCAGATTTGAAATCTAAGTTGTTAGAGTATTCAAACACTTGTTCTATGACTTTATAAGAAGAATTTATAATTTCTTCTTTTTTTACGGGATTTAATGTTTCCACTTTACATGATTGATTTAAAATTAGTAAGCTTAAAAAAAGGAATATACTTTTTTTCATTTTTACATTGATTTTTTGTTATCGGTAAACCAAGTTTATTCAGATCTGTCGAAACTACTAGAATCTCTAATAACTTTTATGTCTTTCATTTTCTAGAACTTAATTTAAAGGTATTTCTTATAAATTTCACATACCAGTTCCATTTCGTATGTACTTTAATTTTATTGAAATTATTTTCAATTTTATCTAAACAATCTTCTAATAATGCATTATGTAAAGAACGAATAGCAAATAACCAAATTATAGTACCAGTACCCTTAGTATTCATTTCAATTATATGAGTGACTTGGGTTTGATTATTTTGAATTTCTTTGATTTCGAATCTGTGAGTTCCTATAAAACCAGAAGGCTTCGTAAAACGAAATTGAATGAGTTCTTTTGGGTTGTATTTCTCAACTGTGTAACGAATAGGGCCATGATCTCCTGAAGCTCCTCCCTTAATTCCTTCTTTAAAAATCATTCGAGGCTATTTTTCTACAGGCCAAACTTTATCATTTTTACCTGAAAGAGTGTCAAATAATTCGGTTATTTTTTCAATAGGAATGCTATAAGTTCTGTGATGAACATTGGTTACTTTCATTTTTAGCTAAGCTTATTGTTTTTCAGCAACTACATACAGATAATCTCCCAGATTATTCTCATAAGATTTCATTACATCTTTTATCTTACCCGAATCAATATCCTCTCTTAGTTTAGATAAACCCATGACAACCTCTTCTTTATTAGCTAGAGAAGAAAAAGAAGAAATACCATGCCTTATTTGTTCGTCAAAGTAAAGTTCTGGATTATGCTTTCCACAATAAAGAAACTTATCTTCAATATTCGGTTCAATAAAATAATTTTCAGTCTTAATATTAGTAAAACCTGCATTACTCATTGCACGCTTTATACTTTCTAGTGATGGCATTTGCGTTATTGAATCGGCTAACATTTTTGGGAAATAATGATTCAACCAATAACCTTTCATTTGTATAGGTGTAGAGGTAAAAATAACAACTTTACCTTTGTTTCTTAAAACTGAATACAACTCTTGAAACCCTAGATTTAAATTGTTCCAATGGTGAATAGTTAGTGTACCAATAATTCCATTGACAGAGTTCTTAAGCAAACTTGTTTTTTCTGCTGTACCTATTTTCCAAGTTATATTTTTATTTTTCTCTTTTGCTTCTTTAAGCATCGTTTCAGAAGGATCCATTCCTATGAATTGAAACCCTCTTTTTTGGATTTCATGGGTATAATTACCTGTACCGCAACCTATATCTAGATAAACACCTTCTCTGGAAGGACTTAAAAGACGAATTAGGTTTTCTGTTAGCTTCTTATCCGCTTTTCTTGTGCTGTTATAATTGTTTCCTATTTTATCGTATTTAATCATACTATCGATTTATAAAGTCTTTATTGATTTTTGAATAAATAAGCTTTTTTCGTTAATCAAAATTACTTTAAGGATATATGATAAAAGTTCTGATTTTAAAATCAGAACTAATTTCTTCTTTTAATCTTTAAATAAGTATTTGGTGTAATTCCTTCTTTTTTCTTGAAGAATGTGTTAAAAACAGTTTTAGAGTTAAACCCACTATCATAAGCTATACTCATAATAGTTACATTTTTATTCTCGTCAAAAATTACTCGTTCTTTAAACTCATTTAACCTAAAGGTATTCACATATTCAGAAAAATTTTTATTAACCCCTTGGTTTAATAATTGAGAAACATAGTTAGTAGGAAGTTCAATGTATGAAGCCAGATCCTTTAATGATAAATTCGGATTTAAATATAACTTATTTTCCATCATTACCTGTTCCATTTCCTTTACATATTTAGAGATGTCTTCAGTATGAAGCAAAGAGTGCCTATAACGTTTTATCGGGGTATAATTACTATTATCGCTAATTGCTTGAATCATTATCTTTTTAAACCTTTTATGATTTTTTATCGGTTTTAATATAGGTTCTGTGTTAAATAATAAAATTATAGGCAATTTATTCTTATAAGCTAATTCTACATAATCAATAGCTTCTTCATAATTACCTAACAACACATTTGTCAACACCAAAAATGTCAATGCTTTCCCCATTAATTCAGTGTTTAAATAAGTTTCCAACTCTCTTATGCCAATGTGACATTTTGAGACATCACCTAAAAAAGCATAAGACATTGTCTTTCCTCCCAATTTAGTAAGATCTTTTAAAGACACTCCCTTAAGACCGTCAAAATACTCTAAAGCCTCATTAAATTTACCAGATAACAATAGGCTTTGACCAATATAAATAGGAGGAAAAGGTAAAACTGAATTAAAGGTTAAAGATTTTTGCAAAAATTGTATTGCTTTTTTATAATCTTGCTGTAAATAATATATATATCCTTTATAATGATGATTTATTGCAGAAAAAGGGTCTAGCTCTAACGCTTTATTGATATAGTTTTGTGCAGGACCTAATTTTCCTTCAACTGTTAAATAGCTAGAGATAGTTAGATAAACTTCATCTGTAGATTGTATTTCTAAAGCATTATTAGCATGTTCATATGCTTTTTGCAAATCCCAATTTTGCCAGCATTCTATCCATGATAAATTTAATTGAGATCTTGGTGAACTTAAATCTAATTCTAAAGCTCTCTTCAAATAAGGCTGCGCTATTTGAAATGCTTCGTCAGCCGGTAACAACCCCATAGTCCCTAGATAAGCATATCCTTGATTTATATCCAAATAAGGATTAGGAAAATTTGGTTTTTCATTAATGATTTCTTCAAATATCTTGATTGATTTCAAAGTGCTCTCATAATCAAACTTCATCAAATAATAACGTCCTTTTAAATATTCTCTATACGTATTTATAGAAAGATTTAATGGTTCAACTAGTTTGTCTTCAATTTCAATATGTCCAATATACTCTCGTAATTTCTCTGCAATAAATAAACTTATTTCATCTTGTACTTTAAAAATATCCTCTAAATCTCTATCAAAAGTTTCAGACCAAAAAAGAAAATCATTAACCGTGTCGATCATATGAACGGTAATCCTCATTTTCTTTTTAGACAATCTTACACTTCCTCCAATAAATGTTGCAACCCCTAACTTTTCTATAATTTCTTTTGTAGTTGTTTTCTTATTCTTAAAATAGAACGAAGATGCCCTACTGATTACAGATAACTCTTTTATTTTGGCAAGAGCATTAATTATTTCTTCTGTTAAACCATCACAAAAATATTCGTTCTCTATACTTGAGCTCATATTCTCAAATGGAAGAACTGCAATACTTTTATTATTTATACCTGTATACTTCAACTCTTAATATTATTTGTTTTGGTACTTTGTACCCCAATCATCCATGGTGTAATATAAACTTCTTAAGATTAATAGCTAACTATTTCAATAGAAATAAACAAACAAAAGAAAGCAAAATCTTATACCATTGCTCCATCTAAATCACCTGAACATATTGATTTTTTCAAACAAATTACTTTTTGCACCGGGGAAGTAAACTTAATTTTTCAAATTTATAACGATTCCCTACGCTTATAAAACAGATTTCTATCCACTTACTTAAATTTATAATTTTACAATTAATTATAAACTGTAACTGAAGATGGGAGTATACATTACTAGCGGAGTTCTTGCTAGCTTTAAGAAAATGAATGAAGAAAACAGCTTCTGGAGAGAAAAGTTAGTTTGGGGCGAATTATTTAAAGTTACTAAGCATCTTATTAGTAATAAAGCCGCTATTATTTTTCATTAAAAACTTCAACAATTAATAAAAAACAGCTCATAGATGGAAAAAGATACAATAATACAGTCACAAGAAAAAAAATATCAAACTACAGGAAAACTTACAACTAGTAAAATTATTGATCTATTTATAGAAAGTGAAAATGAAGCTTTACAATATGAATTTCAAGGTAAATTCTATCCCTATCGTCATTATGATATTAATGCTACTTTAACAAAAGCTTTGAAAGGAATTGATAAACAAAAAATAGTTGATGCCTATTTTCACTCAGCTAGGTTAGGTACTATTATAAAAGTAAAAGAAAACAACTACCCTCTCTTCTTAAAGGGAGTTGAGAAAGCACTATCTTCAATTGGAAAAGGACATAATATTAATGTTTTAAAACCTAGTAAAGTATTTTTTCTTTTTGGCGTTAATTCTCCTAATAACATAGAAAATCTCTATAACACAAAATATAATGAGTTTTTAGAAACTTTAAAATTTGTTACCAAAATTAACTCTTATACCAGTTATCCTAGTTTACGAAGAAAATTAAAAGCTTCGCTTTTCTTGGAGAATCCTATACTCTTAAGAAGAGCTCAAAAAATGACTCCTTTCTTTAATCAATTCAATTTTGAAACAGCTGGAGCGTTGGTTCTACTATTGGTTGACTCTTCTGAAACCTCTAAACAAGTTCTTTTAGGATTTCATAACACAAACTTGCCTAGAGAAACAGTTTGGATTCTTGGCAGTTTTTATAAAGATTTTAAAACATCAAAAGCAAACAAGTTACTTCTTAACGACTTATATGATAAATACCCATTAGAATGGGTTGATGAATATTACAATTCTATTTTCTAATAGTTTTATAAGTATTTTTGTTTTATGGATTCACTTACACAAATTGTTCTTGGTGCTGCAGTTGGAGAGGCTGTATTAGGGAAAAAAGTTGGTAATAAAGTAATGCTTTATGGTGCTATCGCTGGTACTATACCTGATTTGGATGTGTATATTGGTAAGTTTTTCGACACTGTTACAGCGCTTGAAATACACAGAGGTTTTACACACTCTGTTTTTTTTGCAATTGTTTTTGGATGGATTTTTGGGTGGCTAATTTCGTTGTATGAAAAAAATGCCTCCACTAAAGAATGGGCAAAGCTTATGTTTTGGGGATTCTTAACACATCCTATTCTCGATGCTCATACTACTTGGGGTACCCAACTTTTTTGGCCTTTGGACATACGGTTAGCCTTCAAAAATATTTTTGTTATCGATCCACTATATACAATACCTTTTTTAGTGTTTTTATTAATGACAATGTTTCAACCTAAAGAGTCTAAAAAAAGAAGAAAGTATAACAACCTCGGACTTATAGTAAGTAGTTCTTATATGGTAATTACCATTATTATCAAGGGGGTTACTTATGCTAAATTTACACATGCTTTAAAAGAACAAGGAATAGCTTATAAAGAAATAGAAACCAAACCTACACCTTTTAACACCATTTTATGGTCTGCTAATGTTGAAACAGATAATGCTTACCTAATTGGATACTATTCTTTTTTTGATACCAAACCTATCGAGTTTTATTCCTACCCTAAAAACCATCATTTATTAGAAGCTTACAAAGACGATATCACAGTAAAACGGCTTATTAAAATTACCAAAGGTTGGTATACTATTTCAGAAAAAAACAATGCTCTTTACTTAAATGATTTGCGTTTCGGACTACTAAGTGTAGCACCTAACTTTCAACAGTTTGCATTTAGCTTTGAAATAGTTAAAAAACATGATAAAACTATTATAAATGAAGTTCCTAGGAATCGTGAAAAAGCTAAGCAATTATTAAAAGATCTTTGGGTAAGAATTCAGGGAAATTAATTGAAAAATCACTATATATGTAGTAAATTTGTAGTTCTATTATAAAGTAGCGCTACTCAGGTTTGAGACATAAATATTTTCATTTTTTTTCAATCATTTTTTTAGTTCTTACTCAATTCGCATTTATTACTGCGTTATTGCTAGAGCACAAAAATATTTTTACGGTAATATTTTTAACAACACTTATTACTACTCTCATAATTTACACCTACATAAAATTCTTTAGAATTAAAGAAGTAGATTTTGAACCTTTCTATGTAATGATTTTTGTTATAGCTGGTGCTCTGCTTACAAATTACCTGCACCTATTTACTAGCTTGAATTCTGTTTTGGCGGCAGCACTTATTGGAACAATTGCTTCTTTTTTACCTAATGTAAACAAAAAGTCACAGGTTTTACAAAATATTCCCAATGCTATGTATTGTAGTTGTTTTGTAGGAATGTCGCAAAAACACGTTGCTATTGATTATAGCTTTATAATTATTGCAGGTATAATAGCTGGTATTTTTTATATGTTTTCAAAAAATCTGTTTCATGGGGTCGGTGGTAAACTAGGTACTCTTGCTTTTGGTAGTGTTGTTATTTCCTCTTTATTACTTTTAATTATCTCATAATGCTTACTATTTTACCAATCTACTTAACAAGTGTTCTTGGGGCTTTTCTAACTTTTTTAGTCAGTACTAAATATAAACAAGGCCCTGTTAGAGCTTCTGCCCTACTCACTCTTTTTGTTGCAAGTACATGTTCTCTTTTTTCTGAAGATATAGCCAATCAAATTCCTTGGGTGTTTTTTGGTGCCTCTTTTGTTGGTATGACATCTAGCAAACTTACTCGTAACTATACTTCAATTGTTTTCGCTGGAATTATTTTTGGTTTTATTTATACAGTTAGCCCTACTTTTTTCAATGGTTATGGAGGCGCATTAGGAACGGCTGCTTGTATATCTATTTTAGTTATTATTGGACTAAATAACCTTATTAGACATTCAAAAATTTCAAAAAAGAAAAAGATTTTACTTCAAAAAATATCTAAAACTTCTTCTTAAACACAGCTTTACTACTAAAAAACAAACACTTACACTTGTATTTGATTTTATAATTAATAAAGCTCAAAAAATTAAGTTAAATTAAGTTTTGTAAACAGTTTATTCCCGAATTTTGTTATCTCAAAAAAATTAAAATCTTATCTATGAAACGTTATTTAAAACCTTTAAGTTTTATTCTTATATCATATTGCCTTTTTATTTCATGTTCTAGTGATGATAATATTGAAGAGCAAAAATATTTAAACATTCCCGATGCACAATTTGAGACCAAACTAATCAATCTGGGGATAGATTCAGATGGTATTGTCAATCAACAACTATTAAAAAGTGACGCATTAGGAATTATCAGCCTTGATTTAAACTCATCTAATGATGGTATAATTACAAACCTAACAGGTATTGAAGGATTTACTAATCTGAAAAGATTATATGCCACAGGAAACAATTTAACCACTGTAGACTTGAGGTTTAATAAACGGTTAGATACATTGGTACTTGCTGGGAATTTGCTTAAAAATATTGACTTGAGTAACAATACAGAGTTAATCAAGTTGGACCTAGATGTAAATGAATTGGGTAGTATTACTGGATTAAAAAATGCCACGAATCTAAAATCGTTAAGTCTATACTATAATTTATTAGAAACGTTAAGTATTGATAATCCCAATTTAGAAACTTTAAATGTTAGAGATAACTCCCTAGTGTCTTTAGATGTAAAAAAAGCAGTAAACTTAAAAACCATTTTGGCGCAAAATAATAAGATTTTAGAAGTAGATTTTACCACTAATAAAGCTTTAGAAGTTTTAGCTTTATCTGATAACAAGCTTCAAAATATCGACTTAAAATCTAACAATAATATTGAAGTATTGTATTGTTCTAGTAATTTACTTACATCACTCGATATAAGCGGGTTGTTGAATTTGGATCGCTTAACTGTTAATGCTAATCCTAACTTATTCTGCATTAAGATTCATAATGGTCAAAATATCCCTATGTTTTCTAAATCTGACTACCAAGAATTTAACACTAGCTGTGATTAATAAAATTTTATGATAATAATGTCATAACCTTTTCCCTTTTTTTAATTTTTGCCTTAAAGATATAATGATAGAGGTCTAATAGTCATAAAAAACTACTATTTCTCCTTTAAAAAAATTAGAACACCTATTAATTAGCCTTCTATCATTATCTTTTTTTATTGGTGATCAAAAGTATATTCTCAAATCAATACTTTTAATCTAAATTGCTTTCATTTTACACTTTATTCACTTAGTGTATGAAACATTTTGGCAAAAGCTATTTCAAGAAAAATAGAAACTTCCATTTTTGTTCTACCCTCTTCTAGCATTGTTAAAATAGTATTTATGTGTGTATCCTTGAATTTATAAAAGTCTCCATCTTCTTTGTACAAATCTTCCTTCTTTAAATTTTCTAACTGCTCTAGCATATACTTATTTGCTTTGTATGCTGACTTTCTTTTTTCTAAAAACAATTGCATCTTTTTACTATCTTTTCTGCTTGATTTATTATACATGGATAAAGCTGTTTTATATTTCTGCTCTACCGACCATTCTACCCTTTTAGCATCACGGTACAACTTCTCAAGTCCTTTAAAAGCTAATTCATAATATGTATTTATATAGTCTTGATTATTATGTAAATGATTTAAATACTCAATTGCCTTTTTCTTATACTTATTTTTAGATTTTAGCTCAGCATCTTTTAACTCTTGTTCTAAAACTAAAAGTTTATCTGCTATTTTATTTACTTTTTTTATCTCCTCAAACCTTTTTGCCTTTCCTATAATTAATACCTCTGGAGTTATTTCATTAGGCTCTCCTGTAAATGTATGTTCCTTATAAGAAAAACTAAACTCCCCTCGAACTCTCTCTACTTTTGCTTTCTTTTTTGCAGATAAGTCAAAAGCATAATTGTAACCGAAAGTAACTGTTAAGTCTTGGGTATTCTTTAAAGAAGTATTTCTAAATAATTGAATAGCACTTAAATTAAAATTATGCTTTTCTCTATATACATAATTTGCATTCAATCTAAAGTTTGTTGCACTTGCCTTATTTGTTTTGTTATTATTTTGATTATAAGAAGTACTCAGTGTTGTGTTTAATTTATCTTTTAGAAATTTTTTGTTAACTGCTACTGTTGGTCCCCATGTATAGGATTCATCTCTTCCAATAGTATTATAAGTAGTATTTAAAGCAGATGTTATATTAATTTTTCTTTGTGGTAATCCTAATGTATAGGAAGTATTAAAATTATGAAATGTTGAACCATTACCTATACGTACAATTCCATTTTCAGCATTAGCTACTGTCGCTAATGAATAATTTGTATTTAGGTTTTGTCTTCTTGTTTTACTGTTTTCTAAAATATAACTTACATTAACGTTGGCATTTTGAGATAACTGCTTATAATTAAATCGTTCTTCTTGATTATCTAACAAATTATCATCATTTATAATCTCAAACTGATCTAGCTTATTATTTGTATAGGTAGAAAAGTTAGAATAGCTTCCTGTTATATTTACTTTTTTACTCATAGTAAATGTTGCATTAACACTTCCAACTGTTCTACTAGTATTGGTCTCTTTTTGATTGGCTAAATCATCTCGTTGGTATCCTATATTAAACCCTAAACTTATTTTATTATTAAATAAAGTGGTATTACCATTCAGTGTAATATTTTCAAAATCATTATTAAAATAATAAGCTCCTAATGTTTGATATCCTGGGTCTATACGCTCATAGCCTACTCCAAATCTATATTTATCAAAGCTATATTCCATTTCTGTTTTAAATGCTTTGTAATGTTCTGTTGAAGCTCTATTGTTGAATAATAAACCTGCTACTCCGTTACTATGACTTACTTTTTCTGCTCTAAGATCTTGTGTAATAGCCGTTGAAGCGTACTCTCCTTTAAAACGAAGTCCATCTATTACAGTTACAGTTCCTGACATGCTTAGCACCAGGTTTTCTTTTGGTAACACCTTTTTTTCTTCTGGTACTGCACTTATTGAGTTTATCTTGTCTTTTGCATAAAAACCAATTAATTCTAAGCTATATTTTTCTTTTTTAAACCCTACTTTAGCTCCATATCCCATTCGTTTAAAAGCAGGTTGTGTTCTGTTGTCATCTGAATCTTCAGTAGCTTTTAATAATCGACCATACATTGCTGAAAAAGTAAAACTTCCTTTAGGAGTTAAATCAACTCCACCTCCAGTAAATTGGTGTCCTGCCAACGTATATGGAGAAAAACTCATACTTACATCTCCAATATGGGCTTGTATCCATCTATATTTAGGGTGCAGACTCAAACGATTAAAACTAAATGGTAATTGATATTCTAAATCGCCTCCTTGATTAGAAAAGCTATAGCTTACAGGAATTGAAAATTCATAAATATTAAAATTTAAGCTTCCTTGTAAAAAATAGGTAAATGGTGCTCTTGCACTATTTTGATTGGATGAATAAAACACAGAGTTAGCAGCGATATTTCCGCTAACTTTAAATGGTTTTCCTCTTCCTATATTCTCAAAATCTAATTGTTGTCCTACTATACTTTCAGCAAAAAATATGCTTAAAATAAACACTACTACTTTTAGTGTTTGCCCCCTCATTGTAATCATTAAAATATTCTTTTCTTTTTTATAACTGTTTTGCTAAACACTTTTTTGAGTCTCTAACTTTTACGCTGTATGCCCCTTTATTTAACTTATTTATTCTTGTTGTCTGTGCATTGGTAAACGGAAACCAAGTTTCGTCCTCCACATTACTACCGGTATAGTCTACCCAACTGGTACCATTAAAAAACTGTATGACCCCATCCTTTGTTAATTGATATAAAAAAGTTCTACTACTTTCTCCTGTAGCACTAATATCTATATAGCCATCATTTACCTTGAAACAATTTTGATCTGCTGATCCTGTTACTTGGAAATCAACGGGCCTTGCAGGAGTAATCGTGAATGAATCAGAAAACTCAAGGCTTTTCCAAGTATCATCTGCCTCATCTATTCCTCCGGTACCTGTATGTGTTTGATATTTTACTCTATAGCTTCCAGCATCTAAAGGCTTATTCCATGTATAGCTATAGACTCCCGAATTATTGGTTAAAGTTGATGTATATTCTTGATCATAGATTAAACTATCATCAGTTCCATCGTACAAAGTCATTACCAATTCTTCTGAGTTTAAATTTCTATTAAAATTTAAAGTAAAACCTCCATCTGCCTTATAATTACAACTTGAGCTTTGAGTTTTAACACTATCTAATGTTGGAGACGGTCTCAATATATCTAATATTATAATCGACGATTCCACCGTAGGAGTTGTATGAGTATATGGAGTGGGCCAAATGGTAGAAGTGAGAGTAACTACAGGAGGTATAAAAACCCTTTTTATTTTAATATTTTTTATTGTGTTAATATCAATCCAAACTTCATCTTTTAAAACTTCATCTATAGTAGCTTTCATAGGAAAAATATTTTTAATTTCTTCTGGAAAATCTTTAAACCCGAAGTCTTTATCTGTTTGATATTGCCATTTTACATATGGAATTTTAGCTTCAGGAATATTAAAATTATTTACCGAAGATGTAAATATTTTATCACTCAATACTCTTTCTCTATCTAAACCTTCTGGTTGTACATATTTAGGTAAGATAACAGCTGATTGATGTAACAATCTATCTTCATTATGTATATTGGTTGTCTTAAGTGGATAACAATAATCAAGAGTTACAACATTACCTACTCTACCTATAAATATCATTTGCATTTTTTGGAAGATAAAACTTCCTTCTTCTGAACATGCAGCTCCACAACCTGGAACCCCATCTTTAGATAATTTATAATTTCCTGAAATATTACTTTTATTAGAGGATAAAGTATAAATACCTGTATCAAATATTTTTTTATTGGGATATAAAACACTATTTACATCATTATAATGAATAAAAAAATGCTGTCTTGTTACGCAAAAGCTATAATCATATACATTAGTAAAGCTCCCATCACCAGATACCCAAAGTTCATACTCTTGCCCAAACCCTAAAAAACTACACAAAAATAGTAGTATAAATAATCTCTTTTTCATTTTTTCTCTTCCTTACTGTTTAGCTAAACATTTTTGTGAGTCTCTAACTTTTACGCTGTATGCTCCTTTATTTAAATTACTTATTCTTGTTTTCTTTGCATTGGTAAACGTAAACCATGTTTCATTATCAATATCACTCCCTTCATATTTTACCCAACTAGTACCATTAAAAAACTGTATGACTCCATCCTTTGTTAATTGATATAAAAAAGTTCTACCATCTTCTCCAGTGGCGCTAATATCTATATAGCCATCATTCACCTTAAAGCAGTTTTGGTCTGCAGAACCTGTTACTTGAAAACCAACTTTCGAAGGTTTACCTATTATGAATTCATCTGAAGGAACTATACTTGCCCAGGATCCATCCGTTGGGTTAATTCCTCCACTACCTTTTAAGGTTTGGTATTTTAACTGATATTTACCTGGTGCCAAATCTTTACTCCACAAATAACCAAAACTACCATCTGACATGGCTTGCAAATTCGTAATTTCTCTTTGTGGGTTCGTAGCCAAATCATACCCTGTAGTATACTCGTAATATAAAGTAGCAATTAACTTCTCATTAGCTACCAAATCTCTATCAACACTAAACGCAAAACTACCATCTTCACTATAATTACAGCTTGTTGTAATTGAAGTAGGTTGTTGTACTAGCTCGGGTGAGCAAGGAATAATATTATAAATTATAATGTTTGAATCCGATTCTATCCATTCAAATAACCCTGTAGTGATACTAACAATACCTTTAAAATATAAAGGACCTTCATATGATTGAGGTATATTTATATCTTTTAAATCTAATATAACGCTATTACCACTAGTTGTAGATGTTGATAAAAAAGTTGGTTTATAGTTAATATTATCCAAACTATAATACCAAGAAATCGTCTGTTGTGGTATACAGCTATTAGAAGTTAAAGTTATACTCTCTTTTCTACAAAAAGTATTATTCGTAGAAACTTTCAATACATTATTGTTTGAAACCCTAACCGTTGTGCATGTTACTGATGGTTGGCCAAAAAGTCCTCCTGTTTTATTAACCTCACAATCTCCACTTCCAATAGTTATGTCATTATCACAACGTGTACTACTTCCAGAAACACTCCATGAAGTTATAACTCGCGTTGGTCTTTGATCAAATACTTCATATGCAATATTTCCATCGAACACTTCTAAACCTGTAGTAGGAATAACTCTAGTTAAAATACCACTATCTTTTAATAAGGTATTACCATTGTACACTCTATAACGATATGTTTCAGTTTTTCCATTAAAAAATAATCCCCCTGTAAACCCTGAACCAGGCCTTACAAATTGAAATGTATATTTTTTTTGAGCTTTTACACTCAAACTTACTATTAATAGAAGTACTAACAATAATTTCTTTTTCATTTTACTTATAGTAGTTACTCATCTAAGTATTTAGCTAATGAAGATCTATTCTCCTTTATAACTAGTGCCAGTTTATCTAAATTCAATACTTTATTCTTATCTAAAACCTCTCTTTTTAATTCAATAAGTTTGTTGTTTTCATATAAGTCATAAAGTAATTGTGGCTTAATATTTTCAAATAAACTTACCCAGTTAGTAAACCTATCATTAATCTCAACATAACCATTACTATCTTTCTTATATAGAATGGCTTTATTAATATTATTTCTACTATACTTAATTATACTGTATGTATTGTTATTATCTTCAAATGTAAATTTTGAAATTAATGTTGTAATTTCTTTGTCTATCAAATTAAACTCTGGTTTTCTTTCATACTTTTTCTTTGTTTTCTCATTAGAAACCAATTTATTATCATTTAGTAAATATTCTGAAAAAAAAGATTTCTCTAATATAAAATCTTGTTCTGTTTTAATTTTAAAAACTTCTGGTGTTTGCCTCAGTTTCGCTTTTGGATAATTATATCCCTCAACAATAAGTCGCTTATCTTTTACTTTATATAAACTTTCTGTCTTCTTAACTTTATACCATCCTCTATAAATATTCGCTAGCTTTTCAAAATCTAATCCTTTATTTTTCCCTCTTGTTTTTTTTATTAAACCTTTTATGAAGTCATCTTCGGACTTTCCTTTTAATAACTCTAGCAAAATAGCAGGCTCAAAATTGGAAAAAATACTTATCATGTATTCTTGATTCAATAAATCACTTATGTACCATCTATCTTTAACTTTTTCTATGGAAATTACCCCTATAATAGGAAATGGTATCTTCTCCATAATAAATGAGTATTTTAGAAAAGCCATATTCCTTCCATTATAATTATACTCATATACTGTTTCTATTTGTATATAATTTTTGGATGTATCATTTTTTTTAACCGCTTCAAAGTGTTCTTTATCTCTAACTATTTTAGTTCTTCCATCTAAATATTCACTTAATGCCCATTTTCTATTAGAAGCCGAAAAAAAAGACTGTATTAAACCTTCATAAGTAGAATAATCAATTTCTTTTTGAGAAGCTACTTGGTTTATACGCAAAGGTGTTTCGTATATTTTATAAGTAGCTATTACTTCTTTTGAAAAACGAATAGCTATACCTTCTCCTTTTTTAAATTGCGAATAACTAATTGTTACTATAGTTAATAATAAAGATGTTATTAATTTTCTCATTATTTTATTTTTTATTTTTTATTTTTTTCTAATATTTTCAATCCTATATAATAAAGAAGTGATGGTATAAACAATATAATTAATGTAAGATTAAACCATACTCCTCCAAGAACTATAGATGGAGATTTCTCATTCTTTTTTCTTTTTAATATAAAGTTTCTACCTTCTTGATTACAATACCAAACCAAATAATTACCATTTTTATCTTTATCTAAAGAAGGCATATAACCTGTTATTGTTTTCTTTATTTTGTTTCTTTTTAAATATCCTTCAATATGATACAAGTCTGTAGGTTCTCCATCTACATTAAAATATTTTTCAACAATCAATACATCTTTTATAAAACAAGATTGTTCAAAATTTACAACATAAAATAATTTTATTTGATAAAAATCATTAACAATGGCAGACAATACAGCAAAAAAACCTAGTATGCTTAAAAATAAACTTAGACCTTTCATCTTATTCTTTATATAAATCTATTGGATCAATTAACTGAATTCTTTCATAATAAGGTGAAGTTTCTAATTTTTTACCTAAAAAAACTAGATAAGCACCTGCATTTAAATCTAAATATACTCCCTTTCTTAGTGGAAAGACTCCAAAATTTCCATTAGTATAACCTATACTTAAAAGTTCAGCTCCTGCTATACCGCTTGCATAACCACTAATAGCAAACCAATCATTATTTTTTAATAAACTAAACTCTCCTTTTGCTCCAAAAGCAACGTTTAAACCTATTATTGCGGGATCTATTGATTTTTTATACTCAATCCACTTATCACTCTCTACATACTTTCTCTCTTCACTAACTACTTTCACCTCACCAAAAGCATCGGCACTAGCCTCAATTTTTACTTCAGCAGTAATATATTCTTTCGCCTTTTTTATTGCCCAATCAGGTATAGGCAACTCATCTATGGGTAATCCCCATTTCCATACAGTAACCTTACCTTTTAAACCTACTTTAAATCCTCCTTTGGTTTTCTTTTCTCTATAATATAAACGAGACTCAATATCTTCTTTATTCTCAGCAATACTTTCAAAAGGAACAATTTCATAAAACCAATTAATACCTACTGGACTTGATGTTGGTGTAGTTTTAATAAAAGAAAGACTTTCTAATTTTTTTCCATACTTTTCAATCAATTTTGTAGCTTCAAAAGCTTTTTTTATTGTTTTTG
This sequence comes from Tenacibaculum singaporense, assembly GCF_003867015.1. Lineage (NCBI taxonomy): Bacteria > Pseudomonadati > Bacteroidota > Flavobacteriia > Flavobacteriales > Flavobacteriaceae > Tenacibaculum > Tenacibaculum singaporense. The sequence continues at coordinate 2,479,727 of NZ_CP032548.1, forward strand.
AACCAAAGTTTTCATTCCCTAAACTAAACTTCCATTTTTGAAAATCTTTATTTACCCATTTAACGGTTACACTTTTATCTATTTTATTTGAAACTCCTCCGTTCACAGTTGTTGTAGTAGTTTCTGTATCTTCATACAACCATTTAAATGTGGTTTTCTTTCCTTGATGTTCAGTCTCTAAATTATCATTGAAATACCATTTAATATCACTTTTAGAAATAATATCTTCATTTAAATTTGGTGATATTTTTATTCCATAGTCTATTATTTTAGAATCTTTTGTGATGGAAGGTTCGTTAATCAAATAAAGAATTTGTCCTGATTTTGCAGCTCTTTTTTTATTTTCATCTTCTTTAGCAACCAATTCCAAAAACTCAAATTCTTTAACTATTCTTTTAATTGTTACCTTTATTTTTTCTTCATTATAGTTAGAAACTATGTCTAACACATGAATATCTTTCATGTTAATACCCAAATTATCGTGGGTAGTTTCATTTGTTGCAAAATCAGAAGTGTTATCAGTCCCTAACTTTAATACTTGCCAATTAATTTTTGCTTCTTTAGGGTAATTTTTTAGTAAAAAAGCAAAATTTGTTTGCTCTCTTGAATAAGGAACCTCTATTGTATCTCCATTCTTATAACTTTTCCCGTTATGCTCTATTACTACATTTTCACTTTCATTATTTGAAGAATTATTAGTAGTATTTGCATCACTTTCTGTATTGTTAGTTGTATCTGTACCACTACTTGTTCCTGTACTTGTATTGTCTCCTTGATTCGTTGTATCAGTATTAGTAGTATCCGTCGTATCAGAATTATTTGTGTCTGATGTTGAATTATTATCAGTACCTGAATTTCCTGTTGTTGAGCTTTCTCCTGTAGTAGTATCACTAGCTGTATCTGAATTATCTTCTACTGGTTCGTCTTCTGCAAAAATGTCATCTACAAGATCACTTATATCCTCAATAACTTCATCAGCATCTATAATTCCTCCCCATTCAGGATCGTAATCAGTCTCTACTACTCCATCAATAAGCTCATAACTACTATTTACTTGAACATTGTCAAATACTACTTTAATACGTGTGTATTTCCCTATATTAATATCTCCACCAGATGCTATATTGGCTGCATCAATAATTTCTTTCAGGTTTTCTAAAAATGGTAGGGTAATATATCCCCAACCACTAAACGTTCCATTACTTCCACTTACCTCACGTGTAGTTACTGGGAAATCACCTGCTGTAAAAGTTTCGTTTATTCCTAATTTTGGTAGTGGTTCTTTGTTTGTAATGTTTATTTGCGGAGTTAATCCACAGTTGTAATACGCAGCTTCATCGTTACTTGGCGTGGTAAACTCTTGAATATTTGAATACGCAAACCCTGATAACTGAGTACACTCACCTCCTACACGAAATTCATATATGGTAGCTGCTTCTAAATTTCGAATTTTACTCTCATTGGTATAACTATTTACTTCAAACCAATCATCATCTCCAAATCCTTTTTTACGATACTGAATTCTATAGCGTAAATGTTCTGAACTTTGCCAATTTACTTGAACTGATTCTGCTGTTAACGCTTGCGAAATAACAAAGCTTGGTGGTTTACAATCTTCTAAATATTTAAACCAAAAAATCTCACTTTTTCCGTCATTTTTAAACACAGAGGTTTCATTTACTCCATCACTTACAAAAGCACGTACCTGCCAACCGTATATTTTACCTGAAAGTAACTGTGGTGCTTCTGGTCCTACTAATAGTGTTGTAGTATAGGTGTTTGTTTGATAAAAAGGAACTGATGCTAAAAAGTTAGCTTGCGGATTTTGTAGATCCCACAATTCTTTTAATGTAAATTCATATTGTACGTTACTTACATTACTATGGCGAGGTGTCCAAGTAAATAATATGTTTTGTGGATTGGTAGCATTTACAATATTATCTTTAAATGGTAAATTTAAAATTGGTGGATCATTTTGTAATAAGTATACGGTAGTACAACTTTTAGATGATAGTTTTCTGTTGGTAAAATAGTCGTACACTTCAAAACAAAAATCATATCCTCCATTTGGTAAAGGTGCATTGTACTGTTGTGGTGTAATTCCAACCAAATTATCTAACTGAAAGTATGGTTGTAAGTCTAAATTAGACAGTCTTAGGTTTATCCCTCCATCAACATATATAGGAGTTTCTCCAATAATTACATCACGCGAGGTTATAGAAAGCCCTTGTCCTTCTATATACATTTTTAACCGTATTCTACGACCAACTTCATTTACATCGGTTAATAAAATATTGATATACAGTTTTTCACTCGACGTTGTAGCATAGTCTGATATTTTTAAACTATACGGTGGTATTAATTGTGGAGTTACTTGAACTGGATACGTTTGTGAGTATAGTACTGTACTTATAAATACAGTAAACAACAACATTACCTTTTTGAATATATTACTATCGTTTGAATTGATTTTCATATACTTTTTCTTATTTAGCTTCTTTTTGAACTTTTATATCAACTACTATGTATGAGTTTGTACCGTCTTTCACAAACTGCTTTATTTTTATAACTCCTTTTCGACTATCTGAAGTTTTAAAAGGAATGATTCTTGGCGTTACTGTATTATCAAATTCTTTTAACCCTTCATTGATTTCATCTACCGCCAAGGCTGCTAATAACTGATCGTTTACCATTGCATCAAACTCTGAAACAGACAAATGAGTACTACAATTACACGATTCTTGCTTGTTTATTAATTGAGTCTTTTGAGCATTAGGAATCGATGAAAAAGCAACTGTTGATGCTTGATTTGGGCTCACAAATTTGTTATATGAAAAGGTTTCGCTTAAACCAAAGAAAACAAGATCTATATCCTTTCCTGTCTCATTAGTAACTTCACTCTTCGTATATACTTTTCTTGTTTTGGTTGAAAAAAAAGCTCCAATAGCATTCTCTTTATGAGCTGTGTTAATTCCTAATTTTACATTTTCTAAACTTCTTAAGTTGGTATTTTCATATACAGTTATTGTTTTTGAAAATACTTTCTCTTGTTTTCCATTACTTGCTTTTAGCTGTAATGTATGAGTTCCTGGTGTTTGAATTTCTATTTCTGGATTTTCTTCTAAGCTACTTGTTATATTAGCGCCTTCAAACGTCCAATTGTAATTAGTTGCACTGATACTTTTATTAGTTAATGTAACTTTTACTGGAACTTGATAATCATCGTCTTTAAAAGCAACTGAATATTCAAAATCGGCTGTTAGATAAGGTGCAACTTCTATTATTTTTTCTTGAGTATAACTTTCCTCTCCATTACTTACTTTTAATCTTATCGTATGCTCTCCCGGAGTTGTAAAAGTTATGTTTTCTGGGTATTCTTTTGATGATGTCTCTGGTATTCCCCCTTGAAAAAACCACTCAAAGGTTGTAGCCCCTTTTGTTTTATTAGTTATTTTTACTTCAACTGGTGAGTAATTATTTTCTAATACCTCTACATCAAAATCAATAAGAACAGTTGGCTTTACTGTAATTTTTTGAGTTTTTACGTCTACACTACCATCTCTATTAGAGGCTTCTAAGGTGATAAGATATTCTCCTTCTGTATTATAGGTTATAATACCAGGATTTTTACTTGACGAACTACTAGGCTCACCTCCTTTAAATGTCCATTTATAGGTATCAGCTCCTTCTGTATCATTGAGGATTTTTACTTTTACAGGCACAGTATAATCTTGATTAACTATTTCTGTATTAAAGTCAACAATTACAGGTAAGGCTACTTCATTTACACAAGCACATATACCTAATAGCGTTATTATAAAAAATAAACTCTTTCTCATTACTCAACAATTACTTTTTGTATTCTTTTTGCTTTTGGAGTTTCTAATAGTAATACATATACCCCTGCTGATACATTCATATCATACAATACTTCATATTTTTTTTGTCCTTTTAGCAATTTGTCGGCTACTACAGAGTTTGCTCCTAAACTAAAAAGACGTAAAGAAATTTCTGATTCCTTTTCTAGTTCTACATCAACAGTAAACTTTCCTTTATTAGGGTTTGAATAGACTACAAACTCTTTTACAAATGGATTCTTCGTTTCTCCAATATCTGTAAGATCTCTTGCCTTTAAAACATTCACTGTTTTGGTTGCTACTTTTTTACAATTTCCTTCATTTGAAATTAGAGATATATCGTAATTTCCTGGAGCAGGAAAACGTAAAACTAGACCTTCATCCGTTTTTTGGACTATTGTTACATTTGAAGGTATATTCCACTCTACCTTTTCACTTATTGGATTAGACACGTTAATTAGTACTATATCTTCTCCTACAAATGCTTGAGAGGTTAAAATTAATTGTGCATCTATCTCTACATTTGACTTATGTATTATAATTTCTTTTGAGACTTTACAACCATCTTTAGTAGTAATTGTTAATGTATAAATCCCTTCTTCTGACAATAACACTACACTTTCATTGCTTGTAAAACCATTTGTTGAAGTCCATTCATATTCAGATGTTCCAACCATAGTTACATCATACTCTATAGTTTCACCATAACAAAGGGTTACTTCACTTGGAACAACATCAAATATTAACTCTTCTGCATTTTTAACTAAAATTTCTTTTGTTGCTTGACAACCCTTTTGGTCAGTAACTGTAACTATGTACGTTCCTGCGCATAATCCAGTTACATTACTTCCTTTTTGTCCAGTATTCCATGTCACACTATATGGAGCAATACCTCCTTCAATATTTAAGTCTATTTCTCCTGTACAACTGTTATAACAAATAACATCTTTTACAGTTTCTGTAATTGTTAATGAGCTTGCTTTTTCTACTGTAAAACTGCCTGTAGTTTGACAATCATTTGCATCTGTAACTAAAACGAAATAACTTCCTGCTGCTACATCAGTAATTTCTGCTGTTGTTTGTCCAGAACTCCATGAATAAGAATATGGTGATGTTCCTCCTTCAACATTTAAACTTATTACTCCGTCATTATTACCAGAACAAGTTACGTTTGACACATCACCTGCAACTTCTAGTACCTCAGGCTGTACTACTGTGAAAACTTCACTAGTATCTTCAATTCCTTTTAAATCGGTTACTTTTACAAAATATCTTCCTGTAGGTAAATTATAAATAACTTGAGAGTTTCCGACACTATTTCCTGTTACAGCATTAAACCATACATAACTATTTCCTCCAACACCACCTGTTGCTACCGCTTTTAATACTGCCGATATGTCTCCATTACATTTTATCGTTTCTACTTGTTCAATTGCAACTATTAATGGATCTGGTTCATCTAAATTATAAACTTCATTTAACTCACAGCCCTTGGCATCTACTACTGTTAAATAATACTTTCCTGTAGGTACATTATTTATTGATGTAGTATTACTTATACTATTAGTTGCTTGATCTTTCCATTCATATGTAAACGGTGTTACGCCTCCTTCAATCTGAACTGATATACTTCCATCTGATAAACCTGCTCCTGAAGGTTCTTCAAAAGTTGTTACTAATACCCTATATACATCTGGTTGCGTTATGCTTATTGTTTCTTTTAACTCACATCCATTTTCATCTTTTACAGCTACTGTATACACTCCTTCTGTTAATGTATTTACATCTTCTGTTTTATCTCCATTGCTCCATTCGTAAGTATATACTCCTGTACCTCCTGTAACAGAAATATCAATGCTTCCATCATTACCATTGTAACAGGTTACTTCTGTTTTTGTAAAAGTGATTACAAGGGGTGGATTTTCTGTTAACTCTTGTTCTTTGTAAGTTGTATTTCCGTTAGAGTCGGTGACTACCAATCTATACGTTCCTGCTAAAGCTGTTAAAGAAGCTTCTGTACCTATAACTTTTGTTAAATCACTACTATTATACCATTGATAATTATAGTCTTCACCTGATAATACATATCCTCCAATTACTGTTGAACCAATCGTTCCTGTTCCTCCGTGACAAGCTATTGGCTTTGTAATTGCTAAGTTTAGCTCTAATTTGTTAGGTTGAATAAGTGTAAATTCTTTTTCTACTGAACAGTTATTAGCATCAAGAATGGCCATGACATAAGTAGCTGCGTCCAGCCCTGTTGGATTGCTTAGATTACTGATAACTGTTGTATTTCCTTTTACTCTTAATTCATAGGCATAAGGTGCAGTTCCTCCTGATGCTTCTTCAATATTAATTTCTCCGTTTGCCGTTTCAAAACCAGTTAAGTTTTTTTGAGAATCTGTAACTATCGTTAAAGGTGCAGTTGGTTGATTTATTATAATTATTCTTTCAATTGGCGGATTTGGACAGTTATTGGTATCTGTAATTACTACTTTATACTCTCCAGCACTAAGATTTAATATGCCTTTTTCTGTTCCTATTACAGTACTATTTCCAACTTTATACCATTTATAAATATAAGTATCTGTACCTCCAATTACATCAACATCTATATTTCCTGTTGAATCTCCATAACAAGCAACGTGATTTACAATAACATTACTAATTTCAACTTTAGTTGGATTTACTACCGTTCCTTCACTATACGACTTTATACCATTACTATCTGTTATTTCTACACCATAATCTCCTGCAGGCAAACTTCCAATAGTATTATTAGTAGCGCCGGAAATAAATACTTTTCCTCCACTACTACCTACTTCATACCAATGATATGTATAAGGAGAAATTCCTCCCGTAACAGCAACTTCCAATTTACCATCAGTATCTCCATTACAATACAACTCTCCATCATCTGGAATGTTTATAGTTCCTATAAGCTTATCAGGCTGTGTAAGTGTTTGATATAGCTCATCAGTACATCCTTTAGCATCTGTTACTACTACTCTATAATTACCATCTCCAATATTTGAAATGTTTTGTAAAGTTCCTACAACACTTCCTGCTTCATTAAACCATTGATAAGAGTACGGTAAAGTTCCTCCTGATGTAGAAATATTGATACTTCCATCCTCACTTCCAAAAGCTAATGGCTCTTGATGACTTACATAAGAAACACTCAAACTTTCTGAAGGTTCAGTTATAGCATATGTTTTTTCTAAAGTACAGTCATTTGCATCCGTTACAGTTACCGTATATGAACCAATTGATAATCCTGACAAATCTCTTGTAATTGCTCCGTTTGACCAGTGATATTGGTAACCTTGTGTTCCTGGCGTTCCTCCTTCAATTATTAGAGTTATTGCCCCGTCATTCCCTCCTTTACAAGATACGTCTTGTATTGTTTCTGTAACTGATAAAGCTGCCATAGGCTGTGAAATGATTATGCTTTTTGAATACCCATCTTCCACAACATTACCACTATAAACTACTGTTACATATACTCTGTATTCTCCTGCTGGTAAATTATTTATTATAGAAGCTGTTCCTGATATTGGAACCCATGAAGCTCCATTTTTTTTATACCATTTGTATATATATGTTGAACTAGCTCCTCCGGAAACATTAGCGTCAATGCTTCCTGTTAAATCTCCAAAACACAGAACGTTTGTTATCTCAGTATCTATTTTTAGTTCAGCTGGTTCCGTTAATATCACCGAAAAGGGTGTTTGATTATCACATCCATTGGTATCGGTTACAATTACACTATAAGTTCCAGCACCTATATTAGACACATCTTTTGTAGTAGCAAATTCGGTTGTGCTTCCATCTTTAAACCATCTATATGAATACGGGGCAGTACCTCCTGACACTGAAATATTGATAAAACCATTACTTGCTCCATTAGAAGTTGGATTACCATCATTATCTTTTTGTATGCTGATTCCTGTTGCTGGTTGTATTACTTTTTGGGTAGTTACTAGCGTTTTACATCCATTTTTATCTTCTATTTGAATTGTATACGCTTTTGCTGATAAGTTGTTTATTTTTTTACTTGTATTAAATTCACTAGTTAATAAATTACCATCTAAGCGTACCTTATATGGTGGTGTCCCCCCAACTGGTGTTACCGTAATAGTACCATCATTTCCACCAAAACACTTTACTGGTGTAGATGAAATATTTGCTTCAGGTAATTGTAAAGCTAATGAGGGTTCAAATAAGAATTCGCTTTCTGATATATCTATATATTTATCTGTAACTTTAACTGTATAATCACCTACATATAAATCCTTAAAAACCAACTCTTGAAACGTATTAGCATTATACACTAAAAATGTTGATTGTAAAGCTGTTGCACTACCATCTTTGAACAATTCTATAGTATAATTTCCACTACTCGGTTCTTTACCTCCTTTTACATTTACTTTTATAGAACCTGTTTCCCCTTTACAATTAATTATTGAATTAACCGAAGCATCTACCTCTAATACTGGTGGATTTTCCAATATTTCATTTCCACTTCTTTTACTATTACAATTACCACTATCAAATGTAGATGCAGGTGGAGTTCCTGAATATTTAGCATCATATACATCTACATAATAAGTTCCATAAGACAAGTTTGATTCCTCAGCACTATCTCCTGAAGAAGTTATAGTTCCTGTTCTTACGGGTGTTAAACTTCCTGTTTTATACAAAAAATATTTATATGGAGATGTACCTCCCTCAGCTTTAATGTTTAACACTCCTGTAGTAGCGTTATTATGTTCTATTTCACCTGTTTTAGTAAATGTAAGTTTAAACTCTGCTGTTGGACCACCGATAGTAACCTCCAAAAATTTATCATCTGGTTCCTGTGCCCAAGAATTTATTCCTAACAATAAAAACACAGCTAGTACTAATAGCTTTTTTACCTTCACAATATTTAATAAACTATTTTTTTTCATACAACTTTATTTTGCTAAACAACCTTCGTTGTCTTTTACTTTTATTTTATACTCACCTTTTCCCAACCCACTTATTACTGTAGTGGTTCCTGAAAAACTTGTCCAGTCTCTTTCTAGAGTCTCAGTAGTTCCTTCCACTTTATATACTATGTAAAAATATGACCTTCCTGTTTCTCCACTAGTAACTTCTATTTGAATTTTACCATCACCTGCCTCAAAACAACTTTCATCATTTACCCATTTAGCAGTAAAATCAACATTTGTTGCTTTCTCGATAGTAAAATTAGGGGTCTTGACAAGCTTATCCCAAAAAACTGAATCTGAAGCATCTGGTTTTTGTGGAGTATCTGCCTCATTCAAAGTTTGATATCTAAAATAATAGATACCTGCATCAATATCTACTGGCCATTTAAATCCAAAAACACCTCCTCCAAAATCTTCCAATACTATAATTTTTGAATCTGTAGTACTAAGTTGTTTTGTACTGTATTGGCTTACTAGTATATCACTGTTGCTATCTTTCTTAAATAAAGTGACTGCTAACTGCTCTGAGGGATCTATACCTCTACCTATTTTTAAAGATATATTACCATCTTTAAAATAAGAACATGATGTTTTGGTTTGGTTATAATACCCTTTAAATGGTGGTGAACAACCTATAACCGTATAAGTTATTGGAGTTACATATTTACCGCTAGCTCTATGCCCTGTTCTAAAGTGAATTTTTCTTTTTTCCGAATCGACAGGCAATTCATTTATAATAATGCTCTCTTTATCGTAAATATCTCCTATGTTAATATTTATTGTAGGGGTAGCACTCGATAAAACTTTCCATTCTAATGCAGTATCATCTTTATTTCCTATAAGATACTCCCAATCATACCCTCCCGTTAATTCTACTTTTGTTAGTAGGCATATTGGATCTACATTGTTTGTTCCTATGATATGAAGAGGGTATAAATTATATACATAATTACAATTAGACATATAAAGACCTGCTGCAATTATCCCATAATTAAAATCGCTCTTTAGTATTGTTTCACTTGGCTGTGAGTAATCGCATTCCATATAATTATTTTGGTTAACATCAATATAAACTTCGGAAAAGCCCTGTGGTATCGTTATAAAATCAAAATAAGTATTACCTATAGTTGAGGAGGTTGCTGGATATTTAACTTGTTCTATTCTACCAACATCAGAATTCATGTTTAATTCTCCAGTGATAGGATAATTATTATAACTATTAATAACTTCTGTAGTAACTAAATAAGCATACTCTGGTGTCTGCCCAAAAGCAGTAATAGTGTAAAAAACTATAATTATAAGTTGTAATATTACTCTTTTGCCAAACATTTTTTACTGTCTCTTACTTTTACTTTATAAGTCCCTTTCCCTAATCCTCCTATAACTACTTCTTTTATGTTTTTGTTAGAAAGATTAAAAGGAATCCAATTATTATTTTCATTCAATTCATATTCATACCCTTGCCCTGTTCCTCCATTAACATTGAAAACTCTTATCTTCCCATCTTTTGAATTTACACAGTTTTCATCACTAAAACTTTCGGCTTCAAATGTGATATTTGTTGCTTTTTTAATAGTAAAGGAAGGTTCCGTTTTTACTAACGTATACCAAAATGGATCTGTTGCTTTTGGCTTAGACGGTGTAGTTGCTTTATTCAATACTTGATACCTAAAATAATAACTACCTGCATCAATATCTTTCGGCCAGTTAAAACCAAAAAAACCTCCTCCTAAATCTTCTAATACCAAAACTGTTGGGTCTGTAGAATCTAATTGTTTGGTACTGTATTGATTTATTAATATATCTCCGTTGCTATCTTCTTTAAATAAAGTTGCAACTAATTGTTCTGTAGAGTTTATATTATTACTTAGCTTTACGTCTATCTTACCGTCTGATTTATAAGAACATGATGTGTTACTTAAGTTATAATATGATTCAAAATCTGGAGAGCATTCAGTTAATTGTATGGTATAAGTACTAAAAGAATAAATTACTTCATTTGTAAATGGAGCTGTAAACTTAAATCGTAACTGTAAATTACCATTGAACTTACTTCCCCAGCCTGTTCCAAAAATATCCAATAAACTCACATTTAATGGAAATCTATTTTTATAATTAGGTATTTCTTTCCATCCTGTAGTACTATAATACTCCCATACTAAGCCTGTTACATTATGATCTTGTCCGTCAGAGTATTGTTTAAATAACTCATCTCGTTCACATCTTCTATCTTCAGGTACTGTTATTTTAGGCAGCAAAACGGCATGATAACTTATAGGTAAACAATTTTCTGATCCACATAGTATAGGATCTGGACCTTCATAAGTTTTTATGAAACTTTCATAAATAGCTATTTTTGTGTTTACTTCTGTTCCTGAACAATAATCTTGATATTGTCCACAAGGTCCCCCACAACCATCACTTGGATCATCATTATAAGCCTCTTTATAATTTAAAATAATGTTCACCTCATTATTGGAAATATCATACTTATTTTGAGTATGGCTTATATTAGTAAAGCCGTAGTCACCTCCTCCTACAGGACAATGACCATCCTCAGATGATAAATTTTGAGGTTCTTTTAATAACACATACAATTCAGATTGAGAAAAACCAAAACAAGAAGCAAATAAAAAAGTAAGTAATAGTAATTTTCTTTTCATAGGCTATTTTAATATTTTACTTCTATTTCTCTTATCTGTCCTAAGCTACCATCTACAAATACTGGACGTAATATATAAGTGTATATATTATTTGGTTTTACATTTTCATCTACTATTCTATTCGTACTTGGTAATACATTTTTTAACAAGGATACTTTTTCATCTTTTTTTCCTTTGTAAATCATTACCTCTACAATAGCTTCTTTATTTACAGTTTTCCAAAACAATTCTATAAAAGTGTTATCCCTATCTACATAACTTCCTAAGTTTTTCAATCCTTTTAATAAAGTAAACCTTGGTACTTCAATAGTGATATACTTTGTGTTTATAGACTGTAAATCACTTTCATCAACAGCTTTAATTAAATACTGGTAAGTTGTATTTCCTTCTACATTAGCATCCTGCCAATTTGTATATTCAATATGCAATGTATCCTTAGGTAGTGTAGCTATTAAATTCCATTTTATACTATCTCTAACTCGTCTATATACCTCATGTTTTGCTATATCATTACTTTGACTATTAGCCCATGTTAAATTTACCGTCTCTTTTTCAACATTGTATGACGTTATTACTGGTGGTGCTGGTGGAATAAAGTCTGGCTTTTTCAGAACTAAAACATCTGAATATTTAGACATATTATATCTCTTATCTACTGCTACAATTTTATAATATACTTTATTGTTCAAATTTTTTACTGAAACACTATCATAAAAAGTTGTTGCATGATGCGGGCTAACTGTAACTTGCGAGAATTCTTCTTTTTCATTATTTCCTTTAAAAACTCGATACCCCAACATATCTGGCTCAATATTTTTTTTCCATTTTAAGGTAACCACCCCTAAACTATCTACCTCTCCCTCTAAACCTATTGGTTTTACTGGAGGAATAGAATCCACTGGTTGTACTAACACAGGATACGATGTTCGACTATTTCCTTGCTTACCTATAGCGGTAATCGTAAAATAATTGGTAGCATCTAGTTTATCATATTGAACTTTTCTTGTTTTCGTGGAAATATTTCTTACAACAGTTTCGTATTGTCCATTAGCTTTATTACTTTTATTTAATTCAAAGCCTTTTATAAAATCAACACCTTCCTCTAAAAACTTCCATTCTAAAACAACACTTTTATTGTTATTTACAATTTTTTTACTTGAAATTTTTGGCACATATGGTAGTACCTTTACTCCTTTCCCTGAAATAACTTCTGAAGGAGGACTTAGTTCTCCAAACGGAGTTCTTCCCTTTACTCTGTAATAATATGTTTTATTATTTTGAATAGAATCTGTATAGTAAATTCTTTTAGTGTCAACTCTACCGCCACTATTTAGAGTAGTATAGGGTAATTTATTAAGTTGATTAAAGCTTATGCCGTCTTCTGAACGTTCTATAAAATAACTGTTAAACTCATTTTTATGAATTGCATAATTCCAATTTAGCATTACTTTTTGATCATCAAAAATAGCTGCTAAATCCAGCGGTTTTGGCAGATTTTGGTAGTCTTGAAGTCCTACAAAAACTCCTCCATCCTTAATTTTCATTTCTTCTTTCGGTACTAAAGAAAAAACTTTATAAACATATTTTTCTGTAGACTTCACCTTTAAATCTTCAAACCCTAATCCTGCTAATTTTGCTACTTCAAAATCCTGATCAGCCACATACAACGCCCAAGTAAATCGTTGTTCTTGTTCTTGAGACATATTTATAATTCCTTGTAAAGAACCAACTCCTTCCACATCAAAACTTTCTCCAAATAACGATTGAGCCATAATAGCAGCATTGTTATTCTTCTCTATTATGTCAACCCATTTCTGTGGCTCTGCAGGTTTAAAAACTCCTAAATCTTTCTCTATGGGTTTAGATAATGTCTGTCCACTAATACTAATAGTATACCTTTTTAATCTATAACCATACTTTGCCAACTTTCTAAATGACATTGGGGTTGTAGCTCCCCAACGCAACATAATTTTATTACTACTATGTGGTCTTGCTAATACTTTTATTGCATTCTTATTTGTTTTTCTTTCTTGTGAAAAAACAACTAATGTTGAGAGTATAAAAATTAGCGAGAATATTATATTTCTTTTCTTGTTAGATAGCATTAAAAAGGGTTTTTATATTTAAATACTGTACTTGTTCCTAATACTCCTCCAGGCATAACATATTGCATTTTAACTTTATATTTTCCTGACCATATTGCAGGGAACACTCCATTAATTATATAATTGTACTTCTGTATTTGTGATGCATATTCAGTAGGGTTATTTAAATACTTATTAACCACTTTATACTGTATATCCATAAAGTCTCTCTTATAATGGTAAGGTAAATTATATCGATAAGGAATTCGTTTGCTTAATAATGAGAATGTTGGGTTATTTCTTAAATATGGTACATACCAAGTTAAGATATCAATTCCTTTTTTAGGGGGTATCCCTAAATCTTTTACATCTCTATTAACGGTAAATTCAGGTTCTAGAGGATATTTTTCATAAATTAACTGATAAATCCTGTCTTCATAATAATTATCATCTAAAATTGCTTCTGCTTCAATCAAAGGCTGTTTATTTGAATATTTCCCTCCTTCTAACTCAATTCTATCAAATCTTTCTGATTCCCTTACGTCTGTTTGAATAGCATGTACATCAGAATAAATAGGTTCTAAATAGTGTTTTACTACTCTTTTATCATCTATTTTTTTAGCAAACGTATTATATTCACTTGTAGAAAAGTCATAACTCAATAATTCTGTTACAGCTTTCTCATTAACCACACTTTGTACCTCTTTATTTTTAACCTCTACGGTATTACCTTCATAACCGGTATCTTGTTTCGTATAAGAAGTCTCGTTTACAGAACCTTCTCCTGCGTCTGGTGAACTAATCAATTTCAATGTATATTTCTTTTGATTATTAAACTCTCCAAGCTTAAAGTTCACCTGTCTATCTCCTTTACTATAAGAAACTGAATTCATAAAATTATGTCCCTCTTCATTACTATACACCACTTTTTGCTTCCAATCAGTTTCTGGAGTAAACAGGTAAGGTTGACCTCTTTTTAATTTTACATAACCCATTGTACTTTCATTTTGATAAAAGTACTTCTGATCTATTACAGGATATGTATATACTATGTTTTCAACTGGAATATAATCTGGTGCTACTCCTGTAGTAAAAGTTCTTTCTTCAATCTCTTGTGCTTTCTTTCCATTATGCATTAATGTAATCCAGCTTCCTGATTTTAATTCTTGAAAACTCACCGCCACTTTTACTTGAATAGTTTTTTGTGGTGGTAAAACATCAAAAGAAACAAAATTCACTACATCTTGTGACTCATTCCATTCTAACTCTCCTTCAATTACTTTCCCATCACTTTTTACAATAAACTCATCTAGTAAAATTCTATATGTTTTTATTCCTTTATCATCTTCAAGTTCAAAAGGTTTATTTATCTTCATATTAAATGCTGATTGTGGTGCCGTAAAGACATCTACCTCTGTAGCATCGTTATCAGGTGTTACTCCTGAAATTATTTTCATACCTCCTAATGGAGCTCCTCCAATTATCTCACATTCCTCACCAAGCTCAATTTTAAACCTGAAACGCCCTCTTATCATTCCTCCTAACACACTAAAATGGCCTCCAACATAACCTCTAAACCAACTAGGGTTTGGTAATTTTGCCTGTAACAGTACTGCTGCCCCTGCTTTTACTATAGGTATTTTTGCTTTATAGAACCATAAATTAATTCGTATCCCCAACTCTCCTTCTAAATATGCGTAAGCTTGTCCGTTTGCATACCATCCATCGATACCAATCTGCCCACTACCCTTACAAGCAGTTTCTCCATAGTCTTTAATCATGATATCAAAACCTAGACCTGCTCTAAATCGGGCATAAAACATTAAGAAATTCATGTTTCCTGTATCTAGACTAAAGTCCATACCAATAGCAAAACCTCTACCATCTCCTAACGCATTCAAATCTCTCATATAGTCTAAACTATTTAGACTCACCCCTAAAATATCAGCTACAGCTTGAGGTGGTGGTGGGCTTCCTGGTAAATTATCACCAATCATTAAATAGGTTGTAGCCGATACGCTAAAACCTCCTATCCCAACTCGAAGTCCTATACGATCCTTTGGAGTTCCCATATGTAAATACCAACCATCTGGTCCGGTATGGAAAACAGCCCATCCTGCTCTACCTCTAGGACCAACACCACTAAAAAAGTTTCCTGGTGTGTTTACATATACTTCCATTTCACTATGAAAAGAATTATTTACAAAATCCATTTCCATAGAAAAATGTGCATCAATTCCCACATCAAAAGTTAACCCATCTTGTGGGAAAGATACTTTACTATATTCTACTAAATTTGTTTCTTTTAAGTCTTTAACCAACTGATTATCGGCTAAATCATTAATTTTATTTTCAAGCTTATTAAGTTTTTCTTTGAACTTATCTGCAAACTCTAACTTATAACCTTGCATGATATGAGCTTCCCCGAAGAAAAATATTCTATTCAGTCCTCCATGAGTATTGAAAGCCATTTCAAAACCTACCTTACCATTAAAAGCGCCTTCATTAGCTAATGCAAACCCTAACATTGCTCTAAAACCTAAACCAGAACTGGCATCAGGAGCATAGTCCATACCCGAAGGAGGTTTTGGAGTCTTAACTGGTACAGGATTTCCATTATCATCCAGTTCTCCTTGGTACACTAACTTAGGCGGATTAGATGTCTTTTTCATATGGTAATAAGCTCCACCACCAAAGCCATTAATTTCAACAGGTCCAATCATAGGTTTAGTCTTCAACGAAGATAAATCAGCATAGGCATCAACATACCAATACCTTACATCTGTTTTACCAAACCAAGCTGTTGCTTTTACATTAATACTATTAAAATCTGCCTCTAACTCACCGTAAAAACCATTACCATACACAGGATCATTGTCTTTGATATCAACAAGTCCTTTAAACTTAACACTTCCTAAATCAGCAGCAATATCAATTTTATGTATTTTTATTTTTTCAAATTTCCAACTATGAATTTTTTCTTCTTCTTTAAACTTTCCTATAATTTCTAATTGAGTATTTCCAGAAAAACCCTTTCCCATTAAGTTGACATCAAGAGTAAAACCTAAAGAAGCTTTTTGATCGTTTGCTGTTACATTGATATCTGATATGGTGACAGGAAAATTTGAAAAACTAAAAGACTCACCTTCATACCCCATATGGTCAATTGATATTAAAGGTTTTTCTGTTTGTAATTGTAAATTTTCAAAAGTGATACCTTTGAAATTAATCATTTTACTCGCTGCTCCACTACCTCCTTTAATTGTTAAACTACCATATAAATTAGCTTTCGGTCTAAACTTACCCTCCTTAACTTTAAGAGTTACACTTGAATTTGATTTTAAGTGTGCCTCTGCCATGAAAACGGGAAAATGTAATCCATTTTTTGCTATGGGTTCCAGAGCTAAACTATAATCATCATTCCCTACATCAATTATAGCTGTATATTTAATTGCCTTCCTAACTCCTTTAACAAGTTCTGTTTGATTAATAATATCTTCTTTTGTAACTTTTCCTGAAGTAGGCAAAGCTATATGCCCGCCAAAGCCAGCTCCTGTTATTTTGTTTGCTATAAAAGAAGCATGCAGATCAGTTACAGAAATAGGCCAACCTGAAGCTATTCCCTCTTCGATAGAAAAAAGATTTTCTACTGAGAATTGCCCTGTTATTCCTTCGCCGTCAATTAGAAATTCTTTTGCTGAAAAGCTAAGCCTATTTTGTTCATTTCTTTTCATAAACTCCTTAGGCGCAATAATTTTTATTTCTTCTATAGATACTCCTCTCCACAATTCTTCATTCCCAGGAACTAGGTACTTTTCTTTATACGAGTTAGGAAAACTCATATTTGTAGAGTTTCTTAAATCACTAAAATCAAAAACAGCGTTTTTAACTTCAAAGACTACCCCTCCTTTACCTCTACCTGTTGTAGAATTTTTATCCTTAATTTGAAATGGATGACTTAAATTTATCTCTGCAATAATATCGTTCCAATCTGACACTACTGTTTTAAAAGAGCCTTTAACCCTTGTTTTTCCATCTTTAATAACTTTGTAGTTGGCGTCCAATGGCTCTAATAGTTCTCTTGAGAACAATACATCGGCCGCTACCCCTATTTCTTTAATTCCAGAACAATCAATGGTTATATAGGTTTTGTTTTCTACAATACCTGTTTTCATATTAAAACCTCCCTTCAATTCCAGTAAACCTTTGTTACCTTGTATTGGTATTGCTACATCACCAAACAAGGATATATTGGTATCGCCATATATTCCTCCTTTGTGAGATATTTTTATATTATCTGCTCCAAAAAATAGCTCTTGTTGCTTCCCGTTTGCACCAAGTTGACCAATTGTTAATTTTGCAAAAAGAGTCACCTCTGTGTA
This sequence comes from Tenacibaculum singaporense, assembly GCF_003867015.1. Classification (NCBI taxonomy): domain Bacteria; kingdom Pseudomonadati; phylum Bacteroidota; class Flavobacteriia; order Flavobacteriales; family Flavobacteriaceae; genus Tenacibaculum; species Tenacibaculum singaporense. The sequence goes on from NZ_CP032548.1 coordinate 2,497,689, forward strand.
ATCTGGATAAAACTTAGCTTTACTTACACCTAATAAAGCTGTGTATTTACCGAATCTCTTTTTAACACCAACCGGTAAAGTAATCATATCATCAGAGCCTAAAACATCTACATAGCTACCTGTTTTTTCTATCGCCTCAAAAACAGAGGTTGCTCTACTTATAAGTGTATCTATCTTAGGGTCTGAGTAATTTTCTTTTACATAATCAAAATCAAACTCTCCTTTTACTTTAGAAGAAAACTCAATTAATTTAGGAAGTGCTTTTTTTGACTTAGAAATACTATCTAAAGGATTATCGGTTGAAGAAAAAACTAATTGAGAAAATACAATAAAAAAGAAAAAAGTAATTTTTTTCATAAGCAATAAGGGGTTAACAATTTCATTTTAGCCATGCAAACATATGCAGTAATTTACTGTTTTCCAAAGTTGAAGAATAAAAAATTTCACATTTTTTTAACAAAAACATCCACACTCTTCTTTTTCTCTTTTTTTCATAACTTTATAGTTCTAAGATTATAGAAAAAATAATGGATAACAAACCCAAAAAACAAACTGATAAACAACCTTCTGCTGAACCTCCTTACAAATTATTAAGCTTAAGAACTGGTAAACCAAAAGATTGGGCTGCAGGTATCCCTGGAGTTACAAATGCTATAAAAAGTTTAATTAATGATAAAGCTTTGATTAGAGGAGGAAAAGCTTTGTTTAAAATGAATCAGTTTGATGGTTTTGATTGTCCTAGTTGTGGTTGGCCTGATCCTGATGATGAACGTTCTCCTATTGCTGAGTATTGTGAAAATGGCGCAAAAGCTATAGCTGAAGAGGCTACTAGTAAAAGAATTACTGCAAACTTTTTTAAAGAAAATTCTGTTTATGAACTTTCTCAATTAACTGATTATGAAATTGGACATTTAGGTAGACTTTCTGAGCCTATGTACCTTCCTAAAGGTGGTACTCATTATGAACCTATTAGCTGGGACAATGCTTTTGCAAAAATTGCCGAACACTTAAATAAATTAGAGTCTCCAGATAATGCAGCATTTTACACTTCTGGAAGAACAAGTAACGAAGCTTCTTTTGTATATCAACTTTTTGTACGTGAATTTGGAACAAACAACTTTCCTGATTGTTCTAATATGTGCCACGAAACCTCTGGCTTCACCTTAGCCTCAGTTACTGGTATAGGAAAAGGAACTGCTACTTTAAAAGACTTCTACGATACCGATATCATCATGATTATTGGTCAAAATCCTGGAACGAACTCACCAAGAATGTTAAGCGCTTTAGAGAAAGGGAAAAAGAATGGAGCTAAAATTATTGCTGTTAATCCTCTTCCCGAAGCTGGTTTAATGAAATTCCGAGATCCTCAAAAAATAAGTGGTGTCTTAGGAAAAGGGATCCAACTTGCCGATTTACATCTTCCCGTTAGAATTAATGGAGATTTAGCTCTACTAAAAGCAATCGAACAGTTACTATTACATTTTGAAAAAGAAACTCCTGGTAAAGTTTTCGATCAAGAATTTATCAATAATAAAACAGTTGGATACGAGGATTTAATAAAACAAATTGAAAGCTATGATTTAGATGAATTGGCGAAAGCATCGGGTATTTTAAAAGAAGATATTCAAAAAGCTGCAGAAATGTTAGCTTATAAAAACCGAATTATCATTTGTTGGGGAATGGGACTTACGCAACAACCTAACGGAGTTGATATTATAAAAGAAGTTCTGAACCTATTATTCTTAAAAGGAAGTATTGGTAAACCCGGAGCAGGTTCTTGTCCTGTAAGAGGTCATAGTAATGTCCAAGGAAATAGAACAATGTTGATTAATAATCATCCTTCCCAAGAACAATTAGATAAACTTGAGGAGGTTTTTGGTTTTAATCCGCCAAGAGAGAACGGTTATGACGTGGTTGATACTATAAAAGCAATGAATAACGGAAAGGTTAAAGTACACTTTAGTATGGGGGGTAATTTCTTGTCTGCTACTCCTGACACCACCTATACAGCAAACGGATTAAGACAACTAGACCTATCTGTTTCAGTTTCTACTAAACTCAACCGAACCCATTTAATTCATGGTAAAGAAGCTTTAATATTACCTACTATTTCTAAAAGTGAAATTGATATGGTTAACGGTGAGCATCAGTACACAAGTGCTGAAAATGCTATGGGAATTGTTGAATGGTCTAAAGGAGTATTAAAACCTATTTCTGACAAGCTTATCAACGAAACACATATTGTTTGTAGAATGGCAAAAGCTACTTTAGGAAGCAAAAGTGTGGTTGATTGGGATCGTTACATGAACAGTTATGATACTGTAAGAGATGATATTGAAAAATGTATTCCTGGTTTTGAAAACTACAATATTCGTGTAAAACAAAAAGGTGGTTTTTATTTACCTAATGGTGCTCGTGAAAAGAACTTTAAAACAAAAGAATTTGGTGATCGTGTTCCATTTTCTTTAACTTCTTTACCTGAAAATAAACTAACCGAAGATGAATACTTAATGGCTACAGTAAGAACACATGATCAATTCAATACTACTATTTATGGATTAAATGATCGTTATCGTGGTGTTTATAATGAGCGTCGTGTAGTTTTTATGAATAAAAACGATATAGAAAAAGCTGGCTTTAAATCTGGTGACAAGGTAGATTTATACAATTATGATGACAATACTGAGCGTATTGCTCCGCTATTTATTATTGTTGAATATCCTATTCCTGAAAAAAATACGGTTACTTATTTCCCTGAAACGAATGTGTTGGTTTCAATTCACAACACCGTAAAAGGAAGTAATATGCCTGCCTCAAAACATATTAAAATTAAAATTAAAAAGCACAATCCTGATATCTATGATAAAATAGACGGAACTCTTTATAAGAGATCTAACTCATAAATTAGTTTACTCGTATAGTTTTAATTTATTTTCTAATTGTTGAATTGTTTTATGCATAGAATCCATTCTATCAAGCATATTATTAATCACATCTATACCTTGCATGTTTACCTCTAAATCGTAATGCAACCTGATTATTTTCTCTAAAATTGGTAATTGTTCAGTATGTAGATACTTGTTCGAATCTTTTATTATAAACTCTATGAGCTGAAAAGATTCGATACTTTCTATAAATTGTTCATCTAAATTATGATGAACAATAACTTTTTGTACACTTATTAATTCTTTATCGCTCATATCTATTTTAATTTAGAAAGTTTTGTAAATAACTCTCGTTGTTCATCTGTTAAATTGGTAGGGATATTTACTTTATAAGTAACATATAAATCACCATACTGACCTTCTTTTTTATATTTTGGAAATCCTTTTCCTTTTAATCGGATTTTAGTTCCATTTTGAGTTCCTGATTTTACTTGAAGTTTAACCTTATCAACAAAAGTACTAATCACCACTTCCCCACCTAACACTGCCGTATATAAATCAATACTTTGCTCCGTATATAAATTAGCCCCATCACGTTTAAAGTTAGCGTCAGGTTTAATATCAAAAGTGATGTATAAATCTCCTCTTGGACCTCCATTTATACCTTCACCTCCATGTCCTTTTATTTTAATCGTTTGTCCATTTTCTACTCCTGCAGGAATGGTTATTCTTATTTTTTTTCCATTTACTGTTAATACTTGTTTTTGCGAGGTATAAACATCTCTTAAATTTAATTGTAATGAAGCATTAAAATCTTGACCTCTAAATTGTGCTGTCCTCCTTTCTGAGCTTCTACCACCACCAAATGCAGCATTAAAAAAGTCAGAAAAATCAGTTCCATCAAAACCTGAAGATGAATATTGTTGGTAAGAGCCTCCACTACCAAATTTGCTTTGATAACCTCGTTGTTTTTTTGCTTCCTCATAAACTTCTGCATGTTGCCAATTTTCTCCATACTCATCGTACTTTTTACGATTTTCAGGATTACTCAACACTTCATTTGCTTCGTTTATTTGTTGAAACTTCTTTTTAGCCTCTTCATCATTCGGATTTGTATCTGGGTGATATTTTCTCGCCAACTTCCGATATGCTTTTTTTATTTCAGCAGCAGTAGCATTTTTATTTATTCCTAAAACTTTATAATAATCTATAAATTCCATATCAATTAAATTGCCCTAACACACTAAATTTACAAAATATAATTACACTAAACTAATACTTTACCTCTACATCTTTTTAATGTATTTTTGCATTCTTATTTTGATAATTGAATGACGGTAGAAGATTTAGTAGGAGCATACAATATTATTGGGAGTAATCAGGATGAAAGTGAAAACACTTATAAAGGAACTCTTTTTTTAACGCTTGATGAAAATAATAGAATCCTTGCCAAGTGGCTTATTAATAATGAACAAGAACAGCATGGAACTGGTTTCTTTAAAAACAACATCCTTGTAATTAATTTTAACTATACTGGTGATGACAATACTATTTATAAAGGTGTTGTAGTTTATTCTTGTCTGTCTAAAAATATTTTAGACGGGTTTTGGTCTGAAAAACACGGAAATCCTTTATTTCTTGGAGAAGAACGTTGTTTTAGAGTACAAAATCAAAACGAGCTAATCAATTAAAAAACTTTTAGAAAGAGCCAATATAGTTTTGTTTAAATTATATTAGCTCTTAACTTAAAATCTATATTTGGTTAAATTCTGAAGTATCAATAGCGCTTGGGTTTGATGCTGAAATTTCAAATATTGCATCATTAAAATCATTGTCTCCATTAGGAACTGAGATGTCTTCAAAGGCTATTACTGTAGAATTACAAGTTTTATCATAAAAAATTATACTTTGTTGTCTTCCACTTAAGTTAAAATCAATATCCGTATACTGAGAGTAATAACCATCTGTGATAGAACCATTTCTCCAGCCATTTGCTATTAAAAAGAAGCCTACTACTGTTCCAGGTTCAAAGGTACCAAGTAAACGCATTGTATTACCTTTTATCAACTCCCCTCCAGATCCTTTCGCTGAAGCATTTGGAAAAATTACTACTTTATCTAGTTGATCCTCACTTGTAGGCACACTCCCTTCTTGATAGGTATAATAACCTAGTACATTTTTATAACCTGCTCCTTCATCTACAAAAGTTAAATACAATTCTGTTTCTTCTTTTACAACTATATTTTTTACAGGGTTTGTGAAGTACTCAGGATGTGCCTCTATAGCATTTTGACGTTCAGGAAGGACATTTGCATAAATATTAGGTAACAAAGAGCTACACACTTCTTTATCCTCTTCTAACCCATCTGGTTTACCGTTTGTGGTATATGTTGTAATAGTTTTATATTCATCTTTTATTCTTTTTCTTAAAATTTTAAAACCCCCGTTACCTTTAGCTACAAAAACCCATTCACCATCTGCAATAATATAATTAGCTGAAGCTCCTTCTTCTGCTAAATCCCAATAAAAAACTGGTTGAATATTTTCTCCTACACTTGTTGGATGTGGTGATATAGAGATCCCATCTGAACCGTTAGCGGCGTACACATAATCATTATCTGTGCTTACGCCATTGGTGTTTCCTACAACCAAAAAACTTCCTTTAGATTCATTTATTATTTCTCCATTTGTAACATCTACTAACGTAACTCCGTCTTTACCTTTTGCTACATATATTTGATCACTATTTAAGGGAGAAAATTCCATTGTAGATTTTCCTCTGTATGCTTCTACTACATTTTGATGAAAAATTTCTCCAATACCATATATAGTAGAATTTAATCCTTCCGTTACTGTATTAACTCTTAATTGCGCATTATCTCCAGTAACCAGACTTACTATTTTTGAATTATCTGAAGTACCATTGACAGCGATATATTTTGCATCACTGTAAGTTTCTTTACCAATTGCAAATAAGTCATCTTTATTCAACTGAACAGTGCCTCCATAAGTTTTTCCTGAAGTTATGTATAAATAACTATCGGTAACTGCTATCCCGTTTGCTGATGCTGAGACTCCATCTTTTAAAATATTAGACAGATTTACTCTTTGGTAATTTTCTGTAAATATTCCGTTGTTTGTTTCTAACTCAAACAATTGTGCGCCATGTGTTGCATCTGACATTGCTAACCATACTTTTCTTGATGATGAATCTCCTTCAAAATCTGAGGTAATTGCATTGATGTCAGAATTTAAAAATGTTGCTTGACTCATAATTTCTGGAAAATTCGGATTGGATAAGTCGAGTATTTCTACCGCTCCTAAATGCTCATTTCCTTGTTTATGATAACTTACGTAGGCTTTAGTACCTGATAATGTAATATGTGTTGCACTTAGCGTTTTACCTTCTACTACTAACGGAGCTACTTCTGCTACATGCTCCCAATAATACATTTCTTGTGTTCCGTTAACTCCTTCTGTTCGGCTAGCAAACTTTTGACCTGTTAAACCACTAACTATTGATTTAATAGTTGCTGTTCTATTTATATAGCTAATTCTAGAAGATAAAGAATTTCTATAATTATTTAACGTATATGGGCTTTTTGTTACTATTTCTTCTGTTGCTTCCATATTATCAATAATATCGTCTTCTATTTTTGATTGACAACCAACGAAAATGCCAACCAGTATAATTGCTAAAATTCTTAGTTTTTCCATTTTTTACTTGTTTTAATTATACTGTAAATTTATTTTTTCACTCCCTGTTACTGTTCTTTTTTCGATTAATTACCGGCAAGTATAGATTAATGGTAATCAACTACAAACCAGCTCTTTTAGCTTGTATTGAAGATTTATATGGATTCCAAGGGTCTTCGAATGATCGTTTGAAGAAGAACTCTTTATAATAAGCTATAGTTCTTACTATTCTTAAGTAAGTTCCTGTATATATCGTCATTAAAATAACATAAGGCCACAAGTATTTTTCTTCTTCTCTTCTTTCTGAAAAAATGTAAATACTTAGCATTTGTACATATGACATTACAAAGTATAATGTGAAGTTCATTGGGATAATAAACTGTAAAGAACTGTTATAATTTACAATAATATCTATGATATAAACCCACCACATGATATCTAAAATAACATTGTAGAATACGTTTTCTGCAAGTGAAAAAAAAGTTGACCAATTAAAATTTGCCGTAAGAAAATACACATCTTTATGTTTACGAACTCTAAAACGGATAATAGATTTATCCCATCTTAAACGTTGTTTTGTCAATACTTTAAATTTTGAAGGCGCATTGGTTAAACAAATCGCTTTTTCTTGAAAATATACTTTATAGCCAGACTTTCTAATCTTTACTGTGATATCTCCATCCAAACCTGGACCTATATCCCATCCGCCAATACTATCTATTACATCTTTTCTAAAAGCTCCAAATGCTCCTGAAATAATTTTATATATTCCCAAATAAGACGTAATTATTCTCCCTACTGATACTGTTTTTAAATACTCTATTGCTTGTAGTTTTGCGCACAAACTTTCTTTGTAGTTTCTCACTTTTACATTTCCTCCTACTGCAGCTATTTTATCGTTTATAAAAAAAGGTAAAAGTACTTGTTCAATTGCATCGCTATCAAAAGAACAATCGGCATCCAAATGCACAATGTATTTACCTTTGCTAAAACGCAGCGCTAAATTTGCTGCTGATGCTTTTCCTCCTCTCATCTCATTTCGTATAAACATATCTATCAACCCTAAACGTTCAAGGTTTTTACCTATGATAGGAGTATCATCATCAGAACCATCATCAACAATAATTAGTTCAAAATTTTTAAACGTTTGTTCTGCCAATGATTTGGTTAGCTTATACAAATGTTTTCCTTCGTTTTTCCCTGGAATGATTACAGATACAAAAGGATTTTCTTGAAAGAGTTTTCTTTTAGCTTCTTCAAATTTTTTAGCTCTTTTTTTTCCCGTAATGAGAAAAATAAATGCGATTACATAATCTATGATTATATAACGTGTAAACTCAAAGATTACGAAATACCAAAACACTCTTATAAATTTTGGTAAGCCAACCACAAACCAGTAATTTACATATTCTGGAACTAAATTATGTAGACTTAAAAATATCATTCGAAATACGTATTTGAGTTATCGGTTCCTAAAATTTTATGAATCTCTATTTTGATTTCTTGTTGGGTATCACTCAAGTTATCTGATAATAGCTTTGATAGATTATATTGTATGTTCTCTAATCTTTCTAACTTATTTTCTTTAGTTTCTGGGAGTAAAATATAGTAGCTATTAAACTTTTCTGCAGATAAGATGTCTGAAGCTTTTAAATACGATTGTATTATTGAACTTATTTCTTTGGTTAGGTTTAATTTTAAATCGGTGTTTAACAATTCTAACTGCTTATTTTCAAATGTTATTTTTGCCAAATAACTGTCTCCTTGTGTTACTTCTATTCTCTTTATTTCTTGGTTTACTATAATTTTAAAAAGACTCGTGTTCATACTACCTACAGAAATAGTTTCCGACTGAGGTTGACTTGTACTTTCTTGATTAAATAATATTTGTTCTCCTATTTCGGTTATTTTATAACTTCCTATTGTTTTTTCTAAAAGCTCATCTAATTTGTTTTCTGTTTCACAATCTAAACACAAGGCTTTCATGTTGGCATTTTGAAATTCGTGATTACAAGTATTACACGAATAGATTGATGAAGGTTTATCATAATCTATTCCGATATGTCTGAGATTTTTATCACATTTTGGGCACGCCAAACCATCGTCAACTTTAAAATCTTTTTCTGGTGCTACATGAGCACAAACAAAATGGTGAACCATATCATTTGCTACTATATCAATAGAATCACATTTCGGACAGCATTCTCTAAAATTTAGATAATTACCAGAGCAACTTTTGCAAAGGTGTACATAGTCTTTTAAGCTTACAGATAAACTATTTTCTTTTACTGCTTTTTCTAAATTTCTTAATAATGATATTGCTTCATTTTTTTTGTAGAACAATGAGATAAATGGAAATTCATATCCTATATAACTTTCTCTAGTTGCAATTGGTGTTAAAACTTTATTTCTCGAATAAGAAAATGCCATTGTTTTTAACTGAATAAGCTTTTCATGAGAAATTACTTTAGGTACTGTTAGGTTCTTTATTCTCTTTTTTATAGTTATTACTCTTTGTATATAAGAAGAGAATATGTTTAGCTCTACGTCACCATCGGTATGAATGGCTGCTTCTTTAGGTAATTTGTAAATGCTATTCACAAACAATGGCGACAAGCTAACTTGAATGTTTTTGTGTGTTCTTATACTATAAATAATGTCATTTGCATTAGTTACTGTATCAGTATCAATAATAAAACCATCTAAATATGCTAGCTCTTCGTTTTGTAACTCGCTAGTATGTGAAACCAACAAGAACGAATAACTATCTTGTATGATTCTTCTCGAATTTGATTTCTTTAAAACATTTAGCATGATTCCTACTTTTAATAGTTAATTTTATACTTTACAATGACATATATACTTCTGCTGGAAATTTGTCTTTTTTATCTCCTTTAACATCAAAAATTAATGTTTCTTTCGTTCCATTCTTTAAATAATCGTAGTATGCTAGATGCTTATAATCTTCATGATCCACAGCTAAAATGATTGCATCAAACGCTTCCGAGGTGGTGTTTTTAATGGTAAGTCCGTAACGTTTCTTTACTTCTTTTGGATCAACCATATAGTCTTGCACTACTACATTATATCCTCTTTTTTGAAGTTCTAAACACATTTCTGCTGTTTTAGAATTTCTAATATCATTTACATTTTCTTTAAAAGCTACTCCTTTTACTAAAATTGAAATATTATTTTTTAAAAATCTTTTAGCATATAACTTTCTTTCTATTTGTAAAACAATGTGATTTATCATGCTTTCATTTACTTCTCTAACTTGCTCAAGTAGCTTTGGAGTATACCTCATTTCTTTTGCCTTGTGTATTAAATAATACGGATCAACTCCTATACAGTGCCCTCCTACTAACCCTGGAAAATAATTATGAAAATTCCATTTAGTTCCTGCAGCTTGCAGTACATCTTTTGTGTTAATTTCTAGTGCGTTGAAAATTTGTGATAATTCATTCATTAAACCAATATTTACATCTCTTTGAATATTTTCTACCACTTTTGCAGCTTCAGCTACCTTAATTGCTGGTGCTCTGTGTACACCTGCCGTTACTACTTCTTCGTACACTTTTGCCACTGTTTCAAGAGATTCATCTGTACTTGCCGATACAATTTTTTTAATTTTTGTAAATGTGTGTTGTGTATCTCCTGGATTAATTCTTTCTGGTGAATATCCTACAGTAAAATCCTTATTTAGTTTTAATCTTGAAATTCTTTCTAAAATAGGCACACAAACTTCTTCGGTACACCCTGGAAATACTGTTGATTCAAAAACCACGCAATCTCCTTTTTTTAAGTATTTTGCTATCGTAGCTGTAGCTGATTTTAACGGTGTTAAATTTGGCTTTTTTAAATCATCTATAGGAGTTGGTACCGCTACGATGTAAAATTTAGCTTCTTTTAAAATTTCATCATTCGACGTAAAGCTTATATCCTTTCCTTTAAACTCTTCTGAAGGTAATTCTTTACATGGATCTTTATGTTGCATTAACTGTAGTACTTTGCCACCATTAACATCAAACCCAATTACTTTAAATTTTGATGCCATATGTACAGCCAATGGAAGCCCCACATATCCTAAACCTACAACTGCCATGTTTTCTTTTTTCTCTAAAAGGTTAGTGAATAATTGGTTTTTCTTGTAAGCTAATTTTGGAAATTGATTTTCAACCTGTAACCTGTTTGTTTTTAACGCTGTGCTCATCTTGTTTGTTTTTTTGTTAATTAATATACTGCTAAATTACACTGGCTTTTAAGCTATTTGAGTGGTTATTGGTTTACTAAAAACTTTCTGTAGATGAAAAAACAATAACTATAGATTAATGGTTTTAATCGTTTTTATGTGAGTAGAAATATTATCGATTAATGACAGCAAAAACAACACATTTTCTCTAGTAGCTGCTTGTGTATAGCTTTCACCCAAGTATATCTACAACAAAAAACCTGTGAAGTAAACTTCACAGGTTCATTTTTTTATTTTAAAGTCTTATTAAAACTTTCCTACTTTAATTTTTAAGTTCAATTTATAAAACTTAGCCCAATCAGAAATTTGTTCTTTATGTAAAGGTATAATCTCTGTTAAAATATTTCTTTCTGTTGGCTCATATTTCTTTTGAAATTCAGTTGGTGCTTTATAGGTTGCTATATAAAGTTTATTAATCACCCCTTTAGAAGTTGTTTTATCAGGAAACTCTACCTCTACAATAGCTCCTTTATTTATTTTAGACAGATCTTTTAAGTTAAAATATGCTTTTATAAAAACTTTTTCTACATTATGTATTGTTAATACATTTTCTGTTTTGTAACAAGCTTCTTCGCTACTTTTTAAAATTTGCCCAACAACCCCTTTTATTGGTGATATATATGTATTTTGATAATCTTCATTACTTGTTGTTATTAATTGAGTATCTGGTTGAATTAACTTCTTTTCTGTTTGCAAAAAGTATAATTCGCTCTGTTCCATTTTTATTTGACTTTCAAGTAATATTTTTTGAGTCAGTAAATCATCTAACTTTGTTTTTGTATATACGTCTAGTAAAATAAGTTTTGTTATCTTTTTCTCTTGAATATTCAAAAACGAAAGCCTTTCTTTCAATCCTTTTAACCTTGCTTGCTTACTATTAATTTGTCTTTCTATTTCTAATAGGCTGTTATTTTGTTTTTCTTTTCTATCAAAGTTTTTCAATACTATAGATGCGTCACTATCAAAATCATTTTGAAAGTAATTAAACAACTTACTTCCTTTACTAACAGTATCTCCTTCATTAATATAAATTTCTTTGAGTCTTACATCGTTTGTAAAATTAACATCTACTTTTTCCATTAACATCTGTCCATTACCTTCTAACCATAGGGTTTTATTATACACAAAACTTGTTAACCAAACAGCAAGCCCAAGAATAATTATAAAATACAAAGCCCTGTCAAAGCTTAGCTTTTTCTTTTTAATTACAGGTTCTTTTAGCGTTCTAATTACTGCCTTTCCTTTTTTATAATTAAATGCTTTCATCTGTTTTTCTTTTAATTCTTTCTAATTCTTCTTTTATAAACTGCTCTACTGTTTTAGTACTCTTATTTACCAAAACATAACTAATTGATGCTTTTTTTAGTTTTTCTTGAATTACTAAATCATTTTCCAATACTGCTACGCTTAATTGTTTAGCCTTTAAAAAATTAAGTTGAAAACTTAGGCTGTATCTTTTACTATTTACAAGTACTAACTTTTCTAAATTTATTGTTTTTTTAAATGTATAAGGAACAAACAGAGCATCAATTTTACTAGTTTCATTTAGCTCAAAAAGTCTTGTTATTACTTTATATAACTGTCTTTTTAACTGTAAAACATTCTCTAATATTCTAAATTGTTCTTCTAAAAAATCTAACAATAAAGTCCCTGTATCTTGAGTTTTAAATTCTTCTTTTATTAATTTTAGTATTCTTATTCTTTCTTCTAAAATTTGCCAGTTTTTGTATTCATTTTGCAAGTCTTTTAGTTTTTCATTATACTCACTTATATAAGTGAGTGTGTTATTAAATTGACCTAATGATTTATCTGTTTCTTGTGCTTTTAAAATTTTTATTTTTGTTTCAATAATTTTCTTTCTGTTATTAAAACGTAATGGTGCCTTAAAACGAATACCTACGGAAGGAAAATACCGTTGCATTGCTTCTGAATAACGGTAGTTTTGATTTACATACAACGATAAGTTAATATCGTTTAATCGATGCTGTTGTAAGTGAATATTCTCTTCTTTAACGTTTATTGGTGTAGGGTTTTCTTTAAGTGAAAAGCTGTCTAACCGTACTTTTAATAGTGGAAGTTTTTTTATTTTTAAATAAGCTGTAGAAACACTATCTCTTAGTAGAACGTTTTCTTTCTCTAACGTTTTTATTTGTTCCTCTAAAACATGTATTTGACTACTTACTTGTATTAACTTTTCTCTCTTTATTAATTTTTGATAATACAATTTATTCAGTAAATCAAAGTAATCATTTTCAAATGATAGAAATGTTTTTTGTAAGCTAATTACTTCATTGTTTAAAACATAGTTGTAATCTATTTTAAACTGTCTTCTCCATAACTCCTTTTGTACCTTATCACTTTCCTCTTTTAACACTACTATTTGATTTTCAACCCTTTTAGCCTTTGTTTGGTTTTCAAAGTATCCTGACTTTAATACATTCCATTCTACTTCTGCTTTTACACTAGTAATTATTGAAGTGTTTGTTTCTTCATCTAAAGCATCACTAAAATTATGATTTGCATTTGCTTTAAACACTAATCCTATATCGTTTTTATACTGATTAGATTCAAGTGTTTTTAAATCTATCTCTAATAGATTTAAATTTTTATTTTTTTCTAATTTGAATTGTTGAAAAGGGAGAAATATCTTAGCTTCATTCTCTGGAAATTTTAACGTAACTTCTGCTTTTTTAACCAAGCTTTCTGCATCTTTAATTAAACCCTCTAGAGATTGTCCGAATAAAAAAAATGGTGTAAAAATTAATATAATGATATGTAAACTTCTCTTGTTCATTACTCAAAACTAGCAATAACAAGGACGTTGGAGTATTATAATCGATTAACTGACTATTTACTAAAGATTAATGGCTTTTTTATACAGATGAGACGATTACAGCAAGTTTAATCTCCTTTTTAATTCATTTCTATTAGACCTACTCACAGGAACTATATCTTGATTTATAAGTACACTATTATCTTCTATATCAATAATCTTATTAATATTAATTATATATGATCTGTGCACTTTTAAGAATGATGCTGTAGGCAACTTTTCTTCTATTTTTTTTAAAGGGCTATGAACTATGTAATTTTTTTCTTCTGTTTTAACTTTTATATAATCCCCTTTAGCTTCCACTACATAAATACTTGGTATTTCTATCTTTACCAATCTTCTATCAATGTTTACATATAGTGTATCTGTATCAGTAGATTGAGTCTGGGCTACTGGTTTTACATTGTTTTCTTTTACTTTTGCCGCTATAATTTTTTCTACCGATTTTTTAAAACGACTTAATTCTATAGGTTTTACTATGTAATCTACAACAAAATCATATTCAAAAGCTTCCACAGCAAAATTTCTATCAGAGGTTGTAAGAACAATCTTAGGTGGCTTTTTTAAAGTTTGAATCAGATCAAAACCAGTAAAATCAGGCATATGAATGTCTAAAAAAATAGCATCTACTTCATTACTATTTAAAAACTTTATTGCTTGTATGGCATTAGAAAACTCACCAACAAGCTTTAACTCATTTACTTGTTCGCATACTTTTTTAAGAATCATTCTCGACATTAATTCGTCATCTATAACAATGCAATTCATAGGTAATCTTTTAAATTATCTTCAAAAAATCAAGCATTATAGGTAGTACATTTTCAAAATATTCTTTATTCTCTACACTATTATCTGCAAGATTGTTTTCAAAGTCGTTGGTTATTTTATAGCTTTTTTCTAAGCCTAAAATACTCATTTTATGTTTAATTCTATGAACAACTTCTTTAGTTTTCTTTAAATCTTCATTTTTTATATGTAAAAAATAACATTCTATTTCTCCAGAAAGCTCTTCTTTTAAAACTTCAATAACTTGTTTTTTAAACTCTTCATCTCCCTTAGAAAGTTCGTTTATATATAATAGATTTGGTTGTTCCATAATTACTTTTTTATTGTAAAAAAGAAAGTTGTTCCTTTATTTATTTCAGATTCTAACCATATTTCTCCTTTGTAAAAATTTACAATTTTTTTCACAATAGATAAACCAATACCTGAGGAGTCTTTCGACTTTTTTAAAGATTGAAAAATTTTGAAAATTTTATCAAAATGTTCCTTTTCAATACCAATTCCATTGTCTTTTATTGAAAACTTATAAAAAGAGTTTTGATCTTTTACATCTATTTCAATAATTCCTTTTTCTTTATCATTAAACTTAATTGCATTACTAATTAGATTTTGAAAAAGTTGTTGAAATTTTGTTTTGTCTCCTTTTATTATTGGTAATTCTTGTAAAACTTTTATTGAAACATTTTTAGGTATGTAAATTACTTTTTTAATTTCTTCTATTAACAAATTTAAATCAACATCATTATTTTCTTTAGCTCCATTAGTAATGCTGGAATACTCTAATACATCAGTAATTAATTGTTCCATCTTTTCAAGAGTATTTTCAATAAGTTCAAAATTCTGAAGACTTGCTTCGTCAAAAACTCCTGCATTATCACTTTTAATCCAACTGGTTAATGCGTGAATACTTCTAATAGGTGATTTTAAATCGTGAGAAACTATATGTGCGTACTCCTCTAGTTCTTGATTACTTTTTTCTACTTTTTTTAATAAATCAATATTTTTCTTTTCTACTTTTTTACGTTTTTTAATATTTAATGCACTTCTTAATTGAAGTGACACCAAATCTGCAATACCTTCTATGGTTTTTAAATGTTCTTCTGTAAAGTAATTTTGTTCTTGATGTTCTATGTTTATAACCCCTATTACTTTATCCTCATTTTTTATAGGTACAGTTAATTCTGATAGCTTTGGTGTGAGATAAACTACGTACCTATCATCTAAATTGGTATTATTTATTATTTCTGAAATACCTGAGTTTGCCACACTTCCTACCACCCCTTTTCCAAAAGGTAATCGCATTTTGTCATATATTTTTTTATTTTCTCTTTCTCTTTTATCAAAGGAAGCTATTAACTCTAATTGTTTTTTCTTCTCTTTTACTAAGTAAATAACGCAATCATCTGTATTTAAATAGTTTGCAATATTCTTTGAAATTTCCCAAGCTATTTCGTAAATATCTTCTTTTCCTAAAATAGATTTGGCTGTATTACTTATAACTTCAATTACTTGTCGTTCTTTTCTTTGGTTAGTAATATCTCTAATAATTCCTTGAGCGGCTATTGGATTATTATTTTTATCAAAAACTACACTTGAATTTATATTTACCCATTTTATCTCGTTCGTTTTCGTAATAACCCTAGCTATGTAGTTTGTGAAGTACCCATTTTTTAATAATTCTGCGTAAGAATTCATCGCATAATCATAATCTTCTTGTTCAGGATATATAAGGCTCACAACGTTTACTTCTTCTTCATTTACATCAAACCCAAATAAATTTACAGCAACATCGTTCATTTTTAACACGTTGCCATGAATATCCATCACTAGATAAGCATCATTAATATTTTCAAAAATCCCTTTTAGCTGTGAATTTTTTTCATCTAAAAGATTTTCTAATTGCTCATTAACTATTTTTAGCTCTTGAGAAATATTAAATAGTTCTAATGATTTTTCTTCTAGTATTTTCTCTGCTTGTTTTCTAGCTTTTTTTTGTCTTTCTAGCGCTCTTTGTAGTATTTCTATTTCTTTTATACTCACTAATTTTTATTAATAATGAATCTTACTTCAGTTCCGTCATTTTTTATTTTTTCTAACACTATTTCTGCTGAACTATTAAAATGTTCAAACGTTTTATTCATTAAACCTAATCCAAAATGATGCATCGCTCTACTAGATTTATACAATAATACAAGTGAATTTTCACTTTTCTCCTCCACAAGAAATGTTGGAAGTTCTGCATCTGGATATATCTTTTTTACTTCTACATGAATATGATCTTCTATTGATGATAACATCTCTATAGGATCTTTATAAGTAGCTAAAAGCCCAGGATAACTATCTTCTAAAACTGAAAAAAAGTGCTCTGCATATACTAACAATAAATCATCTGTTGAAACACCTGTATTATTACTTAAGTTCTCTAGCAGCTGTAGCATTTCAGAAAACTTGTATGTACCAATAGCTGTATATACCCCACCAGAATCCAACTCTGATTGTTCTATAATTTTATCTACCATTTCAATACCAAATTTATCCTCTACTAAATCCAAGAACTCGGTAAAAACAATCCCTTTCATATTTTATTTTTTAAATTCATTAAGACTCCAATACTCAATTATTGCTCCTATCTTTTTTTCATAATCTTGATACTTCAAAGGCTTCAAAACATATCCTGCTATTCCCAATCTGTAACACTCTGTAATATCTTTATTATTATCTGAAGTTGTTAGTACTATGGTAGGAATATGTTTTAATCTTTTATCATCTTTTAGAATAGATAAAAACTCAATACCGTTAGTATCAGGCATATTCAAATCTAATAAAATTATATTTGGTAAATCTTTTTCCAATAAAGATAAAGCTTCTTTTCCATTGTTTACTTGTGTAATTGTAAAATTTTCTGAAACAGGTAAAATAGCTCTATTAAACTTTAACACCTCTATCTTATCATCCTCTATTAAGAGTATTTTTATTTTTTTATTCAAAACCTTGGATTAAAAACTAACTTGATAAAAATAAATTAAATTTAAAGTTATAATTTTTTTCTTTGATAAAGAACTGTTTATCTATAGATGAAATGCGTTTTACTATAGACGAATTGATTTTTTACTTTTTTCACCTACTTTTGAAGCAAATATTCTAAATTATGCAATGCCCTTGCAATCCAAATAAAAAATATAGTGATTGTTGTCAAAAAGCACATCAAAACATTCATTCAGTTACCTCAGCTGAAGCTTTAATGCGTTCAAGATATAGCGCTTTTGTTTTGGCGAATATTGACTACCTACAAAAAAGTTACCACAGCAGTACTAGACCTTCTAAGCGAGAAAAGAAAGAAATTTTAGCTTGGACAAAAGCTGTTAATTGGATAAAGCTAGAAGTGCTACACGCAACAGAAAATACCGTTGAATTTAAAGCCTTTTTTATGGAAAATGGAAGTATTGATGTGATTCACGAAAACTCTGTTTTTTGTAAAGAAAATGACCATTGGGTATATCTTGGTCAAAAATAAGGCTGTCAAAAACAATGTCATTCCGAACGAGGTACGAGGAGGAATCTCTTACAAATGAGTTACAAATATTCAAAAGATTTCTCCCTTAGGTCGAAATGACACCTTAGACAGCTTTATCTATTTTACACCAAGAACTCAAATAAATTGGGTTTATCATTCAGGTATTCACCAAAAAAATTTCGTTGTTTCATTCGATGAATTAATGGTTGCAGGTCTTCTTTTTTCTCTAGTTCTATACCAACAACAGCAGAACCATTTTCTCTATTGGTTTTTTTAGAGTATTCAAAAAAAGTAATATCGTCATTCTCTCCCAATACCTCAGCTACAAATTCTTTTAACGCCCCAGCACGTTGTGGAAAACGAACAATGAAATAATGTTTTAGTTTACTGTATAGTAATGCACGTTCTTTTATTTCGGCGGTACGAGTAATATCATTGTTACTCCCACTAATAACACATACTACATTTTTACCTTTCAATTCTTCTTTGTAAAAATCAAGTGCACTTATAGTCAAAGCCCCAGCAGGCTCAACCACTATTGCTTCTTTGTTATACATTTCTAAAATGGTCTGACACACTTTTCCTTCAGGAACAGTAATCATATCCGATAAATTTTCTTGGCAAATTTTATAGGTCAACGCTCCTACTTGCTGTACTGTTGCACCATCAACAAACTTATCTATGTTTTCTAATACAACATTTTTGTTTGCTTCTAACGACTTTTTCATGGAAGGTGCACCAGCTGGCTCTACTCCTATAATCTTTGTTTTTGGAGACAATAACTTAAAAACACTTGATAAACCAGAAGCCAATCCACCACCTCCAACTGGTACAAAAACATAATCGACAGGATACTTTGATTGTTCTATAATCTCTAACCCTACAGTAGCCTGTCCTTCAATAATTTTTTCATCATCAAACGGATGTACAAATGTTTTTTGCAAACTATCCGATAAAAGTTTTGCTGCCTTATACGCGTCATCAAACGTATCTCCTATCAATCGAATATCTACAAAATCACCCCCAAACATTTTTACCTGTTCTACCTTTTGTTTTGGTGTTGGTACAGGCATATAAATAGTTCCGTAGATCTCTTTTTTTCTACAAGCTAAGGCAACTCCTTGGGCATGATTTCCTGCACTTGCACATACAATTCCATTTGCCAGTTCTTCTTCCGTTAAAGAGCTTATTTTATTGTAAGCTCCTCTAATTTTATACGAACGAACTTGCTGTAAATCTTCTCTTTTTAAAAAGACGTTAGCGTCAAATTGTTGAGACAGGTTAAAGTTTTCTTGTAGTGGAGTAACTGCCACAACTTCTTGTAAAGTTGCGGCAGCTTGCTCTATATCTTCTAATTTAGGAAAATACGTTTCTTTTTGAACTTCCATACGATTATGCTAAAACGGGTTCTTCTTTGCTGACATTGGTTTTTATTACCTTCATAGCTGTCATTGCTTCACGCAATTCTTCTCCTACTTTTTCAATAGGATGATTACGAATTGCTTTATTCACTTTAATTAACTCTAGATTATCTACTTCGTTGGTAGCACTATACTCTTTTCCAATAACATCAGTATGTACAGATTTCATAAAATCAGTCAATAATGGTTTAGCTGCATGGTCAAATAAGTAACATCCATATTCAGCAGTATCAGAAATAATACGGTTCATTTCAAACAACTTCTTACGTGCTACAGTATTGGCAATCAATGGCAACTCGTGTAACGATTCATAGTATGCCGATGCCGAAATAATTCCTGATTTCACCATGGTTTCAAAAGCCAACTCAACTCCTGCTTTTACAAAAGCAACTAACAAAGTTCCTTTATCAAAGTAGGCTTGTTCTGTAATTTCTTCAGAAGTGGCAGCTGTTTTCTCAAATTGCGTTTCTCCAGTAGCTGCTCTCCATGTTAATAGGTTTACATCATCGTTCGCCCAATCTTCCATCATGGTTTTTGAAAAATGTCCTGACATGATATCATCCATGTGTTTATTAAACAACGGAGCTAATACTTCTTTTAATTCTTCGGAAAGTTGGTAAGCTTTAATTTTTGCAGGGTTTGATAAACGATCCATCATATTGGTAATTCCTCCATGCTTCAATGCCTCGGTAATCGTTTCCCATCCGTATTGAATTAATTTAGAAGCATAGGCAGGTTCAACACCTTCTTCAACCATTTTATTGAAAGACAAAATAGATCCCGTTTGCAACACTCCACATAAGATGGTTTGCTCTCCCATTAAGTCCGATTTTACCTCAGCAACAAATGACGATTCTAACACACCTGCTCTATGGCCTCCTGTAGCAAATGCATAAGCTTTTGCTTGTGCTAATCCTTTATTCTCAGGATCGTTTTCTGGATGCACTGCGATTAATGTTGGCACTCCAAACCCTCTCAAATATTCCTCTCTTACTTCTGTTCCAGGACACTTAGGTGCAACCATAATTACTGTTAAATCCTTACGTACTTGCATACCTTCTTCAACAATATTAAATCCGTGAGAATATGATAAAGTCGCTCCTGACTTCATTAATGGCATTACTGCATTTACTACCTGTGTATGCTGTTTATCGGGTGTTAAATTACATACCAAATCGGCAGTAGGAATCAGTTCTTCATACGTTCCTACTTCAAAACCGTGCTCTGTTGCATTTTTATAGGATTGACGTTGTTCTTTAATAGCAGCTTCTCGTAATGCATACGAAATATCTAACCCTGAATCACGCATATTTAATCCTTGATTCAATCCTTGTGCTCCACACCCAACAATTACCACTTTTTTACCTTCCAATGCTGCTGTTCTTTCTGAAAATTCTTCAGCATTCATGAATCTACATTTTCCTAACTGTTCTAGTTGTTCTCTTAGTGATAATTGGTTGAAATAATTTTCCATTTCTATTCTATTTGTGTTGTTTGTTTATGCTTTTATTAATTGTAATAATTTTGATACTGGCATTTCATCTTTCGTAATAGCTATTCTACCAGATCGAACAAATTGCATGATACCATGCTTATCTAAAATGTGATATAGTTCTTCGACTTCTTCTTTGGTTCCTGATTTTTCAAGAACAAAAAAGTTTTTGTTTATATTAATTACCCTTGATTTACTTTGGTTGATGATGGTTTGAATTTCATCATTTTGAATCAACAAGTCTGTACTTAGTTTAAATAAGCATGACTCTTGGTAAACCGTTGCTTCATCCGTATGGTAAAAAGCTTTGATTACCTCTACTTGCTTTTCAATCTGACCAATGATCTTTTTAACTTGTTCCTCGGTAACCTTTACTAAAAGTGTAAATCTAGACACACTTTTAATCTCCGATTTTGATACATTAACGCTTTCTATATTTAAGTGTCTTCGTAGGAATATTGCTGATATTCTATTTAACAATCCAACATTGTTTTCTGTATAAATTGAAATTGTATAGGTGTTTTTCGTACTCATATTTTTTATTTTAATCGAACATCAGATACTGATGCTCCAGTTGGAATCATTGGAAATACATTGTCTTCCTTTTCTACACAAACCTCAAGAAAATAGGCTTCTTTAGACTGCATCATTTCTTGGACAGCATTCGCCAAATCTTCTCTTTTGGTCACTCTGTTAGCTTCCATATGATACCCTTTAGCAATTGCTATAAAATCAGGATTTGTCATTACTGTAGAAGCATATCTCTTGTCAAAAAATAACTGTTGCCACTGGCGTACCATTCCTAAAAACTCATTGTTAAGCACTACAATTTTTACCGCTGCTTTGGTTTGTAAAATAGTTCCAAGTTCTTGGATGGTCATTTGGTAACCTCCGTCACCAATCACAGCTACTACTTCTCGCTCTGGTGCTCCCATTTTTGCTCCAATTGCCGCAGGTAAAGCAAAACCCATAGTTCCTAATCCACCTGATGTAATATTACTTTTCGTTTGATTAAATTCTGCATAACGACTTGCTATCATTTGATGTTGACCAACATCAGTAACTACAATGGCTTTTCCTTCAGAGGCTTCATTTATCTGCTTAATAACCTCTCCCATTGTTAACCCTTCTTTCGTTGGAAACAAATCATTTTTTATCACATTATCAAACTCTACAGCATCAAGGTTTCTAAATTCTTGCAACCATTCTTTGTGTGAATTTGCTTTTAAGAAAGGAAGTGCTACCGTTAAGGTTTCTTTTACATTTCCTAAAACAGCTACATCTGTCTTTACATTTTTGTCAACTTCAGCAGGGTCAATTTCAAAATGCACCACTTTAGCTTGTTTCGCATAACGGCTTAAATCCCCAGTAACACGATCGTCAAAACGCATCCCAATAGCTATTAATACATCACATTCGTTGGTCAATTTATTTGGACTGTAATTACCATGCATTCCTACCATTCCAACATGTAAAGGGTGTTTGGTTGGTAAAGCCGATAAGCCTAACAACGTACTTGCCGATGGAATTCCAGCTTTCTCTATAAAAGCTTTAAATTCTTCTTCTGCTTCTCCTAGTATTACTCCTTGCCCCCAAACTACAAATGGTCTTTCCGCATTGTTAATCAACTCAACAGCTGCTTCAATACTTTGCATACTCATATTCGGAACAGGTTGATAACTACGTACTGATGTACACTTTTTATATTCAAAATCAAACTCTTCAAACTGCGCATTTTTAGTAATATCAACCAAAACTGGCCCTGGTCTTCCTGAGCGGGCGATGTAAAATGCTTTCGCCATTACTTCGGGGATCTCATTTGCTTTAGTTATCTGATAATTCCACTTTGTTACTGGAGTTGAAATACCTACGATATCTGTTTCTTGAAAAGCATCAGATCCTAATAAGTGTGCTCCTACTTGTCCTGTAATACATACCATTGGCGTAGAATCTATCTGCGCATCGGCAATACCAGTAATTAAGTTCGTTGCACCTGGACCCGATGTTGCCATGGCTACACCAACCTTACCAGTAGCTCTCGCATAACCTTGTGCCGCATGAGTAGCCCCTTGCTCGTGACGAGTTAATACATGGTGTAGTTTATCTTGATATTTATACAGCTCATCATATACAGGCATAATAGCTCCTCCTGGATACCCATATAATAAATCGACTCCTTCTGCTAATAAACATTTTACTACAGCTTCTGCACCTGTAATAGTTACACTCTCTGTTGTTTCTAATTCCGTTTGTTGTTTCGTTTTTGTTTCCATAAACTCAGCTTTATGCTTTTAGCTTTTAGCTATATGCTTAGTTATTTTATTAAATTTTTAACGCTACTACATGTAGTCTTGAATCTTAATTCTCTTGTCTTTATCTAAAAATCAAACACCTTTAGGCAAGCCTCAAGAAATTTATCTTCTGGCTATCGCCCTGCGATTAAAATTCGTCGGTTACACATCCGTTAGATGCTGATGCTACTGTTCTTGCATATTTATATAGCACTCCTCTTTTCACTTTTAAAGGTGGAGCAGTCCATTCTTGTTTTCTTTTAGTTAATTCTTCTTCCGAAACTTCTAGATTGATCGTATTCGTTTCTGCATTGATGGTTATAGTATCTCCATCTTTTACTAAAGCGATTACTCCTCCTTCTTGTGCTTCTGGTGTGATATGCCCTACTACAAATCCGTGAGTTCCTCCAGAGAAACGACCATCTGTAATTAGAGCAACATCTTTACCTAACCCTGCTCCCATAATAGCAGCTGTTGGCTTTAGCATTTCTGGCATTCCTGGTCCTCCTTTAGGTCCTTCATAACGAATTACGACCACATCTCCTTTTGCTACTTTTCCGTCTCGTATTCCATCATTTGCCTCATATTCCCCTTCAAAAACTTTTGCTTTTCCTGAAAAATACAATCCTTCCTTTCCTGTTATTTTCGCCACGGAACCTTCCTTAGCTAAGTTTCCGTAGAGCATTCGTAAATGACCTGTAGCTTTGATAGGTTGTTCTGTTGGTTTAATTACTTCCTGTCCTTCCGTTAAACTTGTAACTGTTGCTAAATTTTCTGCTAAAGTTTTTCCTGTTACGGTTAAACAATCTCCATGTAACAACCCTTCTTCTAGTAAGTATTTTAAAACTGCTGGTGTGCCTCCTACTTTGTGTACATCCTCCATTAAGTATTTTCCACTAGGCTTTAAATCGGCTAAGAATGGTGTTTCATCAGAAATACGTTGAAAATCTTCTAAGGTAAATTGCACATCTGCAGCTTTTGCTATGGCTAAAAAATGTAATACTGCATTGGTAGAACCTCCCATAACCGTTACCAATCGTACTGCATTTTCCAACGATTTTTTGGTAACGATATCTGATGGTTTGATATCTTTTTCTAGTAATACGCGTAATGCTTCTCCTGCATTGACACACTCTTGCTCTTTATCATTACTAATCGCAGGATTGGATGAGTTATAAGGCAAACTCATACCCAAAGCTTCAATTGCTGAAGCCATCGTATTTGCAGTGTACATTCCTCCACAAGCTCCTGCCCCTGGGCATGCTTTCTCAATCACATTTTGATATTCTTTTTGAGTAATAGTTCCCGCAACTTTCTCTCCCCATGCTTCAAAAGCTGATACTACATCTAACTTTTTTCCTTCATGGCATCCTGATGCAATAGTTCCTCCATATACTAAAACTGAAGGTCGATTTAAGCGTAGCATTGCCATTAAGGCTCCTGGCATGTTCTTATCACACCCTACTACAGTTACCAATCCGTCATATGACATCGCTTGCACTACCGTTTCCATAGAGTCAGCAATGACATCGCGAGAAGGTAACGAATAGCGCATTCCTGGAGTTCCCATAGAGATTCCATCAGAAACACCAATGGTATTAAATATCAATCCTACTAAATCGGCATTTTCGGTTCCTTCTTTCACCAATTTTGCTAAATCGTTTAGGTGCATATTACACGGATTTCCTTCGTACCCCGTACTTGCAATTCCTACCAAGGGTTTTTCTAAGTCTGATTTCGACAAACCTATAGCATGCAACATAGCTTGTGCTGCTGGTTGCGTATCGTCTTGCGTTACTTGTTTACTAAATTTGTTTAGTTCCATGTTAACTTGCTTTGCGTTTTTGACGTAAGCCTAATACTTCGTCTTTATATATTTTCATTAGTTTTTGTCCATATGTTTTTTCCCATGCTAATGGAAATTGATAATTGTCTAGAGATTGTAACCCTACTACTTCAGCTGCTGTTCCTGTGAAAAAGCAAGCATCTGCATTTTTTAATTCTTCTAGCGTAAAGTGCTTTTCTTCAACAGAAATTCCTTCTTCTTTACACAAATCGATAACCGTAGCACGGGTAATTCCTGCCATGATATAACCTCTTGGAGGCGTGTATAACTTCCCATCTTTCTGCATAAAAACATTTGCTCCAGAACATTCAGCAACATTGCCATTCATATCTAATAACAATGCTTCATCATAACCGTTATTTTTTGCTTCGTTAGTTGATAATATTGAATTCGTATAGTGCCCTGTTACTTTTGCTTCTACAAAACATGACTTCGGATTCGGACGCTGAAACGATGATGTTTTTACTTTAAGTAATTTATCTCCCATGTACTTGCCCCACTCCCAACATTGTATTACTAAATTCGTCTCTTTAGAAGTTAACAAACTCATATCTGATCCTGTAGTGACTAACGGACGGATGTAAGCATCTTTTAAACCATTACGCTCTAACAATTCGTAAGTAATTTGCGTTAGTTGTTCTTCAGAATAATCCAATTGAATATTCATGACTTCTGCTCCATACTTAAGCCTTTTATAATGCTCATATGACTTAAAAATTTTAGTTCCTTCGCTGGTATTGTATGCTCTTATACCTTCGAAAACCCCATTTCCATAGTGTAAACTTTGGCTATACAAGTTAGCTCTTGCGTCTACGGCTTTGATAAACTCTCCGTTATAATAGATTACTGTTTCTTCGTTGTAATACATTTTTCAGTTGTTTTGCTGTTCAAAATTATTTTTCGGTTTTTATTCTATTTTTTGTTTTTCAATGCTTTAATGATTTCTAATTCATTTAAAAAAAACATAATTAGCTAAAAATCAATACATTAATCTTTTAACCTTATGATATTCACGGAATAAAAAAAGCCTGCATCTAGAGTTAGATACAGGCTTCCTTATAGGCAAAAATTATCTGTATCAACTCGGTGGAGAGCTAATAATGACAATAATAATTACCACGATGTTAAAAAATTGATTCATGTTTTTTGCAACTAAAAAAGGCTTCCTAAAATTTAGGAAGCCTTTTTAAAATTTATATAATTTAATAATAAAATACCACTTCCTTATCCCTGTGAAATAATCACAATGACAATAATAATAGAAATGATATTTAATACTTGTTTCTTCATTTGATGTCACAAATATTTGAAATTATTTTTTAGTTATCCTAATATTTTTTTGTTTTTTTTATTTCTCCTCATAAAAAAACACCTCATAACCTCTTGTATCACTTACACTTACAAAAGTTTTTATTTTTTATTTAGTATTTATCAAAATTTATTTTATAGATTTGTGCCGTTATGCAAACAAATAAAATATACAACAATATACCCAGTTTTTTAGTGCGGTCTTTCAACCGACGCTAGTCTTCCTTTTGTCCTAAACTGAGTATTGTATAATTTTATTTTTCACCTTTTGATTTCTATAATCTACATTTTTATATTGTTACCAACTCTTGTTATTGTTTTCAATAACGTAGCTGTTGTACGACCTATTTTTATCCGACGTCGCCCGTAAGGGTGCTACTTCTTTTGGGAACCTAGGTGCGTCCGGTTCTTCTTTTCAAACCACCGATTTTTAACAAAATGTTTATCTAAAATCAATTTCAATGAGAGTTGTTATTGCTGATCAATCGCATAGTAAGTATGCTGAAATTATTTGTCAAACTATTGACGAAGCTGCTCTGGTTAGAGGC
Source organism: Tenacibaculum singaporense (assembly GCF_003867015.1). Classification (NCBI taxonomy): domain Bacteria; kingdom Pseudomonadati; phylum Bacteroidota; class Flavobacteriia; order Flavobacteriales; family Flavobacteriaceae; genus Tenacibaculum; species Tenacibaculum singaporense. The sequence goes on from NZ_CP032548.1 coordinate 2,524,555, forward strand.
ACAGGAATTGCCAAAAGAAAACCAGAATACATCATTACAAAGCTAGAAAATGGTAACGCTGTTATTGCCTTAGATGGCGATCAATTTGCTGGCTTTTGTTATATCGAAGCCTGGAGTCATGGCAAATTTGTAGCCAATTCTGGGTTGATTGTTCACCCAAACTATAGAGGTATCGGTTTAGCCAAACAAATAAAAAAAGTAGTTTATGAGCATTCTAGAACCAAGTTTCCTAATGCCAAAATATTTAGTATCACAACTGGTTTGGCAGTTATGAAACTCAATAGCGAACTAGGCTATAAACCTGTTACTTTTTCTGAACTTACAGAAGATCAATCTTTTTGGAATGGTTGCCAGACCTGTAAAAATTACGATGTTTTACAACGTACTCAGCAAAAAATGTGCTTGTGTACTGGTATGTTATACGATCCTAACAAAAAAACTCAGAACATAAAAGTAAAAGATAAAGTCTTTCAAAGGCTAAAAAGAATCAAGGAAACCATCTTCCTAAAAAAAGACAAAAAATGAAAAAATTAGTAATTGCTTATAGCGGCGGATTAGATACTTCGTACTGTGCAGTAAGCTTATCGAAACAAGAATATGAAGTTCATGCAGTTAGCGTGAATACTGGCGGATTTTCTTCCGAAGAAATTAAAAAAATTGAACACAACGCCTACACAATGGGAGTGGCTACCTATAAAAATATCAATGCAGTAGCTGATTATTACAACAAAGTAATTAAATACTTAATTTTTGGTAACGTGTTAAAAAACAATACGTATCCTCTTTCGGTAAGTGCCGAAAGAATTGTGCAAGCCATAAAAATAGTAAACTACGCTAAAAGTATTGGTGCTAACTATATTGCACATGGTAGTACAGGTGCTGGAAACGATCAGGTGAGGTTTGATATGATTTTTCAAACCATTGCTCCTGAAATTGAAGTCATCACACCTATAAGAGATTTACAACTTTCAAGACAGGAAGAAATTGAATACTTAAAGAATAATGGAATTGATTTGTCTTGGGAGAAGACTAAATACTCTGTAAATAAAGGTTTATGGGGAACCAGTGTGGGAGGTGAAGAAACTTTAACCTCAGAACATCCGTTACCAGAACATGCCTACCCTTCTCAAGTAACCAAAACAACGTCAGAACAGATAAAACTCTCTTTTGTAAAGGGTGAATTAATGGCTATCAATGACAACGAAAAAACTCCTGTACAAAACATTGAGCAATTGAATGAAATTGCCTCAAAATTCGGAATTGGTAGAGACATCCATGTAGGAGATACTATCGTTGGAATTAAAGGAAGAGTTGGTTTTGAAGCTGCTGCGGCATTAATCACTATTAAAGCACATCACTTACTTGAGAAACACACCTTAACCAAGTGGCAATTACAACACAAAGAGTATTTAGCAAGTTTTTATGGTATGCATTTACATGAAGGTCAGTATTTAGATCCTGTGATGAGAGATATGGAAGCCTTCTTTACAAATAGCCAAGCAAAGGTAACTGGCGATGTTTTTGTGACGCTAAAACCATATCATTTTACACTAGATGGAATTGATTCTCCTCATGATTTAATGAATGCCAAATTTGGTAGCTACGGTGAACTAAACAAAGGATGGACAGCTGAAGATGCGAAAGGTTTTATCAAGATCTTAGGAAATCAGAATAAAATATATCAACAGGTTAATAAGTAAGCAATTATCAGTTATCAATGAACAGATTGCCACGTTTCACTCGCAATGACGTCATCATGAGGAGTGATAACGACGTGATGATCTCTAAAAATTAACTGATAACAATACAAACAAATGACAAATCTCACTTAGTGAGTAAACAACAAACAATATGATACAAGTAGGAATCATCGGAGGTGCAGGTTATACAGCAGGAGAGTTAATTAGGCTTTTATTACAACATCCAAAAGCTGCTATTAATTTTGTATATAGTACATCTAATGCCGGTAATAAAATAGCGAATGTCCATCAGGATTTAGTGGGGAGTACTGATTTAACATTCACCAATAAAATCAATGCTTCAGTAGATGTGCTGTTTTTATGCTTAGGGCATGGAAATTCTAAACAGTTTTTAGAAACACATACCTTTTCAAATCATACAAAAATTATTGATTTAGGAAATGATTTTAGATTGGAAGCAGATAGCAACTTTCAAGGAAAAGAATTTGTGTATGGTTTACCTGAATTTCAAAAAGAAGCAATACAAAACGCTTCTTATATTGCAAATCCAGGTTGTTTTGCTACGGCTATTCAATTAGGATTCCTTCCATTAGCTAACACTGGTTTATTACAGAATGATGTACATATAAATGCGGTTACTGGTGCTACTGGTGCGGGGACTTCACTATCAGCAACTACTCATTTTACATGGAGAGATAATAACTTTTCGTACTACAAACCATTTACGCATCAGCATTTAGGAGAAATCAATCAGACCTTACACACACTTCAAACCAGTTTTAAATCAGAGGTTTTATTTCTTCCTAATAGAGGAAATTTTTCAAGAGGCATTTACGCTACGCAGTACACACATTTTGAGGGAACCTTAGACGAAGCGAAACAATTATATACAGAGTATTATAAAGACGCTGTTTTTACTCATATGGCAGACCAAGAGCTACATTTAAAACAGGTAGTAAACACCAACAAGTGTTTAATTCATTTGCATAAACACAGAGATAAGCTCCTCATAACAAGCATTATTGATAATTTATTAAAAGGAGCCTCTGGGCAAGCAGTCCAAAACATGAACCTGATGTTTGGTTTTCAAGAGAATACAGGATTACAACTAAAAGCAACTTATTTTTAAAATAAAAGACATGAAAATAGCAATTATAGGAACAGGTAACTTAGGAAAATCGATCGCTAAAGGATTGATACAAAACAATTCGTTTTCTCAACTTTTCTTAACCAAGAGAAACATTGAAGAACTTAATGAATTTAAAGAGTTGCCCAACGTTTTCATTAGTTCTAATAACAAGGAAGCAATCACAGCATCTGATGTGCTAATTTTTGCAGTACAACCAACACATTTAGAAGCTCTTTTAAAAGAAACTGATTCTCTGTTATCAGATAATCATATAGTAATTTCTACAGTTGCTGGTTTTTCTATTGAAAAAATGGAAGCTCTTATTGGTTCAGATACTACTATTATCAGAGCCATGCCTAATACTGCTATTGCCGTTGGAAAATCGATGACTTGTCTTAGTGGTAATACTCAAAAGAAGGAAGATTTAAAAATAGCTACAACTATTTTCAATCAACTAGGAACTTCTATGATTATTCCTGAAAATCAAATGCAAGCAGCCACCGTAATATGTGCTAGTGGAATTGCTTTTTGGATGCGCTTAATACGGGCAACTACACAAGCCGCTATTCAGTTAGGTTTTGACGCCAAAGAAGCACAAGAGCTCGCTATGCATACCAGCGAAGGTGCTGCCAACCTACTCATAGCTACAGGAAATCATCCTGAAGAAGAAATCGATAAAGTTACCACTCCAAAAGGCTGTACCATTGAAGGTTTGAATGAAATGGAACATAAAGGTTTAAGTGCCGCCTTAATACAGGGAATGGTAGCCTCTTTTAACAAAATTAATACCATAAAAAAAGAAAACTAATGAGTTTATTTAACGTATATCCTCTATTTGATATTACCCCAGTAACCGCCAACGATGTATATGTATACGACGATAAAGGCACAGAGTATTTAGATTTATATGGCGGACATGCCGTAATTTCTATCGGGCATTCACACCCTACCTATGTAAAAAACATTAGCCAGCAGGTAGCTAAACTAGGTTTTTATAGCAACGCTATTCAGAATCCGTTACAAGTTGAGTTAGCTTCGCAACTAGAAAACATTTCAGGTTGTAAAGATTATCAATTATTTTTATGCAATTCGGGAGCTGAGGCTAATGAAAATGCCTTAAAACTAGCCTCTTTTCATACTGGTAAGCAAAAGGTAATTGCCTTTAAGAACTCGTTTCACGGGCGTACTTCTGCAGCCGTAGCAGCAACTGACAATCCTAAAATTGTTGCTCCTATCAATGCACAACAAGAGGTTATCTTTTTAAAATTTGAAGATTTAACAGGTGTTGAAAAGGCTTTACAGAACAATGATATTTGTGCTATTATTATAGAAACCATTCAAGGTATAGGCGGATTAGACGAAGTTTCTACAACTTTTTACCAAGGATTAGAAAACCTATGTAAACAATACAACACATTACTTATTGCTGATGAAATTCAGTGCGGATTTGGTAGAACGGGTGATTTCTTTGCTTTTCAAAAACACGGCATTACTCCGCATATCATTTCTATGGCAAAAGGAATGGGGAACGGGTTTCCTGTGGGTGGAATTTTAATTCATCCAAGCATCAAAGCTTCTTATGGGTTATTGGGAACTACTTTTGGTGGTAATCACTTAGCCTGTGCTGCTTCCTTAGCAGTTACTGAAACCATTAAAAAAGAACAATTGATGGAAAATGCACTGCAAATTGCTGCTTATTTTATGGAACAAGCAGCTTCAATTCTGCAGATAACAGCTGTAAAAGGAAGAGGTTTAATGTTAGGGTTAGAATTCGATTCTCCTATTGCTGACCTAAGAAAGAACCTAATATTCAAACATCACATTTTTACAGGAAGTGCCAAGAATCCTAATTTATTAAGAGTTCTTCCGCCATTAACCATTCAAAAACAACATATCGATATGTTTTTTGAAGCTTTAAAAAAGGAACTGTCATGAAGAAATACACCAGCCTAAAAGACATTGAAAACCTTTCAGGTACCATTCAAAAGGCAATTCAATTAAAAGAAAGTCCCTATCAGTTTGCTGATTTGGGAAAACACAAAACCTTAGTCATGCTTTTTTTCAATGCTAGTTTACGTACAAGATTAAGTACCGAAAAAGCGGCTAAAAACTTAGGTATGGAGGTAAGTGTGTTAAATATTACCAATGCTTGGAATATGGAGTTTGAAGACGGTACAGTAATGAATTTAAGTACTTCAGAACATATTAAAGAAGCTTCCATGGTGATTTCTCAGTATGCTGACATTATTGCGGTAAGAGCTTTTCCTACTTTAGAAAACAAGGAAAAAGACAGAGCTGAAACAGTACTCAACAGTTTTGTTAAATACGCTACGGTGCCTATTGTGAATATGGAAAGTGCTACTGACCACCCGTTACAAGCGTTGGCAGATGCGATTACCATTACTGAAACTAAAACAGTATCTAAACCCAAAGTAGTACTGTCGTGGGCACCGCACCCAAAAGCATTACCACATTCGGTTGCCAATGGTTTTGTACACCTCATGCACAACATGGATGTAGAGTTTGTTATAACGCATCCCGAAGGGTACGAGTTAGATTCTGAAATTACAAAAGAATTTCCTATAGAGTACAATCAAGAAAAAGCTTTTGAAAATGCCGACTTTATCTATGCTAAAAACTGGAGTTCTTTTAATGAGTATGGTAAAATACTAAATGAAGACCCCAACTGGATGATTACTCAGGAAAAAATAGGCGCTGCTAAATTTATGCACTGCTTACCCATTAGAAGAAATGTAGTAGCGGAAGATGCTGTTTTAGATGGTGAAAATTCTCTTGTGATTGAACAAGCCAACAACAGAACCTTTGCTGCACAGATAGTATTAAAGGAGATTTTAACTCATTTAAGTTGAATTTAAATTTTGACTTGTCAGTTCGAGTGTCGACCTGAGGGAGATGTATCGAGAACTACTTGAAAACGTCTCGATACAATTTTTCTTCCTTTCAGTACGAAAAATCACTCGACGTGACATTAAATTAAAAGATAATTGAAATATGAAAACTGTCTGTATAAAGAAATAACGAGTGAAAAAGCGAAAATGCTAAGCGTAACTTTAAGCATGAAGCTTTGAAAATGAGTGGTGCGTAGCAATTTCCTCTTTACAGACTTGATTTTTTGGTTCGTTTTTTATCAAGAAAAAATGAACAAATTATTAATATGAATAACAATAATTCAAAAGATGATAAAAGGTAACCTTAATAAGATAACCACGTCACTCTCGCTCCTCGTTATGACGTCATTGCGAGCGAAGCGTGGCAATCTCTTTGTAAATACATATCGATTACTAAAAACTTAAAAAATGAAAACCATAAAGATTGTTAAAATAGGCGGAAACATCATTAATGATAAAAAAGCTTTGAACAACTTCTTAGCTGATTTCGCTCAGTTAAAAGGTCCGAAAGTATTAGTTCATGGTGGTGGAAAACTAGCTTCTGAATTGGCTAAACAGTTGAATATTCCTGTGACGATGATTGATGGCAGACGTGTAACCGATACACAAACTTTAGATTTAATTACTATGGTATATGCAGGTAAAATCAACAAGCAAATTGTTACGCAGTTACAAGCGCATAACACCAACGCTATAGGTTTTACAGGAGCGGACGGAAATACTATTGTATCAACCAAACGTCCTGCAGAACCTATAGATTACGGATTTGCAGGCGACGTTGTTACCGTAAACCCGCAAGTACTAACCATATTAATTAATAACGAAGTAACGCCTGTGTTTTGTGCGATTACGCACGATGCTAACGGACAGTTATTAAACACAAATGCAGATACCATAGCCTCAGAAATTGCTATAGGTCTCTCTGCTCATTTTAGTACAGAACTATATTACTGTTTTGAAAAATCAGGAGTGCTAAGTGATGTAACCGATGACAACTCTATTATCGAACAAATCACTTCAGAATCCTACGCGCAATTAAAAGCTGATGGAGTCATATTTGAAGGAATGCTTCCTAAACTAGATAACTGCTTTCACGCCCTAAAAAACAACGTTCATAAAGTTCATATAGGTAGTACAACTATGCTATTTAATTCAAAAAACAAACACACCTCATTACAACTATCATGATACAAAGACTTACCACAAAAGCCATCAGTCTGTTAAAAAACCTAATAGAAACGCCTTCTTTTTCTTCGGAAGAAGATGCTACTGCTCTACTGCTAGAAAACTGGTTTAAAGAGTTTGATATTCCATACACTAGAACTCAGAACAACGTGTGGTCAGTAAATAAACATTTTGATGCTAACAAACCTACGTTGTTACTCAACTCGCATCACGATACGGTAAAACCTAATAACGGCTATACCAAAGATCCTTTTAAAGCGATTATAGAAGATGGTAAACTCTACGGATTAGGAAGTAACGATGCTGGTGGATGCTTGGTTTCGTTATTAGCAACCTACACCCATTTCTACCTGAAAGAAAACTTGACTTATAACCTTGTTTTTGCAGGAACTGCCGAGGAAGAAAGCAGTGGTCCTAACGGTTTAAACGGATTACTAAAAACTTTACCAAAGATTGATGTAGCTATCGTAGGAGAACCTACTTTAATGAATTTAGCTATTGCTGAAAAAGGCTTGGTCGTTTTTGATGCCGAGGTAAAAGGAACCTCAAGTCATGCCGCACATCCGAACCACGATAATGCTATTTATAACACTATTGAAGTATTACAGTGGTTTAAAGATGTTGAATTTGAAAAAACTTCTGAAACCTTGGGAGACGTAAAACTCACGATAACACAAATCAATGCGGGAAAACAACACAATGCTGTCCCTTCCGAAGTAAAATTGGTAGTAGATGTTCGTGTAAACGATCAATATACCAATCAGGAAATCAGTGACTTTTTACAAGAACATGCACCTTGTAACATACAACCACGTAGCTTGAATTTGAATTCATCATCAATACCAAAAGAACACCCTTTGGTACAAGCAGGGTTGGATTTAGGGAGAAAAACCTATGGTTCTCCTACCCTATCTGACCAAGCAGTATTGAGCTGTCCGTCATTAAAATTAGGACCTGGAGACAGCACACGTTCACACACCGCTGATGAGTTTATTTACCTTCAAGAGATTGAGGAAGGAATTAAATTGTATGTTAAGCTATTAGAGAACGTATTATAGAAAAAAATAGAATAATGAGGCAAGAAACTAGATGCCTTTTTATATGTCAGTTCGAGTGATTTTTATTGAGTGATAACGAAGTAAGAATTGTATCGAGAACCATTCGAGTACTTCTCGATACAAAGTTATTTTTATTTCATTTCAATAACTTTACTCGAAGTGACATTATAAATAACAAATAAAAAACTAGAAAAGAGATACAAGACATCTTTTTCTAAAGCAAACCGTCATTCCGAACGATAGAGAGAAACCTTAAGGTTCAGCGTAGCTAAATCTCATTAAAAAGAGTAACTCGTAACCTTGAGACCTCTCACATACGTTCGAAGTGACACATAAAAAACACTAAGATTATGAAACTTTGGGACAAAGGTTTATCCATAGATAAAAAAATAGAACATTTCACTGTTGGGAACGATAGAGAAGTAGATATACACATAGCTCCGTATGACTTGCTAGCTTCTTTAGCACATGCTAAAATGTTAGCCTCAATCGGTATTATTTCTTCAGAAGAATTAGCACAAGTAACTACTGGAATTGCTACGTTACAACAGCAAGTTGAAGACGGTACGTTTGTAATTGATGAACAGTTTGAAGATGTACATTCTAAAATTGAGTTTGAATTGACTAAAATGCATGGTGAGGTTGGTAAGAAAATTCATACCGCACGTTCAAGAAACGATCAGGTTTTAGTAGCGTTGCAATTGTATTATAAAGACAACCTACAATCGATTTCAGAGAAGACAAAAACGCTATTTAACACACTGTTACAGTTAGCAAAGCAACACAAAACCAAACTATTACCAGGCTATACCCATTTACAAGTAGCAATGCCTTCTTCTTTCGGATTATGGTTTTCTGCTTATGCTGAATTATTGATTGACGATTTACACATGGTTAATGCAGCGCTAAAAACAGTAGATCAAAATCCGTTAGGTTCAGCAGCTGGATATGGTAGTTCTTTCCCTATCGATAGAGAATTTACCACAAAAGAATTGGGCTTCGAAACCTTAAAATATAATGTGGTAGCAGCACAAATGAGTAGAGGAAAAAGTGAGCGTACACTTACTATGGCATTGGGAAGTGTAAGTAACACCTTAGCTCGTTTTGCGATGGATATCTGCCTGTATATGAGTCAGAATTTTGATTTTATTTCTTTTCCTGATGAATTAACCACAGGAAGCAGCATCATGCCTCATAAAAAGAATCCTGATGTATTTGAGTTGATTAGAGGAAAATGTAATAAGATTCAAGCGTTGTACACTGAAACCTTGTTAATCACCAACAATTTACCAAGCGGCTATCATAGAGATTATCAGTTATTAAAAGAAAATATTATCAATGCTTTTGAAGAGTTAAAAGATGTACTAGATATTTTTGATTATGCTATTCAGCAAGTTATTGTGAAGAATATTGACTTACAGGATGAAAAATACAAGTATCTATTTACAGTAGACAATATGAATACCTTGGTAGAAAACGGTATGAGTTTTAGAGAAGCTTACCAAAAAATTGGTGGTGAAGTAAACAATGAAATCTATACTCCTGATACTTCTAAAAAACATACGCATGTGGGTAGTATTGATAATTTGTGTTTAGAAAAAATACGAGAAAAACTAAACAGTTTTTAAATTCATTTTTAGTAGTAAGGTTTTTATAAAAACCTTACTACTAAATAATTCTTCTACCTCTTTTTGACTAAATTTACATCAAAATAATATTTCACTATTGCCTTAGAATGACACATCCTTTACGACAACATATTGAAGAAATTATACCTCTTACTGATGAGGAATTCGCCTATATTCTAAGCTTTTTCCAACCTATTACTAAACGTAAACACCAGTACTTATTGCAAGAGGGCGAAATTGCCAATAAAGAATATTGGGTGGTTAATGGTTGTGTAAAGAGCTATTTTATTGAAGATAGCGGTAAAGAACATATTCTTCAATTTGCTATGGAAAATTGGTGGATTACCGATTATGAATCGTTTGTAAAGCAACAACCTTCTAAAACAGCAATTGATTGTATTGAAGATTGTGAACTACTATACATTACTTACGAAAACCGTGATAAACTAACTGCCTCTATGCACAAAATGGAACGTTTTTGGGCTAAAAAGAGTAAAATGGGCAGAATAGCTCTTCAAAAGAGAATTGTATCGCTCTTACAAAATTCTGCAAAAGAACGATACGACCAACTGTTAGAACAATACCCTACCCTTTTTCAACGGGTTCCTAAAAAAATGATTGCTGCTTATTTAGGGGTTTCTAGAGAAACTCTTAGCAGGCTTAATTCTTAGTTTTTAATATTTCTTATTGTTTGTATGTGACATACATCACTTTAAAGGTGTGACATAGCTCCTGTGCAAAGTTGTACATCCACCGCAACTTTGTAGCATAATTTTAAAACATATTATTATGCCTTTTGTAAACATTAAGGTTACCGACGAACAGGTAACCCAAGAACAAAAACGTCAACTTATTGAAGGAACTACACAACTTTTAGTTGATGTACTTCAGAAAAACCCTGCAACTACCCATATTGTTATTGAAGAAATTCCTTTAGGTAATTGGGGACACGATGGTAAACAATATTTAGGAACTAAAAAATAAGACTCATGAAAAACAAAACCGCAATTATTACAGGAGCTTCAACAGGTATTGGTAAAGAAATTGCTAAACTTTTTATAGAAAAAGGATGCAATGTAGTAATGAATGCTTCTACCGAAGAAAACTTACAGAAAGCTTATAAAGAGTTAGGTAGTCCGGTAAATGCTGCGCTTCTTGTTGGAGACATTAGTAAACAAGAAACAAGTAAGCAATTAGTAGCCTTAGCTTTAGAAAAATTTAATAGTATAGATGTACTGATTAACAATGCAGGAATTTTTGCTCCTAAGCCTTTTTTAGAGGTTGAAGAAAGTGATTTAGAGTTGTACTGGAATGTGAATTTAAAAGGAACTTATTTTACTTCTCAAGCTGTTATTCCGAGCATGGTAGCTCAAAAAAATGGAGCTATTATAAATATAGGAACTGTTTTAGTAGATCATGCCATAGCTGGTTTCCCTGCTACTGCTCCTTTAATGAGTAAAGGCGCAATTCATGCCTTAACCAGACAATTAGCCGCAGAGTTTGGTAATGATAATATTAAAGTAAACACTATTGCTCCGGGTATTATTAGAAGTCCGCTACAAAGTAAAATAGGTATTGAAGATGCTGATAGTTTAGCTGGGTTACACTTGTTAAACCGTATTGGTGAGGTAACTGATATTGCTGAAGCTGCTTACTATTTAGCTTTCTCAAATTTTATTACAGGTGAAACTATGAATGTGGCTGGTGGACACACTGTGGGTCATGCCATTTAAAAACTAAAAAAGATGTATAAAGAGAATATAACAGCAATAGAGCTTTTAGTAACGAACTACTTTGAAGGTATTTTTTATGGAGATACTCAAAAACTTCAATCATGCTTTCATAACAACACTCCTATTTATGGAGATATTAAAGGTGCTGACTATTTTAAAAGTTCTGAAAATTATATTGAAGGGGTTGCTAACAGACAAAGTCCAAATGATTTAAAAGAAACTTTTAACATGAAAATTGTAGGAGTTGATATTATGGGGAAAATTGCCATGGCAAAGTTACATGTACCTATGTTGGGTTATAATTACTACGACTACTTGTCTCTAACTAAAATAGAGAATGAATGGAAAATTGTAGCTAAGATTTTTACACATGTAGAATAACCTTGTAAACAAAAGCAGTTTGGATGTTTATCTAAGCTGCTTTGTTTTTATTACTATCAGATTAAATGGCTTTTCTCTTTTGAATGAGATTCCTCACTTTTGTTCGTAATGACCGTAATCACCTATTTTATAATCCTAACCACTTCGTAAACTCTGCTGTTTTGTTTTGACTAGTTTTTAAAACTGTTTGGCTGTTTTTTAGATTGACAGCCACAACATTTTTATTGTACCTACTTATCTTTTCTATATAGTTTCTATTGAGTAGTTCGCCTCTATTAATTTTAAAAAACACGTTAGGATTTATCATTTCTTCTAATACTTTTAAAGAAGATTGATTTAATACATGTTTTTTGTTACTTGTATCGTATGCAGTTACAATTCCATAATCTGCTTGAAAATACATTACCTCATCCACCTTTAAGAAATAGGTATATTGAGAGGATTTAACAGCGATAAAATCTTGATAGCTTTTAGGAGCTTGAGCTGTTTGATTTGCTAAGTAAGCATCTAATTTTTGTAAAACATTATGATCGCTTTCAACCTTCATTGAGTTTTTTAAGCTTGAGTACTTGCCTACCGCTTTTTCAAACCGTTCAAACGAATACGGTTTTAATAAATACTCTATTCCACTGGTTTCAAAAGCATCCATCCAAAACTGATTGTAGGCTGTTATAAATATAATTGGTGTTTGAATTGCTAGCTTTTTATAGGCATCAAAAACATTACCGTCTCGTAGCTCTATATCAGAAAAAATCAAGTCAATATCAGAGGTTGATTCAAAAAACTGAAGCACCTCTTCTACCGTTTCAAACTCTTCTACCACAGTAATAGGTTCATGATAACTTTCTATATACTTTTTTAACTTTTTTCTAGCGGGTAACTCATCTTCAACTATAAGTGCTTTTATCATTTCTAAACAGGTTTATGAGGTAGTATTAATGGTAAAACAACTTCAAACTCTTTTTCAGTTTCGCGTATCTTAATAGTATTTTCAGCAAGCAGCTCAAATTGTTTTGATAGGTTAGCCAATGCCACTCCATTACTTTTTCTTTTTTTAGAATACAACGCTTTGTTATTCGTTACTTTAATTCCTTTATCCTCTGCAATGGTAATTTGTACAGGAGATTCAAAGGTTCCTTTATTATGAGTAATGGCATTTTCTATAAGAACTTGCAAACAAAATGGTGGTACTACACTGTTTTTTGTATACAATGCTGATGCTATGTGTAGTTGATAATACCCCTGATATTTTTCTTCCATTAGCTTAAAATATCCTTCTGCAAAAAACAACTCTTCTTTTAATGAAACCAATTGCTTATCTGCACTATGTAAACTATACCTATATAACTCTGAAAATCGATTTAAAAACAAAGAAGCTCTTTCCGTGTCTTCATCAATAAGCTGATCTAAAACATTTAAATTATTGAATAGAAAGTGAGGGTTTAATTGGTTTTTTAATTGTGTGATCTCGTTTTTAGCTTTACTTATTTCATAGGCAGCTACCTGTTTTTGATACGCTACATTTTCTTTGTAATACAAGTAGGCTAATGAAAATCCACCAAAAATAATAAAGTCAATTACAGAGTTTATATTGACGTATATTATATGATAAACAGAACCAAAGTTTCTGGAATAGGTATCAAAAATGAACGCAACAATTAATCCAAAACTATTTCCTATCACTAAATATGTTAACAAGCCTATTCCAAAAAAACGCACATATCTTCTACTTAATGAAGTTTGTTTTTTTGAGTTTTTATTAATACTCTTTTTGATAAAACTAATCCACCAAAAAATAAAAACTGCTTTAAAGAAATACCAAAAAGGAGCATCAGGATAAAAGATAAAATCCTTCCAAGAATCTGAATTCCCAAATTGATTTTTTAAAATAAATATTAAGCAAAAGGTAAAGAGAAAGATTAAAAATGTAGCATTTTCTCTAAAAAAGGATGTGTTTGTTTTCATATCAGTACTCACAAATATATCAAATTTGCGATGAAATCTTTGGAAGAATCTCACCGCAAACTCTAGTATTTCTATTTAACTTCTGGCCAAGCACTTACTGTATTTCCTTTCTCATCATAGGCTTCTAATTTTATTTTATTTTCCTCATCTATAATAAACTTAGCTCTTGTTTTTCCGTTAGAGTCGTATAAAAACAATCCGTTTTGTTTTCCTGGTGTTTGTCCCAAAGCTACTCTTGGTACTCCACCTATCATTCCTTTTTGTTGATACTCTTTAAACTTAGCTCTTCTTTCAGCCGGATCATTAATAGCTCTTAATTCTTTACTTATTTTTTGAGCTATCTCTTGGGTTTCGTTATCTCCTCTATCATTAAACACCAACCTACCTGCTTTGTATCTTTTTCCATTTTTCTTAGCATCAGTAGTTATGAGTTGCATTACTTGATCTCCATCATATTGATCAAACGTTAACGATAATCCTGAACTATGCCCTTTATCAGTTTTTTTGCCATCATAAATAAATCCGCCACACTCTATACCTTCTTCGTTGTAAAAAAGCATTCCTGCTCTCTTTTTTCTTTCGTGATATACTCTTCCGTTAATTTCGTCGCCTTTACTAGGAAAGTTTGCTGCGTTAGTAATAAGCATTTTTACCGTTCCGTCATTTTCAATAATATTAATTCTTTTTACGTCAATGGTATCAAATTGTGTATTCCCTTTATTTTTAAAGGCTACAGTAGTTAAAACTCCTATTAGTGCTGTTATACTTACTGCAAATGTTCTTAAAAAAATAAGTTCTCTTTTTGGGTTCATAATGGTGTGTTTTTATAATTAGATACCTCAAAAGTATTAAGGGCCTACGTTTTTTAAAACGTCTTTTTTATAAGCTAAGGAAAATAAATGATGAACTAAGGAATATATGTAATAAAAAACCACCGACTTTAATCGGTGGTTTACAATATGTATTAAGGTTAGTTAATTCTTAGTACATGTTTTGTAGTGCTGTAATATCATTACCATTAAACTCTCCGTCTTCGTTAGAGCTAAAGCACGCTAACATAACTGAAGTTGGATCATATCCTGTTGGTGTACCAGACACATGGTTAGCTCCTACACCAGCAGTTCCTTCGTTAGTATTTTGCCCACAACTTTGACGACTAAACCAATCAGTATGTCTAAATCCAACTGAATGTCCTATTTCATGTGTAATTACATGCTCGTTTACATTCGTTGTGTACCCTGATAATCCGTAGATTTGCACCCACTTGTAAGGTAAACCTCCACTTGGAAAACCTGCGCTTCCACCTGATCCAGATTGATTTGGGTTACGGTATACTACCATATCTTTATCAGAATAATCTGTACCAAAAGTTAATGTAAAACTAATAGAAACACCACTTAAACGGTTATAATTGGCAACCGCCCATTGTAATGCTGTTTGCTCTTTACTAGAAAGACCGTATCCACCACCACCTGTATATCCTATGATAGAAATGTTTCTACCTTGAGATACCAAACTATTAGTTGAGTATTGACGACCAGATTGATTCTCATCTTTAGCATCTGCCAAAGTGAATAACTCTTGCTCCGTCATCACTACGTCTTCTTCTAAAAATAAGCGTACTTCTGAAGTTCCATCAGGAAAGTAAAAATTGTCATAACGAATATGGTCTACATTTAACTCTAATTTGGCTGCAGCATCAACAACCTCTTGAGGTACAGGTTTGAGTCCTGGGTTATCACTATATTGTAGTATAGCATCCGGCTCTTTAATTTGTTCGTTTTCACTTGAACATGAGGTGAAGAACACACCTACAGACAAGCCCATAATTAGGGCTAACTTTGTTTTTTTCATAATATGAAGGGTTTTTTAATTCGCTGTAAATCTACACTTTAGATTCATATTTTTAAAATAAAACCGCAAAAAGTGTTAAAAAAAAGAATATTTAAACAGAAAAATCATAAAATATTAAATATCAAACAAAGAAGTGATTTTTTAAACAATTAACAAACACGCTATCAGTTACTTAAAAACAAAACTTCCTTTAACAGGAATAGTTAAAGGAAGTTTACAGTTAATATATAGTATTTATAACTTATATAATAGTGCTTTGCCCCATGTGTATATTTTGGAAGTTCATATCACTATCTTCTTGATTATAGATATAATCTGCTATAAAATCTCCTACTTTACTAGTAGAAAATGGATTTTCTGAATTGATATCTTCTGTAGTAATTCCTAATTCTAATGATTTTTGAACAGCTACTTCTACTACTTTAGCTTCTTGCATTAAACCTAAATGTTCTAATAGCATTGCTGCTGATAAAATAGATGCTAATGGATTCGCAATATCTTTTCCTTTTGCTTGTGGGAAAGATCCATGAATAGGCTCAAATAGTGCATTTTCTTTTCCTACTGAAGCTGATGCTAACAAACCTATAGAACCTCCTATAACACTTGCTTCATCTGAAAGTATATCTCCGAAAAGGTTTTCTGTTAGAATTACATCAAACTGTTTTGGATTTAAAATTAATTGCATTGCAGCATTATCTACAAATAAAAAGTCAACTTCAACATCTGGATATTGCTTTGCCAATGCTGTTACTGCTTTACGCCATAACCTTGACGTTTCTAATACATTAGCTTTATCTACCAATGTTAGTTTTTTACGTCTTTTTTGAGCTGCTTGAAAGGCTAAATGCGCCATTCGTTCAATTTCTTCTACGGTGTATGAACAACCGTCAAAAGCATGTTTTCCGTCGTCACTTAATTCTTTAATTCCAAAATAGATTCCTCCAGTCAATTCTCTATAAATAGTAATATCGGTTCCTTCAATTCTATCTTTCTTTAATGGTGAATTATGAAGTAACGTGTCATATGCTTTTACTGGACGTACATTACAAAACAACCCTAACTCTTTTCGTAAGCGTAACAACCCTTGTTCTGGACGTACTTTTGCTGTAGGATCATTATCGTATTTTGGATCTCCAATAGCACCAAATAAAATAGCATCACTCTTTTTACACAGCTCAATAGTTTCATCTGGCAACGGGTTTCCTGTTTTATCAATAGCACAAGCTCCCATTAATGTTTCTGTAAATAAGAATGTGTGATCAAACACATTACCAACAGCTCTAAGCACTTTTTTTGCCTGTTCTGTTACTTCTGGTCCTATTCCATCTCCTGGTATTACCGTTATATTGTACTTCATCTTTTTACTTTTTATTTCATTGTTGCTTCAAAAGCTGTTATTGTATCTTTTTTACTAATTAAAAAATCTATATCGTCGTAACCATTTATCATACATAGCTTTTTGTATGAATTTATTTCAAAATCTACATTACCTATAGGTGTTTTTAGTACTTGATTTTCTAAATCTACTATAATGGTTGTATCTGGTAATTCAGTTACTTTTTTTAACAGTTTTGCTAAATATTCTTTGGGTACCTGTACTGGTAATATTCCATTGTTAAGTGCATTTCCTTTAAATATATCCGCAAAAAAACTACTAATTACTACTTTAAATCCGTAACCCGCTAATGCCCATGCAGCATGTTCTCTACTTGAACCACAACCAAAATTATCTCCTGCTATTAAGATACTTCCTGCATAATTTGGGTTATTTAACACAAAGTCTTCATTTATACTTCCATTCTTTTTGTAACGCCAATCTCTAAACACATTATCTCCGAACCCTTCTTTATTGGTTGATTTTAAAAATCGTGCGGGTATAATTTGATCGGTATCTATATTCTCGGTTGATAGTGGTACAGCGGTATCTATTAGTTTAACAAATTTCTCCATTAGTTTAATTGTTTTGTAAAGTCAGTAATTTTTCCTTCTACTGCTGTTGCTGCAGCCATTAACGGACTTGCTAAAATGGTTCTTGCTCCTTGTCCCTGACGTCCTTCAAAGTTTCTGTTTGAAGTTGATACACAGTATTCTCCTTCTGGTATTTTATCGTCATTCATAGCTAAACACGCTGAACATCCAGGTTGTCGTAATTGAAATCCTGCTGCTTCAAAAACTTCTTGCAAACCTTCTCGCTTTATTTGTTTTGCCACTTGTTGTGAACCTGGTACTAACCACGCATTTACATTCGCTGCTTTTTGCTTTCCTTTTATATAGTCTGCTGCAACTCTAAAATCTTCTATTCTTGAATTTGTGCAACTTCCTATAAATACATAGTTAACGGGCGTATTTATTAATGATGTTCCTTTTTTAAAGTTCATATACTGTAATGACTTTTCAAAGGAAGCATCATCAAATTGGGGAATGTTCTCTGAAATTTTTATACCCATTCCAGGGTTAGTTCCGTAAGTGAGCATTGGTTCTATGTCTTCCGCATTAAACGAATACTCTTTATCAAATACTGCGTTTGTATCTGTTTTTAATGTTTTCCAATAGGCTACTTTTTTATCAAACTCTTCTCCTTTTGGTGCAAACTCACGTCCTTTTACATACTCAAAAGTAGTTTCATCTGGAGCAATCATACCACCTCTTGCTCCCATTTCAATACTCATATTACACACAGTCATACGTCCTTCCATAGACATTTCTTCAAACACATTTCCTCCATATTCGCAGAAGTATCCTGTACCTGAATTTGTTCCTAATTGTGCTATGATATACAAGATTACATCTTTAGGTAGCACTCCTTTTTTAAGCTTACCGTTTACATTTACACGCAAACTTTTTGGCTTTTCTAATAACAAACATTGACTTGCAAATACTTGAGCTACTTGGCTTGTTCCAATACCAAAAGCAATGGTACCAAAAGCACCGTGTGTTGAGGTATGGCTATCTCCACAAACCATGGTCATTCCCGGTTGTGTTATCCCTAATTCGGGAGCCATAACGTGTACAATTCCGTTGTATCTATGTCCAAGCCCATACAAGGTTATGTCGTTTTCTTTACAGTTTTGTGTTAACTGCTCTAGTTGATGCCTTGACAGTTCGTCTTTTATTGGTAAATGTTGATTTACGGTTGGCGTATTATGATCGGCTGTTGCTACTGTTTTGTCTGGTCGTGCAATTGGAATCTTACGTTCTTTTAACTCGTTAAATGCTTGCGGACTCGTTACTTCATGAATTAAGTGTTTGTCTATATATAAAATCTGTGGCCCATCTTTAACAGTATCTACCACATGCGCATCCCATACTTTATCAAATAATGTCTTTCCCATTAAGCTATGGCTATTTTTGAAATTTTATTTACTTGTTTCATAATCTGATGAATGTCTTCATCGATTACTTCTTTTTGCCTGTCAGCAAACTGTAAAAACGTTTTATAAGCTGTATCTAACTGAATTTTGGTTAGCTCATATCCTATCTTTTTTGCTCGGTATGCTAAGGCTGCTCTTCCGCTTCTTGCGGTTAATACAATAGCGCTTTCTGTGACTCCTACATCTGCTGGATTGATAATTTCATAGGTTTCACGGTTCTTGATTACTCCATCTTGATGAATTCCTGAGCTATGTGCAAAGGCATTTGCTCCTACAATGGCTTTGTTAGGTTGTACAGGCATTCCCATACGTTCACGAACCATCATGCTTGTATCGTACAGTAATTTGGTATTGATATCTGTTTGAAGATTTAAATACGGATGCTGCTTTAAAATCATCACCACTTCTTCTAGTGCTGTATTTCCTGCTCGTTCTCCTATTCCGTTAACCGTGCATTCTATCTGACGTGCGCCATTGATAGCTCCTGCAATAGAATTTGCAGTAGCCAATCCTAAATCGTTATGGCAATGACATGAAATAATTACATTTTCAATGCCTTTTACATTGTCTTTTAAATACTTGATTTTCGTTCCATATTCTTCAGGTAAACAATATCCTGTAGTATCAGGAATGTTCAACACTGTTGCTCCTGATTTTATAACTTCCTCACAAACTTTGGCTAAAAAAGCATTATCGGTTCTACCTGCATCTTCTGCATAAAATTCTACATCGTCTACAAAGTTTTTAGCATACGAAACAGCATCTTTTGCTCGTCTAATTACTTCTTCTTTCGATGCATTGAATTTATGCTGAATATGTGAATCACTAGTACCAATACCTGTATGAATTCTAGGTTTGCTAGCTAATCTTAAAGCATCTGCTGCTACTTCAATATCTTTTTTAACAGCTCTTGTTAATCCGCAAACAGCAGCGTTTTTTACTAATTTGGCTATTTCTTGTACTGATGTAAAATCTCCTGGACTGGATACAGGGAATCCTGCTTCTATTACATCAACTCCTAAAAAATCGAGTCTTTCTGCAATAATTAGTTTTTGTTGGGTATCTAATTTACATCCTGGGACTTGCTCTCCGTCTCGTAATGTGGTATCGAAAATTTGAATTTTATCGCTTTGCATAAATCTAACTATGATTATCAAAATAAAAACCAAATGTATATATTGGCTTTTCTAGCAAGCTCTTTTTTAATGGGTTAGTTACGATATCAAAACAACAAAAAACAAAAACAAAATACTGAAAAACAAAAAGTTATGCGCAAACCAATTACATTCTCCAACCAACAAAATGATGCTTTGTTTGTTTTGATAAAGTCTTTATCGAAGTCAGAAAAACGTCAGTTTAATTTATATGTTGGTCGTTTAGGGGGGAATGTAGATGCGAAATTTTTTGCACTTTTTAAATTACTTGAAAAACAAAAGAGTTATAACGAAAAGGCTATTATTGATAGCGGTGTGGTGAGTAAACAGCAGTTATCTAACTTAAAAGCACATTTATACAAGCAAATACTTATTAGTCTTCGTATGAACCCTTCTCATAAAAACATTAGAATTCAAATACGTGAGCAGTTAGATTTTGCTACTGTTTTATATCAGAAAGGGCTATACAAACAGAGTTTAAAGCTGCTTGACAAAGCAAAAAATATGGCGATTGAGAATGAAGAGAAGAATATTGCCTATGAAATTGTTGAGCTTGAAAAGGTTATTGAAAGTCAGTATATAACCCGAAGTATTGATACACGTTCTGACGAATTAACTGTTCAGGCAAAAGAGCTTAGCATGCAAAATGTTATCGCCAGTAAACTATCTAACTTGTCATTACAATTGTATGGTACGTTACTGAAAAATGGCTACGTAAAAAACGATGAGGAGCTGCAGCGAGTGAATACTTACTTTTACTCTAAGCTTCCTGAATATACGTATGAAGACTTGGGTTTTAGAGAAAAGTTATGGTTATACAAAGCACATTTGTGGCACAGCTTTTTAACGCAGGATTTTTTACAGAGTTATAAGTATGCTAATAAATGGGTAGATTTATTTAAGCATGATACTAAGAATATTTCTTTGCATCCTGTTTTTTATTTAAAAGGAAAGAACTACTTATTAGAGAGCTTATTTTTTATAAAGCATTATGATAAGTTTAAAGAAGAGCTTTCTGTTTTTGAAAAGGAAATTGAAGAAAAAAGTATTCCGCAAAATAGCAATACTGAAATCTTAACTTTTCTATATTATTATGCTAACAAATTGCATTTACATTTCTTAGAAGGTAGTTTTTCTGAGGGTGAATATTTAGTAGCTATTATTAATGATAAGATTAATAGTTATAAGGATCGTCTTGACAATCATCATATCGTAGTATTTTACTATAAAATTGCTTGTTTGTACTTTGGAATGGGAAAAAACAAAGAGTGTATTTTATATTTAAATAAGATAATTAAACCTAAAAATATTCAGGTAGCTAACGACTTACAGTGCTTTGCGAGAGTGCTTTCTTTAATTGCTCATTACGAGTGTGGCTTGGATTATGATTTGGAGCGACAGTTTAAAGATACCTATCGCTTTTTACTTAAAATGGAAAATCTACAAGAAGTCCAAAAAGAGTTTATTTCTTCTATAAAAGCATTGGGAGATGTATATCCTCACCAAATAAAAAAGGAATTAAAAAAAGTACACAGTCGCCTTAAGGTTTATGAGAATCATCCTTATGAAAAAAGAGCTTTTTTATATTTAGACATCCTTTCCTGGCTTGAAAGTAAGATTGAAAATAAACCTGTTGCTCAAATTATTAAAGAGAAATTTGTTAGTTCTCAAAAGTGTTGAAAATAGTATTAGATTTATTCTTGTAAAGTACTGATTAAAAAAATCTAATTACTAATTCACGTCTCCTTTAGGAAAGCTAAACAAGTTGACCAAATATAAACATGCTAATTAAAAAAAGTAAAAAGTATCTAAAAAATAACTTGAAGAACATCTCTGAACCTTTTGGATAGGATAACTTATTTTTACTATAACCTATATATATCTTAAAAGACTCCTTATTGCTTTCAATTAAGTTAACTAATTTAAATAGCTGGTAAATACCTATAATTAAAAACAGAATACTGATTAATTGTTTAAGCATTACTATTTTGTTTTACCTTAATTTTCACTCGTTAGTACGATAAGAGCATGTTTATAACTCATCTTTATAAGATTCCTCCTCCTACCTCGTCGAAACGACGTTTCTATTTTTTTGGCAATCGCCCTGCGATTAAAACAACTGCTCTTTTTTTACTTGCTGATATTCTTCTACAATTGCTTCTAACACTTCTTTTGCTGGTTTAATTTCATGGATAAGCCCTGCTACTTGACCTATTTCTAGTTCTCCATCGTCCAAGTTTCCTTCAAACATACCTCTTTTGGCTCTCGCACGCCCTAACAATTCTTTTAATTGTTCTACTGATGGTCCTTGCTGATATAACTCTTGTATTTCTTGATAAAACTTGTTTTTTACCAAACGAACAGGCGCTAACTCTTTTAAAGTTAAATGTGTGCCACCGTCTTTTACATCTACAATAGTTTTCTTGAAATTATCATGTGCAGAAGATTCTACCGTAGCTGCAAAACGACTTCCTATTTGCACTCCGTCTGCTCCCAACACCATTGCTGCTAACATTCCTCTACCAGAGCCTATTCCTCCTGCTGCAATTACCGGGATCTTCACTTGTTCTTTAACCATAGGAATTAACGTAAACGTAGTCGTTTCTTCGCGTCCGTTATGACCTCCAGCTTCAAATCCTTCACATACCACAGCATCTACTCCAGCAGCTTCTGCTTTTAAAGCAAACTTTACTGAACTTACCACATGAACTACTGTAATTCCTTTTTCCTTTAAAAAAGAGGTCCATGTTTTTGGGTTGCCTGCGGAAGTAAACACGATTTTCACCCCTTCCTCAACGATAATCTCCATGATTTTTTCTATATCGGGATATAACATTGGTACATTTACACCAAAAGGTTTGTCTGTTGCTTTTTTACATTTTTGAATGTGTTCACGAAGTACTTCTGGATACATAGATCCTGCTCCAATTAATCCTAATCCACCTGCATTTGACACTGCAGAAGCTAGCTTCCATCCTGAAACCCAAATCATTCCTCCTTGAACGATTGGATATTGTATATTAAATAGTTTGGTAATTCTGTTTTGCATAGCGTAAATGTACAATCATTAGCTAGGAAGCACAAAAAAACCTCGAAAAAATCGAGGTTGTATTTTTTTCGTTTTATTATTCAAAATAATGTATTAATCTATTACTCTAGTTTTAAAATTTAGCATAATGCTATATTTATATGGTATTTTTCTATTCATTTCTACTGCTGGCTTCCATCCTTTTATAGATTCAAAAAAGTCAGCTATTTCATTCCTTAATTTATTTGGAATTGTATTAGCTACCCATACATCTCTAATACTTCCATCAACATCAATAATAAAATCCACATCAATTGCAGTATTAATAGCATAGCTTACATTATCTATTAAATAATTCATTTTCGAACTAAATTCTTCTTCTCCATTTTTAAAAGTAGGCTTTATAAACTTTGTATAAATTTCATCCTTAAACTCCTCTCCTTTTTCATTGAAGAGTATATACCTTTCTATATCTCCATTTATATCGTAATAAAATTTTGCTGCTAGGTTACCGTTGTAATGATAGTATTTCCATAAACCTGATGGAACTCCGTTTTTATGGAAACCTGTATAATTTCTGTTTCCATTATCAAATAAAGCAAGTACTTTACCTTCTAACTCTCCTTCAGAATTAAAAAAAGATTTCTTTGAAAGTTTTCCGTTTCGATGGAATACAAGATGTTTTCCTATATAACTATTACCTCTATTATTATTTGAGAATCCTTTCTTAAAAATTTTACCGTCTCTGTAGTAAATTGATATTTCCCAAAGTGAGCCTTTTTTAACGCTAGTTTCAATATATTTAGCATCGTTTTTATTTGACGTTATTTTAAACTTTCTATCTAAATAATTAGAAATAGAGTCTTTTTGTGAGTATCCATTAGCACAAATGAATACTACAAACAATAGCAATATTTTTTTCATAATTTATTATTTTTCTTTTTCTACGAAATAACACCAGAGCCTAATAACTCTTCGTTTTTATACCAAGCAACAAACTGCCCTTCTTGAATAGCTGATTGTGGATTTTCAAACTCTACATAAATTCCTTTGTCTACTTTATACAACATAGCTTTTTCTAATGGTTGTCGGTAACGAATACGTGCTTCTACCTCCATAGATTCACCAGTTTGTATAACTAAATCTTCACGCACCCAGTGTAGCTCTTCATTTGATACAAATAATACACTTCTATACAATCCTTGGTGATTTTTTCCTTCTCCTGTATAAATAATGTTAGTATCTACATCAGTTTCAATCACAAACAATGGCTCTTTGGTTCCTCCAACTGCTAACCCTTTACGTTGTCCTTTGGTGAAATAATGCGCTCCTTGATGTTTTCCTACTACTTTTCCATCCTCTTTGTTATAAGAGAACTTTGTTGAAAAATATGCTAATTCCGCTTCCTTATTCTCAAATTCTGGAACTAAACGATTGTACTGCTCAAATTCATCTGGAATTCGGACAATATCTCCTTCTTTCGGTTGTAGTTTTTGTTGTAAGAAATCTGGAAGCCTTACTTTTCCTATAAAACACAAGCCTTGACTGTCTTTTTTATCAGCTGTAATTAAATCTGCTTCTTTAGCTATTTCGCGAACTTCTGGTTTTGTCAATTCTCCAATAGGAAATAACGCTTTAGATAATTGTTCTTGCGATAATTGACATAAAAAGTATGATTGGTCTTTATTGGTATCCTTTCCTGCTAATAACTTGTATACAGGTTTTCCATCAATAATTTCTTCTGCTTTTCTACAGTAATGTCCTGTTGCTACATAATCAGCTCCTAAACTTAATGCAATATCCATAAACACATCAAACTTAATTTCTCGATTACATAATACATCAGGATTAGGTGTACGACCTTTTTCATATTCGTTAAACATATAGTCAACGATACGCTCTTTGTATTGTTCGCTTAAATCAACTGTTTGAAAAGGAATTCCTAATTTTTCTGCAACGATCATGGCGTCGTTGCTATCTTCCAACCACGGACATTCATTAGAAATGGTTACCGAATCGTCGTGCCAATTCTTCATGAACAATCCAATAACTTCGTATCCCTGTTCTTTTAGTAAATACGCAGTTACACTACTATCTACACCTCCTGAAAGTCCTACTACTACTCTTTTCATTTTTTACTTTTGAAGCTGCAAATTTACGAAATAATAAACGTTTTTTATTATGGAAATAATTGATGACTCCATTGTAAAAATTGATGGACAGTGACATGTCTTAGCTTCTCACCTTCTCTTAGAATTTTATTTAAATTCTCTATATCTAGAGTTTAATTTTTAGGTATTGAATGTACAGCTCTTTTTCTCTTGTCAGAAACCACTTCACCATCCATGTAAAATTGCCATTTACCGTCTCTTTTACCATTTTTATACATTCCTTTTTCTTTTAAATCACCTTTTAAGTCGTAATATCTTCCTTCTCCTTCTAATTTTCCATCAACATAATATACTTCTTCAATCATCACTCCTTCTTCAGTAAAAATCTTAGAAAGTCCATTTTTCTTACCGTCTTTATAAATACTTTCTTCAGTTAACTTACCATTTCTATAATAGTTTTTTAAGACTCCATCTAATTTACCGTCAGCATATTCTTCTTCTGAAAAGAGCTTTCCATCAGAAAAATAATACGTCCATTTTCCTACTCGCTTTTTTCCTATCATCCATCCTTTTGTTTTTACTTTTCCTTTCGGTGTAAAAAACTGTACAAAGGCACTATCTGATTTTGCTGAAAATTCTTTAGTCATAGATGGTACTCCATAAGAGTTAGGATCGTAAAAGTTAAATATCCCTACCTCTTTTCCATTTTTAAATTCGCCTGAATATCTTATTTTGTTTTTATTATCGTCATAATACTTTTTCCAAACTCCATGTCTGTTTCCATTAGCATCAAATTGGTTTATTTTTTGTGCTTGAGTAGCTGTTATAAAAAATACCGATAACAAAAGTGCTGTTGAAAATATCCTTTTTATATTTATCATGCTGTAATTTCTTTTACATTTCAAATTTACATAAACCATACCAATATGAGTGTTGATTTTTTAATTTCTGTGTTAGAAAATGTTGATAATCCTGCTAGAGTAAACAGAAATAATGCTGCAAATATTGTATTAGCGCAACCTGAATTGATAAAATATTTAGTTAATATTACTTTTGATGTTGATAATAAACTATCTATTAAGGCTGCTTGGATACTAGAATGGATTTGTACACATAATGGAATTGAATATATTCTTCCTTATTTAACTGTTTTTACAAAAAACATATCGAAAGTGCACTTTGATAGCGCTATAAGACCTTGTGCTAAAATTTGTGAACATTTAGCGATTGCTTTTGCTTCAAAAGCAGCAAATAACATAAAAGAACAATTAACGAAAACTGATATCGACTTAATTATAGAAACTGGATTCGATTGGTTAATTACCGACCAAAAAATAGCAGTGAAAGCCTATACTATGAATACTTTGTATTTATTTGGTTTACAGAAAGACTGGGTTCATCCTGAGTTAGAACATCTAATTCGCACTAAAGTGATTCATGAAAGTAAAGGTTGTAAAGCTAGAGGGAAGAAAATATTGGAGTTGATTGAGAAACATAAAAACCAAAAACAATTATAAAACCTCAGAAGAAAAATCTTCTAAGGTTCTTTATTATTTTACAAGCAACTAAACAGTTATAGTTTATTTTATTACCATGCCCATCCTTTAGTAGATGAAACCTGATCGTTCCAAGATTTTCTCCAGAACCACCAACCTGACATAGTGTACCATTTAAGGTTAGCTATTCCAAAACCTGAAGGACCTGTTGATTGATAAAATCCTATAACTTTTCCTCCATAACAAGAATGTTGATATAAGTACACCAAAGCTCTTCTATTCCATGGCTTTTTTACAATTAAAGAAGATAATTGATCATTATAACCACTTCCTACCCAATGATCTCTATAATAATAACGGTTCATTCTACTCATTCCGCTCATGTAAGTATTATAGTAAGCATGTTTATAAAAGTAAAAATCTCCTGTACCATATATATCATAACTATCACACTTAGAAGACCTACCTTCTGTCGCTACTTGATCTCCTGGAAACTCTTCTGCTACTTTTGAAGCGTATTCTTGTAAGTCTTCTCCATTATCAAAAACTTTAACTTGAATATCAGTACTTCCTTCTTTTTGATTATCAAAGAATAATGATTTTGGAGCTCTTTCTTCATCTCCAAAAATCTCTTGAGCAAGATCTACATCTCCATCTGTTTTCAATACTTCTCCACTTTCTTCATTATATACATAAGATACCTTAAATTGTTTTCCGTAATAATCATACGTATGATTAATAGTTACTGTACCTTGTTTTGCTAATTGTACTTCTTCTTTGTTTGTTGATTCATTTTCAATTACATCTTCACTTTGACAGCTAAAAAATAGTGTAAAACACATCACAGCCATCCATAAAAAATTTTGTTTTTTCATTTTTTCTTATTTTTTGAAATCCTTAGCATCTGCTAAGGATTTATTCGTTTGATTAGTTAGTTTTTTAATTTTTTAGAGGTATTAAAACCTCTCCGTTTTTAAAACGAGAATAATCTACAACGTATTTACCTGCTTGCAAAGTAATATTAGTTTCACCTAATTCCTTTACTATATCATCTCTTAGAGATATTTCTTCTGAAATAATGAAATCTTCTTCTTCTAAACTTCTAGAAAATATCAATCGTAATGATTCACCTTCATTTCTGAATGCTATCACACCATTATCTTCATCGTTATTTCCTTCCATAAGTTTCGAGAAAATTTCTTTTACTTCATCTGATGAGCCTGAACTTGCATTTCCATATACAAGTATGTCTCCATAGTCGTTTTTAAAACACACTCCAGGACCTGTAGTACAAGTCCCTCTACTAAAACGCCAATCCATAACATATACCCATGGTGCGTAATAGGCTCGAGCTTGTTTTACCTCTAAGTTTTTGTTGTTTAACAGTTCGTTTGCAGTGTCTTCTTTTTGACATGCTTGTAGCATCATAAAAGCGACTCCTACAAGTACAAAGTTTTGTAGTTGTTTCATAAAATAATAGTTTTCGGGGTTAATTATGAAATCAAATTTACATGAACACAAAAACACAACCACCAGTTAAACAACTATTTACAACATAGGAAAAACCCTTTTTAATCTACAAAAACTTTAAAAACGCTTCTTTATAAATTAATTTCTACCCTTTACAAAGTTAATTCGTATCCTCTTCATAAACTTTTTAGGTTTGAATCATTATTAACTATCAAATTTATATTATTATGAAAAAAAGCATTTTAAAGTTAAGTGGTGTTCAAAAACTAAACAGTTTAACTCAAAAAGAAATTTCAGGAGGAGGCTCTTTTGGTGGGTATTTAGACGGAGTGGACACGACAACGGATCCTGACAGGTTTCCTTCTGATCCAGTAACTCCAAATTGGAGATGGAGGTGTCATAATCAAACTAGTAATGGTAATACACCTACCTTTTTTTATTCTTACACCGATTTAAGCTATCGAGGTTACATTTGTTATCCTTTATAATAAGGTAAGAATTAGAAAAGCAAGCTTAACAGCTTGCTTTTTTTATTTAATTTCCTTTAAATTCGTGGGTTTTCGATAGCCTTGAAACGGCTGTTTTAACAACTCTAACAAATCAGAATTCTTTTTCTCGTCAGGAAATGTATCTACTCCGTACACAATTTTTTCTCTATCTAACTCCATATACGTTCCTAATAAGCGATCCCAAATAGAAAAGATGTTTCCGTAGTTAGAATCTGTATATGGCAATACGTTATGATGATGTACTTTGTGCATATCGGGTGATACAATCACATAACTCAATACCTTATCTAACTTTTTAGGCATTTTTATGTTAGCATGTGTTAACTGCGTAAACACCAATGACATTGATTGGTACAACATTACTATAGCTATTGGAGTTCCTACTAAAAACACTCCTATTAACGTAAATATAAAACGAATGACACTTTCTATCGGATGATGCCTATTCGCTGTTGTGGTATCTACCTTATGATCTGAATGATGTACTAAATGTACCATCCACAAAGGTTTTACTTTATGTTCTACCAAATGTGCTAAATAAGCTCCGAAGAAGTCTAAAAATAATACACCTAACAATACGTACAACCACAATGGCATTTCAGGTAACCAGTTGATTAATCCAAAGTCATTTGCTTGTACCCAATCGGCTGTCTTTAACAATAAAAATGCCAATACAAAATTGATAATTACCGTGGTAGCAGTAAAAAACAAATTAGGCCATGCGTGTTTCCATTTATTGTATTTAAAACTAAATAATGGTACAGCACCTTCCAATAACCAAAAGAAAGTAATTCCGCCAACTAAAATAATACTTCTATGACTAGAAGGAATCGTTTCAAAATAATGTATAAGGATTTCCACTATGATATATTTTTCCTAAAAATAGAAAAAATATCCATAACAACTTATTTTTTTGAACTCCCCGATTGTGGCAAACGTCTTTTCAACTCCTCTACTATCCTGTAAGTTGCAGGACAAACCTCCGTGTTTTTAATAGTTAAATCTGCTAATTGGATAAACTTTTTACGATTAGTATGTGGATATTCTGAGCAAGCTTTAGGACGTACATCATAAATAAAACACGTATTATCTGATTCATCTAGAAAAGTACACGGAGCAGATTGTAAGACCATGAAATTATCTTCATCTCGCTGTAAATATTGATTGGTAAAATCAATCACCTTCATTTTTAAGTGTTTTGCAATGCGCTCTATATCTTTTTCAGTAAAGATTGGTGAAGTCGTTTTACAACAATTTGCACATTCTAAACAGTCGGTACGTTCAAATTCTTCGTCATGCAACTCTTGCATCAATAAATCTAAACGTTTAGGGGTACGCTTTTTTAATCGTTGAAAATACTTCTTATTTTCTTGTAAAGCGTCTTTGGCTAATTTTGGTAAGTTTTCAAGGTCTTTATCCATGGTACAAAGGTACGAAAGCACCTTTGAAGTCATACATTATTCTGCCTTAAAAAATCATAAGGCAAATCGTGGGAAGAAAAAATTAAAAACACTAATTTTGTGCGACAATTAAAAAGAACCAATGAATATTCAATCGTTAATAGAAACGAAAGTAAAAGAAGGATTTTTAGCCTTGTATGATGTAGAAATTCCTAGTGTAGAATTTCAAGCAACCCGTAAAGATTTCGAAGGTGACATTACTGTTGTTGTCTTCCCATTACTACGGTACAAAAAAGGAAATCCTGTTCAAATTGGTGAAGATTTAGGAAAGTATCTAGTTGAAAACATCAACAAAATTACTAGCTACAATGTCGTAAAAGGTTTTTTAAACTTAGTTATTGATGATTCTTTCTACGTAAACTTTTTTAATCAAATAGCTACAGATTCAACTTATGGTTTCGTAAAAGAAGACGAAACAGATGCACGTATGGTGGAGTATTCTTCTCCTAACACTAACAAGCCTTTACACTTAGGGCATGTTCGTAATGTATTGTTAGGATATTCAGTTGCTGAAATTTTAAAAGCTGCGGGACATAAAGTTTACAAAACACAAATTATCAACGATCGTGGTATCCATATTTGTAAGTCAATGTTAGCTTGGAAAAAATTTGGAGAAGGAGAAACTCCTGAATCTACTGGATTAAAAGGCGATAAACTGGTTGGAAATTACTACGTAAAATTCGATCAAGAATATAAAAAAGAAATTAGCAACCTAGTCGCTTCTGGTGTTCCTGAAGACGATGCTAAAAAACAAGCTCCTTTATTTGTTGAAGCACAAGAAATGTTACGTAAGTGGGAAGCTGGTGATAAGGAAGTTGTTGCTCTTTGGGAAATGATGAATGGATGGGTGTACAAAGGTTTCGACGTTACTTATGAAAACATCGGAGTTAACTTTGATAAATTATACTATGAAAGTAACACCTATTTATTAGGAAAAGATATTATTGAGGAAGGTTTACAAAATGGAGTTTTCTTCAAAAAAGAAGACGGTTCTGTTTGGTGTGATTTAACTGACGAAGGACTAGACGAAAAGCTAGTATTACGTTCTGATGGAACTGCCGTGTATATGACACAAGATATCGGTACTGCTATTCAACGCTCTAAAGACTTTCCTGATGTAAACGGAATGGTATATACCGTAGGTAATGAACAAGATTACCACTTTAAAGTGTTATTCTTAATCTTACAGAAACTAGGATACTCTTGGGCGAAACAATTGTTCCATTTAAGTTATGGAATGGTTGATTTACCTTCAGGAAAAATGAAATCTCGTGAGGGTACTGTAGTTGATGCCGATGATTTAATGAATGAAATGACCAACACTGCTCGTGAAATTTCACAAGAATTAGGAAAGTTAGAAGGGTATTCTGATGAAGAGAAAGAGGCATTATATAAAATAATTGGTTTAGGTGCTTTAAAATATTTCATTTTAAAAGTAGATCCTAAAAAGAGAATTTTGTTTGACCCACAAGCTTCGGTAGACTTTCAGGGGAATACAGGTCCTTTTGTACAATATACCTATGCAAGAATTCAATCGATCTTACGTAAAGCTGATTTTGACTACAGTGGTTCACTGAGTGGAGTCGAAGTGGAATTACACGAGAAAGAAAAAGAATTAATCAAACAATTAGAACAATATCCTGAAGTAATTCAACAAGCAGCGAGTAACTATTCTCCTGCTGTGATTGCCAATTACACATATGATTTGGTAAAAGAGTTCAACTCATTCTATCAAAACGTATCCATTTTAGGAGAAGAAAATCAAGATAAAAAAGTATTTAGAGTTCAGTTATCTAAAAAAGTAGCTGACACTATAAAATCTGCATTCAAATTATTAGGAATTCAAGTTCCTGAAAGAATGTAATAAATTAACAAACAACAAGTAAAAAGTAAACAACATGAAATACGACGTACTAATAATTGGAAGTGGTCCTGGAGGTTATGTAACTGCTATTAGAGCCTCTCAATTAGGATTTAAAACCGCTGTAGTAGAGAAAGAAAACTTAGGTGGAATTTGCTTAAACTGGGGATGTATTCCTACCAAAGCTTTATTAAAATCTGCTCAAGTATATGATTATTTAAAACATGTTGATGAGTATGGTTTAAAAGCAGAAGCTATCGATAAAGATTTCGAAGCTGTTATTAAACGTAGTCGTGGTGTTGCTGAAGGAATGAGCAAAGGTGTTCAGTTCTTAATGAAGAAAAATAAAATTGATATCATCGACGGTTTTGGAAAGGTTAAACCTGGAAAAAAAGTAGATGTTACTGATAAAGATGGTAAAGTAACTGAGTATTCGGCAGATCATATTATCATTGCAACTGGAGCTCGTTCTCGTGAATTACCAAGCTTACCTCAAGATGGTAAAAAAGTAATTGGTTACCGTGAAGCTATGAGTTTACCAACGCAACCTAAATCGATGATTGTTGTAGGTTCTGGTGCCATTGGAGTTGAGTTTGCTCACTTCTATAACTCAATGGGAACTGATGTAACTGTTGTTGAATTTATGCCAACAATTGTTCCTGTAGAAGATAAAGATGTTTCTAAACAAATGGAGCGTTCTTTCAAAAAAGCGGGAATTAAAGTAATGACTAGTTCTTCTGTAGAATCTGTTGACACTTCTGGTGACGGAGTAAAAGCGACTGTAAAAACTAAAAAAGGAGAAGAAGTTTTAGAAGCTGATATCGTATTATCTGCTGTTGGAATTAAAACAAATATTGAAAACATCGGTATAGAAGATGTTGGGATCATTACTGATAGAGATAAAATCTTAGTAAACGACTGGTATC
The DNA here is from genome assembly GCF_003867015.1 of Tenacibaculum singaporense. Taxonomy (NCBI): domain Bacteria; kingdom Pseudomonadati; phylum Bacteroidota; class Flavobacteriia; order Flavobacteriales; family Flavobacteriaceae; genus Tenacibaculum; species Tenacibaculum singaporense. The sequence goes on from NZ_CP032548.1 coordinate 2,557,483, forward strand.
AAACTAACATTCCAGGATACTATGCGATTGGTGATGTAACTCCTGGTCCTGCATTAGCACACGTTGCTTCAGCAGAAGGAATTACTTGTGTTGAGAAAATCGCAGGTTTACATACTGAAGCCATCGACTACGGAAACATTCCTGGTTGTACCTATGCTACTCCTGAAATTGCTTCTGTTGGTTTAACAGAAGAACAAGCAAAGGAAAAAGGTTACGAATTAAAGATTGGTAAATTCCCATTCTCTGCATCTGGTAAAGCAAAAGCCGCTGGTACTCCTGACGGTTTTGTAAAAGTTATTTTCGATGCTAAGTATGGTGAATGGTTAGGATGCCACATGATTGGTGCTGGTGTAACTGATATGATTGCTGAAGCTGTTTTAGGTCGTAAATTAGAAACTACTGGTCACGAAGTATTAAAAGCTATCCACCCTCACCCAACCATGAGTGAAGCAGTTATGGAAGCTGTAGCTGATGCTTATGATGAAGTAATTCACTTGTAAGATTCACAAACTTTATACAAAATTGTAACCTCGTCTTTTTTGACGAGGTTTTTTTATATTTGAATATGAAAAAATTATTCTCAATATTCGTTTTATTATGTTGTTTTTATTCTTGTAAAACAGAAGAAAAGAAAACACCTGTAAATCCACTAACAGTTCCTTTTAACGAACGTCCAACTCCTCAACTTCCTAATAATAACACTAGTTCTGTTAATATTGTTGGAGGCGCACATTATATATGTCCTAAAAAATGTGATGGAGGAACTTCAAGTGTTCAAGGTACCGCTTGCCCTGTTTGTAAAACTCCTCTTGCTCATAACCAAGGATTTCATAATACCCAAAATAAGAATTCTAACTCACCAATATCAACTCCTGCAACGCAAACTGCTTCTGGACCTAATGCCGCTGGACAATATCATTATACTTGTACTAATGGTTGTGCCGGAGGGGCAGATACTACTGGAAAATGTAACAGTTGCGGTGGAAGTTTAGCTCATAATGCCGCTTTTCATAATTAAAAAAATATGTAATTCCCTTACTCTTATTACGGTTTTTAATCAAGTTCCTTAACCTCTATGATATAAATTTGTTTTACAATAAAAATTTACACTTATGTTAAGAAATATTTTAAAAGTAGGAACTGTTTTAAAGAAAGAAGAGCAAAAATCAGTAAAAGGAGGAAATAACATGAAAGAATGTTCTTTAGGAGATCGTTGTTCTAGTGGATCTCAATTTCCTTCAGACTGCCTTCCAGCTGTTGACTTTTGTTGCGTTAATGGTTTTTATGAAATATGTAGTTAATAGAAACGACTATTAATTTATATAAAGTTTCAAAAAGCAATATCATAAGAACATATAAAAGTTCGTAAGCCTCACCAATATTTTGGTGAGGTTTGTTTTTAAAAAACTACGTAATTTCCTTACTTATATTACGCTTTTTTTAAAACCTAGTAAAAAGCAATTACATAAATTTATAGAAACTTTAAAATTTATGATTATGATTAAAAACATTTCAAACATGGGTTCAGTATTAGATGTATCTGAGCAAAAATCTATTAATGGAGGATCTGGTATCTGCCCTAGTCAAGGTGTAGCCTGTGATGAAAATTACCCTCCTCTTATAAACTGTATTACTGATGTTCCGTATTGCTGTGTTGATGGCTATTTTGAAGAATGTTACTAAATCCCTGAAGTATAAATACTTATAAACCTCACCAATAAATGGTGAGGTTTTTTTATACAATATTAAAAACACCAGATAATTTACTGATTAGCAACAAAAACCAACATAAACTCAATAAAAATGTTATTTTATTAGTTTTACGGCATAATAATTGTAGTTAAGAAAACTTTAACACAATTCGCTATACTATGAAAAACTATCTACAAAACAGTTTTGCATTGAGGGGACAATTGTTATAGAAAAAGAAAAAACTCGAAGCTGCTAACTTCGAGTTTTATTTTATAAAATATTATATAATAAATTTATCTGATTAACTTTTTATATTTAATTCGCTTAGGCATTAAATCCCCTCCTAAACGTTTCTTTTTATTCTCTTCATAATCAGAGAAAGAACCTTCAAAGAAATACACTTGACTATCTCCTTCAAAAGCTAAAATGTGTGTACAAATACGATCTAAGAACCAACGGTCGTGACTAATTACTACAGCACATCCTGCAAAATTTTCTAAACCTTCTTCTAAAGCTCGTAAGGTATTTACATCTAAATCGTTTGTTGGCTCATCTAATAACAATACGTTACCTTCTTCCTTTAACGTCATTGCTAAATGCAAACGGTTACGCTCCCCTCCTGATAAGGTTGCTACCTTTTTGTTTTGCTCACTTCCCGAGAAGTTAAAACGACTTAAATAAGCTCTTGAATTTACTTGCTTACCTCCCATCATCACTAAATCTTGACCTTCAGAGAAGTTCTCCCAAATAGACTTTTCAGGATCTATATTTGAATGTGACTGATCTACATAAGCAATTTTAGCAGTTTCTCCTACTTTAAAACTTCCAGCATCTGGAGTTTCTTCCCCCATTATCATTCTAAAAATAGTGGTTTTACCTGCACCATTCGGACCAATAATTCCTACAATTCCGGCTTGTGGTAGGTTGAATTCTAAATTTTCATATAATAATTTATCTCCATAAGCTTTAGAAACTCCCGTAGCTTCAATTACGTTCGTTCCTAAACGAGGACCATTAGGAATGTATATTTCTAATTTTTCTTCCGTTTGCTTTTGGTCTTGGCTCATTAACTTTTCGTAGTTCTTCAAACGTGCTTTTTGCTTTGTTTGACGACCTTTTGCTCCTTGACGTACCCATTCTAACTCTCGTTCTAAAGTTTTTTGACGCTTAGAAGCCGTTTTACTTTCTTGAGCTAAACGTTTAGATTTTTGGTCTAACCAAGATGAATAGTTTCCTTTCCATGGAATACCTTCACCTCTATCCAATTCTAAAATCCAACCTGCAACGTTATCTAAGAAATAACGGTCATGCGTTACTGCGATTACCGTTCCTTTATATTGTGCTAAATGGTGCTCTAACCAATGTACAGATTCTGCATCTAAGTGGTTGGTAGGCTCATCTAATAATAAAATTTCTGGTTCTTGTAATAATAAACGACATAAGGCAACACGACGACGCTCTCCTCCTGATAATACTCCTATTTTCTTATCTCCTTCTGGCGTACGTAACGCATCCATAGCTATTTCTAGCTTGGTATCAAGTTCCCATGCGTTAGAAGCATCAATTTTATCTTGCAACTCAGCTTGACGATCCATCAATTTTTGCATCTTGTCTGCATCAGAATACACTTCTTCTAAGCCAAACATATCGTTTATTTTGTTGTACTCATCTAAAATAGCAACTGTTTCCGCTACTCCTTCTTTAACAACTTCTAAAACGGTTTTACCTTCGTCTAACTGAGGTTCTTGTTCTAAATACCCTACTTTATAACCTGGAGAGAACGTAACATCTCCTTGGTAGTTTTTTTCTACTCCTGCTATAATTTTTAATAAGGTAGATTTACCTGAACCGTTTAAACCTAAAATACCAATTTTAGCTCCATAAAAGAAACTTAAATAGATATCTTTAAGAACTTGTTTCCCTGTACTTTGATAGGTCTTAGAGACCTTATTCATTGAAAAAATGACTTTTTTATCGTCGCTCATTTCTCTATATTTTCTTTAATTAAACTCTTCCTTTTAGGGCATTAAACACCCATGCATTTGCAAAAAAACCTAAACCAACAGCTCCAAATCCATACCCTGCTATTTCATCATATTTAAATACTGCTAATCCAATAAGTAAAATCCCCATTAATACCATTATAAGCGTTGCCCAACCTAGGACAGTGTTTTTGTTCATTGCCATAATTTACTTTTTTCAATAAAATGTGAGCTACAAATATCGGTAATTATTTAGACTTATTCACTGTAGTTTTGTGCATAAAAAAAGTCTTGCCAATGCAAGACTTTTTAGTGATTTTAAATTTATATACATACTAGAGTTCAGCAGCTAACCTACTTCCTTGGTTTATGGCTCTCTTTGCATCTAATTCTGCCGCAACATCAGCACCTCCAATTACATGTACTTTCATTCCTTTAGCTTCTAACGGCTCTAACAATTCTTTAAATGGAACTTGACCTGCACAAATAATTACATTATCAACTGGTAACACTTTTTGTTCTTCATTTTGAACATAATGCAACCCTTCATCATCTATTTTTGTGTATTGTACTTCATTTATGAATTGTACTTTTTTTCTTTTTAATACTGAACGATGAATCCACCCGGTAGTTTTACCTAATTTTCCTCCAAACTTTCCGGAACTACGTTTGAACATAAATATTTCTCTAGGTGAAGGATGAATTTTTGGAGCAACTCCTTCTATTCCAGCACGTGCTCCCAAAGTTTTATCTATTCCCCACTCTTCTAACCAAGCATCTACATTTAAAGAAGTACTTTCTCCTTCGTGAGCTAAATATTCTGAAACGTCAAAACCAATTCCTCCCGCTCCAATAACCGCAACACGATTACCTACAGGTTTCTTTAATTTTACAACATCTATGTAACTCAATACTTTTTCATGTTCGATTCCTTCAATTCTAGGAGTTCTAGGCGTAATTCCTGTCGCTAAAATAACCTCATCAAAATTACCATTGTATAAATCTTCTGCGGTAACTCTTGTGTTTAACTTTACATTTACCTTGTGCAATTCTAATTGCTTATTAAAGTAACGAATGGTTTCATAAAACTCTTCTTTTCCTGGAATCTGTTTTGCAATATTGAATTGCCCTCCTGTTTCTTTATCTGCATCAAATAAGGTTACATCGTGCCCTCTTTGTGCTGCTACAGTTGAAGCTGCTAAACCAGCTGGTCCGGCTCCTACAACAGCTATTTTCTTCTTTTTTGAAGTTGGATTGTAGTTAAGCTCTGTTTCGTGACATGCTCTTGGGTTTACCAAGCAACTTGCCACTTTCTTCTGAAATGCATGATCTAAACAAGCTTGGTTACAAGCTATACAAGTGTTTATTTCATCTACTCTTTCTTCTTTCGCTTTGTTTACCCATTCTGGATCCGCTAAAAATGGACGTGCCATTGAAATCATATCTGCATGCCCTTCTGCCAAAACTTTTTCAGCAGTATCTGGCATATTTATTCGGTTAGAAGTAACTAATGGAATAGATAATTCTTCTTTCATTTTTTGGGTTACCCAAGTAAAAGCAGCTCTAGGTACTGAGGTTGCAATAGTAGGAATTCGTGCTTCATGCCAACCAATACCTGTATTGATAATAGTAGCTCCAGCTTTTTCTATTTCTTTTCCTAACTGTACTACTTCTTCCCAAGAACTTCCTTGTTCTACCAAATCTAGCATCGATAAACGATAGATAATAATAAAGCTCTCTCCAACAGCTTCTCTAATTTTACGAACTAATTCTACTGCTAAACGAATTCTATTTTCATACTTCCCTCCATAATCATCGGTTCTTTTATTAGTTCTCGTTACTATAAACTGATTGATTAAATATCCTTCAGACCCCATAATTTCTACTCCATCATATCCTGCTTCTTGTGATAATTTAGCACAGTTTACAAAGTCTTTTACCGTTCTTCTTATTCCTGATTGCTTTAGGGCAAATGGTTTGAAAGGTGTTATTGGTGATTTGATTTTTGAAGGCGCTACGTTAAATGGATGATATCCATAGCGCCCTGAATGTAAAATTTGCATACATATTTTACCTCCTTCTTTATGAACAGCTTCTGTAATTACTTTGTGTTCACGGGCATGTTTTTTTGTGCTCATACGAGCAGAAAAAGGCGCTGTCCATCCTTGAATATTAGGAGCAATTCCTCCTGTAACAATCAAACCTACTCCTCCACGCGCACGTTCTGCATAATAAGCAGCGATTCGCTCTATTCCATTTTTTTCTTCTTCTAAACCAGTATGCATAGACCCCATTAACACTCGGTTTTTTAAAGTAGTAAAACCTAAATCTAATGGCTCAAAAATATGTTTGTATTTCATTGTTGTATTTTTATAAAATATTATGCGCGCATAACAAATTGCAAGATACATATTTTTACAATATGTTTTTCATATAAAAAAAGATCTCATACTTTATGTATAAGATCTTTTAAATTATTTAGTTACTAAACTATTTAAATATGTTATAATAATTCTAACTTTAATTTTATAAGTGAATTAACTCTTTTTATATATTCTATTCCTTCAAATAAAACTCGAAGTCATTCTCTTTGTGTTATGTATTTATCGCACTATTTTTAATTTTTGAATCATTTCTGAAGAAAGTGAGTCTGCATAAACCCCATAAGCATCAACTAAAACTCCTTTAACACCAGTTTTTGTCTGAATTGCATAGACGACAGAGTTATCTCCAGTACTGCTCATTCCTTCAAAACGATGTACCTCTACTACTTCAAAGAAATCTGGTGAGAAAAATTCCTTAGTATTTTTACTCTCTATTTCATTTTCTTTTAAGTTAAAATCAAGAGTAAATCCTCTTTTATGTAAATCTTTTAATGCTTCTGAAAGTGTATCATATGTATACATAATTTCTGTAGTTTCACTTTCTTAAAAGATACAATATTTAAACTAGATTTCCTATTTATTTGTCTATAAACACAAAATCTACTGTCTAATTTTATCGAGTAAATCACTAAGTTGCGTAGCTTCTTCTTCTGTTAAGTTTTCAATAAAATCTAAATGCAACTTATCGTCTATTGCTCTTAATAACTTTTTTCCTTGTTGCGTAATACTTATATAAACTACTCTTCTATCATGCTTACATCTTTCACGATCTATTAAATTCTTCTCACATAATTTATCCATTAACCTAGTAGCATTTGGAGCTCGTTCAATCATTCTATCTTTTATTGTTTGAACTTTTATCGCTTCTTTTGCTCCTCTTAAAATACGAAGAATATTAAATTGTTGAGATGAAATACTGTACTGCTTAAAAAACTCATTTTCTTGACTGTTTATCCAATTAGCAGTGTATTTAATATTGATAAACGCTTTAATTTTATTATTTGGAAACTTTGAATTGATGTCTTTTGAAATATCTCCCATTGTTTTGGTTATTAGCTGTTAGCTATTAGCCTTTTTTATTAAAATAAGATTACCCTTTTAACTTTAAGTCTTGCATTAATTTGTTGAAAGTATCTGATGATGGTGTCAAATACACTTCATCATCAACAAATAGTGTTGGATATTTAACTTGACCTTCATACAATTCTTTAGTGTGTTCTTTTGCTTCATCATCAACAGAAACATCTTTGTATTCAAATGGTACTTCTGCAGATTTTAGAAAGTTTTTATATGCAACTGTATGTGCATGTCCTTTTCTGCCGTATAAAACTATCTTCATTTTTAACCTCCTTATTTTGAGTACAAAAATACAAAATACACATTTATATACCAAGGAATATAAACTCTTTACAAATACTGAAAAGGAACTTTATTTAAGCTAAAACGTCTGAGTATTCAGGCTTTTTATCAAAAACTGATTTAGCAAATGGGCATAATGGAAGTATTTTGATATTTTTACTTCTAGCAAACTCTACTGAGGCTGCTACCAACCTATATCCTGCTCCTTTTCCTCTTAAAGCATCACCAACTTCAGTATGATCTATAATTAATTTATCCTTACCTGCCCAAGTATACGTCATTAAAGCAGCTCTATTCCCTTCAACTTCAATATAGAACTCCCCTTTTTTATCATTGTCTTCTTGCTGTACTTTCATAATTACCCTTTAAACTCAACTTTTACATGTGTACCATCACAATATGGCTTGTTATGAGAAGCCCCACACCTGCAAAAAGCAGTTGTTTTATTTTTCTTTTCTGTTGTACCATCCGGATTAGTTACATGCAGAGTTCCGTAAATTAATAAAGGACCATCTTCTAATGCTTCTACCTTAGTTTCTGTATGAGCTGCTGCTTGACTCCCTTCTCTTTTTGAAATGTATGATAAAGCTCCTGATGGGCATTCCTCTACTTGCTTTTTAATTCTTTCTGTAGTAGCTCCATCCATGTTAATCCAAGGTCTATTTTGTGGATTAAAAACCTGTATCAAACCTTTCCAACATTTTTTTGAATGGATACACTTGTTTGGCTTCCAAACTACAGTAATATCTTCATTACTATATTTTTTTACAATTTCCTTTGCTTCTGACATAATATTAAGTTTTATGTTTATACTGCTTTTTGGAAAGTTGTAACTGCTTCTTTTATTTTTTCATTAAACTCCTCATTTACAATCCTTCCGTCATTAAAGTTATCATAAAATTTCGGTAAAGAAAAATCTGCTATAACATTTGCTCCCATATGGGGAAAACCATTTTTAGCTATTGCCATTGACGACGCTCCTCCTCTACCTCCAGGAGAGGTTGATAATAATAGCATTGGTTTATTATGCCATACTTTTTGTTCTATACGCGACATCCAGTCTATAATATTCTTAAAAGCTACCGTAAAATTACCATTATGTTCTGCTAACGATACAGCTATTCCATCTGCTTCTTTAATTTTTTCTAGAAATATTACTGCATTTTCTGGTATGCCCTCTTCCATTTCTTTATCAACTCCATAAATAGGCAATGGATAATCGTTTAAATCCAACACCGAAACTTCTGTTTCTTCTAATAAACCAGAAGCATATATTACTAATTGTTTATTTATTGATTTTTTACTATTACTACCCGCGAAAGCGATTATTTTTTTCATCTATGTTGTTATTTTTGAATCAATTTCTGTTTCACCTTTCACCATTTTAGCTACTGGACATTTACCTGCTATTTCTAATAACTTGGTACGTTGTTCATCTGTAACTTCTTTTTCGAATGAAATTTCTTCTACTAATGATTTTTTTATTCCTTCTGGAGTTAATTGTTCTTTTTGGCTGACATTTACTGTAACTTTTCCTAAGTCCCATCCTTTCCTCTCTGCATACATTCTCAAAGTAATTGACACACACCCACCAATTGCAGTTAGTAAATATTCTACTGGAGTTGGTCCGTTATCGTCTCCTCCTTTATCTAAAGGCTCATCAGTAACAGCAAAATGATTTCTCATTTTTGCTTCTGCTAAGTAATTTCGGTCAGTTAAAGTAACTGTTGCTATTGGATTATTGCTCATTATATTTTTTTACTATAAATATACGAAACTATTAATAGTACCATTGCCATTACAGCTCCTGTTTGTTCTCCATCACCAATCATAAAATGAGCAAAAAAAGCTAGAATAAATGCAAAGAAAAAACCTGCATACGCCCATTCATTTAAAAACTTTCCTCTAAAAAACCATAACGCTACTAAACCTAATAGCTTAGCTACTGCATACGGGTAAATAATGTATGTTGGATACCCAAAGGCAGTAAACATTTTTGCCACTTCTGCATGATTAAAAAAATACATTCCAGCTGAAAAAAACATTAATAATGTTAATAACCCTGTAGCTACATAAAAAATAATTTTATCTCTTTTCATTTTGTTTGTTGTTAAAATTCATTTACAAATATATAAAAATATTTTATTACTTTCCATGGCAAATATCACCTAGATATTTATTAAAATTAATATGTAAGTGCTTCAAATCAAAAAAACATATATATTTGTATTTATATAAGTACTTATATTTGTTAAAAATGGACGCACTTAAAGGATTAGGAGAAATTGGATTAGGTTCTAGATTAAAAAGGACTAGCGAATACATGATGCGCGAAACACAATTGGTGTACGATGAGTTTAATATTGATTTTGACCCTTACCTATTTCCTACTTTTAAAATTATAAAAAACAAAGATGGTGTTACTAATACTGAGATTACCAACAGTTTAAAAACATCGCAGCCTGCTACTACTCAAGCTATTAATAAGCTTCATAAAAAAGGACTCATCTCCCTTAAAGAAGACAAATTGGATAAGCGAAAAAAAGTTGTTTTTGTTTCTAACAAAGGAAAGCAACTCATAGAAAATGTAACTCCTATATGGAATAGCATTGAACACATTATTAAAGAATACACTAATATAAAGTCTGAATCACTAACTGAACTTATAAATGAATTAGAGGCTAAGTTTAATGAAAAGTCTTTCAGCAAAGCTATTATAGAACACATAAAAATGAATACAACACAAAATACTATAGCAATTACCACGTTTAAGGAAGAATACAGCTCATCTTTTTATAACCTGAATATTGAATGGTTACAAACATTTTTCTACGTAGAACCTTATGATGAGGAAGTTTTAAGCAATCCTCACAAATATATTATTGACAAAGGAGGACATATTTTCTTTGCTAAATTAAATAATGAAGTTGTAGGTACTGTTGCTTTAATGCCTATGAGCGAACCTAATGTTTATGAATTAACAAAAATGGCTGTTTCACCAAAACACAGGGGTTACAAAATAGGACAACAACTCATGCAACATTGTATTGATTTTGCAAAAGATAGACAGTTTGATAAATTGGTTTTATACTCAAACACGAAACTTGAAAACGCTATTTACATTTATAGAAAATTTGGCTTTTTAGAAATCCCTGTTGAGAAAGGTTGTCCTTATGAACGTTGCAATATTAAAATGGAATTAAAAACAAAGTCTTGATTATTTAAGATATGAATACAACTCAAACAATTAACATCTTACAGGAAGCTGAAAAACTGAAAAATTACTTTTCTCCTAAAATAATTTCTGAAGTTAACAATGAATATGTTAAGCTCGCCAAAATTAAAGGGGAAGATATTCCGTGGCATAATCACGAAAATGAAGATGAGCTTTTTTATATTATCGATGGAAGTCTTTTAATGGAAATAGAAAATCAACCTAGTTTTACGATGAAAACAGGGGATCTATACGTAGTTCCTAAAGGTATCAATCACAGAGTTAGTTCTTCGGAAGATTGTTTAATTATGCTTATTGAAACAAAATCTACCAAACATACTGGTGATGTAATAACTCCTATTACGAAATCTATTGATAATCAAAAATATTAAAGCATCAACATAAAAAACATATATTAATCTTTTATTACAACAATTAAAAAGGCAGTTGCTTATAGACAACTGCCTTTCCTTAAAAAAGCATTACTTATTCCAATAAACCGAAGCTTGTCCGTATTGAAAATGAATAGGCACATGCGAAGGATCGTTTTGGAACATATATAATTCATGAGGCAGTTTTTCAAATAGCATAATAATATCTGAACCTCCAAATCTAAATTTACCAAACTCTTGACCTTTGACTACTGTTTGTCCTTGCAATTCTGTGTACATATCTACACCTGAAACCTGACACATTCCTATTGGTAGTATAGCAACCTTTCCTACTTCAGTACCTGCATCCATAATTACTAATCCTCTAGCTTGCGAAAACTCATATCCATTTTCTCCTCCATCTGGTGCATCAAACTGTCCATCTGATGCTGTTTCAACATTTAAATACACTTTTCCTTGTACTGGAAGAATCTCTAAAATTTTTCCACTAACTGGTGTATGAAAACGATGATAATCAAAAGGACTTAAAAAATAATGAATAAATGTACCTCCATAAAAATTTTCTCCATACTTACTATATTGCAATAGTTCATCTACACTACCAATAGTATGTGTTCCTTTTAGCGTAATTTTATCTACATTCCCTTTTTTATCAATTGGATAATATGCTTTAAAAGTACAATCTGCAGGAGAAACAATAATAGTATTATCATCTGGAGCTGCTATAGGACGTAAAGGAGAAATTCCCGTTTTAGGATCTGCATTATTAAATTCTCTATAAAAAAATTGATTAAACGTTTTCCATTTACTTTCATTTTTTGAATATAAAGGGAAATTATAAACACTTTCTCCTTGAGCATTTTTATCATCTTTAAACGATTGCAACGTTTCCTTTGTTAAAGAAGCTTCTGTATCTAAGAAAGTTCCCCAAGCATTTGCAAAACTCACTAACCAATCAGCAAACTCAGGATAACTTTGCATCGTATTTCCTTCTGAATCTGCTTGGTCAATCAACCAATAGGATTGACAAAGTAAATCGTATACTTTTTGATTATATCCATTTTTAGTTCCATCACTTGTCCAAGCATTAGGATATTCTGGGTCCCTGCTTTCATTTGGAATCATTTGCACATAAAGATCTAAGTAATCATAATATGCAGCTACAGTTTCTGGCCATCCTTTTCCTTTAAATTCTTTATCAATTGCTTTGTAAAGATCTTTATTTAAAGGTGGTATAGTTTTATCAGGACTTCCATTTTTTGATAATTCAACCGCTTTTTTTAATGACTCTCCAAGACTTTTTGCCATTGCTGGATTACCGTCTAAAATACTTTTCAGTTGTTCAACAACTGCTTCATGAGTTTCAATAGTTGTTGTTTCCATAATTAGTTTAGTTTTTAAATAATTCCTACTCTTTTATTAGAGGCTTTTCGGATACCACCCATGCAAATAAAAATTGATTATTAGGTTATTAAATACCTTGTCACAAATATTTGACATCCCTAAAATTCTGATAAAACAACTATCATTGGCCATGTTATCAGGTTACTCTAATTTAAAAAATCAATCTGTTAACCTTATACAAAAAACCATAAGTAATTGATTTTTAAACACAAAAGCAGCAATTCTAGTAATAAAAACAGATCAATTGTACTTTATAATAGCATCAAAAACAATGTATGTAGTATTTGAAATTAATTATTTCTATAAAAAAACTCCACTTGTACAAGTGGAGTTCAACTTCAAAATAAAATTTATAACTGCTAATTATAAATTTATAATATGTAAGCTCGGAAGTAAAATTCCCGCTATGTAAACAAACAATTGAAACAAACCAAACATAAACGGGAAGTTTACAAACAACTAAGATTTTTATACTGCTACGGCACTTTCTTCTTCTAGTCTTTTGTCTTTTGCTCCTGCTTCAAACTGATTAGACGTATTCTTTTCTCCACCGGCTTTTAACGCTTTATCTCCTGCGAAAAATGTTTTGTGATCGTCTCCTAAATCAGAACCTGCCATTCGTTGGTGCTTTACACACGATACTCCTTTTCTAATTTCTTGTCGTTGCACTCCTCTTACATACGCTAACATTCCATCTTCTCCGAAGTAACCTTCTGTTAAATCATTCATATGTAGCGCTGTTGTATGGTATGTTGGTAAGGTAATTAAATGATGAAAAATACCTGCTTCCCTTGCACCATCAAGCTGGAAAGTACGAATTTTCTCATCTGCTCTATAGCATAATTCTGTACCATCATAAGCTGCATTCATTAAATTATTTCTATCATATCCTGTCATATTTTCTCCTTCTGCAACCATTTCATCATACACTTGATTACGGAAGTTTAATGTCCAATTAAACGATGGCGAGTTGTTGTACACCAATTTCGCATTTGGCACTACAGCTCTTACCCTATTTACCATATTGGCTATTTGGCCAACGTGTGGTGTTGGTGTTTCAATCCATAACAAATCGGCACCATTTTGCAAACTAGTTATACAATCTAGTACTACTCTATCAATATTCGTTCCTTCTCTAAACTTATACAAACCATTCGCCAAACGTACAGGGCGCACTAATTTTCCATCACGTTTTAACAGTACATCATCTTCTTTTGCTTCATCAATTGTAATTTCTTGAGCTTCTACAAATGCTAAATATTGAGAGGCTAAATCTCCTGGCTCTTGACTTACTGGTAATTTTTGAGTTAACCCAGCTCCTTCCGAATCGGTTCTTGCTACAATAACCCCATCCTCTACTCCTAATTCTAAAAAGGCGTATCGAATTGCATTTAATTTTGCTATAAAATCTTCGTGTGGTACAGTTACTTTTCCATCTTGATGCCCGCATTGTTTAGCATCTGAAACTTGATTTTCTATCTGGATAGCACAAGCACCAGCTTGAATCATTTTTTTAGCTAACAAATACGTAGCTTCTTCATTTCCAAAACCTGCATCAATATCAGCAATAATTGGAACTATATGTGTTTCGAAATTATCAATTTCACTCTGTACATCTTCTCCGTTTTCTAATCTTCTAAATAAATCGTTTAATTCAATAGCATCTGCTTGACGTAGAAAATCATAAATCTCCTCAATTAACGCAGGAATTGCTGTTTTTTCATGCATCGATTGATCTGGTAATGGACCAAACTCTGAACGCAATGCAGCTACCATCCATCCTGAAAGATATAAATATCGTTTACTCGTTGTTTTGTGATGCTTTTTAACTGCAATCATTTTTTGTTGTGCTACGAATCCGTGCCAGCACCCCAATGATTGTGTATAATTAGACGAATCAGCATCGTAAGCTTCCATATCTTCTCGCATGATTGTAGCGGTGTATCTAGCGATATCTAAACCTGTTTTAAAACGGTTTTGCGCTACCATTCTAGCGGCATTTTCAGGAGAAACTGAGTTCCAAGTTGCTCCAAACTTTTTCTTTAATTCTTTTACTGTTTGTAAAGCAGAACTATAATTAGCGTGTGCTAAATTTTTCATAATTTTGTGATTGATAAGGTTATTAATTTTTAATTGATAGCTTGCCCTCTTAAATGTTGCCGCATTTTTGAGGGCTTTTTTTCTCGATAATCGAGATTTAAATTACTTTTCTCTACAAATATCTTCTAAGCTTACACCTAAATGGCTTATTCTATAAATATTTATATGCTGGTAAGGTTAAAAACTCAACAAATTCTTTGTTTAAAATTAACTCATCAAATAATTGAATAGCTAATTCAAACTTTCCGTTATTGTATCTGTCTTCACCTACGTAGCTTTTTATTTTTTTTAATTCTTCTTTTTTACATTGCTCATACATTCCTTCTGTAAATGTTCTACCATCTTCAAGCATTACACTTTTATGCAACCATTGCCATACTTGTGTTCGTGATATTTCAGCTGTTGCTGCATCTTCCATTAAATTATACAAGGCAGCTGCTCCGTGTCCCATTAACCACGACTCTACATAAAGAATACCAACATTGATATTTTCTCGTATTCCTTGCTCGGTAATAGTACCTTCAGGTAATTCAACTAAATCTTTTTCTGTAATTGTTAGATCTTCTAGCTTTTTATCTATCTGATTCGCATTGGGCATTGTTGTATTAAAAACATCCATTGCAATTGCTACTAAACCAGGATGCGCAACCCAAGTTCCGTCATGACCATTCCTAACTTCTTGCTCCTTATCTTTCTTAACCTTAGCAAAAGCTTCTTTATTCAACTCTTCATTATTCTTCACAGGAATTTGTGCTGCCATTCCTCCCATAGCATGTACACCTCGTTTGTGGCACGACTGAATAACTCGTAACGAATACGCCTTCATAAATGGGCTACTCATGGTTACTTGTGAACGGTTTGGCACAATAAAACCAGAATGATTTCTGAACTTTTTAATGTATGAAAAAATATAGTCCCAACGACCACAATTTAAGCCAGCCATATGATCTTTTAACTCATAAATAATTTCATCTAACTGAAAACTTGCTGTAATTGTCTCAATTAGCACTGTTGCTTTAATTGTCTTTTGTGGCACACCCATATACTCTTGTGCAAATACAAAAACATCATTCCACCAACGTGCTTCTTTGTAATGTTCTAGTTTAGGTAAATAAAAATAGGTTGCACTTCCCTGCTCTTGCAAGGTTTTGATATTATGAAAAAAGTACAAACCAAAATCTACCAAAGAACCTGACATTTCTACACCATCAATCAACAAATGTTTTTCATTTAAATGCAATCCTCTTGGTCTTACTAACAAGGTAGCTACTTTCTCATTTAACTCGTAGCTTTTATCTTTTGCAGCGTTGTAAAATGAAATTGTTTTATTTACTGCGTCTCGTAAGTTTACCTGACCATCTAAAATATTTTGAATAGTTGGTGAATTACTATCTTCAAAATCTGCCATAAATGTTTTTGCTCCAGAATTTAAAGCATTGATAATCATTTTACGTTCTACTGGTCCTGTAATTTCTACTCTTCTATCTAACAAATCTTCAGGTAACGGAGCACATACCCAATCACTCTCTCTTATCTCTTTCGTTTCTAAAGGAAAAGAAGGATAGTTTCCTGCATCAAAATAAGCTTGTTCGATTTCTCTTTCAGCTAATAATTGAAGCCTTTGAGGATTAAATTTTTCTTGAAGTTGAATTAAAAATGCTTTGGCTTCATTGGTCAAAACACTTTTATACTCGGTTTGATCAAAACCTACACATTGAATTTCTTTTGCTAAAACATCTTGATTCATATCTATTTATTTTTTACTTATTGATTGACAGTTCAATATTAAAGAAAAGAACCCAAACAAAAAAGCGAACGTTCGCTAAAAACATAAAATTTACAAATTTTTATTAATTCGCTAATTTTTATACCTTTGAATTACGAATCTTTTAATAAAAACATCTTGGAAGAAGAATATATCAGATTAGTTTTTGGTTTAAAATTGAAACAAATACGCACAGATAAAAACCTGTCACTCTTTGGTTTAGCCAAACTAACAGGTTTATCAAAATCATATTTAAACGAAATTGAGAAAGGAAAAAAGTACCCAAAAACTGATAAAATTGTTATTCTTTCTGAGAAGCTAGAAGTGCCTTACGACCATTTAGTTTCTTTGAAGTTAGATAAAAACCTAGCACCTATTGGTGAAATTTTACAATCGAAAATTTTAAAAGAAATTCCTCTTGACCTATTTGGTATAAAAGAAAATAATCTAATTGACATCATTGCCAATGCTCCTGCAAAGGTTAATGCCTTTATTAGTACCATTATTAAGATTTCTCAAAACTACAATTTAACAAGAGAGAGCTTTTTTCTTGCTGCATTACGTTCGTACCAAGAAGCACACAACAACTATTTTGAGGATATTGAAACAAAGGTTACAGATTTTATCAAGGCTTATCAAATCAACCCAAACAAACCTATTACTTCAAAAGATTTAGAAGAAATTTTAATCGAAGAATATGGTTATACTATTGATAGCGAAGAACTATCCAAACATCAAAAATTATCTGAACTCAGAAACATCTATATTCCAAAAAACAAAACACTTCTTATATATAACGATATAAACGAAGCACAAAAAACATTCATTTTTGCTAAAGAGATAGCCTATAATTATTTACAAATTAAAGATAGGTTATACACTTTTCCATGGATAAAATTTGACAGTTTTGACGAAGTATTGAATAATTTTATCGCTTCTTACTTTGCAGGTGCTTTAATTATTCCGAAAGATGATTTAATTCAAAAACTAACACAACTTTTTTCTTTAGAAACCTGGCAACCTTTACAATTGCACAAAATTATTAGGAGCTATAATTGTTCTGACGAAACGTTTTATCAACGTTTAACTAACATCTTACCAAGACATTTTAATATTAAAAACCTGTTCTTTTTACGTTTTACTCATAAAGAAGGTTCTCCGGTACATAGACTTTCAAAAGAGTTACATATTACACAACAACAGTCTCCTCACGCCAATCGTAATAACGAACATTATTGTAGAAGGTGGATTGCCATTAAAACAATTCAGGACTTAGAAGTATCAGAAGAAAAAAAATCGGCTTACGGAATTCAAATTTCTTCGTACGAAAATTCTCAAAAGGAGTATTTAGTTCTTTCTGCAGCTACCGCAGATCCTTTTAAAGAAAAAATTAACCGCAGTGTAAGCATAGGTATGTTACTTTCTCCACACTTAAAACGCAAACTTCATTTTTTTAATGAAGATACTTTTACAAAAAAAACAGTAGGTGTTACCTGCGAAACATGCGCAGTACAAAACTGTAACGAACGGGTGGCAGAACCTTATATTTTACTAAAACAATCTAGAAATAAAGAAATAGAAAACACTGTTGAAAACATCATTCAATCGTATACCTAAACACCTTGTTTTGTACGTTGTTTTTCTTATTTTAGCACACGCAAACAAATAACTTACCATGGATCTTAACTTCAACAAAAACGAAGACCACAATAAACTTTTAGTATCAGATTTACGTAGACGCTTAGCCAAAGTTAAATTAGGCGGTGGACAAAAACGTATTGACAAGCATCATGAGAAAGGAAAATTAACAGCTCGTGAACGTATTGATTATTTATTAGACGATAAGTCTAAGTCTATCGAAATTGCTGCTTTTGCAGGTGAAGACATGTATCAAGAACATGGTGGATGTCCTTCAGGTGGTGTGGTTGTAAAAATGGGATATGTTAGTGGTAAACAATGTATTGTTGTTGCTAACGATGCCACCGTAAAAGCGGGTGCTTGGTTCCCAATTACAGGAAAGAAAAATTTAAGAGCTCAAGAAATAGCAATTGAAAATAAACTACCTATTATTTATTTGGTAGATTCTGCTGGGGTTTATTTACCAATGCAGGATGAGATTTTTCCTGATAAAGAACACTTCGGAAGAATTTTTAGAAACAATGCGGTAATGAGTAGCATGGGAATCACACAAATTGCTGCCGTTATGGGAAGTTGTGTTGCTGGTGGTGCTTACTTACCTATTATGAGTGATGAAGCACTTATTGTAGACAAAACAGGAAGTATTTTCTTAGCGGGTAGTTATTTAGTTAAGGCTGCTATTGGTGAAACTATTGACAATGAAACATTGGGTGGAGCAACTACACATTGTGAAGTATCTGGGGTTACCGATTATAAAGCAAAAGATGATAAAGATGCTTTAGATACCATTAAAAACTTAATGGATAAAATTGGAGATTATGACAAAACTGGATTTAATCGTAAAGAAGCGTTTCCTCCAAAAGAAAATGAAGATGATATTTTCGGAATTTTACCAAAAGCTCGTAATGAGCAATACGACATGATGGAAATCATCAAGCGTTTGGTTGATAACTCTGAATTTGAAGAATACAAAGCAGGCTATGGTCAAACCATTATTACTGGATATGCTCGTATTGATGGATGGGCAGTAGGTATCATTGCTAACCAACGTAAAATTGTAAAATCGAAAGGAGCAAAAACTAAACCTAGCGAAATGCAATTTGGTGGAGTAATTTATAACGATTCTGCTGATAAAGCTACTCGATTTATTGCCAACTGTAACCAGAAGAAAATCCCGTTAGTTTTCTTACAAGATGTTACTGGATTTATGGTAGGAAGTAAATCTGAACATAGCGGAATTATTAAAGATGGTGCTAAAATGGTAAACGCTGTTAGTAATTCTGTAGTTCCAAAATTTACGGTAGTCATTGGTAATTCGTACGGTGCAGGAAATTACGCTATGTGTGGTAAGGCCTATGACCCTCGTCTTATTTTTGCATGGCCAAGTGCTGAACTAGCTGTGATGAGTGGAGCCTCTGCCGCTAAAGTATTACTACAAATAGAAACTGCCGCTTTAAAGAAAAAAGGAGAAGAAATTACTCCTGAAAAAGAAGCAGAATTATTCGATAAAATTAAATCGAGATACGATAATCAAATATCTCCTTACTATGCTGCTGCAAGAATTTGGACCGATGCTGTAATTAACCCTCTAGACACCAGAACATGGATTTCTATGGGAATAGAAGCTGCTGACCACGCTCCTATTGAAAAGCCTTTTAACTTAGGAGTTTTACAAGTTTAAAACACAGAAAACAGCATGAAGAGGAAAGTGTTTTGGGGCATTATTGCCCTTGTTATAGGCTTTGTAATCTATCAAGTGTATATTTTCACCTTATCTGAAAATGATAATATCAAGTCTATTTACTTAGTTCCTGATGATGCTGTTTTTATAGTTGATACTGAAAGACCTATTGACACTTGGGATGAAATAAGCTCAAGTGAAATTTGGATGCATCTTCAATCCAATCAACAAATCAATAAGCTATCAGAAGGTCTCCATAGTTTAGATGAAACCTTTAAAGCAAAAAAGGAAATTTTCGACTTTATTGGGGAACGTAATCTAGTTATTTCAGTACATGTATTTAGTCCCAGAAAATATGGGTTATTATACGTTGCGGATTTACAAAAGCTCTCTAAACTCATTTTTCTAAAAAGAGCTATAAGTAACTTAGCTGGAGAAGACTATAAGGTAACGAAACGAGTATACAAAGAGCACGAAATTATAGAACTCTATAATAAGAAAACTAGAGAAACCTT
Source organism: Tenacibaculum singaporense (assembly GCF_003867015.1). Taxonomy (NCBI): domain Bacteria; kingdom Pseudomonadati; phylum Bacteroidota; class Flavobacteriia; order Flavobacteriales; family Flavobacteriaceae; genus Tenacibaculum; species Tenacibaculum singaporense. The sequence goes on from NZ_CP032548.1 coordinate 2,577,609, forward strand.
ACATCTTTCTTTTATTAAAAACCAAGTTATAGCTTCTTATACTCACCTTTTGGTTGAACAATCAATTGACCAATACTTAAATCCTGTTATTGGTCGTGATCTCAACTTTTTAGAAATAAAAAAGAAAACAGATACTGATGGATTTTTTAATATCTATTTACAACATAAATATCTAAAAGACTATTTAAATTGTTTTACCAGTTCAAGTAATTTAGATTTCTTAAATAAAGAAGCATTCTTCTACTCTGGTTTAGATATATCCATTGTGGAAGGAGTTATCGTTCAAGCTACTGGTTATACAAACGTTGACACTAATTCACAGACCTATTTAAAGGTATTACAAAAGTCTGGGGTTGGTAAGCGTAGTGTTGCTAAAATAGCTCCAAAGAACACCTCTTTATATCTTAGCTTTGCTTTTGATGATTTTAAAACATTCAATAGCAATTTAGAAAAGCTTCAACAAGAAAATCCTACTGATTTTAAGATGTATTCTGATCAACTTACGATGATTGAGGATAAGCTAGACATTAATGTTTCTGAAAACATTTATAGTTGGATTGGTAGTGAAATAGCTTTAATTCATTTTAACACTGAGCTTTCAAAAAACAAAAAAGATATCGCTGCTATTATTAAAGCTGATGATATTGATGACGCTAAAGAAAATCTTCAGCTTGTTCTTTCTAAAATTAAAGAAAACACACCTTTAAAATACAAACAAATCGATTACAGAGGTTATCCTATTAACTTTTTCGATTTAAAAGGATTCTTTAAAATGTTAGCAGGAAACATGTTTTCTAAAATGGAGAAGCCTTACTTTACCATTATTGATGATTTTGTAGTTTTTAGTACTAGTCCAAATACTATTAAAGAAATTATTAATAACCACTTAATAGGATACACACTAGAAAGCTCTGAAAAATTCGATGATTTTAATTATCATTTTGAGAAAAAATCTAGTGTATTTGCTTATGTAAATACTCCAAATTCCTACAAAGACCTTTTAAGTTTGGTTGACAACAAAACTCGACGTGAACTTCAAAAAAACAAACCTTATATAACTTGCTTTTCACAAATTGGAATGCAGCTAATTGCTTCTGATGAATTATTTGAAAGCAATATTTCTCTTGTTTTCGAAAATCCTAAAAACATTGAAATAAATACTCAAAAAGACAAAGAATTAAGAGAAAAACTACTATTAGAGTTAGCTCCACACAAAGACTCTACAAGTACTCAAAATTCAACAACATTTTTTAAGCTTCCACCAATACATCCTTCTGATTTAAGCGCTAAATCATACAAAGAGTTTTATAAAAACGGAAAACTAAAATTTGAAGTTGATTTAGATGATGGCTTAAAAGATGGTTCTTATAAGTCCTTTTATGAAAACGGAAACGTAAAAGTTAAAGGGCATTATAAAAATGGTAAGCAAAGTGGAACTTGGAAAGCTTATGATAAACAAACAGGTGATGTAATTTTCAAAAAACATTTTTAATTGCAATATTTTATAGCATTAGTTACATTTGCCAAGCAAAATTAAAATAGAATACACATGGGAAGAGCATTCGAATTTAGGAAAGCAAGAAAAATGAAACGTTGGTCAGCCATGGCTAAAACCTTCACTCGTATTGGTAAAGATATCGTTATGGCAGTTAAAGAAGGTGGTCCAAACCCCGAAACCAACTCTCGTTTGCGTGTAGTAATTCAAAATGCGAAGGCTGCCAACATGCCGAAAGACAATGTTGAACGTGCCATTAAAAAAGCATCTGATAAAAGTACTGAAAACTATAAAGAAGTATTATTTGAAGGATATGCGCCTCATGGAATTGCTGTTTTAGTAGAAACTGCTACTGACAACAATAACCGTACAGTGGCTAATGTACGTGCTGCTTTTAATAAATGTAATGGAAACTTAGGTACCTCTGGTTCTGTTGCTTTTATGTTTGACCACGTGGTTAACTTTAAAGTAAAAGAAGATTCATTAGGTATGGATTTAGAAGAGTTTGAAATGGAAATGATTGACTTTGAAGTTGAAGAAGTTTTTGCCGACGAAGAAGATAGTTCAGTAATGCTATACGCTCCATTTGAACAATTTGGTGCTATTCAAAAATATTTAGAAGAAAATAATATTGAAATTCTTTCTTCGGAATTTGAACGTATTCCAACAACCACTACTGCGATTTCAGACGAACAAAAAGAAGAGGTAAATAAACTTTTAGAAAGATTGGAAGAAGATGACGATGTCAACAATGTCTACCACTCTATGGAAGAATAATTTTCTATTTCTTTATAAAACTTCAAAATCCAACGATAAAAATCGTTGGATTTTTTTATATATTTATCTCAACCAAACTTCTCACTATTATGATTTTCTATGGAACCAAAGGAGCGCATTTACACAGCGAAAAAGTTAGCGGTGTAAAATGTAATCACTGTGAACAACAAAACGCTCACACCATTAGTATTTTTGGTAAATATTTTTACATTTATTGGATCCCCATTTTTCCTATAGGTAAAAAAGGAGTTTCTGAGTGTAATCATTGTAAAGCCACATACAAACGTAAAAACATGAGTGAACAATTAAAACTAGCTCACGACAACGTAAAACGAAATGCTAAAACACCTTTTACACATTGGATAGGTTCTTTATTAATGGGAGCTATAATTCTCTTTGGAATCTACTCAGCACAACAGCATGATAGTAATGTTATTAACTACATTAACTCTCCTAAAGTTAACGATATTATTGAATACAAATCATCCGACAAAGCCTACTCTACCGTAAAAGTAACAAATGTTACCACCGATTCAATTTTCTTTGTAGCCAACTCTATGGAAATAAGCAGAAGAAGTAAGCTTTATAAAATAGATAAAGAAGAAAACTACAATGCTGAACGATTCGGAATGAGTTTAATTGATTATAAAAAAGCTTTTGACGCTAAAGATTTTTTAGATGTTGATAGATAAAAAACAGGGCATTTAGCCCTGTTTTTTTTATTCTTAATTATACGTTTTCACCAATCTAACAAACTCTGCTTTATAACCATCCTTATCCTCCCCTATTTCTCCTTCTATCAAACTAAGTACATCTTCAATTTTTGAATTATTTTTAAATTTTGATTTACTTAATTGCATTCCAAATAAAGCTACTGCTGAAATAAAATTCATATCATTCGTTGGTGCCAATACTTCATTTTTAACCATTTTTACCAACTCTATACTCTTGTTGCCTTTTGGTAATTTGTACCTAAACTTCACGGTTAATAATTCATCATTAAAACTATCTAATTGTTTATTTTGAGTATACTTCAATTTGGGTAGTTTCTTCAAAAATTTACTTTTTACTCCTACAGGAATTACTTCATACAATGCTGTTACTGTATGACCACTACCTAACTCACCAGCATCTTTTGTATCATCTACAAAATCTTCATCATTCAACAATCTATTTTCATATCCTATTAAACGATACGCTTGCACTTTTTCTGGATTAAATTCTACCTGAATTTTCACATCCTTTGCAATGGTATATAAAGTACCCCCAAATTCTTTACCAAATACCTTTTGCGCTTCTTGCATCGTGTCGATATACGCATGGTTTCCATTTCCCTTATCTGCTAAAATTTCTAATTTATCATCTTGGTAGTTTCCGTAACCAAAACCTAACACTGATAGAAATACTCCTGATTTTCTTTTTTCTTCTATTAACTCTTCCATTTCAGCATTGGTTGAAGCTCCTACATTAAAATCACCGTCTGTAGCTAAAATAACTCGGTTATTTCCATCTTTTATATAATTTTCATTTGCTAGTTTGTAAGCTAACTCAATTCCTTCGCCTCCTGCTGTTGAGCCTCCTGCTTCTAATTGATTCAAAGCCTCTAATATTGTTTCTTTTTCATTTCCTGATGTAGGTTTTAAAACTACCCCTGCTGCTCCTGCATATACAACTATAGTCACTCTATCTTTTTCTCTTAACTGATTTACCAATAATTTAAAAGCTGATTTTAATAGCGGTAGCTTATTTTGATCTGACATAGACCCCGAAACATCTATTAAAAAAGTCAAATTAGAAGCTGGTAAATTTTCTTGTTTATACTCTTTTCCTTTTAACCCAATTCTTACCAGCTGAGTATCTTTATTCCATGGAGTCGTAACAATCTCTGTAGTGATTGAAAAAGGATGTTCTCCTTTAGGTTGCGGATAGTTATAATCAAAGTAATTAATCATTTCTTCAATCTTAACTGCTTCCTTTGGTATTTTTTGACCGCTATTAATCATTCTTCTTATATTACTGTAAGAAGCTTTATCAACATCAATAGAAAATGTAGACAAGGGAGAGTTTACAGGGCTTTTGAAAATATTTTCACTTCTTCCTGCATACGAATCTCTATTTTCAATTTGATTATGTCCTCTAATGCTAATAGCTCCAGTAGAAAAAGCCTTTTTACCTTTTAAAGTACCGTAACTTGTCACTACAACTTCATCTAATACATTGTCTCCCTTCATTACAACATTTATTACCGGACTTTTTCCTACTGTTTTCATCTCTGTTTTCATTCCTACAAAAGAAAATACTAAAACATCTCCTTGTGTAGCTGAAATAGAGTATTTACCATCAAAATCAGTTTCAGTTCCAATAGTAGTTCCTTTTACCACAATAGTAACTCCTGGTAACGGACCTGATTCATCTGAAACTATACCTGTAATTGTTCTTTGTTGCGCTGTAAGTGCTATTGAACTCAACAATAGCATTACATAAAATAGTTTTTTAAACATAGCTTTTCGTTTTAAAGTTTACATAAAACTAGTTAACGCTATATTTTTATAAAACCTTAAATGAGTAAACAAGCTTATTAGAAAAGTAAACGATACTTTTTAGTGAGGTAAAATTTTAGCAAGTGTTTTTTTGCGTTGGATTTTTTTTGTTTCAGTTTCTATGAATTTATCCACAAAATAAACTGCTTTCGGAATTTCATACTTGGTAAGCCCAAATAGATTTCTCACTTCATTCGAAATGACGTCATTTTTCTCTCCTTCAACTATCAAAACTAGCTTCTCTCCTAGTTTTTTATCGTTGATACCTGTAACAAAAAAGCGATTTGAAATAATTTTAGAGAGTTTTTCTTCTATTTTCTCTGGATGTAGCTTTACTCCTCCAGAGTTAATCACGTTGTCATAACGTCCCAACCATTCAAATTCGGTATCAGAAATCAAACGAATTACATCGTTTGTTATAATTTTCTCTTCAGCTACTTTTGGCGCATCAATCACTAAACAATTTCGATTATCTTGAGAGAGTTGTACTTTAGGAAGTGCCTTATAGTGAGATTTCTCACTATCGTTAGAAATGATATTGTTTAACTTTTTAACAGCAATATGTGTAATTGTTTCTGTCATTCCGTAAGTGGCATAAATTTCAGTTGATTTATTTTGAATAGCTTCAATTAAATCATTTGCTACAACACCTCCTCCTACAATAAGTTTCTTTATTTTATGAATACTAGACAAAGAGCTTCTTAACTGCAAAGGTACCATTGCGGAAAAATCATAATTTTTTGTAATTTCAACTTTAGAAGTTGGAGCGACTACATCGATACTCCAACCTAAGGTCAGTGCACGCACTAACATCATTTTTCCTGCAATATAATCAGTTGATAAGCATAATAAAGCTGTAGTGTTTTCTTTTAGACCGAAAAAAGCTCCAGTGGCTTTTGCTGAGTTTATCATAAACTCCTTTTTCAATCGAATTGGTTTAGGTTTTCCCGTAGAACCTGATGTTTGCACTACTACAAAATCTTCTGTGCTAAACCAATCTAATAAAAATTGATATACAGAATCGTTTATAGCCTTCGAAAAGATCAATAATTCATTTTCATTAGAAAAAGACTTTCCGTTTAACTGAAAACTATTATGAAAGTTTAGATTGTCCACTTTGTTTGGAGTACTATTTTGTTGTTATTACTGGTTTCTCTATGTTACCCAGTAGTTTTTCTTTCCAATTTTTCCAACCATATTTTTTTGAGAACAGTAGCAACATTAAAGGATATAAAACAAATACTGGTAAAAACATCTCTATCCCTACCGAAGGATCTGAAGTATCAACAAATAAAGCATCCGTTTGAAAAACGGTCCAATCTGTAGTTACCAAGAATGCAGCTACAATATTATTAATAGCATGCAAACCTAATGCTAATTCTGTTCCTTCATCCATTAGTGTAGTTATTCCGAAAAAGAAACCTGTTCCTATATAAAAAACCATTGAAATATACCCTAGCTTCTCTACTTCTGGGTTTGCTCCGTGGAGTAAACCAAACGCTACAGAAGTTACTATTAATGGAACCCATCTGTTTTTAAACCAAGTACCAAGTCCTTGCATAAAATACCCTCTAAAAAGTAATTCTTCAAAACTCGTTTGAATGGGCAAAAACAAAAATGACACTGCTACTAAAGTGAAAAAAGGCAGAGGTTTAAAGTTCCATGTATAATTTTCAGGAGCTAAAAGAATATCAGAAGATACTACTAGTACAGATAGTATTCCCCATACAAAGAAACCAAACCAAAAGCGATTCCAATCTATTTTATTTCTACTTGTTATAACTGTTTTTATAGCTCTTTTATGAATGTATTTTACTCCTAAAAACAATGAAGCTAATCCAAAAGCAAACATCACCACCATCATAAATAAAAACAAGTTTTTATTTATTCCTAAGCTCATAAAGCTATCATCCGCAGCTCTTAAAAACTCACTAGTGTTTTCAGAATGTAAAATTGCTGTAATAGCCAAAGGGATTACACCTATAAATTGCCACCCTAATAAAACTATAAAAATAACTAGTAAGTATAAATACCACTGGTTTTGTCCTTTATATGCTTGTTGTATAAAATTCATTGTTATATATTAAAATGCCAGTTTTTATTCGTATTGTATCCCAAACTTCCATTTGAAACTTCCAACGGACTTTCAAAATTGTTGGTAAACAAACTACCTGTTCCTAAACCTTGTGGCAACGGGTTATTTAAGGTATACGTCCATTGTGCTATTGCATTTAGCCCTATATTGCTTTCCAAAGCACTGGTTATCCAATTCCCCGCATTATGGTTGGATGCTATTTGAATCCATTCGTTGCTTCCTTTAAATCCTCCTATCAAACTTGGTTTTAAAATAATGTATTGGGGTTGAATTGTAGCTATACATTTTTCTTTCTCTTCTAAAGAAAACACGCCTATCAATTCTTCATCTAGCGCAATTGGTAATGGTGTTTTTTCACATAAACTTGCCATTTCTTGCCATTGTCCTTGTTTTATTGGCTGCTCTATAGAGTGTAATTCTAACTCAGATAATCTTTGTAATTTTTCTAAGGCATTTTTAGGTAAAAAAGCTCCGTTAGCGTCTACACGAAGTTCAATTTCTTTTGGCGAAAACTCTTTTCGTATTGATTGTAACAAGGCTATCTCTGTATCAAAATCAATCGCTCCTATTTTCATTTTTATGGTAGTAAAACCTTGCTGCAACTTATCTTTTATTTGTTGTTGCATAAAGGCCTTATCTCCCATCCAAATTAATCCGTTTATCGAAATTTGTTGTTGCCCTTTAGTAAAGTCAGAAGGAAATAATTCAAACGGTGTTTTGCTTTCTAAGGATAAAAATGCTTGTTCTAATCCAAACTGTATCGATGGGAACTCATTGAGTTCGGATAACAATTTCTCTAAGTCAGAATTAATATTATTACACACCCACTGTAATTTCTCTTCATAACTGAGTGTATCATCAGCACTCAAACCTCTGAACAAACCGCATTCTCCAAAACCTTTCTTTCCTTCTTTTTCTAAAATTATAAACCAAGTTTCTTTAGTTCTTAAAATTCCACGAGAGGTACCACTTGCTTGTTTAAAATTCAGTAAGTATTTATGGTAAGTAGCTTTTATCAATTGTAAGTGTTTTAGTTATGAGCTTCAGAAGCTTTTTTAAAGTTCTCTAAATATTGTTGACTCATTTTTTTAAGAGCTCCTTTAAAGTACGGAAATAAACAACTCATTATATACGATTCACTAGTACAGGTAGTAGTTTGCAATATCTTAGTTGAGTTTCCTTCTGAAATAAATGCATAATCATCTGTTTTTAGCATATTTTCTGCATCAAAGTGAAGAGTAAGCTTTTCATTTTCTTTATATGCTAATACTTCTTCTGTCATAGTTACCAATTTACCTTGATTTTCAACAACTATTTTATATTTACTACCTATTTTATTTGGCTGTTCTTCTAAAGTTTCAATTGATTTCACCTCTGGCATCCATTCTTTCATCAATTCTTCATCCTGAAAATCCGAAAAAACTTCATTTACTGGCTTATTAATTATTACTTCATTGGTATAAACAACTTCTTGTACTACTAGTCCTGTTAAGAAAAATGCAAGAATTAAGACTGTTATTACTCCTAAAATTATTTTGATTTTTTTCATATATAATGTCCCCATAAAAGGGCTACTTAAATAGTTATTGTTTGTCCGATTTCTAAAATCACTAATTCTTTTTTAGCTTGTGAGAACTTTTCTTTAGCTTCTTCGATATCTATTTTTATAGGTGGAAAGGTATTGAAATGACATCCTATCACCTTATCACAAATTACCAAGTCACTCGCTATGATAGCATCATCTACTCCCATCGTAAAGTTATCTCCTATAGGAAATATAGAGGCTGTTAAGCTTGTAGACATTGGTATTAATTGCATATCCATTGTTACCGCTGTATCTCCAGATACATACAAAGACTTTTCTCCTGCTTTTATTACAAAACCACCTGGTTGTCCTCCATAACTTCCATCAGCAAATGAAGAGGTATGAATAGCATTTACATATTTTGCGGAAAACACATCATTTTTATACGTACCTCCATGGTTTACTGGATGTCCTTTCAAACCTTTAGCAGCATAATATGTTACAATTTCAAAGTTTGAGATAATTGTAGCCTCTGTTCTTTCTGCAATGCGCTCTACATCTAATACATGATCTTGATGAGCATGTGTAAGTAATATATAATCTGCTTTTACTTGATCTACGTCTATATTAGATGCTAGTGGATTTCCTGTTATAAAAGGGTCAACTAATACGTGTGTTCCGTTAATTTCAATACCAAAACATGCGTGACCGTAAAAAGTGATTTTCATAAAATTAAAATATAATTCTTGTCTTGCAAATTACAAAACTTGCCCTAGTCCAAAAAGAATTGAAAATAAAAAGGTGCTCAAGGCCACTTTTTTAAGCTCTCCATCTAACAACGCTTCTTCTTTATTTTTATATACAAAAACTAAATGTTTTACCAAAGGAAGGTAAGCTATGATAAATAAAAATTGGTATGGTGATTGAAACTTAATTACTGTGTACAATAATGCAAACATTAAAGATGCTACAATTAAAAAATAATGATAAAACTTTGCAGATTCTGCTCCCATTTTTACCACAAGTGTATTTTTTCCTGATTTTGCATCATTTTCTCTATCTCGCATGTTGTTTAAGTTCAATACCGCAGTACTTAACAAACCAACTGTAATTGCAGGTAAGAAAATCATAAAGTTTAACTGTTTGGTGTATAAGAAGTAAGTTCCAACAACTGCTAACAACCCAAAAAAGATAAAAACAAAAACATCTCCAAATCCGCTATAACCATAAGCTGATTTCCCAACGGTATATTTTATGGCTGCTACTATCGAAGCTATTCCTAACCCGAAAAAAATTATTGAATACAAAAAGTTGTCTTTTCCAAAGGAAACATAAATTAGTAGTAGTGCAATAATAGTCGTAAATACTCCTGTAACAATCATTGCATTTTTCATTTGCTTTGGAGTAATCACTCCTGAAGCTACCATACGTGCTTCTCCTTCTCTTTGATTATCGGTTCCTTTTACACCATCACCATAATCGTTAGCAAAATTGGATAGTACTTGAAAACCGATAGTGGTTAAGATAGCTAACCAGAAAATTCCTGTTTGGAAAAATAACGGACAACCAAAGCAACAAAAAAAACTTTCAGTATTATTTATATAATCATAATTTCCTATTGCTGCTCCAACAATAATTCCTGAAACGGATAATGGTAGAGTACGTAAACGTGCTGCTTTTATGTAGTTTTTCATTGAGATAGTATGATTTTCAAAGATAAGTTTTTTAGACATAAAAAAGGAAAGCTAAGCTTTCCTTTTATCTTAAAGTATATGAGTAGTTTATTTATTTACTACAGCATCAAAACCTACTTTTGTTCCTGGTTTATCTATAAAATATTCTCTTTTGTCTACCAAAACATTATCTCTAAGAATTTCCATTGTTATTGTATAAACACTAAAATTATCTGTGGCTTTATCTTCATATTCAAAAGCTAAATTAGCTGCAAAATTAATTTCATCTGTATACGATTTCTTATAGGGAAAAACATTAGTTGTTGTAGTATTATCGTACTTAAAAAAACCTGATTCTAAAAAAATGGTTTTAATTCTCCCATTATTATCATTGCTTGTACTCGTAATATTAAACGTTACTGTTGTTAAAGCTCCATTTCCTTCAAGAGAAAAATCGGTGTCATCACACGATGTTAATAACACTAGGCATAAAAAGGTAAAAAGGTATCTCATTCTTTTTTGTTTTTGAATTATTTTTCAACAAACTTACTACAAAGAAAAAAGTGTGCTACTCTCGTAACACACTTTTAAGAAAACTTTATATTTCTTTACTATAGGTTATTTGCTTCCGCAATTAACTCTGCTATGTCTTTTACTTGTATTTGCGATTCTTTTTCTTTGAACTTTACACCATCAGTCATCATGGTATTACAGTAAGGACATCCGGTAGCAATAATTTGTGGGTTTGTTTCTAAAGCATCTTCTGTTCTTAATACATTAATATCCTTATCTCCTTTTTCAGGTTCTTTAAACATTTGTGCTCCTCCTGCTCCACAACATAAGGCTGTTGACTTATGACGTTTCATCTCAGTCATTTTTACTCCTAAACGACGAATTAATTCACGTGGACTTTCATATACATCATTTGCACGTCCTAAATAACATGGGTCGTGATATGTTAAACGTTTTCCATTTAAGTTTTCATCTTCAATAGTTAAACGTCCTTCTTTAATTAACTTACTAATATATTGAGTGTGATGATACACTTTATACTTTCCTCCTAATCCAGGATATTCATTTTTTAATGTATTAAATGAATGTGGATCACAAGTTACAATCGTTTTTACTTCGTAAGCATTTAATACTTCAATATTAGTAACTGCTTGCATTTGAAATAAAAACTCATTTCCAGCACGCTTTGCTGCATCTCCTGTTGAACTTTCTTCGGTACCTAATACTGCAAAATCAACTCCAGCTTGTTGTAATATTTTTACAAAAGCTCTTGTTATTTTTTTTGCTCTATCATCATAACTTCCTGCAGCTCCTACCCAAAACAACACTTCTGGTTGTTTTCCTTGAGCCATCATATCTGCCATTGTTGGTACGTTCATAATTCTTTATCGTTTAATTGTTGAACTGTTTTTTTGTTTACATCCTCAAATTACCGAGGTTACTTTTTAATTTTTACGGAATAGAATAGTAAAAACTACTCTTCATCTTTCCAGTTTAATCTATCCATTTGACTATACTGCCAAGGCGCTCCGTTATTTTCAATATTAGTCATCATCATATTTAACTCTTGTGGAGCTGCTGATTCTTCCATTACTAAATAACGACGCATATCCATAATAATAGATAAAGGATCAATGCCAATAGGACATTCTTGCACACAAGCATTACAACTTGTACATGCCCATAATTCTTCCGGAGTAATATAGTCGTTTAATAATTGCTTTCCGTCATCTTTAAACTCACCTCCATTTTCGTCAATATTCTTTCCTACTTCCTCTAAACGGTCACGTGTTTTCATCATAATAGCACGTGGTGATAATTCTTTACCTGTTAAGTTTGCTGGACAAGATGAAGTACAACGTCCACACTCGGTACAAGTATATGCGTTCATTAACTGTACCCAATTTAAATCAGTTACATCAGATGCTCCGAACTTTTCTGGTTCACCCTCATCCTCTCCCTCTTCAGGCATAGCATACGGATCAGCATCTGGATCCATCATCATTTTCACTTCCTTCGTTACCGCCTCTAAGTTATTAAACTGTCCTTTAGGGTTTAAGTTTGCAAAAAACGTGTTAGGAAAAGCTAATAAAATATGCAAGTGCTTAGAGTAGTATAAATAGTTTAAGAAAATTAAAATCCCTACAATATGTAACCACCAAGCTGTTTTTTCAATAGTATGTAATGATTCTGTAGAAAAACCATCAAACCAAGGTGCTATAAATTGAGAAACTACATTCCCTATTCCTGCTTCTTGAAAAGCAACATCTGTTGCATTCATTACTAAGAACAAAGTCATTAACACCATTTCAAAGTATAAAATGATATTACCATCATTCTTTGGCCAACCTTCCATTTCTTTGTTCCAAAAGCGCTTTACCTTTTCAATATTTCTTCGGAACCAAAAAACTGTTACTGCTACTAAAACTAATAAAGCTAATACTTCAAAGTTACCTATTAAGAATCCGTATAAAGCATCTCCTATTATTGGTTGAAAAACGCGGTGTGTACCAAACAGTCCATCAATAACGATTTCTAACAATTCAATATTGATTAAAATGAATCCAACGTACACAACAATATGTAAAATACCTGAAACTGGACGGCGTACCATTTTATATTGCCCTAAAGCTATTTTTGCCATGTTTTTCCATCGCTCAGGTTTTCTATCCGTTCTATCAATATCCTTCCCTAATTTAATGTTTCGTATTAACTTACGAACATTCATTACAAAATACCCGATACCTGCAATTAAGATAAGTGCAAAAAAGATGTTTGGTACGTATTTCTCCATCGTTCTTTAATTATTAAGTTTTGTTAGATTTATAAAATGTAAGCTTATTTGTTACTTACATTTTTGGTATTATTCTCTTCGTTATACGGCTTTGCTTTTTTCCCAAATAATGAGAAGTGTACAAACCGTTTTGGATTTAGTTTCATTTCTCTTAACAATTCTTCTAATTCTTTAGAAGCATTGGTAAGGTTAGTATACATTTTTTCATCAGTCATTAACTTTCCTAAAGTTCCTTTTCCTGATTTCATATTAGCTAACAAACCGTTTACATTTGCTAAAGTTGCTTCCAGTTTTTTTACAGACTCTCCTAAATTCGCTTTTACTAAATCATCTGATACTTTAGAAAAGTTATCAGTAATCTTTTTGGTATTAGCTAAGGTAGTATTTAAGTTTTCTTTATTATCGGCTAATAATGTATTTACAGAAGATAATGTTTTACGAACATCAGAAATAGTTCCTTCTAAACCTAAAATACTTCTGTTTAAACTCTGGCGAGATTTTTCATCTAATACTTGGTTAAACCCAATTAATAAAGAGTCTGCCCCTACTAAAACATTTTCTAATTTTGCTTGAATAGGGTTTAGTTTTTCACCTACTGATGAAAATATATCTGATTCAACCTCTCCTTTTAAATAATCTCCTGACTTAGCTATTTCACCATCATACTTAGGAACAATTGCTAAATTCTGACCTCCCATCAAGCTTGCTGAATAAATTTTAGCTATACTATTTTTAGAAAAATTAAAGTCGGTATCTAATGAAATTTTCACAATTAAGTTCCCTTTTTTATTTGGACTTTCATTGAATCTAATTTCATCTACTTTTCCTACTTTCAAACCATTAATGGTAACAGAACTAGCTTCATTCAAACCATTAATATTATTGTACTCTACAAAGAAGTGTCTTGCATTGGCGCTGAACAAATCTTGTCCTTTTAAGAAGTTATAACCCCAAATAAATAGCGCAATAACAACGACAGCAACAATTCCTGTTTTTAGTTCTTTAGACATAGAATATATTTATACGAGCGAAAATAATAATAATTTTGGGAGTATAAATATAGAATACCTCTAAATTAATGGTTTTTCAGTGCTTCTTTTATTGAAATTCGTTTTCCGTTTTTAAAAGCTACCACCCAAGCATCTTTATATCCTTTGCTTCTTACCTTAGGTAACACCTTTTTTATCCCAGATAAACTCGGTGAGTTTCCGTAGTAATATTTGTAGTAATTATCTATGAATAAAGATTCTACATTTTCTAACCCTTTAAAACTACTTGTTGAAAGTTTTTTTCTAGATGCTGCTATTTGTACTCTAAACACAACACCTGTAGATACTTCTTTGGGTTTTGTAGTTTTTTCCTTTGGTGTAGTTTCTTTTTTAACAATTTTCTTAGGTGTTTCTTTTATTGTTGCTGGTTTTGAAACCTCTTTTTCTACTAATGGTGCATTAACTGTTAGAGTTTCACTAATTGTGTTTAGTTTTAATCGCTCAAAATACTTTCTTATTGCTTGAGCTATTGACTTTGCCATTCTTATTTGACCTTTTCTAGAATTTAGAAATTTACCTTCATTTTTATTCGTTAAAAAACCTAACTCTATTAAAACACTTGGCATAACAGTTTCTCTTAGCACTAAAAAATTTGCTTGCTTTACCTTTCTATTATTTCTTTTTATGGCTACAAAGTTATTTTGAACTAAACCTGCAATTCCTAAACTATTTTCTAAGTTTTCTTCTTGAAGTACTGACAATCCAATAACTGATTCTGGCGAATTTGGGTCATAATCATAATTTTGCTTATAATTATCCTCTAATAAAATTACCGAGTTCTCTTTTTTAGCAATCTCTAAGTTCTCTTTATTCCCACTCAGTCCTAATACAAAAGTACTTGCTCCATGTGGATCTGGTCTTCTAAAAGCATCACAGTGGATAGACACAAATAAATCCGCCTTCTTATCATTCGCTATTTTAGCACGATTATGTAGCTCTACAAAAACATCTTTTTTACGAGTATAAACTACTTCAATATCTTTTGAAGTCAGCAACTCTTTACCAACATCCAGCGCTACTCTTAAAGCGATATTTTTTTCTCTAAAACCATTTCCTAAGTTTCCTGGATCTTTTCCTCCATGTCCTGCATCAAGAACAACTGTATATTTTTTTTGGGCTGAAACCGATAATATTCCTCCGTACAAAACAGTTAAAGAGGTTAGAATGATTAAGCTTAATTTTGAGATATTATATTTACGGAAATTTAAGAATCGCATCAATAAAATTTAACTATTTTTGGTTTTTAAAATATAGGCATTCAAATAGCACGCCAAAGTTTTTAAATATAACACAAAAATAGTATTAATAATATTGCGAGCAAATCCAACTTACATACTTTTAGCTTTCTACCTTTTTTGTTTTCAGCTAAGTACTGCGCAAGAATTTGGCAAGAAAGGTATTACTCATCAAAAACCTAATAAAGACTCAATTTTTACTAGTCCTAAAGATACCTTAATAGGTTTAAAAAACAATGCTCTTGTTAACAAAAAAAGAGATACCGTTGCAAACGATTCTATTAAACCGAAAGAAGTAATTGATGGTATAATTACTCATGATGCTGAAGATTATACAATACAAAATGCCAAAGACAAGACAATTACTTTATACAATAAAGCTCATGTAACATATACTGATATTGATTTAAAAGCTGGAATTATTATTCTAGATTATAAAAACAATATGGTATATGCTAAAGGTATTAAGGATAGTACTGGCTATCACCAACGACCTCAATTTAAACAAGGCGGACAAGAATCTGAGCAAGACTCTATTTTATTTAACTTTAAAACTAAGAAAGCTTTAGTTTATGGTGTTAAAACAGACCAAGCAGGAATTATTACTTACGGAGAAAAAACAAAAAGAGTAAATGACTCTACCATTTACATGCGAAGGTTACGTTTTACCACTTCTAAAAAGAAGATTCCAGATTACTATATTCAAACAAACAAAGCAAAACTAGTCCCAGGTAAAAAAATTATTGTTGGTGGTAGTAACTTAGTATTAGCTGATGTACCAACTCCCGTTTATTTGCCTTTTGCTTATTTTCCTTTAACAGATAAAAGAACATCTGGTTTTATTATTCCTTCTTGGGGAGAAAGCAATAATCAAGGTTTTTTTATGCAAAATGGAGGTTATTACTTTGCATTAAGTGACTACTTTGACTTAACTGTATTAGGGGACTTATATACCAATGGTAGCTGGGGATTAAATGCTTCTTCTAACTACTATGTTCGTTATAAATTTAATGGAAGTTTTAGTGTTCGTTTCGAGAATCTTATTCAAGGGATACGTGGTTTAAGTGATTATCAAAAGTCTACTAATTTTAACCTTAGATGGAGTCATAGTCAAGACGCTAAAGCTAGTCCAAATTCACGTTTTTCAGCCTCTGTTAACCTAGGAAGTAGTAAGTATTATCGTCAATCTTTAAACGAATTTAATAGTTCTCAATTCTTAAATAACACGTTGAGTTCATCTATTTCATATTATAAAAATTTTGTAGGTACTCCTTTTAACCTTAGCCTAACTGCTACTCACTCACAAAACACCAATACAGAGTCCATTACCATGACACTTCCTTCTTTACAACTTAATATGGATCGTATTTATCCATTTGCAGGAAAAGGAGGAATTAAAAAGAACGCTATTCAGCGCATGGGGCTTAACTATAGTATGCAAGGTCAATATCAAATTAATACTACTGATGACGAGTTTTTCACTTCTAAAATGTTTAAAACAGCAAAAAAGGGAATACAACATAACTTAAGTACAAATACAAGTTTAAAAGCTTTTAAATACTTTACATTATCACCTAGTGTAAACTATAAGGATGTTTGGTACTTTGATCAAATCAAAAAACGATATGACCCTACCGCCGTAAACAAAGACGGTAATTTTGGTGCTGCTGTTAATGATACTATCAGTGGTTTTACACGTTATAATGAATATAATTTCGGAGTTTCATTATCTACCAATATATATGGTACATTTAACTTTAAAAAAGGCCGTTTAAAAGCGATTCGTCATACAATTAGACCCTCTATTTCATACGGATATCGTCCAAATTTTGCTGATGATTATGATTTAACAGTTCGTCAAAGTTCTGATCCAAATGACTTATTAACCTACTCTCCTTTTGAAGGTGGTATTTATGGAACACCTGGAAGTGGAGTTTCAAACTCTATTGGTATTTCTGTAAACAATGTTTTAGAAGCCAAAGTAGCTCCAAAAGACCCTGACAGTGATGAAGAGGATAAAAAAATTACTATTCTTAACAATTTAAATTTCAGTACAAGTTATAACATTGCTGCTGATAGTTTACGTTGGTCTCCTGTAAGAGCTAATGCTGGTACACGTCTTTTCAAAGATAAACTCGCTTTAAACATGAATGCTACTTTCGATCCTTACCAAGTAAACAGCAAAGGACAAAGAATAAATAAATTTAATGGTAGTCTTCTTAGAATGACTAATTTGGGAGTAACAGCAAACTACTCTATTTCTAGTAAAGATTTTGAAAAAAATAAAGATGGTAAAGATGACTCTGATAATAAAAGTGGAAATGGAGCTCAAGACACCCCAGACGTTTTTGGAGAAGATATAGGCCCTACCAATGGTTTTTCGAATAATAGAAGTAACAAAAAAGGAGAAAGCGAAACTAAAGAAACCGAACTATACAGAGCTAAAATCCCTTGGACTCTTAATTTAGCTTATAGTATGAGCTATACAAACAATGGTTTAGAAAGTAAAATTGGTAATAATACATTAATGTTTAGTGGCGATGTTGAACTTTCACCTAAATGGAAAGTTGGTTTTTCTTCTGGTTACGATATTAAAGACAACGCTTTCACCTACACTAGATTAAACTTTTCTAGAGATTTAGATAGTTGGCGATTTAATTTTAATTGGACTCCTTTTGGTGTTAATTCTTCTTATAATTTCTTTATTGGAGTTAAATCCTCTGTGTTAAGCGACCTAAAATGGGATAAAAATAAACCACCAGATAGAGTTTTATTTTAGAAGTTAGAAAAATCTAACTTTTTCCTTTTAACAAAGTAAGCAACTTTATAAACTCAAACTAAAATGAAAAAAATAATAACAACTGAAAAAGCTCCGGCTCCAATTGGTCCATATAACCAAGCCGTACTTAGCGGAAATACTTTATACACTTCTGGACAAATAGCTATTAACCCTGAAACTGGTGAGTTAGTTTTAGATTCTATTGAAGCAGAAACAAAACAAGTAATGCAAAACATGAAAGAAGTATTAGCTGCTGCTGATATGACTTTTGAAAACGTTATTAAAACTTCTATTTTTATTTCAGATATGCATAACTTTTCAAAAATTAATGCTGTTTACGGTGAGTATTTCGATGACGCTACAGCTCCTGCTCGTGAAACAGTAGAAGTTGCTAACCTACCTAAGTTTGTTAATGTAGAAATTAGTATGATTGCTGTTAAGTAAGACAATCTCAAAACATGAATAAATAAAAAATCCACTTTTAAAAAGTGGATTTTTTATTTATATCGCTTTTATTAATAATTCAGCAGTTGATGGATTCGTAGCTAGCGGAACATCGTGTACATCACACAAACGCATTAACATAGAAATATCTGGTTCATGAGGATGTTTTGCTAAAGGATCTCTAAAAAATAGTACCATTTGACATTTCCCTTCTGCTACTCTACCAGCAATTTGCGCATCACCTCCAATAGGTCCTGATAAAAATTTTGTTACTTCAAAACCTGCTTTTTCAGCTTTCTCTCCAGTTGTTCCTGTTGAAATTAACTGAACACTTTTTTGATGTAAGACATCTTTGTGTTCATTTAAAAACTGAACCATTTCAGCTTTCATTCCATCATGTGCTATAATTGCTATTTCCATAAATAATGTTTAAAAAAGTATTCCCGCCAAAAGCGGGAATACAATATTACAAAATATTTTATGCTTTTATAAAGAAGCCGAATACTCTAACAAGTCTACAATTTTTGTTGCATATCCAAACTCATTATCGTACCAAGAAATTACCTTGAAAAAGTTTTCGTTTAATTCTAGACAAGCATCAGCATCAATTACTGATGTTCTTGTTTCTGAAACAAAATCTTGTGATACTACCTCATCTTCTGTATATCCAATAATTCCTTTAAATTCACCTTCAGAAGCTTCTTTTAATGTTGCTAAGATTTCTTTTAATGAAGTCGATTTATCTGTTCTAAACGTTAAATCCACTAAAGAAACATCTGCCACAGGAACTCTAACTGCCATCCCTGTTAATTTACCTTCTAACTCTGGAATAACCTTCGTTACTGCTTTTGCCGCCCCTGTTGACGTAGGAATAATATTATTTACTACCGAACGTCCTCTTCTCCATTTCTTATTAGGTCCGTCAACGGTGTTTTGTGTTGATGTTGCTGCATGAACCGTAGTCATTAACCCCTCTTTCAATCCAAAATTATCATGAATCACTTTTGTTAATGGCCCTAAACAGTTTGTTGTACATGAAGCATTTGAAAAAATAGTTTCATCGGCAGTTAAATCTTCATGATTTACTCCCATTACATACATATTAGCGTCTTTAGAAGGTGCTGATATAATTACTTTCTTCGCTCCTCCAGTAATATGCATCGCTGCTTTATCTTTATCGGTAAAAAAACCTGTAGATTCGATTACATATTCTGCTCCTGCTTCATTCCATTTAAGGTTCTCAGGATTTCTTTCAGCAGTAATCCTTATTGTTTGTCCATTTACTACTAAGTTTCCGTCTTTCACTTCAATATCTCCTTCAAATCGTCCATGAACAGAGTCATACTTCAATAAATAGGCTAAATAATCTACATCTAACAAATCGTTAATAGCCACAACTTGAATGTTGTCTCTTTTTATTGCAGAACGGAATGCTAATCGACCAATTCTTCCAAATCCGTTAATTCCTATTTTTATCATTATTTAAAATTTTATATTCTTGTTTAAGTGGTCATAATATCTGATACGCGTAATAATTCGGTATCGATATTATGCTGACCTTTGATTGCTTTTTCTAAATCGGTAGCTATTACTTTATTATCTTTTAATCCTACCATCAAGTTTGTCTTTCCATCAAGTAAAAGTTCTACAGCACTTACTCCTAACCTACTTGCTAAAACTCTATCAAAACATGAAGGAGAACCTCCTCGCTGCATATGTCCTAACACAGAAACCCTCACTTCATATTCAGGTAAGTTTTCTTCTACATAATCAGCTAATTCAAATACATTTTTACCTGTTTTATCTCCTTCTGAAACTACTACGATACTTGACGATTTCCCTGATCTTCTACTCTTCTTCAAAGATTCCAACATTCTTTCCAGCCCTAAGTCTTCTTCAGGAATTAAAATCTCTTCTGCTCCTGCTCCAACACCAGCGTTTAGTGCTATAAATCCTGCATCACGCCCCATAACCTCAACAAAGAAAAGTCGATTATGAGAAGATGCAGTATCTCTAATTTTATCAATTGCTTCTACAGCTGTATTCAAAGCTGTATCGTAACCAAGTGTATGACTTGTTCCTGAAATATCATTATCTATGGTTCCAGGAATTCCTATTATAGGGAAATTGAACTCTTTATTAAAAATCACTCCTCCTGTGAAAGAACCATCTCCACCAATTACCACCAAGGCGTCTACATTGTTCTTTTTTAGACTTTCATAGGCTTTTTGACGTCCTTCTTTAGTTCTAAAATCTTTTGAACGAGCCGATTTTAAAATGGTACCTCCCTTGTGAATTATATTATTCACACTTCTAGCGGTTAATGGAATTAAATCTCCTTCTATCAATCCTTGATACCCTCTGTAAATTCCCATACAATCCGTTCGGTAATAAGCACAAGTCCTTACAACAGATCGTATCGCGGCATTCATTCCTGGAGCATCCCCTCCAGAAGTCATCACTGCTATTTTTTTAATTTTTCTCATAAAACGAATATCAAATTTACTCAATTTTAGTCATTTTTAAGTAAAAAAACAGCAAATTCATTTTGCTTTTTAATTGAAGTTTAACGTTTGATTTTATTTGATTATTTACAAGCGATGTAACAAAGCAAAATAGATAATCAATCTCTTTGAAATACAATGTTGTTGTAAAGCTTTACCCTTATATTAATTTTAGCTTTCAAGTTAAAAAAACAGACATTATAAAGCACTGAAATTAAACGTATTCACATTGTAAAAACATTAAATTTAGGAAGAAAAATATATTAGCAATAAAGTTTTAGTCTATACTCTTAAGTTAGAAGAATTGAGGTATTAATTTCAACAACAATATTTAAATAACTATTGAACTGCTTTATCGTAACTAGATATAATTTTTTGTATTCTTTTATTTTCAAAAACTGAAGGATATAACTCTTTTACTATTGTATGGTACTCAAAATCGATAGCTAAAGCATTATTCAAATGTGTTACACTATATTCCTCTTTACCAAGAATCATAAATAACCCACAAAGTCTATATTCAATTTCTGCAAACTCTTTATATGTTTTTTTCGCCTGAATTAATGTCTTAAGAGCCTCACTAAACTCTCCTAAGAATAATAATATATCTGCCAATGCAACATATATCTCAATTTCTCTATCTCCTAGTGATAAGCAAGTTCTGAAAGCTTTAACGGATTCTTCGTAAAAATTGAGTTTTAAATTGATATCTCCATAACGTCTCCAATATAAAACGTTTGCCTCATCTATATGAATGGCTTTGTTAATGTAATAAAGTGCCTTTTGATAATTTCCTTGGTTATAACAAGCATTTGTTAATAAAATCCAACCTCTATCTAAAAGTGGGTCTTCATGTACTGCCTTTTTATAAAAATGTATTGCTGTTTGTGTATTCTCAAGTTTCTCATAACACTCTCCTATTCTTATATAGGCATAAGCCGTTGGATCATCTAACTCTAGTGTAACTAAATAATTTTCTATAGCTTCTTCGTACCTCTTTAACTCTTCTAAAGATTTTGCTTTCTCTAAATAACCTCCTATAAAACTATCATCAATCAATACTGCATAATCAAAAGCTGTTAATGCTTCTTTAAACATTCCTAACTCAAAATATTGTCTCCCTAATTGATGCCACGCTACTTCGCAATATGGATTTTTATCTAAATATGAATTTAAAAATTTTATTGCATCCTCATGACTATCCTCCATATCAAAACAATAAACTATATTGTACAACGATGAATAATCTTCATAATCTACCTCAATACATTTAGCAAAATTTAAACGTGCATTTTCAAAATCATCAAGATATAAGTATTCCATACCTATCATAGACCAAACATCAGATGGATCTTCTATGTACTGCAAAGATTCTTTTAAAATAGCAATTGCTTCTGTGTGCTGTTTCTTTTTAGATAAGATAATTGCTTTTTGGATAAATACCTCATCATTATGAGGTTCTACAGCTTCGATATTAGATAGCATCTTAATTGCTTCGTGCAATTCGTCTTCAAAAATTAAAATTTCTACTTTCATTAATTTTAATTGAATTGAAGATGGATGCTGCTCCAAACCTAACTGTACAGCTTTTTTTGCCAACGATTGCTTACCTATATTTAAATAATGCTCTATAATTGTTTCAAACTCTACAGCATCGAAAAAATATACCTCGTTGGTTTTCAACATGGATTCAAATTTAGATATTGACATAGGCTACAGATTTGAATTTATATAAAGTTACTACAAGAACAATACCTATTTACTCATATGTTTATTTCTTTTCAACAATTTAATTAACAATACTGAGCTCTCTTTCTTATTAACACTTAGATATTTGAAAGAGTTAATTATTTTTCTATATTTGAAAGAACAAAAAAATAACATCTAATTTTAAACAAAAAATCATGAGTAAATTTGACGAAAAAGTAGCGCTTTATAAAAAATTTATGGACGATAGAGATATCCGTTCTAATACTGATTTATTAACTGCTGTTACAAAAGGATTAGGTCCTTCTATTTATAAAAATGATGCTGAAACAGTATCAGGAAGTGACCCTAAAGAACTAGAAACTGTTAAGAAAAATTTCTTAATGAAAAAATTAGGTTTAGCTGATGGACCTGAATTAGATAAGGCTATTGGAGAAGTGATGGAAAGAATTGGAAAGTCTGAAAGAAACAAGTATCGTGCAGTTGTATACTACATGTTAGTTAAGAAATTTGATAAAGAGTCTGTTTACGGAATGTAATAACTCTCTTTTTAAGAAAATATAAATCCTGTATTTAAGTTTTAAATACAGGATTTTTTTATTTTAGCCACCAACAAACAACTTATATTTATGTCGCAATTTATTAGTGTTTTTGACATGCTTAAAATTGGGGTAGGACCTTCTAGTTCTCATACCCTAGGCCCTTGGAGAGCGGCTCAACAATGGATTCAAAAATTAAAAGACACAAATGAATTTCTTTTAATTGAAGAAATAAAAGTGGACTTATATGGTTCTCTTTCATTAACAGGTAAAGGGCATGCGACAGATTTAGCTGTTTTATTAGGTTTAAGTGGAGCTGATCCTGAATATATTCCAATTGAAACTATTGATGTTATTATCAATGACATTAAAACCAAAGAGCTTTTATTTTTTAATAATGAAAGAAATATTGCTTTTGCCAATGGCTCAGTAAAATTCAACAAAGAATTTTTACCATTTCATGCCAATGGAATGACTTTTAGAGGATATGCTAACGGTGTAGAAATTTCTACAGAAACATACTATTCTATTGGTGGAGGGTTCATTGTGCAAGAAGACGATAATCTTGCTGAAGATATTGAAATTAATAAACAAAACTTTCCTTTCCCTATCAACAGAGCTACTGAGCTTGAAGCGTATTGTGAAAAAGAAAAGTTAAACATTTCTGATATTGTTTACCAAAATGAACTTGTAATTAATTCTGCTGAAGACATCGACAAAGAATTACATCGCATATGGAACACTATGTTAGAATGTATGTATATTGGTTGTCACACTCAAGGAATTTTACCTGGCGGATTAAATGTAAAACGACGTGCATTTGAAACACATCAAAGGCTTATTAAAGAAGCTGAATACACTAACCAACAAGAATGGATTACCGCTATTAGAAGTACAGAAGTAAAATTCCGTGAAATTTTAAAATGGGTAAGTTGTTTAGCTTTATCTGTTAACGAAGTGAATGCTTCTTTGGGTAGAGTTGTTACTGCTCCAACCAATGGAAGTGCCGGAGTTATTCCTGCTGTAATAATGTACTATTTAGTAATAGAAAACCACGATGCTACTTTTGAACATGTTAAAAAATTCTTGCTAGTTGCTGGAGAAATAGGAAGTATATTTAAGAAGAATGCTACAATTTCTGCGGCTATGGGTGGTTGTCAAGCTGAAATTGGTGTATCTTCTGCCATGGCCGCTGCTGCATTAACAGAATTGTTAGGCGGAACTCCGTCACAATGCTTAGTTGCTGCTGAAATTGCCATGGAACATCATTTAGGGCTCACTTGTGATCCTATTGGCGGATTAGTACAAGTGCCTTGTATTGAACGTAATGCTATGGGAGCCATTAAAGCTATTAACGCTGCTGAATTAGCTTTAGAAACCAATCCAAAAGAATCTAAAGTGCCTTTAGACAAAGTAGTTGATACCATGTGGGAAACAGCTAAAGATATGAATAGAAATTATAAAGAAACTTCAGAAGGAGGTTTAGCCGTAACTGTACGATTAGCTGATTGTTAAGAATTATTTTATTTCAACAGGTTCTCCTAAAAACTTAGGGTTAACATTTAAGAGAATATCTACAAATACTTTTACCCTTGCTAAATATTCTCTTAATTGAACTTTTATAGCTTTTTTTCCTGAAACTCCTCTGGCGTTATACCCTATTGCTTCAATATCAAAATGGTTTGCCAAATACAATGCTCTTTCATTATGAAATTGTTGAGATATTATTGTTACTGAGGTTTGACCAAAAACCTCTTTAACCCTTACCATCGAATCTAAGGTTCTAAAACCAGCATAATCTAAATAAATTTTACTCTCAGGAATTCCTGCTTCAATCAAATCATTTTTAAAATCTGTTGGTTCATCATATCCTTGGGAGCCATTATCGCCACTTACTAAAATAAAATCAATTTTTTCAGCTTTGTATAACTCCACAGCAGCATTCAAACGAAATTGATAATACAGATTTATTCTCCCATCAGACAAATACTTTACTGTACCTAATAACAGCCCTACTTTATTTTTAGATATATTTTCTGTAGAATTAAATAATTTTCCTTCTGCATTATTAATTATTACTTTGTTTGAAACATAAATAGAAGTAATAACTAGTAAACAACTTAAAAGAAAAAGAATAGCAACTTTTTTTCGTTTCATCTATCTTGTAAATACTAATTCAGTTTCGGTAGACATTTCTTCAGAAAAACCGTATCCTTCCACATCAAAACCTTTTAACTCTTCTAAAGTCTCCACGTTATTATCTATAATGTAACGCACCATTAATCCACGAGCTTTCTTAGCAAAGGTCATAATAGTTTTATACTGTCCATTTTTAAAATCTTTAAAAACGGGAGTTATCATAGGTACTTTTAATGCTTTTTTAGGAAGTGCTTTAAAATATTCTGTACTTGCTAAATTAATTAACAACTCTCCATCTCCTAATTCTTCATTTAGCGACTCAGCCAATGTAGTATCCCAAAACTTATATAAGTTTTCTCTTCTACCTACTTTTAACTTAGTTCCCATTTCTAAACGATAAGGTTGAATTAAATCCAACGGTTTTAACAAACCGTATAACCCTGATAAAATTCTTAATTTCTCTTGTAAAACTGGAATCTTATCTTCTGATATAGAACTGGCATCAATACCTCTGTACACTTCACCTGTAAACGCAAATACTGCTTGTTTTGCATTATCTAAAGAAAAAGGAGGTTGCCAATCTTGATTTCTATCATAATTTAAACTTGCTAAATCATCAGAAATCTTCATTAACTCGCTTAATTTTTTTCTTGATAATGTTTTTAACTTCTTATTCAGTTTTTCAGATTGTTCTAAAAACCTAGGTTGTGTATATACATCAGTAGTAACTTTGCTTTCAAAGTCTAACGATTTTGCTGGTGATATTATAATTTTCATGCTATAAAATTTAAAGTAAAAATAAGAAGCTATTTTAAAATCATCAATTACTTCAGGTAATTTAAATTGATTGTAGTATTAATTTTTTTAATACTAAACTTGTAATCCGTCATAAGCTAAGAACACATTTTCAGGCAACTCTTTTTCAACCTCATCGTGTAATCCTAACAATTCACTAATATGTGTTAAATATGCTTTTTTAGGTTTAATTTCTTCTATAAAACTTAATGATTCTTCTAAGTTAAAATGTGTTTTATGAGGTTCTCTTCGTAAACCTGTCACAATCAAAACATCAAGGTTTTTTAGCTTTTCTTTCTCTTCTTCTGAAATAGTTTTAATATCGGTTATATATGCTACATTATTAAAACGGTATCCGAGAATTGGTAAATTACCGTGCATTACTTCAATTGGAGTGACCTCTACTCCCTCTAACTCAAAACTTTCTTTATGTGAAATAATAGTTGGAGCTACACTTGGTGCACTTGGGTATCGATTTTCTGTTGCAAATATATAATCGTATCGCTTTTGTAAAACTCCTAGCACTCTTTCTGTTAAATATATAGGTACTGGTCCTATTTGAAAGCAGTACGGACGAATTTCATCTAAACCAGCTATATGATCTGCATGTTCATGGGTAAATAAAATTCCGTTGATTGACGCCACTTCTTCACGCATCATTTGCTGGCGAAAATCAGGCCCACAATCAATCACATAATTAATATCATTCCATGAAACTAGCACCGAAGATCGTAATCTTTTGTCTTTCGGGTTTTTAGATAAAGCTACAGGGTGTTTACTTGTAATCATTGGAACTCCAGTAGAAGTTCCCGTTCCTAAAAAAGTTATTTTTACTTGATTTTTTTTCTTCATTTTCACCACAAAAATACAACAAAAATTGTCTGTTCGTTTGTAATTTCAGTACATTTGTACTACGTAACAAAAAACAACAAAATGGCAATTACGTTAAAAGGAGATCAAAAGATAAACACTGTACCAACTACCAAGATGAAAGCGTTAAAAATTAACTTAAACGCTCATATATATGGAACTTTTGCAGAAATTGGAGCTGGTCAAGAAACTGTTCGTAATTTTTTTAGAGCTGGTGGAGCTTCTGGTACAATAGCAAAAGCTATGAGTGCTTATGATAAAGATTTTTCTGATGCCATTTATGGAGTTGAGAAAGACAATCGTTATGTTACCGAACCTCGATTAAAAAAGATGCTAAAGCATGAAATGGATTTAATTGAGGAGCGTCTTGATCGTCAAAAACATCCTGATAAATTATTTTTTAGTTATGCTAACACGGTAGCAACCATTAACTTCACGAAGAAATTCAAAGGTCATGGTTGGGTTGGTATTCGTTTTCAATTAGACCCATTAGAAGATTATAATGAAATTGTTTTACACCTTCGTTTTAAAGAAACTGATGCTCGTCAACAACAGGAAACATTAGGAGTTTTAGGTGTAAATTTAATTTACGGAGCCTACTATTTAAATGACAATCCAAAAGATTTATTAAAGTCTTTTTATGATAACATTGATAAAGATCGTTTAGAGATTGACATGATTAATTTCTCTGGACCTCGCTTTATGTATGTTGACAACCGTTTAATGAGTTTACAACTTGTTAAAAACGGAATGACAAACGCAGTAATGTTTGGTCCTGACGGAAACAACTTATTGCCTGCACAAGTACTTTACAAAAAGAATATTTTAGCACTTCGTGGTAGCTACAGACCTGTTACTAAGGTAAACATGGATATGTTTGAACGTGCTAAACAACTATTTTTTGATGAGAATAAGGTAGACCCTAAGAAAACAAAAATCATTTTTGAAATTACCTTAAGTAATCTTCGTGCTGAAGGGGAAATTAATGAACGTGACTTCTTAGATAGAGCCGAACTATTATGTTCTCTTGGTCAAAACGTTATGATTACCAATTATCAAGAATATTTTAAGTTAGTGGAATACTTTAGTGAATATACCAAAGAGCGTATGGGACTTGCTATGGGTGTTTACAACTTGATTCAGATTTTTGATGAAAAATACTACCGTGATTTAAGTGGAGGTATTTTAGAAGCTTTTGGTAAACTTTTCTACAGAGACTTAAAGGTATACATGTATCCTTATAAAAATGAGGAAACAGGCGAGTATATAACTAGTGAAAACCTTAAAGTACATCCAAGAATGAAAGAACTTTACAAGTTCTTTAAAAACAATGGTCGATTAATTGATATAAAAGATTTTAATCCTGATATTTTACACATTTTCTCTAGAAAAGTTTTAAAGAAGATAAAAAACGGAGAAGATGGATGGGAAGAAATGCTTCCTAAAGGAGTATCTGAAACCATTAAAGAAAAACGTTTATTTGGGTGCACAAAAAGAATTAGATAGTCTTTTTTATTACTCTTTTTAAACCTTTCGCTATCTTTAAGGTCTAACAGCTAAATAGTTTTTAGTTGATTGACGAAATTACACTTATAGATCAATTACAGCAATCTACTACTAAAGAGGTTGCTTTTAAAAGCCTTGTATCGCAATATAAAGAGCGATTGTATTGGCATATACGAAAGATTGTAATTTCTCATGAAGATGCTGATGATGTTTTACAAAACACCTTTATAAAGGTTTACAAAAACATTAATCAGTTTAAAAGAGATAGTAAACTATTTTCCTGGATGTATAGAATAGCTACTAACGAAGCTATAACTTTCATCAATAAAAAAGCTAAAGAAAAAAACATTCATATTTCTGATTATCAACTACAAATCACTTCTACCCTAGATAGTGATTATTGGTTTTCAGGTGATGAAATTCAACTTATTTTACAAAAAGCAATTGCTACATTGCCTCAAAAGCAGCAATTAGTCTTTAATATGAAGTACTTTGATGAAATGAAATATGAGGAAATCTCTGAGATTCTTGACACCTCAGTCGGAGCTTTAAAAGCCTCGTATCATATAGCAGCAAAAAAAATAGAGCATTTTATAAAGAACTATAATTAAACCTTTTACAAAAACAATAGTCTTACTAGGGTAATGAATGAAAAAATAAAACATACTATAAATTTCATAAACCAAAAAGCTGGTAAAAATTGTGGCTTTTCAGTTCCTCAAAACTATTTTGAAGAAGTTGAAGAAAGGATTAACACTTCCGTTTTTATAGATAGTTTACCTAAAAAGAAGACATTCAATACTCCTGGTGATTATTTTGATACCTTTGAAACTCAAATTCTATCAAGATTAGCTACAGAACAAACTACAGAAACGAAAGTAATTTCATTACGTAAAAGAGTTTTACAGTACATTCCTCTAGCTGCTGCGGCTTCCGTTTTACTTTTCATCGGTATTAATTATTTTAACGCCCAAAAAATTACTTTTGAAGATATAACTATTACTGATATAGAATCTTGGTATGAAAATGGATATGGTAATATTGACAATAGTGAGCTTGCGGCAACATTAAACACTTCTGAACTAGACGAAGATATATTAGCCTCTATTAGTGATGAAACATTAGAAGATTACTTAAATTCTGTTGATACACCAACACTTATAAACGAAATAGAACAATGATGAAGAAACATTTACTTATATTATTTATAGCTTTCATATCCTTCTTTTCTGTTCAAGCGCAAACAAGAAAAGGAAATTATGAAAAGGTTAAAGCTTTTAAGGTTGCTTTTCTTTCTGAAAAGTTAAACTTAACAGAAGAAGAAGCCAATAAGTTTTGGCCACTATACAATGTATATGACAAAAAAATGATTGAACTTCATAAAGCAGAACGTTACAGTATAAAAAAGAAAATACTTAGTTGTGGAGGAATTGATAGCTTAACCGATAAAGAATCTAAAGAAATTGTTAATAAAATTAAGTCTGTTTCAAAAGAACAATATGAAACTAAAAATAATTTTTATAACAAACTTTCTACCTTTTTATCAGATAAAAAAATCCTCACCTTGGAGGTGGCTGAACACGAATTTCACCGAAAGCTTATAAAAAAGCTAAAGGGCGAAAAAAAGAAACATCGATAAGTAAAAAAAGGAAGCTTTAAAAGCTTCCTTTTTTTACTTATCGACTAAGGCTAAACAAACATATAAATCTGGTTTATTAGCCGTAAATTGTTTTAGCCAAATAGTTAGTTCATCTATTTCATAGGGTAGTAATCTACCTAAAGCTTTTTCAAGCTCTTTACAAAATAAATCAGCGTTAAAACTAACCTTTTGAAGTACAGTTTTCGTGTACTCATACATAGCTCTTGCCATATTTATTGGGGTTATCTGTTATTAAATACTGGACGTAATTTACGAAATTTTATTCCAATGTTAGTGTTAAAATTTATCAAAAAAAAGCGAGACTTAAATAAGTCTCGCTTTTTTAAACATATAATTTATAGTACTTATAAACTATTTACTTTTTCTATTAAAGCGTTTGCTCTTGACTCTAACTCAGCGCTTACTGCTTTATAGTGAGCCTTTTTATCTTCAACATTTTTTGCATTCACCTTTGCAATTAAATCATCAAAAGTTACAATAACCTCATCAACAATAGCATCTGCTTTCGCTTTATCAGCTTCAGGGTTTAATTGTACTGTTATTTGACAAATATCAATAATGTCTCCTAATGTATAGTTGATATCTTTCTTTAAATTTTTTATGCTTGCCATAATTATAAATTTTGATGCAAAATTAATCGATTTTATCTAATTCTTGTTGAAATTTTCCAAAAAACTGCCCTACATGATATCCATCTACCAAAGCATGGTTTACATTAATCGCTACAGGCATTAACATTTTTTTATTTTGCTCCTTTATTTTACCAAAAGCCAATTGAGGTACGCTATCGTTTTTATTTCCTGAAAACGGCTCTTTATGCCCTGAAAAACTAACCCAAGGAATAGCTGAGCAATGTATACATCCTAAAGAGTACTTAGGCGGAAACAAATCATTAGAATTTAAAATTCGTTCTTTTTCCTTTTGAAAATTAAGTTGGAATTCCTCAAAGCTTTCAGAATAACCTATATACGAGAATCCAAAAGTATTATCAGGTCTTGCAATAGTTGCTGAAGCATTAATTCGTTCATAAACAACAACCATATCATCCTCTAATCTATATTTTAAATTCTCAACTGTATTTATAGCTTTCATACAAGCATGTAAGTATCGGACAAAAAAGGACTGATTCTTTTCTTTTGCTAATTGATAGATTATAGACACATCTACATCTGCAACTAATCCAAAAGTTGGATCTTCTAAAGTTCTAAAATGTCTAAAAAGTTCTTTCCTATTCCAACTTTCAATATCTAGGTATTTCATTTATAAAAATTTTAATACATCTGTAATACTAGATACTGTTTTGTAAGCATCTGATTTTTGCTCTTCTTTAACTTCTTCGTGTGCCCATGTTGTATGAAACGGAACATGAATTGCTGTTGCTCCTATTTCAATTAACGGTAACACATCTGATTTTAATGAGTTTCCAATCATTAAAAACTCTGAAGGATTAATATCCAAGCGTTTTACTAATTTTTTATAATCAGTTTTTTTCTTCTCACTCATCACTTCTGTATGATGAAAATATTTCAAAATTCCTGATTTAGCCAACTTACGTTCTTGATCTAATAAGTCTCCTTTGGTTGCTACAATTAATTTATATTTTCCATGCAATTCTTGTAACACCTCTTCTACCCCATCTAGCAACTCTATTGGTTTTTCTAACATGTCTTTTCCTATTTCAAGAATTGCTTCCATTTTTTTAGGACTGATTTTATAGTTAGAAATTTCCAGAGCGCATTCAACCATTGACAGCATAAAACCTTTTACTCCGTACCCGTATATTTTAAGATTTTCTATTTCTTTTTTAAATAACTCTTGATGGATTTTATTCTCTGTTTCATAATCGGACAATAATCGAGCAAAATCATCTTCAGCATCACGAAAGTAGGTCTCGTTTACCCAAAGAGTATCATCAGCATCAAAGGATATTATTTTAATATTATTCATTTTCTAATAATTTTATGGCTTTTTCTAGGTCTTCAGGAGTATCAATACCAATACTTTCTACTGAAGTTTCTATCATTTTTATTTTTTTCCCTACTTCTAAGTAACGAATACATTCAATTTTTTCAGCAGCCTCTATTGGTGTCATTGGTGTATAATAAAAATCAATTAACGCTTCTTTTCTGAATGCATAAACTCCTTTGTGCTTATAATAGTTTACAGCAACTTCTTTATCTCGATGATATGGAATTACACTTCTTGAAAAGTAAATAGCAAAATCATTTGCATCAGTAATTACCTTAACGTTATTTGGATTTTGAATATCTTCCTCATTCGTCATTTTTACTTTCAGTGATGCTAAATCTATTTCTTTTTGAGTATCAGATTTAAAAACACTAATTAGTTTTGATAATGAAACTGTATCAATAAAAGGTTCGTCTCCTTGTACATTCACCACAATATCTACATCTAAATTTTCAACTGCTTCTGCTATTCTATCAGAACCACATTCATGTTCCTTTTTACTCATTAAAACCTTACCTCCTACTTTTTCTATAGAGTTATAAATTACTTCGGAATCGGTTACCACATATACCTCATCAAAAAGGTTTGCTTTTACAGCTGCTTCATAGGTTCTTACAATTACAGGTTTTCCTCCTAAGTCCTTCATCAATTTCCCCGGAAAACGTGACGCACTATAACGTGCAGGTATCATTGCTATTATCTTCATAAATAATCATAAGTGTTTACGTATCAAAGATACATATTTAAACTGCCATCATAAAAACTGATAATACTCACATTGATAAAACTTTAACATTAAATACTTTTTGATTTTATTCAATTATTAAAAACTTTTACTACTTTTGAATCATTATGAAGGCGCTTTTAGGCACATACACGTTTATTTTTAACACAATCAACTCGATTATGTGTACTGCCCGCATGCACAAACAATATGTATATGTAACTAAAAGCACCCAAAGAAACAGATTTAAACATCGATTTTAAACAATCAATTTAATATAAATTTAACCAAAGGTGCTTTTTTAAAAAAACACCTTTTTTATTTACTAATATTTTAAATTTTAAACATTATGAACACTTTTAAGTATCGAAACTCAATTAGAAAACATGTAGCCTCAACTGTAATGTACTCAGTACAAAATCCATTTTACAGAGATCCTGAATTACTAATACTTAACCCTTAAAATTATCATGAAAACATTAAATATCACATCAAACAGTCAGCCAAATCAATTTATAGTTAACAAAAAGCAGGTTAGCAAAAACAAAGTGTTAAAAACTTCAGTTTTATACGATAAAATTGAATCTAGCGCGAATACTTCTTTAGGCTTTTATCCAGACTCTTCTAGTTTTAGTTTTAACAGTATCGAGTTTGATCTGTTAGGCAACGCATACCTTAATGATAAGCTTGTTATCAAAAACAATATTAAAAAATTAAGTGATACTGAGATTATTTTCAATATAACAGTATCTAAAAAAGAAGAAAAGAAACAAAATATTATATGTACAGCTACTTTTGGCTATACAATTAAAAAAGCGTCTTAATTATTCCTAAAAATTGATTTTAAAATCAATTGAGCAATCGTTAAGTTAGTTTGGTTTGTTTATAAGCTTAGGAGATTTTTTTCTCTTAAGCTTATTTTATATACGTTTCTAATAGCTCCGAAGAATTTTCTGATAAAATTTCCACTTTATCAATACATGCTGGTATCAAGATTGTTTCTCCTTTTCTTACAACTTCTTGTTGACTTTCATAAAAGAATGTTACCTCCCCTTCTACACACATATAAATTACAAAACAATCTTTTTTAAATAAATCAATTTCTTTCTTTCCTTCTACTAGGAGTATATTAGTTGTAAAATAAGGACATGTAACTACTTGATTTGCTACATTCTTTTGTTTCTTATAAGTTGTTTTGTAGGAACTCTTCGCTGAGAAATCAATAGCTTCTAATGCTTTTTCTGTATGCAATTCTCGGTAATTACCATCAATATCTTTCCTATCCCAATCATAAATACGGTAAGTTATATCTGAGGTTTGTTGAATTTCTGCAATCAGTAAACCAGCACCAATAGCGTGTACTCTTCCTGGTGGCACAAAATAAACATCTCCTTTGGATACTTTATCTACATTTAAAATACTTAAGAGAGTCTTGTTATTCAGGTGATGTATATATTCTTCTTTATTAGAGTTTTCTTTGAATCCTATAATAATGTTAGCTTCATTATCAGCTTGCATTACATACCACATCTCTGTCTTCCCAAAAGACTCTTGAAGCCCTGCTAAATCATCATCTGGGTGTACTTGAATACTTAAAACCTTTTTTGCATCTATAAATTTTATTAATAACGGAAATTGTTTTCCAAAAGTTTTATATACATAGTCACCTACTAAATCGTGCTTATACTCTTTTAAAAGACTTCTTAATGTTCTTCCTTTAAGATTACCATTACTAACGACTGATTCATCTCCATCAACATCAGAAATTTCCCAACTCTCTCCTATATTAGATCCATCTGATTTTTTATGAAGTAGTTGGTTAAGCTTTTTTCCTCCCCAAATTTTTTGTTTTAAAATTGGAGTAAATCGTAGTAATTGGTTTATCATAGATTATGCACCTCTATATGTTACGTAGTTTCTTGGTGTTTCGTATAGTGTAACTTCTAGGTCTAGTTTTTCTGGAATACTTACACGTAACTTGTTATAAATTACCACTGATATATTTTCTACTGTAGGATTAACATTCTTAAACTCCTCTACTTCAATATTTAAGTTTTTATGATCTAAAGTGTCTTCTACTTTCAGCTTAATTAAATCTTTCAGCTTACCTAAATCATATACATAACCTGTTTCTTGGTCTATTTCACCAGTTAATGAAACAATTAGTTCATAATTATGACCATGGTAATTAGGGTTACTACACTTACCAAAAACTTCGTAATTTTTCTCATTAGACCATTTAGGGTTAAATAACCTGTGTGCAGCATTAAAATGTGCTTTTCTATGAACTGTTACTTTAGGCATAATTAAATATACTTAGATATTTTATCGTACGATTCTTTAAAAATTATTTTAAACCAAGCTGTATATTTTTCTGGATGCTCTTCTATATCGTTTTTTACCTCCTCTAAAGGCATCCATTTATACGAAGCTACTTCATCAGTGTTTACAATAGGTTCGTCGTTAAATCGACCAATCATTACATGATCATATTCATGTTCTGTTAAGCCATTATCAAATGGTGCTTTATAAATAAAAGAAAATACCTCTTCTAACTCACATGAAAATCCCATTTCTTCCTGTAATCTACGTTTCCCAGCTTCAACATTGGTCTCTCCGTCTCTCTGATGCGAACAACAAGTATTTGTCCACAATAAAGGTGAGTGATATTTTTCAGCAGCACGTTGTTGTAACATCAATTCATTTTTATCATTAAAAACAAATACCGAAAATGCCCTGTGTAATAAAGCTTTTTCGTGTGCTTCAATTTTTTCCATTAATCCTATCGGATTGTCTTGCTGATCAACTAAAATTACTTGTTCTTTCATCTAGAAAATTTACGAAAAGCAAACTTACAAAATACTATTAAGACTATATATTACATCAGTTATAAAAAAAGAATTAATATTGTGTTTATTACAAAAATGAATTACTATGAAACTCAAACAACTACTTTCTAAACTTAGATATAGAAACCAAATTAAAAATTCAATAGCCCTAGACTTTAAAGTTTTAAATAAATCAGGCAAACTAGAAATATTCAAACTATACTTATCTAAAAAAAAGATTAACCAGCAAATCAAAGTTACTAAAGGTATTGATATTTATGAGTTTAATTATTTTTGGGAACTAAGAAATGATTTATTTAAATCTATTATCCTAAAAAGTTTTGAACCCCAAATCAAAGAATATTTAAAAAAAATACACAAAGACGAGTTTATTTATACGGATAAGAACGAAAAAAAATCTTTAAAAGTAATTAGTATGTATTACCATTTTTATGATGATGAAATCTATGTATTTGTAGAACCTAACTATGATTATTATCCTGATAATAAAATTAAAAGGTTAGAACTTCATTTGAAGTATGATAGTAACGAATTTGAAAAATCATTAATTCAGATTTTAGACTTATGGCAACTTGATTATTCATCTTTTACTAAAGATGATTATTATGAATCTATATGGGATTTTGATCTTGAAATAGATTCATTCTTTTTAGAATTTATGTTTAAACATTGGTCAGAAATAAAAAAAGAAACCAATTCTGATTTAATTGGTTTTATAACCTATGCTACAAGAGGTTTGTATACTTATGATTTAGATAACAAAAGTGAAGTGAGGGATTTAAAAAATGAAACTAAAAAATATCTAGAAAACAAAAACATCTACTTAAAAAATGAACTATCGTAAATCTATATTGTCCATCCTCTTTTAAAAAGTTAACTTTGCAACCTTAAAATTTATAGATGAGTTTTTTAGAAGAAATACAGAAGAGACGTACATTTGGAATTATATCACACCCCGATGCTGGTAAAACTACCCTAACTGAAAAGTTATTACTTTTTGGTGGAGCGATTCAAGAAGCTGGTGCGGTTAAAAATAATAAAATTAAAAAAGGAGCTACTTCCGATTTTATGGAAATTGAGCGTCAACGTGGTATCTCTGTTGCTACCTCTGTATTAGCTTTCATTTATAAAGACAAAAAAATCAATATTCTTGATACTCCTGGTCACAAGGATTTTGCTGAAGACACCTTTAGAACCTTAACTGCTGTTGATAGTGTTATTGTAGTTATTGATGTTGCAAAAGGGGTTGAGGAACAAACCGAAAAACTAGTAGAGGTTTGTCGCATGCGAAAAATCCCAATGATTGTTTTTATCAACAAGTTAGACCGTGAAGGTAAAGATGCTTTTGATTTATTGGATGAAGTTGAGCAAAAACTAGGGTTAAAAGTAACTCCTCTTAGTTTCCCTATCGGAATGGGATACGATTTCAAGGGGATCTATAATATTTGGGAAAAGAAATTAAATATCTTTTCTGGAGACAACAAACAAACCATCTCAGAAGGTGTTGAGTTTGATGATATAGATAATCCTGAATTAGATAAGATTGTTGGAGAGAATTCTGCAAATACACTTCGTGAGGAGTTGGAATTAGTAAATGAAGTATACCCAGATTTTGATCAAGAAGCTTACGTTAACGGAGATTTACAACCTGTATTTTTTGGTTCAGCTTTAAATAACTTTGGTGTAAAAGAATTATTAGATTGTTTTATTGATATTGCTCCAAATCCTCAACCAAAACAAGCTGAAGAACGTTTGGTTGATTCTAAAGAAGAAAAATTGACAGGGTTTGTTTTTAAGATTCATGCAAACATGGATCCTAAACACCGTGATCGTTTGGCTTTCGTAAAGATTGTATCAGGAACTTTTAAAAGAAATACCCCTTACTTACACGTTCGTAACGGTAAAAAAGTAAAATTCTCTAGTCCGAATGCCTTTTTTGCTGAAAAGAAAGAAATTGTTGAAGAGTCTTTCCCTGGTGATATTGTTGGTTTACACGATACTGGAAACTTTAAAATTGGTGATACGTTAACCGAAGGAGAACAATTAAACTTTAAAGGAATTCCTAGTTTCTCTCCAGAACATTTCCGTTATGTAAATAATGCTGACCCAATGAAGGCTAAACAACTTTATAAAGGTTTAGACCAGTTAATGGATGAAGGAGTTGCTCAGTTATTTACCTTAGATATGAACGGTCGAAGAATTATTGGTACAGTTGGAGCTCTACAATACGAGGTAATTCAGTATCGTTTAGAGCATGAATATGGTGCTAAATGTTCGTATGAAAATATTGCGGTGCATAAAGCTTGTTGGGTAGAACCTGAAGACCCTAAAAATGAAGAATTCAAAGAGTTTAAACGTGTAAAACAACGTTATTTAGCTAAAGACAAACAAGGTCAACTAGTGTTTTTAGCTGATTCTCCGTTTACAATTCAAATGACACAAAGCAAATATCCAACGGTAAAATTACATTTCACTAGTGAGTTTTAACAAACCCTACATATTCTCTTTTCTATTCTCTCTTTTCTCTTTTATAACTTATAGTCAAGAGGGTTTATCGAGTTTACAAGGAAAAGAATTACACAATAAAGTTCGTTTGAATTTTATTCCTGTTGAAATGCCTTCGGATAAGTTTCCTGACTTAAAACCAACGATGGGTTTGACTGGCTTGCATTATCAAATTCCTATTAATGATTGGTTATATGGTGGAGCTGGATTTCATTTTGCGGTAACAGGAGACCAAGGAGGATTATTTACCTTAGGTGCAGAATTGGGAATCAATAAACAATTATATAAAAACTTATACGTAGATGCTAACTTCCATTTTGGAGGAGGTGGCGGATATCGTTACTTGGTAAACGATGGCGGTTTTATCAATCCGAATATCGGATTACAGTACAAAAAGAATGATTACTCCTTCGGAATACAATACAGTCATGTTAACTTTTTATCAGGAGAAATTAAAAGTAATTCCGTTTCTTTCTTTGTAGAAATACCAAGTATTTTACGTTTTACTGATTATGACAAAGCGCATCAAAAATTTGTTGCAGACAATCTTTCTCCAGATAGTTTTTGGAATAAACCAGTTGTTAAAAATGCACAACAAATTCGTTTTGATTTCTTTAAACCTATTGGTAATTCGAAAAAAGATAATGGGGACGACCTAAATGAATTACTATATGTACTAGGTTTTGAATATCAGAAATATTTGAACGAAAACACTTTTCTATTTGCTCACACCGACGCAATTTACAGGGGGCTACGTGCTGGTTTTATGGATTTATTTGTAGGTGCTGGATATCATCCATATCAATCAAAATACATTAATATCTTCGGAAAATTAGGTATTGGTGCTGCTGGTGGTCGTGTGGCTCCTGAAGGTGGGTTAATGATCTACCCTTCTGCAGGAATCGATTTAAAACTATTTAAAAACATTGCCATTAGTGGTCATGGTGGATATTATCGTGCAATTGCAGGTGATTTAGAAGCCTATACTTTCGGGTTTGGTTTAAAATACTTCGGATTAAATGGCGGAACATCTTCCGAAGAGAACAGTACTTATCGTACAAAAGGGTTACGTTTTGAAGTTCAAAATCAAAGTTATTTTGATGTTGCTAAAACAGATGATATTTACGACGCTACTGAAATTGATTTACAATTAATTGGTTTTAAAGTTAACTATGATTTAAATCATTCGCTATATATTGCTGGAGAAGCTGGTTTTGCATATGACGGTCGTTCAGGTGGATATGCTCACGGATTAGTCGGTGGTGGTATATATAGTCCGTATTTTTTTAATAACAAAATGCGTGGGTTTATAGAAATTATGGCAGGAGCTGGCGGAGGTGCTGGTGTAGATACTGACGAAGGAATCATTATTCGTCCTACACTTGGATTGAGTTATGATATAGTAAATCAGGTTTCTATAATTGCATCTGGAGGTAGATATTACTCACCTTTTGGAAATGTTAACTCAAACAATATTAACATAGGTTTAAGCTTTAACCTTTCAACTTTATCAGTAAAAAACTAACTTTGTCATTGCTAACAAAAACAATGATTTAGCTATTTTAATAAAAAGATTCTTTTTTCCCTTAAATTTTGGACACTAGAATCATACATATATAAATAAACAAGAGAAAAATGGATAACGGAATTTATGCAAAGTTCACCACTCCAAAAGGTGAAATTTTAGTAAACTTGGAATATGAAAAAACTCCTGGAACTGTAGGTAACTTTGTTGCTTTAGCAGAAGGAAATTTAGAAAACTCAGCAAAACCACAAGGTACTCCTTATTATAATGGATTAAAATTCCACCGTGTAATTGCTGATTTTATGATTCAAGGTGGTTGCCCTCAAGGAACAGGAACAGGAAACCCTGGTTACAAGTTTGATGACGAAATTCACCCTGAATTAAAACATGATGCTCCAGGAAAATTATCTATGGCAAACGCAGGTCCTGGAACCAACGGTTCTCAATTTTTCATTACACATGTTGCTACCCCTTGGTTAGACGGTAAACATACTGTTTTTGGTAGTGTTGTTGAAGGACAAAACGTTGTTGATGCTATTGCGCAAGACGATACTATGGATGTAGAAATTATTCGTGTTGGTGATACTGCTGAAGCTTTTAATGCAGTAGAAGCTTTCAGAACTTTTGAAGGAGCTCGTGAAAAACGTGAAGCTGAAGCAAAAGCTAAACAAAAAGAATTATTAGATCAAGTAGCTGCTGGGTACGATGAGACTCCAAGCGGTTTACGTTATAAGATCTTACAAAACGGAGATGGGAAACAAGCTACTAAAGGAGCTATGGTTTCTGTACACTACAAAGGTCAGTTATTAGATGGAACTGTATTTGATTCTTCTTACAAACGTAAACAGCCTATCGATTTTGCTATTGGCGTTGGTCAGGTAATTCCTGGTTGGGATGAAGGTATTCAGTTATTAAAAGTAGGTGATAAAGCTCGTTTAGTAATTCCATCTGACTTAGCATATGGTGCACAAGGTGCTGGTGGTGTAATTCCTCCAAACGCAACTTTAATTTTTGATGTTGAGTTAATGAATGTAAAATAATAATTTACACCATATTATATTTTCAATAAAGCCTTCATAGTTTATGGAGGCTTTGTTTATACACTAACATCCCTTAATATTTAATTAATATTCATAACATTAAAGAACATATTACTTAATAGATTTATCATAATTACTTAAGAGCAAAAGAATAAAAAAGAGTGATTTTTACATCACCAAACAAGCTCTTAAACCCTATGAAAACAACTTTACTTTTTTTAACATTTCTTCTTTTCTTTTCTATTACAATAAAAGCTCAAGAAGTGTGTACTACACCAGAAGATAATGCTATTGATTTAAATGTTATAAGCACAAACAAATGCAATGTTGTTAATGAAAAACAAAAACCAAGAGAAAGAACTACAAAAACATTAATTGCCAGAAATAGAATAAAAAAAATAAGAAAAACACCGCAAAAAAGTCAATCAAGCTTAAGTGCTTCTTCCAAAGTTTCTATTGTCACAACAAACAACGATTTATCTATAAAAAATTCTTTAAAATCTCAAACTAAAGAAGTTCTATTTTCTGTTGTTGAACAAGTCCCTTTATTTCCTAAATGCAAAAATAGCTCTAACGAAAAGGCTAAGAAATGTTTTAAAGACAGCATGCAAAAACATTTCTCAAGAAACTATTTTCCTGAAGTCTTTTCAGAAGAAGGTATACATGGTAGAATTTTAATTCAATTTACTATAGATATTTATGGTAATCCAAAAAATATTCAAGTTGTTAGCTCTAAACCTAGTAAAGTAATTACTAGTGAGATTAACCGAATTATCAATAAACTTCCACAATTAGAATCAGGTAAGGAAAAAGGAATTCCTGTTGATGTTACATACTCTTTTCCTATAAATTTAATCTTAAATTAATATAAGATATTTATCTAGGTTTTCAGATAATTTTATTTTCGTGCTCCTTAAAAATTCCTCTTTAACACACAAATGAAACATATCTTTACCTTTTTTTTATTTTTAACATCATTATCTTATGCTCAAGAAAAATGTGAAACCCCAAATGAAAATATCCAAGATTTAAATACTATTAGTATTACTAAATGCTCTATAGAAGATGTAAAAGAAGCTCTGGAAACTGAAAAAGTTAAAGAAATTTCGACAAGAAAAAGGCATCGTAAACTTAGAAAAACGAATACCATTTCAGCAAAATTAAATAAAGTAGAGGAAATAAAAAATAAAAATTCTCTTGTTGAAAAACTAAATCTGAAAGAAGATATTTTAACCTCTCTAGATAAAGTTCCTTTTCATTTAGTTGAACAAATCCCTTTGTTTAAGGAGTGTAAAAAAACTCCTATTCTGCAACAGTCAAAGTGTTTTGAAAAAGAAATGATTAAACACATTGTTAGAAATTTCGATTATCCAAAGGAAGCTTTACGAAAAAAGATTGAAGGTAAAATTCTAGTGCAATTTACTATTGATAAGAAAGGAAATGTTGTTGACATAAAGAAAAAAGGACCCGAAAATAGTGAGCTTTTAAAAAAGGAAGCCCATAGATTAATTGATGCACTTCCTAAATTTATTCCTGGCAGTCATAAAGGAGATTTTGTTAACGTAAAATACGCTTTACCTATAATTTTCAGGGTTCCATAAAAATTAATTTTATTTATTTTTTCCGTTAAATAGCTTTTTAGAAAACTGAATGACATAATAAGTTTGTTATATTCTATTTTTTATTTATATTTACGGCGTTAGTTAACGATTAATTAACTTTACCAAACACTTAAAAATAGAGCACAATGATTAAAAAATTCCCCTCAGTAGTAGCTGCTATGCTACTTTCTTTAGCGGCTGTAGGACAGGAAGTATGTACTACTCCAGATGAGCAAATCGCAGATCCTAACAGTATAACAAAATGTGCAATTGAAGACACCGATAATGGTGCAAAAAAACAACTATCTATTGAAGTCTCTACCAGAAGACGCGTTGTTCGTAAGAATAAAGAAGCGGTTTCTGCTATTGGAGGTATTAATTCTTCACAAAAGGTAGCTGACATAAAAAAGAAATCTTTATTAATTGGTAAACTTGAATTAGAAGATAATTCTGCTACAATTGAAAAAGTTCCTTTTAATTTAGTAGAAGAAATTCCTTTGTTTAGTAAATGTAACAACGTTCCTTTAATTAAGCAGGCAAAGTGTTTTGAAACTAACATGACTAAACACATTATTAAGAACTTTAACTACCCTCAAGATGCTATTGATGCTGGGATACAAGGAAGAGTTTTAGTTCAATTTACTATAAACGAACAAGGAAATGTTGAAGATATATTAATGCGTGGACCTAAAGGTGGTGAATCTTTAGAAAAAGAAGCGGAAAGAATCATTAATGATCTTCCTAAATTTATTCCAGGAAAGCACAACGGTAGAACTGTTAAGGTAAAATACGGAGTGCCTATTACGTTTAAAGCACCTGGAGCAACTAATAATAATTCATCAAGAACTACGAAAAAAGTTGTTGCTAAGAGAACTTCTAACGTTGTTAAAAAGGAAAAAGTTATTACTGACTTTGTAAAGTTTGTGGAGGTACAAAGTATTCCTCAGTTTAAAGCTTGTACTAAGGTTCCTGACATGCAAAAATTAACATGTTTTAATGAAAGAATGGTTAGCCATATTCAAAGAAATTTTAACTATCCAGCTGCAGCTGCTGAACAAAACATTGAAGGTAGAGTTTGGGTACGCTTTATAATTGACAAAAAAGGAGAGGTAACTAATATTAAAATGAAAGGCCCTGAAAATGGTCAATTATTAGAACTGGAAGCTAAGAGAATGGTTTCTAAACTACCTAAATTTGTTCCTGGAGAGCATAATGGTAAAGCTGCTAATGTTGAATACTAC
The DNA here is from genome assembly GCF_003867015.1 of Tenacibaculum singaporense. Lineage (NCBI taxonomy): Bacteria > Pseudomonadati > Bacteroidota > Flavobacteriia > Flavobacteriales > Flavobacteriaceae > Tenacibaculum > Tenacibaculum singaporense. The sequence goes on from NZ_CP032548.1 coordinate 2,621,200, forward strand.
ATTCCTGTTAACTTTAAATTACATGAATAAAAACTCTTAAAAGTGTTTATATATAAAAAGCTTCTAATTAAATTTAGAAGCTTTTTTATTTTATATAGATTAAGTTGATTAGTTACTATACTTTTCTCCAAAAGTACAGTACCTATTAACTTCAAAACCAATACAGATTAGAATACTATATTCATACTCCACTCCTCGATTAATATGCAAATGGTATATACTTTATAATTTTACCCTGTTTATGACGTATAATAAACAAACTTCTACACCTCTTTAATTACTTATTCCACTATTTCTTTTAAAACAAACAGAAAAGAGGTAGTATTTAGTTAAATACTACCTCTTTCTTTTTTGTTACTCTAATCTAATGATTACTTCTTCTCTTCTGGAAATAATATTTTCTTTAAAGCTTCTTTGTCTTTTCTAATTTTCTCTTTTTCCTCTTGAATCTTTTTATCAAGTTCACTAAGCCTTTCATTAGCTTTACGTACTACTTCTTCTTTTTCTTTAGCTTCTTCTTCTGAAATTTCCTTATTCTCTTTAGCTTCTTTTATTCTCTCTTGAGCTTTTTTAACCTTTTCTCTTCCTCTATTTAAAACTCCTTCACTATCACGGATGTTTTTTTCTTGCTCTTCAATTCTTTGTTTAGCTTCATTTGATCTAATTTTTCCAAACTCTCTCCCACTCATTCCATTCTTATCTCGACCATAAGCATTACCTTTTCCTTTATTCTCTTTATCTACTTCAGATTTTTTCTGCTTTTTTTCTTTCAGCTGTTTATCCTTCTTCATTTCTTGGGCTTTGTCTTTCCCTTTTTCTTTTGCCTTATCAACTTCTTGCTCAAGTTCTTCTTTTACTTCTTTTGCTTTCTCTTTTCCTTTTTGCTTAACCTCTACACTTTTTTCTTTTCCTTTACCCTTTCCTTGTGCAAAAGTTTGCTGAGTTCCTATAAAGGCAAAAAGCATTACGATTGATACTATTAGTTTTATATTTTTCATAATGTTTAAGTTTTTAATTATATAATACTGTCTAATTCTTGCAACTGTTCTTCAAACTTCTTAGTTGCTTCATTTAATTTGTCTATACCAGCTTTTACTTCATTCTCTATAGAATCTATTTTTTTTATAGCTGCTTCTATTTTCTGTTTTTCCTCTTGTTCTTTCTTTTTATCTGTACAAGAAACCATAAAAAGAATTCCGAATGTTAAAATCAATAGTTTTTTCATAATTTAATTAATAGGTTAATATATACTAAGACACTTAAACTACTATAAAGTCACTATAGACAATTAGCTGTTTAAGCAAAAAGCCAGCATAATGCTGGCTTTTTGTTATTTTATAAATGATTAAGGTTTTATATTTTCTTCCTCAGCTAATAAACCGAAAAACTTATCTAAATTTGGTAAAATTACAATTCTCGTTCTTCTATTTCTAGCTCTATTAGCAGCTGAACTATTTTCAACAAGAGGTACTGAACTACCTCTTCCCGAAGCTATTAATCTACTTGGATCAACCTTATATTTTTTCTCTAAAAGTCTAACAATAGATGTTGCTCTTTTTACACTTAAATCCCAGTTATCTTCAACAACTTCATTGCGAATTGGTCTTGAATCAGTATGTCCTTCAATCATAACATCCATACTTGGCTCAGAGTTAATTACATCAGCTAATTTTTTTATTAGTTTATGTGCATTTTTTTTAACTCTGTAACTTGCTGTATTGAATAACATTTTATCTGAAACAGAAATCATTACAACCGTTTGGTCAATATCAATATTTACATCTTCATCGTTTTCTAACTCTGATGTATTTATTGATTTTTTAAGGTTATGAGCAATCGCTACATTCATAGAATCTTTTAACGTTTTAGCATTAGCTAACTCAGCTGGGTCAACGTTTTTAAGCGTTTCTCTCATTTTTTCTTTTACAGAATTAGAAATTACAGCTGACTTACCAACCATGTCTAACTTAACGTTATTTTCTTCATGAAGTGATTCATTTACGCTTTTTAATGAATTAATCTTTTCATTGTAGTCATCAACTCTCTTCTCAATTTTAGCAAACTTAGCTTCAAGTTGCTCCTTTTCTAGAGTTGTCTTTTGTAAATTTCCTCTTGTATCATTGTACTTCTGTTCTAACTCAACATACTTCTTTTTTGACACACAAGACGTCATTGTTAGAGCCAATAACGCCAAAGGAATAAATAGTTTTTTCATAATTAATAATAATGATAATAAGTTAATGTAACCTTATAACTTAATTTTTATCATAATATTATACTAGTACAAATAAAAAACTCCTTTTTTTAAAAGGAGTTTTTAACTTAATTATATCACAGTTATTAGTAAAGAAATTTTAATTTCTGTAATTCACTTTTACTTCTTTATCTATTTTATCACAATCTTCTTCTTTTCCTTTAAAACACTTATTATTCTCAGGCCTTAAACTTCGTCCTGACCTCTTTAAATTCTTACTTAAAAACTCTAAAAAATTACTTTTTTTAGTTGCTATTCTTTTCCTTACTCTTCTCTTTTCTTGCTCTTGTCGTATTTCTATAGATTCACTTCCTTTTATAATGTAAAAATATGAACGTCTGTTTAATTGGTATTCTTCTTCAGTACATTTTTTTCCATCAACACAATCATTTAATGGTTTATCTTCTCCGTAACCTATAGCGCTTTCAATTCTATTACTTGCAATACCTCTTGATAAAATATAATCTCTAGTAGATTTTGCTCTTTTATCAGACAACATTCTATTATAATCTTTACGACCACGACTATCTGTATGTGATTCTATTTTAATCACTATTTCAGGATGATTTGTCATTACTGTTACAATATTTTCTAATTCATATTCAGCATCCTCTCTAATAACAGATTTATCATAATCAAAATAAATAGGTTTTATTACTATTTGGTTTCCTATAATTAACGGCGTTAATTTTATGTTTGCTGTTACTTCATTATTCCTTTTACTATTAGTTGATACAACGCTTCTACCTGATCTATGATCTAATTTAGTTGCTGTAACTGTATAGGTATTATTACATGGCACATCTTTAAAAGTATAGTTACCTAAACTATCAGAAACTGTTTCTGCTATAATTTCTTTTTCCTTATTAATTAACTTTATCACAGCTGCATCTACTGGAGCATTTGTTTTGTTATTCTTTATTACTCCTTTAACAATTTGTGTACAAACTGGTGGGTCTGTGTAGATGAAGAAGCTATAGATATCATCATCACCTTTTCCTTTTTCTCTATTTGACGAGAAGAAACCTCTTTTTCCATTTTTACTTATAAAAAATGAAAAGTCGTCTTTTTTACTATTAAATGGATATCCTAAATTTTCTGGTGAAGATAATGTACCATTGTCATTAATCTTTGCCTGAAAAATATCAAGAAGACCTAAACCTAAATGCCCATTTGATGAAAAATATAGTACATTATCATCCCCTACATAAGGAAAAACTTCTTTTTCAGGTGTATTTATAGTACTTCCCAAATTTACAGGTTCCCCGTACTCATCTTTACCTTTTATTTCAACCTTATAAATATCAGATTGTCCATATCCTCCAGGCATATTAGAAACAAAATATAATGTTTTTTCATCTGGACTTAAGGCTGGGTGCCCTGTGGAATACTCATCATTATTAAATGGTAACTCTTTAACATTAACCCAATAACCATTCACATAACTAGCCTTGTAAATTTTTAAGTTAGATGTATTTTTCTTACTTCTTCTAGCCCTTTTTCCTTCTGAGTTGTTTCTTGTAAAGTAAATTGTTTTCCCATCTTTTGTAAAAATAGGCGTAGATTCATGAAGTTCAGAAGCTATTGGTTCTCCAAGCTTTTGAATGTTTCCTAAAACTAGGATAGTATCTTGTTTACTACCTTCCAATGTTTGTATTTCCTCTTCTGCCTTGTAAATATTTAAGAATGGTTGATTATTCCATTTATATATTTTTTGTCTTTTTGAATCATTAGGTACAGAAGATGAAAAATATGATTTTCCATTCAATAAGAACCCTCCAAAATCTGAATATGGTGTATTTATTGCTAAATTTCTTACCCCTATCCTTTTTTCTTGATTGTTGTAATCTGATAAATAACTATCCTTCTTAAGCTCTTCATTTAGACTACTCTTTCGAGCTTGAGCTAATGTTAAAAATATTGAGTCTGATTTTTTATATTTCCCATTACTCCTTAAAGCTTGAGCGTACTTAAATAAATGTTTTTCTTCAACTTTTTCGTTAAAATTAGAAATAAGTTTTTGGTACCAAACTTCTGCTTCTTTAGTATCTGAATTATTATAATAAGATTCTGCTAACCTGCTTAATACATGTTGAGAGCTATCCCCTTTGATTAATACTAAATCTTTATATAATTTAGCTGATTGAACATAAGAAAACTCTTCAAAATAACGATCTGCTACCTTTCTACTCTGACCAAAAACATTCACAGTTAACACTAACAATGCTGTTAACGCTAGTAATTTTTTAAAATTCATTTTTTCCTTTTTTAGAAGAATCTTGGGGACCTATATCTAATATCTTTAAATATTTCATACTGTAACATAATTTCGTGTGTTCCCGAATTTGTTACATTATAGTTTGATGTTGTTAAATCATATGAATATCCAATAAGCAAAGAGTCTGTTGCTTGAAAACCTAAAAGTGCACTTACAGAATCATCCCACCTCCATGAAGCTCCAACTCTAAATTTTTCATTAAACAATAAATTTGCTGAGATATCTAATGATAATGGAGCTCCTGAAACTCCTTTTAGTAAAGCAGCTGGTTTAAATTTTAAGTCTTCATTTATATCAAAAACATACCCTGCTATTAAGAAAAAGTGCATTCTTTCTACAGCTACTTCTCCTGGAGTATCGGCATCGTAATGCTCCATTCTTAAAATATTTGGTACTGATAATCCGACATACCATTGTGGTTGGTGGTAATAAATACCTGCCCCAACTGTTGGTAAGAACTTATTGATATTATCTTGAAAAACCACTTCATCATCTTTATACGTTCCTTTTGACCAGTCTATATTTAAAAGTCTACCTCCTAAACGTAAACCAAAAGCTAAATTTCCTTCTTCTCCGGTTTGGATATTATAAGAAACATTAGCATCTAAATATATTTCACTAGATGGTCCTACTTGGTCATTCATTAAGTTAACTCCTAATCCTAACCCAGAGTATCCTAAAGGAGTATCATATGATAAATTTTGAGTATTTGGAGCTCCTTCAAAACCTACCCATTGCATTCTACCTAGAGCTGTAATTACTGTATGCCCTCTTGATCCTGCATAAGCTGGATTCACATTCATGGTATTATACATATACTGAGTATACTGAGGATCTTGTTGTGCATGAATATTTGTGGTTATACAGATACTCATTGCACATATTAAGATTAAACTTAAATATAATTTCATTTGATTAAAACTTTTATTCATCAGTCTTTTTTATAAATCCAGATTATCTATTTATATAAATCCAGCCTTTTTTAACTTTACTTCCGTTTCCAAGGTCTAAAATATAGAAGTATGTTCCAACTGGCAATTTATCACCTACATTTATATTTGCTCTTCCTTCAGAAATTCCTCTGAAAACAATACTACTATTATTATACCCTTTTGCTCTATATACCGTGTTACCCCATCTATTAAAAATTTCAATAGTATTACTTGGGAAATTCTCAATACAATCGATATGTAAATAACTGTTTGCTGAATCTCCATTTGGACTCATAAGGTTATTAACCTTTACACAAGTGTCTTCTTCAATAGCATCACCAAAGCCGTCTAATCCATCTACACTATCTGCAATACCATCTCCATCAGAATCTATTCCGCTATCACCTACTACGCCATTTCCTCCACTATTAGGGTCAGTTGGATCTGTATCATTATCTGGAGAGTTTGCATCTCCATGACCATCTAACCCATCCACACTATCAGCTATACCATCTCCATCCGTATCTTCAGAAGGATTATCTACTTGACCGTCTCCATCTTCATCAGAATTTCCTCCTTCTACTACATCATTAATTCCATCATCATCACTATCTAAATCTTGATAATCAGGAATACCATCCTCGTCTGTGTCTACTGGGGTATTATCTCCATTATCTCCTTCACCAAAATTACCCGCATCTCCATCAACACTATCAGAAATTCCATCACCATCAGAATCTGAACCTCCTGTATCATTAGAGTCTATAACTCCATCTCCATTAGTATCAGAACTTTCATTTCCTCCCTCAATAACATCATTAATACCATCATTGTCACTATCCAAATCTTGATAATCTGGAGTACCATCACCATCCGTATCTGGCTCTTCATCATCATCTACAGAATCATCAGCCTGTCCATCTCCGTTAGCATCTGTATACCCTGAATCATTAGAATCAATAACACCATCTCCGTTGGTATCTAAATCTCCATCTCCTCCTTCTATCACATCATTAATACCATCGTTATCTGAATCTAAATCTAAAGAGTCTGGAACCCCATCATTATCTGTATCTACCGAACCATCTCCTTCCTCTACATCTGGGATACCATCATTATCATCATCCACGTCTACAGCATCTGGGATACCATCATTATCTGTATCTATACAATTTTCTCCTGACAATCTACCATTCACTACAAAATCTTCAGAAGCCCCCCTTGCACAACTACTACTTGCACTTACTGTATAAGTAATTCCAAAAACATATCCGCTAATAACACCGTTTGCATCAACATCTAACGTAGAGTCGTTGAAAATATAGGTCAAACTTGAATCATAATTACTAATTACAGCTCTACCTGGTGTTGAACATGTAGCTCTTTCAACTGATATAATTGGTGCTGAAGGAGTTGCCTCTTCTGTTACCACTACCTCTGATATTGCATCTGTTGTACATTGGCCTGTTGCTGGTACCCTATAGGTATAAGTTCCTCCTCCAGCTAAAACTGGTGACCAGCTTCCTCCTGTGTCTGGTGTTCCCCCTAATGCTTCAAATAACTGTGTCTCTGTTACTGTTGTTCCTTCACAAATTGTTAACGTTCCGTTGGTTCCTGCATTTGGTAATGGGTTTACTGTGATGGTTACCTGAGCGGTATTCTCACATCCGTTCGCATCTGTTCCCGTTACGGTATAAGTAGTTGTCGCAGTTGGTACAAAAGATACTCCATCGCTTACTCCATTGTCCCATACATAACTATCAGCTCCTCCTCCTGTTAAGGTTACACTTTCGCCTGCACATACCGTCGTTGCACTTGCATTCGCTGTTACTGTTGGTAATGGGTTTACTGTGATGGTTACCTGAGCGGTATTCTCACATCCGTTCGCATCTGTTCCCGTTACGGTATAAGTAGTTGTCGCAGTTGGTACAAAAGATACTCCATCGCTTACTCCATTGTCCCATACATAACTATCAGCTCCTCCTCCTGTTAAGGTTACACTTTCGCCTGCACATACCGTCGTTGCACTTGCATTCGCTGTTACTGTTGGTAATGGGTTTACTGTGATGGTTACCTGAGCGGTATTCTCACATCCGTTCGCATCTGTTCCCGTTACGGTATAAGTAGTTGTCGCAGTTGGTACAAAAGATACTCCATCGCTTACTCCATTGTCCCATACATAACTATCAGCTCCTCCTCCTGTTAAGGTTACACTTTCGCCTGCACATACCGTCGTTGCACTTGCATTCGCTGTTACTGTTGGTAATGGGTTTACTGTGATGGTTACCTGAGCGGTATTCTCACATCCGTTCGCATCTGTTCCCGTTACGGTATAAGTAGTTGTCGCAGTTGGTACAAAAGATACTCCATCGCTTACTCCATTGTCCCATACATAACTATCAGCTCCTCCTCCTGTTAAGGTTACACTTTCGCCTGCACATACCGTCGTTGCACTTGCATTCGCTGTTACTGTTGGTAATGGGTTTACTGTGATGGTTACCTGAGCGGTATTCTCACATCCGTTCGCATCTGTTCCCGTTACGGTATAAGTAGTTGTCGCAGTTGGTACAAAAGATACTCCATCGCTTACTCCATTGTCCCATACATAACTATCAGCTCCTCCTCCTGTTAAGGTTACACTTTCGCCTGCACATACCGTCGTTGCACTTGCATTCGCTGTTACTGTTGGTAATGGGTTTACTGTGATGGTTACCTGAGCGGTATTCTCACATCCGTTCGCATCTGTTCCCGTTACGGTATAAGTAGTTGTCGCAGTTGGTACAAAAGATACTCCATCGCTTACTCCATTGTCCCATACATAACTATCAGCTCCTCCTCCTGTTAAGGTTACACTTTCGCCTGCACATACCGTCGTTGCACTTGCATTCGCTGTTACTGTTGGTAATGGGTTTACTGTGATGGTTACCTGAGCGGTATTCTCACATCCGTTCGCATCTGTTCCCGTTACGGTATAAGTAGTTGTCGCAGTTGGTACAAAAGATACTCCATCGCTTACTCCATTGTCCCATACATAACTATCAGCTCCTCCTCCTGTTAAGGTTACACTTTCGCCTGCACATACCGTCGTTGCACTTGCATTCGCTGTTACTGTTGGTAATGGGTTTACTGTGATGGTTACCTGAGCGGTATTCTCACATCCGTTCGCATCTGTTCCCGTTACGGTATAAGTAGTTGTCGCAGTTGGTACAAAAGATACTCCATCGCTTACTCCATTGTCCCATACATAACTATCAGCTCCTCCTCCTGTTAAGGTTACACTTTCGCCTGCACATACCGTCGTTGCACTTGCATTCGCTGTTACTGTTGGTAATGGGTTTACTGTGATGGTTACCTGAGCGGTATTCTCACATCCGTTCGCATCTGTTCCCGTTACGGTATAAGTAGTTGTCGCAGTTGGTACAAAAGATACTCCATCGCTTACTCCATTGTCCCATACATAACTATCAGCTCCTCCTCCTGTTAAGGTTACACTTTCGCCTGCACATACCGTCGTTGCACTTGCATTCGCTGTTACTGTTGGTAATGGGTTTACTGTGATGGTTACCTGAGCGGTATTCTCACATCCGTTCGCATCTGTTCCCGTTACGGTATAAGTAGTTGTCGCAGTTGGTACAAAAGATACTCCATCGCTTACTCCATTGTCCCATACATAACTATCAGCTCCTCCTCCTGTTAAGGTTACACTTTCGCCTGCACATACCGTCGTTGCACTTGCATTCGCTGTTACTGTTGGTAATGGGTTTACTGTGATGGTTACCTGAGCGGTATTCTCACATCCGTTCGCATCTGTTCCCGTTACGGTATAAGTAGTTGTCGCAGTTGGTACAAAAGATACTCCATCGCTTACTCCATTGTCCCATACATAACTATCAGCTCCTCCTCCTGTTAAGGTTACACTTTCGCCTGCACATACCGTCGTTGCACTTGCATTCGCTGTTACTGTTGGTAATGGGTTTACTGTGATGGTTACCTGAGCGGTATTCTCACATCCGTTCGCATCTGTTCCCGTTACGGTATAAGTAGTTGTCGCAGTTGGTACAAAAGATACTCCATCGCTTACTCCATTGTCCCATACATAACTATCAGCTCCTCCTCCTGTTAAGGTTACACTTTCGCCTGCACATACCGTCGTTGCACTTGCATTCGCTGTTACTGTTGGTAATGGGTTTACTGTGATGGTTACCTGAGCGGTATTCTCACATCCGTTCGCATCTGTTCCCGTTACGGTATAAGTAGTTGTCGCAGTTGGTACAAAAGATACTCCATCGCTTACTCCATTGTCCCATACATAACTATCAGCTCCTCCTCCTGTTAAGGTTACACTTTCGCCTGCACATACCGTCGTTGCACTTGCATTCGCTGTTACTGTTGGTAATGGGTTTACTGTGATGGTTACCTGAGCGGTATTCTCACATCCGTTCGCATCTGTTCCCGTTACGGTATAAGTAGTTGTCGCAGTTGGTACAAAAGATACTCCATCGCTTACTCCATTGTCCCATACATAACTATCAGCTCCTCCTCCTGTTAAGGTTACACTTTCGCCTGCACATACCGTCGTTGCACTTGCATTCGCTGTTACTGTTGGTAATGGGTTTACTGTGATGGTTACCTGAGCGGTATTCTCACATCCGTTCGCATCTGTTCCCGTTACGGTATAAGTAGTTGTCGCAGTTGGTACAAAAGATACTCCATCGCTTACTCCATTGTCCCATACATAACTATCAGCTCCTCCTCCTGTTAAGGTTACACTTTCGCCTGCACATACCGTCGTTGCACTTGCATTCGCTGTTACTGTTGGTAATGGGTTTACTGTGATGGTTACCTGAGCGGTATTCTCACATCCGTTCGCATCTGTTCCCGTTACGGTATAAGTAGTTGTCGCAGTTGGTACAAAAGATACTCCATCGCTTACTCCATTGTCCCATACATAACTATCAGCTCCTCCTCCTGTTAAGGTTACACTTTCGCCTGCACATACCGTCGTTGCACTTGCATTCGCTGTTACTGTTGGTAATGGGTTTACTGTGATGGTTACCTGAGCGGTATTCTCACATCCGTTCGCATCTGTTCCCGTTACGGTATAAGTAGTTGTCGCAGTTGGTACAAAAGATACTCCATCGCTTACTCCATTGTCCCATACATAACTATCAGCTCCTCCTCCTGTTAAGGTTACACTTTCGCCTGCACATACCGTCGTTGCACTTGCATTCGCTGTTACTGTTGGTAATGGGTTTACTGTGATGGTTACCTGAGCGGTATTCTCACATCCGTTCGCATCTGTTCCCGTTACGGTATAAGTAGTTGTCGCAGTTGGTACAAAAGATACTCCATCGCTTACTCCATTGTCCCATACATAACTATCAGCTCCTCCTCCTGTTAAGGTTACACTTTCGCCTGCACATACCGTCGTTGCACTTGCATTCGCTGTTACTGTTGGTAATGGGTTTACTGTGATGGTTACCTGAGCGGTATTCTCACATCCGTTCGCATCTGTTCCCGTTACGGTATAAGTAGTTGTCGCAGTTGGTACAAAAGATACTCCATCGCTTACTCCATTGTCCCATACATAACTATCAGCTCCTCCTCCTGTTAAGGTTACACTTTCGCCTGCACATACCGTCGTTGCACTTGCATTCGCTGTTACTGTTGGTAATGGGTTTACTGTGATGGTTACCTGAGCGGTATTCTCACATCCGTTCGCATCTGTTCCCGTTACGGTATAAGTAGTTGTCGCAGTTGGTACAAAAGATACTCCATCGCTTACTCCATTGTCCCATACATAACTATCAGCTCCTCCTCCTGTTAAGGTTACACTTTCGCCTGCACATACCGTCGTTGCACTTGCATTCGCTGTTACTGTTGGTAATGGGTTTACTGTGATGGTTACCTGAGCGGTATTCTCACATCCGTTCGCATCTGTTCCCGTTACGGTATAAGTAGTTGTCGCAGTTGGTACAAAAGATACTCCATCGCTTACTCCATTGTCCCATACATAACTATCAGCTCCTCCTCCTGTTAAGGTTACACTTTCGCCTGCACATACCGTCGTTGCACTTGCATTCGCTGTTACTGTTGGTAATGGGTTTACTGTGATGGTTACCTGAGCGGTATTCTCACATCCGTTCGCATCTGTTCCCGTTACGGTATAAGTAGTTGTCGCAGTTGGTACAAAAGATACTCCATCGCTTACTCCATTGTCCCATACATAACTATCAGCTCCTCCTCCTGTTAAGGTTACACTTTCGCCTGCACATACCGTCGTTGCACTTGCATTCGCTGTTACTGTTGGTAATGGGTTTACTGTGATGGTTACCTGAGCGGTATTCTCACATCCGTTCGCATCTGTTCCCGTTACGGTATAAGTAGTTGTCGCAGTTGGTACAAAAGATACTCCATCGCTTACTCCATTGTCCCATACATAACTATCAGCTCCTCCTCCTGTTAAGGTTACACTTTCGCCTGCACATACCGTCGTTGCACTTGCATTCGCTGTTACTGTTGGTAATGGGTTTACTGTGATGGTTACCTGAGCGGTATTCTCACATCCGTTCGCATCTGTTCCCGTTACGGTATAAGTAGTTGTCGCAGTTGGTACAAAAGATACTCCATCGCTTACTCCATTGTCCCATACATAACTATCAGCTCCTCCTCCTGTTAAGGTTACACTTTCGCCTGCACATACCGTCGTTGCACTTGCATTCGCTGTTACTGTTGGTAATGGGTTTACTGTGATGGTTACCTGAGCGGTATTCTCACATCCGTTCGCATCTGTTCCCGTTACGGTATAAGTAGTTGTCGCAGTTGGTACAAAAGATACTCCATCGCTTACTCCATTGTCCCATACATAACTATCAGCTCCTCCTCCTGTTAAGGTTACACTTTCGCCTGCACATACCGTCGTTGCACTTGCATTCGCTGTTACTGTTGGTAATGGGTTTACTGTGATGGTTACCTGAGCGGTATTCTCACATCCGTTCGCATCTGTTCCCGTTACGGTATAAGTAGTTGTCGCAGTTGGTACAAAAGATACTCCATCGCTTACTCCATTGTCCCATACATAACTATCAGCTCCTCCTCCTGTTAAGGTTACACTTTCGCCTGCACATACCGTCGTTGCACTTGCATTCGCTGTTACTGTTGGTAATGGGTTTACTGTGATGGTTACCTGAGCGGTATTCTCACATCCGTTCGCATCTGTTCCCGTTACGGTATAAGTAGTTGTCGCAGTTGGTACAAAAGATACTCCATCGCTTACTCCATTGTCCCATACATAACTATCAGCTCCTCCTCCTGTTAAGGTTACACTTTCGCCTGCACATACCGTCGTTGCACTTGCATTCGCTGTTACTGTTGGTAATGGGTTTACTGTGATGGTTACCTGAGCGGTATTCTCACATCCGTTCGCATCTGTTCCCGTTACGGTATAAGTAGTTGTCGCAGTTGGTACAAAAGATACTCCATCGCTTACTCCATTGTCCCATACATAACTATCAGCTCCTCCTCCTGTTAAGGTTACACTTTCGCCTGCACATACCGTCGTTGCACTTGCATTCGCTGTTACTGTTGGTAATGGGTTTACTGTGATGGTTACCTGAGCGGTATTCTCACATCCGTTCGCATCTGTTCCCGTTACGGTATAAGTAGTTGTCGCAGTTGGTACAAAAGATACTCCATCGCTTACTCCATTGTCCCATACATAACTATCAGCTCCTCCTCCTGTTAAGGTTACACTTTCGCCTGCACATACCGTCGTTGCACTTGCATTCGCTGTTACTGTTGGTAATGGGTTTACTGTGATGGTTACCTGAGCGGTATTCTCACATCCGTTCGCATCTGTTCCCGTTACGGTATAAGTAGTTGTCGCAGTTGGTACAAAAGATACTCCATCGCTTACTCCATTGTCCCATACATAACTATCAGCTCCTCCTCCTGTTAAGGTTACACTTTCGCCTGCACATACCGTCGTTGCACTTGCATTCGCTGTTACTGTTGGTAATGGGTTTACTGTGATGGTTACCTGAGCGGTATTCTCACATCCGTTCGCATCTGTTCCCGTTACGGTATAAGTAGTTGTCGCAGTTGGTACAAAAGATACTCCATCGCTTACTCCATTGTCCCATACATAACTATCAGCTCCTCCTCCTGTTAAGGTTACACTTTCGCCTGCACATACCGTCGTTGCACTTGCATTCGCTGTTACTGTTGGTAATGGGTTTACTGTGATGGTTACCTGAGCGGTATTCTCACATCCGTTCGCATCTGTTCCCGTTACGGTATAAGTAGTTGTCGCAGTTGGTACAAAAGATACTCCATCGCTTACTCCATTGTCCCATACATAACTATCAGCTCCTCCTCCTGTTAAGGTTACACTTTCGCCTGCACATACCGTCGTTGCACTTGCATTCGCTGTTACTGTTGGTAATGGGTTTACTGTGATGGTTACCTGAGCGGTATTCTCACATCCGTTCGCATCTGTTCCCGTTACGGTATAAGTAGTTGTCGCAGTTGGTACAAAAGATACTCCATCGCTTACTCCATTGTCCCATACATAACTATCAGCTCCTCCTCCTGTTAAGGTTACACTTTCGCCTGCACATACCGTCGTTGCACTTGCATTCGCTGTTACTGTTGGTAATGGGTTTACTGTGATGGTTACCTGAGCGGTATTCTCACATCCGTTCGCATCTGTTCCCGTTACGGTATAAGTAGTTGTCGCAGTTGGTACAAAAGATACTCCATCGCTTACTCCATTGTCCCATACATAACTATCAGCTCCTCCTCCTGTTAAGGTTACACTTTCGCCTGCACATACCGTCGTTGCACTTGCATTCGCTGTTACTGTTGGTAATGGGTTTACTGTGATGGTTACCTGAGCGGTATTCTCACATCCGTTCGCATCTGTTCCCGTTACGGTATAAGTAGTTGTCGCAGTTGGTACAAAAGATACTCCATCGCTTACTCCATTGTCCCATACATAACTATCAGCTCCTCCTCCTGTTAAGGTTACACTTTCGCCTGCACATACCGTCGTTGCACTTGCATTCGCTGTTACTGTTGGTAATGGGTTTACTGTGATGGTTACCTGAGCGGTATTCTCACATCCGTTCGCATCTGTTCCCGTTACGGTATAAGTAGTTGTCGCAGTTGGTACAAAAGATACTCCATCGCTTACTCCATTGTCCCATACATAACTATCAGCTCCTCCTCCTGTTAAGGTTACACTTTCGCCTGCACATACCGTCGTTGCACTTGCATTCGCTGTTACTGTTGGTAATGGGTTTACTGTGATGGTTACCTGAGCGGTATTCTCACATCCGTTCGCATCTGTTCCCGTTACGGTATAAGTAGTTGTCGCAGTTGGTACAAAAGATACTCCATCGCTTACTCCATTGTCCCATACATAACTATCAGCTCCTCCTCCTGTTAAGGTTACACTTTCGCCTGCACATACCGTCGTTGCACTTGCATTCGCTGTTACTGTTGGTAATGGGTTTACTGTGATGGTTACCTGAGCGGTATTCTCACATCCGTTCGCATCTGTTCCCGTTACGGTATAAGTAGTTGTCGCAGTTGGTACAAAAGATACTCCATCGCTTACTCCATTGTCCCATACATAACTATCAGCTCCTCCTCCTGTTAAGGTTACACTTTCGCCTGCACATACCGTCGTTGCACTTGCATTCGCTGTTACTGTTGGTAATGGGTTTACTGTGATGGTTACCTGAGCGGTATTCTCACATCCGTTCGCATCTGTTCCCGTTACGGTATAAGTAGTTGTCGCAGTTGGTACAAAAGATACTCCATCGCTTACTCCATTGTCCCATACATAACTATCAGCTCCTCCTCCTGTTAAGGTTACACTTTCGCCTGCACATACCGTCGTTGCACTTGCATTCGCTGTTACTGTTGGTAATGGGTTTACTGTGATGGTTACCTGAGCGGTATTCTCACATCCGTTCGCATCTGTTCCCGTTACGGTATAAGTAGTTGTCGCAGTTGGTACAAAAGATACTCCATCGCTTACTCCATTGTCCCATACATAACTATCAGCTCCTCCTCCTGTTAAGGTTACACTTTCGCCTGCACATACCGTCGTTGCACTTGCATTCGCTGTTACTGTTGGTAATGGGTTTACTGTGATGGTTACCTGAGCGGTATTCTCACATCCGTTCGCATCTGTTCCCGTTACGGTATAAGTAGTTGTCGCAGTTGGTACAAAAGATACTCCATCGCTTACTCCATTGTCCCATACATAACTATCAGCTCCTCCTCCTGTTAAGGTTACACTTTCGCCTGCACATACCGTCGTTGCACTTGCATTCGCTGTTACTGTTGGTAATGGGTTTACTGTGATGGTTACCTGAGCGGTATTCTCACATCCGTTCGCATCTGTTCCCGTTACGGTATAAGTAGTTGTCGCAGTTGGTACAAAAGATACTCCATCGCTTACTCCATTGTCCCATACATAACTATCAGCTCCTCCTCCTGTTAAGGTTACACTTTCGCCTGCACATACCGTCGTTGCACTTGCATTCGCTGTTACTGTTGGTAATGGGTTTACTGTGATGGTTACCTGAGCGGTATTCTCACATCCGTTCGCATCTGTTCCCGTTACGGTATAAGTAGTTGTCGCAGTTGGTACAAAAGATACTCCATCGCTTACTCCATTGTCCCATACATAACTATCAGCTCCTCCTCCTGTTAAGGTTACACTTTCGCCTGCACATACCGTCGTTGCACTTGCATTCGCTGTTACTGTTGGTAATGGGTTTACTGTGATGGTTACCTGAGCGGTATTCTCACATCCGTTCGCATCTGTTCCCGTTACGGTATAAGTAGTTGTCGCAGTTGGTACAAAAGATACTCCATCGCTTACTCCATTGTCCCATACATAACTATCAGCTCCTCCTCCTGTTAAGGTTACACTTTCGCCTGCACATACCGTCGTTGCACTTGCATTCGCTGTTACTGTTGGTAATGGGTTTACTGTGATGGTTACCTGAGCGGTATTCTCACATCCGTTCGCATCTGTTCCCGTTACGGTATAAGTAGTTGTCGCAGTTGGTACAAAAGATACTCCATCGCTTACTCCATTGTCCCATACATAACTATCAGCTCCTCCTCCTGTTAAGGTTACACTTTCGCCTGCACATACCGTCGTTGCACTTGCATTCGCTGTTACTGTTGGTAATGGGTTTACTGTGATGGTTACCTGAGCGGTATTCTCACATCCGTTCGCATCTGTTCCCGTTACGGTATAAGTAGTTGTCGCAGTTGGTACAAAAGATACTCCATCGCTTACTCCATTGTCCCATACATAACTATCAGCTCCTCCTCCTGTTAAGGTTACACTTTCGCCTGCACATACCGTCGTTGCACTTGCATTCGCTGTTACTGTTGGTAATGGGTTTACTGTGATGGTTACCTGAGCGGTATTCTCACATCCGTTCGCATCTGTTCCCGTTACGGTATAAGTAGTTGTCGCAGTTGGTACAAAAGATACTCCATCGCTTACTCCATTGTCCCATACATAACTATCAGCTCCTCCTCCTGTTAAGGTTACACTTTCGCCTGCACATACCGTCGTTGCACTTGCATTCGCTGTTACTGTTGGTAATGGGTTTACTGTGATGGTTACCTGAGCGGTATTCTCACATCCGTTCGCATCTGTTCCCGTTACGGTATAAGTAGTTGTCGCAGTTGGTACAAAAGATACTCCATCGCTTACTCCATTGTCCCATACATAACTATCAGCTCCTCCTCCTGTTAAGGTTACACTTTCGCCTGCACATACCGTCGTTGCACTTGCATTCGCTGTTACTGTTGGTAATGGGTTTACTGTGATGGTTACCTGAGCGGTATTCTCACATCCGTTCGCATCTGTTCCCGTTACGGTATAAGTAGTTGTCGCAGTTGGTACAAAAGATACTCCATCGCTTACTCCATTGTCCCATACATAACTATCAGCTCCTCCTCCTGTTAAGGTTACACTTTCGCCTGCACATACCGTCGTTGCACTTGCATTCGCTGTTACTGTTGGTAATGGGTTTACTGTGATGGTTACCTGAGCGGTATTCTCACATCCGTTCGCATCTGTTCCCGTTACGGTATAAGTAGTTGTCGCAGTTGGTACAAAAGATACTCCATCGCTTACTCCATTGTCCCATACATAACTATCAGCTCCTCCTCCTGTTAAGGTTACACTTTCGCCTGCACATACCGTCGTTGCACTTGCATTCGCTGTTACTGTTGGTAATGGGTTTACTGTGATGGTTACCTGAGCGGTATTCTCACATCCGTTCGCATCTGTTCCCGTTACGGTATAAGTAGTTGTCGCAGTTGGTACAAAAGATACTCCATCGCTTACTCCATTGTCCCATACATAACTATCAGCTCCTCCTCCTGTTAAGGTTACACTTTCGCCTGCACATACCGTCGTTGCACTTGCATTCGCTGTTACTGTTGGTAATGGGTTTACTGTGATGGTTACCTGAGCGGTATTCTCACATCCGTTCGCATCTGTTCCCGTTACGGTATAAGTAGTTGTCGCAGTTGGTACAAAAGATACTCCATCGCTTACTCCATTGTCCCATACATAACTATCAGCTCCTCCTCCTGTTAAGGTTACACTTTCGCCTGCACATACCGTCGTTGCACTTGCATTCGCTGTTACTGTTGGTAATGGGTTTACTGTGATGGTTACCTGAGCGGTATTCTCACATCCGTTCGCATCTGTTCCCGTTACGGTATAAGTAGTTGTCGCAGTTGGTACAAAAGATACTCCATCGCTTACTCCATTGTCCCATACATAACTATCAGCTCCTCCTCCTGTTAAGGTTACACTTTCGCCTGCACATACCGTCGTTGCACTTGCATTCGCTGTTACTGTTGGTAATGGGTTTACTGTGATGGTTACCTGAGCGGTATTCTCACATCCGTTCGCATCTGTTCCCGTTACGGTATAAGTAGTTGTCGCAGTTGGTACAAAAGATACTCCATCGCTTACTCCATTGTCCCATACATAACTATCAGCTCCTCCTCCTGTTAAGGTTACACTTTCGCCTGCACATACCGTCGTTGCACTTGCATTCGCTGTTACTGTTGGTAATGGGTTTACTGTGATGGTTACCTGAGCGGTATTCTCACATCCGTTCGCATCTGTTCCCGTTACGGTATAAGTAGTTGTCGCAGTTGGTACAAAAGATACTCCATCGCTTACTCCATTGTCCCATACATAACTATCAGCTCCTCCTCCTGTTAAGGTTACACTTTCGCCTGCACATACCGTCGTTGCACTTGCATTCGCTGTTACTGTTGGTAATGGGTTTACTGTGATGGTTACCTGAGCGGTATTCTCACATCCGTTCGCATCTGTTCCCGTTACGGTATAAGTAGTTGTCGCAGTTGGTACAAAAGATACTCCATCGCTTACTCCATTGTCCCATACATAACTATCAGCTCCTCCTCCTGTTAAGGTTACACTTTCGCCTGCACATACCGTCGTTGCACTTGCATTCGCTGTTACTGTTGGTAATGGGTTTACTGTGATGGTTACCTGAGCGGTATTCTCACATCCGTTCGCATCTGTTCCCGTTACGGTATAAGTAGTTGTCGCAGTTGGTACAAAAGATACTCCATCGCTTACTCCATTGTCCCATACATAACTATCAGCTCCTCCTCCTGTTAAGGTTACACTTTCGCCTGCACATACCGTCGTTGCACTTGCATTCGCTGTTACTGTTGGTAATGGGTTTACTGTGATGGTTACCTGAGCGGTATTCTCACATCCGTTCGCATCTGTTCCCGTTACGGTATAAGTAGTTGTCGCAGTTGGTACAAAAGATACTCCATCGCTTACTCCATTGTCCCATACATAACTATCAGCTCCTCCTCCTGTTAAGGTTACACTTTCGCCTGCACATACCGTCGTTGCACTTGCATTCGCTGTTACTGTTGGTAATGGGTTTACTGTGATGGTTACCTGAGCGGTATTCTCACATCCGTTCGCATCTGTTCCCGTTACGGTATAAGTAGTTGTCGCAGTTGGTACAAAAGATACTCCATCGCTTACTCCATTGTCCCATACATAACTATCAGCTCCTCCTCCTGTTAAGGTTACACTTTCGCCTGCACATACCGTCGTTGCACTTGCATTCGCTGTTACTGTTGGTAATGGGTTTACTATGATGGTTACTGGTTCTATCTCATAACAACCACTAACTGAAGTTAATTTTATATAATAAGTTCCACTAGTAGCTATTGAGTTAGGAGACGCTAAGGTATTAGTCGCAGCTGAATCTGTCCAATAGGTTAATGTGCCCGCAGAACTACTTCCATTGACACCGTCTGTTACTGTACTAGCCGTTAAATCTACAGTTGATGGACTACATACCGCCTCTGGGTTAGTTATTATTAAGGTAGGTACAGCATCTGTATTTGCTGTAGCACTTGTTCCTACTCCTTGTCCTTGATCTCCTCCTATATCTGCACTTCCTGAATTTACTAAAATAGGAACACCATTTGTATCAACTCCACCATTAACAGCGATGTTGATACTACCGTCAGGATTTAAGTGAGAACTAAAAACATTCTCATCTCCCTCTATAGCATCAAAACATCCATCTCCGTCTGAATCAGTATCTAAATAATCTGGGATATTGTCACTATCTGTATCAACACAAGATGAATATATTCTAGCTACTCCACCTATTTCATCTGGACCAGAACCATCTTGATTTATAACATTAAAGTTATTGATTCCTGCTAAAAAAGAAATAGTATTAAAAGAAGAACCATCTCTGGGTTGCATTAACTCTAAAGATGTAGAACTTGTTGAACGAGAACCGTATACTGTAACATTTCCTAAAAAATCAATTTCAACCTTTAATCTTGGTAAACCATTATTATTTGCTACCCAAGGTGTACTCATTAAAGAATTGTCTGAAACAAATTCCATAATAACCTCTCCAGAATTAATAAAATTCTCTAATTGTAATACATTATTTGCATTTAAACCTCCCCCATTTATTTCTATTGCTACAGAATTATCAACATAATAAAAATTAAATACAGCTGAAGAAACTCCTGATTGAGAAAAGCTTGTTGTACTTCCACCATTACCTCCGAAAATAGTAAAATCATTAGTAGTACAGCTTCCTTCTTCGGTATCTAAAATACCATCATTATCATCATCTAAATCACAAATATCATCAATTCCATCACCATCTGAATCATTTATACCAAGTGTACATATGTCTCCTGTAGGAGTACTTACAGTATTTGAATCAACAGATTGATTAGTTGTAACACCACCAGTAACAATAGGATACTCTACTGTTCCTGTATTATTAATAGTAGCTGGTAACGCTCCATTATCTACTGTTACTCTAAACGTGATAGTAACAGGACCACCAATAGTAACCACTCCGTCTGGCTGAGTACTCGAGTGTATTTCTGTAGCTGTAGTGTACGGCATATTACCACCTACATCGGATATCGAAACCCCATTTAACTGAGTTGAATTTGCTACATAAGTCGTTGAAGCTGGTATTGCGTCTGTAAACGTAGTATTAGATGCTGATAAATTACCGGTATTATTTACCACTATAGTATATTCTAACACATCTCCGCTTAAAGCTATAACAGCAGGATCTGCTGATTTTGTTATGTTTTTTACAGATTTGGTAGCTGATAAAATAGGGTTATAGGTTGGAGTTGAGCAAGACCCCATATCATATACACCTGGCGATGCTGTACCTATAAGAGTTCCTGATAATGTTGGTGACGAAAAGTCTATAGAATAAATTTCACTAGTACCATCTCCATTAGATGTACTAGTAATCATGTTTCCACTACTATCAAAAGCCACCCCAGTTGCTCCATTTGGTCCTACATTACCTAGATTTTGTGCTACTAATGTATTCGTGTTTATTATAAATAAATAAGAAGCTCCACTACCTCCTACTGAAGCATACCAATGTAAGCGACCATTACCATCAAAAGCTAAATCTCCTGCTGCTAATGTGGCTCCAATAGTATCTGTATCAAAGTTTAGAGCTCCTAAATCGGTAGCAGTACCCGACCCTTTCTCTATTACTCGTAAATGATATGAAGTATCAATATAGTATACATCTCCATCAGCATTCGCTCCTTGACCAACTAATTGATTTGGCAACGTAGCCCCTTCAGACACCTGAGTTGAGCCATCTGAACTATACAAAGGAAATGATGCTGAAGCATCATCGTAATACGCATTACCATCGGCACTAATTGCCAAACCACCTATTCTTTGAGGAGCCGTATACACGGGTGTCATAGTAGCCCCTACTAATTCGTATATTGATGTTCTTCCTGTTGTTGAAGAGGTTGCATACACTTTATCACATTCAAAAGAATATGAAGTTGCTGTTATTAAAAAATTGTCTATATAAACATACTCGCCATTTTCCCAATTTTGCTGAGTATTAATAAATCTAATAGTAATATTAGATGAAATATATCCTGATATATCTAAACTAAAAGTCCCAGCAGTATTTCCTTCTAACGAACCTATTTGAGTATATGAAGCTCCTCCATTATTTGAAATTTGGACACGTAAAGATTCATTATTATCCAAACCAACTGTTTCCCAATCAAAGGATAGTATTGCTGAAGAATAGGCTGATAGATTTGCGCTTCTTCTTATGGATTCATTATTTTGATAAGCCCAATGAAAAAACAACCTCCCTCCAGTAATTCCTACATAATTACCATTAGGCCCAGCGTTACCATCAGGATCTGTTTCTATCCAATTACTAGACCAGTTTTGGCTCCCATTATTTATAGAGTAAGATTGTGTGTTGAAATTATCAGCAAAAGTATCTTGCGCAAAAGATTTAGCTGACAAAAAAACCGTTAACACTAAAAAGAAGACCTTCTTATATGTACTGATTTTAGAAACGTAGTTTTCCCCCATATTAATACATTTTATTATATACAATGTTATGCCTCAAGTTTTTCAAGGCTATTTATTTTTAATAAACAATACGGTGGGATATAAAAAACCCCACACAAAAAAATGCTAAGTTGCTCTTTTACAACTTATTCTTTGTGGGGGGCCTCTAATTATTTTTAGTTTGCAAAAGTAAACTATTTTTACTTTCACTAAAACATTAGACGTAAAATTAACAATTTAGGTCACATTATAGATAAAAAAAACATAAAATCAACTATCTATAAGAAAAACCTATAAAAAACAACCCTATTAAATCATCTTTAAAAGATTTAATTTCTAATCAGAGTAGGATATACAACAAAGGAATAAAAAAACTTCTTAAAAACAAATAAAAAAGACTTTATTATTTTTTTAGTACTTTTTTTAACTGACTTATGACATAATCGATTTCATCGAATGTATTTAATTTACTAAAAGAAAATCTTACTGATGTTTTCTTTTCTTCTTTTTCATCTAAAAATTCCTGTAACACGTGAGATCCCTTACTACTTCCACTTTGACAAGCACTACCTCCAGAAACAGCTACTCCAGATAAATCTAAATTAAATAACAACATTTTATCTTCAATAGGAAACCTTAAGTTCACTATTGTATAGCTTGTTTTTTCTATCGATTCTCCATTAACCTTAATATTAGGGAATAATTCTTTTGTTTTTTCTACAAAATATTTTTTTAACCCTATAATATACTCCTCATCTTTATGTAAATTTTCACAAGCAATTGTTAATGCTTTTTCCATTCCAACTATTGAGTGTACATTTTCAGTACTAGATCTTGCACCTTTTTCCTGTTCACCTCCATGTAACATCGGTAATATTCCTATTCCCTTTTTAAAATAAGCAAAACCTACTCCTTTAGGTCCATGAAACTTATGTGCACTTGCAGTGATAAAATCTATTTGTGTTTTCTGTAAGTCTATATCATAATGCCCTATGGCTTGTACTGTATCTGAATGAAAATACGCTTCATGCTCTTTACATAATACTACAACCTCTTCTATTGGTAGTAAATTACCTATTTCATTATTCACATACATTAAACTCACCAAAGTTTTTTTCTTTGATTTATTTAATAAGCCCCCCAGACTCTCCATTGAAACAGCTCCTTCTTCATTTGCCCTAACATAATCTACTATTATTTTATGTTTTTCTTCTAAAAACTGTACAGTATTTAAAACAGCATGATGTTCTATTTTGGAGGTTATAATTCTTTCTACTCCTAAATTTAAAACAGCGTTAAATAAAATTAGATTATCGGCTTCGGTTCCTCCTGCAGTAAAAATGATTTCGCTTGAAGAAATATTGAAGTGTTTCGCTATATTTTTCCTAGCTGTTTCTACCGCTGCTTTAGCCTTTCTACCATATTGATGTGTAGAAGAAGGATTTCCAAAATTGGTTTGCATTGATTGTTGAACAGCTTCAATAACTTCGGGCAACATAGGTGTTGTTGCTGCATTGTCTAAATAAACAGATTTCATAGCGCAAAAATAAGGTTTTCTTAACGATAGTTATGTTTTCAAAAAAATTATTGATTCTGAAAAATATACACCTCTGTAGCTCCTCGACCATACTTTTGATAAGAAGCGTCATAATACTTTACAGGGTAATTATTTAATAAATATTGTAATTCCGTTTTTAAAACTCCATCCCCTACTCCATGTATTAAAACTAGTTTTGATATTCTTTTAGATATGCAGTATTCTAACTTATGTTTTGCTGTATTAATTTGTAATGATAAAATATCGTAATTATCCATTCCTCTTGTAGACTTTACCAACTTTTCAGCATGTAAATCTACCTCCATAACTACTTCTCTTTTATCTTTTACAAAAGATGTTTTTTTCTTTTTCTCTTTATTTTGAGTCTTGGCTTTAAGCATTGGATTATTAATATCAGAATATTTACTTAACTCATTTTGATCCACTTCAACTTTTACTAATTCTTTCCTAAGAAAACAATACTCCATTCCATCCTCATCTTTAACAAAAACCTCTTCATTATTAATTTTTGTTACAAATCCTCTAATATCAGCATCAATTACTGCCACTTTATTACCGATTTCTAAACACATCCTTAACCTTTATTTAATTAGCTAAAAGGGTATTAGCTTGTATTTTTGCAAATAATTACACTCTGCAAAAGAACTGCAAATAAATGATAAACACTAAGAATATTAATACAAAAGTTTTCTTTGAGGAAGCAAGAAAAGAGTTAATCCTTACTGAAGAGCGAAAAGATTTATTACTTGAAATAGCTGATACTATTCTTGAAGAGTATCTTGACAGAGAGAAAATAAATTTAAATTTCATTTGTACTCATAATTCTAGTAGAAGTCAGTTTGCACAAGTGTGGAGCTTCTTTGCTATTGAGTATTTCAACTTAAAAAATATGTTTACCTATTCTGGTGGAACAGAAACTACTTCTTTTCATAGAAACACGGTTAAATGCTTACAAAAAACTGGGTTTATTTTTAGTGTTGTTGATTTTTCTCATCAAAACCCAAGATATTTAGTTTCTTTTAACGGAACTAAAAAATCTATCTTAGGTTTTTCAAAATTATACGATCATCCTCAAAATAGCTATCCTTTTGTAGCTATAACTACTTGTGACAATGCTGATCAAAACTGTCCATACATTCCTGATGCTATCGAACGTTTTCACTTACCATATAACGACCCTAAAACATCAGACAATACAGACTTAACTGAAGAAACATACCTAAACACTAGTAAACAAATTGCTGGTGAGCTTTTTTTTATTTTTGAAGAAATTCATCAAAAACTATCTTAGTTACACCTCTATATTTTTATCATAAGGTATTCTTTCTAAAATGTAATTAATTACATTTATTCTTGCCACAGTTTTCCTGTTAGCTCGAATAACTTTCCATGGAGATATTTCTGTGTTTGTTTTTGAAAACATAGCTCTTTTGTACTCTGTATAATCATCCCAAAGCTCTTGGGCTTTTTCATCAACAGGTGTCATCTTCCATTGTTTTAATGGATTATTCTTTATATCATTAAATCGCTTAGCTTGTTCTTTCTTATTAATAGACATGTAAATTTTCACCAAACGAATTCCTGATTCTAAAATCATACGTTCAAAATCATTTACCTGATTCATAAAAATTTCATATTCTTCTTGTGTACAAAAACCATTTACAGGTTCAACTACTGCACGATTATACCAGCTTCTATCAAAAAAAACAATTTCTCCTGCTTTAGGAAACTGCTCTACATATCGCTGAAAATACCATTGAGTTTTTTGATCTTCATTAGGTTTTGGAAGTGCTACAATTCGCATATGACGAGGATTGATACGTTCTGTAATTCTACGTATTGCCCCACCTTTACCCGCAGCATCTCTTCCTTCAAAAATTACAATTATTCGTTCATTTTCTTTTATTGCCCAAGCTTGTAAACGAATTATTTCAACTTGTAATTTTTTTAATTTTCTTTCATAATCAACATATCGAATTGCTCTTTCTAAATTAAAAGATTTCGACAATAAAGCTTTTAAACCTCTTGTTGTATTTAATTTATTTACGTCTCTTTGAGTTAACTTTCCCATTTTAATCTAAATGTTTTACTGAACGATAATAACGCATTACAATATTTGGATCTGGTGTTAAAATCGTTTGAGCTTCTTCCTTTCCGTCGTAATCAAACTGAGATAGTACATGACGCATACACTCAACTCTTGCTTCTTTTTTATTATTCGTTTTTACTACTATCCAAGGGCTATATGCTGTATGTGTTTTACTAAACATTTCGTTTTTATAGTGACTATATCTGTCCCATAACTCTTGTCCTCTTTTATCTACAGGGCTAAACTTCCAACGTTTTAATGGATTGTTATTTCTAGAATTGAAACGTCGTAACTGTTCGTCTTTTGAAATTGAAAGCCAAAACTTTATAACTACTACTCCATCTTCATATAACATATGTTCAAACTCTGGTACTTGAACCAAAAAATTCTGATACTGATCGTCATTACAAAATCCCATTACAGGCTCAACTACTGCTCTATTATACCAACTACGATCAAAAAAAACAATTTCTCCAGGGTTTGGCAATTCTTTAATATATCGCTGAAAATACCATTGTCCTTTTTCTACCTCTGTTGGTTTATTTAAAGCTACCAAACGTGTAGAACGCGGATTCATATGCTCCATAAAACGTCGAATACTTCCTCCCTTTCCTGCTGCGTCTCTTCCTTCAAAAATTACAGCTACTCGTTTTTTATTTTTAGCAATCCATTGTTGAAGCTTCACCAACTCTATTTGTAACTTCCTTAGCTCTTCTTCATAATCTAATTTTACCTGAACCTTAGTAATAGAAACCCCCTTTTCTTTAATAATTGTTAACAACTCTTTATTTGTTGAAACATTTTCAAAATCTTCAATTGTTAATACAGGTTCTTCTTTCATAAGTTTATTAATTTTTCTTGTTAATAATTTAACCAAGGATATGCTAAAATAATACGATATTTACAGCTATGAAAAAAAATATACTACTTTTATTTATCTTACTTTCTCTTCCTACATTCTCACAACGTAAATACGCCAAAGAGTTTAGTTTTATAAATGATAATGATTTATATACTTCAACTTACCAAGACCGATATTATACTAACGGAGCTTTTTTAACGTATCGCTTCTTAAGCAAGAATAAAGTTAAAAACATAGCTAAAAAAATATATGAAATTCAATTAGGGCACCATATGTATACCCCATATAAAGCTATCGTAGAAACCATTGAAGAACACGATCGTCCCTTTGCTGGTTATTTGTTTGCTAGCTTTGGTATAAATAAATTTTATACAAATGAGTCTATTTTAAAAACATCTTTACAATTAGGTGTTATTGGCTCATCTTCTTTAAGTGAAGAACTTCAAGGTATTATTCATAAAATGTATGGCTTTAGAAAAGCTACCGGATGGGATTATCAAATAAAAGATGCATTTGCCCTAAATTTAAAAGCTGATTATATAAAAAAAATAAGCAAAGACAATGTTTTTGACCTTAACTGGATAAATTCTGCTAGATTAGGTACTGTTTATACTGATTTATCAACCGGTTTATATACTCGTATTGGTTTCAAACCTTTAGAAAGTATTATTAACTCTATTGCTTTTCATGGAAACTTAAATAACCAAAATACTAATTTCGAAAATAAGGCGGAAGTTTTTTTATACCTAAAACCAATGCTCCATTATGTTGCCTATGACGCAACTATTGAAGGAAGCTTTTTAACCGACAAAAATCCTGTAACATTTGAAGTAGAACCTTTTAAATTCACTACAGAGTTTGGAATTCGTTTTACAAGTAATCGTTTTAATTTTGGGTATACCATAAATTACCACACTAAAAAGCTCAAAAGCTCACGTGTTCCAAAAGGTAATTTTTATGGTACAATACAATTAAATTATCAGTTTAATTAGGGGTATTGTACACTTATAAAAAAATAATTTTTAAAATCATCAAATTAAGATATATTTGTAAGTCTAATAAATAGAAAAATTACTAAATGAAATTTATCGTATCTAGCTCACAATTATTAAAACAACTACAAGTTTTAGGTGGGGTTATAAATAGCAATAACACGTTACCAATTTTAGATAACTTTTTATTTGAACTATCTGAAAACGAATTAAAAATATCAGCTTCCGACCTTGAGACAACCATGTCATCAGTTATTGAAGTTGAAAGTACTGATACTGGAGCGATTGCTATAAATGCTCGTTTATTATTAGATACTTTAAAGACATTTCCTGAACAACCTCTTACTTTTAAGGTTGAAGGAGATAATACCATTGAAATTATTTCTGAGCAAGGGAAGTATGACATGGCTTACTTTAGCGGAGATGAGTTCCCTAAAGCTGTAGAATTACCTTCTCCTAGTAGCACTGAAATTCCATCTCATATTTTAGCTACAGCTATTTCAAAAACTATTTTCGCTGCTGGTAATGATGATTTACGCCCAGTAATGAGTGGTGTATTTTTTCAGTTCAATTCGAAAGAATTAACTTTTGTAGCTACCGACGCTCATAAATTAGTAAAATATACACGTACCGATATTACTGCTGATAAATCAGCTGAATTTATCATGCCTAAAAAACCTTTAAACTTATTAAAAGGAATTTTAGGGGGATCAGAAAACAACGTTACTATTGAGTATAATGATACCAATGCTAAATTTACTTTTGATAATGTAGTATTAATCTGTCGATTAATTGACGGGAAATACCCTAATTACGAAGCTGTTATACCTAAAGAAAATCCAAATAAATTAACTGTTGACAGAGCTTCTTTCTTAAACTCTGTACGTCGTGTTTCTATTTTTTCTAGTAAAACAACACATCAAATTCGTTTGAAAATGGCGGGTACTGAGTTAAATATTTCTGCAGAAGATTTAGACTATTCTAATAAAGCCGACGAACGATTAAACTGTGATTACCAAGGAGACGATATGCAAATTGGATTTAACTCTCGCTTTTTAAGTGAAATGTTAAATAACTTAAACTCTAACGACGTTTTAATTGAAATGAGTTTACCAAACAGAGCTGGAATTTTAACTCCTATTGATGGAACTGAAGAAGGTGAATTAGTAACTATGCTTGTTATGCCTGTGATGTTAAACGGATAATAAAATCCTCTACACATAAAATTACAAAAGCCACAGAATCAAAACTCTGTGGCTTTTGTAATTTTATTTAATGTCTTTCTCTTTTAAAAATGATAAATAATTGTAAATTTACCTCTTTCAAACTTTATAAATTATAATGGGTAGAATTATTGCAATTGCAAATCAAAAAGGTGGTGTAGGTAAAACTACTACATCTGTAAACTTAGCTGCGGCTTTAGGTGTTTTAGAAAAAAAAGTATTGTTAATTGATGCTGATCCCCAAGCAAATGCTACTTCTGGTTTAGGTTTAGACGTTGAAAGTGTAGAAATTGGAACATATCAGGTTTTAGAACATACAATTCCTGCAAAGGATACTGTTTTAAAAACAGACTCTCCTAACGTTGACTTAATCCCTGCTCATATTGATTTAGTTGCTATTGAAATTGAATTGGTAGACAAGCAACAACGCGAGTATATGTTAAAAAAAGCGTTAGAAGATATTAAAGATGATTACGATTTTATTTTAATTGATTGTGCTCCATCTTTAGGTTTAATAACTTTAAACTCTCTAGTAGCTGCTGACTCTGTTGTTATTCCAATTCAATGTGAATACTTTGCTTTAGAAGGTTTAGGAAAATTATTAAACACAATTAAGAGTGTTCAAAAAATACATAATCAAGAATTAGAAATTGAAGGTTTGTTATTAACTATGTTCGATTCTCGTTTACGATTATCAAACCAAGTGGTAGATGAAGTACGCAAACACTTCAGTTCTATGGTTTTTGAAACAATAGTACACAGAAATATTCGTTTAAGTGAAGCACCAAGTTATGGAGAAAGTATAATTTCATACGATGCAACGAGTAAAGGTGCCGTAAATTACTTAAATTTGGCGAACGAAATTTTAACTAAAAACGCATAATCACTGTAAATGGCAAAAGCAACAAAAAAACAAGCTTTAGGTAGAGGTTTATCAGCATTATTAAAGGAAACTGCAGAAGTAAATTCAGCAGAAGACAAAAATGCAGATAAGTTGGTTGGAAATATTATTGAAATTGATATAAACTCAATAGATGTAAACCCTTACCAACCTAGGACTTATTTTGATGAAGAAGCGTTGCGTGAATTAGCTAGTTCTATTAAAGAATTAGGAGTTATTCAGCCTATTACTGTACGTAAACTATCAAGCGATAAGTTTCAATTAGTTTCTGGGGAACGTCGTTTTAGAGCCTCTAAACTTATTGGAAACAAAACCGTTCCTGCTTACATTCGTTTAGCCAACGATCAGGAAATGTTAGAAATGGCGTTGGTAGAAAATATTCAACGTAAAAACTTAGATCCAATTGAAGTTGCCCTTTCTTACCAGCGTTTAATTGATGAAATTCAACTTACTCAAGAAGAACTAAGTACTCGTGTTGGAAAAAAACGTTCTACAGTTACTAACTATTTACGTTTACTTAAGCTAGATCCTATTATTCAAACAGGAATGCGTGATGGTTTTATTTCAATGGGACACGGTCGTGCATTGATTAATGTTGATAGTAACTCTGATCAATTAAACATTTATGAGAAAATTGTTCGTGATAAACTATCAGTGCGTCAAACTGAAGAACTTGTAAAAAACTTAAAAGCTGGTAAGGTTGCTAAAACAACCAAAAAGAAAGCTTTACCTAATTATATTTCTGAAAGCGTTAAGGATATTAGCGACTATTTTGGACATAAAATTGACGTTACAGTGAACAATCGTGGAAAAGGTAAAATTTCTATCCCTTTTCATTCTGAAGAAGATTTTAACCGTATTAAAAACTTACTAAAGTAATTGAACGTACGTATAATCATATTCGCTTTTTTTAGTCTTTTTTTGTTTCAAAATACCTTTGCTCAAAAAGATTCTATTGCCGTTAGGGCAAAACAACTTCAGTTAACAAGTGACAAATACAATCCTTTGTCACCTTCAAAAGCTGCCTTTTACTCAGCTATTTTTCCTGGAGGTGGACAAATTTATAATGGAAAGTATTGGAAAGCCCCAATAGTATGGGCAGCAATAGGCGCTAGTGCTTATTTTTATATTGATAATAGCGATCAGTATGATCGATACCGAACAGCTTTTAAACTTCGTAAACAAGGATTAAAAGACGAATTTACTAGAGAGGATGGAACTGTTCTTATTTCTACTGCTGGTTTAGAAAGTGCACAGAAAACTTTACGAAAAAATAGAGATTTATCATTATTAACTGGTGTGCTTTTATATGTTTTACAAATTGTTGAAGCCAGTGTTAATGCACACTTATTACAATTTGACACAGATGATAGCTTATCTGTAAAACCAGTAATCACTCCAGATCCTTTATTTATCGAAGCTCCTAAAGTTGGTTTAACACTAAAATATTCTTTTTAAGATGAAAATAGCCTTACTTGGTTATGGTAGAATGGGTAAAGAAATTGAAAAAATTGCTTTACAAAGAGGACATAAAATTGTTATAAAAACTTCTGGAAAAGAAGTGTATGATATTACAAAAGCTGATGTAGCAATAGACTTTAGTATTCCTTCTTCAGCATACGACAATATCAGCAATTGTATTAACAATAATATACCTGTTATTTCTGGAACTACTGGTTGGTTAGATAAATACAACGATATTGTTGATTTATGTAATGACAAAAAAGGTGCATTTATTTATGCTTCTAACTTTAGTTTAGGGGTTAATGTTTTCTTTGAACTAAACAAACAGCTTGCTAAAATGATGAGTACTTTAGAACAATATAATGTTTCTATTGAAGAAATTCATCATACTAAAAAGTTAGATGCTCCAAGCGGTACTGCAATTACATTGGCAGAAGGTATTATTGAAAATACTAATCAAAAAGCTTGGGAATTAGACGAAAAAACATCAGAAGAAAATATTCCTATTACAGCTATCAGAACTCCGGATGTTCCGGGTACTCACACCGTGACTTACAATTCTGAGGTAGATACTATTGATATTAAACACACAGCTCATAATCGTCAAGGTTTTGCTTTAGGTGCTGTAATTGCTGCTGAGTGGTTAAATAATAAAACAGGTGTTTTTACTATGCGAGATGTGTTAAACTTAGGTTAATAACGTAACAAACAACTCAAAAAACACACAAATAAAATTGAATTTTATTCCTTACAAGGAACTACAAAATATATAGATTATGACATTTACTGAATGGTTTTTATTCTTTTTATTCATACAAGTTGTTCATTTTTTAGGTACTTGGAAACT
Source organism: Tenacibaculum singaporense (assembly GCF_003867015.1). Lineage (NCBI taxonomy): Bacteria > Pseudomonadati > Bacteroidota > Flavobacteriia > Flavobacteriales > Flavobacteriaceae > Tenacibaculum > Tenacibaculum singaporense. The sequence goes on from NZ_CP032548.1 coordinate 2,653,554, forward strand.
ATACACTAAAGCTGGAAAAAAAGCTTGGGAAGCTGCTGTACCTGTTTATAATGCCATCGTATTGATGCAAATAATAAACCGTCCAAAATGGTGGGTAATTTTATTATTCATTCCTATTGTAAACTTATTAATGTTTCCTATAATTTGGGTTGAAACTTGTAGAAGTTTTGGTTTTAACAAAAGACCTGACACTATTTTAGCTATTCTAACTTTAGGGTTATATATCTATTACATCAATTATTTTACAGATGCAAAATACATTGAAAACAGAAGTTTAAAACCAAGATCTCCTTTAGGTGAATGGGTTAGCTCAATTGCTTTTGCTATTATAGCTGCTACTTTAGTGCATACTTACTTTATGCAGCCATATACCATTCCTACATCATCATTAGAAAAAACCTTATTAGTTGGTGATTACTTATTTGTGAGTAAGTTTCATTACGGTGCTCGTGTACCAATGACTACCGTTGCTGCACCAATGGCACACGATACTATTCCTGGATTGGGTATAAAATCATTTTTATCTGATGATAAAAACAAAGATGGTTTGTTAAATAAGCTGTCATTACCTTATATGCGTATTCCTGGTTTTCAGAAAATTAAACGTAACGATATAGTTGTTTTTAGCTGGCCTTCAGATTCCTTAGCAACAATGTGGGGAGATAATTCTGGGAAATTCACCTATAAACCTATTGATAAACGTACTAACTATGTAAAACGTGCTGTAGGTATTCCTGGTGATAGCTTAGAAGTTCGTGATGGTTATGTATTTATTAATGGAGAGAAAACGGTATTACCTGATAGAGCAAAGCCACAATGGTACTTCTTTGTTGATACTGAAGGTAAAGAACTACCACAAACTGTTATCCAAAAATATAACAAAAACAGAGAAGGTAAAATGACTACAGATGGAAAGTATCTCTTAAACCTTACTGATGAAGAAGCCGCTTCACTTACCAAAAACTCTCTTGTTAAAAAAGTTGAAAAATTTTTAGCACCTAAAGGGTTCTATGACAAATCTGTTTTCCCTCACGATCCAAAATATGCTTGGTCTGCTGATAATTTTGGACCAATATATATTCCTAAAAAGGGAGTTACTGTTAAATTAAATTCTAAAACAATTTCTTTTTATGAACAAATTATCCGAAGATATGAGAATAATAATTTAACCATTTTTGGAGACGACATTTATATCAATGGTAAGAAAGCAAAAGAATATACTTTTAAGCAAGATTACTACTGGATGATGGGAGACAATCGTCAACGCTCATTAGACGCTAGAAATTGGGGATATGTGCCTTTTGACCACGTAGTTGGTAAACCTGTTATGATTTGGTTAAGTTGGGATGCTAATGCACCTAATTTTATTGCTAAATTAAACTCTATTCGTTGGGATAGAATGTTTACAACTGTTGGTGGTAGTGGTAAACCAGTTTCTTATCTTTGGTTAGTTTTATTATTAATTGGAGGTTATACTGTGTATAGTTTTAGAAAAAGTAAAAAGAAGAAAGCATAATGTCACTTTTTGTCCCTACATACTTTGCTCCTATTTCACAATATGCAGCAATCTATCAATCGGATACTATTACTTTTGAAGTAGAAGATAATTACCAAAAACAAACCTATCGAAATCGTTGTTATATTTATGGAGCAAATGGTAAATTAGCTCTCAATATTCCTGTTAAACATAAAACAAAAGAAGGTAGAAAAAAGACCAAAGATACCTTAGTAGAAAACGACTTCCCATGGCAACAACAACACTTTAAATCGTTACAATCCGCCTATCGCTCCTCTCCTTTTTTTGAGTTTTTTGAAGATGACTTACTAGCTATTTTCAATAAAAAATATACCTTTTTACAAGATCTAAATATCGACACTCATTTATTTGTGACAGATGCTCTACAAATTAAACAGCAATTTAACAAAACTACTAGGTACGAACTGAACCCTGAAAGCACAGATTTTAGAGCTCTAGCTATTGCTAAAAAAGGAATTGAAATAGAAATGGACACTTATATTCAAATGTTTGATGATAAATACGGATTTATACCTAATTTATCTATCTTGGATCTTTTGTTTATGGAAGGAGCTAACACTATTAGCTTTTTAGAAAAAATTAATGTAAATTTGAAATAGTCCCCTCTGATTATTTCATCCTTTCATTATTTACTTATGGAGTTTTTTAGAGAATTTTCCCAGAATTTCTACCCTTTATCTGAAGATGCTTTAAATAAGATTTTTAATATTCTGTCTATTAAAAAGTTTCCTAAAAATTATAAATTGGTTTCTTTAGGTCAGAAACCCACGAACGTATATATCTTAAAAGAAGGTATTATAAGGTCATATAATATTGATATCAAAGGAAAAGAACACACCAAAACTATTTACACACCAGTAATTACATCTGGTAACCTAGGTGCTTTGATTAAAAATGAGCCTTCTGAGTTAATTTACGAGTGCTTAACTGACTGTGAAGTTATAGAATGTGATTATCACGATTTTTACAAACTTTCTTTACAACATCATGAGATTTCTATTTTTCACTATAAAATACTACAAAATATTTACATTAGAGAAGAATCAAAAATTTTAGAACTACAAATGTTAGATGCTACTCAGAGATATAAAAAACTACAGGAAAACTATCCAAATATTGACAACCTTATTAATCAATATCACATAGCTTCATACCTTAACATCACTCCTGTTCAACTTAGTAGAATTAGAAATAATTATAATTATTAACATATGTTAATGGTTATACTATAAAACTAATTTACATTTGTCTCTGTAATTAACAAGTTACATACCCCTTAACATATTTCAGACCTAATTTCCCCTTAAAGTTAGGTCTGACTTTTATTTTAAATAAGTAAAAGTTTTTTGTTAACTTAGTCTTTTACCCTCACTATTATCATATAACTTGTTAATTATGAATGATGATATAAAAAAATTTGTTCATCTATTTTTTGACTTACCAGATTATTTAGTTTCTCTCTTTGAAGGTATAGTTACATATGTAGAATTGAAACCCAATGAAATATTTACTAAAGAAGGCGAATACTCCAATGATTTTTTCATAGTTAAAACGGGTATCATGAGATCCTATTTATTAAATGAAAAAGGAACAGAAACAACTAGAGCTTTTTTTATCTCTGGTGATATTTCTGGAGCAAACTCAGCGATGATGCAAAAAAAATCTTCCGAAGTAAACTATCAAGCGCTAACTAAAGTAACAGGCTACAAAGGTGATTTTAATAAACTTATTGAATTGACATTAAAGTATAAAGAGTTTAGTTTATTTTATATAAAAGCTCTTGAAAACGCTTATTTAAAGGCAGAAGAATTACTCTTGGATATTTCTACACTCACTTCAACAGAAAGATATATAGCTTTAAAAAAAAGAATACCTGGTATTGACAAATTAATTACACAACGTCATATTGCTTCATACCTAAACATTTCTCCTGTTCAACTTAGCAGAATTAAAAAAAAACTAAATAATCAATAATTTTTTAACACAAATTAAGAGGCTGTTTGTTTATTTTATATATATTTGTCGCCGAAGCATTTCCCCCTTTTAATGTTTCATTCCCCCTTATTATTAAGAAAAGACTTGTTCCCTTTGTGTGCAGGTCTTTTTATTTTATATACCTTTTTGCTAAATTATTTATTTGTTCAGAAATAGATAATTTTACTACCACAAAAACATAAACTACAATAATTAATATACTTTTTAAAATAATGTTTATTATCGGGTGAATTGGGAACTCAAAAAGATAAAACTCGGGTATAGAGAAATTCCAAAAATTAAAGCCTAAAAACATAATTAAGACAATAAGAATCATTAAAAATGTTTTATTAGTAAAAGGAGTCATATTAAACTTTTCTTTTACAAACCATAGTTTAAAAGTATTAAACACTAAAACTGTAATAAGTGTTGCTAGTGCCAATCCTTTTGTTCCCATCTCTAAATCATTAAAAAAGTAAATATTTAAAAAATATACAGAAAAGGCCATTCCTAAACCTACAGGTAACGTAATACGATAAAATTTAGAATTACTTATAATAGCACCATTACTACCTAATGACATTAAAAATAACTTTGCAGACGAAATCAATAATACTACTAGTACTCCTTCTTTTCCATAGTTTTTATTCGGCATCAGCCTGAATAACTCCTCCACATTACAATTTACTAAGACAAAAAACAGTCCGCCAATCAACAATAAATTAATAGAACTTTTTTTGTATAAATTCTCTGTTTCTTTAGGATTATTTTCATTAAGTGCCTTAGAGGTTAAAGGCTGTAAAATTTGTCCCATAGCTCTGCTTGGTGCTTCTATGAACGACCCTATAAACACAGCTACCGTATAATATGCAGCTGTAGCAAGACCTTCTTTACCTGGTATCATTACTTTATCTATATCTAATATAATAGCTCCTGCACTACCAGCTAAAATTATATAAAAAGTATATCGTAAAACTTCTTTAAAGTTGTTTGGTAAACTGAATGTAAACTTTGGAGTGTATAAACGAAAAGCATAAGTCATCATTAACAACACTCTAAATATATATGCCGCAGACATGTATATTAAAAACTCTTCTTTGGTTATAAAATTAAAGTATACAGCAAAAAGCAAAACCATTACTGCTAATCTATTGTATAGTTCTTTTAAAAGGTTTCCAAACACTGACTGCATTTGTACTCTTGCCCAAGAGTAAAACACTTCAAAGTAAGCACATGCAACAGCTATTATGTAAATATAAATTGTATAGTCTTCAATTATTAAATTTTCATTCGCTCCACTTTCTACTACATAGCTCATAATCCAATCATGAAAGAAATTCCAAAAATATCCTATTGGAATTGCTATGAATAATGGTAAAAAAATTATAGAGCTTAAGAACTTATCTTTTTCCACCTTTGAAGTATACCCTGAAAAAAACTTGATAATGGTAAAATGAACTCCGAAAGCTGTTATGGGCATGATTAAATTTGAAGCAGAAAACACATAGGTTGCTAACCCGTAATACTCATCACCTAAAAATCGTGTATATAATACTAAGGTATTAATACCGCCTATTAAAAATCCTAAATAAATTATTAAGGTATTTCTAAATGATTGTTTAAATACAATTCCCAATTTATTCTTTTATTAATTTTAGTATTGATTGATATATTTTTTCTCCCACATTCTCTCCATATAACGGCTCTTTAAAATCTTTTGTTGTCCTTAAAAACTGTTGAAAATAACTTTCTATTTTTTCTGTACTAGCTCCAGTTATAGCTGCATAACCATTATCTACCAATTCTTTCCATTCAGTTTCTTCTCTTGCTATGATGCAAAACTTTTTATTAAAGAAAGCCTCTTTTTGTAGTCCGCCACTATCAGTAATAACCAAGCTACAGTTTTTCAACAGTTCTAACATTGAAAAGTAACCTACTGGATTAATAAAAGTAATATTAGGCTTTAACTTATACTGATCAAGCATTTTTTTTGTTCTTGGATGTAATGGCAGTACTACTTTTTTAGATGCATTAATTTTTTCAAGAGCAGAAAAAATACCAGTTAACTTCTCTTTATCATCAGTATTTTCTTGACGATGTATTGTAGCTAGTACAAACTTATTTTTCTCTAAACCTAAGTCTTTAATAATAGTTGATTTATCTTCTGATGACTTACTATAAAATTCTACAGCATCTTTCATAATATCACCATGCTTTTCTATAAAAATATCAAAATTATCAAATCCTTCATTCTTCAAATTTGACACTGCTATTTCTGTCGGACAACTTAAAAGGTTTCCTATTCTATCAGTCAAAATACGGTTGACCTCTTCAGGCATCTGCATATTAAATGAACGTAAGCCTGCTTCAATATGTACCACTTTTATATGTAGTTTTTTAGCTGCTAAAGCTCCTGCTAATGTTGAGTTTGTATCTCCATAAACAACTACTGCATTTGGTTTTTCAATTAGTAAAATCTCTTCGATTTTTTCTAACATCTGCCCAGTCATAGCACCATGACTTAAACCATTTATATTTAAATTGTATTTGGGTTTAGGTATTTGCATTTCATCAAAAAAAACAGCACTCATGTTCGCATCAAAATGTTGCCCTGTGTGTACTATTACTTCTTCTATTTCAGTATGTTTTTGAATTACTCTGCTTAGCACAGCTCCTTTTACAAATTGAGGACGTGCTCCTAATATAGTTACTATTTTTTTCAAGAATTTACAACCTGTTTAAGTATCATAGATAATTTCTCTGTCAATTGTTTTCGATGATATTGTGCTATATTATCAGAAGCTATTTGTAAATCATCTTTTTTATACTGATAATACAATTGTTTTATTGTCTGTTTCATTTTAGCTTTATCATCAAAGTCAATAATTGTTCCTGAGTTAGTTTTAGCTAGTATTTCTGCTAAATCACCATCAACAGGTCCCACTGCTAAGATAGGGCGTTTTGCTTGTAAATATTCAAAAATTTTACCTGTTATAATTCCTTTAGCACTTAGCACTTTATTAACTGCTAGCAACAAAACTTGCGATGCTCTTTGATATTGTTGTGCCTCGTTATGTGGAACATACTCAATCTTAGTTATATTTTTAAACTGACATTTAGCTAAACTTCTTGTTACTTCATCAGCTATTTTTCCGATAAGTTTTATTTCTAAATCTTTAGCAAACTCTTTGTTTTCTAAACTTAACTCAAGTAAAGCCTCCCAAAGTATTTTTGGGTTTCTATCAGCATTCATTAAACCAATGTGAGTGATTGAAAACTTTTTATCAAGCATTACATTTGTTTCTCTATTCCCTTCCGTGTCAAAACCATTAGTAATAACGTGAATATTATTAGAAAATTTTTCATAGTTCCTTTTCATTGTTTTACCTACCACTAATGTCGCATCTGCATATTTTAACACTTCCTGCTCCAATTGGTGATGTGTTGCTTTTGATTTTTGCGTGAGTGGTAATTGATGAAAGTAATCTATATCTGTCCATGGATCTCGGAAATCAGCTATCCATTTTACCCCTAATTCTTTTTTTAGTTGTAATCCTATTAAATGTATACTGTGTGGCGGTCCAGTCGTTATAATTGCATCAATAGCATTTTCTTTTAAATATTTTTTGAGTTTTTTCACAGAAGGTGTTACCCAAAATTTACGTGCATCAGGAATAAAATAATTTGCTCGAACATACTGCATCAATCTACCAATAACGCTTGGATTCGGGTCTAAAAAACCAGCACTTGTTTTAGTTTCTTTCTTCTTAAAAGCAGACAATAAGTTATTAGGCTCCCATATTGGATTTTTAATCACCTCTATTCCGCTTGGAATATCTTTTTTTAATGATACATCTGTAATTGGGTATTTTGCCTCATCTACCGTAAAAATTACAGGCTCTATTTTAAAGTCTCTTAAATATTTAACAAACTTTAACCATCGTTGTACTCCTGATCCACCTGCTGGAACCCAATAATATGTAATTATTAATACTTTCAAATTATATTATAAGTTATTGTACAAGTTTATCAACTCTTTTGATGTTTTATCCCATGTAAACTTGTTTCGCACAAATTCTTTTCCATGTTCTCCTAACTCATTCCTTAATGAATCATTTTGATACAATCTTATTACTTTTCTTGCAAAATCTTCTACATTTTTTTCTTCATGTACCAACCCTGAGTTTATATTAGTGATTAGTTTTTTTTGAGCAGTTGCATTACTTACTAACAAAGGTTTACCTAAACTCATATACTGAAAGAGTTTATTTGCATAAGCAACATCATGTTGTATGTTTCTGTATAAAGGAGAAATGCAAATACTGCTCGCATTAATATAAGAAGGAAATAAAGAAACATTTTGCCAACCTTCAAAATCAACATACTCTTGAATACCTAATTTATTAACCTTTTCTTTTAATGTAGTATCTGTAGTGTTGGTACCTACTATTACAAGTTTTATAGATGAAATTTGTTTTTTTAAATGTTTTACAGCTTCAATTGCAGTTAATAAACCTCTTCTAATATGTGTATCTCCTAAATATAACAACACAAAATTGTTTTTATATTTTTCTATTATCTGCTTATTTACAACCTCTGAGTTATAAAACGACTTTCTAATTGTATTAGGTACCAGAACAACTTTATCTTTGGCTACTTTAGTTCTAAAAATTATTTCATCAACAAACTCTTGTGATACAGTTATAATTTTATCAGCTTTTTCTATAAACTCTTCTTCTTTTTTTTTCCACTTTTTTGGGGAGATTAGATATTTTCCTGGAATTTTTTGTAAATGTGGGTAAAACTTCATTACCTCGGGCATGTTATCATGTAAATCTAAAATAACTGGTAATCGAAATTTTTTATTCACAAGGAAAACTGCTTCTGCAACTCTTATATCATGAATATGAAAAGCTTCAATAGAATTTTTGAATACAAAATCCTTAATTTTTTTTCTCATTAACAAAGAATAAAAAGGAACTGTATAAGTTAATGCAGATAGTTTATACTCTAATCTGTTAGACTTATATCTTCTTATTTTTATTCCATTAATTACTTCTTGAAGATTTTCATTACCATAACTTAAACAAAACAAAAACACCTCGTGGCCTGACTTTATTAATTCTACTGCCTCATTTTCTACTCTTGGATCTGGAGGGAATCTTTTATCTAAAATCATTCCTATCCTCATCTCCCTCTCTTTTTTGTATAATTAATATAATACTTCAATTTATGTTTTCTCAACATATATTCAATTATTAATTGTTTACTCTTTTCGTCTATCATCATCTCCATAATTTCTTCTGATTAGTAATTTTATTATTACTTATTTGTTTTTTAATCATTTTCAACTTATACTTTATATAAATTGAAAACTACTACTAAAATTAATTGCAATTTTTATTATTTATTGATAAATACTAAATCTGTGTTTTCAAATTTATAATACAATCCTCCTACATTATAAATCAAAAAGTATAAAATATTTTAAGTCAAATCATAACTCCAGCAGATTAGTAAAATCTTGTTTTCAACAAATGTATTATTATTTTATTATTTGAAGTAACAGGAATAAAAAAATACATTTTTATAGACCTTTTTTTAAAACAAAAAAAGCGAAGAAATTATTTCCTCGCTTTCAACTTTCTAATTTTCCATAGCAACTCGTACTCAATTACTAGTACATTTTACGTACAGCAAACATACCATTGTTCTCCCCATTAAAAAAGTATTATATGTCGTATTTTATAAAAAGCACGAACAAAAATGTTATATTTGATTACTGAAAATTGCTTTTTGTAAAAAGCATATGTTCCCTTTTTTGACTTTTGTATAAAATGACCAGATATTTACTTATCATATTTGTTACTCTTTCTTTTTCAAAGAAAATCGTTTCACAAACAAAGTATTTAGATTCTATTCATAGAAATAAAGTTTATTATTTTAAAAACTTAAATAATGATAGTTTATTCTATTACTCTAAAAAGTTACAGCAATCTAATAATAAACTGTCAAAAGTAATAGGTATTTCTGCAGAAGCCTATGCATACCATAGGCTGAAGAAATACAAAGAGGCCGAAGAAACAGCGCTAAGACTAGTAGAAAAAACCAACTATTTCTTGAACAATTCCACAAACGAAAAACAAGCCTTTCTTGAAGCTAAAGTATCTGGTTTAAACAGGCTCTTTTGGATTAAAAAAAATCAAGAAGATTATACTAAAGCATATGAGTATTTAATTCAAATGCAAAGTTCTAATGAACAACATCCTAATAAAAAGGATGTAAAATACTTAAGATATAAAATAATTATCAAAACATTAAAAGCAATTATAAATCAAGCTTTAAACATGAATTTTGAAGCTAAGCAGATTTTATTAAGCGCATACAGCGATAGTAATTCTGAAGCTTTTAGTAACCTTAAAGATAATCGTTTTTTACAACAAAAAGCTGACCTTCTCAATTCTCTAGGAAATGCATACTTATCAATTAATAGAACTGACATTCAAAATAAAAATCATAATAAATCTTATCTTGATTCAGCTTCTTATTATTATGACAAGGCCTTTGAAATAACTAAGCTTTTTAATCCTCCTCATGAAGATTCTGAGATTATTTATAATTTAAGAAAAACTGAAGTATTAATTGCCAGAAAAGAATTTTCTAAAGCAGTTGATTTAATTAATAATTATAAAAACATAAGTAATGGTTACCCTTATTTTCATAGAGAATATTTTCAGAAAGCTATTTGTTTTCACAACTTGAAAAAATCTGATTCTACTATTTACTACTCAAACAAGTTTTTAAAAAATCAAGAGAAATGTGAAACAAGCAAACTAATTACTATTTACGACATACTTTCTAAGGAATATAACAACTTAAACAAATTAGACAGTGCTTACAAATACTCTAAACTTACTTTAGACCAGTATAATTTAGCAAAAAGCTCTAAGGATAAAACATTTAATTTATTTTATAATAACAACTTTGAGCAAGCTCAACAGCTCAATAAAACAATAGAAGAAAGAGAAGCTACAAAACAACGTAATCTTATTATATCTTTTATCATCTTACTACTAACTTTTTTCATTATTACTTTTTACCTCATAAGAAAAGAGAAAGAAAAGAAAAAAGAACTTATTTTGATAATGAATAAAAACAAGCCTGCTGAAATAGAAAAAAAAGAATATAATATTGATGAAGCTTTAGAAACTAAAATTCTTGACGAATTTAAAAACGTAACTAAAAACTCAGATTTTCTAAAACCTGAGTTTTCAATCAACTATATTGCTGATAAATTAGAAACCAACACTACTTATATTTCATTTGTTTTTAACAAACATCATGAAGAGTCTTTTAAACAGTATTGTACTAAGCTTAAAATTAATTATGTAGTAGAAAAACTAAAGACAGATAAAAACTTTAGAAAATATTCTATACAAGCCATAGCTGAAGAAATAGGTTACACCAACGCATCTGCTTTTACAAGAGCGTTTAAAAAACATATTGGTATAACCCCTTCTGCCTTCTTAAAAGATATTGAAAACTAGTTCTTCTTCTTTTTTATAACAAACCAACCAATAGGTATTATGAATAGAAAAGCATAACAAAGTAAAGACAATGAACTTCCTGTTTTAATTACTGCAGGCTCATATTTAAAAGTTATTTTATGTTTTCCTACAGGAACTTCTAATCCTCTTAAAACATAGTTTACTCTATAATATGGCACACTTTCTCCATCAATATATGCGTTCCATCCATCTTTGTAATAGATTTCAGAAAATACAGCAAATTGTTCTGAAGTTGTGCTTGCTTCGTATATCAATTCAGTAAGATCTTTCTTTACTAGATTAATTGTAGCAATTGAATCTTTTTGAAACACATCGGCTTTTAGATTAAACTCGTTTGAGTTTATAACCGCTTCTGATTTAGTATTCAAACTATCTAATGCTATAATTTCTTCATTAGCTGAAGATACTTTTTTTAATGAGTTTACAAACCATGCATTCCCATTAGCTTCTGGATTCTCTTGAAATTGTTCATCGCTAATAATAAAGTACTTAGTATTTAACATATTTAGCACTTCCATATTATTTTTAGCTATTTGATAATCAAACAACTCTTGATAACGTTTCATCTTGGCAGCATGGTACCCTCCTATCGAATTGTGAAAATAAGAAGTTCTACCGTCTTGCATAGGACTTACGCTAAAATTAACAACTCTATAATATCCTTTATCCTTTAAAATTTCTGCATCAGCTTTTGTTGCTGTAAATGGTTTTTGTACTCTTCTAGCTGAAGTGAAATCTTCCTTGTTAACATAATTAGCATCTATTGAGACTAAATCAAAAATTATTAATCCTCCCAATACAATTAACACAGGTACTTGCTTAAATTTTCCTTTCAAATAAAACCACAACATTCCTGCAACAGCTAAAACCAATAAAAGAGAACGTAAACTATCGTTAAATAACATTGATTTTCTATCTGCAATTAAAGCATCAATTAACTCTGGAAGTTGCTGATATTGTGCATCACGTAATCCTTCAAAAGCGAACAAACTAGATCCAAACAATAAGAACAATAAAGAAATACCTCCGACAATGTAAAAAGCTTTCTTTACTGCATTTTCTTTTTCTTCGGAAGAATTCTCAGAAGAGAAAAATTCTTTTAATGCCAGAATTCCTAACAATGGAACACATAATTCTGCTATTACTTGAATAGACGAAACTGCTCTAAATTTATTATATAAAGGTATATAGTCGATAAAGAAGTTCGTTATTATAGAAAAGTTTTTACCCCAACTTAATACGATAGAAAAAATGGTAGCTGCCACCAACCAATATTTTAATCGTCCTTTTACTAGGAAAATTCCTAAAAAGAATAAGAAAAAAACTATCGCACCAATATAAGCTGGTGCTTCAACAATAGGTTGTTTCCCCCAATAAGTCAACACTTGACTAGAATACTCTTTTGCTACACTTCTACCAGCATTTTGCTCTAAAACTTGATAAAAGTTTGAGTCTTCTCCCAACTCTTCAACTGTTCCTCCTCCCATAAAACGAGGAATCATCAAGTTAAATGTTTCGGCTATTCCATAGCTATATTCAGTTATATACTCCTTACCTAACCCAGTAGACTTTTCTTTTGATGTTCCATCAGGGTTAATTGTTAGTTCTGATTTTCCTCTCGTACTATAATCAGCATACTCTTTCATTGCTAACAACCTAGTAGAATTAGCTCCAATACCAATTAACATTGCTGCAACCAAAATAGCTGATTGTTTAAAAAACACAGGTAATGTTCTCGATTTAAAAGCTTCAACACCTTCAACAATTACCAAAATCAACAAACAAAATCCTAAATAATAAGTCATCTGTGGATGATTTGAATAAACTTCTAAAGCCATTGCTAAAGCCGTTAAAATAAACCCAAGTAAATATCTTTTTCTAAAAATATAAATTACTCCTGCAATCACCATTGGCATATAACCTATAGCATGTGCTTTCGCATTGTGTCCTGCTCCAAAAATAATTATCAGATAGGTAGAAAACCCAAAGGACAAACTTCCTAAAACAGCTAGTTTCCAATCAACTTTTAAGGCAGTTAATAATAAGAAAAAACTTAAAAAATATAAGAAAAGATAATCCGCAGGTCTAGGTAAAAAGCGAATAACTTTATCAACATAACGTACAAAGTCATTCGGATAATAAGCACTTACCTGATATGCTGGCATTCCACTAAAAGCATTATCTAACCAATAAGGCTCTTCTCCTTTTTCAGCTCTGTATTCTTTTACATCTTTTGACATTCCTATAAACTGAGTAATGTCACTTTGTTTAATTTGTTTTCCGCTTAAAACCGGGTTAAAATACAATACAGATGCTATTGCAAAAACAATAATTGCTATTGCAAACGGTAAAAATTTCTTTAAGTTCATGGTTAGTCTATTTCTTCATAGTCAACGTACTCGCCAACAGAATTATTACTTTCTTTAGAATTACTTGGCTTTTTATCAATAACAGTTTTTCCTACTTCAACATCAGATGCTTGTTGTTGGTTTCTATACTGTTGTTCAGCTTTCTTTTGTACTTTGTCTACTGCTTTTTTTATTAAGTATGGTCCAAAAAGTTTCGCTAAAAACTTAATAACGTAATAAACTAACAGAATAATTAATATGGTTTTTAAAAAATTCACAGGTCCAGCTTCATTTAAATAAGTCATCTTTTTCTTAAAATAAAAAAATCAATCAAAAATAACAATTTGAAGCAAAAGGAAGCGTTAAGAGTTTACAAAACTTATATTATATAGGTAATTGTATTTTTACGTATGTTTGTACAACCTGAAAATTTGGATTTATTATATGATTAAGAAACTTCTTATCCTTTTTGTTTTTTGCTCTATTCTAACTACTAACGCGCAATATACACCTGTTATAAATTCAAATAAGCCAGGTTTTTCTGAAAGCCCTTATAGTGTTGGCTCGGGTGTTTATCAGTTCGAAACAAGTATTTTTTATAGAAAAATGAATGCTACACCAACTTTTAGCAATCCTGAAGCCTTAGGATTAAACTTGTTTTTTAGAACCAGCTTTATTTCTGAAAAATTAGAAGTAAACTTTAATACTTCTTTACAAAGAGATAAAATAGCATTTAAAAACATTTTTGAGTCATCATATAATAAAACAGGGTTAAGTCAATTTAGTCTAGGTGCAAAATATTTGATTTATGCTCCTAAATATGATGATAAGAGCAAAGAAATAAGAAGTTGGAAAAAAAGACATTCTTTCGACTGGAAAAGGTGGATACCACACATTGGTGTTTCTGCTGGTATAAATATTGGAAGTTTTTTAACTGATTATCATGAAAGAGGTGGGTTTAGTCCTAAAGTTGGTATTTTATTACAAAATGAATTTTCTGACAAATTAAATGTAATTACTAACCTACATTATGATTATATTGGAACTGATTTTTCTCAACTTTCTTACATAGTAACGGGTACCTATAACTTTAATGATTATTGGTCTGGTTTTGCTGAAATACAAGGTATTTTTGAAGAATATGAGAAAAAAACTAATATAGGAGCAGGTGCCGCCTATCTTTTTAGTGAAAACTTACAGTTCAATGCTTCTTTAAGGGCAAACTTACAACAAGATGAAATTGGTATATATAGTTCTTTAGGAGTATCATACAGACTTAATAGACATAAAGACGATTTTGTTGAAATAGATGAATTTGGAAACAAGATTGAAGAAGAAAAACCTGTTAAGTATGACGAGAATAGGAATTTCTTTGGTCGAATGTTTAGTAAAGTAGGAAAACTATTTTCTAAAAAAGAGAAGAGAAAAGTTGATTTAGATAATGACTCAGGTAATGGAGAGCTTTTAAACGAAAAACCTAAGAGAGAACGCCAAGGGTCTTTGGTTGATATGATTGTTAAAGAAGATAAAAAACAAAAGAAAAAAACAGCTAAAGAAGAAAGAAAAGCTGCTAAAAAAGCTAAGAAGAAAGCCGAAAAAGAAGCGAGGCGTAAAGAAAAAGAACGCTTAAAACTTGAGAAACAAATTAAAAAAGAAGAAGAAAAAGAGGCTAAGCGTAAAGAAAAAGAACGTTTAAAGCTTGAAAAAGAAATAAAAAAGCTAGAAGAAGAAATTAAAAAAGAAGAACAACAAGAGAAAGAAAAGGAAAAAGAAAAGGAGGATAATTAAAAGCCTTAAATTTGTAAAATGATTCAAATTAAAGAAATAACTACCAAAAAGGGAATGAAACAATTTGTTAAGTTTCCTTTTTCTCTTTATAAAAACAATAAGTACTGGGTTCCTCCTATTATTAAGGGTGAAATTGAAAGCTTTGACAAAAATAAAAATCCTGTTTTTGAACATGCCAAAGCTCGTTTTTTCTTAGCATTAAAAAACAATGAAATAGTTGGTAGAGTTGTAGCTATTATCAATTCTTATGAAGTAGAAAAGCAGCATATAAAAAAAATACGTTTTGGCTGGTTTGATGTTATTGATAATATTGAAGTATCTAAAGCTTTACTAAATAAAGTTGCTGAAATAGGTCGCGAAAATAACTTAGAATACATAGAAGGTCCTGTTGGTTTTAATAATTTAGATAAAACAGGAGTTCTTATTGAAGGGTTTGACCACATTGGAACTATGATTACATGGTACAATCATCCTTATTATGCGAAACACCTAGAGTATTTAGGGTTTACAAAAGAAAAAGAATACATCGAAAGTATATTCTCTTTCAGTAACGTTGATATTAAGAAATATAGAAAGGCTAGTAATATAATTCAAAGGAGATACAACTTAACTCCTTTAAACTTTACTTCTACAGATAAAATTATGCCTTATGTTGATGAAATGTTTAACTTGTTTAGTAAAACATATTCCAAATTATCAACTTATGTGCCTATTTCAGATGCTCAAATAGCTTATTTTAAAAAGAAATATATAAGCTTTATAAACCCTGAGTATATAAAATTTGTTGTTGACGAAAATCATAAACTAGTCGCATTTGCTATTGTTATGCCTTCTTTTTCTAAAGCTTTACAAAAAGCAAAAGGAAAACTTTTTCCTTTCGGAATTTTCCACTTGTTGAATGCAAGAAAAAACTCTAAAGATGTTACTTTTTATTTAATTGGAGTTGATCCCGAATATCAAAACAAAGGAGTTACAGCCATTATTTTTGAGCAATTTCATCCTATATTTTTGGCTAAAGGAATTCAAAACTGTATTAGAACACCTGAACTTGAAGAAAATCATGCAATTCATCAAATTTGGAAAGATTTTAGTCCTAAAATTCACAAAAGAAGAAGAACATACAAACTCGATTTATAATGCAACTTTTTTATAATCCGGATTTATTAATCACTTCAAAAGAAATTACTTTCAACAAAGATGAAAGTCGTCATATAATTCGTGTTTTGCGGAAAAAAGAAGGAGATATATTGCATATCACTAATGGAAATGGTATTCTTTTTTTTGCTGAAATAATTATTGGAAATGATAAAAAGTGTATTGCCAAAATTATTAAATACGAAGAAAAACCTAGTACAAGAGATTATTATTTACACGTAGCTATAGCACCTACGAAAAACAACGATCGCTTAGAATGGTTTTTGGAAAAAGCTACAGAAATTGGTATTGATGAAATAACCCCTATTATTTGTAAAAACTCAGAAAGAAAAGTTGTAAAAGTTGACCGTTTAGAAAGAATTATACAATCTGCAATGAAACAATCACTACAATTTACATTGCCTAAACTTAACCCTCCAATAAATTTTTCTAACTTCATAAAAAATGATTTTTCAGAAGAAATTTTTATTGCTCATTGTGAAAATGATACTGAAAAAAAGTTTTTAAAAAACGTTGCTTCTCTAACATCAAAATATACCGTGCTTATTGGACCCGAAGGTGATTTTTCTCCTGAAGAAATACAAGAGTCATTAAACAAGAAATTCATCCCTATTTCTTTAGGAAAGAATAGACTTAGAACAGAAACCGCAGGCTTAAATGTAGTTCAAAGCATATCCTATTTACATCAATAATTCATTTTTCGTATATTTAGCTCTTTTAAAGTGTTTTATTTTGACTACAGCAGATTTTTTTAATCTCTTTTTGTTAATTAGTGCCATTCATGGTTTTGCTTTTAGTATAATACTTTTTTGTTCTAAAAATGGACGAGAAAAAAGTATGATATACCTAAACTTATTAATACTTGCAATATCATTAAATAACATACAATCTTGGGCTTTAGAAAAAGAGCTCGTTCAACATAAATTTGCTTTAGACTATGTACAAGTGCCTTGGCACTTTTTAGCAATGCCTTTTTTGTACATGTTTTTAATTCATTATTTAAACCTTGCTGAAAAGTCGTACAAAATATTAAAGATTATAATACCTCTCTTTTTAATTCTTGTTATAGGTCAAATTAGTTTTGTTCTTTACTACAGCGATTCAGCATCTAGAGAGTACCTAAATTTTATTTATGAACGGTATACTTCTATTGAAGAGATTTTTAGTTTAGTTACTTCACTAAGTATTTTTGTTTATTCATTTTACATTTTATACAAAAAAGAAAAATTGTTTCCTAAAATTCTATCTTTTGATAATCTTAGATGGATTTATACATTCTTCATTTTAACTTCAATTGGGTATGCTCTTTGGATTTTAGCTTTAATTGTTAAAGTAAAAATGAACTTCACTGGTTTCTTATTCTCTTATTATCCTTTAAGAGTTTATACTACCGTCTTAATTTATTGGTTAGGTTACCAAGGGCTAAAACAAATTCGTGTATTAAAGGAGCGTGAAAGAATTAGAGAGTCACTTTTAATTGATTTAAATGGTGATTTTAGTGTTGATACAATTAATTTGAACACTGAAAAAAACTTCTCTAAAAATCAAGTAGAAAAACAAAAAGAACAATTTATAGAAATAGATAAGTTCATTAGATCTAAAAAGAAATTTTTACTTAACAAATATACTCTACAAGATCTATCAAAAGACACAGAGCTAAGTTCTAGCACACTTTCTCTTATTATTAATAATATTGCTAAAAAATCTTTTACAGATTACTTAAATGAAATGAGAATAGATTTAGCTAAAACACTTTTATTAGACCCCGACTATACTAGTTATACAATAACTTCTATAGGACTTGAGTCTGGATTCAATTCTAAATCTACATTCTATACAGTTTTCAAAAAGCATACTGGACACACTCCTGTTCAATTCAAAAGCTTATCACTAGCCGTTTAAAATTAAAATCCACTGTCTTTTTATAAAAAGACAGTTCGAAAACGTCCATTTTGGATGTTTTCGAACCTTTAACTCCTTATTCTAAAGTATATTTACTTAATGAAATTAAAAAATTAGTAATTGAAAATAGTTGAAGGGGTTTTCAATTTATAATTAAGGTTTCTAATAAAATTATTGAGAACGCTTATTCTCAATACGAAAAAGGAAGAGCTATAGCTTAAAAACACCAATATTAATATTGGTGTTTTTTACCTTTTACCTGCCAAACAAAACTACTTATAAAACATTGATAATCATGCTTTTTATAAAAAGTTGGTTTTAAAACACCTTTTTGGACGTAATTGAACCACAGATTTAAAAGCTTACGATATTTTTATCGCATAGAATAAAAACGCTTTTTGAAAAATTGGGGATTTTCAAATTAAAAGCATAATTTATTTTTTAAGGGGAAAAAAACACCAACAAATTTGTTGGTGTTTTTTATTGTTGTTTTACTATATTGCTTTTAAATTCAAGTTAATTCATGAAAAACCTCACCCTGCTTTTTATTTTTCTATTAAGTCTAAATATTTCTTCTCAAGAAATAGCTGTTATACAATATAAAGGAGGTGGTGATTGGTATGCAAATCCTACAGCTTTACCTAACCTTGTAAAGTTTACTAACTTAAACACGAAAACCCAGATTGATAAAAACATACAAAACATTACGCTTGACGACGAGACAATCTTTGACTATCCAATAGTTTTCATTACTGGACATGGTAATATTTTGTTTACAAATGACGAAATCTCAATACTAAGAAGTTACCTTATTTCAGGAGGCTTTTTACATGTATCAGATAATTATGGTCTTGATAAATACATACGAAGAGAATTAAAAAAAGTTTTTCCTGAATTACAACTTCAAGAAATTCCCAACAACCACCCTATTTATCATCAAACTTTTTCCTTTCCTAAAGGCTTGCCAAAAATTCACGAACATGATAAAAAACCTCCTCAAGGTTTTGGTTTGTTCTATGAAGGTAGACTTATAGTTTTTTATGATTACGAAAGTGATTTAAGTGATGGATGGGAAGATACTGCCGTACATAACAATCCAAAAGAAACTAGAATAAAAGCTCTACAAATGGGAGCCAACATAATAGAATATGCTTTTAAACATTAACACTTTACAAATTGATAGTATTAAGATTAATTTTGATACTGAAGCTTTATGGATGCTTAATGTTGCTCTAGCTATCATTATGTTTGGTATTGCTCTAGATATGAAGGTAGAGGATTTTAAAAGACTTATTAATAAACCTAAAATATTATTTGTCGGATTATTATCTCAGTTTATTTTACTTCCTTTTTTAACCTTTATTCTTATCAATATTATTAACCCATACCCTAGTTTTGCTTTAGGCATGATTATGATTGCTGCTTGTCCTGGAGGAAATGTTTCTAACTTTTTTAGTAAAATGGCAAAAGGTAACGCTGCTTTATCTGTTAGTTTAACAGCTTTTTCAACGATAATTTGTTTAGTAATGACCCCGTTAAACTTACAATTATGGGGTAGTTTATATGGGCCTACTAACGAGATTTTAAAAAGTGTTTCCTTAAACCCTTTTGAACTTTTTAAACTTGCCCTTCTTATTTTAGGAATTCCGATAGTTTTAGGAATGTTAGTTAATCACTATCATCATGAAATGGCTAAAAAAATCAATAAACTTTTACGTCCATTTTCTATTTTCTTTTTCCTTTTATTAATTGTAATAGCCCTTTATGATAACGCTGATGTTTTTAAAGACTATATACATCTAGTTTTATTTCTTGTAATATTTCATAATATTTATGCGTTTATTATAGGTTATGTAACTGCTAAATCTTTTAAATTAAATAAAAAGGACTCTAAAACTATTTCTATGGAAACAGGAATACAAAATGGTGGTTTAGGGTTACTACTTATTTTTAGCTTTTTTGATGGACTAGGAGGAATGGCCCTTCTTGCTGCATTTTGGGGTGTTTGGGATATTTTTTCAGGAATGATGTTAGCTACTTACTGGGGAAGAAATAAATAATACATGAAAACACTGTTGTACTACTTTTTTAAAGCTTTTGTAAAAACTGGCTTATTCTTTTACTCTAAAAAGACAACGATTATTGGAAGTGAGCATATTCCCAAAAAAGAAGCCGTAATCTTTACAGCTAATCACCCAAACGGCTTAATTGATCCTATACTTATAGCTACACATATAAAAAGGAGAACAAACTTTTTAGTGCGTGCAGCTGTATTTAACAACCCTATTATTGCTAAGTTTTTCAACTCGCTTGGAATGATGCCTATTTATCGTATTAGAGACGGTGTACAGCAACTTAGTAAGAATGAAGAAATTTTTAATAAGTGTCAGCTCCTTCTAAAAAATAATAAAACTTTACTAATCTTCCCTGAAGGAACACACAAAAAAGACAGAGCAATTAGACCACTTAGTAAAGGCTTTACAAGAATTATTTTTAAAACTTTAGATAATTTCCCTGACACTCGAATCAATATTATTCCTGTAGGAATTACATATCAAAACGTATCTAGCTACCCTTCAAAAACTGCTATCCATTTTGGTTCTCCAATTTTGGCTAACGATTATTACGACAGACAAAACATAAATAAATCTGTAAAACACATAAAAGAGCTTGTTTCAAATCAATTAGAAAACTTATCTGTTCATATAGAACAAAATGAAAGTTATGAAACTACCTTAGCTAATTTAAATAATGCTCAAGTAGATTTTACTAAAGTTAATGAAGTAAACAGTCTTATAAGAAATAAAAAAATACTTGTACAAAAAAAGCGTAGTATTAACTACACTCTTCCTTTATTTTTATTAATTGTTTTAAATAGTTTAATTCCATATTCACTTTGGAAATTTTTAAGCAGAAAAATCGATGAAGTAGAGTTTATAGATACCTTTAGGTTTGGTGTAAATGCTATTTTATTTCCTTTCTTTTATTGTATACAAAGTTGGATAATATATATATTTTGGGGTTGGAAAATGGCTTTAATCTACTTTTTCACTTCCTTTTTACTTATTCTTTTATATACCAAATTATCACCTACTCCGCCATCAAAATAGCATCTTGAATATCTTGTTGAATTTTGGTACGTATATTACTTTTTACTAAACCATAATTTCTCATTGTTGGATAAATTCTGTTTGATAAAAACACGTATACTACACCTGTTGCAGGATCTGCCCAAGTATATGTTCCAGTAAAACCACTATGTCCAAAACTTACATCCGACACACAACCACAAGTAGCTTTTACCTTAGGGTTTAATTGTGGTTTGTCAAAACCTAAACCTCTACGTACTTTTTTATTTTCGTAATAACGTTTATTAAACTTGTGCACGGTTTCTGGTTCTAAATACTTCTTTCCTCCATAAGAACCATCTTGTAAAAACATTTGCATAATTTTAGCTACATCATTTGCATTTGCAAACAAACCAGCATGTCCACCTACACCACCTAGCATTGCTGCTCCCATATCATGAACATAACCATGAACTAACTGATGCCTAAAATAGTTATCTCTTTCTGTTGGAACTATTTCTTCTTTTGAAAACTTGTTCAGAGGTAAATAGGTCATTCTATTGGCTCCAATAGATTGGTAAAACTGCTCTTCTACTAGTTTGTTTAACGGTCTTTTATACTTTCTTTCTAAAATCTCTTTAAAAATATAATAACCTAAATCACTATACTTATACCCTATTCTTTTACGTTGCTCCGAATCTACTATCTGTTTATATATCGAATCTTTATATTCTTTAGCTAAGTATAAATTTTTAGCTACTTTTATACTAAACTTAGGTGTACGTTTTTTCCTGTAGAATTTTGTAGAGTTTTCTCCTGTTATGCTATCTTTTGTATGTAAATAAAAAGGAATCCAAGAACGTAAACGTCCATAATGAGATAATACCTCTTTTAACAATAAAGTATCTTTATTTGACTTACTATATCTTGGTAAAATATCTCCCAAATTTGAGAATAAACTAATTTTTCTTTCTTCTTCAGCTTTCATTATCATGGGTAATGATGCCAATATTTTGGTTAAAGAAGCTAAATCATAAATATCAGAATTTTTAACAGGTAGCTTTTTATCTAAAGTATGATATCCAAAGCTCTTATTATAAATTACCATTCCATCTTTAGCAACTAAAATTTGTCCTCCTGGAGACATCTTCTCTTGTAAAATAGTATCAATTCTCTTATCTATAATTGAAAGCTTTTCTGATGAAACTCCAGCCTCTTCAGGAATTGTATATTGTAATACATCTAACCCATCTACCAATAGCCCATGCCCTACTTTAAACTCATTTTGTATAGATACTGGTAATTTTCCTTTTAGATCGAAAGCTCCAAAAAGAGCTTGTGCTGAGAGCTCTTGCGCTAACTTACTATTTTGATATGACATCACAATTCCTTCTATGTTAGAAAAAGAAGAAACTTGAAGTAAACTATATGGACTAGCAAAAACATCTAAAATAACTTTATGATTCCTTGCTATTTCTTGTAACCATACAAGATCTTTATTAGAAAACTTATAACCTTTCCAAGGATTTTTATTTGATTTATGAAACCCTATAACTATAAGATTATACTTTTCTAACTTCTTGTTTAATACACTTAAATGCTTATCAGAAACCTTATCTACTTTCGTATAGTTTTTAAGCATTTCATAGAAATCTGAACCACTATCACTTCCCAAAGAAACATAAGCGATTTTCTTATCTTTAAGATTTTTAATCGGTAAAATTCCTCCTTCGTTTTTCAAAACTGTAATAGAATTCTTTATCAATTTGCGGTGTAAAACCTCATCATAAGGACTATTTATATCTTTTACCACATTTTCTGTAGCAATAGGCTTATACTTATTTAATCCTACTAAGTATTTTGCCTTTAAAATCTTTTTAACTGAGTGATTTAATCGCTCTTCCGTTAATTTTCCTTCTACTAAGGCTTTCTTAATCAACCTAATTGACCCAGGAACATCTTGAGGAATTAATAACATATCGTTTCCTGCTAAAATAGCCGCTAAGTCTATTTCTGCTGGTGTTGAATAATTTGCAGCTCCTTTCATATTCAAACCATCCGTGATAACTAACCCTTTAAAACCTAATTGGTCTTGTAACAGATTAGTTACAACACTTTTTGATAATGATGATGGTAATTTTGGATTTGTTTCTAAAGCTGGAATACTCAAGTGTGCTGTCATTACACTTCCTACACCTGCTCCAAATATTTTTTTGAATGGATATAACTCTATTGAATCTAGTCGTTGCTTGCTAAAATTAATTGTTGGCAATGTGTGATGCGAATCTGCTTCCGTATCTCCGTGTCCTGGAAAGTGTTTTGCATTTGCTAACACCCCTACTCCTTGCATTCCTTTAGTAAATGCTATTGATTTTTCTGCTACGTTTTCTTTACTTTCTCCAAAAGAACGGTTTCCTATAATAGGGTTATTAGGATTAGTATTTACATCTACCACTGGAGCGAAATTCACATGAATTCCGACTCGCTTACAGTGTTCTCCAATTCTTTTACCCACTTCCTGAAGTAAAACCGTGTCCTGAATAGCCCCTAATGTCATGTTCCAAGGAAAACGATACGTGTTTTTCAAACGCATATCCAAGCCCCATTCGCCATCAAAACCAACCATTAAAGGTATTTTTGCTAATTCTTGATATTTATTGTTTAAAACTACTTGTTTATCAGGTGTTCCTTGCATAAAAATAATATTTCCTACATGGTATTTTGTAACCATATTAGAAATAAAATCTTCGTGTTTTTTATCTTTATTTGAATATGCTTGTATCATAAACAACTGTCCTATTTTTTCATCAACAGACATAGTTTTCATGATACTATCTACCCATACATTTTGTGTTATAGAATCTTTTGCCAATAAAGGGTTTACTCCTTGGACTTGGGCTTGAATTATTTGTATAAAAACAAACGTTAGTAATGTTAATACTTTTCTTTTCATATATTATCCCTTAACAAGCCTTACAAAAAACATGTAAGGCTTTAACATCTTTTTTTATAAAATCAATAGTTATACCAAAAATCGTGCATGCCAACTCTGGTTTGCTGGCACTTCCCATTTTGTTTCAAAATCTTCTTTAGTATTTATCATATTATTAAAAACAACCGTTTTAGCGGTTATTTTTTGTTCTTTGGCAAAATTTTGGAACTCTGGTAGTTTTACGATATTAATATTATCTCCATCTTTAAAAGAAATATTCATTTTATCCATTAAATCTAATTCTAACTCTTTTTCTAACTCTTGAATAAAACGTACAGAAGCATCTATTGAGCATCCTGAAACATTATTAAAGTTCTCATCTACACCCAACACCAAAAATTGATTGTACTTAATAGTGAATGATCCTTTTAAATCGTCTCCATGACGCGTCCAATTATCAATAAAAAGCAATGCTTTTGCACTGATTAATTCTATTTCTTCTTGTGTAAACTCTCTATCTGATTGATACACCCAAACTCTTGAGTTTTGAGGTAGTTTTTTATATTCTGTAAACATTGTTGTTCTTTATATTTAAGTTTTTGAATATGTAATTTCTTAGTTACTCAAAGTTACGGAAATTGCTGGTTTTAGCGCATTTCCTTTATAAAATTCTTGGGGAAAATAGTGTTTTACCCATTTTCCACTTGATTTTACCCAAGTTGAATCTTTCGTGTATATTGCCCCAAAATCTGGGGCAACTATAGTATCTTTATACTTTTTTCTACTCCCTTGCTTAGTGTATTTTATTTTATGAAAATTATATGGTATATGTATTCTTTCTAATCCTACAAAAAAACCTTCTTTTGGAAATTCTATATTAAACTTAGATACATCAACTTCAGTCTTCCCATTTGTCTTTTTTACATCAACAATTAAACTTTCTTTTAGTATATCTTCTGATGGTTTACCTGTTTTTTCATCAACTTTAAAGAAACGAACCCTAAATTTTGCTTTCTTTCTAGAAAGAAAACTTGTAAAATAAATCGTTACACTCTTTAAAAAAGGGAAATTTTTATATTCACTTTTATAAGGAAAATACTTGGTTACTATCCAAGGTGATCCTTTTCTTCCTCCAAAACTAGCTTTTATATCTCTTCTTTTGTACTCATCAACAACTAACTCTCTATCCGCTTTTTTTGAAATTATTACTTCCTCTAGCTCATATAATTTTGGTTGAAGTTTAAGAGATTCACTCTGTAAAACCGATGCTAATACAACAGTGTCTTTATAATTCAAACAAGAAACATGTACTTTACTTTTCAATATTTTTTTATTGATCTGTAATGAAAAGTGACCATTTTCATCGGAAGACACCCCTACATTTTCATTTAAAAAACTAATATTCGCATAAGCAACAGGATCATTTGTATATGCATCTATTACTTTATTTTTTAAAACTACTGTTTGTGAAAATGCTGTAATACTTACAAAACATAGAAAAAGAAAAACTCTCATAACTTAATTTTTAACGAATGTAAAAATTGAAAATTATAAGAGCTCTTAAGTAGTTGTTAATTTTCAAACACTTAACGTAAATTAAACTTTTGTTGTAAAGCTTGTAGCTTTTCTTCATCAGTCATCGTATCTTTCGGTGCCGACATTCGTTCTTTTATTTCTTTTAAAACCTTTTTTGTGTACAAAGGAAAATCAGCATTCTGAATCCAAGCATTGTATCCTGGGTTTTCTTTAAATACTTCTTCAACAGTTCTTCCCTTATACTTTCCAAAAGAAAAAATTTCTTGATCTTTATCATTAAATAAAATAAACCCTGCAAAATCTGCTCTTTTTCCGTGGGTTGAAAATTCACTCAATGCTTCTACTGAGTTTTCTAAATCTTCATATTTTTCAACCTGTGCTAATAAAATTTCATAGGTTGCCTTTGTATCCGCTTCTGCTCCATGTGCTCCTACTAATTCTTTTCCGCAATAAAATTGATATCCAGCACTTAGTGTTCGCTGTTCTTTTTTATGAAAAATGGTTTGTACATCAACTGCTTTTCTATTATTCATATTAAAATCAATTCCTGCTCTTAACAGTTCTTCTGCTAATAAAGGAATATCAAATCGGTTAGAATTAAATCCTGCTAAATCTGCATCACCTATTAACTCATTAATTTGCGGTGCTAATTCTTTAAAAGTTGGCTCAGTAACTACTTTTTCGTTTGTAATTCCGTGAATTTCTGAAGCTTCTTTGGGTATTTCTATTTCTGGGTTTACCAACCATGTTTTACTTTCTTTATTTCCATTAGGAAACACTTTTAAAATAGATATCTCAACTACTCTATCTTTAGCAATGTTTATTCCTGTTGTTTCTAAATCAAAAAATACGATTGGTTTTGTTAAATTTAAATTCATTTTTTGTAGTGCTTAAAGACAATATTCTATTTACTTTACATATATCTATTATTGTCTTTTCTATATATTATTCGTTCGTTAATTCTTTTTTAAATTCATCTATTTGGTCTAACACTTTCTTTGGAAGTGTAGGCTCTTTAAAATTATATTTTTCTAATTCTTTTTCTAATGTTTTTGCTACAATGTAACGTGCTGTAGTTTTATCATCTGCAGGTATTACATACCAAGGAGCATAATTTGTTGATGTTCTCAACAACATATCTTCATAACACTCTTGATATTTATCCCATAACTTTCGTTCTTTTAAATCACCCGCAGAAAATTTCCAGTTTTTTTCTGGAATATTTAACCTACGTAATAACCTGTTTTTCTGTTCTTCTTTAGATATATTTAAAAAAAACTTTAAAATAATTGTTCCGTTTTCAGATATATGCCTTTCAAACTGATTAATACGCTCCATTCTATCATGATAAAAAGTATCATTTAAATCATCAACGTTATTTACTGTGGGAATATTTTCGGCAAAAACATACTCTGGATGCACTCTTGTTACCAAAACATTCTCATAATGTGTACGATTAAAAACTCCTATTTTTCCTTTAGCAGGCAAGGCTATATAATGACGCCATAAAAAATCATGTTTTAATTCTAATTCTGTTGGTACTTTAAAGCTATGCACTACTACTCCACGTGCATTAACATCTTTAAAAACTTCTCGAATTAAACTATCTTTACCGGCTGTATCCATTCCTTGTAAACACAATAAAACACTATACTTACCTTCTGCGTACATTGTGTCTTGTAAATCACTAATTTTTTTTCTTGATTTTTTCAGCTTCTTCTTAGCATTATCAACAACTTCTTTAGTAGAAAATTCATTTAACTTTCTTTTTTTAGAAAATATGTAGGCATTTGTGTTCATCCGCTTTTTTTATAGCATAAAAGTACAAAAATATAGACTTCTTCTATTGATTTTTTCTTGGTTATTATCAATAATTACAATTAAATCTAAATTCTTTTTTTATATATTTTTTTGAGCTTTACTTCCAAATAAACAACAGATGAATAAAACAATTATTATACAAGCGAGCTCTAAAAGCACAGGAAATACCAACAAAGTGATTAATTACCTTAATAATAACAAGTCTTTTGACTTTGTTGACTTAAAAAAGAAGAACATTGGTGTATTTGAATACGATTTCACCAATGCTGATGATGATTTTATTCCGTTAATGGAAGATCTTATCAATAAATACGATACACTAATATTTGCCACCCCTGTATATTGGTATAGTATGAGTGCTACGCTAAAAATATTTTTTGATAGATTGTCAGACTTGTTACATTATAAAAAAGATTTAGGTAGACAGTTGCGAGGCAAAAACATGGCTATGATTAGTAATTCTGGTGCTAATGACCGTAGAAATGGTTTTGAAATGCCTTTTATTGAAAGTGCTAAATATTTAGGTATGAACTATCTTGGTAGTACCCATGCTTGGTTTACTGAAGACGGAAACGACATACATCCTGATGCTAAAGTTAAAATTAATGAATTTAGAAATATTTTAGCTACTAAAAATTTTAAGGATGTTTTAACCCGTTAGAATTTTAAGATGTCGTTTTTTTACAATTTACAAGAAACCTTTGACAGTATTTTTGAGTTTTAATTTTAATTCATCACAATGCAAAAAGTAATTATAGCTCAAATAGCAATTCAACAAGGAAAAGAAAACGATTTTTTGAAATTGGCTGTAGAAATGGTAAAAACGAGTAACGCTGAAACAGGATGTATTACCTATCAATTACATAAAGACCTATTTAGTGAAGGTAATTATTTGTTTTATGAAGAGTATATTGATAAAACAGCTGTAGAGGCACATAATAACTCTGCACACTTTCATCAATTTATAAAAGATATTACTCCTTTAATTACCAGAGAGCCTATTATAAATATTTATTAATTTAAATGAGTATAAAACACTATAAGCCATCAAAATACCTATCTCCTTATATTGATAGGTATTTTGTTTGTTCTCAAACTAAAAGTCTTCCTTTAATTTTACCAGGCACTGGTTTAGAAGTACTTTTTCATATAGACACTCCCTTATCCATCAATAATGAAAAATTAGATATTGCTCATGTTATTTGTCCGAGAGAAAAATTAATTTTTGATTCAACTAACCATGTACATTATATTTCTGTACGTTTTCATAGTGGTGGTTTTAGACATTTTGCTTCTATTCCGCATACACAAATTGTTAATCAATATTTATCTGTAGAAGAAATATGGCAAAATGAAGGTAGAGAGTTTTTAGAAATTCTTTATTCATTACCTAGTGTAGATGAAAAAATTAAACTAATTGATTTCTTTCTATATAATCAATTAAAAAAACATCATTTTTCTACTATAGTTAATTGGGATTTGATAATTAAAACGCTATACAAAAACTTCAATTCAATACCTCTCCATGAATTGGCTTCTCAAAGTAATCTAAGTTACCGTCAATTTGAACGTCTGTTCAAACAAAAGTTTGGCGTTTCTCCTAAAAAATTTCAACGAATCACTAGGCTTCAAAAAACTGTAAAACAAGTATTGCTATCGAGTAACAAACATTATTTGTCTACTGCTTTAGATAATGGTTATTACGACCAAAGTCATTTTATTAAAGAATTTCAAAGTTTTACAAATCTTAAACCTTCCCAGTATTTTGTAACTAAAAACTTTGAAAACCACTTTTATTATAAACCTTTAAGCTAGTCAATCCAGTTTTTAAAATCTTTTACACGCTCTCTACTTACAATTATTTCTGAGTCTTCATAAGATTCTAATTTTAGTTGTAAGCGTGAGTTTGTATAAGACACAATATCTTTTATAGCATTTATATGTACTATAAATGTTCTATTTACCCTAAAAAATTGCTCGGGGTCTAACTCTTCTTGCCAATATTCTAAAGAGTTATCTATTAAATAATTTCTATTAGCATTTGTATGTATGTAAGTTGCTTTATTTTCTGAGTAAAAACATTCAATATCTTCTGTATTGATAATTTTTAAGTGCTGTCCCACTTTTATAGTAAATCGCTTTTTATATTTTCTATCAACTGGGTTAATCAACAGCTTACGAATGTCATCTATATTAACCTGTATATTACTTTGTATAGGTTGATGCTCTTTAAATTTATTTACTGCTATTGTTAACTCATCTTCATCTATGGGTTTTAACAAATAGTCTATAGAATTTAACTTGAATGCTTTTAATGCATACTCATCATAAGCCGTTGTAAAAATGATAGCTGATTTTACAGTTACTTCTTCAAAAATTTCGAATGATAATCCATCTGAAAGTTGAATATCTAAAAAAATTAAATCAGGATGAGAATTGCTTTGAAACCAGTTAATCGACTCTTCTACTGAGTGCAACATTTGTTGAACTTCTATGTTTAGTTCCGCTAACATTCTACTTAACCTTCTTGCAGCTGGCTTTTCATCTTCAATAATTATAACATTCATAGTTTAGTTTGGTCTATTTTTAGCAATTACTTGTTCATGTATTCTTTAATCTTTCGCTCTTCCCATTTTTTAGAAAAAAGTTTTCCTTTTGAAAAAACATTAAATCCGTGTAAAAATACTATAACTCCCCACCAAAAGAACAAATTATAGTTGTTTACATCTAAAAAAGCTTCCATTACTGATTCGTCTCTATAAACTATATCTTTATATATTCTTCTTCCTATAAAAACTAAGTTTATTAGTATGTAAAACACTAGCATAACAAAATTAGGTTTTATAATTTTAATAATAATTGCTCCCATCTTCACTAAAAAACACTTCACACTCATCTTTATCTATTCAAACTGAACATTTAGATTCGTATCTTTTTAAAGGGTTATTACAAAATGTAATATCTTGCTTTTAAACTCTTTCACATAATAAATCTCATTTTCCCAAACATCTGGAGAGAATGTTATGTATTGTCCTATTTCTTATGCTTATTTAAAACAATTAGTTATGTAACAATATATAATTTTAATCTTTCTTTTTCAATTGTCTTTTTAAGTAATGCTTAAGACCATTCCCCTGTATATGGGTCGTATGTACATTTCAGAGGCTTAGAAAGAGGATTGTTTGGATCAGAAAGAAAGGCTCTACAATCGGTACAAACATGTCTAAATTCACATACTTTACAGTCCTTTATATTTTCTTTTTTTATAGAGGTAAGCTTTGTGTAATCTTTGCTATTCAATAGTTCATTTGTAATAAATTCTACCTGAGTATTTTTAATATTTCCAAAAGCTACATCGAGAGCTGGGCAATTTTTAATATTCCCTATTCTATCAATTGCTAGTTTTTGATTTAAACAAGAGTTAAAATTTAGAGACTCTAAAAATTTATCCTGGTTAAGAGTAAAATATTTTTGAGAAACATTACCACAAAAAGAAAAGTCAGTAAATATTGCTTCTAGGTGTTTGGAGCTAAAAAAAGGAATTTGAAAATAGTTATCTTTTGAAAAAGGACTTCCATGTAAAACAACTTTTTTAAATCTTGGATTACTTAAATGAGCTTCTTCAAAAAGGGGTTTATCTTGATTATTATGGTATTTCATAATAATTTCGATAGTAGATAAGGTTTTTAATTTTAAGAGCTGTAAAAGTTTCTTTAATTCCGTTTTACTTAAAGAAAAATAACATACAAAATGTAAGGACTTACAACTTGTAATTCTTGCAAGCTCTTTTATTTTTTGAAGTTTTTCAAAATCAAAAAAATCTAATTCTACAATAATATCATTTAATTGATTAGCTGTTTTGTAAGTAGTATCTAGATCAGGGAACAAGTCGAATTCTTCCAATTCACAAAAAAAACCAAAGTTTTTACTCTCTAAATGAAGCAACGCTTCATCAATAATTTTTCCTTCATCAGGAAGAAATTCTTTTTTTATAGAGGAAATACTCTTTCTATTGTTAAGCTTCTCTATTATATCTGCTATCTCATTTGGCAAAATAAATACTTCTTTTGTTTGTAAATCACAAATAGTAGATCTACTGGCTCCTTTCACTATTAGGCAATTGGCAAATAATTGAAAATAATCTTTGTTTTTCATAATCTTATAATTTCTTTGTGAGAATTTGACATACATTCAGGTACATTTCTAATCTCTTGAGGTATTTCTAAATAGGAATCATTTTTTGCATAAGTTATGTACTTAGTTATAACAGGTAATAAGTGTTGTTTATCTTTCATTTTTATTTTTTAACTAGCTAAATAATCGGCTATTTTTTCTTCTATTCTATAATTACACGGGTAAGACAGCATCCCAAATTGACCTACTGGATTTACTTCTAAAAAATAGTATTTGTTATCAGGAGATACGAGAATATCGATTGAACCTGAATTCAATTTTAACTTATTCATTAATAGATCGATTTTATTATTAATTTCTCCAGGTAGTTTAAAAGGAACAGTTCTTTGTATTATATCAAAGTCATGGTTTCTTAGGTCTATAGAGGTTGATTCGTTATCTTGAGAAAAGATAGCCATAGAATAAGTTTTACCATCTAAATAGAAAACTCGTAGTTCGTATTTTTTTGGAATTGTTGTTTGAAACAATGAAGGGAAAAAATTATCTTCTTTTACACTTTCAACTTGAGTAGTATACATTGATCCTTTCCTTTCTTTAACTCTTATTATAGGATTTCCACAAATCGTTTTTGTTATTAGAGACCCTTTTTCTTCTTTTAGCTTTAAGAATTCTTTTTTAGAGTTTAAAACATAGCTTTCAGGAACTTTAAAACCTATACTTTCTGCTATATCTGTTGCAATTAATTTATTTATAACTGCAGTTGAAAACGTATTTAAATGTTTTTTTTGAAATATCAAGAAATACAAATAATCTTTTAAGAATCTACTTTCTATTTTTAAAAAAGTAAAAAGAGGTTCTGGTAATTTTTCATAATCTTTATCTGTAGAAAAAAAAGAAGTTTTAATTTCTCCTCTTCTATACCAAACCGATTTAATTTTAGAAAGCTTAAAAGATGTATTATTATATTCAAAAATGTAATCATCAGCAATAGGAGTTACAGTTACTTCATCTTCCTTATTTATTCGTACCCAAGGAGTGTTTTTTTTGTCTAGCCAACTAATAATATCTAGAGTAGAAGCTTCGTTTTCTTTTGAAATTATTAAAACCATAATTTAATTTAATTTAATTTCACCAAACCTTAATTTCTACTAAAAAAACTAGTAGCCATAAGTAGTAGGTCCCCAAGATGTAATATCTTTACAGTCAGTATCACCTCCTTCTGTACGAGCATTAGTTGAATACTTTATTGTATCCCCAAAAGTGTACTGACCATTTTTACCTCCAACAACAGAAGTCATTGCTTGGTTGTTTAACGTTTGATTTTCTTGAGCAAAAGCTCCGATCGATTTTAATGATCCTTTCATAAAAAAAATATTTAAAATTAATAAATAGGTTACGGATTTATTTTAATTCCACTTCTCCATAAAGAAGTTGCGGAACTGGTTAAAGTATTTCATTAAAAATAGTCTACACAATCAGTATCTCCTCCTTCAGTACGTGCAGAAGTAGAATATTCTTTAAAGGTAAATAATGGTTCTTCATATGGACCTCCTTTTCCTCCTTTAACTGATCCCATCGTTTGGTTGTTTAACGTTTTGTTTTCTTGAGCAAAAGCTCCGATTGATTTTAAATTGCTTTTCATATAAATAAAAATTAGGTTACAACTTTAATCCCACAAGTTTATAAGATAGTTCTGCCAAAAAACATCAAATTCAATAGACGGTAAACCAATCCCTAGCTTCTTTCTGTTTTCGTTATAATAGCTATATTTTTCTGGTAAGATTTTTTCTGTGTTATATGTTCCATAAAGTTGTGGTCGATCATTGTACAAATGGTATTGATCTACCATCATTGCATAGATACGAGGAGTACATTTTCCTTTGTGAATAAACTCTTTAATTTTTGGTAAAAAATAGTTTATTCTCATACTATCGTTTGTATGTAACAAGAGAACTTCAACATCTACAACATCACCTTTATAAAATTTAGGACCAATAATTTTTTCATTTGGAAATATATTTTTATCAAATAAATCAACTAAAATTTTTTCATTAATTGAATCACTCTGAGCCCACAATTTTTGTTTATCTTTTCCATCATAATAAGTTCTATAATATTGATCTTCTTCAATAGCCTTAAACAATTTGTTTCGCAAATCCATATCTAAAGATTTAACATGAGAATCACTCAAAGAATCAATATCACTCTTGCTAATCTTATATTTTCCAAGCAAGTATTGTAAAGAGGGGTCTCTATGGAGATACATAGAAGAAGTTCCTCCATATTCGCTAATTAAACGCTCAACTTCATTTTTAGAAACCTCTTTTCCTGATAAATGCTTAGAAATAACATACCTAGTATATTCTCTAAAACTAAAAGTGTTTAAAGGTTTGTATTTACTAAATGTTTCATTAAAAACAGAGTAAGCCTCTGAGTATTTTTTTACAGCAAACAAAGAATCCGCTTTTGCTACATTACTATAATAAGTAGAGTAGGAATGTTTAAAAGTTTCAAGGCTGTTGTTTTTTTTAACAGCCCCACATGAAACTAATAAAAAAGAGGTAAAAAGCAAAGAAGATAAAGTTGAAGGTAAATTTAATTTCATTTTTCAATTCTTTTTCATATTGCAAGTATATGTAAAACATATAAAACACACAATTGAAATACAAATTAACTGAACGCTCCCTAAAATTTTAACATTTATTTTTACATATTCAAACTATATCTTACCACAAGAAAAACACTCATATTCTTCATTATACTTATAAAACTTTTTTATTTCATCTACTCTTTTTTGAGCTCTTATATATTGCTGTTCTCTATTTAAACTTTCCATTTTCTCTCTTTTTTAGTTCATCTAGATACTCTTGTATTTTGCGTTGTTCCCAATCTTTATTAAAAAAAATATTGGTTCCAAATACTCCTAACCAATGAAAAAAAACTCCAATCCCCCAAAAAAGCCAAGTAGCATATACACCAAAATTACTTATTGCTTTGATAAAAGTTAACTTGTCTTCATTCATCAACCCCATAATAATTACAA
This sequence comes from Tenacibaculum singaporense, assembly GCF_003867015.1. Lineage (NCBI taxonomy): Bacteria > Pseudomonadati > Bacteroidota > Flavobacteriia > Flavobacteriales > Flavobacteriaceae > Tenacibaculum > Tenacibaculum singaporense. The sequence goes on from NZ_CP032548.1 coordinate 2,688,360, forward strand.
CTGAAATGAATATATTTACAATTATATACGCTGCTAAATGCCAATAAAATCCTTTTATTTTTTCTACTCTTTTTTTGGCTAGTAAATATTTATGTTCTTGTGTATAACCTCTTTTCATATTAGTCTTTTTTATTTAAGTATTCCTTTATCTTCTTCTCCTCCCAATCTTTTCCAAGTCCTAAAATGTTAACACCAAAAACTAGCATCCAATGAATAAAAGTCACTAGTACTATTCCTATAACAGGAAACCAAAACCAATGATAATAAGGTGAGAATTTTAAATTCACTAAAACAATAATAATCACTGAAATGATATTTACTAAAGCATGAGCATAAAACCCTTTTACTTGTTTTACTTTCTTTTTAGCCTCTAAATACTTTTTTTCTTCTCTATAATTACCTTCCATTGTTATTGTTTTCTAAAAATTCTTTAATCTTACGTTCTTCCCAATCTTTTCCTAAGCCTATTTTTTCTATTCCAAAAATGCCCAACCAATGAAAAAAAACTCCAATTAACATTCCTATTATTGGATAATAAAACCAATGATAACTTGGCACAAACTTTAAGTTTATAAAAATTAAAACTGGAATGATTAATACAGTGACTATAAGATGAATGTAAAACCCTTTGATTTTCTCTACTCTCTTTTTTGCTTTTGCATATTTGTAAGCTGTTGTGTATTCTTTTTCCATCTCATTTATAATTTTTTATCATCATTCATTAACTCCTTAATCTTGCGTTCTTCCCAATTTTTACCTAAGAATAAATTATAATTATTTACTTCTAAATAATGAAAAATTAATCCTATCCCCCAACCTATCATAGGAAACCAAAACCATTGAAACTTTGAATATGTTTTGAGGTTTATAAAAATTAAAAAAGGAATAACTATACAATACGAAACTAAGTTTTGATAAAACTCTTTTAGTTTTTCTACCTTTTCTACTGCTTTTACATAATTACTGTTTTCTAAACTTTTTGTATCCATGATACTATCTTTTATATTAATTAACAGCGGTAAACACACTGTGAATATTTTATTATTATTAATTATTTGAATATTTCTATCGGTTATTAAACCGTAACGATCTGCTATATTTCTTAATCCTACTTTTGTACTTTTTCCTATAGCTTCTTTCGGATTAACGTTGTTTTGAATCTTTAAAAAACCTTCTTCTTCAAAAATGTTTATTTCTAAGGGTTTATTTGAAGAAACTACATTGTGTTTTACTGCATTTTCTAATAATAATTGAAGAGATAGAGGAACTATTTTTAAATCTGAATTACTTACTTCTTCTGGAATATTAAATTGAATAGCTTCTTCAAAACGCATTTGTAATAACTCCATATACGTCTTAGCAAATTGTAATTCTTCTTGTATAGGCACCAATTCTTTATTACGTTGTTCTAGTACATATCTATACACTTTAGATAACTTTGTTGTAAACTTCTCTGCTTGTTTTGGATTTTCGCTAATTAAAGAGGTTAGTACATTTAAACTATTAAACAAAAAATGTGGGTCTATTTGATTCTTTAATGTTTCAAATTTTGCTGTTTCTGTTTTAGCTACTATTTCATGCTGTGTTGTTTCTTGTTTTACCGATGCTTTCCAGTTTACCATAAAATCTTTGGCATGAAAAAAAACGGCTATCGCTAACGATAATATGATTGCAAATAAATGCATCCATAAAAATCGTCCATTAAAGAAGTTATCTATATTATTATTAAAAATTACAAAGTACTGTACGTAATGGATTAATAATACAGCTACAGTTGTATAGCTTATTGTTGCTATGATTCCTGCCCAAACTCTTTGATTGGTTTGCAAAACCCAATCCCACTTTTTACTTAAATAACCATTAATAATTCCATTACCTAACCCCAGAACAAAAGAATACATTCCTGAAAACAAAAACACTAATCCAGCTTCTTTTAATGTAAAAGCCTGATTTATTATAGTAAAAACAACACCAAAAATAATTGTAAGCTTTAAGCAAATCCAAATATCATTCTTCAAACTATTAAATGTTTTTTTTACTGGTGTTTTCATTCTTTATGCTTATTATATTTAAAGGTTTACCCTCTTCATTCTAAAATTTAATATCGAAAGATACATTTTTATCTTTAACCAAAAACTTTGCTTCGTCAAACACAGGCGGTCCAAAACGTGATAATTTATTGTTTGATACTCCATAGTCTTCTATTGGCATTCCATTAGGTTCAAAATCCATCTTATTATTATTGTTTGCGTCATGAAAACAAATAATAGCATATTCTCCTTCTGATACTTTTTCAAAAATTACAGTACTTTTTCCCTTTATTATTACTGATTCTTTTGCCTGTAGTGGTTCTTTTCTAAAGTTCTCTTTAGTATATAAGGCAAATTTTATTTTTCCTTTATCTGAAGTGACATTTACAACTGTCGTTGCAATTGTTTTGTCTTGAGCTGAAATTGTTTCAATTGTAAACAAGACGACTGTAATAACAATATGGATTACAAGTTTCATTTTATTTATTTTTTATAGTTAATTATGACACAAATATTCATAAGATGCTTTATCTCTAAAATAAAAACACACTGAATTGTATTATTTTTAGGATGAGTTGTAACAATTTGTATTTTTGAGCTACTTATAACATAACAACTCTACTAAACTTAGTGAAAAAAGAATTAGAAAATAGATTTTTAACTGATTTCGAAGCCAATCAAAACATTGTGCATAAGGTATGTAGGATTTATACAACCAATCAAAATGCACATAACGATTTGTTTCAAGAAATCACCATTCAGTTATGGAAAAACTATGGTAAGTTTAGAGGAGATGCAAAATTTAGTACTTGGATGTATCGAGTAGCATTAAATACTGCTATTTCTTTATATAGAAAATCAACAAGAAGTATAAAAACACAAGACTTTACAGACTATTCTTTTAAAATTAAAGCAGAAGAATATGACGACACTGAAGAAATACAATTAAAAGCCTTATATGGTGCTATTCGTAAACTAAATGATATTGATAAAGCGCTAATTTTTTTATACCTAGAAGACAAGCCCTATAAAGAAATTTCTGAAACCTTAGGTATTAGTCAAGTAAATGCTCGAGTTAAAATGAACAGAGCAAAAGATAAATTAAAAAAGATATTAAACCCATAATTTAAATGGATTTAGATAAATATAAAAAAGCTTGGGGAAACCAGTCTGAAGAAACAAATAAAGTTTCTAAAATCGACATTTATAGAATGGCGCATTCCAAGTCATCATCAATAGTAAAGTGGATTTTTATTATTGGAATTTTAGAGTTTATTTTCTTGAATTCTTTCTATTTTATTTTTGACATGGAAGAAGCTTATGAGGAATATAAAAAACTTGGGTTATATAACTTTATGATTTATTCTCAATTTATCATATACCCTGTACTACTCTATTTCTTGATTAAATTTTACCTTAATTATAAAAGCATTTCTGTTGTAGACTCTACTAAAACTTTAATGACAAAAATTATTAAAACAAGAAAAACTGTAAAGTACTACGTTATATTTAACTTGTTATATGTATTTACTTTTGGAATTATAGTTGCAATTGCATCACTAAAAGCTCATCCAGAATTTAATTCTCAGCAAGTTTTAATTTCAATAATTGTTACTGTAATAACATTAATAATTATGCTTGTAATTATATGGTGCTTTTATCAACTTTTATATGGTATTTTACTTAGAAAGCTTAACAAAAACTACAAAGAATTAGCTAAACTTGAAGAATTAAACTAAAAAAAGCGGTTGTAAAAACAACCGCTTTTTTTAGTTTATATTTAAAATGATTTCAGTTCTTGTAATAATTTTTCATGCATCTCATTTGTATAATCTAAATGAGTTACTATTCGTATTTTTCCTTCCCCCATAGATATTAACAAAATACCTTTATCTGCCATCTTTTTCATAAAATCATCTGGATTTATAGAATCTTCTACATAAAAAATAACAATATTCGTTTCTATAGGTTCCACCTTCTTCACATACGAACAACTTTCTAATACCTTACCTATTTCTTTTGCTTTTTGATGATCTTCTGCTAAACGCTCTACTTGATTATCCAGAGCATAAATCCCAGCAGCTGCTAAAAAACCAGCTTGTCTCATTCCTCCACCAAACAACTTTCGTACACGTAATGCCTTTTCCATATGAGCTTTGCTACCTACCAAAACAGAACCTACTGGAGCACCTAGCCCTTTTGATAAACAGATTGAAATGGTATCAAATAATTCTCCATATTGCTTAGGAATTTCATATTTCTCTACCAATGCGTTAAATAAACGTGCTCCATCCAAATGATATGCTAAATCATTAGCTTTAACTACTTTTTGAATCTTTTGTAATTCTTCAAAATCCCAACAAGCACCACCACCTTTATTCGTTGTATTTTCAACACAAACTAATCTACTATATGGTGTATGAATATCATTTCTTCCTCCTACCACACTTGCTAACTGATTCGCTGTAAACATTCCTCTATCTCCATCAATTAAACAAGAAGTAACTCCTGCATTAAACGCAGCTCCTCCACCTTCATAGTTATATACATGCGCCCATTTATCGCAAAACATTCTGTCTCCTGGTTGTGTGTGAATCTTTATCGCTGTTTGGTTTGCCATGGTTCCCGAAGGAAAAAATAACGCAGCTTCCATTCCAAACAGATCCGCTACTTTTTCTTGTAACAAATTCACTGTCGGATCTGCTTTAAAAACATCATCTCCTACCTTAGCACTCATCATTGCTTCCAACATTCCTTGAGTTGGCTTAGTTACAGTATCACTTATTAAGTTTATTTCCATTTCTAACTACGATTTTTAAAATGTATTTTTGCATCTATGATTACACACGAACAGCTTAAAAATATCGCTGAACGAATTGGCAAGTTAAAAGGATATTTAGAAATTGACAAGAAGTTAATTGAAATTTCAAATGAAGAAGAAAAAACAGCAAATCCTGATTTTTGGAACAATCCGAAGGAAGCAGAAGCTGTAATGAAATCTCTTCGATTTAAAAAGAAATGGGTAGAAGATTACAATACTGTTGTAGCTATGAATGACGATTTAACTGTACTCTTTGACTTTTATAAAGAAGGTGATGTTGATGAAAACGAAGTCGAAGAACAATTTAATAAAGCCGCTACTTTTTTAGAAGATATTGAATTTAAAAACATGCTTTCAGAAGAAGGTGATAGTTTAAGTGCAACAATACAAATTACAGCAGGTGCAGGTGGAACTGAAAGTTGTGACTGGACAGAAATGTTAACTCGAATGTACACTATGTGGGCAGAAAAACAAGGCTATAAAATAAAGACCTTAAACTACCAAGAAGGCGATGTTGCTGGTATTAAAACGGTTACTTTAGAATTTGAAGGAGATTATGCCTTTGGGTGGTTAAAAGGTGAAAATGGGGTCCACCGTTTGGTACGTATTTCTCCTTTTGATAGTAATGCAAAACGCCATACTTCATTTGCCTCTGTATATGTGTACCCTGTAGCCGATGATTCTATCGAGATTGAAGTAAACCCTGCTGATATTGAAATAACAACAGCACGCTCAAGTGGTGCTGGAGGACAAAATGTAAACAAAGTTGAAACAAAAGTTCAATTAGTACACAAACCTACCGGAATTCAAATTCAGTGTTCTAACTCACGTTCGCAGCACGATAATAGGGCTACTGCAATGCAAATGTTAAAGTCCCAACTATACGAAATTGAACTTCAAAAACGTTTAGCTGCTCGAGATGAAATTGAAGCAAATAAGATGAAGAACGAATGGGGAAGTCAAATTCGAAACTATGTAATGCATCCATATAAACTGGTAAAAGATGTCCGTACTTCTCATGAAACAGGAAATGTTGATGCTGTTATGGATGGAAATATCAATCCGTTTTTAAAAGCCTATTTAATGATGATGGGGCAAAAAGAAGATTAATACAATAAAACTCTTAATAATGATTAAAATATACCACAATCCACGTTGTTCTAAATCAAGACAAGGTTTAGAAATTATAGAAAACTCTGGTAAAGAGTTTGAAACTGTAAAGTATTTAGAAAGTATTCCTTCTACTGAAGAGTTAAAAGAAATTATCAGTTTATTAGATATTTCTCCAATCGACTTAGTTCGTAAAAATGAAAAAATTTGGAAAGATGAATATAAAGGAAAAGAACTATCAGATGCTGAAATCATTAAAGCTATGGTTGACAATCCTAAATTAATAGAACGACCAATTGTTATCAATGGTAATAAAGCAGTGATTGGTCGTCCGCCAGAAACTATTAAAGAAATTATTTAACTACTTAAAAGCTCTCAAAAATTTGGGAGCTTTTTTATTTTAACACAATTTAAATAACTAATTCTTTAGTTTATTAATAATTCACCGTAAATTGCCTACAAATTAAAATTCATATACTATGAAAAAAACATTATTAGGACTATCCCTGGCCTTCTTTATATCTACAGGGTATAGTCAAGCTTTAAAAGAAACACAACAAAAGCTACCAAAAAAAGGAAAAGTAAGTGCTATGAAAATCCCAACCGATCCTTCGGTTAAGATAGGGAAGCTATCTAATGGGATGACCTACTACATCAAACAAAACCCGAAACCAGCTAACAAAGTAGAATTAAGATTAGTTGTAAATGCAGGTTCAATTTTAGAAGATGATGATCAATTAGGTTTAGCTCACTTCATGGAACACATGAACTTTAATGGTACCAAAAATTTTAAAAAGAACGAACTAGTAGATTACCTACAATCTATCGGAGTTAAATTTGGTGCCCACTTGAATGCTTATACTGGTTTTGATGAAACTGTATACATCTTACCTATCCCTAGTGATGATAAAGAAAAGCTTGAAAAAGGGTTTCAAATTCTTGAAGATTGGGCTCACGGTGCTTTATTGGAAGGGAAAGACATTGATGAAGAACGTGGTGTTGTTTTAGAAGAGTACCGTTCTCGTAGAGGGGCTGATAGCCGCATGCTAGAGAAATACTTACCAAAAGTAATGCACGGCTCAAAGTATGCTGAAAGATTACCTATCGGTACTAAAGAGAACTTAGAAACCTTCAAACATGAAAGTATTCGTCGTTTTCACAAAGATTGGTATCGTCCAGATTTAATGGCTGTAGTAGCTGTAGGTGATGTTAGTGTTGATGTATTAGAAGAAAAAATCAAATCACATTTTAATAAAATACCAGCTGTTAAAAACCCACGTAAAAGAGAAGTTTCCCCATTAAAAAACCATAAAGAAACTTTCATCGCTATTGAAGCTGATAAAGAAGCTCCTTTTTCTAGTGTCCAATTAATGTACAAAGATTATGGTGAAGCTACCCCAGATATTACCATTACTGATTACAGAAATTCAATTGTAAAGTCTTTATTTGCTCAGATGATTAACAATCGTTTAGATGAGTTACGTAATAGCGAAAATCCACCTTTTGTATACGGATTTAGTTATCACGGAGGAACTTGGGCTCGCGGTAAAGAAGCTTACCAATCAAGAGCTGGTGTGAGTGCCGACGGACAATTAAAAGGTTTACAAGCTTTATTAGATGAAAGTGAGCGTGTTAAAAGATACGGTTTCCAACAAGGTGAATTAGATCGAGCAAAAATGAATATTTCTGCTCGTATGGAAAAAGCATTTAAAGACAAAGATAAAAGAGAATCTAGAAGAATAGTTGGTGAATATGTAAACAACTACTTAGAACAAGAGCCAATTCCTGGTATTGAATGGGAGTACAAAGCTCATCAAACACTATTACCTTCAGTAAAACTAGAAGAAGTAAACAAACTTATTGAAAGTTATTTACATGATGACAATCGTGTAGTTGTTATTACAGGTCCTAAAAAAGTTGTTACCGAGCAACAAGTTATAGATGCTTTAAATAATGTTAAAACAAAAGAGTTAAAACCTTATGAAGACAAAGCTGTTGCGGCTTCATTAATAACAAAACAACCAACACCTGGATCTATAGTAAACGTTACTGAAAATAAAAATTTAGGTACAAAAACCATGACCTTAAGTAACGGAGCAAAAGTTACCTACAAAAAAACCGATTTTAAAAATGATGAAGTATTATTTGAAGCATTTAGCTTCGGAGGAACTTCTTTATACTCTGATGAAGAATTAAAAGCTACTTCTTTTGCTAACAGAGGACTTTCTGAAGCTGGAATTAATGGTTTTTCTAAAACAGATTTATCTAAAATGATGTCTGGTAAAATTGTTCGTGTTTCTCCCTATATTTCTGGGTTAAGTGAAGGCTTTAAAGGTTCTGCAACTCCTAAAAACCTAGAAGAATTATTCCAAATGGTGTATTTATACTTTACCTCTTTAAATAAAGATGAAAAAGCATTTAACTCTTATGTAAATAAACAAAAAAGTTTCTTAGGAAATCTACTAGCTAGTCCTAATTTCTTTTTCCAAAAAGAAATGAGTGAATTTGTTTACGCAAAAGATCCTCGTTATACAGGTTTTCCTTCTCCTGAAAAATATGAAAAAGCTGATTACAACTTAGCATATAAAAAGTATCAAGAGCGTTTTGCTGATGCTGGTGATTTCAACTTCTATTTTGTTGGTAATGTTGATGAAAAGAAACTTGCTGAGTATGCAACTAAATATATTGCTGGATTACCAGGAAAAAACTCTAATGAAACATATAAGGTTTCAGATTTCAGACCTTTATCTGGTTCTCATTCTAAAACAGTTACAAAAGGTAAAGACCCTAAAAGTAATGTTCGTATTACCTATCAAGGAAAAGCTAAATACAACAAAAAAGATGCTTTAGCTTTTAAAATCTTAGGTGAAGTTGTTGGTATTAAATTAACAGAAAAGTTACGTGAACAAGAAGGCGGTGTATATTCTTCAAGAACTCGTGGTAGCATTTCTAAAATGCCTTATGGGTGGTATAACTTTACCATTTCATACCCTTGTGCTCCTGAAAATGTTGAAAAACTAAAAAATATTTCTGTTGCTGAAGTTGCTTCTGTTGTTAAAAATGGGCCTACTAAAGAAGACTTAATGAAAGCTCAAAAAGGAATGATTGCTGACTACAAAGAAGACCTTAAAAAGAACCGTTTTTGGTTAAGAACTATTAAAAATGTAGATTATCAAAACAATGATGTTTCTGACATAGCCTCTTTTGAAGACAGAGTAAATTCTTTAACTATAAAAGATATTCAGAAAGTAGCTAAGAAATATTTAACTAATGGATATATTTTAGGTGTTTTAAACCCTGAAAAATAATTTTAAAGAAATTATAATTAACAAAAGCTCTCAAGAAATTGGGAGCTTTTATTTTTTTAAAAATTTAGATTCTAAAAAACCCAATCCATAACCATAAAACTGAGTAATAGTTGTAACTATACTCAACAGAGCTACTTGTAGATTTTTATTTTGAAATAGAGAATCTAAAAAGATACAGGTAAAATAAAATCCATAAAAAGCCAATAATTGCCAATACCCGAAAAAAGCCACGATGATGGCAATATCAATTCCTATAATAAACAAACTCGGAAACCAATAGGTTAATTTTGCTGTTTCAGGATACTTTTTATTTAAAACAGGTCTAGCTGTACCAAAAGCAAAAGTTTGCTTAAAAAACTGTTTTATTGTGCTTCTACGTTTATGATACACAAAAGCCTTTTCTATTAATTGTGTTTCAAAACTATTTTCCCAAAGGCGGAAAGTTAAATCGATATCTTCTCCTGCTTTCATTTTAGAAAAACCATTTGTTTTTTCAAAAGCAACTTTTGACAAGCCTAAATTAAAGCTTCTGGGTTGAAATTTACCAACCGATTTCTTTTTTCCACGAATTCCTCCTGTAGTTAATACCGAAGTCATTGAATAATTAATTGCTTTTTGTAAAGCAGAAAAATTAGGATGTGCAGCATCTGGACCTCCAAAAGCATCCGTATATTTATATTCTAGTGCTTTTTTTACTTCGGAAAGATACTGTGATGGAATAATAACATCAGAATCTAGAATAATAAAATAATTTCCTGATGCTCTTTCCATTCCGTAATTACGACTTGCTCCTGCTCCACTATTTTCTTTATAAAAGTAGTTTATATTAAGTTTTGAAGTATATTTCTTTACTACTTCTTCGGATGAGTTTTCAGAACCATCTTCAATAATAAGTATCTCAAAGTCGTCTTTCAACTCTTGTTTAGTCAAGCTTTCTAACAACTCATCAATCTCTTGAGGTCGATTATAAACAGGTACTATTATTGAAAACTTCAAGTCCATTATAACTTAAGCTCTTTGTTTAATTTGTTGAGCTATTCCATTCCAAAGTTGTATTCTTTTCTGTAAAGATTCTTTGGCATAAAACAACACATCATCCCATTTTTGTTGATCTTCACCACACAATTCTTCAATCATTTGTAATGATAACGGTCCATGTTCATCACCATCTAACTCAATATGCCTATTCAAATAATAAGTAAGCTTGCTATATGAACTTCCTTCTTTCTCTTCTGTGTTTTTTACAATTTCTAAGAATATATCTGGAATCACATCTTCTCTTCCAAAGGTAAAACTAGATGCTATGATATGTGGTTGTCTTGTTTTGATAACTTCAAAAGAAAAGTTTACAAAATCTTTTACCTCTTCAATAATTGAACAATTTTCTATTGCTTGTTCAACAGGTTTTCCGTCAATAATATCTGAAATAAAGCTTGAAATTTGAATTGTACTAGCTCCAGCTTGACGCATGGCGTCAATATACATCTCAAAATGACTTTTAGGCTCCCCTAATTCATTTACATCTGTTTCTTCACCTAACACAATTTCATTGATAAAACGTGCTGTTTTGGTATTCACAGCTGGCAACCAAGGTAAGGTTACACAAGTAAGCTCTCGCTGTAGCGCTTTTAGCAATGACATAAAATCCCATACAGCAAACACATGTGATTCCATAAATAGTTTTACATCGTCAATATGCTTTAACGAATTGTATAATTCGTGCTCTTTTAACTGTTGTCTTAATGGTGCTAACTCCTTTTCTATCTGTAAAATATTGTTCATTTTGTAGCTATCAATAAAAAATGCAAATCTAACGATTTGCATTTTATCTATATTCTATTTCAGTAAAGATCTTATTCTTCAATAAATCTTTCCATTACGGCATCACTCACTCCCATGTTAGAGAAACCTCCATCGTGGAATAAGTTTTGTAAAGTTACTTTTTTAGTTAAATCTGAGAATAATGAGATTGTATAATCTGCACATTCCAAAGCTGTTGCATTTCCTAATGGAGACATTTTCTCAGCATACGAAATAAATCCGTCAAACCCTTTTACTCCTTGACCTGCAGTTGTTGGTGTAGGTGATTGAGAAATTGTGTTTACACGTACTTTGTGATCTCTTCCGAAGAAATATCCAAAACTACGTGCAATACTCTCTAAATACGCTTTGTTATCAGCCATATCATTGTAATCTGGGAATACACGTTGCGCTGCCATATACGTTAATGCAACAATACTTCCCCACTCGTTCATGGCTTGTTTGTTATATAAAACGTTCATTACTTTATGAAAAGACACCGCTGAAACATCCCATCCTTTCGTAGTAAAATCGTATTTAGAATCTGTATAATGACGACCTTTACGTACATTAACTGACATACCGATAGAGTGTAAAACGAAATCGATTTTCCCTCCTAAAATTTCCATAGACTTTTCAACCAAATTGTTTAAATCATCCATAGAAGTGGCGTCAGCAGGAATAATTTCAGATCCGGTTTTTGCTGCTAAGTCTTTAATACCTCCCATACGCATTGCTATTGGTGCGTTGGTTAATACAAACTCTGCTCCTTCTTCATGAGCGCGTTCTGCTACTTTCCATGCAATAGAATTCTCATCTAATGCTCCAAAAATGATTCCTTTTTTTCCTTTTAATAAATTATACATATTTAAAATATTTTAGTCTATCGTTGTTTGTTTTGAAAGCAAATATACTCTTAATTTAATAATTCCTTTGCATGAGTCAATGCACTTTCAGAAACGTCTTTTCCACTTAACATCTCCGCTATTTCTCTGATACGTTCGTCTTCTGACAATAACTTTAAATTAGAGGTTGTTACTCCTTTTTCCTCTCCTTTAAACACTTTATAGTGCTGCACGCCTTTTGAAGCTATTTGAGGTAAGTGTGTTATGGTAATTACCTGCATATGAGCACTCATATCTTGCATTATTTTTGCAATTTTATTAGATACTTCTCCTGAAACTCCTGTATCAATCTCATCAAAAATAATGGTAGGTAATTGTATATTTTCTGATAGTATTTTTTTAATCGACAACATGATACGAGATAATTCCCCTCCTGATGCTACCTTTTTCAATTCTCCAAAATTACCTCCTTTGTTTGCTGAGAATAAAAATTGTAAATTGTCTTTTCCGTTTGATAAATATTCTTCAGATGATAGTAATTCAATAGCAAAACGAGCATTTGGCATTCCTAATTCTGACAAAAGATATTCTAACTCTTTTTTCAACTTCGGAATTACTTTATTTCTAGATGTCGTAATCATTTTCGCTACGTCATCTAACTTCTTAGCTACCTCTTTAATTTCTGCCTCTTTTTGAGTCACTACTCCTCCTGCATCTTCAACCTGTGCTACTTTTTCTGCTAGCGACACATGAATTTCTTGCAATTCATTTATAGTTAATACTGAATGCTTTTTTTGAAGATTGTAAATAAGTTGCAACCTATCATTTAACTCTTCAATTTCATTCGGATTAAATTCAACTTCTTCATTCGCACTTTCTAACTCAGTAACTACATCATCTAACTCAATTTTTACACTTGTGACACGGTTTGCTAATTCTTCATACTGTTTTGAAAAAGAACTGATTTTTTGCAGTTTGCTCTCTAAAGAATTTAGCAACGTTTGAATTCCTATTTCTTCATTAATCGAAACACCTAAAGCTTCAGATAAATTCAACTTTATCTCTTCAATATTGTTTAATTTATCTAACTTTTCTTCTAAAACTTCTTGTTCTCCATTTTTTAAATTAGCCTCTTCAAACTCATTAAACAAGTGTAAATTGTACTCGTATTGTTCTTTCGATTTCTCAGTTTCTTCTTGAAGTACTTTCAGCTCTTTTCGTAATTTGTTATACGTACGTAAACCTCTTTTATACGATGCTATTTTAGCCTGATTTTTTGCTAAGGCATCAATCACAGAGAATTGAAAAGACACATCTGACAACTGCATCGTTTGATGTTGCGAATGAATATCAATTAGCTTTGTTTTTAAAGCATTTAATACCGATAAAGTAACTGGTGTATCATTAACAAAAGCTCTCGACTTGCCCGAGGGCAAAATTTCTCTTCGAATTATGGTTTCTTGTTCATAGTCGAGGTCTAACTCTTCAAATAACTCTTGTAAAGCATATCCTTCCACCAAAAACTGTGCTTCTATAACACATTTTTTTTCAGTGTCTTTTAAAGCAGCCAAGTCTGCACGGTTCCCCATTACTAGCCCTAAAGCACCTAATAAAATGGATTTTCCGGCTCCAGTTTCACCTGTTATGATAGATAAACCGTTCGTAAAATCAATCGTTAACTGATTGATTAATGCGTAATTATGTATAGATAAATGTGTAAGCAAATTCTATTCTTTTGTAAAAAATAAAAGTAAGGATTTTGAATGAATTAAGTCAAACTAAAACAAAGGAAGTCTATTGATTTTTCAACAGCTTATAAACGTTACATTTAAACCTATAACAAGTCTAATATTACTGTAAATTCTTCCACTTATCTTTATAAGTAGGAGCAATTTTATTTAAAACTGTTATCATTTGTGATTGATTTCTCGATGCACCTCCATCAGAAAAAATATTTACTATTTCATCTCCTTTAGCATCTAAGAAAACGCGAATCATATAATTACCAATAGTAATATTGTGTAGTTTGTCTAAATCTAAAACACTTTTTTCAATTGCTTCTTTAGCTGAATTTTTATTATCAGCAAAATTATCGAAACCGTTACGGTGATAATTGTAGTAAATACTTCGTAAGGCACTAAATTTAGAAGACAATAAATTATCTATTAAAGCAAAACGATTTTGTTTTCCTACTTGATTTTGCCAACCAGACTCTCCGTTAGATTGTGCTAACAACATAATGTTTTCCGCTTGCTTTAAATAAGTCTCTCCTCCTTTCAAAGCAAAGGTATCTGCATCAACTCCTAAGATTGTATACACATAAAAAGCAATTGTAGAAATTAAATTAGATTCGTAAATAGTTGGATTGTAAATTAACGGATCGAACTCATTATAACGAAAGTTAAAATTTGTATCATTAATATTTAAAACAGGTGTAGCGTAAGTTGAGTTATATACAGGTCGTGTTGACTGCACTTGTATAGTTCCCGAAAAATTACTTCCGTTTTGTTCGTTTATAATAATATTGAATGCGCAGTTAATTCGTTCTTGTTGCTTAAAATTTCTATTCGTCCATTGTTTATCATTAATAAACTCTGTTAATGCTTTTTGTAACGTTTGATAAACTTGCTTGTTACTACTCTGTACTTTATCTGAATTGATAATTACAGTAGCATTCAACTCTTGTGAATAAGAAGAAAAAGCAACTGAAAGAAGAAAAACTATAAAGAAAAACTTACGCATTTAATTTTTGTATTATTTCGTTAACGATATCTTTTGATACTGCTTTTTTCGACTTTAAATCAAATGATTTTTCATTAAAGTCAGCATCAATAATTGTAATTTTATTGGTGTCGGTTGCAAAACCAGCACCTTTATCACGTAACGAATTTAATACAATAAAATCTAAATTTTTGCGTGTAAGCTTACTTTTTGCGTTTTGTACCTCATCGTTCGTTTCTAATGCAAAACCAACTAACAACTGTTTTTTCTTAATTTCTCCTAGAGATTTTAAGATATCTTTAGTAGGTTCTAACTCAATACTTAACGCTGCTTCTTTCTTTTTTATTTTTTGAGTAGCTACATTTTTTGGTCGATAGTCTGAAACTGCTGCCGATAACACAGCTATATCAACCTCATCAAAATACTTATGGCACGCTTCATACATATCTTGTGCTGACTTCACATCTATTCTATGAATAAATGAATGGTTTACTTGTTGATGAGAAGGTCCTGCTACTAAAAACACTTCTGCTCCTAAATTTGCCGCTGTTTTTGCAATTTCAAATCCCATTTTACCAGAGGAATGGTTTCCAATAAAACGTACAGGATCTATCACTTCGTAGGTTGGACCTGCAGTAATTAGCATCTTTTTCCCACGAAGTGGCAATTTAGATACAATATCTTTCTCTATAAAGTCAACAATATCTTCTGGTTCAGCCATACGACCTTCTCCAACCAATCCACTTGCTAATTCACCTGAAGTAGCAGGAATTAAGATATTCCCAAAACTTTGTAAACTTTCTAAACTAGTTTTTGTTGATGGATGTTGGTACATATCTAAATCCATTGCAGGTGCAAAATACACTAGACATTTTGCTGATAAATAGGTTGCCAATAATAAATTATCGCAAGTACCATTTGTCATTTTAGACAAGGTATTTGCTGTAGCTGGGGCAATTAACATTAAATCTGCCCACAAACCTAAATCTACATGATTATTCCACAGTTCATTTTCATCTTCTTTATCATAAAAAGTAGAATGAACTGGATTTTTTGATAAGGTGGAAAGTGTAAGAGGTGTTATAAAATCTTTAGACGCAGGAGTCATAATTACTTTGACTTCTGCGCCTGATTTTATAAATAAGCGAACTAAGCTCGCTGTTTTGTATGCCGCTATACCGGCGGTAACACCAAGTAAAACTTTTTTACCGCTTAGTACAGACATATTATTTTGTCTCTGGAGTTCTATAATATACCTTGTCGTTTAACCACTCTTCTACTGCAATAGCATGTGGTTTAGGTAAACGCTCATAAAATTTAGAAACTTCGATTTGCTCTTTGTTTTCAAAAACTTCTTCTAAACTGTCGTTGTAAGTAGCAAACTCATCTAACTTATCAACTAATTCCTTTTTTAAATCAGAATTAATTTGTGTAGCTCTCTTTGCTATGATAGAAATAGCTTCATAAATATTATGTGTTGGAGCCTCGATAGCTTCTTTGTTATAAGTTACGGTACTTAACGGCGCTTTCGTTTCTTTATAATCCATTTTTTAACTTTTAGCTAATTGTTCTTGTTCTTTGTTTAATGTTGCTAACATTTCGTTTGATTCTTCCATGAATTTTGATTCAGGAAAGTTTCTTTTTAACTTATCGTACGCTTTAACTGCTTCTTTAATTCTTTCTGCTTTTCTACGTTGCGTACTTTTCATTGCAAAATCATGAGCTGCTTTTAAACGGTAGTACAAAGCTTCTTCTTTATACTTCGTTCCTAAATAATCTTCTAATAAATTATCAAAAGCAACGATTGCTGCTTTGTAATTTCTAGAATCATAGTCTGCAGTTCTATAATATGTTTTTGCTATCTCAAAAGATTTCTTTTCTAGTTTTGCTCTTAACTCAGCATGATACTTGTTAGCTTCTTCTATCTTATCTGAATCTGGATAATTATCTATAAACTTCTGAAAAGCCTCTAAGGCTTTGTTTGTATCTGTTGGATCTAAACTAAAGCTTGGTGCTGCTTTGTAATAACTTAAAGCTGATAAAAAAGCGGCCTCTTCTCTCTTTGAACTTTTTGGATAATTCCCTGTAAATCTATTAAAGTAATATCCTGCTAACCCATAATTTTTCTCATTAAAGTTAGATTGAGAAACCATAAATTGAATACGCTCCATTTGAGGTTTACCTCTGTATGAAGGTGTTATTTTTTCGAACAAACGTAAAGCTTTACCGTACTTTTGAGCTTCGTACATTTTTACAGCCATTTTGTATTGTTCTTCTACAGTTCCTTTATTCAATACTTTTTGATACTCTCCACATGAAGAAAGTACTAAAAGCATTACAGCAATATACGCTAGATTTTTCATTTTTTGCATCTGGCAAAATTAGTGATTAATTATGGATTATTAAAACGATTTTTTATCTCATAAATGAGATTTACAAGAAACTACAAAATCTGTTATAATTTTTCCAAAGAACTCCTAAATGTTTGTTAATCTTATTCCTGTGCTCCTGATGCAGATTGAGCTACTATTTGCTTTACATCATTATCAAATAAATACAATCCTCCTTTATCGTCTCCAATTAAGTTGATTTTATCCAAAATGTTGCGTGCCAATGCTTCTTCTTCTATTTGCTCAGATACATACCACTGTATAAAGTTATGTGTTGCATAGTCTTTTTCTTGTAGCGTGATATGTACTAAATCGTTTATCGATTTAGATACCATTACCTCATGATCAAACAATGTTTGGAACATATCTTTAAAAGACCCAAATTTTGCTGGAGGCTCTTTTAAGTCAGAAACACGAGCATGTCCGCCACGTTCGTTTACAAACTTTATTAATTTTAGCATATGCATACGCTCTTCATCTGAATGTGCATACATAAATTGTGATACACCTTCAAAACCTTGAACTTCTGCCCAACATGCCATAGCTAAATATATTTGAGAAGACTCTGCTTCCACTCTTATTTGATCATTTAATGCTTGTTCTATTACTTTTGATAACATATTTTCTACTTTAAAAATTACTCTTTATACAAAGATGCTAAAAAAATGCTTAGATAAAAAGCAAATACCATACTCTACAATTATAAAAAGTATGCTGTTTTTTTAAAATATGTCTGTTATTATACCTTTTGTATTGGCTTAAAAATAAAAAGTAATTTAATCTTTTAAACAAACGTTAAATTTTATTAAAAAAAGAAAAACTTTCATTTTGTTTCCATACATTTATTGCAATAAAATTGCATTCTTGAAGAATAAATAATCAAAAATTATTTTCTGGAAACAAATTTTAATAAAAGAATAACCTAGCAAAACTTATTTATTTCATGATAAATGGGTTTTGAAAATTATAGGCATAAACTTTGGGTGCCTTAAAATGACCAAAGTATATCTAATTATAAAAACTTTAATATGAAAAATTTAAAAAGTTTAGGGAAAATTTTAAACAGTAATGAGCAAAAAGCCGTGTATGGTGGTTTAGATAACCTCAAAAAAGCTTGTGACGAATCTGTATGTTGTTATGAAAGAATGGTTCATAACGGTTGGGGTTGGGTTATGGAAGTAGTTTGTGAAGACAACCCAAACTAATCCTATTCTATATTTTACAGTTTCAAACGCCCCTTTTTAGGGGCTTTTTAATTAGTAATTAAAAAAATAAAAACTTATTTATTTAATAATTTATAGTTTTTAAAAACAATGGAAATAATATTCTAACTAAAAAAAGACCATAGTACATGATAAAACTATGGTCTCTTTAACTCCTTTTTTATATATAACTCTTTTATAAATTATCTATAAAATCTGATATTTTTGTTTGTAATTCTTCTGAAGCTGTTACTAATGGTAAACGTACTTCATCTAAACAAATTCCTAATTTTTGCAATACTGCTTTAATTCCTGCTGGATTGTTTTCTTCAAAAATTAGGCTTACTATATCCATTAATTTATAGTGAAGTTCATAAGCTTCTTTTGCTTTTCCTTCTAATCCTAATTGAATCATTTTTGAAAACTCTTTTGGTAATGCTTGCCCTATTACAGAAATAACTCCTGCTCCACCTGCTAAAGTTACTCCAACAGCCAAATCATCATCACCAGAAATTACTAAAAAGTCTTCAGGCTTATCTTTTAACAACTCATAGTATTGTTGTTGATTGTTTCCCGCTTCTTTTACTGCAACTATATTTTCAAAATCTTTTGCCAATCGTAACGTTGTTGCTGGCTCCATGTTTTTTGCTGTTCTACCAGGAACATTATACATAATAATTGGTTTAGGACTCGCTAGAGAAATTGCTTTATAGTGCTGATAGAATCCTTCTTGCGTTGGTTTGCTATAGTATGGAGCTACTGATAAAACTCCATCTATTTCCGATAGGTCTAAAGATTGTAGTTCTTCAACAACAGTTTGTGTGTTGTTTCCTCCAACTCCTAAAACTAAAGGTAAACGTCCTTTATTTTCTTCAGCAATTACTTTTATTATTTCTAATTTTTCTTCTTTAGTAATTGTTGCACTTTCTCCAGTAGTTCCATTTATTACTAAATAGTTTGTACCGTTTTCAATATTGTAATTTACTAACTTTTTAAGTGCTTCAAAGTCTACACTTAAATCTTCATTGAAAGGAGTTACTAAAGCTACTCCAGTTCCTACAAACTTTTGCATTATATTTTATTTAAAATCGTTAGGTATTTTTTTAATTCTTGGTTTAAAACAGCTTCGTTAAAACTAGCATCAGATACTACTATATCGTACAATCTATCGTCAATTTCTGCAAAACCTGCTTTAAAATCTGCTTGTGACAACAAAGTTACCATATTCGTTAATAAGTTTGACGTTTTTGTATAGTTTATAAGTAGGTCGTATTTGTTTTTAACGAAATCTTTTAAATTGTCGGATTTTAAACTCGCTTTAAAACCAAAATCTTTTTCGGTAAAAAACTCTGGAGAGGGTTCCTCCTTTTTTGAGTACTCTTTACAAACTAGTACTCTTATGTCTGTTTTTTGAAAAGGAAAAATGTTTGTTAAGTTGGCTATTACTACATTTACTAAAGCTTCATTATCTAGCAATATTGCTACACTTTTAACTTTGGTTTCTTTATGAGGGATATTCTCTTTTTTTACAACTAGTTTGTCGTATACTTTCTGAATAGATTTCTTCTTTAGGGTACTTATCATCTGTAAAAATTACGAGTAGCTAATTTATATTATTTCTCATCAATTTCTAATAATAAAAATTGATTTAATTGCCTTCCATACAGCTGAAAATTATCATCAGCAGCCAAGATTAACGATTTATTTCCGTTTTGTAATATTGGACCAAAAGTAATCGCCTCAATATTATCTATTATCCCATCGGTTAATTGATTTTTAACAGTACTAAAATCAAATAACAGCTCTTTCTTTAATGGTGTATATTTTTCGTTTTTTAAAGATTGATTTTCTAATGTATTTGTTGAAGTTTTATCTATAGTTGCTTTAAAAATTCTAACTACATTTCCATGGCTACCATAACCACTTTGATATGCTCTTTCAATTATAAAAAACTGATTCTTTCGGTATTCTAAAATAGCCGTAGTTCCATTTAGATTTATTTTTCCTTTAGCTGGTTTATCAATTTTTTCTAATTGATACGCGAATTGTTTGGTCGCTTTTTTTGATTCGTTATCAAAATAGGTAATTCTGATAGGAGATTGTGTTTCGTGAAATGTAGGCTCTTCTCCATCTGCTTCTAAAGGAGCTTCCATTGCTACCCAAAAACCTTTTCCGTCAAAACTTTTTGAAGAACTTTCAAAAACACCGTTATGCTTTGGCTTCGCTTTGGATGTTGCTTTGAAATAATTAGGTATTTCTACTCCTTTTTTAAAGTTTCCTTTTGTGTCTATTTCAAATATACTTGGGTCTTTTTTATATTGAATAGACCCTTCACTTACTAAATTTATGGTTCCCTTATCTACAAAAATAGACTCTAAATCTAATACGTGGTTTTTAGTAAACTGACTTATAGTATCAACTATAATAACATCTTCAAAATTTACCGATTGTATCGAATCATTTTTAACAGTAATATCTCCTACTAAAATTCTTGGATTTGTAGCATCATCTACTACCATATAGTAGTTGTTATTGTAATAATCAATTCCAGAAATTCCACCGATAACAGTGTTATTAACAATTAAAGAATCTTTTACCAAATACTCATCTAAAAACTTAAGTGTTGTTTTTTGTTGTTTACAGGCTAATAAACCAAAAACTGATAGGGCTAGTACTATTTTTTTCATACTTACAAAAGTATTGTTTTTAGTTTATGTAAGCATTAAAAATTGTAACGTCTAATCAAGTAGATTTAATTAATCATGAAAAAATATATTCTTTTATTTTTAAAGTTGATAGCTGCCTTTATAATGCTTCAAACACTATTTTTTAAATTTACTGGAGCTCAAGAAAGTATTGATTTGTTTACTAAAATAGCTGGAGATAATGAGACTTATATGCGAATAGGTACAGGTGTTTTTGAATTAATTGCTTCCGTACTTTTGTTTATCCCTAAAAAAACTTGGCTAGGTGCCTTGTTAACTATTGGTTTAATGGGTGGAGCAATTATGAGCCACTTAACTATTTTAGGTATTGAACATGATGGCGATGGTGGCACTCTGTTTATCAGCGCTATCGTAACTTTTATCTCTGGAGTTATTCTATTAATTTTTAATAGAAATAATATACCTTTTGTTAGAAGTAAACATTAATTTAAATTAGAAAGAGCAGTTTTAAAACTGCCCTTTTGGTTAATTTATTCCTATAAATATTTCTACTTCTGCATTTGTTGGGTCTGTAGATTTCGCTCCATATACCTCATAATCGGATGTATAAGCTCTATTTATATCTTCATCCCAAATTTCTAACCATTTGTTATAGACAATATTCTCGACTAAGCTTCCTTTTGCTACATATGTTTTATAATTTGGTGCTGCTATTTTTTTACTCATAAAACCTTCTGGAACATTACCTATTTCACTTACCTTACAACCGATGATTGTTGTGTATGGCTTAGTGTAATCTGATTCATAATCCGTATACACAGCGTATACTTCACTTGAAAGTTTATTAGGTATTTGTTCAGCTATATTTTCTGACATAAATCGCTGCCATAAAGCAGGTATATCTTTTGCAGCTTGTTGATTCTCGTTAGTAGTTCTTACTGAAATTCCTATCACGTAAAACGGTTCATTTTCTCCTGTACTCATCTTTTGTTTTTTTATTTTCAACAAAATTAAAACCTCACTATGTCAACCCTATGTCAGTAGTTTTTAATTTTCTTTAGCTATGATTGCTTTAACAATTAAGTATTGAGAAACGATATACAGAATGATTATAGCAATATCAAACAACCTTTTTGGTGTATAAAAGTTATTCAATGCTATAAGGCTATCAGAAGCAATAAACAAAATAGCTCCTAACAACAACCATGAATTCGCTGTATTTTTTTGCTGACGATAATTTAGTAATGACGCTGTTCCAAATGTTGAAATAGCTATTCCATACACCAATACAGGTAGTAACATCTCGCCTAAATTATTATAAATTAAACCTAAGAGTACCACAAATAACAATACAAAGGGAATTGCTGATGTTAGTATTTTAACTACTGAATCTTTATACAAAAAGCTTGTCGTTATTTTAATATAAACAACATGTGCTACTAAAAACGAGGCTAAACCAAACACAAAAAAGTTTGTTTTATCTAACAGGAAAACATCACCCCAAAACGAAAAAAACAAGGCTGACAACAACCAAAAACTAGGCTTTTTTACCGATACCAAATACACTACCGCTAGTGATGTCATTAGTAACGGTTTAAAAATCATTTCTATGTTTTTAGTTTGTGTTATTACTGCATATACGTCAGCAATAGCAACCAATAAAAAAATAATGGAAGCTAGGGTTATTTTAGTTTGTTTGGTCATGTTTTCCTTTTTTAATTAAAAATTAAGCTATCATATCAATAAAATCTTGTTCAGAAATAATTGGAATACCTAAACTTTCAGCTTTAGTAAGCTTACTCGGTCCCATATTATCACCTGCTACAATATAGCTCGTTTTTTTAGAAATGGAACTCGATACCTTACCACCGTTGTCTTCAATTGCTTTTTTAAGTTCTGTTCTACTCATTTGATGAAAAACTCCTGAAACCACAAATACCTTACCTGATAACTTATCAGTTTGCCCTTCTAAACTTTCTGCTGAAACTTCTAGTTGAACTCCATGTGATTTTAATCGGTTAACCAATTCAATATTTCCTAAATCATTCGAAAAGTCAATAATACTTTGTGCAATTCTATCTCCAATTTCGTCAACTGCAACAAGTGTTTCAAAATCAGCGTTCATTAAATTATCGATTGACTTAAAGTGTTTTGCTAACTTTTTAGCTACAGTTTCGCCAACAAAACGGATTCCTAAAGCAAACAACACTTTTTCAAACGGAATTTCTTTTGATTTTTCAATTCCTTCAATCATATTTTGTGCTGATTTTTCAGCCATTCGCTCTAACGGAATAACTTGTTCTACCGTTAAGTCATATAAATCCGCATAGTTTTTAATCAGTCCTTCTTTGCGTAATAAATCAACAGTTTCTCCACCTAAGCCATCAATATCCATGGCTTTTCTACTGATAAAATGCTTGATTCTACCTGTAATTTGAGGCGCACATCCAAATTCGTTCGGACAATAATGTTTTGCATCTCCATCAGTTCTAACTAATTCAGTATTACATTCGGGGCAATGGGTTGCATATTGCGTAGGAACAGAATCTACTGGTCTTTTCGTTAAATCAACAGCAATAATTTTCGGGATAATTTCCCCTCCTTTTTCTACAAAAACAGTATCTCCTACTCGTACATCTAACTTTGCTATTTGGTCTGCGTTATGTAATGAAGCTCTTTTTACAATCGTTCCAGCTAATTGTACAGGTTCTAAGTTTGCTACAGGTGTTATTGCTCCTGTTCTACCTACTTGATAGGTAATTTCATTTAATACTGTTGAAACTTGCTCTGCTTTAAATTTGTAAGCAATTGCCCAACGAGGTGCTTTTGAAGTATAACCTAGTTCGTCTTGTTGCTGAAACGAATTTACTTTTACCACTACTCCATCTGTTTCATAAGGTAATGTGTGACGTTTAACATCCCACTCGTTTACAAAATCTAACACTTCTTCAATCGACTTAGCTAAAACAATGGTACCTGGAACTTTAAACCCAACTTTTCTGGCTGCTTCTAAACTTTCAAAATGCGAACTATATTTTCGTTCATTTGTCACAACTTGGTACAATAAACAATCTAGTGGTCGTTTTGCAACTTCTGCACTGTCTTGTAATTTTAAACTTCCACTAGCTGTATTACGCGGGTTTCTATATGGTTCTTCATCATTCGCTATACGTTCTTCATTCATTTTATTAAATCCGTCTAACGGTAAAATGATTTCTCCTCGCATTTCAAAATCTCTCACAAAATCACTATTTGGCAATAGTGGAATGGATTTTATTGTACGAATATTGGTTGTTACATTATCTCCTTGAAAACCATCTCCACGAGTAACTGCTTGTACAAACTCACCATTCTCATAAGTAAGGTTTATTGAAGCTCCATCGTATTTTAATTCACAGGTATATTCAACTTCATCGGTTCCTAAAATTTTCTGGACACGTTTTTCCCAATCTAACAAATCTTCTTTAGAATACGAATTGTCTAACGAATACATTCTATGTTTGTGAGTAACCGTTTCAAAGTTTTTAGTTACTTCTCCTCCTACTCGTTGCGTTGGGGAATTTGGATCAAAATATTCTGGATTTTCGTCTTCTAACTGCTGAAGCTCTTTTAACTTAATATCAAATTCATAGTCTGATATGGTTGGTGCATCCAACACATAATAACTATGATTATGTTTGTGTAACTCTTCTCTTAATTGTTGTATCTTCTCCTGAACTGTCATTAAATTATTTTCTAACGGTACCTGTAAAATGATTTATTTTTGAATTGATTGGGTTTCCTGATGCTCTTCTGAATGAAGCTAACTGACCTGCATGCCAAATAGCATCTGCTATTGGACCATTAATTGCATTCCATAATGGAAACTCTTTTTCTCCAAAGATTATTTTGAACTGTGACACATTATCACTACTTCTTAAAATATCACTAGCTTGTTTTAAATTTTCTAAAGTTGTTTTTCTTTTTTCAACAAATGTCATTCCTGATTTTGCTTCTTTATGAGGAATTTTTAATGCAGCATTTTTAATTACTTGCGATAAACTTAACACATGATCTATTGTTTCTCCTGCAGTTTTTGCTTCTGCACTTGGCTTATACTTTAAATCTTTTTCTGTTAAACCTTCAGTTGCCCAATAATAACGAAAACCTAATCCATCTATCATTCTACTAATTACAGATCCCGTAGTAAATTCTTTGGCTTCTTTTGGTATTTCGTAGTATGGTAATTTAGATTGTGCATTTGTTGTTATTGTTGCAAATAGCAACAGCATAGGTGTAAGTACTGCCTTCATTTAATTTTATTTTTTGACGCTAATTTAAGGAAAAGATTTATGTAGTATAAGCAAAATACTTATCTATTAAAAATAAAAAAACCGAGGCAATCCCTTACCTCGGTCGTTAAAAAACAAACTATGTATGATAGTTTATTTTTTTAACCACATAGTATAGATGGTTTCTTTATTTCTTGCTGAAACTAACAACATTGTTTCGGTTATTTTTTCAATTTTTAAATTTTCTTCAAAGCTTTCATTATCGAACTCAAGCTCCTTTGCTCCCGCTATTAACTTCCAAGTCCCACTTTCTTCTTTATTACTCATCATAACCTGATATCTTCCGTCAGGACTTAACTCTAACCAGTTCTTTCCATCTGAGAATTCAAATTTTTCGTCTCCAATTTTCATTGAATCGACAAACCATTTACCAGAAACTAGCGTTTTTAACTCTTGAGAATAGCTTAGTGAAGTTGTACCAAGCATTAAGAATAGTAATATTATTACTCTTTTCATTGAGGGGACATTATTTAAGGGGTTACTCTTAGTCAAATATAGCAAAAAAGCCGAAGCAAATCAATGCTTCGGCTTTTTTTTATCTGTTTTTAACTTTTTATTTTAATAATAAGTGTAACGACGTACTTTAGCAATATGCTTTGCTAAACGCATTACTTGGTGTGAATAACCATACTCATTATCATACCATACATAGATTACGATAGTATCTCCGTCTGCAATTGTTGCCTTACTATCAAAAATAGATGGCGCTGTTGTTCCTACTATATCAGAAGACACTAATTCATTACTTAATGAATATTGAATTTGCTCTACTAAATCTCCTTCTAACGCATACTGTTTCATAATTGCATTTACAGATTCTACTGTTGCTGGAGTATTTAATTGTAAGTTTAAGATTGCTAACGACCCGTTAGGTACTGGTACACGAATAGCACTTGAAGTTAACTTACCTGCTAATGCAGGTAATGCTTTTGCTACTGCTTTTCCTGCTCCTGTTTCAGTAATTACCATGTTCAACGCAGCAGCTCTACCTCTACGGTACTTCTTATGCATATTATCAACCAAGTTTTGATCGTTTGTATATGCATGAATTGTTTCTAAGTGTCCTTTTTTAATTCCGAAGTTATCTTCTAACACTTTTAATACTGGTGTAATAGCATTGGTAGTACATGAAGCTGCTGAGAAAATATCGATATTATCAGGATTATTTTCTTCATGATTTACTCCATGAACAATGTTTGGCACACCCGCACCTGGAGCTGTTAATAACACTTTACTAGCTCCTTTTGCTTTTAAATGACGACTTAATGCCTCTTCGTCTCTAAAAGCACCAGTATTATCAATAATTAACGCATCGTTAATTCCATATTGCGTATAATCAATATCTTCTGGTTGTGCAGCAGAAATCATGTAAACAGTTGTACCGTTAATGATTAAAGCGTTGTTATCAGCATCTACCTGAACTGTTCCTAAGAAATCTCCATGTACAGAATCTACACTTAATAAAGAAGCTCTTTTTTCTAATACTGTTTGATCTATTTTACCACGAGTTACTACAGCTCTTAATCGTAATTGAGAACCTTTACCCATTTTGCTGCTCAACTCACGAGCTAATAAACGACCAATACGTCCAAAACCGTATAACACTACGTCTTTTGGCTGAATATTATCTGCTTCTGTAGCATCTTTTAATTGCTCTTTTACAAAAGCTATTTTATCTGCCGATGCATCATCCTGCAAATGGTATTCGTACGCTAATTTACCTATATCTAATTTTGATGGTGGTAAATCAATTGATTGAATTGCTTTAGCTATTTCTAAAGCATCTTCTATTGTTATTGGCTTCGCTACAAACTCTTTAGCGTAATCGATTAAGTTTAAAACCTCACTAGCTCTTTTATCTACTAATGGATTTCTAAATAATACTAACTCGATAGATTTATCGTACCATAAATCGTTAACGATATTAATAAACTCAACCGTTGCTCTACGAACTTGCGCTTGATTTACTACTTCTTTTTCGTAATTTGTTATTGTTGACATAGTTGTGTGTTAACTAAAATTAAAAAATTTGTGCAAAAATAGGTATTTCTTCTTTATTTCTTGTTGGTTTTACAAAAGAAAAAAGCCCTATTAAAACGATTTTAACAAGGCTTTTTATTTTAAGATATATACTTTGTTCTTCTGGGAAACTTTTTATACATTAATCTAGTATCTAAATCTTTCTATTTGACCTGATGGACTAATCATCTCCAATAAAAGCCTATTTCCACTTCCATACATACCATCTAACATGGTAACAGCTTCTTTTGCTGAGCTAACTTTCTTTCCATTAACTTTGGTTAAGATGTACCCTTCCCCAACATCAAACTGTTTGAATGCTATATTTTGTGTTCTTTTAATCTTAGCTCCTCCTTCTATTTTAAACTTCTTTCTGTCTTCTTTTGTAAGATCTTCAAACTCGGTTTGCAAAACTTTACTTACTGGTAATTTTATAAGTTTGGTTAACTTAACCACTTTAGTTAATTCTTCTCCATCCCTATCAATTGTCACATTCACATATTCTCCAGGTCTTTTTGCCGTTAACTGCCCTTTTAAATCAGAAAACTTAGAAATCTTTACATTGTTTACTTTCGTTATGATATCCCCTTCTTCTAAACCGGCTTTTTTAGCACCTCCTTCTTCTAAAACCTCTCCTATTTTTACTCCTTCAATATTTATTGCTTCAATATCTACATTAATTCCTAAAACAGCTTGTTGTACCATTCCAAACTCTAGTAAATCATCTACCACTTTTTTAGCGATGTTTGATGGTACTGCAAACGAATATCCAATAAAAGAACCAGTTCTTGATGAAATAGCTGTATTTATTCCTATCAACTCTCCTCTAGTATTTACTAACGCTCCTCCACTATTCCCTGGATTCACAGCTGCATCTGTCTGAATAAATGAGTCGATATTAGTATTTCCATCTAAGTCACGTCCTTTTGCACTTACAATACCTGCAGTAACCGTAGATGTTAGGTTATATGGGTTTCCTACTGCCAATACCCATTCTCCTACTTTAATATTATCTGAGTTTCCAAAAGGTAAATTAGGCAATTCAAAGTCTGCCTCAACTTTCAACAAAGCGATATCGTTACTCTTATCTGCTCCTATTAAAGTTGCCTTTAACTTTTTTTGGTTATTCAATGTAATTTCAATATCGCTAGCTCCTTCAATCACATGATTGTTCGTTACAATATACCCGTCAGGAGAAATAATTACACCACTTCCTGTACCTACTTGCTGGTACTTTCTTGTTCCACTTCCTCTACCATAAAATAATTCTGCTAACGGGTTTTGTTGTGTTCTTATTGATGTATTTTTAACATGCACCACTGCATGTACTGTTTTATCTGCTGCTTCCGTAAAGTCAGTTGGTGTTGATGTTGAGTTTATTACTGTTGGCGTGTAACTTGCCTTTACAGTTTGCATTGTTGGTTCTACCGCTTTCTCTACAATCACTTGCGGCTCTTCTATCAATGTTTTATATCCTGCAAGTGCTATTGCGCCTCCTAAAATCGCAATTCCTAAAGTTCCAATAATTTTCTTCATATGCTTACAAAATTTTATACTTCAAATATACAATTTTAACATTTCAAGTAAATGTGTTTAACTTCTATTTAACTGATTTTAACCGCTATTTAACAGTCCTCTTTACTTCATAAAATATGTATCTTTGTCCTTTATTATGGATTTAGAATTTTACAAATACCAAGGAACTGGTAACGATTTTATCATAATTGATAATCGTTCAAAAACCTTTCCAAAAAATAAAACTGACATAATTGCAAAATTATGTGATAGACACTTTGGTATCGGAGCTGATGGTCTTATATTACTTGAAGAAGATGATACTACCGATTTTAAAATGGTATATTATAACTCTGATGGTAATGAAAGTACTATGTGTGGTAATGGTGGACGCTGTATTGTAGCTTTTGCACATAAACTTGGACTTTTTGAAACTGAAACTACTTTTATTGCTATTGACGGGCTGCATCATGCCTCTATTTTTAACAACCTTGTTTCTTTACAAATGATTGATGTTAACAAGGTGAATATTTTTGACAAATACGTTTTTACCAACACAGGATCTCCACACCATGTTCAGTTGGTAAACGATCTTGCTAATTATGACGTGTTTTCAAATGGAAAAAAAATCAGGAATGAAATTTATGGTACCGAAGGTAGCAATGTTAATTTTGTAGAACAAATAACAAATAACATTTTTAAAGTACGCACTTACGAGCGTGGTGTAGAAAATGAGACTTTAGCCTGTGGTACTGGTGTTACTGCCGTTGCTATAGCCATGCATGCAACTAAAAAAACAAACAGTTTATCTATAACCTTGCCTGTTGAAGGTGGAGAGTTAGAAGTTTCTTTTGAAGAACAAGACGGAGTTTATTCGAATGTATTTTTAAAAGGACCTGCTACATTTGTATTTGAAGGTAAAATAAATATTTAGTGCACACGTTAAATGGAACACATATCAAGTTAAGAGCTTTAGAACCTGAAGATTTAGAGTTTTTATTTCAAATTGAAAATAATGAATCTTTTTGGGAAGTGAGTCATACACAGACTCCTTTTTCTAAATTTTTACTGAAGCAATATTTAGAAAACGCTCACTTAGATATTTATGAAGCTAAACAATTACGATTAGTTATTGATGATAAATTGACTGGTAAATCTATTGGGATGATAGATTTGTTCGATTTTAACCCGCAACATAAAAGAGCTGGTATCGGGATATTAATTCATCCTGACTTTCAACAGAAAGGATTTGCTTCTGAAGCTTTACAGTTACTAATAAAGTACTGTTTTACACATTTGCATTTACATCAACTATATGCAAATATCACTAGAGATAATACTAGTAGCTTACATCTTTTTGAAAAACAAAATTTTAAGCAAACTGGTATTAAAAAAGATTGGATATTTCATAACGGAACATATAAAGACGAACTATTATTTCAATTAATAAATGAATAAGAAAATTATTTTAGGAGGTATTGCTGCTATTTTTTTAATTGGCGGAATTATTGGATTTAACTACTATCAAAAAATCTTTGGTAAAGCTGTTACTAAAGATGGCGCTATCTATATAAGCTCTGACGCTTCTTTTATAGATGTAAAAAAACAACTTTCTGAGTTTGTTAAAAATCCTGAAAATTTTGTTTGGGTTGCAGAAAAGAAAAAATTCACACAACCTAAGGGAGGAAAGTACCTATTAAAAAAAGGGATGAACATGAATGATGTTGTAAATCTTTTACGCAGTGGAAATCAAACACCTATCACCCTATCATTCAACAATCAAGATACTTTAGAAAAATTAGCAGGAAGAATAGCTGAACAAATTGAAGCAGACTCTATTGCTTTATTACAGGCTATGAAAGATCCTGCTTTTTTAGCTACCAATAAATTTACTGAAAAATCTGCATTAGGAATGTACATTCCGAATAGCTATGAGTTTTATTGGAATACTTCTGCTGAAAACTTCCGTGATAAAATGTTACGCGAATACAGTCGTTTTTGGACTTCTGCTAGATTAGAAAAAGCTAAAAAGCTAAACCTTTCAAAAGAAGAGGTAATTACATTAGCTTCTATAGTTCAGAAAGAAACAGCTAAAAAAGTAGAGCGTCCTATTGTTGCTGGTTTATATTTAAATAGATTAAAAGATAATTGGCCTTTACAAGCTGACCCAACAGTTATATATGCGATTAAAGAAATTAAAGGGCAAGATTTTGTTGTAAAAAGGGTTTTAAACAAAGATTTAGTAATAAACTCTCCCTACAACACTTATAAAAACACAGGACTTCCTCCTACTTTGATTGCAATGCCAGATATTTCATCTATTGATGCTGTTTTAAACCATCAAAAACACAATTATTACTATATGTGTGCAAGTGTTGACAAGATTGGTTTTCATGAGTTTGCTAACTCTTTAGCTCAGCATAATCGAAATGCTGTGAAATATCAACAATGGATAAATCAACAAGGCATAAAGAGATAAATTAACAAAATTTTATTCTCATCTTTTTCAACAAAACATTACCAAAAGATTAATAAAAGATAATTATTTTTGTTTTTTACCTAAAAAAAACACAGGAAAACAACTTTATCATCAATAGTTAAAAAACTGTAAATTATTGATTTATAGTCTGTTATAAAAATTTACCGTATCTTTGCTGCGCTAAACAGAAAGTATTTTAATTATCAGACATTTAGTATTAGTATTTTTAGGATTTGTATTATTAACCAGTTTTACAGAGACTACAGCTAAAAAAGAAAAAACTACTACAACAACGCCAATACCAATTCACAAGGTAGAAAAGGTAAACATTCCTTTTTTATTAAATGATTTTGTAGGATTTAAAGAAGCCTTAGCTTTTAAAGAATCACAAGGTAAGTATAGAGTAGTTAACACACTTGGATATTTAGGGAAATACCAATTTGGTAAAGAAACCCTAAAGAGATTTAGAATTTACAACACCACTCATTTTCTTAGAACCCCAGAATTACAAGAACGCACATTTGTTGCTTATTGTAAATTAAACAAATGGATTTTAAGAAAAGATATTAAGAGAAGTGTTGGAAAGACCATTAATGGAGTTAAAATAACCGAATCTGGTATTTTAGCAGCAGCACACTTAAGTGGTGCCGGTAATGTAAAAAAGTTCTTACGTTCAAATGGATCTATCCGTTTTAACGATGCTTACGGAACCTCTATACAATCATACCTTAAAAAGTTTGCTGGTTATGATGTTTCCAACATCAAAGCCAATAAAAAACCAACGGTTTAACCAATAACTAAAGATATTAAAAAAGCATCGATTAAATCGATGCTTTTTTATTTATGAATGATAAAAATTGCTGGTCGCTTATGTAAATCAGTCTTTACATGCTTCCATTCTTTTACCGTTAGTGTTTTAATATATTCTGTAGGAAGTGTAATATCACACGCCACGCAAACTCTTGTATCTGGTGATAAAGTAGCACGTAAATCATCCAGCATTTTTTCATTTCTATAAGGAGTCTCAATAAAAAGTTGTGATTGATTTTTTTCTTTTGAAAGCTTTTCTAAGTCCTTAATAGCCCTTTTTCTATCTGATTTATCAATAGGCAAATATCCATTAAACGCAAAACTTTGCCCATTCATACCAGACGCCATAATTGCCAATAAAATAGATGAAGGCCCCACTAACGGAACTACTTGAATCCCTTTTTGATGCGCCAACTTAACAATACTTGCACCTGGATCTGCTACTGCTGGCACTCCTGCTTCAGAAAGCAAACCTACTGATACCCCTCTTTCACAAGCATCTAAATAATTCTTAGTTTCTAAATCATCAGAATACTTATCTAACAACATCAACTCCAATGAAGGTTGTGATTTTGTTGGTGTAATTCTTTTAATGAACCTTCGAGCAGACTTTTCGTTTTCAACAATAAAATAATCTAATTGTTCTACTACCTTTTTTACTGATAATGGCATTACCTCTAATGGCTCAGTATCACCTAAAGTTGTGGGAATCAAGTATAATTTACCTTTCATTATTTCTGTTCTAATTTTGAAGCTATAATTTCACACGCTTCGTCTAACATTTTATACACGTTTTCAAAACCTTGATCTCCTCCATAGTAAGGATCTGGAACACTCCTGTTTTCATCAGGATACAATTCGTTCAAAATCATCTTTACTTTTTCATGTTGCTCTTCATTTTCAGACAAAGCTACAATATCTGCATAATTATTTTGATCCATTGCAAAAATCATGTCAAACTTATCAAAATCAGCTTTTGTAAATTTTCTTGAACGTTGATTGGTAATATCTATCCCATATTTTCTAGCTACTTCAATAGAGCGTCCGTCAGGTAATTCACCTACATGATAACCCGAAGTACCGGCAGAATCAACTATAAAACTTTTAGATGATAATTTAGATTGCAAAATCCCCTCAGCAAGAGGAGATCGGCAAATATTACCTAAACAAACCATTAATATTTTTTTCATACTCATAAAAAAACCTCACTAGGTGAGGTTCGTTGTTTATAAAGTTAACTTTTTTGTTAAGTCTTCTACATACTTTTTAAACTGCTTATCAGTTTCAGTCAAATTATCTACAGTTTTGCACGCATGCAATACAGTAGCGTGATCTCTTTTACCTATTTGACTTCCAATACTTGCTAACGATGATTTTGTCATACGTTTAGCAAAGTACATCGCTAACTGACGAGCCTGTACAATATGACGCTTACGTGTTTTTGACTGTAAGGTTGCCACATCCATATCAAAGTATTTCGATACTACTTTTTGAATGTAATCAATAGACAGTTCTTTTTTCGTGTTCTTAACAAATTTATCTACAATCTGTTTTGCTAACTCAATTGTAAACTCTTTTCTATTAAAAGAAGCTTGAGCTATCATTGAAATTATCACTCCTTCTAACTCACGAACATTCGACTTGATATTCTTTGCAATATACTCAACAATTTCTTCAGGCATTTCAACACCATCTCTATACAATTTGTTTTGTAAGATTGAAATTCTTGTTTCGTAATCAGGTGCTTGTAACTCAGCTGATAACCCCCATTTAAAACGAGACAATAATCGTTGCTCAATATCTTGCATATCAACAGGTGCTTTATCCGAAGTTAAAATAACCTGTTTTCCATTTTGATGTAGATGATTGAAAATATGGAAGAACACATCTTGCGTACCAGCTTTTCCTGATAAAAACTGCACATCATCAATAATCAACACATCAATCATTTGATAGAAATGAATAAAATCATTTCTGGTATTTGATTTTACAGAATCAATAAACTGTTGTGTAAATTTTTCAGAAGAAATATACAATACCGTTTTATCTGGATATTTATCTTTAATCTCAACACCAATAGCATGAGCTAAATGTGTTTTTCCTAATCCAACCCCACCATATATTAACAATGGATTGAATGAAGTTCCGCCTGGTTTATTTGCTACAGCCATACCTGCAGAACGTGCCAACCTATTAGAATCCCCTTCAACAAAATTCACAAAATTATAATTTGGATTCAGTTGAGATTCTATCTTCACCTTTTGTAACCCTGGAATAACAAATGGATTTTTTAGTTCTCGTTTTGACTCCAACGGAACTGTCACCTTTTGCGGTTTTAAAGGATTACGATTTGAACTAGGTATTTTTACTGTCTGAGGGCTATTACTACTGTACGTATTCTCCATACGTACATCATAAATTAGTTTAGCATCATTTCCTAACTGACGAACCAAAGCTACTCTTAACAGTTTTATGTAATGCTCTTCTAACCACTCATAAAAAAACTTACTTGGTACTTGAACTGTCAAAGCCTCCCCTGCCAATTTAATTGGCTTTATAGGCTCAAACCAAGTCTTATATGCCTGTGGTTTAATGTTGTCCTTGATAAAAGACAAGCATTCCATCCAAACTGAATCGGCTGTTTTAGTCATATTGGTAAAAAACAATTTTAGTTGTTAATTTTTATTCAGGTTTAGGGGACACCAAACATGAAAGTCTGGGCGAACAAAAGTGTGAATAAATTTTAGTATAAAAAAATCAAATTACTATTGACTTTTATTTTTTTTTTACGTATCGTTAATGCAATTAAAATAAAAAAATCTTTTGCAAAAACATCACACATCTATACGTGTTCGGTATGCTGAAACTGATCAAATGGGAGTAGTTTACCACGGAAACTACGCACAATTTTTTGAGATTGGTCGTACCGAATGGCTACGTTCTCTGGGCGTTACTTACAAATATATGGAAAAAACAGGAATCATGTTGCCTGTTATTTCTTTATCTTGTAACTTTAAAAAATCGGCGTTATACGACGATCAATTAACCATTACAACCATTTTAAAAAAAACACCTTCGGTAAAAATTGAATTCGACTATGAAATTACCAATCAAAATAACGAACTAATTTCAACTGGAAATACTGTGTTAGCATTTATTAACAATAAAACAAAAAAACCTATGCGTTGTCCTGATTATATTTTAGATAAATTAGCTATCTTAAAATAATTAATCAAAACAATAAAAAACATATGAAAATATATACTAAAACAGGTGATAAAGGTACCACTGCCCTATTTGGTGGTACTCGAGTACCTAAACACCACTTACGAATAGAAAGCTATGGAACCGTTGACGAACTCAACTCTTACATCGGATTAATTAGAGATCAAAACATTGACGAAACTCTAAAAAAGAAATTAACAAAAATTCAAAGCGATTTATTCACATTAGGTGCCATGTTAGCTACACCACCAGAAAAAGAAACTTTAAAAAGTGGTAAAGAACGCTTAAATATTCCTAAGATTAATGAAGAGTCAATTCAGTTCTTAGAAGACGAAATTGACCTTATGAATAAAGACCTACCTCAAATGACACACTTTGTATTACCAGGCGGTCATCAAACCGTGTCATTTTGTCACATAGCACGCTGCGTATGCCGTAGATCGGAACGATTAGCTGTGGCTTTAAATGAAGAAGAAACAATTAGTGATACTGTTTTAAAGTATTTAAACCGACTTTCTGACTACCTTTTTGTGTTGGCACGAAAGTTGACCCAAGACTTACAAGCTGAGGAAATTAAATGGATTCCTGAAAAGCTATAAGTTCTTTAATTATTGATTTCACATTTTTTAAAAAAAACTTGACTTTTTACAAAAAAAAATTATTTTTGCGGAAAATCTTATTAAACAGATAAAGAAATGTATTGGACACTTGAATTAGCATCTTATTTAGCAGATGCACCCTGGCCTGCAACTAAAGACGAATTAATTGATTACGCTATTCGTACTGGAGCACCGTTAGAAGTGGTAGAAAACTTACAAGATATCGAAGATGAAGGTGAGGCATACGATTCTATTATTGAGATCTGGCCAGATTACCCTACAGAAGAAGATTATCTTTGGAATGAAGATGAATACTAGAAAAAAATAAATAATAAAAAGTCTCTTTTACAGAGGCTTTTTTTTTGCTTACTTTTAAGCACTCAATAAAAAACACAAAAAACGCTAATTAAAAACAACTTAATTAGCTATAAAACAATATTTTACAAATGAGCGTTTTAAATTCGATTATAAAACTATTTGTTGGAGACAAACAACAAAAGGACCTAAAATCACTACAACCGATCGTCGAAAAAGTACGATCTTTTGAAAATTCATTAAACAGTTTATCAAATGATGAATTACGGGCAAAAACAATCGAATTTAAATCGAAAATTAAAGACGCCACCAAATCTTTTAACGACAAAATAGCTGAACTTGAGGAAGAAGCTAAAAAAGCAGACATCGATCGTCAAGAAGAAATTTATACTGAAATTGATAAATTAAAAGACGAAGCTTACGAAGCATCTGAAGCTGTTTTATTAGACATAATGCCAGAGGCTTTTGCTGTTGTAAAAGAAACAGCAAAACGTTTTGCTAACAATACTGAATTAGAAGTAACTGCCACTCCTTTTGATAGAGAATTATCAGCTACTAGAGAACACATTACTTTAGAAGATGACAAAGCTTTTTGGGCTAACTCATGGGATGCTGCTGGTAAAGAAGTAATTTGGGACATGATTCACTACGATGTACAATTAATCGGTGGATCTGTATTACACCAAGGTAAAATTGCCGAAATGATGACTGGTGAAGGTAAAACCTTAGTTTCTACACTTCCAGTATACTTAAATGCTTTAACGGGTAACGGAGTTCATGTTGTTACTGTAAACGACTACTTAGCAAAACGTGACCGTGCGTGGATGGCTCCTATTTTTGAGTTCCACGGATTGAGTACTGACTGTATTGATTTCCACCAACCAAATTCTGAAGCACGTAGAGAAGCTTATAATGCTGATATTACTTACGGAACTAACAATGAGTTTGGTTTCGACTACTTGCGTGATAACATGGCTAATTCTAAAAAAGATTTAGTACAACGCGCACCGAACTATGCTATTATTGATGAAGTGGATTCTGTTTTAATTGATGACGCTCGTACGCCGTTAATTATCTCTGGACCTGTACCACAAGGAGATCATCATGAATTTAATGAATTAAAACCTCTAGTTGCTGATTTAGTTTCGCTTCAAAACAAATATTTAGTAGGTGTTTTAGCTGAAGCTAAACGTTTAATTAAAGAGGGAGATACTAAAGAAGGTGGTTTCTTATTATTAAGAGTTTACAGAGGTCTTCCTAAAAACAAAGCCTTAATTAAGTTTTTATCGCAAGAAGGTGTTAAACAGATCCTTCAAAAGACAGAAAACTTTTACATGCAAGATAACAACAAGCTAATGCCTGAAGTTGATGCAGAATTATGGTTTACTATTGAAGAAAAAAATAATCAAATTGATTTAACTGATAAAGGTATTGCACATCTTTCTGATATCACAAAAAATGAAACGTTCTTCGTTTTACCAGATATTAGTGTAAAAGTTGGTCAAATAGATAATAGCGATGCTACTC
This sequence comes from Tenacibaculum singaporense, assembly GCF_003867015.1. Lineage (NCBI taxonomy): Bacteria > Pseudomonadati > Bacteroidota > Flavobacteriia > Flavobacteriales > Flavobacteriaceae > Tenacibaculum > Tenacibaculum singaporense. Next base: position 2,726,073 of record NZ_CP032548.1, read on the forward strand.
CAGAAGAGAAAGCTGATCAAAAAGAAGAATTATACCGCGAGTTTAGCGTGAAGAGCGAGCGTATTCATACCATGAACCAACTTTTAAAAGCCTATACGGTTTTTGAGAAAGACGTGGAGTATGTGGTTATGGATAACAAAGTAATGATTGTAGATGAGCAAACAGGTCGTATTATGGACGGTCGTCGTTACTCTGATGGATTACACCAAGCCATTGAAGCTAAAGAAAATGTGAAGATTGAGGATGCAACACAAACGTTTGCTACCGTTACTTTACAAAACTACTTTAGAATGTATCGTAAGTTATCTGGTATGACAGGTACTGCGATTACTGAAGCGGGTGAATTCTGGGAAATCTATAAATTAGATGTAGTTGAAATTCCTACAAACAAACCAATTCAAAGAGACGATAAACAAGATTTAGTTTATAAAACTACACGTGAAAAGTATAACGCTGTAATTGAAGATATCGTAAAATTAGTTGGAGAAGGAAGACCAGTATTAGTAGGTACTACCTCGGTTGAAATCTCTGAATTATTAGGAAGAATGTTACAGATTCGTAAGATTCCTCACAATATCTTAAATGCAAAGTTACACAAAAGAGAAGCTGATGTTGTTGCTGAAGCAGGTAAACCTGGTGTTGTTACTATTGCAACAAACATGGCTGGTCGTGGTACCGATATTAAATTATCTGACGAAGTTAAAGCAGCAGGTGGTTTAGCTATTATTGGTACAGAACGTCATGATTCTCGTCGTGTAGACCGTCAGTTACGTGGTCGTGCTGGACGTCAAGGAGATGTAGGTTCTTCTCAGTTCTATGTAGCTTTAGACGATAATTTAATGCGTTTATTTGGTTCTGAAAGAATCGCTAAGATGATGGATAGAATGGGATTAAAAGAAGGTGAAGTAATTCAGCACTCTATGATTTCAAAATCTATTGAAAGAGCTCAGAAAAAGGTAGAAGAAAACAACTTCGGTATCCGTAAGCGTTTATTAGAGTATGATGATATTATGAACGCACAACGTGAGTTTGTATACAAACGTCGTCGTCATGCATTAGATGGAAAACGTTTACAAATTGACATCGCAAACATGATTTATGATACATGCGATTCAATTGTAAGACAAAATAAAGAGGCAAAAGACTTCCAAAACTTTGAGTTCGAATTAATTCGTTTCTCTGCAATGACTTCTCCTTTGTCTGAAGAAGAATTCAATAAAACATCAGAGCAAGAATTAATTGACAAGCTATACAAAATAGTAACAGAGCACTACAAAAATGATGCGGAAAGAAATGCTGAAAATGCATTCCCAGTAATTAAAAATGTTTTTGAAAACGAAGGTGACCGTTACGAGCGTATTGTAGTTCCTTTTACTGATGGTTCTAAAACTTTACAAGTAGTTACCAACTTAAAAGAAGCTTACGAAAGTGAAGGAAAATCATTAGTTAATGATTTTGAGAAAAACATCACTTTAGCAATTATTGATGAAAACTGGAAGGATCACTTACGTAAAATGGATGAGCTGAAACAAACCGTTCAAAATGCTACGTACGAGCAAAAAGATCCTTTACTAGTTTATAAGTTTGAAGCTTTCGAGTTATTCCAAGAAACGATTGATAAGATTAACAAAGAAGTATTATCATTCTTGTTTAAAGGAAAATTACCTAGTCAAGAAGCTTCACAAGTATCTGAAGCTCGTGAACAACAACGTGAGCAATTAGATTTACGTAAAGATGAAGTTCAAAACTCAACACAGCAAGCTATTAGCAATGCACGTAACCAACAAACACAGGAACAACAAGCTGTAGAAACAGTTGTTCGTGAACAACCAAAAATTGGTCGTAACGAAAAAGTTACCATCAAAAATGTAATGTCTGGTGAAGAGAAAGAAGTTAAGTACAAACAAGCCATTCCTTTATTAGAAAAGGGAGAGTGGGTATTGTACAATAAATAATCTTCAAACAAACTATATAAAAAGCTCGGTAAAAACCGAGCTTTTTACTTTTACATAACCTTCACTACACTTTTTAGTAAAGATTTTATTACCAATAATTTATAATTACTTCACTTTTTAAAAACATTCGAAAAGTAACTTTGGTAAACATCGAAGTATACTTAGAATGAAAAAACACAAAAAACGTAAATTAGATATTGCTGTAATATCAGATGTACACTTAGGAACTTTTGGTTGTAGAGCAACAGAGCTTAACAACTACCTTAAAACTATCAATCCTAAAATATTAATCTTGAACGGAGATATTATTGATATTTGGCAATTTAACAAACGTTACTTTCCTAAACCACATATGAAAGTCATCAAACAATTGATGAACTTTATTACCTCTGGAACAAAAGTGTATTACATCACAGGAAATCACGATGAAATGCTGCGTAGGTTTAAAGGTTTTCGCTTAGGAAGCTTCGAAATCGTGAACAAAGTAGTACTTGATATTGATGGTAAAAAGGGATGGTTCTTTCACGGAGATGTTTTTGATGTTACTATGCAACATTCAAAATGGCTTGCGAAACTAGGCGGAATGGGCTATGATTTTTTAATCCTTATTAATACGATTGTAAACTGGGTAAGTCATAAACTAGGATACGGCAGACTCTCTTTCTCCAAAAAAATTAAAAATAGTGTAAAAAGCGCCATTAAATTCATCAATAATTTTGAAACAACTGCTGCAGACATTGCTATTGATGAAGGGTACGACTATGTAGTATGCGGACATATTCATCAACCAGAAATGAGAACCATCAAAACTGAAAAAGGAAGTACTGTATACTTAAACTCTGGCGATTGGATAGAAAACTTAACTGCTCTAGAATACAAAAACAAAACGTGGTCTTTATATGAATATGAAAAGGATGAGATAGCTAAAAACATTCATTTAGACTACCCTGTAAAAGATTTAGAACACATCAGTTCTGAACACAACAATAGCGAGCTTTTTACAGAGCTCCTCAAAGAGTTTAACATTAAAACCCAATAACCATGAAGCTTATAATGGACATTAAGTTAGGAAATGGTCAGTCCCTACTAAATAGGTAATTTTCTAAAAACAATCAATTATAAAAAAATTAAAAAGATGAAAATATTATACGCTTTTCAAGGAACAGGAAACGGACATGCAAGTAGAGCTTTAGAGATAATCCCACATTTGCAAAGACGTGGTGATGTTGACATATTGGTTAGTGGTTCACAATACGAAATAGAGCTTCCTTTCAGTATAAAATATAAATTACATGGTTTGGGGTTCGTTTTTGGTAAAAAGGGAGGAATTGATCTAATTAGTAGCTTAAAAGACTTAAAGCTTAAGAAAGTTTACAAAGAAGTTAAAACATTACCTGTAAAAGAATATGATTTAGTTATTAACGATTTTGAGCCTATCTCAGCTTGGGCATGTTTGTTTAGAAATGTCCCTATTATTTCTTTAAGTAACCAAAACGCTTTATTAAACGAAAAAAACTCTGCTTTTAAAAGGTTTAGGCTAGAACGTTTAATTATTAAATACTATGCACCTGCAAAAAATAAATTCGGATTTCACTTTAAAACTCATTCCTCTTCAACCTTCTTGCCTATTATTCGTAAGGAAATTCGCTATAGAAATATTACAAACAAAGGACATTACACAGTATATTTACCTTCTTACAGCGATGAAAAAATAATCAAAGTACTTTCAAACATAAAAGACATAAAGTGGCAAGTCTTTTCTAAAAAAACAAAAGAACATCAATTCTTTCATAATATTACCATCCTACCAATAAACGACGATGCTTTCATTCGCAGCATGGCTTCTGCTAAAGGAATAGTTTGTGGTGCCGGTTTTGCAACACCTACAGAGGCTTTATACTTACGTAAAAAACTATTGGTTATTCCAATGAAAAATCAATACGAACAACAATGCAACGCTGTTACTTTAAAAGAAATGGGAGTTACAGTCGTAAAAAAGCTAAGCAAAAAACAATTACCAAAAATTGAAAAATGGATTAACTCTAACAAAATTGTTAAAGTACACTACCCTGATGTTACCGAAGATATGTTAGATGCAATTATTTTACCCTATTACAACAAAACCATTTTACCAGAAATTACCATTGAATAGTTGCAGCACCTATACTTTGTAAAAAATTGTTGGTTTTAGAAAAATGTTTGTTACCAAACCAATACCCACGGTTAGCACTTAAAGGTGATGGATGACCTGAGGTTAAAATATGATGCTTGTTTTTATCAATAAGCTTTGCTTTTTTCTTAGCAAAACCACCCCAAAGTAAAAACACAACATCTTTTTTTTCTTCAGATATTTTCTGAATTACAGCATCAGTAAATTGTTCCCAACCTTGTTTTTGATGGCTTCCTGCCTCCCCTGCTCTTACAGTTAAGGTTGCGTTTAATAACAACACTCCTTGTTTTGCCCAACGGGATAAATCACCACTTTTAGGATATGGAATATTTACATCCTTTTCAATTTCTTTAAAAATATTAATTAATGATGGTGGATGTGTAATACCATCATGTACCGAAAAACACAATCCATTTGCCTGCCCTACTCCATGGTATGGATCTTGACCCAAAATCACTACTTTTAAATCATCTAGCGCACAAAAATCAAACGCTGCGAAAATATCCGACCCTTTTGGGTAGCAAGTATGTTTTGAGTATTCATTTTTAACAAAACTGGTAAGATTTTCAAAATAAGGCTTCTCAAATTCTGATTGTAAAATATTTTTCCAGCTATCATTAATTTTTACTTGCATTGTTTGTTATTTTTGTCGTGGTTTCAAATATACTATTTTGACTAAAAACATTACAGAAAAAACACTTCAAGATTTAGAATTTACAACAGTTTTAGAACAAGTTGCAACACATTGCATTTCTAATTTAGGAAAAGAGAAAACAATGCTAATTCAACCTATTTCAAACAAAAGAAAATTATTTTTTGAGTTGAATATGGTAAATGAATATCTGTCTTCTTTTGAAAATGAAAACCGAATTCCGAATCATTATTTTGAAGATATTTCTGAAGAAATTAAGCGACTTGCTATAGAAAATAGTTTTTTAGAAACAGACGGTTTCTTAAAGGTTTCAGCTGTTTCAGAAACTGTGAATGAGCAAAAGAAATTTTTAAAAAAGTTTCAAACCTACTACCCTACATTATTTTCCCTAAGTGATGAAGTTGAGTTTACAACAGTAATTGTAGATAGCATAAAGAAGATAATTACTCCATATGGTGAGGTTGCCGATAATGCTTCTGCTGCTTTAAAACATATACGTAAAGATATTGGCGCGGTTAGAGGTAAAATCTCAGAAAGTTTTTCTCGTGCCTTGAGTAAAAATATTTCGAGTGGTTACTTAGACGATATCAAAGAAACTGTTATCGACAACCAACGTGTACTGGCTGTTTTGGCTATGCATAGACGTAAAGTTAAGGGTAGCTTATTAGGTTCATCTAAATCAGGTAATATTGTATATATCGCTCCTCAAGCTACGTTGGCTTACAGTAGAGAGTTACAAAACCTGTTATATGAAGAGAAGCAAGAAGTTGTACGTATATTAAGAGCTTTAGCTACTGAAATAAGACCTTTTACCCCGCTATTAACTGAATATATTTCTTTTTTAACACATTTAGATATGGTGGGTGCTAAAGCAAAATATGCAAAAAGCATCAACGGACTACTTCCTAAAATTACGAAGGAAAAAAAGGTCTTTCTAAAAAATGCTTTTCATCCTATTTTATGGCAAAAGAATAACGCTAAAAATATTGAAACTATTCCACAGACTATTCAGTTAAGTGAAGAGCAACAAATTATTGTTATTTCAGGCCCGAATGCTGGTGGTAAAAGTATTACGCTAAAAACAATTGGCTTATTACAAGTCATGCTACAGAGTGGATTATTAATTCCTGTTCACGAACGTAGTGAAACCACACTTTTCAATACTATCTTGACTGATATTGGTGATAATCAATCTATCGAAAATCAATTGAGTACTTATAGTTATCGATTAAAAAACATGCGTTACTTTTTAAGAAAATGCAATGACAACACTCTGTTTTTAATTGATGAATTTGGTACAGGTTCTGATCCTGAATTAGGAGGAGCTTTGGCTGAGATTTTCTTGGAAGAATTCTATGAGAAGAAAGCCTTTGGAATAATTACCACGCACTACGCAAACTTAAAAGTATTGGCTGATGAATTGGATAATGTTACCAATGCTAATATGCAATTTGATGAGCGTACTTTAGAACCTTTGTACAAATTATATATCGGACAAGCAGGAAGTTCTTTTACCTTTGAAGTAGCGCAGAAAAACGGAATTCCATATAGCTTAATCAATCGTGCTAAAAAACGTGTTGAAACCGAAAAAGTTCGTTTAGATAAGACGATTTCTAAACTTCAAAAGGAGCGAAATCGCTTACAAAAAACTTCTGAAAGTTTAAACAAACAAAAATCGAAAGGACAAGAGCATATTGAAAACTTACAAGAAAAAGAACTTAAAATACGTGAAAAATTAGAAGGTTTTCAAGAGTTATACGATAACAATCAACGCATGCTATCTTTAGGAAGGAGCATTAATGAAATGCTCAATAAGTACTTCCAAACAAATAATAAGAAAGAACTTTCTGCTAGCTTTTTTAAATGGGCTATGGCTGAAAAAACCAAGTATATAAAGAAGAATCCACCTAAAAAGAAAACTAAAACAGAAAAAAAAGAAGAGAAAGTTGCAACAAAAAAACAACAGGAAGCAATTAAAAAAGTAGAAAAAGAAGTACTTCAAAAAGTTGTAAAAGTTCGAGAAGAAAAGAAAAAAGAAGCCGAAAAAATTGCTAAAGAAAGAGCCGCCTATGTTTTTAAAGTAAATGACAGAGTTCGTTTAGTTGATGGTAATGCAGTAGGCACCATTGATAAAATAGAAAAGAAAAAAGCTTTTATCAATTACGGTCTCTTTACTACTGAAGCTAAAATTGAACAATTAGAATTAGTAGAACGAGCTAAAAAATAATTTGTCAGCAATAATAAAACTGTACAGCAAACTCAACCATTGGAATTCACAAAGAGTTACTATACTTTAACCTATAAAAAACTAAATAAAAATTATGCCACATTTTGTGATTGATTGCTCTGAAAACATTATCAAATTAAAATCTCCTAAAGAAATTATACAAAAAGTTTATGATACTGCTGAATCAACTAATCTTTTTGACAAGCGAGATATTAAGGTAAGAATTAATCCTTTTGAATATTATATTACGGGAAATACTAACGATAATTTCATCCATGTTTTTGCCAACATTATGGAAGGAAGAAACATCACTCAAAAAAAGAACCTTTCAGAAAAAATTATTACTGAATTAAAACTTATGTTCCCTGAAGTTCCTATCATTTCTATCAATATAAGAGATTTTGAAAAAGCTACTTATTGTAATAAATCTATGGTGTAAGTAAACTAATCTTAACGTTCCATAACGAACCAAAACCTGTATTGATTCTATAAATTGGATCGCTATGAGTTTTCATTTTCTCATCAAGATAAGCGAGACATTTTAATATTTTTACTTTTGACTCTTCTGGTAAAAAACCTTTTATCTAGTAATACAACACTATGAATATCTTATAAACCAACTGGTTGTAAATTTATTACATGTGTAGTATCCTTTTTTAATATTTTTAAGATGTACAAAGAACCAAAAAGATAAAACCTCAAGGGAATCTTATGTAAAAAATAGAGTGTTATTTAAATAAACTGTTAATTTTTTTGATAAAAAAGTTAAAAAAAGTAACTTCGACGCCTTAAACACCATATTCTCACTAAACATTAAACAATGAAAAAACTAGTACTTTTAGCCCTCTTAGGAGTTACCATAATTTCATGTAAAAAAGAAGAAAAACCTGTTAAAGACTACTTGGTTTTGACGGGTAAAATTGAAAACTTCAAAAAGAGTAATATTACTTTAAATGGCTTTCGTTTTGAAAAGAAAATAAAATTTGATAGAAAGACTGGTTCTTTTGTTGATACCCTTAAAATTAATAGAGATGGTTACTACACTCTAATTTGTAATAAAAAACCTATTAATTTATACTTAACAAAAACTGATGATACAGGTATTGTATTTGATTACAAGAATGCTGACTTCATCAATTTTGAAGGTACTAACAAAAACATCAATAGTTACCTTTATGAAAAACAAAAAACTTGGCCTGAAATACTTGTCAGTGCCAATGAATACTTTGCTTTAGAAGAAGAAGAGTTCTTAGCAAAAACTAATGAATATAAAGATGCTGTAACAGAACTTTCAATTTCCAAGCAATTACCTGCTGACTTCTTAAAACAAGAAGTTAAAAATATTGACTATGAATGTTTAAGAAACTTGTACAACTATCAAGACTTTCATGCTACTTTAACTGGCGATAAAGATTTTAAAGTTTCAGGAGATTTCCCTGACCCTTTAGAAAACTTCAACTACAGTAGTGGTTCAGATTATGTTAACTGTTACTTCTATAGAGCAATGTTAGAAGCCGAGTTAAAAAATATGGCCAGAGAAAATAATAAAGAAGGTGATGATTATTATTTAACTTATTTAGAAACTGTTCATACTGAAGTTACTGACACAATTGCTAAAAACGATTTATTATATAATAGTGCCCAAAATAGTATTACATATGCTAGTGATTTAAAAGAATTTTACAGAAAATTCATGGCATATTCAACTAATGAAACACATAAAAAGGAGATTACTGAAGATTACAATTTATTAAAAACCACTGCTAAAGGACAACCTGCTCCTAAGTTTAAGGATTATGTAAACTATGATGGAGGTACAACTTCTTTAGATGATTTATTAGGACATGGAAAGTACTTATACATTGATGTTTGGGCTACTTGGTGTGCTTATTGTAAAAGAGAAATCCCTTTATTAAAAAAATTAGAGCAAGAATACCATGGTAAAAACATTGAGTTTGTAAGCATTAATGTTGATGCTAAAGGTAATGACGAAAAATGGAAAGAAACCATTCAAGATAGAGAAATGACTGGTATACAGTTAATGGCTGGAGATAGTCACTTAAATTTAGATTGGGCTCAAAACTTCTTAATAAAAGGTTTACCAAGATTTATCATCATTGATCCTGATGGTAATATTGTAAGTCCAAACGCTCCAGCACCATCAGAAGGAGAACGTTTAATCAATATGTTTGAAGAATTAGGTATCTAATTTACCAATAAAATAAAAAAGACCGCTAATAAAAATTAGCGGTCTTTTTTATTTACTTATATTTCTAAAACCTATTATCTCCATCTAAAATATCTCCTAAACCTCCTAAAACACTTCCTTCTCCTCTATCTCCTTTTCCTGTTTGTGGAGCCATAGCCAACACTCTACCTGCTAACCTACTAAATGGTAATGATTGGATATATACAGTTCCAGGACCTCTCAGCTTTGTAAAGAACAATCCTTCACCTCCAAAAATGGTATTCTTTATACCTCCTACAAATTCAACATCATAATCAACATCTTGAGTAAAACCAACAATACAGCCTGTATCTACTTTTAAAACTTCTCCTGGTTGTAATACCTTTTTTGCCATTGTACCACCTGCATGCACAAAGCCTATACCATCGCCTTCCATTTTTTGCATGATAAAACCTTCTCCTCCAAACAACCCTCTTCCTAAGCGTTTTGAAAACTCAATTCCAATAGATACCCCTTTAGCTGCACATAAAAAAGCATCTTTTTGACAAATAAACTTCCCTCCAAATTCTGTTAAATCAATTGGAATTATTTTCCCTGGATATGGTGATGCGAAAGAAACTTGTTTTTTTCCTTGACCATCATTGGTAAAAACCGTCATAAACAGGCTTTCACCTGTTAAGATTCGTTTTCCTGCAGAAAAAATTTTCCCTAACAATCCTTTTTCTTGATTTGAACCGTCTCCAAAAATTGTGTTCATTTTCACATCAGCATCCATCATCATAAAACTACCACTTTCAGCAACTACTCCTTCTTGCGGGTCTAATTCTATTTCTACATACTGCATTTCTTCTCCAAAAATGCGATAATCTATTTCGTGTGCATTCATAATTTTTTGTTTTTATATTTATAAGAAGAGTTTTTTACTGTTTTGTTACAAAAGATTCTTTTTCGCTTAATACTTTTAACGCTTTTAAAGCATTAAAAGTCACTTCTTTCCTTTCTCTACTAAAAAACTTCATATCAAAATTCTTTTTTGGAACTACATTTGTGGCAAAGAAATAAGCATTCTTTTTAACTAAAACGTAACCTACAAACCAACCATTATTTTCTTCACCTCTTACTGACCAACCTGTTTTACCTCTTAATACATGCTGATTGCTTTTATACATTATCATCATACTTTTCATGATACTATCGGTACGCTCACTAATAAGTAACTCTGAATTATGTAATCGTTTTAAAAAGTCTATTTGCTGAAATTGATTAATCTTAGATTTTCCTTCTAACCAGAAATTATCTAAAGTCATTTCATTTACATCCATTGAACCAAAATTTAACTTTGCTAAACTGGATTTCATTCTTTCAACTCCAATTTTTCTAGCTACCTCTTGGTAACATGGAACACAAGAGTAGTGAAAAGCTTCTTTAAACGTTAAATCTTGCTCCCAAATCTTTAGATACCTAGATTCTCCATTCCATTTAAAGACTGCGCTATCATTTTTTACGACTCCAGCTTCTAAAGCAATGATAGAATTCGGAATTTTAAATGTTGACGCCGGTAAATTTCCAGCTTTACACCAATCAAAATTATTAGAATAATACACATCTTTATGCAAATCATAAACTAGTATAGCTCCTTCTAATTTTGTCTTATCAAGTATTTCTTGAAACTGATTATTAACTAAAAACTTTGTTTCAACTTTCTCTTTTTTACCCTTTTCTTCACTCTTACAAGAAAATAGCAGTACTATAATTATAAAAATATAATTAAACCTCACCACAAAACTAATTTTTAACCTTTAAACTCCATTCATATTCAAATTTTGAAACAGAAACCTCTTCTTCGTTAAAACCTTCTGAAGTAACAGTTATTGTTTGCCCTTCACCTGTATCTATTGCTTTTTGTATAGTTTCTCTTATTAATTTACCATCGTTACATTCAAAACGAATTTTCCCTGTAGCCTTTTTAGTAAAAGTTCCATTCATATTAGTAACCAGCATAGAAATTTTTTTATTCGAAGCATCTATTTCTTTCATTACCAAAATACCTGTAGATAATTCTGATGCCATTCCTTGTACTGCCCAAAACATTGATTTAAATGGATTTTGATTTACCCATTTGTGGGTTACTTTAACCACTGCTCTGTCGTTAGTAAGCGACTTTAATCGCACTCCAGTAAAAAAAGCTGAGGGTAACTTAAATAATAAAAAGGCATTAACTTTTCTTGGTGTAAACTTCATTTTTTCAGTATTTACAGGCAATGTACAGCTTTTTATTTAATTATATCGCTTCATTTAAATGTTAAATTTTGTTAATTTTTAGTACTATGTATTGCATAATACCTTTTAAAAGATATATATTTGCATTATAAAGTATTATATAAATCATTTCACTATGCAACACAACAACCAAAATACCAATGCTTTTTTAATACATATTTCTGCTTTTGCAGGGTATTTATTTCCTTTAGGAAGTATTATCACCCCACTTATATTATGGCAAACTTTAAAAGAACGAAGTACTTTTTTAGATGAACATGGTAAAGAGGCCGTTAATTTTAACATCAGTTATAGTTTATACATTTTTATACTAGGCCTTTCTTTTATTCCTTTTTTCTTCGGAAGAATTTTCAACGGGTTTGATGGTATAGATATCGACTTTGGTGGATACCATGGACACGGAGGATTGTTTGGTATTTTTGGATTCGCTTCTGTTGTAAGTATTGTCGCTCTTATTAAAGTAGCGCTGATAATTATAGCAGCCATGAAAGCTAATAAAGGTGAAATGTATAAATATCCACTTACAATAAAATTTATAAAATAACCCATAAACCGCATTACATGAAGATAGAAAACACAAAAGCACAAATGCGTAAGGGAGTTTTAGAGTACTGTATCTTATCTATTTTACAAAAAGGAGATGCATACACCTCTGAAATACTCTCAAATCTTAAAAGTGCTGAAATGATTGTGGTTGAAGGAACCATATATCCGTTACTTACCCGCTTAAAAAATGCAGGATTATTAAGTTACAGATGGGAAGAATCAACCTCTGGACCTCCAAGAAAATATTACGTACTCACAGAAAATGGCGGAATGTTCTTGAAAGAATTAGACAAAACATGGCATAATTTAGTAAACGCAGTAAACCAAGTAACAAGTACAAAATCAACTAAAGATGAATAAGACAATAAATATAAACCTGGGCGGATTTTTCTTCCACATAGATGAAACTGCCTATCAGAAATTAAAACGATACTTAGATGCCATCGCTCGTTCGTTAAGCGATGATCCACAAGGAAAAAATGAAATTATTGCAGATATAGAAGCTCGTATTAGTGAGTTATTATCTGAAAGAATTACTGATGCTCGTCAAGTAGTAAATGAAAGCGACATTGAAGAAATTATTGCTATTATGGGGCAACCTGAAGACTATGCGGAAGCTGAAGAAGGGTATAGCGAAAATACTTCTTACAACTATAAGAGAAATACTTCTAACAAAAAAATGTTTAGAGATGGTGATGACAAGTTTCTAGGAGGAGTATGTTCTGGACTTGGACATTATTTTAATATTGATGTTGTTTGGATTCGTTTAGCTTTCCTTATTTTAACATTAGCAGGATTTGGTTTTGGAATTATAGGATATATCATTTTATGGGTTATTCTACCAGAAGCTAAAACCACTTCTGAAAAGTTGCAAATGGAGGGTGAAGCTGTAAATATTGATAACATTGAAAAAAAAATTCGTAATGAGTTTGAAAACCTTTCATCAAAGGTAAAGGAAGGCGCCCATGATTTATCGGATAAAATTTCAAATGCTGATTATCAAAAACTACGTAACCAAACTAAATCTGGTTTTCAGGATTTCATAGACACTATGGGTAAAATTTTACTAGCCGTATTCAAAGTGTTTGGTAAATTCATGGGCGTTTTATTAATATTTATCGCTGGTATTACAATCATTTCATTGCTACTAACCTTATTTTCTGTAGGAAGCTTAGAAATCTTAAATTTTGATGGAGACATGATTCACTACCCTCCTTTCTTTTATGATTCGGCTATGCCTAAATGGTTATTAATGACATTTGTATTTTTCTTAATAGGAATTCCTTTTGTTGTCCTATTTATTTTAGGATTACGAATTTTATCTCCTAATGTTAAAAGACTTGGTATTGCAACAGTTTTAACATTATTCGGACTTTGGTTGATATCTTTATTAGCAATCGGGTTCTCTGGTATTGAATATTTTACCACACATGCTTACGATGGTGCACATGTTTCGAAACATAGTATTACCTACAATCAAGAAGAGCCGCTAAAAATACGAGTAGTAAACGACGATAATATTTACTATCAACACAACTTACGCAATAGAGATAATTCAGTATCTGTTCATGTAAATGATAAAGAAATGAAATACTCTAACGATATAAATATCGATGTTCGTAAGAGTGAAACTGGTAATGCTTATATAGAAATAAAGAAAACTTCTGAAGGAAGAAAACGTCATAATGCCAATAGTAATGCAGAAGCCATTCAATACAACTTTAAAACAGCTAACAACACTATTGTTTTTGATGCCTTTTTTATTAGTGAATACAAAAACATGTGGAAAGATGAAGAAATTGACGCTGTTTTATACATTCCTGAAGGAACAACTGTATACTTTGAAGGTTCGTCTCGCAACTTTTTAGATGATGTAAAAAACGTCCAAAATGTATACGACCGTGATATGGCCAACCATCATTTTAAAATGACTTCTAAAGGCTTTAACTGTTTAGATTGTGATGAAGAAGATATTAATAATGAAGAGTCTGATGATTGGGACTCTGATAATGATGATGAAATAAGCTTTTTATTTGACAGCACAATTAATGATACAAAAGCGGAATTTATCATCTCAAAGAAAACTACTGAAAATGAGCTTAACAAATTAATCAACTGGTTTAAAGATCGTAAAAACATAGATATTGATATTGTTAGCTCTAAATTTAATAATGATAAAACAATTGACAATCTAGTTTTAGAAATTGATTGTAACGATGGCTATGTAGGTAGTATTAAAATTTCAAACGGTACATTAGATACTATATCAAAAGGATTCCGTAGACTGTATAATGAAGAAGGAGCTTTAAGCTTTAAAACTTGGTAAACGCATAAACTGAAAAACTATGAATGATTTATTTGACTTCTTTTTTAAGGGTAACTTTTTTATGAAAATAGTTACCCTACTATACACACTTTTACTATCATGGGTAATGAATGGACAAGTACAAGAGATTCCTAACTACAAACCTGTTGATATTGATCTACACAATCAAATTGTAAAAATGGATAGTATATTCTTTAACGCTTATAATACTTGTGACATGAAAACCCAAGCAGGTATTTTAAGTGATGATATTGAATTCTTTCATGACAAGGGTGGTTTATCTACCTCTAAAAATGAAATCATAGCTGCCACTAAAAAAAATATTTGTGGTAAGGTTACTCGTACCTTGATAAAGGGTAGCATTGAGGTATACCCTATTAATAAGTATGGAGCCGTTCAAATAGGTTATCATAAATTTTTTAATAATAGAGAACCTAATGCTAAATCTGTACCTAGCAAGTTTATTGCTATCTGGAAAAAAGAACATGAAAAGTGGTTAATGACAAAAGTTATTAGTCTACATTAAAATATAGTTGACACTAACAACATTAGTTCATTGGTTAGCTAACTCCGATGACACTAATACTTGGTTTTATTAGTTAAGCCAAAGCTGTACAGCTTTGGCTTTTTGTTTTTATATTTGATACTACATTCAAAAAAAGTAACTTCGTTATCTAACAAATTTTAATAATGGTAGCAGAAATAATTACAACCATCCTTTTTTTAATTGCAGTTATTGATCCTTTAGGAACAGTTCCTGTATATTTAGAAGCTACCAAACAATTGGATACATACCACAAGAAAAAAGTAGCTATCCGCGCATCATTCATTGCTTTTTTAATTCTACTATTCTTTATTGTTGTAGGGCAAATTATTTTAGAAGGGATGAAAGTTACTCTAGATGCTTTTCAAATTTCTGGAGGTGTTATCCTTTTTCTTTTTGCATTAACAATGATTTTTGGCGAAGGAAAACCAGAATCTGAAAAACATTTAATTTCAGATTATAAACATGTAACTATTTTTCCTGTAGCAATCCCTTCAATTGCCTCTCCAGGAGCCATTATGGCTGTAGTATTATTAACCGACAACCATTTATACACCATACAACAACAAATTATTACTACCTTACTCGTTCTTTTTGTGGTAGCACTCACTATGATAATTCTTTTATTAGCCAGCCGTATACAAAAAAGGATTGGCGAATATGGTATTACAGTTATTAGTAAAGTGATGGGGCTTATCTTGGCTTCTTATGCTGTGCAAAGTATTTTAAGTGGACTAAAAGATTTCTTTTTTACCACTAACTAAATAATTACCTATAATTAACTTAAGAAGAGAAAAAGCAATATACACCTTTCAATTTTTAT
This sequence comes from Tenacibaculum singaporense, assembly GCF_003867015.1. Classification (NCBI taxonomy): domain Bacteria; kingdom Pseudomonadati; phylum Bacteroidota; class Flavobacteriia; order Flavobacteriales; family Flavobacteriaceae; genus Tenacibaculum; species Tenacibaculum singaporense. The sequence goes on from NZ_CP032548.1 coordinate 2,741,784, forward strand.
TAAACTTTTTTAATGTGACATTTTCATTTATAAACCTTTCTTTATTTCTGTTAGACAAGGACTCTAAAACACTAGTGCTTGGAATTAAAAAACACAATTAATGAAACAGTTCTCTGAAATCTCTAAATTATTTAAAATAAAACTTCTCTATGCATGCAAGCTTGAATGCAATAATTCATTTTCCTGATTTAAGTAAAACTAGAGGCTTTTTTATCATAAAAAAAAGTATTCTATATTTACTTAAATATCAAAAAGTCATGAAATGATGCATAAAATTTCGATACTTACCACTATACTCATAACTATCGCTAGTTTTGCTCAAAATATTCCTGAAAAAATTAATGAAAGTGATTTTTCTATTGGAAAAACTGTTCAAATAAAGTCGGCTATTTTAAAAGAGGACAGAACACTAAATATTTATTTTCCTGCTAGCTACAACACCTATAATTCAAAAAAATATCCTATCATTTATTTACTTGACGGCTCTAAAAATGAGGATTTTATTCACATTGCTGGAATTGTGCAATTTGGTTCTTTTCCATGGATAAACATGCTCCCTGAAGCTATTGTTGTTGGTATTGGAAATGTAGATAGAAAAAGAGATTTCACTTACCCTTCAACCCTTGAAATTGATCAAAAAGAGTTTCCTTCCTCTGGAAAATCTAAACAGTTTATTCAGTTTCTACAAAAAGAACTGTTACCCTTTATTAATGCCAACTACAGAGTCACTAATAACAAAACACTAATCGGACAATCACTTGGAGGGCTTTTAGCTACAGAAGTTTTATTTAAAACTCCCAACCTTTTTAACAACTACATAATTGTAAGCCCTAGTCTTTGGTGGGATGCTGAAAAACTTTTGACCTTCACACCAGTAAAGTATACCACTAAGAAGAACATTTACATTGCAGTTGGTAAAGAAGGCCCAATTATGGAAAGAACTGCCAAAGAACTATACAACAAACTGCTTGATAAAGCAACTGAAAATTCAAAACTTCACTTTGATTTTTTAGAAGATAAAACTCATGGAGATGCTTTACATGAAGCTGTATACAATGCTTTTGAAAAAATATTTAAATCAGATATATAAACCATTTTAAATAACAAACTACCTTTTGTAAATTCTTCTTAAAGTTCAACAGGAACTCCATCTATGAAAACAATTATTCTCTATTATTCTTAAGATAGTAAAGCTTTTAAGTTTGTTGTTTAGAATATGTATACTACACTTACTCTCTAATAATATTAAAATTTCACAAAAGCTTGTGTACTAAAAAAGTCAAATTGACTTTTAAAAATCACTTTTTCAGTGAAAAATTGTCTTTTTGGTTTACAAAAACGCATCTATAAAATCAAATAAACTCAAAATAAACACCAATAAAACAAAATTCACTTTTATAAACACTAAAAAAAATTAAATTCATTTAATTTGTAGCAAATCTCAATAAACTATGTCATCAAAAAATAAACTAGAAAGTTTTACTAATACAGCTGAAGAATTTGTCTCTCCAGAGTACATTCGTAACCGCTTCTCTAAAATTATGTCTGATATGTACAAAAATGAGGTACCACTTTATGGTGAGTTACTTGATTTGGTTCATGATATCAATGATAATGTTCTTTCTGAGTCTAGAGAAATTGAAGAGCAGTTAGCACATACAGGAGAATTAACTCGACTAAATATGGAACGCCACGGAGCAATTCGTTTAGGTAAACCCTATGAGTTATTTACGATGAGACGTCTGTTTAAAGTAATGGGAATGTATTCTGTTGGCTACTACGATTTAGCCCCAGCTGGTGTTCCTGTTCATTCTACAGCATTTAGAGCTATTGAAAGTACCGCTCTTAACCAAGCTCCATTCAGAGTTTTTACCTCTTTATTACGTTTAGATTTAATTGATGATGTTGAACTTCGTAACAATGTTGAAACTATTTTAGAAAAACGTCAAATTTTTACAGAAAAAGTTTTACAACTCATTGATAAGTCTGAAAAAGAAGGAGGTTTAAATAAAGAAGATGCCGAAACCTTTGTTCAAGAAGCATTAGAAACTTTTCGTTGGCACGATACTGCTACTGTAGATTATGAAATGTATGAAGCTTTATTAAATCAACACAGATTAATTGCTGATGTAGTTGCTTTCAAAGGGCCTCACATCAACCACCTAACCCCTAGAACTTTAGATATAGACGAGGTGCAAATAAGTATGGAAACTCGTAATATTCCACCAAAAGATAATATAGAAGGACCTCCTGCAAGAAAATGCCCTATTCTATTACGCCAAACAAGTTTTAAAGCATTGACCGAAAAAGTAACTTTTAAAAACAATGCTGAAAAAGAAGAAATAGGCGAACACAAAGCTCGTTTTGGTGAGATTGAACAACGTGGTGCAGCGTTAACTCAAAAAGGACTTGACTTGTATCACGAGTTGTTAGGTAAAACACGTAAAGCTATTGGTGGATCACCAACTGCCGAAAACGCCTCAGAATACAATAAATTATTAGCAGAAAATTTTAAAGTTTTTCCTGATAACTATGAAGAGCTACACTCAAAAGAGTTGGCATATTTCCATTATTTCACTACCGATAAAGCAAAAACTTTATCTAAAGAAAAAGTGTATACAAAAGCAGATGTAAACCAATTATTAGAGGATGGCTATTTAAGCATAGAACCTATGGTTTACGAAGATTTCTTACCTGTAAGTGCAGCAGGAATTTTTGCTTCAAACTTAGGAACAGATGATGCTAAACGCGAATATGAAGGCACTTCAAATCAATCATTATTTGAAAAAGATTTAGGTGAACCTGTTTATAAGTTAACAAAATGGTATGAAGACATGCAAGATGAAAGCATACAAAACTGCTTAGCAGTAATAAATGCTTAAGCATAAAATAGAATATTGAAAAAGTGTAGCCGTATATTTGCATTATCGGCTACACTTTTTTTTCGTTAAAAACGATTGTTTATCTTGTAGCTTATATTAAGTTTATTCTAACAAAATTATTCTTTTGGAAAATCAATTTGATTATATAGACAAACAAATACTATCAAAATTACGTTTAGATGCTCGTAAAGCCTATTCGCAAATTGCGGAAGAGTTAAAAGTTTCCAATTCCTTAATTCATCAACGCATTAAAAAACTAACCGCTGAAGGTGTGATTAAAAATGCGGAGTTTGTTTTAGAAGAAAAAAGCTTAGGCTATAAAACCAAATCATACACAGGTATTCGATTGCGTGAAGCTCGCTTTGCTAAAGAAGTAATGTACGAGTTGGAAAAAATACCCGAAATAACCGAATGTAACTTTGTTTCTGGTTACTACGCTATTTTTATTTTAATATTTGCTAGAGACAACGAACATTTACAAAAAATACTATACGATAACGTACATTTAATTAAAGGAGTGGCAGGAACCGATACTTTTATATGTTTCGATACCTGTTTTAAGCGTCACATTCCAATAGAATAATTAACAACACTACCCACATTTTAGGTATTTAAGATAATGGTACAAACAACACAACTAGAAACGTTCAAAAAATCATTAACTGGCGAACTATTTTTTGACGACCTACATAAAAACATTTACGCAACCGATGCTTCAGTATATCGTAAAATCCCACTAGCAGTTGCCTATCCTAAGAACATACAGGATATTCAACTATTAATTGATTTTGCTACTAAAAATAACATCACCTTAATTCCGCGTACAGCAGGAACTTCATTAGCAGGACAGTGTGTGGGAGATGGAATTGTTGTAGACGTTTCTAAACACTTTACCAACATATTGGCTTTTGATGAAATTAACAAAACCATTACGGTAGAACCTGGAATTATTCGTGACGATTTAAACCGCTTCCTAAAACCATTCGGATTGTTTTTTGGACCGAATACCTCAACCTCTAACCGTTGTATGATTGGCGGAATGGTAGGTAACAACTCTTCAGGAAGTACTTCTATACGTTATGGAGTAACTCGTGATAAAGTCATTGCTATCCAAGGTTTGTTAAGTGATGGAAGTGAAGTTACTTTTTCTGAAATTACCTCAGCAGAATTCAACCAAAAGAAAATAGAAAATTCGTTAGAAGGAAATATCTATCGTGCTATTTATACAGAGCTTTCTCAAGAAGCTGTTCAGCAAGAAATAAAAAAAGAATTCCCAAAAGAAAGCATTCACCGAAGAAATACAGGATATGCTGTTGATGAATTTTTAACTTCCGATTTATTTGGCGGAACTAAACCAACTATCAATCCTGCTAAATTTTTATCAGGAAGTGAAGGAACCTTAGTATTTTCAACGGCTATTACGATTCAACTAGACGACTTACCTCCTACGCAAAGTATTATGGTATGTCCGCATTTTACTAGTGTAAACGAAAGCTTAAAAGCTACTGTTACTACCATGAAACACACACTCTATGCTTGTGAATTAATGGATAAAGTAATTTTAGATTGTACTAAAAACAACCGTGAACAAGCAAAGAATCGCTTCTTTTTACAAGGCGACCCTGAAGCAGTCTTAATGTTAGAAGTTTCTGCCGATACCATTGAAGAAGCAGAAATACTAGCCGATAAACTTATTGAAGATTTAAAAACAAACAATTTTGGGTACCACTACCCTAAAGTATATGGTGAAGACATCGCTAAAGTCCATCAACTACGAAAAGCCGGTTTAGGGTTATTAGGAAATATTGTTGGAGACGATAAAGCGGTAGCTTGTATTGAAGACACTGCTGTAGCCTTGGAAGATTTACCTACCTATATTGAGGAGTTTACTAAAATTATGGATAAATATCAGCAAAGAGCGGTGTATTATGCGCATGCAGGAGCTGGTGAGCTACACTTACGTCCTATTTTGAATTTAAAGAAACAGGAAGATGTTGTACTGTTTAGAAAAATAACTACTGAAACTGCTGAGTTAGTTAAGAAGTATCAAGGATCGTTTAGTGGTGAACATGGTGATGGTATTGTGCGTGCGGAGTTTATTCCGCTAATGATTGGTGACAACAACTACCAACTATTACGAAGAATAAAAAAGGCTTTCGATCCAAATAACGTATTCAACAAAGGAAAAATTACCAATGCTTTTCCGATGGATCAAAGTTTGCGTTATGAAGTTGACAGAAATGAACCTAATATTGAAACCATTCAAGATTTTTCAGATAGTGAAGGTATTTTAAAGTTGGCTGAAAAATGTAACGGTTCAGGTGATTGTCGTAAGTCTCCTGAAGCTGGCGGGACTTTATGTCCGAGTTATCGAGCAACTCGAAACGAAAAAGAAACTACCCGTGCTAGAGCCAATACACTTCGTGAAGTTTTAACTAACAATACTGCTAAAAACAAATTCGATTCTAAAGAATTAAAAGATATTTTAGACCTATGTTTGAGTTGTAAGGCTTGTGCTAGTGAATGTCCAAGTAATGTAGATATTGCTTCGATGAAAGCAGAATTCTTGTACCAATATCAAGAAACAAACGGATATTCTTTCCGTAGTAAGTTATTTGCTAACAATGCTAAATACAATAAATTAGGAAGTAAATTCCCTGCACTAACAAATTTCTTTACCAATACTACTCTAGCTAAAAAGGTTATGGGAGTTGCCACAGAGCGTTCTGTTCCTAAGTTAGCAAAACAACCTTTGAGTGCTTGGTTAAAAAAACATCAATCAATCAACTCAACAAAAACCATCTACTTATTCAATGATGAGTTTACAAACTATTACGATGCAGAAATTGGAAAAGACGCAGTTGTTATATTAGAAAAATTAGGATATGAAGTAAAAACTGTAAACCACGAGGAAAGTGGGCGTAGTTATATCTCAAAAGGATTTTTAAAAGAAGCTAAAGAAATTGCTAATAAAAACGTGGATACTTTTAAAGAATTAATTTCTGAAGAAACTCCATTAATTGGAATAGAACCTTCGGCTATTTTAACCTTTAGAGACGAGTACTTACGTTTAGCAGATGATAAGGTATCTGCCAAAAAACTTTCTGAAAATTGCTTTACTATTGAGGAGTTTTTAGCTGATGAACATGCTAGAGGTTCCATAGACACTACTAAATTTAGTAATGAAACAAAGGAACTTAAAATACATGGGCATTGTCATCAGAAAGCATTGTCTAGTACACACGCTTCTTTTTCTATATTAAATATTCCTAAGAACTATAAAGTAACAATTATGAATACAGGTTGTTGTGGTATGGCAGGCTCTTTTGGATATGAAAAAGAGCATTATAAAGTAAGTATGCAAGTGGGTGAAGATACATTGTTTCCTAAGGTTCGAAATTGTTCCGTTGATACAGAAATAGTTGCTGCTGGTACTAGTTGTCGTCATCAAATTTATGACGGGACAAAACGTTTAGCAAAACATCCCGTAACAATTTTAAGAGAAGCTTTACTATAAATAATTGATTTTCATATCATTATTTTGTACTTTTAAGACAATTAACTCTTAAAATGCACTATTATGACGAGCAATAAAATTATATTCAGCAATGCGTTGCTAATTTTTGCAGGCATTGTCGGCTTCTTTCTAGTTATGAAAATTTTTGGATTAGAAGATGTTTCCGAACTACGTTTCTTAAACTTTGCTTTCGTTCTTTATGGTATTAACAGAGCTATAAAAACCAATATTGTCAAAAACCATGAGTCGTTATATTTCAGCAATTTTTTATTAGGAATTGGAACCTCAATAATTGCTGTAGCCTTAACTATTTTGGGACTAATTATATATGTAGATTTTATTGATGCTGGTTTTATGACAATACTTGAACAATCTTCTTTTTGGGGTCAAAATTTAAGTTTACCACTAGTTGTATTTGCATTAGCCATTGAAGGGATTGCATCTTCTGTAATCTGTTCTTTTATTTTAATGCAATACTATAAAAATTATAAAGTTTCTAACACAATGGTTACTTAGGCTTTTGGTAAAAAAACCTCAGCCATCATACAGCGAGCACTTCCACCGCCACAGGTTTCTATAGTTTCTAGAGAGCTGTGTACTATTTTGCAATGCTTTTCTATAACTTTAATTTGATTTGGGTTTAATGAATTAAAGGCGGAAGAACTCATAACCAAGTATTGCTCATCATTCGTTCCTTTAACTTGTAGCATATTTCCTGCAAACTGTGTTACTTGTTGTTCTGATATGGCAATAACTTCTTTTCCATCCGACTTCAAATGCTTTAATACGTTTTTCTTTTCTTTTTTATCATCTATCGAATCTAAACACGCTACCGCAAAAGTTTCTGCAACACACATCATCACGTTCGTATGATAAATAGCTTCTCTCCTTCCTTCAACTGTTTGATTCGCTGTAAAAATTACAGGTGTGTATTCAAAATCTTCACAAAATTCAATAAATAATTCTTCATCAGCACGAGGAGACAAAGCACAATAGGCTTTTCTATTATGCCTATCTAAAATCATACTCCCAGTTCCTTCTAAAAAAATTCCTTCCTCTTCTGCTTCTGAATAGTCTACAACATTTTCAATTACAAAACCTTTCTCTTCTAGTATTTCCAATACGTCTTCTCTACGCTCAAAACGTCTATTTTCTGCGAACATCGGATAAATAGCTACATCTCCATTTTCGTGAAAAGAAATCCAGTTATTTGGAAATAATGCATCGGGTGTATTAGGCTCTTTAGTATCTTCAACAACTATTACAGTAACTCCTACAGCTCGTAATTTTTCTACAAAAGCATCAAATTCTTCTTGTGCTTTAGCATTAACTGATGCAGGTAACATTCCCGATAATTCTTGCTGGTAATAATTATTTACTGCTGTTTGCTCATTCATCCTAAAGCTTGCAGGACGAACCATTACTATTGTATTTGTTGTTTGTTGCATACTGCGAATGTAATAAGATTTTGACTTTTTATTACAGTAAAAGAGAACAACTAAATTTTAATTATGTTATGTTAATTTATCCTATTTTTTCTCTGATTTGTCCTATCACAACCACCTTCTCACATTTTACTTTTGTCTGAAAAACAACATGAATCATTTATTTCAAACAATTTTAGTAGGTATTGGTGCTACAGCAACCATGGATGTTTACTCTATCATTTTAAATTACTTTGGTATCAAAACTCTTGATTACAAATTTCTGGGTCGTTGGATTGGTTATTTTTTTGACGGTAAATTTTCTCATCATACAATATTTACCGCTCCTTCCATAAAACATGAGCACCTAATTGGTTGGGTTGCACACTATACTATAGGAATTGTATTTGCTTTTCTCTTAGTCTTTATTTTTGGTAAAAAATGGCTTGAACACCCTACACTTTTACCAGCTTTAATTATAGGAATTGTAACAGTGGTAGCACCTTTCTTTTTCATGCAACCTGCATTTGGATTGGGAATTGCCGCTTCTAACACTCCTGATCCAATCAAAGCAAGAATAATGAGTTTAATAACACATACCGTATTTGGTTTTGGATTATTTTTAAGTGCTAAAATTTTAAGTTCCTTAATTAAGTAATTAAGCTTAGTTTATTAGATGTAACATTTTATCTCTTATACAACAAAACCACTAATACTATTAGTTATTAGTGGTTTTGTTTTTTACATACGTAAGTTTATTTTTCACTAATTACATTGGCTAAATAATTAGCATCTTTTACTACACCTCCTAAAGTAGCAGAACCACGAGTATACATCCAAGGTAAGCCTATAAAATATAACCCTTCAATATTACTCACTCCTCTATAATTTTTGGGATAATTATCTGCATCTAACTCCAAGCCTTCTATCCACTTAAAGTTTGGACGATATCCTGTAGCCCAAATAATATTTTTTATTGATGTTACTTTCTTATTTTCAAAAACAACTTCATTATCTAAAGCATCCTTGGTTCTTCCTACTGTAACTACATTTTCACGAGATAGAATTTCTTTTACATCCGTGCCAATTACAGGCTGTAAAGAAGTGCTTATTTTTTTCCCTATCCAACTATATTTGTTAAATTTTAAAAATCCAATTAAAGTAAACCACCACCATAGAGTTTTTCCTAAAAACTGCTGGGGTAAGGTTTTTACTTTAGTATCTCCCGAAAAATAAACTGTATTTGATTTCTTATCCTTAGATAGCTCATCTAGAATTTGATACCCTGAATCTCCTCCTCCAACAACTAAAACATCACCTTCTTGCAACTGCTCACTATTTTTATAGTAATTACTATGCATTTGCAACACTTTCTCTGACAATTTTGTATGACATGGTGGCGTATAAGGTATGTGGAATGGTCCCGTTGCTACAATTACATTTTTTGCTACAATTTCTCCCTCATTATATAATGCATGAAATCCTTTTACTGATTTTTTAATAGAAATTATCAACGTATTCAGTTGTACTGGGATGTCAAACTTCTTCACATACGATTTAAAGTAATTGCTAACCTCATACTTGGAAGGATAATGACCTTTTGGCGCGTTAAACTTTAAACCTGGCAAGTGATTATATTCAGTTGGTGTAAATAGTCTTAAAGAGTCCCATCTATTGAGCCAAGAGGCTCCAATTTCTTCTTCTCCATCTACTACTATAAAACTTTTTTCCATCTTTTTTAAGTGGTAAGCCATGGATAAGCCTGCTTGCGCACCACCAATAATCACAAAATCTAACATCTAAAATCATTTTCATTAAGGGCTCAAATATAGATACTTTAAACAAGCACGTCAAACTTTTCTTGGAACTACATTTTCTTTAAAAATCAAAAAAGAAAGTTACAGAGGTTTACATAAATATTATTTGTAATAATATGTAAGAAATTAATTCTAGAGAGCATAAATTTGCAAAAATTGAAGTTTTAAGAAAATGAGAATACTTACCCTTGTTGTTTTACTACTTAGCTTTTCATCATGTAAGAAGGCTCAGAAAGAAAACAACACCCCTGAAAAGAAAGCTGAAGTAAAAATAAAAGTAGTTACCCCTAACAAGAGCCTAAAAACAATTGACACTACTTTAATTGTGTTAGACTCTACCACAAACTTAATTTGGATGAAGAACGATTTTAGTGCCATTGAAAAAAGGTTTTTAAATAAGTGGGACGAAGTATTTGAATGGCAAGAAAAAATGAATTCTCATAACTATGCAGGATTTAATGATTGGAGAGTTCCCAACATAAAAGAATATCGTTCTATCAATAAAAATGAAAAAGATAGAATTAATTATAAACAATTATTTACAGAGATTGACTCTACTTTCTTTTGGGGAAAAGGAGCTTACGCTTTTTGGAGTTCTACAACACCTAATAAAAATACTGCTAGCTACATGAGTTTTAAAGAAGGATTTGCTGTATCTGGTAATAGAGAAAAAATTACAACCTATACAAAAGAACATAGAGGAAAATCGTTTGGTATAAGCGTGCGATTGGTTAGAAATAACAACGAAGTAAAAAATTTACAATGATTATTAGAAAAGCTACCCAAAAAGACGCTAAAGAAATTGCTTTTTGCATGCTCTTGGCAATGGAAGACATCATTTATACATTTATTGGAGAAAATTCTACAGAAAAAGCACTTACTTTTTTAGAATCATTAATTATTCAAAAAAGCAATCAGTACTCTTACGAAAACTGTTGGGTTATAGAAAGTGACAATAAAGTCATTGCTGCAGCTAACTTATATGATGGTGCCGACTTAAAACAACTTAAAAAACCAGTAGCTTTATTACTAAAAACTAGGTTTAATCAAGAACTAACATACGAAGACGAAACCCAGTCTGGAGAATATTATATTGATTGTATTGGTGTAAATCCTAGCTACCAAGGTAAAGGTATTGGCTCTAAAATATTAACCTTTTTAATTGATGAGTACGTTCATAAAAAGAAGAAGACCTTAGGGCTTTTAGTTGATAAGGAAAACCCTAACGCTAAGAAACTTTACTTGAAACTTGGTTTTAAAATTGTTGGAGAAAAAAGATTAGCTGGTAAGACAATGGAACATTTACAAATACACTAACTTTATTAAGAAAATTATAACAAACTACACTCCGTTTATTTTATAAGTTTACGTTGTGATAAAATTTAATAAAATACCAAATACTTCTTCGCTATTTCCTATAGTAGGTCTAGTTATTTTATTATTTTTTTCTCCCTGTAAAGTTAGAAACTTTATACAAGCAGAACTTAATCTTCCGCTAACCGAAGTTTCAAATAAAAGTCAAACCTCCACAAGTAACCTTAGTTGTTATAGTAGTGAGATTACTGATATTTCTCTACTACAAACAATACCTTCTGTTAAAGTTTTTCCTGTTTTTATAAATAGAGATTTTAACACCTCTTTTCTGTTTCTTGAAACTTCCCCAAATAAAATAAGGACTGGCTATCAAAAAAAGAGACATGTAGTATCTTCAGTTCCTCTTTATATTTTATTTAAGAACTTTAAAGGCCACCTTTAGTCCTCCCTCTTCTTAAGAATTACAAATAAAAATAATAACCTACATAGATACTTACTTATGTAGCTATCGCTTGTACTATAAACTACGGATAGTATAAGTTTTAATATAAAAACATAATGATTAACAACAATATAAAAAACGATTCAGGGCTTTTGGCTCTGGCAATACGGTTAGTTATTGGTTGGACCTACTTCTCTGCTTTTTGGAGAAGGACAATTTTAGCCAATAAACTCGACCCTGAAGTAGCAGGATACATTGGAGAAAAATTCAACCATTTTCTTCCTAATGCATTGGGTATTAAACCTCTTATTCAATACTTAGTTGAAAATCCAGATATACTATGGTTAAACATGGTAATATTTACCATTATTGAAGGAATTGTAGGACTATTTATCATCTTTGGTTTATTTACCAGAATAATGAGTATTGGTGTATTTGGTCTCGCTATGGGTATTCTTTTGGGCTCTGGTTGGATAGGAACAACATGCCTTGATGAATGGCAAATTGGTGTACTTGGAATCGCAACAGGATATGTACTCTTTTTAACAGGAAGCGGTAAATACTCACTAGACAACTACTTTATAAAAAACAACTTTTCCTTCACCAAAAAGAAATGGTTTGCATGGTTAGGATCAGGAATCTTACCGATTAAAAACAACATTTTCCCAAGATTTGTTTTAATAGGATCCTTAGCTATTTTAGGAATGACTTTATTCACCAACCAAGTATTTCATGGTGGTGTTTGGGGAACACTTCATAACAAATCGGTTAAACCTAAAATAGAAATAACAGAAGGTAAGATTAATAACGATACACTTTCTTTCAACCTTTTTAGAACAGAAGGTGTTGATGTATATGGATCGTGGATTATCGCTATCGAGTTATTTGATCAAAATGGTAATATTGTTATTCAGTATTCTCAAAAAGACTTATCTTCTTTAACTAATGAAAACATCTCAAATTATTATGTTGCTAAAATAAAACCGGGTAAACATAGCTTGGTTGTTCCTTTAGGTGCTAAAGCTAAAATGATTTTCAAAAATCAAGTTTTTTCAAATATTTCTAACGGAACATACACCGTAAAAATAACAGACATTAGTGGTGCCTTTTGGACACATCAAATAACTAAATAAACCAAAAACGCAATAGTGATTGTTTAACCACTATTGCGTTTTCTATTTCAAAATATAATTTATTGTAGTCTTCTCAATAAACTTTATTCTAATCCTTCCATTTCAGCGTCATAAAATACCCCTGCAGCCTCAATTAAGCCCTCTAACTCATTAGCTAAATCTTGTTCGTTTTCGTTAGACAAGTCTTCAAACCACTCAATTTCATCATCTTTTAAATTGATTAAAAAACGAGGATACTCTGTATGTAAAACAAAGATATCTTCTGGGTGATTGCTATTATCTGCTAATAAAAATTTAGGTAAGTTCATTATGTTTTGTTTTAATCAATTGTAAAGTTAATTTATTAAATCGTATAAAAAGTAAAATTGATGCTGTTGTTAACCCTGCAAGCAAACCTAACCAAATACCAAAGCTTCCATACATCTCTTCTGAACCGAAGAAAAAACTAATAGGAAAACCTACTACCCAATACGATATAAAAGTGATGAATGTAGGTATTTTTACATCTTGTAAGCCACGTAAAGCTCCTAACATTACAACTTGTATACTATCACTAATTTGAAAAATTGCCGCAGCTATTAGTAAGTTTGCTGCTATACTCATTACTTCCATATTATCTGCATAATTTTCAGCATCGCTTAAATCAACATATAAATTTGGCAATGATTTATGAAAGACAAAGAAGAAAGTAGCAAATACAACCGCTAATATAGTTCCCAAGAAAAAGATTGAAAATGCTATTCTTCGTAATTCTTTATAGTTTTTTAATCCTTTTTGATTTCCCACCCTAATCATAGAAGCAACGCTTAATCCTGTTGCTACCATAAACGTCATAGAAGATAAATTCAATGCTATTTGGTTCGCTGCCTGTGGATTTTTTCCCAACAATCCACTCAACCAAATTGCTGCCGTAAAAATGGCCACTTCAAAAAACATTTGCATAGCACTTGGTGTACCTAAATTTATGATTTTTCGAATCATCAAAGTATCTAACACAAAAAACTTGATATTAGTAACCAAACGTTTTGAACGTTCCTTTTTACTTAACAACCACCATAAATACGCTACCATTACAAACCTTGATAGTAACGTTCCGTATGCAGCTCCTACAATACCTAATTGAGGAAAACCAAACTTACCGTAAATAAGTAAGTAATTCAGTAATACATTTAACACATTAGCAATCAATGTTGCATACATAGGGTAGCGTGTCATTGACATTCCATCACTAAACTGTTTTAATGCCTGGAAAACAATCATAGGAATCAACGAAAAAGCTACCAAATCTAAATATGGAATTGCCAACTCAACCACTTCTATAGGTTGTTTCATTAAATACATTAATGGTTTCGAAAAGAAAACTACCAAAAACAACATAATTCCCATCATAGTACACAAGAAAAGCCCATGCTTAAAAGTAGATTTTGCTTCTGCAAAATTATTAGAAGAATCAGCTTCGGCAATTAAAGGAGTTATTGCGGTAGAAAAACCAATACCTAACGACATGGCAATAAACATAAAACTATTACCTAATGAAACCGCTGCTAGCTCAGCAGTTCCTAGTTGGCCTACCATTATGTTATCTATAAAACTCACAAAAGTATGCCCTAACATACCTAGCATTACTGGAGCAGCCAGTTTTAAATTATATTTAAACTCTGATGTATATTGTTTGATGTTCAATTTAGTTCACTTTTCAGCTTGCAAAAATACAACTGTTATCTAAAATAATGTAGGGTTATAACAAAATAAAAACCGCTTAAAAAAGCGGCTTCTATAACATCAAAATAATTACACTTTATTCTCGTACTTACGATTTAGGTAATAAAACACTATTAATTACATGAATTACTCCATTAGATTGATTTACATCTGCAATAGTAACCTTTGCTTTTCCCCCATTCGCGTCAGATATGTAAACATTTTTCCCTTTAATCCATGCAGTGATTTTACCACCACTAACGGTTTCTATAGCAACTTTACCTCCTTTGTCTTTTATCATTTTTACTAATTCGTTTGCACTCCATTTACCAGCAACAACGTGGTATTTTAAAATAGCTTGTAATTTCATTTTGTTTTCTGGTTTCAATAATGATTCAACTACTCCTTCTGGAAGCTTATCAAAAGCCTTGTTTACAGGAGCAAAAACTGTAAAAGGGCCTTTACTTGATAAAACATCTACCAAATCTGCTGCTTTTACAGCAGCCACCAATGTTGTATGATCTTTAGAATTTACAGCATTTTGTACAATGTTTTTTGATGGATACATTTCTGCGCCCCCAACCATTTTTGTTTTTTCTTGTGCCGTAATACTATAGCTGGTAAATAAAGCGGCTGCTAAAACGGTTACTTTTAAAAAGTTTAAGATTTTCATAAATAATGATTTTTTAAATTAATATTTCTATTTAATCATACCTACGAAAAAGATTGTCTTCTGGTTTTACAAGAAATTAAAATCCTAAGGAAAACTTAGAATATTCTTATAAGTTATTTAATTATTCTTATTTTTGATTTTCCTAAAACACATATAAAATGGCTTCAATAACTCTAAAAGGTAACACAATAGAAACAATAGGTAACTTACCTGAAACTGGAACTAAAGCAATTGATTTTTCGTTAGTTGCAACTGATTTATCTGTTAAAAATTTAGGTGACTTTAGTGGCTCTAAATTAATTTTAAATATTTTCCCAAGTGTCGATACAGGTACTTGTGCTACATCAGTTAGAGAATTCAACAAAAAAGCAGCCAATTTAGAAAATACTAAAGTTTTATGTATTTCTAGAGACTTACCTTTTGCCCAAGGTCGTTTTTGTGGTGCTGAAGGCATTGAAAATGTAGTAATGTTATCTGATTTTGCTGCTGGTAGATTCGGTAAAGACTATGGATTAGAAATTGTTACAGGACCTTTAGCTGGTTTACATTCTCGTTCTATTGTTATCATTGATGAAAATGGTAATATAACCTATACAGAACAAGTAAACGAAACTGTAGACGAACCTAATTATGAAGCTGCATTAAAAGCTCTTTAAAAACATATGAAGAACCCGAATGACGGCTTTTTAAAAGGACGCATACGTAGTATTAAATTTGCAGTAAAAGGAATGTGGTTGTTAATAACTACAGAAGATAGCATAAAAGCTCAACTTACATTTGCTTTAATTGCTACCATCTTCGGATTTTACTTTAATATATCTGCAACAGAATGGATGATTCAAACTTTAGCGATTGGTATTGTTTTAGTGGCCGAAGCTTTAAATACAGCTATTGAAAAAGTAGCTGATTTTATTCATCCTGATTATCATAAAAAAATAGGCTTTATTAAAGATATTGCTGCAGGTGCTCCTGCATTTGCTGCAACAATATCTTTAATTATAGCTGGGATAATTTACCTTCCTAAAATAATAGCTATATTGTAGCGTTCAATTTATTTCTAACAAAAATACATGGCAAAAAAGAAGACAACTGTTCAAAAAAAACAGCCAAAAAAATCTATTATTAAAAGGATTAAAACCTTTTTTTCTAACAGACAAAATCAAACTATTCTTGGTTTTTTTCTGCTACTGTTTTCTATATTTTTAACCGTTGCTTTTATTTCTTTTTTCTTCTCTTGGCAAGAAGATCAAAGCACATTAAATCAATTTGCTGACAGAACGATTCCTGCCAAAAACTTACTAGGAAAAATAGGCGCCAAACTAAGCAACTTTCTTGTATATAAAGGTTTTGGTTTAGGAGCCTTCATAATACCTCTAACGTTATTTTTAACGGGAGCTAGAATTTTACTACAAACCAATTTAAAAAGAATTATCACTTCTTGGAATTGGGCTATTCTTATTATGCTTTGGTTTGCAACAGCTCTTGGTTTTGTTGAAAAAAAGCATGCACTATTGTCTGGTGTTATTGGTTTTGAATTGAATGAATACTTACAAACTTTCTTAGGTAAAACAGGGCTGGCTATTTTACTCATTTTCTTTTTAGTTGCTTATTTAATCATCCGCTTTAGTATTACTCCTGAAGCAATTAGCGAAAAAGTAAAAGTTAATAAAGAGAAAAAAGCTAATGCTATAAAAAACACTCCAAAAGTTAACAGAGACGACTCTACTATTGTAAATGATGCTGATGTTAACACCAATTCTGAAGTTTCTAAAACTGAAGAAATTAAAAAAGATAAATCAAACTTTGAATTATCTCTAGAAAATTTACAACCAACTATTTCTAACTATTCTGGTGTTGATGAAACTTCAAATAACGAAAAGAGAGAAGAGATTTCTTTAGATATTACTCAAACTAACGAGCCTATAATAGATATATCAGAAGACAGTAAAAAAGAAGTAGAAGTTGCTATTGAAAAAATTGCAGAAGAAAAGAGTGTTTCTGAAAACTTATCTGATCAATTACTCAAAGATTTTGGTGAATTTGACCCTACCCTAGAATTAGGAAATTTTAAATTTCCTTCTTTTAATTTACTAAAAGAATATAATGAAAGCATTTCTGTTGACCCTACTGAACTTGAGGCTAAGAAAAATCAAATTGTAGAAACTTTAAAAAACTACAAAATTGGTATTGCACAAATAAAAGCAACCGTTGGTCCAACCATTACCTTATATGAAATTGTGCCTGAAGCAGGAGTTCGTATTTCAAAAATTAAAAACTTAGAAGACGATATTGCCTTATCTCTTTCAGCTTTAGGGATACGTATCATCGCTCCTATTCCTGGAAAAGGAACTATTGGTATAGAAGTACCAAATAAAAAAGCAACTATCGTGTCTATGCATTCGGTAATCTCTTCAAAGAAATTCCAAGAATCACCAATGCAACTTCCTATTGCTTTAGGTAAAACTATTTCAAACGAAACTTTTGTTATCGATTTAGCTAAAATGCCTCACTTACTTATGGCAGGTGCTACAGGACAAGGTAAATCGGTAGGATTAAATGCTATTTTAACATCACTTCTATATAAAAAACACCCAGCTGAAGTAAAGTTTGTATTAGTTGATCCTAAAAAAGTAGAATTAACACTATTCAATAAAATAGAGCGTCATTACTTAGCGAAATTACCAGATGATTCTGATGCTATTATTACAGATACTACCAAAGTAGTTAACACTTTAAACTCTTTATGTATTGAAATGGATAATCGTTACGACTTGCTTAAAAATGCAATGGTTCGTAATATTAAAGAATACAACGCTAAGTTTAAGGCTCGTAAACTAAACCCTGAAAACGGACATCGCTTTTTACCTTACATTGTATTGGTAATTGACGAATTTGCTGATTTGATTATGACCGCTGGAAAAGAAGTAGAAACCCCTATTGCTCGTTTAGCTCAATTAGCACGTGCTATAGGTATTCATTTAATTGTAGCAACACAGCGTCCTTCCGTTAATGTAATTACAGGTATTATAAAAGCAAACTTCCCTTCTAGAATTGCTTTTAGAGTAACTTCAAAAATTGACTCGAGAACTATTTTAGATGCTCCAGGAGCAGACCAATTAATTGGTCGAGGTGATTTATTGTATTCTGGAGGAAATGATATTACTCGAATTCAGTGTGCTTTTGTAGATACTCCTGAAGTAGAAAAAATCACTGATTTTATTGGCTCTCAACGTGCATATCCAGAAGCTTATTTACTTCCAGAATATGTTGGTGAAGAAGGTGGCACAAATCTTGATGTTGATATTGCGGACAGAGACAAACTGTTCAAAGAAGCAGCTGAAGTTATTGTTACTGCTCAACAAGGTTCGGCATCGTTATTGCAACGTAAATTGAAGTTAGGTTACAACCGTGCAGGTAGATTGATAGATCAATTAGAAGCTGCTGGTATTGTAGGACCTTTTGAAGGTAGTAAAGCACGACAAGTACTTGTACCAGATTTAATTGCCTTAGAGCAATTGTTAGAGAGTGAAAAGAATTAATAATTATAAACTATTCCGAAAGTGGAAATAAGAAAGACGATGAAAAAAATAGGATTATTATTTATTGGATTATGTATTAGCATTAGTGCTATGGGACAAACAAATTCTTCTGAAGCAAAAAAATTGCTAGACGAAGTTTCAAATAAAATGGGTACCTACAGAAACATGGTTATCGGTTTTAACTCTTCTTTAATAAATAGAGAAGCTGGTATTACCAACGACCCACCAATTAGAGGTAAAATTACCCTATCTGGTGAAAAATACAACTTAGATTACCTTGGAAATACTTTTATTTTTGATGGAAAAAAATTAGTTGTTATTAACCAAGACGAAAAAGAAGTTAGCATTAACAACGGTAATTTAGATGAAGAAGACGGTTTTATTTACCCTTCTAAATTATTAACTTTTTACAAAGAGGGTTATAATTATCAAATGGGAGCTTTAAAGAACAGTAACGGACGTAAAGTTCAATATATAGACCTTACTCCTATTGACAGTAATTCTGATATTGTAAAAGTTAAATTAGGTATTGATGCTAAAACAAAGCACATCTACAAATTAACACAAATAGGTTCTAACGGTGCTGAAACTACCTTTACTATTACTAAGTTTAAAAGTAACCAACCTATATCTGCTCAACTTTTTTCTTTCGATAGAACTAAGTACGCTAAGCAAGGATACTATATCGATTAAAAAATTACATAAAAGTTTTGTTACTGGTTTACTAAAAAAATCATTAACAAAACTTTTGTGTTTATATGCCACTAACCTACTACCTTTGCATCTGTGAAAACATTAGACAGATATATATTAAAAAGCTTCTTAGTTCCTTTTTTAGCAACCTTCTTTATCATTTTATTTGTACTGGTAATGCAAGCGCTATGGTTAGCTTTTGATAATTTTGCGGGGAAAGGTATTAGTATAGGAATTATTTTAAAATTCTTATGGTACACCACCCTCATTGTAGCACCTCAAGCCTTACCTATAGGTGTTTTACTGTCTTCTATTATGACACTGGGTAGTTTATCTGAAAACTACGAGTTTGCAGCCGCAAAATCTGCAGGTGTTTCCTTACAACGTATGGTACGCCCTATTGTTTTCTTAGCTATCTTTTTAAGTGGTATCAACTTTTTGTTTCTTAATTATGTATACCCATACGCAATGCTTAAGCAATTGAACATGAAGGTAAACATTAAAAAGAAGCAACCTGCCATTGCTTTAGTTGCTGGAAGTTTTAATACTGAGATACCTAACTTTCAAATAAAATTTAAAGAAAAATATGGTGAAGACGACAACCTTTTAAAAGAAGTAATGATTTACGACTTATCTTCAAAAAAAGGAAACAATAAAATTATTACCGCAAAAAGTGGTGAAATCCTTTCAGAAGAAGGCAGTCGTTATATGACTTTAGTTTTAAAAGATGGTTACTACTTTGAACATCATTTAAAAAACGGAGCTTCCTTTAAAGAGCGAGAAAAAATGCCTGCTTCCTATGCTGATTTTGAAAAGTACACCATTAATATTGATATTTCTTCATTTAGCAATGACGACTTAGAAGAAGAGAAATATAAAACAAACTACAACATGTTAAGTTTGGCTCAATTAAAAGATACTTTACCAACTTTGAAACAAAGTTATGATGCTTTTGTTCATAGTAGAGCCAAAAACTTATTTTTAAGTATTGATGTAGAAGACTTACATCAGTATCCTGATTCATTGATTAACAAAGACCTTTCGCTAAATATTCTTGAAAACTTTGAATTAAAAGAAAAACGAAGTATTCTCTCTGTAGCTACTTCTAAATTAGAGCGTACAATAAACAATAACAAGTCTAACAAAGACACCCTAAAAAACAAGCGAAAGTATTTAAACCTATACGACATTGAATTTTACAACCGTGTAGCCTTTTCACTTTCTTGTTTATTACTCTTCTTTATTGGAGCGCCTTTAGGTTCCATTATAAGAAAAGGAGGAATGGGATTGCCTATGATTTTGGCTATAGGTATTTATGTTTTATACTTCTTCTCCAACACTTTTGGAAGAAACTTAGCAGAAGAAAGCTCACTTACAGCCATTACTGGATCTTGGCTAAGTGTATTTTTAATGCTACCTTTGGCTATAACTTTAACTGTTAGGGCTACCAAAGACAAAGGACTATTTGATATTAATAGTTTTTTTGCTCCAATACGAAACTCTGTAAAAAACTTATTCTCTAAAAAGAGAAAACCACAACATAATGACAACACAAACTCCAATTAATATTCAATTAAACACAATTGAAGAAGCTATAGAAGACATTAAAAACGGTAAAGTTATTATCGTAGTTGATGATGAAGATCGTGAAAATGAAGGTGATTTTTTAGCTGCTGCTGAAAAAATCACTCCCGAAATGATCAACTTTATGGCAACCCATGGTCGTGGATTAATATGTACCCCATTAACTGAAACTCGTTGTAAAGAGTTAGAATTAGGAATGATGGTTAGTAACAACACAGACCCTATGGAGACTGCTTTTACCGTATCTGTAGATTTACGTGGTAATGGTGTTACTACTGGTATTTCTGCTTCAGATAGAGCTAAAACTGTTCAAGCTTTAATAAACCCAGATACTAAACCTTTTGATTTAGCTAGACCAGGACACATCTTCCCTTTAAAAGCTAAAAATGGAGGTGTATTACGTAGAACTGGACATACTGAAGCCGCTATTGATTTTGCTCGTTTGGCTGGTTTAGAACCTGCAGGAGTTATCGTTGAAATCATGAATGAAGACGGTACCATGGCACGTTTACCTCAACTAATGAAAGTTGCTAAAAAATTCGATTTAAAAATTGTTTCTATTGAAGATTTAGTAGCTTATAGAATGGAACACGATTCATTAATTGAAAAGAAAGAAGATTTTAATGTTCAAACCCGTTTTGGCGATTTCCGTTTACGTGCATACCAACAAACTACCAATAACCAAGTACATATTGCTTTGACTAAAGGTACATGGAGCAAAAACGAACCTATTTTAACTCGTGTAAACTCTACTTTGGTAAACAACGATATATTAGGAACTTTAACTAACAACGCTGATAAAAAGCTCGACCAAATGTTTAAGGTTATTAATGATGAAGGTAGAGGCGCTATCTTGTTTATAAATCAGCAAATGCAAGCATTGAACTTATTAAACAGACTTCGTATTTTAAAAGAAAACCAAGCTAAAGGAGAAATGAAAGCTCCTAATGTAGTTATGGACAATAAAGATTTTGGTATTGGTGCTCAAATTTTGCACGATTTACACATTCATAAACTACGTTTAGTTTCTAACACCAAACAAACCAAACGTGTAGGTATGATTGGTTACGGACTAGAAATTGTTGATTACGTAAATTACTAATCAAAAAATAATATAAAACAAAAATCCCGAGTTTGTTAACTCGGGATTTTTGTTTTATATAACTATCAGTAATTACAGTCTTCTTTTTCAACCTTACTAATTAACTAACATTTTTCTACAACAAATAGTTTGTTTAAAAACACTTCTATTAGGCAATGAATGTTACTCCCCTTACCCAAGGAGTATCGTTCCCCTTACTATAGGGGTGCCACTCCCCTTATACAGGAAAAGACATCCCAATTAGGCTTGGGGTATTGCCCGATGATAATTAAACATCTTTTATGTTTATTTTTTTATATTTGACTCAATAAAAATTGCTATAGACTTCTTCCTATTTGTTATTAAAGAATATAATAGTAATTTTTATTATGCTCATATGTTAGTTGTATACATTGAGAATTAAAAGTGAAAAGAAAATTTAATCAAAATAAAAATATGTTAGAAATATTAGCAATAGTCTTTTTAGGTAAAAAAATAGCTGAATTAGCAGAAGAAAAAGGAGAAAACCCTAAAAAGTGGAAAGGTATAATGATTGGCTCTTGGTTTGGAGCAGAAATTTTGGGAATTGTAATATTTGCCTCTACAGTAGGAATAGGTGATGATACTATTTTTCCTGCTGCAATTACAGGTATAGTTTGTGGATTGGCTAGTTATTTTATTGTTAGAAGCATGCTATCTTCAAAACCTAAAACTCCTCTAAAAGAATTATCATAAAGAATAGTAGTAATACCTTACTCAGCATTTAACCTAAATCGTTAGCTGACTAGATACAACTGTCTTATAAAATTGAGATGTTGCATAGTATCCAAAAAGACTCTATGCAACATACATCAATAGTACTACAATGACTTTCTACTCCACAGGAATACAAATATCTACGATGCATTTACCTTCTGGGTGTTCATTAGGGTTGTTATAAAAAATCTCATACGGGTCTTGGTCAGCTTTTTTGAAACCATGTTCACTCATCCACACAAAACTACTTTCCCATGCCTGTTGAAATTCTGACGGAGTAATTTCTAAACGAGATACTATACATTTTGCTTCAGGTATTTCTTTTACACTTACTTCTCCTTCAGTTTTTACCTCTGAATTTAAAGTTAAACAAACACTCATTATTATTTTGTCTTCATCAGTAATTTTAGGACTGTCGTGATATACCGTTAACATTCTTAAGTTCTCCTGCTGCATTAACCCTTTAGGATAAGCCCACTTCATTAATTTATGGTAAGCATTTTCTACTGCATCCATTTTTCCTTGATGTGTTAAGTAAGCCACTTTTAAAGTTGGCATTTTTTTTACTTCAGTTTTAGCTTTCATTTGCATCCATTTTAAGTTTGTATCTATGTTACAAATGTATTGTTCAAACTGTGTTTCTATTTTTCCATTCTTGCTTTCTGTTTTACAAATCTTGCTATATTTAGATGGGCTTTCTTTTTTAAATTCAGCAGGACTCATTCCGTAAAACTTTTTAAAAGTCCTTGAAAATGATGATAGGGTTACAAAACCAACTATTTCGGATACTTCTGTTACCGTTTTATTCTTTTTATTTAGTAAAAAAGAAGCTGCCTTTTCTACTCTTTTTCTAGTAATAAAATCATTTACTGTTTCTTTAGTTACGGCTTTAAAAAGTCTATGAAAATGATATGGAGAGAAATAGGCCTTTTCTGCTATTTCTTCTAAAACAAGTTTTTTATCCAAATTTCCTTCAATAAAATCAATAGCATTACTTATCCGTACGACTGTTTTATTAGGTATTTTTTCAGATGATTTCATAGACTACTCTTTATTTGCAAACATAACTTAATGGCAAACTCTTCTTCCTTGTACATCTCATGAGTTTTCTGTGGAATTATATTATGACTTACTTTCATATTTTTAAGCCAGTTATCATTTGGTTTGTAGTTATCTTCTTCTCCAAAATAAAGTATTGCTTCGGCTTTTGGCTTTTCAGTTTCAT
Organism: Tenacibaculum singaporense; assembly: GCF_003867015.1. Classification (NCBI taxonomy): domain Bacteria; kingdom Pseudomonadati; phylum Bacteroidota; class Flavobacteriia; order Flavobacteriales; family Flavobacteriaceae; genus Tenacibaculum; species Tenacibaculum singaporense. The sequence goes on from NZ_CP032548.1 coordinate 2,765,565, forward strand.
AACGTAATCTTGTTGATGAAATAGCATAAAGTTTTTTAACATCTAAACCTTTTAAACAGGCTTTCCAAGCTATGGTTCCTCCTATACTAAAAGCTAAAACCGTAAGTTGTCCATTTTCTAACTCTATTAAGTTTTTAACTGCCTTTTCTACTCCACCGTTTAGAAAAAAACTATGGCGTTCTTCTTCTGATAAATCTTCGTTCGGCATTTCAGCTAACTCACAACTACTATAAAATGTAATCTTAAAATAACTAGACAACATATCTACATACAAAGAAACCCAACTAGCATCTTCAGCTCCCCATAGATCTGATAAAATTATTAGCCTATTTTTCATGTGCTGCTATTCTTTTTTTGCAAGACTAAAAATACAAAGCCACCAGCAAAATATAAAACAACATCTAATATATCTGCTGTATATCTTACATAATATTTAGGCAATATAAACTCAAATAATATGGAATATAATACACATATATAAAATACTACACCTAAAGAAACTTGATAACTCTTATTGTTTCTACTCCATTGTAAAACAAAGAGGCATATTGTTAATACTATAGGTATTATTAAAAAATCGTTCACATAATTATTAATGAAAGAAGGAAGTTTTATACCAAGCTTTTGTGCGGTATAAATAAGACTTCCTATAATTATCGAAACTATAAAATAATATGTAAGTATCTTTTTCTGCACGCTATCCTGCTGCCACCATAGCTATAAACCATGCTATTAAAGCACCAATAGCACTGACTAATAAATATGCTGAATATAAAACCCAACCAACAACACGATACAGCCAAAGCGGATGTTTCTTTAATCGTTCTGCTAAATTGGGGTTTTCTATTTCATGTTTTGCTTTTTTAAACTCCTCTTCTTTATATGCTGTAACTTTTTGTTCTTGTTTTTTCTCAAAAGAAATTAATGTGTTACAGTTTTTGCAGTAATCTCTATTCTTATTAAAAACTCCACAATTTGGGCATTTAACATTTCTAGTAATTGCCATTTTCTTGTTCTTTAAAACTATACTTGTTTTTCTTTTTGTAAGGACGGATAATTAGCCTTGTTTCTCTATCAAAACGTACGTAGTTATATACCCAATTCATAAACACAACTGCTTTATTTCTAAATCCGATAAGTGAGAATAAGTGTACAAACATCCAAATAAACCACGCAAAAACACCTTGAAATTTCCAGCTCGGTAAGTCTACTACTGCTTTATTTCTTCCAATAGTAGCCATGGAACCTTTATCGTTATACACAAATGCTTTTTGTTTTTTATTCTCTAATTTCGCTAAGACGTTTTTACCTACTAACCTACCTTGTTGAATGGCTGGTTGCGCCATCATAGGATGGCCTCTTTCATAGTCTTTTGTTTTCATACATGCTACATCTCCAATAGCATAAATATTATCGTAGCTAATTACTTTGTTGTATTCATCTACTTTAAATCGATTAGCTCTTTCAACTACACATTCTTCATTTAAACCATTAACAGCAACTCCTTTTACTCCTGCTGCCCAAATAACAGTTTGTGCTTTAAAATGATCTTCTCCGTTTGTAGTAACAGTTTCTCCATCGTAATCAAGTACACGAAGATCTTTCCATACATCTACACCTAACTTTATTAAGAAGTCTTCTGCTTTTTCAGAAGCCTTGTTACTCATTCCTTTTAATAGCTCTCCTGAACTTTGAATAAGGTTAATTTTCATTTGTCGAATATCCAAATCTGGATAATCTTTAGGTAAAATTCCTTTTTTCATTTCCGCTAAAGCACCAGCTAACTCTACTCCTGTTGGCCCACCTCCTACAATAACAAAATTCATTAATGCTCTTCGCTTTTCTAAATCGGTTACCAATAATGCTTCTTCAAAGTTCTCTAAAACTAAACTACGAATATTCAATGCCTGCGGAACTGATTTCATTTCCATCGCGTATTTTTGAATATTTGTATTTCCAAAAAAATTTGTAGTTGACCCTGTGGCTATAATCAACTCATCATACTCTAAATTTCCTATCGTAGTTTCTATATAGTTTTTCTCGGCATGTATTTGGGTTACTTTTGCTAATCTGAAGAAAAAGTTTTCTACATCATTAAATCTTTTTCTCAAAGGAAACGCTATACTATCAGGCTCTAATCCTCCTGTGGCTACTTGATATAGTAAAGGTTGGAAAGTATGGTAATTGTGTTTATCTATTAAAACTACCTGTAATTCTTGGTTTTCTAAAGCTCTTGCCGCTGCCAATCCTGCAAATCCTCCTCCTATAATTATTATTCGAGGAAAACTTGTTTGAGGTATGTTCATTATTTATTAGGCTTTTATATCTAATTAGCAAATTTAACTAAAAGAGAAAGGAGTTAGTTAAAATTTATTTTTTAGTTTTACGTTAAACCCCCGTTAATCAAATTAGGAACTGTTATGTTTAATTTTTTTAAGAAGAAAAAAATAGCGAATTTAACTATAGTATGCGATACGGACGTTATTCATATTAATAGCAAACCTCTTACATTCCCTACTAATTATAGTACTTTGGTTGAAGTTTTAGGTCAACCTAGTAGAGAATTAAAGAAAAGTAATGACTATATTATTTGGGATACACATGGTATTTTTTGCGGCTATACTGATAAGGATAATATTCTATCTATAAATATATATCAGAATAAAAAAGATAGAAGTGAGTACAACACTAAAAAACAGTTTAAAGGAAAGCTTGTTTTAAATAATGAAGAAATCACAAACAATGAGTTTGGTAAAATTCCATTAGGTAAAGTAGCTATTCACAGACTTGGTAGAGAGAGTGACACCCGTTTTGGGTTTAGTATTGGTGTTAACAGGGATTATAAAGATTTATAACTCTAACTTTACTTGTTGTAGAGTTTTGTTTGTTGTTATTAGTTTATTGATTATTTTTTTTCGCAAAATATCAATATCCTCTTCATAATAGCGTGCCCACTTATACTCTTTAAATAAAGTTTGAACTTGCTTTAAACGCTGATGTGCAAACTCTGAAGTCATTAAAAAATGAGCTTCTTCTGAATTATTTTGAACTCTTTTAATATTCACTTTATGCACTGTATAATCTACTTCTAAATAGAATACTTTATCAGTACTATTTAATGGATAAAAATCAGACCAATTTGCGTACCCTACATAATAATTTTGATTTTTATAGTTTTCTATTCCCTGAATCTTCCAACGACAATTGGCAACTCTACCCCAGTGATTTGAATAACGAAAAACACCCTCCTCTGTGTAATAGTAATAGCTTCCTGATTTACTTTGAAAATGTGCCTTCATATCATCAAAGAAATTCATATTTTGCATTTTAAACTCACAGTACGTACTTCTGTAAAAATTGAATTTATGATATTTCATTTAATTTCCAAAGGCTGTTAATACTACTTTTCTTCTCCCTCCATAATTTCTGTGCTCACCTAAGTATATTCCTTGCCAAGTTCCTAAGTTGAGATTTCCATTGGTAATTGGAATTTGTACCTGACATCCTAACATAGAACTTTTAATATGTGCTGGCATATCATCAGCACCTTCATAATCGTGTTTATAGTATGGCATATTTTCAGGAACCATTTTATTGATATGCGATTCGAAATCTATTCGAACGGTAGGATCTGCATTTTCATTAATAGTTAAACTAGCAGAAGTATGCTTTATAAATACCTGTAACTGTCCTATTTGAATATTTTCAAGCTCTGGAAGTGCTTCTAACAAAACATCTGTAATTAAGTGATAGCCTCTATTAAATGCTGGTAATTGAATTTCTTTTTGGTAAAATTGCATTTTACAAATCTAAAATACTTCTTTTATAATTTTTAGAAATTCTTGCTTTTTTGTTTTTGAAATAGGAATTGTTGTTTGATTTTGCATTAGTAAAAAATCTCCGTCTTTTTTAACAAATTTTTCTAAATAATGAAGGTTTATTAAGTAAGATCTATGACATCTAAAAAATAAGTTGTTTCCCTGAAGTTGATTTTCAAAGTATGCTAGTGGTTTACAAATTAATTCTCTTTCTCTATTTGCTAAATGTACTTTTGTATACATTCCATCTGCTTCTAAGTATAAAATATCTTCATGCGAAACAAAAATAATTTCTCCTGGTACTTCTAAAGCTATTTTATGTGATGATAATGATTGAATGGCTTTTTTTAACTCTGAAAATTGTGCTGTTACCTTTTTTTGGTTAATATTAACTTTTGCTTTATTTATAGCTACTCGTAACTCTTCTCTGTCAATTGGTTTAACCAAATAATCTATTGCAGATAATTTTAGTGCTTCTAATGCGTATTGTTGATATGCTGTTGTAAAAATTAATTGAAACTCTATAGGCTCTGAAATAAAATCTAATATTTCTAAACCTGAGTACTCAGGCATTTCAATATCTAAAAAAACAATGTCTGGATTGTTTTCTTTAATTGACTTTACTCCATCTACTAAGTTATCTGCTGTAATAACATTTTTTATTTCAGGAAAAAACTCTATAAGCATCGTTTTCATTACACTACGTGCTTTTGCCTCATCATCAATTATTAAAGCTTTCATTATTAAATTCTTTTTATTTTTAGTGTTACTATCGTTCCTGTAGCATTATTGTTTTCATCTACTTTATCCGTAAAATCTACTGAAATATCAAATAACTTTTCTTTCTTATACAACGAAACTCGCTCTTGGGTAGCGTTTACAGCAAAAGACTTATGCCCTTTTCTTTTCTTATTAATTTCTGAAGATTTTTTTCGTCCAACACCATCATCTTTTATCGTTATAATTAAAACCTTGTTAATATTTTCTTCTATTGTTATCCATAAATTTCCTCGGTCTTTCTTATGAACAAGTCCGTGTTTTATAGCATTTTCTACAAAAGGTTGTATAAACAACGGCGGAACTTCAATTTGATCTTTATTTATGTTTTTATCTACTAAGAAGTGAACCTTAAATTTATTTTCAAATCGTAATTGCTCTAATGATATATAAATCTCGAGTGAACTAAGTTCTTCTTTGAGTAGTATTACATTTACTCTACTATGATTTAAATACATTCTTATTAAACGAGAAAATTTAACTAAGTAATCACTTGCTAAATATTTCTCATTCTTCATTACATAATCTTGAATAGCTCCTAAGGAATTAAAAATAAAATGAGGGTTCATTTGTGAGCGTAAGTTTTCTAGCCTTAACTTACTTATTCTACTATCTAAAATTACCCTTTCTAGTTCTCGTTCTCCTTCCTCTTCTTTCCATTTTAATTTAATTCGGTAATATATTATTATTCCTAAAACAGATATTATAAATATTGCCACAATAAACCACCAACTTTCCCAAAAAGGCTTTTGTACAATTATTTTAACTCCTTTACTTTCTTTTCCTATACTTCCATCTAAACTTTTGGTTCTAAGTAAAAACTTATATCTTCCTGATGGAATTCCAATATATCTTACTACATCATCGTTTAACTCAGATGTTTGCCATTCTGTATTAAAACCTAAAAGTTTATATTGAAAAACATTTTTACTACTAGATTTAAATCCATTAGCATTAAAGTTAAATGTAATGTCGTTAGTTTTGTAAGGCAGTTTGTATTTTGTTTTTATTTCTTGTTCTATTCCTCCAATTTTAACATTACTTATGTAGGCTAACGGAGCTAATTTTGGTTCTATTAACTCTGGAACAGATGTGTTTATTCTACATAAAAAATTGTTACCAGATATCCATAAATAATTATTTTGTATTACTGGAGTTTTAAATTTTATAGCACTTTTATCAGTTAAGTTTATTGTATTTATTATTTTTTTATCTGTATCGTATCGCTGTATTCCTTTTTCAGTAACAATCCATAGAAAATTGTCCTTCCCTAAAATTCCTTTTATTTGAGATTTTAACAATCCGTTTAAACAGGTTATGCTATCAGTTACTTTTCCTGCCTCTAAAGCTAAAATTTTATCTCTTGTAGTTGCCCATATTTTACCGTTAGTAGTTTGAGTGTATTCAGAAAAAATAATAGGTTTATTTTGATGATGTACTGGAATAGTTTGTAATTTATTGTTATAGGCTACTGTTCCATCAATATAAGTAACGTAAATAAGTTTGTTTTTTGAATCGTAATGAGTACTAATAGGTCTTTTGTTTTCTAAAACTATATAGTCTTTATTTCTAGAAAGTTGAGTATAAATAATAGCACGTCGATATGATAGATACACCAATGAATCTTTATTTATTTTCGTAAAACCTTTAGCTGTGGTAAACTGATTTCCTACATTAGTAATTTTCAACTTTTTTATATCATATGTATAGCTACTGGTTCCGTTTGTGCTTATATATGCTTTTTGTAGGTTTTTATTATATTTTATTCTATTAACAGGTCGTTGATTAGATAAACTGATAATTTTATAATAATTATCTTCTGTATTGTAATCTATTAAGTTACCATTTTGAGTTCCTAATAATAATCTATTATTACCAATGGTTTCTATTGAGATAATATCTTCTTTTATTTCCACAAAACTTTTCTTCGTTATTTCTAAACTTGGCACAACGAAAATTCCATTTTGCAGTGTTGCAAGCCAATAATTATTCTCATTATCTTTTAGAACATCAGTTATATGATAATCTTTAAAAATTTGTTTAGTATTATTTACTTTGTTTTTGTTTAAAGTTATATAAATACCTTTTGATGTTAACAACCAGTTTTCTTTAAACTTTTTGGTATTATAAACTTGTGCTTTTTTAAGAGCTTCAGGAAGTTTTGTGGTAGTTATTTTTCTCGTATGTATATTAACTGAAAATATCTTTGAGTTCTCCTTTTCTACTTTAACAACAACATCATCAAACCATTCAAACATTTGAAGCTTTCCTTCATTTAAAAAGTTTTTTTCTATATCAAAATTTATTTTTTTAAAAACTGCTTGCCCACTTTCTTCATAAACTTGAGTTATAGTATTAGTTTCTTTTAAATTGTAGTAAAAAAAACCATTTTTTGTTTTTGCTATTTTAGAAATATTGGCATTTAGGTCTTTTTTTATCGACGCAGTTTTTTTATCTATTTGGTAACTTTTTCTTTGTGATATAAAGAACACATCATCATTAAAAACAATTAAGCTTGCAAATGCTCCTTTCAATTCATTTGAAAAATCTTTAAATAATTGTAGTTCTTTATTTACTACTTTATAAATATGTCCTGAAATGGTCGAACACCAAATTTGTCCTTCCTTATCTATTTGTAAGTTAAAAATACTTTTTGTGGTAGAAATAGTATTTTTAACTTGCCTAAATCTTTTACCGTTGTAATAAAACAAACCTTGCTCCCCTCCAACCCAAACTAGGTTATTTTTATCTTGTATAATATTATAATTTGCTAAAGATACTAATCCATCATCAGATGTAAATTGTGTATAAAAAGGCTCCTGTGAAAATACATTTTCAAAGAGAAAAGAAATAAAGATTAGTATATAAAAAGTTTTTTTCACAAATTTAATTTTATTACAAAAAAAGGTGGTTATGCAATAATACGCAAAACACCACCTTTTAGAACTATTCTTAACTTAAAGTCTATATTTTAGTTTTTAGGTTTAGCATCACATTTTACATACCCTCCATAAGGAGCTCTAATACTTCCTCTGTTAATTCCATTAAAAAAAGGACTCCCATATTTTCCTCCACCTATATAATCTTTTCTTACTATAAACTGTTGCAACATACATTGCCCATCTGAATTTTTCTGTACAACAGCTCCTACAGCCCATTGATATAAAGGTACCCCTGTTACCTTATGTTTTACAGTTGACCATTTATCAGATGTCATGTATTGATATATATTTTTCATACTCATTTTACCATAATATTTATTCAATCCACTTACAGCTGCATTTTTAATTGCTGAGTTTTTATCAAAACTCCCTTTTGCTGGCATTGTTACACTATTTAACTTTGATCCTAACCAATCTTTACGTAAGTTATCAAACTTAGCAAAAGTTGTTTGAGATGTTAATTCAGGATTTTTATAATACTTCTTAATTTTTTCTGGATTTTTTGCAGCAATTACAAACTGCTTTGGTTGAGCATTATTCATCCACTTATGACCAACGTTATCGTTTTTATGATATACCTCTGCTCCAATTAATAATACTCCTGGTTCCAATAAAAGAACATTAGCATTAGTCCATTCTGGTCCGCCTCCCATTCCAAATTGGAACTGAATATTACCTTTATCGGCAGATTTTCTATATTTTTCAGGAACCACACCATAACGTTTTTGGTTTGGTGAAAAATATGCATTTAACTGATATGATGTTGGATCATATTCAATAGAAAAGCCTTCGTAAATATCACCTGGATTGCTATCAAAATGACTTGAAGGATTTCTAACAAAGTATTGTGATAAATGGTAGTAACCAGACAGTTCCATCTTATCAGAAAAACCACCATCATAAGCAGGCATTTTTTTAAATTTCGTTCTGTTTAATACATAAATTTGATTGTCTTTAAATTTATCATTTTCACTACTTTCTATAGGTGAAGGAATTTCGCTCACAACTGTTCCTTTACTATTTTCTTTAGCTAATAAGGCTTCTTTTTCCGCTACTTGTTTTTGTTGATATTCTTTATACTTTTTAAAATAAAAATCTTGCTTTTCTTTATCGTTGGGATACTTTTTAGCTAACTCTTTCTTAAACTCTTCATCTGAATACTCATTTGTATTAGACGTTGAATTAGTATCTGAACTTGTAGTTGATTTTTCTATTGATGAAGAAGCTTTCTCTTCTATTTTTTTTGTTACTTTTTGCTTAGCTTTTTTTAACATGTTACCAAACTGAGCATTGGCTGTTTGATGAAACAAAAAACTAGCTAAGAATAAACAAACTAATATTGTATATTTTTTCATTTCTATTATTGTTTTTATACTATTAGAAGCTACCTGCTTTTTACACAGGTAACTTTCTTTCTTGAATTACTATTTAAAGGGAATGTTTTTTATTGACATGCGACTGTATTCCAAGAAGCTCCAGATGGCTTAACCCATTGGTTTGCTTGTGTATTTGGTGGATTCAAAGGATCAAAACCAGCATCATGTTGAATACATGTTAAGTTATCATTTCCATCTGCAATCATATAAATGAAATTTACATTATTACCATTTGCTACGTTTAAACTTGTTAAATTATTATTTCTTAAATGCAATGAAATTACTCTTGAATTATTAGAAATATCCATGCTTGATAAGTTGTTATTATAAGCAACAAGTGTTCTTAAATCTGGATACATAGAAACATCTAACGTACTAATTTGATTCTGTTCTAAATATAAAGTTCTTAAACCGTTTGCAATAGTAGGTAACACTAACGTAGAAATATTGTTACCTCCACATTGAAAATTCACTAAGCTAGAATGATTTGTTAAATCTATTGTACTAATACTATTTTGCTGAATTAATATTGTTTGTAAAGCTGTATTAGCTGAAAGATCTAATGAAGTTAAGTTATTGTTTTTTAACGACAAATGTGTTATTGCTGTGTTTTGGCTTAAATCTATACTTGTTAAAGAGTTGTTCATTGCATGAAATTGTGAAATATTTTCAAAAACCTCTAAACCAGTAACATCTGAAATACTAAGACCATCTACACGAATGACACCTGTGTAAGCTTGTGCTTCTGAAACCTGAATTTCACCATCTCCATTTGTATTTATCGATGAATTCCCTACCAATGCTGACTTAAAGTTGGCATCTGGTATGTTTACAATATTACCTGTAGCAGCTTGCAACCCCTTTCCACTAATAATAATAGCATAACTCGGTTTTGTAGGATCATTACTTTCTACAACTATCATTGCTTGCTTTTGTCCTTCAGATTGTGGTGTAAAACGTGCTGTTACCTCATAAAAGCTATTAGGAGCAATCGTTTGTGGTGCAGATACATTTACCAAAGTAAAGTTATTAGCATTGGCTCCGCTCATTCTAATATTACTTACCTCTAAATTTCCTTGACCATTATTCTGAATAGCAAAAGTTAAATCATTTCCAGAGTTCCCTACAGTAACATCACCAAAGTTTAATCCTGTTTCACTAAAAGCAATTGCAGGTTGTGCTGGCGCTGTTCCTGTTCCATTCATTGGTAAAAACACTTCATTTTCACTAGAGTTATTAAAAAATCTAATAGATGCTGAAGCAAATCCTTGTGAACTTGGCGTGAACTTAACTTCAAAAGTATATGTATCACCTGGAGCAATAGTTCTTATTAATGAACTTGTTCCTCCTATTACTGTAAAAGATGATGATGAACTACCTCCTATAATATTCACATTAGTAATCTCTAAATCTGTATTTCCTGTATTAGAAACTATAATATTTTTAGATAAGTCTTCACCTACTTCAACATTCCCAAAACTTATAGGTGATTCACTAAACTCTATAACTGACATAGGTGTTGCTGTAGCTTTACCGCTTAAGGCAATGGCTTTAACACCTGCATTAGTTGTCACCTCTAAACTTGCTGTTTTTTCTCCTACATTGGTTGGCTCAAATACTACCGTAATGGTTTTAGTTTCTCCTGCAGCTAAAGTTTCTGTTGTTGCTGAAGTTGAAAAGTTAGCAGCATTGGTCCCTTTTATTTCAAAGCCTGTAATTTCTAAGTCTGCATCTCCACTATTAGTTATAGTAAACGTAGCGTCTTTTGTTTGATTAATCTCTACGTTTCCAAAAACCAAAGCCGTTTCACTTAAATCAACACCTGGTAATGGTTTTGGTTTTGCAATTCCTGTTACTTTTACTTCTTTTTTCCCAATATTAGTCGTAATTTCTAAGATAGCCTTTTTTTCTCCTTCTGTTAAAGGAGCAAAGGTAATTTCAAAAGTATACGATTCTTCCTTTTTAATTACTTTTGGTACTGCACTAGTTGAAAAATCAGCAGCATTTGTTCCTTTTAATACAAATTCATCTATTTCTAAATCTGAACCTCCCTCATTTGTTACTTTAAACGAATAGTTAATAGTTTGTTCTACTTCTACTGCTCCAAAATCCTTTTCTATATCAGTAATAGAAAACTCTGCTGGAATAATTTCTTCATCCTTATCACAACTTGTGATACTTACAAGTACAAAAAGAATAGCACTTGCATACATGTTAATTTTTTTTCTCATGTGTGTTTATTTTTCTGATTTATTTTTTGTGCTTCCTTATAGTTATAAAGCACTTCTCCCTTATATTGGAAGTAAAATTACACACAGGACACCTCTTACAGTGAAAAAACTGCTGAAGTGATTTTATCTTTTTCTAAAACACTTTTTTTTTTTTCTAAAAACACCTAATACCTATTTAAAAACAAAAAAGCCCGTCAAATGACGAGCTTTTTTACATCTACAGTCCTAATAAAACTTATAATGCTTTTTAGGATAATACAATCAAATTTATTTTACTTCTTCAAAATCTACATCTTCTACATTATCTCCTCCTTCAGCTGAAGCTCCTGCATCTGCACTTCCTTGCTCACCAGCTCCATTTGCTTGTGCATCTTGTTGTGCTTTATACATCTCTTCAGAAGCAACTTTCCAAGCTTCGTTAATCTTTTCCATTGCAGCATCGATAGCAGCAAGGTCTTTAGATTCGTGTGCTTTCTTTAACTCTTCTAAAGCAGCCTCGATTGGTTCTTTCTTATCTGCTGATAATTTATCACCAAACTCTTTTAATTGCTTTTCAGTTTGGAAAATCATGGAATCTGCTCCGTTAATTTTATCTGCAGTTTCTTTAGCCTTTGCATCTGCATCTGCATTTGCTTCTGCATCTGCTTTCATCTTTTGAATTTCTTCATCTGTTAATCCAGAAGAAGCTTCGATACGGATGTTTTGAGATTTACCTGTTGCTTTATCCGCTGCAGATACGTTGATGATTCCGTTTGCATCAATATCAAAAGTTACTTCAATTTGAGGAACTCCTCTTGGTGCTGGTGGAATATCTGTTAATTGGAAACGACCAATTGTTTTATTGTCTGCTGCCATCGCTCTTTCACCTTGTAATACGTGAATATCTACTGATGGTTGGTTATCTACTGCTGTAGAGAATACTTGCGACTTTTTAGTTGGAATGGTTGTATTTGCATCGATTAACTTTGTAAATACATTACCCATTGTTTCAATTCCTAATGATAATGGTGTTACATCTAATAATAATACGTCTTTTACATCACCAGTTAACACTCCTCCTTGAATTGCTGCTCCTAACGATACAACTTCGTCTGGATTTACTCCTTTACTTGGCGCTTTTCCGAAGAACTTCTCAACTGCTTCTTGAATTGCAGGAATACGAGTTGAACCTCCTACTAAGATAATCTCATCGATATCAGAAGTTGATAAATCAGCATTTTTTAACGCTGTTTGACAAGGCTCGATAGTTCTTTTTACTAAATCGTCAATTAATTGCTCAAACTTAGCTCTACTTAACGTTCTTACCAAGTGCTTTGGTCCACTAGCTGTAGCAGTGATATATGGTAAGTTAATTTCTGTAGAAGTTGTGCTTGATAATTCTATCTTCGCTTTTTCAGCAGCTTCTTTTAAACGTTGTAATGCCATAGGATCTTTACGTAAATCCATATTTTCTTCAGCATTAAACTCATCTGCTAACCAGTTAATGATTTTTTCATCTACATCATCACCTCCTAGGTGCGTATCTCCATCAGTAGCTAATACTTCAAATACTCCATCTCCTAATTCTAAGATAGAAACATCATGTGTACCTCCACCAAAGTCAAATACTACAATTTTCTTATCATCATTTGCTTTATCTAATCCATAAGCTAAAGCTGCAGCTGTAGGCTCGTTAATAATACGACGAACCTTTAGTCCTGCAATCTCTCCTGCTTCTTTAGTTGCCTGACGTTGAGCATCGTTAAAATATGCTGGCACAGTAATTACAGCTTCAGAAACTCCTTGACCTAAGTAGTCTTCAGCAGTTTTCTTCATTTTCTGTAATATCATTGCAGAAATTTCCTGAGGTGTATACATACGATCATCAATTTTAACTCTTGGTGTATCGTTATCACCTTTTGCTACCTCATAAGGAACTCTTTCTGCTTCTCTTTGAGACTCAGAATATTTATTCCCCATAAAACGTTTAATAGAATAAACTGTTTTAGTTGGGTTTGTTACTGCTTGACGCTTTGCAGGATCTCCTACTTTACGTTCACCTCCTTCTACAAATGCAACTATAGAAGGGGTTGTTCTTTTTCCTTCTGCATTTGGAATTACTACAGGCTCATTACCTTCCATCACAGACACACATGAGTTCGTAGTACCTAAATCTATACCTATAATTTTACTCATAATCTTTATTTATCTTTTTTAAGTTTTAAATTCAATTTTACGAGTAGTATTAGTCAAAGTGTATGCCATTGGTTTTTTATTTGTATTTTGACAGAAAAAGACACAAATCCAATCATTTTTTATGACAGAGTGTCATTAATCGATGTTATCTAGATAAGATTCATAGACCATTATTATATTAGCAAATGTATTCTGTAATGCTTTATTTGTTTCTTTCTTATCTTTAAACTCTGCTTTTGTAATCCCCTCTTCTAATTGAGGAGTTAAACTTCCTTTATAATTAGAAAACATTAAATACCAATGTGTTTGTTTTAATCGATATTCATTTTGTAGCATAAATAAATGATAAGTAACAAGTAGTTTTCGGTTAATAATTAGTTTTTCAATGCCGCATTCTTCTTCAACTTCTCTTATGGCTGCTTCCTCTAAATTTTCTCCTTCTTCTACACGTCCTTTAGGTAAATCCCATTTACTTCCTCTGTAAATAAAAAGTACTTTTTTGTTTTCATTTAAAACTAATCCTCCTGCCGCTGTAATTACTTTATACTTAACTTTAAAGTCTATCCAGTCTTCAGTTAAGTTATTAGAATAGATATAAACACCATCCAATTTACCTACTTTTAACTTGTAAATAAGTTCTTCAATAATTGTATTTTTGTAAATATAAACTGAAAAATCTTCTTCATTTTTAAGTGAAGTTGTAAAGATTATTGGTTTATCATTAACAAAAACTTTATACATTTGCGCTATGGATTTTAACAAAGATACAGCAAAAAAAACTGCCGAGCTTCTTTTGCAAATTAAGGCTATAAAATTGAGCCCCCAAGAACCTTTTACATGGGCTTCTGGGTGGAAATCACCTATTTATTGCGATAACAGGATTACATTATCTTACCCACCTGTTAGAAACTTTTTAAAACAAGAAATTGCTAAACTAGTAGAAGAAAAACATGGTAAACCTGATGTTATTGCAGGTGTTGCTACTGGTGCTATTGCAATTGGTATACTAGTTGCTCAAGAGCTTGGAGTGCCTTTTGTATATGTTAGACCCGAACCAAAAAAACATGGTAGACAAAACCAAATTGAAGGACATATAGAAAGTGGTCAAAACGTAGTAGTAATTGAAGATTTAATTAGCACTGGAAAAAGTAGTTTAAATGCTGTAAAAGCATTGAAGGAAGCACATGCCAATGTAAAAGGGATGATTGCTATTTTTTCTTACGGGTTTAATATTGCTACTGAGAATTTTAAAAATGATAAAGTAGAACTTACTACTTTGAGTAATTATGAACATTTATTAGAACAAGCCTTAGATAGTAAATATATTACTAGTGAAGAATTTCGAACATTAGAAGATTGGAGAATTGCCCCTAGTGAATGGAATCAAAACGATAAATAACAGCACAACAATGAATATAGAAGGAAATACAGTTACTGTAAAAAAATCATCTAAAGATTTATTTGAATTTCTAACCAAATTAGAAAACTTTGAACAACTAATGCCTGAAAACACTCAAAAATTTGAAGTTGATGGTGATAGCTTTATTTTTGGTTTAAAAGGTATGCCAGAAATTCGTTTAATAATGAAGGAAAAAACTGAATACTCTAATGTTACTTTAGGTGCTGCTAGTAGCAAATTACCTTTTACATTAGCTGCTGACATTAGTGAAATTAGTGATAATGAAAGCCAAGTTACGTTAAAATTCAATGGTGAATTTAATGCAATGATGGCAATGATGGTAAAAGCACCATTAACTAAGTTTATTGGCACATTAACTGAAAATTTAGAAAAATTATAAAGTAGCAAACGAAACCTCTTTCAAACCAAATTCTTGAATTGTTTCGTTTTCTAGCTCAATTTGGAGGTTACCACTTTTTGAAACTCCAATAATTTTACCCATAAATAAAATGTTCTGACTGTTTTTAAACATTGTTGGAACATTTTTTTTATACAATCTCTTTAAGTAAGCTTCTTCTAATAAACTATATTCTTTTCTTTCTAAAATCGTATGGTAGTTTTTTAGCCTCATTAAAATACTTTCTAGTAAAGTCTCTAGGTTAAACTCTTTACCTAAAATCTTTTTTACGGAAGAAGCGTTAGGTAAATTTTTGGAAAACGAATCTTGATTTACATTAATTCCTATTCCTACTACTGACGACACAATCTTACTTCCTTTCAATGTATTTTCAATTAAAATACCTCCCAACTTTTTATTTCCTGACAGAATGTCGTTAGGCCATTTTATCGACAAACTTGGTAAATCTAACTCTTTTAACGCTTCATAAACACTTAGCGAAATACAAAAGCTCAAATACTTATGATTTTCTACATCCAAGTCTGAAAACCTAGAAAACACACTAAAAGTAAGGTTCTTTCCTTCTTCAACAACCCATTCAGAATTCATTTGCCCCCTACCCTTTGTTTGAGTTTTAGCAACTACAACTGTAAAATCATCAACTACCACTTTTGACACCATATTCTTCAAAAAAGTGTTGGTAGAGTCGATGGCATTAAGTTTGATTATTTTCATGTAGATTTAGCGTGTAAAACAAGTATCAATATTACATAAATTACTCGCAAAAAAATAATAACTTTGCTAAAACTTAATTTTTTTTAATGACAATAAAACAAACAAACACAGACGATCTTTTAGCTGTGATTATTAAAGGGATTGATGATGTAAAAGGAGAGGATATCCAATTACTAGATTTAAGAGAGATAGAAAACACTGTTTGTGATTATTTTGTAGTTTGTTCTGCTAATTCGAACACACAAGTTAATGCCATTTCGGGCTCTGTACAAAAAATAGTAAGTAAAGAACTAAAAGACAAACCTTGGCATGTTGAAGGGCAAGGAAACTCTGAATGGGTTCTTATGGATTACGTAAACGTTGTTGTACACATCTTTCAAAAACAAGTTCGTGAATTTTACGACATTGAAAGCCTTTGGGGAGATGCAAAAATTACAGAAATCAACCCAGCATAATTGCTAACACTTTATACACCTTTTTATGAGTGATAATAAAAAAAACGCGCCAAAATTTAGTTTCAATTCTTTTTGGCTATACATACCAATAATAATAATCTTACTAGGATTAAGTTTTTTTAATTCTGGTAACTTAGGTTCTCGTAATATTACAAAAAACGAGTTTACTAAAATTCTCCAAGCAAACGATATCAAAGAAATCGTTGTAGAAAATAATAATGTTGCTCAAATATTTTTAAAGTCGGAAGCTTTAAAAAAAGAAGAGCATAAAAAACTAGCAGATTCTCCTTTTTACAGACAAGGATCACCTCTTTACACATATAACTTTGGTGATTTACAAAACTTTGAAAATGAAATCAATAAAGAAAAAGAAGAAAAGAATCTTGATTTCGACAAGGTAAATGTAGAAAGAACTAGTATGATGGATACCATCATTAGTTTCCTTCCTTTCATTTTATTGATTGTTATTTGGCTATTCTTTATGAGAAGAATGTCTGGAGCTGCTGGAGGCGGTGGTGCTGGAGGGCAAATTTTTAACATAGGTAAATCTAAAGCTAAGCTTTTTGACGAAAATACTAAGGTTAAAACTACATTTAAAAATGTAGCAGGCTTAGAAGGCGCAAAAGAAGAAGTTCAAGAAATTGTTGACTTCTTAAAAAGCCCAGAAAAATACACCAAATTAGGAGGTAAAATTCCTAAAGGCGCTTTATTAGTAGGACCTCCTGGTACAGGTAAAACCTTATTAGCAAAAGCTGTTGCTGGTGAAGCTGGAGTTCCTTTTTTCTCTTTATCTGGTTCAGATTTTGTTGAAATGTTTGTTGGTGTTGGTGCCTCACGTGTACGTGACTTATTTAAACAAGCACAACAAAAATCTCCTTCAATTATTTTTATTGATGAAATTGATGCTATTGGACGTGCCAGAGGTAAGAACAGTATGACAGGCGGTAATGATGAGCGTGAAAACACTCTAAATCAATTATTAACTGAAATGGATGGTTTCGGTACTGATACAAATGTGATTGTATTAGCAGCAACTAACCGTGCTGATGTATTGGACAAAGCCTTAATGCGTGCTGGTCGTTTTGATCGTCAAATTTATGTTGACTTACCAGATTTACATGAACGTAGAGAAATTTTTGAAGTTCATATTAAACCTTTAAAATTAGCTGCTAATGCTGATTTAGAATTTTTAGCACAACAAACACCAGGTTTCTCTGGTGCTGATATTGCTAATTTATGTAACGAAGCTGCCTTAATTGCTGCTAGAAATGGTAAAGAAGCTATTGAACATCAAGATTTCTTAGATGCTGTTGATAGAATTGTAGGTGGTTTAGAAAAGAAAAATAAAGTGATTACTCCTAAAGAAAAGAAAGTAATTGCTTTTCATGAAGCAGGTCATGCAACCGTTAGTTGGATGTTAGAACACGCCGCTCCATTAGTTAAAGTAACTATTGTTCCTCGTGGTCAATCATTAGGTGCCGCTTGGTATCTTCCTGAAGAAAGAAAAATTGTTCAAACAGAACAAATGCTAGATGAAATGTGTGCTACTATGGGAGGTAGAGCTGCTGAAAAATTAATTTTCAATAAAATTTCAACTGGAGCGTTAAGTGATTTAGAAAAAGTTACTAAACAAGCTCGAGCTATGGTTACTGTTTACGGTTTAAATGACAAAGTAGGTAATGTTACTTATTATGATTCATCAGGAAATGACGCCTTTGTAAAACCATATAGTGAGGCAACTGCACAAAAAATTGATGAAGAAATTTCTGAAATAATAGAAAACCAATACAAAAGAGCCATTAATATACTGGACCAGAACAAAGATAAGTTAACTGAACTTGCTGATTTATTACTGGAAAAAGAAGTTATCTTCAAAGATGATTTAATAAAAATCTTTGGTGACAGACCTTTTGGAAAGGAAGAAAAGCCTCAAATTACAACAGAAGAATAGTTTTATTTTAATGAATTTTTTCAAAAAATTATTTAAAACATATCAAGAATCATCTAAAGAAAAAAAAGTGAACGAACAAGAAGTTCATTTGTCTTTAGATGATTCTTTTGTTCATCATTTTATTAATAAAGGAGGAAAGTTTTTATACTGTACATCAATAAACGAAGTAAGTAATCATTTAAAAAACATCTTACAAGAGAATAATTGGCGTAAAATTACTTGTACCGATTTTGATTTATTAAAGATTACTGAAAAAATTGATATATCTGTACAAAACCATTCCTCTGATTCTGTACCTTTTTTTACTTCTTGTGAGCATTTAATTGCTGATAAAGGAGAAATCTTATTTTCTTCTAATCAAATAGGCAGTCATAAACTAGCGTCTCTATCTAAGCATTTTATTGTTTATGCTACTACGAGTCAGTTAGTAAAAAACACAGGAGAAGGATTAACAGGTATTAAAACACATTTTAGCGGCAATATACCAACCAACATAAGTTCCATTAAGAATTATACGTTTGAAGTTGAAGATGATAATTTTTTGAGTTATGGTAATAATAACACAAAAGATTTATATTTGCTGCTCTTTGAAGACCTTTAAAATATGTCTAACCTTTTTGTAAGAAGTCTTTCTGCACTTGTTTATGCTTTTCTATTTATTTCTGCTATTCTTTTTTCTGCAGAAACATATATAGGATTACTAACTCTGTTTGCTACTGTTTGTATTTGGGAACTTTCTAAAATTATACAAACAAAAAACATTGTTCCATATATTCTTTTAGCGTGTACTGTTTACCTAACTTTTAGCAGCACAACTTTTGAATATACTGATTACCTATTTGGCGCTACCATAGTTGGATCTATCGCTTTGCTTTATTTGCTCGTAAGCTCTAAGCCTATTAAAACAGATACTTTAGCTAAAAAAATATTTTTACAAGTTATATATTTAGTATTGCCGTTTTACTTTTTAATGAACCTTCCTTTCATAAATGGTTCTTATTATCCAAACATAATTATTTATATAATTTTAATCATTTGGACAAATGATAGTTTTGCTTTTCTAGTAGGCAAAAATTTTGGAAGACGAAAGTTATTTGAAAAAGTATCTCCTAAGAAAACAATAGAGGGCTTTATTGGTGGTTTATTATTTTCTTTAATTGCTGGTTTTATAATAGGTCAATACTCTGGAATCTTTTCTATTTTAGACTGGGTAATCATCGCTATTATTGTAGCTATTTTTGGTTCTTTAGGAGACTTAGTAGAGTCCAAACTTAAAAGACAAGCTAAAGTAAAAGATAGTGGTACAATTATGCCTGGTCATGGAGGCTTATTAGATAGGCTAGATAGCTTGTTTTTCCTTGCTCCCTTCGTATATTTGTATATACATTATATAATGTAAACTATCTATATAAATAACTGTCTACCCCATGGAAGATGATTTGGATTTAAAGTTTAAAGAAGCTTATAAAATAGCGTCTGATTTAGAGGAAAAACTTCCTCCTGATGTTATGCTACGTTTATACGCATACTATAAACAAGCTGTAAAGGGAGATAGATTCACATTTAATGATAATAGTGATTTACGAAATGCCTTTAAATTTAATGCATGGATGCAACTTAGAGGTATGAGTGAACGAAAAGCCAAAAAAGAATATATTAAATTAGTAAATTCAATCATAAAATAAACCTCATGAAAAAAATCGTTTATTCTTTAGTTATCTGTTTTACAGTTTTTCAAATGACATCTTGTAAATCAGAAGCAAAAAAAGAAACAGAAACCACAAAAGAAGAAGTTAACACAGAAAAGAAAGCTGCTTTTATATTACAAGACGCAGACAATGTAATAAACTGGACAGCTTATAAAACTACTGAAAAAGTACCTGTAAATGGGCAATTTCAAAAAGTAAATATTACTGCTGGTGGTGAAGCTGATA
Source organism: Tenacibaculum singaporense (assembly GCF_003867015.1). NCBI lineage: Bacteria > Pseudomonadati > Bacteroidota > Flavobacteriia > Flavobacteriales > Flavobacteriaceae > Tenacibaculum > Tenacibaculum singaporense. Next base: position 2,785,755 of record NZ_CP032548.1, read on the forward strand.
CAGCTAAGGACGCTATTAACAATGCTGAGTTTTCTATTCCTGTAAGTAGTATTTTCACAAAAGATACTAGTAGGGACTTTAAAATTAAAAAGTTTTTCTTTGGAGTAATGGATAACACTGAGTTACTTTCTGGTAAATTAGTTTTAGAAAATGACTCTATTGGTCATGCTAACTTAACCATGAATGGAGTAACTAAAAAGCTTCCTTTTAAATATACTTTAAACGGAAAAGAGTTCAGTTTAAATACAACGATGAAGATTACAGACTGGCAAGCTGAAAATGCTTTAGACTCTTTAAACACTGCTTGTAAAGATTTACACAAAGGTGCTGATGGCGTTTCAAAAACTTGGGATGAAGTAGCTTTAAATATTACATCTGTTTTTAAATAAAAAAGATTAAAAGAATATTTTTAAAGCCTCAGAGTAATTTCTGAGGCTTTTTTATTTTTAATGTACTTCAAACATCCATTTTTTTACTGGTTTATAGAAAGTAATTACCAACAAACCTATTATTGCTGAAATTACTCCTAGGTTAGCATACACAGAAACATATGAGTACAATTGATGAAAAATCTCGGATTGTTCCATAACAGTTTTGGATGACAAACCTGTAAACAATTCAGTTATTTTTCCAAAAAAGCCTTTAGAAAACACTCCTAAACTACCGTTAACAACTGTAGTTAAATTGGCTATTTTACCTGCAAAAAAATGACCATAAAAATTTGCTAAAAACCACACCCCCATTATAAAAGCAATATATTTTACAGGTGATAACTCTGTCATTTTAGATAATCCAATAGGTGACAAAAATAGCTCTCCTGTTGTTAGTATAAAGTACCCTAAAATCAAATACATCATTGGAGTTTTAGCTAATTCATCAACTTGATAACCTGACAAGCCAAAAGTTATAAAACCTACACCTAAAAACAACAAACCTAATCCAAATTTTATAACAGAGTTTGGATTCTTATGTATTTTATGCAAATACCCCCAAAGCATTGAAAATGGGATTGCCATTAGAATTATAAAAGTAGAATTAATACTATTAGTTTGAGCAGCATTTATCCCTACTAAATTAACATTTCTATCTGCAAATAAAGTCAATGAACTACCAGCTTGTTCAAAAATTGCTGCAAACAATGTATATAAAATCGTAAAGAATATAGCTACGGAAAGTTTTTTACGTTCTTTTGAAGTCACATTTCGTAAAATCTTAATTAAAAACAATATCAGAAATAACGAAACAATCCAAACTAAGTAATGCTCAAACTCATGGTAATAAACTATCAATGCAAATACTGGAACAGACAAAAGTGCTCCAATTGTTACTAAATTTCCTTTTTTTACTCCAAATTGTTTCTCTTCAAATAATTCTTGATTTGGTACTAAGCCTTTATCTTCAAAAACATTTTTCTTAAGTCCTCCTTTAAAAACTAACAAGCCTAACAACATTCCTATTCCTGCCAAAACAAATCCATAGTGCCAACCATATAATTCAGCTAACCATGCGCACAATAATGGAGCTACAGCTCCACCAATATTAATACCCATATAAAAAATAGTAAACCCTGCATCTCTCCTATTATCTCCTTCTGCATATAACTTACCAACAAACGAAGATATATTGGGTTTAAAAAAACCATTTCCAACAATAATTAAAGATAACGAACCATAAAAAAATATTGGATGTTCAAATGTCAAAAAGAAATGTCCTAACGCCATTAACACACCTCCTAAAACAATTGCCTTTCTAAACCCTAATATTTTGTCAGCAAGCATTCCTCCTATCATAGGAGTCACATACACTAACGACATATATGCCGCATACACACCAAAAGACATTTCATCAGAAAAAAGCAAATGTTTTGTCATATACAGTACCAATAAGGCTCGCATTCCATAAAAAGAAAAGCGTTCCCATAATTCAGCAAAAAATAAGTATAAAAGCCCCCTTGGATGTCCTAAAACATCAGTTCGTGAATTCATATATTCCATAAATTTTAAGTTTATACGAATATATTTTTCGACATATAAAACCTAAAGGCATGTAGTTAATTGTAGTAAAAAATAAGCTTTTGTAAGTTTTTGTAACCAAAAAATTAACATCTTATTAATACCGACAAACGCTTATTTAATAGTTTTACTATTATATTTGCGCTATTAATTTTTATTTATGAAAAATTTACTATCAAATTTAAAAATAGAGATCCCTTCAGGAATATACATCAAAGACCCTGAAACCTCTGATTTGGGTAAAAGAATAATAGAGAACAGTATTATACTTATTGAAGAAATTGGTTTTGAGAATTTCAATTTTAAAAAATTAGGAAAGTTAATAGGCTCTAACGAAAGTTCGATTTATCGTTATTTTGAAAGTAAACACAAACTCTTAGTTTACTTAACTTCTTGGTATTGGGGCTGGATTCAATATTTATTGGTAATCGAAACTTACAGTATTAGTAACCCAAAAGAGAAATTAATTAAAGCCATAGAGGTTCTAGCTAGAAAAGCTGAGAAAGACAATAACTTTTCACATATTAATGAGGCATTACTTAACTTAATTGTAATTAACGAGAACTCAAAATCATACTCTACTAAAGAAGTAGATACTGAAAATAAAGAAGGATTTTTTAAATTGTACAAAGAAGTAGTAAAACGTTTTGCTGAAATAATTAGTAATTATAACAATAATTATAAACATCCATTAACACTTGCAAGTACTATAATTGAAGGAATATTACATCAGCAATTTGTAAAATCTCATTTTAAATCACTAACTAATTGTGATGAAAGCACAACTACTACCTCCTTTTTTATTGAACTAACTTTAAACGTACTTTCTAATGAAAGAGAAAAATAAACTAACTCCATGGCAGCGATTTCTAGGATTAATAAACCTAGAAAAAAAAGATACACTACAAATAGCATATTATGCAATTTTTGAAGGTATTGTTGCTTTATCATTGCCTTTAGGTGTACAAGCCATTATAAATTTATTGCAAGCGGCACAGGTTTCTGCCTCTTGGATTGTTTTAGTTATACTAGTAACTGCTGGTGTTGCTTTTAGCGGGATTTTAAAACTAATGCAGTTTAGGATTATTGAAACTATTCAGCAGAGAATTTTCACTAGAGCATCCATAGAGCTTAGTTATCGTTTTCCTAAAATTAAAATGATAGAACTAAGAAATTACTATCCTCCTGAGCTTGCCAACCGTTTTTTTGATACGTTAACCATTCAAAAAGGTATTTCAAAAATATTGATAGATGCTCCTTCCGCTCTATTACAAATTATTTTTGCTTTATTACTTCTTTCGTTTTACCATCCGTTTTTTATCATTTTCGGATTGTTAGTTTTACTATTAATCTATGTTGTTTTTAAGTACACCGCAGAAAAAGGATTGGAAACGAGTTTAAAAGAGTCAAAAAACAAATATAAGGTAGCTCACTGGCTTCAAGAGATTGCAAGAACTATTATAAGTTTTAAATTATCAGGAAAAACAAAACTAGCGCTTGAGAAAAGTGATATTCTAGTAGATGATTATTTAAAATCTAGAGAAAGTCACTTTAAAGTACTCGTTATGCAGTATATTCAAATGATTAGTTTTAAGGTAATTATTACTGCTGGCTTATTACTTATCGGTGGTTTTTTAGTACTAACACAACAAATGAATATTGGTCAATTTGTGGCTGCTGAGATCATTATCATCCTAATTATGAATTCTGTAGAAAAATTAATATTAGGTCTTGAATCTTTTTACGATGTACTTACATCTATAGAAAAACTAGGAGAGGTTATTGATAAACCCATAGAGCCACAAAACGGAAGTAATATTAATAGAGATAAACCATTTAAAATAGAACTTCAAGATGTTTCGTATGTTGTTAACAACAGACATAATCCTGTAATCAATAACGTATCTTTTGAAATAAACCCTAACGATAGGATTTTAATTCAAGGAAGTAGTAACTCTGGAAAATCTAGTTTAATCCAACTAATCTCTGGTTTAATTGAACCAACATCAGGAGATATTTTTGTAAACGATTTATCTCTAAAGGGTATTTTTACTAACAACTATAGGGCTAACTTAGGATTATCTCTTTCTGAAGAAACTCCTTTTGAAGGTACCATCAGAGAAAATATAACCTTTGGAGATTCATCAATAACTGATGAGGAAATATATAACATTTTTAAAGTTACAGGATTAACAGAATTCTTAAAACAACAACCCAAAGGTTTGGACACCTATTTAAAACCTGAAGGAAAACTTATTGCTTATACGGTAGCTAAGAAAATTGTTCTTTCAAGAGCAATCATAAAAAAACCTAAATTACTCATATTAGAAGATCCTCTTGATCAATTTGAAAAAAATGAAGCAAAAAAAATAATTGATTTCATTACTGATATTTCTAGACCATGGAGTTTAATTATTGTGAGTCGTAATGAGCATTGGAAAGAGAAATGCAACAAACAAATTACCCTTGAAAAAGGTAGTATAACTAACTTTAAATCCTAGGTAATCATGTTAAACATATCAAAAAACACCGTTTCAGACCAAATAGACATAACAAAGTTCAAGTCTGGAAAAGACATTTTTACAAAAGAGTATCACAAGTTATTTAAAAGATTTTTACTAGTCTTTTCTGTTATCTTAGTTATCATCTTGTTTTTACCTTGGACTCAAAATGTATCCAGCAAAGGACAGGTTACCACCCTTAAACCTAATCAACGTCCACAAACATTACAATCTCAAATACCTGGACGTATAGAAGAATGGTTTGTACAAGAAGGAGATTTTGTAAAGAAAGGAGATACTATTTTAAGGATTTCAGAAATAAAAAGTGGGTATTTTGATACCAAACTCGCTGAAAGAACTGGTAAACAGTTAAACTCTAAAACACTATCTGCCAAAGCATATAACAATAAAATTAGTGCTTTACAAAAACAGATTATTGCTATTAAAAAAGAGCGAAAACTAAAATTAGAGCAAGCAAAAAACAAATTAAAGCAAGCTTATTTAAAGGCGAAAAGTGATAGTATTGATTTTGAAGCTATTAAAATAAAACAAAAAATAGCTCAAACTCAGTTTGACAGAACTGTCACTTTAGAAAAAGAAGGCTTAAAAGCTGTAAAAGATGTTGAAGAAAAAAGAGCTAAACTTCAAGAGTTATCTGCTAAATTAATTTCTCAAGAAAATAAGTTCTTTACTTCTAAAAATAATATTATCAATGCTCAGTTAGCGATTAGTAGCACAGAAGCTTCATATGCTGATAAACTTTCTAAAACAGAAAGCAGCTTATATAGTGCACAGTCTGGTGCTTATGACGCAGAAGTTCAAGTTTCAAAACTAGAAACTAGCTTAGCTAATTATAGCAAGCGAAGTTCTTTATTATTCATTACTGCTCCACAAGATGGATATATTAATAAAGCTATAAAGTCTGGTATTGGTGAAACGTTTAAAGAAGGTGAGCAATTAGTAAATATCATGCCTGCTGACTACGACTTAGCTGTTGAAATGTACATACAACCTATCGATTTACCATTGATACACATTGGTGAAGAAGTTCGTGTTCAGTTTGATGGTTGGCCTGCAATAGTTTTTAGTGGTTGGCCTAATGTATCATACGGAACTTACGGTGCTAAAATTGTAGCTATCGAAAATTTTATTAGTAGCAATGGGAAGTATCGTGTTTTAATTGTTCCTAATAATGATAAAGAACCTTGGCCTAAAGCTATTAGAGTAGGTTCTGGTGCAAAAACCATTGCCTTGTTAGAAAATGTGCCTATATGGTTTGAGCTATGGAGACAAATTAACAGCTTCCCCCCTAACTTCTATCAACCAAAGAATAAAGAAAGTGGTAAAAAGTCAAAAAAAGAAGACTAAAAAACACTTAGTAAAACAATAAAAAATAAATAGATGAAAAGGTTAAGTATCCTTTTTTTGTTACTAAGCTTTATAGCTACAGCACAAGATAATTTAAGTACTCAACTTAGTTTAGAAGAGTATTTAGGGTATGTAAAAAAATATCATCCTGTTATAAAGCAAGCCGAACTTATTACAAGTACCAATGAGGCTAAATTATTAAAAGCTAGAGGTAGTTTCGATCCTAAAATAGAAGTAGATTACGACAGAAAAGAATTTAAAGGCAAAGACTATTACAAAAAGTTAAATTCAACCTTTAAAATTCCGACTTGGTATGGAATAGAGCTAAAAGGTAGTTATGAAAATAATTCTGGTCAATATTTAAACCCTGAACATAATACTCCAGAAAATGGCTTATATAACGTTGGCATATCAGTTTCTCTGGCTAAAAACTTATTTATTAACAAAAGGATAGCTACTTTAAAACAAGCTAAACTCTATACTCAACAAGGTGAATTAGAACAACAGCTATTAGTTAATGATATTTTGTTTGAAGCTATAAACACATACTTAAATTGGTTACAATACTACCAGAGCTACAATGTTTACAAAGATTATTACACCAATGCTGATACCAGACTAAAAAATATAAGGAAAAGCTTTAAAGCCGGTGATAAACCAGCTATCGACACTTTAGAAGCAAATATCAATTTAAAAAACAGAAAATTAGACCTAGAAAAAGCGAATATTAAATACATTAAATCTAAGTTAGAACTTTCTAACTATTTATGGATTGGTAACAATATTCCTATGGAAATAAAAGAAGAAATAGTTCCTGACGTTACTACTTTTTCTAATATTGATACTATTCTAAATACTTCAGTAACCACCTTATTTGATAATGAGTTTGAAAACCATCCTAAATTAAAGTTACTGGAGTTAAAGAAAAGAAACCTAGAAATAAATAAGCAACTAAAAGTAAACAACCTATTACCTAAAGTAGATTTCCAGTATAACTTTCTTGCTTCAAAAGTGGATAATTTTGATGCTTTTAGCACTGCTAACTATAAAAATTCTCTTCAAGTTAGCATTCCTCTTTTTCTTCGTAAATCTAGAGGAGATTTAAAACTTGCTAAGCTAAAATTACAAGATATCGACTTTGAAATTGCATCAACTAAAGTCTCTTTACAAAACAAAATAACGGCTACCGAGCAAGAAATTACATCATATAAAAAGCAAAATGATATTTTAAAAAATCTTGTAAACGATTATAATACAATTGTAAAAAGTGAAGAACGTAAGTTTTCTTTGGGTGAGAGTTCTATTTTTCTAATTAATTATAGAGAAGTAAAATTAATAGAAAGTAAATTGAAAGAAATTAAAAACGAATACGAATATGCTAAAACAAAGGGTAAACTTGTAAAACTATTAGGTAAATTAAATAGTTTATAACTGTTGTTTATACTCTTCTAACAAGGCTTCATCAATAATTATATGCTCAGGAAGAATTCGCAAACGATATTTACTTTCACCTATAAATGTAATAAGGTCTTTACGCTCTAATTTTTCTTCTTCTGTATTCAAAATTGAATTTATATTATCTATAATTCTAGTAACATAGGTTTGACTTTTAATATCACCTCCTGAATTAACTATAATTGATTGCTTTTCTGCCTCTAAAAACTTTCTTCTATAAGCAAATGTTAGTAGGTTTTTGTATTGAGTTGTTTTTGATCCAAAATCTATTTTAGCATTGACTATTCCTTTAGATGGAATGGTGAGTTTTATCAGTGACCAGTCTAAAAACTGAATTTTCATTTCATTAGGTTTTGGCGTATGAGCCAGTTGTATTACCCAGCTTGTTGCCAACACTAAAAAAACCGATATCAATGATGTTTTGGCTATAACCCTAATTAATTGATTAGTGAATTCATTATCAAAACCAATTAAAACATCTGATAATTGAGATACGAACAACAATACAATTGCTATAACCGATATAAAAGCTACCAACTTTAAGTCTCTATACATAAAAGTTCTATAAAAAGAAACTCCCATTAAAAAACATAAAAAAGTTGTTAGCAAAACATCAGGAAGCGCTGCTATCTTTATTCCGTAATAAAAATCATTACCATACAAAAAAGAGAATGATAAAGTTATGGAAGCCACAATAACAATTATTATTGCTATAACTTTTACATTCTTTTCATTTCTATAAATAAACTTTGGGGCATCATACACATAATAAAGTGCCATTAACCAAAATAAGTTATTTACTGTAGATAAAATGTTTATTCCAATCTGATGAATTGTTGTTTTTTCAAAAGTGAAATAACTTGCAGAAAGTGCCCAAATACCAGAAACCACCCAAACCAACATACCAAAGCTGAAATACAACAAGCCTTTATCAACTCTTTTTATTGAATTTCCTTCTTCTAAAACTTCTTTAAATCGCTTTGTAATATTATAGTAGATTGCTAATAATAACACAGCTCCAATAAAAGAAATACACGTATGTAATAGGTTATGAAACTGTGTTACTCCAGTCATTTATTGTAAAATTTTAGATACTAAATCTTTTTTCGCTTTTTTATCATCTCCAAACAACCACTGTAATACATTATCCTCCCACATTTCGTCTTTCTCTTGCTCATTAATAATGTTTCTATCAATAGCTAAATCTAAAATTTTCCCTGGATATGATGACTGAATTTCACTCTCCATCTCTCCTAATGGATAAGGATCATCCAACCCTATCAATACTTGTTTTGATCCTTGGTTTTTAATTAACAAATCTAACGAACCTGTATCGTGTACTAATGTATCAAAGAAGATATTTTTATGTCCTACAGCTTTACGAGGATGTTGTTTTCCTTCAAACAAATCAGGTCTACCATCAAACCCTTGAATACGACGTCCTAAATTCATTTGCGCTAACTGACCTCCATGCGCAAAACAAACTCGCATATTAGGATACTTTTCATAATATCCGTTTAATGTTAAAAAGTGATAAGCATCTGCACATTGTGCCAACATCCAAATTAAGTGGAAACGCCAACTTGTATTTTGTAGTTTGATGAATTTCTCTCCGTCATACGGGTGAATTTCAACCGCTAAATTGTATTTATCTGCTAACTCAAAAATAGGTTCATTTTCCTCATCAAAAATACATCGCCATGTACCAATAGTATCCATATAGTGTGTTGGCAAACACAACAAACGCATCCCTAACACCTCAACACATCGCTCTATCTCCCATAAAGCTCCACGAACAAATCCTGGATGCACCACAAATCCACAAGTAAATTTACCTGGATTATCGTGCTGAACACGTGCGTTAAAATCGTTTTGGAAACGTAAGGCTTGCTTCATTTCTTCTAAACGCAACCCGTTTCCGTATAACTGAGATAAGTTTAACACTACTGCATGATCGATTTTAAAATGCTCCATCCATGCTAGTTTTTCATCTAAAAAGAAACTAGAATCTGTTACTGGTCGACTCCAATCTTTTTGTAGCATGAACTTTCTGTCCTTATCAACCCAAAAAATCCCTTTGTCCTTCATAAACTGCGGAATTTGCTCTGGGTAAGGTAACAAGTGTGAATGTCCGTTTATTCTTAGTTTTCGTTTTGTCATGTTATTTTTCTATTGCAAAATTTATGCTTTGTTTGGTGCTTCCATCACAGTACCACATTTATCACAAGTACATTTCTCTTTATCAGAATAGTACTTATCAAAAATTATTGGCATATCCGTTTCAATATTATCTAAAGCAAATTCTTCTCTGTATAATTGATGTCCACAATTTTCACAGTACCACTCTAAAGCATCCATCATTCCTTCATCACGTGGATATTCAATAACCAAACCTACCGTATTCGCTTTACGTTGTGGTGAGTGCGGCACCTTTCCTGGTAACAAATAAATATCTCCTTCATTAATTTCAACATCAATCATTTCTCCTTTGTCGTCTATGATTTTCAACACCATATCTCCTTCTAATTGATAGAAAAACTCTGGTGTTTCGTTGTAATGGTAATCCTTACGATTGTTAGGACCTCCAACAACCATTACGATATATTCACCATTATCCCACACTTGTTTATTTCCTACTGGTGGTTTTAATAAATGACGATTTTCATCAATCCACTTCTTGAAATTTAAAGGTTGTACTAACTTGCTCATTTTATTTAGGTTTTTAGGCTTTTAGATTGTTTTAAAGATACTTAAATAGTCTTGTTTCTAAAAGTCTTCATTCTTGATTCTTTTATAATGATTTTGTTCTACCTCCGTCAACAGGAACATTAATTCCATTGATAAAGCTTGCTCTTTCACTTGCTAAAAACACAATAGCATCGGCTACTTCTTCAGGTTTTGCGAAACGTTTAGCCGGTGATGCATTCTTCATCATTTCTGCAACTTCTTCAACAGTTTTACCTGTTTTTGCAGCTTTATTATTGATAATTTCTGTCAAACGCTCTGTGGCTGTAGCCCCAGGTAATACATTATTTACCGTAACTCCGAATTGTCCTAACTCATTCGCTAAGGTTTTACTCCAATTGGCAACCGCACCTCGAATGGTATTCGAAACTCCTAAGCCATCTAATGGTTGTTTTACTGATGTAGAGATCACATTAATTACTCTACCATAGCCTTCCTCTTTCATAAATGGAACTACCGCTTGCACCAATACATGATTGCATTTTAAATGCATGGTAAAAGCGCGTTCGAATTCTTCTAACTCGGCATTGAATACAGGACCTCCTGCTGGTCCTCCTGTATTATTCACCAAAATATGAAACTGTAAGTTAGTCACTTCTAATTTCTCTTTTAAATCTGCTGGATTGGTGAAATCAGCTACCAAGTACCCATGATTTTGCTTATTGTTTGGTAATTCTGCCAACACAGCTTTTAGCTTTTCTTCACTACGAGCTACCAAAGTAACATTTACTCCCTCTTGAGCTAATTGTATTGCTGCCGCTTTTCCTATTCCTTGTGTGCTACCACATACCAAGGCGTTTTTATGTTGTATCTCTAAATTCATTTTATTCGTTATTCTGAATCATTTGTTTAATCTTAACCGCTTTCTCAAAATGATCTAATTGATGTGTCTGAATCCACCAAGTAGCTACTTCCATCAGTACTTTCGGATTGTCATTTTTATTTTTGAAAAATGCATAGAACGAAAGCCCTACATTTTCTCCTTTTTTAGCAATTTTCTCTTCACAAACAGCAATTATTTTTTCCTTTATTTCCTTATTCATATTTTATACAAACATTTTTTGGTTCTGTAAAAAAACGTAATGCTTCAAAACCTCCTTCGCGCCCTACTCCACTCGCTTTTTGACCTCCAAAAGGAGTCCTTAAATCACGTAACAACCAAGTATTTACCCAAACAATTCCTGTATGTAATTCTTTAGATAATCGCATGGTTCTTGTCAAATTGTTTGTCCATAGTGTTGATGACAATCCATACACCACATCATTAGCTAATTGTAAAGCTTCTTCTTCTGTTTTAAAAGACATTAAGGTTACTACTGGTCCAAAAATTTCTTCTTGATTTAATCTACACTGATTACTAGAAACCTCAATAATAGTAGGCTCTAAATAATATCCATTCTCACAATTCTTGACAGTGACTCTGTCACCTCCGTATAAAATCTTCCCTCCTTCTTGTTCCGCAATATCTATGTATGATTTTACCTTTTCTAAATGTGGTTTCGACACCAAGGCTCCAATATTTGTATCTTCATCAAAAGGATTTCCTATTTTTAATTGCGATACTTTTTGAACAAAATCTTTTTTGAATTGCTCGTAAATACTTTCCTCTACAAAAATTCTACTTCCACATAAGCATATCTGACCTTGATTTGCAAATGAAGAGCGAACTGTAGTCGCTAACATATTCTCATAATCGCAATCGGCGAAAATGATGTTTGGATTTTTACCTCCTAACTCTAATGACAACTTCTTAAACATAGGTGCTGCTGTACGAGCTATGTGTGCTCCTGTAGCAGTTCCTCCTGTAAATGAAATTGCTTTAATGTCTGGATGCTCAATAATGGCTTGTCCTGTGGTAGTTCCTAATCCATGAACAATGTTTAATACCCCTTTAGGCAAACCTGCTTCATTACAAATTTCACCTAATAAATAGGCTGTCATTGGTGTTACTTCACTAGGTTTTGCTACTACACAATTCCCTGCTGCTATTGCTGGGGCAATCTTCCAAGTGAACAAATACAATGGTAAATTCCAAGGTGAGATACATCCTACTACTCCAATAGGCTGACGCAAAGTAAAATTCATCGCTCCTAAGCCTACACTTTCATGAGCTTCAGATGAAAATTGTGTAATTGCATCTGCAAAGTATTGAAAATTAGATGATGCTCTCGGAATATCAATCGCTGTAGCTAAACTTAATGGCTTTCCATTATCCTTTGCCTCTGCTTTTGCTAGTTCAGGTAATCTCTGTTGAATTAACTGTGCTATTTTAGAAAGAATATCTCTACGTTCGTTTAAGGTAGTATTCGACCAAGCAGGAAAAGCTTCCTTCGCTGCTTTATAAGCTAATTCTACATCTTCAGTAGTAGAATTAGGAATTTGACCATATACTTCACCTATAGATGGATTATAATTATCTATAAATCCTCCTTTGATTGGATTAACGAATTCTCCGTTTATGTAATTTTTAATGTTCATTTCATTCACAGATTAAAAAGTTAAGACTCTTTTGTCTTGGTTCTAGTGTCTTTACTCTTGCTTCTTATACGCCACCACTTTAATTTCAATCAATAAATGAGGGTGTGGTAATTGATGTACAGCAACCGTAGTTCTCGTTGGTCCATTATAATCAAAATATTCAGCATATACCTGATTATACCCTCCAAAATCATTCATATTCACCAAGAATGAAGTTACATCTACAATATCAGATAAATCAGCTCCAACTTCTTGTAAGATATCACGAATGTTTTCTATTACCGCTCGGGTTTGCTTTTTAATATCTAAGTTGGTAGTTCCAAACTCATCTACCTCAACTCCTTCAAAAGAATTGTCAGGTCTTCGAGAACTTGTACCTGATACATAAATAAAATCTCCTACTTGTTTTACATGTGGAAATTTTCCTCTTGGTATCGCTTTTCCTTTGATTACTTTACTGTCCATATTTTTTATTTTTTGCTTCCAAACACGTTTTACACGAGATTTCTCCCTTTGGTCGAAATGATGCTTTATGAAGTTGCTAATTCTAATAGTTTTTTCGTTGTTTTTAAATTACGTGTGGTTGCTGTTGCCTTCAACTTCTTTTCGATTACACTGTTTGTCAGTTTAGTTTTTCCAAAACCAGACGGACAAAGCAAATACACCACATCATCAACTATTTTATATTCGTCTTCGTTAATTCCCTTAACTTCAATAACTGATTCTTTAGTTACTCTATCTAAAAAAGTAAAAGCTACTATTTTTTCATTCTCTTGTGAAAACGGATAGCTTTCTAGTGTACTTTTCCATTCCTCTGGTGTCCTAGCCAGTACAGGTAGATCATATCCAAATTTAGCAGCAATCGCTTCTTTAATTTTCTGACAAACGACTTCTTTTGTTTCTTTAGATTCTAAAATAATATTACCACTTTGAATATAGGTTTGTACATTTTGAAACCCTAATTCATTTAACATATCACGCAACTCTGCCATCGGAAGCTTGTTTTTTCCCGAAACATTGATTCCTCTTAGTAATATTATATATCTATTCATTTATAGTCCCGCTATTTTATCCTCTTCTAAAATTTCATTAGTTTCTTCTTGCACCTTTTTTAATACCTCATTCAAATCGGTGATTACATCTAAATCGTGATGAGCCACCATATTCAACAAAGCTTTATCTTGTGCACGTCCTTTTTTCATTGCTTCTGCATACGGAATCTCTTCATTAAAAGTTACCATTGAGTACTTTGAAAAATATTCTGTTGGGAACGTCTTCTCTAAATCCATTTCCAACTTTCTCTTTTGCTTAAATAATGGATTTGCTACATGATCGCGCATTTCGTAAAAATTATCGATAGCTAAATCAGCAATCGCATCGGTATCTTCTTTACGTGCTTTTTCATACGCTTTAAAAGTAGCTTGCCAATCTCCTTCGTGCGTATCAAGAATCCTATCAAATACGGTTACATCTTCAAACGATGCATTCATTCCTTGTCCATAAAACGGAACAATCGCATGTGCTGCATCTCCCATTAATAAAGTTTTGTTTTGATAATGCCAAGGTGAGCATTTTACCGTTCCTAAAGCTCCAGTCGGATTATTAATAAACTCATCTTTAATACTTGGTATCAACGCTAAGGCATCTGAAAATTCTTTTTCAAAAAACTCAGTTACCTTTTCTTCGGAAGTTAAATTATTGAAATTGTATTCCCCTTCATCAAAACTTAAAAACAAGGTTACCGTAAAACTTCCATCTAAGTTCGGCAAAGCGATTAGCATATACTCTCCTCGGGGCCAAATATGCAAATGATCTTTACTTATTTGATGTTTTCCCGACTTGTCTGCAGGAATTTCTAATTCCTTGTATCCGTGTGTCAAGAAATTCTGCGAATAACTGAACAAGAATTTTCTTTCTAAATAGTAGCTTTTTCTCAATGCAGACCCTGCACCATCTGTTCCAAAAATCACATCTCCTTCTACTGAAAACTCTTCCTTCGTATTGTAATTTTTAAAATGCGCTACAGTATTTTCAATATCTACCGAAGTACATTCTGTATTAAAATGAATGCTTACATTTTCATGTGCTTCCGCTTCGTTTAATAAGATTCCGTTTAAGTCTCCTCTTGAAATAGAATTGATGTACTCTCCTTCTCTACCTGAATAATTAGAAACAAACGTATTCCCTTCTCTATCGTGCATTAAACGTCCGTACATCGGAATACAAATTTCCCGCGCTTTTTCTTCCACACCACATAAGCGAAGCGCTTTAAATCCACGATCCGATAATGCTAAGTTGATAGAACGTCCTGCTGAGATATCAGTAACTCTTAAATCTGGACGACTTTCATACATATCCACTTTATATCCTCTTTGTGCTAAACGAAGTGCTAATAAACTTCCGCATAAACCAGCACCTATGATTACTATGTTGTCTTTTTTACTCATTTATTATTTGAATCGCTTTTTTATATGTTTCTTCACTTGTTTTAGTGTGAATTTCAGGAATAAATTTTTCTCTTGGCGTACCGTTTGCATGAAACAGTTTTTCAACAGGAAAACATAAATTGATCTTAGTATTTGGTAATCTATCACATTCAATAGCTCCTAACAGTTTTGCCATCTCTGTTCCCACTACTGTTGCCGACTTTATGTTATCAAAACCTTGTGCGATTGCTTCTCCTACACTTCCTGTCCACCTTCCTGCTAATACAATAACTGGTTTTTTATATGGATTTTTTAAAGGTGTTAATAACTCAATCCAACTTCTTTTTATACCAAACTCTCTTTCTAAACTTACTTTTTCATGTTTTTGATATGGAATTGTTTCCGATATAAACTTTCCCATAATACTTTTTGCTACTTCGGCATTACCTCCACTTGGTGTATCTCTTAAATCTACAATTATCGCTTTGGTATCTCTAAACTCATCTACCTTTTTAGGAAAAGCTTTAATTACCTCATTGTTTCCTAAAGAATTATTTAGCTTTATATACCCTATATTTCCTTTTATAATTCTTGAACTTAAAGTTCCGTTTTCTTTTTTTGAAGCTGTAGGTCTGTTTAGTCTATATTGTTTTTCTTTTCCATTTTCTAGTACTAGAATCACTCTTTCTTCATTATGCTTTCCAGCAAACCATAAATTGGCAAAAAACTCTTTTACGTTGTCTTTTGGGTTTTTAAAAGATTTTGGCAGTACTTCTTCTACTAAATCTTCAATTTTACGGTTGTTGATACGAAGTAATTCATCTCCAACTTTTAATCCTGTTTCTTCAATTTCAAAACCCGATCTAATGTCTGCTATGTAATATTTTCCATCTTTTATTTTTACCCATGCATCAGTTGATGTTGGAATTAGTCGGAATGAAGACTTTAAATTTCGATTAATCCCCGTATGAGGGTCGTATAGTTCGTACGTTATATTCTCTATTAATCTAATAAACTGAGAATCATCCGAAACATTTTCTACCTCTTTTTGATAAATCTTTTTTACCTCATCCCAATTTGTTTGTTTTTGATCAAAGTAAGCGTAGAATCCATCAAACATACTCCACAAATAATCAAAATCTTTTTGATACTTCGTTTGAGCTATACTACTAAAACTACATAGAACTAAAAAAACAATAAATACTTTTTTCATTTATAGCAATGTTTTTAAAATTTCAACCATTCTGTATACATCTTCAAAACTGTTATACATTGGCACTGGTGCACAACGAATTACATCAGGTTCTCTCCAGTCGGTTATAATATTATTTTCGGTTAGTTTTTTGTGTAAACTTTTGTCTGCATTCTTCACTTGAATAGATAATTGACACCCTCTTTCTTTCGGATTAGATGGCGTAATTATTTTAATTCTATCGGTATCAATCTGATTGATTAGATATTCAAAATAGCCTGTTAATTTTTCCGATTTAGCTCTTAGCGCTTCCATTCCTACTTCTTCAAACATATCTAACGAAGCTCTAATGGCTGCCATTGATAAAATAGGTGGATTTGATAACTGCCAACCTTCTGCTCCTGGCATTACGTCAAATGGTTGGCGCATGTTAAAACGAGTTTCTTTGTTATGGTTCCACCAACCTGCAAAACGAGGTAACTCTTTATTATGTGCATGTTTTTCATGTACAAACAATCCTGCTAAACTTCCTGGACCCGAATTCAAATACTTATAAGTACACCAAGCTGCAAAATCTACTCCGCTATCATGTAACTCTGGAGAAATATTTCCCGCACCGTGTGCTAAGTCAATCCCTACCATACAGTTTTTTGCGTGTCCTATTTCTGCAATACGTTTGATATCTAAATACTGTCCTGTATAATAATTCACTCCTCCAATCAACAACAAGGCTATTTCATCGCCTTGTTCATCTACTATTTTCTCTAGATCTTCAATACGTAATAATTCTTCTCCTTTACGAGGTTTCCATTCTATCAATCCTTCTTCTGTATCAAATCCATGAAATTTTAATTGCGATTGTACAGCATATCTGTCCGAAGGAAAAGCATCACTTTCTATAACAATTTTATACTTTGTTTTAGTCGGTTGATAAAACGACACCATTAACAAATGTAAGTTAGTCGTCAGTGTGTTCATCACTACCACTTCTAGCGGTTTAGCACCTACTATTTTCGCCATGGAATTTGTCAAAAATTCGTGATATGGCATCCATGGATTTCGAGCTTCAAAATGCCCTTCTACTCCATATTTTGCCCAATCATCTAACTCTTGTTGAATGTATTGTTGTGTTTGTTTTGGTTGTAGCCCAAGAGAATTTCCTGTAAAATACAACCAGTCATTTCCTTCTGCGTCTTTTGGAATATGAAACTGCGCTCTTAAATGCGCTAAATTATCTTCTTTATCTAGTTGCTGTGCGTAATCGAGTGTTGGTTTATACATGCTTATTATATTTCTAAAAACCATTTCAAAAACACTAAAGATACTTCATTTTTACCTCAAAATAAAACCCAAAGCGTTTCACATAATAAAACGGCGTTTTATAAAACTACATATTTTTATTATATTAGTCAATAATTTTTTGAGAAAATGAATACAGATTCTAAAAATTTAAATCAATCTATTATTAAAGCATTTGCTGTTTTAGACGCTTTTACCAATGATAAAAGAGAATGGGGCGTTAGAGAGTTAGCTACTAAAACAGGCTATAATAAGAGTACCGTATACCGATTATTAAGTACTTTAGTTTCGTTGAATGCTGTGCAACAAAACGACAATGAAAAATACCAACTAGGTAGTAAGCTGTTTGAGTTAGGAAATCGTGTTTCAATCTATAAATCACTAAGAAATTTAACTAATGAACCTATACAGAAGGTAGCTTTAGAAATTCAAGAAACTGTTTTATTAGGTATTTTAAAAGAGCAACAAGTATTACACATTAATAAAGCTGATAGTTTACAAGGACTTAAAATAAGTACTTCTATCGGTTCTTACGCTCCTATTAACGGAAGCGCGATTGGGAAACTACTCTTAGCTTTTTCTTCGTTAGAAAGCCAAGAAGCCTTTCTAAGCTCAACCTCACTACAGTCGTTTACCAAAAGTACCATCACCTCAGTTTCAAAATTCAAAAAGGAATTAGCAAAAATTCAACAGCAAAAATTTGCGTTAGATATTGAAGAATCAGAATTGGGCTTGGTATGTATTGCTATTCCTATTTATAATAAAAAAGGAAAAGTGATTGCAGGAATCAGTGCTTCTGGACCTTCAAGTAGATTTAAAATGGAGAATGTAACAAGTTATATTCAAATTTTACAAAAAGGTTCTACGATAATCGAACGGTTGTTAGAAGATTTTGAAACATTATAAAAACCAAAAAACCTTGAAAATTTTCAAGGCTTCATGGTTAAAAATACCTTAACTATACTTCATATAATTTATTACTCAACTCTTCTTTCATTTCTTCAGGAAATTTATCTATCATTAAATCATCTAGACAAATTTCCATTTTTATTGGATTCTCACCCATACTATCATATAATGAAATCACATATAAACCATATCCAAAACTATTTCTTTTAGGTTCATAATAATATTTTAAATCCAAAAAAACATTTTCAAACTCACTATCAGTTAAACTAAAATAAGAATATCTTTTTTTAATCTTATTATGAGCATTGCTACCCAATAGCAAATTCCCATCTTTATAATTTTCAACTAAAAGATCAACTAAACTTCTAACTGTAGCTTCAGAAGTATTGAAAAATCCCCTAAGCCTTGCATCTTGTGGCAAAAAAGCACCCATTTTTTTATTCAAACCTTTTTTAAAAAATCTCACTAAATCAATACAACACTCTAAACTTAATGGTACCATCCACCTTTTTAAGCTTTGTTATCACTTCCTGGTTATATTCCTTATCTACATCGGTAATCACATATCCAACTTTTTCATCAGTAGAAAGGTATTGTCCTGTAATATTCAATTCATATTTTGCTAACACCTTATTGATTTTCGCCATTACTCCAGGTACGTTTTTATGAATATGTAAAAAACGATGTGCATTTTTATGCTTAGGTAAACGAATATTTGGGAAATTAACCGCATCAACCGTATTCCCTGAATTGATATACGCCATAATTTTGTTAGGAACAAAATCAGCAATATCTTTTTGAGCTTCTTCTGTACTACCTCCCACATGTGGAGTTAAAATCACATTATCTAAGCCTTTTAACTCAGTATAAAACTCACCATTTTTTCTTGGTTCTTCAGGATACACATCTACAGCAGCACCTGCAAGCTTACCAGATTTCAACGCATCTACCAATGCTTCGATATCTACTACAAATCCGCGAGAAAGGTTTACCAAATGCGCTCCATCTTTCATTTCAGCTAACTCTTCCTTTCCTATGTAGTTTTTGTTCGCCGAATTATCATCTACATGTAATGTTACCACATCAGAAATATTCAACAATTCATTCAACGTATTCATTCTAGTGGCATTCCCTAAAGCTAATTTATCTTCCACATCATAATAGTACACGTCCATTCCCAAAGCTTCTGCCAGTACAGATAATTGTTTTCCAATGTTTCCGTATCCAACAATTCCTAGCTTTTTACCACGAACTTCACGTGATCCTTGTGCTGTCTTATTCCATTGACCGTTATGAATTTCTGTACTTCTTTGGAATACACTACGCATTAACATAATGATTTCTCCAATCGCCAATTCAACTACCGAACGTGTATTACTGTATGGCGCATTGAAAACCACCACTCCATTTTCTTTACAAGCTTCTAAATCAATTTGCTTCGTTCCAATACAAAAAGCAGAAACCACCATTAATTTTTCAGCAGCTTCAATTACTTTACGAGTTACTTGTGTTTTAGAACGGATTCCTAACACATGAACATCTTTTAATTTTTCAATCAATTCATCTTCCGATAAACTTCTTGAAACAGTTTCTACAGAAAATCCATCACCTGTTAACTTTGTAAAAGCATCAGGGTGCACGTTTTCTAATAATAATATCTTAATTCTGTTCTTTGGGTATGATAGGTTTCTAGGCAACTTGTTTACGTATAAAAATTCATCTAAATTTGGTGTGATATGGTCGGCATTTGCTATTGTCTTATCTCTCGACACATTTTCTGTATAAGCAAAAAAAGTATCAGCAACACCTGCTTCTTTGGTAACAGCATCACTATAACCATCTCCAATTACTTGTACTTCACCTTCTAAATTTAAGGATTTTAAACAATCTATCTTTCCATTATGTTTAGATAATGGATTTTCAGTATCAAATCCAACAATAACCCCATCTTTATTAAACTCAAAAGTATTTGCGAATACTCTTTCCGACGGAATGTTATACTCAGCAACGATTGGGTCGATAAATTCTTTAAAGCCTGCTGAAATCACATAAATGTTATCAGAAAAGCTTTCAAAAAACTCTTTATTTCTCTCTATAGAAGGAGATACTTTTTGCTTTAGCTCCTTTATTAATAAAGGTAAATCAGACTTTTTTGCACTTAATAACTGAATACGTTTTTCCAAGGACTCAGTAAAAGAAATATCTCCATCAACTCCTTGATTAGTGATATGGATTACCTCTTGAATAATCTCATCTTTTTTCGGACTCCCATTTAAGGTGATTTCGGCTAAAACATCTAATGCTTCCACACTGGTAAGTGTGCTATCGAAATCGAAAACGAAATTTCGTTTTACTAAATTCATGTTACTTAATTTGTGTTTTTGTTGTTGTGTTGTTAAACCAACGAATGTACAAAGGTTTTCTTAAAAACACATATTACAAACCCCTTAAGTTTCAGTTTTTAACTATAAAAAATACGCTACTTACAAGCTATAACTTTTTAAGTTCTAATACTTCTAAAAAACTTCAGTTTTAAACTAACAAAAATAACCACCAAAAAATCGGTATGCCTTCAACCCAAAAAGAGCTATAGTATTTAGACTGATTTGTTTTTACTCTCATCAACAGAAATAGTAATACAGTAAACAATACTAAAAAAACAGTTCGAAAATGAGTATTTGGGCTAATCATAAATTCCAATGCTAAACACAACCCCAACAAAACGACTCCAAACTTTTTAGTATTCTCTATACCTATTTTTTTAGGAATTGTTTGTAAAGAAATAGCATCGTATTGCACATCTCTTATATCAAAAGGAAGAATTAACACTATCACCAATAAAAAACGCTGCATTGCACACAAGTACACCTTAATTGTAAAAGCAATTTCACTGGCATATATAGGTAACAACACTGTAGTTGCAGCCCATACCAAAGCCACTACTATTATTTTTAAATAACCAATACTTCGTAAGTTTTTTTGGAATCCACTTAAAAAAGGTACTGCATATAAAAAAGTTAAAACCCCTAAAGGCACGAAAAACAATAAAGTTCTCAAAGGTAGTAACCATGCATAATAACACATCAGCAAGAAACAAATCAGCGAAAATATTTGAATGATTTGCAAGTTTTTAGTCAAACTTCGATGATGGAGTTTCGCTACTCCTGCATATTTAACAAAATTATACCCAGTAATTGTGGCAAAAAACACAAAAAAACCGAGCGATTCATCATACGAAAAACCAAAGTACAATTCCGTGATTCTAAACAAAGAAATCACCGCTAAGGCTACATGAATACTAGAGTTTATATAAAAATCGAGTACTTTTTTAAAAAGGTTCATCTAACAAAAATAACTTTTCTGTTTATAACCAGCTGTTTTGGTTAATAAAATATTGTTTTTAACAAAAAAATATGTAGTATCAAATCAACCAATTTCACTATTTTTGAGGCACGAAAAACAACAACACAATAATGAACACAAATTCATTTCAACTTAGGCATATAGGTCCTCGTGTTAAAGATCAGGATCAAATGCTTCAAACAATTGGCATTGAGAGTTTAGACCAATTGATTTATGAAACTATTCCCGACGATATTCGTTTACAAAAAGAGCTTGATTTAGCTCCTGCCATGAGCGAATATGAATACCTAAATCACATTAACCAATTAGGTGCAAAAAACAAAGTTTTTAAAAGCTATATAGGTTTAGGATATCACGAAGCTATTTTACCTAGTGTTATCCAACGTAATATTTTAGAAAACCCAGGATGGTATACTGCGTATACCCCTTACCAAGCTGAAATAGCACAAGGACGTTTAGAAGCCTTGTTAAATTACCAAACTATGATTTGTGATTTAACAGGAATGGAGTTAGCTAATGCTTCGTTATTAGATGAAAGTACTGCAGCTGCAGAAGCTATGGCTTTATTATTTGATGTTCGTGAAAGAGCGCAAAAGAAGGCAAACGTAAACAAGTTCTTTGTTTCAGAAGAAATTTTACCACAAACCTTATCAGTATTACAAACACGTGCTATTCCTATCGGAATTGAATTAGTTGTTGGTAACCACGAAGAGTTTAACTTCTCAGAAGAATTCTTTGGTGCTATCGTACAATATCCTGGTAAGCACGGACAAGTATATGATTATACTGATTTCGTTGCTAACTGTAACGCAAACAACATTAAAGTAGCGGTTGCAGCTGATATTTTATCATTAGTAAAATTAAAAGCACCTGCTGAATTTGGTGCTGACGTTGTCGTAGGTACTACACAACGTTTTGGTATTCCTTTAGGATACGGAGGACCTCACGCTGGATATTTTGCTACTAAAGAAGCTTACAAGCGTAGTATACCTGGTCGTATTATTGGAGTTACAAAAGATGTTGACGGTTGTCGTGCGTTACGTATGGCATTACAAACACGTGAACAACACATTAAACGTGAAAAAGCAACTTCAAACATTTGTACTGCACAGGTATTATTAGCAGTTATGGCAGGTATGTATGCTGTATACCACGGTAAAGATGGTTTACAATACATTGCAGATCGTGTACACACTAGCACTACAACCTTAGCAAAAGCGTTAAACGATTTAGGTTTCAAACAAAAAAACAGTGCTTATTTCGATACCATTTTAGTGGAAGTTGAAGCTGACAAGTTACGCCCAGTAGCAGAAGCAAATGGAATCAACTTTAACTACATCGATGCAGAGCATGTTTCAATCTCTGTAAACGAAACAGTAGGTTTAAAAGAAATCAACGAAATTGTTGATTGTTTTGAACAAGCATTCAATATCAAAGATATTTTAGTTACTGAATTTGCAACAACAGATGTAATTCCTGCAGACGTAAAGAGAGCAACCTCTTTCTTAGATAATGACATATTCAATACGTATCAATCAGAAACTGACATGATGCGTTATATTAAAAAATTAGAGCGTAAAGATTTAGCTTTAAATCACTCAATGATTTCTTTAGGGTCTTGTACCATGAAGTTAAATGCTTCTTCTGAAATGTTACCATTGAGCAATCCTCAATGGGGAAATATTCACCCATTTGTACCATTAAATCAAGCAGAAGGGTATCAAATCATGTTAAGTAACCTTGAAAACCAATTAAATGTAATTACTGGTTTTGCAGGTACTTCTTTACAACCTAACTCAGGTGCGCAAGGTGAATTTGCTGGATTAATGACTATTAGAGCCTATCACGAAGCAAATGGAGACACCAACAGAAACATCTGTTTAATTCCTGCATCTGCTCACGGAACGAACCCTGCATCTGCTGTTATGGCGGGTATGAAAGTGGTGGTTACCAAAACTGATGAAAGAGGAAACATCGATGTAGAAGATTTACGTGCTAAAGCTGAAAAACACGCTGATAATTTAGCTGCTTTAATGGTGACTTACCCATCTACTCACGGAGTATTTGAAAAGGCGATTAAAGAAATTACGCAAATTATTCACGATAATGGCGGACAAGTATATATGGATGGTGCAAACATGAACGCACAGGTAGGATTAACAAATCCTGCAACCATTGGTGCTGATGTTTGTCACTTAAACTTACACAAAACATTTGCGATTCCTCATGGTGGTGGTGGACCAGGTGTTGGACCAATTTGTGTAGCTCCTCAATTAGTTCCCTATTTACCTACTAACCCAGTAGTAGCTACTGGTGGTGACAATGCCATTACTGCTATTTCAGCAGCTCCTTGGGGTTCTGCATTGGTATGTTTAATCTCTTACGGATACATTACTATGTTAGGTGCTGACGGATTAACAAATTCTACTAAAAATGCTATTTTAAACGCAAACTATATTAAAGAGCGTTTAAACGGACATTATAGTACTTTATATACAGGTGAAATGAACCGTGCTGCTCACGAAATGATTTTAGACTGTCGTGAGTTTAAACAAAACGGAATTGAAGTTACTGATATTGCGAAACGTTTAATGGACTACGGATTCCACGCGCCTACGGTATCTTTCCCTGTAGCGGGTACAATTATGGTAGAACCAACCGAATCGGAAGGTGTAGCTGAATTAGACCGTTTTTGTGATGCGTTAATCTCTATTAGAAAAGAGATTGCTGAAGCAAGTAGGGAAAACCCTAACAACCCGCTTAAAAATGCACCACATACGCAAGAAATGTTAACTGCTGATGAGTGGGATTTACCATACTCTCGTAAACAAGCAGCATTTCCTTTAGAGTATATTGCAGACAATAAGTTTTGGCCTTCTGTACGTCGTGTAGACGATGCTTTTGGTGACCGTAACTTAATTTGCTCTTGTAATCCTATTGAAGATTATATGGAAGCAGAAGCTTAAAAAGAACATTTATACAAATTCAAAAACCTCATCTTTCTGATGGGGTTTTTTACTTTTATACAACCATAGCTTCTAAGAAAACAAATAGGGTAAAACCGTATTAAAAGTAAGGTTTTCTTGACATTATTTCCTCTCTATTTATTTAATTTTAAATAAATTAAAACTAATATTATGATAGAAAGTATTTTAAACTTAGAAGGAACAACAATTCTTAATCAAACAGCACAGCAATCCATTAATGGTGGTGGAGGTACTTGTGGTTGTGGTGATTGGAATTGTTACCACGTGTGTTAAACATTATCAGCATTTATTTACTCTCTCAAATTATTTCTCTCAATAAATAAAATTTCTTTATTCTATTCGCAATGAGAACTACAGAATGTCATAGCGAGAAAGCTCATAAAATCAAGTCGAAATGAACAATGTGCAATCTTTTGCTCAATACATGATATATAGATTACATCGTTTCACTCGCAATGACAAAACATATAGTCATCTCAAACTGAAGCAACGCGGAATGTGAGAGATCTCAAGAGTGGAAGTTACTCACCTCATGAGATTCCTCACATCCGTTCGGAATGACGTAAAGTTAATTGCAATAATATGTCATTTCGAAGGAGGTACGACTGAGAAATCTTAAGAATAGGAGTTACTCGCCTTGGAAAGATTTAGCTCCGCTGAACCTGACGGTTTCTCCTATCGTCGGAATGACATTTCCACTCTACCCTATTTTTATATATTTGAAAAAAAATTACTAGTAGTCTCAACGCTATTTTAAATGACTTATTTATCTATAATTATACTAGTAGGTATTTTTCTTGTATTCAAAAAAAGCACCTCAACACCAAAGTGGAAACAACCTACAACTCCTTTTCCAAACAAATGGAAAGTTATTTTAACTAAAAAAGTCGCTTTTTACAACGCACTCACTCCTGATGAAAAAGAATTGTTTGAATTCAAAGTTTTTGAATTCCTGTTAAATCATGAAGTTATTGGTGTTGATGTTACAGTTACGATTACGGACAAACTACTAATAGCTTCTAGTGCTGTAATTCCTATTTTTAATTTTCCTGAATGGCGTTATCCTAATATCAAAGAAATCATTTTATACCCTGCTATGTTCAACAAGCATTTTGAAACCGAAGGAGAGAACCGAAGAATTTTAGGAATGGTAGGTAACGGGTATTTAGAAGGAAAAATGGTTTTATCTAAACCCGCTTTACACCTAGGTTTTGAAAATGAAACTGACAAAAAGAATACTGCCATCCATGAATTTGTGCATTTAATTGACAAACTAGATGGAAATATTGATGGAGTTCCGCATGTATTATTAGAAAAACAATATAGCATTCCGTGGGTAGATTTAATCAACAAAAAGATTGAAGAAATTTATAATGACGCTTCTGATATCAATCCGTATGGCGGAACTAACAAAGCGGAATTTTTCTCAGTTGCAAGCGAATACTTTTTTGAGCGTCCGAAATTATTAGCCAGAAAACATCCTGAGCTTTATGCGTTGCTAGAGCAAATCTTTAAACAAGATATGGACGACATGAACCTGCATTTAAAACGTTTGGATATTTCTAGAAACGACCCTTGTCCTTGTGATAGCGGTGTGAAGTATAAAAAATGTTGTGGGATTAACTAAACCGTCTTCTCTACTCGTCATTACGAAGGAGGTTACGACTGAAGTAATCTCTCCATCTACTAGCTGATTGCTTCGTTCCACTCGCAATGAGGATAAATAAACCGTCATTTCGACAGAGCGATTTTATGAGCGACGAGAAATCTCAACAATTGGAGTTACTCACATGAATAAGATTTCTCGTTATCACTCGAAATGACAGTAATCGAGACGTCATAGCGAGGAGGCTCATTGAGCGAAGTCGAAATGAATGACGTGATTATCTTTTGCTCGGTATACGATAAACAGATTGCTTCGTTACACTCGCAATGACGAGACCATGCTGTCATCTCGAACTGGAAAACACGGAATGTTAAAGATCTCAAGAATAGAAATGACTCTCCCTCATAACATTTAGCTCCTCTGAGCCTTTACCCTAAAAAAAGCCTTTGAAGATTCAAAAGCTTTTTTATTTATGTTTAATCAATTTAGTGTTCTAAAATACTGTCTGAGAAAAAATCAGAAAGCATCCTCATTAGAACACTACACCCTCAGCAAATGATAATATATCATTAATATAATCAATGGTTTCATCAATAGTATACTCATCAAAATTTATTCCTCCGTTTTTTATTTCTTTAGAGGTTTCATAATATATAATGTCACTATAATCTTTTAACTCCCTACTAAGTCTTTTTAACCTTGCATATCTATATAATTTCGATAACAATCTTTTATTTAATTCACCATCTCCTTTATAACCTTCTATTGAAAATTGCTTAAGTATATCTGCTGCTTTTTCTATTAAATCTTTAAACAACTTTTTTTCTGCATCAGTAGTTGTATAAAAATCACATATTGTTTTAAAATCAAAATCTGTTAATTTTTCATTAATATGTTTGGTTGGGTACTTATTAAAAAACATTTCACTATCCATTCTATTTGCATAAGAAATCATGTTTTTTAAATTATCATTTTGATAAAACCTCCCTTTTTTTCTTTTTAAATACTTAACTTTTTTAAACAATACATTAAAGTAAGTTTCTGGATTGATAACCACTCCTTCTACACTTGATTTCTTAACGAAATAAGCATCTATAAAATATCTCACATATGTATTTGATTGATGCCCCCAAAACCTATCATTATCACTTGGCTTTAACCCCATGTAATAATTATGTGTTGTTTTATCTCTTTTTTCAGCTTGTGCCTCATAATTATTCAATAAACTTATTCTTCTTTTAAGAAGTCGTTTATTATAAACATAACTTCTCTTATACCTAATCTCTTCTCTTTTAGTTATGTATTCCAATGCCTTTTTATAGTCACTTAACATAAAGTTACATGCTGATAAGTTTGAATAAATTGCCCATTTAATTCTTTTCTCCTTTTTATCCTTCTCTGAAAATCTAGGTAATAATTCTTCAAACTTATTTGCTATATTTTTTACTTCTGCTTTAAAAGTAAGATCATCTGGATCAAGGTTATCATTATTAATTTTCTTTAAATTTTCAACTAATTCATTTACATCATCAGCCCCATACTTTTCTCCTTTAGCAATTCTAAATATATTAACCCCTTCCTCATCAACTGTATAATCTATTTCTTTTATAATTTTTTCTAAAGCATCTATTATCGCTCCATAGTAATAACTTACTGCTGTTGATAAATGGTCATCTTCATTTTTTTTAAATTCACTTACCACCAACTTTTCAGCTTCTAATTTGCTTTCTTTCTCCTTATCTAGTATAGAAATGCTTTTACTTATTTCAATTGTAGTTATTTTTCTTTTTTCTTTATCCAGTATTTCTATCTCAATCTCTATATCACTATTTATTTTTGCAACAAATGTTGATGATTCAGGTTGAAGTTGATTTTTTTTCTTCTCAACTATAGTTTTAACTTGAATATCACTTTTAACCACGTTAAAAACCAAATCTCCTCCTTTATTTACATGCTTAAATTGACGTAAACGAATTCTTTCTAAAAAATCTTTTAATAATGTGTTTTTATAATTTTCAACCTTTCTGGGTGGTTCTACTTTATAAGGCTCTCCTATCAAAACTTCAATTCTTGAATCCGAATTTATGGGTGCTATTGAAAATGTAGATTTTTTTGGAGATATAGTAGTTTTTGGAAACTGCCAACAAGACACATATATTCTTTCTACTTTTGCCTTTTGAGCAAATACAGATACACTAATCATAAAAGCAAAGAGAACCTTTACTAATTGAGTAATTCTTAATTTCATAGTTTTAATTTTTAAAATTTCTACAATAATAATTAATCCAAATCAATTTCCTTTAATGCTTTGATATTATTACGCTCTAAAAACGCATCAATCGTTTCAAAGTGTTCTATGACACGTTGGTCTTTAAACTCAAATACTTTTTGAGACAAGCCTTGTAAGAAATCACGGTCGTGTGATACTAAGATTAATGTTCCGTCGAAGTGTAATAAGGCTTCTTTAATTACTTCTTTCGATTTTAAATCTAAGTGGTTTGTAGGCTCATCTAATATCAACACGTTTACAGGTTCTAACAACAGTTTTACCATTGCTAAACGGGTTTTCTCTCCTCCAGAAAGTACTTTTACTTTCTTTTCTAAATCATCTCCCGAGAACATAAAACGTCCTAATATATTTTTGATTTGCGTTCGAACATCACCTTCGGCAACCTCATCTACGGTTTGGAAAATTGTTAATTCAGGATCTAATAATGATGCTTGATTTTGAGCAAAGTACCCCACTTTAGCGTTGTGTCCTAAACCACATTCACCTTCAAAATCAATTTCTCCCATAATTGCTTTAATCATGGTCGATTTTCCTTCTCCGTTTCTTCCTACAAACGATACTTTTTCTCCACGAGCTATAGAGAAACTTGCCTCTTTAAATACTGTTAAGTCTCCGTATTGCTTCGTCAATCCTTCCACTTTTACAGGATAATCTCCCGAACGTGGTGACGGTGGAAAACGTAATTTTAAGGCTGATGTATCTACCTCATCTATTTCTACAGGAACCAATTTTTCTAACATACGCTCACGTGATGCTACCTGATTCGTTTTTGAATAGGTTCCTTTAAAACGCTCGATAAATGCTTTGGTATCGGCAATAAACTTTTGTTGTTCTTGGTAAGCTTTTAGCTGATGTGCACGACGTTCTTTACGTAACTCTAAATAGTGTGAGTAGTTTGCTTTGTAATCGTGAATAGTCCCCATCGTTACTTCAATGGTACGGTTGGTAATATTATCGATAAACGCTTTATCGTGCGATATTACCACTACCGCCTTGGCTTTGTTTAATAAAAAGTTTTCTAACCAAATTACCGATTCGATATCTACGTGGTTGGTAGGCTCATCTAACAAAATTAAATCGGGTTTTTGCAATAAGATTTTCGCCAGCTCTATACGCATACGCCAACCTCCACTAAACTCTGAGGTTGCTCTTTCAAAATCTTCTTGCTTAAAACCTAATCCTTTTAAAGCTTTCTCTACTTCTGCTTCGTAGTTTATTTCTTCTAACGCGTAGTATTTTTCTCCTAAATCTGATACACGCTCGATGATTTTCATATAATCGTCCGATTCGTAATCGGTACGGGTTTCTAGTTGTTTGTTGAGGTCGTCCATTTCAGCTTTCATAGCAAAAATTGATGCAAATGCTTTAGACGCTTCTTCTTTTACCGTGCAATTGTCTTCCATTAACAAATGCTGAGGTAAGTAAGCGATTACGGTATCTTTCGGGCTGCGAACGCCTCCTTTAGTAGGTTTAGAAACTCCTGCTATAATTTTCATCATGGTGGATTTTCCTGCGCCATTTTTACCCATTAAGGCAATTTTATCGTTCTCGTTTATTACAAACGAAACGTCGCTAAACAGGGCGTTACCACTAAACTCAACCGTTAATTGATCTACCGTAATCATACAAAATATTTTAAGCGGCGAAATTAGCAAAAATGGTGTATACCTTTGATAAAATTTTGGTATAACCTGAGTTTTATAAATTAACTAAAAATCAATAGGGTTCGTGTCGATAGCATGAGGTATGAGTGATGAGACATCTCAACAATAGATGTTACTCACTTTAATGAGATCCCTCTTTTCAATTGGGATGACGCTTTCTAGTGTTCTTTAAAGGTAAAAACCAATACTATATACACCTGCTTACTCATACTACAACTAACAAAATGCTACTTTTAAGTATTGGTTGGTGACTTTTTCTTGACCTTTTTTAATGCTTACACCGAGAGTTTTTATGAAATCTGTTGGGATTTGAGGCTACGGCTAGCACCACTGTCAACTTTTTTACGAGTGTTATTAATTTATCTATTGTCTTAATATTAGCACTCTATGCCGTGGTGTTAACGGAGCATGCCGTGGTATCAGCGACCCGTGCCGTAGTGTCAACGGAGCATGCCGTGATATTAGCGACCCGTGCCGCGGTGTTAACGGAGCACGCCGTGATATCAGCGACCCGTGCCGTGGTGTCTTCGGAGCATGCCGTGATGTCTGCGGAGCACGCCGTGATATCAGCGACCCATGCTGTGGTATCTTCGGAGCATGCCGTGATATCAGCAACCCATGCAAGCTTTTATGATAGCTAAAACAACTTTTGTTACCTAAATAAGGGAGTTTATGGGTTTCCGTAAGCATATGTGTGTGCTTTTTTTTAGGTTGCAGGAATCATATAATTAATTAACAGACAACAATAATTCGTTAATAACTTTATTTTAGATAAAGCATTAGTTTTGATACATTTGATAACATATAAAAATTGCTGAGCCCTATTATTTCGTGCTCAAAAACCAAAATAAAACAAGCTCTAAGACATGATTCATAAGATTAATTTAAAAAAGTTTAAACGATATAAGAGCAATGAAATAAACTTAAAACCTAACAGTGTAACTATACTTGCTGGTGGCAATAACTCAGGAAAATCAACCTTACTACATGCTATCGCTGTTTGGGAATTCTGTAAATTAATTTTGACAATTGAAAAAGGAAGAAATTACCTTCATGAAGAACATAAAGGTCAAGGTTTAGGTGTAAGTGCTGATGAGTTTCTGCCCATTGCCCTTCCATCTTTAAAACATCTTTGGACAAATCTTAAAACTCAAAAAGAAGGAGTTGATGAAGACGGATATAACTTAAGAATTAAATGTTTTTGGTTTAACAAATCTGAACAAGAAAAATATTTAGAGATAGCTTTATCACTAGCAAACGATAGGCTTTTTATCAAAACCACTGAATCAAATATCATCAAAGACGATAAAATTCCAACTGCTGCGTATTTACCTACATTCGCTGGCATTTTAGAACGAGAAAATAAAGTAAGTCTAGCTGAAAGAAGAAAATTAATTGGTAAAGGATTAGCAGGTTCAGTCTTAAGAAACTTATTACTAGACCTTTATCAAAAGAATCAAATTGACAGAAGTACTTTAAAAGGAACTAGAGCAAAAATAAAAACCTCTGACCTCCACAAATTTAGGTTAAACGACCCTTTCGAAAGGCTAATCAATAATATTAGAAATACTTTTAGCACAGATTTGCGGATAAGTGATTTTAATGACTTATATCATACCTATATAAAAGTTGACTGCTTTAAGGGTGAATTTAATGAGAAGAAACGATTTAAAAAATTTAACTCCTATAATTATCGTGATCTAATGGTAGAAGGAAGTGGTTTTCTTCAATGGCTAAATGTATTTACCTTGACTTTAAGTCCTGATATTGACATTGTATTACTTGATGAACCTGACGCTCATTTACATCCAAGCTTGCAAATAAAACTTATTGATGAACTTGAAAAAATTAACACTAGATCAAAAAAACAAATCTTAATAGCAACACATTCATCAGAGATTATTAAAGAAGCTATTCCAAACGATATACTAAATCTAAATAATACTAAGTATTTAACTACCGAAAGCCAAAAAACAGGACTCCTTTCTGGACTTGGTTCAGAATACTCTCCATTACTGCACAAAATAAAAACATCAAAGAAAGTTCTTTTCGTAGAAGGTCATTTTGATTTTTTAGTTCTTAAGAAGGTAGGAGAACTTATTAATCAACCAATAGATGAATCTGTAGTTCCATGGATATCGGTGAGCAGTCATAAACAAAGAAAATTTTTATTTTCTGAACTGAAAAGTCAAATCCCTAACCTTAGAAGTGTTAGTATTAGAGACAGAGATGATGAAAGTCTAAACACTGTTGGTGAGGACTTAAAAGACCTTACTTTTACTGAAAATCAACGAGATGACATGAAACTATATAAATGGAAAAGAAGAAATATTGAGAACTATTTATTCTTAACTCCAATAATATCTGAATTGGCTAACATAGACGAAACAGTAGTATCAGAATACCTTTCAAATGAATTTGCCATTTCAATTCCTTGCTCTTATAAAGACAGCAAAGCTCCAGAAATAATTTTAAGACTAAATGGAAAAGGCATTTTAGACGAGGATTCTAACAGCATAAAAAAGAAATTCAATGTTTCAAAATTCAATATAGTAGAAAACTTAAAAGCTGATTCAATCTGTGATGATTTAATCACAATGGTCCAAAACATTAATAAAGACTTGAATTAAAAAACAATAAGATTTAAGCTATCTATGGAGATTTTCAATAACACATGGACTTATATTAGCCCTATCATAGCTTCTTTTTTAACTTACATTATTACTATAAAAAGTAAGAAAAAAGATATTGATATAGAAAAGAGTAAAAAGTTAAATATTGTAGTTTCAAACCTTCTTGATGTCTGGAGTTATTTAGATAGATTAAATACTCTTTCACAAATAAACAAAGTCGACTTACCTATTCCAATGAATATGATTCCTGTTTTATTTTCAGATTCAAAGTTATTTAATGATGCTTCTTTTAAAAATCTAGAAAACTCAATAAGCTTACTCAAAGAGTATGATCCAATTGTCTATTATGAATTAAGTGGAATCGGAAGTAGATTTAAGGAAATTAAGTCTAACTTTATTTTACCTTTCTTACATTCTAAAAATCAAAGTAGTTTCAATCAAAAGCTATCCGAGACTTATATAAAAGAAACTATTGAAGAGATAGAAGAATATTTAATTTCCATATCTAAACACATTGGTTATAAAGCAATTAAAAAAATCAAAAAAAAGATATATATACATCCTAAAAGTAACATAGAAGATATAAAAGAGGACTTCACTCTTAGTTACTACAACACTATAATTGAATTAATTCCTGAAAACGTAAAAAAACCTACACTTGAAGAATTTAAAAGGGAGTTGAATAGTGAGGAAACTCGAAAACAATTTAAAGAATACATGAGTACATTTTCTAACATTAACTTTAATCAGTTAACAAGTATTATTGCAGAAGACCCATACATTTCGCTTGAAGAGATGAAAGATAAGCTAAAATTATAAAAAATATCAATGCAAAATCTTGAACAGCAATTCTTTTAAAATATCGGCATGGGTTTGGTTGGCTCCTACTCCTTTGCTTTTTACATCAGCATCGCGTAGTAAAGCTATAATTTGTGATACTTTTCGCATCGGGTAGTTACGGGCTGCGTTTACATAGTCGTCCACAAAATATGGGTTTACTCCCAAATTTTTAGCAACCGAAGCTTTCGATTTGTCTTTTAATCCGTGGTACATTAATAACTGTGTAAAAAAGCTATTTAGCAAGGAAATGGTCATTACCAACGGGTTGTTTTTTGGGTTCTGTGCAAAATAATTGATAATTCTGTTCGCTTTTACCACATCTCGCTGCCCTACTGCTTTACGCAACTCAAAATTGTTAAAGTCTTTAGAAATCCCGATGTTTTCTTCAATATGCTTATCGGTAATAATCGTTTCTGCAGGCAATACTGAGGTTAGTTTGTCTAATTCGTTGCTAATCTTGCTTAGGTCGGTTCCTAAAAACTCCACCAACATTTGCGAAGCTTTTGGTTCGATATTAAACTTTTTTCCGCCCAACACCTGACGAATCCAATCGGCTACTTGATTTTCATATAGTTTTTTACTCTCGTAAATGAGTCCACTTTTAACAATGGCTTTGTACGCCTTTTTACGTTTATCAAGCTTTTTGTATTTGTAATTAAACACCAACACGGTAGTTGGTTGCGGATTGGCAGCATACGACTCAATTTTATCTATCGTACGGCTTAAATCTTGCGCTTCTTTAACAATAATCACCTGCTTTTCTGCCATCATCGGAAATCTCTTTGCCGATGATACAATTTCCTCTATCGACACATCACGACCGTACATAACTACTTGATTGAATCCTTTTTCAGATTCATCCAACACATTGTCTTCAATATAATCTGAAATTTTATCGATGTAATACGGTTCTTCGCCCATTAAAAAATAAATGGGTTTGATGTTACCTCCTTTAATATCGGATATGATAGATTTAATTTCGTTCATGTGTCTTTCTTCTGCCTTCTTTTGGTGTTGTTATTTAACAATGTTACAGCTAAGTATTCATTCCTTAATAACACTCTTGGTCATTTCGATGGAGCGATTTTATGAGCGACGAGAAATCTTAACAATAAGAGTTACTCACCTCTTGAGATTCCTCCCTCTGGTCGGAATGACGATCTCTATAATGTCATTTCGAAGGAGTTGACGACTGAGAAATCTTATTCAACGGAGTAATTCCCGTGTTTAAGATCTCTCACATTCCGCGCTGCTTCAGTTCGAGATGACAATAATGTTTTGTCACAGTAAACAAAGAAGAAATAACTTATAATTTTCTTACTTTTGATCTATGCAAAAGCTCAACCTTCCTAGCTATACATTCAAGCTCAAAAGTAACGAAAATAAGACGCTTATTTTTGATAATTTGAGAAAAAAATACATGGTATTAACTCCCGAGGAATGGGTACGTCAACATTTTGTGCAATGGTTGATTCAAGAGAGAAACTACCCAGTTTCATTAATCGCTATTGAAAAACAATTGGTTATCAACAACCTTAAAAAACGTACCGATATTGTGGTTTTTGCTTCAGACGGTCATCCGAATATTATTGTGGAATGTAAAGCGCCACACATAAAAATTACCCAAGATACCTTTGATCAAATTGCACGTTATAACTTAAAGCTCGATGCCGATTATCTCATCGTAACCAACGGACTACAACACTTTTTTTGTATGCTCGATAAAGAGAACGAAACTTATGTGTTTTTAAGGGATATTCCTCAATACCAATAAGTTTTATGAAAACAGATTTCACCCCTGAATTCATAAGCATTATTGAAAATGACGCTTGGATGCTACGTATTCTTGAAATCGTTCGTAGCCTACACCTCCCCGATTGTTGGATTGGTGCCGGTTTTGTTAGGAACAAAATTTGGGACTACAAACACAATAATAAAAGAACTTCTTTAAACGATGTTGATGTTATTTACTTTGATAAAAGCGATACTTCCAAAGCTCGTGAATTAGCTCTTGAAGAACAGCTTAAGGCTATTAATTCCTCTGTTAACTGGTCGGTAAAAAATCAAGCAAGAATGCATATTCGAAATAGTCATTCACCTTATAAAAATTGTCTCGAAGCCATTTCTTACTGGCCTGAAACTGCTACTTCGATTGCTATTCAGTTAAACTCTGACAATCAAATTGAATATATTGCTCCGTATGGTTTAGACGATGTGTTCAACCTTGTTGTGCGACCTACTCCTAATTTCGATTTAACGACGTATCGTAACAGGGTTGCGAGTAAAAAATGGGAAGATACTTGGAAGAGGTTGGTTATTGAAGAGTAAGGGTATTCTCCTCGTGAGGCTCAACTTCGTTAATTCTTCCTTTTTTTCATCACTTCAAAATAACGGTTTCCTATTTTATTATTTAGCAATTATGAAAAAAATTATCAAGAGAGTAAAATACCTCCTAATTTTTAATAAAATCACTTTAAACTAATAATAAACAATTACTCACTATGTAAACCTCCAACACACAATACGTGTTACCTTGTTTCCTTGGTGCATAGGAATTACTTTAAATTCTTTAACTCCTAACTTTTTTCCTGAGTTCTGTAAGCTTTCTACGTTTTCTTTTTTTGAAACCAAACTCGTAAACCATTTACTTACTTTCGGATGTTTAGAACTCTCATATAAATAGGTATGCAAAAAAGCTTTCTCTCCGCCTATATACCATAATTCATTAGAATTTCCTGCAAAATTACGTACTGCATTATTCCCTAAGTTTCTCGATTTTCTTCGGTTGGCTCCTCTCGCCTCTTCTGCTGATTTATAAAATGGAGGATTGCACATAGTTACTGTAAAAGCATCTCCTTCTTCTATAATTCCTTCTAAGATATGTTCTTCTTTAAACTGTTGTCTTAATTCAACCTTATCAGTAAAACCATTATCATCTATAATATCCTGAGCATAATCTAACGAATCTAAATCTATATCGGTTGCTACAAAATTCCAATCGTATACTGCAATTCCTAACAAAGGATAAATACAACTTGCCCCTGTACCAATATCTAATACCGTTACATTTTCTTCACCTGCAACTAAATCGGCTAAATGATGAATATAGTCTACTCTTCCCGGTATTGGCGGACATAAGTTCTCATCAGAAAAATTCCAATGTTTAATATTATAATGAGCTGCTAATAAAGCCTTATTAAACTCTTTTACAGCTATTGGATCAGAAAAATCAATAGTCTCTTTCTCAAACTTTTCAATGATAAATTCAGAAAGTTTCGGATACTTTTCTACCAATAGCGTGAAGTCGTATCCTTGATTGTGTATATTTTTAGGATGTAATCCTTTTTTTGTGCTCATTAAAGTGTAATAACAGTAAACTCTAGTTGTAACGGATGTAAGTTTTCTTTTAGAATTGTAATGAAGTCTGCTCCATACTCTAAATAGAACTCTGAAAAATTACGTTGACGCTCTTCTAAACTTTGATTAGGTAATAATTCGTTTTGCAAAGCTACGATTCTTTCAACCATTTCTTTTTGACGTCTTTTTTCTGCTCGCAACCATCTTTTTTCAAGGTTTTCTAATCCTTTCACCTGTTTTCTTTCTTGTGCATTTACAGCTCCTAAGAAAGAAACATCGGTTTTTTTAGCTAGCTCACGTAAATCATCAAATTGTTGTTGTAAAAACTGTTTTTGCTTGGTAAAATCTACCTTAGTATCACCGTTAGCTAACACTTTTCTTGCTAGTAAGTCGTCTTGTTTTAAAAATAATTCTTCTTCTGAAACGTTTAGTTTTTCTAACTTTCCTAACTGCTTTTCTGAAAGTATTTGAGCTGAGTTTCTCAATAACAAAATAGGAAACGGAACATTTACTTTATCAAAATATACCTTTAACTCTAACCAATAGGCTAACTCTCCTCCTCCACCTATGTAGCATAGGTTCGGTAAAATTACCTCTTGGTATAGTGGACGCATAATTACGTTTGGCGAAAAACATTCTGGTTCACTATGTAAATGGTCTAAGATTTCATCTTTTGTCCAAGAAATATCTGTATTGTTTACTTTGTAAATTCCGTTTTCAAGAACAATACGTTCACGAATCCTATCGGTAATATAAAATAAGTTTATCTCACGCGGATTTACTTGTATTTTATATGATTGTTCTAGTGCTGTAATTGTTTTCGATACTTCTTTATAAGAGGTTTCGTGTAACAAATCGTACTCTACATAAGGTATTAACGCTCTTTTTAATTCTCTTTCGTCAGCATCTAAAATTACCAAACCATATTTTCCAAAAAGTTTGTCAGCTATATATCTGGTTGCACCTGCTAATGTTTTGTGCTGTAAATATCCTTTTTCAAAGAGTTCTTTTATTTGAATAGCATTTTTTGAACTTCCTAAATGTTCAGCAAATACTTCAAAAACATCTTGTAACCCCTCGGTTGTAAAACGTCCTACAGGTCCTTTTTGATCAGAGTTCCACTGTACTTTTTTTCCTTTAAAGTTAAAGAAGTTAATTTCTTCAAAATCGTGGTCTTCTGTTGCCATCCAATATACGGGCACAAAATTCTCATTAGGAAACTGCATTGACAAATGCTCGCACATGTTTATGGTTGAAATAATTTTATACAGAAAATATAACGGTCCCGTAAACAAATTCAACTGATGTCCTGTTGTTATGGTAAATGTATTCTCTTTTAGTAAACTTTCTATATTTTTTTGTGTCTCAAAAGATAAGTCAACGTCTTTGTATTGTTTTCTCAATACTTCAACTAACCTTTTCCTTTGAGTGCTTGAAATAGGGGTTGCTTTCTTTTCTTCTAACTGTTTTTCAAAGTTTCGTAAACTCGGATAACGGTTATAAAAAGGTTGAATCTTTTCATCAGCCTTTAAATAGTCCTCCATTGTTTTAGAAAAGAATCCTGTATTTTTATAAGAGATATTGGTTATGTTCATTACTTATTGGCTCTTTGAAATAATGTGTAAACATACGGACGTTCTCCTCCGTACGGATTTACAAATGTGTGATTAAAACTATTGACTAAAACAAAATCGTTTCCTAATTTTTCTTGTAACATTTCCGTATTGTAACGTTGTAATTGCAGTCCACAACATTTTTCTGCTCCATCTAAAGCAAAAACAGCAATAATTACAAATCCGTCTACTTTTACAAGCTTCTTTAATAAATTAAAATAGGCGTTTTGTTCTTCTTCTTTTAAAAAGAAATGTAGTACCGCTCTATCGTTCCAAACATCTACTTCTTCAAGATTTTGTAGTTGGGTTGGAGCCACTAAATTATCGGCTATAAAGTTAACTTTTGATGCACTTTCTCCTAATCGATTTTTTACATCGGTTAGTGCTTTTTCAGATAAATCATTTGCTATTAAGCCTGAATATCCATCAGCTACTAGCTCATCAATTAACATAGACGAACCAACACCAACGTTTAAGATTTTAGCGTCTTTTGGTACGTTAGATTCCTTTAATAATTCAATAGTTTCTTTCGAACTTTCTTCGAACCACCCTAGTTTTTCAGTTGGATTTTTTACGTAGGCTGCATTCCAGTGTTCTTTATAGTTAATTTCTCCCGGAATGTTACACTCACTCTCTTTTGTAGTCATAGTTCAAAAATAGGAAAATTTAATCCTTTGTCGAAAACTTACCACACTTCTAACAGATTTTTAACTACATTCTTTTTTAAACCATCTATTTAGGTATTTTTACAGTTAGTAAATTACAATTATGCAGTTTAAACATCCTGAGATTTTATATTTCTTAGCTTTTTTACTCATTCCTATTTTGGTACACTTGTTCCAACTACAGCGATTTGTAAAAGTTCCGTTTACCAATGTAGCTTTTTTACAAAAGTTAGTGTTGCAAACACGTAAAAGTTCTCGTATAAAAAAATGGCTGATTTTAGCTACTCGTTTACTGCTACTCGCTGCCCTTATTTTTGCTTTTGCTCAGCCATATTTTAGTAACCACAAAGCAAATGAAGAGCAACATTTCTTTATGTATCTTGATAATTCTTTAAGTACTAACGCTTTTGGAGAAAAAGGTAATTTACTGCAAATTGCTACTCAAGAAATTATTGAAAACTCAATAGAAAAAACTAAGTATTCTTTACTTACAAACGATCATTTTTACGCTAATAAAACAGTTTCTGAACTAAAAGAAGAGCTGTTAAAAACAACTAAT
This sequence comes from Tenacibaculum singaporense, assembly GCF_003867015.1. Taxonomy (NCBI): domain Bacteria; kingdom Pseudomonadati; phylum Bacteroidota; class Flavobacteriia; order Flavobacteriales; family Flavobacteriaceae; genus Tenacibaculum; species Tenacibaculum singaporense. The sequence continues at coordinate 2,825,717 of NZ_CP032548.1, forward strand.
ACTGCTAAAAACAGAAAACTTGCTGATGTTTTTTTAAAAATGACTAGTGAGCATAAGTCTATAACTTCTTCTACCAAAAACATTGTAATTTCTGATTTTCAAAACATTAAAAAAGAGGAAATTGACAACGCTCCTGAAAATACTTCTTTTGTAAAATTGATACCTGAACAAAAAAGCAACATTTCTATTGATAGTGTTTTTGTAGATGACAATGGAGGTTCTAATTTCAACGTACATATTGTTGTTAGAAATCAAGGAAATGCTAAAAATGACATTCCTATTGCTATATATAATAATGACAAGCTATTGAATAAACAAACCTTTAGTATTGAGGAAAACAAGACTACGGAAGTTACTTTTTCTGTTGTAAAAACTCCAATGTTTTTAGGTAGAGTTGCTATTAATTTTAACGACACTTATGGGTTTGATAATTCGTTTTATTTTACCATCAATACCAACGAAAAAATTAATGTATTAGCTATTGGAGAATCAAATAACTTCTTACAACGAATTTATACCAAAGAAGAATTTAACTTTACTTCTTCTACGCTACAAAATGCCAACTATAATTTGATAGATAAGCAACATCTTATTGTATTAAATGAGTTGGAAAGTATTCCTGAAACGCTTCTGAATAGCTTAGAAAGCTACACTAAAAAAGGTGGAAATCTTGTTATAATTCCAAGTAAAGAATCAGCACTTTCTTCTTTTAACAACTTTTTTGGGAAGCTAAATACAGGAAAGTTGCTTTCTAAAAAAAATGATAGCTTAAAGGTTACTTCGATTAATTATAATCACCCTCTTTTAAAAAATGTTTTCGAAAAGAAAGTTGCTAACTTTCAATATCCGTTTGTAAAAACTTCTTTTAATTCTGAATTTAAGAATGCTAGTAACATTGTTTCTTTTGAAAACAAACAAGGCTTTATTAAACAGATTAATCTGCCAAATGCTTCTATGTATTGGGTAGCAGCTCCTCTAAATAAAGATAATAGTAACTTTACGAACTCACCTTTAATTGTACCTGTTTTTTATAACATCGGAAAACAAAGTTTACAACTTTCTGAATTGTATTATACCATAGACACAAAAAATACTATTGATATTGATAAACAACTAGGTAAAGATGAAGTTTTAAGTATTGTTAGTAGCAAAGGTTCTTTTATTCCTTTGCAACAAACTTTTCAAAACAAAACGCGTATCACAACCAAAGATCAACCTTTAGTTGCTGGCTTTTATCAAATACAACAAGGAAATAATGTGCTTAGAAATGTTGCTTTTAATTATAACAAAAGTGAAAGTGCCTTAGATTTTTTAATATTTTCTGAAGCTAATGATATGACTATATCTACTTCAGTTAAAAACACCTTGGAAAATATTAATGATGAAAACAAAATTCAATGGCTTTGGAAATGGTTTTTGGGCTTAGCTATTGTATCTTTGCTTTTAGAAATTTTGATTTTAAAATTCTTTAAACCATGACAACGCTGCTTAAATCGGCAACAATAATAGATGCTTCTAGTCCTTACCACCAACAAACTAAAGATATTTTAATTACCGACGGTATTATTACCAAAATTGATAACAACATTGCTAGTGAAGAAACTTATCAAGTTGTAGAACTTGAGAATCTTCATGTATCACCAGGTTGGTTTGATACGAGTGTTTCTTTTGGAGAACCGGGTTATGAAGAACGAGAAACCTTGCTACATGGTGTTCAAGTGGCGGCTAAAAGTGGTTTTACACATGTAGCTATCAATCCAAACACTCACCCTATAGTTGATAATAAATCAGCCATAGAGTTTTTAATTAATAAAGTAAACGGAGCGGCAACCAGCATTCATCCTATTGGAGCCTTAACACAACAAAGTAAAGGTGTTGAAATGTCTGAAATGTACGATATGCAACAATCGGGAGCTGTTGCTTTTGGCGATTATAACAAACCTGTTAGTAACGATAATCTATTAAAAATAGCATTGTTATATGCTCAAAATTTTGACGGATTGGTACTAAGCTTTCCTAAAAACAATTTAATTGCAGGTGAAGGTGTTGCTAACGAAGGAAAAAACAGTACGCTTTTAGGATTGAAAGGAATTCCTGCACTTGCAGAAGAAATTCAAATTTCTCGCGATTTGTTTTTATTAGAATACACAGGAGGAAAATTACACATTCCTACTATCTCAACTGCTAAGTCTGTTCAACTTATTAAAGAAGCAAAAGAAAAAGGGTTAGATGTAACGTGTAGTGTTGCTGTACATAATTTAGTTCTGACAGATGATGAACTACATGGTTTTGAAGCTAATAAAAAAGTAAATCCTCCCCTACGTACAGAAGAAGATAAAAAAGCCCTAATACAAGGTTTAAAAGAAGGAGTTATTGATATAATTACATCAGACCATAATCCTATAGACATTGAACATAAAAAAGTAGAGTTTTCTACCGCAAAAGACGGAACTATTGGTTTAGAAAGTGCTTTTGGAGCGTTGAATACTGTATTAGATTTAGAAACTATTATCAACTGTTTATCTAACAATCCTAGAAAACGTTTTAATATTGAGTTGGCTTCCATAAAAGAAGATGAAAAAGCAAGTTTGTCTGTTTTTAACCCTGATGGAGCATATACTTTCTCAGAGCAAAACATTGTTTCTACCTCAAAAAACAGTATCTTTCTAGGGAAAAAACTAGAAGGAAAAGTTTATGGTATTTACAATAATAGTCAACTAATTTTAAACTCATAGAATCATGGAAAATCTAACAGTAAACGAAGGAAAAACCGCTGCTATAATTAGTCACTTTTGGGTTATAGGTCTTATCATCGGTTTTATTCTAAACATGAACAAAAGAAACGATTTTGCTAGTTTTTACATCAGACAAATGCTTGGTTTAAATGTTCTTCAACTTTTAAACGGGTGGGTTGTTTATAGATATTTAGGTAGTAATGCTGGTTGGATTGTTGGAGTACTACTATTTGTACTTTGGTTAATTAGCCTTTTAGCTGTTTTAAAGGGAGAAAAGAAGCTTGTACCAGTTGTTGGTGAGCAATTTCAAAACCTATTTAAAGGAATTTAATACATGAGTTTACAATACATTGTAAGAGAACCTAAAACTTCAAATGCTAACCCTCCTTTATTAATTTTATTACACGGATATGGTAGCAACGAACAAGATTTATTTTCATTTGCAGAAGAATTACCAGACGATTTATTAATTGTAAGCGCTAGAGCTCTTCACGATATGGGCTATGGTGGTTATGCTTGGTATGCTATAAATTTTGATTCAGTTAACGGTAAGTTTTCTGATTTAAAACAAGCAGCTGAATCAGTTGATAAGATTGCTTCATTTATAGATGAAATCAAACAGAAATACAATACCAACCCTGATAAAACATTTTTATTAGGATTTAGCCAAGGAGCTATTTTAAGTTATGCGTTAAGTTTTAAGTACCCTAACAAGGTAAAACACGTAGTAGCTTTAAGCGGTTATATTAATGAAGAGTTATTACCTACTGAAATAGATAACTCTATTGCTACAGATTATTATATTTCTCACGGAACTGTAGATCAAGTTCTTCCTATAGATTGGGCGCGTAAAGCCCCTATTATACTGAAAGACTTTAAGTTAGATAACGAGTATTCAGAATATCCAGTTGGACATGGTGTTGCCCCTCAAAACTTTTATAGTTTTAAAAGCTGGATTGAGGAAAGACTATAAACTTTAACAGTTAAATTGAGTAAAATTAAATATTTTTGCAATTAAAAAAATAGCATGAGCAACATATTTAATCAAGATATATTATACTACTGGAGTGCTCCATTTTTCATTTCAGTAATCTTACTCGAAATGTTCTTTAGCTATAGAGCTAAAGCTAAAAACTACGAATTTAAAGATACAGCTACTAATGTTTACTTTGCTTTAGTAAATTTTAGTCTAGACTTGTTAATGAAGGTTACTTCATTTGCCATTATGGGCTTTTGTTACCAATACAGAATTATTGACTGGGAAGGTAACATGTCGTGGGCATATTGGCTGTTAGCTTTTATTGGTCAAGACTTTTTGTACTATATACACCATTATGTAGATCATCATTCACGATTTTTCTGGGCTGTACACGTAACACATCACAACTCTGAATTTTATAATATTTCAACTGGTTTTAGATCTCCAGTTTTACAGCCTTTATTTAGGTATATGTTCTTTTTACCGTTAGCTTTTCTAGGTGTTATGCCACTACACATTATGTTTGCATATGCCATGAATCAAAACTACGGAACCTTATGCCATACCAATTTTATTAAAAGTAAATTAGGTTGGTGGGGATATATTTTTGTAACTCCTTCTCATCACAGAGTGCATCATGCTTCAAACACTAAATACCTTGATAAAAATATGGGAATGGTCTTAATTATTTGGGATCGTATTTTTGGAACTTTTCAGGCTGAAGAGGATGAAACTGAATATGAAAAATTACGTTATGGTTTAACCAAACCTTTAGAGGACAAAGGACCGATTAACATCATTTTTCACGAGTGGAAAGAGATTTTTAAAGACTTTTTTAATCGAAAAAAGGATTTACCATTAACAACACGCTTAAAATATGTGTTTATGCCTCCTGGTTGGAGTCATGATGGTAGCACTAAAACAAGTAGAGAATTACAAAAAGAACTTGCTTCCACTACAGAAGTGATAACAACTCCTAAAGAATTAAGAGTAAGTCCACAAAAAATAAAAGTCGAGTAAATACTCGACTTTTTCTTTTATTAAATAGATATACTATTACTTTAATATCTGATTTGCGTGTTCTTTTGTTTTTACTTTCGTAATAACATCTTCTATAACTCCATTCTCATCAATTACAAAAGTAGTACGGTGAATTCCATCATACTCTCTTCCCATAAACTTTTTAGGTCCCCAAACACCAAAAGCGTTGATTACGTCTTTACTTTCATCTGCTAATAAAGGAAAAGGTAATTCATTTTTATTAATAAAGTTTTGTTGACGTCTTGCCGAATCTGCACTCACTCCTAAAACATCATAGCCTTTTGCTAAAAATGTTTTGTAATTATCACGTAAGTCACAAGCTTCAGCTGTACAACCAGGTGTACTTGCTTTTGGGTAAAAGAACAATACTAGTTTTTTCCCTGTATAATCAGAAAGTTTTACAGCATTTCCTTTTTCGTCTACTGATTCAAAATTTGGTGCCTTATCTCCTATTTTTAGTGTTGTCATATTATATTGTTTCAAAGTTATTATGTCAAAGTTACAAAGTTGATTTTGATTATCCATAAAACATACGAAGCTTCTTTGTACCTTTGATTTTTTCAAATTTTATAAAGCAATGACGAAAGCAGAAAAAGTTCAGTTTGTTATAGATACTTTAGAAGAGTTGTATCCTGAAACGCCCATTCCTTTAGACCATAAAGACCCGTACACCTTGTTGATTGCTGTATTGATGTCTGCTCAAAGTACTGATGCTCGTGTAAACACCATTACGCCATTATTATTTGAAAAAGCTGATAATCCGTACGATATGGTAAAACTTACTGTTGATGAAATTCGAGAGATTATCAAACCTGTCGGTTTGTCGCCTATGAAATCTAAAGGAATTCACGGTTTGTCAAAAATTTTAATTGAAAAACATAATGGTGAAGTCCCTGTTGATATGGACGCTTTAGAAGAATTACCTGCAGTAGGTCATAAAACGGCTAGTGTGGTAATGGCACAAGCTTTTGATATTCCTGCTTTTCCTGTAGATACCCATATTCATAGATTAATGTATCGTTGGAATTTATCTAACGGAAAAAGTGTTGCACAAACTGAAAAAGACGCAAAACGTTTATTTCCAAAAGAATTATGGAATAAATTACACTTACAAATTATTTATTACGGACGCGAATACTCTCCTGCTCGAGGTTGGAGGTTAGAAAATGATATTATTACTAAGACAGTTGGAAGAAAATCGGTAATAGACGATTATAATAAAAAGAAAGCATAAAAAAAGCCCCAACCTTGGTTGAAGCTTTTTCCACTCTTAATTCAAATTCAATTCAATGAGATAGTTTGATTTCGTTTTAACTACTGTTAGCGATTTAGAAAAATTAATCAAATATTGAACTGTTTCTTGTTTAGGTTCCATTTTAAAGTCAGGAGACTTCTTAGTGTAAATTTGCATCATATATAATTCCCTTATTATTACTTATAATCAATGATTTAACGATGCATTTTTTCAAATATTGTTTAACTGACTAAAATAATTTTATTTTTTTCAATTATTTTTCTCAAATTAATTAAAGCATAACGCATTCTACCTAATGCAGTGTTTATACTAACACCTGTATTTTCTGATATTTCATTAAAACTCATATCATTATAAATACGCATTTTTAAAACCTCCTTTTGTTCTTCAGGTAGTTCTTCAACTAACTCTTTAACATCGTTTAAAATTTGTTCTTTTATTATTTTTCCTTCTGCATTCAAAGTTCCATCGCTTAATACCGAAAAAATATCAAACTCTTCTGTATTATTAAACGTGGGCATGCGATTGTTTTTTCTAAAAAAATCAATAATTAAATTATGAGCAATACGCATTACCCATGGTAAAAATTTACCTTCTTCGTTATAATTTCCTTTTTTTAGTGTTCTTATAACCTTTATAAAGGTGTCTTGAAAAATATCTTCTGTAGTATCTCTATTTTGTACTTTACTATAAATAAAGCTATAAAGACGTTGCTGGTGGCGCTTAATCAATAATTCTATGGCGTATTCATTACCATTAATGTAGTTCTTTACTAAAACACTGTCATCTGCTATGTTTTGCATAATAATTACTTTTTTAAAAGAGCAACTAACTAGTTCTCTTTTGGTTAGGGGATATTAAGTTATAAAAGTAATTATCTTGCTATAGGCTATTATTTATTGATTAATAATGAGTTACAAATATTAAATTTTTTATTAATAAATACAAAAAAAACTATAAAAAAAGAGAAAAACACTATCGTTTATTCAATAAAACCACTTGAAATTAGTATTTCTTATTACTTATCTTTTTCGATTATATTGAGTATATAAAGACTGATATTTCAACTGTTAACCCAAAAGAAAACATTCATTATATTTTCCATCCTCATCTGTTATATCCTTTTAAAAAAATAGAATTAAAAGTCATTTTATACCGTCCTAAAATCTATAGAGTCCCCACTTAAAAAACAAATTATACATACCCAAATACCTTACGTTTATAACCAAATATTAGTATGGTCAAGCCCTTCATTTAAATATATAGCTTTTCTCTCTATAGTTTTGTAATTATAAAATCAATATTAACCCCCGAAAAATTTAAAACTATGTGTACAAGAATATTTAACAATTTTAGTGCAGAAAACAATTATCTAACTACAGCAAGAAATATGGATTGGGCTACCCAAATGCCTACCACTATTTTTGCTTTTAGAGTTACTCCTCAAAACCCAATGCTTAAATGCGGAACAGAAATTGAAAATGAACATTCGTTAATATGGGAAGCACAATATAGCAGTATTGTAACTATGGTGGGTACCGAAGCTCCTTTTGGCGCATCTGATGGTATCAACTCTCAAGGACTGGTCGCTAATCTATTATACGACAGTGGTGCTTCTTACAATAGAGAAGATGGTAGTTCTTGTAAAAATTTAGATGTTTTAAGATGGGTACAATTTGTATTGGATACTTGTTGTTCAGTTTCTGAAGTGGTTGCAAAATTTAGTAAAGAAGCCGAAACTCAAATTCAGTTAATTGGAGGAAAAGTTCCTGGTTCTAATAAAAAAGCTTCTTTGCATCTTGCTGTTTCTGACCTTCATGGTAAATCTGCCATTATTGAAGTTCATAATGGAAGTTACATCATTTATGAAGATCCTGAATTTAGAGTAATGACTAACGAACCTTCTTATGCCAAACAAATTGAACTAAATCAATTTTGGCGTTGGCAGTGGAATGATAAAAATAACTTTCCTAGTAATACTTTACCAGGCGGTCCCTTTCCTTCTGATAGATTTGCCAGAGCTTCATATTATCTAAATCATTTATATGACACTACTAGTAATTCTGATTCTTTAACTCAATCAAAATCAGTTGTTATGAATGCTTCTGTGCCTGTTAATTTCAAATCAACTTTAGAAAAATATCCAAACATCGCACAAACTTTATGGACAAGCGTTGCTTCTCACAACAACCTTACCTACTATTTTTGTAATGCTAGAACCATGGGAGAAATTTATATGGATTTGAATAAGATGAATGATTTCCCTAGTGCTGTTTCTAAACTTATTGTGGTTTCTGAAAACGATGAACATGAATTTATAAACCATGAACTATACGGATATCAAAACGAAAATTTCACAAAAACTGTTGATCCATTTGCTATGACAGCTGTACTAGCGGATAAATAAACTCTTTTAAAGCTTTATATTAAACAGTTAAAACATTTAATTGAATTTATTTTTGGTAGAAGCTCTTCCTTATTCAAACAAACTCACTTTCTGCTTATACCCTTTTTCAATTACTTAAATCAAATATTTAATCATTTAAAAAACTCTTTCTTAAATACACATAGGTGCAATTATTTTTGAGTTTTAATCCTTAAACTACAATATCTATGAAAACTGACATTCAAGAAGAAATTAATACGCTACTTAGAGAAAACATTGACAACTTTTTAAAAGAAATCCAAGAATCGTTACCTTCAAATGTAACAGTATCTACAAATTGGGGGAGTCTACATAATGTTTACGAACATTATAAAAATAGCCATATTTTCAATAGAAGATTGCAATTCAATCCCTTTGTGATTGTTTATTGCGAAAGCCCTGAAGACGTACAAAATACATTCAAAGCTGCAAAGAACAACAAGCTCCCTTTCAAAGTCAGAGCTGGAGGTCATGATCACGAAGGCGAATGTACTGGAACTAATATTGTGTTAATAGATGTTTCTAAAATGAACTATCCCGAACATGATAATGAAAAAGTTTATATTAAAAATATTGACGGAGAAAAAATCGCACATATTCGTCCAGGTATTCGTTTTAAAGATCTAACTTCAAGACTCGCTGACCAAGACGTTATGATTCCCCACGGTACTTGTGCTACTGTTGGTATTGCTGGCTTCACCATGGGTGGTGGCTGGGGACCATGGACTCGTAAATATGGCATGTGCTGTGAACGTTTAGTCGGCGCTACCGTTTTGTTAGGAAACGGAGAGTTTGCAGAACTCAATGAAAAAAATGGTGAGATTCCTGATTTACTTTGGGCATTAAGAGGCGGTGGTGGCATGAGTTACGGAATTGTAACCGAACTTAGAATTAAAACTTTTGAACTACCTAAAATATTACATCGCTTCAATGTCGTTTGGAATCCGTATTCCCATTTAAATCCAGATAAAGTTGAAGAAAATGTTCCTACTCTTGAAGTGCTACAAAAATGGGAGGAAATTATTCAACCTAACAACTCACCTCAACTTATTGGAACCAACTTAAAAGTGAGTGCAAGATCGTGGGATGAAAACACACCTATTCCTTATAAAACCATCTATCTTAATTGCCAGTTTAATGGGTATTGGGAAGGAGATGAAATAAGCTTAAGGGAGTTTATAAAAGATAACTTTAAAGGTGTACTTGCCGTTACAGATAATATGTTAACTATTGAACCTGCCACAGGTGCAGATTTTGAACATAAAAGCAACTATGGTGAACACCTAATGAGTTCATGGGACAGGGAGTCTTTTAATGAAATTAAGTTATCCATGCTCCCTCCTGAGTTATTAATGGGGACACCGCTACAACCAGATTTAGATCTACCTGCACCACATAAAATAACTTCAAGACTTGTTGATAAAAAAGGTTTAGGAGAAGAAGGGCATCAAAAACTAATTGAAAGCTTGTGCTCTCCTCTATTAAATGAGCATAACAGGAAAAATACTATTACATCTTATATTACCTTAGGAGCTATTACAGGCGATTTTTACAAAAAACATCCTGAGACAAATAGTGCTTTTCCATATAATGACAAACAATATACCATACAATACCAATGTTGGTGGGAAGCTTTAGATGCAAATATGGATCCAGCAATTAAAAAGTATATTGAAGAAAAAATAAAAAACTTCCAAGACAATACTTTATATGATTACACCAATAGAGCGCTAGATTGGATTGAAGTATGTAGAGATTTTGATATCCCAAATACCTCTGGCGCATTTATAAGCTTTAAGGATAGTTCTATCCCTACTAAAACATATTTTGCCCAAAACTACAATGAACTTATTAGGATTAAAGAACAATACTCGAAAGATCCTTATAATCACTTCAGAACAAGAAAAACAATAATATAAATCTACTTCTCCCCTTCTTAATGAAGGGGATTTTTTTTACTATTTTCGAAAAAAAACAAATAGACACCTTATTTTATAAACATTATATATTTAATCTAAGTTTTGTAAAAAGAAAAGTCCTTGATATTTACATTAAGGTTATAATGTAGAGTTAATAGAAAACCGTACTTTTATAGCTTATTTTTTGAGTATATGAAGACTGATATTTCAACAGTAAATCCTAAAGAAAATATTATAATAAAAGGAGCTAAACTGCACAATTTAAAAAACATTGATGTAGTTATTCCTCGTAATAAATTAGTAGTTATTACTGGACTTTCTGGTTCAGGTAAATCTTCTCTAGCTTTTGATACTTTGTATGCTGAAGGACAACGTCGTTATGTAGAAAGTTTAAGTTCGTATGCACGTCAGTTTTTAGGAAAGCTACACAAACCAAAAGTTGATTACATTAAAGGAATTGCTCCTGCCATTGCTATTGAGCAAAAAGTTAACGCTACTAATCCACGTTCAACAGTTGGTACATCTACAGAAATATACGATTATATTAAATTATTATTCGCTCGTATTGGTAAAACCTTCTCTCCTATTTCGGGTAATGAAGTAAAAAAACATACGGTTTCTGATGTTATCAATCATGTAAAAACTTTTGAAGAACGTACAAAGCTATTATTACTTGCTCCCATACGTATTAATAAAGACAGAGATATAAAAACTGTTTTACAAGTATTAACACAGCAAGGATATGCTCGTTTAAAATATCAAGATACCGTATACAGAATTGATGAGTTTCCTGTAAAAGATTTTAAAGGAAATGAATTACAATTAGTTGTTGATAGAATTGTTGTAAAAGATGAAGAAGATTTTTACAACCGTTTAGGAGATGCTGTACAAACGGCTTTTTTTGAAGGAAAAGGTATTTGTTGTATCGAAAATCTATCAGATAATAGTACTGTTGAATTCAGTAATAAATTTGAATTAGACGGAATTTCGTTCTTAGAACCAAACACGCATTTATTTAGTTTTAATAATCCATACGGAGCTTGTCCTACTTGTGAAGGATATGGAAACGTGATTGGTATTGATGAAGATTTAGTAATTCCAAACACTGGACTTTCTATCTACGAAAATGCTATTTTCCCTTTTAAAACAGATAGTTACAAAAAATATAAAAATGATTTAATTCTAAATGCTGAAGAATTTGGAATTTCTATACATAAACCATGGTTCGAACTTACAGATGAACAAAAAGACTTGGTTTGGAACGGAACTAAAAAATTCAAAGGGATTAACCATTTATTCAAAAAACTAGAAGAGAAAAGTTACAAAATTCAAAACCGTGTAATGCTTTCTCGCTATCGCGGAAAAACAAAATGTACAGAATGTAACGGAAAACGTTTACGTAAAGAAGCCAACTACGTTCAAGTGTACGGTAAAACTATTGATGAATTAGTAACCCTTCCTTTAGATGAGTTGGCAGTATTTTTCAATAATATTGAATTAAACAAATACGAAGAAAAAATTGGTAAACGTTTACTTACCGAAATTAACAATCGTCTCCAGTTTTTAACAGATGTTGGTTTAAGCTATCTAACATTAAACAGAACATCTAACACGTTATCTGGTGGAGAAAGTCAACGAATTAATTTAGCCACTTCTTTAGGGAGTTCGCTAGTAGGTTCTATGTACATTTTAGATGAACCTAGTATTGGTTTGCACCCAAAAGATACTGAGCGTTTGATTGGTGTCCTAAAAAATCTACGTGATTTAGGTAATACTGTAATTGTAGTTGAACATGATGAAGACATTATGAAAGAGGCCGATTATATTATTGATATTGGCCCAGAAGCAGGAACTTATGGTGGAAATGTTGTTGCCGAAGGAACTTTTAAAGATATTCTACAATCCGAATCACTTACAGCTAAATATTTATCAGAAGAGTTAAAAATTGAAATCCCTACAAATAGAAGAATTTCAAAAAATTCTATTGATATTATTGGGGCTCGTGAAAATAACTTAAAGAACATTGATGTTTCTTTTCCGCTTAACAACTTAACCGTTATTACAGGTGTTTCTGGTAGTGGTAAAAGTACCTTAGTTAAAAAAATTCTATATCCTGCTATGCAAAAAAAACTAGTTGGATATGGTGAAAAATTAGGACAACACACGGATGTTACTGGGAGTTTTGATTCACTAAAGCACGTAGAATTTATCGATCAAAACCCAATCGGCCGTTCTTCTCGTTCTAACCCTGTAACATATATAAAAGCGTACGATGATATTCGTAAGCTACTTTCGTCTCAAAAACTATCTAAAATAAGAAACTACCAACCTAAACATTTTTCTTTTAATGTAGATGGTGGTCGTTGTGAAGTTTGTAAAGGTGAAGGAGAAGTTACTATAGAAATGCAATTTATGGCTGATGTACATTTAGAGTGTGAAACCTGTGGTGGTAAACGCTTTAAAAAAGAAGTACTGGAAGTAACTTTTGAAGGAAAATCAATTGATGATATTTTAAACATGACTATTGATGATGCCGTTGCTTTTTTTACAGAACACAAACAAACCAAAATAGCTAAAAAATTAAAACCTCTACAAGATGTTGGACTAGGTTATGTACAATTAGGTCAATCATCTTCTACCCTTTCTGGTGGTGAAGCACAGCGTATAAAACTAGCTTCGTTTTTAGTAAAAGGAAATACCAAAGACAAAGCTTTGTTTATTTTTGATGAACCTACTACTGGATTACACTTTCATGATATTAAAAAGTTATTAGCTTCTTTTAATGCGTTAATTGAAAGAGGACATTCTATTATTGTTATTGAACACAATATTGAATTGATTAAATGCGCTGATTATATTATTGATCTTGGTTTAGAAGGTGGAAAAAAAGGAGGAAACTTAATCTTTACTGGTAGTCCTGAAGAGTTAGCGAAAAACAAAAAATCATATACCTCTAAATATTTGAAAGAAAAGTTACATTTTTAAGAGAAAAGCCACCCAACCTCTCAGTCGGACAGCCTTTCACAACAAAAATTAACAAAATTTAATAACTAAAGATTACTAAAATTTCGTGTCTCCAACATTTGGATTGTATACGTAATTAAAGGTGTAATACTGTGCTCCAGAATTAGCTGGATCTGAAGAGTTACTACTATCCATGTCTTTGTAATAGCTTAAAATCTCTATCTTGGCATAATTTCCGTCTGTAGTTTTTACCACAAGTATTTTTCCTGCTACTGCACTTACTAAATGGTTTTCTCGGTTATAAGTGTACCATACACCTTTTGGCAATGCTAAATCACCTTCTTTATCTTGTACAAAATTAAAATCGTTAGTAACAGAAGTTATTTCAGAAAAAGCACCATCTACAACTACTAACGCTGCATTACCTGTTCTATCTGGCTCACCTGAAATTCCAGTTTTTTCACCTCCATTTACAAGAATTGTAGTTCCTCTAAAGGCAATATCCCAATTATTTCCTGTTACTATCTCCCCTGTTTTGAAACTAAACTTTACAAACTCTCCTGATACTAAAGGTGGACTTACCGAATAATCGTTAGTTTCTTTTGCATGTAAATTTTCTACTTTTTTTGCTACTACATCATCTAAAACAACATCATCATTATCACTACATGAAACAACTATAAAAGCTAACATAGTTATTGCTAAAATTGATTTTAAAATTCTCATTTTTATTGATTTATATTTATATTAAAAATTAAACTGAATTCTTCCGTAATAAGTTCTACCTAAACGCAATACACTATCGTTATTTGTAAAACTGTCTTTATTTTCTAATCCTCTTTCATCAAAAAGGTTATCAACACCTATTTGAACATTCATTAATTTGAAAAGAGTTTTATCCACAGCCATGTTTATCTGAATATTATCAGAAACAAAATCATCAAACTCGTCTATAATACCTTGACTATCATTTGTATCAAACAAAGCATACTTACTTCGGTATACCGCTCTAATATTTGCCGAAAAATCATATTGAAAATTCTCGTAGAATAACTTAAGGTTTCCCATATGTTTTGATCTGTTTGGTAGTCCATAGTAGTTAGACAATGTCATTCTTTGAGCAGGTGAAGCAGGAGTTTTTCTAAAGAAAATAGTACCAGATTTAATCTTCTCTTCTTGATTTTTATCCCCAGTATCTAAAAACTGATAACCTCCTAAAATTCTAAAATTGTTATTAATCTTATAATTCGCATCGACCTCAATACCTTGCGTATATACCTCATCAATATTTCGATATGAAAACGTTCTTGTTCCAGCTGGCAAGTTTAATTTAGAAGCTTCTAATTGTGTATCGAAAGTATCTATCAAATCTTTAATATCATTTCTAAACAAGTTGATATTTAGTTTTAAATTTGATATGGGTTGTACTTGAAATCCTAAGTTATAACCAATAGAACTTTCTGGTTTTAATTCTTTTTCTATTGTTTGTACTGCTGGCAAATCTCCATACAAATCATGTAAGGTTTGTGTACCCAACACAATATATCCGCTTGCTGTATTTTTAAAGTTGAAGTATAATTGGCGGAAATCTGGAGCTTTAAACCCATAACCTACAGAACCTTTAGCCATTAACCAATCATTTATTTTATAGCTAGAAGATATTTTAGGAGTAAATGCTGATTTGTACTGATTACTATCTTCAAACCTAGCTCCTACAATTACATTCAAATTGTTGATTGGATTAAAGTCAAACTGACTAAAAACATAGGGAGTGTTAAACTTTTTCACTCCTTCAAACTCCGTTCTTTCTAAACTTTCTAAGTTAGCCCCTGCTCCTAAAATTAAAGTACCTGTACTGAAAGTATTTTTAGATTTAATTTCTGGTCTCAACAGCGTTTGATTGTAATTTGTTTTTTCATTATTAAAAATACTTTCTGCGTTGTACTTAGTTGCGTAAAAAGTATAATCTACATCCCATTTATTTGTTATTTCATGAGATAATTTTGTAGTAACATTCCAGTCTTCTTGTTTATTTTCTTCAGAATCATCTCCTTGCTTTTGAGAAAAATATCGTTGAGAAATTGTTCCTTGTAGCTTATCAGAAAAATCATACATGACTTTTATATTTCCTGTAAAATTTTGATGTGGCGCTGTTGTTTTTGAAGCTGTTTCTGGCGATAAGTCAAACCCTTCGCTAGAATTTAAGTTAACTCCAGCTACAACACCTAGCTTTTTCTTTTTCCAAACAACATTGGTATTTATATCCAACTCGTTTTTTGCTCCGCCTCTTACAAAATAACTTAATAAACCCTTAAACTGCTCATACTTTGGTTTTTCAGTAATTATATTAATAACCCCACCAATAGCTTCAGAACCATATAAAGAAGAAGAAGGTCCTTTTACAATTTCTATCTGTTTGATATTATTTACAGTTAATCTATTTAGGTCAATATTCCCAGAGGTTCTACCAACAATTGGCACACCATCTAGTAAGATTAAAGTATAATCAGCAGCAACACCTTGTAATTGTACTCCTTCTGAATTTCCAAAATCAGAAACTATAGTAATTCCTGTTTGTTCTAATAAAATATCCCTCAACCTAACCGATCCTGATTTTTGTAATTGCTCTTTTGTTATT
Organism: Tenacibaculum singaporense; assembly: GCF_003867015.1. Classification (NCBI taxonomy): domain Bacteria; kingdom Pseudomonadati; phylum Bacteroidota; class Flavobacteriia; order Flavobacteriales; family Flavobacteriaceae; genus Tenacibaculum; species Tenacibaculum singaporense. The sequence continues at coordinate 2,841,673 of NZ_CP032548.1, forward strand.
AAGGTAACTGGCATTGGAATTGAAGACAATTGACGCGATGTTCTAGTAGCAGTTACAATCACCTCATCTAAATCATAGCTAGAAGTTGCATCCTCCTCAACACTAGTGTTTTCCTGTGAAAAAACCATAAAACTTATCAGCATAAAACTTAGTAGCACTCCTTTATTTAGAAACATTCTTAATAATTTTCTTGCAAATATATCCTTTATTTTTAATCAATCTAAATAAAAGTTATATTTTTGTCGAAAAATAAATTCAAACAAATCTCACGATGAAAAAAATACTATTAGGTAGTATATTAATACTATCTGCACTTACAATTAACGCCCAAAACAAGAAGAAAAAAGACAGAGAGGCTATTAAAAAAATGTGTGGTTGTTATGAAGTAACATTCAATTTCGCAGAAACTTTTAACAACAGTAAAGACTCACTTTACAAACCTTCAAAAACAAAAAAAGATAAAGCTTTAGAGTGGGCAGAATTAGTTGTTGACGAAAACAACAAAATTTCAATTCAACATTTATTACAGGTTGGAAATCCATCTAATCCACATATAGTTAAGCACTGGAGACAAGATTGGCTATATGAGAACACAGATTTTTACATGTATAATGGCGATAACAATTGGTTATTTCAAACCAAACCAAAATCAGAAGTTAAAAAACAATGGACTCAAAAGGTATATCAAGTAGATGATAGTCCACGATACGAAGGTTCTGCCACTTGGGTTCATGTAGACGGAAAAAGCTATTGGGAAAATACTACAGATGCACCTTTACCAAGAAGAGAATACACAAAAAGAAGCGATTATAATGTAACTGAAAGAGGCAACCGCCATGAAATCACAAACTACGGTTGGTTACACGATCAAGATAACAGAAAAATAATAAGAGAAACTGGTAAAGAAGATGTTGTTATTGCACACGAAAAGGGTTACAACACTTACGTAAAAGTAGCTGATAGCAAATGTAAAGCTGCACAAGATTGGTGGAAAAAGAACACTAATAAATGGCAACTGGTTAGAAATAAGTGGTCTGAGGTTTATGGTAGAAACACCAACCTATCATTAGAGCAAAAGGTAGATAATAAACCTTTATACAAACACTTGTTTTCTAAAGAGACTTCAGAAGAAGAACAAATTGATAAAGCAATAGAATCTTTTGTAAAAAAGTAATCTAAAAATTTAAAAACCTCTCAAATAAAAAGAAATGAGAATTATAGTGTCTCTACTACTATTATGTAGTTGTATTCAAACAATATACAGTCAAGCAACCATACAAGGTATTGTAAAATCAGAAAATAATGAAGCTATTCCGTATGCTAATGTTTTTATAAAAGGAAGTAAAATAGGTACTGAAACCAATGAAAATGGTAGTTTTACTATCAAAGATGTGCCACATTCAAACTACAAGCTTGTGGTTAGTGCAGTAGGTTTTATTCAAGTATCAAGAAAGATAATGGTTGAAGAGAATATAAACAACTTAGTAATCATCTTAAAATCAGACACTCAATTAGATGAAGTTGAACTTTTTGGGGCAAGAGATAAAAGAGCTGAAAAACTAGAAACACTAACAAGGCTTCCTTTAGCTCCTAACGAACAATTACAAAGTATTTCAGTATTATCTCATAAACTAATCGACCAACAAAATGCTTTAAGTCTTAGTGATGTTACCAAAAATGTAGCAGGTGTTTATACGTTTGCCACTTATGGAAACACAAAAGAGAGTATGTCTCTTAGAGGTTTTAGAGGTATTCCACTACTAAAAAATGGAGTTCGTATTAATTCTGATTTTAGAGGTACTGGGATTATCACAGATATGGCAGGAGTAGATAACATCCAAGTATTAAAAGGAATCTCTGCCATTAGCCAAGGTTTAGGTGGTGATTTAGGTTCTGCTGGTGGAGTTATCAATGTTGTTACCAAAACTCCTAAGTTTTATACTGGCGGTGAAGTAACTTTTAGAGCAGGAAGCTTTGGTAAATTACGTCCTACTTTTGACGTCTATAGCCCTATTGATGCTGACAAAAAACATGCCTTTAGAGTTGCTGGTTCTTACGACAAAGCAGACAGTTTTAGAGACCATGTTGGTTCTGAGCGTTTTTATGTAAATCCATCTTATGCTTGGAGACCAGACGAAAAAACTACCATTACATTAGAAATGGATTACATGCACGATAGCAGAACTCCAGATCAAGGAACTCTTAACTTAGGAGCTTATGATGTGAACAACATTTATAAGTTACCTAATAATAACTTTATGGGATTTGACACAGATAATGTTACTACTAAAAACCTAACCTATGCTATTAGAGCAGATAGAAAATTAACTGATAAACTAAGCATAAAAGCAGGATATTTTGTTTCTGATTTAGATATTGATACTGAAACCTCTTACGCTTTTCAAGGAAGTCCTAGAAATAAACTGCCTGTATTACCAGACAACCAACGTTACAGAGAATACTATGCCTCTGGTAGAAAAGATAATAATAGTGTATTACAATTAGATTTGGTTGGAAAAGATGTAGAAACAGGTTTCTTAAAACATACTTTCCAAATTGGAGCTGATTTTAGAACTTCTGAATTTGATAATTTAAGATACACTACAAACTATAATTCTGGGAACAATTATGTAGATATTATAGATGTATTACAACCTATAGACAACACACTCCCTAATGGAATTAGTGTTACTAGAAACGCAGGTGCAGATACTGGTTCAAGAACAGAGGCTTACGGAATTACAATACAAGATAAAATTAGTCTCACAGACTGGGCAGATATTTTCTTAGGATTACGTTATACCACTATGAAAAGAACTAGAGGTAGTTTTGTTGGAAAACCTATAACCGAACCTAAAAGCGATGATGCTTTTAATCCACTCGTAGGATTTAATCTAAAACCAAATGAAAACATTATCATTTTTGGTTCATACGCTAGTAGCTCAGATCCTAGAACTTCTTTTTATATGGATGTTGACGGTAACGAATTAGGTACAGAACGTTGGGATCAAATTGAAACTGGTATTAAATCTACTTGGTTAAACAATGCTTTACGTTTTAATATTACGACGTTCTATACTTCAAGCAAGAACTTAAACCTACCTGTTTATGACAATGCTGGTAATGATTTAGGTTATTATACACAAGGAGGTGACGATGTAAGAAATGGTGTAGAAGTAGAATTAATAGGTCGTATCCTTCCTAATTTAGAAATCATTGGTGGATATTCATATTTAGATGCTAAATACAAAGATCATGTATCTTATTATTACAACTCTCGTCCAATGAACACACCAAAACATACAGCAAACTTCTGGGCTCGTTATGCATTTAAAAAATCTTTAAATGGTTTATCAATTGGTGCAGGGGCTTATTATTTAGGAAAGCGACCTCATAATGTATGGTCTAGAAACTATACACATACAGGTGTAGTTCCAGGCGTTAAACCTTTCGATTTAAAAGCATATACTACTGTTAATGCACAAGCCTCTTACAAATTCAATGAGAAATTAAGTATTGATGTATTTGGAAACAATATCTTTGGCGAGGTAGGTTACAACGCCTACCGCACAAGCTATATTAATAGAGTTGAGCCTGCTAATTTTGGTTCTACATTACGCTATAAATTTTAAAAAAACAGAAACATGAAAAAACAACATATAACATTTGTTCTTGTACTCTTTATAAGTGCAATGCAAGCACAAACAAAAAACATCTTTTTTGAAAGATCTTTTTGGCAAACTAATCCTACAATAAAAACTGTTGAACAGAAAATAAAAGAAGGAAATGACGCTACTGCCTTAAACCCAAACGGGTTTGATGCTGTTACTTATGCTATCTTAGCTAGTGCTCCAAATAAAGTAATCAAACATTTACTTACTAAAAAAGGAAATGATGTTAACAAGATAACACACGATAAAAGAACTTATGTTTTTTGGGCTGCCTATAAAAACAATGTTGAAATTATGAAGCATTTGATAGCTAATAATGCTCGTATGGATTTAAAAGACTCTCATCAATTATCTCCGCTGACTTTTGCTGCAAATGCAGGGCAAACTAATAAAGAAATTTATGAATTATGCATTCAAAACGGAATTGATATAAAAACAGATATTGACGAGCATGGGGCTAATGCGTTATTATTAGTACTACCAAGTTTAAAAGATTTTTCATTTGTTGAATACCTTACTTCAAAAGGGTTGAACTTACATAATGTTGACAAAGATGGTAATGGTACATTTAACTACGCTGCTAAAAAAGGTAATAAAGAAATTTTAACTCTTTTAATAAAAAAAGGATTGCCTTATAAAAACCTAAATAAAAAAGGAGGAAATGCAATGCTATTAGCTACGCAAGGTTCTCGAAGTGGCTATAACTCTTTAGCTTTTTTTAAATATTTAGAAAGTTTAGGTATCAAGCCAAACATAACTAATAATGATGGAAAAACACCGCTTCATAATTTAGCTCGTGGAAACAAGGATTCAAATACCTTCAACTATTTCCTTGATAAAGGTGTAAATGCTAATCAAGCTGACGATAACGGTAACATACCTTTAATTATTGCAGCTAGCAGAAATGCTTTAGAAATTGTTCAGTTATTATCAGAAAAAACAAAGAATATTAATCACACTAATAAAAAAGGACACTCAGCACTTACGAATGCAGTTGAATACAACTCAGAAGCAGTGGTAGATTATTTAATAGAAAACGAGGCTGATATTGACGTAAAAGATGATAAAGGAAATTCTTTAGCTTATTATTTAGTTAAAAGTTACCATCCTAAAAAAGTGAACGATTTTACTGAAAAAATGAGTCTTTTAGCCAATAACGGATTAAACTTAACACAACTTCAGGCGAATAACAACACATTATTCCATATAGCAATTGAGAAAAACAACATCGATTTACTTAAAAAAATCAACACTTTAAAAATTGATGTGAATGCAAAAAACAATGAAGGTTTAACCCCACTACATTTAGCTGTTATGCAGGCTAATAATACTGATGTAATTAAATATTTATTAAGTATTGGAGCTAAAAAATCAATTACTACTGATTTTGATGAAACGGTACACGATTTAGCTAAAGAAAATGAAATTTTAAACAAGAAAAATATAGATATTAACTTTTTAAAATAAACTTATGTACCAAGTCGTGTGTAAATACAATTACACACGATTTGGTATTAAAATAAACCAATAAAAAATGAAAAAAATCATAGCTCTTTTTATTACTGTATTCACAATAATGGCTTTTAACATAAATGATAGTGCCACATATAAATGTATGATTCAGATGAAAAATTATACTGGTGAAGGCGCTTACATTGCTATTTCATTATTAAATCCTAATGGAGAATACGAAAAAACATTGTACGTTCAAGGTGATGATGAAGAATGGTACTCCGATATTACCGAATGGTGGAAGTTCCAAGGAAAAGTTCGTACAGATATTGACGCTATCACAGGAGCAACAATTAGTGGAGGTAATCGAGCTATTACCGTATTAAAAATTGATAACGATAAAATTGATAAGGGATATAAAATTAGATTTGAATCAGCTGTAGAAGATCAAGAATACTACAAAGATGATGTAGAATTTGAATTAACTACCGAAAGCCTTAAAGGTAAGTTTGAAGGAAATGGGTTTATTCGTTACATCCGTTTAATGCCTCAATAATTTTATCAATAGAAATAGCTAACAAAAATGACCACTTCTATATGGAGATATAGCCACTTAACCTTGGCTATATCTTCTTTCCTTTTCGTACTCGTTGCTGCCGTTACAGGTATTGTTTTATCTTTTGAACCTATTTCAAAACAGCTTTCAGACTACAGTATTTCTAACACTGAAGAAATTACACTTAGCCATACAATTTCTACCTTGCAAAAACAGTACGATGAAGTAATTTCAATCACCGTTGATGAGAATGATTTTGTAAGTACTTCGGTAGTTACCAAAGAAGGAAAAAGTGACACATTTTATGTAAACCCAATCACAGGAGAAAAATTAGGTGATATTGAAAAAAAGAAACCTATTTTTCAGTTTGCTACCAGCTTACACAGGTCTTTATTTTTAAAGTCTACAGGAAGATTTATCGTTGGCTTTATCTCTTTTTTACTTTGTTTAATTGCAGTAACTGGACTCATACTAATTGCCAAACGACAAGGTGGGTTTAAACAGCTTTTTTCTAAAATTGTAAAAGAAAATTTTGAACAGTATTACCACATTATTATTGGTCGTTACACGCTTGTCCCTATCATTATCATCACACTAACAGGAGTGTATTTATCACTAGATAGGTTTTCAGTTTTACCAAAAGAAAAAATTAATCATTCTTATGATTTTTCTCCAACTTCTTCTAATGAAAAAATAGCAGTTGCTGATTTCCCTATATTTAAAAACACCTCTTTAAATGAAATAAAAAGTATAGAATTCCCTTTTTCTGAAGACGAAGAAGATTACTTTTTTGTGAAACTAAATGATAGTGAAGTGCTAATTCATCAATATACAGGGAATATAATCAGTAAAGAAAACCTTTCGTTAACTAGCATACTTCTAAACTGGAGTTTGTTATTACATACAGGAAACGGAACAATCATTTGGTCAATAGTATTGTTACTTTCTTCAATATCTATCCTGTTTTTTATCTATTCAGGGTTTGCAATGACCGTCAAAAGAGCGCAAAAAAACTCACTTCCTAAAAATAAAACTAATAAAGACAGTGCAGAAATTATCATTTTAGTAGGCTCAGAAACAAACAACACCTACCCTTTTGCTTCCTCTTTACACAATGCTTTAATCAAAAAAAGCATCCCAGTTTTTATCGATATCTTAAACAATTACACTTCGTACAAAAATGCGAAACATCTAATTATATTAACTTCAACTTACGGAGAAGGTGAAGCTCCTTCTAACGCTTCTAAATTCTTACAGTTAGTTCAACAAACAGTGATTCAAAATAAGATTAACTATTCAATAGTTGGTTTTGGCTCCAGAGCATATCCTCATTTTTGTCAATTTGCTATTGATATAAATAGTAAACTACAACAACTCCCAGAGTTTACACCTCTGTTACCTGTTTATAAAATTAACAACCAGTCTTTTCAAGATTTTAAAACTTGGGGACATTTATGGAGTAAAAAAACTAGTATACAGTTTGAACTAACACAAGAGGTAAAAAAGTATAAAAAACAACAAACTTTTACCACAGTTTCTAAAACTGAATTAAACAATGACGATTCCTTTTTAGTCCGCTTACAGCCAACTAAAAAAATTCGTTTTAACTCTGGTGATTTGTTAGCTATAACTCCTAAAGAAGACAATATTGAACGTTTATATTCTGTTGGAAAAATAGATAATGACATCATACTAAGTATTAAAAAACATGACCTCGGAGTGTGTTCTAATCTACTTTATCAGTTAAAACAAAATGAACCACTTAAAGCAAGCATCAAACAGAATAAGGAATTCTATTTTCCTAAGAAAAATAAAGAAGTAATCTTTATCGCTAACGGAACAGGTATCGCTCCTTTTTTAGGAATGCTGCAACATAAAAACGACACAAAAGCACATCTTTTCTGGGGTGGTAGAACTAAAGAGTCGCTAAAAATGTACGCTTCTTTGTTAAAAAACATAGAGAAAAAGAACATTCATATTGCCTATTCTCAAGAAAAAGAGAAAGAATATATACAAGATTTGTTACTAAAAAAAGAAACTACAATTTCTACTGTTTTACAAAACGGAGGAACTATTATGATTTGTGGTTCTATTAAAATGCTAAAAGGTGTTGAGAAAGTATTAGAACAAATAACTTCAACTAAACTGAACACATCTTTAGACTACTTTAAAAAGAAGAATCAAATTAAAACAGATTGTTATTAAATGGCTGTTGGCTGTTGGCTGTTGGCTAAAACTATTATTTTTTAACTTCAAGTCACCTTTTTTATCTATCAATCAACTACCGACTACTGGCTAGAAACTACTGGCTAACGTCTACCTTCTACCGACTATCAACAACGAATTCTAATTTATCTACTACGAATTCTAATTTACTCCAAATCTACCTGTACTTCTGTGGTAATTTTGATCATATAAAAACAACAATTATGTGGTCAAACAACAATTATTCATCAGTATTAAAAATGTATTTAGAAAAATACACAAGTTTAAAATTACAAATAAACACAAGCGGATTAATCGCTTCCGTTGAAAAACAAGAAAACGGTCAGTGGATTAACGACCGAAACCTTCCTAACATCTTAAACAAACTATCAACTAGTATAAATTTAGGAAAGGATGTAACCATCATTTTACAACAATAACAGTAACTATATTAACCTTAAAACAAAAAACTATGAAACAAAACATTTTAAAAGTAGGTACAGTAATGGGATTACTACTACTAATCGGAGTATTTTCAAGTTGTGATAACACAAAAAGTGACAACAAAAATCAAGAACAGGAAAACATTGCTACCACAGAGGAAACTATTGAAAAACCAGCTGTGGAATACAGAAAACCTGTAGTATTTATTACAGGGAACGACAATGGAGATAGCCATTTTTACGATAGCGCTAGAGTATATTTCAAAGAAAAAAACTACGAAATAATTAATGGTAAGTATTCAGTAGAAGAAATTATTTCTTGGATGAACAACAATGCTACTGAAAATCCTTACGGAGAAATTCATATCGTAAATAACAACAACCCTTTTAGAGCAATGAACTTAGAAACTGTAGTTAATGGAGATAAAGTAACTGCTGAAACGTTACAAAAAACAATTACTAAAGGTGCATTACCCTCTGTAAAAAGCGATGCTGTTACAGATGATACTAGAATTATTTTTCACACCAATCAATTGGCAGAAAACACTGATTTAATAAACACTTTAAAAAGTGCTTTTATAACTGAAAACAAAATTCCTCAAGTAGTTGCATCACCATACTACAATGTATTTGGAGGAGAGTTTTCTAACCATTATTTAGCACAACCGTACTACGTATTTTATCCCACAGCAAATTCTCCTGGTAAAGTAGATTTATCAAAAGAAATTGCTAAGAAATATCCAGAAGAAAAAGAAATTTCTTGGTACGATGCTTTAAACAATGAAAGAGAACGTTATGTGGGAGAACCATACACAATTCAGTATACCATTCCAGTAAATCTAGAATTAGACTACCATAATTCTGACAACGAAATTCCTCACTTTGTAATGCAAGAAGAAATTATGGATTTTATTGCTAGTGAAGAAGCTTTAATGAAAGAAGTTGAAAAAACAAATATTCCTGTAGAGAAATTTAGATGGACCTATACTGTAAAAAACAGTCAGTTAATTATAAAAGGTAAAGCTTCTGCTTTATGTGTTTTAAAACCTTTAACTAAACCTTACGGAGAATTAGAACACGTGAAACCAGATACCAATAATAAGCGTTTATACGCTATGAAATAACTAATAATTGTTGAACAAACGTCATTACGAACCTAGGAAAACCTCATAATAAAAGTAATTACTTCAACCTCCTTCCCTTCGTAATGACGTTTTATTTAAGTATTTTTGTTATGATGAAAACCCAATATCATATTACAAAAACAGCTATGAGAAACAATTTTGTATTGAGTACTCAAAAACACTCAGTACAAAATTTTGCTTTTTTACTACTTTGCTGTTTTATCTGTGGTCTGATAAATGTTTCTGCTCAAAACCAACCTTTAAAAACTTACACCAAAAATAATGGGTTACCAAGCCTACACATAAACAACTGTTCTCAAGATAAAACTGGTTATATTTGGTTAGCTTCCAATAACGGCTTAATTAGATTTAACGGAAATGAGTTTACTACTTTTACAACAAAAAATGGATTAATTTCTAACAACGTTAATATCATTTCTTCAAAAGGAAATACTATATTTATTGGTACCGATAAAGGTTTAAGTATAAAAAACCATCATGGGTTTACTAATTTTGAAGGCAACAATGTTAACTGCATTTTAACCGTTAAAAACCATACTTTTTTAGGCACTGATAAAGGAGTTGTTAGAGTTCGTGAAGACTATCTCTCTCCTCTTCGTACCAACTTTCAAATTGATTTAAATCAGATAAACGATATGTTATTTGATGGAAAGTTTTACTGGATAGCTACTAATAAATCTTTGTGGAAGCTTGATAAGCTTATCAATCCTAAAGTTTTAAAAAGAATTGATGTAAATAATTACACTTCTCTTTTAATTAACGGAAAAACGATAATTGCAACTACTTATAACAAAGGCCTTAAATTCATTAAAAACAACGAAGTAGAAACACAAAGCATCACTACGCAAAATGTTATTGAAATTAAAAAAATCAATAATCAATTTTGGATTATCTCTGAGGATAATGGTATTGAAGTACTAGATGCTAATTTTAATTTCGTTAGAAACATTAATAAATATAATACCTTAACTACCAATGAAATTACCAGTGCTTTTCAAGACAATGAAAATAACACTTGGGTTTCTACAAAAGATAAGGGAGTTTATTTTATTAAAAGTGACAAACCAATACAAAAAAAGCCTACCATTTCTTTTGAAAATATTGAGGTAGTTTTTACTCCTTTAGATAGCATTAACATAAACAACTACAGCAAAACTCTAAAACTCCCTGCAGATAAAAACCATATCTCTTTTTATTACAAAACAATAGATATTAGCAACTCAAATAAGTTGGAGTATCGCTATACGCTCAACAATCAAACCAGTCCTTGGAGTACTAAAAGTGCTATCGATTTAGCTTATCTTTCTCCAGGAAACTATACATTTTCAGCTCAATCAAGAGTTGGAAAAATAGAAAGCACTCCTATTGAGTTTAATTTTTATATTGATACTCCTATCTATAAAAAAAGTTGGTTTATTTGGTCTACCATTGGAGTAGCCAGCATAATTTTAACACTCATTGTTTGGTCATATATCAGAAGAATTCAAGCTAAAAACAAAGCTAAAGTTGCAAAGTTAGAACTGGAAAATCATTTGATATCTCTAGAGCAAAAAGCCTTGCAACTTCAAATGAATCCGCATTTTATTTTTAATGTTTTAAATGGAATTAAAGCACTAGGAAACTCAGGAAAATCAGTTGAATTAAATACAACCATTAGTAAATTTGCTACTCTTTTACGTGGTGTTTTACACAATTCTAGACAAGAAGAAATTAGCTTAGCTGAAGAAATTACCACGCTAAAAAATTATATTGAACTAGAGCAACAGATAAACTCAAACGCCTTTGAATATTCAATAATTACAAACCTTTCTATTGATCCTGAAGAAATTCTAATTCCACCAATGCTAATACAACCTTTTGTTGAAAACAGTATAAAACACGGAATCTCTTCTGTTGAAAACGGAAAAATTAGGATCAGTTTTTCTATAAAAAACGATCTTTTACATTGTGAAATAATAGATAACGGTATTGGTGTTCATCAATCAAAAGAACTTAAAAAAGTTAGCTCACATAAATCCGTAGCTTTAAAAGTTACGCAAGAACGAATTCGAAACCTGTCAAAAAAGGGAGCTTTTTCCATTATTGAACTATATGATAAAAGAAAAGTAACAGGAACTAAGGTACTATTTGAAATTCCTTTAAAAACTGATTTTTAAAACATGAAAAAACTTTCTGCAATTTTAGTAGACGATATGTCAACAGCTTTAGAGATGTTACAAAACGATCTTACTCAGTTTCACCCAGAAATTGAAATTATTGATACTGCTAAAAGTGTAGTAGAAGCATCAAAAGTTTTACGAAAGCAACAACCAGATATTTTATTTTTAGATATTATGCTGGGAGACGGTACTGGTTTCGATGTTTTAGAAATTCATCCAAACCTATCTTCAAAAATTATTTTTGTTACTGCAAGCGACGAGTATGCCATTAAAGCTTTTAAATTTGCTGCTATTGATTATGTATTAAAACCATATTCAAACGAAGATTTAGCAAATGCAATTAACAAAGCAAAAAATCAAATTAAACCCGACAAAGAACAGCTTACAGTCCTCCAACAATCCATTTCAAAACCAAATCAACGTCCTAAAAAGATTTCATTAAACACTTCTGACAAAATTATGGTGGTAAATTTAGACGATATTGTTCGTTGTCAGTCCGATAATAATTACACAGAGTTTTTTATGAATGATGGACAAAAAATATTAGTTGGAAAAACCTTAAAGCACTTTGCTGATATGTTGAAGGAATACGATTTTTTACGAGTTCACCAAAGTCATCTAATTAATATTCAATTCATTAAAGAATTCATAAAATCTGATGGAGGATATTTAGTTTTAAAAAACAAAACAACTGTTCCTGTTTCAGTTCGTAAAAAAAATGAAGTAATTAGTGTTTTAGAAAAAATGTAATTACAGTTTTTCACCTATTTCCTCTGGTTTTTTAACACTTTTGTTAAAATTTTATTAAAATTTTATTTACCTTAGTGTTTATAAACTAAAAAAATTATGGTTGCATTTAAACCGGAAAAAGGTAGGTTATTAATTGCTGAACCAGCAATTTTAAATGATAGTTCTTTTAAGAGAACCATCGTTTTACTTACTGAGCATAATGAAAAAAGTTCGGTAGGTTTTATTTTAAACAGACCTTTAGACCATGTACTTAGCGATTTAGTTCCTGAGATAGACTGTGATTTTACAGTATATCAGGGCGGACCAGTAGAACAGGATAATTTATATTTTATCCACAAAGTTCCACACTTACTTCCTAACAGTATTGAAGTTGCAAACGGTATTTACTGGGGGGGAAATTTTGATCTTTTAAAAGAGTTATTAAATAACAAACAGTTAAAAGCTAGCGATATTCGTTTCTTTTTAGGCTATTCTGGCTGGGGGGCAAACCAATTAGAAGAGGAACTGTTAATGAACTCTTGGTTTATAACAGAGAATGACTACGAAAATATTTTAACCACTAGTAATAAAGGTTTTTGGAAAGAAAAACTATTACAAAGAGGTGGTAAGTATAAAATTTGGGCAAATGCTCCTAGCGATATTCAAATGAACTAAGTTTAACTAGTTACTGTCGCAAGTTTTAAACTACTTTTTATTTTATTAGTTATATCTGTTGAAAATTCTTTTTTACGATAATTAGTAACTGGTTGAATTCCAACAATAGCGTTTGTTATAAAAACTTCGTCTGCTTTTTGGATTTCAAAAGGAGAAATAGTTGTTTCTTCTATTGTATACTCTGAGTGTTTTTCTATAATCTCAATTACTTTTTTTCTAATAATTCCTTTAATACACCCTTCTGTTAAAGCTGGAGTTTTTATTGTGTTTCCTTTTACTATAAAGATGTTTCCATTAATAGTTTCAACAACCCCTTTACGTTCATTTAGCAAAATACAATTATCTAAATCGTTTTCTTCGGCAAAAACAGCTGCTAATGTATTCAACATTCTATTAGTTGTTTTTATTGTTGAAAGCAACCCAGAATAGTTATAAAAATCTTTAAAAACATCCATTCTATAGGTCTCTTTTTCTACATTCTCTAATGGAGTTCCTTCAATAATATAATTTATTTCGTTTGTAACTGGCGCATATAAACCTCCGTCTTTTCTAAAAACAGTTAATCGTATTCTATAAGAAGAAGATTCAGGTAGTTCTTTTATTACTTTAAGAATTTCATCTTGCAAATACTCAAGGGTAAACTTCATAGGTATCTTCATACGAAGCATTCGCATTGAAGCCATTAACCTAAAATAGTGGTCTTCTGCAAAAACAACTTTACCGTTTAACACTTTAATTGTTTCAAAAATAGCATCGCCATACTTAAAAGCTCTATTCTTGGTTGAAATTTGTACTTCGTTATCAGAAATTAAAGTTCCATTAAAGTTTACCATTTCTTAAAAATTTTAATTGCAAACTTACAATTTAGGTAAATATTAGCCACAAAAAAACTCGACAAAATTGTCGAGTTCTTCTTTTGGTTCTTTTCTCTTTGTGTGTTAAGCTCCTATTGTATGCTTTAATTCTTCTATTTGGTTTTGCCAAAGCATTTTTGCTTCTTCCGCATCCTCTTCATCATCGGCAAAATCTGTAACAATTACAGCAACATCTTTTGTTAGTGGGTCTACCTGTATTTTGAATTCAAAATAACTATCATCACCTTCACTTTCAGTCCATTTAAACTTAATACGTTCGTCTGTTTTTTTGGTAATTATCTTTGCCTCTTCTTCAGAGTCATCCCAAATAAATGTAATAAGCTTTCCTCGTGAATTTACTCTATCTGCAAACCATTCTTCTAAACCTGCTGGCGTTGCAAAATATTGATATAACATGCTTGGTGATGCATGAATAGGGAACTCTAATTCAAATTTAACTTTGCTCATCTATTTTTTTGTTTAAGTGCCAATATAGATAATTATTTTTTAAAAAAAAATTTAAATGTTTGTTGTCTAAAACCAAAAAGTAATTATATTTGCACCCGCAATCAGGCGAGGTAGCTCAGTTGGTTAGAGCGCAGGATTCATAACCCTGAGGTCGGCAGTTCAAATCTGCTCCTCGCTACAAAACCCAAATCTTTCGATTTGGGTTTTTTTTATACTCAGACTTTAGTGTACATTTTAAAATGAGTACCTACTTTTTGCACTTCAAACTCCTCTCCTATTATTACAAAATCTAGACTCTTATAAAAACCAACAGCTTCTTTTCTAGCATTACACCATAAAACATCAATGTTTTTAGTTTTTAAAATGTTTTTTGCTTCTTCTAACAATAATCTTCCAGCTCCCATACCTCTCATTTCTGGTAAAGTAGCCATTCCTCTTAACTGATATTGCTCTCCTTTAATAGCTTCTTTTCTATTCTGTATAAAAGATGCTATACCTACCAATTTATTATTATGAAAAGCCCCTAAATGAAAACTACTTTCATACTCATCTTCCTTAAACTTGTAAGGTAAATCAATGTTGTTTCGTAAAACAGCTAATCGAATATTATAGGTTTCTTGAGCTGATATATTTTTTATTTTTATCATCTGAAATTTCTTTAACTCAAAAATACAGAATGAATATAAATTTTAACCTGATTAGCAAAGAAGATATTCTTACAATTCTTCCTCTTTTACGTAAAGCCAATACTACGACACCAAAAGATATTTTAAAAGCTAGAGTTTTAGAAATGGCAGCATACCCTAACTATGAATGCATAGGTGTTTTTGATGATGATAAACTAATAGGTATTTGTGGACTTTGGTACAGCACTAGACACTATATTGGTAAGAGTGTAGAACCTGACCATGTAATTGTTGATGAAAACTATAGAGGTAACAATATTGGTAAGCAGCTTTTTAAATGGGTATATGATTATACAAAATCTAAAGGATATGAAGCTGTTGAATTAAATACGTACACTACTAACAGAAAGTCTCATAAGTTTTATTACAACGAAGGCTTTGAAATCTATGGTTTTCATTTTCTTAAAATTATAAGGGATGAAAAATCTTTTTTCTAAGAGACTCAAAGAAAACCTAAAACAAATAATATAAAACCGTACTTTTTTTACGGTTTTATTTCTAATATTATATTTTAAACAACCTAATTTTGAGAAACTTAAAACTTTTATTATGATAAAAAATATTTCAAACTTAGGTATTAGTTTAAACAAAAAGGAACAACGATCTATTAATGGTGGTAAAGCGCAATGTTTATTACCTGACAATACCTGTTCTCGAATTTGGTTTGGCTGTGCAGAACCTCAATGCCGCCCTCAACCCTTTTAAAGTACTAAGCGGGGTTTCCCGCTTTTTCCTCTTTTATTAACACTTCACTCCAACCATACGTCCTCTGTTATCAGCACTACAAGTTTAAAAGATTTGTTTTTTATGGTTAGCCCATAATTTTTTTACGCTTTTTTATTCTTCTACCTATTAAATTATAAGTACCTTAGCAGCACTTAAGAGACGTCTTAAGTTCTTTTTCATAGCAATTTTCCCACTCAATCTTTTTGAGTGGGTTCTTTTTTAATACTGAATACTATAATTTCATACGCTACACGTACAATAAAACTATTTTTAATTCCTTTTTTTACTGTACAAGATTAGATTTTACATTAACATCTATAAAACTTATAAAATCTTTATAAACCTATCTTATTCACTTTCTGATAGCTACCTATCAAAGACATAGTTTTTGCTATTTTTTTTCAAAAAAATATTTGTAGATATTAGAAACAGTCTTATATTTGCAACCGCTTTACTGCGGGAGTAGCTCAGTTGGTAGAGCGTCAGCCTTCCAAGCTGAATGTCGCCAGTTCGAACCTGGTCTCCCGCTCAAATTTTTACATAATTGTAAGAAATTACAAAAGTCTTTACCGCGGGAGTAGCTCAGTTGGTAGAGCGTCAGCCTTCCAAGCTGAATGTCGCCAGTTCGAACCTGGTCTCCCGCTCAAATTTTTACATAGTTGTAAGAAATTACAAAAGTCTTTACCGCGGGAGTAGCTCAGTTGGTAGAGCGTCAGCCTTCCAAGCTGAATGTCGCCAGTTCGAACCTGGTCTCCCGCTCATAAAAAAACCGAAACATTAGTTTCGGTTTTTTATTTATTTAGTTTTAATTTATCTCCAAAGAAAAATAATCCTAGAATAATTAGCGCCATAATACCAACCATTATTGTATGATTCGTTATTACACTTGGCCGTAACACTAATGTTATCAAATATCCACCAATAGCACCTCCTAAATGAGCTGAATGACCAATATTACCTACTTGGTTTTTCATTCCGTAAATAGAATACAATAAATATCCTATACCTAAAACATATGCAGGGAATTCAATAAATGGAAAAAATATGAAACTATAGGTCTTGTCTGGATATAGTAAAATAGCAGAAAACATAACACCTGACACTGCTCCCGATGCTCCTACTGCGCTGTAATACAATTCTCTTTTATGCTGATATAACGAATACATACTTCCTGCCAACAAACTAGCTACATAAATCAACACAAAATTAATTACACTAAAATTTCTCATAGCTAGCTCTCCAAACAAATACAAAGCATACATATTAAATCCTAAATGCAACCAATCTACATGTAAAAAACCTGAAGTTAACATTCGTATTTTCTCTCCCCCTAATATTCTTTGAACTTGAAATTTATAGCGATCAAAAAAAGCCGCATCACTAAACCCTTTTAAAGACACTAATACATTGGCTACAATCAGTATAATAATAACTTGACTCATAATTTTATATATATGCACAAACATAAACAAAAGTTAATAAAGTAAATCATTCATTAATTAATACGATATTTGCCTAAAATTAAAACTTAATGAAACTACTCATCTTTATTATTGTGTATCCGCTAGTATGGATATTATCAATTTTACCCATGAGATTATTATATATAATTTCTGATTTTTTCCGTCTTGTCATTTTCAACTTAATAGGCTATCGTAAAAAAGTAGTGATTCAAAACCTAAAAACAGCTTTTCCAGAAAAAGACGATAAAGAAATAAAAAACATAACAAAAAAATTCTACATACATTTCTTTGACTTAATCTTTGAAAGCATTAAATCTTTCACAATTAGTGAAAAAGAAATACTCAAGCGCTATAAGTACAAAAATCCCGAAATTATAAACAAACTTGCTAAAGAGGGAAAAAGTATTGCTTTAGTTGGAGCGCATCAAGCAAATTGGGAATGGTCTTTTAGTCTCCCTCTAGTACTTGATCTTCATGTTTTTGGAGCTTACACAAAACTCGCTAACAAATATTTTGAAAAAGCCGTAAAAAGCTCTAGATCCAAATTTGGTATTACTGGATTTAAAACTTCAGAAACAGTAAAAGGTATTCACAAAAATTACCAAAACAACATACAAGGTCTATACATATTATTAAGCGATCAATCTCCTCAAGTGCATAAATCTCATTACTGGACTAATTTTTTAAGTGTTAGAGTTCCTATACACACTGGTGCTGAAATGCTTTCTAAAAAATATAACCTTGCTGTTGTTAACTACTGTGCTAAAAAAATTAAAAGAGGTTATTATGAAACAGAGTTTGAACTTATAACCGAATCTCCTAAAGATTTTGAAAACTACCAAATAACAGACAAATATTTAGAAATTACCGAAAAAAATATTAAAGCACAACCAGAGTTTTATTTATGGACACACAAGCGCTTTAAGCATAAAGACAAATACGAACAATGGTTAAAAAACAGAAAGGCTTCTCAATAAACTGAGAAGCTTTTTTATTCAATACTAATTTTAAAAGTAAATTTAAAACACAAAAAACCTTCTCAATTTGAGAAGGTTTTGGGTGAAAGACCGGGTTCGAACCGGCGACCTCCGGAACCACAATCCGGCGCTCTAACCAGCTGAGCTACAATCACCATGTAACTTGCGGGTGCAAATATACAAGCTTTTAGTATTCTGGCAAAACTTTTTTTTAAATTAATTTACTTAAATTTTCTACTGCCACGTAACGTTCTGATGTAAAGCCTTCTGCAAAATCAACCCCTATCAATCTTCCCAAGTCTCTTGCTCTATACTCTATACTATCGGTAAAGTTTTTACTAGTTATTGGAGTTTCTGGCTCGTTACTTTTCGGATCAAAAAACTGTGATGAATACGCCATAACTGAACTGATTTTTTTATCCATAAAACCAGTAACATTCACCACAAAGTCAGGTTCAATATTTTTCCATTGTATATAGTGATAAACTTGTTTCGGTCTCCATTTTTCTTGTTGAACTCCATCTAACTCAGTTACTATTTTAAGCAAACCGCTTAAAAAACAAGCATCGGACACTAACTGACTTCCTTTAGGGTGATCAATATGGCGATCGTCAATAGCATTACACAACACTATTTCTGGTTGATACTTACGTATCATTTTAATAATTTCTAGTTGATGTTCTTTATCATTTTTAAAAAAGCTATCTGCAAAGCCTAAGTTTTCACGTACTGAAACCCCTAAAATGTCAGCAGCTATTGATGCTTCTTTATCACGCAATTCAGCAGAACCTCTTGTTCCTAACTCTCCACGAGTTAAATCAACTATCCCAACTTTTTTTCCTTCTGAAATTTCTTTGGCTATGGTAGCTGCACATCCTAGTTCAACATCATCTGGGTGCGCTCCAAAAGCTAATATATCTAGTTTCATTTATTGTATTGTTTTTTGTAATGCTTGTTCTATATCTTGAATTAAATCTTTTGTTTCTTCTATTCCTACCGAAAAACGAATAAGCCCATCTTTTATTCCTTGTTTTGCTCTTTCTTCAGGTGAAAGCAACGCATGAGAAGTTTGTGTAGGGCTCAACACCGTACTTTCTACTCCTGCTAAACTCATAGACGGTTTTATAAGTTTTAAATTACGTTGAAAAGTCATAGCATCTATTTCTTCCTGTAACTCAAAAGACAACATACCTCCAAAATACTTCATTTGAGATTTAGCCAACTCATAATTTGTATGCGATTTTAATCCTGGATAGTACACCCTAGCTATATGTTCATTTCTCTCTAAATATTTTGCCATTTTCAACGCATTTTTACTTTGACGTTTTACACGTAAGTTCATTGTTTTTAAACTACGCTCTAACATCCACACTGTAAAATCACTTAGGCTACCTCCTAAATTCTTTGCTAAATTCCATATTCGTTGTATGTGCTCTTCTGAAGCTGCAACAGCTCCTGCCAATATATCTGAATGACCTCCCATGTACTTTGTCGCAGAATGTATCATAATATCAATTCCAAAATCCACTGGTGTTTGATTAATTGGTGAGGCAAAGGTATTATCAATCATTGTTATTATACCGTGCTGTTTTGCTAAACTTGCGACAGATTTTATATCTACCACTTTTAATAAAGGATTAGATGGCGTTTCAATAAAAATTACACGTGTGTTTTGTTGGATTTCTTTTTCAAAATCTTCAATAGCTAAACTATTGGTAAACGAATATTCTATTCCAAATTTATCAAACTCTTCTACCACAAAATTATAGGTTCCCCCGTATAGTGTTTCCTGTAATACTACATGATTTCCTTTTTGTAAAAAAGCTAGTAAAGAAGTACTAATAGCCGCCATACCTGAACCAAATAGTAAACCTGCTTCCGTTTTTTCTAAAGCTGCTATTTTTTTACACAAAGCTTCCTGATTAGGCGTATTAAAATAACGCGGGTACCTTTTTACATCAACATTATCAAATTGATAAGAAGTTGACATATAAATTGGTGAAATAGCTCCTTTAAACTGATCATCTTTTATTTCGCCAACATATGTACAAATAGTATTAATGCCTAATTTTTGCTTGGTATTCATAGTAATAAGAGAGTTTAAAATCTTAGACTTTAGATTTCTTTACAGAACTTTAATAGCTAAGTTACAAAAACTACCTTATACCTTAACAGATTTCCATTTTCCTTTTTTAAACATCCAAATACCAACAACTGCAATTAAAACTTCTGCTAAAGTTATTGCTAAAAAAACTCCTATAGGACCAAAACCTAGTGTAATAGCCATTACATATGCAAACGGTAATTGAAATAACCAAAAGCACACAAAGTTGATATAGGTTGGTGTTTTGGTATCTCCTGAACCATTGAAAGATTGAATTACAACCATTCCATAAGCATATGCTATGTATCCAGCTGCCATAATTCGCAAACACAAAGCCCCATTTTCAACAACTTCAGTATTTTCAGAAAACCATCCTAAAAAAGTTGGAGCAAAGAATATGTAAATCAATGAGACAGCCCCCATGAAAAAGGCACAATATTTACTCGTTATCCAAACAGATTTCTCTGCTCTTTCTGGTTGTTGTGCTCCTAAGTTTTGCCCTACCAATGTTGCTGCTGCATTACTCATTCCCCAAGCAGGCATTAAGGTAAACATCATTATTCGAATAGCAATTGTATATCCTGCTAACACTTCACTACCAAATTCAGACATAATTCGCATTAAAAACACCCAACTTGAAGTTCCGATAATAAACTGCCCTATTCCTCCTAATGACACTTTTATTAAGTTTATCATTACAGAAACTCTGACCACTAAATCTTTAACCGCTATTTTTATTTTACCTGCTCCAAAAAACAATACTCCTAATTGCGCTATAACTGCCGTACCTCTTCCAATCGTTGTTGCTATAGCTGCTCCCTCTACTCCATATGCAGGTATCGGTCCTAACCCAAAAATAAAAATAGGATCAAGTATAATATTTAATCCGTTCGATAAAATCAACGTCCACATTGCAATAGATGCATTTCCTGCTCCTCTAAAAACAGCATTGATTAAAAACAATAACATTACTGTTATGTTTCCGCCCAATAATACACGAGTATATCCGTAACCTTCAGCAATTAAATCAGGCTCGCCTCCCATGAGTGCTAGTATTTCTCTTGGATATACAATTCCAACAATACTGATAAGGATAGAAATAAAAACTCCTAAAAATATAACTTGAACTGCTGTTTGATTTGCTCCTTCTGAATCCTTCTCTCCTGTTCTTCGAGCGACTAAAGCAGTTGCCGCCATACTTAACCCTATGGCTACAGCATACACTAACGTAAGTACAGACTCTGTTAATCCTACGGTAGCGACTGCGTTTACACTTACCCTTGATACATAAATAATATCTACCAAGGCAAAAATAGATTCCATCAGCATTTCTAAAATCATCGGAATTGCTAATAAAAAAATTGCTTTACGAATACTTCCAGTCGTAAAATCTTGCTGTCTTCCTAAAACAGCATCTTTAAAAAGTGAGAATATGGTTTGTTTTGATGTTTGATTGTTATCAGTCATTATAAAGTTTTATAAATACATAAAATTGTCTTAAAAAAGCGTAAGACTTAACTATTTGTTGCTCAAGCAACACAACTATTTGAGGTGACTTATACAATCATAATGGTACAAATATGCGAAAATAATTTTAATTAATTTCAATATCTTCGTGCTATGATTAAAGTTGCCATTATAGGAGGCGGTAATGTAGCTACACATTTAGCCAATGCTTTTAATAAAAAAAACGAAGTATCGTTAGTACAAATGTATGCTCGAAATATTGAGCAAATTCATCATTTAAAAGAAGTTACTCCTATTACAAATAGTATAGAACTTTTAACAGAAGCCGATGTGTATATCATTGCGGTTTCTGATGATGCTATTGGTGATGTTTCTCGTAAAATTAAACAAAAAAACGGTTTAGTTGTACATACTTCAGGTAGTGTAGCTATGCAATCGTTACAAAACACTGGACGTAAAGGTATCTTTTACTTATTACAAAGTTTTTCTAAAGACAAAGATGTAAACTTTAATGAAATTCCTTTTTGTTTAGAAGCTGAAAACGAAGATGATTTACAGTTGTTAGAAACTCTTGCTAAATCTATTGGAAAAAAGATATATCGTATCAATTCAGAGCAACGTAAACGATTACACGTTGCTGCTGTTTTTGTAAATAATTTCACCAATCATATGTATAAAATTGGTGCTGATATTTGCAACGAATATCAAGTTCCTTTTGAAGTATTACTACCTCTAATTCAGGAAACAGCTCAAAAAATAACCGAGTTGAGTCCTGAGTCAGCACAAACAGGTCCTGCCAAAAGAAATGACCAAAAAACTATTCAAAACCATTTAGCGTTATTAAATGCTGAACAACAAGAAATTTATAAACTTATTACAAAATCAATCCAACAAAATGGAAAAGAGTTATAAAGAATACTTACCTCAAATAGACACCTTTATTTTTGATGTAGACGGAGTATTAACTAACGGAATTGTAACCGTTTTTCCTGACGGACAGCTTGTACGTCAAATGAATATTAAAGATGGATACGCCTTAAAAGCAGCTGTAAAAGCTGGCTATAGGGTTTGTATTATCTCTGGTGGAAAAAACGAAGGAGTGCGTACACGTTTAGAAGGCTTAGGTATTACCGATATTTATTTAGGAGCTCATGATAAAATTAAACAGTTTAATGAATTGGTTGAAAAATACAAACTAAACCCAGAAAATATAATGTACATGGGAGATGACATCCCTGATTACCCTGTAATGAAACTCGTTGGTATGCCCTCTTGCCCTAACGATGCTGCTCGTGAAGTACAACAAATTTCAAGATACATTTCTGATAAAACTGGTGGTAATGGTTGTGCTCGAGATATTATAGAACAGGTTTTACGTGTACAGGGAAAATGGGAGAGCAACTTTGATGCACAATACGATTAATTGGAATACTTTTTGAAAACGATATACTATTAAAACTTTTAGATTATGAAAAAAATACTTTTTGCTTTATTATTTACAACCGTTAGCTTATCGATGAGTGCGCAAACTATTTTCGGAAAATGGGAAAACCGTGACGAAGAAACCAACAAAGTTGATTCTGTAATAGAAGTATATAAAAAAGATGGAAAGGCTTACGCTAAAATTATTGAGATTACAGACAAAAATCGTCAAGAAGCTGTTTGTGATAAGTGTAGTGGAAAGCGCAAAAACAATCCTATTTTAGGAATGAATATTTTAACAGGTCTAAAAAAAGATGGTGACGAATGGAGTGGTGGAAAAATTTTAGATCCTAAAAATGGAAAAGAATATAAGTGTTATATTAAACTTGAAAACGACAACAAATTAAAAATTAGAGGTTATATAGGCTTTGCTGCCTTTGGTAGAACAGCTTACTGGCACAGAAAAAACTAAGCCTAAAATATATTCAAAAGCATCATTAAAAAATGATGCTTTTTTTATAAAAAAATAAAAGACTTTAGTGTCTTTTATAAAGAAAACTAATATCTTTGTAGCATATTATTTTATATGTTTTCAAAATCTTGTGAATACGGTTTAAGAGCAACTATTTTTGTTGCAGAACAATCTAGCTTAGATAATAAAGTTGGTGTAAAAGCTATTGCTGCCGCTATTAATTCTCCTGAAGCTTTCACAGGGAAAATATTACAAATTTTAACAAAAAATAATATCATTGATTCTATTAAAGGTCCCTATGGCGGATTTGTAATTAATAAAGCTGACCTTAAAAAAATTCGCTTAAGCGATGTGGTTCGTGTATTAGATGGTGATAGTATTTATACAGGTTGCGGATTGGGTTTAAAACAGTGTGATGATAGCTCTCCGTGCCCTCTTCACTTTAAATTTGTAGAAATTAGAGATAACTTGAGAAAAATGTTAGAAGGAAACACCCTTCATGATGTATTATACACAAATGACAAGAAAAATACTTTTTGGCTAAAACGAGAATAAAAAAAATTTACAACAATAAAAGATAAAAAGGTCTTTTTATGATTTATAAATAATAAATAGAAACAAAATGGAGATAAATAACAACTCAATAGTAGCAGATATAGTTGCAAATAACTATAAAACAGCTACAATTTTTAAACTATACGGAATTGATTTTTGTTGCAACGGTAACAGAACTATTCAAGAAGTTACTACAAAAAAGAACATTGTTCCTGATACATTAATCAATAAACTAATTCGCATTGATAGAGGCTCTAAATCTAATAACGATTATCAAAGCTGGTCCTTAGATTTTTTGTGTGATTATATCTACCAAAATCACCATACATATGTGGAAAAACAAATTCCTGAAATTTTAGAATATCTAACCAAACTAGCTAAAGTACATGGTAACAACCATCCTGAGCTACATGAGGTTTTGCAACTCTTTAAAGAAAGTGCTGGGGAACTTACCACACATATGAAAAAAGAGGAACTTATTTTATTTCCTTTTATAAAAAAGTTAGTTGAAGCGAGTAGCTCAAATACTCCTCTTTCTCCTCCTCCATTTGGTACGGTAGAAAACCCTATAAATATGATGCATACCGAGCATGATAACGAAGGAAGTAGATTTAGAACAATTGCAAGACTTACCAATAATTACACTCCACCTGAAGACGCTTGTAACACATACAAAGTTGCTTTAGCAATGCTACGAGAGTTTGAAGAAGACTTACACAAACACATTCACTTAGAAAACAATATTCTATTTAGAAAAGCAATCAAACTAGAAAATCAATTAAATTAAATAACTAATAATGAGAAAAATTTGGACTGGATTTATTGCAGTAGTGGTATTATCATTTATTGCATTAATATGGGTAGGTACAGAAATTTATCAAACCCAACCCCCTATACCTGAAACAGTAAAAGTTAACGGAAGTAATGAAACTATATACACTAAAAAAGACATACAAGATGGACAAAATGTTTGGGAATCTATCGGAGGAATGGAAGTCGGCTCTATTTGGGGTCACGGAAGTTATGTAGCTCCAGACTGGACAGCTGATTGGATTCATAAAGAAGCGGTTTACTTATTAAACTACTGGGCTAAAAAAGACTTTAATACTAACTATGATTCTTTAGATGAAGAAAACAAAGCTGCCTTAAAAGCTCGTTTGGTAAAAGATATTAGAACCAACACTTTTAATGAAAAAGACCAATCAATAACAATTTCTAAAGAGCGAAAAGAAGCCATTGAAGTTAACTCAGCGTATTATGCAAACATTTTTTCAAAAGGTCATGAAAAATATGCCATTCCAGAAGGAGCTTTAACAGATACTGATAAACTAGCAAAGCTTAATGCCTTTTTATTCTGGACTTCTTGGGCTGCCAGTACAGAAAGACCCAATCAAGACTATACCTATACTTCTAACTGGCCTCACGAACCGTTGATTAATAACACAATTACTCCCGATTCACAACTATGGTCAGGGTTCTCAATAATTTTATTGTTATTATTTATAGGAGTATTAACCTATTACTACATTCGAAATCATGAAAAAGGAGAAGCGGTAACAAACCCAAGCAATGACCCCTTATTAGACTTAAAATTAGTTAGATCTCAAAAAGCAGTATTAAAGTACTTTTTAGTCATCTCACTTCTTATTGTATTACAAGTTGTTTTGGGTATTGTTACTGTACATTATACGGTAGAAGGTCAAGCTTTCTTTGGTTTTAATTTATCAGAATATCTTCCGTATTCAATCTCTAGAACCTGGCATACACAACTTGCTGTATTTTGGATTGCCGCTACATGGTTAGCAACAGGATTATTCTTAGCTCCAATTATCAGCGGTAAAGAAATGAAGTACCAAGTTTTCGGAATCAATTTCTTGTTTATAGCCTTATTAATTATTGTTTTGGGTTCTATGCTAGGAGAATGGTTAGGAGTGCACCAATTTTTGGATTTAACTACTAACTTCTTCTTTGGTCACCAAGGATATGAATACATGGATTTAGGTAGATTCTGGCAAATATTCTTAGGTATTGGTTTAATATTATGGGTAGTTATGGTTGGTAGACATGTGCTGTATGGTATCCGTAAAAAAGACGACTCAAAACATTTACTTTCTATACTATTAATAGCTGTAGTTGCTATTGGTATGTTCTTTTTCTCAGGATTAATGTATGGAGAAAACAGTTCACTACCTGTAATTAATTATTGGAGATGGTGGCTAGTGCACCTATGGGTAGAAGGATTCTTTGAGGTCTTTGCAACGGTGATTATTGCCTATATTTTCTCTCGAATGAAAATTATTTCAACCAAAACAGCAGGAAAAACAGCGATAGCCTCAGCTACTATTTTCTTAGCAGGTGGTATCATTGGTACCTTACACCATTTATATTATTCAGGAACACCGGTGCAAGCCATAGCCTTAGGAGCTACATTTAGTGCTTTGGAAGTGGTTCCATTAACGTTAATGGGATTTGAAATTAGAGAAAACTGGAATTTATTGAAAAAGAATGCTTGGATTCAACGTTACAAGTGGCCTATCTTTTTCTTTATTGCTGTTGCCTTTTGGAACATGGTCGGTGCTGGTGTTTTCGGGTTCTTAATCAACCCTCCTATTGCATTGTACTACATCCAAGGGTTAAACACAACTGCGGTACACGCACATACTGCACTATTTGGAGTGTACGGAATGTTAGGTATGGGCTTTATTTTAATCTGCCTCCGCTTGTACTCAAACATTGCTTGGAACGAAAAGCTCGTAAAAAATGCATTTTGGTTTTTAAACGGCGGATTGGTATTAATGGTAGTATTAAGCTTATTACCAGTAGGTATTATTCAAGCATATACTTCAATCACTAAAGGATATTCTTTTGCTAGAGATCCAGAGTTATTATACAACCCAACAGTACAAACCTTAAAATGGATGCGAATGATAGGAGATATTGTATTCTCTTTAGGTATTGTATGTTTCTGCTGGTTTGTGGTAAGAACAACGATTAATGCAATAAAACAAAAATCGTAACCCCTCTTTATTTTTATTAAAAGTCTGTGTAGACCCCATCTATGCAGGCTTTTTTTATTATCCTATTTTTAACGAAGTCATACTTAAAGAACCCGCTAATAGTTTATCATTAAAAAGTTGAATTTCTTCATTTTTTTGTTGCAATCCTAAACTATAAATTAATGGTAAATAATGATCTGGAGTTGGTATTGCAAGCTGAAAAGCTTTTGACTGTTTTGTATAATCAATCAAGGGTTGATAGTTACCTTCTAATAAATATGTATTAACCGTTTCTCTAGCTTCAATAGCCCAATCATATCCGTAATCATAGTTATTAAAGCTGTTAAATCTTCTGTTAATTCTACCCAAGTAACTCTAGTACATGAATCAATAATACCATATAGATAGTAATACTTTTATAGGTTCTGAGCTAACGATTCCTTTAGGTAAAGAAGGAGTATCAATACACCATAATTCTCCTGCTTTCCTTTTAATTATTCCCTTCTTATTTTCAATCATTTTTGGACGTAGTCTGTTTACTCCGTGGCGTTTTAATATATTACAAACTCCAGAAGGAGTAGGTGTAAGTTGTTTTAATTTGGGCTTTAAAATACAACTAATTTCATATTTATTATTCCCTCGATCTCTTAAAACTAATACTTTTTGTTCAATAAAAGGAAGGGGATTCTGTTTTTCCATTTAGGACCTCTTTTTCGCGGTAATGAATCTTTTTGTTGACCACTTTATCTAAAGCGATTATAATATTTTAAAAAAGTTCGTCAATCTTGTACCATTAAGTTCATAAAACTCTTTTGCAAATCGATAACGAGGGTGTTGTTAATTTTTTATTTGTTCGTATTCATTTATCAAAAGTTGGTATTTCTGTAAACAACTTCGAACTAAAGTTAAATCGTCTGTACTTATTCGCATGTCAAAATATAAAATTTTGTCAACGAATTAGTTAACTTTTACAGAAATGACGGAAATGTGAAACATCATACGTAGCTATCTCACTCTCGACAAACAGATTGCGTCGTTCCTCTCTCAATGACGATTATTATAATGTCATTTCGAAGGAGGCTATGACTGAGAAATCTTAAACATGGGAGGCAGCTTCCTTTGAATGAGATTTAGCTTCGCTGAACCTTACGGTTTCTCCCCTACGGTAGGAATAACGGGAATATCATTAATGACATTCAACACACACTTCAACACAGAAAACAATGCGTTTATAACATTCATTTATCTTTTTTGTATTCTATTTCTTAAATTCACATAACTAAACAACTCCATACCAAACTTTAAAAATTAATTTTATGAGTAATACTATTAAACTAAACTTTATAAACAGATCTAATGATGCTAATAATAGTGATGTTGTAATTTTTCAAAAGAATGTTGCAAGCAATTTTGATGAACATCATATTGCATGGAAAGTAATTAAAAACCCAAGTCATAAAGAAAGCCACCCTATCCACTACTCTACTAACTTTCAAGTTGCTGCTAGTGACTCTTACGGAAACTTCACACCTCACTTAAGCGCTTATGATGGAAGTTCTTTTGAAATGGTTGAAAAAGCATCTGGATATACATTACAACCATCCCAATATTTCGCAACTAATATAGATGAAGTAGAAATACAAAACAATTTAGAGCTAGGTTCCATTAATATTAATTGTTACAAAGACGGTAAGTTATTAGCTACTAAACGTAATATTGCTCCAGGTCAAAAAGCTGTTTTTAAATTTAATCCTAAAATTTACATTGGTGTTACTTCTGGAATTGAAGAAGGACAAATTCTCAATCCTGCTATTATTTCAAAAATAAACACGGAAATAAACTTATTTGAGGTTCAAAGCGCTGATATTGTAATGACTGGCGGTGGTTCTGAACCTTTTAATTTTAGTTTAGAGAATGTAACGTATATACCTGTAGAATTAGAATAGAAGTTACACTCTTTGATGAGATTTGGCTTTGCTGAACCTTAAGCATGACAGTTACTCCCCCTATGAGATTCCTCCTCCTTTGTCGTTCGGAATGACAAAACTGTACGTCATAGCGAGGAGTGACAACGACGTAGCTATCTCACTCTCGACAAACAGATTGCTTCACTATCG
Organism: Tenacibaculum singaporense; assembly: GCF_003867015.1. Taxonomy (NCBI): domain Bacteria; kingdom Pseudomonadati; phylum Bacteroidota; class Flavobacteriia; order Flavobacteriales; family Flavobacteriaceae; genus Tenacibaculum; species Tenacibaculum singaporense. The sequence goes on from NZ_CP032548.1 coordinate 2,871,015, forward strand.
CTCGCAATGACAAAACGTTATTGTCATCTCGAACTGAAGCAACGCGAAATGTGAGAGAGCTCAAGAATATGATTAACACACTTTTAAAGAGATTCCTCCCATACAGTCGGAATGAGACCTAGAATGATTCCTGCTTTTTTAACAGCATTTCATTTATAAACTGTAAATTTGCCGTCTTGAAAACAGCTATCGTCATATTAAACTGGAACGGAAAAAAATTGCTTGAGCAGTTTTTACCTTCTGTCGTAACTTTTAGTTCTGAAGAAGCTGAAGTTTATGTCGCAGACAATGCTTCTACAGATGATTCTATTGCATTTGTAAAGCAACATTTTCCTGCTGTAAAAGTTGTACAGAACTCAGAAAATGGTGGTTATGCAAAAGGTTACAACGATGCTTTACAGCATATTGATGCGGATGTATATTGTTTAGTAAACTCTGACATTGAGGTTACCGACAACTGGTTAACTCCCATTATTGATACTTTTAAAAAGGAACCTAACACTGCTATTATTCAACCTAAAATTTTAGACTTCAAAGACAAGTCTAAGTTTGAATATGCAGGTGCAGGTGGTGGTTTCATTGATGCTTTTGGATATCCTTATTGTCGTGGTCGTTTGTTTAGCGACTTGGAAACAGATAATGGACAGTTTAACGATACTTCTGAAATATTTTGGGCATCTGGTGCTTGTTTTTTTATTCGCTCTGAAGTTTTTCATCAACTCAATGGTTTTGACGAAGACTTTTTTGCACATCAAGAAGAAATTGATTTGTGTTGGCGTGCTAAAAATAGTGGACATACTATAAAATATATTGGGGCTTCAACTGTGTATCATGTTGGTGGGGCTACATTAGACACTTTGAACCCAAGGAAAACTTTTTTAAATTTCAGGAATAGTTTACTCAACTTAGTTAAGAACTTACCCTCTGCTAAATTGTTTCCAATTATTTTTTCTCGTTTGGTCTTAGACGGATTAGCTAGCGTTAAATTTTTATTGGAAGGAAAACCAAATCATTTGTTCGCTATTTTAAAAGCTCATTTTAGTTTTTACATACATCTTCCTAAGTTTATAAAAAAGAGAAAAGAATCTCCCAAAAAATCAAATTACTACGAGCATAAATCTGTGGTTTGGCAGTATTATGCTAAAGGAAGAAAAAAGTTTACCGAGTTACGTTAATTCTTGTTCATCTTTATAAATATAATATAGCAGGAAGAAAACTGCAATTCCTCCAAAAGTATGCCATAACCAATGCGTTCCCATGGGCAATACAACTACTTTATTATCTAATGTCCTAAATAGTAAAGCTATTCCAAAAACTGCTCCTCCGTATACAATGTATTTTACATTTCTCCAACGAGTCTTATAAGCATACCATATTAACGGAGTTATTACTGCAAATGCAGTTACGGCATACCCAAACGATGTTCTATATCCTGAAGGTATTGGTAAAAATCGTGGAAAAATAGATACTAAAAGTATAGCTACAACTATCGCTATTCGTTCCCACCATTTCTTTTTAATTTTTCCTATGAAATAAATAATAGCCCCTAAACATATAATCATGATAGGAACCCAATCTAACAACAACCAAAATTCATGACTTCTTGTACCGTGAAACATGGTACCACCTATCCAACTGATGAATATTACTGGAATAGCAAACAGAAAAAATGGGTATTGTTTAGGGTTTTGATAAATTCTTCTTCCGAAGTAAATCAGTAGAACAATAAAAATTAAGTTGCTAAAAGTATTGAAAGACTCAACAGGCAATCTGCCTGCTATGGTTTCTTGATATATTGGTCCGCTGTCGTTGGGGAATCTATCTAGTAAAAACATATATCCTTTTTCTATTCTGTACTAAGATAGGAATTGTGCTTTTAATTAAAAAGTGGTTTTGTAAGATTTCAACTAAACTTATTATTACAAAATATCTAAGCTTCCTTTTCCTTCACGAATTACTTCTGGTTCATCGGTTGTTAAATCGATTACAGTAGATGCATGGTTATCTCCGTACCCTCCATCAACCACGATATCAACAATATTCTGCCATTTCTCGAAGATTAACTCAGGATCGGTTGTATATTCCAATACTTCATCTTCATCGTGAATAGATGTAGATACAATCGGGTTTCCTAAAGTTTCTACAATGGCTCTTGCTATATTATTATCGGGCACGCGAATACCTACTGTTTTACGTTTTTTATAGGCCTTTGGTAGTGAATTACTACCAGGTAATACAAAAGTATACGGACCTGGTAAGGCTCTTTTTAAAACTTTATAGGTTGCAGTATCTATTTGCTTTACGTAATCGGATAAATGACTTAAATCGTTGCAAACAAACGAGAAGTTGGCTTTTTCTGGCTTTACTTTTTTTATTCTTGCTACTTTTTCTAGTGCTTTAGTATTGGTAATATCACAACCTAAACCATAAACAGTATCGGTTGGATATATAACTAACCCACCATTTTGTAAAACTTTTACAATTTTTTCAATCTCTTTTGGATTGGGATTGTCGTTATACAGTTTTATAAATTGCGCCATAGCTTAGTAATTATCAAAGTCAAAATCGTCTAGGCTTTCAAAGTTATTAAATTCATCATCAATTTCATCATCTATATTTTTTGAAAGATCTTCTGCCTTAAATTCTTTTTCTGGGGCTTGCTCTGGGATTTCTCCTACAGATAAGATCATTTTTGTTTCAGTAACTTCTTCATTAGATTGTTCTATTACCTCTACATAAAACGTCCACATTTGTAAGAAATCGTACACATAAATTAACTTATCGTGTTGGTTTGGTATGGTTTCATGCAAAATACATGTTGCCATTGAAATTCCTTCTCCTGCTTCTGACATATTGAATAAAGGAATTTCTTCACCTTGATTCCAATCTTCATCGGTACGGTAAAAAGATGCCATTTCTTGTCCGTTAAAACCAAACGCTTTTGCGATATCAAAGTGTAGGTTTTCTAACGAAGCTTTTTCATTTACCAATAGGGTTCGTATTACATCTTCTTTCGTATCTAAAATTACGCGTACTTTATACATTCTATCATTTTTTGTCAGTACAAAAATACGTATTTTTGGGTGATAATTTTTAGTTACCATGAATAAGCAAGCATCTCTTACAGTCTTAAACAGTTACAACAAAAACACCTTGATGGAAACTTTAGAAATAGAGTTTGTTGATGTAGGAGATGATTTTATTACTGCTAAAATGCCCGTGACACCTAAAGTACATCAACCCTATGGAATTTTACATGGTGGTGCTACTGCTGCTTTGGCAGAATCGGTTGGTAGTTGTGCTTCCGCTTTTTTTTTAAGAGACTCTAATAAAATTGTTAAAGGGATTGAACTGAGCATCAATCATGTAAAAAGTAAGCGAGAAGGACATGTTTTTGCTACCGCTAAAGCGATTCATAAAGGTAGAACTACACATTTATGGGAAGTGAGAATTGTTGATGAGGATGATAACTTGATTTCACTTTGTAAGATTACCAATATTGTTTTAAACAAACAATAGCATGAAGTTGCTAAAAAAAATCTTAAAAATCGTTGGAATTGCTCTCTTTGTGCTTTTCCTTGTTTTATATTATTTATTCTGGAATTTTTCTGCTCCTAAATCTGATGTAAAAGTGCTTAAAAAATTTTCAGGCAGTTCTGTTACTCCTGTCCTCACTTATGAAAACTTTAAAGGTTTTAAGTACAGAAAACTTTCAATCATAAAAGATACTACCTTACCTACACTGGTTTTTGTTCACGGAACGATAGGTTCTTCTACTGATTTTGTAAAATATATGAAGGATAGCGCATTGCTTAATAAAGCTAATATGATTTCATACGACAGAATTGGTTACAATTATCAAGACAAAAATCTGGTTCAAGAAAGTATTGCTTTTGAGCGTGACATGTTAAAAAATATTTTACATGATATTACCCCCCATAAAACAATTCTTGTAGGTTATTCTTATGGAGGACCTATTACCTTAGCTATACAAGAAAAAGTTAGAAAAGTAATTTTGCTGGCTCCTGCTGTGTACAGTAAAGTAGAACCCATGCCATGGTCCTTAAATTTATATAAATGGAAAGTTACTCGATGGTTGGTTCCTCCAATATGGCAAGAAGCGAGCAAAGAAAAGTTATCTCATAAACAAGATTTACAACTATTTGAAAACAATTGGGAATCTACTCCTAACAACATAGTAAGTATCCATGGAACTAATGATTGGATTGTACCTATTGAAAACTCTTTATTTTTGAAAGAACAATTTCCTAAAAATCAGTTTGAGTTAATTAGCATTCCTGATGCTGGTCATGGATTTATTTGGAGTAAATTTGACACGATTAAAGAACATTTTATACAACAATTAGATTGAGTATTTTTTTAAACATAAAAGAAGCCTTCAACAAAGAATTACCTTTTGTTACTTGCAGAAAACCTAACAGTTCTATAATTAAAGGGTGGTTCCAACAAAACAACGACTTAATTACCTCTGAAAATTATAATGAGAGTGGATTTATTTTTGCTCCGTTTGACAGCAGAGAAAAAGCTATTTTAATTCCTAGAAATCAATCTACTTATATTGAAGAAGAAACTACTGTTGGAGATACTCAAACTAACAATAATGATCATGCTCCTGATGCAGCTTCCGAAGAGAGCCACATTCAACTAGTTGAAAAAGGAATAGCCGCTATTAAAAATCAGCAGTTTAAAAAAGTAGTTCTTTCTAGAAAAGAAAAAATTGAGTTATCAGATTTCAGCCTTATTGATACTTTTCAAAAACTTCTAAATAACTACCCTACAGCTTTTGTATATGTTTGGTATCATCCTAAAATTGGGTTATGGTTAGGAGCTACCCCAGAAACTTTAGTTAGTATTAAAGATAAAAGTTTCACTACTATGGCTTTGGCGGGAACACAAGTTTACAATGGCACAACGAATGTTACTTGGCAGCCAAAAGAATTAGAAGAACAACAATTTGTAACTGACTACATCACTGATAGGTTATCTGATATTTCCTTAAACATTACAACATCTGGTGTTGAAACTATAAAAGCGGGTAAATTACTCCATTTAAGAACCATTCTTAATGGAAAGTTAAAAACAAATACTGCTTCTTTAATCAAAAGCCTACATCCTACCCCTGCCGTTTGTGGAATGCCTTTAGAGGCTTCAAAACAATTTATTTTAAACAATGAGAACTACCATAGAAGCTTTTATACAGGTTTTTTAGGAGAATTGAATACAGACAATAAGGAAAGTCATTTATTTGTTAATCTTCGTTGTATGGAAGTTTCTAACAATACTGTATATATTTATGTTGGAGGTGGAATTACAAATGACAGTAATGCTATAAAAGAATGGCAAGAAACAGTAGCAAAAACTACTACTATGAAAAAAGTTTTATAGGAAAACCACCTACTCTACAAAATACTTTACCCCAAAATAAATATAACTTACTGAAATTCAGTTTTTTTTTATTATATTTAGATAAACTCAAAACTCGCTTTCCTATGAAACAAAAATTACTTAGGATTAACCAGCGTGAAGATAAACTTAACAGTAGAGTAGGTAGAACTTTAACTTATAAGCAGCTGGTTGAATTCGCATCAAAACTACCAAACAAAATAAAATCGCTTGTATAAAATAAAAACCACCAATTGCTGTGCAACAATTGGCAGTTTTCTAAGTGTAAATTGAATTTGAATTGATTTTTTTCTGCACAATCCAATCTCTAAACACAAATTGTACAATTTGTGTTTAGAGTTATGCAAAACAGTTTCTTCTGCTTAAATATCATCAAAGGAAACGTCAGTAAAGCTTTCTGTTGAAGTTGCTTCAGTTGCTACGTTCTCTTCCTTTTTATAGTCTTTTTGATGACGTTCACTGATTACCTCAGATCCTTTTTCGTTAACTATGAAGTCTGTTGCTTTATTCAACATTTCTTTAAAGTCACTAAAATCTTCTTTGTATAGGTAAATTTTATGTTTTTGATAATGGAAAGAACCATCATCATGAGTAAACTTCTTACTCTCTGTCACTGTTAAATAATAATCATCTGCCTTTGTAGATCTAACATCAAAAAAATATGTTCTTCTTCCTGCTCTTAAAACCTGTGAAAAGATTTCTTCTTGTTCTACTCTCTCGCTCATAATTCGCTACTTAAAATAATAGTTGTTTACTTAAATTTTCTCAACAAATCTAACAAAATATTTGACTTGACAATACGAAATGCTATATTTCTTTTTCTAAAAGCTGTTGCTCATACAACTCTTTGTAATAACCTTCTTGTTTTACTAATTGATTATGAACACCTTGCTGAATTATCCTTCCTTCATTTAGTACAATTATTTTATCTGCATTTTTTGCTGACGACACTCTATGGCTTATTATTATCGTTGTTTTATCACTAGAAACACGTTCTAAATTTGATAAAATTCTTTCTTCAGTCTCAGTATCAACAGCTGAAAGGCAATCGTCAAAAATTAAAATTTTAGGATCTTTTATAATGGCTCTTGCTATAGAAGTTCTTTGCTTTTGTCCTCCAGAAAGCGTAACACCACGTTCTCCTAAAATAGTTTTATAGCCTTGTTTAAAGTCAATAATATTATCATGTATAACCGCATTTTTGGCTGCTTCAATAATCTCTTCTTCTGTAGCATCTTCTTTTCCAAATTTTATATTGTTTTCAATGGTATCTGAAAACAAAAACGGTTCTTGCGGCACAAAACCAATTTGGTTTCTTATGTCATATAAATTGCAAGCTTTAATATCTTTTCCATCCATTAATACAGTCCCTCCTGTAGTATCATACAAACGTGAAACTAAGTTAATTATAGATGATTTACCACTTCCTGTTTTTCCTAATATTGCTAGTGTTTCTCCTTTTTCTACCCTAAAACTTACATCTTTTAACGCTGTGATATTTGTATCTTCATAGGTTAAAGAAACATGATTAAACTCAATATCTCCTTCGATGGCGGTTTCTTCTTCATTTGCATTTTCAATTTCAGGAACTTGTTCTAAAAATTCATTAATTCTTTCTTGAGAAGCTTCAGCCTGTTGCACCATTGAAGTTACCCAACCAACTACAGCCACTGGCCATGTTAAAATATTTACATACATAACAAAAGCACCAATGGCTCCTACTTGAATTTCTTCATTAATATATAATGTACCACCAACATACAAAACAATGATGTTACTAATTCCTATTAATAAAATCATTAATGGAAAAAATAATGCCTGTACCTTATATAAGTTAATATTTTTGTCTTTACTAGCATCTGCCAGCGTATCAAAATTCTTAATCACAGCACTTTCTATTGCGTATGATTTTACCACATTAATTCCAGAGAAAAACTCTTGATTAAACGTTGTTAATTTTGAGAGATATTGCTGAACTACTGTACTTCGTTTATTAATTTGCTTGCTTAAAACAAACACTGATACTGATAAAACAGGGAAAGGTATCATTGTATACAAAGTAAGTTTTGGTGATATTGCATACATTTGAGTAAACCCAACAGCGAAGGAAACCAGCATGTTTAATGAGTACATAATGGCTGGTCCAAAATACATGCGAACTTTAGACACATCTTCACTAATGCGGTTCATTAAATCACCCGTTCTATTTTGCTTGTAAAAATTAAGTGATAGCCGTTGATATTGCTGATAAATTTCATTTTTTAAATCAAACTCTATTAATCGAGACATTACAATTATAGTTTGACGCATTAAAAATGTAAAAAAACCACCTAACAATGTTACCCCAACTATAAGTAAGATATTTGTAAAAAGAATACTTTTTACCTCTGATAATTCCGTTATTTTACCCAACTGATAATCTTCCACTACATTTAGTGAATCTCCTACAAAATTTGGAATTTTAAGTGTTAGTATTTTTGATAATATTGTAATTAAAATTCCTAATAACAACCTCCATTTGTATTTAACAAAGTACTTATTTAAGTATTGTAATGCTTTCAATTCTATCTTATTATAAAAATTAAACTTTATAAGGGGTTCTTGTTAAAGATACCTTAATTGAGACCTCTTTTTTTGCTTATGTTTTAACGATTTCTTATTTTTGCCCTCGAATTTTTGAGATTGTCCAAATCATCTCAAATTAAAAAACAAAACAAATGACATCAGAAATCATTGATACTAAAGATCTTAAGAATGACCCAGTGTTTGGTCAGTTATCTTTTGACAATCACGAGCAAATCGTTTTTTGCAACGACGAAGATACAGGTTTAAAAGCAATTATCGGTATCCATAACACAACTTTAGGACCTGCTTTAGGAGGTACTAGAATGTGGCAATATAAAAGTGAATGGGAAGCTTTAAATGATGTATTACGTTTGTCTCGTGGTATGACATACAAGTCTGCTATTACTGGATTAAACCTTGGTGGTGGTAAAGCAGTTATTATTGGTGATGCTAAAACTCAAAAGAACGACGCTTTAATGCGTAAATTTGGTGAGTTTGTTAATTCTTTAAGCGGAAAATATATTACTGCTGAAGATGTTGGAATGGAAACTCGTGATATGGATATTATCCGTGAAGTTACTCCACACGTAACAGGTGTTTCTGAAAGTATTGGAGGTTCTGGAAACCCTTCTCCTGTAACTGCTTATGGTGTTTACATGGGAATGAAAGCTGCTGCTAAATACAAGTTTGGAACTGAGAACTTAGACGGTAAAAAAGTATTAGTTCAAGGTGTTGGTCATGTTGGAGAAACTTTAGTGAAGCATATTACTGACGAAGGAGCACAAGTTATTTTAAACGATATTAATGAAGCTCGTTTAGAAGAGTTAAGTAAAAAATATGGTGCTAACGTAGTGTTAGGAAATGATATTTTTGGATTAGATGTTGATATTTACGCTCCGTGTGCTTTAGGTGCTACTATTAATGATGAAAGTATCGCTCAATTAAAAGCTAAGGTAATTGCTGGTGCTGCAAACAACCAATTAGCTAACGAGTTAAAACATGGTACAATGTTAAAGGATAAAGGAATTGCTTATGCTCCTGACTTCTTAATTAACGCTGGTGGAATTATTAATGTATATGCTGAAGTTGTTGGTTATGATAAAGCTGAGAGCTTAAAAAGAACTGAAAACATTTACAATACTACATTAGAGATTTTCAATTTATCTGAAAAAGAGAATATCACTACACATCAAGCTGCTTTCAATATTGCACAAACAAGAATTGATGCTCGCAAAAAAGAGCAAAATAGCTAGATAAAAAATAAAAAAGTTTTACTTTTGCAGAGCGTTAGAAATAGTTTCTATCGCTCTTTTTTTTAAAGTTCTTTAGAATGATTAACAGAAGACATATTCGTGTTAAAGTAATGCAGTCGGTTTATGCGATGCAACAATCGCATAGCGATGATTTAGTTAAGGAAGAAAAATTCTTAAAACACAGCATTCAAAAAATGTACGATTTGTACGTTTTAAACCTTCAATTATTAGTTGAAGTACAAAAATTAGCTCGTAAGAGAATAGAGCTTTCTAAAAAGAAAATACTAGCTACAAAAGAAGAACTCAACCCAAATACAAAATTTATAGACAATAAACTTTTAAACTCACTTAATGAAAGTGTAAGTTTAGAAGGGTATGTTGAGCTTAACAAGCTAAATTATTGGGATCTTGATGATGAGTATGTAAAAATCTTATTAGATGAATTACAGAAAAGTGACATCTACAAAAAGTACATGGACACTGTTGAAGATTCTTACAATGTAGATAAAGCCTTTGTCATTGACTTTTTTAGAGATATAGTAGCTCCTAATGAAAAGTTAGCTGATTATTTTGAGGACAAAATGATTTCTTGGGTTGATGATATTCCTTTTGTAAATACTTGGATTCTTAAATCTTTAAACAAACAAAAAGCAAATAAGCCCTTTATATTAGGTAGTTTGTATAAAGACAATGATGATAAGGTTTTTGTTTCTGATTTGTTTACAAAAACAATGTTACATCAACACAAATACGAAGAAGATATTAAAGAGAAAACTCCTAACTGGGAAGCTGATAGGATTGCTGATATTGATATGATTATTATTAAAATGGCTATTACAGAATTTTTACACTTCCCTTCAATTCCAAGTAGAGTTACCATTAATGAATATATTGAGTTAGCAAAAGATTATTCAACAAACAAAAGTGGTTACTTTATTAATGGAGTTTTAGATAAATTAGCCAAAGACTATCTAAGTTCAAACAAGATGGTTAAAATAGGTAGAGGTTTATTATAATAAATTAGTATTTTTACAACAAACTAAAAATATTTTAAAATGAAGAAAATAGCAGTAATGGTAGCATTTGTTGTTTCTGCAGGAATGTTAGTTTCGTGCGGGCAAGGGAATGCTTCATCAAAAGTTAAAAAAGAAAATGTTGAAAACGCAGAAAAAAGGGATAGCTCTATTGGTTTAGGTGCTCCTGTTATTTCTTTTGACAAAGAAGAGTTTGACTTTGGTACTGTTAACGAAGGCGAAGTTGTTAAAACTACCTTCGTAGTAACCAATACTGGTAAGAGTGATTTAATCATTACAAATGCACAAGCGTCATGTGGATGTACTGTTCCTGAATGGCCAAAAGAAGCTATTGCCCCTGGTAAAACAGGAGACATTAAAGTTAGCTTTAATACTAACGGGAGAGTTAATAAGCAATCTAAGTCTATTACTTTAACCACCAATACTGAAAAAGGTAGAGAGGTTATTAAGATTTCTGGAATGGTAACCCCTAAAAAGAAGAACTCATAATGTTTACAACCATTTTTTTACAAGCTAGCTCACAAGAAAGTTTAATGAACATGCTTCCTTTTGTGGCAATGATTGCCGTTTTTTACTTTTTAATTATTCGTCCACAAATGAGACGCCAAAAAAAGGAAAAACAATTTCAAACAGAAATTAAAAAAGGAGCCAAAGTAGTTACAACTAGTGGTATTCATGGTAAAATTGCAGAAATTAACGATACTGATAACACTGTTACTATTGAAACAGGTGCAGGTAAGATCAAGTTTGAACGTTCTGCCATTTCTATGGAAATGAGTAAAAAATACACTACTGAAACTAAAAAATAATAGTATTCAATTTTATAAAAAAGTGAGCTCATGGGCTCACTTTTTTGTTTTTTATGTAGATTGCATCAATAAACTATTTCTTGAAAACAAAATTTAACATACCTAAGACTTTTTTTGGTTTTTTAACAGCTTCCATATTTTTTTGGTTGCTTATCAACCTATCAAAAGAATATGATACAACTATAGTATATGATGTTGAATATACACAACTACCACAACAAAAAACACTAATAGAAACCCCTATTAAAACCCTATCTTTAAAACTAAAAAGTAGTGGTTATAACTTGTTAGTAACCAGCATAACACATAAACCTATTAAATTAGACCTTAATAAGGTTTCTAAAAAGACTGGTACTAGTTATTACTTTTTATCTAAAGACCTCACTTCAGAAATTCAAGAACAACTAAAATCTAGTATTGAATTACTTAAAATTGAAGAAGATACTATTCCTTTAAAAATTGGTACACTTAGCTCCAAAAAAGTTCCTTTAAAACCTAGCCTTAACTTATCTTTTCAACTAGGTTATGATCTTTCAAAACCAGTAACTATTACTCCTGATAGCGTTTTAATTTCTGGTGATGAAGCCCATATTGTTAAAACCGATTTTTTAAATTTAGAGAACATTACCTTAGAAAACTTATCAAAAAGCACAAACATCTCTACTCCTATTATTTTTCCAGAAAATACTCAGCTGAAATCAAGTCATTCTAAAGCTGAAATTAGTATTGAAGTTGATAAGTTTACAGAAGGAGAAATAGAAGTACCAGTATTTGTTAAAAATGCTCCTAAGGGAATTAATGTTTTCCCTAAAAAAGTTAAGATTATATACAAAGTAGGATTACAAAACTTCAATGAAGTAACTCCTGATTTATTTAAGGTAGAATGTGATTACTTGCAATCTAAAAATAAAGAAGTTAATTACCTTACACCACAAATTAAAGGTCTTCCTGACATGGTAACCTTGGTAAGAGTAGTTCCTAATAAGATTGATTTTTTAATATACGAATAAAATGGTAATAGGTTTAACAGGAGGAATTGGTAGTGGAAAATCTACAGTAGTTAATATGTTTTCAGAATTTGAAAATATTGCCATTTACATTGCTGATGATGAAGCCAAAAAGTTAATGAATACATCGGCTAAAATAAAAACGCAATTAATTACTGAATTTGGTAAAGAAGTTTACATCAATAATGAGCTGAACAGACCTTATTTAGCTTCAATCGTTTTTAATAATAAAGAAAAACTAGCTAACCTTAACGCTATTGTACATCCAGTTGTTAATACACATTTACAAAACTTTATAAAAGAAAACAGCAACAAAGACTATATCCTATATGAGAACGCAATTCTTTTTGAAAATGGAAGCGATTCTTTTTGCGATAAAATTATTACAGTTACCGCCCCTGAAAATGTAAGGATTAACCGAGTTATAAAAAGAGATAATTCAACAATTGAAGATGTAAAAAATAGAATAAAAAATCAATGGAGCGAAACTAAAAAAACACTTCAATCAAACTACTTAATTGAAAATCTTACACTTACAAATTCAAAAGAACAAGTCTTAAAAATCCACAATTCTTTAACAAAAAAGAGAAGTTAATTTACGCTTTGTTAATCTTTTCTGTTAAAATTATCTTAATTTTATAGTAACTTTGTTAATCTAAGTTAAAAGATTATACGCCTAAATTTTATTAATTTATTTTTGAATAATGGGTAAGAAAATTTTTATTCTCATTGTTGTTTTAATGAGTATTTCTTTAATTGGAATCATCTCTGTTCAAGTATATTGGATTAACGATGCTATTAAAAATAAAAAGGAACAATTTAAAAACAATGTAAAAATTGCTTTAGCTCGTACCTCTGAAAATATAAAAGAGAGAGAGTATCTAGAGTTTCAGCAAAATTATAAAGACTATTTTGAAAACGATAAGCTTAGAACTGAAGCTGAAATAACAACTTTTCTTTTTCAGCAGGTTGATACGGTAAGTAACAAAAAGTTTTCTTTTGGTAGTACTATTTTAGAAGAGAGTATTAAAATGCCCAATGAGTTTGTTGATAATGATTCAATCATTATAAAACGTTACTCTGGAAAAGAAGACATTTATTTTTCACAAATAATAAAATCTGAAAGTAAAGATTTTAAGCCTTTTTTAGATGAAAGTCGCCATTCTTCTTTCAGAATATATAGCACATGGAATGATGAAGTAATGGAACATGCTTTTAGACGAAGCAAAGCCGTGTTTCCTATAAATCAAAGAATAAGTAATAAAGAATTAAGCAATACTCTTAAGGATGAATTTGCTAAGATGAATATTACACAAGATTTTAAATATGTTGTTTATGAAGATGGATTAGCAACACAGTTAAAATCTGGATATTTTAACATACAACCAGAAGATATAAACTACCCGTTGTTGGAAGACGAAAATGGAAATAGTAAATATAAGTTATATGTTAAATTTCCTAACGAGAAAAAGAACCTGTTATCAGGTATGATGAAAGTACTGATACTTTCTTTATTTTTTATAGGAATTATCATTGCGGCTTTTTCAACATCGTTATATCAGCTTATTCGCCAAAAAAAGATCTCTGAAATAAAAACAGACTTCATTAATAATATGACTCATGAGTTTAAAACGCCTATTGCTACTATTAATCTGGCCTTAGATGCAATTAAAAACCCAAGAATCATATCTGATGAAGACAAGGTTAAGCGATATGTTCAAATGATTCGTGACGAAAACAAGCGTATGCACGGGCAGGTAGAAAATGTATTACGAATTTCAAGACTAGAAAAGAACCAAATTGAAATTAGTAAGGATGCCGTGGATATGCACGACATAATTGAGGAGGCTATTGAACATATTCAACTCTTAACCGATGATAAAAAAGGAAGTGTTACAACTCATTTTGAAGCTATTTCAACAGAAGTTCTTGGAAATCAGTTTCACCTAACAAATGTTGTTGTTAACATGCTAGAAAACGCATTAAAATACTCAGAAAATGCACCTAAAATAGATGTATTTACTGAAAACACAAATAAATACTTTATCTTTAAGATTAAAGATGAAGGTATAGGAATGAGTAGAAATGCTCAAAAGTATGTGTTCGACAAATTTTATAGAGAACATAAAGGGAATATACACAATGTAAAAGGTCATGGGTTAGGCTTAGCTTATGTAAAAGAAATTATAGACAGTCACCAAGGTACCGTTTATGTTGAAAGTGAAAAAGGTAAAGGAAGTACATTTACAGTTAAATTACCATTAATATAAAATATTAAGAAATGGGGAGTAAAAAAATATTATTAGTAGAAGACGATCCTAATTTTGGAACAGTTCTGAAGGATTATTTAGCATTAAATGATTATAATGTTACACATGCTAAAGATGGAATAGATGGTTTAATTATGTTTAAAAATGCAGAATACGACTTGTGTATTTTAGATGTAATGATGCCTCGTAAAGATGGTTTTTCTTTAGCTGAAGACATTCGTGCAACTAACAAAGAAATTCCTATCATTTTCTTAACTGCTAAAACACTAAAAGAAGATGTTTTAAAAGGATACCAAGTAGGAGCTGATGACTACTTAAACAAACCTTTTGATTCAGAAGTTTTACTACATAAAATCAAGGCTATTTTACAACGTAAAGAAACTGAAAAGACAAATGACAGTGACGAGTTTGAATTTAAAATTGGGGCTTTTGATTTTAACTCAAAACTACGTCATTTAACCTATAAAGGAGGAGAAGCACAAAAATTATCACCAAAAGAAAGTAAACTTTTACGAATGTTAGCTATTCATAAAAACGACTTAATGCCTCGTGAACTAGCTTTAACTAAAATATGGAGAGATGACAATTATTTTACTTCTCGAAGTATGGATGTTTACATAGCAAAACTTCGTAAATATTTAAAGAGTGATGAAAATGTTGAAATCTTAAACATTCATGGTGAAGGGTTTAGATTAATAGATAATAAATAAAAACGCACATACATCTTAACAACAGTAAAAGACTTCTTGAATTCAAGAAGTCTTTTCTTTTTTATACATTGTAACAATAATTTACATCAATCGTCAAATACATATAATCAACAAAAACCAAAATAGCTTGGAAACAATTTTATCTATTCGAAACCTCGATAAAAAATACGGAAAAGTTCATGCCGTAAATAATCTTTCTTTCGATATTCAAAAAGGCACTGTTTATGGAATTTTAGGCCCTAACGGAAGTGGTAAATCTACTACTTTAGGTATTATTTTAAATGTAGTAAACAAAACCTCAGGGAGTTTTAGCTGGTTCAATGGAAACTTATCTACGCATGAAGCATTAAAAAAAGTAGGAGCTATCATTGAACGTCCTAATTTTTACCCATACATGAGCGCCGTTCAAAACTTGCAGTTAATTTGCAAAATTAAAGGAGTTTCGTACGATAAAATTGAAGAAAAACTCAAGATTGTTAATCTTTTTGAACGTAGAAATAGTAAGTTTAAAACTTACTCTTTAGGAATGAAACAGCGTTTAGCTATCGCTTCTGCCCTATTAAATGATCCAGAAATTTTAATTTTAGATGAGCCTACAAATGGACTAGATCCTCAAGGAATACATGAAATTCGTCAAATAATTAAAGAAATTGCTAAAAATGGAACTACAATTTTACTAGCCTCTCACCTACTCGACGAGGTTGAAAAAGTATGTTCTCATGTAGTAGTAATAAGAAACGGAGTAAAGTTATACAGTGGTAGAGTTGATGAGATGACTGCTTCCAATGGATTTTTTGAACTTCAAGCAGATAATCAAGAAATACTTACTCAACTTTTAGAAAATCATCCAGCAATAGGAAACATCAAAGAAGAAAATGGAATTTTAATAGCTAGTCTTGACTCCGAACTTTCTGCTTCAGAAATTAATACATTTTTATTTGATAAAGGAATTTCTCTTTCTCACTTAGTGAAACGTAAACCTAGTTTAGAGCAACAATTCTTAGACCTTACCAACAACCAATAAACTTACACCATGCTACGACTTTTAAATATAGAAATTCATAAATTAAAATATAACAGAGCTAGTAAAGTTCTTTCAATTATTTACTTCGCATTATTAACCTCTATTGCTTTAATTGCAGCAATAAAATTTGATATTGGCCCCATTAAATTTCATTTAGCTGAACAAGGAATTTTTAATTTTCCATATATCTGGCACTTTAACACATATATGGCTGCAATATTTAAATTCTTTTTACTGCTAGTTATTGTTTCTATGATGGCAAACGAGTATAGTTATAAAACTTTAAAACAAAACTTAATAGACGGTTTAAGTAAAAAAGAATTTATTTTATCAAAATTTTATACCGTTATAGCTTTTGCTTTTATTTCAACCATCTTTGTTTTTATTGTCTCTTTAATTCTTGGAGCTATATATTCTGACTTTAATGAAATAGCTATCATATTTTCAGACTTAGATTATTTATTCGCTTTCTTCATAAAGTTATTAGGTTTTTTCTCCTTCGGATTGTTTTTAGGTGTCCTAATTAAACGATCAGCCTTTGCTGTAGCTGCTATGATTGTTTGGCTAATTGTTGAAAGTTTAATTAAAGGATATTTATACTGGACTTATAGAAATGTAAAAACGGGGGTTGATGAAGCTGTAAACTCAATCATGCAATTTTTCCCGCTAGAGTCTATGGCTAATTTAATTAAAGAACCATTTACAAGATTAGGTGCGGTAAAATCAGTAGCCAATCAAATAGGAGAAAATTTCACTAAAGACTATTCTGTTAGCCTTTTCAATATAGCTATTGTATTAATTTGGACCGCTATTTTTATTTACTCATCATATGCTTTGTTAAAAAAACGAGATTTATAGAGGGTTTTATGTAGTTTAGTTGTTTTATTTATATAATTAAATTCATTTTGATGAAAAAACAATTACTTCTAGCTTTTTTTATTATTGTCTCTATATCACTTTATAGCCAAAAAGAAGCAAATGTTTGGTACTTTGGAAATAATGCAGGACTCGATTTTAACTCAGGAAGTCCGGTAGCTTTAAATGATGGATTATTGAGAACTGATGAAGGTTGTTCATCTATTTCTGACGAAAATGGGAACCTATTATTTTATTCAGATGGTATTAATGTTTGGACTAAAAACCATGAGTTAATGCGTTACTCTAACGGTAGTTTAGCTAACAACCTACAAGGTAACCCATCAAGTTCACAATCTGGTCTAATTGTTCCAAACCCAGAAGATAAAAACCTTTACTATATTTTTACAGTAGGTACAGATTTTATTGGTAATCTTCCTTACCCTGACAATCCAGGATTTAAATATTATACTATTGACATTTCTAAAGGAAATGGAGGTGAGGTTGTTTCTGGACCTGTTAACCTTTCAAATGGACGAGATAGAGAATGGTCTGAAAAAGTTACAGCCGTTCAAGGAAAAGACTGTAAAGAAATATGGATTTTATCTATCGTACAAGATACTTTTTACGCCTATAAAATTGATAAAAACGGAGTGGACTCAACAACTCCTATAATTTCATCTTCATCTTACTATTTAAGAGATAAAAGAGGATATTTAAAAGCATCACCAGATGGGAGTAAAGTAGCACTTGCTGACTTTACAAATGACGGAAGTGGAAGATTAGTTTTATACGATTTTGATAACGCAACAGGTAAAGTAGCTTCTAACGGGTTAATTCTTACAAGTGGCCCAACTGATGGTTCTCCTTATGGTGTTGAGTTCTCTCAAGAATCTACAAAACTATACTCTTCTTTATATCATGAAAACAGTAACTCTTTCAGAGTTTTTCAATATAATTTATTAGATGCTAACATCGCACAAACTAAAACTCAAATCCATCAAGAGCAAGGTTATAGAGGTGCTTTACAATTAGCTCCAAACGGAAAGATATATGCTTCCATTCCAGATAGAGCCTATTTGGGAGCTATAGAGAATCCAGAAGATAATGCTACTGATATTCAATTTACTTCAAACGCTGTAAACTTAGGTGGCGCCATGTCTTCACAAGGATTACCTCCTTTTATTCAGTCATTTTTTGCACCTGTAAAATTAGTCAACCTAGCTAATAATGAGGTTTTAAACAATAGCAACCAAGTTTTTTGTATTGGAGAAAGTTATCAAATTCAACCAGAAAAAAACAACCCTAACGATACCTATACATGGTTTAAAGATGGAAAAGAAATAGCCAAGACAAGAATATTAACTGTTGATAACACTAATTTTGGAAGTGGTTTATATGAAATAAAAATAGAATCTAATTCTTACTGTAAAAAAACATTCACTGGTAAAGTCCAAATAACATTTGAACCAAAACCTACAATTAATCCAATTCAACCTTATATACAATGTGATTTCGACAGTAATCCTATTGATGGTTTTACAACTTTTAACCTAGAAGTATTAGAAAATGCTTTAGTAAATAACCTTACTGAAGTTACAATTGATTTTTTTGAAACATCTGATACTAGTTTTTCATCACCAATTAACAAAAATAATTACACTAATTTAACAGCAATAAACCACTCTATAACTGTAAAAGTCACAAATAACACTACCCGATGTTATCAAACTGACATTATTAATTTACAAGTAAACCCAACAGGATTAACTTCTTATAGCAATGAATACATCCATGAATTAGATCAAAATGCATCTAATCCTGATGCTAAATTTAGCATTGGTACTAATAACGGTTTTCTTGACTTCTCTTTGAAGACACAACAAATAATTAATAATTCAGGAGGGTCCCTATCAGAAAATACTCACGATTTTCAATACTACAGAACAGCAGAAGATGCTTCCTTACAAATAAATCAAATTATCCCCCCATACGAAGATGACTTATTTACCAACAATTCTGATGTATATATTAGAATTTCAAATAAAGGAGCTACATCTTGTGAAGCTGTTGGTAATTTTAAAATTTTTGTAGAAAAAATCCCTATCCCTAAAGGTAATTTAAATAACATTATCCTATGTGTTGATAACCCAAGGCTAACCCCTCAACCTCACACGACCCTTTTGAATGCTGATACAGGAAATACTACTGACACTTACAAGTGGTATTTAAATGGAAAATTACTCTCTGGAGAAACATCGGCTATTTACAACGCTAATACTACTGGTCAATATAAAGTTGAAGCCTATAGAACTCATCCAAACATCACTTCCCCTTTTATGGGTTATAATACATTTTTTGTTAAAGAATCCAATCAAGCGTTAATTGTAAACATTAAATCAGTAGACGATCAAGATAATCCAGATAGTAATAAAATTGAAATTACTGTTGATGGATTAGGAGATTATGAATATGCTTTAAATAGTACTAATCTCAGTGATTTTAGTAAGGGAAATGAGAACCTTACATACACTTTTACTGACATCCCTCCTGGGCTAAATTCTATTTCAATTAGAGATCGTAACGGATGTGGAATTACTACATCTAATCAAATTTCAACTATCTATTTTCAACGTCATTTCACCCCAAATAATGACGGACACTTTGACACATGGAAAGTTTTGGGTGTCGATAATGATTATTATGATGTTGTTAAAGTTCAAATTTTTAATCGCTTTGGAAAATTAATTAATGAAATTACTGATAAAAATAGTCAAGGTTGGGATGGTATATACAATGGCACTATTCTTCCTTCAAATGATTATTGGTACAATGCTGAATTGATAGACTCTAATGGAAAAGTTAGAAAAAAGACAGGACATTTTTCATTAATTAGAAAGTAAGTTTATAATCAAACAGATAATAAATACGGATAGTTTAATTGAAAAGCTATCCGTATTTTTGTTGAATGAACTTCGAATTAAACTCAGAATTTAAACCAACAGGGGATCAACCTCAAGCGATTAAACAATTAGCTAATGGAATTTTAGCTGATGAAAAGTATCAAACACTTTTAGGTGTTACTGGTTCTGGAAAAACATTTTCTGTGGCTAATGTTGTTGCTGAAGTACAACGACCAACACTTGTTTTGGCCCATAACAAAACTTTGGCAGCACAGTTATATTCAGAGTTCAAACAGTTCTTTCCAAACAACGCTGTGGAGTATTTCGTTTCGTACTATGATTACTATCAACCCGAAGCCTATATTCCTGTTACTGGAACTTATATTGAGAAAGACTTATCCATAAATGATGAAATAGAACGCTTACGAATTAGCACCTCCTCTTCCCTACTTTCCGGTCGACGAGATGTATTAGTAGTCGCTTCTGTATCTTGTTTGTATGGTATTGGTAATCCTACAGAATTCAAAAAGAATGTTATCACTATTGAAGTAGACCAACAAATTTCTCGTACCAAATTCTTACATCGCTTAGTAACCAGTTTGTACGCGCGTACCGAAGTTGAAATAAAAAGCGGAACATTTAAAGTAAAGGGTGATGTCGTTACCATTTATCCTTCGTATGGAGACAATGGATATAAAATCCACTTTTTTGGAGATGAAATAGAAGAAATTGAAACCTTCGATATTGAAACCAATCAGACAATTACGCGATTAGAAAAACTAAATATTTATCCTGCTAACCTATTTGTAACCTCTCCTGATATATTACAAAATGCCATTCATCAAATTCAAGATGATATGGTAAAACAGGTAGATTATTTTAAGGAAATTGGGAAACATTTAGAAGCAAAACGTTTACAAGAACGTACTGAGTTCGACTTAGAAATGATTCGTGAATTAGGCTATTGTTCAGGTATTGAAAACTACTCTCGTTATTTAGACGGCCGTGAAGCGGGTACACGACCTTTCTGTTTATTAGATTACTTTCCTGATGATTACTTAATGGTGATTGATGAAAGTCATGTAACTGTACCGCAAGTTCATGCCATGTATGGTGGAGATAGAAGTCGAAAAGAAAACTTGGTGGAATACGGGTTCCGTTTACCTGCTGCCATGGATAATAGGCCTTTAAAATTTGAAGAGTTTGAAGCCCTACAAAACCAAGTGATTTATGTTTCAGCAACTCCTGCTGATTACGAATTACAAAAAACCGAAGGACTGTTTGTAGAGCAAGTAATTAGACCTACTGGACTGTTAGATCCTGAAATTGAAGTTCGACCAAGTTTAAATCAAATTGATGATTTAATTGAGGAAATTCAAATTCGTGTAGAAAAAGACGAACGCTCTTTGGTAACCACACTAACTAAACGAATGGCTGAAGAATTAGCTAAATATTTAACACGTATTCAAGTACGTTGTCGTTATATTCATTCTGATGTAGACACCTTAGAACGTGTTGAAATTATGCAAGATTTACGCAAAGGTTTGTTTGATGTACTCATTGGAGTAAACTTACTTCGTGAAGGATTAGACCTTCCAGAAGTATCATTGGTTGCTATTTTAGATGCTGATAAGGAAGGTTTTTTACGTTCACACCGTTCGCTAACACAAACTGTAGGACGTGCAGCTCGTAACGTAAATGGTAAAGCAATTATGTATGCGGATAAAATTACGAATAGTATGCAACTCACCATTGACGAGACCAATCGTAGACGTGAAAAACAAATTAATTACAACACAGCACATGGAATTACACCAAAGCAAATCAACAAAAGGATAGACAATACTTTATCTAAAAACACGATTACTTCGTATCATTACGATAATGCCACGCAAAAAGCTGCAGAACAAGAGTTGGAATACCTACCTAAACAAGAAATAGAAAAACGTATTCGCAACAAACGTAAACAAATGGAAGAAGCTGCCAAAGCACTAGACTTTTTAGTAGCTGCCCAGCTACGTGATGAGATTGAAGTTTTAAAAGAGAATTTGTAAATAAGTTTGGTTTGATTCTTAATTTTTAATAATTCACCCACGCTATCGGACGATATCAATTATTGAAACAAAGGATATCTTAAATATTGTATACGATTAGATGAAAATAATTGACCTATATAGAATTGAAAGCAAATCTTTTAAATCTGAATTGAAAAAACCAGAGTTAAAGGCTAAATTCATTAGCGAATTTAATCTTAATCGAAAAAGGGATTTAAAATCTATCTTTCAAAAAGAATATTCTGACTATAAAGGAATAATGACGAATCACAAGTTTAAAATAGAACAAAATAATACCCCTTCATCTATAAAAAATGGAATCTATTTCTTTTTTACACAAATTACAGGTGAAATATTAGACAATGAAAATGAAAGAATTATAAAAATAAATGCTGAATTGAGTGAAAGTATTATTGCATTTATTTTAGGTTCAAGTCCAATTTACTTGCTGATTCTCATATTTGGGGATTTGTGGGTTGGAATTAGTTGCTTTGTTTTTTTGACATTTATTTACCTATACGGAATAAAAAACGTAAAATCTGATTTCAAGATTTTTGAAAGACATTTAAAAGAAAAAATAACTATGTATAATACCTTATAAATATAATGCTTCGTTTAGTACAAAACCAAAGTTAATTCGTTCTTGTTCAATACTTTGATTTTCCTGTGAAAAATCTTCGGATACAAAAACTACATTATTCTTATACAAACAGATGGCGAAACAATAAAAACACCAACAAAAAACCTCACTTTTCAGTGAGGTTTTTTAATATATTACTAAGAATTAATTAAAAAGTTTTAAGCGCTTAAAACTTCTTGTACTTTATCAGCTGCTTCTTGGAACTCAGTTGCTGAGATAATTTCCATTCCGCTGTTATCGATTAATTCTTTTGCTTCTTTAGCATTTGTTCCTTGTAAACGAGCTATAATAGGCACATTAATTTTGTCTCCCATGTTTTTGTAAGCATCAACAATACCTTGTGCCACACGGTCACAACGAACGATACCTCCAAAAATGTTTACTAAGATAGCTTTTACGTTAGGGTCTTTTAAAATGATTCCGAAAGCAGTTTCAACACGTTGTGCATCAGCTGTACCACCAACATCTAAGAAGTTGGCTGGCTCACCACCTGCTTGCTTAATTAAATCCATAGTTCCCATTGCTAAACCAGCTCCGTTTACCATACATCCAACGTTACCATCTAAATCTACATAGTTTAATCCTGCAGCATTTGCTTCAACTTCAATTGGGTTCTCTTCACGTAAATCACGCATTTCTGCATAATCTTTGTGACGGTATAAAGCATTATCATCTAAAGTAACCTTAGCATCAACAGCCATGATTTTATCATCAGATGTTTTTAATACTGGGTTAATTTCAAATAAAGATGAATCAGACTTTACGTATGCTGTGTATAATGCAGTTACGAATTTTACCATTTCTTTTAAAGCAACACCGCTTAACCCTAAGTTAAACGCAATTTTACGAGCTTGGAAAGGTAATAATCCTGTTGCTGGATCAATCTCTTCTGTAAAAATTAAGTGTGGAGTTTCTTCTGCCACAGTTTCGATATCCATACCTCCTTCAGTAGAGTACATAATCATGTTTCTACCTGTAGCACGATTTAATAAAACTGACATATAAAATTCATCTGGCTCACTATCACCAGGATAATATACATCCTCAGCAATTAACACTTGGTTAACTAACTTACCTTCTACTGAAGTTTGAGGAGTTACTAACATCATTCCTAAAATGTCATCAGCAATACTTTTTACCTCATCTAAGTTTTTAGCTAACTTAACACCACCACCTTTTCCACGACCACCTGCGTGTACTTGAGCCTTAATTACGTGCCAACCAGTACCTGTTTCTTCTGTTAATTTTTTAGCTGCTTCAACAGCATCTTCTGGAGTATTTGCAACAATTCCACGTTGAATACGAACGCCAAAACTGTTTAATATTTCTTTACCTTGATATTCGTGTAAGTTCATTAGATATGAATTTTTAAAGTCGAACAAAAATACAAATTCAATTCATAATACCTTATAAATTGTACTTTAATTTATAATTAAAATCAATTTTATTTAATTTCTATTTTTACATTTTTTTTAACATTTAAACGTGTAACATTCTTTTTTTTAACAGGTCTTTACCGTAATTAACATGATTTTGTGATTTATTTATCCTAATCATAATAATTTAGCCCAACAACTAATACTATATCTCGATCAACTATGCTTAAAGTTTTAGCATTTATTACAACCAGTTTCTTCTTTATAGGAGTTACAAATGCCCAAACCATTAACCAAAACAGAAAAAAACTAGACGTAATACGTGTAGATGTTCCTCCAAAAATTGACGGAAAATTAGATGATACTGCTTGGAAAAATGTTCCTGCCGCAAAAGATTTTGTGATGATGCGTCCCGACAATGGAAAAGCGGAACCTGACACCCATAAAACAGTAGTTAAATTAGTATACGATGATAATGCTATTTACATCAGTGCTAAAATGTACGATCCTGAACCTTCAAAAATACCTGCTGAGTTTACTAACAGAGACAATATTGGTAACAGCGATTTCTTTTTAATAACTATTAACCCTAACGACGACGGACAAAATCCTTTTGAATTTATTGTAACCAGTTCAGGTGCGCAAGCAGACTCAAAAGTATCTAACGGAAATGAAGATTTTAATTGGAGTGCCGTATGGGAAAGTGATTTTAGCATTAATGAAGACTCTTGGGTTGTAGAAATGAAAATTCCATATAGAGCTTTACGTTTTGCTAATGTACCTGTTCAATCGTGGGGAATTAACTATCACAGAAAAGTACTGAATTTAAATGCTCAATTCACTTGGAATCATATTGATAATCAACAAGGAAATTGGACTCAATATGATGGTTTGTATGAAAACTTCACCAACATAAAACCTCCTACCCGATTAAACTTTTATCCATATGCATCAGCAACTACGACCACTAAAGATGGTAATACTGACTTTGATTGGAGTGTAGGTATGGATGTAAAATATGGAATTACCGAAAACTTTACGTTAGACGCTACTTTAATTCCTGATTTTAGTCAAGTAGGTTTTGACAATGTTACCTTAAATTTAGGACCTTTTGAACAGCAATTTACAGAACAACGTCAATTTTTTACTGAAGGAACTGAATTATTTAGTAAAGGACGTTTATTTTATTCAAGAAGAATTGGAGGCAGACCAATAGATCAATTTTCTGGTGAACGAAAAGATGATGATGAGTTTATTGATGGAAAAAAAATAAATGATGAAGTTATAGATGTTCCTGATAAAGTTCAAATGCTAAACGCCATAAAAATATCTGGAAGAACCAAAGGAGGTTTAGGGGTAGGATTCTTTAATGCCATTACCGAAAAAACAGAAGCTACTGTTGAAAGAACTGAGCAAACAATTAATGGATTAGATACTATTAGCAATGTGAGTACTTACAAAACTACAGTTAATCCATTTTCTAACTATAATATTATGGTGCTAGATCAGCAGTTTAATCAAAACTCATCTATTACCTTAATTAACACCAATGTAACTCGTGACGGAAGATTTAGAGATGCTAATGTTACTGGATTACTCTGGCATGTTGAAGATAAAAAAAGTAGGTATAATATCGACGGTAGTTTTAAAATGAGTAATATTTCTGACGACGAAGATGATCCAAATACAGGATACGCTTTTGATACCAGTATTGGTAAACAATCAGGAAATTGGCGAGGAGAAATTGGATACAATTTTGAAAACAAAGACTACAACCCTAATGATATGGGGATTCTCTTTAGCAACAATGAACAAACTATTTACGGTTTTGTTGGTTATCGATTGTTAAAACCTAAAGGAATATTCAACAACTACGGAGCTAACATATACTATAACTTTAACTTCTTGCACAACCCAGGAACCTATGTAGGTACTAATACTGGTTTATCTTTTTGGGCTGATACTAAAAAACGATTCAGCTTTGGAGGAAACTTAAATTATAGTACAGAAAGAAAAGACTTTTTTGAGCCAAGACAAGGAACTACTAGTGGTATCTACTTTAACAGACCAGAAAGGCTGAATGTGAATCATTGGGGGTCTACCGATTATAGAAAAAAGTTTGCTATAGACTATAATTGGTATTATACCTTTTTCAAAAACAATCCAAAAGAAAGTTATGGTTTTAGATTTTCACCTAGATACCGTTTTACCAACAAATTTTCTTTAATTTATGGTTTCAGATATGGAAAAACTAATAATGGTCAAGGATATGTTACAAAAATTAATGAAGATGATATAGAAGAAAAACCTTCATTAGCACCTTTAAAAGATCATATTATTTTCGGACAGCGCGATTGGGCTACCTACGACAATTCTTTAACAGGAAAATATACTTTCAGTACAAAATCAGCAGTATCATTATCATTTAGACATAACTGGAGTAAAGTTCCGTATCAAGGAAAATATTTTAGCCTAAATGAAGAGAATGGAGAACTTACAGAAAATAACTACCAAGGAGAGCACGATAAAAACTTTAATAGTTGGAACTTAGATGTAAACTATCAATGGCAATTTGCTCCAGGTAGTCAATTAATCTTTTTCTACAGAAACTCCATAAGACCAGATCACGATTTTGCCCCTGCAAACATTGATTTTAAAAACAACATCTCAAAACTTTTTGATCAAAGTATGCAACACAGGTTTTCTATTCGATTAGTTTATTTTATCGATTATAACAACATCAAAAATATAATTTAAATACACGTTTATGTATTATTTGAAATCAGGTAAGCATTAAAGCGTATCTGATTTCTTTTTTATACATTCGTTACTTAGAAAATAACACTATGATTGTTGCTAAAAACATCCACAAACATTACGGAGAGGTAGAAATATTAAAAGGCGTTGATCTTCATATAAAAAAAGGAGAAATAGTTGCTATTGTTGGTCCTTCAGGAGCAGGAAAAACAACCTTACTACAAATTTTAGGAACCCTAGATAAACCATTAAAAAATCAGAGCTACGAATTATTAGTTGATGGCGTTTCTATCAAAGATTTAAACGACACAAAAGTTTCCGCTTTCCGAAATAAACACATCGGATTCATTTTTCAATTTCATCAGTTATTACCAGAATTTACTGCCTTAGAAAATGTTTGTATTCCTGCTTTTATAGGAGGAAAAGGAAAAACAGAAACTGAAAAAAGAGCTAAAGAACTTTTAAACTTCTTAGGCTTATCACACAGAGAAAATCATAAACCTAACGAGCTTTCTGGAGGAGAGCAACAACGTGTTGCTGTTGCTAGAGCTTTAATTAACGAACCTTCTGTTATTTTTGCTGATGAACCTTCAGGAAACCTCGACTCTACTTCTGCTAAAAATTTACACGAGTTATTTTTTAAACTACGTGATGAGTTTGGGCAAACCTTTGTGCTAGTAACACACAACAAAGAATTAGCGCAAATGGCTGATAGAACACTTATAATGAAAGACGGAATTATTGTTGAATAGTGTAACTATTTAAAGTTTCTAGCTACTAATTAATAAATCATTTCCATGAAAGAAACTTTTCAAGAACTTGTTACCTATTTAAAAAATCCCGTTTTAGAAAAAGATACCAATCAAAACATTTCGTATCGTTTTCAAAAATTCTTTCACCTCCTTTTTATAAGTATTATTACAGGAGCTATATTATCTCCCCTTTTTCTTCTTGTTGAAGAGTTAGGTTTGATCAACATGAATGAACACGCTGTAGAAGATTTACTAAAAGCTCATACCAAATGGTTTATTGCTTTTCTTACCATTATTTTAGCCCCTTTGCTTGAAGAACTGTTTTTTAGAGCACCAATCACCTTATTTCATGGGAAGAAAAACTTCAAAATAGCCTTTTATGTGTTTGCACTACTTTTTGGTTTAGTACATTTAACTAACTTTACTATTACTACTAATGTACTTTTATTAGCTCCAATACTAGTGGCTCCGCAAACTATTTTAGGTGGTTATTTAGGATTTATTAGAGTTCGTTTTGGACTCGAATGGAGTATCTTATTACACGCTTGCTATAATGCTTTCTTTGTTTTGCTTAGTTTTGCAGGAGATTTAGCATAAAATGAACAAAAAGGAGCTTAAAGAGTTTTTAGACGAAAAAGTAATACAATACAACAATCCAGATTTTATTGATAGTGACCCTATTCAAATTCCACACCAATTTTCGGTAAAAGAAGATATTGAAATCGCTGGCTTTTTAGCTGCAACTATTGCTTGGGGAAATCGTAAAATGATTATTAACAACTCCCATAAAATGATTGATTTAATGGGGAATTCTCCTTATGATTTTGTTCTCAATCATTCTGAAGAAGATTTAGCTAATTTTGACGGATTTGTACACAGAACATTTAATGCAGATGATTTTAAGTTTTTTATTCAATCGTTAAAAAACATCTATCAAAATCATGGTGGATTAGAAGCTGTTTTACAACCAAAAGATAAAGCAGATAATTACCAACATGCTATACATCATTTCAAACAAGTTTTTTTTGAAATCCCTCATCAACCAAGAACATTAAAGCATGTTTCTGATCCTTTAAAAGGCTCTGCTTCCAAAAGAATTAATATGTAGTTACGGGTAATTAAGGTAGTGTTTCAAAATTTATTAGTTCATTTTTATTTAACTCTATCTTAGAGTTCATAAAAATCAATTGTTTAAACCCTTGAAATTCACCTGTAATCGATTCTAAAATATCTTCTTTCGCATCTTCGTATAAAATGTCAGTTTTTTTTACTTCTTCAATTAATTTTTTAATATCCTTATCCTCTATTGAAAATAAATCAAAAAGTCCATCAAGCGTTTCATAATCTTCTTTTAATTGTTCTTTATTAAAAGCAGCTGTTCTAAATAAAACAGTCCAATCCCAAATAATAGCCTTGTAATCAGTTAAGAATACTGAATATTCATCATAATCTTTGTAATGTATTTCTATTTTGTAATTCCCAGTTTTATTTTCCCTTTCATGTGAAATAATTATCTTATCTACCATTCTATGAATCGCAAGCTTTATTGATTCGAAATCATTTTCTAAAGTAAATAATTCGATAATCGATTTTGCTCTTTTAGCTCTGGAATTATTCTCATTTTCATGAATTTTCTGTTCAATTAAACCTATATTTTCTCTAATATTAATCAATTTTTTTTTAGAAGTAATTAAATCATTTTTAATGGTGTCATCGCTTCTAAAGTCATCTTCTAATAATAGTTTATAAGCTCTTTTTATTCTTTTATTAATTTGTTTTTCCTTTTCCCTATGATTTAAGAGTTCTTTCTTTAACTTATCATTCTTACTTTCTTTGCTAGGTATATTAACTAAAATATTTTTCAATTCTTTTGAATCAAAAAGATGTTTTATTATGAATGTTTCAAGTTTTGGTAAATTTATTCCTCTACTTTTTTCACATATTTTATTCGGTTTTCTTACTCCTTTACATTTATAGGCATTATCATTTCCTTTTAACCTTTTTTTTCCTCTAAACTCCGAACCACAATGTTTACAGTATATCAAACCATTTAGTAAATATCTATATTTTTCCTTTTTACCTACATTTTTTTTGTTTAAGGCTAAATTATCTTGAACTTTTTCCCATAATTCTGGTTCAACAATATTAGGTACTTGAGAAATAATTAGCTCAGCTTTAACTTTTGATTTCACAGATTTACCATTCACATTCTCAATATTATCTTCATAACGATTCCATTCTCTTATTCCTTTGTATATTTTATTTCTGAGAATATCACTTATTACATTTCCTCTCCATTTAATTGAACTCTTGTCATGAATAGTTGTAATACCCGTATATGAATCTTTTCTCGTAATTTCTCCTTTAAAATTTCTACTATACTTTGTAGGGATTCCTTCGTCATTAAAAATATTAGCTATAGTATATGCTCCTTTACCTTCTAAAGATAATTGAAACATTCTCCTAACATGGACAGCTTCTTCTTCATCAACTACATAATCATTATTACTAGATTTTTTATATCCATAAGGTTTAATACCATGTGTTTTTCCCTCCTTTGCTTTTCTTGCATTAGCTAACCGTACTTTTTTTGACGTTATTTCTGCATAATAAGCATTAACGACTGACATTAAACTTGCTAACATTTTATTAGTAGGATTGTCTAAGTCAAAAAAAGAACCTCCAGGATAGTATTTAATTTTTTTGTTTAAACATTCCGCAACAAAAAAATCCCATGTTCTTGAATTTCTCTCAATTCTAGACTGGTCAATACAATAAACGTGTGTTATTTCTTCTTTTCTAATATCTCTAAATAAATCAGATAACCCATCTCTTACACTTTCATCTAGAGTTCCACTAATCCCATCATCTACATACATTCGGTATTTTAAGCCTAATTCTTTAGCACAATTTATTCCACCATCACGTTGGTCGTCTATAGTGTATTTATCTTTTCTGTTCTTGGATGTTCTACAGTATATGCCTAGCATTAACTTTTTTATTTAATAATTAAATATCGAAAAAAATATTGATTTTTTATAATATCACTCCTCCTTAATACTAGGCAATTCACCCAAAGCATCTTTAAAAACAGATTCCATTATTTTAAGAGTGGTTTTTTTATGTTCTTTTTTTACTATTACAGCATCGTGAATAGTGAAAGGAATAATATTTTCTTCTACTAATTTTCTGCTAATCAAATTAATAAAAATATTTGATTCGATTTGCTGAAGCATGATAGCAAAATCAGCATGATTTTTAATTTTGTAAGACGAGATAATTTTATAAATATTGGGATATACCTCTTTAAAAATCTTTTTATCTTCTAAATAACTCTTATTTTTAGAATAAGCAATCTTCATCCATAAATCTTTAGATTCTTTTCTAGTTGTATTGTATAGTTCTTGTAGATGCTCATACCAAACTCCTTTAGTGGTGTATTCAAAATATTTACTTATTTCTTTCTTTAAATTTCCCGTAGCGTTAATTAGATGTTCTTTTAATATAATATTGAATAAAACAGGTTGAGAATTTTTTAAGTCTAAATACACCATGTCTTCATATCCAACAATAAATTGACGTAAATCACTGCTTAAATTTGTTAAATTGGTATCTATTCTTCCGTTTGTTTTACTTCGTTTAAAGTAAATCGATTTTAAATTTTTACCTCCTTCAATTGCTTTAATTGAGGTAACTCTTGATGTATATTTATTATATGCTTTTAATTTTTCTTCTTCACTTTCAGCTTTCTCTATATTTTCAAAGTATTGAGTAATAGAAAATGTAATTGCTTTTTCAGCATCTATTCTAAAGTTATTTCGAAAATGACTCCCCATTTTTTTTATATGCTTTGGGGCATTATTAATGAAGGTCGAATCATCATTATAACTACTAGTTAAATACTTTTTGTTTTTTGAAGTAATTAAAATTTTTATTTCATACCAAATAGTTGAAATCCTATTTTTTTGATTGTTTAAATCTGTAATAATTTCAGTGCTTTCAGAGAGATTTTGTTCTGTTATTGTGAAACAATAGGGAGGGTTAATATCTTCAACAATTATATTATGAATAGATAATAATTTATTATAGTCTTTAAGATATTTATTAGTGTCAAATAAATAATAGTAAGTTGCTTTGTTTTTGTAATAATTATCGTTCCATATAATACCTTGGTTTACAAGAAATCTAATATAATTAGGATAAGAATTTCCATATTTAGCTTTTAGGTACTTTGAGTATAAAGGAATAAATTTATACGAATAATTTTCCATCTTTTTAAAGATGGAGCTTTTTGAGATTATTTCATTTAAAATGATTAAAAATATTTCTGGTTTATAATCAAAATCAGCAAAACCAAGATGAAGTTTTAAAAGCAAATTATCTACAATTGCTTTCGGTAAATGTAAGGTTCTATATTTTTTGTATGCTTTTTTCTTTGCCATAAATCAATTTATAAAACGCAATATAACATACATTTTTATGATGAATTGCATGTTCTTATTTATGAATATAGAATTTTACTTGAAATTTTTTCTTTCTCTTTAAGGTGAGTACAATAAAACAATCCTTATTTAGTATTTAACGCTTTAATTATAAAATTGCATGTTAGCGAATAGGTGAGATTCAAAATCCTAAAAAGTACATTTAGAACATTATATGGTTATAATAACCCACCCAGGGAGGGGGCTCTAAGAGAGGTCTCCCCTCCAAGCTGTACATAGGTAGGTGTTAAAAAAATGTAAATTGAAAAATGTATATAAACGTGTACAGCTTATGTTGTTTTAATATTGGAGAGAAGTAACTATATATTCAGCTAGTAATAAATCTTCTAATTGATTGTTTTTTACTAAACAATCAAATTCTTGCTGTAAAATGTCATCATTTATTATAGCTTCTTCTTCATATCTTGCTTTAACATAGGTTATTAATAATTCTTTTATTAGTGGATTTTTAGCAATGTCTATGTTTGTAACCTTATATTCCATATGTTTAATTCTTTTTAGTTTTTGTTATGTTGTACTTAGGATTAAATTCAAACAAAATAGATTGATGAATCTTCCAACTATGCTGCTTTTTGTGTAGTAATTCTGGATTGTTTTTATACTTGGTTTTAAGTTCTTTTATTCGGTAACGAAAAGTACGTTCGCTGATACCTGTAATTTCAAGCACCTCACTAAATTTTAAATACGTTTTCTGATTCATAATATTATTTTATTATAAATATGCAGCTGCAATTAAAAAGACCGTTTTCTCAAAAAAAACATATCATTTTATGAGATAATAATTCTATATTTATTTTTTAAATTTTTACCAATATGAATCGTATTAAAGAAGTATTACATGAAAAAGGTATAAAGCAATCTTTACTAGCTGAAAGACTTGGTAAAAGTTATAATATGGTTAATAGTTATGCGGCTAATCGAAGACAACCTCGTGTTGAAGTATTATTTCAAATAGCAGAACTTTTAAACATTAGCGTGAAAGATTTACTTATTGATAACAAAAAAGCTGCTAAATGAAATTAATCAACAACCAAGACACCTTATTAATCGATGAGGTTAAAAATTTAATTAATGAAAAATCTAAAGTCTATATAAGCTGTAACTTTTTTACTGCCTTTGCTGTTTTTGAATTAATTGAAATATTAAAAAAATCTAGTCAAGTAAATATACTATTAGACCTCAAAACTGAAGGAGACTTCAAATTTATACATAATGATGCTGAGCAAAAACTAAACTTAGGACTAGATAGAAAGTATAAAATAAATCAAGTTATTGGTTTAATTGAAGATAAAATCCAGTTTAGAAAAGGAAGTACTGCAAATCAGAATATACTCATAATTGAAAATGAGGATAGTTCAACATGTTTTACATTAACACCATTAAATTTAGATTCTGTTAGTTTAGGTATTTTACCTTCTGAGTCTCCTGTTCTAATAAACTCTTTTGAGGATACAAATAATACGTATTTAACGTTATTTAAAAGTTCATGGGAAAACAGCAACCAATCTTTAAACGATATGGTAGTTGAAGAACTTGAAAAGGGTACTTCTAACTTCACAGGTGAAGCTATTTACAAATATTGTATCCGTGAAATATTCAACTATTCTACGGTAAATGAAAGAGCAGATGAAAAACTTGAAAAAGTAGGTTTTAAAGATTCTAAAATATGGAGTCTATTGTACAATTTTCAAAAGGATGCTGTAATTGGTGCAATTGAAAAAATAGAAGCTTACGGTGGTTGTATTATAGCGGATAGTGTCGGTTTGGGTAAAACCTTTGAAGCATTAGGTGTAATAAAATACTATCAATTAAGAAATAGTAGAATATTAGTTTTAGCACCTAAAAAACTTAGAGAAAACTGGACGGTTTATACTTTAAATGATAAAAGAAATATTCTAGCGGAAGACAGACTTAATTTTAATGTTCTTAATCATACAGATTTATCAAGAGTACGTGGAAAATCTGGAGATATAGATTTAGAAACTATCAACTGGGGAAATTATGATTTAGTAGTGATTGACGAGTCTCATAATTTTAGAAACAATCCTACCAAAAAAGGAATGACTCGTTATAAGCGATTAATGCAAGATGTTATTAAGGCAAATATCCGAACTAAAGTTTTAATGCTATCTGCAACCCCTGTTAACAATAAAATGAACGATTTAAAAAACCAAATTGCTTTTATTACTGAGGGAGATGATGCTGCTTTTGCCTCACAAGGGATTAATAGTATTACTCAAGTAATGAGAGATTCTCAGCGTAGATTTACCAATTGGTTTAGAGATGGTGACCCAGATGAATTGGATGTAAATGAACTAATGCAACACCTTGATGGTACGTATTTTAGAATACTAGATATGTTAACTATTGCAAGGTCTAGAAAACATATTGATAAATATTATGATACTACAGATATTGGTAAGTTTCCAAATCGTCTAGCACCTATTACTATATACCCAGAAATTGATACTAAAAATCAATTTAAAGATATTGGTCAGATTTACGATGAAATTAGCACACTAACACTAGCATCTTATACACCGTTAGGTTATGTAATGCCTCATAAACGTGAGTTTTACGAAGAAAAATATGATATGCAAACGCATACAGGTAGTGTATTTAAACAGGTAGATAGAGAACAGAGTTTAATATACTTAATGCGTGTAAACCTATTAAAAC
Organism: Tenacibaculum singaporense; assembly: GCF_003867015.1. Taxonomy (NCBI): domain Bacteria; kingdom Pseudomonadati; phylum Bacteroidota; class Flavobacteriia; order Flavobacteriales; family Flavobacteriaceae; genus Tenacibaculum; species Tenacibaculum singaporense. The sequence goes on from NZ_CP032548.1 coordinate 2,905,629, forward strand.
GTTTAGAAAGCTCTATACATTCATTTAAACTTACAGTAGAGAAGCTTATTGGTTTGATTAATTCTAACTTAAAACAGTTAGAGGAACATAAAAATGGAGATATTGATTTAGATACCAATATAACCGATATTGACATTGATGATACTGATTTAGAGGATTTACTTATTGGAGGTAAGACAAAAGTTCTTATTCAAGATATTGATGGTATACGCTGGAAACAAGATTTAAAGCACGATAAAAGTATTTTAACAAACTTACTAGCAAGTATTAAGCTTATTGATGTAAAACGTGATGCAAAGCTGTTAAAATTGAAAGGCTTAATTAAAGGTAAATTAGAAAACCCACTTAACGGTAATAATAAAAAAGTAATTGTATTTACTGCCTTTGCAGATACAGCAAATTACATGTACAATGAGTTAAGCGATTGGCTTAAAAATGAAAAAGGCTTAAATGCTGCATTAGTAACTGGTTCTGGTCAGAATAAAACCAATATGAAAAATTGCAAAAATGACCTTAACTCTATATTAACGCATTTTTCGCCATTATCTAAGAAACGAAAAGATATTTATCCAGATGCAACATCAGAAATAGATATTTTATTCTGTACAGATTGTATTTCAGAAGGTCAAAACTTACAAGATTGTGATTATTTAGTAAACTATGATATCCATTGGAATCCAGTACGTATCATTCAACGTTTTGGACGTATAGACCGAATAGGCTCTATTAATGAACAAATTCAATTGGTTAATTTTTTTCCAAGTATGGAGCTTGATAGTTTTATCGATTTGGTAGCAAAAGTAAAGGGGCGTATGGTAATGCTAGATGTTTCTGCAACTGGAGAAGACAATGTAATTTCTAGAAACAGTCGTGAAATGCAAGATTTAGATTATCGAAAGCGACAATTAAAACAATTACAAGACCAAGTATTAGATTTAGAGGATATTAATGGGAATATTTCTATTACCGATATGACTTTTAACGATTTTAAAATAGATTTAGAAAAAAGTAGTGATGCACAAATAGAGGCGTTAAATGAAATTCCACGAGCATCTTATGCTATTGTGAAATCTAATTTATCAAACGTAAAAGAGGGCGTTATTTTTTGTTTAAAGGACAATAGCAACGATATAAGCGATAAACTTAAAAACAATATCCTATACCCTCATTTCTTAGTGTATGCTAGTCTAGATGGAAAAGACATGGTTACAGCTTCGCAAACTAAAATAGCATTAGATTATTTTAGAAAGCTATGTATGGGCAATGATAAAATATTACCCGATTTAGTAGCTGAATTTGAGAAAGAAACTATAGCAACCAAAAAGATGGAAGTTTATACCAAACTATTAAAAGCATCTTTAAAAGATATAGTTGGAGTACAAGAAGAAGTTGGTTTAGATATGTTAGCTACTCGTGGAGCTGTTAACTTGCTAAATAAAAGTATTGCTAATAATGAATCTTTAGAATTAGTCAGTTATTTAATTATAAAGTAAATGAATAATTCTTTTAATAATATATTTAAAATACCAGACCGTAGTCTTGTAGAGCAACGTTTAACCAAAGCTTATTTTCTTAGAAACTTCAGCTTGTCAAGTGCTGAAAAAAAGTTATTAAGCACTACTATTGAGTCTATGGAAATATTAGGTCAGATTAATTATGAAAAGACTAATATTCCAGCTGTGTTAACAGAAACAGACAGTTACGAGAATATTTTAATAATTTCATGTACCATTCCAAATAATCTATTAGAAAAATATGCCGATAGCTGTTCGCAATTGATACAAAAATATATAGCACACCAAGTAGTTTTGATAATTGAAGACGGTAACCAGTTTATTATTAATGTAACAGAAAAACGTATTAATCTCGTAGACAAAAACAAATTGGTAGTAGTAAAAGATTACAACACCCCAGAAATTTCTAAACTTTATAAAAACGAACAAAGTGAAGCTTTTTTTAAATCCTTAGATTTTAATACACTAGATAAAAAAAACTTAGAAATGATATACAAAAGCTATATACAAGCAGTTGTACAATATCAAATTGCTAGTGTTACTGGAAATTATAAAAAAAGAACTAAAGCTCGCACTGCAATAGATATGCAATATTTAGCAGACATAGAGCAACTAAAAACAGATATTACTTCATTAGTCAATCAAATAAAGAAAGAGAGTCAATTTAATTCAAAAATTAAATTGAACATATTAATTCAAAAAAAGAAAAATAGAATTAAAGAGTTAAAAAAAAGACTAGAATCTAATTAAAAAAAGCTAAATGATTGAAAAAGCTGTGTTAGAGCCAAAACTTATAAATAAAATTAAAGGAGATTTTTATATACCAGCATATCAACGAGGTTATAGATGGGAAAAAGAGCATGTTGCAATGTTACTCAATGATATTTGGAAAAATGGAGATAAAAATTACAGTCTACAACCAGTAGTTGTAAAAAAACTTAAAGATGATACTTACGAGCTAATTGATGGGCAACAAAGAACCACTACTTTGTACCTTATTTTAAAGTATATGAAACAGGTGCTGCCTTTTATTGAGCTTAATTTTTCATTGACTTATGAAACAAGAAAAAAAAGTTCAACATTTTTAAAGGATATTGATGAAAAACTCAAAGACGATAATATAGATTTTTATCATATTTATAATGCTTATAAAGCTATTGAAGAATGGTTTAACGAGGAAGGAGAGGATAAAAATTTAAAAGTTATAAATCTTTATAAATATTTTGGTGAGCGTGTTAAGGTTATTTGGTATGAAGTGGATAATAACACCAATGCAACAAATTTATTTACTCGTCTAAATATTGGTAAAATACCTCTTACCAATGCCGAATTAGTCAAAGCCTTATTTTTATCAAAAGATAATGGTATTACTTATGAAAAACAATTAGAAATATCTACTACTTGGGATAGTATTGAAAAAGACCTTCAAAACAATAAACTATGGTATTTTTTAACGAATCAATCGCCTAAATTATTTGCTACACGAATAGAGCTTATATTTAATTTAATGGCAAATAAAAAAGTAAATGAGAAAGAATCGTTTTTTACTTTTTATTACTTCATAGACCAAATTAAAAGCGAAAAATCTAGTCTTGAATTATGGCAGAACATAGTTTCTTATTTTTTAACTTTAAAAGAATGGTTTGAAAAACGAGATATTTATCATAAAGTGGGTTACTTAGTAGCTATAGGGAAACCTATTCAAGAAATAATAATTGAATCGCAAGGTAAAACCAAAACAGAATTTGAAAATGGTTTAGATGATGCTATAAGAGAAAAATTAAGCTTAACTCTTTCAGATGTTCGTGAGTTATCTTACGAGAAGGCTAAAGATAAATCTAAAATAGAAGATTTTTTATTATTACATAATGTTGAAACAATAAGATTATTAAAAGATACTTCGCAATTTTATTCTTTTGATAACCATAAGAGTAATAAATGGAGTTTAGAACATATACATGCTCAACAATCAATGGGGCTAAACAAAAAGGAAGACCAACAAGAGTGGCTTAATTTACATAAAACATCACTTCAAAATCTTGCTTTAAAAAGTTCTGAACCTCAAAGTATCAATTTATTAATAACAGAAATCGATAATAATATAGAAAATATAACAAAGGCAATATTTGACGATATTTTCCATAAGGTTTTTAATCTTCTTTCAGAAAAAGAAGATAGAGATTATATAGATGCTATAAGCAATATGGCATTATTGAGTATTTCAAGTAATGCGGCTCTTAATAACGCTACTTTTGATGTAAAACGTAATAAAATTATTGAACTGGATAAAGAAGGTGCTTATATACCTATTTGTACAAAACGAGTATTTTTTAAGTATTACACCGAATCTAAAGACCATCAACTACAATTTTGGGGAGCTAAAGACCGAGAAGCATATTTAGATTCTATGATAGGTGAAAAAGGTAATTTATTAAACTATTTAAAAACCGAAAAAGCTTAAATAATGAACTCAACACCAACCACATTTAAACAAATATTCGGTCAGAAATTAGAAAACGAAACGACTATCAATGGAATAGAAATTCCAATAATTCAACGAGACTATGCACAGGGTAGAAATACCACCGATGTTACAAGAATCAGAAATCGTTTTATTAATGTGTTATATAAAGCATTAACAGGTTCAGCAGATGATGCTGTAAAACTAGATTTTATTTACGGTAATATCGAAGATGAAAAATTAATACCGTTAGATGGTCAACAACGTTTAACCACATTGTTTTTACTTCATTGGTATGTAGCTAAGAGTGAAAATATAGCTACTGAAGATTATTCTTTCTTAAATAACTTTACTTATAAAACCCGTTTCAGTTCACAACATTTTTGTGATAAATTAGTTAATTGTTCACCAGATTTTGAACAAGAAAAATTATCAACTTGGATAAAAGACCAGAATTGGTTTATGTATTCATGGGAAAATGACCCAACTGTAAAAGCTATGCTAGTTGTTATAGACGATTTACATAAAGCTTTTAAGAAAGAAACAAATCTTTGGAAAAAGCTCACCGAAGGTTTAGAAATGCCAATAAGTTTTTATTTTCTTGCATTAGAAGAAATGGGTGTTACAGATAGTTTGTATATAAAAATGAACTCTAGAGGTAAGCCTTTAACTCCTTTTGAACACTTTAAAGCAGAATTTGAAAAAACTATCAAAGAAGTATCCCTTGCACAATATGAAGAGTTTATTAAAAAGGTAGATATCGATTGGATAGATATGTTTTGGAAATATCGTAGCGAAAATAATGAAATTGATGAAGAGTTTATGAGGTTTTATAGATTCATAACAGAAATGATTTGTTACGAACAAAATATACCTATCATTAATAACGATTTTGATTTATCGGCTAAAGTTTACGGAATACAGAATTCAAATGCTCAAAATAACTTACAATTTCTTTTTAATGCTTTTGATAGTTGGAGAGAAACAGAAAATATAGGTGAGTTTTTTAATAATATATTTTCAAAAAACGAACCAGAACCTAATAAGGTTTTACTTTATACAGAGACTGTCAATTTATTTTCAATGTGTTGCCATAATTATGGTAAAACATCTGGAAAACGAAGACAATTTTCTTTTATTAACACTTTTTTAATGTATGCTGTTCAGCTGTACTTAATACACAGAAATGATATAAGCGTTGAAGCTTTTATAAAGCGTTTAAGAATAGTAAGAAACTTAGCATTAAACTCGCAAGATGAAACTCGTGAAACAAAATTAACGGGTTTACTGCAAGATGTAAAAAATATTATTCTTGAAGAAAAGATAGAATTAAACTCTTTAGGGTTTAACGAGTTGCAAAAACAACAAGAATTAGATAAGATTCTATGGCGTAAGAAGCACCCCGAATTAGAGGTTTGTTTAAATAATTTAGAAGACCAAAAACTATTACAAGGTAATATTGCTATTATTGGGTTAGATAACACAGAAAAATTTCAAATGTTAGCAACTAATTTTATAAAACTGTTTAATGGAGATATTCATTACAAGGAAATTAGTAAAGCATTATTAACTGTAGGTGATTATACACAATTTGTTACTTGGAGAGTTTTATTTGGTAATCATACTGATTCCTCTTGGAGAGAGCTATTTACACCTTCTCAAAAAAGAAGAGGTTTTGAAAAAACTAAAGAAGTATTATCTCTTCTTTTAGATACTAAGGATGTGGATTTAAAATCATATATAACTAATCTTATTGATGATTATAGAAATAATGAAAATACTATAAAAAATTGGAGATACTATTTTATTAAATACCCTAATATGAGAGCTGGTAAAAGCGGTGTATTTAATTGGTACAATGACCCTTCACGAAAAAAAGAAAATCAATACGATATGTATATGATGAATACAGCTCATGCATTAAGTGGAAGGCATTGGAATCCGTTTTTATATGAAGTTTTTCAAAATGAAAACTTTAAAACTAAAACTACTCTTGAAGAATACGGGGCATTAATTATTTTAAATGAAAAGAATCAGAAGCTTGCTTCTAAAAATGATGGATGGTATATTTACGACTTCGAAGATAACCTAATTCAGAGAATAGAAATAGCACAAGAAAATGGTAATGATACTGAAGATAGAATTGACATTATAACCCATTTTTTAACTAGCTATTTAAACTAAATTACAAAGCATACTATACCAGATATGAGCATAGATAAAATACAACAAGGAGACAGCTTAACCCAAAGTAAAGATTTAGTTGCCGATAATATAGAAAAGTTAAAACAACTTTTTCCAGAGATTGTAACTGAAGGGAAAATAGATTTTAAAGTACTACAAGATGTTTTAGGTGAAGATATTGAAGAAGAGGATGAATATTATCGTTTAACGTGGGCTGGTAAAGCAAAAGCACGTAGAGAGGCTCATAAACCAAGTACTGGTACATTAAGACCAGTAAAAGAAGATAGTGTTAATTGGGATACTACTGAAAATTTGTACATAGAAGGAGATAATCTTGAAGTATTAAAGCTATTACAAAAGTCTTACGCTGGTAAAGTAAAGATGATTTACATAGACCCTCCTTACAATACAGGGAAAGATTTTGTTTATAAAGATAACTATAAAGACAATCTTAAAAATTACCAAGAGATTACTGGACAATTAGACGAGGAAGGTAACAAAATAAGTACCAATAGCGATAGCGATGGGCGTTATCATTCTAATTGGTTGAATATGATGTATCCTCGTCTGCGTTTAGCACGTAATTTACTTAAAGATAATGGAATTATTTTTATTAGTATAGATGATGTTGAGGTTGGAAATCTAAGAGCTATTGGTAATGAGATTTTTGGAAATGACAATTTTATATCAAATATGGTTTGGCAAAAAAATTACTCTCCTAGAAATGACGCTAAATATTTTTCAGATATGCATGACCATATCCTTGTTTTTGCAAAAAACAAGGATAAATTTGAAAGAATTTTACTTCCTAGAACAGCTGAACAAAATGCTAGATATACTAATAGAGATAATGACCCTAGAGGAGATTGGAAAGCTGAAAATCTTTCAGTTAAAACATATTCTGCTGCCTATGATTATCCTATTACGACTCCAGGTGGAAGAGTTGTAAACCCTCCAAAAGGTAGATGTTGGAGAACATCTAAAGAAAAAATGGAGGAATTAGATAAAGATAATAGAATTTGGTGGGGAGAAGATGGAAATAATGTTCCTTCGAAAAAAAGTTTTTTATCTGAAGTACAGCAAGGAAGAGTTCCAACTACATTACTTTTTAGAAATGAAGTTGGAGACAACCAAGAAGCTGCTAAGCGAATTGTAGAACTTTTTGATGGTAAACCATTTGATACGCCTAAACCTATTGGTTTAATAAAACATTTTTTATCGATATCTACAGACAAAAATGATTTGGTCTTAGATTTCTTTGCTGGTTCATCTACAACAGCAGATTCATTATTTCAAAAAAATTTAGAAGATAATGGGCATAGAAAATTTATTCAGATTCAGTTACCAGAACCTACTAATAAAAAAAGTGAAGGTTTTAGAACTGGATATAATAATGTTTCAGAGATATCAAAAGAACGTATCCGTAGAGCTGCAAAAAAAATAGCAGAAGAACATCCAGAAAAAGCGGAAAAGTTAGATTTAGGCTTTAAAGTTTTTAAACTAGATAATTCTAATATAAAGGGGTGGGATGGTAATCCCGATAAGTTGGAGGCTAATTTATGGGATGCTGTAAGTAATATAAAAGAAGACCGAACACAAGAAGATGTATTGTACGAAATCCTCTTAAAATACGGTTTAGACTTAACCTTACCAATAGAAGAAAAAACAATAGAAGGTAAAATAGTGTTTAATGTTGGTTTTGGAGCCTTATTTATTTGTTTAGGTGACAATTTAACAAATACAGTAGCAGAAGGTATTGGAGAATGGAAAGAAGAATTAGAGCCAGAAATATGCCGTGTTATTTTTAAAGATACTGGTTTTACCGATGTAGAAAAAACAAATTCTATACAAACATTAAAACGTTTTGGCATCGGAGAAATAAAAAGTATATAACCTATGAAAATTAAATTTAAAGAAAATTTAGGTTATCAGCAAGAAGCCATAAATGCAATCGTAAATATATTTCAAGGTCAAGAAGTTTGTGAGGCTAATTTTACAGTGTATTCACCAGATTTCTTAGCTAAAAAGAATAATATTAATGCACAAGCTAAACTAGGTCAAGAAGATTACGGTATTGGTTATGGAAACCGTTTAACATTAAGTGAAGGTAAACTATTAGAAAATGTACAAAACATTCAGTTAGCTAATGGTTTAAAACCTTCTGAACGTAAAGAAATTAATAGAAATCATTTAGATTTTACTATTGAAATGGAAACTGGTACAGGTAAAACCTACGTGTATTTACGTTCTATTATGGAGATGTATCGTAAATATGGGTTTTCTAAACACATTATTGTTGTGCCTTCCATTCCTATTAAAGAGGGGGTTTACAAATCGTTAGAAATTACTAAAGAACACTTTAAAGAGCATTATGATAATATCAATTATAACTTCTTTATTTATGATAGTAGTAAACTAAATGAAGTCCGTGATTTTTCTACTAATGACGGTTTAGAAATTATGGTCATAAATATTGATGCTTTTTCTAAAAGCTTTAAAGACCCTAATAAGGATAATAAAACCAATATTATACACAGATATAATGATAGTTTAGGATACAAACCTTTAGACCTAATTAGAAATACAAATCCAGTAGTATTTATAGATGAACCTCAAAGTACTATGAGTACCCCTATTCGTAAAAAAGCGGTTCAGAGTTTAAATCCGTTATCAATTGTTAGGTATTCAGCTACTCATAAAGAAAAAGTTAATCTAATGTATAAATTAGATGCTATTGATGCTTATGAAGAAAAATTAGTAAAACAAATTGAGGTTGGTTCTGTACAAACAGAAGGTGTAAATAATCAAGCTTATATTCGTTTAATTAGTGTTAAGGTAAGTAAAGGTTTTCCAGTTGCTAAAATTGAAGTTGATGCTTTTAAAAATGGAAGCATTACCAGAAAAACGTATACAGTAAAACAAAATGAAGATTTAGAGCAACTGACTGATAGAATTGAGTACGAAGGGTATATTATAAAAGATATTCACGCTGTTGAAGGAAATGAGTATATCGATTTTACTAGTAAAGAAGACGTTATTCGTTTAGGTCAAGCAATTGGAGCTGTTGATGAAAAGCAAGTTAAAAGGGCATTAATCAGTAAAACCATTGAAGAGCATTTAGACAAAGAATTAGTTTTAAACCCTCTAGGTATTAAAGTATTAAGTTTGTTCTTTATAGATTCAGTAAATAAATACCGTGTGTATGATGAAGAAGGAAATGCAGAAAATGGTGAGTATGCTGAAATATTTGAGACAGAGTATTTAAAACTAATTACCAAGCCAAAATACGTAAGTCTTTTTGAAGAAATTACCGATGATGAAAAAGACGCTTCGACTGTTCATAACGGATATTTCTCAATAGATAAAAAGAGTAAATCAAGTAATAAAAAAGAAAAGTTTGAGTATTTTAAAGATACTTCTGGAAAAGTAAAAGCAGATGAGGATACGTATAGTTTAATTATGCGAGACAAAGAAATGTTGTTAAGTTTCAAATCTAAACTACGCTTTATCTTTTCACATTCAGCTTTAAAAGAAGGGTGGGATAATCCTAATGTATTTCAAATTTGTACACTTAAAGATGCTGGTAATTCAGAAATAAAAAGGAGACAAGAAATAGGAAGAGGATTACGTTTATGTGTTAACCAAGAAGGAGAGCGTGTTTATGGTCACGAAGTAAATACACTTACAGTAATGGCTACAGAATCTTATAAAACATTTGTAGATAATTTTCAAAAAGAAGTAGAATCAGATACTGGTATTCGTTTCGGGATTTTAGAGTCTCATAGTTTTGCTAATGTTGTGTTAACTATTGAAGATGAAACACCAGTTTATTTAGGACAACAAAAATCTGAAGAATTATTCAAGTACTTATTGGCTCAAGGGTATATTGATGCCAGAGGGAAAGTACAAGATGAATTAAGAACTGACCTTAAAAATGATGAAGTTAAGTTACCAGAAGAAATTACAGATAATAAACATGTATTAAAGCAAGTATTAAGTAATTTAAAAGTTGCTGCTGGTAAACTTGAAATTAAAAATAAAGATGAAAAGAAAAGAGTTAAAGTTAATAAACGTGTTTTGGATAGTCCAGAGTTTAAAGAACTTTGGGAGCGTGTAAAATATAAAACAACATTTTCTGTAGATTTTGATTCTGCTAGTTTAGTAAAAGAATGTATTAACGCTTTAGATAATAGATTAAAAATTACTAGAGGTAAATTACATTATAGCAAAGCATCACTTTCTATTGATATTGGAGGTGTTGAAGCTGAAATAAAAGCTAATAGTGTTAGAACAGAAACATTATATGAAGAAGTAGAAGTACTTCCAGACATTGTTGGTTATCTACAAAATGAAACACAATTAACCAGAAAATCAATAGTAGAAATACTTACAGGAACAACTAGGTTACCATATTTCAAGATAAATCCTCAGAAATTTATTGAAGGCTGTATTGATATTATTAATGAGCAAATGAGAATGCATATTATAGATGGTATCCAATACAAGAAAATTGATGAAACTGAATATTATAGTCAAGAGTTATTTGAGAATGAAGAGTTATTCGGATATCTTAAAAACAACTTAAAAGAAAGTACAAAATCACCTTACGATTATGTTGTGTACGATTCTAATATAGAATCTACTTTAGCAAATGATTTTGAAAATAGCGATAATATTTCTGTTTATGCAAAACTACCTAACTGGTTCAAGATTGATACACCTCTAGGTACATACAATCCAGATTGGGCTATTCTTTGGAAAGATAATAATGAAGAAAAGTTATTTTTTGTTGTTGAATCTAAAGGTAGTACAGGTTTATTTGATTTAAGACCAAAAGAACAAGGTAAAATAGATTGTGGTAAAAAACATTTCGATGCACTTGATAGTGAAATGATAGTAGCTGCTAGTATGAGTGATGTTGAGAATTATGCTTTAAAATAATATTTATTTCCCCCTTAATTATAATATAAATTAAGGGGATTTTTATCTTTAGGGAATAGAGTTATAATAAAAAAACTAGCTACAAGTTTATAAATCATTTTCGTAATAAATTCTGTTAATCATATTTTTAGTCAAAGGAGTGTCGTTCCAGAATTCTAATTTTAAAAAATGATTGAATACAACATCTTTAAAATGATTTAATAATTTTTTAGTCACCAAGAGTTCTATGAAATGGTCTCCAACCATATAATCTTCTTTTTCTAAATCATGTTTTTTTAAATAGTTATGAAGTAATTCAGATTTACCAGTAAACTTAAAATTGTTTTCTTCTAAAAATTCTATCTCAATTACATTACCGTGAATAAATAAATTTCTAAATCTAAAGATAGCTTTAATATTATCAAATAAGTTTTCTTTTTGATTATCTAATAATTCTTTTAATTTCACTGAAGTTACTAATTCAAATTCCTTCAAAAGGTATTCAAAGGTTGAATTCTCAATTCTTTTTATTCTATCTTCACATATGTCTTTTAACATATCGATTTTATCTCTTTCTATAGTTGGTTCAATAATTGGTTGTACTTGTTGATTATCTTCTATTGTTATGTTTTGAATATTAAGGTTTTTTAAAAATTCTTTTAAGAAACTTTTTAATGTACCTTCAATTATAGAAGCCAAAGAAGTAATAAAAAGAGCCTTTATTCCTTCTGGGATTTTATATGAATCATGACCTTCAATCTCTTCTAATTTAAATTGGTCTATAATATATTTAAGACCACTTCCATAATACTCAATAGTAGTTGAATGCCCACTTGTCATTGTTTGTTAGTTTTGTAATATATTAATATTCATAGCTTTTTTAACTTTTAATACAGTACGTGTACTTTTGTTAACTAAAGTAGCTATTTCCCTAATACTTCTTCCTTTTTTAAGATATTTAACAACATCTTTATGTTTTTGTAATAACTCTTTGTTAGACAATGTTACACCTTTATAACGTCCTACTTTTCCTCCATTTTTAATATGTTTTTTGTAGCCAGAAGCTAAACGCTGTTGAATGGCAACTCTTTCTGTTCTTGAAAACTCAGCTAATAATGTAATCATCATTTGAGCCATTGTGTTTATGCTTCCGTCTTTATTTAAAGTCTCTATGTTATAATTATGAACGTACAGAGAAATCCCTTTTGAGTGGAATAGTTCCAATGATTTTAAAACTTCTAATGTATTTCTTCCTAACCTAGAAAGTTCCCAAACTAAAATTTTATCTACTTTTTTATTTTTGATGCAAGTGATTAATTCATTCCAAGCTTTTCGATTCTCGTTTTTTGCTACTCCAGTAATTTTTTCATTGAACTCACCAATAATATCAAATTCATTTTTTAAACAATATGTTCTTAAATCAGAAATTTGTCTTTCGTAAGATTGTGATTCTTTACTAACACGAGTTAAAATAGCTACTTTCATATTAAACAACTTAATTTAATACAATATACGAAATGTAGTACTAGTATCCAAAGAAAAAAAATAACACATAAATTATGTGTTATTTTAATTGATTTCAAGAAAAAAATACTACACTTTTAAAGTACTACGAATTTTCAGTTATTTTAATTGAACCTTTATTTCAAAACTAAAAGAATCTTCGAAATTATCTAATTGTGTGTAGTCTTCCATATCAACATAGGTATCATTAAATTTTATTGTGATACCGTTCTTTATTAATATAGGGGTAGTTTGTTCAGAAGTTACTCTATAATTATTTATTATAGGGTTAGGTATTATAACATCAAGTAAAATATACTTATCACTTATTAAACCGAAGCTATTCTCACCATTATGAATACTTATGCTACTAATTTTTATTGAATTATTTTCAGCTTGCCAATGTGTAAAATAGTTGATATGGTCATTATTGGCATCATATTCAATATTTTTGTTTGCTGGCATCCATTTATTATCCTGTTCTAGAATTGGTAAGCCTTCAAATTTTATTCTATCAAGCCCCGTAGTCATATTTTGATAAGTCATTTTAACTATAAAAGTTTCTTCGTTAATATTAAGGCTATTATCGTTGGATGAACAAGCTAATAATGTCAAAAATGACATAAAAAAGATTATTGTTTTTTTCATAATATACTTTTTAATTATTTCCAACCTTTATATGTAAACCTAATGTCATTAGCACTTCTGCAATTATGCCAAACGCCACCTTTAGGATGAATTCTGTATACACCTAGTTTTTTTATTTGCTCTTTAGACTCATCAAACTTTAATTCATAAATTTTCTCCTCCATGTATTTGTCATAATTAGTATTCCAATCCATATAGGTTGTTGATATTATATTAAAGTCTATTATTTCATTTGGTTTTGATTTCCAGCCTTTTCCTTCATCTAACCATAAATGAAATTTTGTTCCAATTATTTTAGCTCTATATGAACCACCATAAATTCTACCATGCCATTTACCTTGAATGTGTTTTAATGCTTGGTTAGTGTTTTCAAGTCTAAATTTTTTCCTTGCTTCTCTTTCTTTTTTATCATTAATATCACTAAGAGCTGCCCAAGCTAAAAAGATAAGAACTGGAATTACCCATAAATTTTTCTTCAACATTTTAATAGTTTTAAAATTATACGATAAAAGTAGTAAAAAAAATCATTATTCGGGCTATCGTCCGCATTTTAAAACTAGACATATTATTCCTTTGCGATATGGCAGATATAAATAAAATAATATGTAATTATATTAGTTTACACTGGATGAGTAAATACAAAAGTGTAAGAGCATTTGCCTTAGACCACTATATAGATGAAAAAACTGCCAGAAAAATAAAAAGAAAGGAAGGTTATAGAATACCTGTTTCAACATTAAAAAAAATGTGTGATGCTAAAGAAATATCTCTTTCTAATTTTTTCTCTATTGTTGAGAAAGATTAATTTAAAACTTTTCAAAAACTCCTAATCCAAATAAAGCAAAATCGTATTTTACAGGGTCTTCGTTATCTAATTCTCGTAAAGATGTGTCTAACTCATGTAATGCTTTAGCATCATTTTGTTTTCTTGTTAAAAGTCCAAGTTTGCGTGCCACGTTTCCAGAATGTACATCTAAAGGACAAGATAAAACAGAAGGAGGTATATTTTTCCAAATACCAAAATCTACCCCATTTCCATCGTTCCTTATCATCCACCTAAGCCACATGTTTATCTTTTTTGCCGCTGAGCCTTTGTTTGGGTCAGAAACATGTTTGGTTGTTCTACTTGGATGATTTATTTCAAAAAATATCTTTTTAAAATTGTGAATTGCTGGCTGGAGAGAATTTTCTGTAGCATATTTTTGAAAAACAGACTCCAATCCTCCATGATTATTATATATGTTTTTTAATGCTTTTATGAAATAAATAAAATCAATCGAATTAAAAGTTCGATGAACAAAACCCTCTAATTGTTCAAGGTTATGTTCTTTATGGTTCATTACAAAGTCATGAGGTGAGTTACCCATTAAATCAATCATGCGGTTAGCATTCTTAATTATCATCTTACGGTTTCCCCAAGCTATTGTTGCGGCTAGAAAACCAGCAATTTCAATATCTTCCTTTAAAGAAAACTTATGAGGAATTGATATAGGGTCATCATCAATAAAATTAGGTGTATTAAACTCAATTACTTTAGAATCAAGAAATTCTTTTAATTCATTAAAATTTAAAATCATATTCAAATATAACGATATTACTAATGTTTTTGGGAGCTTAATACTTTTATAAATCATTTTTTTTACCTCCTTAATTAACTGCAACTACATGTTTTTACGTTGGATGGTTCGCGATAATACCACTGGAGTCGATTTAGGCATATGGAAAACACACTCGCCAGCACACTTACATTGTCCACTAGATGTTCATACAGGAAATATTGCTCGAAAACTAAAAATTCTTACTAGAAAACAAAATGATTGGAAAGCAATTCAAGAACTTGATGTAACTTTAAGAAAGTTCGATAAAAAAGACCCTGTTAAGTATGATTTTGCCTTATTTGGTCTGGGGGTTTTTGAAAAATTTTAGTTTCTCTAAAAAAAGTAGTTACTTAGTAGGTATGAAAAATAGCTTTGATAAAATGATGTCTTTAGATATTTATATATCAAATTTAGACAAAGAAGAATACACTAAAATTACTGATGATCTTAAACCTATTTCAAAAAAAAGTGTAAACCTTTTAAGTTGGGGAATCCAAGATTTGTTTACTGAAAAAGAACTATACAGTGATTTAAAACTTATAAAAACATTTTCTAAAAACTTCAACTGGAAAAATAACATTACATCTATTATAAAAGAAAACGATTATGAATCTTTAGTTCTTACCGATTTGCAAAAGAAAATAATTTGGGTAAGTGATGGTTTTACAAAAATGACGGGCTACGAAAAAGAATTTGCATTAAACAGAACTCCTCGCTTTTTACAAGGAGAAAAAACAAAGGAAACTACTAGAAAAAGAATTCAATCAAAACTTTTAAAAGGAAAACCATTTAAAGATGTAATTATTAATTACAGAAAAGATAAATCTACCTATAAGTGTGAATTATACATAATTCCGCTACAAAACAATGATAGTTCAGAAATCACACATTTTTTAGCTTTAGAAAAAGAAGTAGTTTAAGCTTTAAGCAAATGCAAACATTTATTCACTACTTTTTACATTTTGGCTTTCCTGTAATTTTAGCCTATTTATTTTTTAGGAAAAACTGGAAAAAAGTTGCTCTAATACTGCTCGCTACCATGCTAGTGGATGTAGATCATTTATTGGCTACCCCTATTTTTGACCCAAACCGATGTAGTTTTGGTTTTCATATATTCCACTCCTACTATGCAATAGGACTGTATGTTATCTTACTTTTTTTGAAAAGACCTTATAATATCATAGGTTTAGGACTATTACTTCATATGCTAACCGATTTTATCGACTGCTTATTTATGTACAACGCATGTAATTCTTGCCTAGAAAATGCTCCCGCTAAAGGATTATTAGAATCAATAAGTAAGTTATTTTTTTAGCTGTAAATCACAGTACCAAAAACTTCTATCGTAGTTTTTAGTAGTTGTTTCTTCTGATTTCTTAGTTTTCTTTGAATCTTGATAACAGTTATCATCATCACTTTTATGTAAAGTATATGATTTTAACACCTTCTCTCCTATTTCAAACTCTACAGGTTTCTTAAAAATAGGGCCATCGTAACAAAACGTATGGAACTCTCCATTCTCCCCACAAACATCAACTCCATCAGGAAGTTCATTAATAAAATCTTCATCAATAACTCTCCCTACAAATTCTTCTCCTAACAATTTTGCATTCACACAAACAGTTATTGTTTTAAAACCTAAAGCTAAAAACTCACGAAGTAATTCCTTTGTATCTTGTTTCCAAAGTGGATACACCCCTATAATTCCAACCTCTTGTAATTTCGAATCACGATACGCTCTTAAATCCTCTAAAAAAATATCACCAAAAATACCATTTACAAGTCCTGCTTCTTTTAACTCAGCAGTTTTCTCTTTCATTCTCTGGTTATACAAATCCATTGTAACCTCAGCCGGAAAATATATTTTTTCTAACGGAATACCAATGCTTTCAGCCTGAGCATCCAGTAAATCCTCATGTAAACCATGCATTGAAACACGCTGATAATCTTGATTTACATTCGTAATCAATTTTTGTACATCGTATTCTTTTTGTTGTAATATTTTATAAAATGCTAATGACGAGTCTTTTCCTGAACTCCAGTTAAAATAGGCTTTTTTCATGTGACAAATATCTATATATTTGCTTTCAAAAAACAAAAACTATGAAAAAAATCTACGGCATTTTTTTAGCATCTTTTATTCTATTTTCTTGTTCATCTAATAATGACTCTAATGAAGTTGTTACAGATGATAAGGATGATACTTATTTTCCATGTTCGGCTTCGGGTTTAAATATAGAACATTTAACTAACACCACTGTTCGTTTTAATTGGTATGCAAATGTTGAAGCAAAACTTTATCAAATTGAATATGGTGAACTAGGATTTAACTTAGGCGAAGGAATTCAAAAATCAACACCTGATAGGTTTTTAAATATTGAAAATTTAAAGCCTGAAACTACTTATTCATTTTATGTAAAGGTATACTGTGATGAAACACAAGAATATAGCAACTGGTCTGATTCATATACTTTTATAACTTACAAAGATAACCCTATATGTGATCGTGTTGATGAGTTTATGGTTTATGATTCAACAGGTTTGGATTATGTCACATTCAAGTATAAGACTAACTCTACTAATTACCAACATTCAAAAGGTATTGAAATAGAATATGGTATAAAAGGTTTTATATTAGGTACTGGACAAATACACTCATACGAAGATAACTCTAGTTATACTGATTATGATTACACAAGAATTAATAATTTAAATCATAGCACCGAATATGATTTTTATATTAGAGAAAGTTGTAGCGAATATGGATATAGTGACTGGATTGGACCTTTGACAGTAAAAACACTAGATGGAGGAGGCAACCCTAACTGTCTTAAACCTACTGGTTTTATTAAGTTTGCATATAGAACAAATCCTGATGGTAGTTATTCTTACCCTTTCGCATGGAATAATGTAAACGGAGAAACTAATTGGGATTTTGGATATGTTCTAGCTGGTAATTCAATAAACAATCCTATAGAAGTAATAAATGTTACTAGTAACAATGTAAGTTTTACTGGTTTTACCTCAGAAGTTAAATACGACGTGTACGTTAGAGCTAATTGTGGAGCAAATGGATATAGCGATTGGTCAGGACCAATTACCTTTACGGCAAGATAGAGATGAGATATAGTCATAAATAAAAAAACAGTTTGAGAATTTGTCAAACTGTTTTTTTGTTGTTTACTTCCTCTTCTGATTTAAAGGAACTGGTCTCTCTTGTTTTACTACAGGCTTTCCATGTAAATCAAAATCACCTGCATCAAAAATTTCGATATCTATAAATTCTCCTAATTTTATATAATACTCACGAGCATCTACAATGACATCGTTATCTACATCTGGTGAGTCAAACTCGGTACGTCCGTAGTAATATTCACCATCTTTTCTATCAAATAAACATTTAAAAGTCTTTCCTATTTTTTCCTGATTTAATTCCCAAGAAATTTGCGATTGCACTTCCATAATTTCATTCACCCTTCTGAACTTTACATCCGCAGGCACATCATCTTCTAAAACATATGCTCCTGTGTTCTCTTCATGCGAGTATTCAAAAGCTCCTAAACGTTCAAAACGCATCTCTTCTACCCAGTCTTTTAATTCTTGAAACTGCTCTTCTGTTTCTCCTGGATACCCAACAATTAATGTTGTACGAATTGCCATGTTTGGCACTTCCTCTCGAAATTTATGAATCAACGAAGTCGTTTTTTCGTGTGTTGTACCACGCTTCATCGATTTTAAAATCTCAGTATTGATATGCTGCAACGGAATATCTAAATAATCACAAACCTTTGGTTCGTTCTTCATCACTTCTAACACATCCATAGGGAAACCTGTTGGAAAGGCATAATGCAAACGAATCCACTCTATACCTTCAACTTTTACTAATTCTTTTAATAAATCTGCTAAAGCACGTTTTTTATAAATATCTAATCCGTAATAGGTTAAATCTTGTGCTATTAACATGATTTCCTTGATACCTTTTTCTGCCAACTTTGTAGCTTCTGTAACCAAATCTTCAATCGGAGTAGATTTATGCTTGCCACGCATTAACGGAATGGCACAGAACGAACACGGACGGTCACACCCTTCTGCTATCTTTAAATATGCATAGTGCTCTGGAGTTGTAGTTAAACGCTCACCAATTAACTCATGCTTATAATCTGCCTCTAAAACTTTCAATAAGTTTGGCAAATCGTGTGTACCAAAATACTGATCTACATTCGTTATTTCAGCTTCTAAATCTGGCTTGTAACGCTCACTTAAACAACCCGTAACAAACACTTTATCAACTTCACCTTCTTCTTTTTTCTGTGCGTAGTGTAAAATAGTTTCTACACTTTCTTCTTTGGCTTTACCAATAAAACCACACGTATTGATTACTACAATATTTCCATCGTCATTTTCATCTTCATGAACCACTTCTTTACCATTAGCTTTTAACTGCCCCATTAACACTTCACTATCGTAAACGTTTTTAGAGCAACCTAAAGTAACTACATTAATTTTATTTTGTTTTGTTGTTTTAGTACGCATATTGTAAAAAAATTCGGAGTGCAAATATACGCTTTAATTCAGGTTTTTAGCTAATTTGAATAATGAAAAGTTAGTTTGTCTAACATCTTTTTTCAGACGACATCTATCATTGAAACAAGAGATATCTTAACCGATAGCGAAAACTTTTGAAATCTCAACATAAAAACTCACATATCGGGAATTCTTATATACCCCTACTTAGTTATAATCAACTGGTGCTTTTCTTACTTTGGTTAACTGCTCAAATACATGCCCTAGTTGTAGTAGCTCTTTTTCTGTAAAAGGCTTTCCTATAAATGTTAAACTAACAGGCTCTCCAGTATTTTTATATCCCATAGGAATTGTTAATGTCGGATACTTCGCTACTGCTGCAATACCAGAATGATAATTATTAATCGATAGGATAACATCTAAATTTTGGGCTTTTAAAGCTTGTAAAAATTTCTTTCCATTATAACTTAGACTATCTTTTACGACTTCTAACTGAGCTAAAGTTGTTGTATCTTTTACAATTCCTTCAAATAGCTGTTGTCCGTAAGGAGCTCTTTTAATTGAATCTTTTTTATTAAACTCAACCACATCTTGTATATTTTTCACTGTTAGATTTTTGTTTCCGTAAGTAGATAAGTATTTAGGTAAATCATGTTTCATATCTATATTTAGCAGCGTAATAAATCCATCAGACGAAATTTCTGGTGGTGTTATCTCTATAATTTCAGCCCCAGCTTCTTGTAACTTTTCTACACTTGCTTTGTAAATAGAATCTGTTAAAATCGATTTTAATACTCCTATTCTTTTTCCTTGAACTGTATAGTTGTTATTGAGTAATTCTTTAGGACTAAAATCTTCTATTTCTAAAGAAGCAGCATCCTCATTATCTTTTCCTAGCATCGCTTCAAACAAAATAACATTATCTACCATGCTTTTCGTCATCGGTCCTGGAGTATCTAACGTACTTGAAATAGGAACAATTCCTGAGCGACTTAAAATACCAATTGTTGGTTTTAACCCAACTACTGAGTTTTGACTTGATGGTGAAGTTATAGATCCTGCTGTTTCTGTACCTACAGCAGCTACGGCATAGTTTGCTGCTACAGAAACTCCACTTCCTGAACTAGAACCTCCTGTTTCAAAAATCTTCCTTCCATAAGGGTTTAAGGTTTGTCCTCCCATGGCACTATACCCTAACGGGCAATCTTCACAAAAGAAATATGCCCATTCACTTAAGTTTACTTTTCCTAAAATTAATGCTCCCGCTTCTCTTAATTTTTTGACGATAAAAGCATCCTTATCAGTTGAGTTATTTTGTAAAGCTACGGCTCCTGCAGTCGTTATCATTCCTGCTGCATCAATATTATCCTTTATCAAAATTGGAATTCCATTCAAGGAGAATTCATCAACCTCTTTAGCCTCTTTATCTTTTGCTCTTGCTTCTTCTAACACCTTTGGATTTAGAGATATAATTTCATTCAAATACTTTGTGTTATCACTTTCAATCTTTCGTATTCTATATAAATAGAATAATGTTAGTTTTTCGTAGGTGAGTTTATTATTTGTTATGCTTTTTTGAATAGTTGGAATATCTTTTTCTAAAATTAATGGTTTTAGTTCTTGACATTCTTCCTCAGAAAAACTTGACAACTCCTTTTCAAAGGGTGCAAATTCTTTATTTAAATCTAAATATTTAGACTGAAGTAATTTAAACTGCATTCTCTTTTTCTCGTGATCTTGCTGTTTTTCTATTTCTGATGACTCATCATAATTTTTGAAATATACCTTTACAGTTTTTTGCTTACATGCACTTATAAATAGAACAGTTAATAATAAAAAAGTAGCTTTTCTCATTGGTCAAATATTTGATACTCAAATGTAATTATAAAAATTGAAAAGCTTTTTTTAGAATAACAAAACTACCTTATTACCTAAACTCTAATAGCTGACGATGCACAAATACTATTATTTCGAATGATTTTTTACAGCAAAATCTCCCCAGTCTGCGATAGACTGAATTATAGGAATTAAACTTTTTCCTAAATCAGTTAAAGAGTATTCCACTTTTAATGGTGGTTTTGAGGTATACACTTTTCTTTTAATTACTCCATCTTCTTCCAAGGCTTTCAACTGTAGACTTAATGTTCGTTCTGTAACCATTGGAATTTCTTTTCTTAACTCACTGTAGCGAAGTGTTCCTTTTATTAAATGAAAAAGAATTACTGTTTTCCATTTCCCCCCAATGACTCCCATAGTAAGACTTGTACAGCAAGGAAATTCTCTCCCTTTAAATTTAAATGTTTTGGACATTTGTGTTTCCATATTTTATACTATCCTTTTTGACCGTTATTGCAAAGATAAAAAACTATACTTACTTTTGCTACTATAATTTTTATAGTTTAATTAAAAAAATAAAATATGAGCTTTATAACATCTATGCAGCAACGTTATACAACTAAAAAATACGATGCTTCAAAAAAAATTGAATCTGAAAAAATTAGAGAGTTACAACAGGTTTTACAACTAAGTCCTTCTTCAATTAATAGTCAACCATGGAAATTTACTTTTGTTTCTGACACCTATACTAAAGAACAACTTTCAAAAGTATCTTGGTTAAATACTAGTAAGGTTCTTGAAAGCGATACTGTTGTTGTATTTAACAGAATTAATGACGTAGCATTATTTGAAAAACAAATTGAAGAAGAGCTCCCTGAGGGTGCTGTTGGTTATTATAAAGAATTTATAAAACCAAAACCTGAAGAAGAGATTAAAGCCTGGTTTAACAGACAAGTTTATTTGGCTTTAGGAGTTTTTTTAAGTGCTTGTGCAGAAATGGGAATCGATGCTACTCCAATGGAAGGTATTGAACCAGAAAATTATGACAAAATTTTAAACAACAAAGGTTACGCAACTGTTGTTGCTGTGGCAATTGGCTATAGAGATGACGAGGACTTTAATCAACCTGATAGAAAGCCTAAATCGAGATTGGCTTTTGATAAGGTTATTGAAACAATTTAAAATAAAAAAACTCCCAAATTGGGAGTTTTTTTATTTACTTATATTTTCTATTTAAAAAACGAATCTACAAATTCGTGTTTGTTAAATACTTGTAAGTCATCAATACCTTCTCCTACTCCAATATATTTTACAGGTATTTGAAATTGATCTGAAATTCCGATAACAACCCCTCCTTTTGCTGTACCATCTAGTTTGGTTACTGCTAACGAAGTTACTTCAGTTGCTTTAGTAAATTGTTTTGCTTGTTCAAAAGCATTTTGCCCTGTAGAACCATCTAACACTAACAATACATCGTGTGGTGCATCTGGTATTACTTTTTGCATTACACGCTTTATTTTTGTTAGTTCATTCATTAGGTTTACTTTGTTGTGTAAACGTCCTGCAGTATCGATAATTATAACATCTGCTCCTTGATTTACACCTGACTGTACGGTATCGTATGCGACAGATGCTGGATCAGACCCCATTTCTTGTCGTACAATAGGTACATCTGTCCTGTCTGCCCATACTTGTAACTGATCTATCGCTGCTGCTCTAAAGGTATCGGCAGCTCCAAGAACCACTTTTAAACCTTTCTTTTTAAATTGTGAAGCTAGCTTACCAATCGTAGTTGTTTTTCCTACTCCATTTACTCCAACTACCATTAACACATAAGGTTTCGTATTTGCTGGAATGGTAAAATCGGTGTCGTCACCAGTATTCGTTTCTGATAATAAACCTGCTATTTCTTCACGTAAAATTTGGTTTAACTCTTCTGTTCCTAAATACTTGTCACGAGATACACGTTCTTCTATTCTATCTATTATTTTCAGGGTAGTTTCTACTCCTACATCAGACGATACCAATACTTCTTCTAAATTATCTAATACATCATCATCAACCTTAGCTTTACCAGCAACTGCCTTTGATAATTTAGAGAAAAAACTTGTTTTGGTTTTTTCTAATCCTTTGTCTAAGGTTTCCTTTTTCTCTTTAGAGAAGATTTTCTTAAAAAAACTCATTCTTAAATATTATAATCGCTTACATAGGTTAAAAACTATACCGTTTTAATAATACGGTCAAATTGTCATTATACCGTAACTTTTGCGTTAGGGATTGAGGCATTTGTTGAAGCTCTCCCGATACTTCGGGAAGCGACTGCCGAAAGCCCGACCTGCTAGGGTAACGCCCAAATCTTTAAAGTATTTTAAAAACTTGAGACTGTCAAATATAAAAAAAGCTACTCTCTAATGAAAGTAGCTTTTCTTTAAACTGTATACAAGAATTACTTTTTTGCTAAAAAGTCGTTTACTTGCGTTGGATCCATAATAGCTTCAACAAATGTGTAAGCTCCAGACTTAGGAGACTTCACCATCTTGATAGCTTTGGTTAATCTTTTCGAACCTGTTTGTAACGATGCTACTGATTTCTTTGCCATTTTATATTAAAGTTTACGCCGTAGCTTATTATTTAATTTCTTTATGAACTGTCATCTTCTTTAAGATTGGATTAAATTTCTTTAATTCCATTCTATCAGGAGTATTCTTTTTGTTCTTTGTTGTAATATAACGAGAAGTTCCTGGTTGACCAGAAGCTTTGTGCTCAGTACACTCTAAAATTACTTGAACTCTGTTTCCTTTTTTTGCCATCTCTCTAAAATTTTATCTAGTAAGGAATTATTTAGTTAAGAAACCTTTTTCTCTAGCTTCTTTAATAACCGCAGAGATTCCTTTTTTATTAATATTTTTTAATGCAGAAGCAGATACTTTTAAAGTTACCCATTTATCTTCTTCTGGAATATAGAAACGCTTAGTCATTAAATTAGCGTTAAATCTTCTTTTAGTTCTATTTAAAGCGTGAGATACATTGTTACCTACCATCGCTTTTTTTCCTGTTAATTCACAAACTCTAGACATCTTCTTGACAGTTTTTAGTGTTATTTCTAAACGAGGTGCAAATTTATGCATTTTAATTTACTGCACAAAAATATTCTCGATTAAATTTTAATTAATTTTAATCTTTTCAAAACTAGGTTCAGCATCTAACCTATTTGGAAGCGTAACGGCGGCAAAAATACTAATTTATTTTAATATGGCAGCTTGTAAAAGTTCTAAAGATTTGGTTACCGTTCTATTAATTACCTTTTCTCTAGGTTGTCCAAAATTAAATTCATGAACCTCTACTCCACTTTTAGTTGCTATACCAATATACACCAATCCTACACTCTTATCATTATGATCCGTTGTTGGTCCTGCGTTTCCTGTTACAGCTATTGCATAATCTGTTTGCAGCTTTTCCCTGCATCCTTTTGCCATTGCTGAAGCTACTTCTTTACTTACTACCGTATATTGATCAATAACTTCTTTAGAAACATCGAGTAATTGTTCTTTTAAAGCTGCTGTATACGTAACAAATCCTCCCGTAAAGTATGATGATGCTCCTGGAACGGAAACAATAGTTGACGCTATTTTTCCTCCCGTTAAACTTTCAGCTGTAGCAACTGTTTTTCCTTGTTCTTTTAACAATTTACCTACTTCTTTTTCTAATGATGTCTCTTTATCATCCCCAACGATAATCTCTGGAATTAGCTTATATAGTGCTGCTACTTGCTTTTCCATTTCTCTTGCTAAGAACTTTTCATTATTTCCTTTGGCAGATAATCGTAAGCGGACACTTCCATAAGATGGTAAATAAGCTAGTTTTATAAAATCGGGTAAACTATCTTCCCAATCAGAAATTCTTTCAGCAATAATTGTTTCCCCTGTACCAACCGTCATAATTGTCCTGTGCAAAATGAATGGTAGTTTAAAAGTAGACTGTAACTTAGGCAATACGTCATACTTCATCAACCCTTTCATTTCGTATGGGACTCCTGGAAGAGATACAAAAACCGTATCGTTTTCGTAAAACCACATTCCAGGTGCCGTTCCTAAACGATTCATTAATAATGTTGCTTTGGAAGGAAGCTGTGCTTGGTACTTCTGAATTTCGTTGAACGGGTGATTAACTTTTTTGAATAGGTGTTTGATATTATCAATTACTTCGGGATATTCAACAATCTTTTCGTCTTTGAAATATTCAGCAATTGTTTTTTTTGTGATATCGTCTTTGGTAGGTCCTAATCCTCCAGTTATTATCACAATATCTGCTCTACTTTCTGCTTCTTTTAACGCATTTAATATGTGTTGTTTTTCATCCTGAATTGAGGAGATTTGATAAACCGAAATTCCAATTTTATTTAGTTCTTGACCAATCCATTGTGAATTGGTATCTACAATTTGTCCGATAAGAATTTCATCTCCTATCGTTATAATTTCTGCATTCATTTATATATCTAAAAAAGAATCCCGCCGAAGCGGGATATATTTTATTTTACTTTAATTTGAAAAGCTTGCTTTCCTTCTATAGTTCCTGTTAAAATGTCATTTTCTACTACTTTTCCAACTCCTGCTGGTGTTCCAGTAAAAATAATATCTCCTTTTTTCAACGTGAAATATTGCGACACATAACTAATCAACTCATCAATTTTCCACAACATACAAGAGGTATTTCCATCTTGTACAACCTCATCATTCTTTTGTAATTGAAATGATAAGTTTTCTAAGTCAAATTTTTCCTTCGGAAAAAACTCTCCTACAATAGCACTACCATCAAAAGCTTTTGCTTTTTCCCAAGGCAATCCTTTTTCTTTGCATTGTGCTTGCACATCACGCGCAGTAAAATCAATTCCTAAGCCTACAGTTTCATAATATTTATGGGCAAATTTTGGAGAAATATGTTTTCCTACTTTGTTTATTTTTACCAATACCTCTACCTCATAATGGATATCATTTGAAAACGGAGGAATAAAAAATGGCATTTTTTTAGGAAGAATAGCCGAATCTGGTTTTAGAAAAACTACTGGGTTTTCTGGTTTTTCATTCGCTAACTCTTCTATGTGTTTTGCGTAATTACGCCCTATACAAATTATTTTCAATGTTGATTTGTTTTACGTTTAACTTAGAGATTTCTCACATTCGTTCGAAATGACAATCCACAACTGATAACTGATTTTAAGGTATCCAAGTTTTAGGGAAATTTGGCTTACGTTTTTCTAAAAACGCATCACGTCCTTCTTTAGCTTCATCCGTCATATAAGCTAAGCGAGTTACTTCTCCTGCGAATACTTGCTGACCAACCATTCCGTCGTCCGTTAAGTTCATTGCAAACTTTAACATTTTTATTGAAGTTGGTGATTTTGCTAAGATTTCTTGTGCCCAATCAAAAGCTGTTTGCTCTAATTCATCATGAGGAATTACGGCATTTACCATTCCCATTTCATACGCTTCTTGAGCCGAATAATTTCTTCCTAAGAAAAAGATTTCACGAGCTTTTTTTTGCCCCACCATTTTCGCTAAATATGCCGAACCATACCCTGCGTCAAACGAAGTTACATCGGCATCAGTTTGCTTAAAAATAGCATGTTCTTTACTCGCTAAAGTTAAATCACAAGTTACGTGTAAGCTGTGTCCACCTCCTACTGCCCAACCTGGAACCACACAGATTACTGCTTTTGGCATAAAGCGAATTAAACGTTGTACTTCTAAAATATTTAATCGGTGATACCCGTCTTCTCCAACATATCCTTGGTGTCCACGTGCATTTTGATCTCCTCCAGAACAAAAACTCCAAACTCCATCTTTAGTTGATGGTCCTTCAGCAGACAACAATACCACCCCTATATTCGTATCTTCATGTGCATCATGAAATGCATCCAATAACTCTGAAGTAGTTTTTGGTCGAAACGCATTACGTACATTAGGTCTATTAAATGCTATTCTTGCAACGTTGTGTGACTTTTTATAGGTAATATCTTCGTATTCTTTGGCTACTTTCCAGTCTGGTTGTATCATAATTTTAAAATATTGTCGTTATTTAGTTGTACAAAAATAACATAATAACTTTATTTTTCTTTTCTATATTTGAACGATATAATTTACCCCTAATATGAAACAAGTATATTTATTATTTACCTTATTAATTAGCGCTAGTCTTTTTTCTCAAGAAGTTATTACTCAGAAAGTAAACTCGAAGGAGTTAGGAAAAGATAGAAATATAAAAGTCTACCTTCCTAAAGGATATGACGTAGATGAAACCACTAATTACCCTCTAGCTATTGTTTTAGGTGATGAGTACCTTTTTGATTTATATGTAGGAAATGCTAAGCTTTATGCTAATGTTGATAAAGCCCCTAGACAAATTGTAGTTGGTATTGATATGAAGAACACTTACGGAAAAGATATTTCTATTATACCTTCTAATAACTCCTTAACAAGCTCTGGAGTACATTTTTTTAATTTTATTAAACATGAATTGATTCCTTTTATGGAAGGAAACTTTAGAACATCTCCTTTTATGACAATTGTAGGTGAAGGGAAAGCTGCTAATTTCATTACTCATTATTTAAAAGACGAAAAGCCTGTTTTTAACTCATATATTTGTATAACTCCTGATTTTCCACAGTTTGCTCCCGCAATTATGGAATCTTACTCTCTTAACAGGCTAGGTGCCATCGACAATACTTACTTTTTGTATACAAGTAATAATAAAAAATACATTGACCCTAGTCAATATAATAGGTTTAGCGATATTAGAACGTTGCTAACATCCTATGAAGCTAAGAACTTTAATGTTGTTTTTGACGAGTTTGATTCTTCTCCTAGCTATTTAGCTATGATTGGGGAAACTATTCCAAGAGCTTTTACACAAATGTTTAGTTTATACTCTAAGATTACTAAAGAGGAGTATGAAGCTAACGTAAAAGATTTAGCTCCTTTAGACGCTATTAAATATGTTGAGAAAAAATATTTAGACATTCAGTACCTATATGGTTCAAACTTAAATGTTCGTTTGGATGATATTTTTGTTATTGAAGATATTGTAATAGACAGACAAGATGGTGATTACTTAAGAGTTTTAGGTGATTTTGTAATGATAAAATACCCTGATTCTCACATGGGTGATTTTTATATAGGTAAATACCATGAATTAGGAAAGGACTACGAAAAAGCAGACTTTTACTACAAAGCTGCTTATGGTAAAATGGATCCTTCTGACCCTAACGCCAATGCTTTTTACGAAAATATTAAACGTGTAAACGATTTAATGGGAAGTAAAAAGAAAGAAGAAATTAATAATGAGGAGATTATAGAAGAACAAGAGGAAGAAGGACAAGAATAGTTTATTTTAACACTATTCTGTCTTCTTGTAATTCTATTTTTTTACTCTTATACAAGCTGCCAATAGCTCTCTTGAATGCTTTTTTACTCATCTGCAAGTGAAATTTAATTGATTCAGGAGAGCTTTTATCTGTTAACAATAAAAAGCCTTTTTCTTCTAACTTTTTTAAGATAATATCAACATCTGAATCAATTACATTTTTAAATCCTTGCGGTCGTAGAGATACATCAATTTTTTCATCTTCACGTATCTTTTTAATATAGCCCACTGTTCGCATTCCTTCTTCTACATCACTAAAAACTTCATTGTTATATAATAAGCCTTCATATGCTTCATTAATTAATACTGAATAACCTAAAGCGGTTTGAACACCAATTACTAAATCTACCTTATCACCTTCTTTTAATTCCATCTTATAAGTTTTTAAAATAGTTTTTTAAAACTACGTCATTTATTTCTTTTGGAGTAAAAACCTCCATTATTTTTGGTTGATTCGATTCTTCATAAAACGAAATCAAACTACTTTGTAAGCTCTTTAAATCTTTTGTTTGAACATATTCAAAACCATACATTTTTGACAAATGCTCTGCAGTTAAATCATGCGGTGTTTCAAAGTACTCCGTAGCATTTGTTGTTAATGGTCCTGGGATATATCTAAAAATACCACCTCCTGCATTGTTTAAAATAATAATTCTAAAATTCTTCGGAATATTTGTATTCCACAACGCATTGCTGTCGTAAAAGAAACTTAAATCTCCTGTTATAAATATTGTTTGATTTTTTGAGGCATATGCTGCTCCTAAAGCTGTACTTGTACTTCCATCAATCCCGCTTGTTCCTCGATTACAAAATACTTTTAGTGTAGGATTTACATCAAACAATTGTGAATATCGAATAATTGAGCTGTTACTTATTTGTACTTGCGAAGTATCTGGAATACTTTCTAAAATAACTTCAAAAGATTTTAAATCTGAATATTCGCAATCTTTCAAATACTCTTCGTGTTTTACAGCTCTTTGTTCTTTTTCTTGTAACCATGTTTCTTGATAAGTACTTTCAACATTTTTCTTCTCCTTAGAAAGGCTTGTTAAAAAAGTTACCGGATTTGTTTGTAAAAATTCTGACAAACAGTGATACGTATCCATCGCCTTTAACTCATCAACATGCCAATGATGTTTTGGCTGTAATTTTCGTAAAAACTGTTTAATTCTTTTAGAAATTACCATTCCTCCTAAAGTTAGTAATATTTCAGGTTGCAACTTTTTATATTCTTCTTCAGTTAACTTAGAGATTAATTTATCTATGCTATTGATAAACTTAGAATTGTATATATTTGAGGTAGTTTCTGTTAACACTAAAACAGAAGTATCTTCTGCATATATATTCAATATTTTTTGAAGCTCAGTATCTGGAAAATGACTTCCTACCAAAATCATTTTTTTGACTGAAGAATTCCAAACAGGAACTAACTTACCTAAATTAATAGATTTCTTTGCTTTACTCGCAATGACACTTGAAAAATCAAAAGCCTTTGGTTTTTCTACTGTTTCATATAAAGGTTCATCAAACGGAACGTTGATATGAACTGGTCCTTTTTGAGTGATTGAAGTTTGTAATCCCTCAATTAATAAACTGATATTATTTTTTAACTGACTTTCTTCTTCAATCAAATTAGCTGAGAACAAAATATGGTTCTCAAACACATTCTCTTGACGAATGGTTTGTCCATCACCTATATCAATCAGGTGCTTTGGTCTGTCTGCTGAAATTACAACTAGCGGAATATTGCTATAAAAAGCTTCTGCTATCGCAGGATAATAATTTAACAAAGCCGAACCTGACGAACATACAATAGCAACAGGCTGCTGTTTTTGTTGTGCTATTCCCATTGCAAAAAAGGCAGCACAACGCTCATCTACCACACTTAATGTTTCTATGTCTGGATGATTTGAAAATCCGACAGTAAGTGGTGCGTTACGAGAGCCTGGTGAAATTACAACAGTATCAATATTAAATTGATTACATGCTGAAACTACTAATTGTGCGAGTTCTTTTTTTGGGTACATATCTTTTAAAAAATGAGATTCCCGCTTTCGCGGGAATGACAAAATACTAAAACCAGCTTTGTTGGTTAGTTTCCTTTTTTATAATCTGCTAAGAATTTAGCTAAACCAATATCAGTTAAAGGGTGTTTTAACAATCCTTCAATAGCACTTAAAGGTCCTGTCATGACATCAGCTCCAATTTTAGCACAATCAATCACATGCATTGTGTGACGTACAGATGCAGCTAAAATTTGAGTATCGAATAAATAATTATCATAAATCTGACGGATTTCTGAAATTAAGTTTAAACCGTCTGTAGAAATATCATCTAAACGACCAATAAATGGTGATACATATGTTGCTCCAGCTTTTGCTGCTAATAATGCTTGACCAGCAGAAAACACTAAAGTTACATTAGTTTTAATTCCTTTATCAGAAAAATATTTACATGCTTTTATTCCATCTTTAATCATAGGTAATTTTACTACGATTTGAGGATTTAAAGCAGCTAACGCTTCTCCTTCCTTCACCATTCCATCAAAATTAGTAGAGATTACCTCAGCAGAAACATCTCCTTCTACTATTTCGCAAATTGCTTTGTAGTGATTGATAATGTTATCTTCTCCTGTTATTCCTTCTTTAGCCATTAATGATGGGTTTGTTGTTACCCCATCTAAAATTCCTAAAGCTTGTGCTTCTCTAATTTGATCTAAGTTAGCTGTATCAATAAAAAATTTCATCTGTATATTTATTATGTAGTTGTGTTCTAATTCTTGAGTTTTGAGAGCTCAACTCTCTATAAAAACAACGTATAAAACAATGTTTTACACCGTAATTTTCTTTAATTACTAATCTTCTGCGAATTTACAATTTATAATGATTCATTAGTAATTTTTCATAAACTTTATCAGGCAATATTCTTTTTAACACAATTGAAAACTTCTCCATAAATCCACCAACTTTATAGTGAATTTTTGGGTTCTTGTTTTCTATGATTTTATAGATTGCTTCTGCCATTAGTATTGGATCTGCGCCAGAATCAACATGAGCATCCATCAAGGCTAAGTTTTCAGCATATTTTTCTTTGTAGGCAGAATCTTCAAAAACAGGTGTATGGTATCTTCCTGCTGCAATATTCGTAGCAAAATCTCCTGGAGCTACATTCACGACCTTAATACCGAAACTTTTTACCTCCATACTCAATGCTTCTGTTACCAACTCTAACGCCCCTTTGCTTGCAGAGTAAATCCCTCTAAAAGGTAACCCCATGTATCCTGCGATTGAAGTTGTGTTAATAATCGTTCCCGATTGCTGTTTTCTCATGTGAGGTAACACTTCTTTAACAACATCAATTACTCCAAAAAAGTTTGTATTAAAGTTATCTTTCATTTCTTGTGTAGGTGTATCCTCAATTGGACCAGTAATTCCTTTTCCTGCATTGTTTATCAACACATCAATCTTTCCTTCAACAGTGATTACTTCTTCTACAGCTTTCTTTATCGATTCTTGGCTAGTTACATCTAATGCTACCATTTGAAATGGAGCAGTTACTTTTTGTGGATTTCTACTTGTTCCGTAAACTTTAAACCCTCTATCGTGTAAATAGGTAGCTATTGATTTTCCTATTCCTGAAGAAGCTCCTGTAATGAAAACTGTTTTTGACATTGTTCTTATTTTAAGCAAATATCTTAAAGTTAGCTTCAATAAAAAAACTTTAAAACCTATCTTAGCATTTTATCTCTCAAGTATAAACACTATGTATAAAAAAACATTTTCTTTATCTGTTTTTATGACATCTTTAGCAATTTTAATTGCTGGGTGTTCTTCTTCAACTGCTCAAAAAAGCACATCGTTATTTTCAAAAAGTGAGACGTTTACACGTCAAGATTCTTTACGTGGTTCTATTACTCCTGAAAGATCTTGGTGGGATTTAACATATTACCATCTTAATGTAACCGTTAATCCTGACAAAAAGTTTATTAAAGGAAAAAACACAGTACAATATAAAGTTTTAAAACCTCATCAGGTTTTACAAATAGATTTGCAGCCTCCTTTAAAAATTACTAAAGCGACTCAAAACAATAAAGAACTACAAGTTATTTCAGAAGGAAATGCGCATTTTATTCAACTACAATCTCCTCAAAAGAAAGGAGCTATAAATTCTGTTGATGTATATTATGAAGGAAAACCTAAAGAAGCCATCAGAGCTCCTTGGGATGGTGGTTTTTCATGGAAAAAAGACAGTAATGGAAATCATTTTGTTGCTACTTCATGTCAAGGATTAGGCGCCAGTGTTTGGTGGCCTAATAAAGACCATATGTATGATGAAGTAGATAGTATGGCGATTAGTGTTCGTGTACCTAAAAACTTAATGGATATTTCTAATGGACGTCTACGTAAAATAGAACAACATAATGACAACACGACTACCTACCATTGGTTTGTTGATAATCCAATCAACAACTACGGAGTAAATGTAAATATTGGAGATTACGTACATTTTTCTGAAAAATATAAAGGTGAAGGTGGGATATTAGACATGGACTATTATGTACTGAGAGATAATTTAGAAAAAGCCAAAAAGCAATTTAAAGATGCTCCTAAAATGATGAAAGCATTTGAACATTGGTTTGGCAAATATCCTTTTTATGAAGATGGCTTTAAACTAGTAGAAGTTCCTTATTTAGGAATGGAGCATCAAAGTTCTGTTACTTATGGAAATCAATATAAAAATGGGTATTTAGGTAGAGATTTGTCTGGAACTGGCTGGGGATTAAAATTCGACTTTATTATTATTCACGAAGCTGGTCATGAATGGTTTGCTAACAATATTACCAATGTTGACATTGCTGATATGTGGATTCATGAAAGCTTTACAGCTTATTCTGAAAACTTATTTTTAGATTATTACTATGGTAAAAAAGCTTCTGCTGAATATGTTATAGGAACACGAAGTTCTATTCAAAATGACAAACCAATTATTGGTCATTATGATGTTAATAACGAAGGTTCTGGAGACATGTATTATAAGGGAGCTAACATGCTACATACTATTCGTCAATTAGTGAATAACGATGAAAAATGGCGTCAAATTTTACGTGGCTTGAATGCTGATTTTTACCATAAAACAGTGACTACTCAAGAAATTGAAAAATACATGATTGAAAAATCAGGTATTGATTTAAGTAAAGTATTCGATCAATACCTACGTACAGTGAAGATTCCTGAGCTAGAGTACACAATTAAAAACAACACCTTAAAATATCGTTGGAATAATGTTGTTAAAGGTTTTAATATGCCAATAAAAGTAACTATTGATGGAAAAGGTGAATTACTAAATCCTACTGAGAATTGGCAAACAAAAACTATTAAAGGAGACTCAATTGAAGTTGATAAGAATTATTATGTTAACTCTAAATCCATTTAAAATAACCGTATTCTATCTTTTATGACTAAATGGTTACTTAAAAAATTCACACTCAATCCTAAAAAACTGCTCTTAATTGACGGATCAGGAGCAGTTATATCAGCTTTTTTATTAAGTGTTGTATTAGTAAACATTAAAGATATTATTGGAATACCTGCTTCTTCTCTTTACCTGCTAGCTATTTTACCAATAATTTTTGCCATCTATGATTTTTACTACTATCAAAAAACACATAGCAAACTAAAATTTTTCTTAAAAAGAATTGCGATAGCTAACCTACTCTATTGCTGTTTTTCTATCGGGGTAGCATTCTACCATTCAAAAACCATCACTAATTTAGGCTGGACATATATTTTAGTTGAAGTTTCAATCATTATCATTCTGTCTGTTTTTGAACTTATCGTAGCAAAGCAACTTTCTAAAAATTAAATAAAAAACTCGAACCTTAAAAGGCTCGAGTTTTTAATGATTATTATATAATTTTTAATAATCTAATCTTTTTAAGTAGTCTAGTTTTTCTTGCCAAAGGTCTAATTGGTCTTTAAATTCTTGGATTCCTTTACGAACATTTTGCACTAAAGGATTATCTTCTGTAGCGTTTGAAATAAAACTCAGGTTATTTTCTAACTGTTGCATTTCTCGTACAGTTTCATCTATTTTCTTTCTAATAAAGAACTGCTCGCTATCTAACTTTCTATAGTCTTCTTGTGCTAAATATGTATCTACAACGCCTTTAAACTTCATCATTTCAATATCAATTCTGCTCATATCTAACTTATCTAGGTGAGCATCCATTGCTTTATTGAACTTTTCATCTAAGTAACGTGCATTCCTTGGTAACGCTCCTAGAGCTCTCCAGTCAGCTAATATTTTTTCTACATCTTCTTCTGTAGATATTTCGGCAGTTTTAATTTGCTCTACAAATTCTTTCTTAGCCTCCACTACTGCTAATTGTTCTTTATTTTCTTCATTCTTGCGAGCATGTAATCTATCAAAGTAATGGTTACAAGCGTTTTTGAATCGTTTCCATATATCATCAGAAAATTTTCTAGGCACGTGTCCTATTTTTTTCCAATCTGCTTGAATACGCTTCATAGTATTGGTAGTTTCACTCCAGTCTTCACTATCTTTTAAGCTTTCTGCAAGCTCTACCAATTCCATTTTCTTTCTTAAGTTCTCATTTTGTGCACTTTTTTCATGCTTGTAAAAGGCATTTTTAGCTGAGTTAAACTTTTTAGTAGCTGCCTTAAACTCTTGCCAAACAGCTTCACTTTTACTGTAAGGTAACTTTCCTATATCAAAGTATTTTTTTCGTAGTTTTTCTATTTCTACAATACTTTTTTGCCAGTCGTTGTGTGTTTTATTGTTTGATGTATCGTATGCATTTATTTCTGCAGCAACTGCTAGTTTTGCATCAATCATTTCTTGATGCTTTGACTTTAATTCTCTGTAGTGCTGATGACGTCTGTCATGAATCTTTTTAGTTGCTTCACTAAACCTACCCCAAACATCTTCTCTATGTTCTCTTGATACAGGTCCAATGTCTTCTTTCCACATACGATGCAATTCTTGTAACTCTTTAAAAGCCACATTAACATCTTCTACATCACTTAAAGCTTCTGCTCTTTCTATTAATCGTAGTTTTTCTTCTAAGTTATGTTTGAAGTCTAACTCTCTAAAATCTTTATTTAAGTGTAATAAATCGTAAAAGCGTTCTACATGATGATGGTATGTTCTCCAAGTATCGTTGTATTTTGTTTTTGGCACTGCCCCTACACTCTTCCAACGATTTTGAATTTCTTGAAAATCATTATACATTGTTTTTGGGTCAGCATCTTTAATTAAAGCCTTTAACTCTTCAATTAAATTATTTCTTCTCTCTAAGTTTTCTTTTAATTGTTTTTCTAACTGAGAATAGTATGCATCGCGTTTGGCTTTATACTCACCTAATAACTTATTGTATTCCGTTTTTACTGGGCTAGAAAACTGAAAGTCTATAGAATTTCCTCCATCTGCTAAAAATGCCTCTTTTTTCTTTGCTAATAAAGCTCCAAACTTTGAGTTAAATGCTGTTTTTATAGCGTCTACATTTGATTTTAATTGTTGAATTGGATGGGCTTTTAGTAATTTTTTTAATTCATCTACCAATTTTTCTAACTCCATCGAAGCATAATCAAGCATAGGAATTTCGTGCTTTTCATCTGCTTTTTCAGATTCATTGGCTACTTCATTTTCAACCTCATTAACAGCATTTTCAGTTTCCTTACTTGTCTTCGTTTGCTCTTCTGTTATTGGTTTTTCTACTTTCTCTTCGTTGTTTTCTAACATATCTACAATGTTTAAGTTCCTTTGATTTAGATTATAAAGATAAGGATTCTTAGAGAATAGCAAATTTTATTTTAGTTTTTAAAATTTTAGCTATTGTTCCATATTTTCCAAGCTTTTTCTGCTTGTAGCTCTAACATCTCTAATCCATTTTTTATAGTTGCTCCCTGCTCTTTACCTCTACGTAAAAAAGTAGTTTCTGACGGATTGTATATTAAATCGTACAATAAATGTTTATCTGATAAAAATTCATATGGAATATCTGGACAGTTCTCTATATTTGGGTGTGTACCTAGTGGTGTACAATTTATAATGACATAGTGAGACTCGATAAACTCCTTATCAATATCTTGATATGAGATTTGTTTTTTCTCTTTCGGAGTTCTAGATACATATTTATATTTAACTCCAAAACTTTCAAGCACATAAGCTACTGCTTTTGAAGCTCCTCCTGTTCCTAATATCAATGCTTTTTTGTGATGTTTTTTAAGTAATGGTTTTAGTGATTTTTTAAATCCATACACATCAGTATTATACCCTTTTAACCTTCCTTTCTTGGTTATTTTAATAGTATTAACGGCTCCTACTTTTAGAGCCTTCTTATCTATTCTATCTAAAAAATTAAAAACATCTAACTTATACGGAATCGTAACATTCATTCCTTTTAGTTGCTTTT
The DNA here is from genome assembly GCF_003867015.1 of Tenacibaculum singaporense. Taxonomy (NCBI): domain Bacteria; kingdom Pseudomonadati; phylum Bacteroidota; class Flavobacteriia; order Flavobacteriales; family Flavobacteriaceae; genus Tenacibaculum; species Tenacibaculum singaporense. Next base: position 2,942,670 of record NZ_CP032548.1, read on the forward strand.
TATTCTCTTTTATTTTTTGAGGCAGTTCATGTATTGATTGAATATCAAAATTGATATACTCATGATTTTTTAAATCTAATTTTTCAAACTTTTCGGTAAAGTATCCACGAGAAAATGAGTACGAAATATTCTTTCCTACTAAAGCATATAAATGCTTATTTTCTTTTTTGGTCATAAAAATCAATAATTAGTATTAATGCGATTCCAATAATAATGAATCCTATAGAAACCCATGTTTCTTGATTGTTAAAATTGGGTATAAATCTCTGGTAGTTTTCTATTATTTTGTTTCCGCTTTGATCTAGCAAAAACACACCTTCTTCTTTTTTATAAATGGTTTCTTTCCATGGCCAAACAACTCCTAATGATCCAGTAATAAAACCTATAATAATTGCTGTTACAATTTGATGCCATCTTTTTAAAACATACCCTAAAACATGTGAAATAGACACAAGCCCAAAAGCTGAACCTGCTGTAAAAACTCCTATAATTTTTAAGTAACGAACTTTTACTTGATCATTCAGTACTTCAAAGTTTCCAGACAATAGATTTGTAATTACATTGCCTAATACATTTACACTGTCTACTAACAACAAAACATAGTTTCCTAATAATATAAGAATAAATGAGCCTGAAAGTCCTGGTAATGTCATTCCTGAAACTCCTATTATACCACATAAGAAGACAAACCAAAGATTATCATTTTCTGTAGCGGGTGTCATAAAACTAATAGAAATCCCAACTGAAGCTCCAATAACCAGCCCTAAAATAGTTTTAGGTTTCCAGTCACCAAAATCTTTTGATATATAATAAATAGAACCTATAATCATTCCAAAAAACCATGACCATACATACAGTTCATAATTTCTTAAGAAATAATCTAAAATAAGAGACACACTGAAGTAGCTAAACATACTTCCAGCCATTACCCAAACTAAAAATTGTAAATTGGTATAGGTTGCAAAACTTTTAAAACGTCCGTTAAATAATAATTTAAAAGCTTTACCATTTATCCTTTGAAAAGTATAAATAAGTTCTTCGTAAAACCCCATCACAAAAGCTACCATACCACCAGAAACTCCTGGTACTTTATTAGCTCCTCCCATTATTAATCCTTTAAAAAAAAGGTTTATCTTTTGCGATAGCGTGCGCTCTTTATACATGCGGTTTAATTAGAACGCTAAGTTAGTTATTTTCTAGTGCTTTTTTACTGCTAATTTCTCTAATAATAAAATAAGCCCGAAACCAATTACTGCTAGCATTGTTGCGTACATTAATTGAGGATTTCCATCGTAAGAAAATGGGGAAATAGATAACTCATTAAAAGGAACTTGTTCTCCGTGTGAATTGGTTCTGTATGTTAATACTTTCTTCCAAGGCCAAATTTTATTTAATGAACCTATTATAAATCCTGTTAGCACAACAAGAGTATAGTTTTTATAATTTTCAAATAGGTATTTTAAAACTCTTGAGAACGTTAACAAACCTACTATTGCACCTAAACCAACGAATGCTATAGTTGTAAAATCACGGTTATTTACAGCTGCTAAAACTGGTTTATAAGCTCCTAATAGCACCAAAATAAAAGATCCTGAAATACCAGGTAAAATCATAGCACAAATTGCTATTGCCCCAGCTAAAAACATAAATAACATTGAAGAGTTTTCTGAAACCAACGGATTTAACGTTGTGATGTAATAAGCTAATATAGCTCCCAACATTAGTAGGAATCCTGAAACGAGATTCCATTGAGTAACTTGTTTTGCTATATAAATAACACTTGCTAATACCAATCCAAAGAAAAAAGACCATACTAAAATTGGATGGTGTACTAATAACCAAGAAATCATTTTTGCTAATGAAACGATACTGATAAAAATTCCAACAAAAAGGGCTGCTAAAAAATTACCATTCACTTGCTCCCAAGCTGATGCTAAACCTTCTTTTTTTAAAGTTTTAAGTAGTTTTAAATTAATATTACTAATAGAACCTAATAGCTCTTCATAAATTCCTGAAATAAATGCAATAGTACCTCCTGAAACACCAGGAACTACATCAGCAGCTCCCATAGCCATCCCTTTCAATGCGATTACAAAGTAATCCTTCTTTGTTCTATTCATAAAATAGTTTGGTTATTTATCTTCTTTAGATTTAAAGTTTATTAGACTTTTTTTCTTTGGTTTCAAAGTATCTTTTTTAACTTCTTTTTTCTTTTCCTTTTTATTTAACCCTAATTTTTTTCCTAAGTCGCGCAAGTTATTAAAATTAACTTGATATGAAATACCTATTCCTTGTGTATATCCTTCTTCTTCGGTAGAATATTGCACTTCATTTTGACGATTAAAGACTGTACCTCTTAAATTACCTTCTTCATTTAAAAGTACTTCTACTTTTACTTCTCCAACTACACTGGTTTGAGTATTAGTTCCTACCGGAACTCCTACTTTTCCGTTAACCAATACTCTATCACTTAACTGTGTTGATACAGATACATCTACCTGATCGTCTGAATTAAGGTTATCTACATTCCCCCTATCTCCTTGCGTATAACCTACTCCTAACTGAAACTTATTCCCATCACTATTTAACATGTTTGTTAAAATACTTGAAGCTATTTCAGAAGCAGTTCCTGTAATTCCTGAACTAGCACTACTACCAATGGCATCTGGATTATAAAAAGTACCAAAAGCCAATAAGAACGAAAAGTGCTGCATTTTGGTATTTAAATCATTCTCATTCAAAATAAACTCTAACTCAGAACTTACTGTTGAATTTGCATTTGGTATTTTAATATCAAACTCTTGTTTTGAACTAAATAACCCTCCCGTAATTTTCGTGTATAAATCAATTGGAATCTTACGATTTGAATTGATATTGTCTAGTAACTGTGCTGGGTTTGCTTTGGTTCTATATACTGCAGTTATATCTAAATCGGCTTCATAAGGATCTCCATTCCAAGAAATAGTTCCTCCTTTTTGTACAATAAAGGGCTTTGTTATTCCTGCATATTTAAAGTTATAGAAACCATTATCTACAGTAAAGTCCCCAAACATATTAAACTTACCTCGTGTATCAATATCAATCCTAAGGTTTCCTTCTCCACTTCCTTTTAATTCACTTCCTGAAACTTTGTCTATTACAACTTGAGCTACAGCATCTTTTGTTACAGCTAGATTAAGTCTTAAATCAAGACCTTTAATATCTCCAATAACTTTTCCTTTAGCTCCCTCTTCTTCCTCTCCTGTTTTAAATCGAATTAACTTGTAATTATCTATCGTTTTAACATCACTTAGTGGAATTACAAATAAAGTTCCTTTGTTTGTTTTTCCGTTAACCTCAATATCTAAAAAACTTGTAAGTCCTCTAATTTTGGCCTCTCCATTTAAAAAACCTGTTCCGTAGTATTGGGATTCTTCAGTTTCTTGTGTGTCTAAAATCAGTAAGTTTTGTGTATTAATATCAAAATTTAAAAACCAGTCTTTAAAGTTTTGATGTGCAATACTTCCTGATAAATCTCCTTGTGTAAGATATTTTGTATCCTCTAGGATTATGTCTTTTAATATAAATTCTTGTTTGTCTAAAACAACACTCGTATTTCCTTTTAAATCAAAATCTACATTTAAATACGGAAAGGCTAATCCTGCATTTTCAAAATTTAAAACTCCGTTAAAATCAGGGTTTCTCAAATAACCTTTTGCTGTAAAGTCTCCTGTTACTTTTCCTCTTAGTTTAGATAATACATCTTCTCCTAATGGGCTGAAAGCAGCAATATCATACTCTTTCAAATAAATATCTAAATCTATAATTGGTCTATCTTTTGAAAAATCAATTCCACCAGTAGCAGATATATTTTTTGCGTTTTCATTTTCTAGAGATAGGTTAACATTATATTTTTCATAAGAATTATCTCCCGTAATATTCAGCGCTAAATTTCCTTGTGAATAATCATTTATATAAAAATTCTCCACATATAAATTCCCTTCTGGAGCTACAGTTTCATTCTCTTGTTTAAACTCTAATCGTCCATTTAATCTACCATCTAATTTTAAACTATCAATAGGAGGTAAAAAGCTAGCTAATTTAACTTTATTAAAATCTGCTTGGATATCTTTGTAAGTGCTATCTCTTACAATTCCTTTAAAATCGATTCTTTGCTCTCCTGATTTAAAAATAAATGGACTAATTGTAAAGTCATCTTTTTGTAAATCAAATGTCACCTTATTATTTTTATCTTCATTAGGGTTTACCACCCAATCAAAACCTTTGTAATGCAACTTTGATTTTTGAATTCCTACTACAGATTTTTGAAACTCATTAATTGTATAAAAGAAATCTAAACTAAAGCTCTCTCCATAATCTTTTCCTCCCTTAAAAAGGGATTTAAAAAATAGTGTATCGTTCTGTGTACGATTTAATAAGTTTAATTTTTCAATGTTGTAATACTTCGTGTTAATCTTATTTGCTGTTAAGTGAGTGCTATATAGCGGGTTTTTATTATCCAATCTTAACACTACTCCTTCTATTATGTTTTTATAAGCGTTTATTTCTGGAGATTCAAATGTTAATTTTAACGAGTTTTTATCTGAATTAATACGCCCTTTTAATCGTGTATTTTTACCAATTGAGATATTTGGTAAAAAAACATCTATAATTTGGTTATAAATTGTGAAATCAAAATCTAAAAACTGATTTGGCGCTACTTCATGCGGGCGATAGTTTGTATACACGCTACCTAGAGCATTTTGAGTGATAGGTAACAACTCTTCAAAAGAAAATTTACCTTTTAGATATCCTTTTACGATATCTGATGAATTAACTTCAATAGTTTTTATACTATCTTTTACTGATGAATTAACTTCAAAGCTCTTGAATGGGTAGCTTTGTTTTTGATTTGTGTAGATTAAGTTTTTAAACGTTGCTTTACCAATAATATCATCAAACGTATTTCCTGAAATATTTAAATTAATATTCCCTTTTAATTCAGAAACACTATCACGAGTAAACAAATTTGTCTTTTTTAAATCAATTCTATCAACATCAGCGATAAAATCAAATTTGTTAATCTCTGATGAAAAATCTGCTAATCCTTCAAATTTCAACTTAAAGTTATCATCATCCGCATTTAATAAACCGTCAAACTTTTTATTTTGAAACTGTCCGTTTACTTGTAAGTTTTTATATTCATATTCATTAAAAAACAAACTACTTACTCTTCCAATAATTATCGTGTTAATATTATCTACATTAAATCCACTACCATTAACATCTGCTTTTAGTGAAACAGTTCCTAATACGGAGTCATTAGCAAAAACACCAAGATCAAAGTTTTTAAACTCTACCTCTCCTGTATACTCGGATTTATCAATATTATCAATATTTGTTAATTGAAGGTCAGAAATTGCAGTTCCGATTTCTGATTTTACTGATACAGTAGCATCCATTTGTTGTGGAGTTACTCTTACTATTCCTTTCAAAGTAAAATTTCCTAGTCTTTGAAATTCTGTTGGTAATGTTCTCCCTAATAAGTTTGGTAGTACATTTCTTAATTGAAAGTAATTTGCCGTAAGATTATCTAAGTCCGCATCAAATACAAACCCCCTACTAGTTTTAACTGCATTAACAAATCCCATGTTTCCAATAACCCTCATACCTCCTTTTGAATGTACTCTTACGTTATTGGCACTAAAATTATTCAAAACACCATCAATATCTCCACTTATATAAAGAAAATCATGTCCTCCAATTTCATTGTATAGTTTGTTTAAATCTCTTACAGAGACTACACTTTCTTGAAATTTAGCTTTGATTCTAACTTTATCATTGAAATTTACAAAATCTTTTCGATTATAGGTAAATTTAACTTCAGCTTGCAATTTTGTGTCATTGTCTGTTGCTAAAATTGTATTATTAAAATCCATAAAGGATTTTGTATATGTAAAATCGGTAGATAAGTTTGATACATTTACTCCCCTGTTTTCAATAAAGTACATGTTTCTTATTTTCATAGAAACATCAGGGCCTATAATAGAGAAATCATTTAATTCAGCACCTGCTTTATATGCTGCAAACTCAAGAGGGTCTTGTTTGTTTTCATCCATTAACTTAAAAGTTAAATCATCTAAAGAAATTTTATCACTTTTAAGAATAAATGGTGCAGCTAAACTATCTTTAGGTTTTCCGTCTTCAAAACTATCTATAAAAATAGACATGTTATCATTCTTTTCACCTTTATATGTTTTCATATAAAAATGAACACCACTTAAAGAAGCTTCTCCTAAATCTACTTGATTTTCTAATATACGTTTAGCATTCTGTAAAGAAGTAGTTAGGTTATTCACAAATATTAAGGTGTCTTTGTGATGATCTCTAATCTCTATTTCTTTTAGCTGGACACTTCCTAACCAAGACAAATCAATTTTTTTCACAACAATATTGGTGTTAAACTCTTTATTCACCCAATTCGTTGCTTGCTTGGCTAGTTGACTCTGTACAAAAGGTAACGATAGTAAAAGAAAAAGCAATAGCAAAAAAAACACTGCGTACTTTATAATTCTACCTATTATGTTCCCTAATCTTTTAATAACTTCCCTTATTTATAATACTATTAACAAAAGTAATCAGCAAACTGCAAAAATGCTGCCTTATTTTAAAGAAATGTTATTTTTAACTAAAATCTAACGTAATATCAATATTTTTGTAACCTAAATCCGAAAAGATTTGAGTTCAGAAAACATCTACATATTAGGTATTGAAAGTTCTTGTGACGACACAAGTGCTTCGGTAATTTATAACGGAAAAGTGTTAAGTAATGTTGTAGCAAACCAAGAAGTGCATGCTAAATATGGTGGTGTGGTTCCTGAGTTAGCTTCAAGAGCACATCAACAAAACATTGTTCCTGTTGTACAACAAGCTATTGAACAAGCTGGTATAACTAAAAACGATTTAAATTCAATTGCTTTTACTCGTGGACCAGGGTTAATGGGCTCATTATTGGTTGGTACTTCTTTTGCTAAGTCTTTAGCCTTAGGGTTAAACATTCCTTTGATAGATGTTAACCATATGCAGGCACATATTTTAGCTCATTTTATTGATGAAGAAGGAAGTAGAATACCTCCTTTTCCCTTCGTTTGTTTAACAATTAGCGGTGGACACACACAAATTGTAAAAATCACCAATCATTTTGAAATGGAAATTTTAGGTGAAACAATTGACGATGCAGTTGGTGAAGCTTTTGATAAATCTGCTAAAATTTTAGGTTTGCCATATCCTGGTGGACCTTTAATTGATAAATATGCTCAATTAGGAAACCCTAAAGCTTTTAAGTTTACCAAACCTAAAGTAGGTGATTTAGAATTTAGTTTTAGCGGATTAAAAACTGGAATCTTATACTTTATTCAAAAAAACGTAAAAGAAAATCCTAATTTCATCAAAGAAAACCTTAATGATATCTGTGCTTCTATTCAATACACTATTATTGAAATTTTGATGGATAAGCTTAAAAATACTGTAAAACAAACTGGCTTTAAACACATAGCTATTGCTGGTGGAGTTTCTGCTAACTCAGAAATACGAAAACGTTTAACTTTAGCTGAAAAACATTGGGGATGGACAACATACATTCCAAAGTTTGAATATACCACAGATAATGCTGCTATGATTGCCATTGCAGGATATTTAAAGTATTTAAACAACGATTATTCTGATATTTCTGTAACAGCTAAAGCTCGTTTAAAAGTTACAGAATAAATCTCCTTTATACTACAATGACTAACTTTAAAAACAGATTTCTTTTTAGCATTACCTATTACTTTTTATGGGTAGTATATTTTTTACTTGCCCGCTTTTTATTTTTAACATATTACTTTGATAAAACTTCTGAATTAAGTTTTTTTACTGCTTTAAAAACATTTCTATATGGTATTCAATTAGATTTTTCTTTTGCTGCATACTTGGCTGCTTTTCCTTTTTTAGTCATTTTACTTTCAATATGGATTCCTAAAAAAGTTATTGGCTATATTATTAAAGCTTATACTTTCCCTATTCTTTTAGTAATTAACCTGTTTATGCTAACAGACATTTCTTTGTATAAATTTTGGGGAGTTCGTATAGATGTAACAGTTTTAAATTATATTAATACCCCCAAAGCAATGTTAGCTTCTGTAAGCACTTTACAATTAATTGGTGGGCTATTTGCTTGGGTATTACTTTCGGTAGTTGCTATTTACTGTTTTAATAAGGTTTTAAACAAAGCCCTTAACAAATTAAATAAAAGACATTTTTTAGAAGCTCCTATATTTTTATTGTTAATTGGTAGCTTAATAATTCCTATGCGAGGTGGTTTTGCCAACATTCCTATTAATCAAAGTAACGTATACTTCTCAAAAAACATGTTTGCAAATCACGCTGCTGTAAATTTCATCTGGAACTTTGCTAACACGATTACTCATAAAACTGACGGTAAAAACCCGTATGTTCACTATAAAAAAGATATTGCTAAAAACATCATCAATAAAACTAAAAATCAGCTTTTAACAGCTAATACAGATTCGATCTTAAATACTAAAAAACCAAATGTTATTTTACTTATTTGGGAAAGTCTCTCTGCTAAAGCAGTTGGTGCATTAGGAGGTGAACCTGAAGTCACTGTAAACCTAAACAAACTAGCTAAAGAAGGTATTTTGTTTACTAATTTCTATGGAAATGGAGACAGGACAGATAAAGGGGTTCCTGCTATTTTAAGCGGCTATTATCCTCAGCCTACAAAAAGTATCATGAAAATTCCATACAAAGCAAGAAAGTTACCTATACTTACCAAAGAGATAAAAAAGCTAGGGTACAATACTAGTTTTTATTATGGGGGTGATAGTAATTTTGGAAACATGATCACCTATTTACGTAATGGTCAAATAGATAAGATTGTTGATGGAACTGAATTTGACAAAGAAAACTGGAATTCAAAATGGGGAGCACATGATCACATCTTTTTAGACCGATTTATGAAAGATTTATCTTCCCCTATCATTAAAGAACCTTTTTTTGAGGTGGCTCTAACATTAACCAGTCACGAACCTTACGAGTTCCCTGGTGAATATAAGTTTGGTAAAAGCTCTGTAGAGAATTTATACAGAAGTGCACAAGCTTATACTGACAAAGCTATAGGTAAGTTTATTGATGAAGCTAAAAAACAACCTTGGTGGGATAATACTTTGATTATTATTTTATCTGACCATGGACATCCATTACCTAAACACAAAGGTTACTTTAACTCTCCTAAAAGATTTCAAATTCCAATGGTTTGGTTAGGTGGTGCTCTTAACAAAACAGGAGTTACTGTTGATAATTTTAGTGCTCAAAGTGATTTAGCGTATACTTTAACTGACATATTAGGAGGTGATCCAAAACAATTTCAGTTTGGAAAAAATATTTTTAACGATTCTGAAAATCAATATGCACATTATGTATTTAATAAAGGATTTGGTATAGTTTCTAAAAACGGAACCTTTGTATACGATTATGTAAGCAAAAAACCTGTAATACAAGAAGGTAATTATCAACCTTTAGATTCTTTAGGAAGAGCTATTAGTCAGGACGCTTATCAAGATTTTTTAGATAAATAAAAGTTAATCTTTCATTAAGAAAGAAACTGTTAAAATCCATTTCATTACTTTTACCCTATGAAATGGATTTTAACGTTATTTTTACTTACTTCTTTAGCTATTCAATCTCAAAAATTACCTAAAGGTTTTTCATATATCAAAGACGTATCTCCTACAATACAAGGTGAATTAAGATACTGTCATAACAACAATTTTATGGGAGTTCCAGTTAATGGATATGAAGAAAATATTCTTATAGTTACCACCCCTACTGCTAAAGCTTTAAAAAAAGTTCAAGATGAATTAGCAACTAAAAAATTAGGTTTAAAAATTTATGATGCTTATCGCCCGCAAACAGCAGTAAACCATTTTGTAAAATGGGCTCGGGTAATCAACGATACATTAATGAAGCAACAATATTATCCTGAAGTTAATAAACGACATTTGTTTAAACTAGGATATATCTCTTCAAAATCTGGTCATTCAAGAGGAAGCACTGTGGATTTAACAATTATACACTTAGAAACAGGCGAAGAGTTAGACATGGGAAGTCCGTATGACTTTTTTGGAGCATCTTCTCATATTACTTATGAAAACCTTACTAAACAACAAAAAAGGAACAGACAACTACTACAAACTTTGATGCGTAAACATGGTTTTAGACCTTACAGTAAAGAATGGTGGCATTTTACCCTAAGAGGAGAGCCTTTCCCTAAAACCTTTTTTGATTTTCCTGTAAAATAACTAGTTTTAATCCTTTATTTTAAAATCACTTAAAAATCGGCATTATATTTGCTTAGATTTATTTACAATGATGAAAATAATACCAACACTTGTAATCATTTTTTTATGTAGCGTAACATCCAATGTTTTTGCACAGATGGATGGCTCAATTGGTGGTAAAAAAAAAGGAAACTCTGCTTTTGGTGTTATTACTGCACCTGCTAAAGAAGTAAAAAAACCTAAAGCGTTAGATTTTGATAATAACAATGGGTTTAAAACTGCACATAAAGAGCAACAAAAAGAACTTCAAAAAAAACAAGCTCAGAAAGATTTAGAAAACAAAGGAATTCTAACCAAAGCTAAAATAGCAGAAGAACAATACTTAAAAGCCTTCAAACAAATAAATGGTATGTATCAATACCCTGTTATTGATCAGGATTTAGGTAGTTTTAGTACCAAATCAAAAAGTGTTAATATTATTTGTAGAGATTATCAATACCCAGATGGAGACAAAGTCACTATTTATATAAACGATGTTCCTGTTGTTAGTAATCTTACACTAAAACAACAATATCAATCTTTTAATCTTCCTTTAGATGAAGGAATAAATACCATAAAGATTGTTGCTCTAAATCAAGGAACTTCAGGTCCTAATACAGCTGCTTTTAAAATATACAATGATGCTGGTATGTTAATTTCATCTAATGAATGGAATTTAGCTACAGGTGCAAAAGCTACAATTATTGTTGCTAAAGAACAGTAATTACATCTCTTTTTTCAACATAAAACCTTTCTTCAACTTTTAGTAATAAGTTTTTTTAAATTACTAAAAACTACTTATTTTTGTAGCTACGTTTTGCTACAGGTAAAACAAACAAACATTTAAATAAACAACTAAAGTATATAATGAAGAAAATCACCAAAGAAACCTATATCAACTGGTATAGAGATATGCTATTTTGGAGAAAGTTCGAAGACAAGCTAGCAGCAGTTTACATTCAACAAAAAGTTAGAGGTTTTTTACACTTATATAACGGTCAAGAGGCTGTTTTAGCAGGTTCATTACATGCAATGGATTTGACTAAAGATAAAATGATTACTGCTTATCGTAATCACGTACAACCAATAGGTATGGGTGAAGACCCTAAACGTGTTATGGCAGAGTTATATGGTAAGGCTACAGGTACTTCTCATGGTATGGGAGGTTCTATGCATATCTTCTCCAAAGAATACCGTTTCTATGGTGGTCACGGAATTGTAGGAGGTCAAATTCCTTTAGGTGCAGGTATTGCTTTTGGAGATAAATACAAAGGTAGCGATGCTGTTACTTTATGTTATTTTGGTGATGGGGCTGCACGTCAAGGTTCTTTACATGAAACTTTTAACATGGCAATGAACTGGAAGTTACCAGTAGTATTTATTGTTGAAAACAATGGATATGCAATGGGTACTTCTGTTGAAAGAACAGCAAACCATACTGATATTTGGAAGTTAGGTTTAGGATATGAAATGCCTTGTGGACCTGTTGACGGAATGAATCCTATTAAAGTTGCTGAAGCTGTAGACGAAGCTATTCAAAGAGCTCGTCGTGGTGACGGACCTACTTTCCTAGAAATGAAAACGTATCGTTATAGAGGTCACTCTATGTCAGATGCTCAACATTATCGTACCAAAGAAGAAGTTGAAGAATACAAAAAAATAGATCCTATTACTCAAGTTTTAGATGTCATCAAAGAAAAAGAGTACGCTACAGAAGATGAGATCAAAGCAATTGATAAAGAAGTAAAAGATATGGTTAAGGAATGCGAAAAATTCGCGGAAGATTCTCCATATCCAGAGCTTAATCAATTATATGATATGGTATACGAACAAGAAGATTACCCATTTATAAAATCTAAGTAAACTATGGCTACAATTATAAACATGCCTCGCTTAAGCGATACGATGGAAGAAGGAGTGGTAGCTTCTTGGTTAAAAAAAGTAGGTGATAAAGTTGAAGAAGGTGATATTTTAGCTGAAATCGAAACCGATAAAGCTACAATGGAATTCGAATCTTTCCACGAAGGAACTTTATTACATATCGGAGTTCAAGAAGGTGAAACAGCTCCTGTAGATAGTCTATTAGCTATTATTGGTGAAGAAGGAGAAGATTTTTCAGCATTATTAAATGGAAATACTTCTGCTCCTGCTGAAACAAAATCAGAAGAACCTAAAACTGAAGAGCCTAAAGCAACATCTACAAATACTGCTATTCCTGAAGGAGTAAAAGTGGTAACTATGCCTCGTTTAAGTGATACAATGACTGAAGGTACCGTTGCTTCTTGGTTAAAAAAAGTAGGCGATAAGATTGAAGAAGGTGATATTTTAGCTGAAATCGAAACTGATAAAGCTACAATGGAATTCGAATCTTTCAACGAAGGGACTTTATTACATATTGGAGTTCAAGAAGGTGAGAGTGCTCCTGTAGATAGCTTATTAGCTATTATTGGTGAAGCTGAAACCGACGTTTCTTCTTTAGTTGAAGCTCACAAAGCTGGTACTCTTACTAGTGGAGAAACTTCTGAAAAACAAGAAGAAGCTCCTAAAGCAACAACAGAAAATAAAACAGAAACAGTAGCTGCTCCCGTAGCAACTGTATCAAATACTAACGGAGGAAGAATTTTCGCATCTCCTTTAGCTAAGAAAATAGCTAAGGACAAAGGAATCAATTTAGCAGATGTTAAAGGTTCTGGAGAAAACGGTCGTATCGTTAAAAAAGATGTAGAAAATTATACTCCAGCAACTAAAGTTGAAGCTCCTGTAACTACAAGTACAGCTACAACTCCATCAGCTGTAACTAATTTTGCAATTGCAGGAGAGGAAAATACTTCAGAAGTTAAGAACTCTCAAATGCGTAAAGCAATTGCCAAGGCGTTAGGTAATTCTAAATTCTCTGCTCCTCACTTCTACTTAAATATTGAAGTAGATATGGACAATGCTATGGCTTCTCGTAAAACCATTAATGCAATTCCTGACACTAAAATATCTTTCAACGATATGGTTGTAAAGGCATGTGCAATGGCATTGAAAAAGCATCCACAAGTAAATACTAGCTGGACAGATAGCGATACTTTATTCCACAGTCATATTCACGTAGGTGTTGCGGTTGCGGTTGACGAAGGCTTAGTAGTACCTGTAGTAAAACATACTGATGCTTTAAGTTTGACACAAATTGGTGCTGCTGTACGTGATTTAGCTGGTAAAGCTAGAAATAAGAAAATTACTCCTGCAGAAATGCAAGGAAGTACATTTACAGTTTCTAACTTAGGAATGTTCGGTATTGAAAGTTTTACTTCAATCATCAACCAACCTAACTCTGCTATTTTATCAGTAGGTGCAATTGTACAAAAACCAGTAGTTAAGAACGGAGAAATCGTTGTTGGTAACACAATGAAATTAACCTTAGCATGTGACCACAGAACTGTTGACGGTGCTGTTGGTGCTCAGTTTTTACAAACATTAAAAACCTATATTGAAAACCCTGTTACTATGTTAGCATAGTTTTCAATAAAATTATAAATAGAAAAAAGCTCGCAAATTGCGAGCTTTTTTTATGAAGCTATATAAATTACTAATTTGAGTTTATAATTTTAATTACCTCATTTACCAATTTAGGAACCGAAGCTGGGTTTTGCCCAGTAACCAATCGTCCATCCACTTCAACATGTTCGTCTAGTGCATTTGAAAAAAAGAATTTTCCTCCATGCTTTTCTATTGTATCTCCAATTAAAAAAGGAAAGCTTTTAAAATATGCTCTATCTTTCTTTTCATGATCTTCAGGAAACCCATTTACCCGCTTGTTTTTTACCACATACTCTCCATTTGCTTTTTTCAAAAAGACAATTCCTGCCGTACCATGACAAACAGCACTGATAACACCTTCTTGCTTTTCATAAATATCCATGGCTATTTTTTGTATTTCCTTATTCTTAGGTACATTAAACATAGCACTACCACCCCCAACATAATAAATAGCTTTATAATCAGATGAACGGACTTGAGTAGGCTTCTTGGTGTTTTTTAACGCGTACATAAAATCACCATCATACAAATATTTTTTCTTCTTTTTTTCAGATGTATTTAAATATTTTAAAGGAATAGCACCACCTTCTGGACTTACAATATCTATATTAAAACCGGCATCAGTAAACATTTCATAAGCCAACATTATTTCATCAAAACTATTTCCTGTAGGAATATTTGTTCCTAAATAATAATCTGTATTTGAGACTACAAACAAAATTTTATTCCCTGTCTCATTAGAGGCTTCCCTAGTTGCTGTTTTACTTATAATTTTCCAATTATTCGCAAATTTCTTCAGTAAAAAAAGGTCTACAAATCTCCATTTTCGGTTAGGAATTAAAATTTCAACTTTTGCCGTAGCAATATCATTCGTTATATCAATAGAAATGATCTCTCCTATTCTACCATTAAACTCTCCTTTTTTGTTTGATGGAAAAAAATTTGAATATTCTTCAGTAGTAAACTGTTTAAAGCCATCTTTCCCTGTTAAATAAAGTGTTGCGTCTTTGTAAAAAGAGTTTTTAAGAGTATTCATTTTATTAAAAGAACTTCCTTCTATATAATTATTAAGCGTTTGTTCAATCAATTCTTTATCAAAAGGAGGTAAATTAATATCTGGACGATCTAAACTTTCATAAAATAAACGGTCGTCAGACACAAAACTCTTATCGTAGTTAATTACTTTTTGTTGTTTACTTCCATAAATACTAGCTAGAAGTTTCTCTTTAGTATCTTCTTTTACTTGTGAAAAACTAAATAGAAAAAAGAAAGACACTACTGCTGTACATATAAATTTCATTTTAAAAGATTTTAATTTGAATTCAAACCTCTTAAAACAATCTTCCTTTTTGATGATGTCCTATAATTTAGGCGTCCTAAATTATAATTCTGCACTAAAAACCTTATAAAAACTGCTTTTGATATTGAGCTGGGGTTTGCCCAACCACCTTTTTAAAAGTAGCATAAAAGTTTGATTTTGAAGAAAATCCAGCTTCAAAACCAATACTTTCTAAAGTAATTTTATGATTTTCTTTTAATAGTTTCTTCGCTTCCTCAATTCTGTATTCATTCAAAAATGTTGCAAAGCTTTTTCCAAGATTATCATTTAGAAATTGCGATAATTTATGAGAAGACACCCCTATTTTAACAGAAATATCAGACAGTTTTATAGCCGTATTTTTATACAACTCTTCTTCTTTCATTAAAGTATCTAATTGTAATTTTAAATAATCAGCTTCTTTACTTTCAATCTTTTTTGCAGAGTATTTTTCTGGTAAGTCTTTAAAAATAGACTCTCTATTTTTCTTAGAAAGAAAAAACAACACTAATCCATAAAAAACAAAAGAAAAAGTAACAGTTCCTACAAAATAGAAATAAAAATACCCTATGATATATGCTAAATAAATTAGCAAATTACTCATATAAACGGCTACCAACCATACTTCTGAAGTAGTACAAGTTTCTTTTTTTGAAAATAGTTTATTGAAAACATCTTTTAGGATAAAACCTGACATCACAACATAAATACCCCAAACCAAATAAATAAACTTAACAAAATAGGTATTCCAAAAAAGCGTGTCTATTGCATATGGCTTTATGATTCCTACTATAAGTATTACTAGGAATAATATTAAAAAATGAATTTTCCAGTTTAACGGAATTTTCTTCGTTTTTGTAACAGATGATTTTAAATAGTAATACAACGAGATTCCTATTAAAAAACAAGCCGATAGTCCTATTTGAACAATCCATAAATTTCTTTCCTCCCTAGGGGTAAATATTGTGTAAACGGACTTCCCTATTCGTACTGTTAAAAAGAAAGTTAACAGTCCAAATAAAAAATTAGGGACTCTTTTTGTTTTATCAAGCAATAAAAAATAGATACTCACCAAGAGACCATTAAAAACACCTAAAGAACAAATAAAAAAAAGTAGTGGATTGTCAAACATCATATCATTAGCAAAATACTCAACTAAAATATAAAATGATGCTATTATAACTAGGCATAATCTTATTAATTTTTCAACACCTTTTGAGCTTGAACTATATGACGTTCGTTATGATGAATTACAAAACGAAGCGTATCTCCTAATCTAAGTTTTAACAAAGGTAGTGTAATTGCTGTTTTAATTTTAGTCAAATCTTTTTGTTTGGCTTCTTCTAATAACTCTAACAATTTCTTCTGATTTTTTAAAAAGTTAGCTATTACTTCTTTTGTATTCAACCTTGAATATATAGGATTTTTACTCTTAAATGTATTCATAGTTTTCATACCCTTTTTCGGCAACATATCTACTGCAAATTTGTTTCCTAAATACCCAGGTCTAAAAATTTCTGATTTATGATATCTGGAGTTTTGCAGTTGCTTTTGTATTTCTTCATTGTAAAAAACTGCGTACATGTTTAAATGTTCCAAACACTCAACCACCGACCATGACTTCATATCTTTTTTTCTTTGCAAATCATCTTCTGAAAGTTCATTTAATGATTGCACAAATTTAATATGAGAATTTACATATTGTTTTAACTCCTCTATTAATTGTTCCGTTTTAAAAACCATCTTTTAAATTTTCTTCAAAATTGACTCTTTTATAATGAAAAATTCTTGAGGCTAATCAAGAGTTTTTAAAATTCTCGATAAAGTTTCTGGTGTCATTCGTAAATAAGAAGCAATGTATTTCAAAGGAATTTCTTGAAATACCTGTGGGCTTCTTTGCAAAACATTTTCAAAACGTTTTTGTGGTGAGTAAGTTATCAAATCTATCTCTCTTTCTATTTGTTGATACACAAAGCTTTGCAATAATTGCTCCCATACCTTCTTATTTTCTTCTGAAGCTTGCATAAGTGCTGAAAAAGATTTTTTAGAAATCCTTTTCAAACGACATTTCTTTAATGCTTGTATATAAAACTTCGTTGGTTGTTCGGTTAAAAAACTGTCTAGAGCTGTTATTATGGAGTTCTTGTATCCAAATCGAATCGTATGTTCTTCTTCTTCATCCTCAATAAAAACATGTAAACTGCCTTCTTCTACTAAGAATAAATCTGTGTTTATAGCTTCTTTCGTTACTAAATATTCATTTCTTTTAAGAACAATTTCTTTCTCCCAATTAGATTCTAAAATCTCTAAGAGTTTCTGATAAAAATCCATTAAAATAAGCTTGTTTGATTGGTTTGATGTTTATCAAATTTAGTAAATATAGTCTAGGTAAATTTATACCTTTTAAATATAAATTTGATACCTTCTGCACAATAATCCACTGAAAGTTATTGCTTAAATTATTTAGTCATTTAAGACTCATACAACAACGATTAAAAGATATAAATCAATTTCCCTGTAAAGAGCTTTAAAATAGTTTATATCTCTTTTATTTACTTTCAATAGGCATCAAACCTCCGCTATAAGTTTCTCAAAAATAAGAGCAAAAAAAAACCTCAATCTAATCAAAGATTGAGGTTTGTTAAAGAAAGGCAACGACCTACTCTCCCACCTGTGGCAGTACCATCGGCGCTAATGGGCTTAACTTCTCTGTTCGGAATGGTAAGAGGTGAGCCCCATTGCGATAATCACCTTAAATCGTTTCAGTATATCTCAACTGTAAAAGTTAACATATTAGTAAAATCATATCCTAAATCATCAAAGAGTTTGCTCCCGGCCACTAGGACCGGGATACGTACATAAGCCTATGGGTTATTAGTACTACTCGGCTACATACATTACTGCACTTACACCTATAGCCTATCAACGTGGTGATCTTCCACGACCCTTTAAAGAAATCTCATCTTGTGGTGGGTTTCGCGCTTATATGCTTTCAGCGCTTATCCCTTCCCGACGTAGCTACTCTGCAGTGCCCCTGGCGAGACAACAGATACACTAGAGGTCAGTCCAACTCGGTCCTCTCGTACTAAAGTCAGATCCACTCAAATTTCTAACGCCCACAGCAGATAGAGACCGAACTGTCTCACGACGTTCTGAACCCAGCTCGCGTGCCACTTTAATGGGCGAACAGCCCAACCCTTGGGACCTTCTCCAGCCCCAGGATGTGACGAGCCGACATCGAGGTGCCAAACCCCCCCGTCGATGTGAGCTCTTGGGGGAGATCAGCCTGTTATCCCCGGAGTACCTTTTATCCTTTGAGCGATGGCCCTTCCATGCGGAACCACCGGATCACTATGCTCTACTTTCGTACCTGATCGACCTGTATGTCTCTCAGTCAAGCTCCCTTATGCCATTGCACTCTACGCACGGTTACCAAGCGTGCTGAGGGAACCTTTAGAAGCCTCCGTTACTCTTTTGGAGGCGACCACCCCAGTCAAACTACCCACCACGCACTGTTCTCATTGCTGAGTTAGGCTCTAGATAAGCAAAGGGTGGTATTTCAAGGATGACTCCACAACGCCTAGCGACGCCGCTTCAAAGTCTCCCACCTATCCTACACATTACTTATCCAAAGTCAATACGAAGCTATAGTAAAGGTTCACGGGGTCTTTTCGTCCCGCTGCGGGTAATCGGCATCTTCACCGATACTACAATTTCACCGAGCTCATGGCTGAGACAGTATCCAGATCGTTGCACCATTCGTGCAGGTCGGAACTTACCCGACAAGGAATTTCGCTACCTTAGGACCGTTATAGTTACGGCCGCCGTTTACTGGGGCTTCATTTGATTGCTTCGCCGAAGCTAACAACTCCACTTAACCTTCCAGCACCGGGCAGGTGTCAGGCCTTATACATCATCTTTCAATTTAGCAAAGCCCTGTGTTTTTGATAAACAGTCGCCTGGATCTTTTCACTGCGGCCAACATTGCTGTTGGCGACTCTTCTCCCGAAGTTACGAGTCTATTTTGCCTAGTTCCTTAGCCATGAATCTCTCGAGCACCTTAGAATTCTCATCCCAACTACCTGTGTCGGTTTACGGTACGGGTTCTTATAATCTGAAGCTTAGAGGTTTTTCTTGGAAGCCTTTAGGCACACTATCCACGCATCCGAAGACTTGTGGTACTATCGTACTTCAGCTAGATCTGCGGATTTGCCTACAAATCTAATACCTACATACTTCAACGAGCTATTCCGTCAGCTCGCGGTGCTTTCATTACTCCGTCACCCCATCGCAATTATAAGAAGTACAGGAATATTAACCTGTTGGCCATCGACTACTCCCTTCGGATTCGCCTTAGGTCCCGACTAACCCTCAGCTGATTAGCATCGCTGAGGAAACCTTAGTCTTTCGGTGAGGGGGTTTCTCGCCCCCTTTATCGTTACTTATGCCTACATTTTCTTTTCTATACGTTCCAGCATACCTCACAGTACACCTTCAGCACATATAGAATGCTCCCCTACCACTTTAATAAGTCCATAGCTTCGGTAATATGTTTATGCCCGATTATTATCCATGCTCGACCGCTCGACTAGTGAGCTGTTACGCACTCTTTAAATGAATGGCTGCTTCCAAGCCAACATCCTAGCTGTCTGGGCAGTCAAACCTCGTTTTTTCAACTTAACATATATTTGGGGACCTTAGCTGATGGTCTGGGTTCTTTCCCTCTCGGACATGGACCTTAGCACCCATGCCCTCACTGCTGAGAAACATTTTATAGCATTCGGAGTTTGTCAGGAATTGGTAGGCGGTGAAGCCCCCGCATCCAATCAGTAGCTCTACCTCTATAAAACTTTTAATCAACGCTGCACCTAAATGCATTTCGGGGAGTACGAGCTATTTCCGAGTTTGATTGGCCTTTCACCCCTACCCACAGGTCATCCAAAGACTTTTCAACGTCAACTGGTTCGGTCCTCCACTGTGTGTTACCACAGCTTCAACCTGCCCATGGGTAGATCACTCGGTTTCGCGTCTACTACTACTAACTATAATCGCCCTATTCAGACTCGCTTTCGCTTCGGCTCCAGACCTTAAATCTTTAACCTTGCTAGCAACAGTAACTCGTAGGCTCATTATGCAAAAGGCACGCCGTCACACAGTAAATGTGCTTCGACCGCTTGTAGGCGTACGGTTTCAGGTTCTCTTTCACTCCCTTACTTAGGGTTCTTTTCACCTTTCCCTCACGGTACTAGTTCACTATCGGTCTTTCAGGAGTATTTAGCCTTACCGGATGGTCCCGGTGGATTCATACAGGATTACACGTGTCCCGCACTACTCAGGGTACTGCTATATCCTCTTCGATTACCTGTACGAGACTATCACTCTCTATGGTTCGTCTTTCCAAACGATTCCAGTTCTCTTAGATTCTAATGTCGCAGCCCTACAACCCCAATATTGCCGTAACAACATTGGTTTGGGCTAATCCGCGTTCGCTCGCCACTACTAACGGAATCACTTTTGTTTTCTCTTCCTATGGTTACTTAGATGTTTCAGTTCACCACGTTTGCCCCCTTGCGGGTAATACATCTTCAATGTATTGGGTTGCCCCATTCGGAAATCTACGGATCGATAGGTATGTGCCCCTCCCCGTAGCTTATCGCAGCTTATCGCGTCCTTCTTCGCCTCTGAAAGCCTAGGCATCCTCCATACGCCCTTATTTAGCTTATTGTACTTTTTGCTGTAGTATCTCTACTACAACGAGCTCTTTATAATTCTTGTTCTTATAAAAATATGTTGTTAGATGTTATCTAACTCTCTATCTTGATTCTTTACGATATCATTTTACCAATATGTCAATGAACTTGTGGCGTGTCGCCACTGACAAGTATTTAAACTTCGTGGACAACTTAATGCCGTTGTGGAGAATATCGGAGTCGAACCGATGACCTCTTGCGTGCAAGGCAAGCGCTCTAGCCAGCTGAGCTAATCCCCCATACTTCTAGTGATGAGTTTTTAGTACATGAGTGAAGCATTTAATCACTCACTCAACCTCTAGAATTTCCTTTACTAAGTCTTAAAATTGTAGTCTCGGGCAGACTCGAACTGCCGACCTCTACATTATCAGTGTAGCGCTCTAACCAGCTGAGCTACGAGACTATTAAGATCTTAGTCTATTTTTTAAAATTAACAGCAAAGAGTAAAATAAAACCTCTTATGTAACTCACCATCTTTCTCTAGAAAGGAGGTGTTCCAGCCGCACCTTCCGGTACGGCTACCTTGTTACGACTTAGCCCTAGTTACCAGTTTTACCCTAGGCAGCTCCTTGCGGTAACCGACTTCAGGCACCCCCAGCTTCCATGGCTTGACGGGCGGTGTGTACAAGGCCCGGGAACGTATTCACCGGATCATGGCTGATATCCGATTACTAGCGATTCCAGCTTCACGGAGTCGAGTTGCAGACTCCGATCCGAACTGTGATATGGTTTGTAGATTCGCTCCAACTCGCGTTGTGGCTGCTCATTGTCCATACCATTGTAGCACGTGTGTAGCCCAGGACGTAAGGGCCGTGATGATTTGACGTCATCCCCACCTTCCTCACGGTTTGCACCGGCAGTCTCGCTAGAGTCCTCAGCTTTACCTGCTAGCAACTAACGATAAGGGTTGCGCTCGTTATAGGACTTAACCTGACACCTCACGGCACGAGCTGACGACAACCATGCAGCACCTTGTAAAGTGTCCGAAGAAAAAGCTATCTCTAGCCCTGTCACTCTACATTTAAGCCCTGGTAAGGTTCCTCGCGTATCATCGAATTAAACCACATGCTCCACCGCTTGTGCGGGCCCCCGTCAATTCCTTTGAGTTTCAATCTTGCGATCGTACTCCCCAGGTGGGACACTTATCACTTTCGCTTAGTCACTGAATATAAACCCAACAACTAGTGTCCATCGTTTACGGCGTGGACTACCAGGGTATCTAATCCTGTTCGCTCCCCACGCTTTCGTCCATGAGCGTCAGTATATACGTAGTAGACTGCCTTCGCAATCGGTATTCTAAGTAATATCTATGCATTTCACCGCTACACTACTTATTCTATCTACTTCCGTATAACTCAAGTCAACCAGTATCAAAGGCAGTTCCATAGTTAAGCTATGGGATTTCACCTCTGACTTAATTGACCGCCTGCGGACCCTTTAAACCCAATGATTCCGGATAACGCTTGCACCCTCCGTATTACCGCGGCTGCTGGCACGGAGTTAGCCGGTGCTTATTCTTACAGTACCGTCAAGGAACTACACGTAGTTCTGTTTCTTCCTGTATAAAAGCAGTTTACAACCCATAGGGCAGTCTTCCTGCACGCGGCATGGCTGGTTCAGAGTTGCCTCCATTGACCAATATTCCTCACTGCTGCCTCCCGTAGGAGTCTGGTCCGTGTCTCAGTACCAGTGTGGGGGATAATCCTCTCAGACCCCCTACCTATCGTCGCCATGGTAAGCCGTTACCTTACCATCTAGCTAATAGGACGCATAGTCATCTTGTACCGATAAATCTTTAATTATAAACTGATGCCAGTTCACAACACTATGGAGTATTAATCTTCATTTCTAAAGGCTATCCTCCTGTACAAGGCAGATTCTATACGCGTTACGCACCCGTTCGCCGGTCGCCGACATCTAGCAAGCTAGATTCGCTGCCCCTCGACTTGCATGTGTTAAGCCTGCCGCTAGCGTTCATCCTGAGCCAGGATCAAACTCTTCATTGTATAATCTTTAATATTATAAATGTTAAGTTCCAAAAGAATTTCTAACTTCGTAGAAGTTATGGCTATTCTACTCTTTGTTTTACGCTGTCAATTTCAATATTTTCAATGAACGTATCGAGTCGATACTGACAAGTACTTTACATACTCCGTCTCTAAACTCAATCTCTTGTAGAAACACTAGACTCGAACTAGTAACTTATCGTCTTCCAAAATTTCTGTGATCGTGTCGCTTTGTGAAAGCGGATGCAAAACTACAAACTCTTTTTAATCTGACAAAACTTTTTTTGAAGTTTTTTTCGCTTGTTTTTGCTACACTATTTTAATGAACTAATTCCCTAAAAATCGGACTGCAAAGATACTCACTTTATTTATTAATAAACAAGAAAAATTTAAACTATTTTTTAACCTTTTCCTTTAAATATCTTAAACCCTATTTTAATGAACTCTCACTAACTTCTTAGCTTACCGCTTTTCCGTTTGCGGGTGCAAATATAGATACCTTTTTCCATTCAACAAGTACTTTTTCTACCTTTTTTCACCACCTTCTTTTAATCCGCTATAATCTAACACTTTATATCCGAAAGTTTTTTCTAACCAATCAAAACAATACCTACTCTTTCACATATAAAACATCTTTTAACTACTATCATTAACACTAAAGTGACTTACAAGTACTATATATGAAGGTAACAAATCGCGTTAGGGATTAAAGCGGCATCCTTTTGTTTTTGACTTGCGATAGCATCTCAAGAACAAAAGATATAGCGGAAAGCCCGACATTTAATGTTATTGAGCCTAAGCGAAAATAACCATTAAATGGAACGCCCTTAGTAATAAAGGTGCTTTTTAGAAATACATTATATATATAATGTAGGTAATTTCCTTTTATAAAATATTATTTAAAACAGTGTTGTTTGATTAGTTTGGTACTTATCAAATTTAGTATAATCTAGCGGAGGGAGTGTTTTATCTTTTAAATACAGTTTTCTTGCCAGCTTAAATTGTGTATTTATTTGCTCTGCTATTTTTCCTTCCCCTCTCATTCTACTCCCATAACGTGAATCATTCAACGAGCCCTTATGCGTGTCTTCTATTTGATGCAGTATTTTGTTTGCTCTATCGGGGTAGGTTTTTCTTACCCAATTGGTAAAAATTTCCCCAATCGCTCCATTCAAACGTACTATCGTATATCCAACTGACGCTACTCCTAACTCACTTACTTTTTTTACTAATGGTAATATTTCATGACTATTGATTGAAGGTATAATTGGCGCCATCATAACATTAACTGGAATATTATTTTCCGTTAATGTCTTAACTGTTTCTAATCTTTTTTTGATTGTTGCTGTTCTTGGCTCTACTACTCTTCTTGTTTCTTCTGATAACGATGTGATTGATATACTCACTCTCACTAAATTCATAGCTGCCATTTCTTTTAAAATATCTAGATCACGAAGTATTAATGCATTTTTTGTTATCATACTTACTGGATGCTTTAATTTTAATAGCACTTGTAGCATTTTTCGTGTGATTTCAAGTTTCTTTTCTACTGGTTGGTAACAGTCTGTATTTCCTGAAAACATAATATTTTGGGGTTGCCAATTACGGCTTCGCAACTTTTTCTCTAATAATTCTGGCGCATTGGCTTTGTACAATATTTTTCGTTCGAAGTCTAACCCTGCTGAATACCCCCAATATTCGTGTGTGTTACGCGCATAGCAATATATACATCCATGCTCACAACCTTGGTATGGATTCATTGAATATGAGAACCCAATATCAGGACTCGTTACTTTATTCAAAATTGTTTTGGGGTGAATTTCTAAATAAGTTGTTTTATTATTGTCTGCTAATTCATTTTCAGCTTCACAATAATTTAAAAAGTCATCTAACACCTCGTGTTGATGTTGTATAAATTTATTGTGTGTGTTGTGTTGTGCACCACGCCCTTTAATGTAGTCCATAATCATTTCTAAATAAAATATTATAAAATTGTCTTTAGAATGACTTTATCGAGAACAGGTTCGTATAAACTTCTCGATACAATTTCGATAGAGTATCGAAATCATCCGAAGTGACTTTGTAAAATTACAAAAAGTAACACAAAAGTTTTAGTGTTCTTAAATATTATTTATAGCTGTCAAGGTTTTACTAGTATTTTCTTTACTGCTATTTGTTGCCCTTCTTTTAATATACGAACAAACAGTAAACCTGTTTTAAAGTTTGGTATAGGAATGGTTTGCCTGATTTTTTGAATTTTGTTTGTATAAATTATTCTTCCTGTGACATCTATAATTTCTATATCTAAATTATTCCCTCTTGAATACACAAACATTCCTTCTGAAGCTATTACAGGATTTGGATATATTTTTAAAGTATTATCAAAAGGGAACTCTATTTTTATACTATCTGTATATATTTCTGTTCCATTATCAAGAATAATTTTAGCCCTATATTCATTTTCTCCACCTAAATTTTTTTCATCTTCTGTTTGAAGATCTTGTAAACTAGGCATTGTATATGTTTGAATTACTTCTGTTTCTCCGTTGCGTGTTTTTTCAAAGACAACCGAAGCTACATTGGTCAAAGTACTTAAACTTAATCGAACATCTACTACATTTTCATTTTTTACAAAGGCTAAAAAATTTTTGTAATAACAGTTTACTCCTTGCGAGTTGTAGTTTATTGTTTGTCCTTTAACTCCTACTCCTCCATTAAAAACTGGCGTAACTGATATATAAGGTGTTTTAAATGTGTTTTTTGGAATTACAATATTTGTTTCACTTACTGTTGAGTTGGTGTACATATAAGCATCTTCTAACAATTGTACATTATATGCTGTTACATTTGGAACTGACTCCCAGCTAAATTGAATATTTTCATCACAATTAAAATCGACAGTTGGTGTAATGACTTCTGAAATTACAAATTCTTCAGATGTATAATACACTCCATTTACCAAAGCTCTTAATTGAGCCACCCCGTTAACATCTGGAGTATTCCAAAGAAAAAATGGTCTTGTAATATTTGCAGCGTTTACTATTTCTGTCCAACCTCCACTATTAATAGAATATTCTATTTTACTTATAGGGAAATCTAAGTTATTGGTCCATCGTACATATTTGTCCGTTACAGCTGGTAGCTTATCCTCTTTATTAGGATAATTCCATGTAAAGGTATCTTTAGGCTGATAAAAATAAGCGATAGAAAATGTTTGCGTTGCTGTTACTAATGAATTTGCTTTTACTTTTATACTATATGTCCCTGTCGTAGGGTTATCAATTGTAATTAATTCTATATTATTCAAGTGATCTTCTCCTTGCGTAGCTTCTTTTTCTAACGAACTTTTGGATGGTGACGCATCCAACACCCAAGGTAACCATGAATTTGCACCACTATTCACTTCTAAATCTAGATCATTTATCAACGCTTTATTGTCATTAACATTAGCAGGAACATCATTCCAAACTAACGCTACTCGTATTTCTTTTGCTGTTGTATTTATAGGAATTGAATATTCTTTTATTTCATTACCAGAAATTTCATCATTAATATACCTTCCATTTTCTAAAATACTCATGCTTTGAGAACCGTTTACATTACCGTAACCGCTTTTAAAGTCAATTCCTTTTGAACCAACATCGTCAGCTCCCGCAATTAATACAGATTTTAATAATGCCGAAGAAGGAAATTTGTTTGTTTTCTCTTTATATTTATGTTGTAGCAAGGTTGCTACGCCAGAAACTATCGCCGCCGCATCTGATGTTCCATCCGGACCGTGTGCTACCAATTCTGGTTTCACCCTACCGTCATAAGCAGGTCCTTTTGAACTTCTCGTACTTACCGCTAACTCTTTATTTACCCCTCCAACAACTAAAACATTTTTAGCCATTTTATAGTTTCCTGTCATATTAGCATACCCTTCTACTCCTTGATAAACTCCCTCATTTGATGCTACTTCTCCTGTATTTCCAGAAGAAAAAACATGAAGTAGTTCAGGTATATCAATTGTACTTTGGTCATAAGCATTTGCCTCAGCTCCATAGAAGTTTTCTATCTCTGTTCCGTAAGAATGGTTTTGAACAAATATATTATTACTAACATAATAAGTATCATTATCAGGTAGTAGTGTACTGAAGTCTGAAGATGATAAATAACTATGATTAGCAACTCCTTTAGAGTTATATGCACTATTTCCTGCCCCTCCTATTATAGTGGCCATTGATGTTGCATGACTAGAAACATCCTCTGCTTCACGTCCATATAGTTTTACTCTATTTCTTAAATCTATATCTTCTACATCAAACAACAGTTCCTTTACAGAAACAGTTACTCCTTCTCCATTAATAGTTTTAAAGTTATTTTGAAGCTTATATATATTATTAACACTTAAATCTACTTTTTCAATCGGTACTTTTTCTAGGTTAGGAGCAATTTGAATATCTATATAAACAACCTGATACATGGAGGTTAATTTACCTATATCAGCTGAAGATACTTTAAGGGTTAAAATATCTTTATACTTGTGTTGTACTTCAATACTTATATTTTTTTCTTTTACTTCTTCTAAGAACAGCTTTGAATTCATTGTTTTAACAACAACCTTTACCTGTTTATTCTTTTTCTTTGGCAATCCTGAAACTCTATATGATTGTTTCCAACTATCATTTATATCAAATAACTTTCCTTTAAAAGAAAAAGGTTTTTCTTTTTTTGTTATTATAAAAAAGTTTTCGTCTAATTTTCGTATTACATTAACTTCTTTCTCATTGAAAATCAGGTCTTTTTTATGAATTAAATAATATTTTTTTTTCAACTCTTTTTCCTGATATTTTTTGGGTTCTATTTTTTTTACATAATCAGGAAAA
The DNA here is from genome assembly GCF_003867015.1 of Tenacibaculum singaporense. Lineage (NCBI taxonomy): Bacteria > Pseudomonadati > Bacteroidota > Flavobacteriia > Flavobacteriales > Flavobacteriaceae > Tenacibaculum > Tenacibaculum singaporense. The sequence goes on from NZ_CP032548.1 coordinate 2,970,492, forward strand.
TCAACTTGTGAGTGCATTTTAAATGTTAAAAACATTCCGAAAACAAAAAGAAAAAACAGCCTCATAAAAATATATTATTAACGCAAATAAAACACTTTTTTTGCATATTCCATTATAAAAACATACATTCGTTGAAATTTTTTAATAAAAACCCTTTCAAAAAAATGAAAAATTTAAATTCACAACTATTAAGCCTTTTGGCTTTTGCAGTTATTTTGTTTACTGCATGTAACTCTTCAGAAGAGACTATTCCAAACAACGAAACTAGCGAAATTACGCCTGAAATAGTTTCAAAACTACAAGCTGCTTATTTCGAAACTTCTTCAGCTAAAGTAACTACCTTTATGGGAGAAAAAGGTGTAGCTGTAGAAGACATGTTCTTTACTTTTGCTCAAATTGATGAGTTAGGTGAAGGTTCAAACATTCCAAACACTGAACATTACCGAACTACTAACTTAGTAACTGGTTTACCTAGAGTTATTACAGTAAGTGTTTCTCCTGATTTAGGAACTTTAGGTTCTGATGCTTTAGACAAAACTATTGTTATGTTAAACAATTTAGGTTCTCAATTAACTTACCAAAGAGTTTCTTATGGTGGTAAAGGTAAATCTAAGGCTGACATTGAAGTTAATGAGTTTTACGAACTAGAAAGTGGTGGATTTATCACTTTAGGTAGAGCTGCTGGTTTCCCAACTAGAAAAGGAGATCCTGCTAAAGGTTTTGGTATTAACAGTAGATGGTTTGAATTATCTATTGCACCTACTTCTAGTGAACTTGCTGGGACAATGGCTCATGAAATTGGACACTGTATTGGTTTCCGTCATACAGATTATCAAACACGTGAAAGCTGTGGACAAAATGTTAATGAAGGTAGCGCTGGTGTAGGAGCTATTCATATTGCTGGTACTCCAACTGGATCTGACAATACTTCTATTATGCAATCTTGTGGACCTGCTACTACATTTAACAATAACGATAAAAATGCGATGTTAACTCTTTACTAGAAAGAGTCGTGTTTTTAAGATATTTAAAAGCCCAGATACATGTATCTGGGCTTTTTATTTTTTTAAACTTTTCTAGTTTTATTCATTAACCAAAAATCTGCGAGTACTAAAGCTGTTAACGCTTCTACAATAGGCACAGCTCTAGGCACTACACAAGGATCGTGTCTTCCTTTTCCGTGTATCTCGGTAGCTTCACCTTTTGAGTTTGTTGTTGCTTGATTTTGCATTATTGTAGCTACTGGTTTAAATGCTACTCTAAAGTAAATATCCATCCCGTTAGAAATTCCTCCTTGAATTCCTCCTGACAGATTAGATTGCGTTGTTCCATCCGGATTAAAAATATCGTTGTGTTCAGAACCTTGCATTTTTGCACCACAAAAACCACTTCCAAATTCAAATCCTTTTACAGCATTGATAGACAACATGGCTTTTCCTAACTCTGCATGTAACTTATGAAAAATAGGTTCTCCTAAACCAACAGGTACATTTTGTGCTACGCAGGTTATTGTTCCTCCAATTGTATCACCTGCTTTACGTATTTCATGAATTTTAGTAATCATCTTTTCTGCAGATGCTTCATCAGGACAACGAACAATGTTACTTTCAATTTTAGAAAAATCTAAATCTTGATATGGCTTTACCATAAAAACATCTCCTACTGATGATGTAAATGCATTTATATTAATGTGATTGATTAATTGCTTTGCCAGCGCTCCTGCTACAACCCAATTAGCGGTTTCTCTTGCTGATGTTCGTCCGCCACCTCTATGGTCTCTAATTCCGTATTTTTTATCATACGTATAATCGGCATGTGAAGGACGGTACACATCTGTATTATGGTTATAATCTTTACTTTTTTGATTTATATTCTTTATTACAAAGCCTATTGAGGCTCCTGTAGTCACTCCTTCAAAAATACCTGATAAAAATTCAACCGTATCTGGCTCTTTACGTTGTGTCACTATTTTAGATTGTCCTGGCTTACGACGATCTAATTCTTGCTGAATAGCATCAAAATTAACTTTTACTCCTGCAGGGAATCCATCAATCACACCTCCAATTGCTATTCCATGAGATTCACCAAATGTAGTTAGCTTTAAAATATTTCCAAATGAGTTAAACATACCTTATTATTTGTTAAGACGAAGGTAGAATTTATTTACTAAAAACGATAATTTTCATTCTTATAATTATCGGTTAATCCATTATCGCACCCTATTATGTGTTCAGTTTATTTTTTTATTTATTTTTTTAAAATTTTATTTCACACCAAACTTATTGATAGCAAAAGCATTACGTTTCATAACACTTTTAAAGCTTAAATTTTATTAAAAAAAGTAGCAAAAAACTTTTTTAGAATTGAAAAAAGGTCATATATTTGCACCCGCAATCAGGAAATATCTGATGAGGCACTCAGGAGAAATGGCAGAGTGGTCGAATGCGGCGGTCTTGAAAACCGTTGTCTGTAACAGGACCGGGGGTTCGAATCCCTCTTTCTCCGCAAGTCCGAAGCGAAAGCTTCGGATTTTTTTTTAGGGGATTAAATAAAAAAAGCTTACAAATTTGTAAGCTTTTTTTATTTTACAGGGACTACAGAGATGTTTACTTCAACTCTCAATTATTTTCAAATTAAATTTATAAACTTTTAAAACCTTTTTTATCAAAAGAAAAGGCATACAATTAGGTGTACCAAAAACTTCTCTGGTGTACCATTTTAACCCTCCTGAAAACATGAATAACTTAAAAATATCAATACTTTTTTATCTTCAAAAAAACAGAACCAACAAATTAAACAAATGTCCTATTAGATGCAGAATAACATTTTTAAAGAAACGTAAAGAATTTGCAACAGGATTATTCATTCCTCCTCTTAAATGGGATAGTAAATTTCAAAAAGTTAAAGCTAGTAATAATGAATACGAAATTATAAACACTCAACTAAGCCTGATTAAACAAAAAATTAATCAGGCTTTTTTATTTCTACAAATGCAAGGAAGAGAGTTTACCATACAAGATATATATTTAAAGTACAAAGGAGAAACTCCTAAAGAGCAAAAAACTGTGATAGATATTATAAATTATCACAATAATAGAATGGAAAAACTAATAGGAATAGAAGCTACATATACCTCTTGGGAAAAGTATCATCAAACAAAAAAACATATTATAGATTTTTTACAATATAAATACCATAAAAAAGACTACTTGCTAAAAAACTTAAATGAAAGTTTTTTATATGATTTCGAGTATTACTTACAAACTGAAAAAAAGTTTAAACCTTCAACCATTTATAAAACAATACAAAGATTTAGAAAAATGATAAAACTCGGTATTTCTTTAGACTACATTAAAAAAGACCCCTTTATGTTGTTTAAAGTAAAACGGTATAAAAAAGAAATTGTATATTTAAATACTTCTGAGTTAAATAAATTAGTCAACTATACTTTTACTCAAACTAGACTACAACAGGTAAAAGACTTATTTATATTTTGTTGTTACACTGGGTTAGCTTACAAGGAAATGTCAAATCTAAAAAAAGAAAACATTATTACAAACTTTGATGATAATTTATGGATTAAAATGATACGTCAAAAAACCAATAAAACTATTTCTATCCCCCTCCTACCTCCTGCTCTAGTTATACTCAACAAGTATCAAAACGAAAATGAATTATTCCCTAAAATATCTAATCAAAAATTCAATTCTTATTTAAAAGAAATTGCTGAAATAGTTGGAATACAAAAACATTTAACTCATCACATCGCTAGAAAAACTTTTGCTACAACAGTTTTATTATATAATGGTGTTTCTATGGAAATAGTTAGTGAATTATTAGGGCATTCTAAAATGAGTATTACACAGGAAAGTTATGGAAAAGTAGTTCAGAGAAAAGTTAGTGAACAAATAGCTATTCTAAAAAAGAAGCTTTAATACTGAAACCCATAATATAGAATTATCAAATATCAATAAATTTATAATTTAAAACTCAAATAGTTTATTATTTTTACAATTGAAACATAAAAATATAGGTGTTTACTTATAACAAGCTCCTTGTACAGGAATCCGCCAAATTTCAATAGTAATCATAGGAGCAGTACAATAAGTAGATACACACTCAATTTGGGTGTGTTATCTCTGTGCTGTTTAGTATGATTAAGGTTCTTGGCGGAGCCTCTGTGCAGCTGAATAAGTAGGAGAGCACACCTTTCTTTTTTACTAACATTTCTGTTAGCTTCTCCGCAGAAAATTAAATATTTTAATTATGAAAAAGATTTTTATCTTATCATTAACACTATTTACCTTATTATCATGTTCACCTGATGATGAAACAGTAGATACCACAACAATTTTAGGAACTTGGAAATTAATTAGTCATTCAGACACAAATCCACTTCCAGATTGTATGAAACAAACTAGAATAATATTTATAGAACATGGTAATTTATCTGGTGAAATATATGAGCCTAACGGAGAAAATTGTGATAAGACTAATTTAGTTGCTAGTTATGAAAAAGAGACAGAAACCTCTTACACTGTAATTGGAAGTTCTACTATTCTTGCTGAAGTAGAATTAGAATCAAACAAATTAATTTGGACAGAAAAAAGCTCAACAAAAACAAGAATATTAAACTTTATCAAAGTCAAATAATATTTTTAAATCTGTAAATAACAATCATGCTAGCTATTCTAAAATATTACTTTCAAAAATTAAAAGAGAGTAATACTGAAATAAAAGACATTACAAAAATAATTAATAAAACTTGGTTTCAATTTGATAATACTGGAACTCAAAAAAAATGGTTTTTCAAAAGTGCTAATCGATTGAGTATCTCTGTTAATGGTATTATATCTGATGGTACTTATGAATTTGTAAATGGTTATCTAATAATTAGAATAGGAAGTGAAAAACTGTTATTTAATAAGAGTTATTTTGAAAAAGATGTTTTGGTGTTAGAGAAAGATTCTACTAATGCCGAAACATTTGTTTTCTTTAATGAGAAAAATCTTAATAGAGAAGATTTTATAGCTTTAATTGCTAACTATAGAAAAAAGACACTCAATATTAAAGAACTAAAATTATTAGATAATACTATAGTGGAGGTCATTGATGGTAATTCTAAGTTTAATATTGAAGGAAAAAAGGTTCTAATAAACAATGAGCAAACTGAACTAAAAGAATTAGAAACTGAACAGGAGCTTATTGTTTTAAATGATAGTATAATAACCAATCGTTTTTTTAAAGGAGAGTATGTTTTTAACAAAAAGAATAAAGTTACTATACTTCAGAAGTATAATAATATTTCTTCAGGAGATTTTGTCTACAATTATAATGATAAATTGGAAGATGATTTTTATAAAGTAGGAGCAATAAAAGGAGTAAGGATAGAAAATAATAAAGTTGTGAGAGTTTATTCAATTTCAAAATTGAAAACAATTTTTGGAAAACAAGTTGAATATTGGCATAAGTTTAAAAACTCATATTCTTCAGGCGATATATTTTTTTTATTAGGAGGTATTGCTAGCAATGGGTATTATATGTTGGATAACTTTAAGATAGTTAAAGTTAAAAATGGAAAAGTATATTAAATTAGATTCAGGAGAAGTAATTAAACAAATAAGGCACGTTTGTCCTGAAAAAGAAAAAATTTATGCTAAAACTATTGTTTATTATAATAATGAAGGTGTAGCTTATAAAATAACTGAATGGGTACAAAATAAAGATAAGTCTATTACCTATAACAGTAGAGACATACCACACTTTAATTGTTTTGGTGAGTTAAAATTACAATAAAGGAATAAAATTTTAATAATAAAATTTGGTAAATTGGCTTAGGTCATTTTACCAAGTTTATTTACTGTATTTTCTAAAAGCCTGTATAGTCTGAAAATAACCATAACCTATAAATATTTTTCCAACAAATAAAATTACATAAGGAGAACCGTAATCTTCAATTCCAAATGGTTTAAATTTCCATATCGTTATATTAAGAAACTCAAAATAATGTCTAATAGTTTTTCCAGTTCCATCCCAAGAAAAAACTAAATATTCGGAAATTGACCATAAAAATAAGAGGTAAAAAAATAAAGCAGCAGCAAAAGTGAATAGGACACCCTTTCCCCATTTTGTGCCAAAATCATTAGATATTGAATTAAAAAATACAATTATTTGATCATTCATTTTAGAGTTGTTGTCTACTTTTAATTCTTTCTCATAGATAAACATTTCTTTCTTTTTAAATTCTAAAGAATTAATCAAATTACCAGAAGACTTAAATTCATTTTTTATAATTCTGAAAGTTTCTCTCATTCTTCTATATGCTACAATATCATCTACTTCTTTTTTATTAATATTATCACTACTGCATAGCCAATATTCATCAGGGGTATGATTCGTTTCAACATTCCAGAAATGTAACTGACATTTAAAGTTAGCTCTAGATAAATCAAGAGCTCCTTTGAAACTAGCATTCTCAAAACTAATCATAGTTGAAGATTTGACTTTGTTATATAAAAATTGAGTTTGTTTTTCAAAAGTAGCATTTGAAAAAATAGCTCTGTCTAAAAAATCAGTTAAATGGAATTGTTGATTAGATTTAAATCTTGCCCAATAAAAGTCTACTAATTTGTTGAATGTAGTATTTAGGAATATTGCATCCTTATGAAAAGTAGACCTATGAAATCGGATATTATCATTAAAAGTAGAATTATTAAAACTTAAATCAGCTTTAAAATGACAATTCTTAAAAGAAATATCTTCTAAAAAAACACAGTTTATAAAATATACACTTTGAATAAAGGTACATTCATTAAAGTTGTATCTTGTAATATTTTTAGAAGTAATATTAATAGAATTATCAATTATGATACGATACTCATCTTGATCTTTTTTTATGTTTAAAACGTCCAGACTAGCTTTATAGATTTTATTTAGCTTTTCAGATTCATTATTAAAGTAGGTGATTTTTATAGAAAATATTTGAACACCATCTTCTTCTTTATGAGTTATATTATTTTTATTTACTCCTTGATTAATTAGTTCATTATATGTCATAGCGTATTTTCATCTTAATAAGTACTTATAGATATATTTTTATAGAGTATTTACATTTAATTATAATCTTTAAACAAGGAGAACACACTGAATATTTTTTTAGCAAGGATAATTAAAAAAACATATTGTATTTAATCTAAATTAATTAAAAAGTAATAGGTTTTGATATTGTTTGCTGCTTTATATTTTGAGCTTTTTCTTCTTCTAAATATATGTATGATTGAGGGGCATAGAAATTTTCAAAAAAATCTGCTGGGTCAATTCCTATTTTAAATTTTTCAACTTGTGAAATCTTAATAGAAAAGCCAGTTTCAGCTTCTTGATAGTAATTAAAAAAATCATCTTTATTTATCCCTCCAACTTCATTAAACTCTTTCCAAAGGTTTTTTGGGGTATCCTCTACAATTTCTTTAATTGTAAAAAAACCTATAATTTTCTTCTCAGGTGAAGAAGAATAAACAAATATTTTATCTACTGGTCTTTTAAAAATTTTCTTTCTAAACTCTACTTTTTTCTCCCCAGACATTATAGCCTGAGCATATATAGGTTTAATTGATAATATAACGCTTGTCAAAGTATCCTTCATTGTCTAATTTAATATAGTCAGCTTCTTTTAATTCTGTAATTGTTTGTATTTTATTTTTTAAACTATCAATTTCTTTAATCTTTTTTAAACTGATGTTTTTTTTCAAATATGTTATTAGTCTAAAAATAATAACGTTTAATTGTTTTTTTTCTTCTAACCAATTTTGTAATTCTTCATCAGTAAAAACAGTTTTTTTTCTCACAATACTCCATAACTCATCAAAATCTTTAACAAAGCTAATACTTTCTAAAATTCCAATAGGCTCAATTACTTGATTAGTTTTAGATGAATAAAAAAACAAAATATCACCTTTTTGAGGTTTCTTGTTTTTAGAGTTTGATATATAGGCTTTTATAATTGTGTTTCCTTGTATTTCATTTAGACTATCTGGTGCTGTATCGAATAATGTAGGGGTTCTTAATTTACCATCTTTAAATAAAGTACCATAAAATTCAGGTCTAATTGGAATAACATACTTTTTGATTTTAGAATTGTTTAAATAAAAAGGATGAGCAGAAATATTGTTTTCTACAATATTAATTTTCTCTTTATCCAAGCATTTTATCATTCTATACTCAGATAACCCTTGACTATTTATGAACTCACTTTCATAAAATCCAAACTTTTTAAGTAATCTAATAAGGTGAACTTGTTTTTTATATACTGTTAAATATAAATACTTAATCTCTCTATTTATACATAACTCAAACATTTTATTTAAAAATAATTCTCCTAGTTTTATACCAAAAGCTGTGTTATCAACTTTAAGAGTGCATATTTTCAAAGCATCCTCAAAAATATTAGGCAATTTATGGTCTTTAATTTTTTCAACATTATAGATTAAAATTGCTTGCAGGTTGTTTTCAACTATGAGAGAATAGCATTTTCTATTTTGAGTAACACACTTTTCCAACCAATCATTAAAGCTATCTGTACCGTAATCATTTCTTAAACTATCAAAAAAAGAGCTACTAAATAAATATTCAATATCACGTATACTTTGTTCTTGTAATATAGGATGAGTTGGAATTCTAAAAGTAAATTTTTCTTCTAAAATTTTTAACATTTCTTCAATAGTTAAAACTCTATTCTTTAGATTTATTTTTTTTGAGTTTTTATGTATGCCATTATCATGAGTTATAAAGTAATCTACAAAACCTTTATATAATTGAAATAATTGTTTGTTGTCTATTTCATCATTTATTTTAGTTGAATTCAATTGCTTATTGAAATCATCAGGTAGTTTTGCATAGTTTTCTAACGACTCATATTTATTTAACTTTGAAATTATAATCTTCTTACGGTTTGTATTTTTATCTCTACTAACATCGACAGGAATTGCTTGTGGATGATATAAAACAGAACATTCATTTGTTATTGCTATTCTATAAAATTTGGCAAAAGCTTCAGAAATAACCTTATTATCTTCAAGTCCAATTAAAATATTTGTATCTATTAATATTCTCATAAGCTTTCCAAATATCTAAATAAGCTCTTGGTGTTATTATTTTTTACTTCAATCAAAGGGATTTTTAGTTTATTTGAAATATAAGTAGCGTGTTCAATTTCCATTTCTTGCATTTTTTTTAGAATACTTAAATCATAGTTTGAGTTATCTCTATTTTTTAGTCTCTTTAAAATAACTTTCGTTTCACAAGTTATCAATATTATCGAAACAGGGTTAATACCTTCAAAAGTACCTTCTTCAATTTTAGTAGGTACATTTTTAGAGTTCAGAAGAACAAAATGTCCATCTAATAAGTATTTTTGATTTGGCTCAATAATTCTTTTTAAATTATTAATTAATCTATCCTGAGTAGATGAGATATTTTTAACTTTTTTATTATTTAAATCACTTATTTCATCCCATTTTAGTACTTCGCTAGCCGTTAAATGATTAAAGTTAAATTTTTGAGCTAAATTCTTACAAATAGTACCCTTTCCGACACCATGAATTCCACTCACAAAAATAATTCTATTCTTTTTCATTCTATCTATATTACTTTTTTATGTACACTTCTAGCTTATCAGATATCTTTATTAATTCATAATTTGAGTTGATTTCTTTCAATTTCTCTTTGTCATAAATAGGGTAAAAAGATTGAACACGTTTAAAATTGACATTTCCTTCTCCTTTTACTTGTTTTATTCTAGTTTGCACCCATATCTGATAGACAACATTGTCAAATGAAAAAATTATGTTATCAGTATTATCAATATTTATTTTTTTTAATTTATCAATTTCAATTAAAATATTTTTTAAGTCTATGTGTAATTCTTTAGGGTAAAAATTTTTGTGATGATATGTTTTTTCAGGCTTGTCTTTTATTTTCGCTGCATAATGTCTATTAATAATATGGACAAAGGAGTATATAGTCAATTCAATTGTTTGTCCAGAAAAAGGAATCTGAAATTCTGATTTATCATAATCTTCCATAACAGATTTAGTTAAATGATAGATATATTTAGATTGTAAGATAATTTTATCCTTTTGTAGTTCATATGCTTTTTTTACCTTTTTGAAATTCCTACTTAATCGAGGAAATTTTTTCTCAAGGTCTTTTAGTTCTCTACGTGTTTCAGCTGCTATTTCTTGTAAAATTTGGTCTGTATGGTTGATAATTTCTATTCCTTTACTCCATCCATTAATTACTTTTTGAAGAGTTTTAAAATCTTTTGTTTGTTCATTTAAAGAGACTTCAACTATTTTACCTTTTCTAGCTTTGTAAAAAGGACCTTCTAAATTATTGTGAAAATAGGTTAGGTATAATTCTCGAAAGATAAAATCATCACAAAAATCAAAATTTTGTGGTTTACCATCATCTTTTAAAGAAAGAGATAATCCGAGGCATAAAAACTCTTTTTCTCTCTCTAGTAAATTTTCACCATTTATAGCTCTTTGTCTTAGTTCTTCAAAAATTTTTCTAGTTCTTATTTGCTCACCCTCAGAACCGTTTTTAAAATCCAATTCTTCAGGAGAATAATGCTTTTTCTTTTTCATTTAAAGTCGATAATTATTATATTTTTTATGTACTGATATTTTAATAATGATGAGTGCTATATAATTAACTGAGAATCTTTTGAATTGAACCATTGTTATCAGAGAAATAATTAACTTCAAATCCCATTTTAGAGTAAAATGCAATTAATCTATCCTTGTGGTCATAATCATTACTACTAAGTTCACCAGTAATTTTATTTATATTGTTGTTTTTTGCAATTTTAAAAAGATGATTCATAGCGACTTCTCCGTGACCATTACTATTACCACCTTGTATATCTTTTATAAAGTATTCACCTTCTCTTTTTATAGCCCATAGAACTAATTCTCGATTCAAATTATACTCAATGTTATCTATGTTAAATATTTCAATTTCACATTCTCCTGCTTTGATTGCAGTAAGAATATTAACTCCTTTTTTTGTTTTTTCAATAAAACTTTTAGAATTAGGATGAACCCTATCGTTTAGTAAAAAGCTAATACGTTTAAATCTATTTCTTTCAAATTTTAAGTCGCTTTCAAGAGCTTTTTTTTTCTTTTCTAGTGAGTAGGTTTTTTTAAGGTATTTGTTTTTTAAAGCTTCAAACTCTTTGACCTTTTTGTTGAATAGTAATCTAAATATCATCTATATGGGGTATGTGTATTTAACAGTTTTAGTTTGAATTTAAAAATAATGAAATATTTTAAACTTTTATATGAAAACTTCACAACTTGGCTAAAGTCAAAAAGCCAACTTTTGCCAAAAAAATATTTTTTAATTTTTTTTACAACTTTTTTCTGGAATAAGAATACTTGATAATTAAACAAACACTCCCCCCTTAGACTGAGGATGGCGGAGTACCCTCCCTATTGTTTAATTTAAAAATTTAAATCATGGTTACTATTAAAGGACACAAACAAAGAGAAAATTCAGAAGGAGAAAAGTTTAATGTATTAGTTGTTCAAGGAGGTGTTACTCCTGTAAAAAGTAAAGATACAGGAAGAATGTATTTTACAGCTAAAACAGCAACAGTTTCATGTACTTTCGACGAAAACATGTGTGAGGATTTAGTGGGGACAAAATTCCCTGGTGAGATTGTTAAAATAGAATGTGAACCATTCGAGTATGTTATTCCTGAAACAGGAGAGGTAATTACTCTAACACATCGTTGGGAGTATCGAGATGAAGTGTTGGAGGAAATTAACGAGCAGTTAATACCAGAGAGAGATGTGATATAATCACATTTTGATATTACTAATAATCAAAGAGCCATAATAGGCTCTTTTTTTTTTTGATATATACATTAATTAAAAATTCATTTTATGAAACTACAACAAGCAAAGAAAGGACAAGTTAAACTCCGTATTGGTTTAAGTGGAGCTTCTGGTTTTGGTAAAACCTATTCAGCACTTTTATTAGCCTATGGTATTACCAATGATTGGAGAAAAATAGCTGTTATTGATACAGAAAATGGTTCAGCTAATCTGTATGCAGAACTAGGTAATTACAATACAGTTGCATTGCATTCACCTTATGCACCAGAAAGGTATATTGAAGCTATTGAATTGTGTGAAAAAGCACAAATAGAAGTAGTGGTAATTGATAGTATCACACACGAATGGTCAGGCACAGGTGGTTGTTTACAAATTCATGAGCAACTAGGAGGAAGGTTTCAAGATTGGGCAAAAGTAACACCAAGGCATCAAGCTTTTATAGATAAAATCTTACAATCAAACTGTCATATTATAACTACTGTTCGTAGAAAAATAGATTATTCTTTAGATGTTAATTCAAATGGAAAATCTAAAGTAATTAAGCATGGAACAAAAGAAATTACCCGAGAGGGATTTGAGTATGAACTGACAGTAAATTTTGAGTTAGTAAATGATAAACATTTAGCAGTAGCAAGTAAAGATAGAACTGGCTTATTTATGAATAAACCTGAATTTATTATCTCTTCTGGAACTGGTAAACTACTAAAAAAATGGTGTGATAGTGATACAACTATAGAAAATATTTTTAGTGAAATAAATCAATGTTTAACAGTTGAAGGATTGAGACACATTTATACTAAATACCCTAACCTTCAAGAAGCTATAAAAGAAAAGGTGTTAGAGAGAAAACAAGAAATAGAATCTTCTAATTCTGAAATTTTAGATAATAATAAAATCGTTGAATCCATAAAACCAAGTAATAATGGAGTTAGTTCTTAATAACGTAAATTCTCAATCGAATCAAATAGTTCCAGAAAAGAGAGATAAGTCAAAATTTAAAAATCCTTTTATAGAAGCTAATACAAAAGAGGTTACTGTTCAGCATTTGGTTAATGACACTATTTTACCTGTATTCTCAAAAGACAATGAAGTTACTATTAGTCATGCAGAGTTTATAAATACTACAATAGAAGCGTTAGAGCAAGTATTCCCTATTCACCAATTCAATGAGCCTAATGTTAGAGTTTCTCATATTGTAAAGGGAAGAATACCTAGTGCTATTGGTAAACCTGTTAAAGAACTACAAGAACATGAGAAAACTATCTATTATGAAAGAATGGCTTTCTGTATTGAAATACCAAGTATTAAGCAAAATATTAATGGTAATGATTTATCACTTGTAGTTGGAGGTGTAAGAGCTTTTAATAATGAGAATTTATATAGTAAAAAATCATATGAAAAGTTTAAAGTTTTTATTGGTTTTGTGAATGCAGTATGTACAAATTTATGTGTTGCTACTGATGGTTTTAAAGATGATTTAAAGGTGCTAAATACTAGTGATTTACAGCAAGGAATAATTAATCTTTTTAAAGCTTATAACCAAGAGAAGCATTTTGGAAATATGGAAAGGTTAAGTAAGTATTATTTATCAATGGAACAAGTGGCTCACTTAATCGGTAAGATGAAAATGTATCAATATTTAAACACTTCCGAGAAGAAACATTTATTTCCTTTGGATTTTAATGATACTCAAATTAATACTATTGCTAAAAACTACTTCAAGGATGAAAACTTCAATGTTTCTCCAGAAGGTATGATAAACTTATGGGAGCTATATAACTTATTTACTGGAGCAGTAAAAAGTACCTACATAGATACTTTTCTGCAACGTGAGTTACGAGCATACGAGTTTATCCAAGAACTAGCTAATTCATTACAAAATGAACAGCCTAATTTTTTTCTCCATTAATATAGTATAGCTAAAAGTGATAAAATATTATGTTAGATTTTGGAGAAAATGAGATATGAGAAAAAATGAAATAGTATCGTTTAATAAATATTATGCACCTAATAGAATTTTAGTTGTTACTTCTTGGAATAAATTAATTAGTCTGCATTGCCCTTTCCCTGTACAGTTTTTGTACAATGTTGATAGGTTCAAAAAAAATCAAATAGTGATAGTAGAAGCTACTGCATTAGCCCAAAATGGAAAATACGTATTCAAAATTAAGGGTAAATGGTTTTTCTACTATCATTTTGAAATACTTTGTTATAATATATAGCTAAAAGTAATTCTTGAAGTTTATGTTGCATTTTGGGTAAACTCTTTTGAGACTTTTTCTTCTTAAAAAAATGCTGAAAACGAGTGTGAATTAATCTCAGTTTAAATCCACCCCATCTAACTTGATATTTATATAAAAGTAACTTTTTACGAGGGTTAGTTTGGGTGGATTTTAACAGAGAGTAAAAAAATCATCATCAAGATTTTTACAAATAATTAATTTGGGATTCGACAGGATTTTATTTTTCTCTGGAACCCCCCAAAAAGCACCGCCTTCTTTATTCATAGCTATTTGTTTTGAAGTAATTAAATCTAAATATTTTTTCCTTTCTGGAAGAACTAAATCATCTTTATTTAATTCTTTTTCGAATATAACTGATGATATGTTTTTCCCATTAGATTGTATTCTCTTTTCTTTTTTACTTTTTGTTAAAAACAAAGCATCAACTAAGCATTCTACTCTTTCATTAATAAACCCATCTTTATTAGTTAATTCAAAAGGTAGCTCTTTAAATATTTCCAAAGATGAGAATCTATTAGTTAAGAATAATGCCAATTCAGAAACAACTGCATTATCTTTTTTTAAACAAAATTCGAAAGTGTTTTTTAAAAGCTTAAATATTGCTTTTTGTAATGGATTTAGAATAGCAGATTCAAGTTTATAAACGAATTGATATTCATAATTTAAAATTTTTATTTCGGTATGTGTATCAATAAACCAACTGAAATATAGAGTTAGTAAGATTTTATTAAGTTCTCTTTTTGACTTTCTACTTGTAAGGTAAATAGTTTCAGGTAATGATTTAATATACTCATAATTTCCAATAACAGGAACTAACAATTTCCCTTCAAAATAAGGAGATGATATTATTTTGGTAACTTCTGGTTTTATCTTAATATCTTTCAAATTCAGATATCTTCCTATTTTGTTATTATAAATATTCGAGTTATATCTATCTATACCTTTACCTTGAATGATTTCATAAGAAAATTGCTCGTGATTCTGGATGAATTGATTGCTATATCCTTCTAAAATTTGTTCTAATTTTCCTTTTTCAATTTTATCACTTAAAGTGTCTTTATTGGTATCTAGCGTCTTTAATTCAGTAGAAATATCAGAGTAGCTATCTAATGCTTCTTTTAATAAAACAGGAGACTTATATCTCTTACTACGTTGTTTTTCTAAATATGAATATTGCATTAAATATCTTAATACAAGTTGTTTGATAATATCATTTTGAGTACCAACATCAGATAAAATACTATTTGTATAATTTTGAGGAATACCTAACATGTAAACAGTTTCAATCAGTGATGTTAATGTGTCAAATTCAGATTTTAATTGAGTGGTGATTTCACCATCATTTCCTTTTTCTGAACTTTTATTAACGACGTCAATATTAATATCTAATTTTTGTCTAAAACGTTTTGAGAACTGTTTAATCTCTTTAGGGTTTGACTCGAATAGAACTAAAGCTCTACCTATCTTTTTATTTTTAATATTAGCACCTGTACTAATTACACTTGTACATATTAAAAAGTTGATATTTTCATCAATAGTCATTTCCTTTACAAGTTGCTTGTATGTTTTCTCTTGCTTATGATGAGAGGTTAAAGCTTTTGATTGATATCCTAATTCTTGAAGCTTAATATTAATTTCTTCGCATTGTTTAGTGCTATTTATAAAAATAGTATTCAAATAATCTTTTGAGAAATCAATAGAGACACTTTCAGCAAAAGAGATAGCTAAATCAACAGCAGACTTTTTTGAGTTAAATATGTTAACTGTAGCTTTTTTTTCATTCTCTTTCTTAACTTTAATTTGAGTTAATTTAAACAATTTGTTAATGTATTCATCAGGTGTTCCTGTCATTAAAACTACTTTAGATTTTGATTGAAGTAATAGTGAAACTTCTGCATCAAAGTAACCTGTATTAATAGAGTCATTTTTTGAAGGATAACAATACCCTAGTGAATGAGCTTCATCTAAAACAATAATATCGTTTTCATTTAAATCATTGATAATATGCTTTAGACTCTGATAAGTGCTACATATAATTTTATCTGTATCAAGTAAAGTTTTTCTTTCAGAACTAGAATTTAAGATTAAATCTATTTTGTAGCCTTTCTCTTTAAGGTCAGTTTCAAATTGAGATTGAATTATTAAAAAAGGAGCACAAAATATCAATCTACCTTTTCTTTTATTATTCTTTAAGTCAATTCCTATTTCTACAAATAAAGACGTTTTACCTGTACCAGGGTTTGAGTCAATTAAAATCGTTTTATTACTATCAATTATATCTAAAACTTTAGCTTTATAATATGAAAGATATTCACCTTTAGTTAATTGTAATTCAATCATATTATTTCTTTTCAGATTGTAATCTTAATCTTTTTAAAATCCCCATTTTATTTTCACCTTGTTGGTTTTTACATATTGTTTCAACAGTTGATTTACTAATAGATAATCCCTCATTAGTTAATTGTTCTGCAATTTTCCTAAGAGGTACATCTTTCTCTTTCAACTCCAAAACTCTTTTTATTATTTCAGGATTATTAGATTTAGTTCCTGAAAGTTTTTTTGCTACAATATTTGAATTTTCAAAAAGTAGAGTATTATTATCAAGCTCTAAAAGCTGACCAGTCTTCTTGTATTTAGATTCTAAAAAATTAGATTTTAAAACCCATAAAGCTGTATGTTTTCCTTTAGGTCTTAACTCTAAAACAGACCTCATTTTTGCTTCAAAAGCTTGTGAACCTATAATGTTATCTTTTGAAGGTTCATTTTTTTGAGTTCTTTTACCTGTATGATGTAGAAAAATTATCAAACACCCATACTTCTTAGCTAGTTTATCATATTGATTTAGGAAAGTTCTAACTTGGGTATTTGCATTGATTTCTTTAGTAAATACATCTGTAAATGCATCAATAACAATTAAATCTACAGGATTGTGTTTTAACTTACTCTCTAATACACTAAGTAATTCAGTAGTATCAAATATAAAATCTAAATTATTTAAATTTTCGATATTAACATTATCATTCTTAGCAATTATACCATCAATCTGTTTTCTTATTGAATAACTAATGGAGTTAGAATCATCCTCTGTACTCACAAAAATTACTTTTTTATGTTTTGGTTTTAATTCATATCCAAGAAATGTTTCATTTTCCAAAACTATAGAAATAGATAACTGTCTTAAAAAAGTAGATTTCCCACTGTCAGAAGTTCCAACCAATGATGCTAACCCTACAAGTTGTAGAAAAGGATCTAATAAACGTGGGATCTTTGTTGTTTTAAAGTTGTATAACTCTAATGCAGAATAGTTTGTTTTATCACTACTGGTAGTAAGTGAGGCGTTAGCCTTTTGTTTTTTGCTTTTTTTAAGCTTTTCAAGTTTCTGATTGTCAATGTCCCCATTTTCATTTAAAATTTTCATCAGTTCTGTCACCTCAATTCCTTCAGGGAAACTTTGCTCTATTTCATTGTGCTTGTTTTTTTCAGACATACAAAATCAATTATAATTATTTTGTGTCCAAAATATATATTTATATATAGGACAGGACACCTATTTTCTTTCAATTACTTTTCCTTTTTTCTGGAATAAAAACTAATTTAACAAAAAATACATCTAAAAACATGGCAAAAGACACACTTTTAGGCATACAACTAAAATATAAAACAGTTAAGATATTAATAATCAATAAATAAAGTATTAAATATAAAATCCCTCTTTCTCCGCAAGTCCGAAGCGAAAGCTTCGGATTTTTTTTTAGGGGATTAAAGAAAAAAAGCTTACAAATTTGTAAGCTTTTTTTATTAATTAGAAACAGTAACGTTTCTTATAACCTTAATACTACTCTTTCCCTAACCCAATTCTCTTCTCTAAAGCTAAGTATCCAAAATAAAATAGTGTTCCTAAAATTACCCCTGAAACATATCCTGTAGTTACGTCTACTGGAAAATGTACACCTAGGTATATCCTACTGTATCCGAAAATCAAAGGAAATAAAATCATTAAGTAAATTAACCTAATGTGCTTTCTCAACAATAGAATTATAAAAGTTGTTATTGTAGTAGATAACGAAGCATGACCAGACCAGAAACTATATCCTCTTGGTTTATATGTAAAGCCTCTCAAATACTCTTTCAAGCCTTCTGTATTACATGGTCTAATTCTTTCTGTAGAATTTTTAATCAAGTTTGTAAATTGATCAGAAAAAGCAACAATAACCGCTATAAATAACACTGTAAATAATCCTTTTTTCCACCCAAACTGTTTAAACACTAAAAACAGCACAAAAGCAAACAAAGGCGTCCAAGTAAATTGATTGGTTATTGTTAACCAAAAACCATCCCATTGCTCACTTCCTAAATTGTTAAGATAAATTAAAAGTTCTTTATCTTTTTGTATAATATTTTCTATCAAAACTACTTTCCTACTTTTAATACTTCTATTTCAAAAATTAAATCTGACTTTGGTGGTATTGGCCCTACTCTACGATCACCGTAACCTAAATAAGAAGGTATAAACAATCGTACTTTATCTCCTTCTTTCATTGTTTTCACTCCTTCTTTCCAGCCTGCTATTAGTGGAAGTTTTTCATCATCAACCGTAAATACAAAAGCCTCTCCTTTATCTAAACTAGAATCAATCTTTCTTCCATCTGCTAAATACAGCGTATAATGTGCAGTTGTTGGTAATGCTGGATTTACTTTTTTTCCATTTCCTTTCTGTAATGACAAAATTTTCAAACCAGAATCAGTTGTAATTGCATCATTAATTCCTTGTTCTTCTTGATACTTTTGTTTTAACTCTTCTAGCTTTTTCTTTCTCTCTTCTTCTTTCTTTTCAACATTTGCTAATTCATTTTCAAAAACTACTGGAGCATCAAATTTAGCCGCCTCTTCTCCTATTCTTAAAATTTCTACATGTTTTATATAATCATTCTTTTGAATAGTATCCACTACTGCTTGCCCTTCTAAAACACGACCAAAAACTGAGTGCCCACCATCTAACCAAGGTGTTGCTTTATGTGTAATAAAAAATTGACTCGAATTCGTAACTGGTCTTGAGTAATTTGCCATGGACAATACCCCTGGTCCATCATGCTTATACAATAAATTACCTTCATCATCCATTGGGAATTCATCGGCAAATGTATAACCTGCATCACCAGCACCTGTTCCTGTTCTATCCCCACCTTGTATCATAAAATCTTTAATAACCCTATGAAACTTCGTTCCATCATAAAACGGTGTTCCTTTTAATGAATCTATCATTTTAGGATGTGTTCCTTCACTCAATGCTACAAAGTTCGCCACTGTCATTGGAACTTTATTATAAAAAAACTTTACTAAAATATCCCCTCGATTCGTTTGGATATCTGCATACAATCCGTTTTCTAAATTAGGATATTTCGCTGATTTGCATGATACAAACACTATCAATACAACAAGTACAATTTTAAATAATTTCATTTATTTCGTTTTATTTTCTCTTATAAACAATTAATTAGGTTAACAACAAGTGCTAACCTAATTAATTATCAACTATTTAAGTTTTATTTATTTTACTTCTAATAACTCTACTTCAAAAACTAAAGCTGAAAAAGGCTTAATATGTTGTCCTCTTTGTTGTGGACCATAAGCTAATTCTTGTGGAATAAAGAACTTATACTTTGCTCCTGGTTTCATCAATTGTAAACCTTCAGTCCATCCTTTAATTACTTGACCTACTCCAAACTCAGCTGGCTGTCCTTTTTCTACTGAGCTATCAAACACAGTTCCGTCAATTAAAGTACCGTGATAATGAACTTTAACTCTAGAGCTAGCCGTAGGAGCATCTCCTTCACCTTCTTTTAAAACAACATATTGTAAACCGCTTTCCGTAGTTTTTACTCCATCTTTTGTTTTATTTTCCGCTAAAAACTCTTCTCCTGCTTTTTTATTATCTCCAAACTCAGCTTCTGCTTTTTTAGCTTGTTCTTCTTGCATTTGCTTCATTTTTTCTTGTTGCTTCTTCTGAAAAAATGCTCTTAAGATATTGTTTATGTCTTTTGATTCTACTAGTAGATTTATAGAGTCCATTCCGTTTTTAAAACCTTGCACGAATAAATCTTGATCCATTTCATCAAAATTCGATTTGATTTTATTAGCCATATCTAAACCTAAAGCGTAACTCACAGAATCTACTTCTGTTGCTAATGAACTTTTTTGTTTAAACTGACCGTTACTACATGAAACAATTGATAAACCTACAACTGTAGCTGCTAAAATGTTAGTTAATTTCATTCTTCTTTTTTTGATTTTATATCGATTAATGTTACTGTACTTTGTATTGGCTGATTTACAGCTATTTTATTTCCATCTCCCGTAACTCCGAAAGCCCTGTATGATGGAATGACAAATGTAATGGTTTCTCCTTTTTTCATCAACTTTATTCCATCTTGTAATGCAGGAATAAAATCTTCTTTATCTACCTTATAACTTCTCTCCCTTTTCTCATAAAGAGCACCTCCATTAAGATCAGCTATATTATATGACAGCATCACTAAATCTTCGGCTTGAGGAGAACTTGAATTTAACGTGTCTTTTGTTATATAAGTATACCAAAAACCATTAGGCGAACTTTTATATACTTTAACGGTATCTTTAGCTACCCATTCTTCCAAACGTTTTTTCTCTAAGGCATTCAACCTCTTATTCTCTTTGAGAACTTCCTTATAAAAATTTGTAGTACCCTGTTGCTTTGGTCTTCTTGCTTCTGGTTCTTTACAGGAAACCACAGCTAAGAAAATTATAAAAACAAAAAATATTCTTCTAAGCCTCATACGAATCTTCTAACTCTTTTTGATATGTAGGTAATAACGACTTAAATCTCTCTATCGTATTTTCCAAGCTATCATCACTTCTCCCTCCTGCTGCATTATCATGTCCTCCTCCATTAAAATAATTACGTGCAAACTGATTTACAGAAAATTTCCCTTTTGAGCGGAAAGATATTTTTACAATTCCTTGTTCTTCATCTTCTATAAAAATAGCTGCAAATACAATTCCTTTCAAAGATAGTGCATAATTTACTACCCCTTCGGTATCTCCTTTTTCGTAATTAAATTTCTTTTTCTCTTCTTCAGTTAGGGTAATAAAAGCTGTTTTATACTCTGGTAAAACTTTCATATTACTCAATGCTTGACCTAATAGCAGTAATCTATTATATGAATTTGCATCATGAACATTGCTGTGAATTCTATCGTTTTCAGCTCCTTTATCTATTAAGTCTGCAATAATTCTATGAGTAGTACTAGTTGTAGATCTAAAACGGAATGAACCTGTATCAGTCATAATCCCTGTATACAAGCAAGTTGCTATATCTTTATCTATCAATTCAACATCGCCCATCATTTCAATAAAATTATATACCATTTGACATGTTGATGACATAGATGTATCGGAATACATATACATAAAGTCGTCCGGTTGTTGATGGTGATCTATCAGAGCAAAATCATTTTCATATTGCTCTAATGTATTTTGCATGTCATTCCCTACTCTATGCAACGCATTAAAATCTAATAAAAAAACTATATCAGACTTTCTTAAAGCTTTGACTGATTGACTATTCTGACGATCAAAACGTTTTACTGTTTTCGATCCAGGAATCCAGTGTAAAAAATCAGGATATTCATTTGGCATTAACACCTGAGTCTTGTGTCCTTTTTTATCTAAATAATGTTTTAGCCCTAATGTTGAACCTATTGCATCTCCATCAGGATTTCTATGCCCAATTATTACAACATTTCTAGGTTCTGACAAGAATTCTTGTAGTTCTGTAAAGTGTTTCAAAATCATAAAGGGCGAATATACAAATTAATGCTATATTAACCTTTTTATGTATTTCTTTTTGTTTCTTCGTTTAAAAATAAAAACTTAATGAAATCTAATAAATTTACCACTTTACTAATCTTTACTCTAGGTGTATCCTTTACCTCTTTTTGTCAAGAAACATTCACTATTGCTTTTGGATCTTGCAATAACCAAAAACTTAACAACCCTTTTTGGGAAGACATTCTATCGCTTCAACCAGATGTATGGGTATGGGGTGGAGATAATATTTATGCCGATACCAATAACATGCGTAAGATGGAACGTATGTATAAAACTCAAAAAAATGTAAAAAGTTATAAAAAGCTAACCACTAAGATTCCTATTCTTGCTACATGGGATGATCATGATTACGGTAAAAATGATGCAGGAGTAGAATTTAAAATGAAGAATGAAAGTCAACAACTATTTTTAGATTTCTTAGATGTTCCAAAAAACTCTCCTAGAAGAAAACAACAAGGTGTTTATCACTCTAAAACTTTTAAAACAAGTAATGGCAACATTAAAGTTATTGTTTTAGACACTCGCTACTTTAGAACTTCACTTACTAAAGGTACTAACGGACAACGTTTTCAACCTAATAAATATAACGAAGGTACTATTTTAGGTAAAACACAATGGAAATGGCTTACAAGCGAATTAACAAACTCTACCGCAATCTTTACTATAGTAGTTAGCAGCATACAAATACTACCTAAAGAACACGGATTTGAAAAATGGGCTAACTTTCCACACGAAGTGGATAAATTGTTCAGTCTAATCAAAAAATCAACAAATACAAATGTCATTCTTCTTTCTGGTGACAGACATATTTCTGAGTTTTCTAAGACTAATATTAACGGATTAAAATATCCAATTATAGATTTCACATCAAGTGGATTAACACATGCATATTCTTCATTTTCTTCAGAAGAAAACAACTTCAGAATAGGAAATGTTGTAAATTCTTTAAGCTATGGAACACTACTTTTAGACTTAAAAACTAAAAAAGCTACCTTTCAAATGCGTGGCAAAAATAAATCTATCTTACAAGAAATCAACCAAATATACCCTTAACTTGCTAATAACATTAAAAAGTGTATTTTTGCGCCGATTTATGCGAAGTTTGCATAAGCAACAACAATTAAGGAATTTATCATATACTGATATTTATTACATTTAATAATGGCAACAAATAGAACTTTTACAATGATTAAACCAGATGCTGTTGAAAACGGACATACTGGTGCAATTTTAGAAAAAATTAATGCTGCAGGTTTCAGAATCGTAGCTATGAAAAAAACACAGATGACTAAGCGTGATGCTGAGACTTTTTATGGAGTACACAGTGAACGTCCTTTCTTTGGTGAGTTAGTAGAGTTTATGACTCGTGGACCAATCATCGCTGCTATCTTAGAAAAAGACAACGCAGTTGAAGATTTTAGAACTTTAATTGGCGCTACAAACCCAGCTGAAGCTGCTGAAGGAACTATCCGTCAATTATACGCTACTTCTATTGGAGAAAATGCAGTACACGGTTCTGATTCTGATGAAAACGCAGCTATCGAAGGTGCTTTCCACTTTTCTGGTAGAGAAATGTTTTAATCTTTAATTTAGATTACTGAATTTATAGATATTATAAAGGCTCGCTACAGTTTTGTAGCGAGTTTTTTTGTAAATCTTACTTCAACTACTCTCCCTTTACCAAATAAAAACACATCCTTTAATCTAATTTAAATTTCTTATTTAGGATTTATAAATTCAGACTGATATTTTTCCAAAAACTTCTTCTGCCTATCTTCCATTTGTTTCATTATTTTATCTATTTCCATAAATTCTCTACCAAAATTACTTTTAAAAAAATCATTACTAAAGTAATGTTTACTAAAAAGAGAATCTTCAGAAAAGACATCTTCAAAACCTTTCTTTTGAAATTCTGAAAAGTTTGTGAAAAATTTAGATTTAAATGATTTTAACAAACTATCTCTGTCAATAGAAGAAAGATTTGTTTCATTGTTGTTAAGTGACCAGGTATAAATACTATCATACCTTATCAAGTTTCCATTTTCATCAAACTCTTTATCAACTTTCCAACTTCCTTTAGGTTGCTTTTCTATACGCTCAACACCTTCTTTTTGTTTATGTTTTTGACCATTACAACTAATAGTTAACAAAGCCAAGACAATACATAATATATACTTTCTCATCTTTTTTATTTTTTATTAAACAGTTCGTAAAATTGACAAAATGAATTAAATCTCTACACCTTATACAAACCTCCTGTTTCAGGTAATTTCACCAAATTGTTTTGATGAAATATTTTTGATTTCCGTTCGCCATCTTCATACCAAACGCACTCTAAATAAGTATCTTTATTATTTATCCCTAATAAAACATCTTTCTTCAGAATGTATTTGAGTACTTCCATCTTTGTAGTCTTATTACTACCTTTCAATTTCACCCAATCTCCCGATTTAAATTTTCTAGACATACGGTTGTACATTAAATTAATAGAAAAAGATTTATAAAGGAGACTGATAGTTCAGCCTCCTTACCTCCATTAAGGATAAAAAATCATTATGAAATTTTAATTGTTCTGGCTGGTTTTTGTTTCGCTTCATCTTTTTTGGGCAAAAAGATATTTAAAACACCATCCTTGTAGCTAGCATTAATCTTATCATCATTCACGCTTTCTGGTAGCGTAAATGTTCTTTTAAACGAAGAATACCCAAACTCCCTACGAATATAATTCTCTTGTTTTTCTTCATTAGTTTCATTTGTTTCTGTACTAATAGATAATACCTGATTATCAATATTTATATGAAAATCAGATTTACTTAAACCAGGAACAGCCATTTCTACAATATAACTGTCTGCTCTTTCTTTAATGTTTACTTTAGGTAAAGTAATACCTCTGTTAAAGTTCGATGTAAGTACAGCTGGTAAATCTCTATTAAACATATCGTCTAACCAACTAGATAAGTTAGGGAAGTTTAGATTTGAATTAGTGCTTGTTAAACTTCCGTTTTTAGGAACATTAATTAAATTGCTCATAATTACAAAATTTTAATTAAACATTATTTCAAAAATGAAATCTTATGCGATTTCAATAATCTATTTTACAAATAATGAACCAAAATAAAAATTACAAAACTCCTTTAATTAAACTTTTAAATTTCTTTAACACACAACTGTTATTTTTTCAGCGACACACTATCATCCGCTAAAAAACTGTCATTTTGTCATTCTTAAAACAAACCAAAAAACTTTTTTTAAACCAACATCAGTTTTTTAACAAGCTCCTCTCCTATTTCCTCATTAATCATACGTATAATCTTATCTTTTCCGTAACTTAACTCTTCTCGTAGTACCGAAGAAGATAGACGAACAATTAAAGTTCCGTTTTGTAATTTCACTTCACTAGTATAAGAAGCTACTCCTGCACCCATCAGCTTTTCCCAAGCTTCATCAATATGAATTTTTTGAAATCCTTTTTTCAACTTATTATTCTCCTGAATAAAGCTTCCCATTAAATCTTTGATTGAAAAACTATCGTTTTCTCTTTTAGCCATTTGATTTACTTTTTGCCTTGTTTTCTTGCAATAAGATTATAATTTAAAAATCTGATACTCTTGATTACTCTTTTTTATCACTTCCTCTGTTCGATCGGCATGTGTATCTGTAATAAAAATTTGCCCAAACTCATCACTATTCACTAAATCAACAATTTGAGCAACCCTATTTTCATCTAACTTATCAAAAATATCATCCAATAACAAAATAGGAGTTACATTAGATTGCTTTTTAATAAATTCAAACTGCGCTAATTTTAATGCTATCAAATATGATTTTTGTTGTCCTTGTGAACCAAATTTTTTAATGGGATGTTCCTCTATTTCAAAATTTAAATCATCCTTATGAATCCCTACCGATGTATACTGTAGCATTTTATCTTTCTCTAAACTTTGTTGCAACAAAACTTCTAAAGACACCTCGTGTAACTGACTTTTATAACGTAAATTTACTTCTTCATTTGCTCCAGAAATAATTTTATGCTTATCGTTAAAAATAGGCACAAACTCTTCTAAAAAAGCTTTTCTTTTGTTATAAATAATCGTTCCATACTCAATTAACTGCTCATCGTATACTTTTAAATTTAACGCATCAAATGTTCTATTGGCAGCAAAATACTTCAACAATGCATTTCGCTGACTCACCGTTTTAGTATACGAAATTAACGTTTGTAAATACTTTTTATCTTGTTGAGAAATTACTCCGTCAATAAATTTACGACGAGTTTCGCTTCCTTCAACAATTAAATCCCTATCCGCAGGAGAAATAATCACCAACGGTAGCTGCCCTATATGTTCAGAAAATTTTTCGTAGGCTTTTCCATTGCGTTTCAATACTTTTTTCTGACCTCTTTTTAAGGAACAGATAATTTTTTCTTGTCGATCGTTTAACAAATAATCTCCTTCAACCATAAAAAAATCTTGACCATGTCGAATATTCTGTCCTGCAATCGAATTGAAGTAACTTTTAGCAAAAGACAAGTAATAAATTGCGTCTAACACATTGGTTTTTCCAATACCGTTATTACCAACAAAACAGTTAATTTTCTTTTGAAAATCAAAAGTTTGTGATTCAATATTCTTAAAATTAACCAAAGAAAGTTTTTGCAAATACATGAATAAGCCCTGTTACTAAAAGAAAGCGCAAATTATCGAAAATTTACGAAAAAACGACTTTTAAAATCCAATTAAAAAAACTATTTTTGTCGCCACTAATTTTTTAAGCAATTATGGCTACATACAAGAAAAGAGGTTATAAACCTAAGAAAGAAAAGGTTACACAAGAAGTAGAAGAAACATTTGATGAATCTCAAAGTACTACAGCTGAAGTATTTAATACTTTAGATGATACGGCGAACAAATCAGAGGAATGGATTGAAAAAAATAGCAAGCCATTATTTTACGGATTGGTAACTGTTGCAGCTTTAATTTTAGTGTACTTAGCTTACAACAAATTTATTGCTGAGCCAACACAACAAGAAGCTTCTAACGAATTAGCATACCCTCGTACTTTCTTTGAAAAAGCAAATACCTCTGCTGGTGCTATTGCTGATTCATTATACACTTTAGGTTTAGAAGGTGGTGATGGAAAATATGGTTTCATTGACATTGCTGAGCAATTTAGTGGAACTAAAGCTGGTAACTTAGCTAGCTATTATGCAGGTATTTCTTACTTAAAAATGAAAAAATACGAAGAGGCTATCGAGTATTTAAGTGACTTTAGTTCTGACGATGAGTTATTAGGTCCTACTGCTTTAGGTGCTATTGGTGATGCTTTTGCTGACATCAATCAGCCAGAAGATGCTTTAGATTACTATCAAAAAGCAGCAAATAAAAAAGACAATCAATTTACTACGCCTTTATTCTTATTCAAAGCAGCTCAAATTGCAATGGACTTAAAAGAGTATGGTAAAGCTGAAAAATTTTATACAACCATTAAAGAAAAATACGCTGATTCTGATCAAGGAAGAGATATTGAAAAATATATCAACAGTGCAAAATACGCTCAATAATGGCAACAACAAATTTATCTTATTACGATAAAGCAACAATCCCAAATGCGAAGTCTTTTCGATTTGGGATTGTTGTTTCAGAATGGAATCCTGAAATCACTAAAAACCTTCATAAAGGTGCTATTGAAACTTTACTAGATTGTGGAGCTACAGAGGAAAATATTGTTTCTTGGGATGTTCCTGGTAGTTTTGAATTAGTGTACGGATGTAAAAGAATGATCGAAACACAAAAATTAGATGCCATTATCGCCATTGGGAATGTGATTCAAGGTGAAACCAAGCATTTCGATTTTGTATGTGAAGGAGTTACTCAAGGAATTGTAGATTTAAACATTAAGTACGATGTTCCTGTAATTTTTTGTGTATTAACCGATAACACCAAACAACAATCTATTGATCGTTCTGGTGGCAAACTAGGTAACAAAGGAATTGAATGTGCAGTAGCTGCAATTAAAATGGCAGCAATTAAAAATCAAGAACGCCCATCAAGTTCATTAGGTTTTTAATTAATCCTGTTATAGTTAAACATTATTAAAAAGCGTTTAGGTTCCAAAATCTAAACGCTTTTTAACTTTAATTTATATACATTTTTTGACCACCTCTCTATAATTCAGTAACTTTGGAACTCGTCTTATTTGGTGTGATTTTTGTTCCACTTAAGCTATTAAAGAAGCAACGATTTTATGGGATTTATCAAAAGAGAAAATAAAAAGTTCGATTACAAACCTCGTTATTATAAGGGAGAAGGTAATCCTTATCAAGTGAAACATAAATTTGATGAGTACAGAACTACTGTTGGAAAAAGAAAAAGTTTAAAGGGAAAGTTTAATGCTGCTTTTGACGAATTTAAAGAGTCTGGTTACAAACTGAACAAAACTATAGTTGTTATAGCGTTGGTTTTAACGCTTATTTTCTTGTTTATTATCGACTTTGATCTTACAATCTTTTTCCCTAAAAAATAATTAAATGTCAGATATTATACAGTTACTACCTGATCATGTTGCAAACCAAATTGCTGCTGGAGAAGTTGTGCAACGCCCTGCTTCCGTAGTAAAAGAATTGATTGAAAACTCTATTGATGCTGGTGCTACTTCTATCACCTTATTGTTAAAAGATGCTGGAAAAACTTTAATTCAAGTAATTGATGATGGTAAGGGAATGAGTGCTACGGATGCTCGTTTAAGTTTTGAACGTCATGCCACTTCAAAAATTAAAGATGCACAAGATTTATTCAACCTAAATACTAAAGGTTTTCGTGGAGAAGCTTTAGCTTCTATTGCTGCCATTGCGCATGTTGAGTTAAAAACGAAACAAGAAGATGACGAGTTAGGAACGCAAATAAAAATTGAAGGTAGTGAGATAACTTCTCAAGAAGTGGTTTCAACTGCGAAAGGAACTAGTATCGCTGTTAAAAATTTATTTTTTAATATTCCTGCACGTCGTAACTTTTTAAAATCTGACACTGTTGAAACGCGTCATATTGTTGATGAATTTCAACGTGTAGCCTTAGCGCATCCTACTATTTCTTTTTTATTACACCATAACAACAACGAAGTTTATCATTTAAAAAAGAGCAACTTACGCAAACGTATTGTGGCTATTTTTGGAACTAAAATGAACGAAAAATTAGTTCCTATTAATGAGCAAACAGATATTATAACTGTTAACGGATTTGTTGCTAAACCTGAATTCGCAAAGAAAAAACGTGGTGAACAGTTCTTTTTTGTAAATAACCGCTTTATAAAAAGCTCTTATTTAAACCACGCTGTGGTAAATGCTTTTGAAGGTTTATTAGAAAGTGGTTCGCATCCTTCTTATTTCTTGTATTTAGAGGTACCTCCTAATACAATTGATATTAACATTCACCCGACAAAAACGGAAATTAAGTTTGATAACGAAAAAGCATTATACGCTATTTTACGTGCTACTGTGAAACATAGTTTGGGGCAATATAATGTAGCTCCTGTATTGGATTTTGATAGAGATGCTACTTTAGATACTCCTTACGACTATAGTAAAAAGAGTAACTCATCTGTTCCTCCAATAACTGTTGACCCTACATTTAATCCTTTTAAAACGGAAACTAATTACAAAGAGCCATCTAATACAAATAGCTCACCTAAAAGTAGCACAACGCACAGTTATCAATCTAACTTTAAAAAAGATACTGGAAGTTGGGAAGCTTTATATACAAATACTGAAACCATTGAGCCTATTCAGCAAGAACAACTTTTTGAATCTGAGCAAGAAACTGAAACTGGAAAAACTTTCCAAATTCAAAAAAAATACTTGTTGAGTTCTATAAAATCAGGCGTGGTATTAATTCATCAATCTTTAGCGCACCAACGTGTTTTGTATGAAGAATTTTTAGAGAATATTACTGTTAAAGAAGCAAGCAGTCAACAATTGCTGTTTCCTGTAAATATCTCTTTTTCTTCATCAGATATTGAAATGATATACAGTATAAAATCTGATTTAGAGAGTGCTGGTTTTATGTTTGATGAATTCACCAAAGAAAGTGTGGTTATTGCAGGAATTCCTACTTCAATAAGTGAAAGTCAAATCACCCTTATTTTAGAACAGTTATTAGACGATATTAAACTCGAAGTACCTGATACTAGTTTTAGTCACTTTGACGTGATGGCAAAATCATTTGCAAAATCACTAGCTATAAAAACAGGAGCTTCTTTAAATCCAAAAGAGCAAGAAAACTTAGTAAATAACTTGTTCTCTTGCAAAGAACCTAACATTTCACCCTTTGGCAAACCAACGTTTAAAACATTAGCTTTAAATGAAATTGATGCCATTTTTAATAAATAAAAAGTAATATGCCTAGATTAACGCAAGCCATAAAGCATTTAATAATCATTAACGTGATTCTATTTTTTGCTCCGCAGTTATTAAACATGGATTTAACTAATCTATTTGCTTTACATTATCCAAAAAATGAACATTTTGGAGTTTGGCAATATGTTACGCACATGTTTATGCATGGTGGAACTGCACATTTACTTTTTAACATGTATGGTTTATGGGCATTTGGTACCCCACTTGAACAAATGTGGGGACGAAATAAATTTTTATTCTTCTATTTTTCTGCTGGAATTGGAGCGGGTTTAATTTACACTTTGGCAAATTACTATCAATTTAATGGAATTTATGAGCAATTAATTGGTATGGGAGTTTCTCCTGCTGAAATTCAAAATATTTTAAGCTCAGGACAGTATAAT
Organism: Tenacibaculum singaporense; assembly: GCF_003867015.1. Classification (NCBI taxonomy): domain Bacteria; kingdom Pseudomonadati; phylum Bacteroidota; class Flavobacteriia; order Flavobacteriales; family Flavobacteriaceae; genus Tenacibaculum; species Tenacibaculum singaporense. Next base: position 3,001,288 of record NZ_CP032548.1, read on the forward strand.
GATAGTTTAATTACTTTGTCTAATAAAACTATGAGTGAATTTTATAGTTTATACCATACTCCTGCCGTTGGTGCCTCTGGTGCTATTTATGGAATTTTAGTTGCGTTTGGGTTAACTTATCCTGACGCTAAACTAGCATTGATTTTCTTCCCTGTCCCTATTGCTGCCAAATACTTTATTCCTTTAATTATTTTAAGTGATTTATTCTTTGGTATGACTAGTTATTCAATTGGTAACATTGCACATTTTGCGCATATTGGTGGAGCTATAATTGGGTTTATTATCGCATGGTACTGGAAAAAAAATCAATTTAAATTTCGTTAAATTAGTAACTAAAATTTTTATTCTTACTGAAGTCATACATCATGAATGTACTTGAAAACTTAAAATATAGATTTAAACATGCTGGAATTGTTGAACAATTAATTTACGTAAACTTAGCTGTTTTCTTACTTGTTTTTGTTACCAATACTTTTGGGTTTCTTTTTGAATCAAAAACTAACTTTTTAGTAGAATGGCTTGCGTTACCTGCTAACTTTGATGATTTTATACTAAAACCGTGGACCATTATTACCTATGGTTTTTTACACACTAGTTTTTTGCATATTCTACTAAACTTAATTGCCTTATTTTATATAGGTCATTTATTCAAACAATATTTTACTTCTAAACAACTACTTAGTTTTTATTTACTAGGAACATTATTTGGAGGGATTGTTTTTGTTGCGAGTTATAATTTTTTTCCTGCCTTACAAAATGTTGCACATAATAGTGTTTTGTTAGGTGCTTCAGCTGGTATTTCTGCTATCTTTATTGGTATTGCCACCTATATACCTAATTATGAATTAAAGTTTCCGTTAATTGGTTTTGTGAAGCTATGGGTATTAGCTTGTATTTGGATTGCTATTGATATTATTCAAATTCCTGCTGGTAATGCTGGTGGACATTTAGCACATTTAGGTGGTGCCCTACTAGGTTTTTTCTATGTTCGTAGTGCCAGTAATAAGGAGTTGGACATTTTTAAATCGATAAACAAACTTTTTTCTAAAAAAGAAAGAAAGCTCAAAACAGTTTATAAATCTGGTAATAAAACACCAAAACCAAACGTTGATAAAACAAGAAACCAAGAAGAAGTAAATGCTATTTTAGATAAAATTAGTAAATCTGGATACGATACTTTAAGTAAAAGTGAAAAAGAGTTTTTATTTAAACAAGGAAAAAATTAGATGAAAAAGTTTTCGATAGCTCATAAGTTTATATTCTTTATCAATTCAGTTTTTGCAGCTGTTTTATTGCTATCATATGCACTTCCGTACGTATCTCCACAAACAATTCCTTTCCTTTCTGTTTTTGGGTTGTTTGTCCCGTTTTTAGTTATCGTAAACATTGCTTTTTTTGTGTATTGGCTTATTAAAATGCATAAGAATGCTTTTTTATCATTACTTGTTTTAGCCATAGGATGGTTTGTCTCTACTCCCTTAGTTAAATTTTCTAATAAGGAAGTAATTTTAAATGATGATTTAAAAATAATGAGTTACAATGTCCATTTATTTAATCATTATAAACATGAAGAAGATGTAACTACTGAACAAAAGATTTATGAGTTTATTAATAATGAAAATCCAGACGTTATTGCTGTACAGGAATTTTACAATTCTAAAATGTTAGACATTAAACTTCCTTATAAATACATCAAAACGAAAACAAAAACGAATAAATTTGGATTAGCAATTTATTCCAAGCACCCAATTATAAACTCTGGCTCTCTTGATTTTAAACAAAGTGCTAACAACACCATTTTTGCCGATATTCTTATAAAAGATGACACCGTTCGTGTTTATAATGTGCATTTAGAATCATTAAAACTAAACCCGAAAAAAGAAAACTTTGGAGAAAAGAGTTCTGAGCGTTTATTTAAACGTTTAGAAAATGGTTTTGTAAAACAAGTAAGTCAGGTTGAATTAATCCAACAACATGAGTATTCATGGAAAGGTAAAAAAATTGTTTGTGGTGACTTTAATAACACCGCTTATTCTTGGGCTTATAAACAATTGGCTGCTGATAAAAAAGATGCTTTTATTGAATGTGGAATTGGCCTGGGTAAATCTTTTAGATATATCTACCCTATGCGCATCGACTTTGTTTTAACAGATAAAGAAGCTACCATTAATCAATTTAAAACTTACGGGGATATAAAACTATCTGATCACTACCCTGTTATGGCTCGTTTACATTGGTAATTTTATTTTTAATTCGGTATAAAAGTGTATTTTTAACCGATTAAAAAACTAACCTATGAAACAACACTACGATGTTGCTGTTATTGGCAGCGGACCATCAGGAGCTTCTACAGCTTTTTACTTAGCTCAAAAAGGAATTTCAACAGTTATTATTGAAAAAGAAACTTTACCACGCTATAAAACATGTGGTGGAGGTTTTGTTTTTAGAGGTCGTAAAAACTTACCTTTTGATATTAAAGAGGTCGTTGAAAAAGAGTTTCATACTGTTGATATTTATTTGGGAGAGAAACTTCACTTTAAAACGCATAGAGAAGAACCAACTATTTCTATGATTATGCGTGATTCTTTTGACAACCTTATTACCCAAAAGGCAAAAGAATTTGGAGCTACTTTACAAGAAAACCACAAATTAAAAGGATTAACTTTTTCTGATGATATTATTACTCTAGAAACTTCTCAAGGCAATTTTACTGCTAATTTTGTTATAGCTGCTGATGGTGCTTTGAGTCCTACAGCTAAAATGGCAGGATGGAAAGAAGATACTCGTAAATTAATTCCTGCTTTGGAATATGAAGTAGAAGTTTCTGACGAAGATTTTGAACGTTTATCTAAAGAAGTTCGTTTTGATATTGATGCTATTCCTTACGGTTATGCTTGGAATTTCCCGAAGAAAAAGCATTTATCTATTGGAGTTGCCTCAGCTAGAAGAACTAAAATTAACTTGAAAGAATATTATCAAGAATATTTAAAAACATTAGGAATTACAAACATTGTTAGCGAATCACAGCATGGTTTTCAAATCCCTGTTGCTCCTCGTACAGATGGTTTTGTTAAAAATAATGTGTTTTTAATTGGTGATGCTGCTGGTTTTGCTGATCCTATTACTGCTGAAGGAATTTCTAATGCTATTTACAGTGGTAAATTAGCAGCTGAGGCAATCATTGAGAGTAAAAAAGAACCTGAATTAGCTGAAAAATTATATTTAGAAAAAATATCTGAAAACTTACTTCCTGAAATAAAAACTGGTTTATGGCTTTCTAAATGGTTTTACGAACAAAAAAGCATTCGTAATATTGTATTAAAAAAATACGGTCAACAGTTTAGCGAGGCTATGGCTGATGTTTTTCACGGGGATAGAAGTTATCCTAAAGACATTAAAAAAACAATTACGAAACGAATTAAAAATTTAGTTTCATAAAAATGAAAAGCAGCCTCTTAACGGTTGCTTTTTTATTTTGAGTATTCTTCCATTTATACTTAAAAAATCAGCGCTTATTCTAAAAAATATTTAATCTACAATTTTTCTAGTAACTTGCTATAGAACAATTACACATACAAGTGAAAAAAACTAAAACTACTTCGTCTTTAAAACTCCCTTTTCTATTTGATGTTGATAAGCTTCTACATGACTACTCATTAATTGTAAACCAACATTGGATTCCTCACTTTAATACATCGGGATATGAGGGAGAATGGAAAGCAATTCCTTTGTATACTAGCAACGGTGATGCCTCTAACATTTTTGCTTTTCAAAACAGTAACAATTCTATTCTAGAAACTCCTATTATGAGTAACTGTAAGTATTTTAAAGAAGTAATTAACTCTTTTAAATGCCCTATCTTGTCTGCTCGCTTATTACGTTTAGGTGTTGGTGCAGAAATAAAACCTCATCGTGATCATGAACTAGGTTATGAAGATGGCCATTTTCGCTTACATATTCCTATTGTTACAAATAATAAGGTTCAATTTATTTTAGATGATGAACGATTGAAGATGTTACCTGGTGAATGTTGGTACACGAATGTAAATTATACACATTCAGTTACTAATAAAGGAAATGAAGATCGTATTCATTTAGTTATTGATGCAGAAAGGAACGAATGGTCTGATGCTTTATTTTTTTCTCTCGCTCCAAAAGAAAGTTTTCAACCTATACAAGAAGAAGCTGATTCGCCTGAAACAATACGTCATATTTTAAACGAATTAAAACTTCAAAACACACCTGCTTCTCAACAGCTTATTCATGAAATGGAACAGAAACTTTTAAAAATTACATCAAAATAAACAACTCTTATAAAAGACTTCAAACAAATTATTACTGAAAAACATACAGTTTTAAAAGAGGAAGAACATTCTACAGCTAGTGAAGTTGTAGTGATGACAGAAATTACAATTTAATATGTAATTGATGTTAACCCTAAGTTTGATTTAAAAATTATTTAAACAAACTTCAAGTTTACTCCTTTTTTCTCGGCATATTTCTTTGCTGCCTCGTCTAGTTCTAAGTTTTTTTCTTTAAACTCTTCAAGGCTTTTAGCTTTAAATTCTTTGATTAACTGATTAATTTCTTGTTGAGTTTTTCCCTCGTCATACATATAAGCTATTTCTGCATAGTCTTTTTTATAAAAATCTATGCAATACTCAAACAACGCTATAGAAGTGCTGATTAACTCTTTTGAGTCTTCGTTTACTTCTAACTTCTGAATATCTCTTAAGCTTCTTTCAAGATCTGGTATTGTAACTCTGTGAAGGTATTGAGAATATGTTGCTGCATATTCTTCTCCATCATTATCATAGTACTTTAAATATTCGTTCTTTTGTAATTCTTTAAGTTGTTCAAAATACCCTATACCATAATTTGCCGCTAACAAATTAGCTTTTAGTACTGTTTTTTCAACAACTCTTTGAGGAGTTTCTTTCTGACAGCTTACAAATAGCATTAATACTACAATTATCTTTAAAGTATTTTTTATCCTTTTCATTTCTAACATCTTTTATCAGGTTATAAAATAATTTTTTGACTTTTTGTAAAAAAACATTGCAAACAAGGCTTTTTTGATTTTTTGATAGAAACCCCACACCCCTATCTTATTTCAAGCCTTAGTTTACAATGCTATATTTTCTCTTTCTTTGTTTAGTTAGCTTATATAAATATGAATGAAGCAACGATCATCCACACTCCTACAGCTATTCCTAATAATCCTAACTTTCCTTGTTTCGGTGCAATCTTCCCTCTCAATATTTCTGCTTTTTCTCTAGCTTCTGGATTTTTTGATAATAATAATTTGTTTATCATTCCGTATCCTAACATAAAACCTAATCCAGCTTCAACAATACTACCTGCTAAGAAAGTTCCCCACCATATTGGTGCCGTAGTTAACCAACCTATGTTTAAAACAGCTGAAATAATTCCCCAAATTCCCCAAATACAGAAGATAAGACCAATCCATCCTTGGTAAGGTTCTATTTTTTCTAGTAATTCTTTAGCGTTCGGTTTTTTTGATAAGATTAAAGAAGGTACTGCTACAATACTTAAAAATACTAATGAGATTCCGTAAATCATGTTTAATTAAAATTTAAATGGTTTATATTGATTTTATTATTTATGAATTAAAAAGCGCTGAAGAAAATATAAACAGCATTAAAAAAGTTACGATGATAAGTCCTGAAAACATCCACCAAGGAGTTTTACTTGTTTGCTTATACTCTTTTGCTTTTCGTTGTAAATCTGGTGGCATTTGACTTTTGCTCATTTCCAGTTTACAATGCCCACAAATACTGTATGTTTTTTTGAATAATGGAAAAACAGGAATCCAAAATATGTGTAGATACAATCTGTTTACTTGAATAAATAAACGCTCTTGTGCATTGCAATAACTGCAACTGTGATTGTTTACTGGCTGTATGTTTATTTTGGCTTCTCGCCACCCAAAAATTACCATAACTTTATTACTTAATAATTACGGTACAAAGATGCGAGAGTATCTATTGTTTAAATAGACTGAAACTAGTGAAAGTTATTACCCTGTTTTCAGGGGTACATAAAATTATTACTCTACAAGCCCTAATTTTATTGCGTATTTTGTTAATCCTGCTAGGTTTTTTACGTTGAGTTTTGATATTAAATTCTTCCTGTAGCTTTCAATAGTATGTTTACTTAAAAAGAGTTTATCTCCTATTTCTTGTGTAGTATATTCTTCAGCAATTAATTTAAGTACATCTTTTTCTCTAGCTGTTAGCATTACAGAGGTTTCTTTTCTTTTATTAAAAACATTTTCCATATAAGCTTCTCGTACAGATTGTGAGAAGTATTTCTCACCACCAAGAATAGTTTGTACAGCTTGTAGCAATTCAGATTGAGTTGCATTTTTAGATAGGTATCCGTCAACATTATTCTTTATCAATGCATCTATCATTCCTGTATCTGTATGCATACTAACGATTAACGTTTTGATGTCTGAACGTTCTTTTTTTATATAATCGTTCAATGTAATACCGTCTATATCTGGCATAGAAATATCACTTATAACAATATCTATATGTTGATCTGGATTTGTTTTTATGTACTTTATTACATTTTCACCACTATTTGCTGTGAGCAAGATGTTGTACACATCTTCATTTTTAAAAATGTTTACCAATCCGTCTAAAAACATTTTATGGTCGTCAACTAAAATAATATTATAAGTCATCATATATTAATTTAAAGGTACATCAATATCTATCACTGTTCCTTTGTTAGGAAAAGAGTTAATTAAAATATTTCCCTTAATTGTTTTTAATCTATCTTTTAAATTTTGAAACCCTAATCCATATTTTACTTTTTCTTGATCAAATCCAACACCATCATCTTCAAAAAGTAGTTGTATGGTATTATTAAATACAGAAAGCTGAATATCTATTTGTGTTGCCTTCGCATGCTTTAATGCATTGGTTAATAATTCTTGAATTATTTTATAAAGCTCTACTTTTAAGTTCTCATTTATTTGGTCTACCTCTTCAGCTGGATGAATCTGTAACGTTATTTGTTCTTTAGATAGTGCTTTAACATTATTTATATACTCTGTTATTATTGTTGTAAAAGCAGAGTCTTTAAACTTTTTAGGCATTAAATTATGAGATAACTCTCTTACCTGATTATAGGTTTCATCCACTTGCTTAATAAGACTTTCTTCTTCTAATTTACTCTTATTAGATAATTGTAATTTTATGGTTGCCAAGTTCCCCCCAATACTATCGTGTAACTCTCTAGCAATACGTTTTCTTTCATTATTCTGCCCTTCTAGTGAAGCTTTTACCAACTTTAATTCTTGATCTTTAAGTAATGTAGTTATTTTTTGTTGATTTACTTCTTCTAATGTTTTAGTAAGTTTACTTTGCGTTTGTAATTTTTGATAGTACATATACAGCAAAGCTAGTACAGGTATTAATACAATAAGAAAGGCTATTAGTATGTATGCTTTCACTGTTTTTTGTCGCCCAATCTCTTGCTTTTGCTCCAGTGTTTTATACTGTACTTCAAGCTCATTTACTTGCTGTTTATTTTGACTTACTAAAATTTCATTATTAACACGATTTAATTGCGTCATTAAAGCATGTGCATTTTTATAATCTCCTGTTTCAGCATAAGCATTTTGAAGACCTAAAATGGCTCTTCTTTCTATTTCTAAATTTCCCCATTGAATAGAGTTTATATATACTGTAGATAGTATTGTTTTGGCATTTTCATAATCTCCTTCTTTCAAATAAAAGTTTCCTATTACATTACCTGCCTTAGCATATAAAGTAAAGAAACCTCTTGATAGTGATTCGTTAAACACATTATAACAAAGATCTAATGCTTCAGCTGTTTTACCTTCTTTTTGTAATATTCTACCAAGCCATAAATCTATTTTTAATGTTTCTTTTACATAGCCGTCCGATACGTAAAATAGTTTCGCCTCGTTATAGTTTTCTTTGGCCTTTTCAAACTCATTTTTTGTGTAATAAATAAATCCAAGCTCAAAAAAAGCATCGTGTTTTAATTTTTCGTTTGGAGCATTTTCAATGCATTCCTCTATAATTGCCTTTCCTTCCTCTTCTTTTCCTCTAACATATTTTACAGCTCCTAATCCTATCCTATTTTTGACAAATAACTCATCATTCGGTTTACTATTTGAATGCTCAATTCCTTTAAAATACCATTTCAAAGCTTCATCAAAAAGCCCTTTTTCTAACTTTCCTTCAGCCACTATACTAGAAACCTTTGATAAATGATTTTCTTTATCTATCAATTTATTCTTAGTTGTTTCCGTATACAGTTTATTTCCATAGTATATAATGGAATCTAAATTTCCTTTTTCTCGATGAAACTCTATAAGATCAAATGTCGCATCATATTTAGCTTTGAAGTCTTTTGCCTTATTTATTTTTGAAAAAAGAGAATCATTAGGTATTGTGGGGTTTACACCAAAAGCCTTAAATCCTTGTACTCCCACCGACTGCGACATTCCTTCTAAAGCAAAAAACAAAAGAACTGTGATTATAACTTGTTTTGCAAATAACAACCTCATTTCTTTTTTTAAGTAACCTGTTCTCATCTCAATTATTAAATCTTTTCTATAAACAATAAGAACCGCTAAAATTACATAACATTTTTATTTCTTAATTAACTATTAACAACTTTATTATATACTCTTCATTTCCAAAACAGAAGCAGTTTTTATAAAAAAAACAAAAATTATTTTTTATAGTTAGGAAACCTAACTATATTTGTATCAAAATTTAAAATCAATATAATTATGAGTAAACCTATTTTTTATCACGCAGGTTGCCCTGTTTGTGTAAGCGCAGAACAAGACATTATTAACTTAATTGGTTCTGATAATGTTGAAGTAGTTCATTTTGGAGAAGACAAAAGTCGAATTTTAGAAGCAGAAAATGCTGGTGTAAAATCTGTCCCTGCTTTGGTAACTCCTACTGGTAATGTTCTCCATATTAATTTTGGAGCATCAATGGAAGAAGTAAAAGGATAATTTTTTTGCTCTACAAAGTTAGGATTCCTAATTTTGTAGAGCTTTTTAATATTTTAAATTATATAAAAATGGAAGTAGCTGTTTGGGATACTTATGTAACTAAAAAAGATGGTAAAACAATGCATTTTGATATTATTGTACCTTCTAACAATAAAGACACTAACATAATTTTTAATTATGGTAAAGAATATTTAAGAACCAAAGGTCTAGAAAACCTTGAAATATCTTCAAAAGAATGTGTATTTTGCCATATTGAAATACTCAAACCCGAATGTGAAGATGCTATACATAAAAAAGGGTATTTTATATACGAAATGGAAAACTGTAATTAATGAAATCTCCTTTTGACTTAAACCAGCAAAACACTAAAATTGAAAGTAAAATAGTTGTAGCTTTAGAACGAATTTCTGAAGCTTTTAGAGTACTTCTTTGGAGCGAAAGCAAGGAGAATTCTTTAAGCCCTATCCAAATTCAAATCCTAATTTTTTTACTATTTCACTCTGAAGAAAAATGTAAAGTGAGTTATTTAGCTGAAGAGTTTAACATGACTAAAGCTACTGTTAGTGATAGTATTAGGGTTTTATTAAAAAAAGAATTAGTTCAAAAGTTTCATAACCCTAACGATACTAGAAGTTATATTATTGGTCTAACTGAGCAAGGAAAACAAATAGCTCAGAAATCAGCTAACTTTACTTTCAATATTGAGAAACCTTTGAGTTCATTACCTGAAGATCAAAAAAAAGACATACTAACAGGACTCTTAAAAGTAATATACCAGCTTAATAAAGCAGGAGTTATAACTATTCAAAGAATGTGCTATACTTGCTCTTATTACCAACATGAAAACAATGAACATTTTTGTAATCTTTTACAATCTAAACTAGCTTCTAAAGAGTTAAGAATTGATTGCCCTGAACACGAATTTAAGAGTTAATAATTTAAAGCATTAACTTTATTTTTTTGGGTATACTAAAAAATTAATTTTATTACATACAACCTTTTATTTTTGACAAAAAAACACAAATGGCTATACATAACTTGATTCTTCAATCGAAAGAAACAACTATAGAACTAGATAAAATTCATCTTAGCGATGAAAACAAAAATACGCTACATCAACTATTAAAAGAATTTAAACACGTTGCTGTTTTAGATAGATACAAACTGCCTGTTGATAATAAAGTCTTATTATTTGGTCATACTGGTTGTGGTAAAACTACCACCGCTAAGGCTATTGCCAAAAAGCTTGATAAAAAAATTATCATACTTAATTTGGGTAGCATTGTTTCTTCAAAACTAGGAGAAACAGCTAAAAATATTTCCGAAGTTTTTAAAAAAGCAACTCGAGAAAGTGCTGTTTTATTTTTAGATGAGTTTGATTACATCGGTAAAGCTAGAGATTATGATAATAAAGATTCTAGTGAGATGAAACGATTGGTAAATACTGTAATTCAACTTGTAGATCAACTTCCAAATGATGTTTTATTAATCGCTGCCACGAATCACTCTAGTGTTATTGATACTGCACTTTTAAGACGCTTTCAACTAAAACTTAAATTCGAAGCACCTAGTGAAACTGATTTAGATAGTTATTATGAAACTTTACTACAACAATTTCCCGAAGAATTTAGAGAAGTGAATCGTATCTATGAAATATCGTATGCAGAAGCTAAAGACATTACTCTTCGAGCTGTAAAAAATAAAATTATTGAAAAAGAAGAACTAAATAGTCAATTAGTAAATGGATAATATTCAAAATAACCTCAACATTATTCACCAAAGAATACAATTTGCATGTAAAAAAGCAAATAGAAACTCAAAAGATGTTCGTTTATTGTTAGCTACTAAAACGGTAGATACAGATAAAATAAACTTTGCTTTAGAACAAGGAGAAAACCTAATCGGTGAAAACAAAGTACAAGAATTAAAACAAAAATGTAATGCAATAAAACACCTGCAACCTGAAGTTCATTTTATAGGTCATTTACAAAGTAACAAGATTAAAGAAGTTATAAAATGGGCTAGTTGTATAGAATCTATCGATCGCTTATCTGTCGCTCAAAAATTGCATCAACGCTTAACTTTTGAGGAAAAAGAAATTGATGTATACATACAAGTAAACACCTCTTTTGAAGAAAGCAAATTTGGTGCTAATCCAGAGGAAACCATTGAGCTTATAAAAGAAATTTCAAAGTTTACAAACATCCATATCAAAGGATTAATGACCATTGGTTTGCTAAGCTCGGAATCAGATGAAGTTCGAAAATGTTTCCAACTTTTAAAGCAACTTCAAGAAGAAATCAAAGCACTACAAATTCCTAATGTAGAAATGAATGAACTCTCTATGGGAATGAGTGGTGATTTAGAAATTGCTATTGAAGAAGGCGCTACTATTGTACGTGTTGGAACAGCGATTTTTGGAGAACGAATATATCCTGACAGCTATTACTGGAACGAAACAAAAAGTAGCACTTAGTTTTTCTGTACTCTTTTTAGGCTTAACAAATCAATCGGATTAATTCCTAAACCGGTAACATTCTTTTGTGTAAAGCGAATTACCTCATCGTAATATAACGGTACAATTGGTGCTTCTGCAATAATAATGCTATCCATTTTTTGGTATAGCTTATAACGCTTTTTCACATCTACTTCTTTGATAGATTGTTCATACAAAGTATCAAAAAAATCATTTTTAAAATGCGTATAGTTAGGCCCATTAGGGGTAAAATTTTTGCTGTAAAATAGCGACACATAGTTTTCCGCATCTGGGTAATCAGCAATCCAACTTGCTCTAAAAATAGGCAACTTTCCATTTGCTTTTCCTTGACGCAACGTTGAAGGCGGAATTACATCTACTTTGGTAGCTATTCCTATTTTTTGTAATTCACGTTGAATAAACTCGCACAAGTCTAGATAATTGCTGTTCGTTGTAATGGCTATTTGTGGATTCTCATTTCCTGTTTCTCGTTTATATTGAGCTACTAACTTCTTCGCTTCTTCGGGTTTGTATGAATATCCTTGTTGATTATTGAATGAAGGCAATCCTTTCGGAATAAATCCACTTGTAGCAGGACTCCCGATTCCATTTCTTAAGAACTTAATCATCTTCTCCCTATCAAAACCATAATTGATGGCTTGTCGTATCAATTTTGATTTTGTTGGATGTTCCTCTTCTCCATCTAAGTAAATTCCTAAATATTCTGTGTTTAAATACGCTCCTGTTTGCATATTGATTGTAGAAGCATATTTCTCTTTTAAAGTTCCATCAGTGTTTAAAATATCATCTTTATACGAAGCGTCCAAACTCTTCATAAAGTCAATATTTCCTTGGATAAACTGTAAAAACTCACTTTGTTTGTCTGGTAAAAAAGTAACAGCAACCGACTCTAAATACGGAAGTTGTTTTCCATTTTCATCCTTTTCAAAATAGAGTGGATTTTTCCTCAATACCAACTTGGTATTTTCAACCCAAAGTTTAAAATGAAAAGGTCCTGTTCCAATCGGATTTGCTCTAAACTCATTCCCAAAATAATCAATAGCTTCTTTTGGTACAACCGAGCAATATTTCATAGCCAGCAGCCCTAAAAAAGGTGGAAAAGGTTGCTTTAAATTAATTGTAAAAACAGAATCGCTTTCTGCTTTAAAATCAGCAACATTTTGTAACACCCATCCTCCTGGAGACGCTACATTCATATCAAGTAATCTATTAAAAGAATATTCAAAGTCTTGGGCTATTACATTTCTCGTAGAATCTTTTCCAAATAACTCATGCTTATGAAATAACACGTCATTTCTTAACTCAAACTGATACGTCTTTCCATCTTCAGAAATTGTCCAATTCTTAGCTATCGAAGGTTGTACTTGTAAACTATCATCCAATTCTACCAATCCATTATACAATTGATTTACCGCCCAAATATTTCGTTGATCTTTTGCAAAAGCAGGATCTAATGAGGTAATATTTGAGTGCTCGTTATAACGAAAAACCTGATTGTTTGTATATTTTGATTTCTTTTTAGTACAAGAAAAAAGAAACAATAAGGCTATTAATACAACTACTTTATTTCTTTTTACGTTTATTTTTATAGTAGGTTTTATCTGCAATGTATATCGTTTTAGAAACTTCTGCAAAAACAACAGTTTTATCTTGGTTTGTTATTTTAATATCTTTTATTAAATTGATTTCCTGTTCATTTTTAACCTGCTTTTTTATTTGTTTTATTTCATCTTCAGAAAAAATAAAATCTACATAAGCGTCTTGCTTTACAGGTCTTTTAAATTTTATACTCGCTTCTTTATCCCAAACTACGTATGTATCTCCAAGAATGTTTATCAACTGAATCATAAAAACAGGATCTGTCGCAGAAAATAAGCTCCCTCCAAAAATAGATCCTACGTAATTCTTATTCTTGTAAGTAATAGGAATTTTTACTTGCGCCTTTAACAAATCTTCAGAAACATAATTTATTTTCCCAGTAGATCTTCTATACATAGGAGAAATATTGAATCCGTACTTAAAAATAGTACTTTGTTTAAAAAACCTCTTTAAAAAAATAGAAATTGTTGCGTACATGTCTATCCTTTTTCAAACCCATACTCTCGTTCCACTTTACATATACGTAGTTGATATTTTTTATACCACTTTTCTCTTCCTATGTTTCTAGCTTCAATATGCTCTACATTATTTTTCCATCTAACAATAGCATCCAAACTTTCCCAATAAGAAACCGTAATCCCTACATTGCTTCTTGTCGATTCAACACCTAAATACCCATCTTGTTCTTTAGCTAAATTGTCCATTTTTTCAGCCATTTCATAATATCCTTCTGTATCATCTGAAAGAGTTGTGGTAAAAATTACTGCGTAATACGGAGGTTTTAAATTATCTACTATCATAAAATTAGTTCATATTTTGTTTCTGGTAAGCCAATATCGTCACTTATAAATTTCTCTATAGCAACAAAGTTGAATCGTTCTAATATTTTAGCGGAAGCTACATTTTCATCCACTACACAACCAATAAGCTTTTTCATTCCTATGGATTTACAGTACTGTATTAATCCTTCACAAAGTTCAGTTGCAAAACCATTTCCCCAGTATCGTTCTATAAACCGATATCCTATTTCATCATTTCCTTCTTCATCTTTCACTAAGGCAACCGTACCTACAAATTCATTGTCTGACTTACGTTCTATGGCATAAATCCAAAAATCATTTTCTTTATTAGTATATCGTGCTATAAGTTGTTCTAAATCCTCTTTGCTTTCTTCTAAATTTTTAGGTTCCCCTGTTGCATATTGCAATACTTTCGGATTGCTTTCTAGCTCATAAAAAGGTTCTATATCAACAACTTGAAGCTTTCGAATAAGTAATCTTTTCGTTTCAAAAATCATGAATATTATCGTACTTTTGCAAACCCAAAACTGCTTTAAGCAGTAGTAGATTAAATAAACTATACGAACTTCTAAAAAATTAAAGACTTGTACAAGGCTTTTGTTTTTTATTTAGGATAGAGAAAAGATGAATGTAGATAAGAAAGTAGCTTTTTACACCTTAGGTTGTAAATTAAATTTTTCAGAAACCTCAACCATTGCCAGAAACTTTGTTAATGAAGGATTTGAGCGTGTTGAGTTTGAAGAAAAAGCAGATATATATGTTATAAATACTTGTTCGGTAACAGACAATGCTGATAAACGTTTTAAAAGTATTGTAAAATCTGCTTTGAAGAAAAATGAAGAAGCTTTTGTTATTGGTGTAGGATGCTATGCACAATTAAAGCCAGAAGAATTAGCTGCAGTTGATGGTGTAGATTTAGTCTTGGGTGCTACTGAAAAGTTTAATGTAACTAGCTATATTAACGATTTAACCAAAAATGATATTGGTGAAGTACATTCTTGTGAAATTGAAGATGCTGATTTTTATGTAGGTTCTTATTCTATTGGAGATCGTACTCGTGCTTTTTTAAAAGTGCAAGATGGTTGTGACTACAAATGTACTTACTGTACGATACCGCTAGCACGTGGAATTTCACGTAGTGATACGTTAGAAAACGTATTGAAAAATGCCAAAGAAATTTCTGAAAAAGGAATTAAAGAAATCGTTTTAACAGGAGTAAATATTGGTGACTACGGAAAGGGTGAATTCGGTAACAAAAAGCACGAACATACCTTTTTAGAGTTGGTACAAGCTCTTGATAAAGTTAAAGGAATTAATCGTTTACGAATCTCTTCAATTGAGCCTAACTTATTAAAAGATGAAACGATTGATTTTGTTTCCAACTCAAATACGTTTGTTCCTCATTTTCACATTCCACTACAATCTGGTAGTGATGAATTATTAAAGAAAATGAAGCGTCGTTACTTGCGAAAAGTATACACCGATAGAGTTGCAAAAATTAAGGAAGTAATGCCTAACGCTTGTATTGGTGTAGATGTTATTGTTGGTTTCCCTGGTGAAACAGATGAATTATTTTTAGAAACCTACAACTATTTAGCAGACTTAGATATTTCTTACTTACACGTTTTCACGTATTCTGAAAGACCAAATACTGAAGCTAACGAAATGGACGGGGTTGTTCCAAAGAAAACACGTGCAAAACGAAGTAAAATGCTACGCGGATTATCTGTTAAAAAACGTAGAGCTTTTTATGAAAGTCAGTTAGGTAACACGTTAACTGTTTTATTTGAAAGTGAGAACAAAGAAGGGTATATCCACGGGTTTACAGAAAACTATGTTAAGGTTAAAGCTCCTTGGAATCCTGAATTAGTAAATACATTACATACAGTTATGTTAACAAAAATTGATGAAGATGGTTTAGTTCGTTTTGATTTTGCGGATACTGAAGTTATTGCTTAATGTCTATACAACAATCTGCTTATATACTATCAATCTTTCTAATACTAGGTGCTTTATTTTTCCTATATATCTTAATTAAAGACAGAATAGAAATTATAAGAAGTATCAAACCTAAAAACCTTAAGTATTTTTTTGGCTACTATGAAAATACTAACCTAAGAAAATATTTACTATTGTTTCTTTCCTCTAGATACGATAATCCTCTTTATAAAATTATCCTAAATAGTTTTATGTTATTTATATGGGTGCCTTTTTGGGTTCTTGACAAAATATTCAGTCTAAATATTTTTGAAGATAAATAATAGTGTATTTTTATAGTCTAAATGAATTTTCACTCAATCAAAAAAACTCACCTATGAAATACTTACTATATTCTTTTTTAGCCTTAGGAATCTCTTGTGGTATTCCTAAAAAAAGTTCTGAAACCAAATTAACAGAGCCAACTGAAAAAGAAACAATTATTAAAGAAGAAGTTACTAAACCTATAGCTTCTCAAAATGAATTAATTGTTGTTCTTAAAAACGCTAAAAGTATTGATGATGTAAAATCACTTATAAAAAACAGCGGTTTAACTTGGAGTAAAATGGCTTATGAAACAGATGCTTCAAAAATAGGTATTGTTGAAGTCCCGGAAGGGAAACGTGATTTTTGGATTGATAAACTACAAGAAAGTGGTGAATTCAGGTTAATTGATGCTAACACAGAGGAAAAATTAACTAACATTATTTCCGAAGAAAAAAACAATCTTTTAAGAATTACTAAAACTCAATGTTTTGGTGACTGCCCAGTATATACTGTTTCTATTGATAAAGAAGGAAACGTTGTTTACAACGGAGTAGAATATGTACTTGTAAAAGGTATTCAGAAATTTACGCTTTCTGAAAAACAACTACAAGAGTTAAACAAAAAACTTACTAAAAAGGATTTTAAAAGTTTTAAAGACGCTTATAACAATCCTAGAATACCTGATTTATCTAGTACCTATATAGTTCATGATGGAAAACAAATTTTAATTCGTTTATGGAAAGATATTCCTGATGAACTTATTGATATACATGAATATATAGATGGTATTTTATTAGATAAAAAGTTTATTGAATAATGCCTAAAACTCACTTATATTTTGTTCCTGGTTTAGCTGCCAATACCAAAATATTTGAGCGTATTTCTTTACCAGAGGAACATTTTGAATTACACTTTTTAGATTGGATGTTTCCAACATCTATCGATGAAAGTATTCAAGACTATGCGCAAAGACTATGTGCTAAAATTCAACATAAAAACCCTATCTTAATTGGGGTCTCTTTTGGAGGAATTATCGTACAAGAGATGAGTAAAATTATTGATTGTAAAAAAATAATTATAATTTCTAGCGTTAAAAACAATAAAGAGTTTCCCAAACGTTTTAAATTAGTACAAGTAACAAAAGCCTATAAACTTTTCCCTTCAAAAGTTATTTCAAATATTGAAAGTTATGAACGCTACTTTTTTAATGATTATTTAAAAAAACGAGCTGAGTTATACAAAATATATTTATCCATAAGAGATAAAAAGTATTTGCAATGGGCTATATACAACGTATTACATTGGGAACAAGAAAAATCGATTCCTGGGATAATACATATTCATGGAAAAAAAGACGAGGTTTTTCCTATAAAGTATATCAAAAACGCAATTGAAGTTGAAAATGGTACACATGTGATGATACTGACCAAGTCAAAAACTATTTCTGAAATATTAAAAAAGGAATGTTTTTTGATGGATTAATACCATTACACAACTTGACAAAAACTAAAAGAACAAATGAACAAATCAATCCGTTTCTTATCTATCTTAACTATAGTATTTGTTGGAATTTTATTTACCAATACTATAAGTAAATCAAACGAACCTACCATTAAAAATGTGGCAGAAAGCTATGAGGTTAAAGCTTTAAAACTACCTAACGATTTAAATTTAGCTGGAGAACGAGTTCCTATTGAAAAACCAGACATTAGAGAACGAATGGATCGCGAGCTTTTAGTAAACACCTATTGGCAATCTAATGGATTGTTACTAATAAAACGTGCTAATAAATACTTTCCTATTTTAGAACCTCTACTAGAAAAATATGGCTTACCTGACGATTTTAAGTTTTTAGCCTTGGCTGAAAGTGGGTTTATTGATGAAACTTCACATGTAGGAGCTGCTGGTATGTGGCACTTTATGAAACAAACAGGAAGAGAATATGGATTAGAAATTAATAGTAATGTTGATGAACGTTATCATATAGAAAAATCTACCAAAGTAGCTGCAGAGTATTTAAAAAAATCAAAAGAACGTTTCGGTTCTTGGACACTTGCTGCTGCTGCTTACAATGCAGGTAATTATGGTATTTCTAAACGCTTGGATACGCAAGGGGTAACTAGTTATTATGACGCTTTACTACCAGATGAAACTGAACGTTATGTGTTTAGAATTTTAGCCTTGAAAGAAATTATTTCAAACCCTAAGGAATACGGTTTTGTTTTTGACCAAGAAGATTTATATACCCTACCAGAAACCTATACCGTTAAAGTAGATACTGCTATTAGTAATATCGCCTTATTTGCTAAAAAATTCGGAACTACCTACAAAGAGCTTAAACTACATAACTCTTGGCTAAGAGAAAACAAATTAAACAACCGTAGTGGAAAATTATACGAAATTAAAATCCCCGTTAAATAGTGAAAAAAGTACTTCCTTTTGTATATTTATTCATAGGTATATTTATTTTAATTAGTACATTTTCTATCTTTTTTCAAAAAAGAGAGGTGTACAGACTTTTATTCAGCTTTACTACCGAAAACCAATATATTTTTTTACTCGTTAGAGTATTATTTGCTTCTTGGTTTATAGTGGATGGCGTTAAAAAACTAAGAAAAAACCAGTAAGTATTTATGGATAATTTTTTAATTGGAATAGGAAAACGAATTAAAGAAATTAGAAAAAAGCAACATATTACTATCAATACTTTAGCAACCAATGCACAAGTAAGTAATGGTCTAATTTCAAGAATAGAAAACGGAAGAACCATTCCATCTTTACCTGTTTTATTAGAAATTATAAGTGCTTTAGAAATAGATGCCAGTACTTTTTTTGAAGGGGTTGAGAAAAAAACCGGTTCAAAATATATTCATATAAAAAAAGAAGAGCAGCAATTAATAGAAAAAGAAGTAGAAGCTGAAGGGTTTACGTATTATCAAATTTTTGGTAAAAGTTTAAATGCCGTTGGTTTTGAAGCTGTTTTATTAACTGTATCTCCCAACTCTAAAAGAGAAAAGGTAATTACTGATGCCTGGGAGTTTAAATACATTATGAGTGGTGAATGCACCTATCTTATCGATAATGTTGAAGTTACAGTTAAAGAAGGTGACTCTTTGTATTTTGACGGAAGGCTTCCTCATGTACCTGTTAATCGAACTCAAACACCTTGTACCATGTTGGTCCTATATTTTTATTCAGAAAATAATTAAGTAGGGTGCTCATACACCCTACTTATTTTACCCTTTTAGTTTTTTAATCCAGGCCAAGTGCTATTGTTAACCTCTTTAGGATAACCTGACACTGCACTATCTGTTGATTTGTTATACTTAATGTATGTATTATCATCAAGGAAGAAATAACAATAAGTTACACCCCAATCTACAGCTGCTGTAATCTTTGTTGCGTAATCTCCTAACCCTGGCCAGCTTCCATTAGTAATAGCTGCAGGATACCCAGAATCTACAGAGTCATTTGTTATACTATATCTTATATAAGTTCCATCATTTAAAAAGAAATAAGCTTTACTATTATTTCTTTTAAAAGCTGCCACAATTTTATCCTTGTATGGTTCCAACCCAGGCCAATTTCCATTTGTTATGTTTGCTGGATATCCCAAATCTACAGAATCATTATTCATATCGTAACGCAAATACCTTCCATCTTTTAAGAAAAAATATCCTTTATGATTATGCCATTTAAAAGCTGCACTAATTAAATCTTTATACGCCCCTAACCCTGGCCAAGTACTATTGTTTACTTCTTTTGGGTAACCATCATCAGACTTATCTAACAGTTTGTCATAACGTATGTAACTATTGTCACTTCTAAAAAAATAAGCTCTATTGTCTGCAAAATCATTCCAATCTAATCCTGCTATTATTTGAGAATTATTATAAGCTACAGAACCTGTTTGCCCATCAAGTAATAAGGTGTAATTAATACTTCCATCAGAATTGTTAGCATCGGTAAAATACCCTTGTGAAGCAGGTACCGTTGCTACGTATGCATTGTTTTTATAAACATCAACATTATTAGACGCATTAGAACTCCAATAAACTGTATTGGTATTTTGCATCATTACCTTCCTAGCACCTACATTCCCTACTAAAGAAGTACTATTTAATTGCCATTCTTTTTGAATCGGGATATTTAAGTGAGTTAAGATAGAGGGAACGATTGCTGTTTGTGCAACATGACCGTAAATTCCTCCAAAATCTTGATTTGGCACATTTGAAACATATGAATTAAATTCATCGTTTCCTTCTTTGTTCATTCCTACAAAAATTGTTTTTTCTTGCGTTGTTTGTCCTCCATGATTAAATCCACCAAAACCTCTTCCGTGATCTGTTACTACTAATATTAACCAATCTTCGTTCGTTCTTTTTTCTACCTCAGCTACAATTCTACCGAACTGTTCGTCTGCTTTGGTAATAGCATTATTATAAGCACTACCAAAACCTAACGAATGCCCTACACCATCTACATCATCAAGATGCACAAAAACCACGTCTGAATTTTCATTATTAATTGCATGAATGGCTCCTGTGACTGTATTTTCATCTCCTCCACTTTTTGAGTGGTAATCAATATAGTTCAGTTGCTATCTAAAAAAATCATGAATAGGCCCCCAAGTAACAACACTAGCTGTTTTTAGTCCTGAATTTGATTCTTTAATTAATTGAAAAACACTTTTCGCTTTCGAAATATGAGAAGTATTGTTGTCTGTAACTCCGTGTTTGTTTACCCAAACACCCGTTAAAATAGTTGACCACCCCGGTCCGCTACTTGTTTTTTGTTCAGAAGAAGTATTATCGATTCCTCCTGCATACCCTTTTACAATTTTCAGCTTATCTAAATTTGGAGTGGAAGTTCCTGCAATTTTCTCAAATTGGATTCCATCAAAGCCTACAACAAGTACCTTTTTCTTTAAAGAAGACTTTGTTTGTCGTTCTAGTTTTCCTTGTTTTTTGGATACCTCATCCAAGTTGTTCTCTTGACAGCTCGACAATGCGAACAATAAAATTAAAGCGCTTAGCTTTACTAAATAATTGGTTTTCATTTTAAAAAAGTTTACTAATAGTTAATTTATTAATCAAAAATACACTATTAGTAAACTTTTAACTTGTTGTTTTCGAGTCTTAATACAAAGATAAATTAGCTAACATTAAATATATATTTAGCAAACATATCATTTACATTTTATTAAACTAACTCACTTAAAGACAACAAAATATAATCTGGTTTCTGAGCTTCTAACTGTTCTTTTGTTTGCGCTCCTGATAAAACACCGATAGTTACACCACAATTTGCATTTTTACCTTCCTCTATATCAATGGCTGAATCTCCTGCTTTTAAAACAAACCTAGCATTAGTTATATTAAATGCTTCCATTGCTTTATGTATCATTTCTGGATGAGGACGTCCTTTTTCTACGTCAGAGGCTGTTAATAACATATCGTAATGTATATTCTTATCCCATGCTAATTTTTCTAACAGCTTTTCTGCTACTTGTCTATTATAGCCCGTATTTAAAACTACTATTATTCCTTTTTGTCTTAAATTAAGCAATACATTCTCTACGCCTTTTATAGGCTTTACTTCTAAGTTTTCATAAGCTTCATCCAGCATTCTTTTGAACTCTTCAAATATTGCTTCAGACTCCCCTAGTTTATTTGACTTGAATTCAACTAAAACATCTTTTATTGCTTGATGTTTTTCTTTTCCTGCTCCTATTCTTAAAACGGTATTTAAATCAACTGCTACTCCGTGTGCATTTAATGCTTTATGTAAGGTTTTATACACTACATTTTGCTCATCTACTGTTGTTCCTGCCATATCAAAAACAACCATTTTAATATTTTCTAACATCTATTTACTTAAAATAATTTATTAATACTTTCTTTTGAAAAGCCTGCGCTACCTGTCATTCCTTTTCCTCCAATTCCTGTTACAATGTATATATTTTCTCCTACCGAATGTTCGAAAAGGTCTTTGGTTTTACATTGGCTATAAAATCCTGCCCAACGATGTTGGATTTCGTACGTTGGTAAATCGATAATTTTTTTAGCTTCTTGAATCATGAAGTTATCTATGTCTTCATTCAAGTCAAATCCAAGATCATCTATATTTTTTGCCGTTGCATATTCGTGTGAATCACCCAAAATAACAGAACCGTCCGTTGCTTGCTTAAATAAAATGTGTACTCCGTATTTTTTCTCAAACGAATTCGGGTCTTCTTTAGCTTTTATTGTATTCCACGAAGCACATTCTTCAAAAGCTTCGTACCTTCTAATTGTTAACCCTGTTAAAATAGACCCGTCTAGTTGATAATTCTTCTGTGGTTTTGTTTGCATCATTTGTAACTTCGATACTATTAAATCACTTTCATTATATATTGACGGATACAATGTCTTAAAATCACTTCCGTTGCAGACGATTACTTTTGACGCCAATAATTCTTCGGAATTTGAAGTCAATACAGATACTCCCCCGTTAACATTATTTGTAGCAATCACGTAAGTATTATAGTGTATTGTTACATTCAATTCTTTTTTCATGAACTCATGTAAACGAAGAATCATAACTCTAGGCTCCACAGTTACTTCTTCAGGAAAAAACAACCCTGCTTTACAATAATCACTACGCAAGCCAGCATATTTATCTAAACATTGTTCTTTGGTTAATAGTTGTGAAGTATAGCTATTATTCTTATTAATTTGATGCAATTCTTCTATTAACTGAACTTCTTCTTCGTTTGATGCGATATATACAGTTCCGTTTTGACGTATGGAAACATCAAACTGTTCTTGAATTTCTTTATAAATAGCTAAACTTTCTCTTCCATAGTTTTGCCATTTTTGATTCATCCCTGAAGGTACTACTTGTCCGAAATTACGAACGGTAGCTCCTTGTGGCTTGTTATCTTTTTCTAAAATAGCTACTGACAGCCCTTTCTTTGCAGCATGATAGGCATGAAAAGTTCCTAGAACTCCGCCTCCAACAACAATAAGGTCATATTTATGATTCATATACCAATTGATTAATTTTTTGTTCTTTGTTTTTTTTAGCTTTAAAAAAGTAAAAGCTATATAGTGTTATAAGTATTCCTATAAATGCTAAAATGTAAAGTGCGTATGTAAAAAAGCTTAGCCATGAAATATCTCCTTTTCCGAAGTTTTTATATAAAAGAATTAATATACTTCCTAAGTAACCAAAAGCATCAGCTATATAGATTAAGAATCCTACATTTCCGTTTATTTTAAAAGTAGCTATCATGCGGTCGAAAAATATTCCGTTAAAAGGCACATAGCAACTATACAATCCTAAACCAGAAATAATCATCCACGTTAATGCTGAAATTTCGTTGTATTGAAATAAATAAGTACTAATAATCACTGCCAAACACGATACAAACAACACATAATGATAGTAAACAAATGCTTTGTAGTTTTTGCTAATACTTCCTATTACTCCTAAAATAATGAGTACAATAATGGCTATAGGAATTTCTGAAATACTATAAATTGAAGCATCTTTGTACCCTAAAGAGTCCCAGATTTCTCGGGCAAAGTTGTCTCTAAAATCTCTTAATGCTGTGAGTAGCATAAAAAAGAAAACGATAAGTATTAAAGGTCCTGAAAATTCTTTGAATAACTTTTTTCTTCCTGCTGAATCTAATGGTTTACGTACTACTTTAAGTCGTGTATCTTCTTCTGTTGGTTTGGGTAACTTCTCTAGTAACCAAGCAAAAAATATTAAAGGAATTATAAAAAACAGTCCCGTTATAAAAGGCATCCAATATTCGTTAAATCCAAAGCTATCCAACACTATTTTTCCAACTGATTTTACAGCTCCTGAAGAAACTATAAAACTTGAGGACAAGATTACTCCTAATAGTTCTGTGGCTTTTCTTCCTTCTAAATAAGAAAACACAATTCCCCAAACCATACCTAAAGGCAACCCGTTTAAAAACAGGAATAAGATATTGTAGGGTGCGGGAGTTATAGCAAAACCTAATAAGCTTACTTCTGCAAATAGAATAAAGCTAACTAAAGCTAGCATCCTTTTACCTGATTTCATTTCAGAAATGACTTTAATTCCTATAAACTTTGATAATGTATACCCCACTACTTGGGCTATTATCAAGAGAATTTTATAATCAATTCCCCAAAAACTTTCATCGGCAAAAGTGGCTACTGTAAATGGCTTTCGAAAAGCGTACATACAAAAGTACGTACCGAAAGCTGCTATAGAGGCTCTTGCTATAAATCTTATATTCATACTAACTTTTTTAATAATGCAAGCCCTCATAAAAATGAGAGCCCACATTGCATTTATAAACAGAAAACAAGTTTATTACAGGTTATACTTTACACCGATGCTTCCTTTTATCCCGTAGAACTCTACTTGCTTAGGACGGTCTTCAGTTTTTCCATAATGATAGATTAAGGGATTGTTTAATAGGTTATTTACATCTGTAAAAATGGTCCAGTTTTTACCTATTTGATATGAGGCTGAAAAATCTAGTGTGTTATATTTTCCATAGTAAATGTCATCGATATCTCTTTCTCCAAACCCAATTGCATAGCTTCCTTTATGGTTATAGGCTAATCGTGTGTTAAACCCTCCTTTTTCAAAGAATAACTGTGCATTAAATAAAGTGTTAGCTTGGTATGCAATAGATACTTTTCTTCCACTTGGTTTTGTCATTTCAGAATCCATAAACGTTGCATTTAACTGAGTTCCGAAGTATTGTAAGAACCCAGGTAAGAAATCAAATCGTTTGTTAATTCCTAATTCTATACCACCAATCCAAGCGTCTGCTCCATTTACAGGTGTACTAAACTCTACTCCTGTATTTCCGTTGTAAGTACCCTGGTACGTATCGTTGAATACAGGATCGGTAATTGATTTATAGAAAATACCTGCATTTATTACTCCTACATTTTTAAAGTAGTACTCTCCTAATAAGTCAAAGTTCCATGAGAATGTAGGATTTAAGTTTGGATTCCCTCCTTTAAACTCGTTATCAAATGAGATGAAGGTACCTCCTGGAGCAATATCTCCAAAGTTTGGCCTTGAAAAACTTCTTGTTGCTGCAAAACGAATGTTTAAGTCAGTTTTTGGAGAGTATTTTACATGTAACATTGGTAATACTGCCCAATAGTCTTTTACATTTCTTACAGCATTTAATTGGCTTTGATCAGCATCCCAAACATATCCATTTACCTCTGTTTCTGTTTTGGTAGCTCGTAAACCTCCCAATACCGTGAATTGATCTGATAATTTTAAGATTCCCATTCCATAGAATGATAAATGAGTTTCATCTACATTAAAGTTTCTTCCTAAACCTCCACCGTTCTGTAAAATTTCTGAATCTCCTTCTAAAACACTTAAGTTGTTTTTATTGTTTTTCCAGAAGTTTACCATTCCTTGTTCTGATAATACTGGTCCGAAAGTAGACTGAATATTAGACCCCATTTCGTTTAAAAAATCAGTTCTCCCTGGTTGTTCTATAATATTTTTAGAGTAATCTGACAAGTTAGGTGTTGTTCCTGCGTTTGCTTCATCCCAACCATAATACACGTCCTCAAACTTAGCTCTACGATCTTTATCTCTAAACTTAGTACCTACTTTTATTTTAAAGTTGTTATTAAAAGTATGCTCATAGTTTAAAGACGCTACAATATTGTCACGCTCTATAATTGATATTTTATACAACTCTAAATCTGCAAATGACATTTGAGATGCATCCATTTTAAATGAAGGATCACTAAAGAAACCAAATAAAGCATCTGTATCGTTATAGTCTAACAATCCACCATCTGCTTTCCAGTAAGCTCTATCGTCTCCTGCTCCACCAGCTGCTTCTGGTCTATTCTGTATATATTCAGGTTTCATTCCTACGCCATCTTGCTTAAACTTCACTACATAGTAGCTCTTGTCTTGCTCTGTTGGAATTCCTCCGTATCTAAACTCATTATTATAATTAGCTATACTCCAATCAAACTTTCCATTACCTGTAATATGTCTACCTCCTATTTCACCACCAATCATTTCAGTAATTAGTTCATTGTAGATGTTTTGTAACTCAACTCTTGCTGTGTTTGTTCCTGAATCAAACTTATCAAAACGTACTCTGTGCTTATAATGTGTTTCGGTATCTGACAATGTTCCGTACACTCCTCTAAAGTGCATTTTATGCTCTGGTGTAAAATTATACTCCATCGCTCCGTTTAACCCTTTGGTTATTCTTACACCGTTGTAATCTCTTAACTCCATTCTAAATACCCCTTCATCACCTTTTCTTCTCGCTTCAAAATTGTCCGTTCCCCAGTTTCTATTCCAATATGAACCATTTACAATAAATCCAAACTTTCCATCTTTACTTCTGTTTCCATACGTTAATGAAGCATTGTAAATAGGAGCTCCAGATTTCTCGTTATATCCTCCACCAACATTTACGTTTAAAACTCTTTTTGCTGGTGCTGTCTGTGTAATAAAGTTTACTCCTCCTCCAATACCATCAGCTTCCATATCTGGTGTGTATGCTTTTGCTGCTTGTACATAAGAAATTAAATCGGAAGGAAAGAAATCGAAAGCCGTTGCTCTTGAAGTCGTTTCTTCTTCTGCGGTAGGAATACGATTTCCGTTAATTGTTGTAGAAGCCCAGAATGGTGGCAATCCACGAACTGATACAAAACGTCCTTCTCCTTGATCTCTTTCAATAGATAATCCTTGAATACGTTGTACCGTTTCCGCTGCATTTCTGTCTGGTAACTTTCCTATTCCATCTGCTGCAATTACATTCATTATACTCATTGATTTCTTTTGAATACTCAATGCTCTTGCTTCACTGTTTCTTCTTCCTGAAGAGGTAATAATTACTTCTTCTAAATTTTGGTTAGATGATACTAACGTAATTACGCCTACATTTTTTTTAACATTCGTGTTAATTGAAACTCTTTTTGTTTCAAAGCCTATGTATGATATCTCCAAGGTTACTTCCCCTTTTTTAACATTAGACAACACAAAATTCCCATCAAAATCTGTGTTAACACCTTTTGTTGTTCCTGACAACATAACACTAGCACCAGGCAAAGGATAATTTCCATCATTTACTATTCCAACAATAGTAGCCCCCTGACCTAAAGCTGCACTACATGTAAAAAGAACAAATAGTGAACTTAGTAAAAGTTTAAAATTATTCATTGGTTTATTATTTACAATTATTAAAATTAATATTGCAAATCACTAAATTATTTTACTATTTGTAAACTTTTAAACATTAAGAAAACTTTTACGAATTGCTATTATAGCGTAACAGAATTGTTAACACCAAAGGTTTTAGTTTTAACTAAACGTAAACAATACTGTTTTTCAACCAGTTGAGAACTAATTTAGGTATGGATACAAACAAAAAACGCTCAACCTTAGTTGAGAGTTCTCTTGTTATACTTTTTTACTAGAAGTAAAAAAAGCGCATTCTTTCGAAAGCGCTTTTAAATTTATTTACAACTTATTTTCTATTGAAAGTCAGTGTTTAATTTTATGTAATCTAAGAATTCACGTTTGGTTTCTTTGTTTTTAAATGCTCCACCAAACTCAGCAGTTACTGTACTACTTTCAATATCTTTAATTCCTCGTGAGTTAACGCATAAATGTTTCGCATCTATAACACAGGCAACATCTTGTGTTCCTAATGCTTCTTGCATTGCTTGTACTACTTGCATTGTTAAACGCTCTTGTACTTGCGGACGCTTAGCATAATACTCTACAATACGATTCATCTTAGATAAACCGATTACTTTACCATTTGAAATATACGCAACGTGAGCTCTACCAATAATTGGTAATAAGTGGTGCTCACATGTTGAATATACAATAATGTTTTTTTCAACTAACATTTCACCATACTTGTATGTATTGTCAAATGTTGATGCCTTTGGTTTGTTTTTTGGGTTTAACCCCATAAACAACTCATTTACGAAAGCTTTTGCAACTCTTTTAGGAGTACCTTGCATGCTATCGTCTGTTAAGTCCATTCCTAGAGTTTCAAGAATTTCTTTAACACTTTCTTGAATTCTTTCTATTTTTTCGTCGTCAGAAATATCGAAAGCATCTGCACGTAAAGGTGTTTTAGCCGACGTAGCAATGTGGTTCTCTCCTATTTCGTCAATTCTATCGTCATTCATTTTGTTGTTGTTCACTTCAAACATTTCTATCTAAAATTAGTAGGGCGCAAATTTACAACATTGTTGGTAATTTACTGCACTTTATTTATCAATTCGTCTAAAGAACAAGTAGTTTGCTCTCCTGTAGACATATTTTTAACAACAAGCGTACCGTTTTCAACAGTTGTAACTACAAACTCTATTTCTCTATTTGTAGCATACTTCCATTGCTTTTTTTGCTGGTTGTTACTGCTTGCCACATCTGGATACATTTCTGACTTAATATTGTTTTGTCTTAATGCTTTTATGGCTTTTATTTTATCTAAACTCTCGTTTTCGTCAAAGTTTAAGAACAATACTTTTGGTTTTGGCAATTCTACTGCTTCAAACAGTCCTAATTCTTCCATCACCAAGTAAATTCTATCCAATCCGAAAGATATTCCTACTCCAGAAACATCTTTTAAACCGAAAATACCTGTCAAGTCGTCATAACGACCTCCACCACCAATAGAACCCATTTTTACACCTTCAGGTGCTGCTACTTCATAAATAGCACCTGTGTAATAGTTTAATCCTCTAGCTAAGGTTACATCTAATTCTAAGCTTGCTGAATCTAGCCCAATACTTTCTACATTATCAACCACAGTTCTTAAATCGGCCACTCCTTGCAATCCTTCTTCCGACCCTTGTAACATAGCCTCTAAAGAAGCTAACTTATCTTGATTACTTCCTGAAAAGTTAAATAACGGATCCACTTTTTCAATGGCTTCAGCAGAAATTCCTTTCTCCAACATCTCCTTAACCACACCGTCTTTTCCTATTTTATCTAACTTATCTAAAGCCACTGTAAAATCAATCAATTTGTCTGATGCTCCAATTACCTCAGCTATTCCAGACAAGATTTTTCGGTTATTGATTTTGATAGTCGTACCATTTAATCCTAACTTACTAAAAACGGTATCATATAATTGAACGAATTCAACTTCTTGCCATAGTGAAGTACTTCCTACTACATCAGCATCACATTGATAAAACTCACGGAAACGTCCTTTTTGAGGTCTATCAGCTCTCCAAACTGGTTGAATTTGGTAACGTTTAAATGGAAATGTAATTTCGTTTTGGTGTTGTACTACGTAACGTGCAAACGGTACTGTTAAGTCGTAGCGCAATGCTTTTTCAGAAATTTTCGACGTAACTTTTTGACTGTTTTTATCTGCCAATAAGTTTTCATCTACTTTCTTTAAATAATCACCAGAATTCAAGATTTTAAAAATCAATCGATCCCCTTCTTCTCCATATTTTCCCATTAATGTAGAAGAGTTTTCAAAACTTGGCGTTTCAATAGGTTGAAATCCGAAATTTTCAAACGAATGTTTAATCGTATTAAAAATATAGTTTCTCTTTGCTACTTCCGTTGATGAAAAATCTCTTGTTCCTTTTGGGATTCCTGGTTTCATATTCTTTTAATTATCATTTATCAATTACCAGTAATCAGTTTATGATTGTTGTTAATTGACAATTGTTTATTGTTCTATTTAGCCTGCAAATATCCGAAAAAATATGAAGAAAAATGTTATTTAACTCTCGCTTTATTTTTACGTTTTAAACGATAAATTGTAGCATTTAACTCAAAGCCTAGGAGAAGAATAATTGCGTTTAACCACACAAAAAGCATTAAAATTAACAGGGTACCAATTGAACCGTATAGTTGGTTGTATTGCGCAAACTTTACTACATAAATTCCAAATAAGTAAAAAGTAAACATAGATACTACGGTAGTTAAAATAGCACCTGGTGAAAAGAATTTTACTTCTTTCCCTTGTTTGGTTCCGTATCTAAAAAGTAGCGATACAATGGTAAAAATCATTACTAAAAACAAGAAACCTCTTCCGTAGTAAAACAAATCTAAATCTCCTGTATTTAGCCATCCTATTTTATGGATTCTTGTTAGCGCTATTTGATAAAAAATAATCAATGTTACCGTTACAATTAAGAAGAAAGACATGAGTAATGATACCGCTAAGGAAACAAAATAAGCTCTAAAAACGCTTCTCATTTCTGTTACATGGTAAGAATATTCGAATCCACCAAATATCGCGTTTACACCATTTGTCATTAAAAAAATAGAGGCTAAAAAACCGAATGATAACAATCCTCCGTACTGATTGTTAATAATATCTTTTATCACAAAATCTACCGCTTCAAAGGTTTTTGGTGGTAACGCTTCTTGCATTAAAGAGAGTAGTCCGTCTTGGAACCCATCAATTGGAATGTATGGGATGAGTGTTAAAATGAATAATAAGAATGGAAAGATTGCCATAAAGAAACTAAAAGCAATACCTCCTGCCCTTGTTGTTAATGCTCCTTTTACAATACCGATAACATACATTTCGAGTACATCATACAAAGACATTCCTTCTAACCCTGGAATTTTAATTTTCTTTCCAAAGGCTACGAGCCAGTTAATTACTGGAATCTTCTCAAGGCTTTCTTCTATCTGTTTAGTCATTTTCTTTTTAGTTGCAAAGTGTTTCTAGTTTCAGAGATTTTAAGTTACAAAGTCTTTTTGGTTGCAAAGTGTTTCTAGTTTCAAAGATTCTAAGATGCAAAGTTTTTTTAGTGGCATAGTTTTTATCGTTTTTCCTTTAGCTTTCTTATTAAACTTGATAGCATTCTTTCAATCTCTCTTGATTCCTCATAAAGTCTGTCAAAAGATTCCTTTGAAATATACTCTAAGTTTGAAGAAATTTCAAGTTGCGTTTGTAATTCAAACAGCGAAGCTATTCCAATATTTAAAAAGCGAATAAAATCTCCTAAACTTTGTCTTCCAAACCCTTCAGAAATATTACTTGGTACTGAAACTGCGCTTCTTCTCATTTGTGAAGTTAGTCCAAAAACTTCTTCCTTAGGAAAATTATTAGATATTTTATAAACCTCTGTTACAAAACCCATCGATTTTTGCCAAACCAACAAATCTCTGAATGTTTTTATACGTGTTTTCTCTTTCATTTTATACTTTTCTTTTTCACTTTGCTTCTATAACTCTTAGAAACTTTGCCTCTTTCTAACTTTACTTCTCTGCTACCTTCTAACTTCATTCCTCAGCATCTTTGCTACTTCAATAACCCCAACCACATTACTCCACCACAATATCATATTTATATAACAATCCTACAATATTCTCATTAGAAAATTTTGCTTTTTTAATGCTATTATTTTCAGGATCGATTGCAAAATTAGTGGCAGTTGTAAGGTCTGCTTTTTCTAAATTCGTCTGCTCAAAAATTGCTCCCTTTAAATCACAATCTTTAAAGAGACCTCTACTTAGGTCAGCTTCAACAAAATCTACTTCTTGCAAATTACAACTTATAAATTTTGTAGTAGGAATTTTTAATTGGTAAAAAGAAGATAAGTTTAATTGGCAGTTATGAAAGCTCATTTCTAGCAAAAAGTTGTTGCATTCATTAAACTTTACCCCAACCATTTTACAGTTTTCAAAAGTGCAATCTTTAAAAAAAGTGTGGTTTACCACTGTATTACTAAAATTACAGTTGATAAACTCACACTCTAAAAATTCAATATTAGAAGCATGTACGTTCTCGAAATTGCAATTCTCAAACGTACAGCTGTCATATTCTCCTTTGTTGATTTTTGTTAGTGTAAAATCAACTTTTGTAAATGTTTCGTTGTCAAAGAAATCATTCATTTATTGTAGTCCTCTCGCTTTTAACATTGGTTCAGCTTGCGGGTCTCTTCCTGCAAAAACTCTATACATTTCTGCATAGTCCATCGTGTTTCCTTTCGATAAGATTTGTTCTCTAAACTTCTGACCGTTTTCTCTGGTTAACAATCCGTTGTTTTTAAACCAATCGTAGGCATCGTGACTTAACATTTCTGTCCATAAATACGAGTAGTACCCTGCAGCGTATCCTCCGCTAAAAATATGTGCGAAATATGTTGAACGGTATCTTGGTGGTACCTCATCAATCTTTAACTTCATTTTAGCTAATGCTTCTTCTTCAAATTTAGCTACATCATCAATGTTCGTATCTGCTGATATGGTGTGCCATTGCATATCTAAATTAGAAGATGCTAAGTTTTCTATAATTGAATATCCTTGATTGAACGTTCCTGCATTCTTAATTTTTTGTAATAAGGCATCTGGAATCACTTCTCCTGTTTTATAATGTAAAGCATAGTTATTTAACACCTCTGGATGTGTTGACCAGTTTTCATTGAACTGCGATGGAAATTCTACAAAGTCTCTTGCCGTACTTGTTCCTGAAATTGATGCATATTTTTGATTTCCGAATAAACCGTGTAATGCATGTCCGAACTCATGGAAGGTAGTTTCTACATTATCAAAGCTGATTAATGCTGGTTCTCCTTCTGCTGGTTTTGGGTAGTTACAAACGTTGTAAATTACTGGTTTTTGTCCTCTTAATTTCGATTGCTTTACAAAAGCTCCCATCCACGCACCACCGCGCTTACTGTCTCTTGCAAAGAAGTCTCCGTAGAACAATCCTAACTTGCTTCCGTCTTCTTCAAAGATTTCATACACTACTACATCTGGGTGATAAGTAGGAATATCGGTACGCTTTTTAAAGGTGATTCCGTATAATTTTGTAGCCGCATAAAACACACCTTTTTCTAATACGTTGGTTAACTCAAAGTATGGTTTTACCTCGTCTTCATTTAAGTTGTATTTAGACTTACGTACTTTTTCAGCAAAATGATTCCAATCGTATGGTGCTAAAGTAAAATCGTTTCCTTCTTTATTGATTTCTGCTTGAATTTCTTTCGTTTCAGCAGCTACTTTTGATAACGACCCAGGAATTAATCCGTTGAACATTTCAAATACTTTATCTGGTGTAGATGCCATTGTTCCTTGTAAACTCCAGCTTGCAAAGTTGTCAAAACCTAAGATTTGCGCTTTCTTAGCACGTAACAAAGCCATCTTTTTTACTAAGTCGCTTGTGTTATACTCACCTGCATCAGTTCTGTGAATTGATTTTTCAAACAATTCTTTACGAACTTCTCTATTCTCTAAAGTTTGTAATAAAGGTTGTTGTGTAGTATTAATCAGTTGGATTTCATACTTACCGTCTTTCTCTAAACCTTTAATTGTTTCTTCTGAAAGTCCTTTTAACTGTTCTTTACCGGTAACAGTTAACCCTCCTTTTTTACTCGCGTCTAATAACTTTTTTCCGAAGTCGTTAGATAAACTTGCTAATTCTGCATTGATTTCTTTTAACTCGTTTTTCTTTTCTTCAGATAAGTTAGCTCCTGCTTTTACAAACTTTTTATACTGTTCTTTAACCAAGTGCTTAGATTCCGCATCTAACTCTAGACGTTCTAAATTGAAATATATGAATTTAATTCTTTCAAATAGTTGCGTATTTAGCAAGATTTCATCGTTGTGTTTAGAAAACTTTGGTGCTAATTCTTTTTGATTGTCTTTAATTGTATCGTTTGTATGTGCTCCTGCTAAAGCGTAAAAAACAGCCGTGGCATTGTCTAACATTTTACTACTTTCTTCAAAAGCGATAATTGTGTTTTCAAATGTTGGTGCTTCTGTATTTGCTATAATTTTAGCTATTTCTTCATTTTGAACTTCCATACCTTTTAAAATTGCAGGCATAAAGTGTTCGTTCTTTATTTTAGTAAAATCTGGTGCTCCAAAGTCTAAAGAACTTTTTACTAATAATGGATTTTCTACCATGTTTGAAGTGGTTTCTTTTTTAGTTTGCTCTGTTTTACACGACATAGCTACTACTAGCGTTGCTATGAGTAATAGTTGTTTTTTCATAAGTTTTGGCCTTTATTATTCAAATAAAGTGAACGTAATTACCTGTTAAGATTACTTCGTTTCACTCGTAATGACGATTCTTAATTAATCAACAGCTTTTAAGCTTAAATCCATATTGTATACTGAATGTGTTAAGGCTCCAGACGAAATAAAATCAACCCCACACTCTGCATATTCTCTAATGGTCTTTTCATTGATTCCTCCAGAAGATTCTGTTAAACATTGCTCTCCTATCATAGCTACCGCCTTACGGGTATCTTCATAATTAAAGTTGTCTATCAAAATTCTGTACACACCTTCGTTTTGTAAAATCTCTTCAATTTCTTCTAGGCTACGTGCTTCTACAATAATTTTAATATCCAATCCTTTTTCTGCTAGGTACTTTTTGGTTTTGGTAATTGCTTGTGTAATTCCGCCAGCAAAATCAATATGATTGTCTTTAATCATTACCATATCGTATAAAGCAAATCGGTGATTTTCACCGCCTCCTATTTTTACCGCCCATTTTTCTAAAGCACGAATTCCTGGTGTGGTTTTACGAGTATCTAACACCTTAGTTTTGGTTCCTTCTAACAAATTGGCAAAAAACTTAGTTTTGGTTGCAATAGCACTCATACGTTGCATTGCGTTTAGTACCAAACGTTCTGCCATTAAAATAGACTGTGATTTTCCTGATACATAAAAAACAATATCTCCGTACTTTACAGGTGATCCATCATTAATCAACGTTTCAACTTTTAAATCGGCATCTACATAGTTAAACACCATTTTAGCAAATTCTACTCCAGCTATTATACCTTCGTCTTTTACTAATAATTTTGCTTTTCCTGTTGCATCGGCAGGGATGCATGATAATGATGTATGGTCTCCATCTCCTATATCTTCTCTAATAGCATTTGCTATAATTAAATCTAACTCTTTATTAAATTGTTCTTGTGAAATCATAGTATTGAATTGTTGAGGTAAAAATACAATTATTTTTAGTTCTCTGTTTTGAGTTTACTGCTTATTGTTGTGTAATTTTTACCGTTTCTTTACTAACAAAATTCTAAACCTGTAACAGGTTGTTTTTCATTTTCTACTACTTTGTGTGTATGGTATGTGTTTGGTTTATTTTTAGCGTATTATCTTACACTTTTTACATCGTACATTTTGAAAAAACTCTGTCAATTCGAGTGAGTTTTATGATTGAAATGAGTAAAATTTGTATCGAGAATAAGAGTTATAGTGTTTAGATTAGTTCTCGATATTATTTTTCGTACCTCAAAATCACTCGAACTGACAGTTTCCTATATTCTTGTCTCTAAAGGCATCAACTGGTTTAATCTATTCGTTTTCTTTGCTTATCCAAAGAAAAGAATCAAAAGAAAAGACACTTTTTCTTAGGAATTTTTCAGTTTTCACTGAAAACCATTTGTCAAACTTTGCGTTGTTTTTTTCATTAAAAAAACAACTGAATTTCAAAGCTTTGACTGCATTATTCTTGAGAAAAAGAGTTATTGCGTTTAAATTAGTTTTCGATACTATTTTTCGTACCTCAAAATCACTCGAACTGACAGTCTCTTATATTCTTGTCTCTAAAGGCATCAACTGGTTTGACACTCTTGATTTATTTTCTTGCTTTTACGACTGTTTTTTACTCCTTCTTGTTTGTTTTTTATATTTTGCTATCTAAATACTAACCGAATTTTAAAACTTACGTGTTGTAAAGATTAAGAAATTTTCTTTCAACTTATAACTACTCTTATATCATGGCTATAAACTATCCTTTTGGTCTTCCGTTAAAACATAATTTTGCTGAATTTGTACACTACAACGGATTATTTCTTCCACATGAAACGGATAGAATTTTAAATTTATGGAGTGAGAATCAAAAAATTAAGGCTACGCTTAGCGGATCTGACACTTATGATGATGAGCTTAGAAAAAGCGATGTGATGTTTATTGAAAATACGCCTGAAACTGAATGGATTTACAACCGACTAGCGGGGTTGGCTATTCAGTGTAATAATGAACGATATTGGTTTGATTTATTGGGTTTTCATAACAATTTGCAATTGGCTAGCTATACTGAGGGTGATTTTTTTGATTGGCATTTGGATTTTGGTGCAGGTGAAATTTCTGATAGAAAACTGAGTATTTCCATGCAGTTATCTGACCCTGATGAGTATGAGGGTGGTGATTTACAGTTTATGCTGAATCAAAAAATTGTAAGTGCTCCCAGAGAGAAAGGTACCATCATTGTTTTTCCTTCTTTTATGATGCATCGTGTTACTCCTATTACCAAAGGGGTTCGTAAGTCTA
This sequence comes from Tenacibaculum singaporense, assembly GCF_003867015.1. Taxonomy (NCBI): domain Bacteria; kingdom Pseudomonadati; phylum Bacteroidota; class Flavobacteriia; order Flavobacteriales; family Flavobacteriaceae; genus Tenacibaculum; species Tenacibaculum singaporense. The sequence goes on from NZ_CP032548.1 coordinate 3,037,748, forward strand.
TTGTGGGTTGGGTTGCGGGACCTCCGTATAGATAGTGATTAGTTTTTAGTTTTTAGTTTTTAGTTATTAGTTGTTAAGAGTTCGTGATTTATTTCTATATAAAGTTCTTATGGTGTTACGGCAGTTGCCTTTGATAAAAAGGTCTGTGCCGTGGTGTCTGCGGAGCATGCCGTGATATTAGCGACCCGTGCCGTGGTGTCAACGGAGCACGCCGTGATATTAGCGACCTTGACAACTACACCTAAAGTCGTTAATGACACGTAACACTACTTTTATTACTTAAATAATTGAGCTTATGGGATTCCGTAAGAATGTATGCATACTTTGTGTTAGGTTCGCAGAAATTTATATTATTAATTAACAAATAACAGTAACTCGTTTTAAGAACTTTATAATACTCCTTGCTTTTGTTGGGGTAAATGATTTGAAGTTTGGGGTATAATGAGTTGTATTAATTAGACAAAAAAATGGAATTTAGAAATTCTAAAGATGCGTTGTTCTTTTTTTTAAGAGAGAAAAAAAAGTCTATTTTTTTAAGTAATGAATTAGGTATAATAATGATTATGTTGAGTTGTCTCCTTTGGCTTCTATCCTTCCATTTTAGTTATCAATTTTTGTTTTTCACAATAGCTATTCAAATTTCTTTCTTGTGTATTGGTTTTAAAATGATTTCGACAGAGAAATATAGACAATTAGAGGCTATAAATATGATTAAAAAAATTAATATTAAAAATAAAGATAGAGAAATATATTTTAATAAGATGTTTGAAAAGCTTCTCAGAGAGTATTCTTCTAAAGAAAAACATTTTGAAGAGAATCCAAAAAAACAAATAGAAATAATATTAAAAAAATTGAATAGTCTAAAACTAAATAGAACTGAAAAAACTGAATTAATTAATATGTTAAACTATTTTCTGTATAAACATTATGTTGGATAGTATTTTTGCATTTTTCATTAGACAACCCAGTTTAGGGAAAATTAAATTAGCATTATTTCCAATATTAATTGGAGGCCTAAGTTTAGACTGGTTTATTAAATATGATTTTGAAAGGAATCAATTTGAAGTCTCATCAGGTTCTGATGAAATATTGATTTCTATTTTGATGATAATTGTTTTTGTAATTATAATTTTCGCGAATCTATGGGATAGACATCGTGAAAGAAAAATTAATGACAAGAAAATAGAATTACTTAACAATCCAAATATTAGTGAAAAGATAAAAATGGAAATCTTACGTCAAATTAGCTGATAAAAATAAAACAGGTTTTATTACCTAAATAGTTGAACTTATGGAATTCCGTAAGAATGTATGTACTCTTTCTATTGGGTTCGCAGGGATTTATATTATTAATTAACAAATAACAGTAACTCGTTTTAAGGACTTAATGATTTCACTTGCTTTTGTTGAGGTAAATGAATTGAAGTTTGGGTATTATGAGTTGTATGCAATACGAAACAAAAAATCAATATGAGTACAAAAAAGAAAAACCCACTACTAGCTACACAAAGAGAAAAAGCGGGTTCTGAAACTTTTGAAAAATACTCTTATCAATATCATTGGGCATTATATCGGGTTTTAAATAATCATATTAAAACTGATGAATATGCTGTATTTATTGAACTTCACGAAGATGTTGTTATAAGTGACTCTTTAGATTCTTCAAAAGCTAAATTTGAATTTAATCAAGTCAAAACAACAAAAGGAAAATTAACCACATATCAACTAGTTCATAAGAAAAAAAATAACAAATGTGTATTAGGAAAACTAATAAGTAGTGGTTTTGAAAAGCCTTTTAAAGATAAAATATCTGAATTAAATTTAGTGGCTCTCAATGACTTCTCTCTTGACCTTAAAAAAAAAGGATTAAAACTTAATAAAATAACGTTAGACGACTTATCTAATACTCAATTTAAAGAATTAGAAAACGCTATAAAAAGAGAAATGGATATTTCAGCATTGCCTTCTAATATTCAATTTATCGTTCCTGAATTATCTGAAAGGAATTTTCAAAATGACGTGATAGCTTCAATTGCTAAACTTGTTTCTAATTTATTTCCTAATTCTCATTCTAGTCCTGTGGAAATATATCGATTATTAATTGACGAAGTTAACAGAAAAGGTAAAGTAACCTACGACTATACCAAATGGGATGATTTACTATCTAAAAAAGCTTTAACATCTATAACTGTAACAGAGGTAATTAATGCTTTTACAAGTATTAAGGACGAAAACAAAGTTGAAATCGAATTTTACTCAATCTGTTCTGAATTAGGACTTAATTCCATAAAATCAAAATTACTAAAACGTTCATTCAACAGATACCGAACTAAAAGAATAAGTAATAGTAGTACTCTTCAAATTGATACTACTAATTTTATTACTCAACAAATTCAAATCAACTTAGATAAAGAAATTGATGTTTTAGAAACATTAATTGAAAATGTAAAAAACCATATCCCTAAAAAACTCTTAAGACAATTTAATAACGAAACTGAAATAAAAAGTGCAATAATTTGTGAATATATAATGATGTCTTAAATGAGTAAAGAAAATTTTAAAATACTAATAAGAAACTTAAGAACTGTAAAGAATGCCAAACTTAAAATTCAAACGTCTGCTGATTCTATCAAATTCAACAAAAACAGCAAATCAATTCGAATTCAGCGAAACATTGAATCTAATAACGGCAATTGATAATAGTGTAGGAAAATCAACACTAGTAAAATTATTGTTTTGGGGAATAGGCTGTGAACCTACTTTAGATACAAGCTGGAGAACTACAGATAGCAAAACTATTGTAGAATTTACTGTTGATACAACACTTTACATTGTCAAACGGTATAAAAATAACATATCCCTAAAAACTGATAATAATGCATTTATTAATTATGATAAAATTACAGGAGAGTATTCTAAGAAGTTAGCTGGAATTTTAAAATTTAAAGCACTTCTTCCGAACAGAAATTCAGGTTTAATGGAAATTCCTCCACCTGCATTTTACTTTTTACCATTCTATATTGACCAAAAAAGAAGTTGGTCTAAAGCTTGGGATAACTTTGAAAAGTTAGAACAGTTCTCTAACTGGCGAAGTACGATTGTAAAATACCACGTTGGCTTACTTACTTCAAAACATTTTGAACTTGAAAACGATAAAGCACTAAAAAAAGATTCAAAAAAAACTATAGAAAACCAAATTGAAAAAATTGAAACAACTATAGAAATAGTTAAAGATTATATTCCTGAAATAGCAAATACTATAACTGAAACGAAAGAGTTTGAAGTATTAACAGAAGAAATCAAAATTGATTTAAGAAAATTACAAGAAGAGCAAGAAAAAATACTAAATAAATTAACCATATTGAATGGAGAGAGAGTATACCTTGAACAACAACAAGTAATTACAGAAAAAATCATATCTGAACTAGATAAAGATTATAAATTTACTATTGAGAATATAGAAGACGATGAAGTTGAGTGTCCATTATGTGGAGTAGTCCACGAAAACTCCATAATCAATAGAACATCAATAATGACTGATAAAAGTCAAGCTGAAAATCAATTAGAATCAATTTTAGCAGAACTTAACAAAGTAAACATAAAGCTAACCAAAGCGAACAGTAGCTTATCTAAAGCTAGAGAAAACATTAATCAAATCAACAAAAAGTATACTATAACTGAAGAAACTTCAAACTCTCAAGATTTAGCAAATAATGTTAAAAATATAAATATCAATTTTAATGACATAATTGAAAACATTGCTGGTAATTCAATTAAAAAAAATGTTTTAAAAGACAAAGCTGATAAAGTTAACTCTGTTGGTACATTAAAAAAAGATATTAGAGATATTCGTAAAAGACAAAAAAAATTAATCACCAATGAAGATGTTGAAGAAATAAATAATTCTTTTAGTTCTATTTTCTCAGATTATATAGAACTACTGGATGCTGAAGCTGTAAATATATCAGATATCAGATCTCCCTTAGATTACAACAAAGTTATCAAGGAAGGTGGAGCTGCAGAAGGTTCTAGGGCTATTTTAGCATACTATTTAAGTATCTTTACAATGGTTGAAACGTATGGAAATGAAGTTAAATCTGCTTTAGTTATTGACACTCCTAATCAACAAGAACAATCAGATACTAATTATGAAAAAATTGTAAACCTACTAACAAATAAAACATCCAGAAAAACGCAAATATTATTATGTGCAATGGAAAACGAACATTTAGAACAATTCAGAAAAAAAGCTAAAATAATAACTCTTACCAAAGAAAAATTAATGCTTAAATCAGAATATGAGAATGTTAAAAAGATATTTGAAAGAGTTAACCCAACTACCAACAATGCGTAAAAACATAAGGTGTTCCCATATTTACTTAAGAATCTGTATTTTTTATAAACCAAAAAAAACTATGAAAAGAAAACTATTTATAATGTTACTTTTAATTCAATGCTCTATTGTAAATTCTCAATCTTGTGAGAAAATAATGGAATTTGTAAAATCTAAAAGTTATGGTACCTCCTATACAAGTTATGATAGTGACGCAATTTCGAAAGTAACATTCTATTCTGTTTCTGAAAATTACAAAACTCTATATTTTGCAATTGTTTGTTTCAAAAAAAAATATTCTTATGGGTGCAATGAATATATTTATCAAGTAAGTTCAAACACTAAATTAAATTATTCATTAAACTACTTAAATAGCGCAGGAAAAGCATTCTGGAAATATATACATCCGCATAGGAAAAATTTGAATTGTTCACCTAATTTTAATTAAGATATTATACTAAACCTTCGAAAAACATTAACAATAAATAAAAACAAACTATGACTATAACAGATTTTAATGAAAAAGGCTTCATTTTATTTATGATTTATTACAGAGATAATGGACATCATATCATCAAATTTGATTATACTAATCAAACAATGAAAGATGAAATAAACAAAGAACCACACAAAATAGAAAGTTTTTATGGAGGGCTTCCTGATAACGAATTTAATGCCTTATTGAAAGGGAAGTCAAGAGAAGAAGCTATACATGAAATGATAATTTCATCATTAAATCATTCAAACCTTTTTAGTGAAAAAATAAATACAGATAGTTTAGAAAAAATAACATATCGCTTTTTTGATAAAGCAAAAAAAATAAATTAGAATTGACTTTTTTTCATATAAAGGGTAACAGTAGAAGAATCTAATAATTGTGATTTTAAAGAAGAACGCATTTCATATGGAATGCGTTAATAAAACTGTACAAAACAATGACTAAAAGTAATTAATGACTTATTTTTTTGCACGTAACAGGAATCGAACCTACACTATCTTGGTAACAAGCCCCTCTAGCATGTGGTTACCAACTTTAAGAGTTTATAAAACATTCGTAATTTTGCCACATGAAAATAAAACTACTCGCCATAGGCAAAACTGATAATAAGCAGTTACAGCAATTAATTGACGAATACCAAAACCGCTTAAAACATTACGTAAAGTTTGAGTTGGAGATTATTCCAGATATTAAAAACGTTAAAAACCTAAGCGAGGCACAACAAAAAGAAAAAGAAGGCGAGTTAATTCTGTCAAAATTACAACCTACCGACCAACTAGTTTTATTAGACGATAAAGGAAAGCAACATACTTCCATGGAGTTTTCTCAATATCTACAAAAGAAAATGAACTCAGGTATTAAACAATTGGTGTTGGTTATTGGCGGTCCTTATGGTTTTTCTGAAACCGTATATAGTAAAGCACAAGGAAAGTTATCGCTCTCTAAAATGACATTTTCTCACCAAATGATTCGTTTATTTATTGTAGAGCAAGTGTATCGTGGGTTTACTATTCTTCGTAACGAGCCTTATCATCACGAATAAGTATTGTAACATTATTTATTCACATCAAGTTTTATGTGAGTCAAAGCATTATGTTTTTTGCTTACTGAAAAACACAGTAAAAAACATGTTAAAAAGTTATTTTTTTTTCGCATTTAGCCATACTTTTGCGCCCCAAAAAAACAAAAACTTAATACCATAAAATTACAATGAAAACACTAAGATTCTTAGTCACTTTAACTTTTTTCATAACGTTTACTTGCCAACAAGTAAATGCTCAAGATGACATTAAAGCTTTAAAAGCTCAGGTAAAAAACAAGAAAGATCAAATTAGCGCTAATGAAGAAATTTTAGTGAGTGGAGTTGGTGCTTTAAAACGTGTAAAAGGAAATTTAGAGCGTTTTAAAACAAGTAAAAAAGCTACAAAACAAGAGGTAGAAAGAAAAGAAAAAATTGTTGCTAACATGCAACAAAGACTAAGCAAACTAAACAGTCAAATTGATTTACACAAGAAAGATTTGGCGTCTCTTGAAAGAAAATTAGCTAGAAAACTTAAAAAAGAAGAAACTAAGGAAGCAGAGGTAAAAGAGGAAGCTAAAGTGACTACTGCAAGCACTGGTCTTGTGGTATATGAAGATAATATAAGTGATGAGCAGAAAGAGGTTCTTTTACAAAAACAAAAGCTTGAAGAGGCTCGTAAGAAGTTAGACGAAGAAAGAAAAGCTAGAGAGCTTGCTTATTTAAAAGAACAAGAGGCTTTACGTTTAGAGGAAGAAAAACTAAAACAATTAAGCAACCAAATTAAGGCTAAGGAACAAAACATTAGTAAAGAGAAAAACACCTTAATAAGTGATCTTGAAGATGATATTAGCATTAACGAAGAAATTTTAATTAGTGGTAAAGAAGGTTTAGCTAAAATGAAATCTAAATTAGAAGAGGCTAAGAAAGATGCTTCTACTTCTAAAGAGAGTATAGAAAGAAAACAAGCTATTATCAACAAAATTGAAAATCGCTTATTAAAAATTGAAAATGAAATTGATGCTAAAAAGCAAGAGTTAGCAAAAATAAAAGGATAAAATTCCTGACTTCATACAATAAAAACTCCGAGCTTTTCGCTTGGAGTTTTTTGTTTTCTATAGATGTAGCTTTCTACCAAGAAACTGTTTTACAAAACTTATTGTATTTTAGTAATTCTTAGAATTTTAGAAGCTATGATTATTTACTAACCTATCTTTTTATTAACATGAAACACCCCCCGAATAAGCAAACTTGGTTACTCCTTACTCATTTATTTTTAATCGCCTTCATTACTTCGTGTTCAAACTCTAAAAACAAGGAAACACAAACTAACAACCCAAAACCTGTAGAGCACAAAGACTCCATAAGCATTGCAGATGGCAAACAGTTTATAAGTCAGCGTCACTTACATGAAAAAACCTATGGCGGTTTAAATTTTACTACCGAACAGCAATGGGACAGTTTAAACAACATTTCTTACAAACCTATAACTCATAAAAAAGGAAACGTACATCCTAATTACCGTACATTTGGCTGGCATGTATATTCCAACGGTTCTTCTTATAAAAGTTATAATTTTTCTATGCTTTGGGGAATTTCATACTTTTCTTATGCTCTTGATCCCAAAACAGGTAATTACAAAAGTATACACCAATGGAAAACTACTTCGTTAATCGACAGTGCTCAAACAAAAGGTTGTAAAGTCTTTTTGTCTGTTACAAACTTTGGAAGCGAAAACAATGCTGTGTTTTTAAATAATTCAAAAGCGCAAACAAGACTTATAGAAAATCTAGCTGAGTTACTTGCCTTAAGAAATGCTGATGGAATTAATATCGATTTTGAAGGGGTTGCTAAAGAAGATAGAAATCAACTTACACAGTTTATCATTCAGGTTTCAAAAAAGCTAAAAGAAAAGAATCCTAATTATAGTGTCTCTTTGTGTTTGTATGCTATTGACTGGAATAATGTATTTGATATTCCTGCTATCAATCCGCATATCGATTTTTACACGCTAATGGGGTACGATTACTACGGAAGTTTTAGTAAAACTACTGGTCCTGTAACTCCTTTTAAATACAGTAAAAAATTCGGGAATGGTTTAGAAGCCTCCGTTACTTATTATAAAAACAAGGGAGTGTCTCTAGATAAATTAATTGCGGGACTTCCTTATTACGGTGCTGAATGGTACACTAAAAAACCTGAAATGGGCGCTAAAGTAACGAAGTTCAAATCGCATCCTCGTTATTATACCATACGATATATATATATTGATTCTTTACAAATTCCCGTTAAGTTTGATCCTAAAAGTGCTTCTAGCTATCTAATTATCAAAGACAGCAACCATGAATATAGACAGCTATTTTTTGAAGATGTGCAGTCGCTTTCAATAAAATACGACTGGATAAAACGCAATAAAATAAGCGGTGTCGGTATTTGGGCACTGGGTTATGACAATGGCTATTCTCAACTGTGGGATTTGCTAGCTGAAAAGTTTTCTAAAGAGTAAAACGGTAACTTTTGAATAATAAAAAACTCCAAGGGTATCCTTGGAGTTTTTTTATTGTTTTTATGCAGTTGCTTTAGGTTTTCTAAACATTAACCAAAAACCGATCAACACTAGCGGAATACTTAACACCTGACCTGTGTTCAATGTATTGAACACCCAATCTTCTCTTCCTTCTACTTGTGCTTCTTTTAAGAATTCTATTACAAAACGTAACGACCATAATACCACCATAAACAGTCCGAATAAAAAGCCTGTTTGATTTTTCTTGTCTGTTTTCCAATAGAAATACCACAAAGCAAAGAATAGTACTAAATAACTAAATGCTTCGTATAATTGGGTTGGGTGACGTGGTACCGTCTCTCCTGCTCTTTTAAAGATGACACCAAAGCTGCTTCCTGTTGGTTTTCCGTAAATTTCAGAATTAAAGAAGTTTCCGAAACGGATAAAAAATCCTGCTAAGGCTACCATAATTCCTAATCTATCTAAGATAAACAACCATGGTTTTTGTAAGTGTTTCTTTGCGTAAAAGTACATGGCTATTGGAATTGCTATTGCTGCTCCATGACTTGCAAACCCTGTAAATCCTGTAAATTTCCATCCATCTAACAATCCGAATAAAGCCGAAGCTCCTTCTTGTTTTTTAAATGGTAATATGATTTCTAGTAAATGATTTTGGTAATAATCCCAACTGTAAAAGAATACATCTCCTAAACGCATTCCTATTAACATAGAAACGAATACGTACATAAATAACGGATCTAGTTTTTCAACAGCAATGTTATCGTTAATGTAAATCTTTTTCATTAATCGAAGTCCTAAAATAAACGCTGCTACAAACATTAAACTGTACCAACGAATACCAAAACCTCCTAAATTTATTATTTCTGGGTTCCAATCCCACACTATGGATAAAAAATTCATCTACTTTAATTTAGTTTTTGTTTCATTGTGAACCTTTCGGCTGTCAATTAAGGCAAGTTAAAATGAAATAATCTTAAGATTACTTCTTAATAAACTCCTCAATGACAATTATTATTTTTCTTTTTTCTCTGGAACAGGATCGTAACCGCTTCCTCCCCAAGGGTGACAACTGAAAATTCTTTTCAATGCCAACCAACCACCGTAAAACAATCCGTGTTTTTGTAACGCTTCAATTGTGTAGCTTGAACACGTTGGTGAATATCTACATGTTGCTGGTGTAAACGGAGATATGGCTGTTTGATAAAATCGAACTAGTAATATAAACGGATATGTTAGTATTTTTTTCAATTAGTTAACTGTAAACGTTGTTCCTTCTCTACCGTCTTTTAATTGAATACCTAATTCCAGTAATCTATCACGAATTTCATCAGATAATGCCCAATCTTTATTTTCACGTGCTTCTTTACGCATGCTAATTAACATTTCAACTACGCCACTTAGTTTGTCTGAATTATTTCCTTCTGAAGTTTCATTCATTAGTCCTAATACATCAAAAACAAACGCATTGATTGTATTTTTAAACACTTCTAAATCTTCGATAGTTAAACTCGCTTTTCCTTCTTTTATTTGATTGATAACTTTTACTGCTTCAAATAAATGTGATATTAATATTGGTGTATTAAAATCATCATTCATAGCATCGTAGCAGTCTTGTCTCCATTTTTGCACATCAAATGTGGAAGTAGTACCTGCTTCAATTTTGTCTAAGAAATCTACAGCTTCCATTAACTTCGCATGTCCTTTTTCAGCAGCTTCTAACGCTTCTCCTGAAAAATCTAAAATGCTTCTATAGTTAGCTTGCATATTGAAAAAACGAACTACACTTGCAGAAAACGGTTTTCCTAAGATGTTATTTTCTCCCGTTAAAATTTCATTTGGTAAAATAAAGTTCCCTGTTGATTTTGCCATTTTTTGACTGTTCAACAATAGCATGTTAGTATGCATCCAGTAGTTTACTGGCTTTACACCACTACAAGTTTGTGATTGTGCAATTTCACACTCGTGATGTGGGAATTTTAAATCCATTCCTCCACCATGAATATCGAATTGTTCACCTAAGTACTTTGTACTCATTACTGAACATTCTAAATGCCACCCTGGAAAACCATCACTCCAAGGTGAAGGCCAACGCATGATATGACGATCGTCGGCTTTTTTCCAAAGCGCAAAGTCTTGCGGGTTTCTTTTATCTGACTGTCCGTCTAACGCTCTTGTGTTATGAATAGCATCTTCAAATTTTCTACCAGAAAGAATACCGTAATTACCTGTTTCGTTATATTTTAACACATCAAAATATACTGAACCGTTTACTTCATAAGCAAAACCTTTATCCATGATTTCTTTAATCATTTCAATCTGCTCTACAATATGACCTGTAGCGGTAGGCTCTATACTTGGCGGTAAAAAGTTGTAGTTGTTTAATACATTATGGAAATCAACTGTATAACGTTGCACCACTTCCATCGGTTCGATTTCCTCCAGTCGTGCTTTTTTTGCAATTCTATCTTCTCCTTCATCTGCATCGTTTTCTAAGTGACCAGCATCCGTAATGTTACGTACATAACGCACCTTGTATCCAAGGTGTAATAAATAACGATACACCACATCAAAAAACATAAAAGTTCGTACGTTTCCTAAATGGGCGTTGCTATATACTGTAGGACCACATACATACATACCTACGCGTCCTTCGGTTACTGGTTTAAAAAGCTCTTTTGATTTGGTTAAAGAGTTATATATTTTAAGTTGATTTTCTTTGTATAATTCCATAGTAAAAATGACTATTTGCAATCGCTAATATAGGCACTTTATAAAGAATATAGAAAAAGAATTTGGCAGCAATTTTGTAGAAATAAAAAGTAATTTTGTTTGTATTTCTTATTGATTTTTAACTTTTAATTGACTGTATTTACCGTCTATTTCAATTTTCTTATCGTTTGATATTAAAATAAACTCTCCATTATATTCTACACTTCCATCTTTTAGTTTCTTAACCTTATTACTCTGAATATCGAATTTTTTGTTTATCCCTGCTAAATCAACTCCCGCATCTGAATAGCTTAAAAGTACTTTTAAATTATCATGGCTAGGATGAACTTTGGTAATGGTTAAGTTTCCAAACTTATTATTTACTTCAACATTACTATAAACATTGTTTACTACAAGTCCTGATGAATTAGAGTTTACAGTTGTATTAGTAACCGATGCTAATTGAGCATCGGTTACATTATTTAAGAACAACGTACAAGCGTTTAATGAATTTATATTTACTGGTGAAAATGAAATATTTAATTTTCCACCGTCAAGTGCGTCAGCTTTAAAGGTTCCATAACTAACCTTTCCTGAAGCTTTGGTTTTTGGTAGTTTTACTTTACAGTGACGTGTATTCAAGTCAAACGTTGCCGATTTTGGAACTTTTATCGTAATCTTCTTTGTAATTTTTACTTTTTTTCCATTAATCATAAGGTTATTGCTCTCAGAAGAGTAAGAATAATTCATACGAACTTTTTGCATCTCTTTTCTTGCCTTGTGCATTTCCTTTCTTGCTTTTGCAAGTTCTTTTCTGATTTCTTCTCTATTTATTTTTCTAATTTCAGCTCTTGCTTTAGCCATTTCTCTTCTTAGCTCTTTTTGATTGATTCGCTCTTTCTTAGCTTTTTCTAATTCTTTTTTAATATCTCTTTTTCTTTCTTCTTGATGCTTTTTAAACTCTTTATATTTATCAGTTTTCTTGAATTCTTCCCATTCCTTTTTCGACTTAATGGTAATATCGTTTACACCATCTTTCCATTGAAAGAAGTAATTTCCTCCATCTTTTGCATACTTATCAAAGTCAAATTCGATGTCTTCTAAACCGGTAACGATTTCTTCAAAGTTGATTTCTGGTATTTTTATTTCTGGAAGTTCAGGTATTTCTGGTATCTCTGGAATTCTCACTTCTGGAACCACCACAACTTCATCATCACCATCAAATTGAAATACCTTTGGGTAGTTATTGTCTGATGAATTGAAGAATACAATATTGTCTCCTCCTATTCTAAAGCTATTTCTATTGGCATTAATTTGCACCTTACTTTTATTCCCTAAAGCTTCAAATTTCCAATTGTCTAAATATTTTTGAGCCTCTTTTTTATCTAGCCCTTCAACTTCGACAACAGCTTCTACTGAAACTTCATTTTTGTTCCATGTAGTTACATCAACATCTGCATTAGATGCATTGATATTAACTACTACATCTTTATTTGTCTTAAAATTTTCACTAAACTTTTTGTTGTATTTCTGTGCAGATACAACGCCAGTTACTAACAGTAAAAAAACACTGATTTTAAATTGTTTGAATGTCATTTTGAGTTGGATTTTTAAATTCTTGTAATTGTTTTTGCATACGTTTTAACAGCTGTAAACGTAATTGCAGGTTTCCAATCAATGCATTGATAGTATCGTCGTTAACTCCTTTTGTATTGAGCTCTTTGGTTAACGATTTATATTCTTTGGTTAATTCACCTAACTTGGTTAAATAACCATCAAAAAGTTCTTTATTATCGTCAGTTAATTCTAACTGACTTAATTCGTAATTAATTGTATTTACATAGTAGTCTTCCACCGTTTTTAACTCAGGTGAAATAGTTCCTAAACTAATTTGATTTTGAGTTTCTTTTGGAAGCTCAGTTATTATTGGATCTACAGTATTAGTTGGGTAAAACTGAATTCCCAAACTCACCAACAACACAATAGATGCTGCTATATACAACCACTGATATGATTTTTTTGTTGATGGTGTTGAATGCAATTCATCCATTAACTTTTGTTGAAAACGCTGTCTGTGATTTGTTGATAACCTCTCTGTGTTTTCAACATTGTTTTTTAGTATTTCTCTAATATCTTTAGACATGATGTACTGCTTTTAATTGTTCTTGCACTTGTCTTTTTCCTCTTAATAAATGTGTTCTCGAACTCACTTCTGAAATTCCTAATATTTGTGAGATTTCTCCGTGATCATACCCTTCTAATAAAAATAGGGTTAACACAACTCTATACTTTTCTTTTAATTGTTGAATGCAGTTTACAATATCTTGATACGATATAGTAGCGGCTACATTCCAATTATCATCATCTGCTACTGTGGTAATTTCTTCGTTAATAGAAACCAGTTCTAATTTTCTCTTCTTTAAATAATCAATACTTTGGTTAATAACGATTCTTTTTAACCAAGCACCAAACGCTACTTCATCTTTATATGAATCAATATTTTTAAATGCTTTTATAAATGCTTCTTGCATTACATCTTCCGCTGTGAACGAATCTTTTACATACCGTAACGCCACTGTATACATGGCATCACAATACAAATCATACAATTGCATTTGCGCTTTTGCATCATTGTTTTTACAGGCATCTATTACCGATTGATGTAACTGTTTAGTTGATTTCATTCTTGATTTCTTACCCTAAATACGAGACTTTTTCCGCCGCGTTGCATTTTCCTGCATTTTTATTTCTAAATTTACGTTATTATTTTGTTTTACCTACATAATGACCGACAAAGACACATCTGCACTCTCTGAAAAAGACGGGGTTTCTCAGCCTGAAACCACCAGTAAATCATCTGCAGAAAAAATAAAACGTAACAGAAGAAAAACTACCTCAACTGAAGAATTTGTTACTCAAATAGTTGCTGGTAATATTCCTTTTTTAAGTAGAGCTATTACGTTAGTGGAAAGTACAAACCCAAAACACCAACAACAAGCTAATGAAATTTTAGAAGCTTGTTTACCGTATGCCAATAAATCGGTTAGAATTGGAATTACGGGTGTTCCAGGTGTAGGAAAAAGTACATTTATTGAGGCTTTTGGTAAACATTTAACTTCATTAGGTAAGAAAGTAGCTGTTTTGGCGGTGGATCCGAGTAGTTCTGTTAATAAAGGAAGTATTTTAGGTGATAAAACACGTATGGAGGAATTAGTAACCGATGAAAATGCTTTTATCCGTCCTTCTCCTTCTGGAACTTCGTTAGGTGGCGTTGCTCAAAAAACACGTGAAAGTATTATTTTATGTGAAGCAGCTGGTTTTGATACAATCATTATTGAAACGGTAGGTGTTGGACAGTCGGAAACGGCTGTACATTCTATGACCGACTTCTTTTTATTATTGAAATTAGCGGGTGCTGGTGATGAATTACAAGGTATTAAACGTGGAATTATTGAAATGGCAGATGCGATTGTGATTAACAAAGCAGATAGCGGTAATGAAAAAAATGCTAAACTGGCAAAAGTAGAATTTAACAGAGCTTTACACTTATACCCTGCTAAGGAAAGTGATTGGCAACCTAAAGTTTTATTGGCAAGTGCATTGCATCATCAGGGAATTGATGCTATCTACGTAATGATTGAAGAGTACATGAACTTAGTAAAAAAATCAGGCTACTTTCAACAAAAAAGAAACGAACAGAATAATTATTGGTTATTAGAAACCATCAATCAGCAATTAAAAAGTAATTTTTACAACAACCCAAAAATTAAAGAACTTTTAAAACAGGAAATTGCAAAGCTAGAAAATGGGAAAACTACTCCATTTACTGCTGCCAAACGATTGCTAGAAAATAACTAAACTATGGAGCCCATAATGGGCACTTAATAAAATTTTATTTTTAAACAACTAATAAATACCTAACTGGTATAATTTACAGACATATGGAAGAGAACACCCTCACTTGGAACGATTTTACAAAAGTAGAAATGCGTATTGGTACTATTATTTCAGCGGAAATTTTTAAAGAGGTTAAAAACCCTGCCTATAAAATGCAGGTTGATTTTGGTGATTACGGAATTAAAAAAACCTCAGCGCAAATCACTAAATTGTATCAACCTGAAGATTTAATAGGAAAACAAGTAGTTGCTGTGGTAAACTTTCCGAAAAAACAAATTGCTAACATGATGAGCGAATGCTTGGTATTAGGTGGTTTAGGTGATGATAAAGAAGTTACTTTGTTAACTACTGAACGTACTGTTAAAAACGGGACGAAGATTGCGTAAGAGTTTATTTAGGCTATAGCAGTTTTTCATTCTATAATCAATTACAAATGATAAACCTTCAGAAAATTGAAGCTATTTCGGACTTCAAACCTAAGAGGATAAAAAAGTATCTTCTTATATGGTGCAATGAGGGACAAGTTTCTATGGTGGTTGACAATAAGCGTCTAACTCTCTGCAAGAACCAAATTCTTACAATAACTTCTGGGCAATACCATTACTTTGAAAATGTTAATGAAGGAAAAGGATATGTACTTGATTTTACACTCAACTATATATGCAAAACAGAGAAAGATATTGAATTAATTTTTCAGAACAGTCTATTTTGCCATTTTGATTACAATGAAGTAATCTCAATAAACTCTCCTGAAGAAATTGAAACCGAAATCCATAAAATAGAAAGAGAATTAAGAGAAAAACCATTTCAACATTTAGATTCTATCCATGCACGTATTGAGTTACTATTATTCGAAATAAATCGGTCAAAAATTGCTAACGGAGGTGAAATATGGAAACCAGAAGCTCTTTTCTTACAGTTTTTAGAGTTTGTTAGAAATAATTTTGAGCACAATTATTCTTTAAAAAACATCGCAGAACAACTTAAAACCTCTGAATTAAAACTCAATGAGCTGGCAAAAAAACATGCAGGTAAAACAGCTCAAAATGTTATCTACGGTTTAATAATTTCTGAAGCACAGCGTATTCTTCAGTACGAAAATAAAAGTGTAAAAGAAGTCGCTTACAAACTAGCCTTCAAAGACCCTTACTATTTTTCAAAATTCTTTAAAAATCACACTGCAATGTCTCCAACGGAGTTTCAAAGCACACTGATTTTATAAATCTTACATCAAAAACTTAAAATTCTCCATTTCTTAGGTTTCAGTTAAGTATCAACTTTGTCTCATCAAAATTTATATAAAATTGTAAACTTAATTAATTATGAATATTAAAGACTATATCACCAAAAGTGAACAAATTACTTGGAATCCACTTATTGAAAATGGTGTGCATTATCAAGGTGTTTTTGTAAAATCCTTGTATTTTGATAAAGCTACTCAGCGCTCTAAAGCTATTTTATTAAAATTTGAAGAAGGAGCTTCCTATCCTTACCACTCTCATCCAGCAGGAGAAGAAGTATTTGTTTTAAAAGGAAGTTGTGAAATCTTTGGAGAAGTTTTAGAACAAGGAGATTATTTATACACTCCTCCTCAAGGAAAACATAGTGTAAAAACCCAACATGGATGTGTTTTGTTTTTATCTGTACCTGAAGAGGTAGTTTTAATAGAAACTGAAGAAAATTAAAAGAGAAAGGGTGGAGTTCCACCCTTTAATACTATTTTAAATAACTCTTCCTCATAAGGACTTATGAACCAAGTCCTCCCTTTAAATTTAGAAAAGTAACGGTGTCAAATTGTTGCTCTAAAAAATCAATTGCTCGTTGGCTACGTACTCCTGATTTACAATAAACAACCACAGGTTTTTCGATGTTTATTTCATCATATCGTTGCGCAAGCTCTCCTAACGGAATATGTTGCCCTCCAATATGGTGCTGCTCTCGTTCCCAATCCTCACGAACATCAAGCAGGTTATAATTTGACAACTTACTTTGTAACTCTCTTAAAGTTATTTCGTGAGTAGCTGTTTTTATTCCGCAGAAGAATTCATAATCGTTGTTTAACTCAGCAACCTCATCTTTGTCTGTCTTTTCAAACTTTAATATCATTTGACGCATGCTTAATGTATCATACATCAATAATTTATTAGCTAACACCTCTCCTATTCCACAAATAATTTTAATAGCTTCATTGGCTTGTAAACTTCCTATAATTCCAGGTAATACACCTATTACACCAATTTCAGAACAATTGGGTGATTCTTCTGGTTTGGGTGGTGTTGGATATAAACATCGATACGTAGCACTTCCTTGATAATTAAACACACTTACTTGTCCTTCAAACTTAAAAATAGCCCCATACACCAATGGCTTTTGTGTTAATACCGCTGCATCGTTGGTTAAATAACGAGTGGCAAAATTATCGCTACCATCTACAACTACATCGTATTGTTGAAATAATGAAATAGCGTTCTGATTAGTTAATTTTTCTTTATACACATGAAACTGAACAAAAGGATTCAATTTTGACAAACGATTTGCTGCTGTTTCTGCTTTAGACTTTCCTATATCATCTATTGTATATAAAACTTGGCGCTGTAAATTACTTTGATCTACTACATCATCATCAATAATTCCAATCGTCCCAACACCTGCTGCTGTTAAATATTGTAGTACAGGACATCCCAATCCTCCAGCCCCTATCACTAATACCTTGGCTTGTTTTAGTTTTAGTTGTCCTTTTTCTCCTACTTTATCTAGAATAAGATGGCGATTGTATTGTTTTTGTTCTTCTTTACTTAAGTTCATGTTTAATTATAGAATAAATTCACCTCATTAACTCTTAAAATTTTCATTCTTGATTCTAATAGCCTAACGGTCTAATTTCTAAAATGCTCCCAATCTTTCCAAACTACTTCTAATTCCTGTCCTTTTAGCATCTGTACAATTTCTTCAGTGCTTCGTTCGTCCGAAATTTCAAATTGCTCTAGCGATTGTGGTTCAACACTATACCCTCCTGGGTTTGTTTTAGACTCTGCACTTATTGAGGTTGCCCCTAAATTAACAATATTATTCCTAAAAACTTCACTTTCTCGGGTAGACATTGACAGTTCTACATCTTCATCTAACATTCTAAACGCACAGATTAATTGTACCAAATCAGCATCCGTCATTTCTACTTTGGGTTCTAATCCTCCTGAATGTGGTCTTAAACGTGGAAATGAAATAGAATACTTCGTTTTCCAGTAGGTTTTTTGTAAGTATTTTAAGTGCAATGCTGTAAAAAAGCTATCAGCTCGCCAATCTTCCAGTCCAAATAAAGCTCCTAACCCTATTTTATGAACACCTGCTTTCCCCAATCTATCGGGAGTTTCCAAACGATACTCAAAATTTGATTTTTTCCCCTTCGGATGATGCTTTTTATACTCTTGTTGATGATAGGTTTCTTGATATACCAGTACTGCGTATAATCCGCTTTCAATTAACAATTCATATTCATCTTGATCTAAAGGTTGTACTTCAATCGTAATATTTGAAAATTGTGAACGAATCAACTGAATTGCATTTTTAATATAATCCACCCCCACTGTTCTATTAGCTTCTCCAGTTACTAACAAAATATGATCGTATCCTTTCGCTTTTAAAAAAGCAACTTCTTTCAATATTTCAGCATCGGTTAAGGTTCTCCTCGGAATTTTGTTTGTAAAACTGAATCCGCAATACGTACATATATTCTGACACTCATTACTCAAATACATTGGAGCGTACATTTGAATGGTATTTCCAAATCGTTTTTTTGTCAGCATACGACTTCTTTGTGCCATTTGCTCTAAAAAAGGTTTTGCAGCAGGAGATATCAACGCTTTAAAATCTTCCAAACCGAGTTTATCCTTAGATAAAGCACTTTCAACATCAACGGATGTTTTATTAAAAATGCTTTGTAAGGTTTCATCCCAATTGTATTGGTTGAATATAGTTTTAAAGCTTTTGGTTGTTAGCTCTTGGCTACTACTTTCTGTTTTGTTTACTAACATCGTATTAATTTTAAATAAGCTAAAGGCTAAATGCCAACAGCTTTAATTTAAAAAACTTGTCAACGGACTACTTGCTTCTGCTTGTTTTCTAACAGGAGCTAATTTTGCTTCATATGCCATTCTTCCTGCTTCAACTGCCATCTTAAAAGCTTGCGCCATCGCTACTGGATTTTGTGATACAGCAATCGCCGTGTTTACTAAAACAGCATCAGCTCCTAATTCCATAGCATATGCCGCATGGGAGGGTGCTCCAATACCAGCATCTACAACAACTGGAACATTAGATTGTTCAATAATGATTTCTAAAAACTCCAACGTTTTCAATCCTTTATTACTTCCAATAGGAGCTCCTAAAGGCATTACACATTGCGTTCCTACTTCTTCTAATCGCTTACATAAAACTGGATCTGCATGAATATAAGGCATCACTACAAATCCTTTTTTTACTAATTCTTCAGCAGCTTTTAAGGTTTCGATAGGATCTGGCAATAAATACCTTGGATCTGGATGTATTTCTAATTTCACCCAATTTGTTTCCAAAGCTTCTCTAGACAATTCTGAAGCAAAAACAGCTTCTTTTGCTGTACGAACTCCTGAAGTATTTGGTAATAAATTAATTCGAGAATGATTTAAATGTGATAAAATATCATCTTCTTCGTTTTGAACATCTACTCTTTTTAAAGCAACTGTTATCAGTTCACTTTCTGAAGCTAATAAAGCTTCTTTCATTAATTGCGAAGAACTGAATTTCCCTGTTCCTGTAAATAATCGTGAGGTAAATGTTTTATCGGCTATTGTTAAGTTGGTATTCATTATTGCTAATTTATTGTGCTCCTATTTTGTACACTTGTTCCTTAGTACTAGGTGCTTTTAAAATTTTATGAAATGCAGGAATCGAGTTGAAATTTTGTGTAATTGCTCCTGAAACAGCGACTCCGTATACTCCTGTGTCAATAATTTCAGGTATATTTTCTGTGGTAATTCCACCGATAGCTATTATTGGAGTGGTTGTTTTTAACTCTTCTAGTAGCACTTGATATCCAGTAGTTCCTAAAACTGGACTCAAATTCTTTTTAGTTTCAGTAAACTGATAAGGACCTAAACCAATATAATCTACTCCTTTTTCTAAGAGTTTTTCACAATCCTCCAAAGTGTTCGCTGTTCCTCCTACGATATATAAATCACCTAAATACTTTTTTGCTTTTAATGGACACGTATCTGTTTTTCCTAAATGAACTCCATCTGCTTTAACTTCTTTAGCTACTCTGTAGTAATCGTTTATGATTAAACGCGTTTGAAAATGACTCGTAATTTCTCTCGCTTTTTGAGCTGTTTCTAAAATAGTTTTCGGATCCAGATTCTTTAATCGAAGTTGTACCCACTCTGCTCCAGAAGCACAAGCTCTTTGAACATTTTCTAAATGCCCTTCTGGAGTTTTCCCTTGGGTTATATAGTGTAATTTACTTATCATGTATAGTTGTGCTCTCCTAAGAACGTTTTATTAGAGTTTAAAAATTGTTCCGTATACCATTTGGCATTTGTACATACATCTTCTAAAGGTAGTTGTTTGGCTATGTTTGAAGCTAAAGCTGAAGACAACACACAACCGCTTCCATGCTTTTCAAAAACGGATGTAGCTTTCGGTGGAATATTTAATTGTACTATCTTACTGTGATATACTTCATCCCATCCTTTTTTAGCTTCTCTATGCCCGCCTTTTAAATAAACATTGGTCTTCTCTGAAATGAACTCAATGGTTTCTTCAATCGATTTATTAGAAAACAAAGCTTTGATTTCATCATAATTTGGAGTGATAAAATCACAGTGTTGCAATACTTCTTCAAACACCTTTATATTCTCTTCGGAATGAAAATCAAATCCAGCGCTGGCTTTTAAAATAGGATCCAAAACTATTTTTATGGATGAATTGCATTTTTTTAGCGTTTGAAGAACCTCCAATAACACATTCCAAGATTGGATGATTCCTATTTTTGCTACTGATATTTCAAAGCGTTCAAATAAGGTTTCAATTTGATTGATGATGGTTTCTTTATCAATCCAAACACAGTCTTTAAAATCGATATCATTTTGAATTGTAACTGCTGTACATACCGATAATCCATATAATCCATGTGCTTCAAAAGTTTTAATATCCGAAGTCAATCCTGCTCCACTTGACGGATCAAATCCTGCAATCGTTAGTATGTAAGCTTGTTGTTTCATTTTTTATTGATATACTTTCTTTAACAAAAAAATTACTTCTTCATATTCTTCTCGTAATGACGCTTGATATTTTTAAAGCTTTCAACTGGGTTTTCTGTATTCCAAACTCCTCCTAAAACACCAATTCCTTGAAAACCTAACTCTAAAGTTTTTTGAATGGTATCTGTATTGATTCCGCCCATACCTATAATGGTTTTCTCAATATGGTTTACATTAAAGCCTCTTCCTTCGTATCCTTTCTTTGAAATAGAAGAAAAAACAGGACTTAATAAATGGTAATCAAATTCGATATCGCAATTCACTAAGGCTGAAGGCTCGTGAAAAGAACTACTCATCGTTTTTCCTATCATGTTTAATCCTATAAAATATTCGCTTCCATTCTCTAAAGCATCAATTCTTTTTTGCTCTTGAAAATGAATTCCTTTTAGGTTGAATTCATTAATGAGTTCATGAAAATAATGAGTAACTATTCTATGATGATACTTTTCATCTATCTGATTCAAATAAACCACATGCTCTTCGTAATTCTTATCAGGTTTTCTGAAATGATAATATTCCAATCCTTCTTCAAATAATTGTTGAAGGATTTCAATCTCATTGGGAATATCTTTTTCTGGAGCTATTAAAACAATCATGTAGTCAATTTTAAATTATGAATTACGAATTTAGAAATTGTCAACTCGTAATTCATAATTCTAAATTCATATTTTATAGATATACTTCTGAACCTTTGTCTTTAAATTCTTTTGATTTTTCTTCCATTCCTTTTGCAAAGACTTCATCTCCTTCTACTTCATTCTCGGCTGCAAAGTCACGTACTTCCTGCGATATTTTCATAGAACAGAATTTTGGACCACACATAGAACAAAAGTGTGCAATTTTAGCTCCTTCTGCAGGTAAGGTCTCATCGTGATATTCTCTAGCTAATTCAGGGTCTAAACCTAAGTTAAACTGGTCTTCCCAACGGAACTCAAAACGTGCTTTACTCAAAGCATCATCTCTGTGTTGTGCCCCTGGATGTCCTTTTGCTAAATCAGCTGCGTGGGCTGCCAATTTATAAGTAACCACCCCTGTACGAACATCTTCCTTATTTGGTAAGCCTAAATGTTCTTTTGGCGTTACATAACATAACATTGCGCAACCATACCAACCAATCATAGCTGCTCCAATTCCTGAAGTAATATGATCATATCCTGGAGCAATATCCGTAGTTAAAGGTCCTAAAGTATAAAACGGAGCTTCATCACACGCTTCTAACTGCTTATCCATATTCGCTTTAATCATGTGCATTGGCACGTGACCTGGACCTTCAATAAAACATTGTACTTCATGCTTACGTGCTATTTTTGTTAGCTCCCCTAACGTTTCTAATTCAGCAAATTGAGCCTCATCATTCGCATCGGCAATACAACCTGGGCGTAAACCATCTCCTAACGAAAAAGCAACATCATAAGCCTTCATAATTTCACAAATCTCTTCGAAATGGGTATATAAAAAGCTCTCTTTATGGTGTGCTAAACACCATTTTGCCATAATAGAACCTCCTCTTGATACAATCCCTGTAATACGCTTTGCTGTCATAGGTACATAACGTAAACGAACTCCTGCGTGAATCGTAAAGTAATCTACACCTTGCTCAGCTTGTTCAATTAAAGTATCTCTAAAAATTTCCCAAGTTAAGTCTTCAGCAATCCCATTTACTTTCTCTAAAGCTTGATAAATAGGTACGGTTCCTACAGGTACTGGTGAATTACGGATAATCCACTCACGAGTTTCATGGATGTTTTTACCTGTAGATAAATCCATAATATTATCTGCTCCCCAACGACATGCCCAAACTGCTTTTTCTACTTCTTCTTCTATGGATGAGGTAGTAGCTGAGTTTCCAATATTCGCATTGATTTTTACCAAGAAGTTACGCCCTAAAATCATAGGCTCTGCTTCTGGATGATTGATATTTGAAGGAATAACTGCGCGTCCTCTAGCTACTTCTTCTCGAACAAATTCAGGAGTTATTTTTGCTGGAATACTCGCTCCAAAATCTTGCCCTGAATGTTGTTTAGACAAACGTGTCATTTCATCAATTCGTTGATTTTCACGAATAGCAATGTATTCCATCTCTGGAGTAATAATTCCTTTTTTTGCATAGTGTAACTGTGTTACGTTTTGCCCTTTTTTAGCCCTCTTAGGTTTATGCTTTAAGTTAAATCGTAAATGATCTAAACTCTTATCATTTAATCGCTCATTACAATATTGTGAGGTGAACTCATTGAGTTCTTCTACATCACCTCTTCCTAAAATCCATTGCTCTCGAATACGTTCTAACCCGTTATGAATATTAATTTCTTTATTGGGGTCTGTATAAGGTCCTGAAGTATCATATACCGTTACAGGCTCATTAGGAGTTCTTTTTTTTGTCATCGAATCTACAGTATCACTCAACTCGATTTCGCGCATTGCTACTTTTATCTGTGGGTGAATTTTTCCTTGAACATATATTTTTTTTGAATTCGGAAATGGTTGTCTTGTTACACCATCTTGTTTTGGAACTGTATCTTTTTTCTTCATTTTAAGGTTGTTTGTTTATACTTTGAATTTTGTTTTCTGAAAATATTATCCTCCTTGTGTAGATTTAATGATTAAAACTTCATCATTGTTTTGGAGCAATTTTGAGGACCAATCTGTTTTTTTTACCACACTACTGTTAACAGCAATAGCAATTCCATTGGTTTGAATTTGCAGTTTATCTACTAATTCTTGCAATGCTAATGGGCTTAAAAACTCTTGTTGATTATTGTTTACTTTTATCGTTATCATACTAACATATATTTAAAGTAAACTGTAGAAGAAGTTTAGCATCGTTCCATAAAACGATTCTAAACATGATTTTACAACTTTTCCCTACGCTGGTGTTAACCATATCAGGTTCAAAGGATCTTTCTCAAACTAGTGAACTAGCTACTCCTAAAGTTTACTGCAACAAATATAAACGTTTATTTTTCTAAATAACCTCTACAAAAACAAAAAAGCGAACTTATGTAAGTTCGCTTTTTAAAAAATATCTTTACTAGCACTATAGACTTTTAACCTTTTTAGTTACTTCTTCAAGAACTTCAAACGCAGTTTCAGCCATTTTGTTTCCTTTGAAATCTAATAACGGATTTACTTCAACAAACTCCACACAAGCTACTTTATTACTTGCCAACAATCCGTTAATTATATCAATGATTTCATGTTGATCAAATCCTTTTGGTACAGGTGTTCCTGTTCCATAAGAAATCATATCACAATCCATTGCATCTACATCAAATGACACATAAATAACATCGCAATTAGACAGTTTATCTAAAGCTTCATTTACACAAACATCTAATCCACGATAACGAACTTCTGCAACCATATAGTTTTTAATACCATATTTCTCCATTTGTTTGTTTTCTGGCTCTTCTGTATCACGAACTCCAAAGAATACAATATCTTCAGGTAAAACTTTTTGTCCTGGCGTGCCTATATTCTTCATTCGCTCCCATAATTCTGATGTTTCTCTATCTACATCATTAATTTGGCAGTCTAAATTATCATCTGAAATAGCAGCAGACAAAGGCATTCCGTGAATATTTCCTGATGGTGATGTATAAGGAGAATGTAAATCTCCATGTGCATCAATCCAAACAACACCAACTCTTTTAGTTGGATTTGCTGCCTTTACTCCACTAATAGTTCCTAACGCCGAAGAATGATCTCCAGATAGAACTATTGGAAATTTCCCTTCTTGTAAATTTACTTTTACGTGATTACTCAATCGTTTACATTGGTTAAAAACACTGTCAATTCGTTTTGCAAACGAATTATTTACCTTGTTGTAAATCGATTCATTTTCTGTAATTACATCTTCAAAATCAAAAGAATCGAAATAATTACTTTTTTTATTTATCGCTGCAATTTCAATTGCATCTACCCCCATATCAGATCCACGAGTTCCTGCTCCAATATCTGATCTGTTTTTGATAATTTTAATTTCTTTCATCATCAGTTATTTTACATAAAAAAAATGTCATTTAATTATTTTAAATGACACTTTTTAAATAGTTTATCTCTTGTCTAATTCTACGAACTCCCTTAAGTTTTCTCCAACGTAAACTTGACGTGGACGACCAATTGGTTCTTTGTTTAAACGCATTTCTCTCCATTGTGCTATCCATCCTGGTAAACGTCCTAAAGCAAACATTACTGTAAACATTTCTACAGGAATCCCCATAGCTCTATAAATAATTCCTGAATAGAAATCTACGTTTGGATATAATTTTCTTTCAACAAAATATGGATCATTTAGTGCTTCTTGCTCTAATCCTTTTGCGATATCTAAGATTGGATCTTCAACTCCTAAGTCGTTTAACACTTCATCAGCAGCTTTTTTAATGATTCTTGCTCTTGGGTCGAAGTTTTTATATACACGGTGTCCGAACCCCATTAAACGGAAAGGATCGTTTTTATCCTTAGCCTTTGCCATGTATTTTTTAGTGTCACCACCATCTTCTTTAATTGCTTCTAACATTTCAAGTACTGCTTGGTTTGCACCTCCATGTAAAGGTCCCCATAAAGCTGAAATACCTGCAGACAATGACGCGAATAATCCTGCATGAGAAGAACCAACAATACGTACTGTAGACGTAGAACAGTTTTGTTCGTGGTCTGCATGTAAGATTAATAACTTATCTAAAGCATTAATCATAATCGGGTTTAACTCATACTCATCATTTGGCTTTTGAAACATCATTGTTAAGATGTTTTCTACATATCCTAGTTTACGAGATCCGTAATGCAATGGTAAACCTTGTTTTTTACGTAACGTCCACGCTACTAATACTGGGAATTTCCCCATTATCTTCACAATTGCTTTATACATATCTTCTTCTGAATCTACATTTACAGAAGATGGATTAAAAGCTGTTAATGCAGATGTTAATGATGATAACACTCCCATTGGGTGTGCATTCTTTGGAAATGCATCAATTATTTTTTTGATGTCATCATCAACGATTGCTTCATCTAAGATATCACCATAAAATTTATCTAATTGTTCTTTGGTTGGTAATTCACCAAAGATTAAAGCATAAGCAACTTCTAAAAAGTCTGCTTTTTCTGCTAACTCTTCAATTGAATAACCACGGTATCTTAAAATACCTTCTTCACCATTTAAAAACGTTATAGCACTTTGGCATGAACCTGTATTCTTATATCCTGGGTCAATCGTTATAACTCCACCCGTGGCTCCTCTTAAGGCTTTAATATCAATTGCAGTTTCATTTTCTGTTCCTTTTACTAAAGGAAACTCATACGTATTTTCGCCAATTTGTAATTTTGCTATATCTGACATTTTTTAACTATAATTTTTTATGATTGAAGTGAGTTGCGAAGATACCATTTTTTGGATTATTTTAAAAGAGCAAATAGATAGATTTTTAATATAAAAAAATAATAATTTCTTATTTAAAATCCTTTTAAAAACATGCTACTTTATTTACATAAAAAACAATTAAAACTGCAAACCTATTGCTAAACCATAGGCTGATCGAAAAACCATATTATCTGGTGTCTCATTTCCTAAAAGAGGCTTTTTAATAGCATAAGAATCATTGTCCCAAAAAACATTAAAAGTAACTCTAAAATCATCAAAATCTTCTAATTCTATAATAGGGAATTGTAATCCAAACCTTATATTTCCTTCTCCTGCTTCATTTTTTATATTGTCAGAAATTCCTATGCTTCTTGCAGTCATGACATACATATTAACGCCTTCGTAGTTTCTAAAATAATATCGTAAAGTTGCTCCTAGCTTTAACCCTGTAATACTTTGTTGTGATTGATGTTGTATACCTACTACAGCCCCTAAAGTTAATTTTCTTATAATAGGGTAATTTATATTATAAAATAATTCGAAAGATAAACGTCTTGTAAATTCTTGAGCTGAAAAATATTCCTCTGTACTAAAATAATATTTGATTTCACTTGGAAGAGAAGATCCAAACTCAACGGTTTGAATAAGCTTAGGGGGTAACTCATTTAGGGTCTTTTCCCCTTTAGAAATTTCTTTACCAGTTTGTACCGCATCAAAAATACTTATTTGAGCATTCGAAAGGAAAACTGTAAAAACTAATGTAATAAATAGAGTTGTTGTTCTTTTCATAGCTATAGATATCTAATTTTTCATTTTCTAAATAGCAAAAATAGTACCACACCTCAATAAGACTCACACTAACACACAGACTTCTAAACTGAGTAAATAAATAAAAGTATTATTCTATTTTTTTTTACAAAAAAAATAACATTATAAAATAAAGTGTTAATTTTTCGTTATTATTTCATCAATCATCAGTAAGTGTATATTTTTCAAAAAAATAAATTCAATTCATAAAATCCTTTCACAATGAAAAAATTTAAATTTATTATTGCATTATTATGCATATCCCTTCTTACTGTACAATGTACCCAAGAAGAAAATAATCTTACAAATGACAATGCTCCTACGGGTATTAGTTCTCCAAGTATGTTAGATGTTAACAACGCTGACCACTACACAGTTGATGGCTTTGGGCCAAACTCTTATTGGGCGGAATATATCGTTAACCAGTCTACTACTAACTTTTTAAAGACTGAACATAACGAAGCTGCAAGTTTTTTTGGAATGGGTAATGTACCTTTATACTTGGCAGGTGGAGATGGAACTTTCAATGCTCTTTCTTTTTCAAACGGTTATATTGTATGGGGAGAGGAATTGTTAGCAAGTGCTTTAAGCTATGGTAATGCAGCCATTGCATACGTTGCTGCACATGAGATGGGACATCAAGTACAATTTAGAGATAATACTATACCTAGTGGTAATCACGTTAGTGCTACTGAATTAGAAGCTGATGGGTTTGGAGGTTATTTTATCCGAAGAACTTATACTAGTAACTGGAATACTGCTGCTAGTGCTTATAATTTTTCACAAACATTAGCTGGACCTAACGGAAGCTCTCACGGTACTGCATCTCAAAGAAGATCTGCTTTTAGATTAGGGTATTTATTAGGAGATAACGGAACTTATTCTAACAGAAATTTTGATAGAAACTTCTTTTACTATTATGACTATTATGTTGTAGGTGGTAGATTAAAATCAGAATTAAAAAAGCCTGCTTCTATAGAGCAAAGTCAGCATGAAAATATTGTAGCTCATTTAGAGGAATTACATAAAATTTATACAGGTGAAATTTCTGAAGAAGAATTCTTAAACTTAAATTAAAATATAAACAACTAAACAAACGAATTGAATTTGATTTCAAAGGCTGTCCTTATATGTTAAGACAGCCTTTGTTTTTTTATTTATAAATCAAGCCCTAAATTTATTAGTACCTTTAGTAAAAGGTACTATTTTTTTTGATGGACATTAAAATTATTAATAGCCCTATAAAAATATAGATTACTCGTTCTGTTTAATTTTCAAAATAAAGAGTACCTTTTGGTATTTCGTATTCTTATCTAGAGTACAAAAGTTAACTTTCCAAACACTTTGTACTTTCCTTTCTTTTCATCAAAAAAACACCTTTTTATAATTAAAAAAAGCCCGTACTTCTGTACGAGCTTTAAATATTATATTAAAGAGTTTTATTTTACTTTAAATGCTTTTTCTTGTGGATAATAAGCTACATCAGCTAATTCTTCTTCAATACGTAATAATTGATTGTATTTTGCCATACGATCAGAACGTGAAGCAGAACCTGTTTTGATTTGTCCGCAGTTTAATGCTACAGCTAAATCCGCAATGGTATTATCTTCAGTTTCTCCAGAACGATGACTCATTACAGAAGTATATCCTGCATTATGCGCCATGTTTACCGCTGCAATTGTTTCTGTTAATGTACCTATTTGATTTACTTTAATTAAAATTGAATTTGCAATTCCATTCTCAATTCCTTTTGATAAACGCTCAACGTTTGTTACAAATAAATCATCTCCAACTAACTGAACTCTATCTCCTACTTTTTCTGTTAACATCTTCCATCCATCCCAATCGTTCTCATCCATTCCATCTTCAATAGAAATGATAGGGTATTTTTCACATAACTCTGCTAAATAAGCAGCTTGCTCTTCTGAAGTTCTTACAGCTCCTTTATCTCCTTCAAACTTTGTGTAATCATATTTTCCATCTACATAAAATTCGGCAGAAGCACAATCTAATGCAATCATCACTTCCTCTCCAAATTTATATCCAGCATTTTTAGTTGCTAAAGCAATTGTTTCAATAGCATCTTCAGTTCCTTCAAGCGTTGGAGCAAATCCACCTTCATCACCTACTGCTGTAGATAAATTACGATCATGCAATACTTTCTTTAAGTTGTGAAAAATTTCAGACCCTACTTGCATTGCTTCTGTAAAGTTTTGAGCTTTTACTGGCATAACCATAAACTCTTGGAATGCAATTGGTGCATCTGAATGCGAACCTCCGTTGATAATATTCATCATGGGAACAGGTAAAGTATTTGCTGAAACTCCGCCTACATAACGATATAATGGTAATCCTAATTCATTGGCTGCTGCTTTTGCTGCTGCTAAAGAAACACCTAAAATAGCATTCGCTCCTAAAACTGATTTGTTCGGAGTTCCATCTAAATCAATCATCAATTGATCGATCATATTTTGCTCAAATACAGATACTCCTAATAACTCTTGGGCAATAACTGTGTTAACATTTTCAACCGCTTTTAACACACCTTTACCCATATAATTATCACCTCCATCACGTAATTCAACAGCTTCGTGTTCTCCTGTAGAAGCACCAGATGGTACTGCTGCTCTACCTACAATTCCATTTTCTGTAGTTACATCTACTTCCACTGTTGGATTTCCTCTTGAATCAAAAATTTGACGTGCATGAATGTTTATTATAATACTCATAGTTCTTTATTTTTAATATAGATTCCCGTGAAGTAACAATCACGGGAATTTATTTATGATACTTTTTTGAAATTTATGCTTTTACTTTTTTGATGTTCTCGATAAACTGGTCAAATAAATATTCTGCGTCGTGCGGTCCAGGGCTCGCTTCTGGATGGTACTGAACAGAGAATACATTTTTAGACTTCATTCTAATACCTGCTACGGTATGATCATTTAAGTGTACATGAGTTATTTCCACATCTGGATGCGCTTCTGCTTCTTCTCTATTGATAGCGAAACCATGGTTTTGAGAAGTAATTTCTCCCTTACCCGTTAGTAAGTTCTTCACAGGATGATTAATTCCTCTGTGACCATTGTGCATTTTATAAGTAGAAATTCCGTTCGCTAGTGCTATTACCTGATGTCCTAAACAAATACCGAATAACGGTAAATCTTTTTCGATGATTTGTTTTGCTGTTTTTTGAGCTTCTTCTAGAGGCTCTGGGTCTCCAGGTCCGTTAGAAATAAAATATCCATCAGGGTTAAAATCACTCATTTGTTCGAAACTCGCATTGTAAGGATATACTTTAATATAAGCTCCTCTTTTTGCTAAGTTTCTTAAAATATTTTTCTTGATACCTATATCTAAAGCTGATATTTTTATTGGAGCATTTTCATCACCTACAAAATAAGGTTCTTTAGTTGATACCTTAGAAGCTAATTCTAATCCTTCCATATTAGGAATCTCAGCTAATTGCTTCTTTAATTCGTCTATTTTATCTACTTCAGTTGAAATAATAGCATTCATAGCTCCATTTTCTCTAATATAAGATACTAACGCACGTGTATCTACATCTGATATAGCTACTAAATTGTGTTTCTCGAACCAGTCAAATAAATTTCCATCTGAATCTACACGAGAGTGTGTAAAACTAAAGTTACGACAAATTAATCCTGAAATTTTAATTCCTTCTGATTCTACTTCTTCATTGTTAACTCCATAGTTACCAATATGAGCATTGGTAGCTACCATTAATTGTCCGAAGTAAGAAGGATCTGTAAAAATTTCTTGATATCCTGTCATACCTGTGTTAAAACAAATCTCTCCTGTTGCGGTTCCTTCTATCCCAATAGATTTTCCGTAGAAAATAGTTCCGTCTGCTAATAGAACTAATGCTTTTTTACGTGTTTGATATTTCATTTAGTGGTGTTGTGTAATTTGTTTGCAAAAATATATAAAAAAAGGGACAAACATTAAATGTTTATCCCTTTGATATAATTTATAAAAATTCTCATTTTTATTCTTCTTCTTGTGAAGTTTGAGTTTCAACAGCTGCAGCTTCAGTTTTCTTCGCTCCACCACGACGGCTACGACGAGTACTCTTTTTAGCTTTGTTTCCTTTTGGATTGTATAACTCGTTGTAGTCAACTAATTCAACCATTGCCATTGGAGCGTTATCTCCTTGACGGTTTCCTAACTTGATGATACGAACATACCCTCCTGGTCTGTCTGCTACTTTTACAGAAATTTCTTTGAATAATTCTGTAACAGCTTCTTTGCTACGCAAGTAACTAAATACTACACGACGGTTGTGAGTTGTATCGTCTTTAGATTTTGTAATTAAAGGCTCTACAAACTTACGTAAAGCTTTCGCTTTAGCTTCTGTAGTATTGATTCGCTTGTGCTCGATCAAAGAACAAGCCATGTTAGATAACATCGCTTTTCTGTGCGCTGTTTTTCTTCCTAAATGATTAAATTTCTTTCCGTGTCTCATGACATTTGGTTTTAGCTCTCATCTTGCTACTACTCTAATTTAGAGGAGCAAAATATGAAAGGTTAATCTTTATCTAATTTGTATTTGCTTAAATCCATTCCGAAACTTAGACCTTTGTTAGCCACTAACTCATCTAATTCAGTTAATGATTTTTTACCAAAGTTTCTGAACTTCATTAAATCGCTTTTGTTGAATGATACTAAGTCTCCTAAAGTATCTACTTCTGCAGCTTTCAAACAGTTTAAAGCACGAACAGATAAATCCATATCAACTAATTTCGTCTTTAATAACTGACGCATATGTAATGATTCTTCATCATAAGTTTCAGTTTGTGCGATTTCATCTGCCTCTAAAGTGATACGCTCATCAGAGAATAACATAAAGTGGTGGATTAAAATCTTAGCTGCTTCAGTTAAGGCATCTTTAGGATTGATAGATCCATCAGTATCGATATCGAAAACTAATTTTTCGTAATCGGTCTTTTGCTCTACACGGAAATTTTCAACAGCATATTTTACATTCTTTATTGGAGTGTAAATAGAATCTGTAAAAATTGTTCCTAAAGGTGCACCAGCTCTTTTGTTTTCTTCTGCTGGTACAAAACCTCTACCTTTTTCAATGGTAATTTCAGCATTTAACGTTACCGATTTATCCATGTTACAAATTACTAAATCTGGATTTAGTACTTGAAAACCTGAAATGAACTTTTGTAAGTCACCAGCTGTTAATTGCTCTTGTCCTGATATTGCAATAGAAACTGTTTCTCTGTCTGATTCTTCAATCTGCTTCTTAAAACGTACTTGCTTTAAGTTTAAGATAATTTCTGTTACATCTTCTACAACACCTTGAATAGTTGAAAACTCATGATCAACTCCATCGATACGTAATGATGTAATAGCGAATCCTTCAAGAGATGATAATAATACTCTTCGTAATGCATTACCAACTGTTAATCCAAAACCTGGTTCAAGAGGTCTGAATTCGAATCTTCCTGAAAAATCAGTAGATTCAATCATTATTACTTTATCAGGCTTTTGAAAATTTAAAATTGCCATATTATTTTTCTTCGTTTTAATTGTTATTTAGTTGCGCGGTTTATAAGTGTGAAGAAATACGAATAAACCCTTTGGCCAAATACCAATATGATTAATTTATTACTTAGAGTATAATTCTACGATTAATTGCTCTTTAATGTTTTCAGGGATTTGTAATCTTTCTGGAGCTTTTACAAATGTTCCTGATTTTTGATCTGCATTCCAAGTTAACCACTCGTAAACATTGCTATTTGCCGCTAAAGCATTTTCAATAGCTTCTAATGATTTAGACTTTTCTCTAACAGCTACTACATCTCCTGCTTTTAATCTAAATGATGGAATGTTAACGATATCACCATTTACAGTAATATGACGGTGAGATACTAACTGACGTGCAGCTCTGCGTGAATTTGCAACACCTAAACGGTATACTACGTTATCTAAACGAGATTCACATAATTGTAATAAAATTTCACCTGTTACTCCTTGAGAAGCTGATGCTTTTTTGAAAAGGTTACGGAACTGACGCTCTAAAATACCATAAGTATATTTAGCTTTTTGCTTTTCCATTAACTGGATTGCATATTCAGATTTTTTACCTCTTCTTTTACCAACTCCATGTTGTCCTGGAGGGTAATTTCTTTTTTCGAAGTTCTTATCGTCTCCGAAAATTGCCTCGCCAAATTTACGAGCAATCTTAGTTTTTGGTCCTGTATATCTTGCCATTTCTAATAAAAATTAGTAGGGATTATGAATTAAGGCGTACTCCTTCGATAATCTTTAAATCCTACTGTGTTAAAATACTTAATTTTCTGCGCACAAAAGTACGCTAAATAAAGTATAAGTTGAATTAATTCAACTTATACTCTTCTTCTTTTAGGTGGACGACATCCGTTGTGAGGAATTGGAGTAACATCAATGATTTCTGTTACCTCGATACCTGAATTGTGGATAGATCTGATTGCAGACTCTCTACCGTTACCTGGTCCTTTAACGTACACTTTTACTTTACGTAAACCTGCTTCTTTAGCAACATTTGCACAATCTTCTGCTGCTAACTGAGCTGCGTAAGGAGTGTTCTTTTTAGAACCTCTGAAGCCCATTTTCCCTGCAGATGACCAAGAAATAACGTCACCTTTTTTGTTTGTTAAAGAAATAATAATATTGTTGAAAGATGCAGTTACGTGTGCTTCACCAACTGACTCTATTACAACTTTACGTTTTTTTGTTACTTTAGACTTTGCCATAATTCTTTACTATTAGTAAAAAATAATCAATGATTATTTTTTCTTGTTAGCTACAGTTTTTCTCTTACCTTTTCTTGTACGAGAGTTATTCTTTGTTCTTTGTCCACGTAATGGTAAACCAAGTCTGTGACGAATACCTCTTTGACATCCGATGTCCATTAAACGTTTAATGCTTAATTGAACTTCAGAACGTAACTCACCTTCAATAGTGTAAGTTCCAACTTGCTCACGAATTGCTGCAATTTGATCATCAGTCCAATCTTGAACTTTGATACTTTCATCTATATTAGCAGCAGCTAAAATCTCTTTAGCTCTACTTCTTCCTATACCAAAGATGTAAGTTAAAGCGATAACACCTCTTTTATTCTTTGGAATATCTATACCTGCGATTCTTGCCATAACTACCCTTGTCTTTGTTTAAATCTAGGATTCTTTTTGTTAATTACATATAATCTGCCTTTTCTGCGTACAATTTTGCAGTCGGCACTTCTTTTCTTTAATGATGCTCTTACTTTCATCAGTGTGTGTTTTTAATATCTGTAAGTAATTCTTGCCTTTGATAAATCATACGGGCTCATTTCTAACTTTACCTTATCTCCTGGTAATAGTTTAATATAATGCATACGCATTTTTCCTGAAATGTGAGCCGTAACAATATGTCCGTTCTCTAATTCTACTCGAAACATTGCATTTGATAATGCTTCTGTAATGGTTCCGTCTTGTTGAATTGCTGGTTGTTTAGCCATATTATTTTAATGATTTTCTGTTACTGTTACCTGTTTTCATTAAACCATCATAACGACTGTTTAATAAATACGAGTTTATTTGCTGAATAGTGTCTATTGCAACTCCTACCATAATGATTAATGATGTTCCTCCATAAAACATTGCCCAGTTTTGAGTAACTCCAAACTTTACAATGATTGCTGGTAAAATAGATAAAGCTGCTAAGAAGATAGATCCTGGTAATGTAATTTTCGACAATACTGAATCTAAGAAATTAGCTGTTTCTTCACCTGGTTTATAACCTGGAACAAAACCATTACTTCTCTTTAAGTCTTCTGCCATTTTATTCGTTGGAATAGTAATAGCTGTATAAAAGTAACTAAAGACAATAATTAATAAAGCAAATATAACGTTATACCATAAGCCGTTAATATCAGTTAAACTGTTTAATGCTGGATATTTTTGCCCCAATGCTATTGGTAAAAACATAATAGCCTGTGCAAAAATAATTGGCATTACTCCAGCTGCATTCAATTTTAAAGGAATGTACTGTCTTGCGCCATCAACATCTTTAATGTTTGTAACTGCTGTACGACGTGCGTATTGAACGGCTACTTTACGTACTGCTGTAACTAATAATACGGTTAACAAGATTACTACAAACCAAACTATTAATTCGATTAAAATCATCATAATTCCTCCAGCACCTGCAGTTTGCTTAGAAACTAATTCTTGAATAAATGCTGCTGGGAAGTTTGCGATAATACCAACGGTAATTAATAATGAAATTCCATTACCAACTCCTTTATCAGTAATACGCTCTCCTAACCACATTGCAAAAATTGTTCCTGCACTTAAAAGAATGATAGATGATATCCAAAATGTTGCTCCTGTTACTAAGAATGCTTCTTGCGGTAATCCCATTTGATTTTGGATTACTCCAATATAGGTTGGTGCTTGAAACAACGTAATAGCAATCGTAAGCCATCTTGTTATTTGCGTAATCTTCTTACGTCCACTTTCTCCATCTTTTTGTAATTTCTGTAAATATGGTACCGCAATACCCATTAACTGAACCACAATTGATGCAGAAATATAAGGCATTATACCAAGTGCCATTACTGACGCTCTAGCAAATGCCCCACCTGTAAATGCGTTTAATAAACCTAAAAGTCCACTGTCAGTACTGTCTTTTAATGCTGATAACTGAGTAGGATCAATTCCTGGTAATGGAACTGCTGCCATAAAACGGTAAACAGCGATTAAACCTAAGGTTAAAAGTAATTTTTCTTTTAACTCTTCAATCTTCCAAATGTCTTTTAAAGTATTTATAAAATTCATCATTTACAATTCTTATAATGTTACTGCTTCACCTCCTGCTGCTTCAATAGCCGCTTTAGCTGATGCTGTAAATTTATGTACAGTTATATTTAATTTAGCTTTTAACTCTCCACCACCTAATATTTTAACTAAGTCGTTTTTACGAGCCAATCTGTTTTCTACTAAAACATCTAAATTAACTGTATCTGTTATCTTTCCGTTATCTACTAATGATTGTAACTTGTCTAAATTTACACCAACATATTCTTTACGATTAATGTTAGTGAAACCAAATTTAGGCACACGTCTTTGAAGTGGCATTTGTCCTCCTTCAAATCCTATTTTACGAGAATAACCAGAACGAGATTTAGCTCCTTTATGTCCTCTTGTAGAGGTACCTCCGTGACCAGAACCTTCTCCACGAGCGATTCTTTTACCGCTTTTTGTAGACCCTGCTGCTGGTTTTAAGTTGTGTAAACTCATCTTTATATTGTCTTATTTAATTTCTTCAACAGAAACTAAGTGTGAAACTTTACTTACCATACCCAAAATTGTAGCTGATGCTTCATGTTCTACAGTTTGGTTCATTTTACGTAAACCTAACGCCTCTAACGTTCTTTTTTGATTTTTAAGGCGACCGATTTGACTTTTTACTTGTGTAACTCTTATTTTACTCATCGTCTTAAATTTTAACCGTTAAAAACTTTCTCTAAAGATATACCTCTTTGCTTAGCAATAGTAGCAGCACTACGTAATTGTAATAAAGCGTCAAAAGTTGCTTTTACTACGTTATGAGGGTTTGATGATCCTTGAGACTTTGATAATACGTCTTTAATACCTACAGCTTCTAATACTAAACGTACAGCACCCCCGGCAATAACCCCGGTACCGTGTGAAGCAGGCTTGATGAATACTTTTGCCCCACCAAATTTACCTTTTTGTTCGTGTGGTAATGTTCCGTCTAAAATAGGAATGCGTACTAAATTTTTCTTTGCATCTTCTACTGCTTTTGCAATTGCAGAAGAAACATCTTTAGATTTCCCTAATCCGTGACCTACAACTCCATTACCATCTCCAACTACTACGATTGCAGAGAAACCAAATGCTCTACCTCCTTTAGTTACTTTGGTAACACGTTGTACACCTACTAATTTATCTACAAGCTCTAATCCGCTTGGTTTTACTCTTTCTACGTTTTTATATCCTAACATAATATAATTTCTTAAAATTTTAAACCAGCTTCTCTTGCAGCGTCTGCTAATACTTTAACTCTTCCGTGGTATAAATATCCGTTACGGTCAAAAGCAACAGTATCAACACCAGCCTTTACAGCTTTTTCAGCAATAGCTTTACCTACAGCTGTAGCCGCTTCTGCTTTAGAACTAGATGTAATTTCTTTATCCCTTGATGATGCAGATGCTAATGTAACACCAGCAACGTCATCGATTAACTGAGCATAGATTTCTTTGTTACTTCTAAAAACTGATAACCTTGGTTTTTCAGCTGTACCTGTAACAATCTTTCTAATTCTATGCTTAATTCGTTGTCTTCTTTCAAGCTTTGATAATGCCATAATAATTTCTCTTATTTATTATGCAGATTTACCTGCTTTTCTTCTTAATACTTCTCCTACAAACTTAATTCCTTTTCCTTTGTAAGGTTCTGGCTTACGGAATGAACGAATTTTTGCTGCAACTTGACCAACTAATTGCTTGTCATGTGAAGTTAATTTTACGATTGGGTTCTTACCTTTTTCAGATACTGTTTCAACCTTAACTTCTGGAGCTAAATCTATTACAATATTGTGAGAGAAACCTAAGGCT
Source organism: Tenacibaculum singaporense (assembly GCF_003867015.1). Taxonomy (NCBI): domain Bacteria; kingdom Pseudomonadati; phylum Bacteroidota; class Flavobacteriia; order Flavobacteriales; family Flavobacteriaceae; genus Tenacibaculum; species Tenacibaculum singaporense. The sequence continues at coordinate 3,075,826 of NZ_CP032548.1, forward strand.
AAGTCTAATTTTTGTCCTTGGTTAGATGCTCTATAACCAACACCTACTAACTCTAACTCTTTAGTAAATCCTTTGCTAACACCTTCAACCATGTTATTGATTAAAGCACGGTATAAACCATGTGCTGCTCTATGATCTTTACTTTCTGATGGTCTTTCTAAAGTAATGGTACCATCTTCAACTTTTACAGTAATATCAGACTTAATTTCTTGAGTTAATTCTCCTAATTTTCCTTTTACTGTAACCACATTTCCGTCTACTTTTACTTCAACACCTTGTGGCAATGCGATTGGATTCTTTCCTATTCTACTCATCTTACAAAATGTTTTTTAGTAAACGTAACATAATACTTCACCACCAACGTTCTCTTGTCTTGCTTTTTTGTTTGTCATTACACCTTTTGATGTAGAAACAATAGCAATACCTAATCCGTTCAATACTCTTGGCATTTCTTTAGCGCCAACGTATCTACGTAAACCTGGTGTTGAAATTCTTTGAATCTTTCTGATTACTGATTCTTTCGTATCACGATCGTATTTCAAAGCTATCTTGATTGTTCCTTGAACCTTATCGTCATTGAACTGATAACTTAAAATGTAACCTTGATCGAACAAAATCTTCGTCATTTCCTTCTTCAACTTTGAAGCAGGAACTTCAACTACTCTGTGATTTGCTGCAATAGCATTTCTCACTCGAGTAAGAAAATCCGCGATTGGATCTGTATACATAGTTAATTAATTTTCGGTTTTGGTTTTTAGCATTATTATCTTATCAACGTAAATACTAAACCTGAAACCAGTTAATACTTATTTAATTGTTTTTTGAGTAAAATCTCGTAGGCATTATACCATTTTATTAGTATTTACTTACAAGGCATAATTTACCCTATAAAAACAGAGTGCAAATATACATAAACTTTTTGAAAATCAAACCTTTTTGATGATTATCATTTTTAGTATCAAAATATTACGTCTTTGTAAGTATATTTTAATTTAAAAATGAAGCTTAAGTATGTGTTAATTACAACTTTTTATTAAGCACAAAAAGGCGTACAACTTTGTTTAGTTATACACCTTTATTTTGTATTTAAAGAGCTATTTTACCAGCTTGCTTTCTTTACTCCTGGAATTAATCCTTGGTTAGCCATTTCACGGAAAGTAACACGTGAAATTCCGAACTGACGCATATATCCTTTTGGACGTCCAGTTAGTTTACAACGATTGTGCATTCTAATTGGTGATGCGTTTTTTGGTAACTTTTGTAAAGCTTCATAGTCTCCAGCTTCTTTTAAAGCTTTTCTCTTTTCAGCATACTTAGCAACCATTTTAGCTCTTTTGCGCTCACGCGCTTTCATTGATTCTTTAGCCATCTTATTAATTCTTTTTAAATGGTAATCCTAATTCTCCTAATAATGATTTAGCTTCCTTATCAGTGTTTGCAGATGTTACAAAAGTAATATCCATACCACTAATTTTTTTCACTTGATCAATATTAATCTCTGGGTAGATGATTTGTTCAGTAATCCCTAAATTGTAGTTACCTCTACCATCAAAACCATTTGCTTTGATACCGTTAAAGTCTCTTACACGTGGTAAAGAAGCTGTAACTAATCTATCTAAAAATTCGTACATTTTGTCTCCTCTTAACGTAACTTTTGCTCCAATAGGCATTCCTTTACGTAATTTGAAGTTTGCAACGTCTTTCTTAGAAATTGTAGGTACTGCTTTTTGACCAGTAATAGTAGTTAACTCATCAATAGCGTATTCTATTAATTTCTTATCTGCTATAGCAGCTCCAACACCTTTACTTACAACGATTTTTTGTAATTTAGGCACTTGCATTACATTGCTATAACCAAATTCATCAGTAAGAGCTTTGATAACTCTGCTCTTGTACTCTTCTCTTAATCTTGGTACGTAACTCATTGTTATATTGCTTTATCTGATTTTTTTGACACTCTTACTTTCTTATCTCCTTCTACTTTATATCCAACTCTTACAGCTTCACCATTTTCAGTTAAAGCTACGTTTGATATGTGTAATGGAGCTTCTTTTTTTACAATTCCACCTTGAGGATTAGCGGCACTTGGCTTAGTGTGTTTAGACACCATGTTTACACCTTCTACTACTACTCTATCCTTATCTTTAAGAATTTGTAAAACTTTTCCTTCAGATCCTTTGTGATCTCCTGCTATAACTTTAACAGTATCTCCTGATTTAATTTTAAATTTTTTCATTTTAAAATCTGATTTTATAACACCTCAGGTGCTAATGATACTATTTTCATAAATTGTTTCTCACGTAATTCACGAGCCACAGGTCCGAATACACGAGTACCTCTCATTTCCTCTGAAGGATTTAAAAGTACACAAGCATTATCATCAAATCTGATATATGATCCGTCTTTACGTCTAACTTCTTTCTTAGTACGAACAACAACTGCACGAGATACTTGACCTTTCTTTACAGTTCCGTTTGGAGTTGCAGATTTTACTGAAACTACAATTTTATCTCCAACACTAGCGTAACGCTTTTTTGTTCCTCCTAAAACTCTAATCACTAAAACTTCTTTTGCTCCAGTGTTATCTGCGACTTTTAATCTTGATTCTGTCTGTAACATATTATTTAGCTCTTTCTAGGATTTCTACTAATCTCCAACGCTTAGATTTACTCATAGGACGTGTTTCCATGATCCTTACAGTATCACCTTCGTTGCAATCGTTATTCTCGTCATGTGCAACGTACTTCTTAGTCTTCAATACGAACTTTCCGTACATTGGGTGCTTTACTCTTTTTACCTCGCTAACTACGATAGATTTCTCCATTTTGTTGCTAGATACTACACCGATTCTCTCTTTTCTAAGATTTCTTTTTTCCATCTTTAAAACTGACTAGAATTATTGTAATTCTCTTTTAGTTAACTCTGTAGCAATTCTTGCTACAGTTTTTCTTAAGCTACGTAACTCTAATGGGTTTTCCAATGGAGTTATGGCGTGAGCCATCTTAAGATCAGTATAATTTTTCTTCAACGCCCCTAGCTTTTCTTGTAAGTCAGCTGTTGATAATTCTTTAATTTCTGATTGTTTCATGATCTAATAGAATTAAGCGTTATAATCAAAATCTCTTGCTATTACAAACTTCGTTTTTACAGGAAGTTTTTGCGCTGCTAAACGTAAAGCTTCTTTTGCTACTTCCATTGGTACTCCACCAATTTCGAACAAAATTCTACCTGGTTTTACAACTGCTACAAAGTGATCTGGTGCACCTTTACCTTTACCCATACGTACCTCTAACGGTTTCTTTGTTATTGGTTTGTCTGGGAAAATTTTAATCCAAAGTTGCCCCTCTCTTTTCATATAACGAGTTGCCGCAATACGAGCTGCCTCAATTTGACGAGAGGTAAGTAAGTTCTGGTCTAATGATTTGATACCAAACATTCCGTTAGAAAGTTGAGTACCTCTACCAGAGTTACCTTTCATATTTCCTTTCGCCTTCTGTACCTTACGGTATTTTACTCTTTTTGGCTGTAACATTGTTAATTTCTTTTAAAAATTATTTTCTTCTGCGAGGTTGACGTTTACCACCACCTTTGTTTCCACTACCTTTTTGCTTAGATAGTCCAACTAATGGAGATAATTCACGTTTTCCATAAACCTCACCTTTCATAATCCATACTTTCACACCGATTCTTCCGTATGTAGTATGTGATTCAACAAGTGCATAATCGATGTCTGCTCTGAAGGTAGAAAGAGGAATTCTTCCTTCTTTGTAATGCTCAGAACGTGCCATTTCAGCTCCGTTTAAACGACCTGATAATTGAACTTTAATTCCTTCAGCATTCATTCTCATTGCAGCAGCAATTGCCATTTTAGTAGCTCGCTTGTAAGAAATTCTATTTTCAATTTGACGTGCGATACTAGCAGCAACTAATTTTGCATCTAATTCTGGACGCTTGATTTCGAAAATATTAATTTGAACTTCTTTACCAGTAATTTTCTTAAGCTCTTCTTTTAACTTGTCTACCTCTTGACCTCCTTTACCAATAATGATACCTGGACGTGCAGTAGTGATAGTAACGGTTACAAGTTTTAAAGTACGCTCAATAATAACTCTTGATACACTTGCCTTAGATAATCTAGCATATAAATACTTTCTTATCTTATCATCTTCAGCAATCTTATCTCCGTAGTCATTTCCACCATACCAGTTAGATTCCCATCCTCTGATAATTCCTAAACGATTTCCTATTGGATTTGTCTTTTGTCCCATTTCTACTTTGATTAATTACTGTTATTTTTAGTTCCTAACTCTAAAGTTACGTGATTAGAACGCTTACGAATTCTGTGTGCACGACCTTGTGGAGCTGGTCTTAACCTTTTTAACATACCTGCGCTATCAACACAAATTGATTTTACGTATAATCCAGCATCTTCAATGCTTGCATCTTCATTTTTAGCTTGCCAGTTAGCAATAGCTGATAATAATAACTTTTCTAAGTTACGTGATGCTTCTTTTGGACTGAACTTTAAGATTTGTAAAGCTTTTTCAACTTCTACTCCTCTTACTAAATCTGCTACCAAGCGCATTTTTCTTGGTGATGTAGGACAATTAGTTAATTTAGCGAAAGCTCTAGACTTTCTAGCTTCTTTTAACTGTGTTGCCATGTTATGTTTACGACTTCCCATAATTTCCTACTATTTTTTACCTTTATTTTTTGCACCAGCATGTCCTCTAAATGAGCGTGTTGGTGAAAATTCGCCTAATTTATGACCTACCATGTTTTCAGTAACGTAAACTGGTACAAACTGACGTCCGTTGTGAACTGCAATTGTTTGCCCTACGAAATCAGGAGTAATCATACTTGCTCTAGACCAAGTTTTGATAACTGACTTACTACCTGCTTCTACGTTAGCTAACACTTTTTTCTCTAACTTATAGTGAACGTAAGGTCCTTTTTTTAATGATCTTGCCATGGTTTATTATTTCTTTCTACGTTCTACGATATACTTATTACTAGCTTTGGTCTTTGATCTAGTCTTAAATCCTTTAGCAGGAATACCGTTTCTAGATCTTGGATGCCCTCCAGAAGAACGTCCTTCACCACCTCCCATTGGGTGATCAACTGGGTTCATTCTTACTGCATTTGTTCTTGGTCTTCTTCCTAACCATCTACTTCTACCTGCTTTACCTGAAACTAATAATTGGTGGTCTGAGTTAGACACTACTCCAATTGTAGCCATACAAGTTAATAAGATAAATCTTGTTTCTCCAGAAGGTAATTTAACAGTTGCATACTTACCTTCTTTTGCAACTAACTGAGCAAAAGCTCCAGCAGAACGAGCCATAACAGCTCCTTGACCTGGGTGTAACTCAATACAAGAAATTGTAGTTCCTAAAGGAATTTCACTTAAATACATAGCGTTCCCTACTTCTGGAGCTACTTCCTTTCCTGAAATGATTGTTTGACCTACTTTTAATCCGTTTTGTGCAATCACATAACGTTTTTCACCATCAGCATAACTAACTAATGCAATAAATGCAGTACGGTTTGGATCGTACTCGATAGTTTTTACTGTTGCAGGAATACCTTGCTTATCTCTTTTAAAATCGATAATACGGTATTTTTGTTTATGACCTCCACCGATGTTACGTGTAGTCATTCTACCCTGGTTGTTTCGACCTCCAGATCGTTTTTTCGGAGCTAATAAAGATTTCTCCGGCTTATCAGTAGTAATGGTGTCGAACCCATTTACAACTCTAAAACGCTGACCTGGTGTTATTGGTTTTAATTTTCTAACTGACATTCTGTCTTTTCTTAAAGATTGTTATAAAAATCAATAGTTTCTCCTTCAGCTAACTGAACGATTGCCTTTTTGTATCCACCTGTTAATCCAGTAACTAAACCTTTTTTAGTGTATTTAGTTTTTCTTTGTGCTGGATAATTCATTGTTTTTACAGACTCAATCGCTACACCATAAGCAGCTTCTACAGCTCCTTTGATTTCTAATTTGTTAGCTTTTTTATTTACAACAAATGTATAACGGTTGTTTAACTCGCTATCATTTGTAGCTTTTTCTGTAATAATAGGTTTTATTAAAATACTCATCTTGTTCCCTATTTACTTAAATTAGACTCAATTCCTTCTAGAGAGCTTTCTGAAATAACCACTTTATTAGCATTTAAAACGCTATACGTGTTAATACCTGAAGCATCTACTACTTTAGAACCTTTTAAGTTACGAGATGATAAGTAAACATTCTTACTTTCTTCACCTAATACGAATAAAGACTTTTTAGCGTCTAATTCTAAAGCTTTTAATACATTGATAAACTCTTTAGTTTTTGGAGCTTCAAAATTGAAGTCTTCAACAACCACTAAATTGTTTTCTTTTGCTTGAATACTTAAAGCTGACTTACGTGCTAAACGCTTTAAGTTTTTATTTAACTTAAAAGAATAGTTTCTAGGTCTTGGACCAAACATACGTCCACCACCTCTAAAAACACCAGACTTGATACTACCCGCACGAGCTGTACCAGTTCCTTTTTGTTTTTTTATCTTTCTTGTACTACCAGCAATCTCAGCTCTTTCTTTCGATTTATGAGTACCTTGTCTTTGATTAGCCAAATACTGCTTTACATCTAAATAAATCGCATGATCATTTGGCTCAATTCCGAATACTTCGTTAGAAAGTTCAACTTTTCTACCAGTATCTTTTCCTGTAATATCTAATACTGCTACTTTCATTATTTCTCGATAGTTACATAAGAGTTTTTGTGACCAGGAATTGCTCCTTTTACAACGATAAGATTCTTATCTGCAACCACTTTTAAAACTCTTAAATTTTGAACTTTTACTTTGTCTCCACCCATACGACCTGCCATACGCATTCCTTTGAATACTCTTGCAGGGTATGATGCTGCACCAATTGAACCTGGAGCTCTTAAACGGTTATGTTGACCGTGAGTTGCTTGTCCAACCCCGCCAAAACCATGACGTTTAACAACACCTTGAAAACCTTTACCTTTAGAAACTCCTGATACATCAACGAATTCCCCTTCAGCAAAGTATTCAACAGTAATTGAGTCACCTAATTTGTACTCACCTTCGAATCCTTGGAACTCAACGACCTTTCTTTTAGCAGATGTACCAGCTTTTTTAAAGTGACCATCTAAAGCCTTGTTAGAGCTTTTTGCTTTTTTGTCATCGAAACCAAGTTGTAACGCGTTATAGCCGTCAACCTCTTCGGTTCTGACTTGGGTAACAACGCAAGGACCTGCTTCGATTACAGTACAAGGAATATTTTTCCCGTTTTCATCGAATAAGCTGGTCATTCCTACTTTTCTTCCTATTAACCCAGACATATTTGTTAATTTTCAGACGATAGATTTTAATTTATCCAGCGCGTCTATTAATAAAATAATTTTTTGAAACAAATGTTTCTTGTTTTCCTTCGAATTTCTCAAAAAAAAGAGCGAAAAACATCTTCACCCTTTGAATTTGTTTTACCGTTTTTCCTTCGCGAAACCCTCAGGACATGTCATTTCTGAATACTTTTCAGAAATTTCCACACTCCGAAAACTAAAATTTCGGTGTGCAAAAGTATAAAAAACTTTCGGCTTAACAAAATTAAACCGAAAGTTATTGATTTACTTATACTTTGATCTCAACTTCAACTCCACTTGGTAACTCAAGTTTCATTAGCGCATCAATAGTTTTTGAAGAAGAACTATAAATATCTAATAATCTTTTGTAAGCAGATAATTGAAATTGCTCTCTTGATTTTTTGTTTACGTGTGGTGAACGTAAAACTGTAAAAATCTTTTTATTTGTTGGTAAAGGAATTGGTCCGTTTACTACAGCACCAGTACTCTTTACTGTCTTTACGATTTTCTCAGCAGACTTGTCTACTAAATTATAATCGTAAGATTTTAACTTTATTCTAATTTTTTGACTCATCTTAATTAACCTTTAGCGTTTGCGATTACTTCTTCTGAAATGTTACTTGGAGTTTCTGCATAGTGAGAGAATTCCATAGTAGAAGTTGCTCTACCTGAAGATAATGTTCTTAAAGAAGTAACATATCCAAACATTTCTGATAAAGGAACGATTGCTTTTACTACTTTAGATCCAGCACGATCGCTCATATCGTTTACTTGTCCTCTTCTTCTGTTTAAGTCCCCAACGATATCTCCCATGTTCTCCTCTGGTGTTAACACTTCTAATTTCATCATTGGCTCCATGATTACAGCTCTTGCAGCTTTTGCAGCAGCTTTATAACCTAACTTAGCAGCTAATTCGAATGATAATTGATCAGAATCTACAGGGTGGAAAGACCCATCCTTTAAAGTAATCTTCATCGAATCCATTTCGTAACCAGCTAAAGGACCATTCTTCATTGCCTCTTTGAATCCTTTCTCTACAGAAGGCACAAATTCCTTAGGAACGTTACCACCTTTAATAATAGACTCAAATTGTAATCCTGTAACACCTTCATCAGCAGGCTCCATAGTAAATACAATATCAGCAAACTTACCACGTCCACCAGATTGTTTCTTATAAACCTCTCTGTGATCTGCAGTAGCTGTTAAAGCTTCTTTGTACTCTACTTGTGGTTGTCCTTGATTTACTTCAACCTTAAACTCACGCTTTAAACGGTCAACAATAATATCTAAGTGTAACTCACCCATTCCTGAAATTACAGTTTGACCTGAAGCATCATCTGTTTTTACAGTAAATGTTGGATCTTCCTCTGCTAATTTACCTAAAGCCATACCTAACTTATCAACGTCAGCCTTAGTTTTTGGTTCAACAGCAATACCGATTACTGGATCTGGAAAATCCATTGATTCTAAAACAATTGGATTCTTTTCATCAGATAAGGTATCTCCTGTTTTAATATCTTTAAATCCTACAGCAGCTCCAATATCTCCAGCTTCAATAAAGTCGATAGCATTTTGCTTGTTAGAGTGCATTTGGTAAATACGTGAAATACGTTCTTTTTTACCTGAACGGTTGTTCAACACATAAGAACCTGCATCTAAACGACCAGAATAAGCACGGAAGAATGCTAAACGTCCTACGAAAGGATCTGTAGCAATTTTAAATGCTAAAGCTGAAAATGGTGCTTTTGCATCTGGCTTACGTGTTTCCTCCTCACCAGTATCAGGATTAGTTCCTACGATATTATCTCTATCTACTGGAGAAGGTAAATAACGACATACAGCATCTAATAAAAACTGAACACCTTTATTTTTGAATGAAGAACCACATACCATTGGAATGATAGACATATCCATTACAGCAGCTCTTAATGCAGCGTGCACTTCTTCTTCTGTAATTGAATCTTCATCTTCCATGTACTTCTCTAATAAGTTTTCGTCATAAGCAGCAACCTCTTCGATTAACTTACCACGTAACTCACGAGCTTCTTCTTTTAATTCTTCTGGAATTTCTACAACATCGAAAGTTGATCCGTAGTTATCATCATGCCATACAATAGCACGGTTTTTAACTAAATCAACAATTCCTTTAAAATCTGCTTCATCACCAATGTTTAATACGATTGGCACTGCATTAGACTTTAACATGTCTTTTACTTGCTGACAAACTGCTAAGAAGTTCGCTCCTTGACGGTCCATTTTGTTAACGAAACCGATACGAGGTACTTTATAGTTATCAGCTAAACGCCAGTTAGTTTCAGATTGTGGCTCAACTCCGTCTACTGCAGAGAATAAGAACACTAACCCATCTAATACACGTAATGAGCGGTTTACCTCTACGGTAAAGTCAACGTGACCTGGAGTATCAATAATATTAAAATGGTATCCTTTAGCATCAGCAGTTGGTTTTCCATTTTCTGTTGGGAATTGCCATGTACAAGTAGTTGCTGCAGAAGTAATTGTAATACCTCTTTCAGCTTCTTGCTCCATCCAGTCCATTGTAGAAGCACCATCGTGAACCTCTCCAATTTTGTGAGACACCCCTGTATAGAAAAGGATACGCTCAGTTGTTGTTGTTTTACCAGCATCAATATGAGCAGCAATACCGATATTTCTTGTATATTTTAAATCTCTTGCCATTTCTTATTAAAATCTAAAGTGTGAGAATGCTTTGTTTGCTTCAGCCATCTTATGAGTGTCAACTCTTTTCTTAACAGCAGCTCCTTCTTCTTTAGCAGCAGCTAAAATCTCAGCAGCTAAACGTTGTGCCATTGTTTTTTCATTACGCTTACGCGCATAAGAAATCATCCATTTAATCGCCATAGAAACCTTACGGTCTGGACGAATTTGCATTGGAATTTGGAAAGTTGCACCACCAACACGGCGAGAACGAACTTCTACGTGAGGCATCACGTTAGATAAACCATCTTTCCACACTTCTAAAGCCGACTTTTCTTCGTCAGTTTTCTTTTCGTTTACGATATCCATTGCATCGTAAAACACTTTGAACGCTACAGATTTTTTACCGTCCCACATTAAGTTATTCACAAAACGTGTAACTAATTGATCGTTGAATCTTGGATCCGGTAACAAAACTCTTTTTTTAGCTCTTCTTTTCCTCATGTCTTTACATTAAAAAAGTTACTAATTAATTTTTACTTTTTGTCTTTTGGGCGTTTTGCACCGTACTTAGATCTACGTTGGGTTCTACCCTCAACTCCTGCAGTATCTAATGCTCCACGTACCACGTGATATTTAACACCTGGTAAATCTTTTACCCTTCCACCTCTAACTAATACTATCGAGTGCTCTTGCAAGTTGTGCCCCTCACCTGGAATATACGCGTTGATTTCATTACCATTTGTTAAACGCACCCTTGCAACCTTACGCATCGCTGAGTTAGGTTTCTTAGGTGTAGTGGTATACACACGCGTACAAACTCCACGTCTTTGTGGACATGCTTGTAAAGCAGCCGATTTACTCTTCTTAGTTATTTTGGCTCTTCCTTTACGAACTAATTGTTGAATAGTTGGCATACTAAATTATTACTTGTTTTTAATTTGTACTTAAATTACTCTAATTTTAAGAGTGTGCAAATGTACGATAATTTTCTATTTATTCAAATATCAAGGAGTTATTTTTAACAAACCTCAAAAAAACTCATCAAAAGCACCAACCTCAAACCACATCCAACATCATTACCCCAAAACAAAAACACAGTTAATACGTTAAAAACATAAACATTCACCAAAAAACAAACAAAAAAATCAGGCTTTACACCAAAACAACCACTTGTTTTTAGAATTATTTAACAAATACCTTGTTTTTTTAAGTTTTATTTATGATTTTTGGCTCAATTAATTCAAATAATTACATAATGAAAACAAAGTTTAATGGAATATTAACGCTACTCTTAGCGTTAATTGTGCAAGTATCCTTTGCGCAAGAAAAAATGATTTCAGGTACTGTTTCTGACGGAACAGGTCCTCTACCTGGAGTTAATGTATTAATAAAAGGAACTACCTCTGGAGTAGAAACAGACTTTGATGGGAAATTTTCTATCAAAGCAAAAACTGGAGATATTCTGGTTTTTAGTTTCGTAGGAATGAAAACTGTTGAAAAAACAGTTGGAACCTCTAACTCTTTCAACATTTCTATGACCAGTGACAATGTTCTAGATGAAGTTGTAGTAACCTCTTTAGGTATAAAAAGAGAAAAAAAATCACTTGGTTACGCATCACAAGAAGTAGGTGGTAAAGAAGTATCTACTGTTAAGCTTAACAACGTTGTTAACTCTTTAAGTGGTAAAGTAAGCGGTGTTCAAATTAAAGCAAACAATAACTTTGGTGGATCTGCCAACTTCTTAATTCGTGGTGTAAGCTCATTCACTGGCAACAACCAACCTTTATTTGTTATTGATGGTATTCCAATGTCTAACAGAATTAATAACTCTGCAAGACAAGCTGGAGGTAGTAAAGGTTATGACTATGGTAACGCAGCTTCAGATATCAACCCTGACGACGTTGAATCTATCAACATTTTAAAAGGTGCTGCTGCATCTGCTATTTATGGTTCACGTGGTGCTAACGGTGTAGTAATCATTACAACTAAAAAAGGAAAACAAGGGAGGTCTAAAATCTCTATTAGTTCAAGTACAACAATAGGAACTATAGACAAGAGTACCTTCTTAGAGTACCAAGATGAATATGGTGCTGGTTACGGACCGTACTACGGAAGTACTGGATACTTTGAAGACATTGATGCCAACGGTGATGGGGTAGCTGATTTAGTTGTTCCAACATATGACGATGCTTCTTATGGCGCTCCATTAGACGGTAGACTAGTGTATCAATGGGATGCTTTTGTTCCTGAACACAGAAATTACCAAAAAGCAACTCCTTATGTAGCTGGTAAAGCAACTCCTGCTGAATTTTTTGAAACTGCTTTTCAATACAATAATTCTGTTTCTTTTACAGGAGGTAATGAAAGAAGTACGTATAGATTAGGATATACTAATTACGATGCAACAGGTATGTTGCCTAATTCAAAAATCAACAAAAACACTTTTAATGTTAATGGTACATTAAAAATATCAGATAAATTCAATGTTGGTTCTAATGCTACCTTTATTGCGCAAAGAACAAGAGGAAGAAACTCTACTGGTTATAGCGACAACTTAATGTCTCAATTTAGACAATGGTGGCAAGTTAATGTTGACATAGATGAACAAAGAGACATCTTTAATCAAACTGGTAAAAATTACTCTTGGAACAGTGAAGCTGGTTTACCTACTAGCGGTGTTTCTGGTGGGTCTGCATTACAACCACACTATTGGGACAACCCATATTGGACACGTTATAAAAACTTCCAAACAGACAGAAGAAACCGTTTCGTAGGAAACGTTAACGCTACCTACTCTATAACTGATTGGTTAGATGCAACAGTAAAAGCATCTGTAGATACTTATTCTGAATTAAGAGAAGAAAGAAGAGCTAATGGCTCGGTAGCAACTCCATTTGGTATTTTAGGAGATGATGAAGCTTCTGGATATGACAGAATCGACATACGTTTTTCTGAATACAACTACGATTTCATGCTTAACTTTAATAAAGATTTAACTGAAGACCTTACATTAACGGGTGTACTAGGTATGAACATAAGAAGAGATAGCTATGACTACTTACACCAATCAACTGCTGGTGGTTTAACTATTCCTGGATTATATTCTTTAAGCAACTCTGCTAATCCAAATCCAAAACCTGTTGAAACTTTATCTAAAAAGGCCGTAAACGGTTATTATGTACAAGCTAACTTAGGCTACAAAGACATGCTTTTCTTAGACTTTACAGATCGTTATGATATATCTTCTGCTTTACCTGCTAAAAACAATGGATACAACTATTTCGCAGTAAGTTCTAGTTTCATCTTTTCTGAATTTTTAAAAGATGCTACTTGGCTTAGCTTTGGTAAGATTAGAGGAGGTTATGCAGAAGTTGGTAACGATTTACCTGCTAATAATATTTTTGACACATACACAGTTTTAAATAACTTTGGTAGCTCAGCTTTATTCTCTTTCCCAGGAACAAAACAAAACGCTGACTTAGTTCCTGAAAGAACTAATGAAATAGAGTTTGGTTTAGAAACAAGACTTTTCAACAGTAGATTAGGATTTGACTTCACATGGTATAGAAAAAGAACTGAAGATCAGTTAATGCCTGTATCTACAACAACAGCAACAGGTTTCTCTCAAAGATGGGTTAACGCTGGTACTATGCAAAACAAAGGATTTGAGCTTGGACTAAAAGCAACCCCTGTTTCTACTGATAACTTTAAATGGGATATCGGTGTAAACTGGGCTAAAAATGATAACTCGGTTATTGAACTATACGGAGATCAAACAAACTTAGTATTAAACTCGTTCCAAGGAGGTATTTCTATCAATGCTACTATTGGTCAACCATACGGAACAATTAGAGGTACAGGATTTAAATACCACGACAACGGTCAGAAGATTGTAGATTCTAATGGGTATTACAAAGCTGTAGCAGACCAAGTTATTGGTAACATCAACCCAGATTGGACTGGAGGTATCACGAACACGTTTACCTACAAAGATTTGTCTTTAAACTTCTTGATTGATATTCAAAAAGGTGGTGATGTTTACTCTCTAGACACTCACTATGGACAAGGTACTGGTTTACCTTACTACACTGCAGGCTTAAACGAGTTAGGGAACCCTAAAAGAGATCCTGTTTCAGCTGGAGGTGGTATTCTAAACGAAGGCGTTTATGAAGACGGTACACCAAACACAACTAGAGCAAGAGCAGATTTTTATGGAGGAGCATACTACTGGGGTAATGCCGACAGAAACCCTGCTGCTTTAACTATTTATGATGCTTCTTATGTAAAGTTACGTGAATTAGCTCTTACCTATAAACTACCTGTAGATAATTTATTTAATGGAGCTATAAGCAATGCGAACCTATCTTTAATCGGTAGAAACTTATGGATTATTCATAAAAACGTTCCTTTTGCTGATCCAGAATCAGGTTTAGGTGCAGGTAATGCTCAAGGTTATTTATCTGGTTCTTTCCCTACTTTAAGAACAATAGGTTTAAACTTAAACTTTGAATTTTAAAATAAAATAGAATGAAAAAATATATAATATCAGCTATCAGTTTATTCCTTGTTTTTACTTCATGTGAGGTAGATGAAGGCTTAAATATAGATACAAAAAACCCTACAACAGTTCCTGCTAGCGGTTTATTTACCAATGGTACTAGAAACATGTTTGACTTAATGAACTCAACGAGTGTAAATAATAATGTTTTTAGACTGTACGCTCAATACTTTGCTCAAACAACATACCCGGATGAAAGTCAATACAACCAAGTAACAAGGGATATTGGAGGAAGCATTTGGAATACTATGTACAGAGATGTTTTACAAGATTTAAAAGGTGCTAAAGAACTAGCTGCAAAAGAAGCTGAAGGCGATCCAGTAGCTTCACAACATTTACCAGCAAAACTTGCTCAAATTGATTTTATTCAAGTGTACGCATACTCTGTATTGGTTGATACATTTGGTAACGTGCCTTATACCGAAGCTTTAGACACAAACAACCCAACACCTGTATACGATGATGCCGCTACTATTTATACCGACTTATTAACTAGACTTGACAATGTAATAAGCAACATAAATACTGGTAATGGATTTGAAGCTACACAAGACCCTATTTACCAAGGAGACATGTCTAAATGGCTAAAAGCAGCTGTATCTTTAAAGTTAAGATTAGCAATGCGTTTAGCTGATAGCAATCCTACATTATCACAGCAAAAAGCTGAAGAAGCTGCGTCTGCAAGCCTTATCTTAGCTAATGCTGATAACTTTGGTATTAAGTACTTAGAAGCTGCCCCTAACACTAACCCACTATGGGTAGACTTAGTACAAAGTGGACGTACTGATTATATTGCTGCAAACACTCTTGTTGACGCAATGAACCCATTAAACGACCCTAGATTAGGATCTTATTTCGAGCAATTAGGTGGTGTTTATGTGGGTGGTACTTACGGTAGTGCTAACTCTCCAACTGGAGGTTCAGCTATTTCTGACTTAATGAAAACTCCAGACTTACCAGGTAACATCATAACTGCTGCTGAAGTAAACTTTTTATTAGCAGAAGCTGCAGCCAGAGGGTATACAGTTTCTAATACTACTGAAGGTTACTACAATGAAGGAATTACACAATCTATCTTAGAGTGGCAAGGTTCAGCAACTGATGCTACAACATATTTAGCTCAGGCAAGTGTAGCTTATCCAACAGCTGCCGGAGACTGGAAACAAAAAATTGCTACTCAAAAATGGATTGCAATGTATAACAACGGTTTTGAAGGATGGACAACTTGGAGAATATTTGATGCTCCAACTTTAAATGCTCCTACAGGAATGAGCCTTAGCGACATTCCTACAAGATTTACCTACCCTGTAGTTCAAGCACAGCTTAACAACGAAAACAACGCTGCCGCTGGAGCCGCTATTGGTGGTAATTTCAAAACAACAAAGTTATTCTGGGATTTAAACTAAAAAAAATAACCCACTAAAAATTAAGCTGTTAGTTTGCACACTAACAGCTTTTTTTTTATCTTTAGTTTTTAAAAATTGACTTTGTAATTAATCCCTGTTTTATCCTGAACCTAAATGCTCTTATAAAAGACCTGCCATACTAAACTAACCAAAACAGTTTTATTTCATTTTAAATGAAAAGACTGATTAACTCACAAAAACAAAAAACTTAACTATTAAATAATCATGTATGAAAAAAGTAATTGCTATTCTAGTTTTAATAATATCTCAATTCTCTTTGTTTTCTCAAACAAAAAATTGGAACACATCTGCTGGCACTAACCCAAGAAACCTAAATTTTAAAAATGGTGTTTTTAATAATAACATGGAA
Source organism: Tenacibaculum singaporense (assembly GCF_003867015.1). NCBI lineage: Bacteria > Pseudomonadati > Bacteroidota > Flavobacteriia > Flavobacteriales > Flavobacteriaceae > Tenacibaculum > Tenacibaculum singaporense. The sequence goes on from NZ_CP032548.1 coordinate 3,092,220, forward strand.
TATTTTGCCATGGCAAAGGTTTCAGACAAAAATAGCACCGACTATTACAAAAATGCAACTGGCCAATATTACCTCAGTAAAGATTGGAAAAAATGTCGAGTAGTTACCAAAGACAATAAAGACTACGTTTTCAATACTTGTAACTACAACATATATGACAAAAGGTTTGAATATATTATAGACAACACAACCTTCTTTTTAAAAAAAGATCAAGTATCTTCTGTCTTTATTAATAAAATGAAATTTGTGCCTTCGATATTAAACCATGAAAATAATTACTATCGATTAATCTATAAATTCAGCAATACTTTCAAACTTATAGAACTGTATAATCTAAAGAAAAAAAGTATTCCTTCTTCATCAAGCTTAGGACTGTATGTTAATAAAGTTGAAAAAAAATCTAAAAAATTTATACTGAAAGATGGTGAACTTATTGAATTACCAAAATCTAAAAAGAAAATACTAAAATTACTTAATAAAAAATATGATAAAAAGAAACATAAAAACCTAAAAACTGACAAAGAAGAAGATCTTATCAACCTTATAAAATCTTAAATTACAAGACCTTACAACAACAGACGACTTACTATTGGTCATTCTTTAGCTTTTCTAATGTTAAATATTTTATAAACATTTTTTAGTAACACTTCTTTAATTAACGCAAGTAATACCTATGTCTAGTCTAAAAATAAACTTCTTTTGTGTTAAAAAATTGTTTATTTAAGATATATTTATGATTTTAGCGCTTAATTAATTCAAATAATTACATAATGAGAACAAAGTTTAATGGAATTTTAACGCTACTCCTAGCGTTAATTGTGCAAATATCCTTTGCACAAGAAAGAACAATTTCTGGTACTGTTTCAGATGAATCTGGTCCATTACCGGGGGTTACTATCTTAAAAAAAGGTACCACTCAAGGTACGGAAACAGATTTTGATGGAAACTATTCTATCCAAGCAAAAACAGGAGACGTTTTAGTTTTTAGTTTTGTTGGTATGAAATCTGCTGAGAGAACTATTGGAACTTCTAATCAAATTTCGGTTGTTTTAGAAGGGGATAATGTATTAGATGAAGTTGTTGTTGTAGCTTATGGTACCCAGAGCAAAAAATCTATCACGGGTTCTGTTACTACAGTAAAGTCTGAAGTTCTAGAAAAAACAAATGTTGCCTCTTTAGATCAAGCTTTACAAGGATCTGCTCCTGGTATTCAAGTTTCAGCTACAAGTGGTCAACCAGGTGCAGCTACAAACGTACGTATTAGAGGTATTGGATCTATTAATGCTAGTTCAGCTCCTTTATATGTAGTTGACGGTGTTCCAATTTTAACTGGTGATTTGTCTAGATTACAAACTACATCTAACATCCTTTCTAGTATTAACACTAACGATATCGAATCTATTAGTGTATTGAAAGACGCCTCTTCTGCTTCTTTATATGGATCAAGAGCTGCTAATGGTGTTATACTTATAACGACAAAAGCTGGAAAGGCAGGAAAAACAAAATTTACTGTTAGTTCAGAATATGGAATTGGAGATGAAACATTGTATGATGATAATGCAATGACTTCTGCTCAATTAAAACAATATACTATTGCTGCATTAGACAATGCTTTTGGAGCTGGATCTGGTGAAGGAATATATAACACTGGTTTACCATGGGCATGGGACGGAGTGACTGACACCAACTGGTATAAGGAAACTCATAGAGACAAAACCACTAGTCAAAAAATTAATTTTTCTGCTAATGGAGGTAATGAAAAAACAACTTTTTATAGTTCTTTAGGCTACTTTGAACAAGAAGGTCTAATAAAGACTTCTGATTTGACTAGAGTTTCAACTGCTTTAAACCTAAAACATAAGGCTACTGATAAACTAAGCATCAGATTTAATATTAATGCTTCACATTCTAAGTTAAATGGTCCAGACGATGGAGGATCTTTTGCGAACCCTGAGTTAGCTTCATATTTTTTACTTCCTAACTATCCTGTTTATAATGAAGATGGCACATATAATTTATCGTTTTTTTCAACATATAACCCTGTAGCTTTATTTGAAAGAAATTTTACTACTTTAAAAACTACTAAAGTATTTGGAAAGACAGATATTACATATGAAATTATAGATAATTTAGAGTTTAATTCATCTTTTGGAGCTGAATATATAGCTCTTGAAGAAGAACAGTACTATAATCCTGATTTTGGGGCAGGTAGAAACGTAAACGGTTCAGCTAGTGCCTATTACACTAGAAGATATAATTACAACTGGATTAACCAATTAAATTACTCATTTGATATAAATGATGATAATAACTTTAAACTTAAGTTGGGTTATGAAATTCAGCAAGATGACAGGTATCAAATTAACGCATCAGGTGAAAACTATGCTACTGATAAGCTAACGAACTTACAATTGACATCTAAACCAACTGAGGCAAGTTCTTTTGGTACAAGAAACTCTTTCCTTTCTGTGTTTTCTAGAATTGATTATAATTTTAAAAATAAATATTTCTTTGATTTTAGTTTTAGAAGAGATGGTTCTTCAAAGTTTGGTTCTAATAACAGATATGGTAATTTTTGGGCAGCTGGTTTCGCTTGGTCTATTTCTGATGAGGCATTTTTTGGAGATAACTTCATAAACTCATTGAAACTTAGAACAAGTTATGGTGTTAATGGTAATTCTGCAGGTATTGGTAACTTTGATGGTCTAGGCTTATATGGTTTTGGAGACTACAATGGTCAAGGAACAAGTTTCCCTAACCAAGTTGCTAATCCAGACTTAAGATGGGAGTTAAACAAACCTTTCAATGTTGGTTTAGACTTCGGAATGTTCAACAGTAGAATAACAGGTACTCTTGAATACTACAAAAGAACAACTTCTGATTTATTATTAGACAAACCTTTATCTACAACTTCTGGTTTTACAGTCATTACTGAAAATATAGGAGAAATGGAAAATAGTGGTATTGAAGTAAACCTTAACACTAGTAATATTCAAACTGACAATTTTTCTTGGGATACTAACTTTAACTTCAGTACTAACAAAAACGAGATCACTAAGTTAGATGAAGGTAAAGATATTTTAAATGGAACACAAATAAGAAGGGTTGGTGAACACGCAAGATCATGGTATATCAGAAAATGGGCTGGTGTTAATCCTGATAATGGTGAACCACAATGGTATATAAATGGTAAAGATGGAGCTGTTACTTCTGATTATAATGAAGCTGAAAGAGCTATTCAAGGCCAATCTGTTCCTGAAATAATTGCATCTATGACTAATACTTTTAAATATAATAATTTTGATTTATCATTCCAGTTGAATTATTCTGGTAACTACCAAGTATATGACGGGTGGGCTTTTTATACTTATAATGCTGGTGAATTTTTATCTTTTAATAAAAACTCAAACGTTTTAGATTATTGGCAACAACCAGGAGATATAACAGACACTCCAAAACCTGTTTGGGGTAATGGTAGAGATGCAACAAGTAGTTCTACGAGATTCTTATATGACGGAGACCACATTAGGTTAAGAAATATTCAATTTGGTTATTCAGTACCTGAAGAATATTTAAGTAAAGCTGGTATTTCTGGATTGAGGTTATACTTAACAGGAACAAACTTACTAACTTATACTTTTGATGACAAGTTAAACTTTGACCCAGAAGTTGGTATTACGGGTCAGTCAGACTTAAGACAAGCTAATTTAAAGACCTATTCTTTAGGAGTTAATTTAACTTTTTAATCTATTTAATTATGAAGAAAATAAAATCATATAAAATCATAATGGCATTATCATTAGGAGCTATTACTCTAATGCCATCATGTTCGGATATTTTAGATATTGAACCTCAACAAAACTTATCTAATAATGTTGCTCTTTCAAGCTCATCTGATTTAGTTACAGCTGCTAGAGGTATGTATGATCTGATGCAAGATGAAGATTATTACGGTAGAAGTATGTTTGTTTTACCTGCAGTTATGTCAGATGAAATGTTTATCAGTTCTAATAATGCAGGTCGATATTCAGAAATGCAAAATTACACTTTCAATTCAAGAACTCAGTGGGGAAGAGAATTATGGAAGGAAGCTTATGAGTCAATCAATGCTGCTAATGAAATTATCGCTGCTAACATCACTGATTTAACAACAGCTGGTCGTAATGCAAAGGGTGAAGCTTATGCTGTTAGAGCTTTATCACATTTTAACTTAGTTAATTTCTTCGCTTTGCAATATCCTGAATCTAGTGATTTAGGTATAGCACTTAAGACTAATACAGACCCTACGGAGTTACCATCAAGAAGTTCTGTAGAGCAAGTTTATCAACAAGTTATAAATGACTTAATTGAAGCTGAAAGCATCTTAGATGACAGTAATAATAGTGGTAGATTTACTAAAACTGCTGTTCAAGCTTTATTAGCTAAAGTTTACTTATACTCTGGGGATAAGGTAAATGCAGCCGATTATGCTTCTAAAGTTATTTCTACCAAGGGAAGTCTATCTTCAAACTGGAAGAATGATATTCTTTTAGAAATCAGAAACACTGATATTGATAATGAAGGAGTTAACTCTTTCGCATACTTTATCGACCAGAGAGGTTATGGTGATGGTTTAGCTAGAGAGTCATTATTTAATTTATATGACGATAATGATACTAGGAAAAGTGATTGGTACTTAAAAGGTGATCGTACTGGTGGTGAAATAGATACACAAATCATTACAAAATTTACCTTAGGAGGTGCAACTTCTCCTAATGATGATAACTATCCTATTATTAGATTACCTGAAATGTATTTAATCAGAGCTGAAGCTACAATGACTACTAATCCTGCTCAAGCTTTAATAGATTTAAATGCTGTAGCTAATGCTAGAAATGCTAACACTTATGGAGCTATTAACTTAGATAATATTTTATTAGAGCGTCAAAAGGAACTAGCTTTTGAAGGGCATAGGTTATTTGATTTAATTAGAAACGGAAAAGATATAAATAGAACTACTGATTGTTCTGTTCAATGTTCTTTACCTTATTCATCTAATAAAGATTCATTTGTTTTACCTATACCACAGGTTGAGTTAGATGCGAACCCGAATATGCAACCTAACCCTAATCAATAATTAGCTTTTGAATAAAACTAAAGCCACCTCTTTTTCGAGGTGGTTTTTTTATACCATAAAATCAACTACATTTGCTGCATGGAACAAAACACAAACATTTTTGGTATTAGAGCCATTATTGAAGCTATAGAAAGTGGTGCTTCAATTAACAAAGTATATCTTCAAAAAGGTTTACGAGGAGAGCTATTTTTTCAATTAGATAAGCTCTTGAAAAAAAATAAAATTTCAACCAGTGTAGTTCCTACTGAGAAGCTAGACCGCTTATCAAAACACAACAACCATCAAGGTGCTGTTGCTAAAATTTCTCCTATTGATTTTCATGATTTAGAAAGCTTAATTGAAGAAACATTAGAATCAAACAATATTCCTTTATTTCTATTACTTGACCAAGTATCAGACGTAAGAAATTTTGGAGCTATCATTAGAACTGCTGAGTGTACTGGTGTAAACGGAATTATCATTCAGAAAAGTGGTAGTGCACCTGTTAATGCTGAGACTATCAAAACTTCTGCGGGTGCTGCTTTTAAAGTACCTATTTGTAAAGTAGATCATATTAAAGACGCTATTTTTCAACTAAAAGCTGCTGACATTAAATTAACTGCTGCAACTGAAAAAACAGAAGATTCGGTTTATGATGTTGATTTTAATCAGCCAATAGCTATCATAATGGGTTCTGAGCACAAAGGAGTAAGTAACTCAGTCTTAAAGATGGTAGACTACAAGGCTAAGTTGCCACTTCTAGGAGAAATTGAATCTTTAAATGTTTCAGTTGCTTGTGGTGCATTTTTATACGAAGCTGTAAGACAACGTTTATAAAATTTAAAATCCTGCATAATGCAGGATTTTTTATTCTTCTTCTTTATAAATATATCGGTATTTTATCTCTTCTAACTCCTCTAACTCCATTTCTTCTTCAAAAACAGGCGGAGCATAATTTCCATCTTCATCAAACATATCATCAAATTCCGTTTTAGAAAACTCAAACTTTTCTTTTACTATTCCTCTTTTTCTATACAGTAGAGAAAGAACAAACCCAGTTACCAATCCAGATAAATGTCCTTCCCAAGACATTCCTTCTTTTATTGGCAACACATACCAGACCATACTTCCATATAAAAAAATAGTAATAAAAGAAACTGCTACTAACCGATAGTTCTTCTTAATTATTCCGCTAAAAAGCACAAAGCTAAAAAGTAAATATACTACTCCACTCGCTCCAATATGATAAGATTCACGAGCAATTATCCAAGTTAACAACCCAGTTACAATACCTCCATATATCAAAACTTTAACAGCTACTTCTTTATAAAAGTAAAAAAGACATGCAGAAAGCACGAATAAAGGAACCGAATTATTAAAAAGGTGATTTGTATCGCTATGAATAAAAGGAGAGCACAAAACCCCTTTTAAACCACTAAAACTTCTCGGGAATACTCCAAATTTATTAAAATTCCATCCAAATTTAATTTCCAACCAATAAACAAACCATATTGTAAAAACAAAAAGGAGAGGAATGGTAAAAACAGTTCTAGAAAATTTTAGTTGCTCATCAGTATTCATAGTGATGAAAATAACAAAAATAAATCCAAAGTACTATTTCTGAAGTTCTGTCATAAATCTTTGCTATTTTTACATTATGAATCAACCTTTGGCAGAAAGAATACGTCCACAGAATTTGGGTGACTATATTAGTCAACAACATTTGGTGGGTGAAAATGGTATTTTAACTAATCATATTAAACAGGGAATTATTCCTTCTCTAATATTATGGGGACCTCCAGGAATTGGTAAAACAACTTTAGCTAATATTATCGCCAACGAATCTGGACGTCCATTTTATACCTTAAGTGCTATTAGCTCAGGTGTAAAAGATGTCCGTGAAGTTATAGAAAAAGCTAAAAAAAGTGGCGGTTTATTCACTCAGAAAAATCCTATTTTATTTATTGATGAAATTCACCGTTTTAGTAAATCACAACAAGATTCTTTATTAGGTGCTGTAGAAAAAGGTTGGGTCACTTTGGTTGGTGCTACAACAGAAAACCCAAGCTTTGAGGTTATACCTGCCCTACTCTCTCGCTGTCAAGTCTATATTTTAAACTCTTTTGATAAAAATGATTTAATTGCTCTCTTACATAGAGCTATGGAGAAAGATGAAATCATTTCTCAAAAAAAAATTAATTTGAAAGAAACAGACGCACTACTGCAAGTTTCTGGAGGTGATGCACGTAAACTCTTAAATATTTTTGAATTATTAGTTACCGCTGATGATGAAATAGAGGTTACTAATGAACTTGTTTTATCAAAAATTCAAAAAAATACGGTTCGTTATGATAAAACAGGTGAACAACATTACGATATTGTTTCTGCTTTTATAAAATCTATCAGAGGAAGTGATCCCAATGCAACTGTGTATTGGTTAGCTCGTATGATTGAAGGTGGTGAAGATGTAAAATTTATCGCGCGAAGAATGCTCATTGCCGCTTCTGAAGATATTGGCAACGCAAACCCTACGGCTTTAATTTTAGCAAACAATACATTTCAAGCTGTTTCTGTAATTGGTTATCCAGAATCTAGAATCATTCTAAGTCAATGCGCAGTATATTTAGCTAATTCTGCCAAAAGTAATGCTTCCTATATGGCTATTGGTGAAGCGCAAAACTTAGTAAAAACTACTGGAGATTTATCTGTTCCTTTACATTTAAGAAATGCTCCTACCAAACTAATGAAAGACTTGAATTATGGCAAGGAGTATCAATACTCTCATAACTATGCGGGTAATTTTGTCAATCAAGAATTTTTACCCGATGAGATAAAAAACACAAAATTGTATGAACCAGGTAACAATGCTCGTGAAAATCAATTTAGAGAATTGCTTAAACAACGTTGGAAAGAAAAGTATAATTATTAAAAAGAGAGCTAAGTAAGCTCTCTTTATTTTTTACTAAAATTTTATTTGATATTTCTCAATTACCTTCATATTATTATCATAATACTCAGCAAACCAAGAATCTCCGTTTTTGTATAAAATTCCATTTTTATCTTTAATTACAAAAACATTTTTTACACTGGTTTTTAATGCTTGGAAAACAACTTCAGGTTTTGTGTTTACTAGTTGGAATCCGTTATTTATTGATTGTGCGTATAATACATTCTTTGTTGTGTTCTCTTCATTAGCTTTCTCAGTTTTATTTTTTACTACCTCAACAGCTGAAACTACAGGAGTAACTACTCCTTCTTTTACAACAGTTACTTCTTTTGATGGTGTATACTTATATTTTAATGTTTGTACTGATTTGAAAGCATTACGAATAGCTTCATGATAAGCTTTTTTATAATCTTTTTCTTTACTTCTTCCTGCTTGTGAAGTAAACACAACCTTGTTATAACAATCCCTTAACTCTACAATACTTTTTGTTGTTAACAAACTTGAATCATCCCTAACATCTCCTGTTAAAACTAAACACCTATTGTTTGCAGCCTCTTCAGGCAACTTTTCACCTTCTAAAAAAGCAGTAAAACCGTGCTTATTAAATAGAAATTTTGTTAATGAGCTTGTTTGATATTTGTCTTTGCCTTTTACAAAATCAAACTTAGTAGGTACTACAACATATTTATAGTTATTAATAGATTTTTGTGCAAAACTTGCTGATGTTATAAATAACGCTATTAAAAATATTTTTTTCATCTTTTATTGTTTTTGTTCTATATAATTGTTTCGTTTAAACCTATAAATATTTTTTTAACTCCATCAAGGTAGTTATCCGTTGTACTTCATTTTTTTTATCCTCTTGAGAAAAATGAATAGCTTTCATTCCTGAGCTTATTGCTCCCATTATATCTGCTTCATAACTATCTCCAATCATAACCGATTGATGTGCTTTTGCTCCTGCTTTACCTAAAGCAAATTCAAAAACTTTAGGGTTTGGTTTTTTAACTCCTACACATTCAGATGTGATTATATGTTTGAAAAACTTATGAATTCCTGATTTTTCTAGTTTTAAATTCTGCACTTCTTCAAATCCATTTGTAATAATATGTAAGTGGTACTTATTTTCTAAATATTGTAAAACCTCAATAGCATCGTCAAACAAATAGTTGAAATTTGGTAAATAACGGATATAGTCTTCCGATATTAAATTGATTAAATTATCAGAGGCTATATACTTTAAACTATCAAACGTTTCTTTTAATCTATAATACCTTAATGATGTTTTTTCTATCTTATCTTCCCTGTACAACCTCCAATATTTTAAATTTACTGGAATATAAGCTTCTAAAAATTCATCTATTGGAATGGTAATTTGTTGCTCTTCAAAAATTCTTTGAAATGTAAGCTTAGAATTTCTATCAAAATCCCACAATGTATGATCTAAATCAAAAAATAAATGTTTTATTTCTACTTCTTCTCTAAACATTTCCGACTATTTTAAGCATTGAATTGTATAATCTACTCCAGCCTCTCCATCTTAAATAGTTGCTCAAACTTTCATTATGAAACACTGTAATAAAAGTACCATTTACAGCTTTTACTTCATTTTTTAAATCTCTAATTTTCCCTAAAGACTGTTTTGGTGTCAACTTCATGTAATCATTTAACGTTGCATCCATTAGTGCGAAAGGAAATATTTTTAAAGGTGTTTGAATTTCAAAATCTAAATCATAAAAATAAAACGGTGTACAAGTACTTGCACGAAATCCTACATGAGTTGCATATCCCATTGAGTAATCCTCTTCTATTTCTAAATCTATTAACTGTTGATACGTTTCTGGTAAAGATACTCTTAAGTAATGTTGTCGTGAACGCTTAATAGGCATGTTTGTTATTGCTTCTAGTCGTTCTTTTTCTTTTTTTAACATTACAGGATTATTCATCGTGTAATATGACGGATGTAATCCTACACGAGCATAATCAACCATATCTTTTATTAGTAATTTAAACTTTCTTTTTGAAGAAGATACATTAGTATCAAATGTTGTGTAATCACCTATGAGAAAGAAAAAAATAGTTTTCACACCATAAGTTTTCTTCAACTCTATAATTTTTTGAAAAGTATCAAAAGGATCTTTTTTAATATTAAAAAGTACAGCAAATCGATCCCAAATGGTAAAAACCTTAAACTGAGAAGCATCTTTTAAAAAACCACCAAGAGTTCTTATAAAACTTTTATACTTATATGCATAAGCATTATCGACATCTATAGTAGAAAGATATTCAAATTTCCTTGTTGTGTGTTCAAAGTCAGGAAATTTTTGCTTCAATGTCTCTAAAAACTTATATGCCCAAACATCAACTAAAGGTTTTTCTAAAAATCCATTTTGATAAGCTATACTTTCACTTGCTGTAAACCGCCCATGTTTGTCTTTTATATGTGGTAGATACTCTTCATACCTCGAAATTAAGAAGAAGCTAGCAGCAAAAATGTCAAACGGAATTTCAGAAGCTTCAACTGTTGGAAAGAAACAAGGAACTTCATCCCATTTTTGAATAATTATTTCTACATCCTTTATACCTTGTTGAAATAACAACTCATTACTTTGAACAAAAAATTCTTTTCCCAAAGATACATTTGTATATGAAAACTTAGGTCCATTGTAAGCTACAAACTCCTCTACTTTACCTGTAAAATCAATCTGAACTTGTAAAATACGAGTAAATATATGTTTAAAAATATAACGTACTCTAGGAGTAACTTTATGGGTATAAATAAGTATCATAAATAGTAACTAGTAATCGTAAAACGACTATAAAATTCCTTCATCTGCAAAGCTAAAATAAGCTTTTTCGGTAACTATTAAGTGATCTAGTAATTTAATATCTAAAGTAACACCTGCTTGTTTAATCTTTTTAGTAATCTCAATATCTGATTTACTTGGTGATAATTTTTCTGAAGGATGATTATGACAAACAATTATTCCAACCGCTGAAAGTTCTAAGGCTCTTTTGTACAGCAATCTTACATCTACTAAAGTAGCTGTAAACCCTCCTTTACTTAATTGGTGTTTTGCTAATACTTTATTTGAATTATTAAGATATAATACCCAAAACTCTTCATATTGTAAATCACCTATAAGCGGTTGCATAATTTTTGCTACATCAGTAGAGCTTTTTATTTTAGGTACACCTGCTCTTTCTTCAAATTGTCTTCTTTTCCCAAACTCTAAAGCTGTTACCACAGATATTGCTTTCGCCTCCCCTATTCCTTTAAATTTCATTAACTCTTCTACGGATAGTTTTGCTAAAGCATTTAAGTCATTGTTTACTGATAACAATATTCTTTTTGCTAAAGCAACCGCGCTTTCATCTCTATTTCCAGAACCAATCAAAATAGCAACTAATTCGGCATCTGACAATACTGTTTTTCCTTTAGACATTAACTTTTCCCTTGGCCTATCATCTAATGCCCACGATTTAATAGAAATCTTTTCCATATGTTTTTCTTTTTTTCATAGCTCAATGTATTAATTCTATCACTTAGCTATAATTATTTAATTACTTTTTCTTATAGATTTATAAATATAATTCATTTTTTGCACAACCAAAAGAAGCACAGTATCTTTGCACTCTATCTTTTTTAATTTTTAATATGAAGATTATTATAGCCGGGGCTGGAGACGTTGGTTTTCATTTGGCTAAACTCCTTTCTTACGAAGCACAAGACACATATGTAGTCGATTTTGATGGTGAAAAATTAGAATATCTAAACAATCATTTAGATGTTATCACCAAAAAAGGAGACGCTACCTCTATAAAATTATTGAAAGAAATAGGTGTAAGCTCTGCCGATTTATTATTAGCAGTTACTGAAAGTCCTAATACAAACTTTACGATTTCTGTAATAGGTAAAGCATTAGGTGTTAAAAAAACAATTGCTCGAATTAGTAATCCTGAATTTTTAAACAACCCTTGTATTAATTTTAAAGATTATGGTGTAGATTTTATGATTTCTCCAGAAGAATTAGCTGCGGAAGAAATTAAATCTCTACTAAATCAGTCTTCGTTTAATGATACTGTAGCCTTTGAAAATGGAGTTTTTAATATCATGGGAACAACACTTGGATATAAATCTCCTATTTTAGACCTTACTGTTAAAGAAACTAAAGAGAAATTTTGTTTAGTAGACTTCATTACCATTGCTATAAAACGTGAAGGGACTTCTCAAACAATTATTCCTCGTGGTGATACTGAGTATAAAATAAACGACCAAGTATATTTCTCTGTACCAAAATATAGTATTGATAAACTATACCCCATCATAGGAAAAGAATACATAGATATTAAAAATGTGATGATCTTGGGAGGAAGCCGTGTTGGAAGAAAAACAGCGAGAAAACTCTGCAAAGATAACTTTAAAGTAAAGCTAATTGAAAAAGATAAAGACAAAGCCTTACAACTTGCAGAAGATTTACGTAATACATTAGTTATTTACGGTGATGGTAGAGATTTAGAATTATTAGAAGAAGAAAGTATTAGAGAAATGGATGCTTTTGTGGCTGTTACTGGAGACTCTGAAACCAACATCATGTCTTGTTTAGTAGCTAAATCTAAAGGTGTTAAGAAAACAGTAGCTTTAGTGGAGAATATGGATTATATTAACATTTCTCAAACTATTGGTATTGATACGTTAATTAATAAAAAATTAATTGCTGCAAGTAATATTTTCCGTCATATTAGAAAAGGAGAAATTGTAGCCTTAGCTAATCTGCATAATGTTGATGCTGAAGTTTTTGAATTTGAAGTACATCCAGGTGCTAAAGTAACTCAAAAAATAATTAGAGAATTACGCTTTCCTAGAGAAGCCATTATTGGAGGTGTAATTAGAAATGGAGAAGCATTAATGTCTTTTGGTGATTTTCAAATGCAAAGCGGTGATAAAGCCATTGTTTTTTGTTTACCCGAGGCCATAAATATTGTAGAAGACCTATTCAAGTAATGGAGAGCCTTAATCTTAAATTAGTCTATCGTTTTTTAGGAGTTACAGCAATCCTTAATGGATTGTTTATGTGGCTTGCTCTTCCTCTAAGTTTTTACTATGATGAATCCGCTAAATTAGGGATTTTAAACGCAGGAATTATTACTATAGCCATTGGCTCTTTATTGTTTTTTTTCAATAAACCCGATAATAAAAACATTCATAAAAAAGAAGGATACCTTATCGTTACTTTAGGATGGCTTACCTTATCGTTCACAGGAATGCTTCCTTACTTACTCACAGAAAGTATACCGAACGTAACTAATGCTTTTTTTGAAACAATTTCTGGTTACTCAACCACAGGTTCATCTATTTTAACCGATATAGAATCTATGCCTAAGGGTATTTTATTTTGGCGAAGTTGTACACACTGGATTGGAGGCATGGGAATTATTGTACTTACTATTGCTATTCTACCTTTATTAGGTATTGGAGGTATGCAACTTTTTATGGCAGAAGCTCCTGGACCTTCTGCTGATAAATTACATCCAAGAATTACTGATACAGCAAAACGTTTATGGCTAATTTATGTATTACTAACTGCTATTGAGTTTATATTATTAAAAGCAGCTGGAATGACTTGGTTTGATGCTATTAATCACGCTATGGCAACCGTAAGTACTGGTGGTTTTTCTACTAAAAATGCTAGTGTAGCTCATTGGAATGGTGCTCCATTAATTCAGTACATTATCATCTTTTTCATGTTTATTGCTGGTACTAATTTTGTACTCACCTATTTTGCCTTAAAAGGAAAAGTTAGAAAAGTTATACAAAGTGAAGAATTTAAATACTACTTTTTTGGTATTCTTGGAATAGCTACCATTGTAACTTTAATGATTATCTTTTTTCAAGATCCTAATCTACAAACTAGTATAGAACACCCTAGGGTATGGGGGAAAGTAGAAAGTGCTATAAGACATTCTTTATTCTCTGTTATATCTGTAGTAACTACAACTGGTTTTGTTACTGCCGATTTTACAATGTGGAGCTTTTTTGTTACCGCAATATTTTTCTCTTTATTTTTCTTAGGAGGATCTGCAGGGTCAACATCTGGAGGAGTGAAAATTGTTCGTCACATTATTATGTTGAAGAATAGCTTTCTTGAATTTAAAAAATCATTACACCCAAATGCCATAATACCTGTTCGCTATGATGGCAAAGCAGTTAATCAAACAATTATATTCAACATACTTTCATTTTTTGTACTCTACATGTTGATTTTCATAATCGGTACTGTTGTTCTAGCCCTTTTAGGTTTAGATATAAAGTCTGCTTTAGGAGCATGCGCTTCTTCATTAGGTAATATCGGACCTGCAATAGGTAGTGTTAGTCCTGTAGACAGTTTTAATCATTTATCAGCAGGTGCTAAATGGTTTTGCTCTTTTCTAATGTTAATTGGCCGTCTGGAGCTATTTACTGTGTTAATTTTATTAACTCCATTTTTCTGGAGAAAAAACTAACTTAGACAATACACTTACCAATAAATAACACTTCTGCTTAAACGTATATACCTTAAAAATATACGTTTGCATATTAATCGAGTACGCTTAAACAATAGAATTGAAGTTTAGTTCAGTTTGTTTTTAAATTTGGTTATAGAAAACAAATATTCAACATTTAGCAATTTTACACACTTGTAACAAAAACTGTAACCAACAAATAATTAATAAGTTACACAAAGCATATTGTTTTTTTTACTAAATTGTTGTTCTAAACATTAACTACTAAACTTTTTATTTATGGAACCATTTATCGGAGAAATCGTCATGTTTGGAGGAAATTTTGCTCCAAGAGGTTGGGCGTTTTGCGATGGTCAATTATTGGCAATCTCTCAAAACACAGCTTTATTTTCAATTTTAGGCACCACTTACGGTGGTGACGGAAGAACTACTTTTGCTTTACCTGATTTAAGAGGTAGAGCACCAATAGGACCTAGAAATGGACCTGGCTTAAGTGATTATAGATTAGGTCAAAGAGGAGGGGTAGAAACGGTTACCTTAAACATTACTCAAATGCCAAGTCATAATCATGCAACTCAAAACAATACAGCTGCTGACCAACATATTCAATTAAGTACTGATGCTGGTATTCGTAGTACTCCTCAGGCAGGAGATGTTCCTGCTGGAGCAAGTTTTGGATCTGGTATTAGTGCCACACCTGTAAATGCTTATGGACCAGCTAGCAATACTGTTAATGGACAAACTATTAGTGCTAATGCTGGTTTGAATATACTTAATACAGGTGGAAACCTACCACATACTAATATACAACCTTATTTAGCTATTAATTATATTATTGCTTTGGTAGGTGTTTTTCCTTCTAGAAATTAACTTATTTGCTATAATTCATTTGATAAAATAAAACTCTAGTGAAAATCATTAGAGTTTTATCTATAAAATAGCTTTAATTATTTAACCAATCATATACTAAATAAAAATGAAACATTATTACTTCAAACTCTTATTGAATATACTTGTTTATTCTGTGCTTATTTTTTCTAATAAGCAATTGAACGCTCAGACCCCTAGTACTATGGAATTTGGTTCATCAACTGTGGTTTTAGCAACTGGTACAAATCCTAGTGCAGATCAATCTGTTAATTCTCTTTTGAATAATTTTGATATGTCTAGTACTTCAGGTGCTTCATCTAGTGGGAATATCATTCTTGCTTTTGCTACAAGTGGAAACGGAGTGGGTACTGATGCTATTGGCGGAGCCTCTGATGCAGTATTAGCATGGGCTGGGAATGGTACTGCCTCTGTTGGTTCTGGAGCGCTATCAACAGATAGTGGAGGAGAAATTGGTATAACATCTATGCAATTTGCTTACCAGCAAGCTGTAGGTGCCAGTACTCTTAACTTTACATTCACTGGAAAAAAAGATGGTGCAACAGTAGGTACACTTGTCTTAGTAGCCCCTACTCATAATTCAGCTATTAGTATAGACCTCACCTCCCCAACAACTGGTTCCTTTTCAGATATTGATGAAATAGTTATCACACCTGCTACTGAGATTTTTGGAGGATTCTCTATAGATGAAATGATAGTTACATCTGCTGTTTCAAACACAGCTCCAGTAATTGGAGGAACAACCGCTGGTCAAAGTGTGAATGATAATAGTACAATTTCTCCTTTTTCTAGTATTACAACCACAGATACTGATGGAGATAACTTATCAGCAACCATCACATTAGATAATAATGCAAAAGGAATATTAACAGGTACGGGACTTTCTGGTACTGGTCCTTATACAATTGCAAGTACTACTCCCGCAGACTTACAAACAAAACTAAGAGCTTTATCGTTTAACCCAACAGACAATAGAACATCAACAACAGAAACCACCACTTTTACAGTAGTTGTTAATGATGGTACTGTTGATGATACGGACAACACAACAACTGTAATTTCAAGCGCCGTTGCACCTGCTGTTTCAAGTGTGAGTGTACCTACCAATGCTACTTACGTAACAGGACAAAATTTAGATTTTACCATAAGCTTTGACGAGGAAGTAACTGTAAATACTACTGGTGGTATACCTCAAATAGCTATTACCATTGGAGCTACCATACGCCAAGCAACCTACATTAGCGGTAGTGGAACAAATGCTTTAGTTTTTAGACATACGGTTCTTTCAGGCGATCTAGATACTGACGGTATTGCTGTTGGTTCTTTAGCTACTAATGGTAGTACTTTAAAAGATTCTGGAGGAAAAGATGCAAATCTAACTTTAAACAACATTGGATCTACTACGGGAGTTTTAGTAGATGCTGTTGCTCCAACCGTAACAAGTGTAGCGACCCCTTCAGGTGGAACTTATGTTGCTGGACAAGATTTAAACTTTTTTGTTTTTTATAGTGAAAATATAACTGTAAATACTACTGGTGGTATACCTCAAATAGCTATCTCTATAGGTAGTGATACTCGTCAAGCTGCCTATGTTAGTGGTAGTGGAACAAATACTTTATTTTTTAGATACACAATACAGACTGGTGATTTGGACACAGATGGAATAGCTGTCACAACTCTAACTGCTAATGGTGGTACACTAAAAGATGCTGCCAATAATGATGCTAACACTACCCTAAATAACATAGCAGATACTTCATCTGTTTTAGTAGATGCAGCTGCCCCAACTGTAACAAGTGTAGCAACCCCTTCAGGTGGAACTTATATTGCTGGGCAAGATTTAAACTTTTTTGTTTTTTATAATGAAAATATAACTGTAAATACTACTGGTGGTACACCTCAAATAGCTATCTCTATAGGTAGTGACACTCGTCAAGCTGTCTATGTTAGTGGTAGTGGAACAAGTACTTTACTTTTTAAATACACAGTACAAACTGGTGATTTGGACACAGACGGAATAGCTGTTACAACTCTAACTGCTAATGGTGGTACACTAAAAGATGCTGTTAATAATGATGCTAACACTACTCTAAATAATATAGCAAATACTTCAGCTGTTTTAGTAGATGCTGTTGCCCCTACCATATCCAGTGTTTCAATACCTAACAATGCTGCCAAAGTAGGTGATGCTATTACCGTAACTATTACTGCTAATGAAGCTGGACTCCTTTTAAACACTGGACTTATTAACGGAACAACAGTATCTGGACTTACCGATAACGGTGGCGGAAACTATACCGCTACTTATACCGTAGTAGAAGGAAATACTGATAGAGCTGCTGGAGACGATATTCCTGTAAATTTTATTTTAACAGACGCTGCTGGTAATAACTCTTCTGCTTTTACTACTGCTATTAGTCAAAATGCAGACGCTATCGATGCGAATTCTCCTTCAATCACTAATGTTTCAATACCTAACAATGCTACCAAAGTAGGTGATGCTATTACCGTTACTATTACTGCTAATGAAGCCGGACTCCTTTTAAACACTGGACTTATTAACGGAACAACTGTATCTGGACTTACCGATAACGGTGGCGGAAACTATACCGCTACTTATACCGTAGTAGAAGGAAATACTGATAGAGCTGCTGGAGACGATATTCCTGTAAATTTTATTTTAACAGACGCTGCTGGTAATAACTCTTCTGCTTTTACTACTGCTATTAGTCAAAATGCAGACGCTATCGATGCGAATTCTCCTTCAGTTTCCAATGTTTCTGTTCCTTCTGATGCTACTTATACTACTGGTCAAAATTTAGATTTTACTGTTAATTTTAATGAAAATACAAACGTAAATACTACCGGTGGAACTCCACAAATAGCTATAACCATTGGGACTACTACACGTCAAGCAGTTTATTTAAGTGGAAGCGGCACGAGTGCCTTAGTTTTTAGATATACAGTGCAATCAGGAGACTTAGATACTGATGGTATCGTAGTTGGTACATTAGCCCTAAATGGTGGTACGTTAAAAGACACTGCTACTAACGATGCTAACCTCACATTAAATAGCGTTGGTTCTACTACTGCTGTTTTAGTAGGTTCACAAAACTTTACTTGGACTGGAGCTACCAATAATGATTGGCATACAGCTTCAAACTGGGATCTTAATAGTGTTCCGTCTACAAGCGCAGATATTGTTATTCCTTCTGGATTAACAAACTACCCAACGGCTTCATCAGCTGTTACTTTTAACTCTTTAACAATTAATAATGGAGCCTCTTTTATACCACAAAGTACTGTTACTGGTACTATAACTTATAAAAGAAATTTACCAACTACAAACTGGTACTTAGTATCACCTCCTGTTGCTGGTGAAACTTTAGAAGATATTATTGCTAACCATACCTTGGCTTCTGGAACTGGTGGTAATTTAGGACTTGCTCCTTATAGCAATATTACTGGGCCTGCATGGTTATATGTTCAAAGTGGCAATACAGGAACAGTAACTAATGGAACAGGTGTTTCTATTAAGTTAGCTACTCCCGGAGAAGTTTCAATCAGTGGAACAGCTAATACTTCTAATATTGCTAAAGCTATTTCTACAGGTAGTAGAACTAACTACAACCTTGTAGGGAATCCGTATACATCATACATTAATTCTGCTAGTTTTACAGCTGCAAACTCATCTATACTTACTAGTGAAACCATTTGGTTATGGAACGGTACACAATATACTACCCGAAATGCAGTTAATCCAATTGAAATTGCTCCTGGTCAAGGATTCTTTGTAGAAGCTGCAGCAAGCAACAATATTATCTTTGCTTTTTCAAACCAAAGTCATCAAAATTCAGATACATTCATGAGGCAGGAACCTATTCCTTTAATTGAATTATTTGTTAACAATAACGATATCAAGAGGTCTACACAAGTCTTTTATGTTTCAGGAAAAACTACGGGATATGATAGAAGTTATGATTCAAAAATGTTTGGAGAAGACACTTCTGGCTTAGCTATTTTTACAGAACTACTCACTAATAATCAAGGGAAAAAATTAGCTATTCAAACGTTACCTGATAATGATTATGAAAATATGGTAGTTCCTGTTGGTTTAAGAGCATTGAGTGGTGAAGAGGTAACTTTTTCAATCAATACTAAAAATATACCAACAAGTATTAAAGTATATTTAGAAGATAGAATAAATAATGTTTTTACTAATTTATCTGAAGAAAACTACACTATTACTCTTAACAAAGATTCAAACAGTATTGGACAGTTCTATTTACATACTAGTTCTAAGAACCTAGAAGCTCCTACTATAATTCCTTCTTTAGACAACGTTAGTATTTACAACTCTTCTAACAACGAAATTACAATTGTAGGACTTCAAGCTAAAGCCAATGTATCAGTTTATTCTGTTTTAGGTAAAGAGGTTTTAAATAAAAACATTACCTCTAATGGAGTTAGTAATATAACTCTTCCTAAAATATCTACTGGAATATACATTGTTAAGTTAAACTCTGATTTAGGAGAAATTTCTAAAAAAATAATTTTGAAATAATCGAACTATTAAAGTCTGATAATCATGAAAAAAAACATAAAAAATACAAATCAAAATTCTAAAGATATTACTCGTAAAGAAGCCCTAAAAAAAATAGGAAGTTATGGTAAGTATGCCGCCTTAACTGCTTTAGGGACTTATATGATCTTAAATCCGCAAAAAGCGCAAGCTGCAAGCCCTGAGAGACCAGGAGATGGGTTTTAAAAAACATTTTCATTCAAAAGAACCCCGAAGAGTTTTCGGGGTTTTTGTATTTTGACAAGTATATGACCACAAAGAAACTCGAAAATAAACAGGTTGTTTGGTTTCAAGATAATAATGAATATCTTGTTGTAGAACCTCTAATTGCAGAAACGTTGTCTCTTCTAGACAAAAAAATCAGCAAAAAAGAAATTGTTTCTCAAATAACTAAGCAAGTCAACATTCCTTCTCAACAAGCAATTGACCTTGTTGCAGATATCGAGACTTTACTTATTTCTTCAGAAGAAAAAAACAATAAAAAGTTACCACCAGTAACTAGGCCTAAAACTTTTGAGGTTATAAAATACTACAGTGTAAATAGTTTGCTATTTAAAGTAAGTTATGCTTCTGATACCGAAGCTTTCTTAATACATCCAAAATTTGCTCATTTAGAAATTGACAAAATAGCTCAAACAGATCATCATTTTGAGGTATACAATGACACCAAATCTATTTCTTTTTCTGTTGACGATGCCCTTATTGGTACTTGGAGCTTAAAAGAAGTGCATTACTTTCAAGGGAAATTTTCAATGGAACTAGTGCAAAAAATCCATAAAAAAAAAGAAGATGAATGGATAGGTGTTTTTCATGCTTCAGCAGTTAGCAATCACAACAATTCTATTTTATTTTTAGGAGACTCTGGAAATGGAAAAAGCACGTCATTGGCATTATTACAAGCCAGTGGATTCACTTGTTTAGCTGATGATTTTGTGCCTGTTGACAACTCTTTAAATGTACATAGTTTTCCTTCTGCTATATCTATCAAAAAAAACAGTTTAGAAACACTACTTCCAATCTACCCTGAATTAAAAACATCTGCTCAATTTCATTTTAAAAAATTAAATAAAATTGTTCGCTACCTACCTACAAACAATCACGATTACTCACTAAAACTTCCTTGTAAAGCTTTAATTTTTATTAAATATAAAAAAGATAGTGATTTGATTTTTAACAAAATTTCGAACATTACAGCTTTTGAACAATTAGTTCCAGATTCGTGGTTATCTCCAATTCCTCAGAATGCTAAACTTTTTTTAGATTGGTTTGAAAAATTACCTTGCTATCAATTAACCTATTCTGATAATGAAAAAATGATTGAAACTGTAAAAAAAGTATTTGCTAATGAATTATAAAGACACCTTGTTATTTATTGGAAAATGTTTAACAATCACCCACGATAAGCATAATTATAAGTTAGTTGGAGAAAAAATTAAATCAGGATTGGTTGACTGGGACGCTGTAGTTAAAGTAAGTACAACCCACTATGTTTTCCCAGCATTATATTGTAATTTAAAACGAGCTGACTTCTTACACTATTTACCAACTGTTTTAGTAGAGTACATGCAACACATTACTGACCTAAACAGAGAGCGAAATAAACATATTATAACTGAAGCTAAAGAAATCAACCAGATTTTGCTCTCAAATAACATCACTCCTATTTTTTTAAAAGGAACTGGTAATTTGCTTGAAGGTTTATATGAAGATATTGCTGAACGTATGGTGGGAGATATTGATTTTTTAGTAGAGAAAAAACATATCCAAACGACCTATAAGCTTCTACAAACTAACGGGTATACCAATAAAATTTCTGAGCTTTTTGAGGATCATAGACATCTACCTAGAATTACACATCCAAATAAGACTGCCGCTGTAGAAATTCATAAAGATATATTAAGAAAAGACAAGACAACATTTTTTAATTACAATAGTATCAAAGATTCTCTATTGAATGTAAATGATGTCACTGTACTGTCTCTCAAAAACCAAATCAAATTAACCGTTTTTTCTAAACTAGTAAATGACTACAATTACTTTTTAAAGAACATTAATCTTCGAGGTGCCTATGACGTTTTTTTACTAGGAAATAAGTTAAAAGTACAAACCAAAATATATGATAATAACCTATCTAAACAATTAAATGCTGGTTTAGAATTATATAGTAAACTTCTGTCAAAGCCTAAAAACCTTCAATATACTTCTGATAAAAAAAGTCAACAATATGTATCTGGTTGTTTACAGAGTTTGTCTCCAAATCGATATTACAAAATAAAGAAACTGGTATTAAAATACTACTTAAAAACATCAACAAGGCTTCATATTTTATGTAAAGCCTTATTTAAAAAATCATACTTTAAGTTTGTCTTTTCTAAAATAACTGATATTAGCTGGTTAAAAAGGAAATTAGGCTTTACACCAGACCTTTAACCTCATCAAAGTCTAAACCTCCATAATTACCTGAGCTCATCAACAACAAAGCAGCATTTTCAAGGTTTTTACTAAATAGGAATTCTTTAAATTCTTCCGGATTCGTATATATAATCAAATCATCTCGTTCAAAAGCCTTCGCTATTTGTTCTTCAGAAACTTCTTCCAGCTGTTTAATTTTTACTGCGTGGGGAGAATAAAACACTACTGCTTTATCAGCCTTATCTAGAGCTCCTTTGTACTCTGATAAAAACTCAGCGTTTAGGCTTGAATAAGTATGAAGCTCTAAACATGCTAACAAAGTTCTATTCGAATATTGATCTTTAACCGCTGCTGTCGTAGCTGCTACTTTAGATGGTGAATGTGCAAAATCTTTAAACACAACTGTTGATGAATTTTCAGCAATCTTTTCTAAACGTTTACTTGCACCTTTAAAACTTGCTATCGCTTCGTAAAACTCATCTTCATCAATTCCCATGTGCTGACATATCCACTTCGCTCCTGCCAAGTTTTGTAAGTTATGTTCTCCAAAAATTTCCAATGGTAAATCTCCTTCTTCCGTTTCCAAATAGGTAATTCCGTTATCAATAAAATAATCTGGGGTTTTATAAGGATACTTTTTTATCGGGTGATTAGAATTTTCAATAACCTCCTTTAAAATGGCATCTTCCTCATTATACACCATAATTCCTCCATTCGTCAAAGAATCTGTAAAAATTGAAAACTGTTCAACATAGTTTTCAAAAGTTGGGAATACATTAATATGATCCCAAGCAATTCCACTTAACAATGCAATGTTCGGTTTGTACAAATGAAACTTCGGTCGCATATCTATAGGAGAACTTAAATACTCATCACCTTCCAAAACAATAAATTCATTTTCTTCGGTTAAATGTACCATTGTATCAAAACCATCTAGCTGAGCTCCTACCATGTAATCCACTTCTTTATCATGATAATTCAACACATGTAAAACCATAGAAGTAATTGTTGTTTTTCCATGAGAACCACCTATAACCACACGAGTTTTATCTTTAGATTGCTCATATAAAAACTCTGGATATGAATAAATTTTCACTCCAAGTTCTTGCGCCTTTAACAACTCTGGGTTATCCTTTTTTGCATGCATTCCTAAAATTACTGCATCTAAATCGGTAGTTATTTTTTCTGGAAACCAACCAAACTCATTCGGTAATAAACCTTTATTTGCTAAACGAGTTTTTGAAGGATCATGAATCGTATCATCACTACCTGTTATTTGGTATCCTTTTTGTTGTAATGCGATTGCTAGGTTATGCATTGCGCTACCTCCGATAGCTATAAAGTGAATTTTCATAGTGTTGTTATCTGTGATATAGGCATCAAAAATACAAAACCAAGCGAGAATTTTAAGTATCTTTAAATCGAAACTCTTTAAATAGCTATGTTCACTCACTCAAATAGTATCTTTACAAACTTCAACTTGTAAAAAACTGCTATTTTTAAGTGTTTTTGTTCATATAAATTTACGATTAGCATCAAAAAATATAGATAAATGAAAAGAATAATCCCTATTTTACTAATGATTTTATTTTCAACCTTAGCACACGCCCAAGAAAACTATACCAACCTTTGGGAAAAGGTGCACAAGTTTGAAGCTGAAAACCTACCTAAATCTGCTTTAAAAATAGTAAACACTATTTACGATAAGGCTGAAAAAAGCAACAATGCTCCTCAAATTATAAAATCGTTGTTTTATAAAAGTAAATACGCTCTAACTTTAGAAGAAAATGCACAATTAAAAATTATTGATGAGTTTAAAAAACAAATTAATCAACATAATTTTCCGACAAAAAATGTGCTAGAAAATGTATTGGCTAACTTATACTGGCAATATTTTAATCAAAATAAATGGAAATTTTACAATCGTCCCCAAACACAAGAAAAAGTAGATGGAAATGATTTTAGAACATGGGACTTAAATACGCTGTTTGCAGAAATTCATTGTCACTATCAAAATTCTTTAGAGAATGAATCTGCATTACAAAAAACAGACATTTATACTTTTAAAGATATTATTCAAGCGGAAAAAGACTCTAAAAAATACCGCCCTACTCTATTTGATTTTTTAGCGCACAATGCCTTAGAGTTTTATAAAACCACAGAAACTAATATTACAAAACCTACTTATCAATTTAAAATTGATAACACTTTATACTTAAGTGAAGCTAATAAGTTTTCTGCATTAAACCTCACTACAAAAGATGATTTATCATTGCAGTTTAATGCCTTAAAAATCTATCAAAAACTCATTAACTTTCATTTAAAAAACAAGAATCTTAATGCCCTTGTGGATGCTGACATTCAACGATTACAGTTTGTTAAGCAGCATATAACTTTAAATAACAAACAAGAGTTATTGTTACAAACACTAAAAACATCAGTTAATAATTACAAGAACAATGAAGTTTCTGGATTATATAGTTATGAAATAGCTAGAATTTATAATCAGCAAGCTGGATCTTATAAAACTAAAAAAAACGAAGACTTTCGTTTTAAAAACAAAGAAGCACTTGCTATCTGTAAAAAGGTTATTAAACAATTTTCTAAGAGTTTAGCTGCTGAAAAATGTGAAGCTTTACAACAACAAATCACAGCTACATCACTCAGTATTCTTTCTGAAAAATTTGTACCAATCCTATCTCACTCTAGGTTACTAGTTACTTACAATAATATTGACAAGCTGTACTTCTCTGCTTATAAAATTGATCATAAACAATTAGAAGAGCTTCAAAAAATTCACAAAGAAGAAGAACGCTTTAACTTTATAAAAAAGCTTACAAAAGCTACTTCATGGAATAGTAACTTACGAAATGAAAAAGATTATTTATCACATACAACTGAGGTTGTAGTTCCCGAATTAACTCAAGGAAACTATTTAATCATAGCACACCAGAATGATACTTTTAACTCTGAAGACTTATATGCTACTGCTCATTTAGAAGCAACCAATTTAGTTTTGGTTGAAAACAATAATGATGGTGTAAAAACCTACCAAGTTGTTGATAGAAATACTGGAAAGCCTGTTAAAGACGCTGAATTATTATTACAAAACAAGCAACATAGGTATGGAAAATCGATTCACAAAAAAATAACAACTGATAAAAACGGATTTGCTTCTTTTAAAAGTGATGCTAGTTATGGTAATGTGTATGTTACTGTAACTCACAAAAACGATTCAGCAGTTTTTGGTAACTATTACCTGAATAAACATCAAAAACAAGCCTCTCCAACTACAAATGATAATCATATAAATATTAAGCCTTTTATTTTTACTGATAGAAGCATTTATCGACCAGGACAAACTGTATACTTCAAAACTATTTTCATTCAAGAAACAGAAGACAAATCAACGCCTTTCACCAATGAGTTTGTACAAGTAACATTAAATAATGTTAACGGTGAAGCAGTAAAAATACTAGACCTAAAGCTAAACGAATATGGGTCAGCTTCTGGTGAAATTATACTACCAAATACAGGGTTAACTGGTGAATATTGGTTTTCTATTGATAAAAGTGAAAAACAAGAAAGCAGGTTTTATAAGACTATAGATTTTGATTTTGAGAGAGAAGATTATATCACTCATATTTCAGTTGAAGAATATAAACGTCCTAAGTTTAAAACAGAATTTAAACCTGTAACAAAAACTTATAAGTTACATGACAGCATTACAGTAAACGGATTTGCAAAAGCTTTTGCTGGTTCAACTATCACAGATGCTAAAGTAGTATATCGTGTGCATCGTAAAGTACAATATCCTGTTTGGTGGTACTGGCGTAAACCTCAGTTTACTTCAGAAGCACAAGAAATTACACACGGTGAATTAACAACTGATGCACAAGGTAACTTTTCAATTACTTTCAAAGCTTTACCCGATGAAAGTGTGAACAAAGAAAACTTACCTGTTTTTGAATATGAAGTTACTGCAGATGTAACTGATGTTAATGGAGAAACTCGCTCAGCAACCTCTATTGTAAAAGTTGGGTATCATGCATTACTTGCTACTTTACAAATTCCTTCTACAATACATAAATCGGACAAGGAAACAACAATTGAAATATCAAGTAAAAATTTAAACGGGGAATTTGCACCTGCTAAAGGAAGCATTAAAATATACAAATTACAAGCTCCTAAAAATCCGTTACGTAAAAGACCTTGGGATACTCCAGATTATCAAGATATTTCAGAAAGTGAGTTTAGAAACTTATTTCCTCATGAAGCTTACACTTCGGAAGAACAAAACCCTCAAAATTGGAAAAAAGAAAAATTAGTATTTGAGCAAAATTTCAATACAGAAGAATCTAAAGAAATTACACTTAATAACTATAAAAAATGGGCTTCTGGTAAATACATAACCGTATTAAGTTCTAAAGATAAGTTTGGACAAGATGTTACAGACAAAGTTCTCTTTACAATAATTGATAACAAAGAAAAAAGTGTAACCGACAATCAGTTGTTCACGTATAACACAAATAAAACGACTTACAAACCAAATGACATTGCTGAGTTACAAATTGGTTCTGCTTCAAAAGATGTTACGGTTATAGTTCAAATAGAAAAGAATCATACCATCGTAAACACAGAGCTTATTCATTTAAATAACAAAATCAAAACAATTGAAGTTCCTGTTACTAGACAAGATGTTGGCGGGTTTGTTATCAAATATTACTTTGTGAATTACAATAGTTTTGTAAGTGGAATAATTCCTATTTCTGTTCCAAATGAACAAGATAACATTACTATAGAAACCAATACGTTTAGAGATAAATTACAACCTGGAACTCAAGAAACGTGGAGTTTTACCATTAAAAACGATAAAAACAACAAAGTAGCAGCAGAGATGCTTGCAAGTATGTACGATGCTTCTTTAGATGAATTTAAACCTCATAACTGGGAGTTTTCACCTATCTCTACTTCTACATATTACTCTTATAGCGGTAACGCTAATGCATATCAAAGTTTTGGTAATGAACGTTTCAGAGTTTTTAACAATACTTATCCATCATCTTTTAAAATTCAACGATATGACCAATTGAATTGGTTTGGGTTTTACTTCGGAAGGAATAAAGATATTCTTTTAAGAGGGGCTTCTAGGAGGTTAAAAAATGAAATTTCGAAACCAGAAGCTATTATGGAGGAAGCTGAAATGGAAGATAGTAGTGTTCCTTTTTCTTCTAAAGATGCTTCTTATAGTCCACCTCCTAAAAAAGAATCTAAACAAGAAAAAGTTTCTTTAAATGGAGTTCAAATTCGTAAAAACCTTCAAGAAACTGCCTTTTTCTATCCTCATTTACAAACCGATAAAGAAGGGAATATCACGTTTAGCTTCACCACTCCAGAAGCTTTAACACGATGGAAATTGCAGCTACTAGCACATACAAAAGAATTGCAATCTGCTACCAAGACATTAACTACTGTTACTCAAAAAGAGTTAATGGTAATGCCTAATGCTCCTAGATTCTTAAGAGAGGGAGATCAAATTATATTCAGCTCTAAAATTGCTAATATTTCTGATAAAAACTTAGAAGGTACAGCACAACTTATATTAACCGATGCTATTACCGGAAAAGAAATCAACCTGTTAAACAATTCTTCTAAAAATCAGTCTTTCAGTGTTGATTCTAACGGAAACACGAATGTATTTTGGAACTTATCAATTCCTGATACTTATCAAGCAATTCAATATAAAGTAATTGCCAAGGCAGGAGATTTTTCTGATGGAGAACAAAATGTATTGCCTGTTTTATCAAACAGAATGTTAGTTACAGAAACGCTACCTATGTGGGTTCGTTCAAATCAAACCAAAACATTCACATTAGATAAGCTTAAAAATCAAACTTCGACTACGCTAAGTCACCATAAATTAACGTTAGAAGTTACCTCAAACCCTGCATGGTATGCTGTACAGGCTTTACCCTATTTAATGGAATATCCGTACGAGTGTAGTGAACAAACCTTTGCTCGTTATTATGCGAACACACTCGCTAGTCATATTGCAAATTCAAATCCAAGAATACAAGAGGTGTTCAATACTTGGAAATCTTCAGATGCTTTATTGAGTAACTTAGAAAAGAATCAAGAGTTAAAATCGTTAATTATACAGGAAACTCCTTGGTTACGTGATGCTCAATCAGAGACAGAACAAAAGAAGCGTATTGCTTTGTTATTTGATTTAAACAAAATGAAAAACGAACAACAAAACGCTATTAATAAACTACTGCAAATGCAGTTAAGCAATGGAGGATTCACTTGGTTTAAAGGGAATGATAAACCTAATGTTTATATAACGAATCATATTGCTACTGGTTTTGGACATTTACAAAAATTAGGTATTGATAATAAAGATAATTCTTTACAGAAAATGCTTGTGGACGCTATCCACTTTTTAGATGCTGAAATTGAACATACCTACAAGAAGTTATTAGAAAATGCTGAACGCATTAAAGCTGAAAAAGGTCAAAAAAAATATACCGAGTACTTAAAGAAAAACCATCTAAACTATTTCATTATTCAATATTTATACATGCGTTCTTTTTATACCAATATTGAAATTAACGATACGACAAAAACCGCTTTTGAATATTATAAAAATCAAACAGCAACTTACTGGAAAGAGTTTAGTTTATACGGAAAAGGACAAATTGCCCTAATACAGTTTAGAAATGGTAATACATCAATTACTAATAAAATTTTAAAATCTTTAAGAGAGAACAGTATTACTTCTGATAAAGTAGGAATGTATTGGAAAGAAAACCAACCGAGTTGGTACTGGCACCAAGCCCCTATTGAAACCCAATCATTGTTAATTGAAGCCTTTTCAGAAATTGAAAATGATACTGAGACTATTGATAACCTAAAAATATGGTTACTAAAAAATAAGCAAACCAATCGTTGGAAAACTACCAAAGCAACTACTGAAGCTGTATATGCATTATTATTACGAGGTAGTGATTGGATTTCGGTAACTGATATGGTGGATGTAAAAGTTGGAGAGAAAACAATCAATCCTTCTAAATTAGAAGACACAAAAGTTGAGGCGGGTACCGGTTATTTTAAAACCTCTTGGAATGGTTCTGAAATCACTCCTAATATGAGTACCGTTAGTATTTCTAAAAAAGGAAAAGGTATTGCTTGGGGTGGATTGTATTGGCAGTATTTTGAAGACCTAGATAAAATTACTTCTGCTAAAACTCCTTTACAATTAAATAAAAAACTATTTAAAAAAGTAAATACTAATACAGGTAAACAACTTCAAGAAATTACAGAAAATACGCAATTAAATGTAGGAGATTTAATGACTGTTAGAATTGAACTTCGCTCTGATAGAGATATAGAATTTGTGCACATGAAAGACATGAGAGCAAGTGGAGTTGAACCTATTAACGTATTATCACAATACAAATGGCAAGATGGTTTAGGGTATTATGAAAGTACAAAAGATGCTGCAACAAATTTCTTTTTCGATCGTTTACCTAAAGGAGTATATGTATTTGAGTATGATGTACGTGTAAATAATGCAGGTAACTTTAGTAACGGAATCACAACTATTCAAAGTATGTATGCCCCTGAGTTTACTAGCCATTCAAAAGGAAAAAGATTACTAATTAAATAAAATAACTATCTTAGCAATACATAACATTAAATTAAAAATTATGAAAAAAATCTTTTTATTTATCGGATTTTTAACCCTTTCGTTTTTTACAGCAAATGCCCAAGAAATTTCTGACAACGCTATTGGTCTTCGTTTAGGAGACAATGATGGTTTTGGTGGTGAAATTTCTTACCAACGCAGGTTAAGTGACAACAACCGTTTAGAAATTGACTTAGGTTTAAGAAATGGTAAAAATTATGATGGATTTAAGGCTACTGCTTTATACCAATGGGTATGGCAATTAGAAAACCGCTTTAACTGGTATGCAGGTGCTGGTGGAGGTTTAGGTCACTGGAACATCGATAATGCAGGTTCTGATACTTTTATCTTTGCTGCTGGTGTTGTTGGTATTGAATATAACTTTGATATCCCTTTAATCTTATCTTTAGATTATAGACCAGAAATTGGCTTCGGCGACACATACGATGGATTTAACTCTGACTTTGGTTTAGGTATCCGTTACCAATTCTAAAAAACGTTAGACTACATATTATAACAAAAGCCTCCAAATTAATTTGGAGGCTTTTTTGTTTGAAAACTTCTAAAGTTAAATATCAAATGTTTTTATAAAGTAACTTTTGTATTAAATAAAGAATACTTAAACATTATAAAAACCTCAACTAATTAACATATAATCAACCTTATGTATAAGTTTTAATAATTTTTTACTAACAAAATTGAAATCTGGTTGCTAGTTATCATAAATAATTTCGCCGTGGATAATTCACTAAAGATTTCAAAATGAAAAAATTAATTTTAATTACCTTATGCTTGGTAAGTGTTTTAGGATACTCACAAAGCAAATCTGGTTTAAAAGGGAGGGTTTTAGACGAAACTAATCAACCTTTACCTGGAGCTACGATTAGCATTCCTTCTTTACAAGTTGGATTTTCTACCGACTTTAATGGAAACTACGAACTTTTAAACATTCCTGTAGGAAATTACGAGGTTCAAATATCATTCTTAGGTTATCAAACCTTAACAGAAACCATTACGCTAACAAACAACATTAAATCTAAAAACTTTTCTCTAACACCTAAAATAGATAGATTAGACGAAGTTGTTATTAAAGGAAGTATTGGAAAAGGGCAAGCTAAAGCCTTAAATCAACAAAAAAACAAAGAGAATATAACTAATATTATTTCTGCTGATCAAGTAGGAAAGTTTCCTGATGCCAATATTGGTGATGCTTTAAAACGTGTTCCTGGTATTTCTATGCAAAACGACCAAGGAGAAGCTAGAGATATTGTTATCCGTGGGTTAGCCCCTCAATTAAACTCTGTAACCTTAAACGGTGACAGAATTCCATCTGCTGAAGGAGATAACCGTAGAGTTCAAATGGACTTAATTCCTTCAGACATGATTCAAACCATTGAGGTTAACAAAGCAGTAACTCCTGATATGGAAGGAGACGCTATTGGTGGCTCTGTTAATTTAGTTACACGCTCTGCTCCTACTACTTTTAGAGCTTTTGTTGCTGGTTCTTACGGACAAAATCCTGTAAGAAATACGCCTAACTATAATGTTTCTGCATTAGTTGCTAACAGAGCTTTTAAAGACAAACTAGGCTATGTAATCAATGCTTCATATAACTCTAACGATTATGGTTCAGATAATGTTGAGTTTGAATGGGAAAAAGAAAATAACAAAACATACATTGGTGAACACGATATTAGACGTTACGATGTAAAAAGAAATAGAATGAGTGTTTCCGCCAACTTAGACTGGACACCTGACAACAACAATACGCTTTTCTTTAAGTCAATGTACAATCAGAGAAACGACTATGAAAACCGTTATAGAGTGCGTTTTAGAAAAATAGACGAACCAGATGCTACAGGATTATCAAAAGCTGAAGTACGTCGTCAAACTAAAGGAGGTATCAACAATGATACGAATGACAACACACGTTTAGAGCGCCAAAGCACTTATAATATATCTGTAGGTGGAGAACACATTATTTTCGGAAACATTAAACTAAACTGGAAAACAGGAACTGCCAAAGCCAAAGAAGAACGTCCAGACGAACGTTATATTAGTTTTGAGAATGATGACATTGAAGTTATGCAAGACTTCTCGCGAACAAACTTCCCTGTATTACGACCAACAAACAATGACTTTAATGATCCTTCAACTTTTGATTACAAAGAAGTAACCCAACAACAAGGATTTACACAAGAACGTAAAATCAGTTCTAATTTTGATGTTTTGGCTCCTATCAATGCTACAGGAGCTTACAAAAACTCTTTAAAATTTGGTTTTAAGTACAAGTACAAAGAAAAAGTAAGAGACAATAGCTTTTATGAGTATGATTTAGAAGATCAATTTCCAACCATGAACACTACCACTACTAATGACTATACTATTAATGGTTATTTAGCAGGTAACGATTATAAATCAGGGCTTTTCGTTTCAAAAGAATTTTTAGGAAATTTAAACCTAACAGGTGGTGAACTTGTGCTTGATGAGTTTGTTCCTGAAAACTACGATGCTAATGAAAACATTTATGCAGCATACGGAATGTTACAACAAAACTTAGGTAACAACTTTTCTTTTATTGCTGGGGTAAGAGTTGAAAAAACAACAATAGATTATAATGGTTTTGCTATTGATGTTGAAACAGCTGATGATTTAAGTGATGTAACTAAAACATCAGGAACTCGAAACTATACCAACTGGTTACCTAATTTACAAGCAAAATACAATATTGATAAAAATACTATTGTTAGAGCTGCTTGGACAAATACAATTGCTAGACCTAACTATTACGATTTAGTACCTTATAGAAACATTAATAGTGATGATATTGAAGCTGAGTATGGAAACCCTAATTTAGATCCTACTGAAGCGATGAACTTTGATTTAATGTTTGAACACTATTTTAGCAATGTCGGAATTATATCTGCCGGAGTTTTTTACAAAGATTTAGATAAATTTATTTACAATTCAGTTACTGAAGAACCAATTACCGTTGGGGGGGTTACAGAAACCTATGATGTTACACGACCTTTTAACGGAGGTACTGCTGAAATTTATGGTTTTGAAGTGGCTTTACAACGTAAGTTAAACTTCTTACCCGGTTTCTTAAGAAACTTAACAGTGTATGGTAACTATACCTATACAGACTCTAAAACAGATGGTATTGCTGACAGAGAAGATGGGTTACCTTTGGCTGGTGCTGTTAAAAACATGTTTAACGGATCGTTGGCCTATGAAAGTTCTAAACTATCAATTAGAGCCTCTTTAAACTTTGCTGATGATTATATTTTTGAATACGGAGATGATGCTTTTACAGATGTATTTTATGACGAACAATTGTTTGTAGACCTAAATGCTTCTTACCGTATTACTAAAAACTTACAAATCTTTGCTGAAGCAAAAAACTTAACCAATCAAGAATTACGCTTTTATCAAGGAGCAAAGCATCAAACAATGCAAGCTGAGTTTTATAACTATAACTGGAATGCTGGTTTAAAATACAATTTTTAAGAATGAATAATGTATACAAAATAACACTTACTTGCCTTATTTTAAGCGCTTGTAAAGTTGAAAAAATAGTCCATCAAAACCCGCAAGCAAAACCAGTAGTAGCTTTAGTTGCTGATGCTGAAACAGACCCCGTAACTTCTTTTGACGATGCTGCTGATGACCCGTGTGTGTGGATAAATCCCGCTGATGTAACAAAATCAACCATAATTGGTACAAACAAAAAAGAAGGTTTAGAAGTTTATAATTTAGAAGGTAAACGCTTGTATTCTTATAAAATAGGACGTGTAAACAATGTTGATATTCGCGATGGGTTTTCACTAAACGGAAAAGAAGTTTCAGTAGTTACCGCTAGTAATAGAACCTACAATACTATTTCTATACTAACTGTAAAACCTACAGGTGAACTAGAAGATGCTGCTGCAAGAAAAATAACTTCTAACTTAAAAGAAGTATACGGTTTAGGGATGTACAAGAGCCCTAAAACTAACAAATTTTATGTTTTTATGGTTGGTAAAAAAGGCGGTGTTGAACAATGGGAATTGTTTGAAAACAACACTCAAATTGATGCCGAGTTAGTCCGTGAATTTTCATTAGGAAGTCAAGGAGAAGGTATTGTTGCCGATGATGTACATGCCAAAGTATATATTGGAGAAGAGAACAAAGCCTTATGGAAATATGATGCAGAACCCAATGCTGAAAACAACCGTGTAAAGGTTATCAGTACCAAAGACTTGAATATGAAAGATGATTTTGAAGGTGTTACCTTATACGATGCTGGAAACGGAAAAGGATACATTATTTTATCCTCACAAGGAAATAACAGTTATGCTGTTTTCGATAGAGTTAGCAATCAATACCTAGGAAGTTTTTCATTAAAAGACGGTGCTATTGACGGTACCTACGATACGGACGGAATTGATGTAACCTCTGTTAATTTTGGCGCGAAATATCCTAAAGGATTCTTTATTGCGCAAGATGGTGCTAATACCCAAGATAAAGACAGTTTACATCAAAATTTTAAAATCATTGATTGGCAAAAAATTTCTAAAAGTCTACATTTAGATTAGTCAAATTAGTGTGTTTGTTATGTAATTTAAAAGCCTTTTGGTAAAACCAAGAGGCTTTTTTAAATATCTTATTTCGGCGGATAATTATTAATCACTTTACCAATTACTTTTTGAAAATGTAATTTCTTTTGTTCTGGAGTAGCTTTTTCTCTTATTTCACTAGTAGCAATTCCTTGCCATATTAACTGGTTGTCTTTACTTTCAACAAAATCAATGGTTAACTGCTGGTTTATTTTTCTACTTTCAATAGGAATACCTCCTGAAATTCCAAATCCAACATTTCTTCCACCACTTCCTAAGCCAACACCTATCGTATTTCTGTTAAGAGATTCTCTTTCCTCAGCTAAAATATTAATATACATATCTGGGTTTTCAGTTAACTGCATCCCTTTGGCTTCCAAAGCAGTCGTTATTTCATAAGTGACTCTTTTTACATCCAACTCATTTAAACCTTTACCTGCATCTTCAAAAAAATTAAAAGTCTTATACTGACTGAAATCTGTTTGACTATCGTAATCATATACTACTTTAGAAGAGGCACAACCAATAATAACTAACAGAAAAAAATATTTGTAATACTTCATATATAAATTCTTTACCATATAATTAATCAAAAACTATACCTTATAAAAATACAAAAAGCCTCGTTTACACGAGACTTTTTTCTAAGGTTAATTAGTTGATTTTTATTGAACTGCTTTTAACGCATCAATATTTCCATACCCAAACTCTGAATGTTTGTTTGGATAAAAATCAGCAGACTCTTTCATTTTTTGTAAAACTTGTTCTCTTGACCAAGTCGGGTGCTTAGCCCATACTAGAGCAGCAATACCTGCTGTGGTAGCTGTAGCTACAGACGATCCTCCAACATAATTTGTTTGACCATCGTAATAACTCAACACAGGAATTTTATTATCCGTTCCGTTAGTACGTTGCATTTGTACCGTAAAATCAATTTGCGATCCTGTATGACATACATCACACTTACTATATTGTCCTTCTTTAACACCTGTTACCGCAACAGTTTCAGACATACTTGCTGGAAAAATTACTCCATACCAAGTAGTAAACGAAGTAGACGTTCCTCCGGCAGCTAAGATCATTTTTCCTTTGCTATGTGCATATTTTATTGCATCTGAAACATTCCCTATACTAAACGGATATCCTAACGACATTGATATTACTTTCACGTCACTTCTGTTTGCCAAAGCTGTTAACGCCTCAACAATTCCTCTTTTTTCATGATAATCGTCAATAACTACATTCTCAACGGCTCTGTAAGTTACCAAATTAGCATTGTAAGCAACCCCTACAGGTAAGTTATCATTATTTCTTGGTGCTGTAGCTATAGCAGCCATCTTAGTCCCATGACCACACTTATCATTAACTCCGTCATAATTGTTTGACCATGCCCACCAAGAATCTACAAAAGTCCCATACTTTTGAACTGTTCTTCCTGATGAATATCCATCGTTAAAATATTGGTTCATCCATCGTTGTTCTGGTGATAATCCTGAGTCTACTATCGCTACAGTTACTCCTGCTCCAGTACTGTAATTCCATGCTTGTGGAATTTGATGAGCATCAAAAGACCAAGGTACTTTCGCCCCAGGTACCACAGTACGATAATCGTTTGTATTTAAAGTAGCGGTTCCGTAACCACACCCTGAAGAACCAGATGAATCTGATTTAGCTTGTGCAGTTGACTCTAAAAAACTATATCCTCCTGGTTCTATATAACGAACTCTGCTATCTTTTAATAAGACATTTATTGTTTCCTTGTTGGTAACTTTAATGTCTAATACATTAATATTTTCGTTTACATATAGTTCCGTTTCTCCTTTTGCTGAAGTAGGTTCAAAGCTCCTTACTAAGGCTAGTAACTCATTTTTAATATTAGTACTTTCTTCACTCCTAGCATAATTGTTTTTTGAAGTACCATAACCAATTGTTAAGATATTTTCTCCATGATTTACTGCACTCCATATAGTATGAGCATCTTGTGACATCCATTTGAAATCTCCAGTTTTTTGTAAAGATTCCTTAATTTTTGAATTGATTTCTTTTTTGGTAAGTAAATCTTGATCTTGTTTTATGTCTAATGCTTCATCATTATTAGAACATGAGATCATAGTTAAAACAACTGTTAGGCTTAAAAGTATTTTTTTCATTTTCGAAGGGGTTTAAATTAAAACTTTTCGAATATAGTAAAATTTTAATATAACTTTAACACTTTAAACAATTTAAAATATATATAATTAACGTTTTATTAAAAACACAACACCCAATCCCAATAAAAAAGGAGCTCATGGCTCCTTCTTTACTTTAAGTTTTCAATATGTTTACTCCATCTTTACTCTAGTAGGTGTGTCTTTTCCTTCAATAATACTTTGAGTTCCTCTAGCAACTGCTTTAACAGTTTCTGTTAATACAGTCATATTTAAGGTTTCAGCTTCATCTGTTACTTTATGATAATCCGCATCGATATCAATCGGAGTGGTTGAAAATGTATGGGACGGTACCCCTAAACGAGCTAATGAAGCATTGTCTGATCGTAAGAACAATTGAAATTTAGGGTACGGATCTGGAAACAACTTATATCCTGAACCTTCCAAATTCTTCTGAATTATTTTACCAAAATCTGATTTATCAAAACCAGTTAACCATGCCGTTTTTGGTCCTGTTTTAGGTTGCTTTCCAATTAACTCTAAATTAATTCCTGCTACAAATTTACTAGCATCAATTCCTTTTCCAAAGTATTCAGAACCTACTAATCCCATTTCTTCAGCAGTAAAACATACAAACAAAATACTACGCTCATTGTTTCCTTTTTTAGCATAATATTCAGCTAATGATAATACACCAGTAACACCAGAAGCATCATCATTCGCTCCATTAAAAATTCTATCACCTTCTCCATCTTTCTTTACACCTAAATGATCATGATGTGCAGATACAATAACAAACTCATCTTTTTTAGACTTTCCTTCTAACAAGCCTATAATATTGCTCATTTTAATACCCTTGTATTCAAAATTTTGACGATACGTAGTTAATGTGTCAAAAGTTTTTAACCCAATTCTTTTGTATTCATTTTCTATATACTGAGTTGCTTTTTTCATTCCCTCAGTTCCTGGTTTTCTACCTTCCATTTCATCTGAAGCAAGTGTATATAAGTGTTTTCTTACTAAAGTAGAATCAATTAATACTTCTTTACTTTCTTCTTTCTGAGTTACCTCAACAGTATTCACAGCAACTTCGTTACTAGTCTTTTTAGTTTGCTTGCACGACAGTAAAACTGATATACTTACAAGTGCTAATGGATATAAAACTTTTTTCATTCTTTATTTATTTAAAAGCCTAAATATAGCCAATTTAATTTCTTAATTTTGTTGAAAATTTTTAAGGATGACTTTAACTGATATTCCAAACATAAAACATACTGATTCAAACAACTTTTTCTTACTAGCTGGTCCTTGTGCTATTGAAGGAGAAGATATGGCAATGCGAATTGCTGAAAAGGCAATTACCATTACTGATAAATTAGAAATTCCTTATGTATTTAAAGGGAGTTTTAAAAAAGCGAATCGTAGTAGAATTGATAGTTTTACAGGAATTGGAGATGAAAAAGCCCTTAAAATTTTACGTAAAGTTTCTGAAACTTTTAATGTTCCTACTGTAACAGATATTCATGAAGTTTCTGATGCTAAAAAGGCAGCTCAATATGTAGATGTATTACAAATTCCTGCTTTCTTAGTTCGTCAAACCGATTTAGTAGTTGCTGCTGCAAAAACTGGTAAAGTTGTGAATTTGAAAAAAGGACAATTTATGAGTCCTGAAGCTATGCAGCATGCTGTAAAAAAAGTTCATGATGCGGGAAACCCAAAAGCGTGGATAACTGATAGGGGTACTATGTTCGGATACCAAGATATGATTGTTGATTTCCGTGGAATTCCTACTATGCGTGAATATGCTCCTACGGTATTGGATGTTACCCACTCCTTGCAACAACCAAACCAATCAAGCGGTGTTACCGGTGGGCGTCCTGATATGATTGAAACTATTGCTCGTGCTGGTGTAGTAAATAATGTTGATGGTTTATTTATCGAAACACATTTTGATCCTGCTAATGCTAAAAGTGATGGTGCTAATATGTTACATCTTGATTATTTAGAAGGTTTGTTAACCAACTTGGTTAGCATTAGAAAAACCATTAATAATTTATAGGCACAATTTTTGTTTCATACAATTGTTTTTAATTCATATATGAAACAACTTCTTTTTTT
The DNA here is from genome assembly GCF_003867015.1 of Tenacibaculum singaporense. Lineage (NCBI taxonomy): Bacteria > Pseudomonadati > Bacteroidota > Flavobacteriia > Flavobacteriales > Flavobacteriaceae > Tenacibaculum > Tenacibaculum singaporense. The sequence continues at coordinate 3,131,198 of NZ_CP032548.1, forward strand.
ATTCTTTCTAGCTACTACTATCGTAAGTGCACAAGACTTTTCTTTAATTGAAGAGAAAGTAAATAGTTACCCTAAATTTAGTAAAGTAGAACGTCTAGCTCAGCAGATAGCAAGCGACTTTAAAACTAACGAACAACAAGTACAAGCTGCTTTTTATTGGCTTAGTAATAATATACGATATGATTTGGATGCATATTATCGTCCAAAAAACAAACGAATTTCTTTTAGATACAGGAATGAGCAAGAAAAGTTAGAGAAATTACAAGCTATAAAGGATAAAATTGTAAATGAAACCTTATTAACTCAAAAAGCTATTTGTGAGGGGTATGCGCAAACTTTTTCGAAAATATGCTCTATACTCCAAATTGAAAATGAAGTTATAAAAGGATATATCAGAAATTCATCAAATGATATAGCAAATCCTAAAATCAATTCCAATCATGCTTGGAACGCTGTTAAACTGAATGGTAAATGGATTTATATTGATGTCACCTGGGCAGCTGGAGTTGTAAATAATAACAGATGGCAACCTTTATTTAATTCTTATTATTATAACATTCCTAAAGAAAAGTACTTTAGAACACATTTTCCAGAAAAAACACTTTGGCAGTTAAGAGTTGGTAGAATAGATAAAAAAGACTTTTACAATCAGCCAATTTACGATGCTTCTTTTTTAAAATCTGACCTAGAACTAATTTCACCTTTAAAAGGGATATTAGACAAAAACGCTACTATTGAACTAAAAATTAAAAACATACACCCTAATCAATCAATTTTCCTAGGCTATAGTGGATATCGATATGCTGTAAAACCAGATAAAATATCTACTAAAAATAATATTACTACAGTTACAACAACTCCACTTGACAATAGCAAACAGTTATTTTTAATTATAGATAAAGAGGTTATGCTTGAATTTTTGATTCAATAATTATTTTTCACCTTTATTGTTTATATTGCAATAAATTGATTCATGAAAAAAACTTTATCTTTTCTTCTTTTACTTCTTTTCTTTAGTAATATTTCATTTTCTCAAGACTTAACTAAGGTTGATAAAATCATGTATTCTTATAATGGGATAACTTCTATCAAGGAACTATCTGAAAGAATAGATTATGATTTTAAAACTGATATAGAAAAAGTAAGGGCTATTTATACATGGATTGCTCTAAATATTGAGTATGATTATTTTCCTTCTAAACTATTAAAATCTCCTGAACTTTTTGTTTTTAACAATGATGGTGATTTAAAAAGAATAAAACAAAGAAAAATAAGGCAGGCGGCACAAAAAACATTTAAGACAAAAAAAGGGGTTTGCATAGGTTTTGCCTATCTCTTCCATAATATTTGTAACCTAATTAATATTAAAAGTGAATTAATTTATGGTTATACAAGAACTTCTGCTGATAGAATTGGGATAATTCCTGAGGAAAAAAATCATGTATGGAATGCCGTCAAAATAAATAATGAATGGATTCTAATGGATGTTACTTTTGGTTCTGGGTACTTATATAAAAATGTATGGCAAAGACATCTTAACTTAGAGTATTTTAATGTAAAAAGAAGTAAACTTAGGCTAACTCATTTTCCGGCTGATATTAAATGGCATACATTTTTAAACCAAAAACCTTTAAAAGAATTCTGTTATGCTCCTCTATACAAAAAAGGCTTTCAAAAAAACAAACTAGAAGTTTTAGCTCCTAAATCAGGTAAGATTGTTACAAGTAATAATAACAGAATTCATATAAAACTAAAAAAGACAGATAAAATAAAAGATGTAAAATATTTATTTTCTAGCAACTACAAAATACATAATGCACAGATTATTAACAAAGAAGCTTTCTCTTCAATTTATCTTAAACCTCCTAAAAAAAATACAACCTTACATATATATGTAAATAATGAACTATCATTAGAATATAAAGTTAAAGTTAATTAGCTTTCCTCCAAAAACTTTTATGATTGTGTTTTGAAACTTCCTCAATCACTTGTAGTAGTATTTCTTCATTAATTTCTTCTACTGAAGTATAACGAAGTGATTTTACCACCGTTCTCCCTTCTGAAACTAAAAAAGCATCAAAATCCTGTAAAATACCTTTTGCCCAAAAACCAACATCTACAAATCCTTTTTTATGGGATGCATTAATGTAGCACAACTGCTTACCATTCATATAATATACTGGTATTTTCCACTTATACTTTAGCTCTAAATTCTGAAAATTACTTTCTATTAATACTTGTAGATGCAGTAAAATAGACTTGAATGGTTCGGGTTGTTTGAGTATGTATTCTTCGGCTGGTTTCATCCCCAAATTTAAGAAACTTGGCGAATTTTCCTCAAAATATCTTCTAGTCCATTTAACTTTAACTCGTAAACTAGTTCTAACATGGTGCCCAACTTACCTTTAGGGAAGCCTTTATTTTTATACCAAACAATATAATATTCAGGAATTTCAATTAAATACGTTCCTTTATATTTACCAAAAGGCATTTTCATGTTTGCTGTGTCGATTAAAAACTGTTTGTCTGGTATCATCTTAAATAAAAAATCCCGCCGAAGCGGGAGTTATTAAATGTTATTCTTTTCCGTCTACGTAATCCTGCAAATATGCATAACGTTCGGTTAATTTACCAGTATTTGTTGTCATTTTTGCACGAGCTAAAATTCCGTCTTTATCATCATTATAAAATGCCGGAATTACATGCTCTAAAAACATTTCTCCAAAACCTTCACTAGCATCTTTTGGTAACTCACAAGGTAAATTGTCTACTGCCATTACCGTGATGGCTTTTTCGTCTTTAAAATCAATTTCTGATTCTGTTTCTGGGTTGTAGCCGTAAATAGGATCTGCAATTGTTGACGCACGAAGTGTTGTCGCTACTGGTCCATCAATATCACATGAAATATCTGCTACATACTTTATTCTAAACTCAGGGTGTTTTACATCTTCACGTGTAAATAAATACGGAGCTCCATCTCCATAAAAATGACCCGCTATAAAGAAATCAGTTTGTTTCGCATACGCCATAAAATTACTTTCGTAACCTGTTGGATCTTTATAAAATTCAAACTTATCACCTACTTTACCATCTTTTCGTTTTGCATACTCCATAACATCGGCTATACAATATACAGGTTCAGTAAACTCACTTGTTAAATATAAAGCATCGCTTACTTGCTTAATTTGTAAATGTTCTAAAATTTCTTGGGCTCCTTTAGCTACTTTTCCTGTTCCTGTTAGTAAAATTTTGATATTTGGTAAAGTAATTTTATCCAATTCAGCTTTTACAGCATCTAGATCGGGTAACGTTTCTACTTTGGGTAAATTGAACAATCCTTCACGTATGCCTAAGGCTCTAAAGCCATTGTAAGCTCCAACCAAACCAGCATAACGACCAAAACCAATTAAACGGGCTCCATTTTCTTTTACGATAGTTTCATGATCGAACATTTCAATGTTTTTCTCTAACATCGCTTTTAACAACTTTCGATTGTACGGTTGCTTCTTAATAGTATGACTGAAGAAAAAGTATTTTTTATTTGGAATTAAATTGTCAATAGGAACTTCTTTTACTCCTAATAACACATCACAATCAGAAACATCATTGGTTACTTCAAAACCTGCTTTTGTGTAAGCCTCATCAGAAAAAACTCGGATATCAGAACTTTCCACTACTATTTCTGCTTGAGGAAACTGTTCTTTAAACTCTTGCAATTTTTCTGGAGAAAACACAACTCTTCTATCAGGTGGATTTTTACGTTCTTTAATAATTCCGAATTTCATAATTGATCTTTGTATTAAAATTAAACAATTTTACATATAATGTTATAGTTTATAACAATTGCAGCGAAAATACTTGTTTTAAAATGATTGTACAAGTAGTATTTTTTTATATTTGCATCCTCTTGTTTCAGCAGTATTGTTTTATATTGCTGCCAAACGAAATTGCATAGAATTACAAAGATTATCTGGTATATTTTTTGCAAGGATACTTCTAGCATCTTTGACATATTGGGGACGACTGGTTTTGACAGCAAGATTAGTGAAAATGTAAGCATACCGAGGAGTGAAATGACAACTCGTTAAACTTATTTCAAACATTTAAACGGCGAAGATAACTACGCTTTAGCTGCTTAATCTGAATTAATAGTAAGATAGAGCCTCGGCACACAAGGTGCGCAAGCTAAATGTCCACGAAAAGCCTTGGTTTACGGCGTTTCACTTTTGGGCATCGTAAAAGTAAACATAGAGAACTTAGAACTTCGATAGGTTTTCGAAACTAAAGAAGATAAGTTAAGATTGGACAGTTTTTGGTCAGGTCTTAATCGAAAATTAAACAAAAACTAAGTATGTAGAAAGCCTTTGAGCTACTTGTTTGGACCCGAGTTCGATTCTCGGCGTCTCCACTATTAACCCTTACAAACCCAGTGTTTGTAAGGGTTTTTATTTTGAGTTGATAATCGCGTTGATAATTCAAACTTCCTTATTGTCAAAACTTTAATTTGCTGTTCCTTACCAAAGTTAATATTTTTATACTTATTAAGCACTTATAAGACATAAAATTATGACAAATTATTACGTACCTCTTTTTTTGTTATTCATAGGAGTATATTTAATTCAAATAGGTATCTTTTCAAAACGGTACACAGAAAAACTTGCACCATATTTTTGGAATGGAAAAATTAACTGGGATCCTAATGTAGATAGATTAAAACTATTATTATCTCTTGCTTTTTTAATTACTCCAGGCACTTTAATGAAATCTTTCATTAAGTTCAACTCTAATAATGCTATTTTTAATTATTCTGTCTTCCTAATAATTATATCATTAATATTGTTTCTTATCTGGTTTGATATTAAAAAGATTGCTCCTTTTACCCTGGCAAAAAAGATTATTAAAGGTAAAACAGAAGATCTAAATATTAAATTAAATGAGTTATTTAAAAAGTTTGAAGGGTTAAGTTCTGAAGTAAGTCATATAGAAAAAACTACAATTAACATTCAAAAAAAAGCATTTCTAACGAAATCAGATATTGAAGATTTAAAGAACAGTTTTGATTCTTTCAAAAAGAGCTCCGAACAATTTGATAACGACATCAAGAAAGAGATTTCAATAATTAAGAAAAATTTGGAACCTAAGAAAAGGAACTCAATAACGATAGAGAGAAGAAAGGAAGCTATTAAAAAAAAGTTTGAAATTTTCAAAAAAGAACTTGAAGTTTTTTCAAATTTTGACAGCGAAAATAATTTAATTCTTTTTAACAGTTATGACATTTATGAAGTAACATCATATCAAATTTTATTAGTATTTTTTCAAGATTATTATAACATTCCTAAAAAAAATACTAGAGAAATTATATATCGTTTATTTAATGATTACTTTTCTATATCGGCTAAAAATGGCTTGAACTCAGGAAATTGGGATTATTTTAAAAACAATCATCTTAGTGATGTACAAAACTTCACACTTTATAGCGATTTAATCCTAAATCATAATAAATTTCACTCAGATTCTGAGTAATCGGAGTTTAAATCATATTCAACAATCTAATTTTGAAGTATTAAACATTAAAATTCAATTTTATGTATACTTCAAATTCTAAATACAAAAGCCATCCTTATGAGGATGTTTTAGTTTCTTTAAATGAGTTAAAAAAAACAGTTAATTCTTTAGTATCATCTATTAAAAAAGAAGATCACATTAATAAGTACTACACCAGAAAGGAAGTTTCAATCCTAACAAAATCTTCTATACAAACAATAGATAATTATATTGATAAAGGCTGGATTAAAGTAGAGCAATTTGGCCCTAAGAAAAAACTAATCCACCACTACCAAATTTTCAATGAAGATCAAACATTGAAAAACTTCAAATACAAAAGAAAAGCGTAATGGCTCTCATCCATTACGCTTTAAATATTTTCTAAAACAGTATTAACTACCGTATAGGACAAATATACGGTTAATTCTTAAACAAATTATGGAAGAAATACCATACTTAAGAATTGGTACGTCTTATTTTAAAATTGTTCAAGTACCAACGATTAATAATCAATTCAATGAGATCCTCATTAAATGGGATAGAAATACCATTATTCAAGATCACAACAGAAATTATTTAACCAAAATCCCCAAATACGATGGAAGCATATGCTTTCCTAATCACATTAATTTCTCAAAGACAATACATGGTTTTTACAATACATACTCCCCTCTTAAACATCTTCCAAAAACAGGAAGTTTTAATAATACAATAACTTTTTTCAAACACATATTTGGTAAACAGTTAGATCTTGGGCTTGACTATTTTAAGCTATTATATGAAAACCCAACACAAACACTTCCTGTATTATGCCTTGTAAGCAAAGAGCGTTCAACAGGTAAAAGCTCATTCTTAAAATACTTAAAAGAAGTCTTTGGTCATAATATGAGTTATCTCGATAGTCATTCTTTAAACAGTAACTTTAATTTAGATTGGGGCAATAAACTAATATTAGGTTTAGACGAAGCCTTTTTTCAAAAAGAAGAAATCACTGAAAAAATTAAGTACCTCTCAACTTCAAATAAAAACAAAATAGAAGCTAAAGGAAAAGAGAGATTTGAAGTAGACTTTTTTGGAAAGTTTATTATGTGTAGTAATAAAGAAGATTCCTTCATTAAAATTGATGCAGACGAAATCCGATTTTGGATAATTAAGGTTCCAAAAATAAAAACTGAAGACGTTAATTTTTTAGACAAATTAATAGATGAAATTCCCGCTTTTCTAGATTTCACTTTAAAAAGAAAGTTTGCCAGTGAAAGAAAAACTAGAATGTGGTTTACTGCTAAACAAATATACACTCCTGCTCTAAAAAAACTTGTGAATAATAATAGAAACAGAGTTGAAAAAGAGTTGGCTCAACTACTAATCAGTGTAATCGAAAAACACGACTTAGATTCTGTTGAATTTGTTCCAATGGATTTATTAAATGGATTAAATAAAACGAGAGTAAAAACTGATCAAACTCAATTAAGATCCTTACTAAAAAAAGACTGGAAATTAACCAATCAAAAAAACTCACTTCAATATCGAAGATTTACAATTTTAAGTGACGGTGAAATTGTTTTAACAGAATCGAAAGGAAGGTACTTTTCTGTAAAAAAAGATTTTTTACAGAAAAATTTTGATGAAACGATGACAGACTAACTTTTATTCATCTATAAGTCAGTAAAGACAAAGGATACAGGCTGTCATCATTTTGTCATCACTTTGTCATCATTTTCAAAAGTGATGACAAAATAAAATCAAAAGTGATGAAACGATGACAAAATGATGACAAGCTACAGAACCTATAAACAAAGGGATACAGAACGTTCACGCATCGTTTCATCATTTTATAAAATAAAATATAGTGTATAAAAAACTTAATCATGAACTGTAAAAAAGCAAAAGAAATAGACCTTGTTTCCTATCTAAAAAACAATGGCTTCTTTCCCAAGAAAACAAACATTAATGAAGTTTGGTTTTGCTCTCCATTTAGGAGTGAGAATTCACCCTCATTTAAAGTAGATACAGCTAAAAATATTTGGTACGATTTCGGGGAAGGGTTCGGAGGAACAATAATTGATTTTATAATGAAGTATCATAATTGTTCCCTAAAAGATTCTTTAAATCTGTTAAGCAATAATACTTTTTCTTTTCATCAGCATAAAAATCTAAAAGAGGCTGAAGGCAAACCAAAATACTCTATCAAAAAAGTAGGAGAGCTAACTAACTCTTTTTTGATAGAATATTTGAAGTCTAGGAAAATAAATATTGAATATGCTAAGCGTTTTTTATTTCAAGTCCACTACTCTTTTGATTCTGAAAAAGAATATTATGGAATTGGATTTATGAATGATTTTGGAGGACTAGAAATTAGAAACAAATTCTTTAAAGGATGCTTAGGTAAAAAAAGTATTACAACTATAAATAATAATTCTGATGTTATATCCTTGTTTGAATCTTGGTCTGATTTTCTTTCTTATTTGACTTTAAAAAAAATAATTCCAAATGAAAATTTTATCATTTTGAATTCTACCTCTCTTATTCAAAAGGTTCCCAACCTAATTAAAGATTATTCTAAAACCAAATGTTTTTTTGATAATGATGAAGCTGGAAACAAAGCTATAAAACACCTCCAAGAAAAAGTATCTAAAGAGTTAATTGACTGTAGAATTCACTATAAAAACCACAACGATTTAAACGATTATTTAATTAATTACAAAAAGGAGATTAATTAGTATTTCGAGATGTGTCCTTGTCAGGACAAATCTCGCTTTTTCTCCCTATGGTCGCAAAAGTTGAACAGCATTATGAAAAATCACAAAATTGAATTTAGATGCACTCTTTATGAGAAAAAGCTTTTAAAAGTAAAAGCTAAAAAAGCTGGCTTATCATTAAGCGAATTTTGTAGAAAATCGGCTAATGAAAAAGTAATTTCTGAACGATTATCAGAAGAACAAATTTCTCTTTACAAAATGCTAGTTCAGTATCATAATAACTTTAAATCTATTGGGAATTTAATCAAAAAGAGACATCCCGATTTATACAAAAATGTGTATCAAACTGCTGATGAAATAAAAAATCATCTTCAAAATTTTAAAAAATGATTGGTAAAGGAAAAGCAATATCACATACAAAAGCTTCCATCGAATATGGTTGGAATCAAGAAAAAGATGCTGAGATAGTTTATAAGAAAAATCTAGCTGGAGAAACTCCTAAAGAAATTACTGAAGAGTTTAAAATCATTCAATCGATGAATGATAAATGCGAACGTAATACTTTCAGTTTTGTTATTAGTCCAACTATTGAAGATGGTAAAAAACTAGACTTAAAAGATCTTAATAAAATAACATCTGAATTTGTTAAGGACTTAAAGTTAGAAAATCATCAAGCAATCGCATTTGTTCACAACGACAAAAACCATAAACATATTCATTTATATGTGAATCGAATCGATTTTAATGGAACTGCTTACAAAGACAATTTTATTGGAAAACGTTCACAAAAAACAGCAGAAAAAGTCGCAGAAAAGCTAGAATTACAAACTGTTAAGCAGATCAAAGAACAGAAATTAGAGAACTTAAAGGAGATTAGAAAATATATCAAAGAAAAGCATGAGCTTTCATTTAAGCTTTTTCATCCTGAGAATTATCAGCAGTATATCAATCAAATGAGACAATTTAACATCCAGGTTAAACCTGTAATAAATAAATCTAATCAACTTCAAGGATTCCGATATCAACTTAACAACATCAATCTAAAAGGTAGCGAGGTACATAGAAGTTTATCTATAAACAAACTCAAAAGTAAATTCTTTGAAATTGCAAAAGCTACTCTTAAACAAATCTCTATAACTAAATAATCATGGCTAAAATCGAAGAAATAACTGCTTTACTCATCGAGGAAATTGAAACTTTTCAAAAAGCAGTAAATCAATTAAGTAAAGACACTGATAAAATTAAAAATCACAAGATTACTGTTGACACTTCTCAAATTCAATCAGTTTTTAAAGAGTTTAACAGTGAACTAACTTCTAACTTAAAAGAACAACAAAATCAAATTCGTACACTTCAAAACAAACTGAATAAAACCATCATTGTTCCAAAGTGGATGATAGTTTTATTCAGCTCGTTTTTCATTATCTGTCTTTTGAGTATTTCAATAAATTTTTATCAATATCAAAAATTTAAAAATGTAGAGGAAACTAACTATATAAAAGGGCGTGAAGAAATAACGAATCATATCCAAGAGTTTTTCAAAAAGAATCCTGAAGCACTCAAACAATATCAACAATGGAAAAATAACGACTAACATGGGAAAAATTATTTTAATCACACATCAAAAAGGTGGTGTAGGTAAATCGACACTTACTTTTAACCTAGCTCAAAACATATCTGAAAACGCTTCAGTAGCTATTCTTGATTTAGATTTACAAGGTAGTTTATCTCAAGTTAAGGAATTAGCTTCTGGTTTTGATATTATTCCTTACAAAGGGAAGATTAATGAAATTCAGAACCTGGAGTATGATTTTATTTTTATTGACACTCCACCTTACCTATCTAATCAATTACCTGAGCTTATTCAACTATCTAATTTAATCATCATACCTACAAAAGCTGGCGTGTTAGATCTGTTAGCCATTAAAAGTACTATTGAGCTCATTGAAAACGAAAATAAAGCTGATAAAACGTTAATTGTTTTCAACATGATAAAAGCTAACACCACTTTAACCTTGGATATTTTGATTGGATTAGAAGAATACAATATTCCTATTGCCAAAACTCATATATCAGACTTAGTTGCTTTTACTCGTTCGGTTTTAGTAGGTGGTATTCAGAATGATAAAAATGCTCAAAAGCAATTAGACAACCTAACAAAAGAAGTGCTAACAAAACTCATATAATTCTATACATCTACATTTATATAAAACTACAATTCTAGCATTATGGAAAAACAAAATTTTAACGATTTAATCAATAAAGCTAAGACTAATAATCAAGCGAAAACAATTCAAAAGGTAGTTCCTATTCCTACTAAAGAAAATGAAGAAGTTCAGTTTTCTTTTTACTTAGATAAAAACTTGCTTAAAAAGATTAAACAACACGCTTTGAACGAAGATGAAAGTATTAAAAGTATTATCAATAAAGCCTTAGAAAACTATATTAAAACAACGTAACATTTAAAATATCTGTAGTATCTTGCAAGAGATTTACGGATGTAAAAAACACATTAATTTATAAAGCGTTTAGCTTTTGATTTGGTTTTAGAAACTCGCCAGGTTATTAATTCCTCCAATATCAAAGTTAAGACGCCCACGTTCTGCGTGGGCTGTTCTTATTTGGAGGAAAGGTTTCTGGCGAGACCTCTAAGACCGATAAGTTTCAGTTCCACGCTTTTTTTATTCATTTTATATCATGGAAAATCAAAACAAACAAATCGCCAACATTCAATTACACTTATCAGAAAACTGTTCTGACTTAGAAAAAGAAATTCTTCAACAATATTGGAAACTTAACGAAACTGAGTTTGTAAATGCTCCAAAAGCAATTAAAAGAAAGTATACTATTTCTCAATCCGAATTAACTAAAACAACAGCTACTTACAGTACTTTAACTTTTTATCTATATTGTGATCATTGCCATTCATTTGAAAAACATGAAGCAAAAAGTCAATCTAGTTTTAATCAAACTATAAGAGAATTCCATAGTCGCTATTATCAGTCTTTTAAATGCAATCATTGTAAGGAAGTTCAAAAACAACAATTTCATTTAGAACAAGAAAGAAAGCGCAACGAATTAATAAAGAAGTTAGATAAAGCTATTGAGAATAAAAACTGGAAAAACCTATCAAATTTTGAAAAGGGTGTTTTAAAGAATTGCTTAGAAATGAATTTTGACCCCCTTAAAAATCATTATGGGAAAATTTTAGGATCAACAAACTTCAAACAACTAATTAAAGCTTTATATAACATTGAGAACCAAGAATTAATTATACTCGAAAGAGATAGAGGGGATTATATAATTAATTATCAGTACTTAAACAAACTAAAAGACTTCAAAAATGAAATTACTACTCATAAAAACAACTCCGAATCTAAAGCTAGTTTTAACTCTGAAACCAACGAATTAAAGCTTAAGCTTACTATTAATAAAGAAAAATTTCATCCTGACAGTCCGTTATATGCAGGAACAATAACCTTTAAAAAACAAATTGTTATTAATCCTGGTATTGAATATGTTTTTGCGCAATGGGAAAGAGCAAATGACAACTTATATTTCACGTTGGTTCCAATCTCTGAATTTGAAAAATTCCCAGAACAAAAGCCAATTTCAAATGTCCCTAAAATTTTAAGACAAGGAATTCAAGAATTTTTAAAAAATTTAGGGAGTAATTTAGACTTCTAAAAACATCTAGCTCTTCTTATCTTCAAAAGAAGAGCTTTTTTATTCTATATTTATATAAAAATAGAATTATATTTTTATATTTATGCCAGTTAACTTGCTATGTTTAACTTCTTTTATTAACAAAAAATTGCTAGACTCTAAAAACTTATATTAAATCAAGTATTGATGAAGTAGTAGTATTGTTCATTTTATTTTTTATAAGAATATACTAAGCAAAGAATAACTAAAAAGGATAAGTCAAGATATAAACTTCTCTTATCCTGAAACATAAACTATATAAACAAACTATTTGTTTATATATAACACGTTGACGGTAATTAAAACAAACACCTAGTTAATGAACTACACCTTCAAGAATACAGAAATAAATAACAAGAAGGCTACTGACTTTGAAACAAAATCATTATTATATCTAATAGGAAGACGGAAAGATAGTAAAGAAGTTGAATATATTGCATTTGACTGTTTTAATGACGTTAGTGGAATTAATAAAAATTCAGATAAAATTTGGGATATTCAATCAAAAAATGAAAAAAGTCTAAGCCCTAAAAAAATTGGAAAATACTTTTTCACTCTTTTTGATAATCATACTTCACCATTCTATTTTACAGAGTTTATTTTCTTTTGTCCAGTATTAAAACCAAAATACAAAGTTGATGAAAAATTAAATATTTATGGAATTGAAAACATAGTAGATGATACTCTAATCAGAATAAAAAATGGTCTTAAAGAAGAAGTAATTAGAGTAAAAGGTAAAGCAATAGATTATAGTATTGAGCAAGAAAACTTTTTAAAGAAAGTGACTATTGTCGAAGATACAGAGCTAGATAACGAATACATTAAAACCGTTACAAAATTTAAAAAATCAGAAATAAAATCAGACGCCTTTTATCAAAGTGTATTTCAAGATTTAAGAAATATTCAATCTGCAAAAAAGAATTCTTACATTGAAAATTCAATAATAAGCCAAATAAAAGATGTCTTAAAATTTAATAGGCACTTATATACTAAAGACATAGAAATTTTAATTATCAGTCGAATAATTGGATGTGAGGTGTTTGATTATAAAGGTATTCCATTACACTTCTTACCTATTATAGATGTTTTGGATTTTGAAGATAAAAAAGATACAATTCAAGAATGCAATTCAAACCTATCAAGGGCTTTTTTTAATAAAAACAGCAATCGTGAATTTTGGAAAATTTGCGAAATAATAATTGAATATTTAGAATCTAACGGTTTAACAGACGTGGAAATGATATTCAATAATTTATTCACTAAATATAAGTTTAGAATATCTTATTTAACCCCAATAACTATTAAATATTTAATTGCTATTACAATTGACGGAAAACAATGATTATAAAAAAAACAGCTTTTGGAAATAGTCAAGAAGCATTTATAGAAAATAGATTTAAAGATGCCACTAATATTATTTTCAGTAATGATAATAACAGAGGGAAAACTTTAGTAATTCAAGGGTTAATGTACTCAATAGGTTATGATTCCATTTTTCCAAGTGGTTTTAACTATAAAAATTATTTTTTCTATTCAAACATTATAATAAAAGAAAAAAATTACGAATTTCTTAGAAAAGGGAATTCTATTATCTTATTCGAAAATGGGAATATTAATGTATTTAACAGTATAAGTGAGTTTAAATATTATTTCGATAAACACATATATGAGTTACCAAGAATTGAAAAAGAAGGAGAATTAAAACCCGTAGATTTAACTTTATTCTATGAATTATTTTTCCTAGGGCAAGACAAAAGAAATTCTTCCAACTTAATAGTAAAAGGGCGAAATAATAAGCAGGATTTTAAGAACATGATTTTTGCAATGCAAGATGTTCTAATATCTAGTACAAATAAATATGATATTGAAGAACTTAAAGAGCAGAAAAAATCATTAGATTTAAAAATTAAAACTGAAAAAAGAAAAATTTCAGTTTTAAAAAAGAATCCTGAAATAGCTACATTTATTAGTTCTTCCGCAAACAATATTGATTTTAAAAATACTTCAAAACAGCTTAATGAATTACATAAAAGAATTGCAGATTTGCGAAAACAGAGAAATAGAGAAGAAAATAGAAAAATTAAACTAGAAAATTTAATAATTGAATTAAACTCTCTAAATAGAAATTTAAATGAGGGGAAAGTTAAATGTTCTGATTGCGGTAGTAATAAAATTATTTTTGCAAACCAAGAGTTTGAATTTGAAGTTAGTAATAGCTATGTCCGTAAAAACATATTAAAATCAATTCAAGAAAGTATTTCCATCAAAAAAGAAATTGTTACTGAATTCAATAGCGAAATCCATAAAGAGCAAACTCAAATTCAAAAATTATTAGAGACTTCAACACCAGACGCTAAAAATTACATTCTATTTGAAGATGAAATAATAGGCTCCAAAGATATAGACAAAATTATACTTGAGCTTCAAAAACAGCTTGATGAAGTTCAACAAAAAATCAACAACAACGAAAGTAAAATCCTGATTAATAAAGATTTACAAAAGATAGTTATAGAAAACATTATTTCTGAAATGAAGCGTTATTACAGAATAATTGACAAAGAGGGGTTACTAGAATTTGAAGATTTATTCACAAAATCAGGTCAAACATATTCAGGTAGTGAAGAACAGGAATACTATTTCTGTAAGCTTTTGGCTCTAAACAAAATTTTAAAAACTAAACTCCCTATAATAATAGATTCTTTTAGAGAGGGCGAATTGTCTTCTAACAAAGAAAATATTATGATTGAAGAATATGTGAAATTAAACAACCAAGTTATATTAACATCTACTTTAAAAGATGAAGAATATGATTCTGATAAGTACTTAAAATTAGAAAATGTAAATGTTATTGATTATTCCAGTTTTGCTGACAGTCAAATTCTTCAAAGTAGTTATGTAAATTCATTTTCAGAGATACTTGAAAAATTTGGAGTAAAAGAATAACTATTACCAACACCCGTAACCTATGGAAAGTACTAGTCCATTTGTTCAAAGTTATTTTTTATAAACTTACATTTATATAATTATGGAAATCCATAATTATATTTCAACGGGTTTTAGTATTTTAGAGCTTCTTAAATTTGTTTTCTATAAACCAATATTTATTACTACTCTTGCTTCATGGCAAAAAAAACAACAAAACAAAAGTCTATAGAAGAAACCCTATGGGCATCTGCAAATAAACTAAGAGGAACCGTTGAAAGTTCAGAATACAAACACGTTGTATTAGGTTTAATCTTCTTAAAATTCACCTCTGATAAATTCGAAGAACGTAAACAAGAATTAATAAGCGAAGGAAAAGAAAAATATAGTAACATGGTAGAATTCTATACCATGAAAAATGTATTTTATCTCCCTGAAGAAAGTCGTTGGAGCTATATTATGGAAAATGCTAAGCAAACTGATATAGCATTAAAAATAGATACTGCTTTATTTACTATTGAAAAGAACAACCCTAGTTTAAAAGGAGCTTTACCTGATAATTATTTTTCTCGTTTAAATATGGATGTTAGTAAGCTCTCTGCCTTACTAGACACTATTAACAATATTGATACGCTAAAAGATAAAGAAAATGATATTATTGGACGTATTTACGAATACTTTTTAAGCAAGTTTGCAATTGCTGAAGGAAAAGGAAAAGGAGAGTTCTATACACCTAAAAGTATTGTAAACCTTATAGCCGAAATGATAGAGCCTTACAAAGGTAAAATCTACGACCCTGCTTGTGGTTCTGGTGGTATGTTTGTTCAATCTATAAAGTTTATTGAAAACCACCAGGGAAACAAAAAAGACATTTCTGTCTACGGTCAAGAGTACACCGCTACAACTTATAAACTAGCAAAAATGAATTTGGCTATCCGAGGTATTTCTGCCAATTTAGGAGCTGTACCTGCTGATACGTTTGCCAAAGACCAACACCCCGATTTAAAAGCAGACTTTATAATGGCTAACCCTCCATTTAACCAAAAAGATTGGAGAGGTGAAAATGAACTTATAGATGACCCTCGTTGGAAAGGTTACGACATACCACCAAAAAGTAACGCCAATTATGGTTGGATTTTAAACATGGCATCAAAACTTTCTGAAAATGGAGTAGCTGGTTTTATCTTGGCAAATGGTGCTCTCTCCGGTGGTGGAGATGAGTATAAGATTCGAAGAAAATTGGTGGAAAATGGTTTGATTGAAGCTATTGTGATTTTACCACGAAGTATGTTTTATACCACAGATATTAGTGTGACGTTATGGATTTTAAACAAAAATAAAACCGAACACACAGTTGAATTACCAGATGTCACACGAAACTACCGTAACCGAGAAGATGAAATCTTGTTTATGGATTTACGCCAAATAGGCGAACCATTTGAGAAAAAATACACCCAATTTTCAGAACAACACATTCAAGATATTGCTAAAACTTACCACAATTGGCAAACACAGGTCATTGCGAACGGAGAGAAGCAATCTCTTTATAAAAATGTTCCTGAATATTGTTATAGTGCCAATTTAGATGAAGTTGCTAAAAAGGATTTTTCCTTAGTGCCTAGTAAATATATTGAGTTTGTTAACCGTGATGAAAACATCAATTTTGATGATAAAATGACAAGCTTACAAAAGGAGTTAGGCGACTTATTAGAACAAGAAGCCGAGAGCAAAACCGAATTGTTAAATGTGTTTAAAAAATTAGGTTATGAGCTCAAATTATAAAAAACTTGGTGATTACATACAACCTATAAATGAACGAAACAAAGAATTAAAAGTAGAAACTCTTTTAGGGGTTAGTGTTCAAAAAGTATTCATTCCTTCCATTGCTAATACAGTAGGAACAAATTTTAAGAATTATAAAATTGTTTGTAAAAATCAATTTGTATACATTGCTGATACTTCAAGACGTGGAGATAAAATTGGATTGGCTATGCTTGAAGAATATGAAGAAGCTCTAGTTTCTCAAGCATACACAGTCTTTGAAATTATAGATGAAAATAAATTACATCCTGAATATTTAATGATGTGGTTTCGCAGACCAGAGTTCGACCGTTATGCGAGGTTTAAATCACACGGGAGTGTACGTGAAGTTTTTGATTGGGAAGAAATGTGCGAAGTAGAACTTCCCATCCCTTCCATAGAAAAACAGCAAGAAATTGTTGATGAATACAACACCGTTACCAACCGCATTAAACTCAACGAACAACTCAACCTAAAATTAGAAGAAACCGCACAAGCGCTATATAAACATTGGTTTGTAGATTTTGAATTCCCTAACGAAGAAGGTAAGCCTTATAAATCCTCTGGTGGTGAAATGGTTTATAATGAGGAATTGGATAAGGAGATTCCTGTGGGGTGGAGTGTGGATAGGTTGGATATATTATTGAATTTTAAAAATGGAAAGAAAAAGCCTTCTTCTAAGGGCAAGTATCCTGTTTATGGAGGAAATGGTATTATAGATTTTGTAAATGATTCAAATTTTGAGAATTGTATCATTGTTGGAAGAGTTGGTGCTTATTGTGGTAGTCTTTATTTAGAAAGAAAGAAATGTTGGGTAAGTGATAATGCAATAATGGGGAAATCATTATCCAATGAGTTATATTACTGTTTTTATCTCTTAAAGTATTTAAATCTAGCCGATAAAAGAGAAGGTACTGGTCAACCTTTGATTACTCAAGGCACATTAAATGAGTTAAAAATTAAGATCCCTGAAAAAAATATTAGAATAGACTTCAATATCAAAACAGAAAAAATTATTTCCAATATTCAATCCAATAATGAACAATCCCAAAAACTTAAAGAACTCCAAAGTTTATTATTGGCAAAAATGACAAAAGTAGAGGTTGAAAAAGAACTTGTTTGATATAAAAAGCATATGACAAAAGAATACAATAAGAATGAACTATTTAGACTTGCAGCAGTATTATATGCAGATAATAACTACGAAGTTTCAACAAAAGTTATTCATAGAAAAATATTAGATTCTGCTTTACTAGATTGTGATAACACAGATTTAACCATACACTCTTTAATAGATTACATAGATGATAAGTATTCTATCCTATTAGGTGAGGATGAAATTTTTAATATTGTAAAAAAGTATCCTGAATCTTTTTTAACAAATAACTTAGATGGTAAGAAAACAATCTGTCTTTCACCAAAAAGAAAAACTAATTTAGAATCAAAAATTGAGAAGAAAAACATAGAGTTTTTTATTAATCAATATAGTTTGGAATTTAAAACCAAAATAGGCTTTAAAAATACTATTTATGATTTCCTATATCACCTTTTTAGTATTAATACAGCAAGTTTTCAAAGGTTAATTGATAAACAAAAAGATATTTCTTCAGTAATTTCTTTGCAAGATTCAAAATATAATGAAGAACAAATTGAGTACATAAATAGCTTTTTAAATTGGGAGAACACAGAAAAAAACAAAGCTATTTTTGACATTTCAAGTTATGCTTTAGAGTTTTGTTTATTAACCAATAAGAAAGGATCCTCTAACTTTAAGCTTAACAATTTAAAAAATAAAATTTTTTACCTTGATACTAATGTTATCTATAGAGCCATAGGCATTAATGGTGAAGATAGAAGAAAAAGAACTATTACATTTCTTAACAAGTTTAAGGATGCTGGAGAGCAATTAAAAATAACTCGAATTTCAGATGAAGAGTTTAAAAATAGTATTAAGTTTTATATAGATAAGCTTCGAAAAATACATAATCCGAAGGTAAACTCTAATCTATTTTTAGAGTACAAATCGTTAAAAGACATTAATTCATATTATCATAATTGGAGAAAAGACAAAATCAATAGTAATTTAGAACTATTTGAAGCATACGTTATTAGTGAATACCGAACACTACTAGATAGGCTAGGAATAGAAATAGACTATAATGTACCTTACAAAAAGGATGATAAAGAAGTACAAGAAAGTATTAACGACTTATATGCTAGTATTAATAAATCTAAGCCTGAAGAAAAGCAAGCTTACTTTCAAAGTGTTTTAAATGATGCAGAAAATATTTATTGGATAGAGCAGAAAAGAAAAGGTAAAGTTGAAAATATTTTCGATACCTCATTTTTCTTTATATCGACAGATAATTTTTTAAGAAAATGGGATTATTATAGAGGTTTTACAACTCCTGTAGTGCTTCTTCCTAGTCAATGGATGAGCATTTTACTTCGTTACTTTGATAGAACAAAAGACGATTATAAAAGCTTTGTCAGTTTTCTAAACTTAAAGAACAATGAAAAAATAATTGATGGAGAAAAGTTAAATTTAATCTTATCAGGCATTAGTGAAATGACTTCTAGTGTAGAGCAACAACGGTACTTAGTCACTAACCTTATTGAAAAAGACTTTAGTAGTATCATAAAAACTCATTATACTGATAAAGAAATAATTGAACATTCAAAACTCTACGCTAAAACTGAATTAGAAAAACAAGTCTCAGATTTATCGGAAAAAGTTTCGGTATTAGAAAAAGACCAGGTTCGGAAAGGTCAAGTTATTAACTCTACAATTAAAACAGCAAAAAACAAAAAAGATGAAAATAAAGAGTTAGAGAGTGAAATATTTCTAAAAAACAAGAAAAATAAAGAATTAAAGGATGAATTAATTAATTTAAAAGTAAGTAAAGGTATCAGAAGATGGAGAAATTGGCTTTGGCTTTATTTACCTACATCTTTATTTATATTATTATTTTATGTTTTTGCGATTTTTTTTAATGAAAACCGTCTAAACTTTGGTAAAAATATATTAAATTTTATTGACACTAGGCAAAGTGAAGCTTTAAAAAATTTTTTAAGCACTGTCTTTTACCTCCCTTTAGCTGCATGTGGTTGGTTGATTTGGAGAAGCATTCTAAGATATAAGAGCGACAATGTTGAATACAAAAGAAAAGAATTGAAGACTAAAATTGAAGAAACCATAGCCTAATTTAAATAATTTTTAAAATTATGCAGGAAACCAACCGTACTGAATATAAAGAAAAACTTACCAAAGAGGTAGATATAGAAAAAGAAGTCATTGCATTTTTAAACTATCACTTAGGTGGTGAACTTATTATCGGCATTGACAAAAACGGAAAAGTTGTTGGTGTAACAGATACCGATGATGTAATGCTTCGTGTTAAAGATCGCTTGAAAACAAATATTCAACCATCTTGCTTAGGTTTGTTTGATATTTCAATAATAGAGCAAGAAGAAAAAAAGTTAGTAAAAATTACGATAGCAAGTGGTAGCGAAAAACCATATTTTAAAAAGAAATATGGTATGAGTGAAAAGGGTTCTTTTATCCGTATAGGTACAGCATCTGAACCTATGCCACAAAAAACTATAGACACTCTATACGCTTCACGTACACGAAACACTATTAGTAAAATTGTATCTCCAAAGCAAAACCTACAATTTGAACAATTACATATTTACTATCAAGCAAAAGATAAAAACCTTAATTCTCATTTTGGTAATACGTTAGAATTAACAACAGAAGATAATAAATGGAACTATGCGGGGTACCTACTATCTGACGTAAATAACATTTCTATTAAGGTAGCTAAGTATTCAGGAATTGACCGCGTAGAACTTATAGAGACCAATGAATATGGTTATACTTCGCTTATAAAAGCTTGTAAACAAGTATTAGATAAATTAGAGTTAGAAAATAAAACTATTGCTAAAATTACAGCTAAAGACAGACAAGAAAAACGTTTATGGGATGCCAGAGCTTTACGCGAAGCAATAATTAATGCTTTTGTACATAACGACTTTAGTAGAGAAGTACCTCCTAAATTTGAAATTTTTTCTGATCGTATTGAAATTACATCTACAGGAAGTTTGGTTGATGGACTTAGCGAAAATGAATTTTTTGAAGGTTTTTCTATTCCAAGAAACAAAGAACTTATAAGAATCTTTAAAGATTTAGACTTAGTAGAACAATTAGGTTCAGGAATCCCAAGAATTTTAAGTACTTACAGTAGAGATTGTTTTAAATTTACTGATAATTTTTTACGCATTACGCTACCTGCTACTGAGCAAGTTACCGAGCAAGTTACCGAGCAAGTTACCGAGCAAGTTACCGAGCAAGTTACTCAATTAATTAAAAACTTAAACAAAGAACTAAACAGAAGTGAATTAATGGAGTTGGTAGGGGTAAAACATAGAGAACATTTTAGAACAGCATATTTAAATCCTGCTATAGAATTAGGTTTTGTAGAATTAACTATTCCTGATAAACCAACAAGTTCAAAACAAAAATATAGACTCACCGAAAAAGGGAAAAATTATAAAAAATGATATCTTATTTTAAAGAAGGAAAAGATAAGCTAAGTATTTGTGAAGATAGTTTAACGGCAAGTGTATTTGATGTCTTAAAGTACTTCCCTACTCATTATTTTTGGACCATCCTTAAAGACTCTTTACTTTTAGATACCTTACCGAAATTTTCTGGTGAAATACAAGAAATCGTTTTTTGGCCTAAATGGTCTGCCGAAAACACCTACAACAGTAAATTTGTAGAACCAGATGTATTTATTCGCTTTTCTGAATTCGATTTAATTGTTGAAGCTAAACGGTATGATGCTAACCAACAATATAATGGGCAATTAGAAAATGAAGTCATTGGCTATTTTAACGAATACGAAGAAGATGCTAAAGACCTTTATTTATTACAGGTCGGTGGTTTACAAGAAAATTGCACTAAAGACAGTATTTATATGCAGAGTAAAAAAATAGCCCAATCTAAAACAAATTGGAGTCGCTTGTTATTGGTTATAACAAACTTACATAACAAAATAATAAATCAACAATTACCAGATCAATCACCTTTAATCTTTTTATTTAATGATTTAATTAATGCTTTTGCTATGCATGGATTTCATCAAAAAAAATGGTTAATCGATTGTGATACTTATAAAATTAACAGCAATGCTATTCAGCAATTTAACTTTTAATTAAATGAAAGAGAATTTACCTTTAGAAATCCGAAAAGCATATCGCCTATTGTTTGATTATCAACGTCGAATTTTAAATCTGATACAATTCATAGGTTCAACATATAATATCCCTTATAAAAAAGGAAAACCTTTATTTAGCTCTAGAGGCACTAACAGATTAGATAATTGGGCTTGGGATTGGATATATATGTATTGTTACGAATTTCATTTTCAAAGAAATGAAGAAGACGATACTCTTTGGTTTTCTGTTATTTTAAAGAACGACTCTGGATATTTTGAAAGTAATTTGGAAGACTCTAGTATTGATAGACTAGATATAGAAAAATTTAAAGATGTAGAAAAATCATCTACTGATTTAATTTTTATGGCAGGAGAACCTAATTGGAATTTTGACATTTTAAAAGAAGCTACTATAAACGAAAGTGGGTATATAGAAGAACAAAAAGTATTTTATAAAAAATACGCTTTAGAGAACTTTTTCACAGAAGAAAACACCCTTATTCAACTCAAAGATTTTGAAAACAATTGTCTTAAACACTCAATACCTCTTAAAATTATTGATAAAATTTAGAGTATATTAGAAAAGTAATATTCTTTTCAGTCTTTAATATTATATAATTATATAAAAATATGAAAGAGATAAAGCAACTTCTGGAGATAACAAATAAACTAAGAGAAAGATACAAAAGAAGTTTTCCTCTAGACGGACGTTTGGTAGGTGATATAGGTGAAGTCCTATGTGCAGAAAAATATGGAATTGAATTATACTCTGAAAACACTACAATACACGATGGTAAAGAAATTGCTACTGGAAAACTAATTCAAATCAAGGCAACATTTAAAAATAATAGTTATTTCCCTTATGGAGAAAGTAAAATTCCCGATTATTTTTTAAGTGTTAATATACTCGAAGATGGTAAAATAGAAGAGCTTTTTAATGGTCCTGGTAAGTTTATACATAATAATTATATTGTAAAGAGAAGGCTTAAATCATATAATAAAACCTATTATACTCTTTCAAAAGGAATTTTAAAACAACTCAACAAGCAAGTTCCACAAGGTCAAAAAATTAAAACTCTATGAAATTTACAGAAGCAAAACTAGAACAAGCAGTAATAGAGTTATTAGAAGCTCAAGAAATCCCTCATCTACTTGGAACTTCTATCAACAGAGATGAAAGTGAAGTACTTATTAAAGAAGACTTAATTGCTTTTTTAAAAGATAAACATCTAGATATAACCGATAATGAAATAGCAGGAATTATAAGAAAACTAGAAGTATTACCTAGCTCTGACCTGTATACTTCAAATAAATTGTTTATGCAATGGTTGTCAGATGGTTTTTTATTAAAACGCGAGGATCCACATAAAAAGGATTTATACATTCAGCTTATAGATTACTCTTCAAATGACAAAAATACATTTCGTTTTGTAAATCAATTAGCTATAGTTGGTTACGAAAAACGTATTCCTGACGGTATTTTATATATTAATGGGTTACCGTTAGTTGTCTTTGAATTTAAAACTGCTATACAAGAAAACACTACGATTCATGATGCGTATATACAGTTAACCACTCGTTACCGAAGAGATATACCTGAGTTATTTAAATACAATGCTTTTTGCATTATAAGCGATGGTGTAAATACTAAGGGAGGTTCATTCTTTGCCCCTTATGAATTCTTTTATGCTTGGAGAACGGAATCAGACAGACAGTTATTTCAAGAAAATAACGAGGCAGATGGTATAGAAAGCCTTTTTACTCTTGTAAAAGGAATGCTTAACCGTAAAGATATACGTCAATTAATTCATCACTTCATTTATTTACCTGACAGCTCGGGAAATAAAGAAATTAAAATTGTTTGTCGTTATCCTCAATTTTATGCTGCTAATAAGCTATTAAATAACATCAAACTACATCAAAAGCCTTTTGGTGATGGTAAAGGTGGTACTTATTTTGGAGCCACAGGTTGTGGTAAAAGCTTTACAATGCTTTTTCTTTCAAGGCTCTTAATGAAGAGTAAAGATTTTGCTAGTCCTACTATTATTGTAATAACTGACAGAACTGATTTAGATGATCAACTATCAGCTCAATTTAGCAATGCTAAACAATATATTGGTGATGATACCATAGTTTCTGTTGAAAGTAGAGCTGATTTACGTACAAAACTACAAGGAAGACAATCCGGTGGTGTATTTTTAACCACCATACATAAATTTACAGAAGATTTAGATGTATTGACAGAAAGAACTAATGTGATTTGTATATCTGATGAAGCACATCGTAGTCAAGTAAACTTAAACCAAAAAGTGAAAATTACAGAAAAAGGTGTAGAAAAAACCTATGGTTTTGCAAAATACTTACACGACTCTTTACCCAATGCAACCTATGTTGGTTTTACAGGAACACCTATAGACGCTACTCTAGATGTATTTGGAGATATTATAGATTCGTATACAATGACTGAATCAGTAAAAGATGAAATTACTGTTCGTATTGTATATGAAGGACGTGCTGCAAAAGTAGTTTTAAACAATCAAAAGCTTCAAGAAATAGAAAGCTACTACGATAATTGTGTAGAAGAAGGTGCCAGTGAATATCAAGTAGAAGAAAGTAAAAAAAACACCGCCAATATGAATACCATTATTGGTGATCCAGATCGTATTGAAGCTATAGCTAAAGATTTTGTTAATCATTATACTAAACGCATAAAGGAAGGCTCTACAATTAAAGGAAAAGCTATGTTTGTATGTAGTAGTAGAGAAATAGCTTATGAATTATATCAACAAATCTTAAAAATCAAACCTGAATGGGGAAATGCATTGATTTCTGAAGAAGATATTGAATTGACAGAAAAAGAGCAAAAAGAAATAAAACCTATGGAACGTATCAAGATGATAATGACCAGAGGTAAAGATGATCGTAAAGAGCTTTGGGATTTGTTAGGAAACAAAGACTACAGAAAAGAATTAGATAGACAATTTAAAAATCCTAAGTCTAATTTTAAAATAGCCATTGTAGTAGATATGTGGCTAACTGGTTTTGATGTTCCTTTTTTAGATACCATTTATATTGACAAACCTTTACAAAAACACAATTTAATTCAAACCATATCTAGAGTAAACAGAAAATTTGAAGGCAAAAACAAAGGTTTGGTTGTAGATTACATTGGGATAAAAAAAGCTATGAACATGGCTTTAGCTATGTACAACAAAGTAGATGCACAAAATTTTGAAGATATTCAACAATCACTTGTAGTTGTAAAAGATCATTTAGATTTATTAGCTAAAATCTTCCATAAATTCAATAGTTCTAAATATTTTAACGGTTCAGCCCTTGAACAATTACAAACACTTAACATGGCGGCTGAGTATGTTCAAGTAACTCAAGAGTTAGAAAAGCGTTTTATGTATTTGGTTAAACGTTTAAAAGCTGCATACGATATTTGCTCAGGGAGTGAACTCCTATCAGAAAACGAAAGAGATTTAATACATTTCTACTTAGCTATTCGATCAATAATATACAAATTAACTAAAGGTAATGCTCCTGACTCTGCTCAAATGAATGCTAAAGTAAAAGAAATGATTAAAGAAGCCTTACAAAGTGAAGGTGTTGAAGAAATTTTTAAACTTGGAAATGAGGATGAAACCGAAATTGATGTTTTTAACGAAAATTATATAGCTAAAATTCAAAAAATTAAACTCCCTAACACAAAAATTAAACTATTGCAACAATTGTTGCTTAAAGCAATTTCAGATTTTAAAAAGGTGAATAAAGCCCAAGGAATAGATTTTTCTAAAAAGTTTCAAAGTTTAGTAGAACGATATAATGAACGTAAAGAAAATGATGTATTACAATCACAAGTTTTAGAAGATTTTACTGATGAAATTATTGATTTGTATCATGCTCTTAAAAAAGAAAAAGAATCTTTTGGTGAATTAGGGATTGACTTTGAGGAAAAAGCGTTCTACGATATCTTAAAACAACTTGCTCATAAATATGATTTTGAATACCCTAATGACAAGTTAATTAATCTTGCTCAACAAGTTAAAAATGTTGTAGATGACAAAGCAAAGTATACTGATTGGAACGATCGAGAAGATATTAAAGCAGAACTCAAAGCTGATTTAATAATCCTTCTTGCAGAAAATGACTACCCTCCTGTAGACAGAGATGAAGTATATAAAGAGATATTTGAACAAGCTGAGAATTTTAAAAAGTATAGGGTTAATTAATTTTTTTTAAACGAACAATTTAAAATACAACTATGAAAAAGTTTAAAGACTTAACCCCTGAAGAAAGTATAGGCTTAGATTGGGAAATCTATAAAAATGCTTTACAGTTAAAAAAAGACGCTGAACTAATTGCTAAAAGTAGAAAATCATTTTCTAGTGCAACATCATTACTAATACTAAGTTCTGAAGAATCTATCAAATCTTCGTTAATCAAACTACATTCAGAAAAATTTAATATATATAAGCTTAATGAATCACATAAGTTTTTCTTTGATCATAAAATAAGACATCAAATTGCACAATTGATTGAGGTAGGGACTGGTATCACAGAATCATTGATAAAATATGATGATCAAAAGCCTTCAACTTTTTTAAAAACTAATATTAACTGGCTTAACAACATTATTAATGGCTTTATAGATATTGTAAAAGCTTCTGAACCATTAATTAAATCTTCTGACAGAATACAAGAACTTCAATTATTTAATAATTTAAAAAACAAAGGTTTCTATGTAGACTATAAAGACCAAATATTACTCCCTAAAGATGAAATAACAGAATCTACTTATTTAAAAACCTTATTAATTACAAACAGAGTCTTTAAATTTAATAAAACTCTACGTATTCTATTTCATGAGAAATTAAGTAATCATATAGACAATGAAACCATACAAAAAGGCAAAAAATTATTAGAGAATATTATTAATGATGGTATGAAAGAGTTTTCTTTTAAAGAGCTAAGTAATCAATTATCATAAAATGAAGTTACTATTTATGTAAATAAAGATGATTTTTTCATAACGTATAATATATTATACAAACACAACTAATAATGTATATTTTATTATACATTATCAGTTGTAAAGTTTTCAAAAACAGATTTAACAGCATCAATTTTAGCGTTGTTATCAACTTGATGATACATGTTAAAAGTCTTCAAATCTTTGTGACCACTAATGCTCATAATCGTTTTATCAGCAATACCTTTATTTCGCATAATGGTTATAAAAGTTCTTCTAGCAGTATGCGTAGAAATACGCTTATAGAATGGTTTAATAAAGATTTTCTGTTCTACTCCTTTGGTTCTTGTATATTCAACCTCATTAGTAAATCCTGCTTCCTTTAAAATATCTTTGATATAATCATTCTGTTTTTGATTAGATATTAAAGGCAACTCATAATTATACTTTTCTAATATTGATCGTGAAATAGATACTAAAGGAATTTCACGAGTCGGTTTAGAGCTATCCTTCTCTTCCTTTAATATCACACAACCATTATTATTAATTGTTCTTTTATTTACTCTTTTTAATTCCCCATAGCGCATTCCTGTTAAACACTGAAAAATAAAAACATCTTTAATTTTATTTAGTCTTTCATCTTCACAAGTAAAATTATAGAGTGCTTTAATATCCTCAAAAGACAAAGCTTCTTCTCTAGTTAAAACTCTTTTAGGTTTCTTAAAATCAACAAACTTATTATTGTAGGTATGTTCTTTTTTCAAAGCCCAGAACATAAATGTTTTAAATAGCCCTAAGTTTCTATTAAATGTGTTGGTATAGTGATCTTTATACTCATAACAAAAATCAATAAACTCGGTATAGAAGGTATTATTTATTTTACTAAATGTTAGTTTGTACTTCTTAACTTTTTCAAATTCTTGTAATAAGTTCTTAATATTTTTATATCGCTTTATTGTCGAATGTTTCCATTCTTTTCTTTTAATTTTCTCCTCCGTAAATTTGTCATAAACTTCAAAGAACGAAGTTTGACTTAATGTTAAATTATTAAAAGTTTTATCTAGATGCTCTTTTAATAATTGACTTGTAAATTCTGTTTTACTCATTTCGCAACGAGAATGCATTTCCTCAAAAGCATCTGTATATTCATTTATTCTTTTTGTTATTCCTTTTTGGTCTTTAGATATATTTTTTCCTTTATTTTTTGGTTTCTTATTTTCGAAATCCCAATGATCAGGAAGTATCGATTTTCTAATTGAATATTTGAATTGCTTTTTCTCATTTTTAAAGTAACATGAAAAAACAATTAATGTTTCTTTTACATCTTTTGGCTTTCTTAAACAAAATGTATGTTTCATAATTTTATTTGATTTTTTACGCGTTGATAATTGAGTTGATAATTTTCTTATATCTTATTAGTATAAAAGTTATTAACAAGACATAAAAAAAGCCGCCAAACCCCTGTATTTAAACAACATATAAAGATTTACTGACAAATAAAAATTAAGCTAAAGTATATTCGGCGTCTCCACAAAAAACCCTTATAAACTCAATGTTTATAAGGGTTTTTGTTTCTAGGTGTCAAAAAATATTTGACTTTACAACCTTAATTACTCCTCAAAATAATCTAAATCTATCTTTTTAATTTGAATAGTGTCAGCTACTTGTACACCTAAATTGTATTCAATTGCTAAGTCAGTAAGCTCTTTACCATCTATTAGTACTATTTTTTGTTGTTTACTGTCTTGTGCTGTTTGTATAGCACTTGAAGAAAACCTACTTGTTGTTAGAAATACTCCTTTATTTACACCTTGTAGAGCTAAAGAACCTATAAAATTTCTTATTTCTGGTGAACCAACCGAATTATTAGTAAAACGTTTAGCTTGTATGTACACATTTTCTAAACCTAAGCGGTCTTGTGATATAATGCCATCAATACCATCATCACCTGTTTTTCCTGTATGCTGTGATGCTTCTTCTCTAAACTCTCCGTACCCCATTTTTTGCAATAATTGGATTACAAAATTTTCAAAGTACTGAAAAGAGTTTTCTTTTAACTTATCTAACAACTCTGTTGCTAACTCATTTTTTAACTCGGTTACAGTAGCTGCTAAGACTTCTTCTGGAGTTTGTTCTTGAGTGTTAGTGATTTCTTTTTGTTTGGTATTAGTACCGTTAAATGTAGTTCGCCACTCCTTATACTTTGGAAACTGCTCTAGTTGTTTCATACGCAATTTAGACGGATTGGTTGCTAAAAACTTTTTTCCTTCCTCTGTTATTTGATACACACCTCGCTCAGGATATTTAATAAGACCTGCCTTTTTTAGATAACTACGCGTCCAACCTACACGGTTTCTAAACAAACCCATTTGTCCACTTGGCACTTTAATTTTTAGGTCTTCTGAGGTTAATTTAAAATGTTGAGCTAAAGCTTGCATTACCTCGTTTAATGTTTTTGATTTACCATCTGACAATAGTTGTAACATTGGTAACATGATAGTTTGAAAGTCTGGTATTCGATTTTTTAGTTCTTGCATTTCTTTTTATTTATAAATCCCTTTTAATATTGGACTTGCCATACTAGTTTTACCATACGATTCTTTCCCTGTCTTATGACAATAATTCTCTGGATAATCATAATTACCATAAACATCCCACATACGGTAAGCACTTAAAGAAAATGGTTTATCTGGATTAAAAGGTATTTCTCTACCTGTTCTTATACAGTAACCCATTTCTCTTTCATAATCATTAGTTGCTTTTGAAAATTGTAAATCTTTATCAACTTCAATTGTTTCTTTTAAACTCTCATTAGAATTTATAGTTTCTTCTGAGACCTTTTCTTTTTTAACTTCTCTAGTTGGTTTAATGTTAAACTTCTTTTCTATAACAGATTCAACCTCTAAATCAAAACTGTCAAGAATTCTTTTTTCATAATTTTCGTTGTTTGCAAAGAAATCTTCTGAAATATCATATATAATTTTAGAATCTTGATACTTTTTACCTAAACCTAAAAGCCCTTTAGAATATTGCGGTTTTTTCAGATAAATAACATCTGACTTTGCATACATCAATTCATCTGTAAATGCTTCTGTTTCTCGAAAAAGTTTATCTGTACTTATAAGACTATCTGTAAAATGCACTCCATATTCTACGTTGTTTATCATAGAATAATCATATAAATTTAAAGAGGTTATTAATCCCTCATTTTCATTGCAATAATGTTTTGCGTGTAAGTCTTTATTATAAAGAATAGTTATATTTTTAAATTCAGTAAAGTACTGAAAGTCTTCTTTACTTATACTACGATTACGACTATTCTCATTTTTACCAAATAATAGGTAAAACTTTATATCGTGATGCGTTTTTACTTTTTCTAGTATATTTTTTACATAATCATCTAATTTGATAAATGGCGATACTATGATTATATACTTTTTTGCGTTCCAGATTATATCTGTTAGTTTGTCTTCTAATTCTTTTCCTGATAAAAATTTACTCACTTTTCCTTTTCTTTATTTAATTACAAAGTACTCTACTTTACCCTCCATAATGATATTAATTTTTCTCCTCGATTGTGATTTCTTCTGTTAAGCTGTATATTATTTGGTTATTTTTTTTATAACTATACTATCTATTTACACTTTAATGAGAAGCATTGCTTTATAACAATAGATTCAAAAGTATTTTCTTAATCAATAAAAATATAAATTTTTATTTACTATAACTTACGGATTTCCTTATTTACTTCTACCTCTACTTTTATATTACTTTATGATCATCAAAAAATTAAATTTCATTAAATTGCTATTCTTTCTTTTATAAGTAAGGTAAGCATGTAAACCCTATGATAACAATTATAATATATTGAGTTCATCTCTAATATTTTATAGTATTAACAATTATTTAAACCTTAAATGGCAAGGGATTTTACCTCTGTTTTTAAAGTTCTCACTTTATTTTAAATAAATAATTAAGACTTTTAATTATCATAAAGTAATTTTAATGCATAAAACACATCTATATCTATAGTTGAATTAAAATCTATCATAATAACATTAACTGCTTTTGCTATTGCAATTAGCATAACTAATTTTTTAAAAAGAAAACGAGATAACTATTAACTCTTTTAGCAATACTTTTGCAAAACAAAAAACACAACCAAATTGGTTGTGCTTTTTATTTTATGCTAAGGCTAACAATACAAATAAATAATAGAAATGAAAAAACATAATATATACTTAATTCACGGATATACGGCTTCTCCTGATTCTAACTGGTTCCAAGATTTCAAAAACAATTTGGAAAATGAGTTTATTAACGTTTCAATCTTAAACATGCCTGATTCCCAAAATCCAAAGCTTAGCGACTGGATTACCTATATGGAAAATCATATAAAAGATATTGACGAGCATACTATTTTTATTGGTCATAGCTTAGGATGTGTGAGCATTTTAAACTTCTTAAACCAATTTAAAGCAACTAAAATTAAAGGATTGTTTCTTATTTCAGGGTTTATTGAATCTTCTCCAATACCCGAACTTATAGAATTTGTAAAACCAAAATTAAATTACAACCACTTAAAAGAAATAGCCAAAACTAGAATTGCTATATCTGCTATTGACGACGACATTATTCCTTTTGAATATTCTAAAATAATGGCAGAAAAATTAGAGGCTAAGTTTACTCTTCTCGAAGAAGGAAAACACTTTATAGATAGAGATGGTTTTATTAAATTTCCTTTCCTTGTAAAAGAAATAAGTATGTTAATGAATCTTAATAAATAGTATTGAAAATAAATTCAATCATTTCAATCTACATTAACCTTTTATAAAACAAAAAGCGCAACCAAATTGGTTGCGCTTTTGTATTTTTATATAGCTATACCACTATTCTTCTGTAAATAACTGCTCTTTATAAGCCGCTTTTTGAATTTGTGCTCTTCTTGTTACAGAAGGCTTCGTGTATTGCTTACGCTCTCTTAATTCTTGTAACACTTTTACATTTCTAAACTTACGCTTGTAACGTTTTAAGGCTCTATCGATATTTTCACCTTCTTTTACAACTATTCTTAACATACTATAAGGTTTTATTATTAGACATACTTTAAGTCATATAAATTACAGCGCAACACTACACATAGCACAAACTATGATTTACATGATAATTATTTTAGATTAAAAATTCTATTGAAAACGCTTTGTAAAGCAACTGAAGACTATGGAATCTGATGGTAACAGAAGATAGTATAAAGACTTGTAGATTTTCTCCTAAAAGGACAGAACATTAATACTCAGCAAAGGTATGTTTTATTTATCGGCTCTACAAGGATTGTGGATAGTAATTCTTTTCGGATAAAAAGGCGTTACCAATTGGTAACGCCTTTTTATTAAATTGTTTCTCCTAATTCTTTTAACTTAGAAGTATTTTCTGCGAGCATTAACTCGTCTATTATCTTTTGAATATCACCATTTACAATATTCGATAAATCGTATAAGGTTAATCCAATTCTGTGATCTGTTACACGTCCTTGCGGATAGTTATACGTTCTAATTTTTGCAGAACGGTCTCCTGAAGTTACCATCGAACCACGTTTTGCAGCATCTTCTTCTTGTTTTTTAGCCAATTCTAAATCGTATAAACGAGAACGTAATACTTTAAACGCTTTTTCTTTGTTCTTATGCTGTGATTTTTGATCTTGACATTGCGCCACTAATCCTGTAGGGATATGCGTTAAACGCACCGCTGAATAGGTAGTGTTTACCGACTGTCCTCCTGGTCCTGACGAACAGAAATAATCAATACGTACATCTTTTGGATTGATTTCTACATCAAACTCTTCTGCTTCTGGAAACACCATACATGTCGCTGCCGACGTATGTACACGACCTTGAGTTTCTGTTTGTGGCACACGTTGTACACGGTGTACCCCTGCTTCAAACTTTAAGGTTCCATATACATCTTCTCCAGTAACTTCAAACTGAATTTCTTTAAATCCACCATTGGTTCCTTCAGAAAAATCTACTGTAGATACTTTCCAACCTTTGCTTTCGCAATATTTAGTGTACATACGGTATAAATCTCCTGCAAAAATACTCGCTTCGTCTCCACCTGTACCTGCACGTAATTCAACTACGGCATTTTTAGCATCTTCTGGATCTTTAGGAATTAGTAAAAACTTAATCTCTTCTTCCAATTCTGGAATACGAGTTTTTGCTTCATCCATTTCCATTTTTGCCATTTCCACCATTTCTGCATCCGATCCGTCAGCAATAATTTCCTTAGCTTCTTCTATATTGTTTAATAAAGTTTCGTACTCGTTTGCCTTTTTAACAACCTTTCCTAAATCTTTATATTCTTTATTTAATTGCACATAACGTTTTTGATCAGAGATAACATCTGGTTGGATGATTAAATCTGATACCTCATCATAACGTTGCTTAACTATCTGTAATTTATCTAGCATAGTATCTTTTCTTGGGGTGCGAATTTACGATTTTTTATCGAATTTAATTCATTATCTTTAATCCTT
Source organism: Tenacibaculum singaporense (assembly GCF_003867015.1). Taxonomy (NCBI): domain Bacteria; kingdom Pseudomonadati; phylum Bacteroidota; class Flavobacteriia; order Flavobacteriales; family Flavobacteriaceae; genus Tenacibaculum; species Tenacibaculum singaporense. Next base: position 3,164,597 of record NZ_CP032548.1, read on the forward strand.
TAAGTGTTTTATCATGCGTTTTTTACTACTATTCATTACCGGATTTTTACTTTTTTCTTGTCAAAATACGGCAGAGATCAAAAAACCTACATGGTTGATTGGAAAATGGAAACGTACAAACAATCAACCTGATAAACTTACGTATGAGTTTTGGAGTAATGATTTTTCTGGAATTGGTTTCACTTTAAAAGAAAAAGATACTGTATTTAAAGAAGTATTACATATTATTACCAAGAATAATTCTTTGTTTTTACAAGTTACAGGAGTGAATGAAGCTCCTACATTATTTGTTTTCACACAACAAACTGATACTTCTTTTACCGCAGAAAACAAACTAAACGAGTTTCCTAAAGTGATACAATACTGGAAAGAAAACAATCAATTAAAAGCTAAAGTGGCTAACGATGAATTTTCAATTGATTTTGTGTTTGATAAAATAGAATAAAAAAATCACGAGTTGAACTCGTGATTTTTTTTACACATTATCTACCCACATTTTGAAGTACCACAATCATTACACGTTAAACACCCTTCTTGATAAATTAAATTATCCGATTTGCAATTTTCGCAAGTCTGCCCTTTAGCTTTTGTACCGTCTTCTACATAACGCTTTAACGCTCGAACCACTCCATTTTTCCATGTGTTAATAGATTCGCTATCTAATTGTAAACTCTGAATTAAATCTACTATTTTATCAATTGGCATTCCGTGGCGTAATGTACTTGAAAATAGCTTCGCGTAGTTCCAAAACTCTGGATTGAATTTATGTGACAAGCCTTCAATCGTGGTTTTATACCCACGTTTGTTTTTGTATTGAAAGTCGTAACGTGAGCTTCCATCTTCATTTCTATTTTTAATAATCCATCCTTTTTCTACCCAACGTTGAATTAAAATTCCGTCTTCATCATCGGCTAATCCTGTAAAAATCTCATACGGTTTATCATCAACCAAACCAATAAAAGCAATCCATTTTTCCTTTTTATTTTGAAAACGAACCACATCGGCTTCTAAAATTTGCGGACGCTTGATAGGAAATGACGTAAGTATGTTATTTTGATTTGTTTCTTCCTTTTCATCATTTGAAATTAACACTCCAGAACGCGAACCATCTCTGTACACGGTAACTCCTTTACAACCTACCTCCCATGCTTTTAAGTACAATTCGCCTACCAAATCTTCACTAACATCATTTGGCAAATTAATAGTTACACTTATCGAATGGTCTACCCATTTTTGAACCGCCCCCTGCATGGTTACTTTGCTTAACCAATCTACATCGTTAGAGGTCGCTTTATAATAAGGTGATTTTTTTACCAAAGCATCCAATTCTTGCTGTGAAAAGTTTTTAGTAGTATCAATTCCATTCACTTCCATCCATTGTTTAAATCTATGGTGAAACACCACATATTCTTCCCAAGAATCGCCTACTTCATCTACAAAATCTACACGAACATCTTTATCGTTCGGATTTACTTTTTTTCTACGCTTGTATACTGGCATAAATACTGGCTCTATTCCCGAAGAGGTTTGTGTCATTAAACTCGTTGTACCAGTTGGTGCTATGGTAAGTAGCGCTATATTTCTACGTCCGTATTCTAACATTTCATAATACAACTTGCTATCAGCTTCTTTTAAACGTAAAATAAAAGGATTCTTTTTTTCCCTTGTCGCATCAAATATTGAAAATGCTCCTCTTTCTTTAGCTAAGTTTACTGATGCTCGATATGTTTCTATCCCTAATGTTTTATGAACTTTTACTGAAAACTTGTTTCCTTCCTCACTCCCGTATCGAATTCCTAATGCTGCCAACATATCTCCTTCTGCCGTAATTCCGATTCCTGTTCTTCTTCCTTCGTAGGCTTTTTGTCGGATATTTAACCAAAGATTTTTTTCAGTTGCTTTTACCTTATCTAACTCTGGGTCGGCATCTATTTTTTCTAGTATTTTATCTATTTTTTCTAACTCTAAATCGATAATATCATCCATCATTCGCTGTGCGATGACAATATGCTTTTCAAACAGTTTAAAATTGAAAGTTGCCTTTTGGGTAAACGGATTTTCTACATATGAAAATAGATTGATTGCCAATAAACGGCACGAATCATATGGACATAACGGGATTTCTCCACAAGGATTAGTCGATACTGTTTTATAACCTAAGTCAGCATAACAGTCAGGTACCGACTCATTAACTATAGTATCCCAAAACAAGATTCCAGGTTCCGCAGATTTCCACGCATTATGCACAATCTTTTTCCATAATTTTTGTGCTTCAATAGTTTTTGAATATTTCGGCTTTTTACTAAGGACAGGATACTTTTGCGTGTACTCTTCTCCATTTTTTACAGCTTGCATAAAAGCATCATCTATTCGCACCGAAACATTAGCACCTGTTACTTTTCCTTGTTCTAATTTAGCATCAATAAAATCTTCTGAGTCTGGATGATTAATAGACACCGACAACATCAATGCTCCTCTACGACCATCTTGCGCAACCTCTCGTGTTGAGTTTGAATACCGCTCCATAAACGGGACAATCCCTGTAGATGTTAACGCTGAATTTTTCACGGGTGATCCTTTGGGTCTAATATGCGACAAATCATGACCTACACCACCTCTTCTTTTCATGAGCTGTACTTGCTCTTGATCTATTTTCATGATACCTCCGTAAGAATCTGAATCTCCTTCATTACCTATTACAAAACAATTAGAAAGTGATGCTATTTGAAACGGATTCCCTATTCCTGCCATCGGACTTCCTTGTGGTATTATATATTTAAAGTTTTTTATCACTTCAAATATTTCCGATTCTGTTAGAGGATTGGCATACTTTTGTTCTATCCTTGCTATTTCTTTAGCAATCCTTTTATGCATGTCGTTTGGTGTACTTTCATAAATATTTCCTTCAGAATCTTTTAAGGCATATTTATTTAACCAAACGCTTGCTGCCAAATCATCGTTGTTAAAATAAATAAGTGAAGCTTGTAATGCTTCGTCTCGTGTGACTACTTTTTTAGGTGTGCTGTGTGTTGTTGATTTCATTGTTTTACTGAGAATTTAGCGATTAATAAGACATTTATAAAACAACTCAAAAAAAACAACTTAAAACATGATTAAAGTCATAAAGTCAACCAAAAAAAAATGTAAAAAACTAAAAATTAGCCTTTTACATTTTCACCAACATAAAAAAGTTGTTATTTTATTTCTTTTTTAAGAAAATTTAATACTCAAAAGTTCCGTATTCACTTTTGATAGTTAATCTCTTTTTATCAGAAGCTTCAACCCTACCAACTACTTGTGCATTTACATTAAACGATTTTGAAATTTCGATAATCTCTTCTGCTACTTCAGGAGACACGTATAACTCCATTCTGTGTCCACAGTTAAATACCTGATACATTTCTTTCCAATCTGTTTTCGATTGTTCTTGTATCAATTTAAACAATGGTGGAATCGGGAACATATTATCTTTTACAATGTGTAAATTATCTACAAAATGTAAAATTTTCGTTTGTGCACCTCCTGAACAGTGAATCATTCCGTGTACATCTTCCGAAGAGAATTTCGATAAAATCTCCTTGATAATTGGCGCATAGGTTCTCGTTGGTGACAACACTAACTTACCAGCGTCAATTGGTGAATCTGCTACTTCATCTGTTAATTTGGTATTTCCTGAATACACTAAATCTGATGGTACAGAAGCATCAAAGCTTTCTGGATATTTTTCAGCTAAATATTTATGGAATACATCGTGACGTGCAGAAGTTAATCCGTTACTTCCCATACCTCCGTTATATTCTTTCTCGTAAGTAGCTTGTCCGAAAGATTCTAAACCAACAATAACATCTCCTTCTTGGATGTTTGCATTATCAATTACATCTGCTCTTTTCATACGAGCCGTTACCGTAGAATCTACAATAATGGTACGTACTAAATCACCTACATCGGCAGTTTCTCCTCCAGTTGAATGAATGGTTACTCCAAACTCTTTTAATTCAGCAATCAACTCTTCTGTTCCATTAATAATTGCCGATAAAACTTCTCCTGGAATATTGCTTTTGTTACGACCAATAGTAGAAGACAACATAATATTATCGGTAGCCCCTACACACAATAAATCATCAATATTCATGATTAAAGCATCTTGAGCAATACCTTTCCATACAGAAATATCTCCTGTTTCTTTCCAATACATGTAAGCCAAAGAACTTTTAGTTCCTGCTCCATCAGCATGCATGATTAAACAGTAATCATCATCATTCGTTAAGTAATCTGGAACTATTTTACAGAAAGCCTTTGGAAATAATCCTTTATCAATATTCTTGATAGCGTTGTGTACATCTTCTTTAGATGCCGATACTCCGCGTTGTGCGTAGCGTTTAGATACTTCGTTACTCATGTGTTGTGTTGTTGTTGCCGCGAAATTACTTTAAAAACAGTAAACTATCAAAGTAATTGTTGTTTTTTACTTCGTCTTTCATACAAAACGGTATCTCTCCATACCCCATCTAACTGAGCTATTTTTTCTCGGTACCCTATCCTTCGAAAACCGTATTTAAGATGTAACTTAACACTTGCTTCGTTTTCGGGAAATAAACTTGAATACAAAGTCCAAATACCATTTTCTTCTGAAGATTTTATAACAGCCTCCATCAATAAACTTCCTATTCCTTTCCCTACCACTCCTTGTTTCACATATACACTTACTTCTGCCACTCCTCTATATTCAAATCTTGTTGATACTGGAGCTATAGCACACCAACCTACTACTTCATTTACTTCCACAGCAATAAACCTAGAGTGTTGATGATGTGACGCATTCCATTCTTCCCATGTGGGAGTTTCTGTTCTAAAAGTAGCATTTTTGGTCTGGATTCCTTCTCTGTAGATTTCGGATATCTCACTCCAATGTTCTTTCGTAGCTTTTTCAATTCGAATCATGACGAATCAATTTACATCTAGTTTTACCTTGTAAATAAAAGCTCTCTGTACTTAGTTAATGGCCACAAATTATCATCAACCATTAATTCTAACTTATCGCAGTGATAACGAATTTCGTCAAAATAAGGTTTTACCTTATTACAATACGCATCTGCATTTTTTTGCCCTTCTAGCTTATTGGCTTTTTTACGTTCTTCAATCATATCTTCTATTTTAGAATTGATTTCAGCAATATGATTGGATATTTTCTGGATTAAATCAATTTGTTCGTTAGCGTATTTCTCAAAATTATTTCCAAAAATCTCTTTCAGTCCTCTTACATTTTCTATCAACGTATTTTGGTATTGAATGGCTATCGGTATCACATGATTTCTTGCAATGTCACCTAGCACTCTACTTTCTATTTGTATTTTCTTTGAGTATTCTTCCAACTCGATTTCATGACGAGCCTCTACCTCAACTTTATTCATCACTCCCATTTCTTCAAAAAGTAAAATCGCCTTTTTAGAAACTTTTACTTTTAAAGCTTCTGGAGTTGTTTTGTTATTAGACAATCCTCTTTTCTTTGCCTCCTTTTCCCAAGCTTCTCCGTATCCGTCTCCTTCAAATCGGATATTCTTTGATGCTTTAATATATTCTCTCAATACATTAAAAATAGCCTCGTCTTTTTTAAGCTTTTTTGTATCAATTAACTTATCTACTTCCCCTTTAAACTCATTTAATTGTTTGGCAATAATAGTATTCAGTACGGTCATAGGTCCTGCACAGTTAGACCATGAGCCTACCGCACGTAACTCAAACTTATTTCCTGTAAAAGCAAAAGGTGAAGTTCTATTTCTATCTGTGTTATCTAATAAAATTTCAGGAATCTTCCCAACAATGTTTAATTTTAAATCTGTTTTTTCTTCTGGTGATAATTTTCCTTTTGTTACATTTTCTAATTCATCTAATACCGATGATAATTGTGAACCTATAAAAACTGATATAATTGCTGGCGGTGCTTCATTTGCCCCTAAACGATGATCGTTACTAGCGCTTGCTATCGATGCTCTGATTAATTCTTCGTAATCATGAACTGCTTTGATAGTATTCACAAAAAAGGTTAAGAATTGTAAATTTTTCATCGGAGTTTTGCCTGGACTCAATAAATTAACTCCCGTATTAGTAGACAAACTCCAATTATTATGCTTTCCCGAACCATTGATTCCTGCAAATGGTTTTTCATGAAATAATACTTTGAATTTATGTCTTTGTGATACTTTTTCCATCACATCCATTAATAATGAATTATGATCTACCGCTAAGTTTGCTTCTTCAAAAATTGGCGCTAACTCAAACTGATTTGGTGCTACCTCGTTATGTCGTGTTTTAACAGGCACTCCTAACAACATACATTCGTGTTCTAAATCGCGCATAAAATTTAACACTCTTGTTGGTATTGATCCAAAATAATGATCATCCAATTGTTGTCCTTTTGCTGGAGCATGCCCTAACAATGCCCTTCCTGTCATCATTATATCTGGGCGAGCATTTGCTAAAGCCGTATCAATTAAAAAATACTCTTGCTCCCAACCTAAGGTTGCATTTACTTTACTTACAGTCTTATCAAAATATTTACAAACTGCTGTAGCCGCTGTATCAACTGCTTGTAATGCCCTTAATAATGGTGCTTTATTATCTAATGCTTCACCTGTATATGCTACAAAAACTGTTGGGATACATAAAGTTGTACCATAAATAAACGCTGGAGATGTTGGATCCCAGGCGGTATATCCGCGTGCTTCAAACGTATTTCTAATCCCTCCATGCGGAAAACTAGAAGCATCTGGCTCTTGTTGTACTAGTTGACCTCCGTCAAATTTTTCCATTGCTCCTCCATCAACAGTTTCAAAAAAGGCATCGTGTTTTTCTGCCGTAGATCCCGTTAAAGGTTGAAACCAGTGTGTATAATGAGTAGCTCCTTTAGATAATGCCCAATCTTTCATACTCACTGCAATCTGATCAGCAGTTTTTCTATCAATCTTAGTTCCAAACTCAATAGCATCCATTACACTTTTGTATGCTTCTTTGGTCATATATTGACGCATAGCTTGCTCGTTAAAGACATTTTTACCAAACAATTCTGAACGACGTTCTTTTTCTTCTACTACAACAGTTTTTCTATGTAAAACCTCTTGTAATGCACTGAATCTTAAAGTTGACATATAACAAAATATTAAATTAGACACTCAAAAATACATTTTTAAATCAAATACCCCTAAAAAAATAGGGGTTAAATTATTTTAAAGTTAATTTTAAATAAAAATACCCTTAAAAATTTTGCCCTTTAACAAAAAATACTCAATTTTGCTTCGTAATTAACTCGATAACAACACAAAAACAAAAATCATGAGTAAATCAAAATTAGAATACATTTGGTTAGATGGTCATGAACCAACTCAAAACATGCGTAGTAAAACTAAAGTTGAAGAAAATTTTAGTGGTGAATTAAAAGACTGTCCTATGTGGTCTTTTGATGGAAGTTCTACAGAACAAGCTTCTGGAGGTGCGTCTGACTGTTTACTTAAGCCTGTTGCTATTTATCCTGACCCTACTAGAAAAAATGGATTCTTAGTAATGTCTGAAGTTTTAAATGCTGATGGTACTCCACATGCTTCTAATGCACGTGCTAAAATTGACGATAACGATAATGATTTTTGGTTTGGTTTTGAGCAAGAGTATTTCTTAATGGATACTAAAACTGATTTACCTTTAGGATTCCCACGTGGTGGATTTCCTGGACCTCAAGGAAAATACTACTGTTCTGTAGGTGGACGATACACTTGGGGAAGAGATTTTGTTGAGGAGCATGCTGACTTATGTATTGAAGCTGGTTTAAACTTTGAAGGAATTAATCAAGAAGTTGCTCCAGGACAATGGGAGTTCCAATTATTTGCTAAAGGTGCTAAAAAAGCAGGTGATGAAATTTGGGTTGCTCGTTATTTACTAGATCGTTTAACTGAAAAATATGGGTACTATATTGAGTATCACCCAAAACCAGTAAAAGGAGATTGGAATGGTTCTGGTATGCACGCAAACTTCTCTAACACTACATTAAGAACTTGTGGTTCTCAAGAGACTTACGAAAAAATTTGTGAAGCTTTTAGACCTGTTACAGAAGAACATATTGATGTATATGGAGCTAATAATGACGAGCGTTTAACTGGTTTACATGAAACTGCTCACGTATCTGACTTTAGTTATGGAGTTTCAGACAGAGGTGCTTCAATTCGTATTCCAATTATCACAGTTGAAAAAGGCTGGAAAGGTTGGTTAGAAGACAGAAGACCTGCTTCAAACGCTGATCCATACAAAGTAGCTGGAAGAATTATAGAAACCGTAAAAGGTGCCAACATATAATTAACAAACACAACAACACAACTAAAAAAGCCGTAAAATTGCGGCTTTTTTTATTTTATGACTAATTCGTTTTTACGAAATTGTTAAATAGATAAAAGTTGTATACGTTCCTAACAAAATAATTCCATCTCTCCAACCTAAACGTAATCCTTTTGGAATAAATACTAAAGGTAATATGGCAAACGAAATTCCTAACATCCAATAAATATCATTATTAATCAAACTATAGGCGTCTGGTTTTACCTGAACAGGCGTAATCATTGCTGTAATACCTAAAACGGCTAAAATATTAAACACATTAGACCCTACAAGGTTTCCTAACGAGATGGCTTTTTCTTTCTTTAACACCGCAATAATTGATGCAGCCAATTCTGGAACACTTGTTCCTACTGACACTACAGTTACTCCAATTATAGCATCACTAACACCTAAGTTCTTCGCTAAAGTTACCGAACCATTAATTAACAATTCTGAGCCTCCCCATAAACCAACTCCTCCTACTGCTAAAAACAATGCTATTTTGTATAAGGGCAATTCTTCATCATCTTCAGGCATTTCATCAACAACAGCTTGCTTTTGAAAACGTAATAAATAGATTAAAAACACTACTAACATTCCAAACAAGATAGCTCCTTCATAAAACTGAATTGTTTTATCATTTACTATAAAAAAGTACAATAGTACTGAAGCAATCATCATTACTGGCCAATCAGTCTTATAAAAACTTTTTTCCACATCAATTGAGGATAGAACCACTGTTATACCTAATACTAAACCTAGGTTTGCAATATTAGACCCAATAACATTTCCCACTGCTAATCCTGTAGCTCCGTCTAAAGCAGATTTTACACTTACAATTAACTCTGGTGCCGATGTTGCAAACGACACTACTGTCATACCTATTACTATTTTTGGTATATGTAGTTTAAGTGACAAACCTACCGCTGCTTTTAACAGCCAATTTCCTCCTAAAACCAACAATGTTAAACCAATAATAATATATAGAATGCTCATAAAATATTTTTTGGCGAAGATAAGGTTTTTACCAAGCAAAAATGAAAACAAATTCAAGCTCCTGAACCAATAAAACCTTAATTAAGTTACCTCTTTAACTTCTTACGTTTTGAACTATAAACTTTAAAGCCTGTTATCAATAACACCAAAGGCATAAAACCAGAAATAAATACTAAAAACCTACCCAATACTCCTACTATTTCTCCTATATGTATTGGATAAAATTGTGCAGCTATTCGATTGTTATTGGAATCGAAATCAAAACTTGATAGTGTTCGTAATTTACCTTGCTGATTTAACTCCATTTCTTTTGTCTTTCTAAACCCTGCTTTAATAAATCGATCTTTTATGTACCGAAGTCTATATACCCCTAAGCTATCTTTCGGGTAATAAATAGCTCTTAAAGCATATTTCCCATCAGTTTGTAGAACTGCTTCTTCTAATGAAAATATCTTTTCTTGCTTTGCTTCTTCATCCAATACAGTTTTATCTGAACTATTGAATATAGATAAAGCAGATTTATAGGTTTTATAATAAGTGAAGTAGCCCCCTGTAAAGGCTATTACTAGCAAAGGCAGCAAAAAATAAATTCCGAATACTTTATGTAGATTGAAGTAAAATCGTTTCTTTTTGGGTTTCCACTTCATCGTAAATCCTTTTGACAGGTTGTTTTTATATATTTTCCACCACATATAAAACCCTGTTGTCAACAAGAAGAAACAGAACAATAAAGCACTAGTACCTATAACATACTTACCAATTGTAGGCATTCCTAACGTACGGTGTAACTTCAGGAGGGTTTCAAAAAACTGTATTGACACCGATTTTTCACCTAACAAAACTCTTGTTTTCGGGTGATAATACAATGTTTTACCGTTTTTATAATTTATTGAAATCGTTTGCTGCTCTCTGTAAGGCAAAAAAACTTTATTTACTTCTCCCTTGTTCTGTGTAGCTAAAAAATAAGCAGAGCTTAAAATTGTCTTTTCGTTTATTTTAGAAAAATCTTCAACCTTTAATAATTTCGAATTCAGCATTGAAGTTATTTCTGGTTGCCAAACATACAATGCTCCCGTTAAACCAGAAAAAGAAGCAATAACCCCACAGCTAAGACCTAACCATAGGTGTATTTTCCAAATTATTTTATGTATATGCTGCAATTGGTATCTCCTATTTTTAAAACCCAGAACCTATAATTTAATAGGCACTGGGTTCTTAATTTTGCAAATGTAAGATGTTGTTTATTATTTTAGAGGTTATACAACACACTTAATTTAGCATTTGTCCCTTCTCCAGTTCCTGTAAAAGTTCTTAAAGGTGCTGCCCATTGTGATCTTGCTGGTAAATAATATTCGTTTAACAGGTTATTTACCGCTAATGAAACTGATATATTTTCTTGCAATTTATAGTTCATAGACCAATTAAGTAAAGTGTATCCTTCTACAGGGAATTGTGTATGCCTAAACGTATAATTATCGTTTGCATCTAAATACGGATTAAAACGATTTCTATCTCCTAAATTAGTCATACGTAAAGAAGTACTTATTTTATTTGTTGGAACCCAGGTTACATAAGCTGTTAATTTTGGAGCTGCAATTACATCACCCCCTAAATAAGTTAAATTATTTTCATCTCCCACATTATGAGTTAAACCTTCAACATAAGAATACGAAGTTCCTACTTGTAATTTACTATCAAAGGCAGTATAATCTATTGCTATTTCTCCTCCATAAATATTTTGCGGCTTTTTAGATGGCACAAAAGAATTTATATTTTCATCAAATGCAACCCCTGTACCTAAATTAGAAACACTATAATACCCTACGGCTTCTAACCTAAAATTTTTGAACTTTGATAAAAATCCGAACTCATAATTTTTGGTTACTGCCGGTTCTAATTGAATATCCTCAACACTATCTGCTTTTGCTGAGCGTAAAACAGAACCTAAATCAGCAATTGAAAAACCTTGAGAGTAACTTACATAAGGAATAAACTCTTGGTGTTTAATATATCTTACACCTGCATTAAACGCTAAATTATCAAATCCTAGTTTACCTCCTTCTACTGCTACTGAAGGATTAAAATTACCATCTCCTAAAGGTGAATATGGTAACGTATTATAATCATCTATTGTAAGATTCATATCATCATATCTTAATCCTGCTTTTAAAACCCATTCATCATTAAATTTCACTGTAGATTGTATGTATTGTGCCCAACTAAACATATCAATATTTGGCACCCATAATCTACCATCTAACAATCCTTGATTGGTTTTATCTTTTAACAAATCTAAACCATAGGTTAATGAAATCTCTGTTGATTCATTTGGAGTAAGTGTAGTGTTAAAATTTGGCCTTAAACCATACTTTTCTGCATTAATTACTGATTGACCTCCGTTTTCAAATTTATCTGAATAAAAGAATATGTTTTTTGTTTTTTGATAATACACATCAGCTGTAAAATCTGTTGTACCATCAAAAATAGAATTTAAATCATATTTCAAATTTCCATTGTAGAGTTTAGATCCGGTAGGTTCTTGCCCTTCGACTGATCCTTCAATACCATAACCAGGTGTTAAGGTGTAGTCTCCATTCTCATTATACACTTCAAAAGATCCAAGAACAGGTATAAATGGTGTGTCTTGTAAAGAATTATACAGGTTTCCTCCAATACTTATTTTTTGTCTATCAGATATTTCATACTCTAACTTAGCTAAAGCTGTATAAATTCTTGTATTATCTAATCCATAAGTAGGAAGTATAACCTTACCATCTGCATCGTATTTATTTCCTGTTTCCTCATAACTACCACTTACGTAGTAATTAAACTTATCTATTTTTCCTCGTAACGACTGATAAGCTCCGAATCCAAAAGCATCTTTCGTCTTTGTTAAGTTAGAAGTACCCCAAATATTAGTAGTCCCTTCTATCTTTTCATTTGCATTTGGCTTTTTTGTTATGTAGTTAATAAAACCTCCATTTCCTCCATTTCCAAAAATAGAGGTTGCCCCTTTTATTACTTCTACACGACTAATATCGTTAGGACTAACAGATTTTATTCCTAATTGACCGTTACGTAAAGGAGTAGATTGAGGAACACCATCAATCATAACTAATAAAGAACGACCACGTAATGTTTGCCCCCAGTTAGAAAAGGTTCCTGTAGACACAGCTAAACCTGGAACAGTAAATTCTAAAATTTCATTAATATTAGTTGTTGAATTTGATAAGTCTACTAATTGTTTTTGGTTGACAACAGTTATTGATGCTGGTATCTCTGAAAGATATTCTGAACGTCTACTAGCAGAAACAACAACTTCGCTTAAACTCTCCGAATCTTCCTTTAATGTTTGTAAAATCTCCACAGTGTTGTTTTGGGTAAATGCTATTTTCCTTATTTCTGTTTTGAAACCTACCATACTAAAAGTTACCATAAAAGACCCTTCTTTTATATTTTTTAATATAAAGCCTCCATTTTCATCAGAGGTAGTACCTTTTTGAAGCTCTGAAATATGAATATTAACTCCATAAATTGGTTGCCCTTGTTCATCCTTTATTTTCCCTTTTAAACTAGACTGAGCTGATACTCCGAAGGTTAAAAATAAAGCTGCTGCTACTATGTAAAATTTCATTATATTTATTTAGATTTATTTTAAATTGCAAATATATCTCCTATCAAAATAGTAGCAAACATTTATTACGAAAAACTGATTTTTTTCTTTCTGAAGAAATGAAACACCTAAAAACTACTTACTTTAAAGATTCTTTTTCCTTTACTTTTCAAACTCTGTGAAAAAAGCCCCTTTAAAACCTTATTAAATATGACCAATAAGATACTTTTAAGTTTCATTTAATAATTTAAACATAGATTATAAGGTTATAAATTAAAACTAATAGTGTTTTTATAGATTTAAATTCAAACTCAATCCAATTAAATTAGATTCAAAAATTTGGTTGTAATATTTCCTTTCTCATATATTGAAAAAACAATTCCGGAATTCATCATTATTTACTAACTAAAAACACATGAACCTAACATGATTATACTTGCTTTAAAACTAATTATAATAACCATTAAAATTGCTTATTTATTACTGGAATTTATCTTTTAAGAAATTGACTAACCTTAGCTTATACTTTTCATTTTAAACTAAGTAAAGTTTAGTTTTTCTTATCATAACAAATTATTTTTCGTTATTTTTGATAGTAGAATCAACTACTAATGAAAAAAAAAAATTTTAAGTTTTTAGCCAAACTAAACAAGGCGCTACTACCTTCCTTTACTAAAAAGGAATTGGATATATCGAAAGCATCAAAATTTCAATTGGCTATTATTGGATGGCGTGCTTATGTTACAATAAATTCGTTGGATTAAAATTTACCATTATGAACAAACATATTAAAGTTTTCTCAGGTTCTCAAATCTTTGTGAACAGGCTAAGTCAGTTACTTAATGAAATTGAAGTTCCATATTTAGTAAAAGATAATAAAGAAGCTGGAAGAGTTGCTGGTTTTGGAACTTTAGGTAACTCTATTGACGTATTTATCTATGAATCAGACCTTGAAAAAGCTCAACGCATTATTGACGATTTTAAGCATCAAATAGAAGCTGACAAATAATTTAAAAAGCTTGAAAAAAAAATTATTTTTTTGCTTTACATTTTAAAAAACATTCTTATATTTGCACCCGCAAAAAGGCCTCGTAGCATAACTGAATAGTGCACTTGATTACGGCTCAAGAGGTTGCAGGTTTGAATCCTGCCGAGGTCACAAAAACAAAGAAAAACCCACTGATTTTCAGTGGGTTTTATTTTTAAGGGTAAGTATAGTGTTAAGTATATTAAATTTTAGGTTATTTCCATATCCATCAAAATAATCTTAAAACATCTTTCAAATTACTTAATATTAAAATTAAAATAATTAAAGGAAAGAAAGAATTTAAAAACAAGCTAAACAAAAAAGCGGTTCTCGAAATTAACTTACTTTTCAAATATTTAAAACCTACTAACCAACCTAGAGTACTTAAGATTATTCCTAATAAGATTAGCAAGAAAATTAGTAGTAACAAAAAAACACTCTCTTCTTTACCGAAAGATATTAACAACATAAAAAGCAGCAACGTAAATACTAAATTTACAACACCTACTATTAATGGTTTTTTCATAGTTATTAAACTTCTTATTTTTACTGAATATAAAATAGGGACACTTTAAAATAGCACCCCTATTTAATAATTTACAATTCTATTAAATCATCTTTAAAATTATAATATTGGTTTGGCTTCCAGTGATTAATAAATAGCTCTAAAAGTTTCTCCCAGTTTTCTCTAATACTATAATACTCGTAAAGTTCCCCTTCTTTAGGAAAGGTGAATTGAACCATATTATTACCGACTTTAGAACCTCCTATTGTAAAAAATATACTGTAAGATAATAACTCAATAACATTACCATTCCATAAACCTAGGTTAAATGAATACTCAGGATATTCATCATCTGCACATTTTTTACAAAACATTTTTTTTATATAATCATATTCAATAACTACTTTATCTTTCAAGGCTTCTTTTTTACTGGAACCTGTTTTATACCAAGTGTTCAAACGGTTATCAAATCTTTTTAAACGCTCTAGAAAAATTATTAATTCTTCCGTACATTCTTTAAGTGTTTGTTTCCTGAAACCCCATGTAATTGTTATTTGTTGAATACTATTATTTTTCATTATCTAGGTGTATGTATAAATTTAATATTTAACCCAAGCGGTTTTAATAACTTTTCAAATGCTAATCTTACATTATCGTGCTCAAAATGCCATTCAATTGGTAAATCACCTGCTGCTGCCCTTTGTCTTCTTGCTTGACTAACAATAGCGTCTTTTCCTGTAAAAAAAGATTTAAAAGTACCATCCGAATTCACAAAATTAAGCATTCCTGATTTAGCATCGCTAAGTATTCCATTTCTAAGCCCATCAAACTTAACACTGTTTAAAACAAAGCTCTCATTCCACTTTCTACCACTTATAAGTTCTTGGTAACTTTTGGCTGCATCACTCATACTTTCACTAACAGTTTTCCATTGTCCTTTAGCTAAAACTCTTAAGTATTCAGTTAATTTAGTTTTTGCTATAATACCTCCTCCTTTAACTGCTAAAAAAGCTCCTCCCCCTTTGCTAGGAGATATAAAGGAAAGAATGTCTAAAGAATCTAAACCTAAACTTAACATACTTTTTAAAATACCTTCTCTGTATTCTACAATTATTAAACCGTCTTTTTTACGTATTTGAAATAACTCTGCCAACTGTTCATTTGAAATATCATTAGGCACTGCTATACCTAATTCTTTCATAATTCGTCGAGCTCTTTTCCCAACCCACTCTTTACTACCTACAACTCCACTAATTATAGCTAAAGCATTAAAAGTAGCATCTACAGCTGCTTGCACGGGTTTTATTCCATATTCTTGTATAATCGGATCATTATTATAAATATTTGGATCAGGGCAACAATCTCCAGGGCAACAACCACTAATTTCATCAGGATATTTCCCTGTAGTTTTTACCTCTAGATTACTGTCTAAAATTATGTCTAATTTTATAGCTTGCTCTACAAAATTGTTAGCTTCTGCACTAACTATTCCATTAGTTTTATTAGCATCTACAAAAAGTCTTATTTCAGTTGCTTCTGGTATATTATTATATAACCATGATTTTTGAGTAGTATTGGTAATACCTAAATCTTTTACCATTTGCACTACCAATCCAGCATTTTTTATACGCTGTATCTCTATCTGCTTTTTTTGCCTGTAAATACTTCCTAAATCTAAATCAGAACCCCAACTAGCCTTAGCCATTTGTAAAATTCCTTTTATTCGGTTAGCTTCTTCTTCGGAAATACTATTCAACCATGTTAACTGGTTTTGGTTGGTTATATTTATATCCTCAACAATATAATCTACTGCTAAATTATTATTAATGGGGGTTAACGCCATTAATCTATTAATTTCAGCTTCTTTAAGTTTTAAATGGTCTGCTTTAGCTTGAGGTTGTTTAAAAAAACTATTTCCATACTTGTTTTTAAGTATTACTTTCCAATAATCTGGATGAAAAACAGTTAACTCTCCTAATTTATTAGCTTTGGCATGATTTAAAACAAATGTTTTTGTTCCAAAATCTTTAGGCCATACAGTTCCTGAGTTGCTACCTTTATAAACCTTGTTTATATATTTTTGCATCAAGTTTAACTCATTCCAAGTACTAAAGCTTTTAAAATGTGATTCTTTGCTTCTTAACAAATCAACAAAAAAGTTTTTCTTCTTTAGGAGTATATCGGAAGAAACAGAAGAAGGACTCATATCTTTAATCATTTGGTTTAGCCTGTTCTTAATCCTTTGATTATCGTTCATAGCAACATCGTTACTATAGTATTTTGATAATTCATTTTTTAAAAGATTCGCAACTTCACTTAATGATTTATAATTAGATAAAGGTTGTCCATTATACTTGTATAAGCCGTATTTTGAATTATAAATGTTTCCGTTTTTTATTTCTTGATGCCTTAATGTTAAACCTTTTACGTCTTTCATTATAGCTGTTCCCATTACTTTTTTTGAATTTATAGAACTACCATAAGATCGATTGTAGTAATTTACATTATTGGTTGTTATACCCCTTTCTAGCCTTTCAAAATAAATGTCTCTTGCTACTTTATAATAATCACCATATTTACTAGTGGTATTGGTAAAAGTTATTCGGTCTAACTCAGTTTTCACTAATTTCTCTTGTATAAACAACCAATCACTTATCCCTTTAGATTGAATAGAATGAATTAAATTTTCCATTCGTAAAGTATGCTCAATATCATACTTTCTAAAACTGATATTTTCATATCCTTCGCAACGAAACTCTGTACATTCTGCTTTTGGTTGTGGGTTACCAATTATTACTGGACCATCTTCTAAAAATTCATCACCAGGCATTATCCTTTGTGTTACTTGTGCGGATATTACACTAGAGGCAAATACTAAAACCATTAATATTATATGTAATATATTCTTTTTCATTGTAGTTATTTTTTTATGATAATTCTTGTGTTTCTTTCTTCTCCCGATAGTATTGTTACCACGTACACTCCTTTTGGTAAGTTTCTTCCCTCTACGTAGTATTGATAACTTCCTACTTCTTGGCTTGTGTATGGTTTTATGACTCTTTCTTGTAATCCATTTATATTTGTGATGGTTACTTTTGTATTTGTTGGTTCTTCTAATGAATAGGAAACAATTAAATCTTTTTCAAAAGGGTTAGGGTATAGTTTTATAAAACTATCTTCTTGTTTCGAAAGCGCTGCTAGGGCTTCTTCTGAAAGTTCTTCCTCTGAATTCTCTAATCCTCTTTTCTTTTTTAAGACAAAGCGAATAGGTACTCCTGATTCTTTCCAAGCATTCACATATGTTTCTAAACTTCCTGTTAAGTAAGTTTCTGAATTAAGTTGTTTGATAGAAACATCAGAAGAAAGTAATTGATGTTCTAAAACAGAAGGAATATTCTTGCTAAATGAAATATGAGGTAATTCAACAGTAACATCATTAAAATAAAGACTGTTATCTAGTTTTATAAAATCTACATTTTGCTCTTTGTCAGCAATTGTAGTGGTTACATGTAGTACGTCACTCCCTGCATCATACTTTGCTGTAATTTTAAAGGGTATTTTATTTTCAATATGAGTTGCTGACCAATCAAAAAATAGTAAATCTCCTTCCCATACTCCATTAAGTTGTTTTTTGGTAACTTTTGCTAATGTAGAGGTTTCTTCTTTCTCCAGAGCTTGTTTAATTTCCTCTACATTTACTATTTCTGAGCTTTGGGATACTTCTTTTGTTCTGTCAAAATTGGTTTTTAAAAACTCATTTGCTTTTACCACATTTTTATCTATTCCATAACCATAATAGTAACATACTCCTAACCAATATTTAGCCATTGGATAGTCGCTTTTTTCAAACCAATTAATTGCTTTGACATAATCTTGTTTAACGGTACCAAAACCTTTTAAATACATATACCCTAAACTATAAGCAGCTTTGTTATTTCTTTTTTCAGCAGCTTTTTTAAACCATTTTATAGCTTTGTTATAGTTAAGTTTACACCCTTTACCATATTTATATAAAACACCTAAATCAGTCATGGCAGAAACGTTACCCTGTTTTGCCGATTTTTTTAACAACTGAAAAGCTTTTATGTAATCTTCTTCTGTCTTTTTAATAGCATATAATCTAGCCATTAAAAGTTGAGCCGTAGCATTACCTGACTCAACACATGGAGTTAAATATTCTACAGCTTTTGATAAGGATTTTTCATTATTTTTATCTAGATTCAGATAATACATTGCTTCCTCAATGTTAACTACGCAATCTAGCTCCTTCTGTGTTTCTTCTTCTTTATCTTGATTAGTTATTGTAGCTTTTTCAATACTTTCTTCAATCTTAACTTCAACGTCTAATAATTCTTCATCAATTGATACAGTTTCTTCTTTGATTTCAACTAAAGCTTTGTTTTTAACCTCCAAAGCTTGTTTCTTAAGTAACTCATAGTCTTTTAGTGCTTTTACAAAATTCTTGGGGTTGTTTTCTGCTTTCAAATCTGTAAGTATCTTTTTTAGCTTTAGATTTTGACTCACGTCTTTTTCTTGTGCATTGAGCGCTGATGTACACAGAGCAATCAATACGATAATCCTAGTAATTTTCATTTTTATATATTAATAATTAAGTTAAAATTCTTAGCAATAAAATTTTACCCATACCGAAAAGGTATAGTTATAGGATTTCTTGGGGGAGCAGTATTTTAATTGTGGAGAATGGGGGATATAGACTTCATAGCCTTTTATCTAAACTTCTTCTCTAATTTTCTGGCAGTAAAGCTAAAAAAAGAAAATCAAAATACACTGTGG
Organism: Tenacibaculum singaporense; assembly: GCF_003867015.1. NCBI lineage: Bacteria > Pseudomonadati > Bacteroidota > Flavobacteriia > Flavobacteriales > Flavobacteriaceae > Tenacibaculum > Tenacibaculum singaporense. The sequence goes on from NZ_CP032548.1 coordinate 3,183,890, forward strand.
TTTTCCGCAATTTGAAATGTGCTTTTATGTAAAATTTGTACGGTTTTAGTACGAATACAATATAAAAACAGGTGTTTTACACTCTTTTCACTCGTAGCTTCTTCACTTCCTCAATAGTTAAACCAGTAGCAAAAACAATCGTTTCATTATCGACTCCTTTTCTTTTTAACTGTTTAGCTATCTCGATATTTCTATTCTTTTCGATTATTTTCGACATTTCCTTTTTTATCTGTTCTTCTAAAACATATTTAGGAACATATCTTTTGCTTTTTTCTAATTCCTCTAAAAGACCTATATTTTTAAAACTCATATAACTCTTATCAGAGATAATCAAATGGTCTATTACATGGGTATTTACTATAATCCCCACTTGTATCAATCTATCGGTTAAATTCTTATCGTTGTCGGATGGTGTTAACTCTCCACTTGGGTGGTTATGACATAACACAATTTTTACAGCTCTTTTTTGTAGGGCAAGACTAAAGACCTCCATAGGCTCTACCAAGGTTGCATTGACTGTCCCTAAACTTATCAGTTCTATAAAAAGAATACGGTTGTTGTTTTCCAATCCTATAATCCAAAAATGCTCCCTGTTTTGGTCTATCTTACTTTCACGGAGTAATACCTTTTGCATGATTCCGTAAATATCATCTGAATTTAGAATTTTTATTTTTTCCGCTTCTGTCAATTTTATATCCATAAAAACAAAAGTAAGGTTTTATTTTATTTATCCTTAGCACAAAAAACCGCAACATGAGTTAAAATCATCGTGTAGAATATATTCTAAAACACCTCCTCTTTCACCAATAAAATTAGTTTTGTAATGCTTTGTTTTCTGAGTAAAAAAATACACCCTTCGTTAAAACCCTGTTGAATTACAGTTTTTGTTATATTAGCTAGCACTAAATCAAACAACTAAAAAATTGCAAAAAGCACGTTTGTGTTCTATTTATGGTTGTACTAAGAATGCTGAAAGTGTTTAGACAAACAAGTTGCTTGCAATGCGAATAAACACCTCGCTATCAACAACCTGACAAATTGTCTCTATAAAAATATCGGCATATTAATTGAGTGTTTTAAGAAAATTTTAAGATATGCCGACAGTATTACAAGCGATAAAAAAACTGATTGAAAAAGTTTCAGTAACAGATAGACAAGAAGAAAGTATCAAAACTTCAACTGATTATTTAAACGGTCATTTGACTAAAGACGAGAATAACCTAGATATTGACAGTACATTCGTTAATGGTTCTTATGAACGAGATACAATTTTAAGACCATTAGATGATGTAGATATTTTTGCATTATTAAACGAGTCTGAATGGTCAGACGAATATGGTAATTTACCAAAACCACAAGCAGTTCTAACTAAAATTAAAAATAAACTAAATTCAATATCTCATTATAAGGACAAAGTGACACAAGATAGACCTTGCGTTACAGTAACCTTGAATTCTATAAATTTCGATGTTTTACCAAGTTTTGAGCGAAACAATAGTGGCTACTTAATTCCGAATTATGATTTACAATCTTGGACATATAGTTATCCTAAACAATTAACAAACAATTTAAATGATTGTAATCGAAATAATAGCTATAAAATAAAAGACATTGTAAAAGCAATAAAATATTGGAATAGAGAAAACAAAAAACTTATTCCTTCCTTTCAAATAGAAGAAACCTTAATTGCATACTTTAATATTCACAATTTTGGAAATCACGAAGAAGCAATAAGGCTTTGGTTTAATAATGCGGAATATTATCTTGAACAAGCTAAATTTAAAACCAATAATCAATACGACGATGCAATCAAAAAGATTAAAAAGGCAAAGGATAAACTAAACACCGCAAAAGAGCATTTAGACAAAAAAGAAAATGCCGAGGCTCTTCAAATCTGGAAAGATGTTTTTGGAAAAGAATTTATAATATCTGATGTAAACGAAGCTAAATCTTTTTCTCAAAAATTATCAGACGGTTTATTAAAGTCATCATCTACAGGGACTATTTCTGAAACAGTTGGTAGAAATATACCAGCGTCAAAAGGTTTTTATGGCGATATATAGAAATAAATCCACAAAAGTAGATATACAAATTGGCGCTATGAAAGCTATTTATCCTCAATTTAGAGTAACTAAAAAAACAAGTACCGAAGTTGTTTTTGTTGGAGAACTACAACCTAAACCCGAATATAAAAAATATAAGGTCTCTATTTTATATCGAGGTAATTCAAATCCTCAAATTCGGGTAATTGAGCCAAAATTGGTTGAAAACCCACCACACTTCTATAAAAATTCAGGAACTTTATGTCTTTATCACCCTAAAGATTTTAAATGGAGAAAGGAATTGCTTATTGCAAAATACATTGTACCCATTACTGCTGCTTGGTTGTACTTTTATGAAGTTTGGTTAGAGACAGGTATTTGGTATGGACCAGAAGCAAAACATACAACACCAAAAGAATAAATAATGACTAGAAAAGTACCATACCAAAAAAGCTATGATTTTGTTAACAAAATCAATAGTACATTAAGCATAATATTAATACTAACTACAACAATTTCTATTGCTATTTTGGTGTTAGATAAACTAGAAACACCTCATAAGTTTACACATATACTTAACGTTGTACTTGTAATCTTGTCTGTATCCTACTTTATTTTAGAAATTTTACAAAGACACCTTTTTCACGAAGCAGAATTTGAAAGAAAAAATGATTTTATTGACAATGGATTAAAATTAAAGTTGTCTGAAGAAAACTCAAGCGGTTATTTTAACAATGACGATTTAAAAAAAGGTGTTTATAAATTAGGAGTTAATTGCTTTGAAAGTTCATTTTTCACAAAGTCTATAACAAAAAAAATGTTAAAAAAACATTTAATTCAAGCTGGCATTATATTCTTACTAATTTTTACTTTAATTTTTACAGTAGCAAATAATCTTCTTATACAAATACTTCTACTTGCATTGCCATATTCCATTTTAAATGATACTCTTAAATTATATCGACTTTATAAAAACACTGATACTGTATTTAAACATTTCACATATATTTTTAACACATCGAAAAAAGGTAAACTTGATTACTTGATTTTAAATAATATTATTAATTATGAAAAATCGTTATCAAGGGCAGCTATTCTTTTAGACAATAAAATTTTCAAAAAAATGAATAACGACTTGTCAATTAAGTGGAATGAATTAAAAGAGAAGCACAAAATTTAGTAAGCACAACAGGTAACAAAGACGTATATAATTTATTACTATTTCTAGCCTACTTACGAAAACGTTAGCTGTAATAAAGCCAAACTGTATGAATAAAAGATTGAGGGAAGATTTTAAAGTTTTACAAGCTATTTTTAAAAATGCAAAAAACAAAAAACAAAAATGTTTAATCTGTGAAGAAAATTCAATTAACTCTCATTTATTACAAAAAAATGGAATCTTAAATTTAATCAGTACCAACAGCCATATTACTCAAATTAAAGGAAACGACTTCTTTAAAGCAGAAAAAGATGGAATTATTAGTATTAAATCAATTGGAATAAATAATGCAATGTCATATCCATTATTCTGTAATTCTCATGACACAGATATTTTTGCTCCTATAGAAATAGAAGAGCATAATCTCAATGATTATAACAGTCAGTTATTGTTTTCATACCGTTCATTATGTGCAGAAATAAGGAAAAAGATAATTAATGTTGATATATTTAAAAGAGTGAACAACTCAAGACAATTTGCAATCAATACGCAATTTATAGATATGGCTAAATCTCAAGTTGAAGCTAATACTATGGGAATTCAAGATTTGAATTGGTATAAAAACATAATGGAATTAGAAATCAACAATTCAAATAACAATCAAGATTTTATTTTTGAAAAAATTGATTTTGATTTCATTCCTATTAGTGCTTCAGCTGTTTATACACCTATAAATCCTGAAGAACACACTTTGGGATTTTTGAAAAAATCAGAAAACATTTTAAATTATATCTTTATAAACTTAATTCCGCAAAAAGACAAACTGTCTCTAATTATTGGGTATCATAAATCAAAATCTAGCAAATGGATATTAGAATATATTTCTTCTTGGAAAAAATTAACTCAATTAGATTTTGAACTAAAATTAACAGATTTATTTGCCACTAAAATTGAAACTTGGGCAATATCACCTGATTTTTGGAAAGAATTAAAACCTGAAAACATTAAAGCGTTTAAAGAATATTGGAATAAAAATGCGAATAACTTAAGAATTACTCAAAATGTTAATTTTAATTTGTTCGGATAAATTATTATAGCTAACTTGAGATGTATAAAAAAATTGCTCAATTTCGGGCTTAGTCAATACTAATTACTCATTTACTTACTTTTAATTTTCCTTCGAAAAATCAGAAGTAAGGATACGAAATTTTTCATATACAAATACCTAAAACATACATTACAAAAAATGACTCTAATCGTATTTATAGTTCATCTTTTCTCTTGGTTTTTTATTTCTAGAAATGGAATAAAAAAATCAGAAACAGGAAAAATATTCATTTCTAAATTAGATGAGAACACCATCACATTCTTAAAATGGAGAGCAATATCTAATGTTAGAACTGATTTAAAAAAAATGAGTACCTTATTTGGTGTAATTTCTATCGGTGGAATAATTATAAATGGAATACTTACTTATTTTAAAATCGAACCTGGAATTTATTTTTTATCGTCAATATTATTAAGCTTACTATTTTGGATTTCCCTAAAATGGGGAACAAACAAAAGAAAAGAAACTTTAGATTGGTTTAAATACTTAGGTCTAATAATTATAAGTCCTTGGTTATTTTATCTTTTGGATTCAATGAGTGAGCCGAATAGTCCCAAATTATTAATACATTTCGGAACAATACTAAACCCTATCGGAATTGACCTTACTTCAAACATACAAATTGCAATAAGCTTGACAATAATTCTCAGTATAGGCATGTTATTCATAACATTATTTTGGTTTATACAAAATGTGATAATTCTATATTTTTTTACAATAATGTTATGGATAACTAACCGAATTTCAAATTCGTTGTTGAAAGTAAAAGAAGAAAAAATAACATTTCTCTCATACATTTTAATGCCTATAACAATGATTATTTTGTATGCTGCATAGCACATTACAGAACTCTTTTGTAATGCACAAAAAGTTTTCATTGGTTCTAGTTCTTGAATTTATTTGCTCAATAAAAAAATAAGGTTGTTGTTTTTTACTCCTTTAATTTAATAATGTTTTTTGTTTTGATTTATTCTACTTTCAGCAAATAAAACATTAAAATGACATCCCGAAAAACGATTGTAAATCATCCTGCGGGATATATCCTAAAATTCCACCTCTTTCGGCATCACATTTTCTGTAACCAGTTCTTCAGAGATAATCGAGTCAAGTTTCCCTGAATAAATATTGTATTTCAACTCATCGAGTGGTTTATCTTGGTAACGGTTTTTATCCGTGTAAATAAAGTTGGTTTTGTAATGATTTGTTTTCTCAGTAAAGAAAATACAATCCCCATCAAAGCCACTTTTTGAGCCTCCTCTCATTTTACCATCTGCGGTTTGTTGAAAGATGATAAAAAACAACTTTCCGTCGTACTTCTTTCGTAAGTCTTTGTCAATTTCAAACTTGCTATCCAGTTCCTTTAATTTAGCAAAACTATCAATCACAATCACATCGTTTTCTCTAATCAGCTTGTCTAATTGGTCTAGGTTTTCAATATCAGGATTGGACAAGTTTCGTTCTGCTACTTCGTTAAAATACATATCCGCTTTGTCCCAATACAACGCACTTTCAGGGTGTTCTTCCATAGAAGCATGACCTACCTTGTATTTTTGAGCTAGTACATTGATAAACTTAAAGGCAAAGTGTGTTTTACTTGAACCTCGTTTCCCTGCTAGGGTAATCACCAAACTTTCTTTGGTTTTTATCTCTAGCTTTCCTAAAAAGCTTGCCAATACAACATCTTCAATTTGGTAATACTCAAAGGTTCTATGTCGTAGTTGCTTTCGTTTGTAGGCTACCGAGTTTGTATTGAGATTCCCTGGTATATTGTTATTGGATTGAGGCTTTGACACTCTTTTGATGGATCTGTTTAAAGCAGGTGTTTTCGTTGGTTTTGAGCTTGCTTTTTGACTGGTTTTTACCAGTGCTTTGTAAAACTTGGGTTCTTTGTTAGTGTCTACTTGTAAGAGGTAATCCACTGCTTTTTGTGCCTCACTAGCTGCACGCATTAAAAGCTTTGTATCTTCTTGCATAAATTGTAACGCCAATTGCCAGTTTTTTAGGTAGTCCGCATGGTTTGCTTGTGTCTTCCATAAAATTCCTGCTTGTGCGGATAAAAACACCGCTCCAAATTCTGCTATGAGTTCTTCCTTGGCATACACCACATCACCAAAACGTTTTCCAAAAGGACGGTTCAATCGGCTTGGGTGTCCTGTACTGTGTATCATTTCGTGGAATAGCGTACTGTAGTAGTCAACACTTTGATAAAAGGCTTCGTACTTGGGCATTTTTACTTTGTCCTGAGTGGGGTTGTAACTCGCTCCTTTAAATCCGTGTACTATCTTCGCACTGTCTTTCGGAAAGTGTTGAATGATAAGTTCTGCTATCGGGTTCTTTTCTTCTGTATTATGAGGGGTACTTGGTGCAACAAAACCTAAACGTGCTTTTTCCAAAGCGGTTAGTTTATTCAATCCAAAATCAATGCCCTCAATATCTGCTCCGTTGAAAACCGTATAGTATTTTAAGATAGGAATAGTCTGTACGAGAAAATCAAAATGACTCGTATCATAGCCTTTCGATTGTAAAAAGTCTTGCATTTTTTGTTTGTTATAGGTGGCGTATTCGAGTCCTTTTTGAGCATCTGAAAATTTATACAGGCGGGTAAAGTAGATTACTTCTAACCCTTTAGCGCCTTTTTTGAGTTTCCCTTTTGCTTCTTGTATTTGTTTAAAGGTTAAGAAATAAGGGTTTTTATACGCTCCAAAAGGATTGCCTTTTTTTAGCAGTATGATATTGATACCTCTATAGGCTTTTTTAGAGGCAAAGCTCACAGGTGATAGATACCCGCCTTTTTCTAAAAAGGTATCATCCCATCCCAACTTTGGTGTTCCTTTAGCGCTCTTGATAGCACTGATAAGTTTATCCGTAATCATCTGATAGATTTGGTCGGGGCTTACAGGGGCATTCAGTCCTGTGGTATTGGTGTCTTCTTCCTGAATGAAGTCTAAACCTGCTAAAAATTCTAAGGGGATATTTTCAGCAGGTTGTTGGGGTTTAGTGGCAGGCGCTACAGCACTTTTTTTTTTTGAGGTAGCTTTTACAATCTTACCTCCCTTTGCATATTTATAGCCTTTTTTCAAACGTCCACTAGCGGTCAATCCCTCTTTTCTTTTTGGGGCTGCCAATCCTTTTCGAGTAGGTTTGGGTACTTTGGCGCTTGCTTTGACTACACGTCCTTTGATAAAACGCCATCCTTTGCGCAAACGTCCGCAACTGGTTAAGGCTTCTTTGTATGCTCCTGTATGCCTTGGTGCATTCAGTCCTGTGGCATATCGTTTGACTGAGATGTTAAACGTCGTGTATTTAGGGTGGTCGTTTAAGATTTTTGAGACCCTATAAATAACCTCCGTATTGTTTTCTTTTTTTGCCTGTGTTACTAATCTTTCTAAAGTACTTCGGCTGACTTCCTTGCCGTCTAAGGCTTGAAATTTTTGTATGGTATTCATCTTATTTTTTCTTTTTCTTTTTAGCTTTTGTATATATCACATAGCTGATAAGGGCTATACTAGTAATACTTACCAGCAACGTTGTTGCCTTTTTTTTTTGAGGTCAACACCAAACTTATGAGCTAGTGCAAACACTCTTCCTGTCCAGCTCGTTGCAAAGTATTGGTAGTCTTTTAAGCGTTTGTAATAGGCGAGACGTTCTTTTCCTATACGCTCAAAAAGCTGTTTGGCATCTACCGAGTTAATGGCTTTAACAGTATTAGATCCTATGACATAATCTACCTGTAGGTTTTTGCCAAAGTATCGGTTTAAAGAGCGTTGCACGATACCTGCGGTTACTCTTGGATTGGCGTTTATCGCATGGTCGACTATCATTTCTGCCACTGCCTGACTACGGATGCTATCGGCTTGCATTTTGTCCCAAAACTCATTTTTAAAAAGGATGTGAGCTTCTACTTTGGTAAGGCTTTTCATATCGTTGATGCTCGGAGGTCTGCCTAGTATCTTTTCATAGAATTTAGCGGAAATTCCGTGATTGGTTCCAACTCGTTCTTTTTTTGAGTTGTAGTTTCCTTTGTCGTTTTTTAGGTTTTGATACCCGCCCTCTGCTTGTTCTAAAGAGGGTTTGAATAGTTCATAGCTTGCCATTTTCTTTTTTCTTTTTTAAAATTGTACGGTTCGTGTGTTTCCTAAACTGGCTACGTCCAGTTCAAAACGCAACGCCTTTATAAAGTCCTGTTGCTTTTTTTGAAGCTCCTCAAAAACCAACTGTCCTACAGTGAGTACAGGCAGGGTAATGTGCGTGGGTGGTAACTGGTACATACCGCCACTAGGAATGCTAATTTTGTGGGTATTCAGCTTGGTAAAGGCTAATTGCTTCCCTGTCTTCTTTTCATACACTCGTAGCTCTTTTGCACTTATAAATCCTGTATTGATATTCAAATGTTCTTTCGTTGGATTTCGTAGCTGTATGTCTAGTTCTAAGGCGATGTATTGCCATGAGAGCTGCACATTTCTAATTCCTGAAACACGAAACTGTAATTGTTCTATTATACGGGTCAGTTGGGCTTTCTTTTGGCTGATAAAAGCGGTTAGGGTTATTAAGCCTATGCCTGCTCCAACGACCCATAGCTTTCTTGTGTTCATTCGTGGTTTTAAGTTGTTTTGACGATTCCATAGACCATGCCTGCAAGGACTAAGAGCAGTACCCAAACCCACAAGGGCAATCGGTGTGTTGTTGCTTGCTCTTTTACCTCTTGTTTGTGCTTTTTGTACTGGCTCGTTGATGTACTATCCCGCTGTTTGGTTACAACCTCCTTGGTAGCGCCTATGGTACTGCGTATCTCAAATCCTTGGGCTTGGGTATCGTAGCGAATGCTATAACTGTTTGTACCGCTTTGTTTGCTACTGGCAAAGTGTTGTAATTTTTGATTAACTAGGCTGTCTAGTAGGGTATCTCCAGTGGCAACCTTTATAAATATTTTGTCTTGAATAGCGCTATTGATAGTGATGCTCTGTACACTGTCTTTTTGTACATAAACACTATCCACTTGGGTTTCTAAAGTGTGGGTCTTACTGTGTTTGGTTGTCCCACACGCTGTAATCAGTAGTAATAAAACAATACTGAGTATTTTAAATGTCTTTTCCATATTTTGTAATGTATTTGTCGAGTTCTTGTTGTTGCTTGGCTACAATGCTGTGTAGCTTTGTATTCATGTGTTCCAATTGTTCGATATACTGATGTAGTGAACCGATACGAGCCATAAAATCACTTTTAATGCTTTCTATCATTTCTGCATTGATGTCAAAGGCTCGTTTGTAATTCTCTAGCTTTTGTAAATCGGCTTTGTAACGTCTTTCTAGGGCTAGGTTCTTGGCTTCTTGGTGGCGTATCTTCCGCATTTTAAAGCCTGCGAAAAAGGAAAAAACTAGCCCTAAAATACCTGTGATTTTTTCCCAGTGCATGAGTATAAACTCCATTAGGTCGTCGTTTTATTCTTTTTCTTATCCTTGGCAATGGCATACATAAACAGTAAGCCTAACAGTCCCATACTGGCATAGATATAATTGTTATCTCCTTTCTTATTAGCGGTTATCACTACTTCTGATAGTAGTTCCGAGCTTTCCTGCAACGTGATGGTGGCAGGTAGTTTTGAGGCTGCTATTTGTAGGGTATCATAGCCCACAAAGGAAATGTGTATCACATCGGTAGGACTGGCATACAATTGAAATGCTCCGTTTGCATCGGGTGTTGTTCCTTTTTTGGTTTGGGTATTGTACACATTGACAAGCCCTGCTTCAAAGGGTTTTCCTGTGCTTCCGTTGATAATGATTCCGCTGATTAATTGTTGTGCTGTTGTATTCATCGTACATCCGCAATTTTTTTTCGTGTCAAATTCTTCTTGGGCTTGTTGGGTGTCGGGACATGCCAACCCGTAAATTGGTAAACTTGCTTCCATTGTTCTTTTTCATTTTTTTTGTTTAAAAGGGCATGTCTGCGCTTTGTACTAGTTGTTTGATTTGGTGGTATAATTGCCTGTCCCACGTCTCTGAAATCTCTGCTTTAAGCCAGTAGATTAAATCGTAATCGTCCGCAAGCTTTTTATCGAGCCATACCGTTGGGGTTTTGCCTCCCATCCGTTTTCTTCTACCAAAGGTTTTATACACGAGCCTAAAGTCATCGCCTGTTTGTAGTTTGTCAAAGACTTGTTTTACTTTGGCTTCATCGGTGGCAGGAAGTCCAAAAGCGGTGTCGTTAAAAGCATCTAGTAAGGACTTGGCTAAAATCTTCGCTTGTTCTTTATTGATGCTTAGCTTTCCTGTGTTGATGTGTAGGTCTGCTTCGATATGGTCGTTTGCTACGTCTTGAAAGACTTCGGTTACCGCATCGGCTGATTGTTTGAGCCTTTTGTATAGGAAATACGCTACGACACTTCCGCCTGCTACTAGCAGTAGCGGTTTGTTGGCTAGTAAAAAGGCACTGGCTTCGTTGGCTTTGCTAACGGCTTTTTTAGCGTTGTTTCGGGTGGCAACTTTTGATACACTTGTTTTCTTTTTCATCGCTTTTTTTTTCTCCTGTATCTTGTTGTTGCTTTCTACCTTAAAAAGCTCTTGACTGCGCCGTATTTTATCGGGCATGCAAAGTAGCTTTGTGCTTCTTTATGACTGGATAGTTCTGCTAGTCGTATCAATACTTTTTCTGGTAATTTTTCTAATTGGGCAATGGCTTCTTTTTTAGTTTGTATCTTCATGGTGCTCTTGTTGTTGTTCGATAATCTGTGCTACTTGTGTGATTAAATCTTCTTGCCAGTTGTCAAGCAAATAGTTAAAAAACATCACTTGTTCGTCGGTGGCAGTGGGAAGCTTTTGTACAAAGGCTTTTTGTATGGGCGAAACATTCGGGCTTGCTAACTGGCTCGGATGTCCTACGGCATTACCTCCTGAAGCTTCTAAGATTTTAGGAAGCATCCCGCCCAAGGTTTCCATCGTCTTTTCAAAGGCGGGCGTTTCTAAAAAGCTTTTTTTCTTCAGTAGTTCTCGTTCGACTCTGAGTTCTTCTCGTTCTTTTGCTGTCTCCAACTTAATGGTGAGTGAGCTATTGGTTTCTTCTAATACTCGATTGCGAGAACGCAGGTCTTTGACGGTTTCTTTTAGCTCTTGTACTTGTTCTTTATAGTCTGCCGAACGTTCTGCTTGTACCATCTTTGCCATCAGCTCTGGCGCTCCTAAAAAGGCAGTGGTAGGGTCGGTAGCATTCATATCTTGGGTTAATTTTTCTGTGAGTGTTTGTAGCGTGTGATAGGTGGTCTTCCCATCCTTGGTATAGGTTTTTTGTAGGGTAAAGACCACCGCTCCGCTAAATCCTTTTTCGGGTAAGGCTTGTAAAAATTGGGCTATCGAACCGTATTTGCTTTCAATATCTTCTAAGGTAAAGGCGTACTTCTGCGCAGAAGTAGACTTGACAAGTTTTATGCCGTTACTCGATACCTTGATAACATGATTGCTTCCTCCTTGTAGGTGGTTTTCTACGATGTTCGATAATTGATTATTCACAATATAAATACCTTACTATGGCTTTTTTAAAGGGTGTTGTTTGTACGGCTGTGAGTGCTGGGTATTCTGAAAATTCAAAGCGTATCAAGCCGTCTACAATTGGATGATTGGTGTTTATTACAAAAGGGGCTTGGGCAGTGATTCGCTGTCCTGAACCGTCTTTGATAAGCAAAGGGACACTTAGCTCGTGTGGGTGTATTTCAAGCTTTACAACACCTTTGCAATCGTTCTTCTCGGAAAAGTTTATCTCAAAATCATCGGTAAACTGTTCGCTGTGGTATATGGTCTTCATTCTTAGCACGGGTTAGGGGCTTCTATCTCAAAAATGAACTCGCCACAAATGGGTCTGCTTCCTAGGGTTTCCCAACTGATAGTCACTCGTTCGTTTTTGCTTTCAAAGTCAAGTTCTTTAAAGCCCTCGTTATAGCCGCCGCTTTTGTGTTCATAGTCTTTGATGTCCGTAGTCTCAGTCAGCAAATGTCCTCTACTGTCTTTCAGGGTAATGTCTGTTTGAGAAATTCCAAAAGGAACTAATCTCGACATCGTTTCTCCTGTGGGCATACCTGTGTCCATAGGGGGCATATAGGAGATAAAATACACTCCGATTACTTTTCCTGTGGGGATGGTGTCACTGACCTCATTTTGTAAGAGTTCTTGAGGGGGAAGATTGGTCTTTAAAAGGTCTTTGTTGATTTTTATGCGTTTGTATATCTTTTTCATCTTTGGTGCTTGTGGTTACACTTTGCGCTTGTCTTAGCGCAAAGTGTAGTTATAAAAATGAGCTTAGCGTTTTTGATAGGTCGCAAATCCTGATAAGCGTGCAGAAGCGAACAGGGCTTTTCCGTCTTCTAACGTGATTTTTGCACCTTCTGGGTATTGGATTTCGATTTCGGTAATGGTGTCGTCTTCCAACAGGGCAAATGAGCCTAATTTGAAATAATGGTTACCGCTTTCGGTAGCGCCTAAAATGTCACAAATTGGTAATTCAATCAGGATTTCATTTTTTTGCTTGACTACAACCATTGATTGCATTAAGGTGTTCGGGACTTTAGCAATGCTATAGGCAATGTCTTGCTCTGGTTTGCTGGCATCGTCAATAGCGCATTTAAACGTGATGCCATTGGCTACAAACACACGTCCTTTGACTAGGGAGTTCCCATCAAAATTGGTAACGCCTCTTTTGGCTACTGACGAACCTGTTAACAGGGACACTGTACCGCCTACATCTACTTTCTTGTTGGCGTATAAAAAGCTTGGCATGGGCTTCATCGCACTGATGTTCCACTTTTCGTTTTCTTTGCGTTTGGAGTTCTTGTATTTTAAATACTCAGTTACTCGTAAATAAGGTTCTTCGTTTCTTAAAAAATTCATCTTTTTTCTTTTCTTTTTTTCTCACTAAGTGAGCTTTAGCATTACTTTGATACGTTTGTATCTACTGGTTTTTGTTTCACTGAATACCTCGTATTTTTTTCGAGGCTATTTTTATTTCTTTAGCTATTAAAATCTTCTATGGTTTCGTAGGAAATGTCTTCGGAAATTCCATCGTAGTTGGGACTGGTGTAACTTGATAAAAAGTCGGTGCTATCTAGTGCAAAGGGTTCGTTCCAATTGTCATAAGGAGATCCTAAAGCGGAATGTAATAGCGGACTCTTTTGCAACTTTTCATCTAGCAGTTCTTTGACGAGTTCGCCTGTTTGGGTGACGGCTGTTCCCATTGCCATGTCTTGTGCAATGGCTTTGCCTGTGGTTTTCCTGTCTAAATAGGCTGCGCCTAGGACACCTGCTAAGGCTAACATGCCTTTTTTGAGCTTGGTGTTTTGCATCGGTAGCTTTTTAGCGGTTACACGTGAAAGCATTGCGCCTGCACTCATACTTAGCAAACTGACTACCGAGTTTTCTATTGATTCTTTTCTCATCGTTTATTTTTTTTGTGTCATTACGTACATTCCTCCTAACAATACGAGTATGCCTGCTCCAACTCCTACATACAACAGCGTGTTGTCTTTTTTAGGGGGGTGTTGTGTTTGTAATTGTAGCTGCATCATTTTTACCAAGTTGTCTACCGAGGTTTGCTGTGCTTGTGCTTGTTGTTCTAACTTGGCTATTAGCATCGGAGCAATGTCCTTGGTTTCGCCATTGGCTTGTTGTACATAGACTGGTTTTCCGTTTCGGGCTTGTTCTATTTGCGACCATGTTCCGCCAACGGTATTGATTATTCCCATTAGATTCGCTCCGTCCCAAAATCCATGAAGTCCGCTTGCTTGTGGTTTAGAAAGTGCTTGGCTTTCTAAGGCTTCTTCTTGTTCGGCAAGCAATAGGTGTGTTTGTAACAAATTCATCGTTCTTAATTTTATACACTTACGGACTTCACCGTTTTGTGAGTTGGACTTTTTTTATTGAGATAGACGACTGCGCCTAACAGTGCGATACCTCCTAGTATCAACGGTGCGTTTTCTTTGGCGATTCCTGCAATGCGTTTCTTGTTGGCATTGCTGACCTCGGCGGGTGTGGCATTAGCTGCTTGGGCTTTTTCATGGTCTCTTTCTGCTTTATACTTTGCAATTTTTTGTTTGACTTGAACAATGCTTTGTTTAATGGCATTGAGCTTTTGTTGGTTTGCTTTAATCACTGCATTGGCTTCTTTGATACCTTGGGTTTGTTGACGTTCCAAGGTTTGAAAAGCGCCTTTGATATGTCCTAGGGACTTTTCTGCATTGCGCAAACTTTCTTCGGCTTTTTTTCTTTTGGAGACTGCCCCGTTACACCAAGCGCCTAAGCCTAACGCATCGGCGATGCCTTCTTCTTGGACTAATTGTTGTTGTTCGGCTTTTATGGCTTGTTCTAAGCGCCGTACTTCTTTTTTAAGGCTTTCCCATTCGGCGGCTTGTCGTCCGTTTTGGAGTGCCTTGTACTTGTTGTCCCATTCGGCTTTTTGCGCCCATACGCCTTTGGCTTGGTTGTTCAATCGACTGGCAATTCCATTGGAGGGACAAAAGCCGTCGAACCAACCATACAGCCCATACGGAACATAGCTGCCTATGGTGTCAAATTCTTCATTCATAACTTTTTATTTTTTTTGTAAAAACAATACGAGCAAGGCGGAGGCTGCTGCGCCAATACCTACTTGGATTTTTAATCGTTTGCGCTTTTTGGCTTGTTGGTCTTCTACCACATTTTTTTTAAAGCGTTCTTGATAGTCTCGTAGAGCTAATTCATTAGCGGTACGTGTATTTTGAGCTTCTTCTTTTAGGTACTGGGTGTAGTTTGCATCGTATCGCAACCATACTTTGTAGAGTTCTCGTTGTAAGGGTTGTTCGAAATAATACAGCATTTCTCCGCCTAAATGTGCTTTGGCTCGTAAGGCTTTTACTCTGTCTAACAGTGGGGTTATTTCTTTTTCATAGCTCTTTTCCCGTCCGTCGTTATAGGTTTTTTGTAAATGGGCTAGGTTGTTTACTAACCATTGCTCTGCATTGGCTTCAAATGGAAATATCGGGTCTAGTCCATAGGTGGATATTTCTTTTCGTAAGACAATAAAGCGGTAGTCGGCTACGATGGGGTTGGTCTCGTTTTCCACCACAAAATAGAGTGTTCTACTATTTACATTGGCTGACTTGATAAACTCTTCTACCTTGAAATAAGGAGCATGCTTTTTAAATTCTTCGAAAAAATTATCGATAAATGTTTTTAATTTTTCCGCAAAGGCTAACGCATGGGCTAGGGTTTCTCCGTCGCAATGTTCATAGGAACTATAAGCGGTTTCGTTACGTAAATGGGCAATGCCTAAGTCTACTTCTTTAAATATTTCGTTGAACAGGTGTTGTGTTCTTGCACGGTTTCTAAAGGTGATGGCTTCGCCTAATTGGGTAATTTTTTGTTGTAGCTTGTCTCGTAAATCACGTCTGATTTTAAGTTCTACTACTGAGGCATCGTAATACGAACCACTACAGGAGTTCATTTCTTGTATGAATTCACTCACGGCATAGTTCACTAGTTTTCCAACGCCTTTTACCAGTTCTCCTCCAATAGCTCCTGATAAGCCTTGGGTTTTTGGGGTCATTAATACATCGTCAGATTGGTGTATGTCCTGTTCTTTGAATGTTTGTAAGGTGCCGTCTATGGTATAGTACCCGTCGTTTAGGTCAAATGTGTGTTGGTTTTTGGGAACTATCACATATACATGACTGTAACCCTCTCCCTCTTGTTGTATAACACGTCGCAAGTAGTGTGTAACCCCACAATTTAATAACACACTGCTTGCGAAAATGCTATAACTTTTGCAATCCAATCCCTGTGAGCGAGTCGCCCAAGCACAGGCAGGGCTACGTAATAATTGGTCGTAAGTATCTATCTTGTATTGTAGATGCTGATACAAAAACTTGTGTAGCTCCTTGCATAATTTTTGTAAGGGGTGGTTTGCAAATTTTTCTTGGGATAGCTTTTGGGTGTGGTGTTGGTATTTATATACCCACAACGCCATACTCTCAATTGCTACCTTGGTGTCTCCGTTGGCAATTTTTACACTACTACAGTCGCTATGTGGAAGTAGCTTGTCGTATGTACTTCCTTTTTGGATGGGTCTGTATAAGATGGTATTAATTGCCTCGGGATTCACTTCTTTTTCTTTTGCTGAGTCAAAAGTACTTGAAGTGTTTTGTGGGGGTTCAGGGTTTGAAAAGCTTCGCTAAGTTATGCTGTAATTAGCTAACTTTTGGGAGGGTTTGGTAAGATTGGTGAGGGTCTGAAAAACATCGTTCTAGACACTTCTACTCTTAAAAAGAATAGAATGAATAAACTTTTCTAAATTTAAACTTATACATCATAAGTTTATCTTATATTTTTAAGTGAATATTCATCTTTTTGGATAATTTAAATTCTATTTTTTGTGTTGTATCAACAACAACTTTTATTTTCTTGAATTGGTGGGCAAGGTATTGTTCCATATGAACAATAAACACAACAATCTCCTTCGTTTGGTTTTAAAACCGTTTTACAATTATCGCATTTATAGAAAAACTGACAAGCGTTTGTTGGCATATTTTCTACTTTTTTATGTCCGCAGTTTGGACAGGTAATTTCTGATTTTAATTGAACTTCCATTAATTTTCTTTTTTTTCTGTTACTTTATAACTTGTTGAGTTAATTACTCTCTCAATTTCTGTTTCATTGGTTTTTGTTTTGTCAAATTCAATGATTGCATTTTCATTTTCGTAAGACGCTTTAGAATTTATAATTCCGTTGAGTTTATTCACTTCGTAATTTATATGCTCTTCACAACTCGAACAGGTCATTCCACTGATTTTAAATTCAGTTCTTTTAATATCCAATTTGTCAACTATGATTATTTGTTTTTTTGTAGTTGAATAAAAAGTTCCTGAATAGTACGGGAAAGCCAACATCATAATTGCAAATACGGTTACAGCTCCTAAAAAAGTTTTAGATTGAGTGAATTTTGGTTTTTCATCCGTCTCACATTCACAGTCGATTTCTTTTCTATGTCTTAGTTTTTGATACCAAGCAAAACCAAGAACTAAAATTGTCAGTCCAATTAAATATAACCTAAATGGCTCAATCCAAGAAAATACTGAAGCAATCCCACTTGTTCCTGCGATAAGAGCCAAAACAGGTGTGATACAACATAAAGAAGCTGCAATTGCAGTTAATAAACCTGCTCCGATTAATTTACTTTCACTTTTCATATCGTTTTTAAAATTTTGTTTTTATCAAGTAGCTCAAAGAATGGATTTAGTAACGTTGAATATTCAGCAGTTAGTGAGTAAAAAATCGTTTGGGCTACTCTATCGGTTTCCAATAAATTTCGGTCTTTCATTTTCCTCAAATGTTGAGAGATAGCAGAAATGTTCATTCCGAGAATATCACTTAAATCACAAACACAAAGTTTCTTTTCTTTAAAGAGTAGGTAAAGTATTTTCAATCGAACACTATTCCCTGCTAATGAAAGTCCATTTACTAAATAGTCGAAAGATTCATTTAATTCCAAAACCGTGTCTCTACAACGACTTATTTGCTCAATATCAGCTTGTTGCCTTATACAAGAATTATTTCCCATAAAACAAAGTTACAATTATTCATGTATTTAAGCAAATACTTAAATAATAAATCTAAAAAAGAGGAAGTGATTAGAACTTCCTCTTTTTTATACTAAATCATATACTTCTAAAAATCTTCTTACTTCACTTGGGCGTAGCTTCTTTTTATGTTTGGCTACCTCAAAAGGTAAATGGCGTATCTCTGCGATAATCTCATTAATCGTTACACGCATTTCTCTTTCTGGTAGGTAATAGTATTTCTCAAATAGTTTCTTTTTACTGTAAATAGCGGTCATTGTTCGTGTGTTTACTGCTAATAGGCTTTCTCATAGACATACCCTGTAATGATATTGTTGCCATCATACACATATACCTTTTTGGGTTCGTGTACGTAACTGGTGCTTCCTGACATTAGAATGTAGTTTATAAGGTTTTGATTGTCTAGCTTGTAGTAGTAACGCAGGGTTACTCGAATGATAAATGTTTCAAACTGACAAAAAAATTCTTCCTCGCTTATCCTACCGTCTTCATGGTGTCTTTTCCCTCCTATATTGTCTTGATGTTCCTTAACAAAACTTAACAGCTTTTCGTAAGTGTTGGCTTGTAAGTAAGCAACATACATGGGGTCTTGTTCTTTGGTTTTGGGTGGAGCTTCCATTGTTCCTCCTTGTAATTTCAATTCGTTTTCTAACATACTTTTTAGACTCTGTGCATTTCCATAAAATCTCGTTTCATTTACATTGGTTACGTTTCTTGCGAGTATGGTAATGCCTTGTTGTTCGTCTTTGTAATTGGTATTGTGGGTGATTAGTATTGCTTCGTTAGGGTATCTCGGGTGTTTGTGAATAGTTATTGTGGGTAAGATGTGTTCTATCACTCCTGATGTTCCTGTGATAACTATATTACCATTTGCTGATTGTTGTATTTTCATGTTCTTTTTTTAATTGTACTTCTCTTTTTGCGTTTCCTTGCGCTTTATTGCGTTTTTCTTGCGTCTTCCAATACTGCTTTTCTTCTTGGAGTTCACACCATTTCTGATAACTGTTCATTGCTTATTTTTTATCTAATTCTGATCTCCCAACGATAGACTGATTTACTGGCGAGCTTAATGGGTATTTCGGGGTTTCAGAGTTTCAGTCTCATACTACAAACCCTTTTTCTGTGTTGGTTGATGCTTTGTTCTTCTTTTTATGCGGTTACTATTGTCGTGATATGTTGTTTGGTTTGATTGTCAAAAAACATAAGTTTGTTGGTAGCGTTTATGTATTTTGACTTTTGAAATCGTTTGTACATGCTATTGATTAAGGTGTTGATGGTTTTATTGTTTTTACTCAAATGGTTATACCAAACAGGGTTTGCATAGGTGGTATGGCTTGTTTTATACTTTAAATGACTGTTGCCATTTTTTAAGAGGATAACCATTTTTAGCTTGCTGCATTGGGGACAGGTGATTTTGTGTCCTGTTCCGCAATGGCATCGATTTTCTTTTTTGCTCATTTTTTAGATTCTGTTTTATTGATTATAGTGTATCATAGTGGACAATGCAGACAGATAGCTATGTGGTAGGTTGGTTTGTACATAGGTATATAGCTGTTTTGCCGTATAATTGCCTTTTTCATATTTCTTGATGGCTGTTGTAATTTTCTTTTGATAGGTCGCTTTGCGTTTTCTTGCGTTTTGTTGCGTTTGTTGTTGCGCTTTTTCTATTGCCTTTTTTTCCTGATACTTTACATGGGTTTTCCATACTTTGTGTAGTCCGAAAAAGCCTATTTCATGGGTTTGGGTACGGGTTTTATCAAAATATAACGAGGGATACAATGCAGTTACTTGTGATTTGATAAACCACTTGCGAGCAAACTCCAGTTTCCAACGGTATTCTTTGAGTTTTTGAATTAGGGTTGTCTTTTGAGTGATGTTTGTAAATAGTTCGTTGTTTAGGTAATTGATGGCTTTTTTCCATTCGCCTACATAGACATTGTGCTGTTTCCATAGTTTTGCAGAAGTTTTGATACAATCTTGTAGTAAAATTGCCTTAAATTCTTCAGTCGTTACATTGGCGTAGAGTTCTATTTTTTGCAAATAGTCATAACGCAATCCTTTGTAGTTGTCATACACACCGTCTGCCAGTTCTTGTGCTAGTTCTCTATCGTCTTGCAATCGAGCTAAAAAGTTATGCGTAAGCGGGCTGTTTGTGCCTTGGCTTGGTTTTTCTTGTTTTAAAAAATCAGGCAACAGGGCTTTGACTGCTTCGGAGGTTTGGCGCGGGCGAGTGGTTGTTTTCTTACTTATCACTGTGGTGTTCTTGTAGAAGCCGTCCGCAGGACATATAAATTCTTCCTTTTGAAATCCTGTGTTATGTACACAGTCTTTTATTTCTTTTTCTTTTAATAAAAAGGTTCTAGTAGTATCATTATTATCTGGTAATTCTTTCCAGTTCTCCTGTTTAAAAGATTGGTTTTCAATTCTTTTGGGTTTTGGTGGATTTCCGTCTAAAATTGTTAGAATTTCAGGGTGGAAATTAACCGTTATCGGTTTGTATTGGTTGATATATGCATAGTTGATTAAGATGTTGGCTTCTCTAAGGCGTTTGATGTGGTTTTGCGCTGTTTTTTTGCAAATAGCAAGTCTTGGTATCTCTGCGATGGTATGTGTCGCTAATTTGCGATGGTCTATGGTTAGCTTTGGTAAGGCTTTTTTTAATACACTGGTTGGACGATTCATTTCTAAGAGATATGAATTGCGTTGTTTTAATTGGGCGATATAAAAGCCTACCAAGACATTAAATAAAAGCTCCGTGGTGTACTTGATAGTTGGTTTGCGCTTTTTTGCGATATAGTTTGCGTTTTTTTGCGCATTGAATTTTGCTACCTCTTTGTTGTAAGTACTTGTAAATTCACTACGGTGTTTCTTTGTAAAGTCTGCAACTTGTTGGGCTAGTGTTGGAGTGTTAGGAGCTATGACCGTTTTGTTATACTCAGCTATGGCTTTGTTATATTCTACAGCTTGCTGATTATAGCTATGTACATATTGACGGTAGTTATCCATCGTGCTTTTCATAGCGCTTCTATCTAAAAAAGGATAGTTGATATAGTTGTAGTGTTTACTTATCGCTTTTTCATGCTCTTTTCCCTTTTTTAAAAGCAAATACCCGTGTTGGGTATTAAATTCCTCTACGGCTTTGTTGTATTGCGTATTGTTTAGCTTATTGCGCTGCGCATTGTCTTTAAATAGCTTGATAGCTAGTTGGGTTATCGCATCCAACGTTGTGTTTTGTAAATACTCATGTACTTTTTGATTGTACAATCCTATCGCTGTGAGCGATGTATTATTTTTTTTCATATCTTCGAGGTTCTTAAAAGGTTCTGCGTCCTTGCAGAATTTTTTTCTTTTTCATAGCAATTTTTTAAACGGTTAGTGACAGCTAACCGTTTTTTGCTTTAAAAAAGTAACCCACAACCTGAATGTTGTGAGCTACTTACAATAAGTGCTTACTTATCGCTGTGGTGTCTTTGCGCTTTTTGCGTTTTTCATTGCGCTTTCTTTTTCATTATTGCTCAAAGCTCTCTACTATCTTTTCTAAGAATTGAATTTTAGGGATATGGTATTTGCCGTCTTGAAAGATTGCTTGAATGGTGTTTTTATGGATGCGGTTTTTAACCGTGTTAGGATGTACTTTTAAATATTTTGCGCAACCATCTACGGTAAGCATCGTATCATTGGCATTAAAAATGGTTAAGGCTTTAAGGTTTACTTTTAATAAGTCTGCTTGGGTCATATTCAATTTTTTAAATTTTTGTGCTCTTTTTTATTTTTTGCTCACAAAAACCAATAATATATCGTTAATTGTTATATTTGTGGATAATTACGACGCAAAAATAAAATCAATTGTCAACTTTTAGAATAAATTGTGGACAAAATAATTTAAAGAAATTGATAAGATGTTGAAAACCAGTTCGGAAATTTTACAGGAGTTATTAGACCATTTAGGTATCAAAGCAAACCGCTTATCGGTAGAGATTGGAGACAATAGCAATTCTCGTATCTACTATGTAAGAAATGGAAGAAGTAAAATAAGTCCAAAGCTTGCCAAAGCGATTACCAATAGGTACAAAGAGATTAACTATATGTATTTACTCACAGGAGAGGGAGAGCTTGTCAACAAGGATATTATGGTGAATACCAATGGGAATGTTTTTGTGGAAAAACCTGATGGTAGTTTTAACGTAACTACACGATTGATTCCTTTTGATGCCTATTCTTCTTTTTTAGAAACGCTAGATGATGCAAATGTAATTTATGAATGGGAGGAAGTAACTTTTAATGTAGAAAAGTACGGTCGTGGTAATTACGAAGCATTTAGGACTAAAAACGATAGTATGAACGGTGGAGGAATTAATGATACCCCTAACAGAGCCTTGGTATTGGGTAGAGAACTTGGACGCCATCATTGGATGGATGGATTCAACCCTACTTTATACGGATGGATAATTCTTTCTAAGCACAATGTTTTTCACAAGGATATTATCGGACTGGATAAAGAAAAAGGGACGATTATTTGCCATAGTAGAAATAAAAGTCCCGAGTATTCAGATTTTGAGTTAGACCTTAATGAGGTGTATCAAATTTTTAAGGTAATTAAAAGAACGTTTTAAACTTAATCAACTCTTTTTTGACTATAATATTCATTCCAGTGATTGAGTAGTTTCTCTGCATGTTCTGTTGGAGTAACTTTAATGTATGATAAAAAACTTTTTTCAGAAGAGTGTCCAGTAATTTTCATAATAGAAAGTGTAGGAAAGTTCATCTTGTATAAATTCGTTGCAAAAGACCTACGACAAGTGTGTGAGCTTACCAATTTATATTTAGGGTACATACCTACTTTTTTACGATAGATGTCTGTCTTTTCATCTTTAACCATGAGTGAACCTTTTACTTTATCAGTAAATCCAACTCGTTTACAAACTATTTTTATATACTCATTGAATTTTACATCGGTAATCATTCTAGGCATGCCTCTTTTATTAATGACTTCTTTGATTTGGTGGTGCAAAGGAATCACTACTTTAACCCCTGACGAATTTTTGGTCTTTTTAGGTTGTACAGTGATAAATTTATCATCCGTATTAATTTGGGGTAAGTTAAGAAAGTCAGAGACTCTTAACCCTGTCCAAAGACCAATAATAGCCATATCTCTACAGTTCTCTAATTTTTCATCGTTGGAAAAATCGTGATTGAAAAGTGTATCGATTTCTTTTTCATTTAGTGCTATTGATACACTTTCTTCTTTGATAACAGAAAACTCACTTCGTTCATAATCCTTATGAACATCGTAACCAAATTCTACATCAGCTACTTTAAGCAATTTTTTGATGTTTTTTATTAAATCTCCTGTATAGTTGACCGAGTATTTTTTGTTATCCGTGAGGTAGTGTACCAAGGCATCATAGACAACAATATCAAACTTGTTTATTTTGATTTTTGAACGCCTGTAAGTTTCAAACTCTTTTAATCGATTGTTTGTTTTTTTATAGTGCTTTATCTTGTCTGTTGTATAATTTCGTTTTGTAGAACGATTGATAAGGTTAGGGGCTTTGATAAGAAAATCATCGATAAAATCAGTAAGGTATTCAAATCCTTTTTTTTCTGCTGCAACCTTTTTCTTAAAATGCTTGTCAAACTCTGTTTTTAAAAACTTTCGAGTTAGGGGTATATTATTGATTTTACAGTTATCAATCAATCGTTCCAAAAAGGTATCATAGCGCATAATATTGGAAGTTATTTTTTTTAACTTCGCTCCACCGATTCCTTTTTTAGATTTTGGTAGTCTGTTTTCAAAATCCCAATTCTCAGGATTTATTTTTTCGCCAGTTGAATATTTGAAAATAGCCTTTTCGCTCTTTACATAGAATTGAATAATTATCAGTGTCTCTTTTTCTGACTTAGGTTCTTTTAAATAGAAATACATTTTTCACTTTTTTACTTACCCCAAAGATACAATAGTGGTAAACATCGTGGTAAGAAAAAATGTATTTTTTTTATTTTTTTGAAAACAACAAGAAATAACAAAACGCCCAAATCACTATAAAATATACAGGTTTTGAAAAAACGCGCACAAAACAAAACAACAAAATGTAATCCTGCCGAGGTCACAAAAAACCCTGTTAGAAATCTAACAGGGTTTTATTTTTACTATAAGTTTGTGTGTTAGCTTTCTAATATCGTTTTGTCTTATATATTCAACACATCCTCCAATACTTCGATATTAAATCCATAGGATTCTACTAGCTTAATAATCGAAATAAGGTTTATTTTTGTATCTGTTACCTCAATTCGTAGAATATTATCACAGTCTTCTAAATCAAAATTAACTATGTAATCTGGAAACTTCTTTCGAAGTTTTTTTAATAAAAATACCTCTTCTTCAATTAACGTTACAGATGTTTTAAAGACTTCTACCATTAAAAAGATATTAAATTTAACTATACTACTCGTTATAATTAATCATCCAATGGACACCAAACTTATCTACAAAACTTCCATAATAATCTCCCCAAAACTGATCTTCCATAGGCATTTCAATTTTTCCACCCACAGATAAGCCGTTAAACAAACGATCTGCTTCTTCACGACTTTCAGGGTGAATTGAAATGTAATTATTATTTCCTTTGTTAAGCTTATGCCCCATTGATGGCACGGTATCTGACGCCATTAAAATAGTATCTTTTGATAATGGTAACGAAATATGCATTGTACGTTTTCTCTCATTTTCTGGCAACTTTTCTACATCTGGAGCGTCACTCATTTTCATATTTGCGATAAATTCACCACCAAATACAGATTTGTAAAAATTGAATGCTCGTTCTGCATCTCCGTCAAAATTTAAATAAGGATTTACTTTCATTTTTCTTGTTTTTAAGGTTATGTTTATTCTAATTTTTCTTTTCTACTAATTCTTTTATCTTTTCCATTGCTTTAGGCCACGTATCTAAAAAGAAGTCTTTATATTCTTCAACTACATCCATTTTTACTGTTAAATGTGTATTATCACCAACTCGTTCTAATACATATTCTTCAATAGCTCCACGCCATTCTTTTGCTTCCTTACTTTCAAGGTTTTCTATATGATCTTCAATAATTCCTAGATGTTCAAATAACATATATTTATTTGTAATCTTTTTTTTGATTCTACTTACCATCCCTCTACCATCAGGCGTAAGAAATAACACTTTACTACCTTCCTTCCAATCTGTTTTTGCATAAGATCCTTCGGAGAAAATTGCTGTCCATTGAGAATAAGTCTTATCACCCCAAAGAATCTTCCATACCTTTTCAGGGGTAGCATTGATAACTATTGTAAACTCTTGTTGTTCCTTCATAACTAATATTACCTTTTATTTAAATTACAAAACAGATTAAATAAGTGCCCATCTAAATCTTCAAACACACAAACACAATAACCGTTATCGTCGTAAAACTTTTTCTTATCTTTTCTAGGGTCAAAACGAATATTTCCTCCTACTTTAATTATTTTATCTATTAATATACTAACCTCTTCTTCGCTATTTACCGAAAGTGTAAACATTATTTCATTACCGTTGTTAAGATTTGCTATTTCTCCTTCAAAACTTTCTTTTAACTTTTCCTTTTTAAAAAAGTGAATTACAAACTCATCATCACCAAATAAAAAACTTACTATTTCGTTCGTAGGAGTTCCATTAAGTTTAAAACCTAATGCTTGATAGAAATTTTGTGTACGTTCTACATCCTCTACTCCTAAATTTGCCCATATGTTCATTGTTTTTATAGTTTTAAATTCTTAATAATTTGTTTTATTTGATAAATATGACGCTTTGTATGCACTGTATTAAATCCTATCCATTCAAGTCGTGTAAATGGTCCATATTCAGGAATTTCAAAATCTAAACAGAGTTTTGATAAATCCGCCTTCTTTGAGAAATCGTTCACCCATTGTATTTTAATTTTTAACTCAGTCAACAAACTTTCTTTATCAATGAACTCTTCGGCAGGAATAATTTCTTTAGGTGAGTTCATCTTTACATCAAGGTTTAAAAAAAGCTCCTGTACTTCTTTTAACTTTTCATTTGGACTACGTTTAGTTTCTTTTACTTCTCCTGTCAAAACTTCAGATAAAGCATACGATTTATTAAGATGATCTCCTACTTGCGCTACTGTCCAACCTCCTTCTTTTGTTTTTTTATTCAGCTCTTTTTCAGTTAACGATGATATCAACCTTAATAACTCCTTGGTTGTGATATAATATTCATTTAAAACTTCTTCCTTCATGAATTAATTGTTTGATTCCCAAAGATAAAAGGTCTTTTTTATACTCTAAAGGTATGTTCCCGACAATACCACGGGTTGATTGCGACAATAGCTTATCTTATATTTGAAATGGTTTAATTTCTTGAAAAATGACTCATGAAACATATTTCTATTCTTGTACCTGAAGGCGACTCTAGTTTGAGTAATTTAGAAGCTACTTATAAAATGTTTACTATGGCTAACGATGCTTTATTAAAAGCTGGTAAACAGCCTATGTTTGCAACGCATCTTGTTGGCACACATAAAAAAGCAAGGTCAAGTAACGGACTATTTAGTATTATTCCTAACACAACAATTACTGATGTGCAAAAAACGGACTTGATTATTATTCCTGCTATTCATGGAGATTATACTCAAGTAATTTCAAAGAATAGTGCTTTTATTCCTTGGATAAAGAAGCAGTACACTAATGGCGCTGAAATAGCTAGCCTTTGTATAGGTGCTTTTTTATTAGCTAGTACAGGACTACTTAACGGCAAGGATTGTGCTACGCATTGGTTGGCTGCTGATGAATTTAGAAAAATGTTTCCTGATGTGAATCTTGTTGATGATAGGATTATTACTGATGAAAATGGGTTATACACAAGTGGTGGCGCCTATTCTTCTTTAAATTTAAACCTTTATTTGGTAGAAAAGTTTGCTGGTCGTGAAATGGCTGTACTTTCTTCTAAAATTTTTGAAATAGATATTAGTCGTAATAGTCAATCTCCTTTCATTATCTTTAAAGGACAAAAATCTCATAGTGATAAGGATATTTTAAAAATTCAAGAACATATTGAACAAAATTATCAACAAAAAATAACTGTTGATGAGCTTTCTGAAAAAATAGCTGTAAGTCGTAGAACTTTTGAAAGACGTTTTAAAAAAGCAACTGCCAATACTGTAATGGAGTATGTACAACGTGTTAAAATAGAAGTTGCTAAAAAAGAATTTGAAAGAGGAAATAAAACAGTTAACGAAATAATGTATGAAGTTGGTTATAATGACCCTAAGGCGTTTAGAGAAGTTTTTAAAAAGGTCACCAATATGACTCCTTCTGAATATGCTAACAAATATCGTAAGGCCGTTTATGTTTAATTTAAAATAACACATTTGACGTCTTTTCAATCCATAAAAAACTTCTATAAACCCATACAACCATCGGTTAATTCTAAAACTAATAACATCTCATATATTGAGTTAAAACCTGATATCAGATTAGAAAACTATATTTATTGTTTTTGGCAATTAAAAACTAAAAAAACACTACAAAATCCTTTCTCTTATCGGGTCGTTTCTGATGGGTGTATTGATATTTTCTTTAACAAAAAGAATGTTTATGAAAGTTTTGTAATGGGTTTTTGCAGAAAATATGTTGAATTTCCTATTGGGAATGATTTTGATTATATAGGAATTCGTTTTCTCCCTTCAATTTTTCCTTTATTATTTAAAGTTAATGCTAAAGAGCTAAGTAATAAATCACAAGAATTACAACTTTTCTTGCCTCAATTATCCAAATGGATACAAACAACTATAAGTTCGAGCAACTCGTTAGAAACCATTGTAAAACTCCTTAACTTCAAGTTTATAAACTTAACTCAAAGTCAATCTATACAAAACGATTCTCGTTTTTTTTAAAGCTTTATCTCTTATTTTTCATCATAAAGGTTATTTAGATATTGAAAAAGATTTGAATACTGGTTTAAGTACTCGTCAATTACAAAGAGTTTTTAATTATTACATTGGCACAACTCCTAAAGCTTTTAGTAATGTTGTTCGGTTTCAACAAGTTTTAAGTGAAGTCACCTCTGCACAAAGTTTAAAAAACAACAAGCTTTATTTAGACTTAGGTTTTTTTGATCAAGCACACTTTATTAAACATTTTAAAACATTTTATGGTGTAACTCCATCTAAAGCTCTTTATTAAAATCTGTCCGATTTATACAATCAAACTAAAACCCTTGATACTAAATTTGTTTCAACAAAAATGTATAACATGAAAAAATTAATAATAATCGGGTTGATGCTAACTGTTATATCTATCAACGCACAAACATTCAAAAAAATGAAACTAAACGCAGGAATTATAACCGAAAAACTACAAGAAACTAAAAAATTTTATACTCAAACATTAGGTTTTGGAGTTACTTTTGAAAATGATTTTTACCTTCTATTACATTCACCTAATAAATCTTCAGAAATTAGTTTCTTACTTCCTAATCATCCTAGTCAAAAACCTATTTTTCAATCAGCATTTAACGGTAAAGGGGTTTATTTAACTATTGAAGTAGAAAATGTAGACTATTACTACAAACAACTAAAAGAAAAAGGAATACCTATTGAAATTGAGTTAAGAAATGAACCTTGGGGTGATAGGCATTTTGCTATTATTGACCCCAACGGAATAGGAATTGACATTGTTACTTATTCTAAACCCGAAGAAAAATAAAACGTTTCTTTATAACTTTAACACACAGCATTACGTTTCTTAAACTGGCTTAAGTTTTAACTTTATAGGGAATGATACCTTTGGCTTATAAAATTAAAAATTATGAAACAAAGACTAAACATCCAAGAATTAGAGCCTAATGCCTATAATGCAATCTTAGAAATTTACAAATACCTTGAAACAACAACGCTTTCAAAAAAGAGTAAAAACCTTATAAAAATAAGAGCTTCACAAATTAATACATGTGCTTATTGTATAGAAATGCATACTTCGGAGGCTTTAAAAAATGGAGAAGCACAAAACAGAATTTTTGCGTTGAGTGCTTGGAGAAAATCGCCTTTATTTTCTGAAGAGGAAAAAGCTTTATTAGCTGCTACTGATGAAATAACACAAATAAGTAATAATGGGTTATCAGAAGAAACCTTCCAAAAGCTTAAAAGTTACTTTAGCGATAATGAAATAGCTCAAATTATTATACAAATAGGAGAAATTAATATTTGGAATCGTATTGCCGTGTCTACACAAATGTTTCATGCTACGGCTAAGGTTTCGTAATAATGTTAATTTATCTAGTTTTCATCTAAGTTTCTATAAAGCTACCTAAATTTAGGTAGCTTTATTATCTTTCGTTATGTCCTTTTCCTTCAATCATTTTCGGTATCGCCTTTTCTATTCTTGATAAACGTGTTTTTGATTGTTTAGCTTGAGAAAAATACAATAAGTAACTTCTTTGTCTTCCTGGTGTTAATGCTTCGAAAGCTTTTTTTACATCTGAATTTTCTTCCAACACTCCTTTAAATTCACTTACCATTTCAAATTCTGAAGTTTTCTTAGTTTTTACTTTTAAACCTGCTTTTTCAACTTCTACCGCTTCGAAAATATATCTTTTGATTGTTAGCGTCAAATCTATAACCTCTTCAGGTTTTGTAAATCTAATTTGACGAGCTGATTGTACATTTTCTGTTTGTTGAATTAAAACTTCATCTGTATCTTTTAATAATGCACCTTTATGAAAAAGTAATGCACAGTAATCTTTAAAACCATGAATCAATACAATATTTTTTCCTTGAAAGGTATAACAAGGATGCATCCATTTAAAATCTTCTTCAAGACCACAATCCAAACAAATTTGTCGTAACAGCTTAGTTTCTTCCTTCCATTTTTTTATATTTTCTATGTATTTATCTACTTTTTCCATTTCAGACTTACTTTATAATTCTTTTTATTTTTCTACTATCTGGTCTTAAATACCAAGACAAAATTGTAATTACCAATAATATCAAAGACGGTAGTACTTCAGTAAAATTTTGCTCTACTATAGTATGAGATATTGCTGCTCCCGACATAGCAAAGAAAAAGCCTGCATATGCCCATTCTTTTAATAAGGTTAATTTTGGAGCTAGAATAACAATTACTCCTAGTATTTTCCATACTCCTAAAATACTTAGTACATATAACGGATATCCTAATGCTTTAATGATATCATTGTACCCACCAATTTGTAACATCTGCTGAATACCTCCTGCAAGCATACCTATCGAGAGAAATATTGTCAGTATCCAATATGGGGTAGTTTTTACTTTCATACTTTTAATAATTTATTTACAACTTCTTCTAATCGTTGATGTGCCCAATTAATACCTTGTTTAAATGGAAGTTTTAAGTTTTCGTCTCTTTCTTTTACTGATTGATAAACTACTTTCTTGGTTAACTTACTACTATTATTTGTTAGCTTTTCAAACACCAACGTTTCTAATTGTACACCGAAAGACATGCTTACCATTTCAAAAGTTCTAATAATTTTGTTTTGAGGGATAATTTCATGAATTACTCCTCTTAACAAATGTTTGTTTCCTACTGGATCTGTTGTTTCAAACTGATAATTTCCATTTGTTTTACTTTCAAGTTCTATAACTTTTGTTCCCATCCATTGCTCAATAATTTCAGGCTCAACATACGCCATAAACAAATGTTCTATAGGTAAATCAAATATTCGTGTTATTACAATTTCTTGTTTTCCTGTTTCTGCTACAACTTTTGTTTTCTGTTCCATGTTTATTTTTTTGGTTTATAATTCTTCATTACAGATTCTAACTTATTATAACGTTCATCCCAAAACTTTCTGAAAGGTTCAATAAAAGCAGCTATTTCCTTCATTCCTTCAGGATTTAAATGATAGTATATCTCTCTACCCTTTTGTTCCTGTTTTAGAATATCACATTCTGATAGTATTTGTATGTGTTTAGAAATTGTTTGCCTTGAATATTCAAAATTATTAGCTATTGCAGATGGCGTCATTGCTTGAAGCGCTACTAAAGAAATAATAGTTCTACGGGTTGGATCAGCTATGGCTTGAAATACGTCTCTTCTTAACTTCATTATGCAGTTATTTGACTGCTAATATAAATAAAGTTATTTAACTGCGCAAATTTTAAAACTCAAAAAAAGAAAACAACTAACTTATAATCAATAATATTATCGCTTAAATCTTTTAAAAGTGTACTCGTAAGACTTAAATACCTTTACTATATTTATTTCTGTACTCAATAGGTGTTAATCCAGTAATTTTTTTAAAAACATTTCTAAAAGCTTTCGTATCTGAATACCCTACATCGTACATTACTTCAGTAATATTTTTTCTAGTACTTTCAAAATGTCTTTTAGCTGCTTCAACTTTTACACGTTGATGATATTGAATAATTGTATTATTGGTAGCTTGTTTAAATCGTCTTTCAAAACTTCTTCTACTAACAGCTACTAAACTTGCCATATCATCCACAGTAATTTTATCTTTATAATTTACCTCTATATACTCTTGTACCTTTATCACTTCTATGTCATTATGATTTTTTTGCCCTGTAAACATTGTAAATGCTGACTGACTGTCTCTATCAATATCAATTGCAAAGTATTTAGATGCTAAAATTGCCGTGTCTCTATCAGTATATTTTTCTAAAAGATATAATAATAAATTCCAATATGAATTTGCTCCCCCACTAGAATAAACTCCATTTTCTTCTGTAATAATACTACCATCAGCAACTTTAACATCAGGAAAAGTTTCTTGAAATTCATTATAAAAAGCCCAATGAGTAGAGCATTTTTTTCCGTCTAAAATTCCTGTTGAAGCTAATAAAAATGCACCAACACACAAGGAAGCTACTTCGGTTCCTTTTTTATAATGTTTTACAATCCAAGGGATAGCTTCTTTGTTGAGTTCAACCGCAGTTTTCATATTTCCAAAAAGCGCTGGTATTATAATAAGGTCTGTTTGAGTAACTTCATGCAACAACTTATTTGTATGAACAGAAAACATACCATTATTAAACCCAATCTCTTTTTTATTCCCTACAAGAGTAACCTCAAAAAGAGGCTCTTTATTATTGGATATTAAAAAATTATTGGCTGCTGAAAACATGTATTGAGGATCAGCAACAGACTCTATTACAGCAGACTCTGGAACAAGGATAGAAACGTTTTTCATAAAACAAATATATCAAATTGGCATGATTACCCCTTAAAAACGCCGTTATACCACCCAACGAAAGCTTTAAATTAATCCCACCTTTGTAGTATTAACATTAATACCTTAAAATTATGGAACAAATAACAGTTAAAGCAACAATTAAAGCAACACCTAACAAAGTATGGGGTGTTTGGACAACACCAGAACATATAAAAATATGGAACACACCTTCAAACGATTGGCACACAACTCGTGCTAAAAATGACTTAAGAGTTGGTGGAAAATTCTTATCAAGAATGGAAGCTAAAGATGGGAGTTTTGGCTTCGATTTTACGGGTACCTACGATGAAGTAAGTCCATTCGAATGCATTGCCTATACCATGGATGATGGCAGAAAAGCAAAAACAAATTTTTCCCAAAAAGAAAATTATACTGAAATTATAACAGTTTTTGATCCTGAAACTCAAAACTCTATTGAAATGCAAAAAGAGGGATGGCAAGCTATTCTAAACAACTTTAAAAAGTACACTGAAAGTTTGTAAAAAACAATAATGAGTCAACTAATAACGTATCTTACTTTTAATGGCAATTGCAGAGAAGCAATGCTTTTTTACCAAAGTTGTTTGGGTGGTGAATTATATTTTCAAACCTTAGAAGAATCTCCTAAAGCAAAAAATCTTCCTAACAATTACAAAAAATATATCCTACAAGCTATTCTTAAAAAGGAAAATATAGTATTAATGGGTACTGATTTGTTTGATGAAGATAGATTATTGCAAGGAAATACAATTGCTATTCTTCTAAAAAGCAATGATGAAACTAAAATAAGAAAGTACTATTCAAGTTTTTCAAAGAAGAAAACAGTATCTCTTCCTTTAAAAAGAAATTATTGGGGTATTTTATATGGAAGTATAACCGATACGTATGGAATACGCTGGCTGTTTAGTTGTAATAATTAAAACAAGAAAAAAGTGTAACGAAGTTTATATCGTTACACTTTTTTACAATTAGTGATTAGACGTTTCGTCTGCTTTTACATCACCTTTTAAACTCATTTCCATATTGTGATCGTATTGACAACAACCTGGTAAGTTACCATAAGCCTCTTCATTACTTGCTACTTTATCAGTATCGTAACCAGATGCTGCAATTGCGTTATGAATAGCATCTAAATTAGTTTTAGAATCATCAAACGATACGTTGATTTGCTTTCTTACTTTATCCCAATCTGCTGACGCTACTCCATCAACACCGCTTACTGCTTTTTCAATTGTGTTTTTACACATTCCACAATTACCTCTTACTCCAAAAGTTGCTTCAGTCATTGCTACTTCTTTAGTAGTAGTTTGCTCTGTTTGTACTTCTTTTGTTTCTGTTTCTTTTTTAGCTTCGTTTTTACAACTTACTAAACCAATAGTAGCTAACATAGCTACCCCTAAGATTACTTTTTTCATTTTGATTTGATATTTAATTATTAATAATTGTTTCTTTTACCTCACCGCATTTTAGCATCATATCGCCAAAATATGGATTTAATACTTGTTTTTCTTTACTTAACCAATAAGCACCTTTATCACTATCTGCCATAGGACAGTATTGTTTATAGGTAACCTCATTTATCCCGAAAGATTGAACTGCTATAATAAAATGCTCTGATAATACTTTAAAATACTTTCGCTGTACATCTACATCAGTAGTTTTTGCAATTTCTGCATTACTTGACTTTAGCGCAGGAACTAATTGCATCCACTGTTTATGAGCTTCTTCATTCGTTAACAACTTCATGTCAACCGATGTTAAGGTTTTTTGTAGGTTGCCTGCACTTATTTTTGCTGCATTTGCATCAGTTTTCACCAAAGCATCTTTTAAGACAATATACCCATCATAAGCTTTCTGTAATTGCTCTTTAAAAGCTTCAGGAGTACTGAAAGATTCCATAATTTCTTTTGTATGGTTCATCATTGACTTCTTTCCTTGTAATTGTGCTGAAGCATCTATTGTAAACACTCCATTCGTAACAATCTCTTCTCCTGACTTCAACCCTTTCTCTACTAAATAGCTCTCTCCTGCTCTTCTTCCTAATGCCACTTCTCGCATTTCAAAAACTGGTTTACTTGCGTCAGGTTTTATGTATACAACTGAACGTTTTCCTGTCCATAAAACTGCTGTAGCTGGAATACTCAATTGTTGCTCTGTTTGCTTTTCTGTAGCTTCCACATTCCCTGTAACAAACATAGCTGGCTTAAACCTTCCTTTGCTATTGTTAAGAACAGCACGCATAGTTACCGTACGAGTTTCTTGATTTAACACAGGATCGATAAACGAAACTTTTGCTTTAAAAGTTTCGTTAGGATATGCATTTGTAGTAATTGATATATTTTGACCTACTTTAAAATTACTGATTTGATTCTCATATACGTCAAAGTTTGCCCATACTGAATTCAAATTAGCTATTTTCAATAAGGCCTGTCCTTGGCTTACATAATCTCCTTGTTCTACTAATTTTTCTGATACTGTACCAGAAACTGTAGCATACACAGGAAAGTTTTCTTTGACTTTCCCTGTTTTTTCAATTTGATTAATTTGATTTTCGGACAGCTTCCACAATTTCAATTTATTTCTAACTGCTTTATACAATGCTGGCTGATTTTCTTTTACTAACGCTGCTGTTAATAATTCTTGCTGTGCTTTTACCAATTCAGGAGAATATACTGTTGCCAACAACTGGCCTTTTCTTATTTCTTCTCCTGTAAAGTTCACATTTAAACGTTCTATTCTTCCTGCAAAATAACTTACTTGTACTGCATTTGACTTTTCGTTTTCTGCTATTTTTCCGGATAATGTAATTGTATTATCAGCACTTATAGCATTACCAATTACAGTTGTCTGTACATTTGCTAATGCCAATGCATTTTTAGTCAATTTAAACTGATTTGCAGCTAGTCCTTCAGCTCCTACTTCCGCAGGGATTAAATCCATTCCACAAATAGGACAATCTCCTGGTTCTGGTTGCATAATTTGTGGGTGCATAGAGCATGTCCACATTTTACCTTTTTCTGCTGTAGTATGGTCATGAGCTGCCTCACTTTTTGAAGAACCTCCACCAAAAAGTAGCCATCCTAAGAATACCCCAGCAATTAAAATTACTATATATATTATATATTTTTTCATCTGTTTACTTTATTAAATAATTAATAGTGGCACTTTGTGTATAATAAGCTACTTCTGACATTATCATATTCGTTTGAAACTTCAATTGTAATTCTTGAATATCTAACACATCGTTAAAATCTATGGTTCCTGTCTCGTAACTTTTTACCAAAATTTGCTCTGCATTTTTAGCTTGCTCTAAATTTTTAAGTTGTGTTTGATAACTTATTACAGATGCTTTTCTATCTGAAACTGCTCTGTATAATACAGACTCTAGCATATTATATCGCTGTTCCTTTTGCGATAAAATTTCCTTTTGCTTTAACTTATTTTGCTTACTGATAGATTTATTTTTCTTATTAAAAATAGGAATTGACAACGATACCATTGGCATTACAATATCTTTTCCATTATCTATCACATTCATATCGGTACGCTTACCAACATTCACATAATCAAGTCCAAAACCAATCATTGGTTGTTTATCTTTTTGGTTTAAGAATTCAGACTTTTCTACAGAAGTATACAACTTGTCAAACTTCACCAATTCTGGATGTAACTTCAAAGTACTTGGTTGTATTTTATTCACTTCATTCGGGATTTGCAAACTATCAGCTACTGAAACTGGTGTGTTCACCTCCTGATTCAACAGCTTATTAAATGCTTTCTGCATTCCTAAAAAAGTTTCTTGTAACACTTCTTTTTGTTGTGCTAACTCGTTTTGTCTTATTTGTAACCTTAACACATCTACTACTGATGCTTTTCCTACTTCAACAGAAGTTAACGCTAACTTTTCATACGTTTCAAGTAACGCTATATTTTCGTCTAATACTTTTTGTTTTGCTTTAACTTCATAAAGCTTATAATACGACTGCGCTACTGATGTTGCTAGTTTACGTTTTACAACTACGATATCCTGATAAGCTGCATCAGCTAATGAAGAAACATAGTTTTCTCGTGCAGTTATGGTTCCGAAAAAAGGAATCATTTGTTTTACAGATAATTTAAATTGCTGCGGACCTGTACGTGTTTCTGGTGTACTTACGAAATAACCTGCTCCGAACTCAGTATTAGGGAGTGTATTTACCTCTTCTTTTTTCTCAGAAATGCGTTTATACTTCGTATCAAACTGTTGCACTTCTGGGTTATTTTCTAAGGCTATGTTTATATATCCTTGTAAGTCTTGCGCATTTGAAAAGTGAAAAACTAAAAGTGAAAAACTAAAAGTGAATATCCTTTTTAAGTGTAAAACGAAAAACGAAAAACACAAAACTATCCAATTCTTTGTTGCATGAAATATAAAAGTTATAAATCGTTTCATAATAATGATTTTTTTGCTGTTTTTATTGAACTCACTAGCATTGCTACTAATTCTTTATAAATTGAATGCAACAATGAATATGTATCTTCAACTATATACTTGGTATCCTTCAAAAGGTCTAACCAATACAAGGTTTCATTAGCTTCTTTTAAGGCAATACTCATTTTATGAATAAAGTCTTTTTTACTTTGTCCAAATTCAGCTTCTCTTATTAAAGCCCCTATAGCTGTACCACTTCTTAAAAGTTGCTTACTTAAGATGTATTCCTTTTTATCAGCAACTAAATATTGCGAAAGCTTCACTATCTCTAGTGCAAACTCATAACTTTTATTTTTTAAAATACTCATGTTTAAAAATTTTACACTTTACACTATTCACTTTTAACTTTCCTTTTTAATAAAAATTCTTCACGCCAACTGTACAACACAGGTACTATAAAATACGAAGTCACATCTATAATCATTCCTCCAAAAGCAGGAATTGCCATCGGAATCATAATATCACTACCTCTTCCTGTTGAAGTTAATACAGGTAATAATGCTAAAATGGTCGTTGCTGTTGTCATTAAACAAGCTCTAATACGCTTACTACCACCATGCAAAGCAGATACTCGTATAGCTTCAATAGTTTGGGGCTTGTCTTTAGTAAATGTTTGTTTTAAGTAGGTTGCCATTACTACTCCGTCATCGGTTGCAATTCCGAACAATGCAATAAACCCTACCCATACAGCAACACTTAAGTTTATTGGATGCATTTGAAATAGTTCTCGTAGGTTTTCTCCAAATACACTAAAATTCAAGAACCAGTCTTGTCCGTATAACCACATCATGATAAATCCTCCTGCAAAAGCTACTGTAATCCCTGTAAACACCATTAATGAAGTAGCTACTGAACGGAACTGAAAATACAGTATTAAAAAGATAATCATCAATGCTAAAGGTACTACTACCGATAATGTTTTTTCCGCTCTTAATTGATTTTCATACGTTCCTGTAAACTGATAAGAGATTCCTTTAGGAACAACCAGCTCTCCTGAATCTATTTTTTGTTGAATTGCTTTTTGAGCAGTTTCTACCACATTTACCTCAGCAAAACCATCTAACTTATCAAACAACACATACCCTATTAAAAAAGTATCTTCACTCTTAATCATTTGTGGTCCTTGTTCATAACGAATCGTTGCTAATTCACTCAACGGAATTGGTGTTCCTTTCGCAACTGGCACATAAATACTTTCCAAATCCGTTGGACTAGAACGTAATTCTCTTGGGTAACGAACTCGAATTCCGTAACGTTCTCTTCCTTCTACCGTTTGCGATAGTTGCATACCTCCTACAGCTACTTTCAACACATTTTGCACTGTTTGAATGGCAACTCCGTAGCGAGCTAATTTTTCTCTATCAATATCAATTAACAAATAAGGTTTCCCTACAATTCTATCAGCAAAAACAGCTTCTTTTTTAACACCTTCAACCTCTTTTAAAACTCCTTCAAGTTCTACTCCAAAAGCTTCAATTTGTTTTAAATCTTGTCCTTTTACTTTGATCCCCATTGGAGCTCGCATTCCTGTCTGCAACATAACCAATCGGGTTTCAATAGGTTGTAATTTAGGCGCTGATGTTACTCCTGGCAACTTGGTTACTTTTACTATCTCATTCCAAATATCATTAGGTGATTTGATATGCGGACGCCAGTTACGATAAAATTCTCCGTCTTCATCGGGAATAAGTTCCGTGTTTGCATCAATAGATTGCCACGCTTCACCATATTTCGCTCGCAATGACATTCCTTCTTTCAGTATAAAACCACCATTTTCATCAACCTTAAATCGCTGGCGTTCTCCATCAGAATTTAATGCATACTCTGGCTTGTAGTTAATCACATTTTCATACATCGATAAAGGTGCTGGATCTAGTGCTGAATCTGTTCTTCCTGCTTTCCCTACGACTGTTGCTATTTCTGGAATATTGGCAACTGCCATATCTAACTGTTGTAATACTCGCTTATTTTCTTCTGTTCCCGAATGTGGCATTGAAGTTGGCATCAATAAAAATGACCCTTCATTTAACGAAGGCATAAATTCTTTTCCTGTATTTTTAAAAATAAGGAACCCACAAGTTAACACTGTTAACGGAATGGTTAAAAACAGTAATTTATTGTTCAATGCCCAACGTAATATCTGATTGTAATATTTTTGAAGTAAACTGAAAAAACCTAACAACCCGAAACAAATCAGAGCTACAAATAAAAGGTTGGTTACAATACTTTTATCAACTCCTAAAGGTCTCCAATATTCTGCTAACAAACCTACAATTGCTAATGCAGATATAACGATATTGATGGTATTTACTGAAAATGAAAAGTGAAAAGTGAAAAGTGAAAAACTAACCTTTGTTTTTCCTGAATAGTTACTCCAAAATTGTACAGCTCCAAAAGCTACTAATACAATTCCTAGCCAACTTCCGTAAAAAACAGCTGTAATACCTAATGCTATTAAAACTCCATTTATAAAATACTTAAAGTTTTTTGTCAACTCTTTTTTCTTGAATAAGACAGCTGCAAATGGTGGTATTAAAAACAATGCCACTATAATAGCTGCTATCAATGCAAAAGTTTTGGTAAATGCCAGTGGGCGGAATAATTTCCCTTCGGCTCCTATCATCGTAAACACGGGAATAAAACTAATAATAGTTGTCATTACCGCTGTTACAATCGCACCCGAAACCTCAGCTGTTGCATTGTAAACAATTTGGTTAATAGATAGAGATTCCTCGTCACTCATACCTCGCTCTGTCGGAATGACACTATTCTCTTCTCTCTTTTCTTTTCTCTCTAAATGACTTATGATGTTTTCGGAGAGTATGACCCCGACATCAACCATGGTTCCAATAGCAATAGCAATACCTGATAAGGCTACAATGTTTGCATCTACTCCAAAGGCTTTCATTGCAATAAAAACCATCAATACCGCCACAGGTAATAGACCTGATATTAGTACAGAGGCTCTTAAATTGAAGACCATTACAACAATTACCAAAATGGTAATTAGTATTTCCAATGTTAATGCTTCATTCAACGTATCTAACGTTTCATGAATCAATTCTGTACGATCATAAAACGGAACAATAGTTAATTGAGAAGTTCTACCATCTGTTAACTCTTTACTTGGTAAACCTGCACTTAGTTCTTTAATCTTCTCCTTTACATTGGTAATTACTTCTAAAGGATTTGCTCCGTAACGAGATACCACTACACCTCCTACTACCTCAGCTCCTTCTTTATCTAAAATCCCTCTACGTGGTTCTGCTCCTAACGATACTTTTGCGATGTCTTTTATTCGTATTGAAGTATAATTTTTAGCTGTTACTACAGCATTTTCAATATCGGCTATAGACTTTACATACCCTAAACCGCGAACTAAATATTCAGCTTGATTTATTTCTATCGTTTGCGCTCCAATATCTTGGTTACTTTGTTTTACTGCTGCTACAATTTGTTGTAAACTGATATTGTATTGACGCATCAACTCTGGCTTTACGTCTATTTGGTATTCTTGAACATAACCTCCTATTGAACTTACTTCAGACACTCCATTAGCCGATGAAAGCGCATATTTTACATAGTAATCTTGTACACTACGTAATTCATGCAAATCCCAACCTCCAGTTACATTTCCCTCTTCATCTCGTCCTTCTAATGTATACCAAAAAATTTGACCTAAACCTGTTGCATCTGGTCCTAAAGACGGACTTACTCCTTCTGGCAATAAATTACTTGGTAATGAATTTAGTTTTTCTAGAATTCGAGAACGACTCCAATAAAAATCTACTCCTTCATCAAAAATTACATAGATGCTTGAAAGTCCAAACATAGAGGAGCTACGAATGGTTTTCACTCCTGAGATTCCTAATAAAGATGTTGTTAATGGATAGGTTATTTGGTCTTCTATATCTTGTGGTGATTGTCCATCCCACTTTGTGAAAACAATTTGTTGATTTTCCCCAATATCTGGAATGGCATCAACCGCTACAGGATTACTTGGTAAAAAACCTGTATCTAAATTAAATGGTGCATTTACAGTTCCCCATCCTACAAATAAAACGAGTAATATAACTGCTACCAGCTTGTTTTCTATTAAAAATTTAATGCTTTTATTTAGCATAAAAAATGATTTTAAACAATTAAACATTGATGTTAAAAAAACATCGAATACGACAAATCATCCTAATGAGTTTCTCAAAAGGATAACTAGTTATTGTTTAAAAATCATATTAAATATACTTCATCAAGTACATGAATGTCCTTGATGACCAGTGGAGGTGTATAATCTTTAAAAGGAATTACTTTATTGTGAATTCCTTCAAATAAATTAATATAGCTATAATAAAATGAAGCTATAAAGACTTGTTGATTAAAAGATAGTTGATCCAAAGACGTAATCTTTAAAGTATCTTGACCTTCAACTACTGAAGCCACATCTTGACAGCAGTTCTTTTTCATTACTGAACAGTCTTCAGATTTTGTTTCTTGCTTCATATCCATTCCACAAGATTCAGCTTTTACAAAATAGCTTGTACCCACTAACATGTCTCCACAAAAGTGACTGTTAACTGTAAATGACATTGTAGATAACAACACTACAAAAGCCATTACAATAGATGCTATTTTATGAAATACTTTTTTCATTTTACAACACAAAAGTACAAAAAATTAAATTTCAAAAACTTAAACAATCCTTAAAACCACTTTTTGTATTTAAAATACCCTAACATAATCAACACTGTAAGCAGGATAACTCCCCACATTACAAAATACCCACTACGGTACCTAAGCTCTGGTATATACTCAAAGTTTGTCCCATATATACCCGCTATAAAAGTAATAGGAATGAATACTACTGAAAATATGGTTAGTATTTTCATAATATCATTCAAACGATTATTTACGTTTGTTGAATATACAGTAAGTTGCTCACTCAACATACTTTTATAGTTTTCAACTGAATCATAACTTCGTTGAACCAAATCGTTTAAATCATTAAAAAAAGGTTGCTCTTTTTTAGTTATTAATTCAGTTTTTAAAGCTCTAAAACTATTTATTGCCTCGCGAGCTGGTCTTATTGCTTTTCTAAAATAGTTAAGTTCTATTTTATATTTATTAATTTCTTGTAGCGTATTTTTATTAGGTTGTAGTAAAATTTTATCTTCTAAGTCTTCAACTTTCTCACCAAAAGTTTCCATTAAAAAATTATAATTATCTACAATTACATCCAATAAGCAATACTTTAAATAAGTTGTATTGTAGTTTCGCACCCTTCCTGTTTTATTACGCAACCTCTCTCTTACCGACTCAAAAATATCCCCTTGTTTTTCTTGAAAAGTAATCAGCACAT
Organism: Tenacibaculum singaporense; assembly: GCF_003867015.1. Taxonomy (NCBI): domain Bacteria; kingdom Pseudomonadati; phylum Bacteroidota; class Flavobacteriia; order Flavobacteriales; family Flavobacteriaceae; genus Tenacibaculum; species Tenacibaculum singaporense. The sequence goes on from NZ_CP032548.1 coordinate 3,225,848, forward strand.
TTTTTAATAAGTACATAGATATTTGCTCCGCTTCTAATTGGTGCTTTTCTTTATTTAGAAACATCATCTTAATACTTGTAAAAATATAATGTTCTTCAATATCAACTCTAGGTCTCTGATCTGTATTTACAATATCTTCAAGAATGAGTGTGTGAATACCAAACAACTCTCCAACTTTCCTTACTAACTCAACATCGTGCAAACCATCAATATTAATCCAAAGTCTTTTGTATTTACTTATATAATTTTCAAGTTCATTTATGGTTTCTAGCTCTACTTCTTCAAGTTCATTTTCATCATAACCTATTAATCGTATTCTAGTATTCTCTTCTTTTTGATTTCCTACAAAAACTGGGCTTCCAGGAATTACATTTTTAGTGTTTTTTTGTTTGGTTATAAACCTTGCCATCTGTTTAGTTATACGAGATTAAATAATTTGTAAAGTCTGGCTAAAATTATGAGTTCTGATTTATTTTTTCCAGCATGAGAAGTAGAAATTTCGTGTGACGCCGCTAATAAATCATGTACTATTTTTTTTGTAAATTCTTTTTTATGCTTCAAATAGTATTCTTTAAAATTTTCATAGGCTTCTTCAGAAGTAGTTTTTTCTTTAATCAACCCTCTTATGGTTTCATAAATCAATTCGCTATCTGATTTCTTTTCTGAAGTAGACCAGTTTAATTCTACTCTTTTAACAATACTCTTTTTCTCTTCTACGGTCATATTTTTATCGACCATAGAAACGGCATAGAACAAGTTAGCTATACTTTTGTAAAATTCTTCAGTAAATTTCATAATTAAGCTATTTCCGGTAATATCAAAATAGGGATTTTACTATTGAATGCCGATTTTTTTATTACATTTTCTTCTAACAAGCGGTTAAAGAAATTGTACTTATGGTTTATTAAAACCAACAGCTCACTTTCTGTTTCTTCAATATGTTTCTCAACTGTTAATGTTTCAGAGCCTTCCCAATCTATTTTTTTATACGTTACATTAATACCTTGTAACAACTCTCTTAATTTCACTTTATTTCTTTGTTGGTTTTCAGACAAAAAATTCTCTTCAGATAAACACACAACCTCCAATATACACTTTTTAATCGTTGTTAAGTTAAGTAAAAACTGTAACTCTTTGTTTGTAAACAATCTTTTATAGTTTGTTGAAAATACTATTTGATGTAATGGTTTGTACTTGTAATTCATAGGAACCACAAGTATTGGACACTTATTAACTACATTAATCATTTTCATAGTATTTGTACCAATAAATGTTTCTGCTAGACTTTTTGCTCCTTTGGTACCAGCAATTACAACATCAATATTCTTTTCTTCAATTGTTTTAGTAACTGCTTTTGTTAATGAATTTGATTCTACAATATACTCGTAATTAAAACTGGTATTTTCTCTTCTTAAAACTTCAATCAGGTATTTTAATTCATCTTCAATTTCATTATCCATTTCATTAAACCATTTCTCATTTTCTTCATCACTCAATAGTTCAGAAGGTTGACTTATGTATACGTCTAACAAATAAATTTTCACTTCAACTCCTTTAAATAGTTGCTTTGTATAGTTCAAAGCATTAATAGCTGCTTCGGAAAAATTATAGGGTATTAAAATATTCTTCATAACGATATATAATTATGATTTTCAATCAAATATAATTTTTTATTTTGAGATTATATTTACAAAACCAGAAGTATATTTGTATAAAAAACATAATAATGAAAAATCGTTTTCTAGAATTATCTATATACAATCCGTTTTTACAATTCTTACTTTTAACAGCTTCGTTATTTTTTTTAATTCATATAACAAAAAAATTAACTAGGTCTTATATTGTAAAAAACGCTATTGAACCACACAGAAGAAAACTAATTTTAAACCTGAGTTATTTTTTATATTATACCTTGGCTTTATTTATTTCACTAATTATTTTTGGTATTAATTTTAAAGAAGTAATTGTTTTTGCTTCTTCAATACTTGCAGTATTAGGAGTAGGATTTTTCGCACAATGGTCAATTTTATCAAACCTAACAGCTAGTATTATTTTGTTTTTTTATCATCCTATGCGTATAGGAGATACTATAAAAATTATAGATAAAGACTTCGACTTACAAGGTGTTGTTAAAAACATAACAGGGTTTTATGTTTTACTGTATATGCCAGAAGAAAAAAGGGAAATTACTATACCTAATACGACTATTTTATACAAAGGAATAGAGCTAATAAAGAAACAAAAAGCAAGCTAAACAACTAAAAAACAATTTATTAAAAAAAATAAAAAAAAGTTTGTTGTATTAAAAAATAGTTTACATTTACCACATCTTATTACATAAGTCAAAATGTTATGTTTTACTTATTTCGGCAATAACTTCTATGGGAAGATAGTTAGTTATTTAGTGTTTGAGAAGCACAACCGAAAAATTAAGGTTTCTTCCAACTTTCAATACTCTCTACCACTGAATTTTTATAAACAGTGCGGTGATTGCTTAGCTTTAAGAGTCTAACTATTCATTTTATTTTGGTTTAACATCTTGTTATAAAACAACAACGAAACTTGTTATACACTTTTATTTAAAAAAGTTCTGGTATATGCCTTTACTGTTTTTTGAATGATTTTCTGTACCCTACATACAGATACAACTAAAATAATTAATGAATACTAAATATAAAGACTTAATAGAACAAACGTTTGATTTTCCACAAGCGGAATTTCATACTGAAAACAATAATTTATTTTTTCACAACATTGATATGATTGAATTAGTGAAACAATACGGAGCTCCGTTAAAATTCACTTATTTACCTAAAATATCAGAAAATATAAACAAAGCTAAAAGCTGGTTTCATAAAGCAATAGAAAAGCACAATTATCAAGGTAGTTATAACTATAGTTATTGTACTAAAAGTTCACACTTTAAATATGTTTTAAATGAAGCTTTAAAAAATGATATACATATTGAAACATCATCTGCTTTTGATATTGATATTGTAAAATCACTAAAAAAAGAAGGAAGATTAAGCGATGATGCTTATGTATTATGTAACGGTTTTAAACGCGACCAATATATTGCTAATATCATAAGCTTAATTGATGGCGGACACACAAATTGTATACCTATAATAGATAATTATGAAGAGCTAAACTTATTACTTGATGAAACTAGAAGTAAGTTTAATGTGGGGATTCGCATAGCTTCTGAAGAAGAACCTAAGTTTGAGTTTTATACTAGTCGTTTAGGAATTGGTTACAAAAATATTGTATCGTTTTACGAACGTGAAATAGCTAATAATCCTCAAGTAGAGTTAAAGATGTTACATTTCTTTATTAATACAGGAATTAGAGATAATGCCTATTACTGGAACGAGTTGTTAAAGTGTTTAAGAGTATATACAAAACTTAAAAAAGTATGTCCTAGTTTAGATAGTTTAAATATTGGTGGTGGTTTTCCTATTAAAAACTCACTAGCTTTTGATTACGACTACGAGTATATGGTAGATGAAATTATAAACCAAATAAACCTTGCTTGTAAAGAATCTGGTGTAGATGTTCCTAATATTTTTACTGAGTTTGGAAGTTTTACGGTAGGTGAATCAGGAGGAGCTGTATATGAAGTATTATATCAAAAAAAACAAAATGATCGTGAAAAATGGAACATGATTAACTCATCTTTCATTACCACCTTACCAGATTCTTGGGCTATTAATAAACGTTTTATCATGCTTCCTCTTAACAAATGGAATCATAGATACGAACGTGTTTTATTAGGCGGTTTAACTTGTGACAGCGATGATTATTACAATTCTGAACAACACGTAAACGGAATTTATTTACCTGTATACGAAAAAGAGAGTCCTTTATACGTAGGCTTTTTCAATACTGGAGCATACCAAGAAACTATTGGTGGTTTTGGCGGATTACAACACTGTTTAATCCCAACTCCAAAACATATATTAATTGACATAAACGAAAACGGTGATTTAACCACCAAACTATTTAAAGAACAACAAAAGAGTGAAGAGCTATTATCTATCTTAGGATACTAGTAAAAAAATATTAAGATGAAAAAAAGAAATTACGCAGGAATACCTGACCAATACGCTAAATTAGAAAATGCTAAAGTAGTACTTATCCCTGTTCCTTACGACGGAACTAGTACTTGGCAAAAAGGAGCTGACAAAGGTCCTGAAGCATTTTTAGATGCTTCAGAAAATATGGAGTTATACGATATAGAAACTGATAGTGAAGTATATAAAGAAGGGGTTTATTTAGCGGATGCTGTTACAGAAGATTCTTCTCCAGAAGCTATGGTAGAAGCTGTGCATGCAACGACTAAAAAATTTATTAATAAAAATAAGTTTGTAACACTTTTTGGTGGAGAACATTCAATTTCTATCGGTACTATCCGTGCTTTTAACGAATGTTTTAACAACCTTACTGTTTTACATATTGATGCACATGCCGATTTACGCAAGGAATATGAAGGTAGTTCTTGCAATCACGCTTGTGCTGTATACGAAGCGAGTCAAACAACTAACTTAGTACAAGTAGGTATTCGCAGTATGGACATATCAGAAAAGTCTTCTATGAATATGGATAAAGTCTTTTTTGCACACGATATGGCTGTAAATGAATACTGGATGGATGAAGTTATTGATCAATTAACAGGTAATGTTTTTATCACATTTGATTTAGATGCTATTGACCCATCGCTATTACCAAGTACAGGAACACCAGAACCAGGAGGATTATTTTACTACGAAACGTTAGAGTTTTTAAAGAGAGTATTTACCGAAAGAAATGTAGTTGGTTTTGACATTGTGGAGTTATGCCCTAACGAGAATGAAAAATCATCAGACTTTTTAGCGGCTAAGTTATATTATAAAATGTTGAGCTATAAGTTTTCTTCTACTATGGAAGATGAAGAAGATTACGATGATGACGAAAGCTCTCCATTTAACAAATTAGCGAAGTTTAAAAACGACGACGACGATTACTAAAATGCACTTACAAACAATTGCATATCATCTTGAAAGACGAATAGCACTAAGTGCTATTCGCTCACAGTTTGAATCGTATGAGTTAGTAAAAAGAGAACATTCTTTTTTACTATATAAAATCACAAACAATTCATACATCTATATAAAAGATTATGGAAGTGTTGTTTTTATGAACTGTACAAATGATTTAACTAATCAAATTGTTAGTTTTTTAATCAATAAAGAAAATTCAAATATCAACAACTTGCCCTCAGAAAAATATAATATCACTTTTTCTGACACCATAGAAGTTGATTTCGGAACTATTCAAATTAAAGAGTTAAATGATGATGTAGCGCATATCATTATGCTTAACCTAGCACAATCGGTAGCATTGATGAACTATGTAAATAAAACATCTGATTTACACGATAAAACATTAGTGTATTCAAAGCAATTAGAAAAGATGGGAAGTTTTAAACTTTCTAAAATTCAAATGCGAAAATTTATTGGTAAAACCTTAAATTTAAAAAACAACATTGCTGAAAACCTATTTGTTTTTGACTCTCCAGATGTAGCTTGGAATAACAAAGATTTATCTGATTTAGATTATAAACTAAAAGATGAATTAGATATTATAAAACGTCATCAAGGAATAGAAAATAGTTTAAACGTAATTAAAGAAAATTTAGATTTATTCAACGATATACTACAACATAAGTACAGTAGCATGCTAGAATGGATTATCATTCTTCTAATTCTTTTTGAAGTAGTACAGGTAATTGTTGAAAAACTTATTTAACAAAATAAAAAAATGAACAAACCTATAACCAATTTTATAGAAAAATACTTTTTACACTTTAACGCAGCTGCATTAGTTGATGCTGCAAAAGGGTACGAAGCACAATTAGAACAAGGTTCAAAAATGTTAGTGTCATTAGCTGGCGCTATGAGTACAGCAGAGTTAGGAAAAATTTTCGCTGAAATGATTCGTCAAGATAAAGTGGATATTATTTCTTGTACGGGAGCAAACCTTGAAGAAGATATTATGAATTTAGTAGCGCACTCACACTACAAAAGAGTTCCTAACTATCGTGATTTAACTCCGCAAGATGAGTGGGACTTATTGTTAAAAGGATTAAATCGTGTTACAGACACTTGTATTCCTGAAGAAGAAGCTTTTAGACGCTTACAAAAACATATTTTTAAAATTTGGAAAGATGCAGAAGAGGCTGGTGAGCGTTATTTTCCTCATGAGTACATGTATAAATTATTATTATCAGGAGTTTTAGAAGAGTATTACGAAATCGATTTGAAAGATTCTTGGATGTATGCTGCAGCAGAAAAGAACTTACCAATTGTTGTTCCTGGATGGGAAGACAGTACTATGGGGAATATTTTTGCTTCTTACGTAGTAAAAGGAGAACTAAAAGCTTCTACTATGAAATCAGGTATTGAGTATATGACCTTCTTAGCGGATTGGTATACTGAAAACTCAGAAAACGGTATCGGATTTTTCCAAATTGGAGGTGGAATTGCTGGAGATTTCCCTATTTGTGTAGTACCAATGCTATATCAAGATTTAGAAAGAGAAGACACTCCTTTCTGGAGTTATTTCTGTCAGATTTCAGATTCAACCACCAGCTACGGTTCTTATTCAGGAGCTGTTCCAAATGAAAAGATTACTTGGGGAAAACTAGACATTGATACTCCTAAGTTTATTATAGAAAGTGATGCAACTATTGTTGCTCCATTAATATTTGCTTATTTATTAAAAATGTAACCTTATGAAAAGAGTTATTGTAGACTATGCTAAGTTAACTACTAATATTTTAGATTTATTGGTAGAGAGGTATCCTGATGGATACGATCATTCAGACATTATTTCCTTTAAAAATAGTAAAGGGGAAACAGTAAAAGCTGTAGAAGTAAATACTGAAGATACTCTTTTTTTAGTAAAAATAAGTTCTCAGCTACAACAAACAATGGAAGATCATGAAACTGATGATGAAGATAGCAACGATACTTTTGATGAAATTGAAATAACAGACGATTTTGATAATGAATAAATAGTAAATTGTTTTTAAACCATGACTTATTATAACTCACAAGAAACAGTTACATTAGTCGGTGTTTATCAAGGATATACAAACGGCTATTATGTTTTTGAATTAGAAAATGGAGACATTATTGATTTTGAACAAATCAACAAAAAGAATCTTGAGCATTTAGATTTAAAATCATCAGCTTATAAAAACAAAAGTTTTGAAATTACATACAAAGAAATTTTTGATGATGTAGATGATGAGGATCTTGTAATTTTTAAGTTAGAAAACTTGCAGTTACTTTAAAAATAAATCCCATTCTGTTTAGAATGGGATTTTACTTTTTATAGGATGTTTAGTATCAATTTATACTGATCTAAATCAATTTTACCACTAAAGATTTTTGTAGTTTTAGAAATAATTTCTTCTGCTTTTTCTTGTGAAAAACCAAGTTGAATAGCATATCTCAAAATTAGTTTTAATTCAGCTTCATCAATTTGATGATCTGAATAAATTATTTTGAATAAATCTAGCAAGCGCTCCAACCTATCATCTGTTTTTGCTTGTGGCACTACTGGATATTTTTTTGAATTTTCTACTATATCTTGATACTCTGCCTCAGTTATATCTAATTTTCTAGCAAAACGATTCACTAATTTTTCTTCATCTTCATTTAAATCACCATCAATAATAGCAAGGTTAACAATAGCACTAAAGTGTGCTACATTATTTCTATGTTTACTTGACTCGTATAAATCTACAATACTCATAATTATTCTATTTTTTTTATTGATTGTAACACAGGTGTCTCAATTTCATCATCTGATACCTTATAATCATATGTAATTTCAAACACCTGACCTACAAATTTATTATCTTTTAAGTTATAAATTTTTAATATTTTCTCTGATATAGTTTCAAAGGTTATTACATCTTCATCTCCCTCTTCGTCTTCAAACGAAAAAGTATAACCATACTCATCATAACCTTGAAAAGTTGCTATGGTTTTTATAGGTTCTGTAATGTTATTTTGCTTATGGGTAAAAGCTAAACTTAGCCCAATAAATAATATAAAAACAGTTTTGATAATAGTATCTTTCATCTTCTTTAAAATTATTAGTTAATAAATATTATCTTGGATATTAACCACAACAAGTCCAAGTTTCTTTTAGCAAAAACTAGTTTTTAGTTATGCTCGTGGTGTCTAAAGAAAATGATGCTACATAGGCTTTTATTGTTACTATTTTACCTATATAAAGATACATTTTTTTTCACTTTTTTACCAGACTCTTAATTTATTTTTTAGTTAAAAACTCAATAAAAAAGACCTTAAACTTTCGCTTAAGGCCTTTTCGTCTAACCAAACTTAGTATAAAAACTAACTACTACTATTTTTAAACCTTTAAAAACTTCTCTTTGTAAGCTTTAAGCAGAAAAGAGAAGTTTTACATTTAAAGGGTAATATTTTTAATCAAATTGTATTCTTTTCTTTTGCTTACACTATTAAGACACTATTATTTTTAATAGGTCACCTAAAAACATAAAAAAAACTCAAAAAAAGTTTTTTGAGTTTTTAATACAAATATTTTCTAAGTACTATTCTATGTTCTGGTATAGATTTATCGTAGTTTTCTACTAATAACTCTAATATTTCTGGAGGTTCTTTTCCTATATCCTTTTTGGAGCTGTATTTTGATACGTATAAGTTATATTGTAATTCTTTCTTTTCAAAAATTAAAAAGTGCTCTTTGTTAAGTTCCGAAAAACTTATTTCGTTTTCTTGAAACGTTCCTGAGTTATCTTTTAAAAAATCTGAAAATTCGTAATACCTAAAAATGTTCTCCATTCTTATACTATCTCTGCTGATAAACCTAACTCTAATAATTTAGAGCATCTTGGTTCTAAATCTTTATACTCTCCTGTTTTAACCGAGCATTTACCCTTATAATGTACTAAAATAGTACATTGTTCTGCCTGCTCTAATGTATGATCACATACAGTTACAAGGCTATCAATTACAAAATCAAAGGTATTTACATCATCGTTATGCAAAACAATTTCATGCTTTCTTGTTTCATTTAATAAAACATCAAGCTCTTCTTGAATTTTTTCTATCGTACTCATTTGTTTTATTTTTGATACTGCAAAGCTACCCAATTATTTCTTTTTATGGTATCTTTTAATGTTAAACTATACTTAGACACCTCATTATCAATCACTGGAATATCTTCACTGTAAAATCCACTTAATAATAAAACTCCTTTTTCAGTTAAGCAATTTGTGTAGGTTTCCATATCATTTAACAAAATATTTCGGTTGATATTCGCTATGATAACATCATATTTTTTCTCTTTTAATAAAGATGCATCTCCTTCATAAACCGAAATATGTTTACAGTTATTTCTTTCTACATTCTCTAATGAATTCTTATAACACCAAGCGTCAATATCTATAGCATCAATAGGTTTTGCTCCTTTCATTTCTACAAAAATTGCTAAAATCCCTGTACCACACCCCATATCTAGTACTTTTTTACCCGCTATATCTAAATTAATCAAATGTTGTACCATCATGTGTGTAGTTTCATGATGTCCTGTACCAAAACTCATTTTTGGCTCAATAACGATATCGTACTTCAAGTTAGGGTTTTCATGAAATGGAGCTCGGATGCTAACTAAATCATCTACTTGAATAGGATTAAAATTCTTTTCCCATTCTTCATTCCAATTTGTTTGCTCTATTTCTTTATGTTTATATTGAATTGAAAACTCTTCAGAGTTTAAAACAAAGACATCATTTAAAATATCTTTATTCCAATCTTCTTTTTGGATATATGCTATAACACCATTTTCATTTTCTACAAAACTTTCAAATCCTAAAGCACCTAACTCAGCGATTAGAATTTCTGTAGTTGGTTCTTTTGGTGTTACTTCAAAAGTATATTCTATATAAATATTGTCCATTAAATTGATTTAATTATTGCTGCAAAATCTTCAGCTTTTAATGCCGCTCCACCTATTAAACCTCCATCAACATCTAGCTTAGAAAAAATTTCTTTAGCATTGGCTGGTTTTACACTTCCTCCATACAAAATTGAAATGGTATCTGCTATTTCTTTTCCATACTCTTTAGCAAAAAGTTCTCTTACAAAAGCATGCATTTCTTGCGCTTGCTCTGGTGAAGCTGTTTCTCCCGTTCCAATTGCCCAAACTGGTTCATACGCTAAAACAATATTCTTAAAGACTTCTTCTTTTAGATGAAATAATGCCTTTTTTATCTGGTTTTCTACCACCGCAAAATGATTAGAAGACTTTCTATCTTCTAACAATTCACCAAAACAAAAAATCACTTCTAATCCGTTAGCTAAAGCAGCATCTACCTTTTGAGCTAATAACTCATCTGTTTCGCCAAAATACTCTCTACGTTCAGAATGCCCCAAAATTACTATGTTAACACCTAAGTTTGTTAGCATATCTGCTGAGACCTCTCCTGTGAACGCTCCACTTTTAGATTGATGCATGTTTTGTGCGGCAACTTCTACAACTGATTCTTCAGTGTTTTTTACTGCTGACTGTAGATTTACAAAACTAGGAGCAATTATAACTCTAGTACCTTCTTCTAAACCAGTTTTTACTTCTTTCTTTATTACCTCAATTAATTCTTTTGCTTCATCGAGGTTTTTATTCATCTTCCAGTTACCTGCAACTATTTTTTGTCTCACGTGTGTTATTTTTTTCTGGTTATTGATTTTGTGTTTGCAAAATTACATTTTTTCTAGGCTTTGACGAATTAATTTATCAGTGGCTTTTGTAGCATCAAAAACAATTATTTTTTCATTTTCGTCTATAACTAAAAACCTTGGTATCCTATTTAAACCTAAAAACTTACCAAACTTCCCTTCCCATCCTGATTGCATAAAATAATGGTCTCCTTTTATATTTAGACGTTCAATGCCATTTTTCCAATCTCTCTTATTTCTATCTAAGGATAAAAAGACATACGCAGCTCCTGCGTAACTCTCTTGTATTTTCTGTACTTTAGGAATACTTTTTAAACAATCTGGACACCATGAAGCCCAAATATCTATCAATATCTTTTTTCCTTTATGTTTTTCTAAAATTTTATTGAAAGGCACTTCATTTCCTTCTAAAGAAATAAAAACATCCTCCAACGCTTCTGTAGAAAAATGATCTGGAGCTTCTTTAGAGCAGCTTAATAAGGTTAATCCAATAAAAGCTACTATTACTATTTTTTTCATGTTATTGTACTTTGTTTTGGAGCTTATCTGACACTTTGGATGATTTATACACGCTAATTTTTCCTTCTTCATCAATAATCAAAAACCGAGGAATTGTTTTTAGTTTTAAAAACTTACCAAGAGCACCTTTTCCTTTTTTTGGGATATAATAATGTTGCCCTTTCACAGGTATACTTTCTAAGCCTCTTTTCCAATCATGATATGAATGGTCTACTGATAAAAAAACATATACAAGTTCTGAATTTTTCTTTTGAAATGAAAGCACATCTTTAAAGCTCTTTTGACTATAAGGACAATAGGTTGCGAAAATTTGTACAAAAATTTTCTTTCCTTTATTTCGTTTTAAGATTTTCTTAAACGAAATTGACTCTCTTTCTAAAGTTAATAATTCTTCATTCAAAGATGTTTGAGTAAAGTGTTTTGGCTGAAAAACAGCACAACTTGACAAAAAAGCTATGGTGATTAATAGACAAAATTTTCTCATTTTATTGTAATCTTATTCTTGGATCTAACCAACTATATAAAATATCTACTATAATATTTATGATTATAAATAACGTAGCCACTACTAAAACAGCTCCCATAATTACGGGTAAATCAAGAGTATTTAGCGAGTTTACTATTTCTTTTCCTAATCCGTTCCAGTTAAAAATATACTCTACAAAAACCGCGCCTGCTAACATAGATGCAAACCATCCAGAAATTGCTGTTATTACTGGGTTTAATGAGTTTTTCAAGGCATGTTTTTTTATTACTTGGTACATCGTTAACCCTTTTGCCTTTGCTGTTCGTATGTAATCTTGACTCAGCGTTTCTAACAACGAGTTTCGCATTAATTGAATTACTACTGCTAACGGGCGAATACCTAACACTATTGCTGGTAGTATTAAATTTTTCCATTGAATATGCATTCCTTCACCAAAATCATCTACTTCGTACAAACTTCCAGTCATTTCTAAACTTGTGTACTTGTGTAATACAAAACCGAACAACCAAGCAAATAAAATTGCCGAAAAGAAAGAAGGAACACTCATTCCTAAAGTACTAATAACTGCTATGATTCTATCAAAAAATGTATCTTTAAATAAGGCTGAAAAGACTCCTAAAATAATTCCTAAAATTAAAGCAATGGTTATGGCTACTACCGCTAGAATTGCTGTATTGGGTAACGTTTCTTTAATTACTTCGGAAACGTTTTTTCCGTTTTTTTGAAATGATTGACGTAAATACGGCGTTTTTACAACCAACTCTGTATTTCCTATAGAAAATAATGGGTACGCATTGTATTTCCCTTCTAATAAAAAGGTATAATCATCAGTATTTTTACTATGAAAAGACAACGGAGAAACATCATTCAAATAATACAAATATTGTGTGAATACAGGTTTATCAAATCCGTATTTTTTTCGAATATTTTGTAGTTGTTCGGTGTCTTCTCTCTGATCTAACATCATACGAGCTGGATCTCCAGGTAAAATGTTAAACAGTAAAAAAATTACAGTAACTACACCAAACAGTGTTAAGAATCCGTAAAAAATTTTGTTAACGATATATTGAAACATATATAACAAAGATAACAGAAACTGCTAAATTTATGTACTTTTGCCTAACTTTTACAACAACACATGACAACACAACAACTTGTATCTGAAATTCAAAAAAAGAAATCGTTCTTATGTATTGGACTGGATGTTGATTTAAACAAAATCCCAGCTCATTTACTTCAAGAAGAAGATCCTATTTTTGCCTTTAATAAAGCTATTATTGATGCTACTCACCATCTTTGTGTAGCATACAAACCTAATACTGCTTTTTATGAAGCTTACGGAATTAAAGGGTGGAAATCTCTTGAAAGAACGATTAATTACTTAAACGAAAAACACCCTGAAATTTTTACCATTGCTGATGCTAAGCGTGGTGATATTGGTAATACTTCAACCATGTATGCAAAAGCTTTTTTTGAAGACTTAGCTTTTGATTCGGTAACGGTTGCTCCATACATGGGAAAAGATTCTGTTGAACCTTTTTTAGCTTTTGAAGATAAACATACCATTATGTTGGCTTTAACTTCTAACCAAGGCGCTTTTGACTTCCAAACAAAAACTATTGATGGTAAAGAGTTATACAAACAAGTAATTGAAACTTCTAAATCTTGGAAAAATTCTCAAAACCTAATGTACGTTGTTGGAGCTACGAAGGCTGAATATTTAGCTGATATCAGAAAAATTATTCCTGAAAGCTTTTTATTAGTTCCTGGGGTTGGTGCCCAAGGAGGTAGTTTAGAAGAAGTTTGTAAATACGGAATGACTGATACTATAGGGTTACTAATTAACTCTTCTCGCGGAATTATTTATGCTTCTAACGAGAGTGATTTTGCTGAAGCTGCCGCTGCTAAAGCTAAAGAGTTACAGCAACAAATGGAAAGTATTTTAAAATAAAAGAAAGCCAAGGTTAATGACTCCTTGGCTTAAAATTAATTCAAACAACTACATTAAATGAAAACAAAAATTTAATGTAATTAGCTTCTTATTCACAACTCTTTTAGTTTTGGTCACTTGGTGTTATATTTGGATTGGCATTAATTTCTGCTTGTGGGATTTTAAAAATCCAGTCATCATTTAAAGATGGTTTTTCTACTTGATAAGCCCCTTGATAAAGTACTGCAGAAGCTCCTGAGCCTCCATCAGCGGCATGATCTATTCCTTCATCCCAACGAATTTTATCTGTATATCCAAAACCTTCTCCCCATAATTCTACTCCTCTTTGAAACTTAATATGATCCATTAAAGATTCTTGTGTATTATAAACTGTTACATCATAAGCACTATCACGCTCTTCTCCTAAAGGCTTTAATGCATTTTGTGCTCCTACAATATCGTTCATCATAGCTCTTGCCTCAGCTTCTATTAAATACATTTCTGAAGCACGCATATAAATTACATCGTCAGGATCAATAGAGCCAGGATTTTTGTTCTTTAATTTAAAATGCATATATGGATGTTGATTAAAGCTGTTCGTAATACCATACTCTGCATTAATTTCCGCTCTTCTGGCATTATAGGCATCTAAATCACTGGCATAATTAGGGTCTTTTGGTAATCCTGTATCAGGGTCAAGACCTCCTTCATTATTTGAAGCAGAAAAGTTTGTATTTGGTGCATCAATAATAAATACATCTTTTCTATAATCTGTGTCTGGAATCGCATCCACTAATCTTCTATCAGCTATTTTTGGATTGTTTCTAATTTGACTTCCATTAAAAGTGTTGCTAGCTAAATAAAAATAAGAACGAAAAAATGTTGTTTCTGTTTGAATAACATTACTTCCCCAAATAACTTCCGAAAGATCATTTGAATTAAACCCTGCCTTCCATTCTGATTCATTCATTAACGGATAATTTTGACGTGCAGCCACAGCAGCATCAGCAGCTGTTTGCCAGTCTCCTTTAGAGAGAGCCCATCTAGCCTTCAACCCATAAGCTACATCTATATTTAATTGAGATTTTACCTCTGGTCCTCCAGATGGTCTTGTAGATCCTTTTTCAAAAGCACTAATGGCAGCATCTAAATCTTGCCCTATTTGATTATATATTTCTTCAACTGTTGATCTTGGCTCGCTCGTGAATGGTGACTCTGAAGAAAAAAGTAAAGGCACTCCTGGGTCAGTACTCGGACTACCTATTAAATACCCTCTACTATAATGCTGTACTAAAGAGAGATATGCATAGGCTCTATATGTATAAGCTTGCCCTAAAATTGAATTTAATGTTGGAGTTTCTGTTAAGTTCCCTTCTAAAATTCCATTAATCAATAGATTTGCATGTAAAATTATATTATACCTATGATACCATAACAACTCATTTGTAAGCGAAGTCGGCTGTGTATGTGAGTTCCATTGCATTTCAGTTCTCCAACCCAAATTATTTGCTGGTGCACTATGAATTAGTCCTCCTGACAAATTATCTCCTAAAGGAACCCAATAATGATTTCCTGCTCTTTGAGAATCTCCTCCTGGAAATATTGTTTGTGACTGAGAATACAACCCTCTATGTACTCCATTAAGAACTAATTGCATGTTTGTTTCGTTAGCTAGCGCATCAGATGCAGAAATAGCATCAGTAGGGGTTCTTTCAAGAAAATCTTCTTTACAAGATGTTATCGAAATAAGAATAACAACTATTAATATATATTTTAATTTATTTAACATAATGATTTTTTTTAGAATGAAACATTAATACCGAAAGAAATGATTCTTGGAGGTGAAAAATCATCACCAGGTGAAACTCCAGATAAGTCATATTGAGGATCTAAACCTTTTCTCTCACTTTTTAAGAATAAATTCTCTCCAGATAAATTAAACCTTATATCATCCATTTTAAGCGCCTCTACAACTTTTTTATCTAATGTATAGCCTATGTTGACATTTTTTAACGCCCAGAAAGAAGCATCGGTTAAAAATCTGTCTGACTGAGTTCTAACTAAATCAGGATTTCCATTTTCCAATCTCGGAACATTTGTAATATCTCCAGGTTGTCTCCATGCATTCAATATATCTGGATGCAAAGATCTTCCATAACTTCCACTATGCATCATAGATGAATATGCGTTGTCTAACACTTTTCCACCTATACCATAGGTAACTAAAAAATCAAAAGTGAAATCTTTATATGTAATTTTATTTAAAATTGAACCTAAAAGATCAGGTACTGAAGAATCTCCTGTATAGGCTCTTTCTGTTTCTTGCCAATCATTTGTCGTTTCTATGTTTCCATTTGCATCTAAAACAGGAACACTTTCTCCATTCTCATCTTGTTCATACATATAGAACAACTGATCTCCATTATCAGGGTCTACCCCTGCAGTTCTTAATAAAAAGTAATCAAACCTAGACCTGCCTTCAGCCCAACGTTTTGATCCATTTATAAAAGGATCGGGTAATTTCGTAATTTCGTTTTTAAATGTAGAGGCTTGTAATGTTAAGTCCCATTTAAAATTTTCTCTATTAAAAAGGTGAGCTGTCAAACCCAACTCCCAACCTGAATTAAACATGTCTCCAGCATTTACTGGAACTTCATTTAATCCATTACTTGGCGCTATGGGTAAAAGATAAAGTAAATCGGTTGAATTTTTTTTATAGTATTCAATTGAGCCATCTAAAAAATTATCGAACAATGCAAATTCCAATGCTACATCAAAATTTTCTATGGTTTCCCATTGCAAATTAGCGTTCCCTATATCTGTAAAAATAATTGCTGGAGCAGCTGCATTAGATGTAATTGAAAATCGTGCTTGTGACAAATATGAATCTAGCAAATCATCATTCCCTACTTCTCCATAAGATGCTCGTAATTTTAGTTTATTTATAAAAGGTACATCTTTCATGAAATTTTCTTGGTCAATACGCCAAGAAGCCCCTACAGAATAAAAAGTACCCCATCTTTTATCCATATCAAATACTGAAGACCCATCACGTCGAACTGAACCACTTAAATAATATTTGTTATTATAGTTATAGTTCGCTCTAAAAAAATACCCTTCTATTGCTTTGTCAAAAGTTGCTCCATCCAGATCTACAATATTTGAAAAGTTAGCAAACTCAAAAATCCCATTGGCAGCTTGTATTGTGGCAAGCCCTTCTATATTGGAAAGTGTTCTTTCAAAACTCTCGTGTCCTGCAAGTAACTCTAAATTATGATTACCAAAACTTTTAACGTAAGTTAAAATTTGATTAAAGTTTTCTACTTCCCTTCTTCCACGATCTTCACTTAACCTTCCATCTGGCTGAGCGTCGCCAATGATTGCATTCTCATATTCTTTTTCAAATAGTTCGTTAATATCTCTACCATAAGTTACTTTTAAATTAAGACCTTCTAAAAGTTTAATATCTCCATAAAACCTAAACCCATAAGTATTATCCTTATCGCTTTCATTATTAAGTAACAATTCTTGAAGTGCGTGACGACCTTGGTTAGTGGGTCTGGAACCTATATTATACTCTGGGAAACCTTCACCTGAGTCAAAAACAGGATTTCCAAATTCGTCTCTTACAATATTCCCTTGTAAATCATTCACATATACTGGATAGATAGACCCCATACCTAATGCAAAACTAAATGGGTTAACAATACTTCCTGTTCCCGCTGAACTTGGACCTCTTGCTTCAGTAAGCGCAATATTCGCACTACCTCCAATTTTGATACTTTCACTCACATCAAAATCAGCATTTAACCTTGCTGTTATACGCTCGAAACCTGAAGTTACCACATAACTCTCTTCATCTAAATATGAAGCTGAAAAATATACTGTATGATCATCACCTCCTGCTGATATACCTACATTGTAGTTATTTCTAATTCCAGTTTGTTGTAGTTCATCAAACCAATCAAGACTCTTATATATAACGCTTGCATTAGGGTTTAACTTTCCATCCACTCCAACTATTTGATCATTTGGCACATTAAACGGATTATAACCTAATTGATTATAAATATTTGCACTAGCAAATGCAGGATCACCTCCACCAGCACTAGAATTTTTCAAAGCCTCCCACATAACTTCATAATACTGACCTGGCGACACTTGGTCATATGTTTGAACACCGTTTACCACAACTCCAGATTGAGCAGTAAAGTTAACTCTTACTCCGCCTTTCTTTCCTTTTTTGGTAGTAATAATTACAACTCCATTAGCAGCTCTTGAACCATATAATGATGTAGAAGAGGCATCTTTAAGCACTGTAAAAGACTCTATGTCTTCTTGATTTATTGTATTTAACTCTCCTTCATATTGAATACCATCCACTATAAATAAAGGATCAGTATCTCCATTTAATG
This sequence comes from Tenacibaculum singaporense, assembly GCF_003867015.1. Classification (NCBI taxonomy): domain Bacteria; kingdom Pseudomonadati; phylum Bacteroidota; class Flavobacteriia; order Flavobacteriales; family Flavobacteriaceae; genus Tenacibaculum; species Tenacibaculum singaporense. Next base: position 3,243,968 of record NZ_CP032548.1, read on the forward strand.
TACCTACACCACGAATTACAATATCTGGTGATGCTCCAGGGCCTGCAGACGATGTAAATTGTATACCTGTTGCACGACCTTCAATAGCTGCAATTGGAGAAGTTACATTACGTGTGGCTAAATCTTTTACACCTAAAACACTCGCTGAACCTGTAAATGCTTCTTTAGTAGTAGTCCCATAAGCTACAACTACCACTTCGTCTAACAAGTTAACGTCCTCTTCCATTTTAATATTTAAAACAGAAATTACTCCAACAGTTCTTTCAACAGTTTTAAGCCCTACAAAACTAAAAACAAGTACATCTCCTTGGTTTACTTTTATGGCATACTTCCCATCAAAATCTGTTTCAGTACCTCTATTAGTACCTTTAATAATTACACTAACTCCTGGTAGTGCTCCAGTTTCATCAGTTACTGTTCCTGTAACCGTTTTTTCTTGTGCTAAAACTGATATACTTATGAGTATAAACATTAGCATTAGGTAATTTTTTAATTTCATAAATTAAAATTTTTAAACTTAAAACCCTCATTACAAGAACCTTAAAATTGATACTTTATAAAATTAACAAAATGCTAAAAAAAACACTAAAAAATAAGCATTTTAACATAAAAAAAGTTAAAAAAACAACAAAAACACATAAAAACAAATCAAAAAAAACAAATAGATCATTTATTAAACAAAAAAAGCCAAGGTTAATGACTCCTTGACTTTATAATTAATTCAAATAATTACACCAATGAAAACAAAGTTGGTATAAGTTGGCGCAAATGTATTAAGCTTAACTCTTCATTATTATAACTTTGATTTGAATTACCTTTTTTTTGAATTGAAAAACAATTTCTTTAATATGAAAAGGGCTGAGTTTTAAAACTCAGCCCTTTATTTATTAAGGGGAATATCTAAATAAAATTACTTAAGTAATGGGTTTGAATCTACTGCTCTAGTTGGATAAGGTAAAATATAAGAAGTTTTCCCTTCTAATTTCAAATCCTCCCATCTTGTCCATTCAAATGACATCTCCAAACGTCTTTCTTCTGCCAATGTTAAAGAAGATTTTCTAGCCGCTTGCAATTCATCTAATCTTGCTGTATTTCCTGCTTCTGCAGAAATTAAATACATCTCAGCAATTCTAGAAACTAATAAGTCAGAATTGTCTTCGGTTTTATATTTCTTTGAATATATATAACCGCCATTAGCATCTTTACCATCGAAATCAAATAAGATCTTTCGAGTATCTTCTCCTTTAACTAGAGCTGTTAAATCATCTGCTGCTGCAAAACAATTCCATGTTCTAGCCTCTGGACTCATAATCCACCCCCAAGAACCAACAGTTTCTGCTTTATTACCTTTATACATAAAGATAACCTCTGGATCTCTTTCTAAAGGGTTTGCTGCTAAAGAAAATTTCCCTGATGTAATTAATTCTTCAGCCTCTACTCCCGCTGCTGCTATATCTCCTTGTACTCTATAAACCCTTGCTAAAAGAGCAGAAGCTGCTTCTTTTGTAGGAGTCTTTTGACTTTCTAATAAACTAAGTCCGTTAAAGCTTACACAATTTTCCTTTGCATATTTTAAATCTTCAACGATAAAGTTTAATACATCCTCTTTTGAAGATGGTGCAATAGGTGTTCTATCATAATTTTCATCAATTAAAGGAACTCTTTCAAACATATCATATAACCTTAAGTAACTTAAAGCTCTATTATAACGTGCTGCTCCTTTTTGTGCTTCATTTGCTGAAGGTACTTTTAAAATAGTATTAGCTCTATCAATACCTGCATAATAATCTGCATAGAAATAACTTAATAAAATGTCTCCAGCAGGCACTTTATTTTCATAAAAGTTCTGCACTTGGAACCACTGAAACTTAACAGGCTTATAGTTGTCTCCCATAATTTCAGTATTCATGATAGCGAAATACCCATACTGATTAGGGTGTCTCATTTTTTTATACAGCCCTGTTAATAGCTTATCTACATCTTCTGTTGCTAAGTTTGCATTTGCATCTAAAGATGCTTCAGAAGGTATATCTAACTGATCACTACAAGATGTAGTTAAAGCCACAAACAGCCCAATGAAAAGTATTTTTGAAATTTTTTTAATCATCTTCATTTTTTTAAAATTTAACATTTAACCCTATTAAGAACGATTTAACGTTAGGAATACCACCTAAATCAACTCCAGCTTCAATTTTACTTCCGTCAGTTCTGTCTTGACCACTTTGAGCTGTTTGATCTACATAGCTTACTTCTGGATCTCCACCAGAATATTTAGTAAATGTAAATGGGTTTCTTACTTGAGCATAAAGTCTCAAACTTTTTATAAACTTCACATCTGAATCTTTTAAGAAGTTAAAGTTGTATCCTAAAGTAATATCTGAAATTCTTAAATAATCTGCATCTTCTAAGTATCTACTAGATCTTTGAGTGTTCCATGCAGAAATTTCAGAAGATAAATGAGGCCTCGGGTTAGAAGCATTTGTATTTGTTGGTGTCCAATAGTCTAACATTTCTGTTAACATATTTTCAGAATAAGATGGTGCTCCGACTGCTCCTCCATTTAATCCGTCCTCTTTAAAAAGTGCGTATACTTTTTTACCTATAGAGTACTGGCCACTAATTCCTAAATCAAATCCTTTGTATTCAATAGAAGTATTAAAACCACCATAAATAGGAGCTATACCTCCTTCAAATACTTTTTTATCCTCATCAGTAATTTTACCATCACCATTTTGATCAACATAAATCATATCTCCAGCAGCAACTGTTTGTCCATCAACCCCATCAGCATCTTTATATGTATACTCTTCTGAAGCTACTCCTGCTGATTCTAATATAAAGAACGAACCTAAAGCACTTCCTTCTTTAACAATAGAAGCGAACCCTGTTGTATATTGTCCTGTCTCAGACCCTACCTTTAACACTTCATTATCGTTATATGAAAAGTTAGCTCCAAAATTCCATTTGAAATTTTCTTTTTCGATTATTCTTGCATTAATATTAGCTTCGAATCCTTTATTTGAAATATTACCTACATTTGCTAACATAGTTCTAAATCCACTTTCTTGTGGTACATTAACTCTACTTAAAAGATCTTGAGTTTCTTTTTCATAATAATCTAAATTAACATCTATCCTATCAAATAAAGTAATGTCTAAACCTAAGTTTAAAGCTTGACCTTTCTCCCACTTTAAATCAGGGTTGAAAATAGTGGTAGCAGCTAAACCTGGTGCTTGATCATAGTTTTCACCAGAACCTATCAAGCTTTGCCCTGAAGCATAAGAAATACCTGTTTGGTTACCTGTATATCCAAAAGAAGCTCTTGCTTTTAATTCATTAATCGCCGGTACATTAAAGAATTTCTCGTTAGAAATGGTCCATCCAATAGATGCTGCTGGGAAACTTCCCCATCTGTTCTCTTTAGTAAATTTTGAAGACCCATCATATCTTGTTGACACCATAAAATGATACTTTGAATCCCAAGATAACTGCAACCTTGTAAAATATGATTCTAATGCCATTGCTTTATAAAAGCTACGTCCTTGATTTATCTCCCCTGCAGAAACTAACCAACTCAAATCACTTGAAGGAAAGTTTTCTCCAGATACGAAAGAATCTTCATATTCCCATTTCTGGAACGAGTGTCCTCCTAATAATGTTAATTTTAGCTTATCATTAGCAAACCTATCTGTATAGGTTACTGTATTCTCAATTAAATAATCTCTGTTATTCTCTGTACTATAGTAACCGTAACCTGTTGGTACTCCATCTCCATTTAAACCTCTTCTTGTGTTAGGAGCATCATATCTATTGTATCTATTACTTCTTATGTTACCACTAAAAGCTGAGTGCCATACTAAACTTTCAATAGGGGTTACATCGAAAAATAATGTACCTCCCAAGTTTTGCCACTTGTCAGTCACTTGTCTTTCAAAAGCAAATAATGGGTTTGAAAAGTTATGAACAGCTATATTACCGTCTGCATCATAAGGACTAACATCTGGTCTTGCTCCTAACGCATTTGAATAAGGTTGATATGTATTATTATCATCTGCAAAAGGTGTTGCTTCAGAGAAAGAAAAGTAAGAATTTACTCCTAACTTTACATAATCATTCATCTTCTGCTCCACATTTAACTTTATACGCCCGATTTTATAATTATCCTTTTTAATAATTCCTTCTTGATCAAATAAAGACGCTGATAAATATGCTCTTGTATTTTCTCCTCCTCCAGCAACACTAAATTGATATCTTTTAACTGTAGCATTATCTCTTAATACTAGCTTCAACCAATCAGTATTATAAGGGCTATCTGGTAATGGAGTTAAAATTGTTGGGTCTTTTGGTCCAGCTAAAGCTCCGGAAGCAATATCTTGCTCATAGTTTATTCTTGCTGCATCTGATACTTGCTTGTATTGCTCCGCGTTTAATAAACTAGGTCTTTTTATAATATTTTGAAAACCATAAGAAGTATTGAAAGACACGGATATATCTTTTTGATATCCTCCTCTATTTGTCTGAATTAAAACAACACCATTAGAGGCTCTAGATCCATAAATTGCTGTAGAAGCAGCATCCTTTAAGATACTTATACTCTTAATATCTTCAGGAGAAATCCCTGACATATCTTCTTGTGGCACCCCATCAATAATGTATAAAGCACTATTTGAAGCACTTAAAGAACCGTTACCTCTAATACTAATTTGAGTAGCATCACCTGCTCTACCACCTGTACTTACAATTTGTAAACCAGAAGTTTTACCTTGCAAAGCCTGTGTTACATTGGCTACTGGCTTATCTTGTAACTGTTCCACACCTATAGTTGCTACTGACCCTGTTAAGTCCTTTTTAGAAGTTGATCCATATCCAACAATGACTATCTCTTCTAATAAGTTAGCGTCTTCTTGCATTAAAACATTAAGCTCTGATCCTGCACCTACTGCTTTTTCAGTCACTTTCATTCCTACAAAACTAAACACTAAAATATCTCCCTCTTTTGCATTTAATGAATACTTACCATCAAAGTCTGTTTCTGTACCTGTAGTTGTACCCTTTAAAATTACATTTACACCTGGTAAAGGTCCTGAACTATCAGACACCACTCCGGTGATTTTTTTCTCCTGCGCACTAACATTTAGCAAAAAGCTAAAAAAGAACAATACACAGATCACATTTTTAAAATGTAGATTCATAAATTATTAAATTTTTATTAATTAACAGTTGTAAATCTAAAGGCTATAAGTTTTTGTTAACACCTATTTGAAGTTAATAACCTTTAATTTGATGTGAAAAAACAATTTTAAGAAGTCGACAACACACACTCCAAAAACAGTCAAATGTTAATTAATGTTAATTTTTTTAAAAACCCTATATTTTGATCGAATTGTAGAGGGGTTCTTCTTTATTTTTGCAGCTCGATTTATTTAAATAATAAGTAAGCAAATCCCTTCTATTTACTAATTATAATCAGACTATAAGCTTTAACAAATAATTAAAGTTTTAATATTCATTTAACTAAACTTTAATAAATTAAAAGTTAGGGTATCTCCTAGTTTTAGCTGTTATAGCTACAAGAAAACAAAATGTATATGAAAATATCAATTCTAATCGTTGACAACGAAAAAGCTGCTAGGTCAAGATTTAAAAAATTAGTTAATGACTATAGTTTTATCGAAATTGTAGATGAATGCTCAAATGGTTTGGATGCCATAGAGAAAATAAATATTTTAAATCCTGATGTAGTTTATCTTGATACAAAAATCAACAACATGACAGGGTTTGATATTATAGAAAAGATAACTTTACCTAAAAAACCTATTTTTATTTTCACAGCTTCTTCTAATGAGCATGCTGTAAAAGCTTTTGATTATTTTGCCTTTGATTACCTTTTAAAACCCCTAGAGGAAGACAGGTTTTACGCTTCAATTAAAAAGGTTATAGATTATAAAAAAATAGAAAACCTTTCTAGCTTAGATAACATCTTAGATCTTGTAAAAGAAAAAACTCCAATTGAAATACCCGTAAAAGGAACCAAGATTAATATTAAATCTGGAAATAAAATAATTTTCTTAGAACGAAATTCTATTAAATACATTTCTGCTTCTGGTTATTATGTAGAAATTTTTACTACCGATAATAAGAAATACTTATTAAGAGAATCTCTTTCAAGTATAATAAAAAGATTAAACTCTAACCTTTTTATTAGAATTCACAGATCAACAATTATCAACTCTAATTTTATTGATGAAATTATTACTTCTAATTATGGTGAAACAGATGTAAAAATCAATGATAATAAAACTTTCAGAGTAAGCAAAAGCTATAAAAAAGACTTTCAAGAACTCATGGGAGTTAAATAATTACTCTTTCTTTTTGAATCCTTACTTTTGCTTAATGAGTATTGATAAAAAGTATAAAAAAATAATTTCTTTGGTTCCAAGTCAAACAGAACTTTTGGTTGATTTGGGACTTGAAGACAGCATTGTGGGAGTAACAAAATTCTGCATTCACCCAAAACATCTTTTAAAAACAAAAACAGTAGTTGGTGGTACAAAAAATATAAAAATAGATAAGATCAAGGAACTTCAACCTGACATAATCTTATGTAACAAAGAAGAAAACACTAAAGAAATAGTTGAAGCCTGCCAACAAATAGCATTCACTCATGTATCTGATATTTTTACACTTACTGATTCCTTAGAGCTAATTTCTCTTTATGGGAGTTTTTTTGAAAAGCAAGTTGAAGCCAGAAAAATGATTCGTGAATTAGAATCAAAAATAACTGATTTTAAAAAGTTTATTGCAAATCAAAGAAATAGAAAAGTAGCTTATTTTATTTGGAGAAATCCCTGGATGGTTGCTGCTAATAATACTTTTATAAACCATTTACTAGAATTAAATAAGTTTGAAAATATTTATGCCAATGAAGTAAGATACCCTGAAGTTAACTTAAAAGATATCTACAAGAAAAAACCAGAACTGATTTTACTTTCTTCAGAACCTTTTCCTTTTAAAGAAAAACATATTATTGAAATAAAAGAGCACGCAAGCAAAAGCACTCCTATCTTAGTTGATGGTGAATACTTTTCTTGGTACGGTAGTAGACTATTAAAAGCTTTTGATTACTTTAAGGAGTTACACAACGGGGTTTGACATATCCTCATCTAAATATTTTATTCTATTTAGCTTCTCTAATATCTTCATTGCTTTGAATGCTGAGCGATCACTTTTGCACTCATCTTCATATTTATAATCATTAGCTGTCTCAACCAATCTACGATATCTTTCTTCAAGATGTTTTCTGTATCTACGTAATTGATTAATTCTTGACATTTCTAATTGGGTTAACACGGATTATAAATATACATATTTATTTGATTTACAACCATATAAAACACTTTGAAATAATAAAAAAGGGAAAAACCCTTTTTTATTTCAACTAACCTTCCTGATTCTGTAATTTATAAATCATACTTCTACTCATAAAATCTTCAAAAAATACTGTATATGCCCCCTCCAGAAATTATAAATATTCTATCATCATAATTCATTGCATTATATTAACACTTGAAAATATCCTTACATTTCAATGATGAAACTTTGTCACTTTATTTACTTCTCATTTTGTTTTTTATATCTAAACTTTTAATATATAAATTTCTTCTATTTATTCTATAAACTATTAAACTCAACAAACTCATATTCTGGGGAATATTCTATCACATGCCTTAATACAGACGCATGTCCATTACCTATAACTACTAAAATCCTATCTTCTTTTGTATGGTCTATTTTCTGAATATTTCTAAAAATTCGAAGATTACGGTTATACCACCAAATAGATAAAAAATCTACACCTCTATTATTATCCAATTTAAAGTCTCCAACCAAATAAGCACCGTAGTTATTTTTGTGCCCCTCAATAGAATTCATGTGTTTAAAATATTCTAGTAAATTCACTTTAGAAGGCATTTTAGCATCCTCATCAAATGATTTTTGAACCATTTTGCTATAAGGATCCTCAGATTTAAAATCATAACCTTTTGACAACTCCTTAATAAACTCAGGATTTAATTTAGACAAATCACTACTTAATGTATTTGCGTCTATAGAGTAAATAGTATCTAAGTTAAAATCATTTGCTATACGCATTCCTAACTGATAATCCTCACCTCTAACGTTCCTATGTGCTCCTTTTTTATATTCTTTATAACTTTGATTCATATTCCAACTTGGTTTTGCTTCAATAGCTACTTTAGTTGGTTTAAACTTTTTGATATATTCTACTAATTCTGTTACTTCGGATTTTTTTGGTTCCTTCAATACATCTATTTTATCACTTTCTTTAGTTTTAGTATAGTCTAATCCTGGATAAGAAAAATGAAAGGTCCCAACCACTAACACTTTGGTTTTATCACTTGGGTAATAAGATGCATAAGGTTTTAAAACAGTCTGATCTTGATCTAGTAGTTTTTCTCCTTTATTTTGACAAGAAAATTGTAACAATACTCCTAATAACAATACTAAATATTTTTTCATTCTTTTGTTTTTAAAATTCTACACAAGAATACATTGTTAATTCAACCTATTAGTTTTTATTACACCAACTCCGGTTTCTTTTACACAAGCAGTTTCTTTTAACAAAGAACTCATGTTAGTTTTACAAAAACATGCTTTTATAATAACAAAACATTGATTTGTCCTATTTTTAATCTCTTAAAGAATATTCCACTTATTTTTGAATAATGAAGCTTTCAAAAGAATTAAAATACAACTTACTTATTGTAGCTCTACTAATTTTATTAGATTTTGGTTGGGATTTTTTTACCTCATCTAATAAGTTACCGATAAAGTACTCTCTTCTTTTTACACTAACATTTAGCATCAGTTTTTTTACGGTATATTTTGTTAACTATTATTATTTACTCCCTCGTCTTTTTAATACGAAAAAGTATATACTATTTGGAGCTTCGGTTATTTTTATGGTTTTTGTTTTTGCAGGAATTCGTTTTTTACTAGAAGAAGTTCTATCTCCCATATTATTCAACATCAATAATTACAATATTAATGATCAAAGCATAATTTTCGCCTATTTTTTCGATAGCTTCATTTTCAGCTTTAAAGCTTCATTATATAGCACTCTGGTATATTTATTTTTTAGATATAGAGAAAACAAAAACAAACTTCATTTATTAGAAATAAAACATCAACAAGCACAATTAACCACTTTAAAATCTCAAATAAGCCCACATTTTTTATTTAATGTACTTAATGGTTTTTACATAGAATTATATGATGAACAACCAGAAACTGCTAACGATATTTTAAAACTCTCACATCTATTACGTTATGTTACCTATGAAACATCTGAAAATTTTGTTTTGTTAGAAAAAGAAATACAGTTTCTTAATGACTATCTACACTTCTTTAAACGTAGATATGAAAGTAATTTTTATGTTAGTTTAACTATTAACGGAAATCCTAAAAGCTATAAAATACCATCGTTAATTTTAATCAATTTTATTGAAAATGTTTGTAAGCATGGAGTTATAAACAACCCGAATAAACCTGCCAATATAAACATAACTATTGATGATATCAGCTTGGTAGTTACCACTGAAAACCACACAAATACTTCTGAAAAATATATGGAAATAGGTATTGGAACTAAAAACGTTCGAAAAAGATTAGAAGTTCTATATAATGACAATTTTTCACTAACTTTTCAGCAAAGTAATAATATTTTTAACACCTATCTACAATTTCCATTATGAGTAAACAACTAACTTGTATTATCATTGATGACGAACCGCCAGCTATCCGATTATTAGAGAAGTATGTAGATAAAGTTCCTTTTCTTTCAGTAAACAGTACTTACACAAATCCATTAGAAGCCTTAATAGAAATAGAAAAAGGGACTATTGATTTAGTTTTTTTAGACATACAAATGCCTGAAATTACAGGCATACAATTATCTAAAATTATTAGTAATAAAACTAATATTATTTTTACAACCGCTTATCCTCAATTTGCCCTAGAAAGCTACGATATCGCTGCTATTGATTATTTGCTAAAACCTTTTGATTTTGATCGCTTTTACAAAGCTGTTTTAAAAGTTCATAAAAAAATTACCAAGTCAGACAAAAAAATAAACCAGAACACTGAGAATGATTATTTCTTTCTAAAAACAGATGGAAAAAACAAGTTTTCAAAAGTTTTTTTAGGTGATATTTTATTTATTGAAGGTTTAAAAAACTACGTTTCGGTTTACCTAAAAAATGAGCAAATTATTACATATAGCACCTTAAAAAGCCTAGTAAGTAGTTTACCTGAAGATAATTTTATCCAAACACACAGGTCATACATTATTTCAATTAAGGCTATTGATAAAATTGAAAACGATTCATTATGGATACAAAAAAAAGAACTTCCTATTGGCAACACCTACAGAAAGCCCTTTTTTGAAAAAATTGCTAGTAAACAATTATAATTTATCTATTATCCTGCAATGCAAATACCTGACGCAATAATGCTGTATTACGTAACCCAACTTTATTACGTATACCTTTTTCTTCAACCGCAATCATAGTAAATACACCATCCAACGCTTCAGTTGTTACATAGTCTGTTAAGTCTGGATTCACTTTTTTAACAAACGGAATACTATTATATTTTGAAATTAAATTTGACCAAATTTTATCAGCTCCTACTTTCGAAAATGAGTTTTTAATTACTGGGTTAAACTCAGCATATAACGCTGAAGTTGTTTTTCCTTCTAAATAAGAAGTTGCAGCATTATCTGCTCCTAATAAAATATTTTTAGCATCATTAAATGTAATTTCTTTAACAGCATTTACAAAAATGGGAGTCGCTGTTTTTACAGCGTCTTCAGCAGTTCTATTAATTGCTTTTAAACCTTCATCAGCTAAATTACCCAAACCAATACTGCGTAATCCTTTATCAACCGCTTGTAACTCTTCTGGTAATAAAATTTTCACCAAGTCATTCTTATAAAAACCATCTTTTGAGGTTAATTTAGTTACTTGATGCTGAATCCCGTTATCTAAAGCTTGACGCAAACCATTACCAATTTGCTCTTGCGTTAATATTCCTCCTTGTGGTAATTGATTTACTACTTTTTGTAATTCTGAACACCCCATAAAAGTAAGTGCAATAAAGAATACTGTAATTTTTTTCATGTCTACTTGTTTGATTTTATCTATTAGAAACAATAAACTAATTATTGTCACATTTATTTGAAACTATCGGTATTTTTATCATATCCATACGGACAGTGTTTACAGCCACTTCTACAACAATATCCGCGCCTTAAATGATACGCTTCTTTAAAAACCCTATATCCTTGTTCATTAGTATAATACTCATCAGGAGTAGGTTTTAATATCTTATTTCTCATACTACAAATATCATAAAAAAATACGTTAAACAGACTTTATGTTTCTGCTTAACGTATTTATATTATCTTAAAATTCTAAATATTACTTTTTAGCATGAGGTGGATACTCCACCATAATCTCAGCCACAAACTCTTTAATACGAGCTTCCTTTCTTTCTACACTACTTGTACTCAAAGCTCCCGTTCCTATTCCTTGCCATACTAACTCTTTTTTATTAGCATCTAACAAATCAATAAACAACGTACCTTCGGTATATTGAGAAACAGTTACTGGACTTGGACCATAATACCATGGATAGTAAAACCCTCCATAGAAATTATCATTCACATTAATACGCTCACGAGACTTAGTAAACAAACTCACTAAAACATCTGGTGTAGCCGATTTTGTCATCCCTTTCGCCGTCAACTCTGCTTCAATTGCACGCATAATACGCTTTTTATCTAAATCAGAGATTGGAGCTTTGTCTATTCCTGTTTTGTAAAATGCAAATGTTTTATACTGATTAAAATCAGTTTGTGTATCATAATCCGTTACAACTCTTACTGAACTACACGAAGTAATTAGTAAGGCTACAATTGGTAAAAAAAGTAATTTTAAATTTTTCATTTTCTTAGGGTTTACATGTTTTCTAATAACGCATCGTCCACTAAGTTTGGAAGTGTAACTTTTAGTTTCTTTTCAACTTCCATGGCACGTTTAATAGCAAAAACAGCTTCGTCATTTCGTGCCCAACTACGTCTTGCAATTCCGTTATTCACATCCCAGAAAAGCATTGATTTTAAGCGCCTTGATGCATCTTTAGAACCATCAAGAAGCATGCCAAATCCTCCATTAATTACTTCTCCCCAGCCTACTCCACCTCCATTGTGGATAGAAACCCATGTAGCTCCTCTAAAACTATCTCCAATTACATTATGAATTGCCATATCTGCTGTAAAGCGCGAACCATCATAAATATTAGAAGTTTCACGATAAGGTGAATCAGTTCCTGAAACATCGTGATGGTCACGACCTAAGACTACTGGACCAATTTTTCCTTTCTTAATTGCTTTGTTAAACGCTTCTGCTATTTTCATACGTCCTTCAGCGTCTGCATATAAAATACGTGCTTGCGAACCTACTACCAATTTATTTTCTTGCGCTCCTTTAATCCACTGAATATTATCTGCCATTTGCTGTTGGATTTCTTCTGGGGACTTTTTCATAATTTTCTCCAATACCTTACAAGCAATCGCATCCGTTTTGGCTAAATCTTCTGGTTTTCCTGAAGTACATACCCAACGGAAAGGACCAAAACCATAATCAAAACACATAGGCCCCATAATATCTTGTACATAACTAGGATACTTGAACTCTCTTCCCAACGTTGGATTTGGATTCATTACATCCGCACCTGCTCTACTTGCTTCTAACAAAAAGGCATTCCCGTAATCAAAGAAATAAGTTCCTTTCTCTGTATGCTTATTAATCGCTTTTGCGTGACGACGTAACGTTTCTTGCACCTTTTCTTTAAACAACTCAGGGTTATTCGCCATCATCTCATTTGACTCTTCAAACGACATATCTACAGGATAATATCCTCCTGCCCATGGATTGTGTAACGATGTTTGATCAGAACCTAAATCGATATACACATCTTCTTCAGCAAACTTTTCCCAAACATCTACCACATTTCCTAGGTACGCTAAAGAAACTACTTCTTTGTTTTCTTTTGCTTTACGAACACGTGCTACCAACTCATCTAAATCAGTAATTTTTTCATCAATCCAACCTTGATCTAAACGAACCTGCGTTATTTTAGGATTAACCTCAGCACAAACCGTAATACAGCCTGCAATGTTTCCTGCTTTTGGTTGTGCTCCACTCATTCCTCCTAAACCAGCAGTCACAAATAAATTTCCTTTTGGAGATTTTCCTATCTTTCTAAATCCGTTTAACACAGTAATAGTAGTTCCATGTACAATTCCTTGCGGACCAATATACATGTAACTTCCTGCGGTCATTTGCCCATATTGAGTAACCCCTAAAGCATTGAACTTTTCCCAATCATCTGGTTTAGAATAATTCGGAATCATCATTCCGTTCGTCACCACTACTCTTGGTGCATCTTTATGTGATGGAAATAATCCCATTGGGTGTCCTGAATACATTACCAATGTTTGTTTATCTGTCATTTCAGATAAGTACTTCATGGTTAATAAGTATTGTGCCCAGTTAGAAAACACTGCTCCGTTACCTCCATAGGTAATCAATTCATGTGGGTGTTGCGCTACTGCATAATCCAAATTATTTTGAATCATTACCATAATCGCTTTTGCTTGTTCAGATTTCCCTGGGTATTCGTCAATTGGACGTGCATACATTTTATAATCAGGACGGAAACGATACATATAAATTCGACCGTACTTTTCTAATTCCTCCTTAAACTCAGGTAACAACTCTTCATGCTGTTTTTTATCGAAGTAACGCAATGCATTGCGTAAAGCTAACTTCTTCTCTTCTTCAGTTAAAATTTCTTTACGTTTTGGTGCGTGATTTATAGTAGTATCATACTCCTTTCTTGGAGGTAATGTAGTTGGTATTCCTTGTTTTATTTGTTCTTTAAATGTCATACTAATCTTTTTTTAAGCTTATGCTACAATGAATTTTTGATTCTTAACCATGTTTACTAAAATATTTATATCGTCTTTTAGTACACGATCTTCTTCTAACTTAGCTACTTTACTTCTAACTAATTTAAAGTTCTCTTCTATAATTTCTGAAAACGTATTAGGTCTTCTAAAATCCATTGCTTGCGCTGCGTACATTAATTCAATCGCAAAGATTTTGTCTAAATTCCCTAGAATTTGGTTGAATTTTCTTCCTGAAATACTTCCCATAGACACGTGATCTTCCTGACCTAATGAGGTTGGAACACTATCTGCCGATGGTGGAAAACATAACGATTTGTTTTCCGTAACCAAAGCTGCTGTTGTGTACTGTGGGATCATAAACCCTGAATTTAAACCTCCTGCTTCAGTTAATAATCTTGGTAATCCGTATTTCCCTTCTAGTAATAAATAGCATCTTCTATCAGAGATATTCCCCAACTCTGCCGCAGCAATAGAAGCATAATCTAACGCCATTGCTAAAGGTTGGCCGTGGAAATTCCCTCCTGAAATAGCTTCTGTTTCACTTAGAACGATTGGATTATCGGTTACAGAGTTCATTTCTATTTCAGCCAATTCATTTAAATGATTAAATGCATTTCTCGACGCTCCATGTACTTGTGGCATACAACGAATTGAATACGGATCTTGTACTCGCTCACAATCCAAATGGTTCTCTACATTTTGAGACCCTTTCAATAGCATTCTAATACGCTCAGCTACTTTTAAATTTCCTTTAAAAGGCCTTATAGTATGTAATTCTTCTCTAAAAGGTGAAGCACTTCCTTGAAAACCTTCCAAACTCATAGCCCCAGCAACGTCTGCTAAATCTAGTAAATATTCCATCTTCTTTAAACCTAAAATGGCATGAGATAAAATAAATTGAGTTCCATTAATTAACCCTAATCCTTCTTTAGCCATTAAAGTTAATGGAGCTAAACCATGGCTAGCTAGTACTTCGTTTGCTGGTAAAATTTCATCATTTACCCAAAACTCACCTTCTCCTAACAATGGTAAAAACAGGTGTGATAATGGTGCTAAATCTCCTGATGCTCCTACTGAACCTTGTTCTGGTACTACAGGCAACATATTATTTTCAATAAAATAAATAATACGCTCAATCATTTCTAATCTAACCCCAGAAAAACCTTGACACAATGCATGCACCTTACATATCATCATTATTTTAGATAGTGTTTTATCTATAGGATTCCCTACACCAACTGCATGTGTAATTAATAAATTTTCTTGTAATTTACTTGTCTCTTCTGGCGTAATTTGCACATCACATAAAGGTCCAAAGCCTGTATTAATTCCGTATACCGCAGCATCAGAACTTGCCATTGTTTCTACCTTTTTTCTACATATAGTTACTTTCTCTTTAGCCTCTTCAGTAATCACTGCTTTTAAAGCTCCACTTGCTATAGCAATTACTTTATCTACTGTTAAATGATCTATTCCGTATTTAAACATATTCCTTTCGTTTTTTACAAAATTACTCTTATTTTTGATGCTTAACAATACTTCTTCAATCAATAAGTAATAACTATGAGTTATCAATTAGAATTAAGACATCTTCGTTATTTTTTAGCTGTTGCTGAAGATTTACATTTTAGAAAAGCCGCTGAACGATTATTTATTTCACAACCAGGTTTAAGTAGACAGATAAAACAAATGGAAGATGATTTAAATATTGAGTTATTTAAAAGGCATAACAGAAAAGTTGTATTAACTCCTGCTGGTTTATATCTAAAAGATGAAATCTCTCGAAACCTTAAAAACCTAGATAACATTATTAATCATGCTAAATTATTACAAGATGGAAAACAAGGAAAGTTAGAATTTGGTTATGTTGGTTCTGCTATGCAAGAAATTATACCTAACTTATTGGTTAATTTAAAAAAAAAACATACAAATGTACAATTTGGTCTAAAAGAAATGGACAATCAAAAACAAATTGAAAGTTTATTACATCAAAAAATTGATATCGGTTTTGTTAGACTAGACAGAGTTCCTAAAGGATTAAATATTAAACCTGTATTAAAAGAAAACTTTTGTTTAGTTCTACCTAAAGACCACAGTATAAACAGCACTAATTTTAAAAGCCTACATCAATTAAAAAACGAGTCTTTTATTTTATTTGATCCTTCTTATAGTCCATCTTACTATGAAAAAGTAATGCAAATTTTTACCGACAGTAACTTTACTCCTACCATATCTCATAATACTATACACGCAGCTTCTATATATAAATTGGTAGAAAATAAGTTTGGCTTATCAATTGTTCCTAAATCTTTACAACAAGGGTATAATATGAATGTTAAATTCATTGAATTAAATAACATTAAACAACACGCTACACTTTCAGTTGTATGGGATAAAAACAATCGAAACCCCTTACTAAGCTCTCTTTTAAATATGATATAAATTAAAATAACTATTTTTACGGCTATATAATTAACCATAAAATTTAAGGTGATATTTATCTCTAAACATATAATTCCAAAAGGTTTTTCTGGATTGACTTTATATCCTTTTATCTTTTTAAAAAGAGAAGATTTAAAAGGAGATCCCGTTTTAATAAACCACGAGAAGATACACCTAAAACAGCAGTTAGAACTTTTAATTATATTCTTTTACTTCTTTTATTTCTTAGAATGGTTTATCCGATTATTAATTTATCGCAGAGCTTCTAAAGCTTATAACAATTTAAGTTTTGAACGAGAGGCTTATCAAAATGAACATAATTTAGAATATATCTCTACTCGAAAGAGATGGGCATTCCTTTCTTATTTATAATTGTTAAAACATCCGTCTATTTTTTAAGATTTCCGTAAATTGCGTACCCGAAAATTAAGACAATTTACGAATGGAACAAATAACTCCCTATAAACCTAAACACAAAGTACGAATTGTAACTGCGGCTTCTTTATTTGATGGACACGACGCTGCCATTAATATTATGCGCCGAATTATTCAATCTACTGGGGTTGAAGTAATTCACTTAGGACATGATAGAAGCGTTGAAGAAGTAGTTAACTGTGCTATTCAAGAAGACGCAAATGCAATTGCTATGACTTCGTACCAAGGTGGACATAACGAGTACTTTAAGTACATGTACGATTTATTGCAAGAAAAAGGAGCTGGACATATTAAAATATTTGGTGGTGGTGGTGGAGTAATTTTACCAGAGGAAATCAAAGAATTGATGGACTATGGAATTACTCGTATTTACTCTCCGGATGATGGTCGTGAATTGGGATTACAAGGAATGATTAACGATTTAGTTCAACAATCAGACTTTGCCATTGGAGATGCATTAAATGGAGAAGTAGACAAATTAGCCGATAAAGAAGTTGGCAGTATTGCTCGTGTAATTTCTGCTGCTGAGAACTTCCCTGAAGTTGCTAAAGAAGCTTTAGAAACCATTCACAAAAAAAATAAAAACTCTAAAACTCCAGTACTGGGAATCACTGGTACCGGTGGTGCTGGTAAATCAAGTTTAGTTGACGAATTAGTTCGTCGTTTCTTAATTGATTTTCCAAACAAAACTATCGGATTAATCTCTGTTGATCCTTCAAAAAGAAAAACAGGTGGTGCTTTGTTAGGTGATCGTATTCGTATGAATGCTATCAACAATGAACGTGTATATATGCGTTCATTAGCTACACGTCAGTCAAACTTAGCATTATCAAAATATGTAAATGAAGCAGTAGAAGTATTAAAAGCTGCGGAATTTGACTTAATCATTTTAGAGACTTCTGGTATTGGACAATCAGATACAGAGATTATCGAACATTCTGATACTTCTTTATATGTAATGACTCCCGAATTTGGTGCTGCAACACAGTTGGAAAAAATCGACATGCTTGATTTTGCTGACTTAGTAGCCATCAACAAATTTGATAAAAGAGGAGCTTTAGATGCTTTACGTGATGTAAAAAAGCAATACATGCGTAACAATAATTTATGGGATGTTCATATGGATGACATGCCTGTTTTTGGTACAATTGCATCTCAATTCAATGATCCGGGAATGAACTCGTTATACAAAGCGATTATGGATAAATTGGTTGAAAAGGCGGGAGCTGATTTACAATCTACTTTTGAAATTACAAAAGAAATGTCTGAAAAGATATTTGTAATTCCACCTAGTAGAACACGTTATTTATCTGAAATTTCAGAAAACAACCGCGCTTACGATAAAAAAGTTGATGAGCAAGAAAAAGTAGCTCAGAAATTATACGGAATCTATCAAACCATCTTATCTGTCATTCCAAACGAAGTGACGGAATCTTTCCTTACTAAAAACGGAATTGACCAAGATGCTATTCAGAAACAAGTTCAGGAGGAAGAACAACCATTTATAAAATTATTATTTGCTCAATTCGATAAAGTAAAACTAAATCTTGACCCACATAACTGGGAAGTTATTTTAAACTGGCAAGAGAAAGTAAAAAAATACAAAGATCCTATTTACTCGTTTAAAGTACGTGATAAAGAAATTAAAATAGAAACTCATACAAAGTCACTTTCGCATACACAAATTCCGAAAGTTGCGTTACCAAAATACCAAGCTTGGGGTGATTTATTACGTTGGAATTTACAAGAGAATGTTCCAGGAGAATTTCCTTATGCTTCAGGTTTGTATCCGTTTAAACGTACTGGAGAAGATCCTACACGTATGTTTGCGGGTGAAGGTGGACCAGAACGTACCAATCGTCGTTTCCACTATGTAAGTTTGGGAATGCCTGCAAAGCGTTTATCTACTGCATTTGACTCGGTTACACTATATGGTAACGACCCAGGACACAGACCTGATATTTACGGTAAAATTGGAAATGCTGGGGTATCTATTTGTTGTTTAGACGATGCTAAAAAATTATACTCTGGTTTCGATTTAAGTCATGCTATGACTTCGGTTTCTATGACCATTAATGGTCCTGCACCAATGTTATTAGGATTCTTTATGAATGCTGCAATCGATCAGAATTGTGAAAAATACATCAAGGAGCACAAACTAGAGAAAAAGGTTGAAGCAAAGCTTAAAGAGTTATACGACGATAAAGGTATTGACAGACCTAAATACAATGGTGATTTACCAGAAGGTAATGACGGATTAGGTTTGTTGTTACTAGGTATTACAGGTGATCAAATTTTACCTGCAGATGTATACGCTGAAATTAAAGCAAACACTTTAGCACAAGTACGCGGTACGGTTCAAGCAGATATTTTAAAAGAAGACCAAGCACAAAACACGTGTATTTTCTCTACGGAATTTGCATTACGTTTAATGGGAGATGTTCAAGAATATTTTATTGAGAAAAATGTTCGTAATTTCTACTCAGTATCTATCTCAGGGTATCATATTGCAGAAGCTGGTGCAAATCCAATTACACAGTTAGCCTTAACACTAGCAAACGGATTCACTTACGTAGAATACTACTTATCAAGAGGAATGGATATTAATAAGTTTGGGCCAAACTTATCATTCTTCTTCTCTAACGGTATTGATCCTGAATATGCTGTAATTGGTCGTGTAGCTCGTAAAATATGGGCAAAAGCTTTAAAACATAAATACGGAGCAAACCCAAGAGCACAAATGTTAAAGTACCATATTCAAACTTCTGGACGTTCACTACACGCGCAAGAAATTGATTTTAATGATATCCGTACAACGTTACAGGCGTTATATGCGATTTACGATAACTGTAACTCATTACACACGAATGCATATGATGAGGCCATTACGACGCCTACAGAAGAATCTGTACGTCGTGCGATGGCAATTCAATTAATCATCAATAAAGAATTAGGATTAGCTAAGAATGAAAATCCAATTCAAGGTTCATTTATCATTGAAGAATTAACCGATTTAGTAGAAGAAGCTGTATTAACTGAGTTTGACAGAATTACGGAACGTGGTGGTGTATTAGGTGCTATGGAAACCATGTACCAACGTTCTAAAATTCAAGAAGAGAGTTTATACTACGAAACCTTGAAACACACAGGTGAATTCCCAATTATTGGAGTAAACACCTTCTTAAGTTCTAAAGGTTCTCCAACGGTTACTCCACAAGAGGTAATTCGTGCTACGGAAGAGGAAAAACAATTCCAAATCAAAACGAAAGAAAACTTAAATAAAGCTCATGAAGATAAAATAGAACAACTTTTATCTGAAATGCAATCGGCTGCTATTAACAATCAAAATCTTTTTGAAAAATTAATGGATGCTACTAAAGTTTGTTCGTTAGGTCAGATTACTTCTGCATTATTTGAAGTTGGTGGTCAATACAGACGAAACATGTAAAAGGCAATGCCTTTAAATAAATATTTAAAGCCTCACTTAAATTTAAGTGAGGCTTTTATACTTTTAAATGTCTTCTTTATTAAAGAGTTTCTATTCCTTAAACTTTTGTTTTAAAATAAAAAAATGTTAAATAAAAAAATTACACGCAACCTTTCGCTTTCTATAGCGTCTAGTCAATAATAATTTGATACAACTCCATTAATTCTATGAAAAAAACCTTTTTAATAACTACTCTTTTCTCTTTACTATTTGCTTGCAGTAGCGAAACTAAAATTGATTTACCAGAAAATCCAGAACCTCCTTTAGATAACTTAGAAGTCTACACCTTACCCGTAGTCGTACACATAATACATGGCGGAGAAAGTATAGGCGAAGGCTTTAACCTAGCTACCGAACGTATTAAAGAACAAATTCAATCTTTAAATCACGACTTTAGAAGAGTAGCAGGCACTTTAGGAGAAAACAATTCCCCACTTAGTAGTGACTCATTTATTCAATTTAAACTTGCAGAAATAGATCCTAACGGAAACCCAACTAACGGAATTAACCGTATTAATTATTACGACAACACTTCCGTAAGAGGTGATAAAGACAGATTTGATTGGCTTCCTGAGTTTGAATATTGGAACCCTAATAAATATATCAACATATGGGTATATGGCGGGTATGCCCCTAATACATTTGCTGGCGCAGCTTCTTTTCCTACTACTAACTTACCTGGAATAAAAGATGAGTTAAAAACCATAGGTGATGGTATTTTAATTAATGTTCATCACTTTGGAAAATCCGATGTTTCTGGAGGTCTCAATCTTGGTAAAACATTAACCCACGAAATGGGACATTTCTTAGGTTTATTACATATTTGGGGAGCTGCTCTTGAAGGAAAACCTTGTTCTGACCATGACGATTTTATTGAAGACACACCACCTGTAAGTAGTTCTATTGATGGTTGTGATGGGACAATTCCTAAAGCCTGTGACGGACAACCTGCTCCTGTAAACAACTATATGAATCTTACTGATGATAGATGTATGAATGTATTTACCAAAGGACAAATTAAACGAATGAGATATGTACTTGAACATGCAGAAAGAAGAAAAACACTAATTACCTCTGATGTGATTAGCAGATAACCCATAAAATAGTATTTTCTATTACCTCATTGTCAAACTTCATCCTTACAATTAATTTTGTAAGGTTTTTATTTTCAAAAAAAATTAAACTTTCTTGTAATAATTTTACTTTTCAGAATACCTATCAAGAAAACCAAATTTTGAGTAACGATTTTTATATAACATCCATTTTACCACATGCTGGTATTATTATTAAAATATGTAGAGCTTATACGGACTCTCAGGAAGACTTTGAAGACTTTTATCAAGAAGCTTGTTTACAAATATGGAAAAGCAGAGATGCTTTCCAAAACAAATCGAAATGGTCTACTTGGATATACAGAATTACGCTAAATGTTTGTTTAACCTTAGCGAAGAGAAATGCTAAAAAAGAATATTCTTTAGAGAAAACTCCCAATTTATCGGAGGATAATAAAGCTTTTCAAAACGAAGATTTAAACTTGTTATATGATGCTATTAAAAAATTATCTGAAGTCGACAGAGCGATAATTTTACTGCATTTAGAAGAAAATCCTTACAAAGAAATTGCTGCAATTATTGGAACTAGCGCTAACAATATTGCAGTACGTATTAACAGAATTAAAAAACAATTAAAAATAATATTAGATGGAAAAATCAATTGAAAAAAGATGGAATGAAGCTTTTCTTGACGAACAATCATTAATAGCTCCAAAAATTAACGATATATACAACCAGAAATCTAAATCGGTTATTAATAAAATTAGAAGAACCTACGAGTTTGACAATAAAGGATTGCTTCCTATGGCAGGAATTGTAGTTATCGGTGGGATTCTTTTATCTGAAACTATTATTGGTGCATACGGTGCTTTTTTAATCCTAAGCTTGTACTTCTTTAATACAAGATTATTAAAAAGATTTAAGACTATTGATGTTAAATCTGACAACTTAACATATTTAAAGAACTACAGAAGTGTAATTAACTCGGTATCTAAAGCCACAAAAAAGTTATTTGTTTTTGCAATTCCACTAGCTATTCTATCAATTTTTGCTCTGGCTTACGGTGTGAAAGAGAAAAGTTTTTTATCTAACTATATTTCTAGTGACTCTTCATTCTTAGACATTATAGGAGTTGGACTCATCGTAGCAATTGTGACTGGAGTTATTGGTTTCGTGGTATACAACATCTCTACTCGAATTTTATATCACAGTCTTATATCAAAACTAGACGATATTATTAAAGAAATGGAAGAATTAAAAACTTCTTAATTAATCATAAATCAGAATTGTTCTTTTATAATTCTGGTTTATTTTTTTGTTCTGGTTCGTTTACGAAGTTTAAAAATTCTATCGTCATAATAGACTTTTAGTTCCTCAACAAATGACATAGGATTTTTGTATGTTGTTAAAACTTTATAAGTATAACTATCTAACAAATTGGTTAATTGCTTTTCTAAACGTTCTACCTCATTTGTTAAATATCTAGTATTACTAGTTGTTTTTTTTACTAATGTTATATCTTTATTAAAACTCAACGCTGTATTACCTCCAAAAATATGAGCATGAAAAGCCTCTAACTCTTCCAAGCTTCCGTTTTGATATATTTCAATCAGCTTTGTTGTTGTTTCTAATGCTTTTTGTTGCTCATTTTCTTGCATCGAAAATTTATCAGGATGCACATACAACATTGCTTCTTTATATAATCTCTTCTTCTCTTTCTGATTGGCTTTCTCTACTTCTTCTTTTTTCGAAACAGGTACAATACCTGTAGGTTCTTTGTAATTTTTACCTTTTCGCTTTTGTGCTAACCTTTTTTCCTTTTTAGCTTTCTTTTGTGCTTTATATAAAATTGTTAACTCTCGTTCTTCTATTAACAAATCAGCAATTGAATTTCGTAACGATTGTTCAAAAGGAAACAGCTTGGTTTTAATTGCTTCAATCTTACCTTTTAACGCTTTGATTTTCTCTTCTAAGTTTAAAATAGCGTCTGAATTAGCATCAATAGGAAAATGGTCCTCGTTCATAATACACTATCCTTTCCTTCGTAAAATGGTCAATCCTACTCGTATTTTTTCATATGGAACTTGTTCTCCTAAAAATTCAAAATAAGGTTTTAAAGCTGTCTCATTTTTCAATACTTTTTTGGCATTTGCTACCAAAGCTAATGTATCTGCCTCTATAAACTCATCCAAACTCACATCTTTTCCCTCTAGGTATAACTTAGATAAATGAGAAAAAATAGTGGTAGGTTTTAATCCACGATTCTCTGCTATTCCTTCAACCGTAAATCCTTCTTTATATAACTTAAACGTTTCTAAAGTGGTATCTTTTTTAGTTTTCTTCTTTTCGTTTAAAAAAGTTTTGATCTCTTCCATAAACTCAGCACCATACACTTCCAATTTTCGCTGTCCCACTCCACTTATTGCTAGAAATTCTTCGTCAGATTGTGGTCGTTCATTTTCTATTTCTTTAAGTGTAGCATCATTAAAAACTAAATAGGCGGCTATATCTTCTTCTTGGGCAATGCGATAACGTAGTTTTCGCAAACGCTCAAATAACGTATCCTTAACTGCTTTTTTCTTTTTCTCTTTTGTTACCGTTTTTACTTCTTTTGTAAACGCTACTGGAGTTGTTAATTGTACTTTTTCACCTTCAAAAAGCACTTTATTTGAGAACTCTGTAAGTTGCAAACTATTATGTAAATGAAAAGCTATTTGACAATATCCTTGATTAGTTAACTGAATTAAATAATGTTGCCAATCTCTCCAAGAAATATCGTTACCAACACCGTAGGTTTTTAGCTTATCATAGTTTCTATCTAAAACCGTGGCATTTTTTGCTCCTCTAAGTACATCGATAACAGTTCCCATAGCTTCTTTTCCTTGTAATCGGTAAATAGCTGAGAGTCCTTTTTGCGCAATAACTGTTCCATCAAAAAATTGTGGTGGATTCTTACATACATCACAATTCCCACAGTTTTCTTCAATCAGTTCTCCAAAATAACTGAGTAATATTTTTCTTCGGCAAACGGTGGCTTCAGCAAATTGCTTCATACGTTCTAATTTTGCCTCTTGAACTTCCTTATTTCCGGTATTCTCTATAAACTGACGTAGTTGAATAACATCTGCATAACTATGAAATAATAAAGCCTTTGCAGGTAATCCATCACGACCAGAACGTCCAATTTCTTGATAATAGCCTTCAATGTTTTTAGGCATGTTATAGTGTATTACCCAACGAACGTTCGATTTGTCAATTCCCATTCCAAATGCAATAGTCGCGCAAATTACTTCACAATCATCTTTAATAAAAGCCTCTTGAGTTTTAGCTCTTTCTTCAAAAGATAATCCTGCGTGATATGCCTTTGCATCAATATTGTTTTGTTGCAGTTTACTAGCTAATTGTTCTGTAGCTTTTCTACTCAAACAATAAATAATTCCTGCTTCATTAGGTCTTCTTTGAATAAACTTAATAATTTGTTGTACTCTATCATTTGCAGGACGTACTTCTAAAGCAATATTTTCTCTGTTAAAAGAACTTATAAATTGTGTAGCATTAGGTACAGCTAACTGTTCTAAAATATCTTGTTGCGTAGCTTTATCTGCAGTTGCTGTTAATGCTACAATCGGAATTTCAGGTAATGACTTTTTTAAAAATGCTAATTGCTTGTAGGAAGGACGAAAATCGTGCCCCCAAGCAGAAATACAGTGCGCCTCATCAACAGCAATACAACTTATATAAGATTGATTTAACACATTTTGGAGTAATGATAAACTTTCTGGTGCGACGTACAATAATTTTATACTTTTTGAAGCTATCGCATCAAATACTTGTTGCTGCTCTTCTGTAGATTGACTACTGTTAAAAAAAGTAGCAGAAATTCCATTTGCTCTCAAGCTATCTACTTGATCTTTCATCAAAGCTATTAATGGAGAAATCACCAACGTAACACCTTCAAAAAACAAGGCTGGTAATTGATAACAAATAGACTTTCCTCCTCCTGTTGGCATAATAACCAACGTATCTTTTTTTGCTAAAATATTTTCGATAATAGCTTGTTGCTCTAAACGAAAACTATCATATCCAAAATTTACCTTTAATTTTTCTAACAATTCTTGTTCTGTAATCTGCATCATTTGGCAAAAATAGGAATAAAAAAAGCGCAGAGTTTAAACTCTGCGCTTGATCTTTTTTTTAGTTCTTATTACTTAATATCTTGTAACAACACCTCAACTGCTTTTTTTAACTGAGCATCTTCTCCTCTATCTTTCCATCCTGGTGCATTTTTCACTAAGTAATCTGGTACTGCCGGTGCTTCGTTCTCCATATTTTTTCCTGATTTTTTCACATACCATGCTCTAAAAGGCATACGAATAAATCCGTTTTGTAAGCGTTTTCCTCCTGTAGAAATTACTGCTCCAAAAGTTGGTTGTCCTACTAATTTTCCTAAACCTAAGTTTTTAAACGCATGTGAAAAAATTTCTGCGTTTGAATAACTATTTTCATTACATAAAGCTACCATTGGTTTTGTGTTTACTGATAAAATAGCACGTTCGTTAAACGGATAATTTTTATTGAACTTTTTATGATTTTTTAAACTTTTTGCTGCTCCTCTCGGAACTGTATATGCATGTTGATCTACATTTAACACCGCCATTAATCGGTCAGTTGTCCAACCACCACCGTTGTAACGGACATCAATTACAATTCCTTTTTTACCATAACCACTAGCTTTTAGTTCACGTTCAAAACGCTCAAAACTTGGCATGTTCATTCCTTGAATATGAATATATCCTAATTGACCGTTAGAATATTCATCTACCAATTTCTTTCTAGAATTTACCCACTCTTCATATTGTAATCTTCTTAAGGATCTTTCTGGACGTAATACGACATCCTTACCGTTACCTAAACTCAACAAAATCTCCTTAGTTTGAGTATTCTTTAGTAAACTATAAAAATTCGTATTCTTTTTAATTTCTTGTCCGTTAACAGCAGTAATAATATCCCCCACTTTTAACTTACTGGTTGATTTATCTGCTACTGAATTTGGTAACACATAAGAAACCTTTACTCCTTTTTTAGTGTTCTCTACTTCTAAACCTAATACTCCAACTTTATCACTTGTATTTCTTGGAGCACTTCCTCGGTAGCCCATATGACTCGCATTTAACTGTCCTAACAACAAATTAAACATATAGGTATAATCTTCGTGAGTGGTTGCTGACAATACCCAAGGCTTGTACTTCTTTACTAAAGCATTCCAATTGTATCCGTGAAATTCTGGATCGTAAAAACCAGCTGTTAATGCACGAATTCCTTCTTCAAAAACTTGTTGATATACTTCCTCTCTATTAGTTGTATAGGTAGCACTGTGTGGTAACTTCGTTACTTTATCTGATTTTGTGTTTAATTCAGCTAATTTTCCTCTAGAAGTGAAATAAATTTTTCCTTTGTTCTCAGTAAAGTTTCGTGCATTAGCAACTCCTTTTACTAACTTTGGCTTGCTACCGTCCCATTTAACTTTGTATGTACTTCTTTTTTCTGTAGCAGGGTTGGTTGCTGAAAAATAAATAAAATCACTATCTGCACTAAACACAGGACTATACTCATCATCTTGTAAAGAAGTAACCTGTACTAAACGATCGTAAATTTTATCTTCATCTATTTTTACAACTACTTTTTTCTTCTTTTTCTTTCCTTTTTTTGCGTCTTTATCTTTAGAAGGTTCTTCTTTCTTCTCAGGATAATAAGCTCCTTCTTCGTGATCTAGTTTTGACTTTTCCCAATCAGATTTTTCCAACCAAACCATCCAAACATCGTAATTGATTCCGCTTCTATTTGATAAAAATGCTAACTTTTTTCCGTCAGCACTCCAAACTGGATTACGGTCACTTCTAGGATGCATCGATACATTCATTTTAGTAGAAGGTTTTTCTACAGATTGAATAAAAATTTCGCTATCAAAATTTAAGTCTTCTTGAGAATAGGCTATGTATTTACTATCTGGACTCCACGAAACTCCTTCAGCAGCTGCCCAAGAATTAGAGTACTCTTTAGCATTTGTTATCTTTCCATTTTTAATATCAGCAATCATTAAAATTCCTCTTCCTATCTGGTAAGCTATCTTCTTTCCGTCAGGAGAAACTAAAGAATATTCAATATCTTCTTTACTATTGGTTAGTTTAGAAACTTTTGTTTTTAAACTACGGTGTAACCCCACTAAAGTATCTGTAGAAACTGCACTGTACAATTGATAAACTCCATCTCTATCTGAAGAAAAAACAACTGTTTTATCGTCTAACCATTGTGGATTGATATCTCTATACGGATGCTTGCTTACATTGTTTGAGCGCTTCTTTTCTTTATTATTCTCCTTTACAAAGATTTCTCCATTAATTTCTAATGCTACGTTTTTTCCATTAGGTGAAACTGCATAATCACCAATGTCTCCTGAAACTGTTTTAGTTTCTTCTTCTTCAAAACGATTATCTGAAACAATATCTAAGTTAATTTTTTGAGTTTTTCCATTTTCTAACTTGAAAGTATCTGTCCCACTAGTATAAACAATCGTTCCATTATTACTTACTGAAAATGTTTGTACACCGTCTTTTGTTCGATTTGTTAATTGAGTAGCTGTACCATTGGCAGTTCCATTTGCAGAAATTGCTTGTTTATAAATATTATAACGTCCACTTTTTGCGCCGATATAATATAAATTTCCTGCTGCATCCCAAACAGGAGAGTGGTCATTCTTGTTACTCGTCGTTATTTGATGATATTCATCTGTTTCAGTATTATAAACCCAAATATCACGCTGCGCAGAACCTGAGTAATCTTCACGAGCAATACGGCATGCTCCTTTGGTAAAAGCAATTAATTTTCCGTTAGGAGATACCGAAGCCATTTCACCATAAGCAGTTAATAATCGACGAGGCGTTTCTCCCTTTTCATTAACTACATACATTTGTTTATCCCACTCCGGACCTCTTAATACACGACCAGTCGTAAAAACAATATCTCCTTCTTTTGTCCAATCTGTAGGAACATTGGCTGTAGGGTAGTATGTTAACTGTTTAGGAACTCCTCCTTTTATAGAAGTTACAAATACATTATCATTTCCTTTTCTATTTGATGAAAATGCAATCTCAGTTCCTTTTTCATTCCAAACAGGGTTACTTTCGTAGCCTTTATGAATAGTCAACCTTTTTGTTTGCTGATTGTTAAAGTTATATAGCCAAATATCGCCATAATAACTAAATGCCATTTGAGAAGCATCAGGGCTAATCACAGGCTTACGAATTAGCGTATGTTGGGCAAATAAAAAATTACTTGCTATTAAAGCCACCCCTAAGAATATCTTTTTAGTCATGTTATTTGATTTTAAACCACCAAATTACTTCATTACGACTAAAACTCTCATAAAATTAGGAATATATTAACAGTTCTTAACAGTTTTCACAAAATCACCAATTCCTTCAACTCCCTTTTTTTCTAATTCTTTAATAAAAGCTGATCCAATAATTGCTCCGTTTGCATACTCACAGGCAGTAGAGAATGTTTTATGATCTGAAATACCAAAACCTACAATTAACTTACTTTTTAAATTCATAGCTTGAATTCTTTTAAAGTAATTTATTTGTGCTGATGAAACTTCACCTTTGACCCCTGTAATAGACGCCGAAGCAACAACATAAATAAAAGCATTGGTTAAAGAATCTATCTTACGAATACGTTCTTCGGAAGTATGTGGAGTGATTAAAAATACGTTTGTGATTCCGTATTTTTCAAACAACTGCTGATAGTGATTTTCATATTCAACCATCGGTAAGTCTGGAATAATTACCGTATCAATGCCACAGTCCTTTACTTTTTGACAGAATTTATCTTCTCCATATCTAATAATCTGATTCAAGTATCCCATCACTACTAATGGAGTTTTATTCGTATCTTTTATAGAAGATAACTGTTCAAAAACCACATCGAGATTCATACCGTTTCTCAGCGCTACATCACTACTATGCTGAATAGTCGGTCCATCCGCTAACGGATCAGAATACGGTAAACCTACCTCTATAAAATCTACTCCGTTACTACTTAACTCAGCAATAACTTTTGTGGTATCTTCTAATTTTGGAAAGCCTGCTGTAAAGAAAATTGACAGTAAATTGTTTTCTTTTTGTTTGAATATATGTTGAATTGAGTTCATTTTCTATGGTTTTGTCAGTTCGAGTTATTTTCGACTTTAGGAGAAAATCGTATCGAGAACTTATTACATCTCGATACAAATTTGTTCGTTCCTCACAAATTCACTCGATGAGACATTCTTTTAACTATTAGCTTAAATGTTTTATATACGTTTCTAAATCTTTATCACCTCTTCCTGATAAATTCACCACAACCACTTGATCTTTTTGTAAATTCATTTTTGGTAATACTGCTAAGGCGTGTGCACTTTCTAATGCTGGAATAATTCCTTCTATTTTTGTCAATTCATAAGCAGCGTCTAGTGCTTCTTTGTCCGTAGCATTCATAAAGGTTGTTCGTTCTGTTTCATGTAAATAGGCATGTAACGGTCCCACTCCTGGATAATCTAATCCTGCAGAAATAGAATAAGGTTCTACAATTTGCCCGTATTCATCTTGCATTAAAATCGTTTTACTACCGTGAATTACACCTACTTCTCCTAATTGTGAGGTTGCAGCACTTTCTCCAGAATTCACTCCTAAGCCAGCCGCTTCAACTGCAATCAATTCTACTTCTTCATCTTCTAAATAATGATAAAAAGCACCTGCTGCATTACTTCCTCCACCTACACAAGCTATAATAGTATCAGGATTTTCTTTCCCTGTTTGTTCTTTCAATTGCACTTTCATTTCTTCTGAAATCACTGCTTGCAATCGCGCTACCATATCTGGGTATGGATGCGGGCCTACCACAGAACCTATTAAATAATAGGTATCTGGATGTTGAATCCAATAACGAATTGCTTCATTCGTAGCATCTTTCAGGGTTTTGCTTCCACTAGTTGCTGGTACTACTTTAGCTCCTAACATTTTCATACGTGCAACATTCGGCGCTTGTCGTTGAATATCGGTTTCTCCCATAAAAACAATGCACTCTAACCCCATCAAGGCACATACTGTAGCTGTAGCCACACCATGTTGCCCCGCACCTGTTTCTGCAAGAATCTTAGTCTTTCCTAAATGTTTTGCGATTAAAATCTGACCAATAGTATTATTGACTTTATGTGCTCCTGTATGATTTAAATCTTCTCGTTTTAAATAAATTGTTGCTCCATATTTTTCTGATAATCGTTTTGCTAAATACAGCGGACTTGGACGACCAACATAGTGTTTTAATAAATCTTTATATTCCGCCTGAAACTCTTCAGATTCTATAATTTTTATATAATTATCTTCTAATTCTTTTACGTTTGGGTATAATAATTCTGGTATAAATGCTCCTCCAAATTGTCCGTAATATCCGTTATTGTCTGGTTGAAATTTCATCTTCTTATCGTAATGTTATTTAGTTACAGAGAGATTTCTCACTTCGTTCGAAATGACATTTAACTCTTTTTGACTAATATTTCTTTAAACTTCTTTAATTTCTCTATTGATTTTACTCCTGGCTTGATTTCAAACTTGCTATTCACATCAATTGCATAGCAGTATTGTGATTCTTTTCTTTTAAGAAAGGATTGTAATTCTCCGACTTCTTCTAACCCTATTCCTCCACTTAAAAAGAAAGGTTTTGTTGAATTGTAATCTTTCAAAACCTGCCAGTTAAAAGTTACTCCGTTTCCTCCACGCTCTTTTCCCTTAGTGTCAAACAAAAAGTAATCAACTACTTCTTCGTACGGTTTTAAAAGCTCAAAATTGAACTCATCTTTAATTCCAAATACTTTGATGATTTCTACTTTTGGTAAATGCTGTTTTAACTCCTTTATATACGCTACTGATTCATCTCCATGCAACTGAACTGCATCCAGCTGATATTCTTCAATTAAAGAAACTACAATCTCCAAATACTCATTTACAAAAACGCCTACTTTTTTGATTCCATTGGGCAGCTTCGGAATGATTCCTTCAAAATTCCTTGATGATTTTTCATAGAAAATAAACCCTAAATAATCAGGCTGTAATTCAGCTACTTGCTGAATATTTTCTATAAACTTCATTCCACAAACTTTTAGTTTCATATTATTTATATTTCGTCACTTCGAGTAATTTTCGACTTTGTGAGAAAATTGTATCGAGAAGTACTTATTCTCGATACTAATTTATTCGTTCCTCATAAATTCACTCGAACTGACATTATCTAATTTGATCGATAAATTCTTGACATGCTTGTCCTGGGTTATCCATTTTCATAAAGTTTTCTCCTATTAAAAAACCATGAAAACCATGTTCTTTTAATCCTGTTATAATCCTTGGATCTGAAATTCCGCTTTCAGAAACTTTTACTACCGTATCGGGTATTTGACTTGCTAAATTTATTGAGTGTTCTAAATCAACTTCAAACGTCTTTAAGTTTCTATTGTTAATTCCTATAATTTTATTATCCAGATCTCCAATTTTATCTAAATCTTCTTGGGTATGGATTTCATATAAGACTTCTAATCCTAAATCTGTTGCTAACTGACCGTAATTCTTCAACTGTTCAGCTGTCAAACAAGTAGCTATTAACAACACCGCATCGGCACCAATTGCTTTAGCTTCTACTATTTGAAATCCATCAACAATAAAATCTTTTCTTAAAATGGGTTTTTGCTGATTAATTACTCGTGCTTCCATCAAATCTGCCATCGTACCTCCAAAAAAAGAAGTATCGGTTAAGATCGATTGTGCTGCTACATTAGCATCTAAATATCCATTCGTTACTTCAGTAATCGTTACTTTGTCATTGATAATTCCTTTAGAAGGTGATTGACGTTTGAACTCTGCTATAATTCCTGTTGAATAAGGCTCCAACAACGATTTTTTCAAAGAAATTGGTTGTCTTTTAAAATTCGGACTTTCAACCAGTTTTTTAACAGCAACTTCAGCTTTTATTTTTGCTACTTCCTGTTTTTTAAAGGCTATTATTTTATCTAAAATAGTCATCTTATATTCTTTTTGTTATTGCGAACAAAGTGAAGCAATCTAAATTATTTTCTTTACAGAAAGATTCCTTCACTACCACTTCGACTACGCTCAGTGTCCGTTCGGAATGACGGTTTTTTATTTTAATTTACTAATTTCTCTAACGATTGTTTTGCTTTTAACCCTAATAACGAATCTTTTGCTTCTTCAAAAGCAGTTTCAAAACTCTTATTTTTATTAAACGTTTTTAAGGCAAATGCCGCGTTGGTTAATACCACATTATTTTGTGCTTCTGTTCCTTTTCCGTTGATTATGTTCACAAATATGTCCGCAGCTTCTTTAACAGTATTCCCTCCAAAAATAGCTGATGGAGCAATTTGTTGTTGTCCTAAATCAGATGGAGAAACTTGTTGCTCTGCTTCTTTGGTAAACAATTTAAAATCTCCTGTTAACGATATTTCGTCGTACCCATCTAATGCATGTACCACACCATAATTTACTTCAGATTGTTGCAACATATAATTGTACACCCTGGCAACCTCTAAATTAAATACGCCCACCAATTGATTTTGTGGACGACTTGGATTTACCAATGGCCCCAACATGTTAAAAAATGTTTTTACTCCTAATTCTCTTCGAATAGGTGCTACAACTTTCATTGCTGGATGAAATAGTGGTGCGTGTAAAAAACAAATATTTGCTTCTTCCAACTGACTTTTCAACGCGGTTACATCATTTGTAAAATTGTATCCTAAAAACTCTAACATATTAGAGGATCCCGATGCAGAAGACACTCCGTAATTACCATGCTTTGCAACTTTATGTCCTGTTCCTGCCACAATAAATGAGGTTAATGTTGAAATGTTGAACGTATTTTTTCCATCCCCACCTGTTCCGCATAAATCAATAGTATTAAAATCTGACAAATCTACTTTTATTGCTAACTCTAATAAAGCTTCTCTAAATCCTGATAATTCATCAACCGAAACTGGTCGCATTAAAAACACGGTAATGAATGCAGCTATTTGTGAAGCATTGTATTTTTCTTGTGCAATATTTATCAACACTTCTTTCGATTGTTCCTTGGTCAATCGTTTTTGTTCAAATAGGGTGTTTAGTATTTTTTTCATATCAATAGCTTTAAGCTTTTAGCTTTTGGCTTTCGGCAAAAGCAATAAAATTCTGAATCATTTTTTTCCCATCAGGAGTTAAAATACTTTCTGGGTGAAACTGTACCGCTTCAATAGGAAATTCTTTATGACGTAGTGCCATAATGCTACCATCTTCATCAATTGCTGTTATTTCTAGTTCCTCTGGAAAGTTGTTGCGTGAAGCAATCCAAGAGTGATAGCGTGCAGCTTCAAAAGTTTCCGGAATGTTTTTGAAAGTGACTGTATTATTTTGTATCACTTTCATTTCAGTAGCTACCCCATGAAAAACATCATTCAAATTTTCTATTTCACCTCCAAAAACTTCAGTGATAGCCTGTAAACCTAGGCATACTCCAAAAATTGGAATTCTACCTGCATACGTTTTTATGGTTTCTTTTAAAATTCCTGCTTCATCAGGAATTCCTGGTCCTGGTGATAGAATAATAGCATCATAATTTTTAATTTCATCTACTGAAATTTCATCGTTACGATATACATCAGGTAACTTTCCTGTGATATCTTCTACATAATGCACCAGATTATAGGTAAACGAGTCGTAATTATCTAATATTAATATCTTCATATTTATAGTATTGAGTATTGAGGTTTGAATATTGATAAAACATGTATATCCCACATCTAAATACAAACATCTCAATTCTAATTTTATATTTCTTCTGCTAACACTAATGCTTTTTTTAATGCTGCTAACTTATTATTTACTTCTTGCAGTTCGTTTTCTTCTTTTGAGTTGATTACTATTCCTGCTCCTGCTTGATAGTACAAAGTATTGTTTTTACTTACAAAAGAACGAATCGCTATAGCTTGATTTACATTTCCGTTCAGTCCAATAAAACCAACACATCCTCCATAAAATCCACGAGTTTGATTTTCGTATTTATCTATCAATTCCATGGCTTTGTATTTTGGGGCTCCACTCAAGGTTCCTGCAGGAAATGTATCTCCTACAATTTCTATCGGGTTTCCTGTAATTTTACCTGTTACTGTGGATACCAAATGAATTACATGACTAAAATACTGTACTTCTTTATAAGTTTCAACTGTTACATTAGTTGCATGTTTACTTAAATCATTTCTTGCTAAATCAACCAACATTACATGTTCTGCATTTTCTTTCGGATCATTTGCTAACTCTTTTGCCAACTCCCTATCTTTTTCATCATCACCTGTTCTTCTAAAGGTTCCTGCAATTGGATTGATTACTGCCTGACCTTCATCTATTTTAATTTGTGCTTCTGGCGAAGATCCCATTAACTTAAAACTTCCGTAATCAAAATAGAATAAATATGGAGAAGGATTTATAGAGCGTAACGCTCTGTACACATTAAACTCATCCCCTTTAAATTGTTGTTGAAATTGACGTGATAATACCAACTGAAAAACATCTCCTCTTTTACAGTGTTCTTTTGCTTTTGTTACACTTTCTTTAAACTCTTCATCAGTTATATTAGATGTTTCTTCTCCTTCAAAAGTAAAGTCATATTTAGCAAAAGATTGAGAATTCACTAAGTTTTCAATCTCCAATAATCGAGACTCCTCTCCTTCTGGAATATTCTCTATCAAAATCATTTCATTTTTAAAATGATTAATTGCTACGATAAATCGAAAAAAGCTATACTGTAATACTGGAATTTCAGAAGGTGCTTTATCTGATTTTAACTGAATTGTTTCAAAGTATTGAACCGCATCAAAAGTAGTATAACCATACAATCCATTAAATGATTTTATCTCCTCCGAACAGTCTACCGAAATAACATTGCTATACGCATCAAACTTCTCGTAAAAATTTCTTTGAATAGGTTTTCTTGCTAATTCTTCTTTTTGATAAGACAATAACAACTCATCGTTTTCTGCTTTGATGGTTACCAACGGTTCTATACATAAAAACGAATAACTATTCTCTTTACTGTGATAATCTGAACTTTCTAACAGCAAACTATTCGCGTACTTATCTCTTGTTCTTAAATACAAGCTAACTGGCGTTATCATATCTGCCAATTGTTTTTTTGCTATTGTTTTAAAGGTAATTTTTTTCATTTTATTTAATATGTAAAAACAAAAAAGGCTTATCATGAGATAAGCCTTTTCGTTGTATTATAGATATAACAAGATGGTCTCACTAACGTAAGTTATGAGTTTTCCACCACCAGTTATTTAATTGTTGTTTCATCATTATGTTACAAATGTATAAAGTGATTTTGATTTTACAAACTTTTCTTTCAAATTATTTATTGCAACTAAAAAATAGTAAGTCTCTATGAGTAAACAAAGCTGTTTAAGTTTCACTTCAACACAAAAAACAATAATTAAATTATATTTTATAATCATATTTTAATTTTAACTTACAATTAAAAAACATTCCCTTGTTATTTGTACCAGAAATAAACCAAAAAGAATAAAATTTATAAAAAGATATTATTATGTGTGGAATTGTATGTGCGTTTGATTTAAAACAACCTTCAGATAAGCTGAGACCTCAAATCTTAGAAATGGCTAAAAAAGTTCGTCATAGAGGTCCAGACTGGAGCGGAATTTATAGTGATGAGAAAGCAATTATGGCACATGAGCGATTAGCAATTGTTGATCCTGCTTCTGGACAACAACCTCTATTTAGCCATGACCGTAGATTTGTATTAGCTGCCAATGGAGAGATATACAATCACAAAGAAATAAGAAAGCAACTTAAGGAACAGCATGAGTTTTTAACTAAATCTGATTGTGAGGTTATCTTAGCTTTATACAAAGAAAAAGGTGTAGAATTTTTAGATGATTTAAACGGGATTTTTGGTTTTGCCGTATACGATTCAATTACGGATGAATATTTAGTAGCCCGTGACCATATGGGAATTATTCCCCTATACATGGGATGGGATAAACATGGTACTTTTTATGTAGCTTCTGAATTAAAAGCTTTAGAAGGAGTTTGTAACAAAATCGAAATTTTTCCCCCTGGACACTATTATACGCGTGAAGATGGATTACAAAAATGGTATTCTCGTGACTGGATGGAGTACGAAGCTGTTAGAGACAACCAAACATCAATTGAAGAAGTACGTGACGCTTTAGAAGCAGCCGTTCATCGTCAACTAATGAGTGATGTGCCATACGGTGTTTTATTATCTGGTGGACTAGACTCTTCCATTACCTCAGCTATTGCTAAAAAATATGCTGCTAAGCGTATAGAATCTGGTGATAAAGATGCTGCTTGGTACCCTCAGCTACATTCGTTTTCAATAGGCTTAGAAGGTTCTCCAGATTTAGCTGCTGCTAAAAAAGTATCGGAATATATTGACACTATTCATCACGAAATCACTTTTACTATTCAAGAAGGCTTAGATGCAATAAAAGATGTTATTTACAACCTAGAAACTTACGATATTACAACAGTTCGTGCCTCTACTCCCATGTATTTAATGGCACGTGTTATTAAATCGATGGGAATAAAAATGGTACTATCTGGTGAAGGTGCTGATGAACTTTTTGGAGGATATTTGTACTTCCACAAAGCTCCTAATGCAGAAGAGTTCCACAAAGAAACAGTTAGAAAATTAGATAAGCTATATCAATACGATTGTTTACGTGCTAACAAAAGCTTAATGGCTTGGGGAATTGAAGGTCGTGTTCCATTCTTAGATAAAGAGTTCATGGATGTTGCAATGCGTATTAACCCTGAAGATAAAATGATTAACGGTGAGCGCATGGAAAAATGGGTATTACGAAAAGCCTTTGAAAGCTATTTACCTGAAGAAGTAGCTTGGAGACAAAAAGAACAATTCTCTGATGGAGTTGGGTATAACTGGATTGACACCTTAAAAGAAGTTGTAGAAGCTGCTATTACTGATGAAATGATGGCAAACGCCTCACATCGTTTTCCTACTCAAACACCAAGAGCCAAAGAAGAATATTATTATCGTTCAATATTTGAAGAACATTTCCCTAGTGAAACTGCTGCTTTAACAGTTCCATCTGTGCCTTCAATTGCTTGTAGTACCCCTACAGCGTTAGCATGGGATAAAAGTTTTCAAAACCAAAACGAACCCTCTGGTAGAGCTATCAAAGCTGTACATGAAGACGCTTACTAAGAAAAATTCTTAGTTTTTTTCAAATTTTAGTTGTGATAAAAATCTCGCTTTTGCGGGATTTTTTTATACAAAAACTTAAAACTTTGTTAAACTAAACTCTTTGAATCATTTCTTATAGTAATAAGAACAATTTTAACAACACTTTCTTTTTTTTGAAAGTAATTTTGTTCTTCCTCAAAACCGAATTATTACTCATACTCCTCGTTTTTTTTAACAACCACTAAAACTTAGTATTATGAAGAAATTTGTATTTGGTTTGCTTTTTCTGGGTCTAACCAGCCTGGTACATTCTCAAAATAATGGGAATTCAAAAAATATTATTTTAGAGCCTGTTACTATAAAGCCATTAAACCTCAGTTACCTCAAAGAGGTTCAACACAAAGACACTCCAGAACTAGTCAAAAATCTAGAAAATGAAGCCGCTAGATACGACATCACAGAAGACCCTATTTTTGACAGAGAGTTTGAAGCTTATGAAGTTATTTTCAGAACAAAAAAAGAAGGAGGAACAAGTGGATTAATCACAGCCACTTACGATTCTAACGGTAAAATTATTAGTTCTATTGAGCGTTACAAGAACATACTACTACCTAAAATTGTAAGAACTGCCATTTTAAAGAAATACCCTGGATGGAGAATACATAAAGACGTTTACCTTGTGACTTACAGAAACAACAGTAAATCAAAAAAAGTATTTAAAGTTCAAATTAGAAAAGATGGAAAACGAAAAAACTTAAAGCTAGATTACGATGGTAATATTCATTAAAAAATAAGCTTTTATCATAACAATATAAAAAGTATTTTACATCTTCAGTAAAATACTTTTTTAAGGTTTTTCCCCTTTTTCTTATAAATTTCTCTTCTTTCCTTATAAGTTAATAACATTTCAAATTACTATTTGTTAACTTTACACATGGCTGTTTATTTGATTCAACATATAACCAACAACAACACTACTATTAATTTAGCTATCACCTTTTATTCTAAACTTCAGCAAACTCTTCTTAAAAAATGTATCAACTGTTGGATTGACCACAAAAAGAACAGTGTTTTTTTTCTAATAAAAGCACCTAACAAAAACTCAATCCGAAAATTATACTACAAATCTATTAACCTACGTCCTCACAAAATAACATCCGTAAATAACCATTTAGTTTTTGCTTTCTTAAAGAGTATACAAAAACTTAAAGCAATACAATCTAAATCACTCTACACATCACAAAAACATTCAGTCTTTTTTTTAGCCAAAACATTTAATAAAAAAGTGTTCTTTCTAAACAAAGTAAAAACTATTGAATCTTTACCGTTTAAAAAAGCTATTATTCAAAACCTAATAACTTCTTACGAAGGACATCAAATAGAAACTAACGAAAATATAATAGCTTCATTTCATTCTATTAAAAACGCCTTGGGTTGTACTGTTTCTATACTAGACAAGCTCAATAAAAGAACAGATAATAGTTCCACTAAAATTATTTTATACACATCTTTACACAACGATAATAAAACTATTCTTTCTGAAATAATTCCTAAACTAACAAAGCTGCTCTTTCTTGTAAAAAAGAAAGAACAACTGATTATTTCTTCAAAAAAATTAAACATGCATCCTTCACTTT
Organism: Tenacibaculum singaporense; assembly: GCF_003867015.1. Taxonomy (NCBI): domain Bacteria; kingdom Pseudomonadati; phylum Bacteroidota; class Flavobacteriia; order Flavobacteriales; family Flavobacteriaceae; genus Tenacibaculum; species Tenacibaculum singaporense. Next base: position 3,283,394 of record NZ_CP032548.1, read on the forward strand.
CTAGCTTAAAAAAAATTTACTGGTTAAATTCTGAAAAAGAATCCTTCATACTTTCTTTAATAGATATACTTTCAAAGAACTATCATAAACCTAAATTTAAAGTTTCAGATATTTGCTCTTTAATGATGATGTCTAAAACCAAATTATACAGAAACTGTAAAGACATTACTGGTAAATCCATCAATCAATTATTAAAAGAGTTTAGACTTTTAAAATCTATAGACTCAATAACAATGAGCTCATCAGCTATAAATCAAATTTCAATAGATGTTGGCTTCAATAGTAGTTCTTATTTTTCTAATTGCTTTAAGAAAAAGTTTGGCATATGCCCTAAAGAACTTTCAAAACAAAAAAACTCCTTAGGTTTATTTCCTAACAACATACAATTCTCATAATTTTTTAGGTCTTATTATTAAGGCTTTTTAAAATAAAAAAGCATCCTGAAAAATCAGAATGCTCTTTCATTTACTTATCCTTTACTTTTTAATTTGGCGCAACATAAAAAGGAGATAAGTTTATCTTAGCGTTTCTTCTAGCACCATAGTAATTATAGTAACTCTTATTTTTTTCAATTGTATAAAATGAATCTACATAATCATCATTATTAGTATACCAACTATTAGGCATTGCTTGAATTATTGCTCCTGCAACTTGACCTAAAACACTCACCCAAGGTTGTGTTGAAACTGCTCCTATAATTTGAAAAACTCCATTTACAATAGCAGAAACTAAGTCCTTATAATTTGTATTATCATCTTTTTCAAATAACTGAATATTTGCAGCTTGGTATTGATAATCATCCCAAAACAATAATATTTGATTCGGATAATAATCAGTATCATCATGATCTAAATAATACATAGGTATTACCTTAATTTCAGGATTGTTTTTATCATCTTTAATACCTGATGTTATTGCATATACCTCAGCAGCACCACTTATCCAAGGTTCTTCATCATCATTTAATCTTATTTTATCTAACTTCGTGGTTTCCAATCCAGCATTTCTAGCAGATTTAGTACTTAAATCTAATGAAGACTTTAAAAACCTATTATTTTGAACTCCACTTTCTTGAAGATACTTATTCATATAAGTTACCTCTCTCTTCAAGGTTTCAAAACCATCAGTTTCAATAACAATAACTGTTTGACTTGGTGCTTCTTTAGGATCAAGATAAACAACTTCTTTATCTATTGTATAAGCTTCAACTCTCTCCCAAGTTTCCTCATCTCCTTCAGGAGCAAAAGAAAATAACACATTAGAAAAATCTTCTATTCTCTCTCCATTGTGCATCCAAACTTCTAAAATCTCTATCTTTTCAGGAGCGGCTTCTTTAGACGCCTTACCTTCTAACATAGTGGTTTTAGACATTAACATTTTATATGACTCTTCATCACTTACAAACTCAGAAGTTTGGTTTAAAATTTTAGACATCGCTACACTTGGTTGCTGATTATTCAATAACTCAAGAGTCTTTTCTTTAAAGCTTTGATTCTTCATCAAATCAATAAATTGAAAAGCAACTTCTTTCTTATTTACTAAATCGGAAGTTTGTTGCTCTGTTAAACTTTCAGAACCAGTAACTAATTCTTCAGAATTGTTACAGCCAATAAACAACATCGAAGCCAATAAAGCTCCTAATAAAATTCGGGGGGTTTTCATTTTAAAAAAATTTAATTTATTAATACTAGCTTCAATATTAACAAAAAACACAATAAAAACCTTAAAAAATGTTAATTTTTTACAAAAACATAAACAAAACACCACTAAACACTAATTTAAATTCATTTATTTAACACCAATAAAACAATTTTATAACTTTACTTTTATAAAACGTTTTTAAAGCCAAATAAGCTATTTTATAAAAAAAGATTAAACCAAATTATTCATTCATCTTCAAATTCTAATTTAAAAGGATTTTTAGCCGTTTTAAGAGTCTTTTTATTTCTTAAGCAATTGTTGATAAAATATCACAAAAACCTCTTAAAAACTTTATTTTAACTTTATAAAATTGTAAATTTGTAATGTAACAATAATCGCTTCCGAGCGATTTTTTTATGATAAAGACTTTAATTTAATTCTCTTTATAATGAGCGAAGAAAAAAAACATAATTATTCTGCCGATAGTATCCAGGCGTTAGAAGGAATGGAGCATGTACGCATGCGTCCTTCCATGTATATTGGAGATGTTGGAGTACGAGGATTACACCATTTAGTATATGAGGTTGTAGATAACTCTATTGACGAAGCCTTAGCTGGTCACTGTGATGAAATATCAGTAGATATTAATGAAGATAACTCTATTACAGTAAAAGATAATGGTCGTGGTATTCCTGTTGGAATTCATAAAAAAGAAGGAGTTTCTGCCCTACAGGTTGTAATGACCAAGATTGGTGCTGGTGGTAAATTTGATAAAGATTCTTACAAGGTATCGGGTGGACTACATGGTGTTGGGGTTTCTTGTGTGAATGCACTTTCTGATCATTTAACTGCAACTGTACATAAAGAAGGTAAAATTTGGCAACAAGAGTACGAAAGAGGTAAAACTTTATACCCTGTAAAAACTATTGGAGATACGGATTTTACTGGAACTATTGTTACCTTCTTACCAGATAAATCAATCTTTCAACAAACAACAGAATACAACTACGACACCTTAGCTACACGTATGCGCGAATTGGCATACTTAAACAAAGGTATTACTATTACGTTGACAGACAAACGTAATCAGGATGATGAAGGGAATAATATTTCTGAAACATTTCATTCCGAGGAAGGTTTATCTGAGTTTGTGAAGTTCTTAGACGGGACAAGAACACAGATTATTCAGGATGTAATCTCTATGGAAGGTGAAAAAAATGGTATTCCTGTAGAAGTTGCTATGGTGTATAATGATTCTTATGCTGAAAATTTACACTCATACGTAAATAACATTAATACACACGAAGGAGGTACACACCTATCAGGTTTCCGTCGTGGTTTAACGCACACATTAAAAAAGTATGCTGATGAGTCTGGTTTACTTAAAAATGTAAAATTCGAAATTGCTGGTGATGATTTCCGTGAAGGACTTACAGCAATTGTATCTGTAAAAGTAGCAGAACCTCAATTCGAAGGTCAAACAAAAACAAAATTAGGTAACCGTGAAGTAAGCGCTGCTGTATCACAAGCTGTATCTGAAATGTTAACGGATTACCTAGAGGAAAATCCAAATGACGCTAAAACCATTGTTCAAAAGGTTATTTTAGCTGCACAAGCACGTCACGCAGCACGTAAAGCTCGTGAAATGGTACAGCGTAAAACAGTAATGAGTATTGGTGGTTTACCTGGTAAATTATCTGACTGTTCTGAAACTGATCCTGCTCAATGTGAAATATTCCTTGTTGAGGGAGACTCGGCAGGTGGTACTGCAAAACAAGGTCGTGACCGTAACTTCCAAGCTATTCTTCCTTTAAGAGGTAAAATCTTAAATGTAGAAAAAGCTATGCAACATAAAGTTTTTGAAAATGAAGAAATCAAAAACATGTTTACCGCATTAGGAGTTACTATTGGAACAGAAGACGACCCTCGTGAATTAAACTTAACCAAATTACGTTACCATAAAGTAGTTATTATGTGTGATGCCGATGTGGATGGTTCTCACATTGCTACTTTAATTTTAACATTCTTCTTCCGTTACATGCGTGAAATGGTTGAACAAGGATATATTTACATTGCTACTCCTCCTTTATATTTAGTTAAAAAAGGGCAAAAACGCGAGTATGCATGGGATGACAATCAACGTGATTTAATTGCTCAAAAAATGGGTGGCTCAGTAACTATTCAGCGTTATAAGGGTCTTGGAGAGATGAACGCAGAACAATTATGGGACACTACCATGAATCCTGAGTTTAGAACACTACGACAAGTTACTATTGACAACTTAACTGAAGCTGATAGAATATTCTCTATGCTAATGGGTGATGAAGTTCCTCCACGTAGAGATTTCATAGAAAAGAATGCAAAATATGCGAATATTGATGCATAAAATATTTTCTTAACTTTAAAAAAGCTCAATAATATTATTGAGCTTTTTTTTATTTTATATTTTTACCGTTTAAAACAACACCCTCATAATTATGAAAAAAATTCTATTACCACTATTAACTCTAATAATAAGCTTTAGCATCAAGGCTCAAGACGGTCCTGAAGGAATTTTATTTGCGAGTAAACAAGACGCAAACAGGTTAACTAATGCATATATTAATCCTGCTATGAAAGGATTAATATACGGAATGAACAATGGTTGGTATCACACCGCCAAAGTTCATAAAAAATTTGGCTTTGATATTACTATTGGATTTAACGGGTCAATAGTTCCCTCAAAAGATGAAATATTTAGTTTATCAAACTTAAACTCAATAAATCAACCTACAGGGAATATTACTTCTGCTACTGTAGCTGGTTCTGAAAATGATGGTAGCCAAGCTACTGTTACATTTCAAGAGAACGGAATCACCTATACTGGAACTTTTGAAATGCCTGGTGGAATCAAAGAGGACTTACCATTAAATGCTGTTCCTGCTCCTGCTATTCAAGCAAGCATGGGGTTACCTTTTAAATCAGATATTATTTTACGTTATGTCCCTAAAGTTGGAAGCGATGATGTTAAAGGTAGTTTATTTGGTATTGGTTTAAAAAAGGAAATCACAAGCTGGTTTGGACCAATGGATAAAACCCCATTACATGTTTCTTTACTAGCTACTTATTCAACTATGGGAGTGGATTACAACATTGTTGACGAAAACCCAAATGACAACATTGAAATAGAAAATGGTAAAGTTGATTTTGATTTAAATTCTTACACTGTTCAAGCTATTGCCTCTTTAAACTTTCCTATAATTAATGTTTATGGAGGAGTAGGTTACACAGGAGGAACTTCTTCTTTAGATATGACCGGAAGATATACTCTTTCTTATAATGCATCTTTAAACCAGAGAACCTTAACAAACCCTTTAAACTTAGATTCTAACGCTAGCGGTTTCAAAGCTACATTAGGTACTCGTTTAAGTTTAGGTTTCTTTAAAATATTTGCAGACTACACTTTGCAAGAATATAATGCTATCAATGCAGGTATTGCTTTTAGCTTTAGATAAGACTCACTTTATAAAATGCATAATAAAAAAATCCTATTTAGCTAAATAGGATTTTTTTAATCTCTATATTCGCAACTAATTTTTATTTTAACAAAATTTTAACCTCTTAATTTTTAAGTGTTATGAAAACAAAATTATTCTTATTATTTCTATTAACCTCTTTATTAGCGTCCGCACAAAGAGACCCTAATCACACACTTACTCTTGACAGTAAAATTAGTGACGTTTACCTACACAACTTAACAGGAATTCCTGTGATTACAACAGATGGTGCCGTATATGGAGTTAATGGTGAAACAGGTCAAAAAATATGGGAGTTCAAAGAAAGTGGATTTATTAAAAATCTTAATGCTCTTGGTCAAGATGGAGGTTCTTCTTTTAGTGAAGTAGCATTATCTCCATTCGGAAAATTTAATCAAACAATTTTCAACATCAAAACGGGTCATAAAATTTTAGACGAAAAGACCAATGGATACAAAGGAATTTTTGATGACAAGTTTGTTTTTGGTAAAAATGCTATTTTATTTTTTGCAAAAACTGATAAAACTGAAGCTAAACTATTTTTAACTAGCATTGAAAATGATAACATCATTTGGGAAAGCTCTATAAAAACCAATAAGAAATTAGGAAGCTTATTATTAGGAGGTGCAGGTGCTTATAACTTTATCCAAAACGAAGATAAAATTGCTTTTACAGCTGGTAAAACTGTTTTTTTAATCAACAAATCTGATGGTAAAGTTATACTATCAGAAAAATACGACGCTGGTAAATTGTTTTTTACAGAAGATAATAAGTCTTTTAATCGCTGTTGAAAACAAAAGTAGTTCTTTAGTTGGGGGAGCTATTAAAGCTGGTTTTACCATGGGATTATCTCTAATAGGGAAAAAAGTAATTGGTAAAGAGCTTATTGCTTTTGATGTAAATTCTGGTAAAGAAACTTGGAAAAAACCTATTAAACTAGATGAGGGGTTTGTAGACTATCAATTTGAAGATGGAAAATTATTTTTAATCCACGAAGACGGAGCTAAATTATTTGACTATCATACTGGTGAAGATGCTTGGAAAAAAGAATTCAAAAGAAAAAAAGTTAAAGGTGTTGAAAAAACTTCAGAAGGTTATATTGTTTATTACAAAAACAAAAAGCATTTGGTAGATAATACTGGTAAAAAAGTTTGGAAAAAACCTCAAAAGGTTATTAAAAATGTAGATTTTGAAGTAGACGACGAAGAAGAATTCACTACTTTCTCTTATGATAAAGGTACTATTTTTGTAACCCCATACAGAATAGAATATTTCCAAAACGGAGAAGAGAAAAGAGTATACAAAATTAAATTAGATGAAAAAAATGATAAACTAACCTATCATGAGAAAAACAACTCTTTAATTTTATTAAGTGGTAAAAAACTATACATTTTAAACCCTGACAAAGAACTTGGAAAAGACCAAGTAAAAAAGATTGATTTTAATGATGCTAGTAAAATAACCTCTGTTGAAATAAGAGACAATGGTTATTTCATCAACAGCAACTGGGAATATGTAATTACAGACTTCAAAGGTAATGTAATAAAGAATGAATACTTTAAACAACCTGGCGAAGGGTTTAGACATTTAAAGAATTTTGGTTCTTATGCATTAGGTTTTACTGGTTTTGGAATGCAAGGACTTGGATACGCTAACGCCACATATGGATCAGCACTAGTTGGATCAGGAGCTTTTGTAGGTAAACAAAACACAATAAATCGCGGTATAAAACATGCTAACAAAGGCGTATCTCAATTTAACGACGGAACAACGATTTCTGAAATAGGAGAGTTATTATGGGATGGAGACCGTCACAATGCTTTTAAAGCCACTAAAAATAATGCCTTCTTCTATGCAAACAAAGGAGGTAAAAAAGTTTTAGTGCAAGTTAATAAAGATTCTGGTGACACTGTTGAAACATATGAGTTTGGTGTAGATAAACCAAAATACAAAATTGACAAGCCCGCTAAAAAGATTTATTTTTCTAAAGGAAAAGACTTAAAAATATTTAGCTACAACTAACAATATAAAACCCGTTGAAATATCAACGGGTTTTTCTTTTATATCCATAGCCAAATCGCTATTTTTGTGCATCTTGTGCGGATTCCGCACTTATAAACATAATTAATTACAAAAAACATATATAAAATGAAAGTAACGGTTGTAGGAGCAGGTGCTGTAGGCGCAAGTTGTGCTGAGTACATTGCTATTAAAAATTTCGCTTCTGAAGTTGTTTTAGTTGATATTAAAGAAGGTTTTGCTGAAGGTAAAGCAATGGACTTAATGCAAACTGCTTCTTTAAATGGTTTTGACACTAAAATTACTGGAACAACAGGAGACTATAGCAAAACTGCTGGATCAGACATTTGTGTAATTACTTCAGGAATTGCTCGTAAACCAGGAATGTCTCGCGATGAGTTATTAGGAATCAATGCTGGTATTGTAAAATCTGTAGCTGCTAGCTTAGTTGAGCAATCTCCTAACACAATTATCATTGTAGTATCTAACCCAATGGATACAATGACATATTTAGTACACAAAGCGACTGGATTACCTAAAAATAGAATCATTGGTATGGGTGGTGCTTTAGATTCAGCTCGTTTCAAGTATCGTTTAGCTGAAGCTTTAGAAGCTCCTATTTCTGATGTTGACGGAATGGTTATCGGAGGTCACTCTGACAAAGGAATGGTGCCGTTAACTCGTTTAGCTACTCGTAACTCTGTTCCTGTATCTGAATTCTTATCTGAAGAAAGATTAGAACAAGTAAAACAAGACACTAAAGTTGGTGGTGCTACCTTAACTGGTTTATTAGGTACTTCTGCTTGGTATGCTCCTGGAGCTGCTGTATCTGGGTTAGTACAAGCAATTGCTTGTGACCAGAAGAAAATCTACCCTTGTTCTGCTTTATTAGAAGGAGAATACGGTTTATCTGATTTATGCATTGGTGTACCAGTAGTATTAGGTAAAAACGGAATAGAAAAAATCGTTGAGATTAACTTAAGCAAAGAAGAAAAAGCGGCGTTAACTTCTTCAGCTGAAGCCGTTAAAAATAACAATACTGCATTAACTTTCTAAGAGGTTAACAGTCTGAAATATTTAAAAACCTGAGTAATAAAATTACTCAGGTTTTTTTTATAAACTTTTGTTAAAATTCCAATTACTGTGTAAGATTTTGCTAATCTAAACGTCTTTATAGTAGAGAAGCATTAGTAGTGTTTCTTTTCATAGTTTTTCATAGCAATTTTCCCACTTCATCCTTGAAGTGGGTTTGTTTTTTACAATATTTAGACTGCTTGTTGTACTACTTCAAACAATTCACCACCCTCACATTTAATCACTTTTTGTTTAAACTTTACAATCAATTGATAATCGTGCGTAGCCATTAAAATTGTCTTTCCACTTTGGTGAATTTCATTCAATAACTCCATCACCTCTAGTGAAGTTTTTGGGTCTAAGTTTCCCGTAGGCTCATCTGCTAAAATTAATTCAGGATCATTTAACAACGCCCTAGCAATTGCTACACGTTGCTGCTCCCCTCCTGACAATTCAAAAGTTTTTTTATAGTATTTCTCCTTCATTCCTACCTTATCTAAAACTTCATGAATTTTATCTTTCATTTCATTTTTATCTTTCCAACCAGTAGCCTTTAATACAAACTCTAAATTCTCGTAAACATTTCTATCGTTTAATAATTTAAAATCCTGAAAAACAATTCCTAGTTTTCTTCGTAAAAAAGGAATATCTTTCTCTTTCATTTGTTTTAAGTCAAAATCAACTATACTTCCTAAGCCACGTTGTAAACGTAAATCACCATATAAGGTTTTTAACAAACTACTTTTTCCGCTTCCTGTTTTTCCGATTAAATAATAAAAATCACCTTTATTCAGGGTAAAATTTACTTTTGACAATACTAAATTGTCTTGTTGATAAATATCTGCGTTTTCAAGGTGTAAAACAGGGTTTTCCATGGAATGTAGTTTTTTACAAATCTAAAATTTTATAACGTAATTCTGTAACATTTCTTACTTTTGATAAAAAGTCTCCCAACAAAAATAAAAAACTAACGTTATAGTTTCTAGATAACTAAAAAATATGAGATTTAACTGTTTCAAAAAAAGCTGCTACTTATTTCTTTTTTTAACCTTTACAACAGCGGTAATAGCACAAGAGTCGGCTATAAATACTGATGCAAATGCCGATTTTCATAAAGCAATACGTTTATACAACAACAAAGCATATGCTGCTTCACAAGAACTTTTTCGCGAAGTTTCCGTAAACTCTGAAAAACATCATAACTTAAAAGCTAATGCTGACTATTATGATGCTATGTGTGCAATAAAATTGCAACAAGATGATGCTGATTATAGAGTTAATCAGTTTGTTGAAAACTACCCTTACAACAATAAAAAAGAAAAGGCATTTTTAAATGTTGGTAATTATTATTTTGCCAACAGAAAAGCTGCTCACGCCCTAAAATGGTATCAAAAAGTAAATGAAAAACTATTGAGTCCAGAAGAAAAAAATGAACTCAATTATAAAATGGGCTATGCGCTATTAGTTTCTAATTACTTAAAAGATGCTAAATCTCGTTTTCAAACCTTGTTAGGAAACCCTATTTATGGTAACGACGCTCGATACTACTACGGATACATTGCCTATAAGCAAGAAAATTTCGGAGAAGCTGAAGACAATTTAAGTCAATTAGCAAACGATGCTACTTACCAAGCAAAAGCAAATTACTATATATTAGACATCAGTTTTAAAGCTGGGAGATTTGATAAATCAATTCAAATTGGAGAACAATTACTAAAAACTACGAAAGATCAAAAAGAGATTTCTGAAATTTCTAAAATTGTTGGTGAAAGTTATTTCAACCTTAAAAAATACGAAAAAGCTATTCCGTTTTTAAAAGCCTACAAAGGAAAAAATGGTCGTTGGACAAATACCGATTACTATTATTTAGGTTATGCTTATTATCAACAAAAGGATTATGAAACTGCTATTAGCAACTTTAATAAAATTATTGACGGGAATAATAAAGTAGCACAAAATGCTTATTACCATTTAGGAGAATGTTATTTAGAATTAGATAAAAAACCAGAAGCTTTAAATGCTTTTAAGAATGCTAGTGAAATGGATTTTGATGCTCAAATTACTCAAAGTTCTTCTTTAAATTATGCGAAGTTAAGTTACGAAGAAGGAAACCCATATGAAAGTGTTCCAGATGTTTTAAAGGGCTTTTTAGCTAAATACCCAACATCTCCAAACGCTGCTGAAATTAGTAATTTGTTAGTGACCTCATACTTGCATCAACGAGATTATCAAGGTGCTTTGGACTTTTTAAACACTTCAGATACTCCAGAAAGCAAAAGTATTATCAGTGAAGTTTCTTTATACAGAGGTATTCAATTATACAACGAAAATAAAATAGCAGAAGCCAAACCATACTTTGTAAATGCAACTCAATCAGAGAACACTACTGTGAGTAATAAAGCTGCTTACTGGTTGGCTGAAACCGAATACACTTTAGGGAATTATCAAAGTGCCCTTAAACACTTCTTATCTGTTACTGATAAGGATATTAACGAGGCCAAGATGCTTAATTATCAAATTGGATACACAAACTTCAAACTAAAAAGTTATCCTAATGCTGCAAAATACTTTCAGCAATTTTTAGAACAAAATTTGGATGACAACGATTTAAACGATGATGCTTCCAATCGCCTAGGAGATTCTTTTTATGCTTCAAAAAGCTACACAAATGCTATTAAGGCATATAATAAGGTAATTCAAGAAGGTGGTGTAGGATCTGATTATGCACAATATCAAACAGCTATGAGTAATGGATTTTTGGGGAAAAATGATGCTAAAGTCCAAGATCTAGAAACTTTAATTAGTGATTACGATGGTTCTCAATTAAAAGACGATGCTTTATTTCAATTAGCAACCACTTACACAACCATGAATAACGTTTCAAAAGCACAAAAAGCTTACGAACGTTTATTAAAGAATCATCCAAAAAGCAACTATATTCCAAATGTATTATTGCGTCAAGGGTTATTATACTATAGTAACAACAATAATAGAAAAGCTATTGAAAAATATAAAGAGGTAGTTACTAAACATCCAAATTCTAACGAAGCAAAACAAGCAGTAAGCAACGTTAAAAATGTATATATCGATATAGGTAAAGTAGATGAATATGCCGCCTGGGTTAAAAGCATACCTTTTGCTAATGTTACCAATGCAGAATTAGATAACGCAACCTATCAATCTGCTGAAAATAAGTTCCTAGAGAACAACAACACTAGGGCTATTGAAGGGTTCAATAAATACTTACAACAATTTCCTAACGGAATTAATGTATTAAAAGCTCATTTTTATTTAGCACAAGCGTATAACAACACAAAGTTATTTGATAAAGCTATTCCTCACTACACCTATGTAAACAAACAAACTAAAAGTGAGTTTACAGAAGAATCTTTAACCAAGTTAGCTAACATTTATTTACAAAAAGAAGATTGGAGCAACGGTATTTTAGTGCTCCAACAACTAGAAAAAGAAGCTAACTATCCGCAAAACATCATTTTTGCTCAAAGTAATTTAATGAAAGGGTACTATAAAAAAGGTGATTATAGTAATGCTATCACCTATGCTGAAAAAGTATTAGTTAAAGGAAAGGTAGATACTAACATTGCTGAGGATGCTAAAATCATTTTAGCCCGCTCTTCTTTCAAAAACAATGACTTTTTAACTGCTGAAGAATATTTTAACGAAGCTAGTAAAAAAGCTACTGGTGAACTGAAAGCTGAATGTTTATACTACAATGCTTTCTTTTTACATGAGAATAAAGAATATGAAGCATCTACTAAAGCTGTACAAGATTTAATTGCTAACTACTCGTCATACAAATACTGGGGAGTTAAAAGTTATATAATTATGGCTAAGAATTATTATGCTTTAAAAGATGCGTACCAAGCAACATACATCTTGGAGAACATCATCAAAAACTTTACACAGTATAAAGATGTAATTGAAGAAGCAAAAAATGAGCTTCGTACCATTAAAAATAAAGAAGCAAAAACAAACGAATCAGTAACTACCCAAAACTAAAATTTGTTAATAACAAACGAAAGTTAAATGACTAGATCGATGAAAAAGCACTTAAGTTTACTTGTTTTATTTGTAGTAGCATATGCAAATGCACAAGAAAAAAACGTCACTAATAAAGCTAAAGACACTATAATAAAAACCGAAGTTGTAAATGTAGTAACTTCATATGTTCCTAAAATTACTGATGCTTTTAAAATAAAGCAAAAACCTGTGATTGAACACACAAAAGAAACTCAGAAAAAAGCTTTAGAATATCAAATATTTTCGGTTCCTGTTGCCTCTACTTTTATCCCCAAAAGTGGAACAATGAAAAAAGTTGACTTGGGCAAAAGAGAAAAGTTATATCCAAACTACGTATCAGTTGGATTTGGAAACATCCTTTCACCTTTTTTAGAAGCATATGTAAGACGTAGCGAAAGTTATAATAGCGAATTAGGAGCGCATTTAAAGTTTTTATTATCATCCGACCCTGTAGCTGACACAGAATTAAGTAGTACTTTTTATAATATTGACCTAAACATAAACTACACCCAACAAGAACGTTATTTTCAATGGTCAGCAGGTTTAGATGCTGAGAAAGATAAATATAACTGGTATGGCTTACCTACAAACATCACGTTTACAGAAGCTACTTTAAGTGCTATTGAAGAAGCCCAAAGTTACAATCACATAAAAATATTTGGTCAAATAAAACCTGATGATTCTTTTTTAGAAGAAGCTAATGGAGCAATCGCTTTTTTCTCTGACTCGTTTGAAAGTGCTGAATTTTTAGTTGATGGTAATGCACAATTTCGTTTTCCTTTAGATAATTTTCATCGCCAATTAAACGATTTGTATGTAAATACCACTATTAATTACTTAGGAGGTTCCTATGCTTATGCATATGATGCCGTTACTCCGATAGATTATAACTTCATTACACTTGGAGTACATCCAACTTACAAGTTCAATGTACAAGATTTAGCTATTCAATTGGGAGCAAAAAGTTACTTTTCAATGGATACAGAAAATAGCGAAAATAACTTTTTTATATACCCTGACGTGGAGATTTCTTATCCTATCGTTAAAGAACTAGCAAATGTATTTGTTGGTGCATCTGGTGATTTAACCACAAATATGTATCAATCTTTTACAGATGATAACCCATATTTGTCTCCTACTCTTGACATGAGACAAACTAATAAAAAGTTTGATGCTTTTGGAGGAATTAGAGGTAAACTAAATCATCAATTTAGTTATAATGCAAAAGTAAGTTATGCTGATATTGAAAATAATCCATTTTTTGTTTTGAATCAATCAAAGTCAGAAGGCGACAACATTGCTGGAACTAACGGATTTACATTCTATGGATATGAATATGGGAACTCTTTTAAAGTAGTTTATGATGATATTAAGTTAATGACCTTCTTTGGTGAAGTTGCCTTTGATGGTATTAAAAATCTTACTATTGGAGCTAATGCTCAGTTCAATAAATTTACCTTAACCAATGAAGAAGAAGCTTGGAACACGCCTAAAATAAAAGGAGAAGTTTTTGGAACCTACAAAACCAATAAATGGTTTGCTGGTGCTAACTTATACTTCGTAGGAAATCGTAAAGGAAGAATTTATGATACTTTACCTGCTGAGACCTTTACTTCAGTAGACTTAAAAAGTTATTTTGATGTAAACTTTAATGGGGGATATCATTTTGATGATTCGTTCTCTGTATTCTTAAACTTAAACAATGTTTTAAACAACAGCTATCAACGATTCAATAACTTTAATGTACAAGGATTTCAAGCAATGGGAGGTTTAACCTGGAAGTTTGATACACTGTTCTAAAAATTAAAATATATAACTTACATTTAGGGTGTTAAAACTAATACCCTAAATGAAAAAACTAACTTTTTTATTACTTACAAGTATTACTTTTTTTGCTTGTAAAACAGAACAAAAACAACCTACAGCAGCTTCAAACACCTACACAGAAGCAAACTACAAACAAGATTCAACACAAGTAAAAAAACTATTCAACACTGCACTTACCCAAGGTAAATCATATGAATGGCTACGTGATTTAACACAAAATATTGGAAGCCGTTTATCTGGTTCAGAAGGGGCAGCTAAATCAGTTATTTGGGGAGAAAAACTCATGAAAGAAGTTGGTTTAGATTCTGTTTGGCTACAACCCATTATGGTGCCTCATTGGGTTCGTGGAGAAAAAGAAATTGCTAATTATGAATTTAACGGAGGGAAAATAAATGTCCCTATTTGTGCTTTAGGAGGTTCAATTGCAACACCTTCTAACGGAATTACAGCAGAAGTTATCGAAGTAAAAAATATTGAAGAAGCTAAAAACTTAGGTGATAAAGCCAATGGTAAAATTGTATTTTTCAATGGTGCTTTTGACAACACTCTTATTAATACCTTTCAAGCTTATGGAGGTTGTGTAGGACAACGCTATGGAGGAGCTGCCATAGTTGGAAAATTTGGAGCAAAAGCAGTCATTGTTCGCTCTATGACTAATGGAATTGATGATTATCCACACACAGGTTCTATGGGGTACGGTGATATTCCAAAAGAAGAATACATTCCTGCAGCAGCTATTAGTTCTCGTGCTGCTGAAAACTTAAGCAAACATTTAAAAGAAAACCCTAACTTACAGTTTTATTTTAAACAAAGTTGTGAAAACTTACCTGATGCCCCTTCACACAATGTCGTAGGAGAAATTAAAGGAAGTGAATATCCTAATAAAATTATGGTTGTTGGCGGACATTTAGATTCTTGGGATTTAGGGGAAGGCGCACATGATGACGGAACTGGAATTGTACAGTCTTTAGAAGTAGCTTATCTATTAAAAAAGAACAATATTCAACCAAAAAACACCATACGTATTGTCTTTTTTATGAATGAGGAAAATGGTTTACGAGGAGCAACCGAATATGCTCGTTTAGCCAAACAAAATAACGAATTACATATTGGAGCTTTAGAATCTGATGCCGGTGGGCATACTCCAAGAGGTTTCTCTATTGATGCTAATGAAAGAAACTTGCAACTAGTTCAAAGCTGGAAAAAATTATTAGCTCCTTATGGTTTACATGATATTACTGCTGGAGGTGGCGGTGCTGACATTGGACCTTTGAAAGACGACCATGTTACCTTAGTAGGCTACCGACCAGATTCTCAACGCTATTTTGATTATCACCATGCAGCTACAGATACGTTTGATAAAGTAAATAAACGTGAACTTGAGTTAGGAAGTGCTTCTATGGCTAGTATTATATATTTAATGGATAAATATTTATACAACGAAGAATCTTTAAAGCCTTAATTCATGGGTACTCTTATCATAATATTAAAAAATATTTTCGGAATATTTTTCGCCTTTGCAGGTATTATGCACATTGTAAAACCTAAGATTTTCAATCGTTTCATCCCTAATTTTCTTCCAAAATTAGTTGTAAACTACATAACTGGTTTATTAGAATTGGTAATTGGTATTGGATTACTAATTAATCAAACTACCAAACAAGCAGCTTTAGCAATGTTTTTATTAATGTTAATTTTCTTACCTATTCATATTTGGGATGTTTTTAGAGAAAAACCTGCAATTGGATCTAGGAAAATAGCCATTATAAGAGTACCTCTTCAGTTTTTACTGTTATATATTGCCTATTTAATTTATACACACCAATAAAAATTTTTTCTTAATTAAGAAACAGAGAACATATTTCTTTGAGATAAATTATTTGTTTAAAGCCACATTTAAAACTAAGTTTTAAATGTGGCTTTTCATTTCATTCACAACACAACCTCAATACTCTTAAAAAAAATAAAAATATTTTAAAAAATTCTCATCAAAAAGAATAACAACCTACAATACTACAAACCAAACCACTAACAAATACTACTTTCTAATTTTTCACGTAAAAAAAACATAAAATTCACCTTTTTTTAACATTAATTAAAATAAAATATTAGGGTTTTTAGCGATTCACTTGTTTTAGTACCGCAATTTTATTCTAGAAAAAATTACGCTATATCCATATTAGGATACCTTTTATTATTTATTAATTTTAACATAACACGCATGAAAAATAAAAAAACTCATGGGAGAAAGTCTTCTTTTACCCCTAAAGTAGTCTTACTTCTTTTTGTTGCCTTATTAATCAACTCTTCTCTATCAGCCCAAAATAAATTTAGAGTAAGCTTTTCAGGGGGATTAAACAATAATGATATTACTTATAGCGCAAGTAACAGAGTAGATACTGAGTATGTAGATGAGGATGGAAACTACTTTAAAGCAGGTTTCAACTTTAAAGTTTATAAACACATTAGTATACAAACAGGGTTAACCTATCTTAATAAAAACTATAGATTTCAAAGAACAGGAACACGTGAAGGTGTTTCTACCCTTCATAAATCAAGGTATTTCAACATTCCAGTAATGGTAGGGATACAACCACTACATCAAGCCTTAAAAGACACCAAGTTTAATTTTGAAGTTTTTGCAGGAACTTATGTAGGTTGGTGGAATTCACTTAAAAGAGAAAGTACAGTTGAAGTTTTTGGAGAACTTGATCTTGATGGTTTCCCTAAGAAAACTGTAACTGAGACTTATGACTTTAACAAAAATGAAAATCATTTTAACAGGGTTGATTATGGCCTACAAGCTGAAACCAGATTAGGCTATAACTTTTACAAAAACTTCAGCCTATTTGTTGAGTACTCTTTTATGTATGGTTTGTCTGACAACCAAAAAGAACAATTAAGAAAAACTTCTAACTATTATTATACCACCTCTAATTATGGTATAGGAATATCTTACAACTTTTAAAAACTAAATTATTATGAAAAAACTTAAATACATATTACAAATATTTATAGTAGTTCTATCATTACAAACTCTTCAATCTTGTAGAGAAGATGCTTTAGAGGTAGCTGAGTTAGACAGAACTGATGTAGCTAGTTATTCTGATCTTTTCAATGCTTTTTGGGATACAATGAATAACGATTATAACTACTTTAATGAACAAGAAGAAAGTTGGGACAACGTATACAAAAAATACAATCCAAAATTTAAAAAACTAACAACTTTTAATAAGGCGGATGCTAATCCTATTGAAGCTGAAAAAGAAGCTAATTTAGCCTTTAAATATTTTGCTGAAATTATTACTGGAAAAGTTTTAGACCAACATTTCGGCTTAAGTGTAACCATTCCTTTACCAAGTGTTAAACTACCTGGTAGAAATGCTTCTGTATCAGCAGGTTTTTCTAGCAACATGAAATACAAGTACACTGAAGAAGACGGTTTTGTTAGCTTTGGAAGAAATCAAAGGAATCCAAAAGTTAACAAAGGTGAAGTAAGTTTTGTTATGGCTAATGACAAGCTAGACCCTACTACAATTGTTCAAGAAGGTCCTATTTTAGCTGGCTTCTTAAAAAGTGACCCAGAAACAATGTATATTCAATTAACTGGTTTTGAGGTTTATCCAACTGCTATAATAGAAGGAGCATTCCCTTTATTAGAAGACATTAGCGGTATTGATGGTATTAATCAATCGTATTTTGATGACTTAAAAAAATTAGATAATGAAGCTGGTACCGAGTTTGAAGCTTTGATGAAAGATAACTTAAACTCTTTTAAAACACTAGTAAGTACAGTAATTAATTCTAACGAGTATAAAACTTACATAAGCGCACTTGACAACTTTAAAAACACTGAGTTAATTAGCGACTTTGAAAACAGTTTAGCTCCTTTAGCTAGCTTTACACAAGCTGCTAAAAACGAGTTTAAAACAAAACACGCGACTGTATTACCTACATTAGGCGCTTATTACAATGCTCCAACCACTACTGAAGCACAAAAAGAAGCTGTTAATATATTATACGGAATTTACAATAAGCGCATTGCAACTTACCAAAAAGTTTCTAGCTTTGCTAGTACAGTTTCTTTTTTCGGTCTTACATTTACTGATGAATTTGACGCATTATTAAATTCTATTTCTTCAAATTACAATTTTGATCTTTATCAAAAATTATACAACCCTATAACAAGTGGTAAAGCAAAAAAAATAATTTTAGATTTACGCGGTAATGGTGGTGGATATGTAATTGATGCTCGCATTTTTACTGAAAGATTTATAACGCAACAAAAAGTTTGGGGATATCAAAGAACCAAAGAAGGGAATGGTCGTTTTAATTACAGTCCTTGGACACCAGTAGAAACAAAACCTCACAAATTTGCCCTTCAACAAAATGCTCCTATCGCTATCTTAATTGATGAAAACTCTTTTAGTATGTCTGAAATTAGCACCATGATGATTAAATCTCAAGGAGATCATGTAACTATCGTCGGAGACAATAGCGGTGGTGGTACTGCAGGTTTAGGAGGTCAAGATTCATTTAATGGTGGTAATAGATTAAGCAATGGATACTTACAGTTTTACATGCCATTAATGGCATTTAAAAATAGTGAAGGAAAAGTTGTTGAGGCTATTGGTGTTGCTCCAGATGTAAAAGCTATCCCTACACAAGAACAAGTAGACGAATTAACAACAACTTATATTGATCCTGCTTTTGACGCTGCTTTAAAAGCCGTTAGTAAATAGGAACTTTTTCTGTTATGTATTTTTATAAAAGGAAAACTAGTTTTAGTTTTCCTTTTTTTATTTAAGTTTAAATACATTTGAATATCTATACTTTTAACGTAATACCAACCATGAAAAAAACACTACTCCCTCTACTCACTTTTAGTTTACTACTTTCTTGTAAACAAAAAGAAAAAGTAGACACTATTGTTATTAATTCCAATACCTATACGGTAAACTCTAATTTTAACACTGCTGAAAGTTTCGCTATTAAAGATGGAAAATTTATAGCCATAGGAAACAATAAAGAAATACAAGAAAAATACACAGCAACTAATCTTATCGATGCTAAAAATAAACCTGTCTACCCAGGTTTTATTGATGCACACTGTCATTTTTACGGGTTAGGTTTACAACAGCAGAAAGTTGACTTAGTTGGAACTGAGAGTTATGATGAAGTACTACAACGCTTAATTGATTTTCAAAAAGAAAAAAACACAACCTACATAACTGGGCGTGGTTGGGATCAAAATGATTGGGAAGTAAAAGAATTTCCTTCTAAAGAAAAGTTGGATAGTATTTTCCCTGACACACCAGTAGCTATTCGCAGAATAGATGGTCATGCAATGTTAGTAAATCAAGCTGCTATTGATTTAGCTGGAATAACTCTTGACTCAAAAATTAACGGAGGAGAATTTATAAAAAAAGACGGTAAGCTAACAGGAGTGCTTATTGACAATGCGATGAATTTTATTAATAATCCAAAACCATCAAAAAAGGAGCAAATTCAAGCATTAAAAGATGCTGAAAAAATATGTTTCGATTTGGGATTAACTACCGTTGACGATGCTGGTTTAGATAAAGAAGTTATTGAATTAATTGACAGCCTACAGCATTCAGGAGATTTAAAAATGCGTGTATACGCTATGATTTCAAACAATCAAAAAAACCTTGATTACTACCTCGACAAAGGAGTTATAAAAACTGACAGACTAAATGTTCGTTCAGTAAAGGTTTATGCTGACGGTGCTTTAGGCTCTAGAGGAGCTGCCCTTAAAGATGAATACTCCGACAAAAAAGGGCATTTTGGAGCTTTGGTAAACTCTTATGAGAACTTACAGAAAGTAGCTAAGAGAATTGCTGCTTCCGACTATCAAATGAATACACATGCAATTGGTGACTCTGCCAATTATGTGATGTTAAAAACCTATAACGAAGTATTAAAAGACAAAATCGACAGACGTTGGCGTATTGAACACGCTCAAATAGTAGATGTAAAGGATTTTAATCTGTTCAAAAATGTACTTCCTTCTATACAACCAACACATGCCACTTCTGATATGTACTGGGCTGAAGATCGTGTAGGTACTGAAAGAATTAAAGGTGCTTATGCTTATAATGATTTATTAAAAGAATACGGAAAAGTAGCTTTAGGCACCGACTTCCCTATTGAACACGTAAGTCCATTATACACATTTTATGCAGCAACCATCAGGAGAGATTTAAAAGGCTATCCCGAAAAAGGCTATCAAATGTACAATGCCTTATCAAGAGAAAATGCCTTAAAAGGAATGACAATTTGGAATGCTTACGCAAATTTTGAAGAAAACGAAAAAGGAAGCATAGAAGTTGGTAAAGTAGCTGATTTTATCATTTTAGACAAAGACATCATGAAAATCGACGGAAAAGAAATTCCAAATACAAAAGTTTTAGCAACCTATATTAATGGAGAAAAAGTAAATTAAAAATGCATCTTTTTCTATTCGTTGTAGTCTGATTTACAAAATCAATAAATCATGACACAACTACAACGAAAACAAGAATTTTACAGGCAGTTAACCTTAGCAAAAAAGGCACTTAAAAGCAAAAGCTTTCAGGTGTCTTTTTATCATTTAGAAAACGCTCATATATTAGGACAAAAACATGTTTACAGACACACTCTATCTCATTATTGGATGCTAGTCTACGGAATAAAAACAAACAGTAGTAAAGAAATTATTGGACAACTTTTTAGAATTATCGCTTCAATTTTATTCACTTTAATTTGGGTTCCTACAGGGAATACAGGAGGTACAAACATTTCAGCAGTGAAGCCTATTCCTATTAGAAAAGAACTTCAAAAATATTTTTAAAAATAAATGCATCTTTTTACTCATTTTCTAGTCTACTATACGAACACACAAAACATATAATATCATGAAAAATAATAATCAATGTACCTGCACTTGCGAAGGATGCAAAACAGGCGACTGTTCAAATTGTACTTGTGAAAATTGCACATGTAACAATTGTAACTGTTAATTAAATTAACTTTTTAATATTTTGTCATTCTGAATGTAGTGAAAGCGAAACGTTCATTTTATTCAGCGTGACATTTTTCGTAAATTTATACTATGACAACGCAACAAGTTTGGAAAAAATACGCAGATGATGTAAAACACTTTATTTTAAGTAAAGTGAAAGAGCCTACTGTGACTGATGATTTGCTACAAGAAACATTTATAAAAGTTCACACTAAACTTCACACCTTAAAGGATATTACCAAACTAAAACCTTGGATTTTTACGATTGCCCGGAATACGATGATGGATTACTTCAAAAACACTAATCAAACAGTTGACTTAAAAAATTTTGAAGTTCAAACAGATATAAAAGAACATGAACATACCGAGAAAGATTGCTTACGTGGAATCTTACAAAGCTTGCCTAAAAAGTATAGAGATCCGCTATTTTTATCAGATATAAAAGGCTTAAAACAGCAAGAAGTTGCTGACACTTTACAACAAAATTTACCTACAACAAAATCTCAAATTCAACGTGCTCGTAAGTTGATTGCTCAAGGTTTTATGGATTGTTGTGGATTTTCACTTAACGAAAAAGGAAAATTGGTAGGTGAAATTCAAGACAAAGAAGATTGTAAAGTTTGTAAGTAAGTTATATATTCAGCTTTTCTTCTAACTTATTTTTCAACTTATGGTTTCATTCTTTATCAACTTTTATCGTTTTTGTAAACTTGTTTTTATAGGTATCAAAAAAGATACTGAATTCAGATATCTATTCTTTTTCCTTTCTTTACTATTAACTAGCTCTACTATATTCTATCACAAAATTGAGCATTGGGAGCTTATAGACTCTTTATATTTCTCTGTAATGACAATGGCAACGGTAGGTTATGGAGACTTCGTACCCACACATAACATTAGTAAAATATTTACTATTATTTACACTTTTCTGTCTATCGGAACTTTTGTTGCCTTTACCGCCAAAATTGTGCAGTTTACATTGCAGAAAGACAATCAAAAAACACCTTTGCATAAACTGACTTCTAAGTTTAAAAATAAGAATCCGTAATTTTTTAAAACTTTCGTAACTTTGTGTAAATTCAACACTAAATGAAGATATCACAAAATATAAAAGTTGCTGTAGATGCTGTTGTTTTTGGCTACCAACAAAAAGAACTTTCTGTCTTATTAATAAAAAGAGGGATTCAACCTTTTAAAGGAGCTTGGGCATTGCCTGGTGGATTGGTTTTAGAAAACGAATCACTGGAACATGCAGTTGAAAGAGAATTATTAGAAGAAACAGGAGTTACTATTGATTATCTTGAACAATTGTACACATTCGGAACTCCCAAAAGAGACCCAAGAAACAGAGTCATTTCTGTTACCTATTTTGGTTTGGTAAGTCCCAATCATTTTAAAATCAGTGCAAGTACAGATGCTGCCGAAGTACAATGGTTTCCTATTCATGAACTCCCCAAATTAGCATTTGATCACAATCGTATTTTAACCACAGCTTTACAAAGACTTCAGAATAAAATAAACTACCAACCTATTGGTTTTGAACTACTAAAAAAAGAGTTTCCTTTTTCTGATTTAGAAAATTTATATCAAACAATCCTTAATCAAAAAATCGATAGACGTAATTTCAGAAAAAAAATTATGAGCTTTGGAATACTTACCGAAACCGACAAAACACACCAGCCTTCTAGTGGTAGACCTGCAAAACTTTTTAAGTTTAATGCTAAGAAGTATAAAGAGCTAGAAAAGAAAGGGTTCCACTTCGAAATTAAGTTTGCGTAAAAAAAACGCTAAAACATTTTTTATTTTAAAAAACCGCATTATATTTGTGTAAAAATTACGCAATATGATTTTAAACTTAGATAAAAGCTTTACTCCTTACGGAACAGAAAACAATGTAGACTATAATTTCTTTACTTTTTCAGGAGGGGAACCACATATTAAAATCATTTCTGAACTTGAAAATGTATCAGAAGTTACCATTACACATCGTATTCAATCTTTTAATGATATAGGTACGCTTTTATTGACTACTAATGCCTTAAAAAACATGGGAATTAAAAAGTTACACGTTGTACTTCCCTATTTTCCAGCTGCTCGTCAAGATAGATTAATGGTATCGGGTGAACCTTTATCGGTAAAAGTATATGCAGATATTATAAATACTCAGAATTATGAGTCTGTAACTATTTTCGATCCACATTCGGAAGTAACTCCTGCCCTATTGAATAACTGTAAAGTAATCGACAACCACATATTCATAGAGCAAATAATACAGCAACTATCAGACGATTTACTACTAATTTCTCCTGATGGTGGTGCTTTAAAAAAAATATATAAAGTTGCTACTCACCTTCAAAATTATGAAGTTATTGAATGCTCTAAAAGCCGAAACGTAAAAACAGGGCAGCTAACAGGTTTTAAAGTATATGCTGATGATTTACAAGGCAAAGATTGTTTAATTGTAGATGATATTTGTGATGGCGGAGGTACCTTTTTAGGGCTAGCTAAAGAACTAAAAGCTAAAAATGCGGGGAATTTATATTTAGCTGTAAGTCATGGAATATTTAGTAAAGGTTTCGAAGAGCTTGAAAAATATTTTACTAAAATTTTCACTACAGATAGTTTTAAAACTATTGAAAATGAGAATTGCATACAGATTGAATTGGGAAAATTGCTATAAAAATCATAAAAAACTACTATGAAAATTAAAATTATAAAGGGTGGTATTACCAAAATAGAAACTGATGCAATCGTTAATGCAGCTAATTCAAGTTTATTGGGTGGAAGTGGTGTTGATGGTGCTATACATAGAACTGGTGGTTCTGTTATTTTAGAAGAATGTCAACAAATAAGAAACAAGCAAGGTAAATGTAAAACAGGAGAAGCTGTAATTACAACCGCTGGAAATCTTCCTGCTAAAAAGGTTATACATACTGTTGGTCCAGTGTATCAAAAGGGAGAAAATAAAGAAAAAGAATTACTAGCAAATTGCTACAAGAACAGCATGTTACTTGCTAAGAAAAATCATTTACAATCTATCGCTTTTCCTAACATTAGCACAGGAATTTATCGCTTTCCTAAACAAGTAGCAGCTGAAGTAGCTCCTTCAACAATAAAAAGTACTCCAATATTAGATGAAGTCATTTTTGTTTGTTTTGATAATGAAAACTACACGATATATAAAAACTTATTAAACTATGAATAAGAAAAACACAAAAAGAAATAGAGTTTGGTTAACTAACCTTGTCCCGGCTGAATTTATTGAATTTGAAGATTTATAATAGTATGAAAACATTTGTCATTGGTGATATTCATGGAGGCTTAAAAGCCTTACCCCAAGTTTTAAAAAAAGCCAAAATCACTATAGAAGATACCTTAATTTTTCTTGGTGATTATGTGGACGGCTGGAGTGAATCTGCACAAGTCATTGATTTTTTAATAGAGTTAAACAAAAAGCATGAATGTATTTTCATTAAAGGAAATCATGATTTGTGGTGTGAAGATTGGTTGAGAACAGGTAAAGGTGAAGTTATTTGGTTAGCACATGGTGGTGAAGAAACCCAAAAAAGCTACGAATCTTATTCAGAAGAACAGAAACAAAAACATTTAGCTTTTTTTCAACAAATGAAACCTTATTATATCGATAATAAAAATCGTTTGTTTATCCATGCTGGATTCACCTCTATGCACGGAGTGGAAAAAGAAACATTCAAATTAAATTATCATTTTGATAGAACCTTATGGGAAACAGCGTTGGCTACAGATAAAAACTTATCTAAAAAATCTGAACTATATCCTGAGAGGTTCACACACTATTCAGAGATATACATTGGCCACACCCCAACTATACGCTATAACTCATCAAATCCTATAAACGCTTTAAACTTATGGAACATTGATACAGGTGCTGCATTCACAGGGTGTTTAACAATTATGGATGTCGACAGCAAAGAGTTTTGGCAAAGCAATCCAATAAAAACGCTATATCCAAACGAAAAAGGAAGAAATTAAAATAAAAATTTTTGCTTATAATTTAATTTGCGTAAATTTGACACAAAAAAAATAACAAACTATGAACCCATTATTATATACAGACGGTTATAAAGTAGACCACAGAAGACAATACCCTAACAATACCACGTTAGTATATTCAAACTGGACACCAAGAAAAAGTAGAATTCAAGGAGTTGAAAAAGTAGTTTTTTTCGGACTACAATATTTCATCAAAAAATATATTATTAAAGAATTTCAAACCAACTTCTTTAACAAACCAAAAGAAGAAATTTGCAAACAATACAGCAGAAGAATCAACAATTATTTAGGTGAAAACTCTGTAGGTATAGAGCATATTGCTGCGTTACACGATTTAGGGTACATTCCTATGACTTTTAAAGCATTACCTGAAGGTGTCGAGGTTCCTATCAGAGTACCAATGTTTACTATGTATAATACATTGCCAGAGTTCTTTTGGTTAACCAATTACTTTGAAACTTTATTATCTACTACTGTTTGGTTACCATGTAATTCTGCAACCATTGCAAAACAATACAGAAAAATATTAGACAAATACGCACAAGAAACCTCATCTGTTCCTGAAATGGTAGATTGGCAAGGGCACGACTTTTCTATGAGAGGAATGGCTGGTTTAGAAGCTGCTGAAATGAGTGCTGCTGGTCACTTATTAAGCTTTACTGGTACAGATACAATTCCTGCTGTAGATTTTTTAGAAAAGTATTACAATGCTGATTCTGACAACGAATTGATTGGTGGTTCTGTTGCAGCAACTGAACACTC
Source organism: Tenacibaculum singaporense (assembly GCF_003867015.1). Taxonomy (NCBI): domain Bacteria; kingdom Pseudomonadati; phylum Bacteroidota; class Flavobacteriia; order Flavobacteriales; family Flavobacteriaceae; genus Tenacibaculum; species Tenacibaculum singaporense. Next base: position 3,309,329 of record NZ_CP032548.1, read on the forward strand.
TGTAATGTGTATGGGAACCAATAGTGGTGAAGAAGATACTTTTAAAAGATTAATTACTGAGGTATATCCAAACGGTATCGTTTCTATTGTTTCTGATACTTGGGATTTATGGAAAGTACTTACCGAATACTTACCTAATCTAAAAGAAGAAGTCTTAGCTAGAGATGGTAAAGTAGTGATTAGACCAGACAGCGGGGATCCTTTTGATATTATTTGCGGAAACCCCAATGGTAAGACAAAAGCAGCACAAAAAGGAGTTATACAACTGCTTTGGGAAGTTTTTGGAGGAACAACCAATACAAAAGGATATAAAGAATTAGATAGTCATATTGGAGCTATTTATGGCGATAGCATTACCCTTGAAAGAGCCACACAAATTTGTGAACGTTTAAAACAAAAAGGATTTGCCTCTACCAACGTAGTCTTAGGAATTGGTTCTTTTACTTATCAATACAACACCAGAGATACCTTTGGATTTGCCATGAAAGCTACTTACGGAGAAGTAGATGGAGAAGGAAGAGAAATTTTTAAAGATCCAATTACCGATGACGGGACTAAAAAATCTGCCAAAGGATTATTAAAAATAACGTTAGAAGATGGAGAATATAAATTACACGATCAAGTAAGTTGGGAAGAAGAACAAAAAGGCGAATTACGAGAAGTTTTTAAAGACGGAAAATTGTTAGTTGATGAAAAACTAAGTGAAATAAGACTCCGTACTAAAAACAGCGTATTAGAATTTTCAGAATAACAAAAAAGCAGGAATTTCACCCCTGTTTTTTCCATTTAAAAACCTACTAAAAACACTAAATGCCAACACCTTACAAACCTCTTAATTTGCTTAACTCTTGATTTTTTCATATCTTAATTGCAACTAAAAAAGAAACTTATGACAGATCAAGAACAGAAAAGACTCGATACAATGAATTCCGTTTTAGTTAAAATGGAAGACATTAAAAACACGCAAAAAAGTTTAATTGAAAAAATTGGTGTGGTTGAAGTTCAACTATTCGATATCCAGTCAAAAGACTTAGACAAAGAACTCGAAAAAGTAATGGTAAGAGCTTCTGACACCTTAAATATTATAAAACAAGCTACCGAAGCTTTTGAAATGAAACGAAACCGTTTAGAAAACGAAGCATAAATAAAAAATCCGCCTAACAGCGGATTTTTATTTTATCGTCTCTTCTTTTTAAAACCTTTATTCTTTCTTCTAGAAGGCTTTGATGGTTTATACGTCACAGTATCATCAAATGTATTTTTAGCTTTCCCTGCTTTATTTTTTCGCCAAGAAGTGTCTTCTGGAAGTAATTTTTTCAATAAATCAGTACGTCCAACTTTGTTTAACGTATCTTTAATCCATTGCTTATTTTCCTTTTTATACCAAAAGAAAAACTTGTGCTGATCTTCCTTCTCCTTTTTGGTTTTCGGAGTTTTCACCTCTTTTAAAGTATACGGATGATATCCACTGTAATAAATTACTGTAGCCACCGTCATAGGTGTTGGTGTAAAACCTTGTACCTGTTCTAGCTGAAACCCCATGTCTTTAGTCTCTGCAGCTAAGTTTGCCATATCTTCTGCCTCACAAGCTGGGTGACTTGATATAAAATAAGGAATTAACTGCAGTTTTAATTTCTTTTTGATGTTGATACGATCAAAACGTTCTTTAAATAAATGGAAGTATTTAAACGACGGTTTACGCATTAACTTTAGTACAGGATCAGAAGTGTGTTCCGGTGCAACTTTTAATCGCCCAGAAACGTGTTTTGTCATCACCTCTTCTGTATATGCATCTAACTCTTTAGGATCTGCATTTTTATTGAATTCAGGCACTAACATATCATGTCGAATACCACTACCAATAAATGATTTTTTCACCTTCGGATGTGCATCAACAGCTTGGTACAATTTTGTTAACGGTTTATGCGAAGTATCTAAATTACTACAAATTACAGGTGAAATACACGACGGAGCAACACATTTGTCGCAAATCGATTGTACTTTACCTTTCATTTTATACATATTCGCAGAAGGTCCTCCAATATCAGATAAGTAGCCTTTAAAATCGTCCATTTGAGCAACTTGATCTACTTCTTTTAAAACCGATTCTTGACTTCTACTTGCAATAAACTTTCCTTGGTGCGCTGAAATAGTACAAAAACTACACCCTCCAAAACATCCACGGTGAATATTAATAGAAAACTTAATCATTTCAAACGCAGGAATAGGTCCACGTTTGTTATACTTTGGATGTGGTAATCGTGTAAAAGGCAAATCGAATGAAGCATCAATTTCTTCTTCCGTCATTGTTGGAAACGGCGGATTAATCATCAACTTTTTATTCCCAACCTTTTGAAAAATACGACGTGCATATAGTTTGTTCGACTCCTGCTCTATCACTTTAAAATTAGAAGCATAGGCTTTCTTATCCTTCAAACAAGTTTCATGCGAACTAATTTCTACATCGTCCCAGTTCTTATTTTTCGGAGTTTTCTCATCTTCTTCTAATAAAACTGCTGTCTGCTTAATCGTTTTTAAGCTCGAAAATGGTACACCTTTTTGTAACAACTCAACAATTTCTCTTAGTGGCTGCTCACCCATTCCGTATACTAACATATCGGCTTTAGAGGTTTCTAAAATCGTTGGTAATAGTTTATCGGACCAATAATCGTAATGAGTAACACGACGCAACGAAGCTTCTATTCCTCCAATTAATACAGGAACATCTGGAAACTTTTCTTTTAAAATTTTAGAATATACTGAAGTTGCATAATCAGGTCTAAACCCTTTATCTCCATTAGGAGTGTAAGCATCTTTATCACGACGACGTTTACTAGCCGTGTAATTACTTACCATTGGATCCATACAACCACCTGTTACCGCAAAGAATAACCTTGGAATTCCTAGCTTCTCAAAATCTTGCAAATTATCATGTACACTTGGTTGCGGAACAATTGCCACACGCAAGCCGTAACTCTCTAAAATACGTCCAATTACTGCAGGACCAAATGATGGATGATCAACATATGCATCTCCACTGAATAGGATTACGTCTAATTCATCCCATCCTCTTAACTTCACCTCCTTATTTGTAGTCGGTAACCAATCTGAAAGTCGTCTAATTCTCATGCCGCTGCAAAGGTACGGGGTTTTATTTACACTGCAATACAGTAAAAAACTGAAAACTACATTATAAACACATCTAACAGAAAAAAATAAAATACTATTTTTTAACTAGATTTATCTCCTAATTAATTTAAATAAAACCCAAAAATGAAAAAATGCATTACTTTTCTATTACTATTATTTTTATCACTTCAAACCTTTTCTCAAATACAAACCGAAAAAATAGTCCCTCCAGCCAAAGGTAAGTCGGTAATTTACTTTCTTAGAACAAGCGGTTTAGGCGCCCTAATGAACATTAGATATTTTGATAAAGAAGAATACTTAGGAAGATTTAATGGTATTAACTATTTACGTTATGAATGTGATCCAGGAGAAAAAGTTTTTTGGATTAAAGCTGAAAACATTGATGTTTTAGAAGCTAATTTAGAAGCTGACAAAGTTTATTTAGTTGAAACCAATGCTATAATGGGAGCTTTTTCTGCAGGTGCGAAATTTAAACTAGTTGATTTCAACAAAAAGAATCAAGTTAAAAGAATTAATAAGCTTTTAGAAAAAAAAGAACCTAAGACTTTTACTCAAGAAACTCTACAAGAACAACTACAGAAAATGAAAGATGTTGTAAACAAGGGACTAAAAAAAGTAAGAAAAAAGATAGATCGTAAAAAGACAACTAAGTTACCATCTGATATGAATTATGAAGTATAAACTACTCACACCATTTAGTTTAACTTCCCTTTAACAATTAATTAAGATAATACCGAAAGTAGTTTTACTAATTTCCGCCCTTATTTATTCTTATAATTTTTACAATGACTAAAAAAATACTTTCAACTATTTTAGTAGTATTTCTTGCTTTAGGTTTTTCTTTGAATGCGGAAGCACAACGAAAGAAGAAAAAAGACACAAAAAAAGAAACTACTGCTAAAAAAGACAAACTTAAAAAGGGCGGCATACAACCTTATGAAAAGGTAGTTACCAAAAAACACAAAACAGACGAAGGTTTGTTTAAAGTTCACTCAAAAGATGCTAAATATTTATTTGAAATTCCAGATTCTCTTCTGAACCGTGAAATGCTAATGGTGACTAGAATTGCCAAAACAGCTAGCGGTATTGGTTTTGGTGGTGGAAAACAAAATACGCAAGTGCTACGCTGGGTAAAAAACAAGAAGCAAATTTTACTAAAAGTAGTTTCTCACAATGTTGTAGCAGATACCATTTTACCGGTACACGAGGCTGTAGTTAATTCAAATTTTGAGCCCATCCTATTTGCTTTTCCAATCAAAGCATTTAGCAAAGACTCTACAGCTACTGTAATTGATGCTAGTCCTCTTTTTGAAGGTGATGTAAAAGCAATTGCTTTTCCACAAAGGAGCAGAAAGCGTTATAAGATTTCTAAAATGGATAAAACAAGATCTTATATTGACAGAATTAGCAGTTATCCTCAAAACATAGAAGTTAGAAATGTAAAAACTTACATTGCTGGAAATCCTCCATCAAATTCAAGTGTAGGTTCTGTAACTATGGAGTTGAGTAACTCTATGATTTTACTTCCTAAAACCCCTATGAAAAGACGTTATTTTGATGAGCGTGTAGGATGGTTTACGAGTTCTCAAACAGATTACGGTTTAGATGTTCAAAAAAGTAAATCGGTTACCTATTTAGACAGATGGCGTTTAGAAGTAAAAGATGAAGACCTTGAAAAGTTTAAAAGAGGTGAATTAGTAGAACCTAAAAAACAAATTGTATACTACATTGACAGAGCTACACCAAAAAAATGGCGTAAGTACATCAAACAAGGTATTGAAGATTGGCAAATTGCTTTTGAAGCGGCTGGATTTAAAAATGCTATCATTGCTAAAGATGCTCCTACTAAAGAAGAAAATCCTGATTGGAGTCCTGAAGATGTACGTTACTCTGTAGTTCGTTACTTAGCATCTCCAATTCCTAATGCAAATGGACCTCACGTAAGTGACCCTCGTTCAGGAGAGATTTTAGAATCAGACATTAACTGGTACCATAATGTAATGACTTTATTACACAACTGGTTTTTTGTACAAACAGCTGCAATCAATCCAGATGCAAGAGGAAATCAATTTAAAGATGAAGTTATGGGACGCTTAATCCGTTTTGTTTCTTCTCATGAAGTTGGACATACTTTAGGATTGCCTCACAACATGGGAAGTTCTGTTGCATATCCTGTAGATTCTTTACGTTCTGCTGAATTTACTAAGAAAAATGGAACTGCTCCTTCAATTATGGATTATGCTCGTTTTAACTATGTAGCACAACCAGAAGACAAAGGAGTTGCTTTAATGCCTAATATTGGTCCTTACGATAAATATGCTATCAACTGGGGATACAGACCAATCTTAGACAAATCAGCTAAAGATGAAAAAACAATCTTAAATCAGTGGATTAAAGAGAAAGCTGGAAATCCTGTGTATAGATTCGGACACCAACAAGTTCGTAACATTATTGACCCTAGTTCACAAACAGAAGACTTAGGAGATGACGCTATGAAAGCGAGTGCTTATGGTATTAAAAACCTACAACGTATTTTACCTCGTTTAGAAGAGTGGACTACTGAAGATGGTGAAACTTACGAAGAGTTAAAAACTATGTACGGACAAGTAGTTGGACAGTTTAACAGATATATGGGACACGTAAGTTCTAATATTGGAGGGGTATACGAATACTTTAAAACTGCCGATCAAGATGGAGCCGTATACATTCACGTTCCAAAAGAGCATCAAAAAAGAGCTTTACAATTTGTAAATAACGAATTGTTTAAAACTCCTACTTGGTTAATTGATGAAAACATCATCAGTAAAACACAACACTCCGGAATTATTGAGCGCATAAGAAGTTTACAAGTACGAACGTTAAACAGAGTTTTAAAAACTGGAAGATTAACACGTATGATTGAGAATGAAACTTTAAACGGAACTAAAGCATATTCTCTTATTGAAATGATGGGAGATTTACGTAAAGGTATTTGGAGTGAAGTATACGCTAACAAAACTATAGATCCGTATCGTAGAAACTTACAACGTGCACATTTAGACAGATTGGACTTTTTACTAAACAAAGCGAAAGATCAAAAAGCTGCTAAAAGTGACAGAGGTTATTTTAAACAAACAGCCGTTACTATCAATCAATCAGATATTAAACCTGTGGTAAGAGGAGAGTTAAAACGTTTACAAAGAGATATTAAAAGAAGTATTCCTTCTGCTCGTAACACAATAACTCGTTACCACTTACAAGATGCGGCGGATAGAATAGACACTATTCTAAATCCAAGCAAATAATTTTTCTTAAATAACAGCAATCTAATAGGTTGCTGTTATTTTTTTATACATTTACTTTCCATTCACTAAAAAACTATAATGAAAAAAAACTTCCTTCTATTATTTATACTAGCAGTCTCATTTGCTAGCTGCACAAAAAAAACAACAGCAAAGAAAGCTGAAAAGACAGAAAATACTTACGTTAAAGACCACTACACTAAAAAAGAGGTGAAAATTACAATGAGAGATGGCGTGAAGCTACACGCCACCATCTATTCACCAAAAGATACTAGTAAAACCTATCCTATTTTATTACAACGTACTCCGTATAGTTGCCAACCTTATGGAGAAGATAAATTCAGAAAAAAAATTGGTCCTAACCCAATTTTAATGAAAGAGGGAAACATCATCGTATATCAAGATGTTCGCGGACGTTGGATGAGTGAAGGAGTGTATGACAACATGCGTGCTTATATTCCGAATAAAACAGAAAAACAAACCGATGAAACTACCGATACCTATGACACTATTGATTGGCTGGTGAACAATGTACCAAACAATAACGGTAAAGTAGGTACATGGGGAATTTCATATCCAGGTCATTATGCTACAGTTTCAACCATTGATGCGCACCCAGCTCTAAAAGCTGCTTCACCACAAGCGTGTATTGGAGATTTCTTTTTTGATGATTTTCATCATAACGGAGCTTTCTTATTAAGCTATTTCAAAGCTATTTCTTTATTCGGAACTTACAAAGATCAACCTACCGATTCTGCTTGGTACTCTTTCCCTGATATGAAAACTCAAGATCAGTATCAGTTTTTCTTAGATAAAGGACCTCTTAAAAACTTAAACGAATATTTTCAATACGATAAATTAGATACCAAAATTACCGACAATAAGGAGCGTATTGATGATTTCTTTTGGAAGGAAATTGTAGAACACCCTAATTACGACTCGGTATGGCAAAGCAAAGGAATTATCCAACATTTAGATAAAGTTCCTTCTACAGTAGCAACAATGATTGTTGGAGGTGAATTTGATGCAGAAGATTTGTACGGTCCATTAGAAACTTATAAAAACATTGAAAAAAATCAACCAAACAACTATAATACAATTGTTTTTGGACCTTGGGATCATGGCGGATGGTCTAGAAATAAAGTAGCTAACAAAGTGGGTAACTACTACTTTGGAGATTCCATCTCTTTAAAATTCCAAAAAGAAGTAGAAACCAAATTCTTTAACCACTTCTTAAAAGGTGATGGTACTAAAAATTCTGGATTACCGGAAGCCTATGTTTTTGATACAGGTAAAAAAACGTGGAAATCATACGATGCATGGCCACCTAAAAATGCTCAAAAACAAACATTTTTCCTTTCAGAAAATCAAGAATTAACAGCAACTCAAAAAGGAAACAACAAGGTTAGTTTTATTAGTGACATTAAGCGACCTGTACCCTATTCAGAAGATATTAAAACGGTATTTACTCCGCGTAAATATATGACAGACGATCAGCGTTTTGCTGCACGTAGACCTGATGTTTTGGTATATGAAACAGAGGTATTAACCGAAGACTTTACACTTGCAGGTGATATTTTAGCAAAACTACAGGTAGCTACCACAGGTTCTGCTGCCGATTGGATTGTGAAAGTTGTTGATGTACATCCTGCTGATTTAAAAAATGACAACAAAGAAATGCAACCCCATTTAAAACTAAGCAACTATCATTTAATGGTACGTAGTGAAGTAATGCGTGGACGTTTTAGAAATAGTTTTTCAAATCCAGAACCTTTTACACCAAATAAGAAAACAGCTGTAAATATTAAACTACAAGATGTTTTTCACACCTTTAAAAAAGGGCACAAAGTACAAATACAAGTACAAAGTACGTGGTTTCCATTAATCGATTTGAATCCGCAAACCTATGTAGACAATATTTACAAAGCAGACGAAAAAGATTTTAAAACACAAACGCATTCTGTATTTACCGATTCTAGTATAGAATTTACTGTACTAAAATAACAACAAACTTTTTTCTATTTAAAAACAGCTTATTTATTAGTGAGTTTTCTACGCAACCTTTTCACACTTTGTACATCTATTTTAATACCCTATCTTTAACATACTATAAAAACTTACTCATGAAAAACCTTATACCAATACTACTAAGTGCTTGCTTAGTAATTTCAGCATGCTCAAATAAGAAAGAGAAGAAAACTCCTGAAGAAAAAACCATTACTACCACCGATTCAATTCCTAAAACTACTACTAAAAACACAATAACAAATGCTTATTTCAAAGCTCATGGAGTTGAACCTTTTTGGAGTTTGACTATTTCTGATAAGATGATTAAGCTAAAAACACTTCATAATTCAGACTCTATTCTAACACCACATACAGAACCTATCTATGCGCAAGACAGTAACGTAAAACTATATACTTTACATACCGAATTAGCTGCTGTTAAAATAGAAATTAGCCAAATGGAATGTATCAATGCTATGTCAGGTAAATCATTCCCCTATTCAGTAACTATTAACTACAAAAAAGGAAAAGATAAGGAATTTACTACTTTAGAAGGATGTGGAGAATACATCACCAATTATCGATTACACGATATTTGGGCATTAGAAGAATTAAATGGTACAAAAGTTAGTAAAGATGATTTTGGTAAAGAATTGCCGTATATAGAAATAAACTCTAGTAAAAATACCTTTATGGGAACTTCTGGCTGTAACAGAATTACTGGTAAACTTTTTTCTGAAAGAGAGCGAATTCGATTTACTAACATGGCCTCAACAGAAATGCTTTGTACTAAAGGAAATGAAAAAGAGCAAGAGTTTACAAAAGCGTTGGCTAGCACTATATCTTACACAATTGCTAATAACCGATTAACGCTTTTAAATCCTGATAAAACCTTATTGGTATTTAAAAAAGTAGACTAACCAATTAAATTATAAAAGATGAAAAAACTTCTAATTCTATTCTTAGTAACTACACTAGCAATAAGCTGTAAAAAGAAAGAATCTAAAAATGATGTGACCAAAGAATCTAAAGAAGTTGTCGTTCAAACTCCAACTACTTTAGTACAAATAGGATGTTACGAATACAATAAAGACGGGAACCAAATTTTATTCGAAATTACAGAAATTAATACTACCGTAGAAGGGACTATTAACTATGTTTTAGCAGAAAAAGATGCAAACACAGGTACTTTTTCAGGAACACTAACCGATGATAAATTAATTGGTACCTACACCTTTTCTTCCGAAGGAACAGAAAGCACAAGAGAAGTTGCTTTTATGGTAAAAGACAATCAATTAATTGAAGGCTTTGGTGAATTAAATGAAACAGGAGATGCTTTTAAAAACAAGAACAACATTAGTTATACTTCTACAATGCCATTAACCAAAACAGATTGTGCTAAATAAAAAAGTTGAAAATTGATATAAAATGAAAAAGATAGGATTGGTGGGAGGTATTAGTTGGACCTCAACTTTAGATTACTACAAATACATTAATGAAGGAATCAACCAAAGGTTAGGTGGTTTAAATTCTGCTGAATGTTTAATTTACTCACTAAACTTTTCAGATGTTCAAAACAAAGGTTGGACAAATTCTTTTGATCTAATTTATAACGCCTGTGCAAACTTAGCATCTAGTAATGTAGATGCTATAGTTTTAGGCGCGAACACAGCACATTTATTTGCTGATGAAATCCAATCAAAAATTAATGTTCCAATTATCCATATTGCAGAAGCAACCGCCAAAGAAATAAAAAAAGAAAAACTAGGTAAAGTAGGCTTGTTAGGAACAAAATTCACAATGGAAATGGGTTTTTACAAAGACAAACTAAAAGAAAACAATATCGAAACCATTATCCCATCAGAGAAAAAAGACATTGAAGAAATACAGCATATTGTAAAAAATGAGCTTGGGAAAGGAATTGTAACCAACCAGTCAAAGCTAAAATTTATGCGATTTGCAAGCGAATTGATAGAGCAAGGAGCTGAAGGAATTATTTTAGGCTGTACTGAAATTCCTATGCTAATTGGACAAAACGATTTTGACTTCCCTGTATTCGATACTACTAAAATTCATGTTGAGAATATTATAGATTTTGCTTTAACGTAATTAGCTAATTGTCATTATTAATGTATTTTTACATTGGTTTAGGTATATGAAAATAGATACATTCATTAAAAACCACCAAGATGACACTAAACGAAATAGAAATAAAAGCTGCCAATATACAAACAGTCAAGGCTTTTTACGCAAATGTCTTGGAGCTCCCAACTACGCAGAGTGACAATAAATCAATTCGTATTAAAATTGGTACTTCCTATTTAAAATTCATGGAAGATTCTAAAAACCCTCCGCCTGCCTACCACTTGGCTTTTAACATCCCTGAAAACAAGTTACAAGAAGCAATTGAATGGTCTGCAAACAAGTTCGAATTTGTAAAAAAAGAAAACGAGGTACTGATTACTAACTTCGAAAACTGGAATGCCAATTCGGTATATTTTTATGATGCTGACGGAAACATATTAGAATTTATTGCTCGACACGATTTAGACAATGCCGCTACAGAACAGTTCAATAGCAATCAAATTTTAAACATAAGCGAGTTTGGAATTGTAAAAGACCGTCCTGATATATACGGAAAGTATTTGATTGACACTTACGGACTCCGTTTATTTGAAAAAAATCATAACAGTGAAACATTCACCGCCCTTGGTGATGACAACGGATTATTAATCATCGTTAAAACCAACCGAAATTGGTACCCAACAGAAACTCCATCTAAAGCTAGTACAGCTACTATTAAATTAACCAACTCAGGTACCGAGACAGTTTTAAAGATAACAGAGTAAAAATGTACTTCACATTAAAAACATTCCCCCTATAAACAATATAAATGGGCAATCAAGCCCATTTATATATGCCCTTTCACTAGCAATTAGTTGTGTTAAAAATTAAAGTGTGGTTCCACCATCAACAATAATCTTTTCATTTCTTAAAACTTGTGATTTATCTGAAAGTAGAAATTCAACAATTGGAGCAATATCAGTTGGTTGAACAATTCTACCAATAGGAGAAGTACTGGAGAAATGTTCTAAAAGATTATCAATAGCCTCATCACTCATTCCTGACTTTTTCTGAATAGGACTTTCTGTAACCCCAGGACTCACTACATTTACTCTAATTCCTTTATCTGCAAGCTCTATATTTAAAACCCTTGCTATGCTTTCCAGAGCTGCTTTACTAGCAGTATATACGCTTGTATTAGAAAAAGATTTAAAAACAACAACAGAGGTATTTAAAACAACACTTGAAGGATTCTTAAGAATTGGAATAAATTTTTGAACCGTAAAAAAAGCTCCTTTAAAATTGATATTCATTGTTTCATCAAACAATTGCTCTGAAGTTTCTTCAAAAGTAGAAGCTTTAAAAATACCTGCATTCACAAACAATCCATCAATTTTCCCAAACTTATTTTTAACCTTAGCTACTAAATTATCAATCTCAACTAATGAAGATGTATCTGATAAAATACCTACTGAATTATTTCCTAAATCAGCAACAGCTTTATCTAAATTCTCTTTCGTTCTTCCTGTTATTATTACTCTATAATCTAAACTTAATAAGTAGGCTGCACAAGCAAAACCAATACCCGATGTTCCACCTGTAATTACTATAATTTTGTTATTCATCATGTGTTTTTTTTTGCAAAATTGACGAATAACTTTACATTTGACAAGTACTTACCTTTTAGTAAGTAACTGACCTACAAGTCGGAAAAATGTACTTTTATATGAAAACAGAAGAAAAAATAATTGAAAAAAAATATCAACAAGCCAAAGAATGTCCAATAACCCTATTTATGGAACAAATTGGAGGAAAATGGAAACCTGTAATCATTTGGCTTTTGCTTTTAAACGAGGTAATGAGATTTAACGAACTGGATAAAGCTATTGATGGGATTAGCCAAAAAATGTTATCTCAACAATTAAAAGACCTCGAAAAATTAAACATAGTAAATAGAAAAGTATATCCTGTAATCCCTCCTAAAGTTGAATATAGCCTAACTGAAAAAGGGAAATCTTTAAAAGAAAACTTAACCATGATAATGGAGTGGAGTAATAAAAACCTACGATAAACTTCACAAACTAAAAACACTATTAGCTAACCTACTCCATCTCTCATTTTTTATGCTTTAAAAAAGCACTTTTATTCCTTTATATTAGGATGTAAGAACATCAATAGTACATATGTAAACTAGTTATTAGTAACTTGGAGAATGTTTTTGCTATTAAATTCACCTATTAGAAATTCACTGACAATTTAATTGCTAAAACAAATTCTTTTTCAACATTAAAACTAACTAAAGCTATGTCTAATCAAACCACTATTAAAGGAGATGTATCGTTTAACCAATCTAATAATGTCACTGCAATTGTAAAATTGTGGGAGGCAAATGATAAAGAAGCAATTGGTGAACATATCATTTCACCTGAAGCAAAAGGTAAATTCACCATAAAAGCAACTCCTAAAGCAAAAGATACCGTTCTCTATATTACTGCTGAACTACAAAATTCTAAAGTAGTGCTACTCTCTGTACTGTCACCAAATTTTGAAAAAGACATTACAGAAAAAGGAATCGCTGTAAATGAGTTAACCACAGTAGCCTCTGCCTTTACCTGTGCTCAGTTTTTTAACGGACTTCAGTTAACAGGGAATCTACACGGAATAAGAATTGCCGCTAAAAACACTCCTAACCTCATCAATCCTGTAACAGGAAGTTATGGAGAAGTCTTAACGGATCCTTTCAACATCACACAAAACGAAACACTCGCGCGATTAAATACATTAGCCGCATTAATCACAGCCTACGGCACGGTAGAGATTGAAGGATACAACTGGAAAGAAAACTTCTTGAAGTACACAACACCGCTGGGAGGTAAAAAACCACAAAATACTGCCGAAGCTATGATTGGTGTCGCCCAATCACCTTGGCTGCATCCTGCGGATTTATTTCATCTTTTTGATAAAGCCTATCCATCACCAGAAAATGGTTTCCCTGCTAAACCTAACAGCAAAGTTCCTACAAGTAGACGCAATGCTCCTTTTGTACCTTATTTAAGTTTTGCTCCTGAGGATTTCGCTATGATTTTAGCTTTCGGTCAAGGAGGAATCTGCGCTCCTGGAAAACTGTCTCTTGACAAAGAAGGGAATTTATGGACGGGTTTAAACTGGATGCCAGGAGCACAAAATGGCGTGTATCAAGGTATCGGTGGTGGACTTGTAAAGTTGGACTCTACTGGTAAACTACTATCACCACCTGTTACTGGTTATACCGGAATGGGTGTTGATGGTGCTGGTTGGGGTACGGCTGTAACCAAAGACGGTACTTGCTGGGTAACGAGTTTTAACGGTTCTATCGGTGTGTATAAATTAGAAGACGGTTCTCCAGTGGTTGAAAATGTTCCAGAACATATAGCAGAAGCTTTAAATGAAATTGGAGGTTTACAAGGTATTGGAGTAGCACCGAATGGTGATATTTGGATTGTTGGAACCTCATCTAACATCATGCTTCATTTTCCTGATGGAGACCTTGCCAAAGGTAGAGTTGTTGTAAATGAAAAACTTAATGAAACGCTTTCTGCTCCGTTTGCTGCTTCGATAGATGCTAACAATCGTGTATGGATTAGTAATACCAACGGTGTATCGCTAGTTCGTTATGCTCCTTCTGAAAAAAACAGACCTGTAGAACGTTTTATTCTTGCTGGTGGCGGACGTGGAGTTGCTTTGGACTCCAAAGGAAATTGTTGGGTAGCCTGCAATACGAGCCCAGACTTCCCTCATACCACTACTACAGATGGTGTTTCCATTATTGAAGGATTTGCCCTTGGGTATCCGCACCTACAACAAACAGTGGGGCGTAAGAATAAAACAGGATCCGTTTTTATGATTCCTGCGGATGCTAAACCTATAGATACGATTGATAAAATTACCCATAAATCAAATTTAACACCTTACGGAGATGGTGAACTAAACGCTCCTTGGGGAGTATCAATTGATGGAAATGATGATGTTTGGGTTGCCAATTTTATGGGAAGAGGCATATCGTTTATGGCAGGTGCTTCACCAACTGGACGAACCGAAGATTTTGCTACAGGAGAGGTGATTCACACCATTCATTCGGGTAGTATACAAATGCTGACTGATGTAGTAGTTGACCAAGCCGGAAACCTTTGGTGTGCCAACAACTGGAACTTACCTCAAACGGTGATGGAAGCTAAACCTGACCCTGCCTATTCTACTTGGGGTGGTGGCTCTGGTGTCGTAGTGGTTTACGGAATTGCCAAACCTGCTCAAACACCGCTTACAGGTCCTGTGAGTGCTGTTTAAAAACTATAATACTAAATAAGCGTCTGTTATAAGGACGCTTATTTAATTAACACAGCTGAATTAAACTCTTGGCTATCTTTTATTTTTTATATTTGGATTACACATTTGATTCAACTAGCAAAATGAATTACACTAGAGAGAAATTAAATTCAATTAATGCACAAAGTGGTAAGCCTGTAGATTTTGACAAGATTGTACAAACTCTTGCCAACAAGGTATTTGCCAATGAAGAAATTAGTTTAGCTGAAGAACAATTTGTTTGTCCTATTATTGAAAATCTTAGAAATTATCAAGGAGAAAAAGAGTTAAACATTCAAGATTATAATTCTTGTAAAAACTATCTTTTCCGAAATAAATACTTACTATATTTTAGTGATTTAAACGGTCACAAAAAAGTATATGATTTTGATGGAGAAATTCCAGTTGAAAAAAAACGTGTAGATGTTTCGTTCTTACAAAAAGAATATGATGATTGGAATTCTTTTATTAGTAATAAATTAAATGGAAGTGAATTAATCAATTATGTTTCTCAAGAAACAAAAAATCAGATAAAGAAGTTAGACAAATATTGTGAAAAGTTAAGTATTGGAACCAATAGAAAAAAGTACTTAAAGAAATCATTAACCCTTCACGGAAAATATATATATCTATTAGTAAAAGAGTTCTATCAAGAATTAGGAAAAGATGAAGAAATCATTGAATTAAATGGTGAAAAAATATTAATTGACGGATTTACATATGTCCATACGATGTTTAGGCATTATTCTGAGCAAATAAAAGAACATCAAACTGAAAAATCTTATCATTTTGATAAAAACATTGGATTTAAAAGCATTCCTGATTTTTTACTAAAAGCGATTAAATGTTATCAAAAGACACCTGAAAGCAATACATTCAATAATAAATGTTTGAATATAATTTTTAATGATAGAATTTATGCTATTTGGTTCAGACCTTACACAAAATACTTAAAAGGAAATAAACGAATAAATTATTACAGAGTTCAAACATTTTATCCAGTTGAAAATAAAAATGATTTAGACAAACTCAACAGTTATAAACAAATTAATACTGATTGTGGTTTCAGTTACCTAATTGAAAATATTACATAACCCAGTGTATAAAAATCTTTTAATGATAAAAAATTCTATTCTGAAATTATGGATTTGGATAACTTTTATAAAAAATAAAGAAACATTACCTACAAAATCAAAAAACACAAATCCTAAGATGGAACACGAAGGTCTTTCAGGAGCCTTCATTTGGGAAGATGAAGGGTTATGGGATTTAAGAAATCATCATTTAGCCGATGCCTTTAAATATGTAATTCATCATAGAATGAAATTAGTTGCGGGACCTGATAATGATGTTGGTGTTATGCGTTCCTATAGTTTTGATAAACAAATTTTTGAAATGGCTAAAAAATATTTTCCTGACTGGATTGGATTTGACGAATCTAGATGCTCATACAATCCTGAATTAGCTGAGAGGATAATGAGAATTAGAAAGGTTGCAGATTGGAGATTTCAAAAAATGCTGGATGAGAAATATTAGCTAACTATATTCAAACAAAATTCTACAATCATCTCAAAAACTCCTCTCTAGGAATTTCTCTCGCGCCTAAACTTGCTAAATGGTCGTTATACACTTGGCAATCGATTATTATCTTTTAATTTACTAATTTCGCTGTTGGCTGATATAATTTATTAAAGCGAATACATACCCTTAACCTTCTTAGTAAAATGACTGAATTCGATCAACTATTTAAAGCTTTAAATATCACAGAAGAAAATCTGAAAAAAGAAATTCTTAACGTAGGAGTTGTTCAAACTGTTTCAAAAGCTTCCTTTATTGTTGAGCAAGAAAAATATATTAAATGGTTAGCGATAGTTATCTCTGGAAAAGTTAGGGTTTGGCAAGAAAATGAAAACAGACAAATTCTTCTTTATTATGTTACCCCAATCCAAACATGTGTTTTATCACTTTCTGCTACATTTAGAGATTGTAAAAGTGTTATAAATGCTAAAACAGAAGAAGAAACTACTGTAATTAAAATACCTGTTCAATATATTAATGATTGGGGGTATAAATATAAATCTTGGAACAAATTCACTACAGATGCTTTTATCAATAGTTACGAAGATTTACTGCATTCCTATAAAAATTTAGCTTTTAACAAAATTGATAAGCGCCTATTAGATTATATGCAATCTATATGTAAAAAGAATAATACCACTTACATTAATATCTCTCATAGCAAGCTAGCTCAAGAAATAGGTACTACTCGTGAAGTTGTTTCTAAAATTTTAAAGCAGTTTGAACTTTCTGGAATTGTCAATCTCAAGTTTAAACAAATAGAACTACTTTAAAAAAGTACTTTTTTTAAACTTTATTTTACCACTTGTATCAAAAGGTACAGGTTTTACTTTTCTTCTCATTCTACATTTGTCATATAATTATTCAACAAAATATTAAAATGACAAAAACAAATTATTCACTCATTGCAATTGCAATTTTTTCGATATTCAATATGGGATGCTCGAATGCTCAAAAAATTGAAAAAGAAGTCTTAGAAGCTAGTAAAAACTGGATTGCTAATTTTAACAACGGAAATACTACAGAAGTTTCAAATGCTTATACAGAAGATGCTATTATGGTAGCCAAACCTTTTGGAAGTTTTGAGGGACGGGAAGCTATAAGTGAATTTTGGACGCCTTTTATAAAATCAGGTGCTTCTAATTTAAAATACACCAATACAAGAGTAAAAGTATTAAACCCAACCAAAGCCATTATTTCTTCAGATTGGAGTATGAATGTTGGTGAAGGTATTATTACTAACGAAACTTGGGTAAAAATAAATGGTACATGGAAACTACAACATGACCATTTTGAAGTAAAAAAACAATTTAACAAAAACAACATGGACAAAAAAGAAACCTATGTATTAGTGCACGCGGCTTGGTTAGGCGGATGGCAATGGGAAAACGTATCAAAAACTCTTAAAGAAAACGGTCACAAAGTATTAACACCAGATTTACCGGGTCATGGAAGTGACAAAACAGCTCCTGAGAATATTACAATGGATGATTATGTTAAAACACTAACAGATATTCTTGATAAGCAAGATGCTCCGGTAATTTTAGTTGGGCATAGTTTTAATGGAATTACGATAAGCAGAGTTGCCGAATTAAGACCTAATAAAGTAAAAAAACTGGTTTATTTAACTGCCTTTTTACTACCTAGTGAAGGTTCTTTTTTCAAGGCTGTACAAGGTGTTCAAAACTCTATCGCAGTTGAAAACTTTCACTTATCAGACGATAATACATGTGCCGTAATAACAGAAAATGAGATACAAAATGCTTTTGCTCACGACATTCCCAAAGAAGCTTTCGACAAAGCAAAACCGTATATAGTAGCAGAACCAGCAAAACCTTTAATGTACGAATTACAAATAAGCGATGAAAATTTCGGTAAAATTCCTAAATACTATATTGAATGTACAGAAGATAAAGCCATACCTATTGAAGTACAAAGAGCAATGTATAAAGGAAAAACAGAAAAATCATACTCTTTAAACTCTAGCCATACACCAAACTTTTCACAACCTGAAAATCTTGCTGATATTCTTTTAGAAATATCGAATGAAAAATAAAGAAGCTAAATAGTGACAGTTAAAGCATAAACCCAATAGGTTTGTGCTTTTTCACTTTTTACAAAAAAACAACTTATTACAACCACTTTAAAAACTCCTCTCTAGGAATTTCTCTCGCGCCTAAACTTGCTAGATGGTCGTTATATACTTGACAATCGATAAGTTTGTAGCCTCCTTTTTGAGCTAAATGGATAAACGCAACTTTACTCATATTGTTTACTTTACTAAACATACTTTCGCCACAAAAAACGCCATTTCCTAAATCTACTCCATACAAACCTGCAACCAGTTTGTCGTCCATCCATACCTCAATAGATTTTGCATAGCCTTTATCGTGTAGGTTTATATAAGCATCTTCCATTTCATCGGTAATCCAGGTACCTAATTGATCAAAACGATTGATGTGTCGGCAATTAAAAATAACATCGCCAAAAGCTTTGTTTTCTGTTATCGTGAAACCACCTTTTCGCAATACCTGTTTCATCGATTTGGAAATCTTCACTTCCTCAGGAAATAACACCATACGCTCCCATGGAGAATACCAAACAATCGGTTCCCCTTCATTAAACCATGGAAAGATTCCATGTTGGTAGGCATACACCAATCGTTCAGCCGATAAATCACCGCCTAAAGCCAGTAAACCATCATCAGTAGCCAACTCATACGGAGGAAACTCTATTTTTTCAGAAAGCCAAATCATTCGTTATATTCTTTTTTACAAAAATACTATATCCGTGAATTCAACATAAAAGTTTTATTAATAAAACAAAGTATAGTCGCTATCAGCGAAGCTCGCTGACGTTTCCTCAACACAACGGAACCATTAGCGTGACGCGCTGAGGTTTCCTCAATAAACTCTTAAAACAAGGTAAGTCCTAACAAATAAATTACGCTACCTACCACCATTGCAATTAACGTGTAGGGTAAAATTTCTTTTGCTTTTAGTTTTGTAATTCCTAATAAAGGTAATGCCCAAAAAGGCTGTAACATATTAGTTATTTGGTCTCCGTATGCTAGTGCCATAATTGCCTTAGGTAACGGAACTCCTAATTTTAATGCACTCTCTACCACAATAGGGCCTTGTACAACCCATTGCCCTCCTCCACTCGGTACAAAAATATTAACCAAACCAGCACTAAAAAACGTAAATATGGGTAAGGTAGTTGCGGTTGCTATCGACACAAAAAAGTCAGAAATTAAAGTAACCATCCCCGTGCTTTTCATCACCCCCATAATACCAAAATACAACGGAAACTGAATTAAAATTCCGGAAACATCACTAATCGATTCTCCTACAGCGTTGGTAAACTTTTTAAAACTTCCGTGTAGCATAATTCCTAACCCTAACATAAAAAAGTTAATTAAGTTAGGCGTAATTTTTAACTGCTGAATGTCTGCCCAATAACGATAACTAAACGCTACTAAAATCAACACACCAAAAGCAATAGCTAACCACTGAGAACTATCTAGTTTTTCTGCTTGAGTGCTAACCTTTTCATCAGTATGCATTTTATATTCTGGTAAATTAATCGCTGTAGGAGTTGCTTTCTTCCCTAAAAAATAGAAGGTTGCCGATACCGCAGCTACTACCACGAAAAAAATCAGCAAATTCCACCAACTAAAAATCGTTTGAGAATAATCAATCACATCAGGTATTTGAGCTAAAACCTCATCCGAAGAAACCGATTGCATAATACTTTTTATATGTCCGCTTTCGTTAATTTTTATCGGTGCTGATCCAGAAATTCCACCATGCCAAACCATCAATCCCATATAACCCGCCGCTCCAATAATTGGGTAATTTAGTTTGATGTTATGTTGTTGGGCATGTTCTGCTACTTTACGTGCCAACAAAGCACCAAAGATGAGTCCTAGTCCCCAATTAAAAAAAGCTACCAACATGGTAGTACAACTTACAATAGCTGCGCTGTTTGCTGTGTTGGTACAGAATTTTGTTACTTTTAAAATTAAATTACTCACAGGCTTACTCAACACCAACACATGCCCTAATACCAAAATCAACATCATTTGATAGGCAAAAACGAGTAATCCGTTAGACCAAATTCCGTTTTCCCAAAATTGTAACACCTCTAAAGAATAGTTTACTACTGAGCTTTCTGCTGGTTTTGTAAAAAACAGTGCTAATAAAAGAGTTAGCAGTGTTAATAATATAGCGATGGTAAAAGGTGAGGGTAAATATTTTTTAAAAACATTTTCTATAACCTGCGTAATCTTCATAGTTTAAAGTTTGATTTGCTAAAAATAATCAAATAGAATAAATAGTTTTTTACCTAGTTTTGCAATATGGTAAAAGAACTTCAATTACGTGTTAATTTAGTAGAAGAACGCAAAGACAATGTATTACAGCTAAAAGCTGCTAAGAAGCTAGGTATTAATATAGCTGATATTACTAGCGTAAAGGTGTTACGTAAATCGATTGATGCACGTAAAAAAGAAGTTATTTTTAATTATAAGGTAGCGGTGTACATTAACGAACCGCAACCTGATACTCCTGATTATATTTTTGAATATCAAGATGTATCGAATGCGAAAGAGATTCATATTGTAGGTTTTGGTCCTGCGGGAATGTATGCAGCACTTCGCTGTATTGAGTTAGGCTATAAACCTATTGTGTTAGAGCGTGGTAAAAATGTACAAGATCGTCGTAGAGATTTACGTGCTATTAATCAATTTCATGAGGTAAACCCAGATTCTAACTATTGTTTTGGTGAAGGTGGTGCAGGAACGTATTCTGACGGAAAATTATACACCCGTAGTTTAAAGCGTGGTGATGTTCGTAAAATATTTGAAAACTTAGTATATCACGGTGCTACCGATCAAATTTTAGTAGATGCGCATCCACACATAGGAACGAACAAACTTCCGAAGATTATTCAAAATATTCGTGAAACGATTTTAAAACATGGTGGTGAAGTTCATTTTGAAACTCGTGTGACCGATTTTATCGTTAAAAACAATAAGCTACAAGCTATTCAGTTACAAAACGGAACGGAAATGGCTGTAAATGCTGTTGTTTTGGCTACTGGTCATTCGGCAAGAGATATTTATGAGCTACTACACAAAAAAGACATTTTGCTAAAAGCGAAATCGTTTGCTATGGGAGTTCGTATAGAGCATCCGCAAGAAATTATTGATCAAATTCAGTATAGTTGTACAGGTCAACGTGATGAGTTACTACCTGCTGCTGCGTATAGTTTAGTACACCAAGTAGGAAACCGTGGAGTGTATTCATTCTGCATGTGTCCTGGTGGATTCATTGTTCCTGCGGCAACTGCCAATGGTGAAGTGGTGGTAAACGGAATGTCGCCTTCGCGTCGTAATAACAAGTTTGCCAACTCTGGTATTGTAGTTGAAATTAATGTTGATAAAGATTTACCGAAGTATGAAAAATACGGAGTTTTAAAAGGATTACAATATCAAAAAGATTTAGAAAAGTTAGCATTTAACGCAGGTGGAAGAAGTCAGGTTGCTCCAGCTCAACGTTTAACCGATTTTGTGGAAGGTAGATTGTCTTCTTCTTTAAATGACTGTTCGTATCAACCAGGGTTGAATTCTTCTCCGCTACACTCACTACTTCCTAAATTAATTGGAAGTAGATTACGTAAAGGTTTTGCGGCTTTCGGACAAAAAATGCACGGTTATTATACTGCGGAAGCAAACATTGTTGGAGTGGAGTCTAGAACCTCATCACCTGTAAATATTCCAAGAAAAGAAAACCTTGAACATCCACAAATTGAAGGACTCTTTCCTTGTGGTGAAGGTGGTGGTTATGCGGGTGGTATTATTTCAGCTGCTATGGACGGTGAACGTTGTGCTGAGGCTGCCATTACAAACCTGTAATAATTAACAAATATTTGTTGGTGTAATTTCTAATTACCTCGTACTTTTGCTATTCCTAAAAATTAGAGGCTTTTTAGCGATGAGTAAAAAGAATAAAAAAAATAACAAAAAGAAAATAGATAAGCCGCATTATAAACGTTTGCACAACTACTATAATCGCACTGGTTTTTACATGTTCATTTGGATTAGCTTGAAGAAAGCTTTTTGGCCAATTGTTGGAGCTGTTGTTGGTATATTATTATTTAACAAGTATGTTTATAATATTAACGATGGTTTACAACATATGACTGAAACTTTTTCTAGAACTGGAGTTTTAGTTACTTTTTTTATTTCTGAAACAATTTTAGGATTAATTCCGCCAGAGATTTTCATCGCATGGTCTAAGAAAACTGAAGATCCTATTGTAAATATTTCTTTATTAGCGACACTATCTTATTTAGGAGGTTTGTGTGCTTATTTTATAGGTAGAGCTTCTTTAAAGATTGACTCAGTAAGAAATTATTTAGAGGTTAAAATGGCTAAAAACCTTAAAAACACTAGTAAATGGGGTGGTTTTTTAATTTTAGTAGGTGCACTATTACCTCTACCTTTTGCCATTAGCTGTTTAACTGCTGGTATGATTAAATACCCTTTTAAAAATGTAGTTTTTGTAGGCTTATTTCGTTTTGCTCGTTTTGCTATTTATGCATGGGCTATTTTTTCGGTAGTAAATTAACTTAAAACAATTATGGGACTAACTAACAACGATATTTTTAAAAAGCTACGAGTAGCACATAAATTAAGAGATACTGATATTATTGACATCTGTGCTTTGGTAGATTTTAAAGTTTCTAAATCGGAAATCAACGCTATTTTTAGAAAAGAAGATCATCCTAAGTATATGGAATGCGGCGATCAGTTTTTACGTAACTTTTTAAACGGATTAATTATTCATTTAAGAGGTCCGATGCCTGAGAAAAAGCCAACAAAAAAGTAACCACACCACTAACACTTATATAATTAAAAAACCTTCTGAATTAAATCAGAAGGTTTTTATTTTCCCCTTAAATTTCTCAATCAATAATTATTTATTGAATGATTATGATACAAATATATAACCGTCTTTTGATACATTAAAAGGGATATCCGTAAGTATAAATGTAGTTTTCCGCAAAACAAAAAAAGAGCGCAAAATTTGCGCTCTTTTTGTATTCATAGTTTTCTAAATATTCTTAGAATGGTAAATCATCTGGTTCGTTTGCAGATAAATCTGGAGCTGGCTCAAATTGATCAGCTGGTGGAATGTTTTGAGAAGCAGCTTGTGCTAAGTTTTCAATTCTCCATCCTTGAATAGAGTTAAAGTATTTAGCTTCTCCCTGTGGGTTAATCCATTCTCTTCCTCTTAAATTAATAGAAACCTTTACATCTTGCCCTACCTGATAACTGTTTAATAAATCACATTTATCTTGAATAAATTCAATTAATAACATTTGAGGATATTGCTCATCAGTAGTTACTACTAGTTCACGCTTTCTAAATCCGTTAGACCCAAATGTTTGTGTCTCGTTAATTAATTTAATTTTTCCTATTACTTCCATTTCTTATCTATTTAATTAAAAGTACCTTCCAAGCACTTTCTACATCATTGTTTTGTAAATACTCTTGTGCAAAAGTATGTTTTTTTTCAGTTGAAATACCCACAAATTGTGAATGTTCTTTCGCAAAGTTATTAACAGCTTCTTCTGTAGGTAGCTGTTCTACATTACCTAACATACCTAAATTGTTTCCTGTTAATACTGTACTGTTTTTTATTTCAGCAGGTATTTGGTCTACTCCAATTCCTAAGGTAGTTAGTGGTTTCGGTATTTCAAAAAAGCCATCTCTAGCTCTACTGTAATAATTCCCTCCTGCTCTGGCTACTAAATCTATTTTATGTTGATCTATACTACCATCTTCTGCTAACACACCTTCATTTACATGTAGTTTTACTACTTCACATACAATTAAGTTTCCTGCTCCGCCTTCTTCACCTGTATAAATAATGTCTTTTACTTTACATTCAAATTGCACAGGAGATTCCGCTACTCTAAACGGCTTTACCTCATCTGAAGGTAACATTGTAAAACCAGCTTTTACAAACTCATTTACTCCTTTAGGGTACATCGTACTACTCAACGACATTTGCTGAACAATATCGTAATTCACAATATTAATAACCACTTCTTTGGTTGCTTCGGCATTATCTAATGTATGTTTGGTTTTATTTCCTCTTACACTACGTGCTGGAGAAAAAATCATAATTGGTGGGTTTGCCCCAAATACATTAAAAAAACTAAATGGTGATAAATTTGGGTTTCCATCTGCATCTACAGTACTTGCAAAAGCAATAGGTCTTGGAGCTACAGCTCCTAATAAATATCCATGCAGTTTAGAAGTTGGTATATCTTTAGGGTTTATTGATAACATTCTATATAATTTTAGTGTAAATATACTACAGTTTTACTTAATTCTATTTTTACTATTTTTACTTTATGAAAAACAGATATGATCAACTTAATATTGAATATGTAGAAACAAAAAGTGTTTCTCCTTTTATTAAATATACATGTATTCTTTTTATTCTGATTTTTGCTTTTATTCCTTTAGCAGAATTAATTGATGTATTAGATTATAATTACGCAGCACCAAATAAAGTAAACACCTGTATCATTGGATGGTCATATGAACCTTTACAGTTTAAATCACTTCCGCAACCAAATTAACTATATAGTTTTGTTTTAATTGAACTAAAATTTCAATTATCAAGTTATTCTAGAGAATAGTTTATATTTGATTGATGGCTTTTTTTACAAACACTTATTGGGTAAAGCGTATTGCAATTAGTATTTCCTTACTTATCGTTTTATTTATTTTATGGAATACTTACGTGTTTTTTCAAAAATTTAAAAAGGATGAACGCGCTAAAATGGAGATTTATGCTACTGCAATTAAGGAGGTAGCATCAAACCCTGACTCTGATGGCAACTTTAATTTAGTAAACAAAGTTTATGAAACCATAGAGAACATTCCTTCTATTTTAGTTGGTAAAGATGGTGAAATAAAGCAGTTCCATAACCTAGATTCTATAAAGTCTACAGATCCTGAATACCTTCAAAAGCAATTGAACATTATGAAAAATCAGAATGAACCAATTGCTATAGAATACTTAGGTATTAAAGAACACATCTACTATAGAAATTCTGACCTTTTATACAAGCTCAAATACTACCCGCTCGCCTTAGTCCTAATTTTAGGTTTATTTCTCACCATTATTTACATGGTGTACAAGTCTAACAAAGTTGCTGAACAAAATAAGTTGTGGACAGGTATGGCAAAAGAAACGGCACACCAAATAGGAACGCCGCTTTCTTCTTTATTAGGTTGGATAGCTATTTTACGTGCTGAAAATGTTAGCAGTGATTATGTTGATGAAATTGAAAAAGATGTACGACGCTTAAACACCATCGCAAATCGTTTTTCTAAAATAGGATCTCTTCCTGAGTTAAAACCCAACAACGTTGTATCGATTACTAAAGTTGCTTATGACTACTTAGAAAATAGAAGCTCTAAACAAATTTCTTTTTCTTTTACTACCGAAGCAGAAGAAATTCGCGCCAACCTAAATACCGAGTTATATGGTTGGGTTATAGAGAACTTAATTAAAAATGCTATTGATGCTATGCAAGGCAAAGGGAGTTTATCAGCTAGCATTAGTGAAAGCTCTAAAAATGTAAAAATCCTAATTTCAGATACTGGTAAAGGGATTCCTAAAACACAGTTTTCACAAATATTCAACCCTGGATTCACCACAAAAAAACGTGGTTGGGGTCTAGGTTTATCTCTCTCTAAACGTATTATTGAAGATTACCACAACGGAAGAATACACGTATTAAAATCTGAAATAGGAAAAGGAACTACTTTTGAAATCTTATTGAATAAGGTTTAACTGTCTGCCTTTACTTTACTCATTAAAAAACCGTAAAACAATCCGCCAGCTCCCCATATAAGTGCCCCTACAAGCATTCTTTTTAAAGTTATTTCTTCTCCTTCAATCCATGGGAAAATAATCATCATCATTATAAACATAATTACTCCCCAGGCTATCCCCTCTTTTATCCACTTTTTCATAGCTCTTTTTTATTTATTCAAAATTCTTAGCAATCCCTTCAGCAACTGCTACAAACTCTTCGTTTGTTAACTTTTCTTTCTTTACAAAACGGATATCCTCCATAGTTTGTAACGGAATTAAGTGTACATGTACATGAGGTACTTCTAAACCAATTACGCTCATCCCTACACGCTCACACGGAATTGTTTTTTCAATTGCTTTGGCTACTCTGTAAGAGAAAGACATTAATCCGTCGTACTCTTCTTTTGATAAGTCAAATAATTTATTTTCCTCTCGTTTAGGAATTACTAACGTATGTCCTTTTGCATTTGGATTGATATCTAAAAAAGCAAAATAGTTGTCATCTTCAGCTATTTTATACGATGGAATTTCTCCGTTAATTATTTTTGTAAAAATACTTGCCATGTCTTTATTAATTTAATTTTACAGTAAAAGTAAAAAAGAAATCGGGTTCTAGCGAAGCTAAAACCCGAATAAATCTTTACTCTTTTTGTATTTGTTTTTTCTCTTATCGAGAAATCTCCATTACTTCAAACTTCATAATTCCGTTAGGCACTTGTATTTCGGCAACATCACCTACTTTTTTACCTAACAATCCTTTACCTATTGGTGAGTTTACAGATAACTTTCCGTTTCTTACATCACTTTCGCTATCTGCTACCAGCGTATACGTAAACTCCATTCCGTTTACCGTATTTTTAATCTTCACTATCGAGTGGATTAAAATTTTAGAGGTGTCTAACTGACTTTCATCAATAACACGGGCATTAGCCACTACATTTTTAAGCTTTGCTATTTTTGTTTCTAGCAACGATTGCTCTTCTTTTGCAGCGTGGTATTCTGCATTCTCACTCAAGTCTCCTTTATCACGAGCATCTGCAATCTCTTGAGAAACACGTGGTCTTTCTACTTGCTCTAAATGCGCTAATTCTTCTTTAAGTTTCTTTAATCCTTCTTCCGTATAATATGATACATTACTCATCTCTTCTCTCTTTTTAAAATCAACAAACTTTTATACGCTTTCTTTAACGTTTTGTAAGAAGCATATAACTTTTCTTCCTATAACCCTGTGGGTTAAATTTAAAAATCTCACGCCGTTAGGAATGAGATTGTCTTACAAATGTACAAAATATTTGTAACTTCGTTGCGTTACAATAACAACTTCTATACTAAAAAATGAAAAAAATATTTTATTTATTTCTTGTTATAATTTGTTTTAGCTGTAGTGATAACACTCCTATTAACAACTGTTTTTCTGGAATAAAAATGAATGCTATCATTGATTTATCTCTTCCAGAATTTAGTGGTTTATTAGTTCCTGGAGGAGAATCGCAAAACGTAATACAAGGGCGAAATGTTTTTATTTTTAGAACAGGAACTTCTGGTTACAGAGCTTTTGACCAACAATGTCCTGAACAAAACTGTAACTCTTTAATGACTTTCAACGGAGTTGAAATAACCTGTCCTTGCGACAATAAAAAATACAACTACCTTTCTGGTGGTGCTCCTTTAGACGGTGAAGGTTGCAATGCTTTAATGTATTTTGTTACTCCTATTAGTAACAATCAGTTAAGAATATCTCGTTAATACTATTTGTACTAACAATTAGATTCTTATTTTTGCAGCAACAACAACACAATTAACACATTTATCGTGAAAAACTACTTTTCTTCAAACTTTAAATTGGGTGTTCTAGGAGGCGGCCAATTAGGAAGAATGTTACTTACCGAAACGCAAAAATTTGATATCTATACTGTTATTTTAG
Organism: Tenacibaculum singaporense; assembly: GCF_003867015.1. Taxonomy (NCBI): domain Bacteria; kingdom Pseudomonadati; phylum Bacteroidota; class Flavobacteriia; order Flavobacteriales; family Flavobacteriaceae; genus Tenacibaculum; species Tenacibaculum singaporense. The sequence goes on from NZ_CP032548.1 coordinate 3,337,579, forward strand.
ACGGAAATGCTGACGCTCCTTGCGCTCAGATATGTAACGAATTCCATCAAGGAGATTTATTAGATTATGATACTGTTTACAATTTTGGAAAACAAGTAGATTTGTTAACCATAGAAATTGAAAACGTAAATATTGATGCTTTAGATGCTTTAGAAGCTGAGGGATTAACCATTTTTCCAAAGCCTAAAAACTTAAGAACTATTCAAAATAAAGCACATCAAAAGGTGTTTTATCACGATAACAATATACCTACTGCTGATTTTTCTAGATTTACTTCTTTAGAAGAGCTGAAACACGCCATAAGTAACGAAGCGGTTACTTATCCTTTTGTTTGGAAATCAGCTCGATTTGGATACGATGGTAATGGAGTAAAAATAGTTCGTGCTATCAGCGATTTAGAAAACCTTCCTACAGGTGAGTGTATTGCTGAAAAGTTAATTCCTTTTAAAAATGAATTAGCTGTTATTGTTGCTAGAAATGCAAGCGGAGAAACTAAAACTTACCCAGTAGTTGAAATGGAATTTCACCCAGAAGCAAATCAGGTAGAGTACGTAATTTGTCCTGCAAGAATTGAAGATGCAGTTGCTGAAAAAGCGCGCGAAGTTGCTTTAAAAGTTGCAGATGCATTTGATTTTGTTGGATTATTAGCTGTGGAAATGTTTCAAACTGAAAATGACGAAATTTTAGTCAATGAAGCTGCTCCAAGAACTCACAATTCAGGGCATTATTCTATCGAAGCGAGTTATACTAGTCAATTTGAACAACATTTACGTAGTATTTTAAACCTTCCATTAGGAAATACCGAAAGTAAAGTAGCCGGAATCATGGTGAACTTAGTTGGTGCAGAAGGCTATACTGGTGATGTCGTATACGAAAATATTGAAGAGATTTTAAAGATTGACGGCGTTACTCCTCATATCTACGGAAAAAAGACAACCAAACCTTTCCGTAAAATGGGACATGTAACTATTGTGAATGAAGATATAAATGAGGCGAGAAAAGTCGCTCAACAAGTAAAAGAAACTATTAAGGTAATAGCAAAATAACCTCTCGACTACACTCGAGATGACAAAAACATAAAATTATGGTAGGAATTATCATGGGAAGCGATTCAGATCTTCCAATTATGCAAGAAGCAATTGATATTTTAGAGAGTTTTGATATTCAAGTTGAAGTAGATATCGTATCTGCACACAGAACTCCTGAAAAATTATTCGATTACGCTAACAATGCACACAAGCGTGGCGTACAAGTTATTGTTGCTGGTGCTGGTGGTGCTGCTCATTTACCTGGAATGGTAGCCAGTATGAGTCCGTTACCTGTAATTGGAGTTCCTGTAAAAAGTAGAAACTCTATTGATGGTTGGGATTCTGTTTTATCTATTCTTCAAATGCCAGGTGGTGTTCCTGTGGCTACAGTTGCTTTAGACGGAGCAAAAAATGCAGGAATCTTAGCAGCTCAAATTATTGGAGCTTCTGACAAATGTGTGTTAGACAAAATTATCGCTTATAAAGAAGGCTTAAAACTGAAAGTTGAAAAAGCTTCTGAAAGAGTAAAAAAATAAGTACCTTAGTACAATATTAACTTGAAGACCTCACAGATTTTTTTATTTGTGAGGTTTCTTCAATTTTTTAAACTAAATTTTCATGACCAAAAATCCACTTTTACAAGATTTTAATACGCCCCCTTTTTCTCAAATTAAAGAAGAAGATTATAAACCCGCTATAAAAGAAGCTATACAAATAGCTAAAGACGAAATTGATGCTATTGTAGAAAACTCTGAAGCTCCAACTTTTGAAAATACTACAGTTGCTTTAGACAATACAGGTAATAAATTAGATAGAGCTACTTCTATCTTTTTCAATTTAAACTCTGCTGAAACAAATGAAGAAATTCAAAAAATAGCGAAAGATATTTCTCCTTGGTTAAGTGAGTTTAGAAACGATATGATTTTAAATGAGGGGTTGTTTAAACGTGTAAAAACTGTATACAATCAATTGTCTGATTTAAACTTGACTCCTGAGCAAGAAATGTTGCTAGATAAGCAATACAAAAGCTTTGCGCGTAACGGAGCGAATTTAAATGAAACTGATAAAACTGAGCTTCGCAAAATTGATGCTGAATTAGCAAAATTATCGTTACAGTTTGGTGAGCATGTGTTGGCTGAAACCAACGCTTTTGAATTATTAATTACCAATGAAGATGATTTAGCTGGTTTGCCAGAAAGTGCTAAAGAAGCTGCTAAAGAACTCGCGAACTCTAAAGGCAAAGAGGGTTGGATGATTACCTTAGATTATCCAAGCTATATTCCTTTTATGACCTATGCTGATAATAGAGAATTGAGAAAAAAGTTAGCTATAGCTTTTGGTAAAAAAGGTTTCCAACAAAATGAATACAACAACGAGCAAATTGTAAAAGACATTGTAACCTTTCGCCACAAACGTGCAAACCTATTAGGGTATAAAACCCACGCTCATTTTGTATTAGAAGAGCGTATGGCTGAAACCCCTGAAAAGGTTATGGAGTTTTTAAATGAATTGTTAGAAAAAGCGAAACCTGCTGCGCAACGTGAATTTGATAATTTAGAGGCCTATGCTAAAAAACTAGACGGAATAGACCAGCTACAAAAATGGGATGGTGCTTACTATTCTGAGAAGCTTAAAAAAGAGTTGTTTAACTTAGATCAAGAGTTATTGAAACCTTATTTTAAGTTAGAGAATGTAATTGATGGTGTGTTTACTGTGGCTAACAAATTGTACAACTTACAGTTTGAAGAAATTGACACTATTGATAAGTATCATGAAGATGTTAAGACGTATGCTGTAACTGATACTGATGGTAATTTTGTTTCGTATTTTTATGCTGATTTTCATCCAAGACCAGGAAAACGTAACGGTGCGTGGATGACTTCTTACAAATCACAATATAGGAGTAATGGTACAAATGAAAGACCACAAGTCTCTATCGTTTGTAACTTTACCAAACCTACACAAACCAAGCCTTCTTTATTAACTTTTAACGAGGTTACTACCTTATTCCACGAGTTTGGTCACGCCTTACACGGAATGTTGGCAAATACTACTTATAAAAGCTTATCAGGAACTTCTGTTTCTTGGGATTTTGTAGAGTTACCAAGTCAAGTTTTAGAAAACTGGTGTTACGAAAAAGAAGCGTTGGAATTGTTTGCAAAACATTACGAAACTGGAGCAATTATTCCTATGGAATATGTTGAGAAAATTAAAGAATCTGCGAGTTTCCATGAAGGAATGCAAACCTTACGTCAATTAAGCTTCGGATTATTAGATATGTCTTGGCACTCTGGAGATTCTCCTGAAACTATTGCTGATGTAAAAGAGTTTGAAACGAATGCTTTTGCTGAGACTAAGTTATACCCTGATGTAGCAGAAAACTGTATGAGTACTTCATTCTCTCATATTTTTCAAGGTGGATACTCAGCTGGATATTATTCATACAAATGGGCAGAGGTTTTAGATGCCGATGCTTTTGAATATTTTAAAGAAGAAGGTATTTTTAATAAAGAAGTTGCCGATAAATTCAAGAATAATGTATTATCTAAAGGCGGAACAGAAGAACCTATGGAATTATACAAACGTTTTAGAGGAAGAGAACCAAAACCTGATGCTTTATTAAGACGTGCGGGACTTCTGAAATAATTATAAATTTTAAATTACGAATTATGAGTTTAAAATTCATAATTCGTAGTTATATTATGAAAAAATATGTTAGAAAAAGAGACTAACTCCAATAGAGATGTTAAGATAAATGATCTTTCAATAACTGAAAAAATATATCTTGGGGCATTATTTTCTATTTGTATTTCTAATAATAAAGGTTTTAGTGAGCCTATCAAAAATATAGCTATACCTTATTCTCCTTCGTCTTTTTATGATGATGAAATTATAAGCGATTTAATTTCTTTAGAATATATAATACCATTAATTGACTATGAAGACACTAAATCTCTTCTTTGGAGTTTAAATATTAACATTGAAGATACTTCAACTTATATCCAGAAAGTTAACACTTTTCTAGACGAAGTAACTCTAACCGAAGATGATTATTTAGAGATTCTCTTCATGTGGAAAAAAGTTGCTCTTTATGAGGTAATAGAGTACTATCAACACTTAGTTTTTAAATATATTGGAGGTGGTTTTAATTCGAGAATTGAAACATTTGATATCTTAACAAGCTTGTTAAATAACTTTTCTGTTTCTCAAACCTATAATATTATTTTTTCGTCTATTAAGAACACTCTAGAATATAACAAGAAAAATAACACAACAAAAAGTCATTTATTTTATCAAACATTAATAAATATAGAAAAGTATGGTCAAAATATTGTTAAAAATAACTGGGTAATAGATGGGTTTAATCGTTTAAATAATTTACCTCAAAGTGCTATTAGTCATTATCTTTATCATAAGATTTTAAAGATTGATGGTTTTAATACAATTCCTAACATCTATAATTTAGTGAACACAAGAGAAAACAACATCAGTAAAACTGAGATTCAACTAATTAATAATTTATTCACTAAATTCCCAAAAATAAAACCCGACAATTACTACAAACATAAAGTTTATGGTAACGTTAAGATCATATATATAGGAATTGATAAAGAAGCTAAAGTTTCTTCTATTACTATATTATTTACAAATGGCAACTTTAATTATTATCATGAAACTTTAGACATTTTTAACTCAAATGTCAATTAATTACCAAGTAGTTTATAACCTTCTATTCTTCTCCTCAATCCACTTGCTCATGAATTTTGTAGCCTGTAGGGTTTGATGTTGCAACAAACTTCCAAGAAAATTTTGTGTACGATGTACGTCAAGATTTTCTTGGATTTTTTTAACTCTCTTCATAAAAGAAATCTCTAACACTTCTTTGTCATATATTGAATTAATAATCTCTATACCTTTTTGTTGAGACTTTTTCCAAAGGATATCGTAAGTATATAGCTCTATAGCTTTGTTAGCAAACTTTTCAAAATCATCCTCTATAAATCCGTTCCAAGGTAAATCAGCATGCATCCCTTCTGCTCCTATCGAAGTAGTTACACTTGGAGTTCCACATTCCATTGCTTCGGTTAATTTCCCTTTAATTCCCGCTCCAAAACGAATTGGCGCTAACACTACTCTAGCATCTTTAACTACTTCGAGTGCATTTTCTGCAAAACCTTTAACTATAAACCCTTCTTTTGGTTTATGCAATTGCTTAATTTGTTGCGTAGCATAAGCTCCATAAATGTGTAATTCTGCTTTGGGTAGTTGTTTCCTGATCTGCTTCCATATTGTTTTTAATTGTAAAACGGCATCGACATTTGGAGCATGGAAAAAATTACCTACAAACACAAAATGTTCTCGTTCTTCAAAAGATTTCCAGTTCTGAGTAGTTTCAGCATCTATTGCATCCAACAAAAAAGGTAAATGATATAACAAAGCTTCATCAATCTTAAAAACTTCCTTCAAAAGCTGGATTTCATAAGCTGAAATAATCAGACTCATATCGCAACGTAAAATAGCAGCTATTTCCCTCTTTGCTTCATCCGATTTCAACAAAGCTTCTGTTGAAAATTGTTTTCCTTTTTTTAATTGTTGATGACGTGTTTTACGTAAAAAATGTAAATCTTCTGTATCTAAAACCCGTAAAGCTTTCGGGCAATGTTCTGCAACACGCCAACCGAATTGTTCTTCCATCATAAAACGATCGAACAATACAACATCAGGTTGCAGTTCTTTAACAAAATCATCAAAAGAACTTGAATTCAATTCAATCGATTGCTCTTGAACTCCTAACTCTATTAAACTTAAAGAGTTTTCAGTTTTTTGAGCAGAAGTTGCAAAAGTGATCGTATAGTTTTGGTTTTTAAAAACATTGAGCAACTGTAACATTCGGTTGCCAGCGCCGGTAGTTTTTTCTATCCAAACATACCCAATTATTAAAAGTTGTTGCATTAATTTAGTTCGCTAACTGCATTTTGTAATCACTTTGTACACTTTTAGCCCAGTTAATTACTTGCTCTACTTCTTCTTTAGTTAAACGAGCATCCGCATGTGTCCAAGTATACGAATCTAACGGCATTTTCCCTTTTTCTACTTCCTCCCAAACTTCTTCCATTTTATGTTCTTTTCGTTTTAGAGAGTAGGTAGCCCATTCAGAAAAATTCAATTCTTCTTTTCCATGGTTTACATGGTCAGCCAACCAATAGTTTACTGGCGTAATACTACTATACCAAGGGTAACGAGTTGAATTACTATGACAATCAAAACATGCTGTTTTTAGTATTTTATGTACTTGATCATTTGGTTTAGTCTCTTTTATAAAAGCTTCAACTGTAGCTATTTCTCCTTGATTTTTTTCTGGTTGAAAAAACTGTGCAACTACTAATAGTATTAGTAATAATCCTATAATTTTTTTGAAAATTTTCATACAACGAATTTAAGTTTTAAAGATATGAAAACTAATTTTATCGACAAATAATTGTACTTTTGTACCTCATTATTTATGAAAAAATAAAACACAACTCATGAAATACGATTTAATCGTTATTGGTTCTGGTCCAGGAGGGTACATTGCTGCTATCAGAGCCGCTCAATTAGGTTCTAAAGTTGCTATCATTGAAAAATACTCAACTTTAGGTGGAACTTGTTTAAATGTTGGATGTATTCCTTCAAAAGCTTTATTAGATTCTTCGCACCATTACTATGATGCAGTAAATCATTTCGAAGAGCATGGTATCTCTGTAGAGAAGCCTTCTTTTGACTTCGGAAAAATGGTAGCTCGTAAAGCAAATGTAGTAGAAACTACTACAGGAGGTATCAAATATTTAATGGATAAAAATAATATTGAAGTTTACGAAGGTTTAGGATCTTTTGAAGATGCTACACACGTAAAAATCACTAAAAATGATGGTGCTGAAGAAGTAATTGAAGGTACCAACATTATTATAGCTACTGGTTCTAAGCCATCTTCTTTACCTTTTATTACTATAGATAAAGAGCGTGTAATAACTTCTACTGAAGCCTTAAAACTTCCTGAAGTTCCTAAGCACTTATTAGTAATTGGTGGTGGTGTTATTGGTTTAGAGTTAGGGTCAGTTTACAAGCGTTTAGGTGCTGAGGTAACTGTTATCGAATTTATGCCTGCAATTACTCCTACTATGGATAAAGATGTTTCTAAAGAACTTACTAAAGTTTTAAAGAAACAAGGTATGAAAATTAATACTAGTCACGGTGTGACTTCTGTTGAAAGAAATGGTGATGAAGTGGTGGTGAAAGCCACTAATAAAAAAGGTGAAGAGGTTACTTTCACTGGTGATTACTGTTTAGTTTCTGTAGGTCGTCGTCCGTATACTGAAGGACTAGCTTTAGAAAAAGCGGGCGTTAAAGTTACGGAAAGAGGAATGGTTGAAGTAAATGATCATTTACAAACTAACGTTTCTAACATTTATGCAATTGGTGATGTAGTTCGTGGAGCTATGTTAGCACATAAAGCAGAAGAAGAAGGTGTTGTGGTTGCTGAATATTTAGCTGGACAAAAACCTCATATTGACTATAACTTAATTCCTGGAATTGTTTACACATGGCCAGAAGTAGCGGCTGTTGGTAAAACTGAACAAGAATTAAAAGATGCTGGTGTTGATTATAAGTCTGGAAAATTCTCTATGCGTGCATTAGGACGTTCTCGTGCAAGTGGAGATTTAGACGGATTTGTAAAAGTGTTGGCTGATAAAAATACCGATGAAGTATTAGGAGTTCATATGGTAGGTGCTCGTGTAGCTGACTTAATTATGGAAGCTGCCGTAGCAATGGAATACAGAGCTTCTGCGGAAGATTTAGCTCGTATTTGTCATGGACACCCAACCTACTCTGAAGCTGTAAAAGAAGCAGCGAAAGCAGCTTGGGATGGTAAACCATTAAACGCTTAATAAAAAGCCTTAAAATATACTTTAAAAAGCAATCTCGTTTGAGGTTGCTTTTTTATTTTATAGTTTTACATTTCAGTAAACAATTTTTTTATGTATGACTTAAATAAACTTTCAAATGATTTTACAAAAACTCTTAATAAAAATATAAAACACCTTTATATTGGTAATGATATTTTAATTTATCAAAAATATTATGACTTTAAAATTTCACATTTATCTCCTGCGTATCATTTTAATAGATTAAAAACAGTAATAGAAGATTATTTTTCAAAAGACTTACCATACATGTTGTCAAAAGGGGTTATTGACGAACATGATATTAGTTATTCTACATTGAAAATTCAATTAGAATTAAACGCCTTCTTAGTCGCTATTAAAACTGCTCTTGATAGATTAGTATATTTTGTGTCAAAAATTAATAAAAGTGTAAGTTCTTCTACGACTTTTGGTAGAATTACAACAGAGGGAAAAACTAAAGGCATGATGTCTGAAGTTAAATTTAGAAAAGACAGTGATAAGTTGATGAAGTTAATATTTGATAATTATAATGACTGGATTTCAAAAGCAGTAAAACCTAGAGATACTGTAGTTCATTATGAAAATTTATCAATCAATTTTAAAATTATTAATAATGAGTTTTCTCCAGTGTTTAATAAAGCAGAAAAAAATATAAGAAACTTTGAGTTAAATGACTTAAAGTCTTTTGTTGATAAATGGCTTGTTTTTTCAATTGAATTCATGAATCTTTTTAGCGAGAAACTATCAAATCAAACAGCTGAAAATTATAAATAATTTTTTGCACAAAAAATCCCGAACTACTTAGTTCGGGATTTTTTTATTTGTATGACTTTATTTCTTATTGAATTCCGTAGAAAGAACTCATGTTATCTTCTATTTCAGACGCTTTTTTAACCGCCTCGTACATTTGGAACGTTTTATTCTTTCTTTCATTAGCTATACGCTTTCTGTACGTATCGTAGTTAGGTAATGCTGTTGGCAATTCTTTCTTTTCAATAACAAAAGCAAATACTCCTTTATCTCCTACTACATTTTTAACTACTTCGTTTTCTTTTGCATTAATCATTGCTCCTACTACCTTTGGTTCGAAACCTACACCTGAAATAGTTGGTGATTGTAAGTTTACATCGGTAGCAGTTCTAACTGTTTGACTTACTGATTTAGCGATTTCATCTAATGTTGAACCACTAATTTTATCTTCAATCATTTTTGCTTTGCGCTCATTTGTTAAAATAGGACGCACACTTGCTGTTGCTTTATCAACTGACATTAATCCTTTCTCAGTTTTAGTAGTTAATACAGCTACTACATATCCACCTTCAACATCAAAACGTTTAAAGTCTCCTTCATTTACTTCTTTTTCAAATGCCCAAGTAATGATTTGTCTTTCACGACCTACACCTGGTACGTTTTCATCTAAAGACTTTAACCCTACCGCTGGTAAAGAACTTAAGTTCTTTTCTTTTACTATTTCTTCAAAAGCTTTTCCATTGGCTAATTCCAAAGCAAATGTTTCTGCATTTTGGAATACTGCATTTTCTGTTTCTTCTGAAGCTTCAATCTTACGTCCAAAAGTAGCTAATTTAACTACTGGCTGGAAGTTCTTTTGCCCGTCAATTTTAATTACATGGAATCCGAATTGAGATTTTACAACTCCCATATCACCTTCTTTACCTTCAAAAACAAAGTCTCTAAATGATGGTACCATTCTGTTATAAGCAAACCAATCATAGAATCCTCCTTTTTCAGCAGAACCTTTATCTGATGACATTTCTTTTGCTAAATCTGCAAACTTAGATTTATCAGCTTTAACAACAGCTAATAAACTATCTGCTGTTTTCTTAGCCTCTTCTTCTGTTTGAACAACCGTTGCATCAGCACTAGCAGAACCAACAAAAGGAATTAAAATGTGACTTGCTTGTGCTGAGTCTGGTAATTGTTTTACCTCAGTAATTTTAGATAACTTAAAGAATCCTGCATCTTTGTATGGCCCGAAAACATCTCCTTCTTTACCGTTGAAAACTTCTTCAGCAATTACTTGAGGAACTTGTACTTTAAACTTATAATTATTATCTAATCTTAAATCAGATTCGTTTTCTTCTAAAAACTCACTATAATTTGTAGTGTTTTTTAATCCTTTAACTGGAGTATTGTTTACTTCAGAATCTTCAATTAATTTAGCTACATTAGCTTTAATAGCTTCTTCATCAGCTTCAGTAGGCTCTATATTAAATTTTACAAAGTTAATGTCTCTTGAAGCTTCAACCTGAAAAGCATCTTGATGTTCGTTTATATAATTTTGAACGTCGCTTTTCTTTAAAGTTACTAAACTATCTGCAATTGTTGTATATGGCACATATACATACTTACCAGATACTTTTGTATTTTCAGTTAAGTATTTAGACTCTCCTTCTTTTAAAGAAGCCCCTAAACCAGCTGCTACTAAGTTATCGTATGTAGTTTTCTCTATATTACTTTTTATAGAAGCCATATAGTTTTGCCATGCACCCCATTCTTGTCCGTTCTCTTCTTTAATCGTAGCTAAATGCTCTTTTAACTTGTTTTTATCGAAAATTCCTGAAGTTTGGAATCTGGCATCGTTTTGAATTACTGGGGTTTCATATAAAGCGTTTAAGATATCTGCATCTCCAACAGTAATACCAGCTTCTTCTAATTGCTTTTTGTATATCTTTTGACGGATTAAATTATTCCATACTGCTTTTGCTGCTTGCATCTCAGACATGCTATTTCCTGTTTGTGCTTTATAAGCTTCTAAAGCTTCAGCAAACTCTTGACGAGAAATGGCTTCACCATTAACTTCACCTATTTCATTTACTTTACTTGCGCTAAAAAAGTCTGATATTGTAGAAGGGTCTAATACAAAAGCAAAAAGTGCTAAACCAATTACAAGAATTAAGAACATTGAACGTTCTCTAATTTTCGATAAAATTGCCATACATAATTTATTTTATTAACAGTGTGCGAAAATACAATTTCACATTAAATAATGCAATGTTTTTTTACGCTGTTTTTGAGGGAGTTCTAGGTAAAAGAAGGAAATTTAATCTTCTTTACGAATTACTTTAAAATAAATTTCATCAATCTTGGTGGCACTTACTTTTAAGATTTTTATTTGGAAGTTTTCTATATCTAATACCTCATCTTGTAGTGGTATTGTTTCAGTATGGTTTAAAATAAAGCCTCCTATGGTTTCATAAGCCTCTTCTTTGGGGATTCCTAAACCGTATTCTTCATTTAAATAATCTACCTCTAAACGAGCTGAAAAATTAAATTCGTGCTCACTAATTCGTTCTTCTAATAATTGTTGCGTATCGTGTTCATCTTCTATTTCTCCAAATAACTCCTCTACAATATCTTCAACCGTAATAATACCTGAAGTTCCCCCGTATTCATCTACTACAACCGCTATACTTTTACGCTTTTTTATTAAATTATTAAGTACATCATTGATAATCATAGACTCTGGAACAAACTCTACAGGCAACAAAATCGACTTAATAGTGCGTGGTTTTTTAAAAAGTTCAAAGGCATTTACATACCCTAAAATATCATCTAATGAATTTTTATAAACCAAGATTTTTGACAATCCTGTTGTGATAAACATTTTTTTGAGGTTACTTACTGTTTCGTGTAAATCAACCGCAACAATTTCTGTTCTAGGTACCATAATTTCACGAGATTTAACCTTGTGAAACTCTAATGCATTTTGAAATATTTGAATTTCAGAATCTACCTGCTCTTCATCATTACCCGCATCTAATTGTTCGGAAATATAATTTCCTAGCTCTTCTTTACTAAATTCAGTTTGAATTTCATCTTCTTTTGTTCGAAAAAACACATGTAGGAAAAAGTCTGAAATTTTAGTAATTACCCATGTAACTCCATAAAAAATAACATAAAAAACATAAGCAGGTATAGCAAAGAACTTTAGCATTTCATTTGCATAAATTCTAAAGATGGCTTTTGGTAAAAATTCTGCTGTTACCAAAATAATTACTGTTGAAATAAGTGTTTGCGTTAGTAAACTTATATCTGATAACACATAATTTACAACCGTATAATCAGAAGGTAAAAAAGATTGAAACCATCTCATTAACAATTCCCCCATAAAGTAACTATAAATTACTAAAGCTACGTTATTACCAACTAACATAGTCGTAATAAACTTTGAGGATTTTTCTGTTAACTTGGTTAGTATTTTAGAAAGTATTCCTTCTCCCTTTTTCTCTAGCTCTATATGAAGTTTATTTGCCGAAATAAAGGCTATTTCCATTCCTGAAAAAAAGGCTGAAAATAAAATAGAAGTAAGAATAATTAAGAGTTCGGGTTGCATTAACGTTCTTTGTTTCTTTTTTCTACTTTTCTTCTAAAATGTCGTTTAAAGAAGAATATTAATACGATAAAGATAGCAAATCCAAACATAATAAACGCTTCTTGTCTATCAGAATTCCATTTCAAAGTTCCTTCAACAAAAAAGATTACTCCTATAATCAAGTATCCGTATTGTAAATATTTCCAAAGTGCGTTCATTATATATCTTTTTGTGTTGTTTCTATATCTCCAGTAATATCTTTAGCTATCCATTTAGTTAAGTCTTCGCTCGACTCAAATCCGAAGCCATTAATTTCTGATTCAGGAGTTGTAAACCTAAAGCCATCTTCTGTAAAAAAATAATGTTCTTTTTGATCCCAGAACAATTGATTGGTTTCTAATATTGTTTGATTGGTATGATTCGTAATCACCACATTTCCTCTAATTTCAGATATTTTTGTCTTATTATAAGTTAGTGCATAATTACCTGATATTGTGGTTGAGTCTATTCCATTTTTATCAATAGTTACAATTTCGATTCCTTTAGGAAACTCACTATATGGATGATCTTTTCTGTTTGAATAGTCGTAAAAAACAGGTGCTTTTGTTTTTGAACTTATTCTTCCAGAATCTTTATGAATATGATAAATATTTACTGCCGAACCTACTGGCAAATTTTTATCTGCTAAAAAATCTCGCACCTCTTTCTTTGAATTGGTACAAGAAAAAAACATTGCCACCAAACAAATGGTAGCAATGCTATTGTATATATGTTTTGCTCTTTTAAGCATTAACTTCTATTAAGGTACACGAACAGTTTCTCCAATCCAACATCCTACTCTATAACTTGCCCCTGAAGACATTCCTTTTTGGAAAATTAACTTTTTAGATGGTACATTCTTTTTATAACTAGAAATATATCTTCCAGCTCCACACCCTGGATCAACTTTTTTAGCTTTTAAAGCCTTATTTAAAGCTGCTACATATACCATTCTTTTTTCGAACTCATCACCACCACAAGAATTAGCGCTTCTTTGGTATAAACTTGCAATGAATAAGTATGCTTTACCCATGTTAGGGTTATACTTTAAAGCTTCGTAAGCTAAAGCTCTTGCTCTGCTACCTCCTGCACTTTGAGCTTCTCTTAACTTATACTTAGCCTTTTTAAACGGATCTGTTTCTAAGTCGAATGCTTTTTTTCTCATTTCAGCAGCTCCACTCTTATCTCCGTTCTTAGCTAAAACTCCTGCTAAGAAGTTATATGCGTCAGCAGACTGTGTTACTTTAGCATACTCGTTTGCTAACTTCTCAAATAAAGGATCTGTTTGACACTCTTTATTATACATTCTTGATACTGCTCTTTTTAACCAAACACCATCTGTTTTGTTTTCTTCAAAATCTCTAGAGTAAATAGGTATTAATCTTTCACATGTTGCTATCTTAGAGATTTTTGCATCTAAACCTCCTTCAACTTTACCTAGTAATCCTGAGTTAATTGTGTAAGCTCTTAAGTTTCTTTTCTCTCTAGAAGTAATAGTTCCTACAGAATCTTTCTCTTGTAATTTTGCAATCTTCTTACTGTAGTCTTCTAATTTTTCTTCTACTGATTCCATTACGTCATCATAGGTATCAAAAACTTTTTGAGGATTAGAATCTTGATGCTTATCCGCTATCATTTGGAAGTACAAGAAGATATTTTTTACTCCCATGTCTTTTGGAGAGATATTATAAGCCTTCTTTAAGATTTCAAAAACTTCATCATCTGACGCTAATTTGTTTTCAATTAAAAAATCTGCATAATCACTATGTGCTTTAGCTGGATCTTTATCTGGAAAATTAGCTAACCTTGTTTCGTATACTTTCTTAGCTAAAACAGGATCTTTTAAATTTTCAGCAACTTTAGCTCCATATTTATAAATGTTAATAGATAATGTAGCACAGTTATCTAATAAGTATTCTAAATTAGGTTTTGCTTGGGCATATTTCTTAGTTGTAGCATCACCTTTAAATAGGTTATACTTGATATGACACTCTTGGCTTGCTTGCGCTTTCGCTCCATTTACGGCTACAAACAAAAATAATCCTGTTAGTAAATACGTAATTTTTTTCATCGTTCTCAGTTTTTGTTAATCTATTCGTTTTTTTTGGAACCAATTAATACTATTCAAAGATAAACTTAATCTTACGTTAAAATAGTTTTCTTTTATTAAGTTGTTGTTAGTTGTTCCTCTTTGCCCGTACTCAAACCCTACATTTACGTTTGATAATTGTCTCGGTAATGGCAATCCTAATCCAACATTTATGCCAAAGTCTTTTACAGCAGTAAAATTATTGGTGGTTTTGACCAATAAACCCGTGTCTTCAAAACGCAAACCTGCTCTATAGGTAACTCTATCCCAATAACTTGAAATTGAATTAATTTTTGGAATATAGTATCCTCCTATAGCAAACTTACTTGAATCATCATACTTATGCGATGATCCATTAGCTATAAAAACACTATTACTTCCTAAAGCACTTTGGAATTCTTGATTAATTCCTATATACCATTTATTTTCCTTTCCTAAACCGAAACCATAAGTACTTTTCAAAGGCACATTTATATTTCCATCTAAGGTTCTATTAAATAAATCGTCTCTAGGAATTTCTTGTCCAGATCCGCTAAATGATAATGAGTACATTTTCTCAGACCCTTTTGCAGATAAATCTGTAGACATTGTAAATGAAGCCCCTGTAGATAACTGTAATTTATTTTTCAGTTCTGTTTTATATTGTAAACCTAACTTAAACTGCCCCCCTCTAACATTGAAAGACTCTTTGTGTTTAGTTGCTAATGCAACATTAGCTCTTTGGTTTAAAATATTATTCTCTATGTTTCCAAAAATAAACCCTGCTTCAGCCCCAATAGATAATCCTTTATAGGCATACATACCAAAGCTTGCATATATTTTGTTAGCTCCTCCTTCTCCTGTAAATAAAGTAACATCATCAGCGTTAGCATCATCTAACAAAGAATATCCTACCGATGAAAAAGGTTGTAATCCAACAGATAACCCTGCTTTTTTACCAATAGGAAAACCTAGTGATATGTATCTTAAATTTGTTGAGTTTCCTGTTTGAGAAGCGTTTTGTTCTTTAACAGTTAAAAAAGTTAAGCTACCTCCTATTGCATAAGTTGCAGCTCTTAAATCAGCATTTGACGCTGGGTTTGTAAAATTTAGGTGATGATAATCTTTCATTGCAACACCAATACCTCCCATAGAAGCTTGCTCTACTGTTACTGCCTCAAAATTTTCACCAATACCAAAATAAGAATATGGCGAAGCACTATTTCTTTGCGCTAATATTGCTGACGTAGTTAGTACGAAAACTCCTAATATAAATCTCTTAATCATTCGCTAAATTGTGTATCAAAATAGTATGTAACCCCTCCAAAACAAAATTTGGATGGGCAAATATGACACTTTTTAATTGTTTTGACAAAAAATATGTATCTCCTCCTGTTAAAACTACTGTTAAATCTGGATATTTCTTTTGATATTGTGCTATAATTCCGTCTATTTCATTACAAACTCCATTAATAACTCCTGAATGGATTGAACTTTCAGTATCTGTACCAATAAAGTTTTCTAATTCATTTGCTTCTAGTAACGGTAATTTAGAAGTAAAAGTATGTAATGCCTTATACCTCATGGCTATTCCTGGTGAAATGGCACCTCCTAGATAATTTCCTTCATCAATTATAAATTCATATGTTATACAAGTACCAGCATCCAATACCAATACATTTTGATTTGGATATCTTTTTATCGCTGCTGATGCTAACGCTATTCTATCTACTCCTAATGTTTTTGGTGTTTTATATAAGTTTTCAAATGGAACTTTTGTGTTTGAATCTAAAAAAACTGGATTCAAGAGTTCAGCTATTTTTTTCGTTTCCTCATCTGTAAAATTAGCTACAGATGACACGATACTATTCGAAATTGAAAAATTTGAAATTATTTTTTTCAGTTCTGAAATTATATTTGTTTTTTCAAAAGTAAAGACTTCTTTAATAGTATCTATTTCAAAAACAGCCACTTTAACTCTTGTATTGCCTACATCAATAATTAGGTACATATTTCATTTCTTAGAGCTTGTAAATTTACGTTACATTTTTTTAAAGTTTTTACTTTGTATAATTAAAAAACGATTGTATATTTGCATCCGCTTAACGAAAGTAGCAACTGGTGCCTTAGCTCAGTTGGTAGAGCAAAGGACTGAAAATCCTTGTGTCCCTGGTTCGATTCCTGGAGGCACCACAATAAAACTCGTAGCGATGTTACGAGTTTTATTTTAAAGATGTTACTTTTTAAGCTATGACTGGTGCCTTAGCTCAGTTGGTAGAGCAAAGGACTGAAAATCCTTGTGTCCCTGGTTCGATTCCTGGAGGCACCACGATAAAAACCCGAACAAATTTGTTCGGGTTTTTTAGTTTTAAAAATGAAAAAACTCAGTAATTTTACCAAGCTTCTTTATTTATTTTAACTTAAACTTCATTTCAATAGGTAAATGATCTGATGCTTGTCCGAACTCTTTTAATACAGTTCCGTCTATGTATTCTATAGAATCTTCAGTATAAAAAATATAATCAATGCGCTCTACTGGATTTTTTGTATCAAATGTATTTTCAGGATTCTCAACAAAAAAGGCTGCATTTCCTACTCCATCCATTGCAAACATTTTTCTAATAATAGCTTCACTATCTCTTGCTTTTGAATTAAAATCTCCTAATAAAATTGTAGGGTACTTATTTTTATACTTATTAAAAAGATTTAATACATACTCAAACTGTCTTACTCTAGTTGTTTTATCAAATGCTTCTAAATGTAAATTTATTACTACAACCTCTTTTCCTTCTAAAATAACTTTTACCACTTGTACCAATCTATCTAAATACAAAGCATCTCTATAAAAAGGGTTATCAGCTACTCGTTCTAAAACTATACGTTCATAATCTTGTAGCTCATATTTACTTAAAATTGATTGGCCTGAAACTATTTTACCAAAATGCATGCTTGGTGGCCAATATGGAAAAGGTACGTAATGCTCGTCCCAATTTATACCTCTTGCCACATAATTGTAACCTAATTCTGCTATTTTTTCTTCTTGGTTTACTTCATAAGATCTCGCTGCATTATAATCAACTTCTTGAAGTGCTATAATATCTGGGTTCACTTTTTTTACTTCTGTAAGTACCTTTTTTAAATTTGAATCAAATAATTCTTTAGGCTTTGCTATTGCTCTGTTATTTGTCATTCCACTTAAATAACCAATATTGTAGGTTACTATACTGTATATTGAATCATTATCAGTTGTACTCGTATACTCATGCGTAATAATTTTAGCATACTCTGCTTCATCCATTGTTGGAGATGATGCCCAGAAAAAAAAGATTGCAAACAACCCCAAAACAAGTAGTAAAGACCTTAAGATAATTCTAAAAACTGACTTCATAAAAATTAAAAAAGTGTTAAAAACGATTTCAAATTTAAACTTTTTTAATCTGGAACGGTCTTAGAAGCGTAAATAATTAAATAAACCTTAAAATTTAATAACATGAAGAAATTACTAACACTCTTGATTTTAGCAGTTGGTTTTACTGTTACTACTCAAGCTCAAAAACGAGATAATACTAAACATAAAGAGTTAAGTACTGAACAAAAAACAGAGTTAGCCGTAAAAAAATTGACGCTACAGCTTGATTTAACTGAAGCTCAACAAAAGCAAATTAAGCCTTTAATAGCAAAACAGGTTGCGGAGAGACAGAAAATGTGGGCAAAAAGAAAAGCAATGAAAGAAAGCGGTAAAAAAGCTACAGCTGATGAACGTTATGCTATGAAAAGCCATATGCTAGACAAAAAAATTGCTCATAAATCTGAAATGAAACGTATTTTAAATGAGCAACAATACGAGCGTTATGAAAAAATGAATGCACGAAAAATGAAGAGGCATAAAAAGAAAGCTACTCATAAAAAATATAGAAAAGGAGAACACCATAAAAAGCACCAAGAGGAAAAGTAAGTCTAACCTCTTAGTAGATTAGTTTTTGATTGAAAAAAAGCTCGATTTTGGAAACAAAACCGGGCTTTTTACTTTTTCACTTACTCTTTAAACCAACTTGAATATTTTACATAATTATTGGCGATTCGATCAATTTCTCCTGAAATGAGTTCTTTAGAAATATCTTTTACTTTTTTTGCTGGTACTCCAGCATAAATACTTCCACTTTCAATATGTGTATTTTTAGTAACTACTGCACCTGCTGCAATGATAGAATTCGATTCGACCACACAATCGTCCATGATAATGCTCCCCATACCTACTAATACATTATCATGTATCGTGCATCCATGTACCAAAGCATTATGACCTATAGAAACATTATTTCCTATGGTAGTTGGTGATTTTTGATATGTTGCATGTATAACTGCGCCGTCTTGCACATTTACTTTGTCTCCCATTTTTATGTAGTGTACATCTCCTCGAATAACCGCATTGAACCATACGCTACATTCTTTTCCCATTACTACATCTCCTACAATAGTTGCATTTTCTGCAACATAACAATCATTTGGAATTTGTGGGTGTTTTCCTTTTACTGGTTTTATAATTGGCATAATTTTATTTAAAATATGATAATAAATTTGCTTTTTTAGATGCTGAAACCATAATTTCTTTCCCGTTTGACAGCACAACACTTCCTCCTTTTCCTTTTTTATACTTTGTTATTTCATTAACGTTGACTAAAAACGATTTGTGCACCCTAACAAAAGAACTGTCTTTTAAAGCTTCTTCAAAATATTTCAGTGTTTTACTCACTAACTTTTTAGAATTCTCAAAATAAATTTCGGTATAATTATCATCTGCCTTACAAAACAAAATTTCATTGACTAGTACTACCTCAAATCCATCCTGCTGCGGAATCGTAATCTTTCCATTTACTTGATGCGTTGTTTTTGGAGTTAACACAGCGGTTTCTAACTCATTTTCTTTCTCTTTAATTTCAGTTACAATATTTACTGCTTTAATCAACTCATCTATCGAAATAGGTTTTAGCAAATAATAAGTTGCTTGATTGTTTAATGCCTCAATAGCGTAATGATCGTATGCAGTTACAAAAACTGTTTCAAAAGTTTGGTTTTCTACTTTTTCTAACAAATCAAAAGCATTTCCAAAAGGCATTTCTACATCTAAAAACACCAAATCTAATTCATATTTTTCAATTAATTTTTGTGCTTCTTCAATATTACTTGCTTCTCCTAACAACTCAACATTAGGACAATATTTAGCTATATAATTTCGTAGAATATCTCTACTGATTTGCTCGTCTTCAACTATAATTGCTTTTATTTTCATTGCTAATTTTTGTCTTTTTTTAGTATCAATGCTACTTTAGTTCCACTTCCATCTTCAAAAGCATCAGAAACCACTACAGATATTTTGTCCTGATACATATCATTTAAAATAGCAATTCTATTTTTTATTGTACTCATTCCTTTCGATTTCTGTTTGAGTTGGTTTTTCGTCTTCATTTCTATTGATTTCTCTCTTCCAATTCCATCGTCTTCAATTAAAATTGTAACAGAATCATTGTTTTTGGGAAGCATTGAAATTTGAAGTTTTCCTTTTTCTTTTTTGTATCGAAGTCCATGCCAAATCGCATTTTCTATATACGGTTGCAATAACATTGGTGGAATCGAGTATTCATCTAAAGGTATACTTTTATCTATATTGATATTATAATCAAACTTATCTTTAAATCGATTATGCTCTAACTTCACATACAATTCTAATAACTCAATTTCTTTCGTTAACGGTATAAAATCTTCATCTGAATTTTCTAAAACCGAACGCATTAATGCTGAAAACTCTGACAAATATCGATTCGCACTTCGCTCGTCATTTACTGCAATAAAACTATTTACTGAGTTCAATGCATTGAAAATAAAGTGCGGATTCATTTGCGAACGCATCGATTTTAAAGCCAGTAAATTATTGGCTAACTTTTGTTGTTTATTCGTTCTGAACATAAAATACACTAACAAAACCATTAATAAAAAACCTCCGATTAATGAATAAATAATCCATTTTTGACGTTTGTTACTTTCCTGAACCAATTGCTGATCTTTATACGCTAAATTTATTTTGCTATCTGCTAGTTCTTTGTCTTTTTCTAAACTAGCTATTCTATTTTGGTTATCTGAAATTCGCTTACTAAAACGTTTTACTTGCTGAATTTCCTGCTCTTTTCGTGAATACAAAGTATCTACCAATTCTACATAATCTTGATAGGTTTTTAGTGCTTCCGTGTAATCTCCAACCGTAGCATATACTTCTGATAAACGCTTAGTAGCATCTTTTTGAATGATTAAATCTTTGTTTTTATCAGCATCTGCAATACTCTTTTTTAAATATGGAATTGCTTCTTCATATTCAGATTTTTGCATGTAGGCATTTCCTATTTTATAGTTGATTTTTTGTGAAGTAATTGAATCGACCAAAGATTCGTTACTTTCCGCTTCTACAACTATATCATCTGCTTCTTTTAGGCTTTCTTTTCGCAGCTGAATTTCTTCATCATATCGCTGAGATCTATTATAAAAATCGGCCACTTTTTGTTGTTCTTTTAACGAGCGTTTTTTGTTTTCTTCGGATGCTAATTTTAATGAGTTTTTAAAATAACCATCTGCTTTTTGAGTGTTCCCTTGTGCTGCAAAAACTTCTGCCAACTTAGAGTTTAAGTCTGTTATTTTAGGAGTGATTAGATTCTTTTTCGCAATTTCTAGTGCTTTTTCATAATTAGCTTTTGCTTGATTATAGTTCTTTTGTGCTAAATACACGTCTCCCAATCCTTGATATGCTGTTAAACGCAAGTAATTATTTAACACTCCGCTTTGTAAACTTTGTAAATAATTCTGTTCACTACTGCTATAATCTTCAGATAAAAACGCTGCTTTCGCCAATTTTAACCGAACCCTAGGCGAGTTTACTTCTTGTAAAGAAATTTGATAATTCTCAACCGCTAAATCGTATTGTTTCCAATAAAAGTACACCTCTGCTAATTCTTTAAATACAGTAGCTCTTTGGCTTTTATTTGGGTTTATCAACAACGTCTTTTCAACAAAAGACAAACTTTTATCAATATCTTTCTTTTTATAAAACTGAACAGAATCTAAGTATTGTGAATATAAACCTGTTTGTTTTCTTGCACTATAAGAGCTTAGTTTTGATTTTCTTTTAGGTGTAAAACCTTCAACTTCTACCTTTATATCTTCATCATCTTTAATCGTATAAAAAACACGATTAAAGTTAGGGTGTGATACTTCCAGTTGACTTCCTGCTGTGGCTTTTACAGTATAGCTTCCCGTTATTTCAGAAAATCGATATGTTCTTCCATTTACTTCTACACTCGCATCTTTTATGGGACGACTTGTTTCTTTACTCACCACTTGAACTTTTACAGAAAATTCTTTCGATAGTTCTTTATCTACTTGGGAATAAATTGATGAAAACTTCAGTAAAAATATAGGAAGTAATAGTATGTAAATAAGTTTCTTCATTCTTTATTTCTTACTGTAAACATACTCACAAAATACCATACAAAAAAACGGTTGTCTCTCTAAAACACTATAAAAAGCAGCCAAAAAACAGGAGTTACTCATTTAACTCATTATTTCCCTAAACGAAATAACCTATTCACTCATTCTGGATTTTTTAAGAAAAAAGTTGGAAGTAGTTTTGAATAGAAATTAGCACCAATCAAACTTTTACCCGATTAATAACTAAAAACAAAAATTATGAAAACGCACGCATTAAAAGTATTTTTCTTTTGCTTAGTACTACTAACAGCAACTACGTTTGCTAATGAAAATCAACCTACAAAAAAAGCTAAAAAGCAAACCGTAAAAGTTGCATTGTTATTGGATACCAGTAATAGTATGGACGGACTCATTAACCAAGCTAAAGCACAATTATGGGAGATTGTAAATGAGTTATCGTATGCTAAATGCAATGGTATCACCCCTAACTTAGAAATTGCTTTGTACAAATACGGAAACTCAAACTTATCTTCTAGAGAAGGATATATCCGACAAGTTTTACAATTCACCAGTGATTTAGATGAGATTTCTGAACATCTTTTTTCTTTAAGCACCAATGGTGGAAGTGAATATTGCGGGCAAGTAATACAAACATCACTAAATGAACTAGATTGGGGAGCTAATAAACGTGATTTAAAAATGATTTTTATTGCGGGGAATGAACCTTTTACACAAGGAAAAATTAATTACAGAGATGCTATTACCAATGCCAAAGAAAAAGACATTACCATAAATACTATTTTTTGTGGTGATTATAATCAGGGGATTACTGGAAGATGGCAAGATGGAGCTATTTATGGAGGTGGTGATTATATGACCATTAACCAAAACAAACACATTGTACATATTGTAACACCTTATGACAACGATATTATTATTTTAAATAAACGTTTAAATGACACCTATATTCACTATGGTTCTTATGGATATTCTAAATACAGTAACCAAGCAAAGCAAGATATGAATGCTGAGAGTTTAGATGAAGCTGTAGTGGTAAAACGTGCTGTAACTAAAAGCTCTAAACTATATAAAAATGCTGAATGGGATTTGGTGGATGCTTCAGAAGAAAAAGAAATTGATTATAGCTCTTTAAAAAAGAAACAACTCCCTAAACAGTTACAAAACAAATCTGCTAAAGAGATTAAGGTGTATGTGGAAAAAAAGCGTAAGGAGCGTGCAGAAATCCAACAAAAAATTCAAGAGTTAAATAAAAAAAGAAAGACTTATGTAGCAAAAAAACAACGTGAAAGTTCTAAGAAGAATGAATTAGAAAGTGTTATGATTAAAGCCATTAAAAAACAAGCAAAAAAGAAAAATTACTCTTGGTAGTTTTGATTTGGGTTTGGTTAGTTGAAGCGGGGTTTTACTCCGCTTTTTTATGTCGTCATTCCTAACAACGAGAAGAATCTCATTCAAAGAAACAGTAAATATTTTTAATAAACAGAATCAAAGCCTTTCAGATTTCTCACTTTCGTTACACTACAGTTCGAAATGACATTTCGTTTATTTTACCAACAAATCTTGCCCAATACTAATGTTATTATCACTTAATCCGTTTACTTCTTTTAATCGTTGTACCGAAATATTATATCTTCTTGATATAGAATACAATGTATCTCCTTTTTGAACTTTATGAGAAGTTGTTTTATAAGTTGGTGTTTTCGCTGCTAAAGAACCATCTCGCCTTACTCTATCATACTTATCTAGGTTGTATTTTCTAATAATCGATATTAACTTTTGAGGATATTTTCTATCCGTTGCATACCCTGCTCTCTTCAACCCATGAGCCCAACCTTTATAGTCTGTATGCCTCAATCTGAATAAACTTGCATATCGTTTACGAGTTAATAAAAACTGCGAATGGTCTTCATATGAAGTTTCTGGATATTTATATTTTCTAAAGCACTCTCCTTTTTCATCATCATCATGGGTTACACTATTTCCTTGCCAACCTCTATGACATTTAATTCCGAAGTGGTTGTTTGATCTGCGGGCTAACTGACTTCTACCACTTCCCGATTCTAACACTCCTTGAGCTAAAGTTATACTAGCAGGAATACCATGTTCGTGCATTTTCTTAACCGCAATCGGTGCAAATTTTTGAATATATGCCTCGGTATGATTTGTTGTAGTTTTTAATGGTTTTTGTATCTGTTCTAACTGTGGTAACTCAGGCATTTTTTCTTCTCTAGGTTCTAAAGTTACCTCATTAGGTGTACTCTTTACTACATTTTTACCTGATCCACAACTTGTCAATATTACAGCACACACTGCTAAAAAAACTACCTTTACTCTCATTAAACCTTTATTAACTCTTTATTTTTATTCTTTAATTTTTGATTTACTCCTGCTATTCCTTGCAAACCTCCTGTATGAATTGCTAGTAGTTTACTACCTACTGGAAATGCACCTTTTGCTACTAAATCCAAAATCCCAAACAACATTTTCCCTGTATAAATAGGATCTAACAAAATAGTCGTTTGCTCTTTAAATTCATTAATAAAACGGATTAGCTCCTCATTATATTTTCCGTAACCTCCAAAATGATAGTCAGTTTGTAAACTCCAGTTTTCACTTCCTTTTACATAAGGTTGAATTTCATCTACTAAAAAATCACCTTTTAGTGCAGGAAAACCAATTACTTTTTGGTGTTTTTTTGCCGAATTTATCAATCCAGAAATGGTTCCTCCAGTACCAACTGCACAACAAATATAATTGAATTTTTCATCTTCATTTGTTAAAATCTCTTCGCAACCTTGAACAGCTAAAGCATTAGTTCCTCCTTCTGGAACCAAGTAAAAATCACCAAATTCTTTTTTTAATTGATTGATAAATGCTTCAGAAGTTTTATTTCGATAGGCTTCTCTGGTAATGAACTTGAACTGCATTCCATTTTCGTATGCATTTCTCAAGGTTTCATTTTGAGAAAGTGTCTTCGTTACATCCTTTCCTAACTCATCACCTCTAATAATTCCAATTGTTTTAAATCCCGCTATTTTTCCTGCGGCGGCAGTAGCTGCAATATGATTTGAAAAAGCACCTCCAAAAGTTAATAAAACCTCTTTCTCTTGTTGTTCTGCTTCTTCAATATTATACTTAAGTTTCCTGAATTTATTCCCTGAAACAAATGGATGGATGGTGTCTTCCCTTTTTACAAAGAGCTCAATTCCTTTTGTTGTTAAAACAGGTAGTTGAATTTGTTGATTCTCTGGTGTGGGAATTTCTAGTTGGAACAGCATTTTAAAAAGTTATCAACGCAAAAGTAAGTCTTTAATCTATTTCTAGCTTATACCCTACTCCATGAATGTTAGTTATTTTTATGGAAGTATCGTCTTTTAGTTTTTTACGAAGTTTAGAAATATACGTATCTAAACTTCTTCCAACAACCACTCCGTTATCTTCCCAAACTCTTTTGGTTAACTCTTCTCTTTTTATAATTTCGTTTGGTCTGCTAATAAAAATTTCTAATAACTCACATTCTTTTTTAGATAAGCTAATTTCTACAGCCTGTTTTACTAATTTGTTTTGCTCTGGATAAAACTCAAAAATTCCTAAGCTTACAACATTAGTTAGATTATTCGTTGTTGTTGTTTTATTTTTTCTTCTCTTTTGATACACCACTACACTGGATACTAAAGCTAAAAACAACAACCCATAAAAAATAAACTGACTTTTATTAGATGTACTCTTTTTATGAAATTGAACTTCTATAAAATAACAATCCTTTGGCAATGCTCTTCCTTTGCAGGGTATAATCGATTTTTCTTCTCTTTTTCGCATTTCATAACTATACACTACTTCTTCTTTAGTACAGCTTTTTACTTCTAGAATATAATTTGTTGGAAAACTAGATTTTTTAAAACTCCTGTTTACAAAAATCACTAAGCTATCGGGTTGAATTTCCAAACTATCTTGAAAACTTAGCTTAAAGGTTGATTCATTCAACTGCTTTATAGGTAATATTAATGAGCTAGCATCTCCATTACTTAATAATAACTGATGCCCCACATTTCGTAAGCAAACTTTTACACGTTCTGAAAAATTTTCGCTAGTAGTACACGAAATAAATAGTACTATTACAACAAATAAGTAGACACTTATTTTATTTACTATTAAATTAGGATTCTTACTCATATTGTTTACAAATATCCTACTTTTCAATGGTTTTAATCAATAGTTGACATTTCTTTTACACTTTTTTGACATTTTCATTCTCTTCATTCCAACTAGAGAGAGGTCTCTTATTAAAACAAACTAAGCCACAATCTTGAGATTTTACTTCGTTGAACCTAACATCTTCTTTCTTAGTTCAAAAACAATTTTCTTTTACTATATTTAAAATCAAAAACATAGAGCTAATCTAGTTATTACAATTATGGAACATTACTTAAAAAAGGAGCTTTACGATTTAATCAAAACAGATGATTCAATATTTTCTTTTATTCAAGAAGGATCTCTAGATGGCTTATGGTATTGGGATCTAGAAAACCCTGAAAATGAATGGATGAATGAAAAGTTTTGGACAGAATTAGGATATAACCCAAATGAAATGCCCCATAAAAGTGATGCTTGGCAAAATATTATAAATAAAGATGATTTAAACACTGCTCTGGAAAATTTCAATAAACATTGTGAAGACTCTAATCATCCATATGACCAAGTTGTCAGGTATAAACATAAAGATGGTTCAACTGTTTATATTAGATGTCGAGGTTTAGTTATTCGAAATAGTCTTGGTACACCAATAAGAATGTTAGGTGCTCATAATAATATTACCAAAATTATGACAACAACAACAAAACTAAAAGAAGCTAATAAAATGCTAGCTGAAAAAAACAAGGAACTAGAACAATTTGCCTACATAGCTTCACATGATTTACAAGAACCAGTAAATACCATTCAAAGCTTTGCTGACTTATTATTACAAGATTATGGAAATGATATTGAAAAGGAAGCCAGTATATATCTTAATTACATATCTGTTTCTGCTAAACGAATGAAAAGCCTTATTAATTCATTACTTGATTATAGCAAACTTGGAGAAAACAAAAACCTAAGTAATATAAATTGTGATGAATTATTAAAAAATGTTTTAATCGATCTTGACAAAAAGATTAAAAATAGCAAAGCAATTATTAAAATAGGTTCCTTACCAAAGTTAAAAGGATATGAAACTGAACTAGGGCTTTTGTTTCTAAATCTGATTGGAAATGCAATCAAGTTTCAAAAACAAAATATAAGACCTCAAATATTCATTGATGCTAAAAAAGAGAATGGATGGACATTCTCAATTACGGACAATGGAATAGGAATAGACGAACCTTATAAGGAAAAAATATTTTCTATGTTTCAAAGGTTAAACAATAGGTCTGAATATGAAGGAACAGGTATTGGACTTGCTCATTGTAAAAAAATAGCATCTATGCACAATGGAAATATTTGGGTGCAATCTGAATTAGGTGTAGGAAGTACGTTCTACTTCAATATAAAAGTATAATCAATACTAGTATAAACTATACCTATAACCCAGCCACCTGTTCTTCTACTTGCTCCCACTCTTCCATGAGTTGATCAACTTTCGCTTTTTTGGCTTTGTAGTTTTCAAAGAAATTAGGACGTGAAGATACCTCGTCGTAATTCTGAGCTAGTTCTAAATCTATTTGCTCAATTTCGGCTTCTAAATTCGCTATTTGATTTTCTATTTTATTAAGCTTATTTTTTAACTTTTTAAGTTCCTTTTCTTGCTCTCTCGATAACTGATACGCTTCTTTTTTAGAAGTATCTTTTTCTTTGGTTACTACGGTTCTTTTTTCAGCATCGCGTAAACTTTCCATTTTGTGTTGCTCTAAGAAATAATCGATATCACCTAAATATTCTTTTATTTCTCGGTCTTTAAATCCGTATACGGTTGTTGTTAATCCTTGTAAGAAATCACGGTCGTGAGATACTACGATTAAGGTTCCGTCAAAGTTCTGTAGAGCCTTTTTTAATACATTTTTGGAAGCAATATCTAAGTGGTTGGTAGGCTCATCCATTATCAACACGTTAAAAGGTGATAATAATAGCTTACACAACGCTAAACGGTTTCGCTCTCCTCCTGATAGTACTTTTGCTTTTTTATCTACTGCTTCTCCACCAAACAAAAAGGCCCCTAACATGTCTCTTACCTTTACTCGGTTGGTATCATTAGCAGCGTCTTCCATGATTTCCAACACTGTTTTCTCTGGTGGTAATTCTTCTGACTGGTTCTGCGCAAAATATCCTATCTCTACATTATGCCCGAGCTTTAAGTTTCCTTCAAACGGAATCTCCCCTACCATCATCTTCGCTAAAGTAGATTTCCCTTGTCCATTTTGCCCTACAAAGGCTATTCTACTATTACGTTCAATCAGCAAATTGACATTTTTCAACACCTCTTTGTCTCCGTAACTCTTGGATAGGTTTTCAGCTTCTACAATAATTTTCCCTGGTTCTTTCGAAATAGCAAAGCGAACATTCATTACCGCGTTATCATCTTGATCAACCTCAATACGCTCAACCTTGTCTAACTTTTTGATTAGTGATTGTGCCATAGAAGCTTTGTTAGCTTTCGCACGGAACTTCTCAATCAACTTTTCGGTATGCTCAATTTCTTTTTGTTGATTTTTCTGAGCTTGTAATTGCTTTTCTTTTATTTCAGCTCGCAACTTTAAAAACTCTGAGTAAGGCTTTTTATAATCGTAAATCTGTCCTAGTGAAATTTCTATTGTACGGTTAGTTACGTTATCTAAAAACATTTTATCATGTGATACTAACACTATGGCGCCTGCATAATTCTTTAAGAAATTTTCTAGCCAAATAATTGACTCAATATCTAAGTGATTGGTAGGCTCATCTAGCAATAAAATATCATTATTCTGTAAAAGTAGTTTTGCTAATTCAATACGCATACGCCAACCTCCAGAAAAAGTATCAGTTAACTTATCAAAATCTTCTCGTTGAAAACCTAACCCTTGTAAAATCTTTTCGGTTTCTCCTTGGTAGTTATATCCACCAAGTAACTCGTAACGTTCAGTTTTCTCGTTTAAATCAATAATTAATTGATTATACGCTTCACTTTCATAATCAGTTCTTTCTGCTAGTTGACGATTAATTTCATCAAGCTCTAGTTCAATTTCTTTAATTTCAGTAAATGCTTGGTATGCTTCTTCTAAAATAGTTCTTCCATGTACAAAATCAATATCCTGTCGTAAAAACCCTATACGTACATCTTTATCAAATGCCAGTGTTCCGCCACTACTTTCAATATCTTTTGATAAAACTTTTAATAAGGTAGATTTTCCTGCTCCATTTTTTCCAATCAATCCAATTCTGTCTCCTTTTATTAACTTAAAAGTGATTCCAGAAAACAAATCTGTTCCCATAAATGAAACTGATACATCGTGTACGTTTAACATATTTTTAGCAAATTACTTTAGTTTTGTAACTAGAGTTACAAACGATAGTTTTATTTTTGTTGAAATTTGTACAAACTTACAAAAAGCAAATAGTTAATCGAACTTAATACCCATAAGAAATGTTTGGAAAAGGAAGTAAATTGTATAGTATTTTTAATAGTAAATGTCCTCGATGTCATGAAGGAGACTTCTTTAAATACAAACTTAACTTCAACCCTAAAAAAGTAACTACTTTACATGAAAATTGTCCTCAATGTAATTTTAAGTACATGATGGAGCCTTCTTTTTTCTTTGGTGCGATGTATGTAAATTACGCGCTTGCAGTAGCTCTTTTTGTTGCTATTTTTATTATTGCTAAAGTTTTTATTGGCTTATCTATTTTACATAGTTTCATAGCTATAATAGTTGTTTCTTTAATATTAACACCTATTACATTAAGACTTTCAAGAATTATTTGGATTAACCTATTTGTGGGTTATAAAAAGAACGCCAAAGAATTACAATCAGAAAAATAACTCTACTAGGAATAAGTTTATTATTTCTTAAAATATAAAAAGGTTCGTTATTCAACGAACCTTTTTATATTTATTTCTTTATCCAACTCTTCACCCTTCTCGAGATGATTATATAAGTTTTCTGCAACAGTTGGGGCAATCATTACACCACGTGTTCCTAAGCCGTTTAAAATAGCTAATTTTTGATATTCTGGATGTTTTCCTACTAAAGGTCTTCTATCTTTTACTGTAGGGCGTATTCCTGCTGATTGTTCAATTACTGTATATGGAACTGATATTATCTTTTGTAATTTTTCTTCCAACTCTTTTCTTCCTTCTTCTGTTGGAACTGATGTTTTATCTGTCCAATTAAAAGTAGCGCCTACTTTGTATGTATCGTCACCTAACGGCATTATAAATACACTGCCTTTTAATAAAAAATCTATTTTTAGTTCGGGAGCATGAATTGTTATCGTTTCTCCTTTCGTTCCATTTAAAGGCAAATAATTAAAAAATGGGTTTTTCTTTAAACCAAATCCTTCACTAAACACAATTCTTTTTGCTGTAATATTATCATAACTTACTTTATCTTCTTGAATAGTAACTTTTGAATAGTCAAAGGCTTGTTCTAGGAGACTTTTTAATGATTTTATATACTCTTTATAAGACTTTACTAATAAAGGGGTATCAATTCTTCCTGTTCCTTTTAATTCTCCAAATCCATAATTACCTATAATTCCTTTTATTTTTTTTTTTGATATTTTTGGATTCATATAGTAAGACAACATTGGTTTATCTGATGCAATGAACCAATTGTTTTCATCTCCTACACTTGAAAATACTTTTTTAGTAGTAAATTTATAATCTAAGTTAAGTTGTAACTTTTCTTCTAGTTCTTCATAAAAAGGGATTGCCTTTTCTAGTTGTTCATGTCCATTCCAAACTGGCGTAAATCGTTTTAAGATTACAGGATTGTATACTCCACCAGCAACTACTGAAGATACTTGTGAAGTATTTTCAAAAACAATAAAACTTTTATTGTTTTTAATTAATTGTTCTGTAAAGGCTATTCCTGATAACCCTAAGCCAACGATGATATAATCTACCTCTTTATTCATAATTCAAAAGTACTACTATTGTAATAAAAAAGAGCTTGCATTGCAAGCTCTTTTTTGTTTATACTGAAAAGGAATATTAATAATTCCACATATCCATTTCTCTATTACGAATACCTTCTTTAATTCTATTTGCTTCTAACAATTGAAATAAAGAGTTACCACGAACATAATCAGAAATAGCTCTGTCTCCATAAATGTTCTCTTCTCTCAAAATGGTTGAGTTAAAACGTCTTGCATTTAACAAGTTGTCATAAGAAAGTGGTTGTGCTGAATTTTCTGGGTTGAATACTTTCGAACTATGTAACGTTTCACGAGCATCTGGGAAAAACACCCAAAATAATGGATATACATTTTCACTATCGTCAATTTCTTCAACTCCCATTACTTGTACATCTGGCCCCATAGGTGCTAAGGCTAATAAACGATATTTTAACTCACCTTGGCGTTTGTCAAAATACCAAATACCTTTCAATTTAAATCCTTTAATATCCTGAGACTGTACATAATAATCATCCACATAATCTCCATTTTGACGTTGATTATGAACCATCATTTCTATATCGTTCATACCAATCTTTGTAGTAAAATAAGAGTCGTTATAAACCTCAGTTATTTCACCGTTTTTGATACCTTTTAATAAAGTATCAAATAAAGAACGTCTTGTAAGACCTGCATTCATAGTATCAATTGGGTAATAATAAGGTAGATTTATTTTCTGGTTTAAATCTACATATTCCCACACCACTTTAGACCATAACACATCTCTATCACTAATGTAGCCATAAGGAAGTGGTTTGTCATCTTCTGAAGCTATTTGAGCTTCAGATTTAACTCCAATTTCATCTACCTTTTTAGCATTTAAAAGGTTAGCTTGTGCACTTGCATAGCTTGTCGCAGCAAACGCGAATAAAACCATATAAAAACGCTTCCAATTCATACTTTCTTATTTTTTACTTATTAATTTGTAATTTCTACGCTAACAGGTAATACTTTTTTAATTTTGTAGTTAGAACCTGATACTGATGCTTTGATATCAAAAATCGTAATTACATCATTTCTTCTAGCCTTATTTATAGCTGCTTTAGCTCTAGAGTTTAAGCCTCTACCACTAACTGAAATAGCTACTTGTCCTGGTACTTTAACCTTAAAGCTAGATACGTTTAGTTTTAAATCAAATAAGAAGTCTGGTAATCCTGCAGCTACGCTTATTCTTCCTAAACTAGCTTTTGGCATTTTTACGGTACCATATTGACCTCTAACCATACCTACTGCTGGTGGTATGTCTTTAATTCTAAATTTCTTAACAGAACGTACACCTTTTGATGCACCCGTTGGAGTTCCTGTAACTACGATGTTTACCTCACTACCTTTTCCTGGATACATAGTATACTTGTCTCCTCTAACTCTTTTCAATCCTGGAGCTTTTGCAGAAACTTTATTTCCTGGTACTCCTGGAATAGAAATAGTTAACGGGTTAGCTAAACCACGGTATACTACATTCATTTTATCTGCAGAAACTAGAGCTTCATTTGGTCTAGGAATAACAGCATAAGCTCCTTTAATATCTATTTTTACAATAGAATCTCCTTCTTTAAATTGGAACTCTCCTTTTAATTCCTTATCTCCTACATTACCTGCTGGACCGTCTAGAATAACTTGTCCTGCTTGAATTTTTTCTTGCTCAACTTCTTTATCATTAATAATAACTTTCTCTGCAGTTAAATTAGGATCTTTTTTTCCTAATACAATTCTACCTGATAAGTTTTCTCCAGGATAATAAGCACTCTTATCAAAAACAACCATTGCTTCATATTTGGTCATAGATACAGCACTTTGTAATTCTCCTTGTAATAAAGCTGTTAAAGCATCAGATTCTGTAGCTTTAATATCTGCTTGGATTTGAGTTAACTTAGTTAAAGACGCAATTAAAGGGAAACCTTCAAAATGATATTTTAACCAGTCAATTTTTTTACCGTCTTTATTTTCTACTTTACTTGTATTAAAACGAGCGGCTATTACATCTGCTACTTCTGTACCTTCTAAAGCAGCAACAGCATCATTTCTGAAAGCATCTATCTTAGCAACAAATTCTTGTCCTTTTTTTGATATTTTACCTCCTTTAAAGAACAATTCATCTAAAAATTTAGACTTATCCATTGTTTCATATGCTTTTTTATCTTCTAAATCACCAGTCATTTGGCTCTTTAAATCTCCTACGTAAGCATATAATTCATCAGCTGCTACTTTTAACTTATCTGTTTTCTCCTTAGCTTCACCGTATTGCTTAGCTTGTTCTGCTGCCTTTTGAGCTAACGTTTCGTAAGCTGTTTTATTTTTCTCTGTTGCTTTTTGGTTAGCTACTGTTAACTTTTCATTCATTAATCCAAAGGCAGATAATACTTCCTTACTCATGTTCATTGCTAACATTGCAATAAACACTAAGTACATAAGGTTAATCATCTTCTGCCTTGGTGATAGTTGTCCTCCTGCCATATTAATTAGTTTGTTTAGTTAATAATTAGATTAAACTAATTAATTATTTGTTAGACATTGCAGTTAACATTCCTCCATATACTCCATTTAATGAAGATAGGTTTGTTGCTAACGATTGCATTTGCTCTTGTAAACGTTGAGAGTTTTCTACCATAGCTGAGTTTAAATCGGCTTGTTTACTAGCATTTTCTACTTGAGTTTGGTATAAACTATTTAATGATTCCATTTGAGCTGCTGCTCTAGACATTTGTTCATTGTAACTATTAGTAGCTGAAATTGATTGAGAAGCTGAAGCTAATGGCTCTACTGCTCCTTGGAAGCTTTTAATACTGTCTCCTAAACGAGATACTAATTGAGCATCTAATTTAGCTTCACTTAGTATATTGTCTAATTTTTGAGATAACATGCTTTGTGCTTCTTCTGGTGAAGCAGAAACTTTTTTATCTCTTTTGTTACCTGATGATTGTCCATCTGCTAACTCTGGGTATACTTTTGTCCAATCTAAATCGTCTTCAACTGCTTCAAACGCTGACAATGCGAAAACTGCTGCTTCAACAATCATACCTACCATTAATACTTCATTTCCAAAAGGCCAGTGTAAAATTTTAAATAATGCTCCAATAATAACTACTGCGGCTCCTAAACCGTAAGCCATGTTGAACATTTTTTTAGTTGATTTTGATTGTGCCATAATTCTTGATTTTTAAAATTTGGGGATTAATATTTATTCTTGTTTTCTTGTTTAATTACTTTTATTGGTACCTAAATAATCTTGTACGGTTCTAAATCCGATATAACTTCTTGCGGTGTCAGCGTATTCCCAATCACGAGAACTTACCTCTAAGAAATATGCTACATCTTTCCAAGATCCTCCACGTATTATCTTTCTTCTATTTTCTTTTATTTCAACATTAGGGTTCATGGTAGACCCCATATAATAAGACATTTGATTGTAAGCTGTATTTGTCCATTCTGAAACATTACCTGCCATATTAAACAATCCATACTCATTAGGATTATAAGACATTGCTTCAACTGTGTAAAGGGCTCCATCAGCTGCATAATCTCCACGAACTGGTTTAAAGTTTGCTAAAAAACATCCTCTATC
Organism: Tenacibaculum singaporense; assembly: GCF_003867015.1. Taxonomy (NCBI): domain Bacteria; kingdom Pseudomonadati; phylum Bacteroidota; class Flavobacteriia; order Flavobacteriales; family Flavobacteriaceae; genus Tenacibaculum; species Tenacibaculum singaporense. Next base: position 3,372,173 of record NZ_CP032548.1, read on the forward strand.
ACTCGTTGTACTAGGTCCTCCCCAAGGATATTTACCATAATCTAATCCTCCACGTGCTGCATATTCCCACTCTGCTTCTGTAGGCAATCTGAAAGCAGGCACTAAACCTAACTTCTTTCTAGATCTTTGAAAATTATTTTTTGTTTGTGTTCTCCAATGACAGAATGCTTTTGCTTGATTCCATGTTACCCCTACTACTGGGTAATTCTCATACGCTTTGTGTCCGAAATACTCTTGATGCATTGGATCATTGTATGAATAATTAAAGTCTTTTATCCATACTGTTGTATCTGGATACACATTTATAACTTCGTCTTTTAAGAAATCTCTTCTATTCTTACCTGTTCTTGCTGCAGCTTCATTATCAAACCAATAATACCTATAGTTTAATAATTTTGTATTAAATGTTCTAATTCCATTTAAAGCCTCATCTTTTCTAATATATAAAGAGTCCATCACCTCTACATAATCAGCATCAGGATATTCTTGTGAATCCCAAATTAACTCTTCTTCCCAGTTTAATGGTTTTAGTGAATCTAATCCTTCTCCTAATTCGTAATAATTTTCACGCATGTACTTATCATACGGAGTTTCATTAACAGTATCTTTTGATGCAAAAGCATATAATTGTATTCCTTGTGCATTTTTACCTGTATTAGCTGCATCCTCTCCTCCTAAAGAAGCAAATTCTGCTTGATAAGCTAATTTAGTTCTTGTTATGGAATCTCTTACCCAATGAACAAAGGCTTTATACTCACTGTTTGTTATTTCAGTCTCATCCATGTAAAATGGTTGTACCGTAACTGTTTTAGTTGGAGCATTCATAGCCCCCATAGGGTCTTCATCTTGTTTTCCCATAGTGAAAGATCCTCCTGGGATTTTAGCCATACCATATGGTTTTTCAGCAAACCATTTCCTTTTAGATTTCACTCCTACTAACTCTCCCCTATCACCACTTGAACCACAAGAGTAAATGATAGATGCTAACAATGCAAGTACTGTTATTTTTTTCATATTAAATCTTTCTTATAAAAGAGGCGTAAACCTATTATTTTTTTTATTAAAAAACAATTACGAATTATTATTTTTTACAGAACATACAACTTTCTTTTAAACAAGCTTTTGCAAAGCCTTATACCACCTTTCTGGTATTTTTTGTTGTAATGCTTGTTCATAATCTCGATAGTTACATGGTATTAACGCATGTCTTTTGTGTTTATTATTTGATATTAAATTTATTTCCATCCACCAACGACCGCTTTTATCACTCTTATAAAAGTTTATTGGATCATCATCATTTAAAAGTACCGTAAACTTTTGGTAACTTTCTTTGGTTACAAATGGGTAATCTTTAGCTCTTGAATTTACTCCTTCTATAAAGTACCAAATTACTTGAGCTATTAATTTTGCTGTTTGATGATTTAAATCTAAAAGGCTATTGTACTCGTAAATTCCAAAAGATGTTACCTTATCACTTATCCCTGCATAACGTGCAACAGCACATAACTCTTCTCCATAAAATCCATTTGGCGAAGCATTTTTATTTGCAGGAGCATCGCTTTGACGTACACTGCCTATATCTACGCTTACAACATCTGCGTCACGCATTATTGGTTCTACCAATGTTATGTTTTTAACTTCTCCTAATCTGTAGGCTTCAAAATATAATTTATCTAATAGATTTATTTCTTCTTGAGAATTAAAGTAGGTTTGGTACCCTATATTACTGAAGTTAAACAGATTATTAGGCTCCTCCATTACAATTCTACTTAAATAAGATTGAGAGCTTAATTCTTCTTCTAATGAGCCTAAATCAAACCGACTATCAACAACTACTAAGTTAACTGTTTGCTCTAGTTCGTCGTAAGCTCTATAATTTGCGTAAGTTAAATCTTGTCCTCCCCCAATTATTACAGGAAGTATATTTTTTTTTAGTAAAAATGCTACTGATGATTTAACAGCAAAGTAGGTATCTTCTAATGTATTTCCTTTCTCTATGTTTCCGAGATCTGCTATACGAGTATGCCAGTTACCAGGAAATAATTGATACAAATGTTTACGAATTTCGTGTAATTCTTTACCACTCCCTAAATTACCTGCTGCTCCTCTATCATCTTTAACCCCTAAAATTGCGATAGTTACTTCTGTTAAATCTGGAAAACCATCTTGAACAGTATGTAGTTGAATAGTTCTTCCTAATACAGAAGAAGGCTGTAAAACTACACGAGTAGCTACAGAATCTTCAATAGGGGAAAAGAAGTCTATATTCATTTATTAGGGGAATTTTTGGAGTCGCAATATACTAAACTATTTTTTTTCTGAAAGCTTCTTTATTTTTTTTTGGTTGCTTTCTTTTTAGCTGTTTTTTTCTTAGGTGTTTTTGCTTCAATCATTTTAACAGCCTCTTCTTGTGTTAGTTTTTCTATCTCTGTTGTCTTTGGCAGTTCTACCTTTATCTTTCCTTTTATTACATTAAAACGTCCCCAGCGTGCTTTTTCTACACGAATACCAACCTCTTCAAAATTGTGGATTAGCTTTTCACGCTCTTTTCTTTTTTTATCTTCTATTAATTCTTCTAAATCTGTTTGACTTAAATTATCAAAGTCGTATTTTTTATTTACGTTGATAAAAATAGAGTTCCATTTAATAAAAGGGCCAAAACGCCCTACTCCCTTTTGAATTGGCATTCCTTCATATTCTCCAATAGGAGCATCTGCTTTTCTTTTTGCTTCAATCAATTCAATAGCTCTATCCATATCTACAGACATTGGATTTTCTCCTTTATCTAACGATACATATTTACCATCAAATTTAATATAAGGACCAAATCTTCCATTAGCTACAACTACTTCTTTCTCTTCATAGTCTCCCAATGTTTTTGGCAACTTAAATAAATCCATTGCCTCTTCATAGGTAATTGAATTCATTGTTTGGTCACCTTGTAAACTTGCAAAACGAGGTTTCTCTTCATCAGTTGCCTCTCCTATCTGCACCATTGCTCCGTAACGCCCTAAACGCACATACACATTCTTTCCACTTTCAGGATCTACACCTAATAAACGTTCCCCTTTTGCTCTTTCTGCATTTGCAGCAACATCTTCTACAACAACATGAAAGTTTTTATAAAAGTCTTTAATCATTGCTATCCAATCTTCTTTTCCTTCTGCAATTTCATCAAATTCATTTTCTACTTTAGCTGTAAAACCATAATCTAAAATTGCATCAAAATTTTCTACTAAGAAATCATTTACTATATTTCCTATATCTGTTGGCACGAGCTTTCCTTTATCTGAACCTACTCTTTCAGTTAAAATTTGCTCTGACACTTCTTGATTGGCTAAACTTAATTGAGTGTAATTTCTTTCTTTTCCTTCTACAGTTCCTTTTTCAATATACTCCCTTCTTTGAATAGTTGAAATGGTTGGTGCATACGTAGAAGGGCGACCAATACCTAACTCTTCTAATTGTTTTACCAAGGATGCTTCAGAAAACCTTGCTGGCGGACGTGTGTAACGCTCAGTTGCTGTTATCAACTCGTTTATTAATTCTTCATTTACTTCCATTTTAGGTAACATTCCTGCCTGTTCTTCCTCTTCGTTGTCTGTACCTTCTAAATATACTTTTAAAAATCCTTCAAAAGTAATTACCTCTCCATTTGCAGTAAACTGCTTTTTATTCTTATTGTTATCTATTTTTACGACGGTACGTTCTAGCTTAGCTTCACTCATTTGTGAAGCTAATGTGCGTTTCCAAATTAAGCTATACAATCTTGTTTGATCATACTCACCTGTAATTTCATGATTCTCCATGTTAGTCGGACGAATTGCCTCATGCGCTTCTTGTGCTCCTTTAGACTTAGTTGCATAATTACGTGGCTTGCTATATTCTTCACCATAAGAAGCTATAATTTCTGCTTGAGCAGCTTTTTTTGCATCATCAGATAAGTTTACACTGTCTGTTCTCATGTAGGTTATTAACCCTGCTTCATACAAACGTTGTGCTACCATCATAGTTTTGGCAACTGGAAAACCTAATTTTCTTGACGCTTCCTGTTGCAACGTCGATGTAGTAAATGGCGGTGCTGGAGATTTTTTTGCTGGTTTTTTTTGTAAATCAGCAACAGAAAATTCTGCTCCTAAACAAGAATTTAAGAAATTTTCAGCTTCTTTTTTTGTTGAAAAGTTCTTTGCTAATTTTGCTTTAAACTTTTTTCCTTCTGCATTTACAAACTCTGCATCAACACGATAAGAAGCTACTGGTGTAAAACCTTCTATTTCTCTTTCACGTTCTACAATTAAACGTACTGCAACCGATTGCACCCTACCTGCTGACAATCCTGGTTTTACTTTTCTCCATAATACAGGAGATAATTCATATCCTACAATTCTATCTAACACACGTCTTGCTTGTTGAGCATCAACAAGATTGTAATTAATTGTGCGTGGGTTTTCAATTGCTTTTAAAATTGCATTTTTAGTAATAGAGTTAAAAACAATACGCTTAGTGTTTTCATTTTTCAACTTCAATTGTTCCGCTAAGTGCCATGCTATAGCTTCTCCCTCGCGGTCTTCATCGGATGCTAACCAAACAGTTTCTGCTTTCTTTGCTAAGTCTTTCAGTTTTTTTACTACCGCTTTTTTATCGGTAGAAACTATATACTTCGGTTTGAAATCTCCTTCTACATTTACACCCAATTCCTTAGATGGTAAGTCTGCAATGTGTCCAAAACTCGATTCAACCTGAAAGTCCTTTCCTAAAAACTTCTCTATTGTTTTCGCCTTAGCAGGTGACTCAACTATTACTAAATTTTTTGCCATACGTCTTATATCTCTTATCTCATTTTACACCTTAATAATATAGGTATAATTCAGTTTGCAAAAGTATATAGTTTTTTTTTAATGGGTCATTTTTAACAAAATTTTACTTTTTCTTAAAAAAACAATCCATGTCAATTTGTCACAAATTACACTTTTTGGTTGTATCTTTGCAGCCTATTTTAGTACGATTTAAGGATTTATGGAACACGTAGAGAAAGTAATTGATGAGAAAAAACAAGGAAAAGCCCTTGTTACAGAACACAAAGAAGGAAACAACAAAAAACTTTTTATAGAAAGTTATGGTTGTCAAATGAATATGAACGATAGCGAAATTGTGGCGTCAATTTTAGCTGAACAAGGTTTTAATACCACACAAAACCTAGAAGATGCAGATCTTGTACTAGTTAACACTTGTTCTATTCGTGAAAAAGCAGAAACCACTGTTCGTAACAGACTTCAAAAATACAACGCTGTTAAAAAAACTAACCCAACTATGAAAGTTGGTGTACTAGGTTGTATGGCAGAACGACTGAAAGAAAAATTTTTAGAGGAAGAAAAAATCGTTGACTTAGTTGTTGGTCCTGATGCGTATCGAGACTTACCAAATTTAATTGAAGAAGTTGATGCGGGTCGAGATGCTGTAAATGTAATTTTATCTAAGGAAGAAACGTACGCTGATGTTTCTCCTGTACGCTTAAACTCTAACGGAGTTTCTGCATTTGTTTCAATTACTCGTGGTTGTGATAATATGTGTACATTCTGTGTAGTTCCTTTTACTCGTGGCCGTGAACGTAGTCGTGACCCTAAGAGTATTATTGAAGAAATTCGCAGTATGCAAGAAAAAAACTTCAAAGAAATTACCTTATTAGGACAGAATGTTGATTCTTATTTATGGTATGGTGGTGGATTGAAAAAAGATTTCAAAAAAGCATCTGAATTAGCACAAGCTTCTGCAGTAGATTTCGCTCAATTATTAGACATGTGTGCTACTGAGTTTCCTAAAATGCGTTTCCGTTTTTCTACGTCTAATCCACAGGATATGACCTTAGATGTGATTCATGTAATGGCAAAACACCAAAACATTTGTAAATACATTCACTTACCTGTTCAAAGTGGAAGTAACAATATGCTTAAAGCTATGAACCGTCAACACACTCGTGAAGAGTATATGGAGTTAGTTGACAATATTTATAAAATTGTTCCTGAAATGGCTTTAAGTCAAGATATGATTGCTGGTTTCTGTGGAGAAACTGAAGAAGACCATCTTGATACTTTAGACATGATGAACTATGTAAAATATAGCTTCGGGTTTATGTTTGCTTATTCAGAAAGACCAGGAACCTTAGCTGCTAAGAAAATGGAAGATGATGTTCCTTTAGCTATCAAAAAACGTCGTTTACAAGAAATCATCAACCTACAACAAGAACATAGTTTATACAGAGCTAAAGAACATGTAGGGAAAATTCAGGAAGTTTTAATTGAAGGAACTTCAAAGAGAAACGAAAACGAATGGAAAGGTCGTAACACACAAAACACCGTAGTTGTTTTCCCTAAAGAAAACTATAAAATGGGTGATTTTGTAAATGTAAAAATTGAAGATTGTACTTCTACTACCTTAAAAGGTACGGCTGTTGGATATTCTGACAATAATTAATTTATAAAAAGAGAGTCAAGAGAAAAGATTACATTTTTCTTTTCTCTCTATTCTTTTTTCTCTATTCTAAAAAAGAAATGGAAAATTTACAAGCTATAAAACAACGCTTTGGCATTATCGGTAACGATGTGCAACTAAATCGCGCTATTGAAAAAGCGATTCGTGTTGCTCCTACTGATATTTCGGTACTAGTTACTGGTGAAAGTGGTGTTGGAAAAGAAAATATCCCAAAAATAATTCATCAATTATCACACAGAAAACATGCAAAATATATTGCAGTAAACTGTGGTGCTATTCCTGAAGGAACGATTGACAGTGAGTTATTTGGACATGAAAAAGGAGCTTTTACAGGAGCTACACAAACCCGAAAAGGGTATTTTGAAGTGGCTGATGGCGGAACCATTTTTTTAGATGAAGTTGGTGAGCTTCCATTAACCACTCAAGTGCGTTTGTTACGTGTATTGGAAAATGGAGAATTTATAAAAGTAGGATCTTCACAAGTACAAAAAACAAATGTTCGTATTGTAGCTGCAACCAACGTTAATATGCACGAAGCTATTTCTAAAGAGAAATTTCGTGAAGATTTATATTACCGTTTAAGTACTATAGAAATTCCACTACCTCCTTTAAGAGAACGTGGAGAAGACATACATTTACTGTTCAGAAAGTTTGCTGCCGATTTTGCACAAAAATACCGAATGCCTACCATCAGGTTAAATGAGAATGCTGTAAAGGTTTTATTGAACTATCATTTCCCTGGTAATATTCGTCAATTAAAAAACATTGCCGAACAAGTATCAATAGTTGAGGAAGATAGGCTAATTACCCCTGAAAAACTAATTCAATATTTGCCTGAAAACCGTAGTAATCTACCTGCTGTTGTAGGTGACAGAACTACAAGTCAATCAGATTTTGCTAATGAACGAGACATCATGTATAAAATCTTGTTTGATATGCGTAATGACATTAATGATCTAAAAAAGCTAACGCTAGATTTAATGCAAAACGGAAACTCTCAACAGGTACAAGAAGACAATCATCGTTTAATTGAACGTATTTATCAAGATCAAGATTTATCAGAAGCTTCAAACATTGAGGTAGTACAAATTCCAAAATCAACTTCTCATCAAAATGATTATGATTATGCGGAAACCATTGAGGAAGATGAAAGTTTATCGTTACAAGAAAAAGAAATAGAAATGATAAAAAAGTCTCTCGAAAAAAACAATGGTAAGCGTAAATTAGCTGCCAAAGAATTAGGAATATCTGAGAGAACCTTATACAGAAAAATAAAACAATACGATTTATAATAGCTACATTGTTTACTTTTAAAAAATTATTCAACTTTAAATGAAAAAAACTCTTTATATAGTATCGTTACTTATTACTTTTACAACCATTATTGGTTGTGGAGCATACTCTTTTACTGGTGGAAACACAGGAAATGCAAAAACAATTCAGGTTGATTTTTTTCCTAACCAAGCACCTTTAGTTGAACCAATACTTAGTCAAAAATTCACACAAGATTTACAAGATTTATTCACTCGTCAAACTAATTTAACCTTGGTGAATTCCGGTGGTGATTTACATTTTTCTGGTGAAATTGTTGACTATCGTATTACACCAATGAGTGCAACAGCTCAACAAACAGCTGCTCAAAACCGATTAACAATTACTGTAAATGTAAACTTTGTTAATGCTTTAGAAGAGAAAGATAATTTTGAAAAACGTTTTTCTTTTTACTACGATTACGGAGCTAATCAACAATTAACAGGAGGGGTTTTAGAAACTGCTTTAGATGAAATTATAGAACGTATTACGCAAGATATTTTTAATGCCTCAGTGGCAAAATGGTAATTTTTTGAATAAGGATTTATACATACAGTTATTAGAAAAGCCTGAATTAATTTCGCAAGAACATCTTTCAGATATTACTGATATCATTCAAGAATATCCTTATTTTCAATCAGCTAGAGCACTTCGTTTAAAAATTTTAAAAAATCAAGAAAGTTATAAATACAACAACGAGTTAAAAATAACGGCAGCTCACACCAGTGACAGAACTGTTTTATTTGATTTTATTACCTCTGAAGCTTTCAAAGAAGCTCCTATAAAAGAAGAAAAGATTAGTTTAAAAGACAAAATTCTTCCTAAAAGGAAACAAATAAAAGTTTCAGCAATAGAAGAAGATTTAGCTATTGGTAAACCTCTTTCTTTCACACAAAACGAAACTTTTTCTTTCAATCAATGGTTACAACTATCATCTAAAAAAGCTATAGTTAGAACTTTAAATAATAAAATTTCAGAAAAACAAACAAGCAAAACTCCAGTTAAATCTGAGCACGAAGCTATTATTGATCGTTTTATTGAAACTGCTCCAAAAATTTCTCGCCCTAGCAAAACAAATACCTCGGATATAAAAATATCCGAAAATCAACAAAATAATCAATTAGCTACCGAAACTTTGGCTAAAGTATATTTAGAACAAAAGAAATATGATAGTGCTATTCAAGCATATAAAATATTAAGTTTGAAATATCCAGAAAAAAGTGGTTTCTTTGCAGACCAAATTAAAAGAATACAAATTTTACAAAACAATAAATAGATGACAACGTATACTTTACTTTTAGTTTTAATATTGATTGTTGCAATAGCATTAATCTTAATTGTAATGGTTCAAAATCCTAAAGGTGGAGGATTATCTTCATCATTTGGAGGCGGTGGAGCTCAAAATATTGGAGGTGTACAAAATACGAATAGCTTTTTAGACAGAACTACATGGACATTAGCTATTACTATGTTTGCTTTAATTTTATTAGCTAACTTTGCTATTCCAAGAGGAAATGCAGCTGACGCTCCTCAATTAAATGAAACCTTAAACAATATTGAAACTACAACAACTCCTGCTACACCAGCAGCAACAGATACAGCTAAAGATAGCGCTCAATAGTTTCTAAAAAAAATAGAATATAAAATGCCAACGTAAATGACACGTTGGCATTTTTTTTATTTATTAATCTAATGTATTAGAAAAATTGTCAGCAAAAACCTAATGGCATAATTTCTGACAAAATACTACCAGTAAAATTAATTTAATCAATCAAAATATATAAAATGGGATTAAACATTAAACCTTTAGCAGACAGAGTTCTTGTTGAACCAGCTGCAGCAGAAACTACTACAGCATCAGGAATCATCATCCCTGACAACGCAAAGGAAAAACCACAAAAAGGTACTGTCGTAGCCGTAGGAAACGGAACAAAAGATGAGCCTTTAACTGTAAAAGTTGGTGATACTGTTTTATACGGAAAGTACGCTGGTACAGAGCTTAAATTAGAAGGAAAAGATTATTTAATTATGAGAGAAAGCGACATTTTCGCTATTATCTAAAATTTCTTTGCTATTAGCTTTTCGCTATTAGCCTATTAAACAAAAAATTTAAAACCAAGCCAACAGCTATATGCTAACGGCAAAAAAACTTAAACAAACATGGCAAAAGATATAAAATTTGATGTAGACGCTCGCGACGGATTAAAACGTGGAGTAGATGCATTAGCAAATGCAGTAAAAGTAACTTTAGGTCCTAAAGGGCGTAACGTAATTATTTCTAAATCATTCGGAGCTCCTCATGTAACTAAAGATGGAGTTTCTGTAGCTAAAGAAGTAGAGTTAGAAGATGAGTTAGAAAACATGGGAGCTCAAATGGTAAAAGAAGTAGCTTCTAAAACTAACGATTTAGCAGGTGACGGTACTACTACTGCGACTGTATTAGCACAAGCAATCGTAAAAGAAGGATTAAAAAATGTTGCTGCAGGTGCTAACCCTATGGATTTAAAACGTGGTATTGATAAAGCAGTAGCCGCTATTACTGAAGATTTAGCAAAACAATCTAAAGAAGTTGGTGATTCATCAGAAAAAATTAAGCAAGTAGCTGCAATTTCTTCTAATAACGATGCGGTAATTGGTAACTTAATTGCTGAAGCATTTGGTAAAGTTGGAAAAGAAGGAGTGATTACTGTTGAAGAAGCTAAAGGAACTGACACCTATGTTGATGTTGTTGAAGGAATGCAATTTGATCGTGGATACTTATCTCCTTACTTTGTAACAGATGCTGATAAAATGATTGCTGACTTAGACAATCCTTATATCTTATTATTCGATAAAAAGATTTCTAACTTACAAGAAATTCTTCCAATTTTAGAGCCAGTTGCTCAATCTGGTAAACCTTTATTAATTATTGCTGAAGATGTTGACGGACAAGCTTTAGCTACTTTAGTTGTGAACAAACTACGTGGTGGATTAAAAATCGCTGCTGTAAAAGCTCCAGGGTTTGGAGATCGTAGAAAAGCAATGTTAGAAGACATCGCTATTTTAACTGGTGGTACCGTAATTTCTGAGGAAAGAGGTTTCTCATTAGAAAATGCAACTTTAGATTTATTAGGTACTGCAGAAACAGTAACTATTGATAAAGATAACACTACAATTGTTAATGGTTCTGGTGACGAAGCACAAATCAAAGCTCGTGTAAATCAAATCAAAGCACAAATTGAGACGACTACTTCTGATTACGATCGTGAAAAGTTACAAGAGCGTTTAGCGAAGTTAGCTGGTGGTGTTGCTGTACTATATGTTGGTGCTGCTTCTGAAGTGGAAATGAAAGAAAAGAAAGACCGTGTTGATGATGCTTTACATGCTACAAGAGCCGCTGTAGAAGAAGGAATTGTTGCCGGTGGTGGTGTTGCTTTAGTACGTGCTAAAAAGGTGTTAGAAACTATTACTACAGAGAATTTAGACGAAACTACAGGTATTCAAATTGTAAATAGAGCTATTGAATCTCCATTACGTACTATTGTTGAAAATGCTGGTGGTGAAGGTTCAGTTGTAATCAATAAGGTTTTAGAAGAAAACCAAAACTTTGGTTACGATGCAAAATCTGAACAATATGTAGATATGTTAGAGGCTGGTATTATTGATCCTAAGAAAGTAACTCGTGTAGCTTTAGAAAACGCTGCTTCTGTTGCTGGAATGATCTTAACTACTGAGTGTGCTTTAGTTGATATTAAAGAAGATGCTCCTGCAGGTGGTGGAATGCCTCCAATGGGTGGTGGAATGCCAGGAATGATGTAATGGCGAATCGCCATAGATAAATATAGAAAACCTCGAGACATATCTCGAGGTTTTTGTTTTTGTATGAAAAACAAAAAATTACTCATTAAAAAACAACCATAAAATTATCAGTTTTTTGTATAATTGATAAAAAATAATGTGAAGCTATGAACAACAATAAGATTAAAGAGGAAATTCGTAATTACAAACTATATAAAATCCAAACTACAGATCAAAAAATACGTGAGTTTGAAAATACCTTTAAAAAAATAGAAGAAAAATCTATTTTTAGAAGTATCAAGGATTTTTCTTTAAACTCTTTTAGGATTATCTTGCTTTTACTATCAATTTTAACGGTTAGCTTTTCTTTAATTTTCTTCTTTCCTGAATTTATAGTTACCATTATAGAAAAATCAACCAAATCTTCACTCACTCAAGACAGTAAAACAATTCTTTTATTAAATCATAATGTATTTTCATACATTTTCTTCTCTACCAGTATGGTTTTATTCATTTTAACCTATACAGTAAATAAAAACATAAAAAATCGTAACTACACATTTAAGCTACATCTTTTAACTAGTGATATTATAAATCATCTAAAAGATATATCTAAAGATGAGAAAATAAAATATGAAGCATACGTAGAAAACACTAAATAAAAGTTAGCTTATCTCATACAAGTAAAGTTATATTTTCCTTTCCACAACATAATCAATCATTTGAAGCAAAGAACTTTTATATTCTGAATCTGGGTAATTATTAAGAATAGCTAATGCTTTATTTTTATAATCGTGCATTTTAGCTGTCGTATATTCTAACCCTCCATTTTCTTTTACAAAAGCAATGACTTCTTTTACTCTTTTTTTGTTTTTATTATGCTTTTTTACCGAATTGATTAACCAGGTTTTTTCTTTAGGAGAACAAGTATTCAGTGTATAAATCAATGGAAGTGTCATCTTTTGTTCTTTAATATCAATTCCTGTTGGTTTTCCTATTTTATCTTCAGTATAATCAAATAAGTCGTCTTTAATTTGAAATGCAATACCAATGTATTCTCCGAACTTTCGCATTTGTTGTACTGTTTCATTGTTCGCACCAACTGATGCCGCACCAATACCACAACATGCTGCAATTAACGTTGCCGTTTTTTGACGAATAATTTCAAAATAAACCTCTTCAGTAATGTCGAGTTTACGAGCTTTTTCAATCTGTAACAACTCCCCTTCACTCATTTCTCGAACCGCAATCGAAATCAATTTCAGTAAATCAAAATCTTCATTATCTATAGAGAGTAATAATCCTTTAGATAGTAAATAGTCACCTACTAAGACAGCTATTTTATTCTTCCAAAGTGCATTGATTGAGAAAAAACCTCTACGGCGGTTACTATCATCAACTACATCATCGTGTACCAAAGTTGCTGTGTGGATTAATTCTACTACTGAAGCTCCTCGGTATGTTCGTTCATCAAAACCGCCATTAGAAACCATTTTTGCTACCAAAAACACAAACATTGGTCGCATTTGCTTTCCTTTTCTACGAACGATATAATAGGTAATTCTGTTTAATAATGGAACTTTAGACAACATCGAATCTTTGAACTTTGTTTCAAAGAGTTCCATTTCTTTAGCAATCGGAAGTTTTATTTGCTCTACTGGCTTCATTCAGATATCAAAAGTAAGGAATTAATCTTTAACTTTTATTTGCTAATTGCCCACAAGCTGCATCAATATCTTTTCCTCTAGAACGACGCACATTTACCACAATATCGTTCATTTCAAGATTAGAAATATAATTATTCAAAGCTCTGTCTGATGCTTGCTGAAATTCTCCGTCATCTATTGGATTGTACTCTATTAAATTAACCTTACACGGAACATATTTACAGAATTGTACCAGTGCATCAATATCTTCTTTTCGATCATTAATTCCATTCCAAACAACATACTCGTATGTTATTTTTCGTTTAGTCTTTTCATACCAATACTCCAAAGATTCTTTTAGATCTTTTAATGGGAAAGTAGCATTGAATGGCATAATAGATGTTCGAACTTCATCAATGGCTGAATGTAATGAAACTGCTAAATTAAAACGTACTTCATCATCTGCCATTTTTTTAATCATTTTAGGCACGCCAGAAGTTGACACAGTAATTCTTCGAGCTGCCATTCCCAAGCCTTCATCCGAAGTTATTTTATCAATAGCTTTAATTACATTATTGTAATTCATTAAAGGTTCTCCCATTCCCATAAAAACAATGTTTGACAATTTATGATTATGGTATAACCTACTTTGTTTATCAATTGCTACAACTTGATCATAGATCTCATCTGCATTTAAATTACGCATGCGTTTTAAACGAGCTGTGGCACAAAATTTACAATCTAAACTACAACCCACTTGACTAGATACACAAGCTGTAGTACGTTTTTCGGTAGGAATTAAAACTGACTCTACAATTAACCCATCATGTAACTTGATAGCATTTTTTATCGTACCATCATTACTACGCTGCATTGCATCAACTTCAATATGATTGATTACAAAGTTCTCATCAAGCATTTTTCTTGTTGCTTTAGATAAGCTTGTCATATCATCAAACGAATGCGCTGCTTTATGCCATAACCATTCATACACTTGGTTACCTCGAAAGGCTTTATCTCCGTTTTCAACAAAAAAGTCACGGAGTTGTTCTTTGGTTAATGCACGTATATCTTTCTTCTTTACTGTCATCAGGTACAAAAATACACAAAACCTCACAAGTAGCTTGTGAGGTTTTGTTAATGGTTTAAAAACTATTTTATAAAATTAACATCGCATCTCCGTACGAGTAAAATTTATATTTTTCTTTAATTGCTTCTTGGTAAGCCTCCATCATAAAATCGTGACCAGCAAACGCCGATACCATCATTAATAAAGTAGATTTTGGAGTATGGAAGTTTGTTACCATACAGTTAGCGATACTAAAGTCGTATGGAGGGAAAATGAATTTGTTTGTCCATCCTTCATAAGCATTTAATTGCTTACTAGAAGATACTGATGATTCAATCGTTCTCATCACTGTAGTACCTACTGCACAAACTTTTTTCTTGTTAGCAATAGCATTATTTACCATATCTGCACTAACTTGCGGAATAATAATTTGCTCAGAATCCATTTTATGCTTAGATAAATCTTCAACCTCTACTGGGTTAAAAGTACCTAAACCTACATGCAATGTTGTTTCAGCAAAATCTACTCCTTTAATTTCTAAACGCTTCATTAGGTGCTTAGAAAAGTGTAATCCTGCTGTTGGTGCTGCTACTGCTCCTTCGTGCTTAGCAAAAATAGTTTGGTAACGATCTTCGTCTTCTGGCTCTACCTCACGTTTTATGTATTTTGGTAATGGCGTTTCTCCTAATTCGATTAATTTTTTTCTAAATTCATCGTAAGGACCATCAAATAAGAAACGTAATGTTCTTCCACGTGAAGTAGTATTGTCAATAACTTCAGCTACTAAACTTTCATCATCTCCAAAGAATAACTTATTACCTATTCTTATTTTTCTTGCTGGATCTACTAATACATCCCACAAACGATTTTCAGCATTTAACTCACGTAATAAGAATACTTCAATACGAGCTCCAGTTTTTTCCTTGTTTCCGTACATACGGGCTGGAAATACTTTCGTATTGTTCAACATCATTACATCTCCTTCATCAAAATAATCGATTAAATCTTTAAATAGTTTATGCTCGATTTTTTGTGTGTCACGGTGCAATACCATTAATCGTGCTTCATCTCTGTGCTCTGAAGGATACTCTGCCAATAATTCTTTTGGCAATTCAAAATTAAAATTTGATAATTTCATTTGTAAAATTTTCTTAACGGTGGCAAATATACAATTTCAACATAGGGGTTGTCAAGCTATTGCCCTATTATTTTATGGTAACATTCTGAATTCCTACACTCAGCATATCTTTCCAAAAACTTCTATACGATTTAGTTACTACTTCTGCTTCTAAAATTTCTATGGAAACTTTTAATGCTAACGGAGCAAATGCCATTGCCATTCGGTGATCATTATAGGTAGCTATTTGAATATTCTCTTTAATTTTTATAGATGGTTTTAAGTGTAAACTTTCATTAGTAACTGAAATATCTGCTCCTAATTTTGTTAACTCTTCACGTAATGCTTCTAAACGATCAGTCTCTTTAATTTTTAAGGTATGTAGCCCTGTTAAATCACAAGCAACACCTAATCCGAAACATGTAACTGCAATAGTTTGGGCTATATCTGGTGCATTTTTTAAATTTTCTTTTAATACAGCTGAACTATGTTCTCTTTCTTTGGTTAAAAGAATTGAGTTGTCTTTAAAAGTGGTCGTCACTCCAAAATGCTTATAGATTTCTTCCAAGCAACTATCTCCTTGTAAACTATCTTTTTTATACGCTGATAATTTCACAGAAGAGCCTATTTTACTCAATGCAATAATCGAATAAAAATAAGACGCTGAACTCCAATCAGACTCAACTACAACTGTTTGTTTCTCTACAGTTAATTTAGGTTTTATTTTAATAACCTGTCCTTTAAACTCAGCTTCAACCTTCAATTGATGTAATAGCTGTAAGGTCATATTGATGTAGGGAACCGATGTAATTTTTCCAACCAATTCAATTTCCAGTCCTTTTTCTAAGCTAGGAGCAATTAGCATTAATGCTGAAATGTATTGACTACTCACATTTCCGTTAATTGAAACTTTATTTCTCGTTAACTTCTTACCTGTTATTTTGAGCGGTGGATAGCCTTCTTTTTTTTCATATTCTATATCAGCACCTAAATCACGAAGCGCATTAACCAAGATTTCAATTGGTCGATTATGCATACGGTCAGATCCTTGCAATACTTTTGTAACACCTTCTTGTGTTGCAAAAAAAGCAGTTAAAAAACGCATCGCAGTTCCTGCATGTCCAATGTCTGCAACTGTATCATCAGAAGTTAACGCTCCTTGTAAATGGTGTGTATCGTCAGAATCTGATAAATTTTCAATTTGTAAACCTGGATATAACTGTTGTAAAATCAACAATCTATTTGATTCACTTTTTGAACCTGAAATGGTTATATGAGTACCTGAATTAAATTCTTCAGTTTTTAGTCTTAAATCCATAAAAAACTACTTCGTTTTTTTATTTACAATGTATATACTATAAATAAGTGTGATTACTATCTTACTCAACCAAAAACGAATCCACTGTTTGTTTGCGAAGTGTACATTGTATACAGTTTCAAAGTCTCCTGAAAAAATAGCTCCTCCTGTTTTAAAAAATAGAGAAAATACAGCTACTATTATTAAAAATGGAGTTCCTACTTTTAAAACATTAATCCAAAAACTTCCTTTTTGTATATTATTTATGAGACTCATTTATTGTAGTTTTTTGTTATTGTGATGACGATCGTGATCTCTTTTAGTTTTAATATCTAGCTTCTTATCAAAGGCTTCTTGTAAGTTTACGCCTGTTTGGTTTGCCAAACACAACACAACAAACATTACATCGGCCAATTCTTCCCCTAAATCTTTGTTTTTATCACTTTCTTTTTCACTTTGTTCTCCATAACGACGCGCAATAATTCGAGCTACTTCTCCAACTTCTTCTGTTAGTTGCGCCATATTTGTTAACTCGTTAAAGTAACGAACTCCGTGATTTTTAATCCAATCATCTACTTGTTTTTGTGCGTCTTGTATATTCATGTTCTCTGCTTTCTTATTAAACATTCAAAGATAAAAACTTCTATTTCTTAATTGATTCGCCAAGGCGGATTTTTTCTATGCTCTCCTGCTTTAAACAGAATTAATTTATTACCATCTGGATCTAACAAATGGGCTTCTCTCCATAACCATGTTTGATCTTTGGGTAATTGGGTGAATTGAATTCCTTTTTCTTGTAATTTTTCTACTAACACATCTAAATTCTCATCTTCAAAATACAATGTAATTCCTTCTCCTTTAGGTAAACTCTCTACTTGATGAATTGAGAAAGTTGCATCTCCATCTGGCACTTCAAACCGGACATATCTAGGACTTGCATCTACAATAAGATGCAAGCCTAGTTTTTTATAAAATACAACAGATGCATATACATCTATAGACGGAATTGTTACTTGATTTAAATTCATGCTATTACTTTTTCTCTTTTAACAATTCGTACTAACATTAATAAAAATAACACTCCTATTCCCGATAATACAATCATAAAATTCCATGTGTTATCAAACCCAATATTATCAATTAATTGCATTCCTGAATTGTGTCCAAATATGTGTGACATAGAAAATGCAATACTATAATATGCCATGTATTCTCCTTGGTTTCCTTTTTTTGCACGTTCCATTACGAAGGCATTTGAAAAAGGAAATGCGATCATCTCTCCTATGGTCATAAATAACATCCCTACAATTAAAATTCCTACCCAACCGGTTAAGTTAATTACAACAAAACTTAATCCTGTTAATAATAAACCAAAAAACATTAAAAATTCTTTGGTATACTTACTTTCTTCTAACCATTTAATAAGAGGCATTTCTAATAAGAAGATAAAGAATCCATTAAGCCCCATTAATAAGCCTATTTCTAACTCAGTTAAATGATGAACATCTTTGTAATATAAAGGCATTGTTGAGAAGTATTGTAAGAAAATAAATCCGAAAATGAACATCCCTACAAAGAACACCCAAAAAGCTTTATCTGAAAATACCGATTGTGGATTTTCTACTTTTATTTCATCTAAAACTTTTGCTTTCTTAGGGTTTAATACATTCACTAATAAAACAGTAGCTAAAATACAAGTCACTCCATCTACCCAAAACAGCCCACTATAATCCAACGAGGTTATAATTAATCCACCTACTGCAGGACCTGCTGAGAAACCTAAGTTAATTGCTAAACGAATTAGCGTTACCGAACGTGTTTTATTTTCTGGTTTACTATATGTGCTTAATGCAACAAACATAGCTGGTCTAAACGTATCTGCTACTAACATTACTAAGAAAATACCAATACAAAAACCTGCAAAAGTATTTACAAATTGTAAGGCTATAAAAAGTAACCCCGTCAAAAACAAGCTAGTCTTCATTACTTTATAAAAACCTATTTTATCGGTTAACTTACCTCCTAACCAAGATCCTAATACAGACCCTAACCCAAAACAAGTCATAATCCACCCTACATCTTTTAAAGTAAACTGTAGGCTCTTAGTTAGGTACAATGATAAAAACGGAATCACCATGGTTCCTGCTCTGTTTATCAGAGTTATTAATGAAAGCCACCAAACTTCGTTTGAGAGCCCTTTAAAGGTGTTTAAATAGTTAAAGTATAGTTTTTTCATATGGTTAAAGTTTGGTTATTATTACTAGTTATAAAAGTAAAAAGTCCGACTTTTCAGTCGGACTTTTTGTAATCATTATATTTTATATAAACATAGTTATAATACATACATCGCCCGATCGTTTCTGTGTCTTACCACAGTCGATTTACATTGCTTATATGTATTAAAAATTGTCATTATTATTTCTTGATTGAGCTGTAAAACTAGTAAAAAAATAAATACACCAACAAAAAAAGTTTTAAATAATTTCGTAAAGTGTAGGTTTACTGGGTGTAGCGTCGTTTTCAAATGGCGCTACCATCAAGTTTAAAAAGTAGGTTCCATCCTTTATTTTATTGGATACATATATAAACTCTGTTATCGTTGCCTGCATTCTAATTTCTCCTTGTGTATTCCAAAAAGCATTATGTGCTAACAATTTTCCTTCGTCTTTTTCTTTGTCTACCGATGGTAAATCAATTAGTAAATGTTCTATTCCTTTTTCTTTTAAGTATATAGCACCCTCTTCTAACAAATAGGTTGGATTTGTATTTGAATACCGCATCGATTTTTTGTCTGAAAGGTTTGGTAAGGTTCTGATTACAATTGCATCGCGCTTTTTGTTTCCTAAAACATTTTGTAATTGTTTTTTTGAAATTACAAAGTCCTTATTTTTTAACTGTTCTGGAGCAATAGTCACTACTTCAGCTAAGAAGAAAAATTTTGATAGCTCTTTGTTTACTGAATAAACTTCTTCTGTAATATGCCCCACACATTCGGTATGTGTAATATGTGAGTGAGGATTAAACTGGATATTATTAAAGTTTACATCTGCTCCTTGTTGTACACTTCCTATCCAATTCCCATCAGAAACAGGGAAAATTTTAGGATCATCTAAATACCAAGCATTTACATTTTCTTTTGAGGTATCAATAGCTATTGAAATGTCTTGTGGTTTTGATAAATCTATTTTGTACTTTCTTGAGTTATATTCAATTGTTGCGATCATACTCAAATATACTTAAATAATAAATAATTCAGAAGCTAATCCATCTGCTAAGAACTTTCCTTTTTCTGTAGTCTTCAAAACTTCATTTGTAATGACTAGTAGCCCTTGCTGGATAAATTTCTTAGCATTTTTAAGGAGGTTTTTTCTAAACTCTTCCCCGAAATCCTCCTCAATTTTCTCTAACGACACTCCCCAAATGGTTCTTAATCCTGTCATTAAATATTCATTAAACTGATCTTTCTTAGTGAGTTTTTCTTCTTCTAAAGGGAGTTTTCCTTCTTGAATTGCTTTTATATATTTTGCATTGTTAGCTACATTCCAACTACGGTGTGTTTTATTAAACGAGTGTGCTGATGGACCAATGCCTATATATTTTTTCCCTAGCCAGTAACTTGTATTGTGTTTTGAAAAATAATTTGGTTTTCCAAAATTGGAAATTTCGTAATGTACAAATCCGTTTTTAGTGGTTTCTGCTACCAAAACATCAAAATGTTCTTTGGCTACTGTTTCGTCAACATCAGGATATTTTCCTTGCTTGATAAATGAATCTAATGCTGTTTTAGGTTCTACCGTTAACGCATATGATGAAATATGATTGATTCCGAAATCAAAAGCAATTTGCAAATTTTCTCTCCAACGTTCATTACTCATATTCGGAACTCCGTAAATCAAATCAATAGTAATATTATCAAAGTAGCGTGTCGCGACAGACAAGCAGTTTTTTGCTTCTTGTGCATTATGAGCTCGATTCATCAATTGTAAATCTTCTTCAAAAAAAGATTGTATTCCTATGCTTAAGCGATTAACAGGGGTTTTAGATAATTCAATTATTTTTTCTTCTGATAAATCATCTGGGTTCGCTTCTAAGGTAATTTCTGGGTTGGCTATTACTACATAGTTTTGATAAATAGTATCTATTAACAACCTCAATTCTTCAAATGACAACAAACTTGGGGTTCCTCCTCCAAAATAAATCGTTTCTATTTCTTCATTTTGTAACTCTTCCTTTCGCAATTCTAGCTCTTTCACCAAGCAAGAAACTAACTCCTCTTTCTTTTTTAATGAAGTAGAAAAGTGAAAATCGCAATAATAACATGCTTGCTTACAAAATGGGATATGTAGATAAATTCCTGCCAAATTATTTCACTTTTCCTGGATTCTGCTTTACAAACGCTGCCCAACCTGTATAGTTCTTACCTCCTACTTTTGTTCCTGAATTATAAAAATGACACACCGCAGCTGCTAAACCATCCGTTGCATCTAAGTTTTTAGGTAGCACTTTTAAATTCAATAACGATTTTAACATTAAGGCTACCTGTTCTTTACTTGAAGTTCCTTTTCCTGTAATGGCCATTTTTATTTTCTTAGGTGCGTACTCCGTTACTGGTATTTGTCTTGACAATCCTGCTGCCATGGCCACTCCTTGTGCGCGTCCTAATTTCAACATAGATTGTACATTCTTCCCATAAAAAGGAGCTTCCAACGCTATTTCATCTGGATTGTAAGTATCAATCAATTCAATGGTTCGTTCAAAAATAATTTTGAGTTTTAAATAATGATCGTCATATTTTTTTAAGAGCAATTCATTCATTTGAACAAATTCCATCTTTTTACCTACTACCTTTATAATTCCAAATCCCATAATGGAAGTTCCTGGGTCAATCCCTAATATAATTTTTTCTGTCTTCAAACTCTCGTTTATTTAACTTCTAAAGAAGTAAATTTAAATGTGTTCCCATCAAACAAGCCTTTGTCTGATAGTTTTAAGGATGGAATTACCAACAATGCCATAAAAGATAAGGTCATATACGGAGCTCGTAATTTACTACCTAATTGTTTTGCCATCACATCCAATTCTGCATAGGCTTTTCCTATTTCAACTGCTGGTTTATCTGACATGATTCCTGCAACGGGAAGCGGAACTACTTTTTCTTCAGAAGATGTTACAGCGCAAACGCCTCCTTTATTTTCAATCAATAAATTTACCGCCTTACAAATCAATTCATCCGATACTCCTACAGCAATAATATTATGAGAATCATGTCCTACAGAACTCGCTATCGCCCCTTCTTTTAATCCAAAGTTTTTGATAAACGCAATCGAAGGTTCTGCATTTTGATAACGATTTACTACCGTCATTTTTAGCACATCGTTTGCTACATCAGAAACTAAATTTCCTTCTTTTATCAACGAATCAGCTTCAATCTCATTCGTCATCAATTCTCCGTCTAGAGCTTCTATCACTCGAAGCTTTTCAGATGCTGAATGGAACTCAAAATCAGCAACATTTTTTTTATCAGTGTCAAAATTATTCAACACTTCAAAATCTACATGCTCTACAAATGATTTTCCTTTCTCAGCTACTAATTCACCATTAATATACGTTTGTAGTACTTCAAACTTTTGTAAGTCTTTCACCACAATAAAATCAGCATCATCTCCTTCGTTTAAAGTCCCAACATCCAAATTGTAATGCTCTACCGGATTTATACAGGCAGCTTGCAATACTTTAAAAACATCTATTTCTTTCGCTACTGCGTGCTCACATAATTGGTTGATATGTCCTAATAACAAATCATCTGGATGCTTATCATCAGAACAGAACATCATATTCTCATAATGCTCAGGTAGTAAATCAATTAATGCTTCAAAGTTTTTTGCAGCACTTCCTTCACGGATAATAACTTTCATCCCTTTTTCTAACTTCTCCAATCCTTCTTCATAGGTAAAGCATTCGTGGTCGGTATAAATTCCTGCCGCTATGTATTTATCTAAATCTTCACCTCTTAGTCCAGGTGCATGACCATCTACTGGTTTGTTGTAATGTTTTGCCCAAGCGATTTTTTTCAACACTTCTTCATCTTGATAAATAACTCCCGGGTAATTCATCATTTCTGCTAAATATTTGATATCAGGATTCTCCATCATCTTTTTGATTTCTTCTGAATCAATTACTGCTCCTGCACTTTCAAAAGAAGTCGCTGGTACACAAGACGGCGCTCCAAAATTGAATTTTAACGGAACTTTTTTTCCGTTTTCAATCATGAAATTCACACCTTTAACCCCTAATACATTGGCTATTTCATGTGGATCAGATACTGTTGCTACCGTACCATGTGTTACTGCTATTTTAGCAAACTCTGATGGTACTAACATTGAACTTTCAATATGGATATGTGCATCAATAAATCCAGGTAAAATATAGTTTTCTACAGCATTTTCTACTTCTCTAATCTGTATAATCTTTCCTTCTTTAACCTCAACTTCTCCTTTAAAGATTCGTTTATTTTGTATGTCGACTATATTTCCCTGTACAATCATGCTAAAATTTATTTATTGCTAAAATACTGAGTATTTTTCACAAAAAAAGCATCCATAGTGGATGCTTTCTTAGTATTTATGTTTTAAAGGTTACGCTATTGGTCCTCCTTTAATAATTTCCTCACTTGCCATTTCTTCAAACTGAGCAAAGTTCTTTCTAAATGAATTCGCTAATTCCATAGCTTTTGCATCATAAGCATCTTTGTCTGCCCATGTTTGCTTTGGATTTAATACTTCATCAGGAACATTTTCACAAGTAGTTGGCATTGATAATCCAAAAATTGGGTGTTGTACAAATTCAACATTTTCTAAATTACCTTCTAAAGCTTCTGTAATCATAGCACGAGTGTACTTTAATTTCATTCTGCTACCAGTACCGTAAGCACCACCTGTCCATCCAGTATTAATTAACCAAACGTTTACACCTGCTTCTTGCATTTTCTTACTTAACATTTCAGCGTAACGTGTTGGGTGTAATGGCATAAATGGAGCTCCAAAACAAGCTGAGAAACTTGGTAATGGTTCGTTAATTCCTGCCTCTGTACCTGCTACTTTTGCTGTGTATCCAGAAATAAAGTGATATGCTGCCTGCCCTGGTGTTAATTTAGAGATTGGAGGCAATACTCCAAAAGCATCTGCTGTTAAGAAGAAGATATTCTTTGGGTTTGCACCTTTTGAAGGTGTTTGAATATTTTCAATGTGATAAATAGGGTAACTTACACGTGTATTTTGTGTAATTGATGTATCTGCAAAATCTACATTTCCTTTATCGTCCATTACAATATTTTCAAGGATTGCTCCTCTTTTAATTGCTCCGTAAATCTCTGGTTCTTTCTCTTGAGATAAGTCGATTACTTTTGCATAACATCCTCCTTCAAAGTTGAAGATAGTGTTTTCAGCAGTCCAACCATGCTCATCATCACCAATCAAACTACGATTTGGATCGGTAGATAAGGTAGTTTTACCTGTTCCTGATAATCCAAAGAAAATAGCAGTATCCCCCTCTTTACCAACGTTTGCAGAACAGTGCATTGGTAATGTGTTTTTAAATACTGGTAAAATAAAGTTCAACGCAGAGAAAATACCTTTTTTAATTTCTCCTGTGTATCCAGTACCACCAATTAATGCTACTTTTCTAGTAAAGTTTAAGATAGCAAAGTTGTGTTGGCGCGTTCCATCTACCTCAGGATCTGCCATAAAACCAGGAGCGTTTACTACTGTCCACTCTGGAGAAAAGTTTTTTAACTCCTCAGCTGTAGGACGTAAAAACATGTTGTATGCAAACATGTTACTCCATGGATATTCGTTTACAACACGAATATTTAGTTTGTAATCTTCATCTGCACATGCATAACTATCACGTACAAATACCTCTTTATTTGATAAATAGTTTGTTACTTTATCGTATAGCTTGTCAAATTTTTCTGAATCGAAAGGAATATTAATATCTCCCCACCAAACTTGGTCTTTAGTTATATCGTCTTTAACAATAAAACGATCCATTGGAGAACGACCTGTGAACTCACCTGTTTTAACAGCTAATGCTCCAAAACTGGTTTCTACTCCTTGTTCTTTTTCAATAGTGATGTCGTGTAACTCGTCTGAAGTTAATTGATAACGAACCGTAGCGTCTTTTATGCCTAAGTTATCTAACGATATCGTTTTCGTATCAAGATTTGTCATCTTAAAAGATTTTAGTTGTGTTTAATTTTGGACAAAAATAGTTCTTTTTGATTAAAAAGATGAATCATACAAAGATTTTATCAACTTTAACTTTTAATAACTTTTTTAAAAAAACTATATGTTAATAGACTCCAACCCACTATTAATAGTATTCCTCCTAATGGTGTTATAAACCAAATTGCTTTTGCAGGAACATTCGCTAGATGGATTAGATAAATTGATCCTGAAAACAATAAAATTCCAGCTATTAAAAAATAGCTAATCTTGTTCTTTTCTTTGTTAGTAAACTCAGTAAACATGTTTACAAAAAGTAATAAAAACACATGAAAAAACTGATAACGTACAGCTGTTTCAAAACTATCTAAAGCTTCTGGTGTTAATCTTGTTTTTAAAGCATGAGCTCCAAAAGCTCCTAAAATAACAGCAATCACTCCTAAACCCCCTGTCGTTGTTAAATTTTTATACATTTTTATAGTTTTTGTTTAAATTTAAACTTTTTTAGCGATATTGTCGCCTCAAAATTTATTGATAACAAAAATACATTATAATGAGAAATATATTGATAATTGGTGCTGGTAGATCAAGCTCTTCACTTATAAAATATTTATTAGATAAATCTTCACAAGAAAACCTACATATTACTATTGGTGATGTTTCATTAGAAAGCGCTCAATCTAAAGTTAACAATCATTCAAATGCTACAGCAATACAGTTAGATGTTTTTAACGCCGAGGAACGCTCACAAGCAATTCAAAAAGCTGACATTGTTATCTCAATGTTACCTGCTCGTTTTCATATTGAAGTAGCTAAAGATTGTATTACTTACGGAAAGCACATGGTTACCGCCTCATATATTTCTGATGAAATGAAAGCGTTAGATAAAGAAGCTAAAGCTAAAGGCTTAGTATTTATGAACGAAATTGGTTTGGATCCAGGAATCGATCACATGAGTGCTATGCAAGTTATTGATCGTATAAAGGAACAGGGAGGCAAAATGCTATTATTTGAATCTTTTTGTGGCGGATTGGTAGCACCTGAAAGTGATACTAATTTATGGAATTATAAATTTACTTGGAACCCAAGAAATGTAGTATTAGCTGGTCAAGGTGGAGCTTCAATGTTTATTCAAGAAGGAACCTATAAGTATATTCCGTATCAAAAACTGTTTAGACGAACTGAATTTTTAACCATTAATGGTAGTGGAAAATTTGAAGCGTATGCTAACCGTGATTCTTTAAAATATAGAAGTATTTATGGTTTAGAAGATATTAAAACCATGTACAGAGGAACAATTCGTAAAGTTGGATTTTCTCGTGCTTGGAATGTATTTGTTCAATTGGGAATGACTGATGATACTTATACTATTGAAGATTCTGAAAACATGAGCTATCGTGATTTTACAAATCTTTTCTTAGCCTATTCTCCTTCAGATTCTGTTGAATTAAAATTCCGTTCATATGCAAAGATTGATCAAGATGATTTAATGTGGGATAAATTTGTAG
Source organism: Tenacibaculum singaporense (assembly GCF_003867015.1). Classification (NCBI taxonomy): domain Bacteria; kingdom Pseudomonadati; phylum Bacteroidota; class Flavobacteriia; order Flavobacteriales; family Flavobacteriaceae; genus Tenacibaculum; species Tenacibaculum singaporense. The sequence continues at coordinate 3,398,609 of NZ_CP032548.1, forward strand.
AGTTAGACATCTTCAATCCGAATAAAAAAGTAGGGTTGAAAAACGCAACTCCAGCTGAAATTTTACAAAAAATATTGATGGATTCTTGGACTCTTGAAGCTGAAGATAAAGATATGATTGTAATGCACCATATTTTTGGATACCAATACAAAGAAGACAAGTACCAAATTGAAAGTAGTATGGTGATTAAAGGTGATGACCAAACTTATACTGCAATGGCTAAAACTGTTGGTTTACCTGTAGCCATGGCTACGGTACGTATTTTAAATGGTGATATTACTACTCCTGGTGTACAATTACCAATCAACAAAGAAGTATACGAACCAATTTTAAAAGAGTTGGAAGATTACGGAATTAATTTTGTTGAAAAAGAAGTGCCTTATTTAGGATATAACCCTGAGAGTATAAAGGGATAAAAATTTTCAAATAACAAATAAAAAGGCACCTAAACAAGGGTGCCTTTTCTTTTTTAGTTAAAAAGAACTAATTATAAAGTTAGTATTTTTACATTTCAATACTACACTAACAAATGGCTAAAAGTATTTTAATAGAACATATTAAAGGTTACACTTCTTTTTCAGAAAAAGAACTAACTGAAATACTTTCTTTTTTTAACTGTCAGTCCTATAAAAAAAAAGAAGTTTTATTATCTACAAATAAACGTTGTGATAAACTGTTTTTTGTTGCTAAAGGCTGTTTACAATTATATTTTATTGATAATTTAGGCTACAAAAAAACAACACAGTTTGCTCTAGAGAATTGGTGGTTAACTGACTTTTTAGCTTTTCAAAACCAAAAACGTTCTAACTTTACTATAGAGACAGTTGAAAACTCTATAGTTTTATCAATCTCTTCCTCAAAATATACTGAGTTATTAAATCAATTTCCTTTATTAGAAAAATACTTCCGAAATATTTATGAAACCGCTTACGGAGCTGCTTTAATGCGTTTAAAATACATAAACAGCTATTCTAAAGAAGAAATGTTTTTTAGATTTAGAGAAGACTTTCCTGAGTTTGTGCAACGAGTACCCCAATATTTATTAGCAAGCTTCTTAGGGTTAACTCCTGAATATTTAAGTGAAATTAAAAGAAAATAACATTTCTTAAGCTAGTTTATTTTTTACTGAAATCTTCTTAACTACCTTTGTACTTATATTAATTTAAGGGCATAATAGCATTATGAAAAATATGAAAAAAATTGTCGTTGTTGGCGGCGGTTTTGCTGGATTAGAACTTATAAAAGGATTAGGAAATTCAGAAAATTATCAGATAATTCTAGTAGATAGTAACAACTACAATTTCTTTCCTCCTTTAATCTACCAAGTATCCACAGGCTTTATGGAACCATCTGCCATTAGCTATCCATTCAGAAAAATTTTAAGAAAATTTAAAAACGCCCGTTTTCGACTCGGCACTCTTGAAAAAGTTGTCCCAGAAGAAAACAAAATTGTAGTAAGTAATGGAGATATAGAATATGACATTTTAGTAATGGCTACCGGTACAGAAACTAATTTTTTTGGAAATAAAAGCATTCAAAAGTATAGTTTACCAATGAAAACTATTAGTGATGCCTTATCTCTTAGAAATGTTATTTTAACTCGATTTGACCGTGCTACTAGAATCCAGAATCCAGAAGAAAGGAAAAAGTGTTTAACTTTTGTGATCGCTGGTGCGGGTCCTACTGGTGTTGAACTTTCAGGAATTTTATCTGAAATTAAAACTTCAATTATCATAAAAGATTATCCAGAGTTAGATAAAAATGATTTTGGAGAAATACACCTTATCGATGGTCAAAGTTCTGTATTAGCTCCTATGTCAAAAAAAGCGCAAGAATACACTTCTCAAAAGCTAAGTGAACTCGGAGTTACTCTGACTATGAACACAATGGTTAACGACTTTGATGGTGAAACGGTATACTTATCAAACGGAGAAAAAATAGAAACCAAAAACCTTATTTGGGCAGCTGGTGTATCTGCAAAAACATTTGATGGTTTTTCAAAAGAAAGTTTTGGCCCTGGTAGAAGATTAAAAACAAATCAGTTTAACCTAGTGCATTCATATGATAATATTTATGCTTTGGGTGACTGTGCCTTAGTTTTAGGAGATGAAAACTACCCTAACGGACATCCACAATTAGCACAACCAGCATTACAGCAGGCAAAAAACTTGGCTAAAAACCTTGACAGAAAACATGGTAATTGGAAGACTTTTCAATACAACGACAAAGGCTCGTTAGCTATTATTGGAAGAAATAAGGCTGTACTTGATTTTCCTGGACAAAAACAATCTTTAAAAGGTTTTGTCGCTTGGTTAATTTGGATTTTTGTACATATTATGGGGCTTGTTAACTTCAAAAATAAAGTAAGAACTTTATACAACTGGTTAGGCTATTACATATATAAAGACCAATATTTTAGAATGATTATTAAACCTACTCAAAGAGATACTAAATAAAATACGCATGAAAAATTTAAGCATTGTAGTAATACTACTTTTTACAATTATTACTGTTAGTTGTAATTCAGAAAAATCGAAAACCAATAAAAAAACAGAAGAAGTTGAACAAGTTATATCTCCATCTGACACACTAACTAAACACCTAAAGCCATTTAATCCTGATTTACCAACTATTGGACTTTTAATGTTTAATGGGGTTTTACAAGGAGAAGTTATAGCAACATCAGATGTTTTTGGAAAACCAAACAAAGATGGCAAACAACTTTTTAATGTAATAGCTATTGCTGAAACAGCTAAACCCATTACTACTGAAGAAGGAATGCATTTTGTTCCTGACTATACTTTTGAAAACTGCCCTAAACTAACAGCTTTGTTTGTACCAAGTGCATACGACATGTACGCACAAGTACACAATAATAAAGTTGTAGATTTTATAAAAACAAAAAATCAAGAAACCCAATACACTGTTAGTAATTGTGCTGGAGCTAATTTAATTGGTAAATCTGGCATAGCAGATGGTCATAAAATTGTAACATGGATTGGCGGCGGTGAGCAACTACAAAAAGACTATCCAAATTTAAAAGTGCAAAACGACAGCGTAGTGACTTTTATTAAGGATGGTAAGTTTTTATCTTCAAACGGAAATTTAGCTAGTTATATTTCAGCGTTAGAACTTCTCGAAATTATGACAAATACAGAACATAGAAAATTTGTTGAAAGCTATCTATACTTGGACCAACTTAAAAACTGGAAAAAATAAACATTAGTTATAAATTTTCTTTTTCAAAATGAAGCATCAATTTATTGATGCTTTTTTTATTACCAGTTCTAAAAAAATAATACATACATTTACCCCGATAAGTTCTTTACATACTTCATCAACCGGAAAGGTTTTACTTAGCTGTAGATTAATAGGGAATCGTGTGCAAATCACGAACTGTCGCGCAACTGTAAGTAACACACCAAAAGTTTTTATCCTAGTATATCCACTGCCAAAAGCGGGAAGGATGATAAAAGCTGTTATAAGTCAGGAGACCTGCCTATTCGGATATTGACAATGCTTTCGCGATTTGAAGCTTTTGGGTCATACCGATGATATATTTTTAACGCACACTTTCTTCTATGAAATGCTGTGCCTTTTTGGTATGTCATTATTTCTCCTCAAACATCTTATCGTTTTTTAGCATTGCGAAGCATCTAAAAGAACTTTTGAAATTAATATTTAATTATAAAAGTTTAAAGAGCGTAGTAATTCTATTTCTTTATATCTAGATATAAATGAAAAAGCAGCTACCTCAATCACCTAACATTTATTAAAAATGACCACAGAAGAAAAAATAGCAAATTCGGAAACACGTATTTTCAAAGCTGTATTTCCAAATACAACCAATCACTATGACACCCTTTTTGGAGGAACTGCCATGCAATTAATGGATGAAGTTGCTTTTATTACTGCAACACGATTCTGTAGGCAAAAAGTTGTAACCGTAAATAGTGATAAAATTGATTTTAAAAAGCCTATCCCTGCTGGAACTATTATTGAATTAGTAGGAAAAGTAAGTTATATAGGTAACAAAAGTTTAAAAGTCACCGTTAAAATTTTTACTGAACAGATGTACTCTCATCACAGAGAAAAAGCCATTGAAGGTGAATTTACATTTGTTGCTATTGATGAAAACAAAAATCCTATTGCTGTCATAAAAACTGGCACTGAAGAACTACATTCCTCACAAGAACATAACTAAAAACTAAACAGAAATTTTGAAAGTATAACCTCATAAAAGATTACATCTTCAAATAAAAATCTTTAGTGAGATTAATATAGGCATCAGTATACTGGTGCCTTTTTGTTTCTATTATCAACTCTTCTTCTTGGATTGTACTCTCTACAAAAGACAATTCTAATAAACTACGTTTGATTTCAGTAGTAGGAGTTCCTTTTACTCGACAAACTCTGTTTAGGTATAAATTATGCTTTTTAGCTAGTTCTATAAAGCTTTCTTCTTCTTTGAATGGTATAATGGTTGAAAACCTTCCGTTTTCGGACAATATTTCACTAACTCCCTTTAATAACTCTTCAAAAGACAAAGAACTCGTAAACCGTGCTTTGTTTCGTGCTACATCTTCTGTTTCGTAGTTATCAGTATAAAATGGCGGGTTAGATATAATTATATCATACTCTTCTTCTTCCTCTGCCATTTCTTCTGCAAACTCTACAAAAGAAGCATTGTAACAAAAGAGTCTATCTCCCCAATCAGACTGCTCAAAATTCTCTACAGTTTGTTCATAAGCATCTCCATCTACTTCTACTGCATCAATAGTCATGGCATCGCTTCGTTGCGCTAACATTAATGAAATAACACCTGTACCTGAACCAACATCTAGCATTGTATCTGGATAATCTCCTAAATTACACCATGCACCTAACAATACTGCATCAGTACCAACTTTCATTGCTGTTTTATCTTGATGCACTATAAACTCTTTAAATTTAAATGGTTTCATTTATAAAAATCTTCCAAGAATTTTTTCTGCATTGAAGAACAAATACAACACAATAATTAATAAAATCACTAAGAATAACCCTCTTTTAGGATTTCCTCTTTTTCGGTTACCAAAACGTCTTTTAAATTCCACTTGTTTGTTTTCTAATTTCTACACTAATTACGTAAAATATTACTTCCTAACTTTTGTTCCGAGAAGCATTTAGCTACGCTGAATATTACTCGCCTACTTTCGTAGCTCGTAACATTTCTCTTTTACCTGGAGGCCCAGGTAAACGTTCAACATCAAAACCTACTGCTTGCATTGCTCGTCTTACATTTCCCTTTGCTGAGTAAGTTACCAAGACACCTTCTGATTTTAGCGCAGCAAACATAATTCTAAAAATATCTTCTGTCCACAAGTCAGGTTGTACTCTTGCTCCAAAAGCATCAAAATAAATTAAATCGAAATAATTCTCATCAGTAATTTCAGCAAAAAACTGTTTACGCTTAGTTAATGAAAAATTGGGAGTAATGTTGTGTTTTTCTTCCCAAGAAACTTCGTGAATTTTTTCAAAAAATTCTCTTTTGTCATCGGCGTCCAACTCCGCAACATAATTTAATTTTGCTACTTCTTCTTTAGCTACAGGATATGCCTCTACTCCAACATAATCAATCTCCTTTTTAGCTTCCAATAACGTGATAAAAGAATTAAGTCCTGTACCAAAGCCTATTTCTAGAATAGAAACATTTTTAGCATCAACATACTTCAGTCCATTTCTAATGAATACATGATATGCTTCTTGTATTGCTCCGTGTTTAGAATGATATTGTTCATTCCATTCTGGTAAATGAATGGTTGTAGAACCATCGGACGTTATGATAATTTCTCGTTTTATAACTAAACTATTTAATCAGTAATTTTTTAATTCTTGGTATTGGCCCAGTACAAGTAGTCTTATGACAGGTAATACAACTGTTTACTGCTTGATTAAAATTTTGTTTTAAAGAATCTTTAGAACCAGAATATACTAATTGCATATTTTGAATATACAGTTTAGAAAAAGCTTCAAAACTTGCATTTCTATCTGCTGGGTCTGTTAAAACAGCATTATGAATATTCAGATAGGTTTCTGGAAAGTCACCTATTCGCTCTCCTTCTAAAATTTTATCTTTAATGGTCATATTCCCTTCGTACATAGCATTCATTAAAGCTGCCATTTCAGAAGACTGATACATTATAAGTTCCTCTTTTGGTTGTTTCCTTTCCTCTTTGCAAGAAAAAAGCACCAAAGACACCAATAAAACAATAATTAATTGTTTCATTATTTTTTCATCAACACTCCATCAGCCTCAAAAGCATAAGTGTATTTTGGTTCTGTAATTTTTGCTATTTCTTCTTCTGATTTTCCTGCATCTTTAGCATAATGTTGTAATTCCTCAACAGAAATCTCAGTAACAAAAGCTTTACCGTTTACTACCACTTCTTTATTATCTGCATTTAAAGGCATGAAAAAACCATACTCTTTAAAACGCACCATTGACTCTTGTTCTTCACCTAAATCTAACTTCATCCAACACCCTTTTTTCTTACACACTTCATTTATAGTTGAAGTAAATTTTATATTCAAGGTATCTCCCTTTTTTAAATTTTTAAATTTAGTACGCATTTCTTCAGCAGAAATAGCATCCACATCTGTAATCTCATCTCCAAACGATACATATTCTATCTTTTGTTCTTCAGAGTTATTTACATCAGAAGTTTCATTTTTCTTCTCAACTTTACAAGCAACAATTGCTATACTTAAAACTATAGCAAAAACTAGTAGTCTTTTCATTTTCAAAATTTTAAAATTAACATTCAACAAATATACTTATATTTCCCCAAGCAGGGAGCTAAACTCTAAATATACCGCTAGATTTCGTATCTTCGTGGCACTTCTAAAAACAACAACGCAATGAATATTGATATTGAGCTTATACAAGAGTCAAAAATAGATACAGTAGATTTTAACAACTTAGCTTTTGGTCGCACTTTTACTGACCACATGTTAATCTGTGACTTTGCTGATGGAGAATGGAAAACACCTAAAATTATGCCTTACGGACCTTTATCGTTTGAGCCTTCTGCTAGAGTTTTTCATTATGGTCAGGCTGTTTTTGAAGGAATGAAAGCTTACAAAGATGATAATGATGATGTATTTTTATTCCGTCCAGACGAGAATTTTCATAGAATCAATAAATCTGGTGCTCGTTTAGCAATGCCTCCAGTTCCTGAAAATGTATTTTTTGAAGGATTAAAAAAACTTCTTGAACTAGATAATGCATGGATTAAAAAAGGAATAGGAAACTCATTATACATTCGTCCGTTTATTATTGCTTCTGAAGGAGCTATTGCTGCTTCACCTGCTGAAGAATATAAATTCATAATTATTTGCTCACCTGCTCAATCGTATTACGCTGGTGAAGTTAGAGTTATTTTTGCTGAAGAGTATAGTCGTTCTGCTGATGGTGGTGTTGGTTTTGCTAAAGCGGCTGGTAACTATGCAGCACAATTTTACCCTACTAGTTTAGCTCACAAAGAAGGTTATCAACAAATTATTTGGACTGATGCTAATACTCATGAATATCTAGAAGAAGCTGGTACAATGAACATCTTTTTTAGAATAGGAGATAAACTTGTAACTGCACCAACTAATGACCGTATTTTAGATGGTGTTACTCGTAAATCGATCATTCAACTTGCAAAAGATTATAATATAGACATTGAAGTAAGAAGAGTTTCAGTTGCTGAAATTAAAGAAGCTGCAAGGCAAGGTGAGCTAAAGGAGATCTTTGGTTCTGGTACTGCTGCTGTTATAAATCCTATAAAAGGGTTTAAACACCAAAATGAAGCCTTTGAACTACCTGAAATAAGTGATTCTTATGCTTCTTTCTTTAAAGATAAGCTACTTAACATTCAATATAACAAATTGGAAGACAAGCATAACTGGAGGGTGAAAATTTAATCGTTTCATTAAAAAAAACTATATTAGTAAACAGAATTAAGTTTTTTTAACAAAAAATTCTAAAGAAATGAGAAATATTATACCTGCTTTATTATCAATAGGAGTTGGTTTTGCTGTTTCGTTTTTTGGCTTAGATTTTTATTCTGATTCATTAAAAAATGAAAATAAAATCGTAGCCCAAAGTAATGAAATTACTACTCCTGTAGAGACTGTAGAAACTTCTAAAGAAGAAACTCCTGAAGAAGATTTAACGGTTAATGAATCTTCAACAGGTTCAATTTCTGTTGATAGTGAAGATATTCAGAAAAGTTTTGATAATTGGGAAGCTTATACAAAGGAAAACATTGACTTAATGTCAACTTTTACTCCTTTAGATGATGAAGGAGCTGTTATGGAAAAGGGAATCTTTTTAACCTTACTTCGTACGGGTGCATACATTCCTATTAAATCTGAAAAAGATGGTAAAGTACAATATCAACTTACAGGGATTAACGGTTCTGCAGACGAAAAAATCAAGAAATCAATTGTTAGCAAAGCCTCAATAGCACATCAATATTTTAAAATGGAAGGTAAAAAACTTCCTGATTATAATTTTGTTGATTTAAAAGGTAAGGCACACAATAAAGCCGATACAAAAGGAAAATTGTTAGTATTAAAATGCTGGTTTATTACTTGTAAGGTATGTGTTGAAGAGTTTCCTGAACTAAATGAATTGGTTGATAAGTACAAGGATGACAAAATAGAATTTGTTAGTTTGGCTTTTGATAAAAAAGATGAACTTGTTGAGTTTTTAGAAACTAAAGAGTTTAAATATCCAACCATCCCTAAACAAAAAGAGTATATGGCTAAAAAGCTAAAAGTAAAGCAATACCCTACTCATTTAATTGTAGATTCTAATGGTATTATTATTAAAATGGTTAACAATGTTAAAACATTAACATCAGAATTAGAAAGAATTATGGGTAAATAGCATAGAAGAACAAAATGTAAAAAAAGCTCCTCAATAAGGAGCTTTTTTATTTATCTAATATCTCTTTTATGTTTGGTTTGAAGTAATTTGGTCCTTTAAGCACCTTACCATCTTCACGATAAATTGGCTTACCATCTTCTCCTAATTTACTCATATTACTTCGTTGTATCTCATTGAATACTTCCTCTATTTTATGTTGCATTCCATGCTCTATTATAGTTCCACATAAAATATACAACATATCACCTAAAGCATCAGCTACTTCAACCAAATCGTTATTTTGGGCAGCTTCTAAATACTCTTCATTTTCTTCTTTCATTAAATTATAACGAAGTAAATTTCTTTCTTCACCTATATTAGCGGTGGGTTCATTTTTAATTCCTAACCCAAATGCACTATGAAATTCATGTACTGCTTCAATTCTTTTTTTCATTCTATATAACTTATATGATTTGTAATTCTGTTTTTACTTTTTGAAAATTAAATCTTGTCCAATCTTCAATATGACTCTTAATTCCTTCTTCTTTAAAATCTGATAAATTTTTATTTCTGATACCTAAAAAGTTTACTCCTAAGTTTTTTGCAGTTCTTAAATCCCATATTCCGTCTCCTACCGAAATAATATTTTTGAATTCTTCTACTTGAAAATAACTTTTTGCTTTTTGAATTGCTGAGTTTACAATTTCTTCTCTTGTGAATAAATTATTTGATGCTTCTACTAAATTCGGAACAAAGTTTATACCTGCTTGTTCTAATTTAATTAATGCTGGTTTTAATAATGAACCTGTTGCAAAACAAATAGCATAATCGGTTTCTTTCATAAAAAAATCAACTATTTCTCCTGCTCCTTGTATTTCTTCTGTTTTTGTTAAGGACAATAGTAGTTCCGTCATTTTTTCTTCAAATTCAGGAATAAAAGAAAAACTAAAAGCTGTATTAAAATTGACTTCATAGTTTCTTTTTAAGATATAACTATCTGTCATGTTTTTATAACTTTTCCAGTCTTGGTTTACTTTAGTTATTCCAAAACTTTTCATAGCTTCTACATACGCTTCTTGATGTTGATTTTCACTTTTAGTTAATGTATCATCAATATCAAATACTATTAAATTTTCCTTTTTCATTATGTTGCCATTTTTAAAATTCTTGCTGGTACTATTTTTAGTACCCAAGCTATTAACCTCCATCTTTTTGAGATATAAGCTACTCGTTTTTTTCGTTTTATTGCTGAATAAATTTGATTAACTGCTTTTTCTAGAGGAACCATCCAAAAAATACCATCACCTAAAGCCATTGCTGTATCAACAAACCCCGGACGAATATCTGAAATAAAAACTTTTTTTGTTTTAATAGATTTTGTTTTGATATACAAACTCTCTAAATACGCTTTTTGATATGCTTTAGAAGAGAAATAATCTGGTGCTGCTCTATTTCCACGTAGTGAAGCGATAGAAGAAATACCGACTAAATGACCAAAACCTTGTTTTTTAAACAATTTATAAGCTAATGCATATAGTTTTGTTACACCTAAAACATTCGTGTTTATAGTTTGCTCTTGTTTATCCCAGTCTAACTTTGGGTTTACAAATCCAACTCCTGAAGATTGTATCACCAAATGAACTTCTCCTAATTCATTTACTAACTCATTAAACACTTTTTCTACCTCATCAACTTGTTGGATATCATTTTGCTTAATAAGAACTTGATTGAAATACTTCTTCTTTAACTCTTTCAGTTTTTCGAGCCTTCTCCCGGTTACCGCTACGATATAATTTTCTTGTATTAGTTTTTCTACAAGTCCTTTTCCAATACCAGAAGTGCCTCCAAAAATAATTGCTGTTTTAGTTTTCTCCATTCTAAAATCATTCTTTAACTTTGCTAAAAATACAATTTTATGTTTATACTTATTGCTGCTAAAATGTTTGCTACAGGCAGAATCATTTTTGCGAGTTTATTTGTTATAGCTTTTATTATTTTGATGTTTTTTAGCTACAAAAAAGATGCTAAAAACAATAAGAAATACTACCAAAATGCAGCTATTTATGTAGCAATAGGAATCGCAGTAGTAATTGCACTGTTATTCTTATCAAAACTACTAACGAAGTAATTCTAATTCATTTTTGATATTTCACTTAATTTTGAGTGATCTAACACAGTGTTTCCTGCTTCATCAAAATAAAATGATGATGTGTATTTCACATCTATTTCAAGAGAAGAAAAATTGTACGAAGTAATTTGATATACTTTTTGCCCAAAAGATTCTTCATGGTATTGCGTTAAAACATAAAGAACTCCATCTAACTCACTTATTTCTTTATTTGAATATTTATATAACGGACTTTTTTCATCTATTTCATGTACGACTGTCCAAACAGTTGGTAAATACATAATTTTATTTCTTTCTAGTTTTAGTTCATAAAATTGTCGTTTGTATTCTCCGTTTAACTTTTTTTCTGATAGTGATAAGGTTACAGTTATTTCAGGCTCTATCATTACTGTTTTACGACGATTCATTAACCGAAACATTAATGCTCTTCCTTCTTTAAAATCTCTTAAAATTAAATTTTCACTAAAACGGATAGATGCTTTTGCTTTTGAAAAACGCCCATACAACAATCCAGTAATAAATGAAAAGCTCAACAAGCCTATCATTGCTTCGAAAGCTGCAATTACATTAGCTGCAATACCTTTAGGCGCTATTCCCCCATACCCTACCGTTGTTAAGGTTTGTGCACTAAAGAAAAAACCATTTAAAAGGTCGTCTAAAAAATTTCCTTTTGAAGGTGTTATTTGTTCTATTCCAATAAACACATATACAAATGCAAAAAGAACATTCAACAATGAATATCCAATAAGTATCAATGTAAAAAACTGCCACCACGGTAATTCTATAAAAAAAGTATACAGATCATCTGCTCCAAACCTTCTATTTGCATGTACTACATTAGAGCTACCATCTGCATTAATTATTCTTTGTGCATTACTACTAGAGCTATAACCTAAGCCAGGGTCTTTTACTTTTTTTGCCATGTGTTTTTTATTAACATCTCTAAAAATACAAAACCGATTCTAATTAGAATCGGTTTTGATTTTTTCAACTATTTTTAAAACTGGACTTCTTAGTTTTTAACTGGTAAGAAGTTATAGTTTTTAGCATAGAAATTCATTTGCTCTTCAAACGTTTCTGGTTGCTTAATCTTAATATCAGTGATATTTCCATCAGCATCTGTTACAGGCTCTAATACTGGGTTTACAAATCCGCTATAAGGAGCAGATGTAAACTGAGCATTACGATCTAAAACTTCTTTATGAATATCTTGATCTACTTTTACTCCGTAACCTTCTACTAATGCTTTTGCCGCTTCAAAATCTCCTTCAGATTTAATTCTTTGTGCTTCTTTTAATAAACGACCAAAAATCTCACGAAGCTTCTCATAATCGTTAATATTATAAAAAGTTTTTCCATCTCTGACAACTTTTTCAATTACATTATCTTTCGCTCCTTGCTCAAAAGCCCATGCTGAAACCCATTGACGGTTTACCATGTGATCTTCTTCAATATCGTCTCCTAAGTTAATTCTAATTAACTGTGTCATTAACCCGTTTCTAATATATCCGTCATAAGCAGCTTTTCCTACTTTTTGCCAGTCATCAACTAAACCTAATTCTTGTAATTTAGGATCCATTAAGTAATAAAGCCCAACTAAATCTGCTCTACCTTCTTCCATTGTAGAAGCGTAGTTTTTCAAAGTTTCTTTCGGTTGACCAATTCCTTCATTAATTACTCCAGAAGCATGCCCAATTACCTCATGTAATGCTGTATGTAATTTATCTGCTAACTTACCGTATTTAATCTCTAAATCAATTTCTTCTTGATCATTAGCAAATTCTTTTAAACGTCCAGTTCCTCCAGCATTATTGTAAGAACCTATAATATTCCCTAATGATACCGATTTAGAACCGTGTTGTTGACGAATCCAGTTATTGTTTGGCAAATTCACTCCAATTGGAGTACTTGGAGATGCATCTCCTGCTTCACCAGCAACATTTACTGTTTTATAAGAAACTCCTACAACATCTTTCTTTTTGTGACTTGGATCTAACGGAGAATTATCTTCAAACCATTGTGCATTGTCTGATAATACTTTCATCTTTTTAGACATATCGAAGTCTTTAATCTGTACAATTGTTTCGTACGAACCTCTGTATCCTTTAGGATCATTATATACTTCAATAAAACCATTAATCCAATCAATATTTCCTTCAGTAGATTCTACCCAAGCAATTGCATATTCGTCCCAAGTATGTAAATCTCCTGTTTTATAGTACTCGATTAACAACTCTAATGTTTTTGCTTGCTTTTCGTTTTCTGCTACTTCTTTAGCTTTTTCTAACCAATAAATAATTTTATCGATTGCTTGTCCGTACATTCCACCAGACTTCCAAACTTTCTCCACTAGTTTTCCATTCTCACGAACTAGCTTCGAGTTTAATCCTGCCTCAATTGGTTGACTTTCTGGTCCTTTATCAGCTTTCGCATAAAAGTCTTCTACATCTTTACTTGTAATATCTGCTCCGTAAAAATTTACTGCTGATGCTAATACATTATCTACTCCAGCTTTCTTGTTTACTTTTTTAGCATCTTTATCATTAAAAATAACTTCTAATGCTTCCGTAGATAATTCAGTATTAGTTTCTTTTAATAAAGTTTCTAAATATTCTTTAGAAAATGTAGGTTTTAGCTTATCGTTAGAGTAATGATGGTGGATTCCGTTAGAAAACCACACTCTTTTCAAATAGGTAGTGAATGCTTTAAAATCTTCACTTTCTTTATCTCCTTTAAAGTTATTGTTAATATTTTCTAAAGCAGCTCTAATTTCAAGATTGTGACGGTAGTTTTGATCCCACATAATATCACGTCCAGATAAACCAGCTTGTGTTAAATAGTACACTAATTTTTTTTCTTTTAGTGTTAACTCATCAAACCCTGGAATTTGATAACGTAACACTTTTATATCAGCAAATTGCTCAACAACATACTCAAACTCTTTTGCTTTTTTTTCTGCTACTTTAGGCTCTTTTTTTGCATCCACACCACAAGAAGTTAACACTCCTGCCGCTGCAAACACACAAAGCATTTGTTTTAGTTTCATTTATATAGTTTTTAATTTATTTTTTTGAACGCTAAAATTACAAAATTTAAACTTCATGGTATCGGAAACAGTCGGTTGTATGGTCGTTTACCATTCCTGTCGCCTGCATATGTGCATAAATTACTGTTGAACCAACAAACTTAAATCCTCGTTTTTTTAAATCTTTTGAAATTGCATCGGAAAGCTCTGTTGTTGCCGGTACTTCTTCTCTCTTTTCAAACTTATTCACTATCGGTTTTCCATCAGTAAAAGCCCAAATATATTTTGAAAACGTACCAAATTCTTCTTGTACTTTCATAAAAGCCTGTGCGTTGGTAATTGTGGCTCTTATCTTTAATTTATTTCTTATAATTCCAGCATCTTGAAGCAATTCTTCATATTTATCTTCAGAGTATTTTGCTATTTTTTTATAGTCGAAATTATCAAATGCCTTTCTAAAGTTTTCTCTTTTCTTCAAAACTGTAATCCAACTCAAACCTGCTTGGAAAGTTTCTAATATTAAAAACTCAAACAGCTTATCATCATCATATACAGGCACTCCCCATTCATTATCGTGATACTCAATATATAGTGGGTCATCACTAACCCAAAAACACCTTTTCTTCATTTTCTATTATTTAATGCTGAAAATTACTGTTAAACAAATTAAAAATCAATGAAAAATGGAATAATTTTTGCGACTTTATAATTACAAATTACACTGATTATGAAAACCTTACAACATATTCTTTTTCTTAGTATTATTGGAATTATGATATGGGCTTGCAGTTCCTCGCCTATAAAAAATACTTCTAACACTCCTAAAGAGGAACCTGTTGTAATTGCTAATGATAGTTTAGAGTATGAAATTATAATTATTGACCCTGGTTTTACTACTTATTTAAACAGTATAGCCAAACCAGAAGGCTTTTACTCACAACAATACCTCGAAAATAAAAACCGTTTGTATGTAAATACATGGAATTACCGAGCTAGAAATCCTTTACAATTTAATTCAAACATTTATGAAAACGTAATTGATTATAGTCCACACGTTGATTATGGCTATGAAGTAAACTATAAACTTTTTAATTATTTTGAGTTCGCCCAACGAAAATACCGCATGAATTTGGGTGTAGGAATAAATCGTTGGAACTAGTAAAACCTTAGTAAAAGACGTCTTTCGAAAAACTGTATATTTGCTCAAAAAAATTAACCATACAACATGAAGTTTTTAAGAAATTTACTCGCCTCTATTCTAGGTTTTTTTATTGCCCTATTTTTACTGTTTGTTTTCTTTTTTATTATTGCTTCTTTTATTGGAGCTGAAGAGGAAATTGTTGTAAAATCAAACTCGGTTTTAGAATTAGATTTATCAACTCCTATTAAAGATTATGCTCCAAAAGAAAACAATCCTATTGCAGAAGCTCTAGAGTTAACAGATGAAAAGTTAGCTTTAAACAAAATTATCAATGCTATTGAAAATGCAAAAACTGATGATAAAATTAAAGGAATAAGCATAAAAACAGCTTTTGTAAATGCTGGCATTGCACAAACACAAGCGATTCGAAACAAAATTGAAGAGTTTAAAGAGAGTGGTAAATTTGTATATGCTTACAATGATATTTATACTCAAAAAAACTACTACCTAAGCTCTGTTGCCGATAGTTTATTCTTAAACCCAGTAGGAGCTATTGATTTTAGAGGTTTATCTACCGAAATTTTATATTTCAAAGATTTTGAAGATAAATATGGAATTAAAATGGAAGTTATTCGTCATGGAAAATATAAAAGTGCTGTTGAGCCATTTTTAGAAAGTGAAATGAGTGAAGCTAACCGTGAGCAAACTACTTCATTTTTAAAATCTATTTGGTCAGAAATTACAGATGATATTAGTAAAAGTAGAAACATTTCTATTGAAAAACTAAATCTTATTGCTGATAATTCTAATGGAAGAAATATTACTGTAGCAAAAGAGAATAATTTAATAGATGCTTCTATTTATGAAGATGAATACGAAAAGAAGTTAGCTATGGGGTCTGATAAGAAAGTAAATACTATTTCTATTGAAGACTACATAAAATCAGGAAAAGGAAGAATTTCTTCTACTGCTAAAGATAAAATCGCTGTGATTTATGCACAAGGTGATATTGTGTATGGAGAAGGAAGCGAAGATTATATTGGGCAAGGAATTATAAACAAAGCTATCAGAAAAGCCCGAAAAGATGATAATGTAAAAGCTATTGTACTTCGTGTAAATTCTCCTGGTGGTAATGCCTTAGCTTCTGAACTTATATGGCGTGAACTAGAATTAACAAAAAAAGAAAAACCTATAGTCGTTTCAATGGGTAACTATGCAGCTTCTGGAGGTTACTATATTGCTTGTAATGCTAACAAAATTATTGCAGAACCTACTACAATTACTGGATCTATTGGGGTTTTTGGTGCCATTCCTAACTTTAGTCAATTTACCGATAATATTGGTATCAATGCAGAGCAAGTATCTACTAACGATAGTCCTTCTTATAGTGTTTTTGAGCCAATGAACCAGAAATTCTACGATGTAACTAAAGAAGGTGTTGAACAAATCTACACTACTTTTGTTAACCGTGTTTCTGCAGGGCGTAACATGACTTTTGAGCAAGTAAACGAAATTGCACAAGGTAGAGTTTGGACTGGTAAAGAAGCTATTGAAAATGGCTTAGTAGATCAATTAGGAGGATTAAATGACGCTATTAAAGTTGCCGCTGAATTAGCAGAAATTCAAAATTTTAGAGTTCGTAATTACCCTAATTACAAAACTGACTTAAAAGAGGCTCTAAAATTCTCTCCATTTATGAAAGCTTCAAAAGAAGAAATACTTAAAGAAACTTTAGGTGATGAAAATTACCAATTATACTATAATATTCACAAAATGAAAAACCTAAAAGGAATTCAAACTAGAATACCCTTTGTATTACAAGTGAAATAAAATCAAAAAGAAAAGCCTCGACAATGTCGAGGCTTTTTTTAGTTTTAATAATTTAGTTTATTCGTAACTATAAGTAGTATTTATAGCAATTGATTCCTCACCACCAATGGCTAACCCTTTCCCTGTTAAAGGATACCCATCTGAATCATAAGTATAATCTACAGTTAAAGTACCTATAACGTTATCACCTCCGTCTTTATAGATAATCTTCGTTACGTTATTTAATGGCAATAATCTTCTAGCTTTAATTACTTCTGAAGCTTGAGGATTCACCCCAAAACTAACATCAACTCCATCTAAAACTTCTATAACTCCTGCAGATTCTAAAGTAGAAAAATACATATTTGGCTTATTGTCATAAAATATTTCTGCTGTATAACTTTCAACAACATTCATTTCAGTTTCCCAATCATAAACCTCAACTTGAAATAAAACTTTACTAGGATTTTTGTTAGAATCATATTCTAATGCCATTCCTGTTTCATAAATATTATATGGTGATTGATACAACTCTTCTATTGAAAAGCTTTCTGAAAGATCGCTATCTTCTGTTACTTTAATAGTACTCCCATCATTGCTATAGTTTATTAAAGTAGCGTCTGTTCCATTTGTTCCAGAAACACTTACCAATTCTTTTTCAGCATTATACATAAACTGAGTAGTAATTGTTTCATTTTCTTGATTTGTCGCTGCAACAGTTTTTAATCTTTTCTTTTTAGCTTCTCCATTAACTTCATCAAAATCATCTGAAGCAGAGCTACTACATGAGGTTAATAATGCTACTCCTAATCCAATAGCAAAAACATACTTTAATTTTTTCATTTTTTGTGATTTTTAATGAACTCATTTTTATTGTTCAAGCAAAAACTAAGTATTTCTCTCTACATAAAAATCTTTAAGACAATAAATAGAAATGAGTAAAAGAAAAAAACAGCAATTTTTAGCAATTTGAAAAATATAAAAACAAGTTCGGTTCATATTGTTTTTAAATTTCATACAAAAATAGCTGTATAAAAAAATACCTGCAATAAAAATTACAGGTATTTTTCACTATGTTTTTCTTTCGTTTATTAAAGACCAAAACTCTCTTTTACTTTAGACACATAATCTAATTTTTCCCAAGTAAACAATTCAACTTCTATTATTTTACTTTCTCCATTAGGTTGTGTAAATGTTTTAGAAACTACTTCATTTTTTCTTCCCATATGCCCATAAGCTGCAGTTTCACTATACATTGGGTTACGTAACTTTAAACGATCTTCAATAGCATGTGGGCGCATATCAAAAATTTCAGAAACTTTTTGAGCAATTTCTCCATCAGTTAAATCCATTTTTGAAGTTCCGTAAGTATCTACAAAAATACCCATCGGTTCTACTACTCCAATTGCATACGATACTTGTACTAAAACCTCATCGGCTACTCCTGCAGCAACTAAGTTCTTTGCTATATGACGTGTTGCATACGCTGCAGAACGGTCTACTTTACTCGGATCTTTTCCTGAAAATGCTCCACCACCATGTGCTCCTTTTCCTCCATAAGTATCAACAATAATCTTACGACCTGTTAACCCTGTATCTCCATGAGGTCCACCAATTACAAACTTTCCTGTTGGATTAATATGATATTTAATATCATCATTAAATAACGCTTGAATTTCTGGAGTTAATTGTGCTTTTACTCTAGGAATTAAAATCTCAACAATATCTTTTCTAATTTTAGCTAACATTGTTTCATCATCAGCAAAATCATCATGTTGTGTAGATACAACAATTGCTTCAATACGCTGTGGTACGTTATCGTCAGAATACTCAATAGTTACCTGACTTTTAGCATCTGGACGTAAATAAGTAATTTCCTTATTCTCTCTACGAATTGCTGCTAATTCCTTTAAAATTATGTGTGACAAATCTAACGCTAACGGCATATAATGCTCAGTTTCGTTTGTAGCATAACCAAACATCATTCCTTGATCACCTGCTCCTTGCTCTTCTCTTGACGCTCTATCTACTCCACGGTTAATATCATCTGACTGTTCATGAATTGCTGACAACACTCCACAAGAATTACCGTCAAACATGTATTCACCTTTGGTATATCCAATTTTATTAATTACCTCACGAGCAATTTTTTGAACATCTAAGTAAGTAGAAGACTTTACTTCTCCTGCTAATACTACTTGACCAGTTGTTACTAATGTTTCACATGCTACTTTAGAATCTGAATCAAAAGCTAAAAAATTATCTATCAAAGCATCAGATATTTGATCTGCTACCTTATCTGGATGTCCTTCAGAAACACTTTCTGAAGTAAAAAAATATGACATAAATACTTCTTTTTAAAATTTAACTAAAAGAAAAAACTTGGATTGCTGAGTCGCTAAAAGGAGTAGAAAATTACTGCTTTAGCATTTTTATTCTGAACTTTTGTTCAATGAGGTTGCAATCAGTCAAATTTTTCCTCAAAAATATTTGGCAAAGTTATAGATTATTTTACACACTTAAAAACAAACTTACAAGTAAATAGAAAGTATTGATATTATGATAATAAAAAGTAATTTTTGTAAAATTGTATTGGTGAAATATTTGTTTACATTTGTAGTGAATAAACAAGAAAATAACTTTAGATAAAAACATAAATAAAATGGCATTAGAAATTACAGATGCTTCTTTTGAAGAAGTAGTATTAAAATCTGACAAACCAGTATTAGTAGATTTTTGGGCAGCTTGGTGTGGACCTTGTAGAATGGTATCTCCTATCGTTGATGAAATTAGTAGCGAATATGAAGGAAAAGCTGTTGTTGGTAAAGTAGATGTAGACGCAAACCAAGAATTTGCCGCTAAGTATGGTGTAAGAAACATACCAACTGTATTAATCTTCAAAAACGGAGAAGTTGTAGACAAACAAGTTGGTGCTGCTCCAAAAAAAGCATATACAGATAAAATTGATGCTGCTTTATAAACAATATACCAATTGATTATTATACAAAAGGTTTGGCTATCGCTAAACCTTTTTTTATTTTCGATATTATATGATTGATCTAAAAAGTACATCTTCACAAATAAACAACCTTGAGTTACTTGCCAAACAAGTAGTAGAAGGTTTTATTACAGGAATGCATAAAAGTCCATTTCATGGGTTTTCGGTTGAGTTTTCTGAACACAAACTATACAATAAAGGTGAAAGTACACGTCATATAGATTGGAAGCTATTTGCCAAAACTGAAAAATTGTACACCAAAAAGTACGAAGAAGAAACGAATCTTAGATGTCATATAATTATTGATAATTCTGCTTCGATGCACTATCCTGTTGGTAAAAACCAATCGATAGATAAGCTAAATAAAATAGGTTTTTCAGCAGTAGCTACTGCTTCTTTAATGGATATTTTAAAACGACAACGTGATGCTGTTGGGTTAAGTATTTATTCTAACACTTACGAATATTACGCTCCTGAAAAAGGTAGTGAGCGTCATCGCAAGATGTTATTACATCAATTAGAACATTTACTATCGTCTAATTCTACCTCATCTACAGAAACCTATCAATATTTACATGAAATAGCAGAAAAGATTCACAGACGCTCTTTAATTTTCTTATTTACCGATATGTTTCAAACTTCAAAAAATGAAGAAGAACTTTTTAATGCTTTACGACACTTAAAATTTAATAAGCATGAGGTAGTATTGTTTCATACACATGATAAAAAGACAGAATTTTTGTTTGATTTTGACAACTCACCAAAAAAATTTGTGGATGTTGAAACTGGAGAAGAAATAAATTTATACGCAGAAAACGTACAACAAAAATATCAAGAACTAAGCAACACTTTCTTCAATAACCTAAAAAACAAATGCTTACAATACAAGATAGATTATATTCCCGTAGATATAAATGAGGGTTATGATAAAGTCCTTACCTCCTATCTTATCAGCAGACAGAATTTTTTATAAAATAACTCTTTTTTATTTAAAAAAAGGTTATATATTTGCATCCGCTTAGAGCAACGGTCTGGTAGTTCAGCTGGTTAGAATACATGCCTGTCACGCATGGGGTCGCGGGTTCGAGTCCCGTCCAGACCGCTAAAGTTTCTCTAAAACATATAACATATTGCTTCAAGCAACGGTCTGGTAGTTCAGCTGGTTAGAATACATGCCTGTCACGCATGGGGTCGCGGGTTCGAGTCCCGTCCAGACCGCGAAAAGCTTCTCAATTTTTGAGGAGCTTTTTTATTTTATAGGAATTTCTACAACTTCACTTCCAACATACTCTTTCAAAAACTCCATAAAAGCAACTATAAAGACACACTTTTAGGTGTACATGTTTAAAAAATTAGGTGTATCAAAAGTGTACCATTAGGTGTACCACTCTTATTTTCAGGTGTACCACTATCTAAAAAAGCACAACACAATGAATAACAACAGATTAATTACTCTCTTTTTTCTACAAAAGAATAGAACCAACCAGCAAAATATATGCCCTATTAGATGTAGAATAACTTATAATAAAAAACGAAAAGAATTTTCTACAGGTTTCTTTATAAATCCAGATTATTGGAATAGCAAAGAACAACTAGCTAAACCTCCTAGTAAAGACAATACTTTTATCAACACCCAATTAAGTCTGATTAAACAACAAATTAATCAGGCTTTTTTATTTTTACAGGTAAATGAAAAGGAGTTTGATGTTGAAGACATCTACTTACAACACAAAGGAAAAAGTATTAAATCTGAAAAAACATTTCTTGAAGTATTTGATTACCATAATTCAAAAGTTAAAAAAACTATTGGCATAGACTATGTAGAATCAACCTATAAAAAATTCGAAGAATGTAAAAGGCTAATGAAAAAATTCATAAGGCACAAATATAAGAAAAACGATTTGGTCCTTCAAAATATTAAATTTATTTTTTTAGAAGATTTAGATTATTATTTAAAAACTGAAAGAAGACAAAGTCAAAGCACTATTAACAAACACATTCAAAGAGTCCGTAAGATTATAAAACTAGCTATTCTAGAAGGTTTTATTGATAAAGACCCTTTTGTATTCTACAGACCTAAAAGAACTACTAAAGAGCTTATTTTCTTAACCTCGGAGGAATTAAAATTAATTGAAACACACCAATTAAGACAAAAGAAATTAGTTATAGTCAAAGATCTATTTATCTTTTGTTGTTATACAGGACTAGCATATGCAGATATGTCAGAACTAAACACTAAAAATATTCAAGTTGGTTTTGATGGAAATGAGTGGATTGAAATGAGTAGAAAGAAAACAAAATCAAAAATTTCAATTCCTTTATTACCTAAACCAAGAGACATCTTATTGAAATACAACAATAAACTACCTAAAATATCGAATCAAAAATTTAATTCTTATCTAAAAGAAATAGCAGATATAATAGGTATAAATAAAAATCTTACTCATCATATTGCTCGGAAAACTTTTGCTTCTACAGTATTACTATATAATGGAGTACCTATGGAAGTAGTATCGGAGCTTCTAGGGCATTCTAAGATTACAATTACACAAGAGCATTATGCTAAAGTTGTAAAGAAGAAAATTAGTGATGAGGTTTCAAAACTTAATCAAAAATTAGGGCAAGATTAAAATCTTGTCCTTTTTTGTTCCTACATTAGGTGCAAATTTTATTCCTATGAGTATAGTAAATTCCACTTTTAATAATTACCCAATAGAATTTAAAGAAATAAACCCAGAAGATTTTACGAAAAGGTTTAGTTTGGATGGAAGTACTACTATTAGAAATAGTTTTACTATTGAAAACAATGGTAATAAAATCATTATTAACCCAAATAATGATGGTTATATAAATGAACCTCTTCAAGAAAACATTGACATCAAAAATAAAAACACAGTTGTTATTAATGCATCTGTGGGACAAGGTAAATCTTATTCTATAATTAAAACAATAAAGAGGTATTATGAAGACAATTCACCCCAAAAGTACGTGATAATTGTAGCATCACCTTTTGTGAGCTTAGTTAAGCAATATGTAAATGACATACATAATGATGGAGGCATCCCTAAGGAAGAAATATTTGATTATAACGTCATAGGAAGAACACCAGATAGAAGTTACTTAACAAAATCTGTACACGTAGTTACTGTAAATACACTATTAGGTAATCCAGGAGAAGATGGATTTAAGAATTCTGAAGCTAAAAGAGAATATTTAACATCATTATCAAAACATTGTGAACAGAATAATGTTAAAGTGGTCTTTATATATGATGAAATACATGATTCATATTATAACTTTAAACAGGAGTATATTTTTAACTTATGGAAGTGGAAAAAAGTTATTCATAAGAATTTCATTATTAGTGCCACCTTTAATGAAGCTTCTAAAATAATAATTGAATATTTAGCTGAACTTACTGATAGAAAAATTAAAATAATTGAATCTAAGAGAAAGATATTCCCTAAAAAACAAAGTAAACTTCACCTACATTATAGTGATGATTACAATTTTACCACTAATACTAAAGAGATTAAAAACATCATAGTTGAGCTGGTAAGAAAAAAGAAGAATATTGATATTTTATGTTATTCAAAATCACTTTCAAAAGATATAATAAATCCTAAGGGAGATATTGGAAAGGAATTACGAAGAGCTTATGGAATTAATCAAATTAAAGATTGTACTTCACAGTTAGCATCCAATTCAAGAGAAGAAAATATTGAACAACAAAACCAATATGATAATTCAATGTGTAATGTTGGAACCAATTTCAAAACAGGAGTTAGTATTAAAAAAGATAATCATGCTTTTATAATTATTATGCCTCCAAGAAGCACTAGACTTCATTTTAAAAACCAATATGGAATATTTTCAGGTGGTATTAATTCAGTTATTCAAGCATTAGCAAGACAAAGAACAAAAGGGGATATTCATATTATTTTATCAAAACCTGATAAATTCAATTATAACACACTTGTTCATGCTAATATGAATGATGAACAATTAAAACAGTTTAAGACTTTATATGATATTGTTGAATATTACGCTGTGGATAAAAAAGTTGATTATCTAAAATTAAATAGACAACATTTATATTTAAACAAATTTTATCAGCAAGAATTATCAGGCTATTTGCAAAATGAAATTAACACTATTTCCAATACTAGTAGAAATGACTTACCCCCATTAAAATTTCCAAAACTGGAAACTTTTATTTTGGATAATGGAGAAGACTATCTTGCTAATAGGTATAAAATTTTTGGAGAAGATATTAGTGCTTATCTTACCTATGCCTCCATCACCAATCAATTTACTAATTGTAGATTAGAAAATATTTTCGCAAGAAAAAACATAATATTTTCAGAAGACAAGGTTTTTCAAGAGTTAAACAATTTTGTTAAGAAAGAGAAATTTGAAGAAAGATTAGCTTTATTCAAAGGTTGGGGTACTTTCAATAGATACTATGAAGAATTCAAAGCTACTTTATATAAAAATTACAATGTACTTTTCAAGAAAACAAGTGCTGAAAAACCCAACTTTGATAAGGTCAGTAAAAAAGTTTTTGAACATAAATTATTAGAGTGGTTAAAGGCAAATTTTTATAGTGAAGAAATTACTAGCTACTCTAGAGCTGATTATTTACTTGATTGTATTATTAGTACTAATAATATTAATGTAGATGAAATTATTGACCCTAAAATAAAAGGAAGAGTATTGTTTTTTAGAGCTATTAGACATTTGGTTTTAAAAATATTTTCAGAAGTTAAAGAATACAACAAAAGAAATAAACTTTATTATTACATAGAAACAGACCTTAAAAATTACTCTACTGAAGACTTAAATTATATTTCTGACATAGAAAAATTCATTAATAGTGATGAGCTTATAAATAAAGTATTTGGTTTTCATAGAGTTCTTAATAATAAAACTACTGATAAAAAAATCAAATCCATAATAAGGGCATTAAAATCAGATTTTTTAATGTTGGACACAACTAAAAATAAATCTAGAATAAAAATAGGCAACCAAAAAGTATCAATAACAAAAGTAATAGGGTTCAAATATTTCCCAAATAAAAGAGCTTTAAATTTCTTTGATACTAGAATAGACTGGGAGCAAATCAAAAAAAATAGAATTGAACTTGTTGGTGAACACGAATATCAAAAAATGCAAAATGAAATAGATGAAATCATTAAGAAATTAATCAACTAAGAGTTATAACTTAGAAGCCAATATCTAAAAAGTGCAACTTTATGTTTCAGTATACTTATAGAAAACACAAAGTTGCACTTTTATATGTTTATTATCTATTGTGCTTATGAATTAATTGTAGTCAATTATAACACTTTTACAAAAGTTACCTCCCCTCTCTTAGAAACACACCCCACCTCAAAATACTGTAGTATTTTCAGATTTTCCTTCTCAGGAATCTGAAGGACAAAATTACGAAATCAATCTGAGAATATCAAGCTTTTTTTAATAAAAAAACGAATTTATTCACCTGTAAATCAGGTTTTTATCTTAATTTTTTACTTAAAAATATTACACATAAATATTAACCTTTTTAAACTTAAAAATTATGCATTTAGAACCAAGTAAAAGAGATGCTGTAAAGCTTAGAATTGGCTTATCAGGAGCAAGTGGGTTTGGAAAAACCTACTCAGCTCTACTACTAGCCTATGGACTCACTAAAAACTGGAATAAAATAGCTGTAATTGACACAGAAAATAAGTCAGCTAGTTTATACTCACATTTAGGAAACTTTCAAGTAATTAATTTAGATGCTCCTTTTAGTCCTTCTAGGTATATAGAAGCTATTAAGTTATGCGAATCCAATAAGAATATTGATGTAATTATTTTAGACTCTATTAGTCATGAATGGAATGGCTCAGGAGGATGTTTAGATATACACAACAAACTTGGTGCGAGATTTCAGGACTGGAATAAAGTAACAAAACTTCATCAAGCATTTGTAGATGCTATATTACAATCTTCATGTCATATCATTACTACTACTAGGAGGAAAACTCATTACTCATTAGACATCAAACCTAATGGTAAAGCTAAGGTTACCAAACTAGGTACAAAAGAAATTACAAGAGAGGGATGGGAATATGAGTTAACTGTAAATTTTGAGCTCATCAATCAAGAAAACAAAGCTGTGATAAGTAAAGATAGGACAGATTTATTTTCTACTAGAAATGAATTTGTAATTACAGAAGAAGTAGGAGAAAAATTAGCTCAATGGTGTGTTTCAAGACCTTTGAGATTAGAAGAAGTAATTCAACAGATTTCTAAAGCTAAATCTATTTCAGAGTTAACTGCAATTTATAAATCTAATCCTAAACATCAAGAAACTTTGTTACCAGCTTTTAAGAAAAGGAAAGAGAAGTTAGATGAAGTTGCTGTGAATAAATAAGAGTATTATAATTTTAGTTGCTGTTAGGTAACTTTTTTGAGTTGATGAAAGCCCTAATTTTAAGGATTAGGGCTATTTTTAAAAGTACTATAACTTTCTACTTTTTTCTTCTCTATATGTTCAAGTAATTTCTTTCTAATTACTTTTTCTATTTTTTTCTTTCTATCCTCTTTACTTAAAAGAATATCAATTGAAATTTGTAGCTCCGAATTTAAATCTTTACTTTTTAGATACTCGGGGAAAGATAGAACAACAGCAACAGTTCCTCTTACATCTCTATACTCTAAACTATATCTTAGTTTTAATGAAGAAAATATAAGACTTGGATAATAATCCTTATTTGACAATAAAATATGATTCTCTAATCCTTTACCATTAAGTTTTAGATTATCTAACTCCTGTAAAAACTTTTCAACATCCTTATGACTACTAATCTCTGAATCAATAAATAAATCCACATCAGTTATTGACTTGAAATTTAGATAAAGAGAAAAATTCTCAATGAAAGATTTAAAAAAATTTATTCTAGAATCATTATCAAAATCTCTAAACTTAATTGAGATAAAATCTTGTTTAGGGCTAACTATGGAATTAGTTCTTAATGCCTCTTTGACTTTACCTATTATTATAGAGTTTACCTCAAGTGTTTCTTTTGATGTAGAATTTTGTTGAACAGAAATCTGAATATCTCCATCTTCCATTTTTTTCAACGTAACAGCACCTATATGGGTTGTTTTATTTTCTGTCCAATCATTTAATATATTTTCTCTTTCAATTTTATATTCAATAATAGCTGTAGTTTGACTATCTTCAAAATAAAAGCTGGGGGAACCTATGACTTTATAATTAGGCTTATAAGTGTGTTTCTCTATAATCTTAGAGTTTAAGTCTAAGCTACCACTAAGAATTTTAGACAAATCAAAATCACCATCATTACATTTAATTGATGATGTTCTATATTTAAGAGTTTCTTCTTTTGTCTTTTGAGTTTCACGTAATTCTTCATAATCAGTCGGACTTATTATGCTTTTCATTAACAAAGGAACTGAACTATTTTTCTTGTTTATTCCTGTGTAAACTCCTTTTTCCCTTAATAGCTTGCTAATACTAGTACCTGATATATTAGACTTTATTAATAACTGTCTGATAAAATCTCCTTGAGGTAAAAAATCTTTTTTCATATTATTTAGTTTCTATAATCAATTGGAAATTTTCCAATGAAAAGATTATCTTCTAGTTTATAATTGTCATAAGTTGATAATACGTCTTTAATAATACTGATGTCAGTTAAGGAATTATAAGTTTTAAAATTTATTATAGTCTCATCAATAGCATTTAAATAATCAAATGATTTAGTAAAACTTAATATTCTTGCAAGATTATCATTATTGAAGTCATCATTAACAAAAATAGAAAACGTTACTTTGTTTTTACTTTTATCTTCTATTCTTAAAGGTATTATATCAGAGTAGATATAATTTAAAGGGAAGACATTACCATAAGTTTTTTCTTGTCTAGCATTAAAGTTTATACCTGAATTATGATAAACGAAATCCACTTTGCTATCCTTATTAAGTAACTTAGTCTTATAAATACTTTCATAAAGAAAGTTAATTCTTTGATTATCTATTAATATTATTTCATCAAAAATTAAATCACTACTAAATAAGGAATTATTTACTTTAGAATTTAAATCAAAACCTATGTCACTTTCATCAGATAACCAAACCAAAATACCTGTAACATGAGTTTTAGTAACATCAGTGAATTTATGATTTATTTCATTTTTCTTTTGGGAATTATTGAAGCATTGAAGTGTATGAGCTAAATCTTCAACATAAGACTTAAATTTTGCTTTAGGGCTATTAGGATATTCTTCAGAAGTATATTTTGAGGAAATCAAACAAATATCGAGCAATTCATCTTCTACTGGACTCTTATAATAAATTAGCCCATCTATCCCATGTGTAGTTCTGTCTTTTTTTGCTTCTTTCCTTTTATGCTCTTTTGGATAATTACAATTAATCGTTTCATTTTCAATTAAAGAATTAAATTCTAAAGTATCTTCAAACAAAAACTTTACAATTTTTTCACCTTTTTCTCCAATAGACTTGGACCATTCTCCCATATTTTTTCTTTTTCGAAGGTTAAAGTTATAAATGTAAAAATTTAAATTTTATAAAAAAAATTGAGATCATCTTTTTATATGTGTGAATGCCACTAACCTAAGTACCCCCACTTATTCTTGATTTTAAAACACCCCGCGTGTTTCTCAGCAGAAAATATTTTTTGCTCCTTATATAAAAGCAAGGTGATAGCTGTTTTTAAAGGAACTTATATTTTCTAGAATCAACTTATTTATCAACTCAAAAAAATAAAATTATGGTACAAATTGTAGGCTGCAGAGAGTGTAGCAAAGAAGATGGTTCTAAATTCTATTTATTGGAACTACAAGGAGGTATAGAAATGGTAGTAAGCAAAACTACAGGTCAATTCTATGCTACAGCAAAAAAAGCAATGATTACTTCTACTTTTGATGAGGTTACTTGTAAAGCTTTAATAGGAACTCAAATGAAAGGAAGCATTGTTAAACAAGAGGTTGCTCCTTATGAGTATGTTATTAAAGAAACAGGAGAAGAAATAATTTTAACTCACAAATGGGTTTACACTCCTGATGAAGCTCCTAATGTTAAAAAGCTTTTTAAAGCTGACCATAGCGTGTTTTCACAAAATGGTGTAAACAAATTAGAGGAAGAATTAGTTTAATTTAATCTGTCCAAATTTTGCATTTACTATAATAAGTAATTACGAATGCTGGACAGATTTATAATTTTAAATTTATGAAAGTAGCTGAAATAAAAATTTCCTATTCTAGTAGGAATAGTAATAAGTTCAAAATACAAAATAGCGCAGATGCTTACAATCTAGTTGCTGAGAAATGGAATAAAGATTTAATTGAACTACAAGAAGAAATGAAAGTAATTTTACTTAATCGAGCCAATATAGTATTGGGAATATTTGAATTATCTAAAGGAGGAACAAATAGCACAGTTGTAGATGTAAAATTACTTGTAAGTGTAGCTTTAAAATGTAATGCACATAGTATAATTATGTGTCACAATCATCCTAGTGGTAATTTAAAAGCAAGTAAGGCTGATATTGAAATTACCAATAAAGTTAAAAAGGCATGTAGTTATTTTGATATGGTGCTTTTAGATCACTTAATAGTTACCAAGGATGAACATTTGAGTTTTGCAGATGAAGGGTTATTGTAATCTACCAAACTTGCAATATTTGCAATTTCTACAGTATTCACATGTATAAGTGGATGAATGAAATAACTCTAAGAAGAGGTTTTTATAAAAACGAATTAATTTGCAGATAATTAATAATAGCTTTTTTTATTATAAAATCCTTTTTTATTCCTACCAGAAACTATATAAATTAATGAAATAAAAGGTATAATAATTCTTTTAAGCAAGTTCTACTATAATAGCTTTTTCTTATTTTTCTTCTAAAGAAAAACCCACTAATTCAGTTAATGAAACTTCTAAAGCTTCACTAATTCTATATAAAGTGAAAAGAGTAGGATTTGTTCTACCAGATTCAATTCTAGAAATATTTGTAGTATCAAACCTACCAAGCATCTTACTAGCCAAATCTACTTGTGATAGACCTTTTTCTTCTCTAATATTTTGAATGTTATTACCTATCTTTTTCTGAATAGAAATTTGTAGTTCTTTTAAATCCTGACTCATTACAACTTGTCTTATTTGACAAGTCAAGAAAAGGGTTATATTTGTTTTTGTTTATGTCATAAATGACAACACATTAATAATCATGGAGAAAAAAATAATTTTAATAATCTTAATAACTATTTGTAGTTATTCATATTCTCAAAATAATAACTCAAATCACAATAATGATTCTGACTTAAAAGAAAAAGCAACAAATTACATTAATAAAGCTATAGAAAATCAAAATGACAAATTGAAAATGACAATTCAAAAAAGTAGATTTGCTATTGTTAAGGATATAAATGAAGGTAATTGTGATTTAGCTATAGAAAAAAGTCTTTTTACTTTAAAAATTGCTCCTAAAGAGACTTACTTTATGATACTAGCTGGAGAAGCTTATAAATGCAAAAGGGATTATAAAAATGCCATTCTATGGTTTAAAAAAGCTAATGATATATTTAAAACAGATGACCTAAGGAATGAAATAAAGCTTCTTGAAAAGAAAATCAAATAACTAAGGACACTTGTAAATCTGTTGAACTAATAGTTGATTTAATATGGAAAAGAACCAAGATAAAAAAGAAAGTAAAGGATGTTTGCTTGCTGCTGGAGTTGTATTTGGAGTAATAGCTTTAAACCCATTATTAACTTTAATATTTGGTGGAGACCCAAGAAACTTAGAGGGGGTTGATTATGACACAGGTGAAACTTATAGTGTTTTATCTAATCTTAGATTAGCTTTTATAGCATTAATAATAGCATTAATTTATTATGCCTGGGCACATTTCATAAAGAATGACAAAAAGTAAAAAGCTATGTTAGAAGATTATATCTCTTATAAATTAAAAAGTTCTCTAGAAGAAAACAATATTGATTTAATTCATTTAACAACCTTTTTAAATGGAGTAAAATACTACAGAAGTCATAAAACTTCGGAATTATACTTACCTAACAAGACTTTACAAGTAGAAACTTATCTAAGCTTTTATGAAAATGAACTATTAGCTGTAACTTATAATACAAGTCAAAATAATCTTAATTACTTAATTGAATTTATAAATTCATTTGCTGGTAGTGAAGATGAGTTTTTATTTGAAGATGTATTGGGTGGCAATTCAGACTTGTTTTGCATCCAAAATGAGACAGCTATTTATTTAAACCAAAAAGATAATGACACTATAGATTTTAAAATAGCAATTCCTTTAAATAAACGAAGAAATAATGTATTTGTATAATGACTAATAAACTACCTTTCAGAATTGGCATGCAATATGAAAATTGGGAGTTTGATTTAGAATTGGTAGATACAAAAAAGAGTTATGAAGTATACAACTACACAAAAGGAGATATTAAAGTGTTTAATGAAGAATTAATTGAATACATCCATTTATACTTTGAACTTGACATCTTATTCAAAATTAAAATCAAAACCCAACAGAATATATTTACTCTATTATAATAGTAAATTTTAAACAGTAATAATCAAAAATTAGTAATATGAAAAAAGTAATTTTATTTTTAATGACTACCTTAATTCTATCCTCATGCGGGGGAAGTGATGATAATTTACAATCAGGAATTGTTGGAAAATGGAATAAGATAAAAGAAACTAAAGAATACTCCAATGGAAGTATTGAAGAAGTAACCTTGTCAACTTGTGATTTAAAAGAAACTTTAGAATTAAAATCTAATAAACAAGTTATCCTTACTAAGTACTCTGGAACAAATTGTGAAGATGCAAGAACATCTGAGGGGACTTATTCTTACAATGAATCTAATAATGAATTAACCCTACCAGGAAACAATAAACAAATTGTTGAGGTAAGTGAAAATAAAATGAATTTTAAATTCACAGTAACTGGTATTGAAAGTTATATTAAGACAGTATATTTTGTTCGTGTTAATTAAGAAAAGGCACACTTTTAGGCATACATCAAAAATGTAATCCTTTGTAACTCCCAATAACATTAACAAAAGTAAAAAAATGGAGAGTCCCGTCCAGACCGCAAAAAGCTTCTCAATTTTTGAGAAGCTTTTTTCTTTTTTACACTTTTTTCAAAAAAAGTTTGGTTTAGTAAAATTTATTTCTAAGATTTGTCCCGTACAAAGAACACAAATACAATGATGTTACAAAACGTATGGCAAGGTTTCTATTTTTACTTTTACTTTTTTAGTAAGAGACGAGACTTTGTATCATATTGTTAACCTAACAAAAAATAATATAGCCAATCAAAGTCTCGAATTTATCGAGGCTTTTTTTTTGATTTAAAATGAAAAAAATAGCCATTCAAGGAATACAAGGAAGCAACCACCATATTGTTGCAAACAACTACTACGGAAAAAATATCGACTTAAACGAATGTTTATCTTTTGACGTACTGGTTGATAGCCTTATCAATTCAAGAAGTGAGCAAGCAATTATGGCTTTAGAAAACACCATAGCAGGCTCAATCATACCCAACTATGCCCTAATTGACAAGTACAATTTGCATATTTCTGGTGAGTATTACTTGTCTATACATCATCATTTAATGGCGTTACCTGACCAACGAATTGAAGACATCACTGAGGTTTGTTCGCATCCGATGGCATTACTACAATGTAAAGAATTTTTCAAACAACATAAACACATTAAGTTAGTTGAAGATGTTGACACTTCCGCTGTTGCAAAAAGAATCGCGGATCAACAATTAAAAGGAGTTGCAGCAATTGCACCTAAAATGGCTGCTGATATTTTTAAATTATCAGTTATTGAAGATGAAATTCAAACGATTAAAAATAACGCAACTCGATTTGTATTTCTTCAAACAAGTCTTCCAAAAAATGGTAAAAGTGAAATCAATAAAGCTTCATTAAAATTTGAACTAGATCACAAAAGAGGAAGTTTAGCTACAGTGCTAAATGTAATGAGCGACTGTAAATTAAACCTTACTAAAATACAATCGCTCCCCAAAATCGAGACGCCCTGGAAGTACTCTTTTTTCGTAGATGTAACTTTTGAAAAATATGAAGATTACGAAAAAGCAAAAGCCATCATACAAATTATGGCAGAAGAATTTAAAATATTAGGTGAATATAAAAACGGAAGATTATGATACAGTTTGCTAATAGATTACAAACCGTACAAGAATACTACTTCTCTAAAAAGCTACAAGAAGTACGTCAATTAATTTCAGAAGGTAAACCAATTATAAATATCGGAATTGGAAGCCCTGATTTACAGCCTCCAACATCAGTATTAAAAGCTATTCAAGATAGCTTACAAGATAACGGAGCACATAGTTATCAGAGTTATCAAGGCTTACCAGAGTTTAGACAAGCTGTTTCAAATTTTTATCAGAATAACTATCTGGTTAACATTAATCCTGCTAACGAAGTACTTCCTTTAATGGGAAGTAAAGAAGGAATTATGCATATTTCATTAACTTTTTTAAATGAAGGAGATCAGGTATTAATTCCTAATCCAGGGTACCCAACCTATAGTTCTGTTACTAATTTACTAGGAGGTAAACCTATTTTTTACAATTTAGATGAAGCTACTAACTGGCAACCTGATTTTGAAGCTTTGGAAAAACTCGACACCTCAAGAATAAAGTTGATGTGGGTAAATTATCCGCACATGCCAACGGGTGCCGATGCTACCAAAGAAACTTTTCAAAAATTGATTGACTTTGGAAAAAAACACAATATTGTTATTGTAAATGACAATCCGTATAGCTTTATACTAAATGAACATCCTCAAAGTATTTTACAAATTGAAGATGCTAAAGACATCGCTATCGAATTAAACTCGGTTAGTAAATCTTTTAACATGGCAGGGTGGCGTGTTGGAATGTTATTAGGCAAACCCGAATTCTTAACCGAAGTTTTAAAAGTAAAAACTCAAATGGATTCTGGTATGTTTTACGGAATTCAAAAAGGAGCCACTAAAGCATTAGGATTAGAGAAGGATTGGTTTACTCAGCTAAACAACACCTATAAAAAAAGGCAAAAACTAGTGTTTGAGTTAGCAGAAAAATTAGGATGTACCTACGATAAAAACGCATCTGGAATGTTTGTTTGGTGCAAACTTCCTGATGGAAAAACATCTGAAGAAATGATTGATGATTTACTATATAATAAACACATCTTCGCTGCTCCAGGAACCATTTTTGGTAGTCAAGGCGAAGGCTATATTCGTTTCTCACTATGTGTACCAGAAGAAAAAATTAACGAAGTAATAGCTAGAATATGAAAAAAGAACTCAATTTAATAAAAACCTATATAGAAGGGTACAACTCTTTTGATGTAGATAAAATGATTTCAACTTTAAATAAAGATATTGTTTTTGAAAATTATACTAACAATTCTTTGACTTTAAAACTTGATGGAATAAATCAATTTAAAGAACAAGCAGAGAAAGTATTATTATTTTTCTCAGAGAGAAAACAGGAAATAGAAGAAATCATCTCAAAAGAAGAATACTATGAAGTTCATCTTAAGTATACAGCAACATTACAAGTTGACTTATCTAAAGAACTTAAAAAAGGTAATCAATTAAACCTAAAAGGTAAGAGTATTTTCTTCTTTCAGGATGATACAATAACTAAAATAGAAGACCACAGTTAAAATGAACATATTTATTATAGGTTTAGGATTAATCGGCGGAAGTCTTGCCCTAGATATTCAGCAAGAATTTAAGAATGCTACTATCTATGGAATTGATTCCAACGAAGAGCATGGAGACCTTGCTTTAGAGAAAAGGATCATCCATCAAAAAGCGACTTCTTCAGAGTTGAAAAATGCAGATATAGTCATTATTGCTATTCCTGTTGATGTTTCACAAGAGGTAATTTTAAAAACATTGGATAATATCTCTGATACCTGTTTGGTTTTTGATGTAGGTTCGACTAAAGAGGCGATTTGCAATGCTATTAAGAACCATCCGAAAAGAAGAAATTTTTTAGCAACACACCCTATTGCTGGAACTGAGTTTTCAGGACCAAATGCAGCATTGACAAATTTATTTAGAAATAAAACTAATATTATTTGCGAGGTAGAAAAAACAGCTTTCAAATTACAGGAAAAAGCATTAGATATATTTTCAAAATTAGGAATGCGTATTCGATACATGGATCCAAAATCGCACGATAAGCATATTGCCTATGTATCACATTTATCACATATCAGCTCTTTCATGTTAGGTAAAACGGTCATTGAAAAAGAGAAAAACGAGCGTGATATTTTTGATATGGCTGGTAGTGGATTTGCTTCTACTGTGCGTTTAGCAAAAAGCTCACCAGCAATGTGGACACCTATTTTTGAGCAAAATAAAGAAAATGTTATTGAGTCTCTGAATGAATATATTCATAACTTACAACAATTCAAAACTTTATTAGAAAACAACGATTTTCCAGAAATCTATACAGAAATGGAAAACACCAATCATATAAAACAAATATTAAACGGAATTTTAGAGGTTGTACCTCAATAATAAAAACTAAAATGGAGAATACAAAAGAGTTAAGAACATGGTTAGATGCTTTCGGATTAGGGCATCCACTGGTAATTGCAGGACCTTGTAGTGCCGAAACAGAAGAACAAGTATTACGAATTGCTCACGAATTGAAAGATACAGATGCCACTGTTTTAAGAGCTGGAATTTGGAAACCTCGTACCAGACCTGGCAATTTTGAAGGTGTTGGTGCTTTAGGGTTAAAATGGCTACAAAAAGCAAAACAAGAAACGGGTATGTTAATTGCTACTGAAGTTGCCAACAAAGACCACGTAAAACTTGCAATTGAGCACGACGTAGACATCTTATGGATTGGTGCCCGCACTACCGTAAGTCCTTTTATTGTTCAAGAGATTGCAGATGCTTTAGAAGGAACCGATAAAATTGTTTTGGTAAAAAACCCTGTAAACCCTGATTTACCATTGTGGCTAGGTGCCATAGAACGTTTATATGCTAAAAACATTAAAAAACTAGGGGTTATCCATAGAGGTTTCTCTACTTACGAAAAAACAAGATACCGTAACAATCCTGAATGGCAAATTCCTATTGAATTACAAAACCGTTTCCCTGATTTACCACTGATTTGTGATCCGTCACACATCGCTGGTCGTCGTGATATTATTTTTGATGTTTGCCAAACTGCCTTAGATTTAAACTTTGATGGTTTAATGGTTGAAACTCATTACGATCCAGATAATGCATGGAGTGATGCTGCACAACAAATCACTCCTAAATCGTTAATTCAAATGATGATTGATTTAAAAGTTAGAAAAGCCACAGATACAGAAACTGAATACAGGAATGCTTTAAACACGCTACGTACTCAAATTGACGTAGTGGATCATCAATTAATTGAAATGCTAGGTAAACGTATGAAAATAGCAGATTCAATTGGTCAATTGAAAAAAGAGAAAAACGTAGCTATTTTA
Organism: Tenacibaculum singaporense; assembly: GCF_003867015.1. Classification (NCBI taxonomy): domain Bacteria; kingdom Pseudomonadati; phylum Bacteroidota; class Flavobacteriia; order Flavobacteriales; family Flavobacteriaceae; genus Tenacibaculum; species Tenacibaculum singaporense. Next base: position 3,435,190 of record NZ_CP032548.1, read on the forward strand.
CAAACTAAAAGATGGAATGAAATACTAGGTAAAATGATTTTAGAAGGTGATGAACGTGGTTTAAGTGAAGAATTTGTTCTTAAAATGTTCAAAGCAATACACCAAGAAAGTATCAATCACCAAGAGAAAATTATTAACAATTAAATGTCTAAAAGACCGCTAACAAAATAGCGGTCTTTTTTATTCTATTTAGTGTATTTTCATCCTACCAAACTTTAACTAAATGAAACCTATTCATACAATTGATGATGTTATAGATATACTACAAGATATAATTAACGAATCTACCAATAACAAAAGTCCGTTAGGATATTTTGCAGCTTTATACCAAAAAGTAACAATCAAGGTAAAAGAAGGCATACAAAACAATTATTTTGATGATAACCAACGAATGGAAAAACTCGATATAATTTTTGCTAAAAGGTATATAGAAGCTTATTACAATTACCAAAACAATATACCTATCACTTCTTCTTGGGAAAAAGCTTTCAGCATAGCTAATAAGTATTGGTATATAGTTTTACAACATTTGCTAGTTGGTATGAATGCACATATTAATTTAGATTTAGGAATTGCAGCAGCAGAAGTTTCTAAAGGGAAAGACATTCAAAATTTACATAGCGATTTCAATAAAATAAATGATATTTTATCCTCTTTAGTTAACGATGTTCAAGATGATTTAGCCAAAGTATATCCTTTTCTAAAGAAAATTCTTACCTGGACTAAAGATGTTGATGATTTTTTAGTTGATTTCAGCATGGAGTTAGCAAGAAATGGTGCTTGGGATTTCGCTGTAGAATTAGCCAACACACCAACTAATAATATTGAAAACACTATACATAAAAGAGACATTAAAATAACCGAAAAAGCAGACCTGGTTATTTCTCCAGGTTTTATCCCAAAACTAATTTTTATGATTATTAGAGTTTCAGAAATAGGAACAGTAACTCAGAAAATTAAAGATTTAACAGATTAAACAATACTAAAACATTCAATTTTTATTCTCATCTTTGTTCTATGACAGGAACGGTTTATAAATCTACAGGAAGTTGGTATTGGGTAAAGTCTGAAGGCGAGCTATACAAGTGTCGTATTAAGGGAAAGTTTCGTATCAAAGGAATTAAAAGCACCAATCCTATCTCAGTAGGTGATATTGTTGATTTTTCATTAGAAACCAAAAATGATGAAGAGACAGGATTAATTACCAATATTCACGAACGTAAAAACTACATTGTTCGTAAATCTGTAAATCTATCAAAGCAAACTCATGTAATTGCTTCTAATATTGATCAAGTATTTTTATTAATTACGATAGACAACCCTCCTACGTTTACAACATTTATTGATCGTTTTTTAGTCACTGCAGAAGCCTACTCAATCAAAACTATATTAGTTTTTAATAAAATTGACTCTTATGAAATTGAGCAGCGTGCTGAAATTTTGTATCTAAAAGACATTTATGAAGCCATCGGTTATGAATGTATTGAAGTTTCTGCTATCCAAAACATTAATATCGATAAAATTAAAGAATCAATGACTGGCAAAGTAAGTATGTTTGCTGGTCACTCGGGAGTTGGAAAAACTACCTTGGTTAACGCTATTGAACCTTCTTTAAACTTAAAAACGAAAGAAATTTCTGAACAACATAAGCAAGGACAGCATACTACCACATTTGCTGAAATGTTTGATTTAAGTTTTGATGCTCGCATTATAGACACTCCAGGGATTAAAGGTTTTGGTGTAGTTGATATGGATAAAGATGAATTAGGTGATTATTTTCCTGAGTTTTTTGCTTTAAAACAAGACTGTAAATTCAACAATTGTATTCATATTAACGAACCCCAATGTGCAGTTAAAGAAGCCTTGGAAAATGAAGAAATAGCTTGGTCTCGTTATAAAAGTTATCTACAAATTTTAGAAGGCGAAGACGAACACTACAGAACTGATATTTGGGAATAAAACAGTTTTTAGTCTAGCCTATACAAAGGCTCAGGACATCCAATAACCTAAAAATTCAACAATCTAGATATAATGAAAATTGTAATTCAACGCGTTTCAAAAGCTAGCGTTACTATTGAAGGTGAAAAAGTAGCTGAAATACAAAATGGTCTTTTAATTTTACTTGGAATTATTAATGAAGATACTCAAGAAGATATTAAATGGCTCTCTAACAAAGTAACAAACCTTCGTGTTTTTAATGATGATGAAGGTGTTATGAATAATTCGATTAAAGATATAGATGGAGATATCATTACTGTAAGTCAATTCACCTTACACGCTTCCACTAAAAAAGGAAATCGTCCTAGCTATATCAAAGCTGCTAAACCAGATGTAGCCATTCCTCTGTATGAAAAATTTGTTCAACAACTTGAAGTTGATTTAGGAAAAAAAGTACAGACAGGTCAATTTGGTGCCGACATGAAAGTAGAGTTACTAAATGACGGGCCTGTAACCATCATTATCGATTCTAAAGATAAGAAATAATTTCCATGGGAATTATTTTTAATTATATTTGTACTTGATTAATAATCATTATTAAAAACACAAAAATGAAAAAAACAATTTTAGCTATTGCTTTTATTGCAATTGGAGCAGTTTCTTGTAAGACAGAAAAAAACAAAGCTGCTGTTAGCGACGAAGTTAAGGAAGTTGCAAAAACAGAAAACATTATCAATACTTATAAAGCTAATGTTGCAGAATCTACTGTAACTTGGAAAGGGAGCAAGCCAACTGGTTCTCACAACGGTATAGTAAGTTTAGAAAAAGGAACTTTAGAGGTTGAAAACGGAAACGTAAAATCTGGAGAGTTCATTATCGACATGACTACTATTGTTTGTGAAGATTTAGAAGCTGGAAACGGTAAAGAAAAATTAGAAGGTCATTTAAAAGCTAGTGATTTCTTTGATGTTGAAAAATTCCCAACTGCTAAGTTTGAAGTAGCAAGTTCTGAGTTAAAAGACGGAAAAGCTCACGTTACTGGTAACTTAACTCTTAAAGATGTTACAAAGAGTATTACTATTCCTGCTACTGTTACAGAAACTGATGATATGTTAACTTTTAAAAGTGATGTTTTTAGTATTGACAGAACTGACTTTGGTGTTACTTACAAGTCTAAGAAAATTGATGCTGCTTTAAAAGACAAGTTTATCAATGACTTAATGGAAATTTCTTTTGAGATTAAAGCTAAAAAATAATTTTAGTTTTTTACTAAAAAAAGGGTTGGCAATTGTCAACCCTTTTTTTATGCTTTTATAAATTCTTCCACTTCAAATAACTCTTTAAAATGCTTTATAATTTTCTCTTTTACTTCTTCTTCTGATATCTTTCTCCCTAACTCAACCTCCATTGAAGTAACCGCTTTCCCTCGTATTCCACAAGGAATTATATTATCAAAATAACCTAAGTTGGCATTTACATTCAAGGCAAAACCATGCATAGTAACCCATCTACTTGCTCTAATTCCCATAGCACAAATTTTTCTTGCAAACGGAGTACCTACACCTAACCACACTCCTGTTTCTCCTTCACTTCTTTCCCCTTCCAATCCATATTCCGCAATTGTTAAAATAATTGATTCTTCTAACAAGCGTAAATACTTATGAATATCAGTAAAAAAGTTTTCTAAATCTAAAATTGGATAACCTACAATTTGCCCTGGTCCATGGTAAGTTATATCCCCTCCTCTATTAATTTTATAAAAAGTAGCTTCTTTTTCTTTAAGCTTCTCTTCGTTCAATAATAAATTATTAATATCTCCCGATTTTCCTAGGGTATATACATGTGGATGCTCAACAAATAAAAAATAATTAGGAGTTTCAATTTTGCTTTCTCCATTCCTTCTTTCTCTTTTTAATGATACTATTTCATCTAAAAGACTCGTTTGATAATCCCATGTTTCTTTGTAATCTTTTCTTCCTAGATCACTAATTCTTATTTTTTTATTCATAAATTGTACCGCTAAACTGCCTTACAAAGGTAGGGAAATTTAAAGTTTTACTGTTTATAAACTAAACCTATATCAATTCCAGAAATTATGTTTAAAAAAAGTACCCTTCCTTTTTTATTTGCCTTTTATTTGTCTATAGCCAACTTGTTTTCACAACAACTATGGACAAAAGTTCATAAAGATGCCATTACTCAACAAAAAAAAGAAGTTTTTAATACCAATTCTTTACCTAAACAGTACGTTTTAATGAATTTGAATTTAGATGGTTTTAAAAGCACATTGCCTAATCTACAATCTAAAAACACTTCAAACTCAAGAGTAATCCAACTTCCAAATGCTAATGGACAACTAGAAAGGTTTTCTGTAAAAGAAACGTCTTATCTAGCTCCTGCTTTAGCTGAAAAATTCCCTATGATTAAATCTTTTTCGGCTCAAGGAATTGACAATCCTTCATCTTCGGCTAAGATAAGTATTGGGAAAGATGGAGTTCACGCAATTATTTTTTCAGCAAACGAAGGTACCTCCTACATAAACCCATACACCAAAGACTATAAAGAATATATTGTTTATAAAAAGAGTAGTCTACCTCCAACTAAAGATGAATTTTCATGTAAGGTAGAAGACACTGTACAAAAGGAAAACATATCACCACGTCAACGAAGAAATGCTGATGATGGTAATTTAAGAACCTATAGAATGGCCATTGCTTGTACAGGTGAATACGCTCAGTTTCATATAAACAACCAAGGAGTATCATCAACAGCTAGTGATGCAGAAAAAAAAGCAGCTGTACTATCTGCTATGAATACTACGATTACTCGTGTTAATGCAGTTTATGAAAGAGATTTAGCTGTTAGAATGGTTCTTGTAGGCAATAATGATGCATTAATCTTTTTAGATGCAAGTACAGATGGCTTAACCAATGATACTGCTAGCACCTTAATTGACGAAAGCCAAGAAAAATGTGACAACATTATTGGTGACGCTAATTATGATATTGGACATACGTTTAGCACTGGAGCTGGAGGTCTAGCTCAACTAAACTCTGTTTGTGTTACAAACTATAAAGCTCAAGGGGTTACAGGTAGAAGCCAACCTATTGGCGATACATACGACATAGACTATGTTGCACACGAGGTTGGACATCAATTTGGTGCAACTCATACATTTAACAATTCTTGTGATGGAAATAGAAGCGATGGTACTGCAGTTGAACCTGGAAGTGGTTCTACAATTATGGCTTACGCTGGTATTTGTTCACCAAATGTTCAAAATGTAAGTGATGATTATTTTCATGCGGTTAGTATCGCTCAAATGTGGAATCACGTGCAAGGATCAGGAAGTTGCGCAACCTCAACAAGTACAGGAAATAATGCTCCAACTGCTAACGCTGGAAATGATGTAAGTATTCCTAAATCTACTCCTTTTATCTTAAAAGGACAGGCTACTGATGCTGATGGAACAGCTTCTTTAACATACTCTTGGGAACAAATTGATAATGAAATTGCAACAATGTCTCCTTTATCTACTAACACTGGAGGTCCTATGTTCAGATCATTACTTCCTTCTTCATCACCAGATAGATACATGCCTGCACTATCTACCGTATTAAGTGGTAATACTTCTACCACATGGGAAGTTTTACCTTCTGTGGTAAGAGAATTAGATTTTGCTTTAACTGTAAGAGATAATCATTCAGGCGGAGGAAGCTCAGCTAGAGATGATATAAAAGTAACTGTAACAGATGCAGAGGCTTTTACTGTAACAAGTCCTAATTCTGCCGTATCTTGGGGAGCAGGTTCTACTCAAACTATTACTTGGAATAAAGGAACTACTGACCTAGCCCCTATTAACTGTGCTAACGTAAATATAAAACTTTCAACGGATGGAGGTCTTACATATCCAATTACTTTAAAAAGTAATACTCCAAATGATGGTTCTGAAGATGTTATTATACCTGACAACCCTACTACCAGTGCAAGAATATTAGTAGAAGCTGCAGATAATATTTTTTATAACGTAAACAATAGCAATTTAACAATTTTCCCTACAGCTCCAACTTATTCAATAGTTAACAATACAGGAGATATGTCTGTATGTAATATAGCTACAAATGATCTTGTTTTTGATTTTGACTACAATGCTTTATACGGATTTAATGAAACTGTAAATTTATCTTATTCAGGAGCTCCTGCTAACTCTACTGTTACGTTAAGTAATACTTCAATAAGTAGTAGTGGTAAGTTTACCTTAACTGTAACTAACCTTACAAATGTTGCTAAAGGAGATTACACAATTACTGTTACAGCTACATCAGGTTCAATAACTAAATCTGTTGATATACTTTTAAACGTAAATGATGGTCTTTGTAATTCTTCTGGAAATATTGCATCACAATTAAGCATTACGAATGTTACTTTTAATAGTATTAACAATAATTCTACTAAAACAACTGGTTATTCTAATTTCACTAGTCAAAATACTGAAGTGGTTAGAGGTGACAACTATAATTTAACAACCACTATCAATACAGCAGGAAATAGTAATGTAAAAACATTTGCTTGGATAGACTGGAACCAAAACTGTGTTTTTGACACTAATGAAACTTATGATTTAACCTCTACTAATGCTACTTCAATTACAGTTCCTGAAGGCATCCCAACAGGAGCAACTATTATGAGAGTTTCTACAAGGTCAGACGCCGACCCAAATTCTTGTAACTTGGGCTTTAATGGTGAAGTTGAAGATTATACTATTACAGTTCTAGAACCTACATTTTCTATTTCTAATAGTACAGGAGACCTATCTGTATGTAAACAAGCTACAAATGAAATTAACTTTGATTTTGATTATACAGCTTTGTATGGATTTAATGAAACTGTTAACCTTTCTTATTCAGGAGCGCCAATTAACTCAACTATAACATTAAACCCTACTAGTATGAGTAGTAGTGGAAAGTTTATCTTAACAGTAACTAATCTTACTGATGTTGCTAATGGTGATTATACAATTACTGTTACTGCGAACTCTAGCACGATGTCTAAATCAGTAAATGTACTTTTAAACGTAAACAACAGCCTTTGTAATTCTTCGGGTAATACTGAGTCTCAATTAAGCATTACTAATGTTACTTTTAATGGTATCAACAATAATTCTGATAAAACAAATGGGTACTCTGATTTTAAATCAGTAACAACCCAAGTAGTTAGAGGTGAAACTTATGATTTAACAACCGCTATAAATACAGCAGGAAACAGTAACATAAACACATTTGCTTGGATAGACTGGAACAAAAACTGTGCATTTGATGCTAATGAAACTTATGATTTAACTTCTAATACTCTTTCTATTACCGTTCCAGAAGATGCTCCATTAGGCTCTACAACCATGAGAGTTTCTACAAAAGCAAATAGTAATCCTAACTCTTGTGGATTAAATTTTAATGGTGAAGTTGAAGATTATACTGTTACCGTTGAAGAAAGCTTTGCTACAGACAATACTTTATTTGATGACTTACAAACATATCCTATCCCTTCAAACGGAGAGTTTACAGTAAGCTTTAAAGTAAAAGATAAAGAGTCAACAATTATTAGGCTTTTTGATTTTAGAGGTAGATTGATTGAAACACAAAAGTTCTCAACTATTTCTAGTCAGTTTAATGAAAAAGTACAATTAACTAAAGCTGCTAGCGGACTTTACTTATTACAAGTTGAAAATGCAGGTAAGCAAGTGACAAGAAAAATAGCTATTAGATAGTTTTTACAAGCTAAAAATAAAAAGAGCAACCAAATTTGGTTGCTCTTTTTATTTTATTACAAATTATACTTCACTGTAAACATAGCGATTCTGGGTTGAATTACGTACGAAGAATTACTTACATAAATATCATTACTGCTATTCTGGTTCAATCCTGTTGAATTTAATAAATTGGTAACTCCAACTTTATATTCCCATTTACTATCTTTTTTCTGATACGTAAGATCTGCTCTTAAAAAACCATAACTATCAATTGTTTCTCCATTATTAAGCACGCTATTATAGGTGTACTTTGATGTAAAAATAAATTCTTTTAAGAAAAAAGCATCAAAGTTTATATACGGACTATGGGTTGTAAAAGTGTTTTCAACTCCTCCAATATCTGAATTATTTATAGACACATTATAGCCAACATCAAAATTAGGAGCTTCTTTAAAGTTTGTACTAAATTTTGAGGTGTAGGTTTGTGAAAATGTTTTCGCTAATCGATTTCTTGTTTCATTCGTTTGGCGATCTGTAATTAAACTATTCGATTTTCCATAAGACACATTTCCTCCTAATCGTAACTTAAACTTTCTGAAGCTCTTTTGAAAGTTTGCCCTAGCAGAAATAGACTCATCAGGAAAAGCAGAGTTTACCGAAGTTCTTACTTGGTTAACATCAATAAACTCTGTATTACTCTTAATTTCTTTAATACGTTTACTATAGTTAATTGACCCAAAAATATTGGTGTAATTAAACATATTAAAACTAAAATAATTCAAATTTATATTATGGTATAATGAGTTATCAAGAGTTCTATTTCCTGAATATAAACTATTGTAATTATTAAAAACATAACCTTCTGCTAATTTATTTACATCGGTAAAACTAGTTTGCATGGCATAGTTTAAACGTAGTGTTTCTGATTTTTTTAGGTTAATCTTTACCGAAGCATCAGGTAATAATTTTATAAAATTATTTTCATAAACAGAACCCAACTGAGTGTTTTTTGACACGTAATTATGTAATGTAAAACCCTGATTAAAGGTAAAAATACCTGCTATGAATTTATAATGTAACCCCATATACAAATCATCAAAAGAAAAATCTACGTCATTAACTGTATTTGACTCGGTAATTTCATTTTTATTTCCATCTAAGATTTCAAAAACACCTGAATTAAACTGTTGATTACTCAATGTAGAACCTAACGTTACATTTAGGTTACTTTTAGGATTTAACACATAGTAATAATCTAATTTAGCATCTAACTTGTTTGTTTTTATTCTTTTATTCTGATTTACATTAAATAAATTATGGTCTCCTGGATTTGGATTAACATTTGTTAATGACAACAAGTTATAAAAAGACAACTTTTCTAGTTCAGCATTGTAAAACGGATCTTCATTTTGCCATAAATGTTGCGCCTCAAAAGCAAAAATGTTTTTATCATTTAAGGTATAGTAATAATTTAAGTTTTGATTAATTGAAAACGGACTTTGCTCTGAAACTTGATGAATAGGCACTACCTCATCATCTGCATTTAAATATGTTCTTGATGATAATGTTGTTTGTAGTTGCTGTTGCTGTGAAACCTTAGCAAAAATATCATAATCAAATTGGTTGTTTGCGTTTGGCTTAAAACTTGAACTCAATTTAAACAAACCTAAATCACTTTTTTGATTTGTTACATCTTGTGTTTGTTCAGTATCAATATACTTTATTGAAGACGGATTATTCTCATCATATGGAGGCAGGTTATTTATATCAACTCCAGCATTTGAATACTCACGTCGGGTAGTTTCTTCCATATCAGTTTTATTTCCTGAATAGATAGCAAATCCACTAATATCCCAAGTTTTCTTTGGAGAATAACTAAAGTTTAAAGCACCAAATTTTGATTCAATTTCTTTCGCTCTGTTATTTCTTAAAGTTAAAAAAGCAATATCGTTAGATCCTACATTAAAATTTGTTCCGTTATTATCTCCAAATTGCCTAAACCCCCCAGTAAACTTAAAATAGTCTCTCATTGTAAAAGGTACTTCTCCAATATTATTTGCATCGGTTATAACATTTAAACTGTATTTCGGACTATAATAAAACAACTTTGGATGCACTATATACCGACTATCTTCCATACCTAACCCTAAACCAGTAGCAACTTCTCCAAACCAAAAGTTCTTTTTTCCTTCTTTTAATTTAATATTTATCACAACATTATCCTCATTGTCAGTAACACGACTCATTTGCCCTACTTCACTATGATTTTTAAGTACTTGAACTTTATCTACCGCATTTGCAGGAATATTTTTAGTAGCTAATTTAGAATCTCCATCAAAAAAATCCTTTCCTTCAACCATCACCTTTTTTACAGTCTTCCCTTCTACTTCAATTTCACCATCGTCGTTTACTTCAACTCCGGGTAATTTTTGAAGTACATCTCCTAGTTTTTTTTCCGTTCCACTTTTAAAACTATCCGCATCATACACTATTGTGTCACCTTTAACAGTTACAGGCATTTTATAAGTAATATTTACTTCATCTAAACTATCATCTCCTTCTAAAACAAGGTCTTTAAATAAATTGATATCATTGGTTTCTACATCAACTTCTGCTGTTTTCAGCCCTATATAACTTACTCTTATGCTATAAGTTGTGTTTTGAACTAGATTTAATTTATAGTTCCCTTTAGCATCGGTAAAACCATAAGACTCTAGTTTTTTCGTAGCTTTGTTTATGGCAATTACGTTTGCCATTTCTAACGGAGTTCCAATGCTATCTTTTACAACTCCTTTCAGTGTAATTTGAGCATTAGAAGCCCAAGTAGCTATGCAAATAGCTATGAATAATATTTTTTTCATTACATGATTTTATTATTAAGTAAGTGGCTTTTTTAAACTATAGTACACTAATACTATAAATAAGAGATGGAATTTAAGTTTAATACAGTAATGACTACCCTTGTATCTCTATACTAAAAGAGTTTCCGTCTTTACTTTTTCGTCTGTTTTTAAAACGCTCCATCATATCCTTAGTATGTTCATCCATTACAGTATCGAATTCTTTTTGAGTAACCTTTTTACCTTTAGTGGGTTCTTTTATCTCTATTTTTTCTGACGGATTTAAAACAATTTCAGTACAAGCAATCGTTTGTTTTCCATCTTGTACTTCTAAAATTAATCCTGGTAATCCCCAAAACTGTCCTGGACCATTGCTAATAGGAATTTCAGGAGTATACCATGCTACAGTTTCGATAGTTATCTCTTCTTTTTTCTCCTCTGTTTCTCCATCTGTCATAGACATTGAAGTTCTGGTTTCTTTTCTAGTTTTAGTAGCCTTATAGCAAGTATAATTTCCAATGTTCTTAGTTTCTCCGGTCATTTTCCAATCAAAGTTTTCTAACTTGTCTTTTATTAAAAAGCGTTTACCACTTATCTCTGTTTTGTTCACATACCTTTTATCTTTTATATTTTTATACAAGACATCTGTTCCTCCTCCATTGCCCATTATTTGAATTTGCATTCCTCCTGTTTGAACTTGAGGTGAAGAAAGTTTCTTATTTTGTTTGTAGGTAGATTTTGACTTATCAAAGTTTAACGTATATGTTTGCTGAAACTGCTTCATTAATTGTGCTTGCATTTTTTTTTGCATTTCAGAGTTTGGCGCTCCTTTTTTATTATCTATTTTAAGATCAATTTTTCGATGTGTCTTATAGATAGCTTTTCCTTGAAAATTTTGCGAAAACATTGATGCGCTTAACAACAATATTAATAGTGTGATATTTCTCATTTCTTTAGTTTTTAAATTCAACACTACAAATATGCTTAGCTATATTATCTTTTTGAGTTAATGAGTGTTAACGAGTGTTAACCGTGTTTTTTATTCACTTTAACACTTTATCTTTGAAACATGAATACAAAAAAACATCGTTGGATATTATATTTAATTAGCACTACAATTGTTGCTACAATTCTGATACAGTTTTATTGGAACTACAAAAACTACCAACAAAACAAGCAACGTGTTATAAATGAAATTCAATTAAGCTTAGATAATGCTGTTGAAGAATACTACGCTGCTTTAACTAAACAAAACTTTTTTGCCATAGTAGAATCTGATAGCGCTACTTCTAAGAATAACCTTAACGATAAAAACATTTGGAAAGAAGTTTTCTCTTCACAAGTTGATAAAAAAAAGGACAGTATAAAATTTAAAGTTTCTTCTTTTGATATAAAAACAGACAATCCAAAAGAGTTTAAAAAAATGAACTCTTATTTTATTGATTCACTTCTTAAAGATATGAGGCATGAAATTAACGACTCTACACCTAAAAAACATTCTAAAATCACCCAGATTACTCAATTCAATAAAAACCATACATCTGGCATTCATATTGGTTCTTCAGGAATTAAAAAAGTAAAAGTCTTTAAGGGTAAGAGAGCTACTGATAGCTTAAAATTAATAAAAGGATTACAAACCATTTTTATTTCTATTCAAGATGATGCTTTAGATCATGTGAAGCTAGATTCAATTATAAAAAAACAACTAACGACTAAAGGCATTTCAACTCCTTTTTACTTAAATCATTTTAAACATGATACGTTGTTTTATTCATCAAAAAAAGAAGGAGTACCTACACTAAACCTACAAAGCGATGCTAAGTCTACTTATGTTAAAAGTAATGAAAAGCTAACCCTATTGTATGAAAACCCATCAAGTGAAATTCTTAAAAGAAGTTCGACAGGAATTATACTATCTCTTTTACTTTCATTGGCTGTAGTTATTAGTTTATTTTACTTATTAAAAATCATCAATCAGCAAAAAGAACTAGCTGAAATTAAGAATGATTTAATTAGCAACATAACCCACGAATTTAAAACCCCCATAACTACCGTTTCAACGGCACTAGAAGCTATTAATAATTTTAATGCTATAGATGATAAAGAAAAAACAAAAAAATATATTTCTATTTCATCTGTACAGGTAGAAAAACTTCATTTAATGGTGGAAAAGTTATTAGAAACAGCTACACTTGATAGTGAAAAATTACTTTTAAAGAAAGAACCTGTCAATTTAGTTGAATTGATAGAAAACAATACTAAGAAGCATCAGTTTACCAACTCAAAAAAAACGATTCAATTCTCATCAAACAAACCTGAAATAATCACAGGTATTGATGTATTTCATTTTGAGAATGCCATTTCAAACTTATTGGATAATGCTATCAAATATGGCGGGAATAAAATAGAGGTGCATATTAACCAAGTATTAAACGTTATTGAAATAACTGTAGCAGACAACGGTAAAGGAATTGACAAAAGTCAACAAGAAAAGATATTCGATAAATTTTATCGCATTCCTAAAGGAAACACCCATGATGTAAAAGGCTTTGGAATTGGTTTATACTATACCAAAAAGATTATTGAAAAACATGGTGGTGATATCTCGTTAGCTTCAAAACCAAATAACACCCTTTTTAAAATTGTTTTAAATAATGAGTGAAATTATTAAAGTACTATTGGCTGAAGATGAACCTAGTTTAGGACAAATTGTAAAAGAAAGTTTAGAAACTAGACGTTTTGAAGTGTTTCATGCTCTTAATGGAGAAGAAGCTTATGAAATTTACCAAGCAAACTCTCCTGATATTTTAGTTTTAGATGTAATGATGCCTAAAAAAGACGGTTTTACTCTTGCCAAAGAAATACGACAAGAAAACAAACATCTTCCTATTATCTTTTTAACTGCAAAATCGCAAGCTAAAGATGTTGTTGAAGGTTTTGAACATGGCGGAAACGACTATCTAAAAAAACCTTTCTCTATGGAAGAATTGATTGTTCGTATTCACGCCTTATTAAATAGAATTGAGTTAAAAAAGAACTACGATGCAATTAAGATTGGTAATTATATTTTTAACTACACCAAACAGGTTTTGTCTTTTAATAATGATTGTAAAAAATTGACACATCGAGAGTCAGAATTACTATTTCATCTATCACAAAAGAAAAATGAAATTTTAGATAGATCTTTTATTTTAAAGAAATTATGGGGAGATGACGATTTTTTTAATGCTCGAAGTATGGATGTCTTTATTTCTAAATTAAGAAAGAAATTAAAACATGATGAAAATATTCAAATTGTAAACGTACGGGGTTATGGCTATAAATTGATCTGTTAAATTGCTTATGAATTCCTTTTTTTATGTAATTTTACCGTCCCCTAATCTGGCAGTGCCAGCAATATTAAAAAACATTTTACACAGACAATTATGCACGTAGCAATTGCCGGGAACATTGGCGCAGGTAAAACCACTTTAACAAAATTATTAGCAAAACACTACAATTGGGAAGCTCATTTTGAATCGGTTGATGAAAATCCATACTTAGACGATTTCTACGCTGAAATGGAGCGTTGGTCTTTTAATTTACAAGTTTACTTTTTAAACAGTCGTTTTCGCCAAGTGTTAGAGCTACGTAAATCTGGCAAAAAAATAATTCAAGATAGAACTATTTACGAAGACGCTCATATTTTTGCTCCCAACTTACATGCTATGGGGCTTATGACTAACCGAGATTTCAGTAACTATTCTTCGTTATTTGAATTGATGGAAAATTTGGTGACTCCACCTGATTTATTAATTTATTTACGTGCAGATATTTCCACATTAGTAGGTCAAATTCATAAACGTGGTAGAGAATATGAAAACTCTATTAGCATTGATTACTTAAGCAGGTTAAATGAACGTTATGAAGCTTGGATTAGTCAGTATACCAAAGGGAAATTATTAATTATTGATGTTGATAATTTAGACTTTGTGGATAATCAAGAAGATTTAGGCTATATTATTGACCGAATAGATGCTCAAATAAACGGATTATTTTAATCCTCTTTTAAACTCACTTAATAAAATAGCTGTTGCAGTAGCTACGTTTAAGCTTTCAGTTTGTTGTAAATCTCCAAACCTTGGAATAGTTACACTGTTTTTAACAATCTCTGCAATTTCAGGTGAAATACCATTTGCCTCATTTCCCATTACTAAAATAGCCTTTTGAGGTAATGAGGTGGTGTATACATTATCTCCATGCATATCTGCAGTATAAATAGGTAGTGAAGTTTTCTTTAAAAATTCAGACAAATCAACATATGAAACATGAACTCTTGTAAGTGACCCCATAGTAGATTGAACCACCTTTTGGTTATAACAATCAACCGTGTTTTTAGAGCACACCAACTCCGAAACTCCAAACCAATCACATAAACGAATAATTGTTCCTAGATTTCCTGGGTCATTTATACCATCTAAAGCAACCATAAAATTACTTTTATTAACCTCTTCTTCTTTAGGAGTTTTAAACACTCCCAACACTTTATTTGGTGTTTTTAAAGTACTAATCTTTTTTAATTCGTTTTCAGAAATCAAAGTAACCTCTACATTTTTTGGAGAAATAAATGACTCTTCAGTAGTATATAATTGTTCTACTTCCAAAGAAGACGCTAGTAATTCTTTAACCACCTTTACCCCTTCTGCAACAAATAATTGATGCTTTTGTCTATACTTTTTTTGTTGTAAACTAGTTATTAACTTTATATTGTTTCTAGATAAACTCATTAAATTATTTTTAACACTCTAAAACCACTAAAAAATAGTATTTTTGATTCTTAATACGAGGCGTAAAGTTAATGAAAAAACTTTCTTTCTTCTTTTTATTAGTAGTCTTATTCAGCTCTTGTAGCACGATTAAATATGTTAAAGAAAACGAGTTATTGCTAGCCAAAAACACGGTATATATTGACAGTGTAAAAAACTCAAGTGAAAACATCTCTGAATTACTATTACAACGTCCTAATGCAAAGGCTCTAGGTATGCCTTTATCCTTACATTTTTATAATTTAGGGAACCCTGGAGCGCCCAAAACACCGAGTGAATGGGCTAAAAAAAATCCAAAAACCTATAATTTTTATAAGAATATATTTTCAGAGAAACAAAGTATTGCTGTAGCTAAAACATTTATTGGTTTTAATAATTGGTTTTTAACTAGTGGACAAGCTCCTATTATAATTGATGATATAAAAACTAACAGAACTGTAGATAATTTAAAAGCTTATTTTCAAACTGAAGGATACTTTAGAGCAAAAGTTTCCTCAAAAAAAGATACTATAGGTAAAAAGAAAGGAGAAATTAGTTATCATATTACAAAAGGAAATCCTTCTTACCTTGACACTATAAAAACCTTTATTACATCGCCAGTTTTAGACTCCCTATACCAGCTTACAAAAGACAAAAGCTACTTAAAGTCTGGAGACCATTATAAAAATGACAACTTCATAAAAGAAGCTAATCGGCTTGTGAAACTTTTTAGAAACAAAGGAATATATCAATTTAATGAAAACTATATTTCATTTGAAAATGACACTTTAAAAAACTATGAAAAAACTGATGTAGATATTAATATTTCTGATAAAACAGTTCCCTTTCAAATTCAAAAATTAAAGAAAGTAAATGTTTTTACTGATTATACCTATAGTACAAGAAACTCCAAATATAGAGATACTACCTCTTACAAAGGAATTAACTTTTACGCTCTTCGAAAATTAAAATACAACCCAAAGTATTTATCTCAATCTATATTTATAAAACCAAATACTGTTTACAGTGATTCACTAAGAAATTTAACTCGTACACATTTAAGAGGACTAAAAAATTTCAAAGCCACTTCTATTCGATACAATGAGCTAAGTGAAAATGAATTAGAGGCCAATGTATATTTAACTCCTATTGAAAAATATACTTTAGGTTTTGAAACTGAGTTATCACGTTCAAACATTCGTAATTTTGATGTTTCTTTAAAGTTTTCATTAACAAATAGAAATACCTTTAAAGGCGCTGAACTTTTTAAATTATCAACTTTTGGTTCTTATTTTAACTCAAACAATGGACCTGGTTGGGAAGTTGGTTCTGATATTTCATTGGAAGTACCTCGCTTTATGGCTCCTTTCGGGCTAAGTAAACTGGTTCCTAAAAGAATGTTTCCAAGAACTAAATTTTATTCAGGGATTGGAATTCAAAAAAATATTGGTTTAGATAAACAAAACATATCTGTTGGAATAGATTACAAATGGGATTATGATAAGAAAAAGTCTATTCAACTAGAACTGTTAAACACTCAATATATTAGAAACCTAAATGTTGATAATTATTTTTCAATTTATAATTCAGAATATCGAAAATTAGCTGAAGTTTCTAAAATTTATGATCCATCATATACTTTTCCAGACAACACCCCTAGTAGTTCTAATGAGATCATTAACTTTGTTTCAAACGTGCTTACTGATGCCGATTTTGCAGCTTCAAACCCCAATGAGTTTCAAAATGTTTTAAACCTTGCTAATAGATATAACATTGTAACTTCTGACTTTTTAATTCCTGAGATAGCCTACGGCTATACCTACAATAACCAAGAAAGCATTAAGGATGCTAGTTTTTCTTTCTTTAAGATTCGAATAGCTAACTCGGGAAACATCATGGGGCTTTTATCAAAAAAGACAAACAGCTCTGGGCAAAAAACCGTATTCAAAATCCCCATCGCTCAATACTTTAAAACGGACATCGAATACAAAAAATATTGGGATTTAGGTGATAACAATGTTTTAGCGCACAGAACTTTTCTTGGAGCTATTTTTACTTATGATAATTCTGGCGTTCCTTTTTCTCGTAGTTATTTTGCAGGAGGATCTAACGATATCCGCGCTTGGAGAACATACGACTTAGGCCCTGGTACCCGAGCTCCTATTCTTGAGTATAATATAGGTAGTTTAAAGTTTTTAACTAGTTTCGAGTACCGTTTTAACGTTTTTGGTTCTTTAAAATCTGCCTTATTTGTAGATGCAGGAAATATTTGGGATATAACCAATACGGAATTTGTTGATGACCCAGCTAAATTTAATGGTTTTAAATCGTTAAAAGATATTGCTGTTGGTGCTGGTTTTGGACTTCGTTATGACTTTAAATTCTTAATTGCAAGATTAGATTTAGGATTCAAAGCACATGAACCATATCTAACTAATAATAAGTGGTTTCAAAACTTTAACTTCTCTAATTCCGTACTAAACATAGGTATTAATTACCCCTTTTAACAAAGTACTTTCTATTAAAAATTTATCGCAACTTGTATAAAAAAGCGTAGATTTGTTCCATAATTTATGTAACACACTACTAAACAAATAAAAAATGATTAAACCTGGAGTTGCCACCGGAAAAGAAGTTCAAGCAATTTTTGAATTAGCAAAACAAAAAGGTTTTGCCTTACCAGCTGTTAATGTTGTAGGATCAAATACTATTAATACGGTTTTAGAAACAGCTAAAGAACTTAACTCGCCTGTAATAATCCAGTTCTCTAATGGAGGTGCTCAATTCAATGCAGGTAAAGGCTTATCAAATGATAATGAAAAAGCTGCTATTGCTGGTGCAGTAGCTGGTGCTAAACATATACACTTATTAGCAGAGGCATATGGTATTCCTGTTATTTTACATACCGATCATGCTGCAAAAAAATTATTACCTTGGATTGATGGTTTATTAGATGCTAGTGAGCAATTTTATAAAGAGACAGGAAAACCTCTATACAGTTCACACATGATTGATTTAAGTGAAGAACCAATAGAAGAAAATATTGAAATTTGTAAAGAATATCTTGCTCGTATGAGTAAAATGGGGATGACT
Source organism: Tenacibaculum singaporense (assembly GCF_003867015.1). Lineage (NCBI taxonomy): Bacteria > Pseudomonadati > Bacteroidota > Flavobacteriia > Flavobacteriales > Flavobacteriaceae > Tenacibaculum > Tenacibaculum singaporense. Next base: position 3,453,591 of record NZ_CP032548.1, read on the forward strand.
TTAGAAATTGAATTAGGAATTACTGGAGGTGAAGAAGACGGTGTTGATAATACAGATGTTGATAGCTCTAAATTATACACACAACCAGAAGAAGTAGCTTATGCTTATGAAGAATTAATGAAAGTTAGTCCGCAATTTACTATTGCTGCTGCCTTCGGAAATGTTCACGGAGTATATAAACCAGGAAACGTAAAATTAACTCCAAAAATTTTAAAGAACTCACAAGAACACATTTCAGAAAAATATAACGTTCCTCATAACACAATCGACTTTGTATTCCACGGAGGATCTGGTTCTACTTTAGAAGAAATTCGTGAAGCTATTAGTTACGGAGTTATAAAAATGAATATCGATACCGATTTACAATATGCATTTACCGAAGGTGTTCGTGATTATATGAAAGAAAAATCTGCATATTTGCAATCTCAAATCGGTAACCCTGAAGGAGATGATGTTCCTAACAAAAAACATTATGACCCTCGTAAATGGTTACGTGAAGGAGAACAAACTTTTAAAGCTCGATTAAAGAAAGCTTTTGAGGACCTAAATAATGTAAACACATTATAAAATTCTTTGAAAAAGAAAAACCAAACAACTAAAGATTAAAAAACTAAATTATGGCTTGGTTTAAACGTACAGACAAAGGGATTCAAACCCCAACAGAAGAAAAAAAAGACACACCAAAAGGCTTGTGGTATAAAACCCCAAGCGGAAAGATAATTGACACAGACGAACTTAAAAAAAATTTATACGTAAGTCCAGAAGATGGATATCATGTACGTATAGGGAGTAAAGAATATTTTGAAATATTTTTTGACGATAATAAGTTCACAGAACTTGATCCAAAATTATCTGCTAAAGATCCATTAAAATTTGAGGATACTAAAAAGTACCCTGAAAAACTAAAAGCTGCTCAGAAGAAAACAGGATTAAAAGATGCTGCTCGTGCTGCTGTTGGTAAATCAATGGGAAAAGATTTAGTAATTGCTTCAATGGATTTTGCTTTTATTGGTGGATCTATGGGAAGCGTTGTTGGTGAAAAAATAGCAAGAGCTATTGATTATTCTATCAAAAACAATATTCCTTTCTTAATGATTTCTAAATCAGGAGGAGCTCGTATGCAAGAGGCTTTGCTTTCTTTAATGCAATTAGCTAAAACTTCTGCAAAGCTAGCGCAATTAGCTGAGGCTAAAATTCCATACATATCTTTATGTACCGATCCAACTACTGGAGGGACCACAGCTTCATTTGCCATGTTAGGAGACATAAACATTGCTGAACCAAATGCTTTAATTGGATTTGCAGGACCTCGTGTAGTAAAAGATACTACTGGTAAAGATTTACCAGAAGGTTTCCAACGTTCTGAATTTTTATTAGAACACGGTTTCTTAGATGGTATTTACGAACGAAAAGACTTAAAAAAACAGGTAAACTTATATTTAGATTTAATACAAAATCAACCTGTAAGAGCATAACAAAAAAGCTAGCGATTGCTAGCTTTTTTGCTTTCTAACTTTTTCGTTACCATTCAAAAAAATAATCGTACATTTGCATCTTCAATGTAAATGCATTGAGTACATAATAATCATTTAAATAATATTGGCATGTATTTAACAAAAGAAGTTAAAGAACAAATCTTCGCAAAACACGGTAAAGGAGCAAATGATACTGGTACTGCAGAAGGTCAAATCGCGTTATTTACGCACAGAATTAACCACTTAACTGAGCACTTAAAGAAAAATCGTAAAGATTTTAACACAGAACGCTCGTTAGTACGTATGGTAGGTAAGCGTAGAAGCTTATTAGATTATCTAAAGAAAAAAGAGATTAATAGATATCGTGCGATTATTAAAGAATTAGGAATTAGAAAATAATTCTACAAGAAAAGAGGCTCTATAAACGTGCCTCTTTTTTATTTTTACATGAAGTTTATTTCTGACTAACAAACAGAAATTTATATATAAAAAGCTCAAAATTACTAACAACAATTTTGATTTTCCATTGGAGCAACAACAACACAACAACAAACAAAAACGAATTAAAATTTAGAAGAATTAATTTATGATTCCAAAAGTATTTAACCAAGTAATAGAACTTGGAGATGGGAGAACCATCACATTAGAAACAGGAAAATTAGCAAAACAAGCAGATGGTTCTGTTGTTGTAAGAATGGGAGATACAATGTTATTAGCAACAGTTGTATCAGCAAGAACTGCAAATCCAGGTATTGACTTTTTACCATTAACGGTAGATTACCGTGAAAAATTTGCAGCTGCAGGTCGTTACCCTGGTGGATTTATGAAGCGTGAAGCACGCCCTTCAAACGAAGAAATTTTAACAATGCGTTTAGTAGACCGTGTATTGCGTCCACTATTCCCAAAAGATTATCACGCAGAAACTCAGGTAATGATTCAATTAATGTCTCATGATGAAGAAGTAATGCCAGATGCCTTAGCTGGTTTAGCTGCCTCTGCTGCAATTCAATTATCAGACATCCCTTTTGAAGCACCGATTTCGGAAGTACGTGTTGCACGTATTAATGGTGAATTCATTATCAACCCTAGTGCTACTCAATTAGCTGAAGCGGATATCGACTTAATGGTTGGAGCTTCTAATGACTTTGTTGCAATGGTTGAAGGAGAAATGGATGAAGTTTCTGAAGAAGAAATGGCAGAAGCAATCCGTGTGGCACACGAGGCTATTAAAGTACAATGTGATGCTCAAGTAGCACTGGCGGAAGCTTTTGGTAAAAAAGAAACTCGTGAGTATGAAGGAGAAGCTGAAGACGAAGAGTTAGCACAAAAAATTCATGATGCAGCTTACCAAAAATGTTATGACATTGCTAAAAAAGGAACTTCTAAACAAGAAAGAGGGTTAGCTTTTTCTGAAGTTAAAGAAGAGGTTATTGCAATGTTCACCGAAGAAGAATTAGAAGAATACGGTGATTTAGTAGGAAAATATTTTAGTAAAGCACACAAAGCAGCTGTTAGAGATTTAACTTTAAATGAAGGTTTACGTTTAGACGGACGTACCACTACTGATATTAGACCTATTTGGTGTGAGGTAGATTACTTACCAAGAACTCATGGTTCATCAATCTTTACACGTGGAGAAACTCAAGCATTAGCTACCGTAACTTTAGGTACTTCTAGAGATGCAAACATGGTAGATTCTCCAACAATGCAAGGAGAAGAAAAATTCTACTTACACTATAACTTCCCTCCTTTTTCAACTGGAGAAGCACGCCCTTTAAGAGGAACTTCTCGCCGTGAAATTGGTCATGGTAACCTAGCTCAAAGAGCTTTAAAAGGAATGATTCCTGAAGATTGCCCTTATACAGTTCGTATAGTATCTGAAGTATTAGAATCTAATGGTTCTTCTTCAATGGCTACTGTTTGTTCGGGTACAATGGCACTGATGGACGCAGGGGTTCAAATGAAAAAACCAGTTTCTGGTATTGCAATGGGGTTAATTTCTGATGGTGATCGTTATGCTGTTTTATCTGATATTTTAGGAGATGAAGATCACTTAGGAGACATGGACTTTAAAGTAACTGGTACTGCTGATGGTATTACAGCTTGTCAAATGGATATTAAGATTAAAGGGTTGTCATATGAAATCTTAGTAAAAGCTTTAAAACAAGCTCGTGATGGTCGTTTACATATCTTAGAAAAATTAACAGATACTATCGCTACTCCAAATGACGATGTTAAATCTCATGCTCCTAAAATGGTAAATAGAGTAATTCCTAACGACTTAATTGGAGCATTTATTGGTCCGGGTGGAAAACACATCCAAGAGTTACAAAAAGAAACAGAAACTACGATTGTTATTAACGAAGACCCTGTTACTGAAGAAGGTATCGTTGAGATTTTAGGAACAAACCAAGAAGGAATTGATAAGGTTATTGCTCGCATCGATTCAATGATGTTTAAACCTGAAAAAGGTTCTGTATATGAAGTAAAAGTAGTGAAGTTATTAGATTTTGGTGCTGTTGTAGAATATACTGAAGCTCCAGGAAATGAAGTTTTACTACACGTTAGCGAATTAGCTTGGGAACGTACAAACAATGTAACTGACGTTGTTAATTTAGGAGATATTTTAGATGTAAAATACTTCGGAATTGACCCAAAAACACGTAAAGAAAAAGTATCTCGTAAAGCCTTATTACCTAAACCAGAAGGTTATGTAGCAAGACCTCCTAGAGATAACAACAAAGGAAGAGATAATCGTAATCGCGATAATCGTCGTGACGATAGAAAACCTAGACAAGATAAAAAAGAATCATAAAAATTCTTTAGATATAAAAAAGCAACCTTATAAGGTTGCTTTTTTATTTTTATATACTTCTTTTAAATGAAGAAAGGCTGCTAAAATTAGCAGCCTTTAACTTTAGAGTTGTTTCAGATCATTCCCCAATAATCATATAAAAATCTTACTCTATAAAGAAATCCACTACTATAACAAGTGACTAATAAAATACCCTACCTTTTTTTTTGAAAAATTTATTTAAATAAAAAATCTTTTTTTAGCCTTTCTTTTTTTAGTTTTAGTTTTCTTTGCATCCCATTCATGAAAATACAACGAATCACATACATTTCTATAGGAACCAACCAAGGAGATAAGCTAACTAACATTCAGAAAGCAATTAACTTAATTGCGGATAAAGTAGGTGCTGTATTAAAAGTAGCATCTGTATACGAAACTGCTTCATGGGGATTTGACAGTAATAATTTTTACAACACTTGTATTAAAGTTTCAACGTATTTACCTCCAGAACAGTTAATACTTAGATTACTTTCTATAGAAAAAGAGCTTGGAAGAACTCGAAAAAATACCGAAGGATATTCTGATAGGTTAATAGATTTAGATATTTTATTATTTGATGATGAGATTATCTTCTCTAAAACCTTAATCGTGCCACATCCAAGAATGTTAGAACGTAAATTCGCTTTAGTTCCTTTGGTTGATATTGCCCGTAATGTTATTCATCCAATAGAAAAAAAACATTTATATATTTGTTTAGAAAATTGCCCAGACACTTCTGAAATTACAAAGCTTAGTATAAAATTAAAAAGACCTGTTCCCATTACCGAAAAGTATAATTACATAGCTATTGAAGGTAATATTGGTGCCGGAAAAACATCATTAGCCAATATGATGTCTGATGAATTTAACGCAAAAATTGTCTTAGAACGTTTTGCGGACAATCCGTTTTTACCAAAGTTTTATAACGACAATGAGCGCTATGCTTTTCCTTTAGAAATGAGTTTTTTAGCAGATCGTTACCAACAACTTTCTGACGATTTAGCGCAATTCGATTTATTTAAAAACTTTATTGTTTCTGATTACTATATTTTTAAATCACTCATTTTTGCACAAGTGACTTTGCATAGTGATGAGTATAAGTTGTATAGAAAAATGTTTGATTTAATGTACAAAGAAATCACAAAGCCTGATTTGTATGTGTACTTATATCAAAATACAGAGCGTTTGTTAGAAAACATTAAAAAACGCGGGCGCGATTACGAACAAAATATAGAAGCGAGTTACTTACAAAAAATCCATGATGGTTACAGCAATTTTATTAAAACACAACCTGATTTAAATATTCTAATTGTTGATGTTTCTGATTTAGATTTTGTAAACAACTCTAATGATTATGAAACCATTATTAATAAGATAAAAAATTACAACGCATAAAAAAGCAGCTTTTAAAGCTGCTTTTTTTATTTCTTAATTAACTCTAGCTTTTCAGCAAAGTAATCGCAAAAATCACGCATGGTAGCACTCATTTTTTCGTCGTTTGTAGCTCTTTCAAAAGAGTTTGCCATAGACACTAAAGTTTGATGGAAAAATTGCTTCATTTCATCTACAGGCATATCTTTAGTCCATAAATCCATACGTAACGTATCTTTTTGTTTATGATCCCAAACAGATAGCATAATTGCTTTTGAAGCTTCATCTTTTATACCTCCGTCTTCTGCATTCCAAGTAATTTCTTCTGGAATTCTATTTTCGTCTAACCCTACTTTAAATGTTATTTTTGATGTATGCTCTATCGCCATTATCTTTTTGGTTTATATCTTGAGTTTTTGAAGATTTCCTCTTCACTTGTTTGTAATAATTGATGCAAAGATACATCATTCTTTTGCATGTACGAACGTACGATTTGCCAACCAATCCACTCTCCTATTCTACCAGGTGATTGACCATCTTCTTCCATATAGAACTTAGAAAAAGGAGCTAGATCTAAAAAACGTTTATCTACATCTTTACTAGTACTGTACAATAAATCTTTTTCTATAAAATACATCCAAATTTGTTCTTCATTTCTCTCTGCCCACTCTAGTTTCTTTTGTGAATACCCTATTTTTACAGCATCAGGTATGTTAGGTAAATAAGCATCTAGCAAATACATTTTTTTTCCTCGATAAATCATTTTGTCTATGAAACTTCTCGCCATACTTGGCAACATTTGTTTACTTACTATAGCCTTGGCAACGTCAACTACGATGTGTTTTTTAGTATTATTTTGCTTTACATAAGCCGGATAGTCATTATAAAACTCATGTTCTTTTCCTAGGTAAGAATCTAAAGAAATCAACAATAAACTATCAGTATACACAATCCTGTTATTATAATCAATATTTGTTAGCATGGTAATCACTTTCGGACTAACAAACCTTGGATTATAATATTTTACATGCTTAAATAATGATATTAACTGCTCCTTTTCTTCTTCTATATCAGGAAAAACTTTTTGGGTTTCAGTAAATAACTCTTGCTCATCTTTATTATTAATTTTGTTTACCCAAACACTATCAGGTTGAGGAGGAAAAAGCATCGGATACTTTTCTTTTGTCTTATTTAATTCGTTTAGTTTAGTTGTATAAAAATCAACATCAAAACGGTCTACATCAACATTTACGTTAATCGTAGATACATCTACATCTAACTTGTTACTTTCATCATTTTTACATGAAAGGCTTATGAAAACTAACGCAACTAGTGCTAAAATTTTTCTCATGAACTTTAGTATATTTACATTCTAAATTACAACGTCGAAATTACTAAATTAGTTTTTACCACTTAACTGTAAACTCTTAAAATATCACAAAAATGAATACTCCTAAGGTTGCTGAACACATTATAAATTGGTTAAAAGATTACGCTACAAATGCCAAAGTAAATGGTTTTGTTGTAGGAATTTCTGGCGGTATTGATAGTGCAGTTACTTCAACTTTGTGTGCTAAAACTGGTTTACCTACGTTGTGTGTTGAGTTACCTATTCATCAAGCTAAAAGTCAAGTAAGCAGAGCTAATGAACACATAAAACAATTAAAAGAACGCTTTAGCAATGTAAGTGAAGCAGAAGTAAATTTAACCTCTACTTTTGAAGATTTTAAAACGGTCGTTCCTCCAGTAGAGTCTTCTCCTAAAGTAGATTTAGCTTTGGCAAACACCCGTGCTCGTTTACGTATGACAACTTTGTATTATTTTGCTGGCATACAAGGTTTACTAGTAGCAGGAACTGGAAATAAAGTGGAAGATTTTGGTGTAGGTTTTTATACCAAATACGGAGATGGTGGTGTTGATTTGAGTCCTATCGCTGACTTAGTAAAATCAGAGGTATATGAATTGGCCGCATATTTAGATGTTCCTTCTTCTATTCAAAAAGCGCAACCTACTGATGGTTTATTTGGTGATAGTAGAACAGACGAAGACCAAATAGGAGCTTCATACGACGAGTTAGAATGGGCAATGGAAATGCAAAATGCTGGTAAAAATGTGGATGACTTTTCTGGTAGAGAACTAGAGGTATATAAAATATACACGCGTCTTAACCGAATTAATCAGCATAAAATGATTCCTATTCCTATTTGTGAAATTCCTAAAGAATTAAAGTAAATTAACCGACATCATTTGTCGCTTAATCCTTTGGTAAGCGCTCTTTTTATGCCCGTTAGAAATATTAAAAGGTAATATAACTAGCAACCTAAGCAACTCTAGAATTTGTAGCAACTTTCTCATTTTTCTTTATTTTCTTGTTCTTTTCGCTGTCGAAGTTACAAAAAAAATGTTAAGAAACATAAATTCTTGAAAAATTAGCAACTTACCAAGACCTTAGATTACACGGTTTAGTTTTTCAAAAAGACGTTTTTTTAACCCTGTATAATTACTTATTTCTTCTAGATTTGGAACTGCTTTTTGCTCTTGGCTTTCTTGTAAGATTTCTTTAATTTTTTCTTCAATCAAAACTCTACGTAAGTTTAAAATAGCATCCGTTACTAACTTTGGAAGAATTTTTACTGTTTCCGTTACAAAAACTTCTTTACGCTCCCAATCGCTTAGATTGTATTTTTCTTCATCCATCAAAATATTTGTTACAAGACTAGATATTTGTGGATTTTCGTGCATTACCAAATGATCTACTTTAATTTTTTCATCTTGATTTAATTGATGAATTAACTCATAATAGGTTAATCGAAATATTTCGTTGGTAAACTCTATTTCATCTTCCTGTAAGTTCAAGTACAACTCGTTTGAAACCGTGTTTTGATATTCTTCTTTTTCTAAAAATGGACGTCCTCTTTCATCAACTGCGTCTACCCAGTTTACAAAATCAACAATTTCGTTACCATACAATAACAATATTCTTATAACTTCTTTTTCAAGAATATTTAACTGATTGATATTGTGTTGCAACTTTCCTTTCCCTCCTTTTATTGCTTCCATTGAAGCTTGCCCTTGCTCTTGAAAATATTCTGGAGGTGGTTGGTTAGGGTCTTGCCCTGCACTACTCTTTCTCGTTGCTGTTGCTCCTTTTTTTAACAACTGGGCTAACTCACTAAATAATACTCTCTCAGAAATGTCCATAATACGTGCACATTCTTGCACATACACTTCTCGTTGAATACCATCAGGAATTTTAGAAATACTTGTAACTATATCTCGAATTAAACCTGCTTTTTTTACAGGGTCGTTCGCCGCTTCTTTCATTAATAAAGAAACCTTGAACTCTATAAAGTCTTGTGATTTTTCTTCTAAATACTGTTTTAATTCAGCATTAGAGTGTGCTTTAGCAAAACTATCAGGGTCTTCACCTTCAGGGAAAGCCACTACCCTTACATTCATTCCTTGCTCAAGAATTAAATCGATTCCACGAATTGAGGCTCTAATTCCTGCTGCATCACCATCAAAAAGCACAGTTATATTCTGTGTTAATCGATTTACCAAACGAATTTGATCGGGCGTTAATGCAGTACCAGAAGAGGCTACGACATTTTCAATTCCTGATTGATGAAATGAAATTACATCAGTATATCCTTCTACTAAAAAACAGTTATCTTCTTTCGCTATTTCTTTTTTAGCTTGATATAGACCGTAAAGAATTTTACTTTTATGATAGATATCACTCTCAGGAGAATTCAGGTATTTTGCGGCTTTTTTATCGTTGGTAAGTATTCTACCTCCAAAACCTAAAATACGTCCAGACATACTGTGAATAGGAAACATCACACGTCCTTTAAATCGGTCGAACTTCCTATCTTCTGCTCCTCCTTCTTTTACAATCGTTAAACCTGTAGATTTTAGATACTTTAAATCGTAACCTTTATCCAACGCTGCTTTGGTAAAATTATCCCATTCGTCTTTACAATACCCTAAATCAAACTTTTCAATAGTATCTTCTCTAAACCCTCTCTCTTTGAAATAAGACAGCCCAATTGCTCTTCCGTTTTGTGTATTCATTAATACATCATGAAAGTAGTCTTTGGCAAATTTTGAAACCAGAAACATACTTTCTCGCTCATTCATCTGTTGTTTTTGCTCATCAGACTGCTCGGTTTCTTCAATTTCAATATTGTATTTTTTCGCTAACCAACGTATTGCTTCTGGATAGGTATAATGCTCGTGTTCCATTAAAAATGAAATTGCATTTCCTCCTTTTCCCGTACTAAAATCTTTCCAAATTTGTTTTACAGGCGATACCATAAACGAAGGAGTACGTTCGTCTGTAAACGGACTCAACCCTTTAAAGTTACTTCCTGATTTTTTTAACTGAACGAATTCTCCTATCACTTCCTCTACTCGAGCGCTTTCAAAAACTCTATCTATGGTTTGTTGGGTTATCATATATTATAAAAATACAACTAACAAATATACTACTAGTTTTAAAAGTTATCTTATTGTTATAAAACTCTAGGCAAATTTAATTTGCTAAAAACATATAATTACATAATTTTGGCAAAAATTCCCCTTATGATGAAAACAATTACCCCCTTTTGTTTTGCAACATTATTTGCATTTAACATCTACTCACAAGAAACTATTCGAATTCCAGATATTGGCTTAGAAGAATGTTTAATCAATTTAAAAATTGACTCTAATGGTTTAAATGGTAGTATTACAATTAGTGATGCAGAATATGTTACCAACTTAAATATTAACGATCCTGTTACAAACAAAGACTTACCTAATGTTTATTCTAAAATTAAAGATTTAACTGGTTTAGAAAGTTTTCCTAATTTAAAACGTTTAGATTGTTTTGGTAACGAGATTACAAAAATTGATTTATCGCAAAGCTCTTCTATTAGTTTCTTAAACTGTAGTGAAAACAAAATTGAGCGTTTAGACGTTAGTAAAAACCCTAACTTAACTTATATAAGTTGCGATTATAACAAATTAACATCTTTAATACTAGGTGAAAATCCTAATATTCAAAGTTTATACGCTAGTTACAATCAACTTACTACATTAGACGTTTCAAACTGTCCTAATTTAGAAAGTATGGATGTTACAGGAAATAAGATTAAAACTATTATCGTTAGTAAAGAACAACTAGCTAACATTCCTCAAGGTTGGTATAAAGACGAAAAAACTACGTATGCAACAAGTAATGGTGTTGTAGCGGACAACAAAGTTACAGAAGAAATTGTTGAAGAGATTGTTGTAGAAGAGGCAGAAAAAAAGACAGTAAAAACCACTGAAAGCAAACCTGAAGAGGTTAAAAAGCCTGTACAAAAGTATGCTGAAAGCTTTAAACAATTAGTTATTTCTGAATATGAGAAAAGTGTTTTAAATGAAAAATACTTAAAGCAAATAAGAGAAGATCTTATGCACAAATATGATATTAAAGATGAAGAAATTACTAAATGGATAGAACAATATAGTAAGCTTCATAAAACAGAATAACATATTTATAAAATAAAAAAAGCCATCTAATTAGATGGCTTTTTTTATTTCTTTCAGTAAATATTTTTAAGATGCAGCTCTTAATTTCTTTAATGCCGACTTTGTTAATTTCGACTCTGCATATTCTTTTGTTACCTTAAATTCTTTTTCTTCAGAACTTGGCATGTCAAACATCGCATCGGTTAAAATAGCTTCACATAACGAACGTAATCCACGAGCACCTAACTTATACTCTACTGCCTTGTTAACAATAAACTGTAATGCTTCTTCAGTCATCGTAAACTCAACATCGTCCATTGAAAACAACTTGGTATATTGCTTTATAATTGAGTTCTTAGGCTCTGTTAAAATAGCTCTAAGTGTTTTTTCATCTAACGGATTCATATAACTCAATACTGGTAAACGACCAATTATTTCTGGAATTAATCCGAAAGATTTTAAATCTAATGGTGTAATGTATTGTAATAAGTTGTCGTGATCGATTTTATCTTCTTCTACCGAGGCACTATAACCAACCGCTTGCATATTTAAACGTTTACTAATAATTCTATCTATTCCAGAGAAAGCTCCTCCAGCAATAAATAAAATATCTTTGGTATTTACTTCAATAAACTTTTGTTCTGGGTGCTTTCTTCCTCCTTTAGGAGCTACATTTACAACTGCTCCTTCTAATAACTTTAATAAAGCTTGTTGCACACCTTCACCAGAAACATCACGTGTAATTGATGGATTGTCTCCTTTACGAGCTATTTTATCTATTTCATCAATAAATACAATACCTCTTTCTGCTTTTTCAACATCGTAATCAGCTGCTTGTAACAAACGACTCAAAATACTTTCCACATCTTCTCCTACATAACCTGCTTGTGTTAACACGGTAGCATCTACAATAGAAAATGGTACGTTCAGCATTCTTGCAATTGTACGAGCTACTAAGGTTTTTCCTGTTCCTGTTTCTCCTACTAAAACGATATTTGATTTTTCAATCTCTACCTCATCTTCGTCATCTCTAGTTTGTAACAATCTTTTATAGTGATTGTACACTGCTACAGACATGGCTCTTTTGGTTTGATCTTGCCCTATGATATATTCATCTAAAAAAGCTTTAATTTCTCTTGGCTTTTTTAAGGTAAGATCTTTTGATAAATCACTTGTTTTAGCTTCAGCTATTTCCTCTTCTACAATTCCATGAGCTTGCTCAATACATTTATCACATATATGTGCATCTAAACCTGCGATTAATAAATCGGTTTCTGGTTTTTTACGCCCACAAAAGGAACATTGTAAATTTTCTTCTTTCGACATCTTATCAGCTTATTGCCAACAGCTCACTGCTATTAGCTGTTTATTATTTTCTAGTTAAAATTTCGTCTACCATACCATAAGCTTTCGCTTCTTCGGCTTTCATCCAATAATCTCTATCAGAATCTTGGTTTACTTTTTCTACTGTTTGACCTGAGTGTTTTGATATTATTTGATACAACTCATCTTTTAATTTTAAAATTTCACGAGCTGTAATTTCAATATCAGATGCTTGCCCTTGTGCTCCACCTAATGGTTGGTGAATCATAATACGAGAATGTGGTAACGCAGAACGTTTTCCTTTTTCTCCTGCACACATTAACACAGCTCCCATAGAAGCAGCCATACCTGTACAAATTGTTGCTACATCTGGTTTAATAAACTGCATAGTATCATAAATACCTAAACCAGCATATACTCCACCTCCTGGTGAGTTGATGTAAATTGAAATATCTTTATTCGCATCTACACTTTCTAAGAATAATAATTGTGCTTGAATTATATTAGCTACTTGGTCGTTAATTCCAGTACCTAAAAAGATAATTCTATCCATCATTAAACGAGAAAAAACATCCATTTGAGTAATATTCATCTGACGTTCTTCCATAATATATGGCGTTAAACTACTTGTAATTTTCCCATAGTAGTTACTATTTATTCCGTGGTGCTTAGTTGCGTATTTTTCGAACTCTTTTCCGTAATCCATTTTTAAAATGTTTTTGGGTTATAAAGATGTAAATATAAGAACTATTTCGTTAGTATTTTGTTACAGTTAATGGCTAAAAAAACCTGAATGTACATTCAGGTTTTTATTTATAACATCAGTAATTAACTGTTACTTATATACTTCTTTAATGAAATCTTCGTAAGAAACTTCTTTAGTCTCAAAGCTCATGTTTTCTTTATAGAAAGCTAATAATTTTTGAGAAATTAATTGCTCTTGTAAACGACGTGCTTCATCTTGGTTTTGTAAGATTCTTCCTGCGATATCATCTAATTCTTTTTCTTCTGGATTCATGTTTCCAAACTGAGCCATTTGAGCTCTAATAAATCCTTTTGCATAGTCTACTAACTCTGCATAGTCTAATTTGATATCGTTATCTTTCATAATCTTTCCTTCGATTAATTGGTAACGTAATCCTTTTTCAGACTTGTTATATTCTTCAACAGCTTCATCTGCAGTTAATTCTTTTTCTCCAGCAGTTTGTAACCACTTTTGTAAGAATTCAACTGGTAAGTCAAACTTTGTGTTATCCACTAAGTTCTCAGTAATTGCGTTTAACAATTGTTGATCTGCTTGTTGTTGGAATTGCTTTTCTGCGTCTTCTTTAATTTTGTCTTTTAATTCAGTTACAGTTTTTACACTTCCGTCAGCAAATAACTTATCAAATAACTCTTGATCTAATTCTGCTGGTTCTATCTCAGTAATTTCTTCAATAGTAAAAGTTACAGGAATGTCTAAATCGTGAACCTCGTCGTGAGATACTCCTAAAGCTCCTTGTAACTTGTGCTCATCTTCAAATAAGTTTTTAGTTTTTAATTCTAAAACGTCTCCTACTTTAGCACCTACAAACTTTTTTAAGTTTGTTTTTCCTTTAATATCTTTTACAGAAATTGTAGATTTTTTGTTGATTTCTTTCTCTTCGTTTACGAAAGTACCAGTAACGTTAGTTTCTTCTGTAGCTTCGTCTTTAGCAGACATTTTACCGTAACGAGATTGAATGTTTTCAACTTCTTTTTCGATTAACTCGTCTGTAGCAACTATGTTATATTGAGTTACTTTGTTTTTTGGTTGTAAGTTTACGTCGAACTCAGGAGCTAATCCTAATTCAAACTCAAAAGAGAATTTATCAGCATCCCAATTGAAATCTTCTTGAACTCTTGGTAATGGGTTACCTAAGATATCTAACTTTTCTTCAACTAAGAATTTGTTTAACGACTCTTGTAAAAGCTTGTTTACCTCATCAATCATTACTGATTTTCCGTATTGCTTCTTTACCATTCCCATTGGTACATGACCTTTTCTAAAACCTGGAATGTTAGCTGTTTTACGGTAATCGTTTAATACTTTTGTTACTTTATCTTGATAATCTTCTGCAACAATATCAACTTTTACAACTGCATTTAATGCATCTACGTTTTCTTTTGTTATATTCATCTTAAAAATCTGTTTCTTAAAAAATCGGGTGCAAAATTACTACTTTATTTATTGATAACCAAGACTTTTAGCTATAAGAATATTATCTTTTTTACCTCCCTTATTTTCTAGTTTTTAATGTTTTAGGTTACTTATTCATCTCCTTCTTTTAATAGCGAAAACATTAACGATCTGAAAATTGACAGCAATACACTGAACAAGAGCGCTGTAAAAAATCCGCTAACAGCAAATCCTGACACTAATTTATCTGCCAATAATATAATTACCGCATTAATTACAAATAGGAACAACCCTAGCGTAACAATGGTTGCTGGTAGTGTAAAAAACACTAACAACGGACGCACAAATAGATTTAACAAAGCAATTACTACTGCCACAATTACTGCGGTTGTATAACTAGCTACCGTTACTCCTGGTAAAATATTTGCCAATACAATTACTGCCAATGCCGTTAACAATACCTTTAAAAATGTTTTCATATTTCTTTTTAATTTAATTAGTAATGAATTATAAATTTACTCTTTTTTTACTGAAATTATTAATTCGTAACACTACATACACTTTACCACAACCATACCAAAAACAGAAGACTGCAGTTTTGTCGGGTTTATAAGATTTTGTTTGATGCTTTTAATTAAGTAACTACTTTTGTTAAAAACAAAAGCTTATACAAGTAAAAAACACCAACAAAGATGAAACAGAACAAATATGATGATAATGATTTTTTTGAGAGTTATGGCAAAATGCCTCGCTCAATTGATGGCTTAAATTCTGCTGGCGAATGGAGTGTTTTACAAAAAATGCTGCCTGATTTTCTGAATAAAAATGTACTTGATCTTGGTTGTGGGTATGGGTGGCATTGTATTTATGCCAAACAACAAGGTGCCAAAAATGTGACTGGAGTTGATTTATCGAAAAAAATGATAGATAAAGCTATAGAAAACTCAAAAAAACTGGCTATTAATTATATACAAACAGCTATAGAAGATATAAACTTTAAATCAGAAGAATTCGATATTGTAATTAGTTCACTTGCATTCCACTATTTAAAAGATTTAAAACCTGTTTTTAACAAAATAAATAAAACTCTAAAAAAAGGAGGCAGTTTTATATTCTCTATGGAGCACCCATCGTTTACATCTAAACCAGAACAAGATTGGTTTTTAGATAAAGACGGAAATCGTATACATTGGCCTATAGACAACTATCAAGACGAAGGAGAAAGAAAAACTCATTTTTTAGGACATGAAGTAATTAAGTACCACAGAACCTTAGAAACCATAATTAACACTGTAATTAAATCAGGTTTTGATATTCAAGAGATTTCTGAACCAAAACCTTCTGAGCTAGTTTTGAAGAAATATCCTGAAATGAAAGATGAAATGAGAAGGCCTATTTTCATTATAATTTCCGCTATAAAAAATAACTAAACTACTATTTATAAAACCATTCCTAAAGTGCTCAAAAAACACTTAGCCTCATATAACATTCTTACCAAAGAAGAAATAGACAATTTTGTAAGTATAGTCAGCTATAAAAAACTTAACAAAGGTGATTTTTTCATACAAGAAGGCAATACTTGTAAAGAAGTTGCTTTTATAGCTTCAGGTATTTTTAGATCGTTTTATCATTCTTCAGATGAAAAAGAGTCTACTTATTGTTTTTTATCTGAAAATTCGTTTGTTACCGCATATTCATCCTTCATTTCTCAAACAAAAACCAACGAAAACATTCAAGCTTTAACAGATGTAGAACTATACAGTATTACAAAAGAACAATTTCTAGCGCTAGAAAATTCAAGCACCAACTGGCTACGCCTTTTTAAAATATTTGCTGAGCAAGAATATATAAACCTTGAAAACAGGGTTTTTGTGTTACAAAATGAAAGCGCTGAAAATCGTTACAAAAAACTGTTAGAAACGCATCCAAACTACTTAAAAACCATCCCACTACAGTACCTAGCTTCATATTTAGGCATAACACAACGACATTTAAGCCGAATTAGAAAATCAGTTTTTTATTAGACAATTGTCCTTTTTAAGCTTATAAAACCATCCGTACTTTGCTTCATAATCTTAACTATATTATGAAGAATATTTTATTAATAAACGGACATCCTGATAAAGAAAGTTTTAACCATGCACTAGCAGCTTCTTACAAAAGAGGCGCTTTGAAAACTGACGCTACAATCGAAGAAATTACCATTACAGATTTAAACTTTAGCCCTGTACTTAAATATGGTTATCGAAAAAGAACTGAACTTGAACCTGATTTACAAGATTCATTAGCTAAAATTAAAAAAGCTGATCATATTGTTTGGGTCTTTCCTATTTGGTGGGCTGGTTACCCTGCAATGATGAAAGGTTTTATTGACAGAGCATTTTTACCTGGAATTACTTTTCAACCTATTGAAGGAAAACCTTTTCCTGAAAAGCTTTTAAAAGGTAAAACATCTCGACTTATTATAACTTCTGATACACCTAGTTGGTATGACTACTTTTTTTTGAAAAGACCTGCTATTAGACAGTTTAAAATAGCAACATTAGAATTTTGTGGTATTAAACCTGTTAAAACTACTTTCTTTTCAGTAATGAAAAATTCAACTCCTAAACGAAGAAATTTGTGGCTAAATAAGGTATATACTTTAGGTAAAAACCTACAGTAACAAACACTACTCTACAAGTTAAAAATGTTTTTAGCTTGTAGAGATTTAAAACCTATTTGTTTTTAAATAACTTTGCTAAAACTTCAATTAAAACCCTAAAATGGATACTAGCAAAACCGTAACATCAATAAAAGTCACCGATTTTAATCAAAACGAAGTTGATTTACTTAAAAAATATGCTAACAAAATTCTATTGCTTTTATTTTATAATAATGCTTGCTTGGGTTGTACTGGTAGAGCTATTCCACTAGCCTACAAGTTTAAGCAAACCTATCAAGACATTGAGGTTATTGGTATTCATAGTAATTTTAGCAGCAACACTGTTACTAAAGAAGACATTCTAAGTATTTTTACTATAAACGAGCTTCCATTCCCTATTTATATGGATAACAATCACGAAATGTATGATTTTTTTAATTCGGAAGGAACACCACAGTGGGTACTACTAACTCCTAAAGGTGAAGTATATCGATCTATTTTTGGTTCACAAGATAATGCACAGAACAGGTTATATTATGCTTTAGAAAGCTTAACTGAAAATGAAGGTTAAGCTTTAAGGAATTTTAGCTGTTATTTTTTCAGAGCCTCTAATACTTGAGTCGCTATCGCTTCTTTTACTTCTTTATCCTCTAATAACAGATGTATTAAATTATCTTTTACCTTGCTTTTTATATCTAGTAGATTGTATTTAGACGCAGGCTCATTAGTTTTATCTATATTATTAAGAAACATTTCTCCTTTTCCCGTAAGCAACCATGTTGGGTTAATTTCTGGGAAAGAATGTAGAATTTTGTTTAACACATTACTTTTAAATGACGATTTTCTTCTTATTGCTGTTCCAATAGAATTGTTAGAGACATCAATAATCTCTTCAAAAGACCTAATATTTAGCCTTTTATAATTAATTACTTCTTCTACTCGCTTATAAGTTTCATCTACAAAATCACTCATTGAAAAATAACTTTTTTCTAAATTTTATTTAATTTTGTTTTCGTATTTAGATTTTTGTTTGTATTTTTACTTCGTAATAAGTACAGAATACGTACAAATATAAATTAAAAAGTGCTATCAACTTCTAAAAAACAACTTGAGTTTTTATGATAACTGCTACACAACGAAAAGAATTAGAAAAAATTAAACCACCAAAATACCGCGAAAAGGTAAAAAACTACCTGAGCAAAAATGGTCATGATTTTTCTTTAGAAACTATACAGAAGGTGTATTCAGGTAAAAGAAAAAACTTGACTATTGAAAAAGCTATCGTTGCTGTTTTCCGCAATTACATGAAAGACCAACAGGCAATAGACAATAACATTAATAATTTAATTGACGATATAAACAGTGATTTCCCTTAATAATTTTTTGTTTTTCGCCGGGGGGCGAGTATTTTAAGCGAGGGACTAGGAATTAATAAATTCCTCCTCGCTTTTTACTTTAGAAAAAGTATAGCTTCTTTATAAAAATCCTCTGGATTTTCAGCATGTAGCCAGTGTCCAGCATTGGCTACTGTTTTTATCACTGCTTTTGGAAAATGCGCCTGAATTAATGGCTCATCTTCTTTTGAAATATATCCTGAATTTGCTCCGCGTAAAAACAACGTTTCTCCTTCAAAAACAGTAAAGGAAGGTAACGCTACTCCTACTTCACTATTATTTTCAGTTAACGATTTTAAATTGAAACGAAATGCTAATTCGTCTTTCGTTTTTCTGTATACATTTTTTGCTAAAAATTGACGGATTCCTTTTTCTGAAATTAACTCAGCCAGTTTTTCATCTACTAACTTACGTGAGGTTTGTACTGAAAAATCTACAGAGTTCAAGGCAGCCAAAATCTCGTGATGATGTGGTGGATACATCCTTGGAGAAATATCGGCTACAATTAACTTATTCACCAGCTCAGGATATTCGGTTGCAAACAACATTACTGTTTTTCCTCCCATGGAATGCCCTAGCAAATCTACTTTTTCAAGGTTATGATGTTGAATATAGTTGTATAAATCACCTACCATTAACTCATAATCAAAAGCATCTGCATGAAAGCTTCGTCCATGATTACGCTGATCTATTAAATGCACCTCAAAACCATCTTCTGCAAATTTATTAGCATGCGATTTCCAATTATCTCCCATACCAAAGTATCCATGCAAAATAAGTAACAGTTGTCCTTCTCCAATTATTTTTGAATGTAACACCTCCATAATTATTGCAAACGATGTAAATACATATTCACAACATTTTCTAGTCCTAAATACAAGCTTTCAGAAATTAGTGCATGACCAATAGATACTTCGGCTAAATGAGGAATATTTTGTTTAAAAAATTGAATATTATCTAAACTTAAATCATGACCAGCATTAACTCCTAGTCCTAGTTCATTTGCTAAAATTGCAGCTTCTGCGTACGGTTTTACCGCTTCTTTATTCCCTTTTTCGTACTGCGTAGCAAACTCTTCAGTATACAATTCAACTCTATCAGTACCTGTTTTAGCAGCAGCTTCAATTAGCTTTAAATTTGTATCAATAAAAATTGATGTTCTAATTCCTGCTTCTTTAAACTCAGCAATCACATCTTTTAAATACGATTGATGCGTTATGGTATCCCAACCAGCATTAGACGTAAGTTGATCAACACTATCAGGCACCAACGTTACTTGTGTTGGTTTAATTTCTAACACCATTTGCTTAAATTTATCAATTGGGTTTCCCTCAATATTATATTCAGTTGTTACAATTGATTTTAAATCATAAGCATCTTGGTAACGAATATGTCGTTCATCTGGCCTTGGGTGAATCGTAATTCCTTCCGCTCCAAAATCCTGTATATCGGTTGCCACTTTTAGTAAATTAGGCACATTGCCACCTCTAGAATTACGAAGTGTAGCTATTTTATTAATATTAACACTTAACTTTGTCATGCTATAAAATTAGACTACAAAGGTAACGCATTCCAACATTTTAAACTATATTCGTAGTAATGAAAATCAACGATTTTATATTAAAAGAAATTAAAGCACTCTCATTAAATAGCACTATAAAAAGTGCTCAAAAGCTGTGTAATGATTTACCTATAACTCATATTCCTGTTGTTGAAAACAACAGGTTAGTAGGGTGTTTGCCTGAAAGTGATATTCAAACTCTTGAAAATAACGATGGCACTCTTAGAGAATACACTTATTTATTAGATCATTTTTACACAAATGAGAATGCTACACTACTTGATTTAATTTCCTTATTTGCTGATAACGACTCGAATTTAATTCCTGTTCTTGATAAAAGCTTGTATTATGTAGGTTATTATGAATTGAGTGATATTTTAGATGCTTTTGCTAACAGTCCATTTTTACATTACGAGAGCGATACTTTAATCATTGATAAGAATAAAACAGATTATTCTATGAGTCAAGTAGCACAAATAGTTGAAGCTAGTAACGGTAAATTATTAGGCGCATATATTTCTTCTGAAAATATAAATAGTGTTGAAGTTACCCTTAAAATTGTTTCTGAAGAAATAAATGAAATCATTCAAACATTTCGTAGGTATGGTTACAACGTTATTACACAACACGAAGACGATTTTTATTTAGAAGAACTTAAAGATAGAGCTGCTTATTTAAGAAAATACTTAGATATGTAATCTTTTCAATAACCAAACAAAATTCCAACAGTGAAAAAAGTCGCTATTTACGGACAAGCTTATACAACACTTGCAGAAAAAGAAGTAAAAATTCTTTTAACTGTTTTAGAAAAACATAACATTGTTGTTTTTTTTGAACAACAATTCTATAATTTATTTGTTAAGAATAACTCACTAAACAAAAAGTACCCAACCTACGCCCACTTTAATGACTTGTCAAATACTTTTGATGTGATGTTTACCATAGGTGGAGATGGTACTATTTTAAGAGCCGTAACCTATATTAGAGATTTAGACATTCCAATCATGGGAATTAATACCGGTCGTTTAGGTTTTTTAGCTACTATTCAAAAAGATCAAATTGAAGAAGCTATTAATTTAATGCTAAAAAAAGAATACACACTTCAAGAACGTTCTTTATTACAAATAGAAACATCTCCTGCTACAGAAGATTTTGCTGAACTTAACTTTGCACTTAATGAAGTTACTATTGCTAGAAGAAATACAACTTCTATGATTGGTATTAAAACTTCATTAAACACAGAGTATTTAACCAACTATTGGGCTGACGGGCTAATTATAGCAACCCCAACAGGATCTACAGGTTACTCTCTTAGTTGTGATGGACCTGTGATTTTACCTAATTCTAAAAGTTTTGTTATTACCCCTATAGCACCGCACAATTTAAATGCACGCCCAATGGTAATTCCTGATGACACAGATATTCTTCTGGAAGTTAGTGCCCGTGAAAAAGATTTTCTAATCTCTTTAGACTCTCGTATTACTACAGTTCCATTAGACACTAAAATAAAAATAAAGAAAGCTTCTTTCACCATAAAAAGTGTTTTACCTAAAAATCAATCTTATTTGAATACCTTGCGTGGAAAACTTTTATGGGGAGAAGATGTACGAAATGAATCGTTATAACCATAGTGATTACAATAAAACCGTAAAAAAAAAGTTAATCAAAAAGACGGATTATTAACTTTTTAAAGCAAATTCAATTCCCTATATTTGCACGCTATTTTACAATGAGAGAACTTATATTATTAATATTATTGGCTTGTGTAATAACACCTTTACAATCGCAAACACACGAAATTGGTTTTTTTGCTGGTGGATCTAACTATGTTGGTGATATAGGTAGTACCAACTACATATCTCCTAACGAGTTTGCTGGCGGACTTGTATATAAGTACAACTTGAACCCCAGAATTGCCTTAAGAGGAACATATACTTACATTCCTGTTTCTGGTAATGATAATGATGCTGATAATGCTTTTCGTCAAAATAGAGGTATTAGCTTTTCAAATACTATTCATGAGTTTGCAGCTGGAGTAGAATTCAACTTCTTTGATTATAACATCAACGATTATAGAACTACATTTACTCCTTATATCTTAGCTGAAGTTGCCGCTTTTAACTACAAAAGCCCAGAACCAACTTCATCTAGCAATACGATACTTTTAAAAAATAAATTTTCTTACACTGTACCTGTTGGTATAGGGCTTAAAGGAAGGTTAGCAGATAACTTTGCTATCGCATTTGAAACAGGTGTACGATTTACATTTGTAGATGATATAGACTTTACAACAGATAGAATAAACTCATTAGACTTTGGAGGTAATGGAAACGACTGGTATGTATTTTCAGGTGTTTCTATTGTTTATACCTTTGGAAGACCGCCTTGTTTTGGTGGAATAGCAGAATAGATTATGGAAGAAAAACTACAGCGCATTAACTTACAAAAAGTACCAAACCACATTGCTATTATTATGGATGGTAATGGTAGATGGGCAAAAGGTAAAGGAATGCAACGTGTTTTCGGACATAGAAATGCTTTAACTGCCATAAGAGAAACAGCTGATACAGCTTCAGAACTAGGTGTTAAGTTTTTAACTTTATATGCTTTTTCTACCGAAAACTGGAATCGCCCAAAATTAGAAGTAGATGCTTTAATGAGCTTACTAGTAACTACCCTTAAAAAAGAACTCCCCGAATTTCAACGTAAAAATGTAAGAGTAAATGCTATTGGTAATTTAGCTAACTTACCCAGCAATGCTCAAAAAATATTAAACAAAGTTATTGATGCTACTAAAAACAATACTAAAATCACTTTAACCTTTGCTTTAAGCTATGGTTCAAGAGAGGAAATTGTTAACGCTATCAAAAACATATCAAAAAAAGTTGTTAATAACGAGATAGAAATTGAAAAAATTAACGAGAAAATTATAAATAATCATTTATATACGTTTAATTTGCCCGACGTTGATTTAATGATACGTACAAGTGGGGAACAAAGAATAAGCAATTATTTACTTTGGCAAATGGCTTATGCCGAGTTGTATTTTACTGATGTATTGTGGCCTGATTATAGGAAAGAGCATCTTTACGACGCAATAATTGATTATCAAAATAGAGAAAGAAGATTTGGAAAAACCAGTGAACAGATTGAAACCAATGAATAAATATTCGTATTTACTAGTATTTTTTATCACCCTTTTTGCGGTGAGTACTCAAGCACAAAACACAACTCCTAAAGATAGCATTACTTCAAATGTTATTTCCTATGAAAAAGGAAAAGAATATATTTTAGGTGGAATAACTGTAACTGGCTTACAAAAATTTAGTGAACAAACAGTAAGAATATATACTGGTTTAGTAGAAGGTCAACCAATTAAGTTACCTGGTGACAAACTTACAAGTGCTATCAAAAAATTATACGAAAGTAAACAGTTTAGTGAAGTAGATGTATATTTATCTAAACGTGACGGTGAAACTGTATACCTTCAATTTGATGTAACTGAATTACCTCAGTTAACTACAGTTACTATTTCAGGGGTAAAAAAATCACAAATAAAAGAGATTAAAAAAGAAACTGAATTAAAAAAGGGAGCAATGGTTACAGACAACCTTATTGTAACCACACGTAACTTTATTAAGAAGAAATATACTGATAAAGGTTTCTTAAAAACCAAGGTTTCATTAGATACTAAAAGAGATACTTCAGATGTTAATACTGTTAGTATGTCCATTTTTATTGATAGAGGCGACCGTATAAAGATTAAAGAAATTAACTTTACAGGTAATGAAGCTATGTCAGATGCTTCTTTACGAGGTGCTATGAAAAACACCAAACGTAAAATTTTTGGTCGTTTTTGGAAAGCTTCAAAATATATTTTGGACGATTATAAAGAAGATTTAAAAAGTATTCTTGAAAAGTATAGCGAAAATGGATATCGAGATGCTAGAATTTTATCTGATAAAGTTGTTTGGAATGATGACAATACTATAAACCTTGAAATTGAAGTTGAAGAAGGGCGCCAATACCGTTTTGATGAAATAATCTTTATTGGAAATAAAGAATATACTGACGAACAATTAAATAATATCTTACGAATTGACAAAGGAGACATTTATAACGGAAAAGTTTTAAAAGAGCGTATTTCTGGAGATGGTACACCTACCTCTCAAGACATCCAGACTCTATATCACAATAATGGTTTCTTATTTTCTCAAGTAAACGCTGTAGAAACTAAAGTAGAAAATGACTCTATTACTGTTGAAGTTCGCATTAGAGAAGACGAACCTGCAACAATAAAGAAAGTTACTGTAACTGGTAATGACAAAACAAATGACCATGTAATTTATAGAGAATTACGTGTTAAACCAGGCGATTTATTTAGCCGTCAAAATATTATTAGATCTATTCGTGAAATAGGTCAACTAGGTTTCTTTGACACAAATGTAACCCCTGATGTTAAACCTGATTACCAAAATAAAACAGCTGATATTGATTTTTCTGTAGTCGAAAAAGGGGGAAGTCAAATTGAACTACAAGGTGGTTATGGTGGAGGTTCTTTCATAGGTACGTTAGGATTGTCTTTTAACAACTTCTCTGTTAGAAATATTTTTAATAAAGAAGCTTACAAACCTCTTCCTATGGGAGATGGTCAAAAACTATCTTTACGTTTACAAGCTAGTAGAACATATAATACCTATAGTTTCTCATTTACAGAACCATGGTTAGGAGGTAAAACACCTCAATCATTATCGTTCTCTGTATACTTTTCAAATCAATATAGATTCGATTTTACTACAAATGAAGTAAATAAAAACGAAAGTTTAAGTATTATTGGAGCCTCTATAGGTCTTGGAAAACGTTTAAAGTGGCCTGATGACTATTTTACACTTTCTCAAAATATAAGTTATCAAAGAATTGAATTACAAGATTATGGATACCGTGTAGGTTCTTCAAACAATATTCTTAGTCAAGGAGACTTGAATAACTTAGCTTATACTTTTGCACTAAGTCGTAACTCTGCTGGTCCTAGTTTGATTTTCCCTACTTATGGTTCTGAATTTACTTTAAAAGCAAAAGCTACTTTCCCTTATTCTTTGGTTAACGGAAAGGATTATACAGAGCCTACAAATCCAACACCAGATGAAAGACAAGCATACTTAGCTGATAAATATAGATGGCTAGAATATTACAAGATTTCAGCAAAAGGTAAATGGTATACCTCTTTAGCTAACAAGTTAGTATTAATGTCTAATTTTGAAATGGGATATTTAGGTTCTTATAATGATGAATTAGGATTAACCCCAGTTGAAAGATATTTTGTTGGAGGTGATGGTATTGCTCAAGGGCAACTAGATGGTCGTGAAACAATAGGTTTGAGAGGATATGAAAACAACCGCATCTCTTCTCTTGATGGTGGGGCTATTTACAACAAATTTCAATTAGAATTACGTTACTCTATCACTGATAAACCTTCTGCATCTATTTACACAGTAGGTTTCTTAGAAGCGGGTAACTCTTATAACAATTTTAGCGAATTTAATCCGTTTAAATTAAAACGTTCAGCTGGAGTAGGTGTTCGTATATTTATGCCTGCATTTGGATTATTAGGTATCGATTTCGCACATGGTTTCGATCCGTTACCTGGTTTAACCGAAAAGTCAGGTTGGCAAACGCATTTTATAATTGGAAGACAGTTCTAAAATCATGCATTTATAATGCGTCTAGGTTTTGGCACGGTTTTTTCTAAACACATTATACAAGATGAAAAAAAATATTTTATCAATCGTTCTTATACTTATAACAGGTATAACCGTTGCCCAAAAAAATCAACGTATCGCTTATATTGATATGGAGTATATCCTTCAAAGTATCCCTGCATATTTAGAAGCTCAAAACTCCTTAGATGCTAAAGTTGAAAAATGGAAAGCTCGATTAGACAAAGAAGCTCGTGCTATTGAAGTTTTAAAAACTGATTTAACTAATGAAAAGGCCATTTTAACTAAAGATTTAATTGAAGAGCGTGAAGAAGACATCAGCATTAAGCAAGAATCTTTACGAAGATTAGAGTCTTTATATTTTGGTCCAAACGGTGATATGTACAATTTAAGAAAGCAATTAGTAAAACCCGTACAAGACCAAGTATACAATGCTGTACAAACAATTGCTTCTAGAAAAAAGTACGACTTTGTTTTTGACAAATCTAGCGATTTAGTTATGCTATATTCCAACAAAAAACACGATATTAGCGACCTTGTTGTGCAAATGATTAATATAGATCAAAGAAGGCAAGCTAAGAAGGATAAAATTGAAGCTAAAAAGTCGTTACTTAAAAATGACAACTTAAGTGACGAACAAAAAGAAAAAATAGCTAAAAGAGAAGAATTAAAAAAGAAAAAAGAAGCTGATAGACTTGCTAAGATTAAACAAATTGAAGAAAAAAGAAAGCAACGTTTAGAAGAAAGAGCTAACAAAAGAAAGCTTTTACAAGAAAAGAGAAAAGCATTATTAAAAGCTCAAGAAGAAGCTAGAAAGAAAAAAGAAGAAGAAGAAACAAAAGAGAACAAATAAATCAAGAATAAAATAACATTAATTAAATTAAACAAAGATGAAACATTTAAAAACGTTATTATTAGTTGCAATTTTTACGATTGGATTAGGTGGTGTGGCGAATGCACAAAAAACTGCACATATTAACACTGATAAATTATTAGCTGAAATGCCTGCTACAAAAGCTATGAAAGCAGAGTTAGAAAAGCTTAACAAAACATACCGTGACGACATTGAAACAATGTACAAAAAACTAGAGGCTAAAATGAAAAAATATGAAGCTGAAGGTAAAAGTCAAACACAAGAAGTAAACCAAAAAAGAGCTCAAGAAGTTCAACAAGATAGATTAAGGATTAGTCAAGCTGAACAAGCTGCTGGTAAAGAAATGCAAAAGAAATACCAAGAGAAAACTATTCCTATTTTAAAGAAAGCTGAAGATGCTATTAAAGCTGTTGCTGCTGAAAAAGGAATTATCTATGTTTTAGACGCTGCTCCAGGTAAAGGTTTAATCGTTTACGACAAAGGAGAAGATATTTACGATGCTGTAAAAGCTAAATTAGGATTCTAAAAAGAATACATATATTTATATAAAAATCCTGCTGTTTAAACAGCAGGATTTTTATTTTTGTTATACGTATGAAAACGATTACACAACAACCTATAGGTATTTTTGACTCTGGTATTGGTGGTACATCTATATGGAAAGAAATTTACCAACTATTACCACAAGAACATACTATTTATCTATCAGATAGTAAAAATGCTCCTTACGGTCAAAAATCAACACAGGAAATAATCGATTTGTCGATTAAAAACACTGAGTTTTTAATTGATAAAGGAGCCAAAATTATAGTTGTTGCTTGTAATACAGCTACAACGAATGCTATACAATACCTAAGATCTAATTATAAGATACCTTTTATTGGTATAGAGCCTGCAATTAAACCTGCTTCACTAAATACTCAAACAGGCACAATTGGTATACTTGCCACAAAAGGTACTTTAAACAGTGCTTTATTTGAAAAAACAACTTCTAGCTTAAATGATGAAATAAATATTATAGAACAAGTTGGAGAAGGCTTGGTTGAACTAATAGAAAATGGTAAAATCTATTCTGATGAGATGACTTTCCTATTAAAAAAATATATAAAACCAATGCTAGATAAAAAATGTGATTATATTGTTTTAGGTTGTACGCATTACCCCTATTTACTTCCACAAATACATAAAATTACTGGAAAAAAAGTCAAAATTATAGATTCAGGTGAAGCTGTGGCTAAGCAGGTAAAGAATATTTTAACACAGCAAAACCTACTCAATCTCAGTAACGAAATACCAAACAATATTTTTTATATTAATAAAGATAAAAGTGTTTTAGAAGTTATGCTTAAAAACTATAAAAACAGTAAAATTAGCTTTCTTGATTTTTAATATGTAAAGCTTCCATTGATATTAGGACACGCTGCTGCTCTTCTTTTTGTACAGAATAGATTTACACCTAGTGATAATTGATGAAAGCCTCCATTTGAAAATACTACATCGCCTGTTTGTTCTGTATAAGTGTAAGCAAACATCCATTTTTTATAATTAACTCCAACTATTGGTGTTATATATTGAGAATCTCCGAAAACATTTCCTCCAAAGCTTCTTCTATAAGATAAAGCAGCCCATAACTGAGTTGCATTCAACGTTTTAAACACTTTAAAGTTTATATCAGCTATTTTTTCTTCTGTTTGTTCTTTGTATTGAAACATTAATGAGGGCTCAAATTGCAACTTTTCTCTATCTCCAAAAAAGTATCCTCCTCCAAGAATATAATTTCTAAGATTATATGATTCAAAACCTGGATTTAAATTGTTTTTTGCTGATAAGAAAAGATTTTTTACAGTAAAATAAGATGATAGACCATCTTTATGATATGCCATCCCAAAATCAGCATTAAAATAAAAGTCACTTTCTATAACCTGACTCACCGTGGGGTCATTTACAAAGTTTCTTTGATCTCTTTCATTCTGAACCACAGAAAAAGACAATCCGAAAGATAGTTGATTAAAAAGATTTTCATTCCCCATATCTATATGATAAGCATAAGTACCTTGAATTCCCTTTTGTGAATGATATCCATTCTTATCATTAAAAAGAATTACTCCTAATCCAGTATTAGAATATTCTCCTAATTTTGCATGAAAACTTGCTGTTTGCAAAGCTGGGGCATCGTCTACACCTAACCATTGTTGGCGTGCGGTTAATCGTATTTTTCCACAATCTCCTATTCCAGCAGCTGCAGGATGTAATAAATATACATTATCTGACAAGTAGTCTGCATAAATAGGTAACGTTTCTTGTCCAGATAATTCAGTAATCACTGAAAATACAAAAAATAACAAATAAATAATTCTTTTCCCCATTAAGTTCTAGTAGATAAATAGCCATCAAATATAAACAACTGTTATTTAAAATCTGATAATATTTTGTTTTCTTACTATATTACAACAGTCTAGCTAGTTAAAACCCGAATCTTTTCTATATTTTGACGGACTTATCCCTTTAATTTCTTTAAATTTTCTGTTAAAATTAGATAAATTATTAAACCCACATTGATAAGCTATCTCACTTATAGCTAATGTATTTTCTGATATTAATAATTTACATGCATTTTCAATGCGTAATTCGGTTAAAAAAGTGAAATAAGTCTTGTTAGTACGCTGCTTAAAATACCTACAAAAAGCATTTGGAGTCATGTTTGCCTTTTCAGCGATTTCATATAAATCTATATTTTTATCAAAGTTATTCATTGTAAAATCCATTACATTGCGCATTCTCTTCCCTTCGTTATCTGTATATTTCTTTGGATAAATGAAATTAGCTAATTCTGTTGTTTTTGAGTTAACTAGTATTTTTAATACTTTTAGTAGCCCTATGAACCGATCTAGGTTAGTTGACTTCTGCAATTCTAATAAAAGATTCATCACTGTTTCTCTGTTTTCAAGAAGTCTAAACCCACATGTAGATTTTTCAAAAAAAGGAATTAGTTCTTTAAAATCATCCAGTAAGAAAAAATTCTTTCCAAACGAATCCTTTGTAAAGAAAAGCGAAATCATAAAAGATTCTTTAATAACAGAAGTATCACTTTTAAAAACATGAGGTAAATTACTTCCTATCACTAATACATCTCCTGATGAGTATTTATTAATAGTATCACCAACAACCAATGTCCCTTCTCCTTTTACTATTATACACAACTGTATTTCTTCATGTTGGTGAAACTTATCATAAAAATATTGTTCTTTATCTTCTTGATAAATTAATCCAATATTTTGAGTCTTTGGTATTTTAAAGGGTAAAACTTTCATGAATAAAATTACTATTCTCAATCAAAAATATGCAAATACTATTAATAAATTAACACAAAAACACTTAATAAGATAATATAATATTATTCTTAGATAATTTGAAACTAAAACTCTCTCTCTCTTACACATAACTTTGCAATAAAAAACAATATTACGATGAGTATAAATTGGAAAGGTGTAATGCCAGCGGTTACTACAAAATTTACGAATGATGATACTTTAGACTTAAGTATGTTTGAAGTAAATATTAAAGCACAATTAGAAGCAGGTGTGCACGGAATTGTTTTAGGAGGCACCTTGGGAGAAGCCAGTACATTATCTGATGACGAAAAAAGAACACTAACAAGAACTACGGTTCAATTAGTTAACAACCAAGTTCCAGTAT
The DNA here is from genome assembly GCF_003867015.1 of Tenacibaculum singaporense. Taxonomy (NCBI): domain Bacteria; kingdom Pseudomonadati; phylum Bacteroidota; class Flavobacteriia; order Flavobacteriales; family Flavobacteriaceae; genus Tenacibaculum; species Tenacibaculum singaporense. The sequence continues at coordinate 3,484,133 of NZ_CP032548.1, forward strand.
TAATAAACATAGCAGAACAAACGACTAAGGGAGCCATCGAAGCAGCTCAAAAAGCTGAAGAAGATGGTGCCAAAGGATTAATGATGCTTCCGCCTATGCGCTATAAGTCTGGAGATAGAGAAACTGTAGAGTATTTCAAAGCAGTCGCAAATAATACATCGCTTCCAATTATGGTATATAACAACCCTGTTGATTATAAAATTGAAGTTACACTAGATATGTTTGAAGAATTATTAAAATGTGATAACATTGAAGCTGTAAAAGAATCTACCCGAGACATTTCAAACGTAACAAGAATTAAAAATCGTTTTGGAAATCGTTTAAAAATAATGACAGGCGTTGACACTTTAGCTTTAGAAAGCCTATTGATGGGGGCAGATGGATGGATTGCTGGTTTAGTTTGTGCCTTCCCTAAAGAAACTGTAGCTATCTATGAATTGCAAAAAGCAGGTCGTATTCAAGAGGCATTAGAGATTTACCGATGGTTTTTACCATTGTTAGAATTAGATATAAATCCTAAATTAGTACAAAATATTAAGTTAGCAGAAGTAGCCACAGGTATTGGAACTGAAAATGTGCGAGCTCCTCGATTACCTTTAATAGGTGAGGAACGTAAACATGTTTTAAATGTAATAGAAACTGGTTTAAAAAACAGACCTACATTACCCGACTATAAAGCTTTAGCTACTTACTAATTAACTCTTTGCCCATTAAAATATGATTACAGGAAAAAACTACATAGGAAATCAATTATCAGCTTTAGGAAGTACAACGTATAAAACATTTAACCCTGAATTAAATCAGGAAAATGAATATATTTTTACAGAAGCAACTCGAGAAGAAATTAATAATGTTGTCGATTTAGCTTCAAAAGCATTTAAAGATTATAAAACTATTTCTGGTAAAAGAAAAGCTGAATTTTTAAATGCTATTGCTGATGAAATTTTAGCCTTAGACGATGAGTTAATACAAACTTATTGTGCTGAATCTGGTTTACCAGAAGGACGTGCAAAAGGAGAACGAGGAAGAACTGTATTTCAATTACGCTCTTTCGCTGATTTAGTTGAGGATGGCTCATGGGTAGAGGCTACTATTGATACTGCAATTCCTAATAGAGAACCAAACCCTAAATCAGATTTACGCAAAATGAATATCCCTTTAGGTCCTGTAGTTGTTTTTGGTGCAAGTAATTTTCCTCTTGCCTATTCTACAGCAGGTGGAGATACTGCAGCTGCTTTAGCTGCTGGTTGCCCTGTGATAGTTAAGTCACACCCTATGCATGCAGGTACGGGTGAACTTATAGCTTCAGCAATTATTAAAGCTGCTGAAAAAACTGAAATGCCTAATGGTGTTTTTTCTAACTTAAACTCTAGTGGCATTGAAGTAGGTCAGCAATTAGTCGTTCACCCTAAAGTAAAAGCTGTTGGCTTTACAGGTAGCATCCGTGGTGGTAGAGCTTTACTAGATTTAGCTGCAAAACGAGAAGAACCGATTCCTGTGTTTGCTGAAATGGGAAGTATTAACCCAGTTATTATGCTTCCGAAAGCATTGCAAAATAGAGCCGAAAACTTAGCAACTACTTATGCTAATTCTATTACGTTGGGTACAGGGCAATTTTGCACAAATCCCGGTTTAATCTTAGGAATAAAAAGCCATGGTTTAGATAATTTTATTAACTCTTTAGCTAAAAAGATTGTAGAAATCAATCCAACTTGTATGCTGCATCCAAACATTATTGGAGCATACGAGAATAACAAATCTAAAGCTCTTAATCAAGAAGGTTTAACTGTAGTGGCTATGTATGAAGAAGGTGCTCAGCCTAATTATGCCTCACAAGTAGTTACAACTGTTAAAGGGAAAACATTTTTAGACAATCCTACTTTACACCAAGAAGTATTTGGTCCATATTCTATTGTGGTTCAATGTGAAAGCGAAAAACAGTTAGAAGAAATAATTTCAAGCTTAGAAGGACAACTTACAGGAACAGTTATTTCAGATGATAATGAAGTAGCAAACTACCCTACTATAATTGCTGCCATACAAAACAGAGTTGGAAGAATTATTTTTAACGGTGTTCCTACTGGGGTAGAAGTTTGCCCATCAATGGTTCATGGAGGTCCATATCCTGCATCTACAGATAGTAGATTTACAGCTGTAGGAATTAACTCTATTAAACGTTGGGTGCGTCCTTTCAGTTATCAAGATTGGCCAAACAATATATTACCTCAAGAATTAAAAAATGAAAACCCTTTACATATTTTACGTTCTGTTAATGGTACACTAACAAAAGGAGAAATAATATAACAAAATTTAATAATTTCTTTAGAAAATCTCTGAGTACAAAACCTTACTTTTGGGGCATCTAAAGAAATTGAAACAAAGCCAGCTTCGTCTTTCCAAATAGAAAAATTTGAAGGGTTTTTTCTACTACAGAATACAAGCTGGCGATTCAATTTTAAGATGAAAAAAACTTTTTTTTGCATTGACGCACATACTTGTGGAAATCCTGTAAGAGTTGTTGCAGGCGGTGGTCCTAACTTAATAGGAGCCAATATGAGTGAAAAACGTCAACACTTCCTTAAAGAGTATGATTGGATTCGTAAAGGTTTAATGTTTGAACCTCGTGGTCATGATATGATGAGTGGCTCAATCTTATTTCCTCCTCACAACTCAGAAAATGATTTTGCTATTTTATTTATTGAAACTTCTGGATGTTTACCCATGTGTGGTCACGGAACAATTGGAACAATCACTATAGCAATTGAAGAAGGGCTAGTTACACCTAAAGTTCCAGGAAAGATTAGAATGGAAACCCCTGCTGGTTTGGTTGAAATTGAATATCAACAAACTGGTAAAAAAGTAAATTGGGTTCGACTAACTAATGTAAAAAGCTATTTAGCGGCTGAAGGACTGACAATAGATTGTCCTGAATTAGGAGAAATCACTTTTGATGTAGCCTATGGTGGAAATTATTACGCAATTGTAGATCCTCAAAAAAACTTTTCAGGAGTTCATGATTTTACTGCTTCTAAAATTATTCAATACTCTCAAGTTGTTAGAGATCGTATTAATGAAAAATATCCTAATATATTTATCCACCCTGAAAATGATACAATTAGAGATGTAACACATATGTTATGGACAGGAAATCCAATTGATCCAACCTCATCAGGAAGAAATGCGGTTTTTTATGGTGATAAAGCCATTGACAGAAGTCCTTGTGGCACAGGAACCTCAGCTCGTTTAGCACAGCTGTATACTAAAGGAAAGCTACAACTTGATGAAGAGTTTATTCATGAAAGTTTTATTGGAAGCAAATTTATTGGTAGGGTAGAAAAAGAAACTACTTTAGATGGTAAACAAGCTATTATTCCGAGTATTCAAGGATGGGCTAAAGTGTATGGTTATAACAACATTATTATTGATGATGAAGATGATCCGTATGCACATGGATTTCAAGTAATTTAATAATTTATAAGCAACGATATGTCATCTCTAGCGTAGTAGAGAGATTTTTTTATGAATAAAGAAGTTGTTATTATTGGCGGAGGAATTATCGGTTTATGTTCCGCATATTATTTACACAAAGAAGGACACAAAGTTACTGTTATTGACAAATCTGATTTTTCATCTGGTGCTTCGTATGTAAATGCTGGGATTATCACTCCTAGCCATATTATTTCATTAGCAGCTCCAGGAATGATTAATAAAGGCATTAAATGGATGTTGAGTTCAACTAGTCCTTTTTCAATCAAACCTCGTTTAGATTACGATTTTTTACAGTGGACATGGTTATTTAAAAAATCAGCAACGTCTAAAAAAGTAGCTACCTCTATTCCTGTTATTAAAAACATTAATCTGTTTAGTAGAGATTTGTATGAAGAGCTAAAAGCTTCAAATGATTTCGATTTTCATTACCAACACAAAGGTTTAATGATGTATTATAAAACCGATAAAATGGGGGAAGAAGAATGGAATGTTGGGAAACTTGCTATAAAAGAAGGATTAAAAGTTGAACACCTTAGAAAGGAAGAAGCTCAAAAACTAGAACCTAATGTAGATTTGAACATTAAAGGTGCTGTATATTATCATTCTGACGCACATATGACTCCGAATGAATTTATGCTAAAAATGAAATCTTATTTGGAAGAAAATGATGTGACTTTCTTAGCAAACGAAGAGGTCATAGATTTTCAAATTTCAGAAGGAAAAATAAAATCAATCAACACAAAAAACAATACCATCTCCGCTGATGAGTTTGTACTTACAACAGGATCATGGACTCAAAAATTAGCAAAAAAGCTGGGAATTACCATTCCTGTGCAAGCAGGTAAAGGCTATCGAATTAATGTAAAAAGAGAAACAGGCATTCATATTCCTGCGATTTTAACAGAAGCTAAAGTCGCTGTTACACCTATGAATGGTTTTACGCGTTTTGGTGGCACTATGGAAATTGCTGGCATTAACAATCAAATCAATGCTAAAAGAGTTAATACTATTGCGAACGCCGCTGAAAATTATTATAACGGACTACAAATTAATCAACAAGAAAGAAAAGATATTGAAAGTGGTTTACGTCCTTGTTCTCCCGATGGTTTGCCATACATTGGTAGACTTTCAAAAATTGAGAATGTAACTGTAGCAGCTGGTCATGCTATGATGGGCTGGAGTCTAGGACCTGCTACGGGTAAATTAGTTTCTGAAATTATCGATGATAAAAAAACAAGTTTAGATATCTCTCCATTTAATGTTGAGCGTTTTAACTAAGCTAAAAACTCAAGAGACTAAAACAATAGCTCTTGAGTTTTATTTAAAACAAACAATAAAAAACAGATCATTTAAATTTCTTCTACGTATACTTTATCTATAAACTTAGAACTCAAGAGTCTGGCAACTCCCATATAACTAAGTTTAAATTTTACTTTATCTCCTACTTTATATTTTGTTTTTCCTGATTCGTTTTTATTCAGGCCTACATCAATCACCAACATATCTGAAGTAATTCCTACAAAAGATATATCCTTATCTTCTACTTCTATATCATCTTTATCAACATCTAACAAGCCAAAATCTAAAATAGCTTTGTAAGATGTTTCTTGTACATCATTTTCGTCATATTCTGAAGTGTGACCAATACTTGCTTCACTAATAATACCATCGGGCACTATTTTTTTCTTTTCTAATTCAATCACATTTGCATAAAACTCAAATGTTTCTGTATGCAAATCTTTAAATCGCTTATTCTCTAACGGACTTAGTCCAAAGAATGCAGCTTCTCCAATTCTAAAGTGGTTTATATCTTTAGGGGCGACTCCATTTTCCACCAATGGTAACGTAATTGATGTGCCGCCTGAAACATATTTTAAATCCTTATTAAATTTAGCCGATATTAGTTCTTTATATAATGATAATTGCAATAGCTTATCATAAGTAGGTTCTACTCCGTACATGCATCCTAAATTTGAACCTATGCCTATTACTTCAATATTCGATAGGTTGAATACTTTTTCATAAAACCCTAAAATATCATCTCTTTTTACACCTTCCCTTAACTCACCCATTTCAATCATAATAATGATTTTATGAATTTTATTTTTCTTCTTCGCTGCTTCATTAAGTGATTCTATAGTAGATAAAGAACTGTTTAAAGAAATATCTGCGTACTCTACCACATCATCTGCATAAATATTTGCTGGGGGTTTTATGTAAATAGTACGTAAATCTGGATTCACCTCTCTTAAGTTTCTTAAACTTGTTAATCTAGAATCTCCAATCGAGTTTATTTTTTCAGTTACATCCGGAGTTAAAATTGCTTTTAAAAATGTTTTATCTCCCGAGAAAACTTTTGTTACCAAGCTCCATTCGATATGATTTTTTTCAAAGAAGTTACTTAGTTTTTTTATGTTATCTTTTATTCTTTCAGAATATATAATTAATTCTGCCATAATTATTTTGTTATTATTCTTGGTAAATTCTCAGGAAGTCGTGTTAATAATTCATAATTAATAATTTGTATAGAATCGTTGAATGATGAGACAGTTATTTCAACATCACCTTGACTTCCAATTAATACAACTTCATCTCCTTTTTCAATAGTATCAGCATGTGTTATATCTACTGCCATCATATTCATATTAATGGTTCCTACTATTTTATGTCGTTGTCCTCTTATTAAAACCTTTCCTTTATTACTAAGAGAACGGCTATACCCTGAAGAATATCCAACTGGTATAATTGCTATTTTGGTTTCTTGGTTTGTAAAGTATGATGTACCATAGCCAATAAACTGACCTGCTTTTATCGTTTTAACATCCATAACTTCTGTTTTCCAAGATATGATTCTTTTTAACGGATTTTCTACAATTTTTTCTTTGGTTAAATAATGAACCAATATCTCTTTTGTTGGAAAAAATCCAAATTGTAAAATACCAACTCTTACCAAGTCTAACCTTGTTGTTGGGTATCTAATTGTGGCTGCTGAACTTGCCAAATGGTAATTTGGATTGAATAAATCAAGTTCTTTTACTCTCTTTCTTACATTTTTAAATTTTTTCTTTTGGTCGGTTATTCTCTTGTAATTTGATATACTTTCTGCTCCTGCTAAATGAGAACAGATTCCTTTAACATCAACAAATTCTTTATGTGTCTCAATATATTTAAGAACTTTTGTTGTTTCTTTCGGAACAAAGCCTGTTCTGTTCATTCCTGTTTCGATTTCTAAATGAATTTTAGCTCTTCTTTTTACTTTTTTTGCTGCTTCTATCGCTTTTTGCAGTCTATTTTCTTCAAAAACAAAAAACTCTATCTCATTTTCAATTGCCCATGGTAACTGACTGTTTTCAATCATTCCCATTATCATAATGGTTACATCTTCAAAAGGTAGTGTTTTTTTTACATCAAAAGCCTCATTTGCGTCAGAAACGCTAAAATGTCTTACTCCATATTTGTATGCCAACATACAATAGGTTTTAATTCCATGACCGTAAGCATTTCCTTTTACTACAGATGAAAAAATAGTAGTATCTCCTATTATTTCACGTATAAAATTGATGTTATTTTTTATTGCTGATTCAGATAATTCTAAATAAGATGTATGAGTCATTATTGTTGAACTTCTTTTAAAATATTATAAAATAATTGTGCTCCTGTTACAGTTATTTCATCAGGAAAATCATAATCTGGATTATGTAGTGCAGGAGTGTTTTTCCCAGCTCCTAGCCCAAACATAGCTCCTTTATATTGTTGTGTAAATAATCCGAAATCTTCGCCCCATTTAAATGGGGTATTTATTTCGTTAATTGATAAATTTAGTTGTTCTGCTGCTTTTTTTACATACTCAACAGCTTCTTTGTTGTTTTTATTTGCGTAAAATTCTTCAAACCAAGAAGTATTAATACTCAACCTTTCTTTTTCTTCAAGCTTTTGAAGTAATTGTTCGAGGTTATTCTGTTTTTCTTTCATTAAACGCGCACTCCAACTTCGTAATGTAAGATGTACTTCTCCATATCCTGCTGATATTCCATAGGCTTTTTCTCCCATAGTTACGTGTACAGGAGTAGCTAAAAAGAAATCAGAATCTTCTGGTATATTTTTAGTTTCTTGTCTTACAAAATGAAGAATTTCAGCAATTGCATTAGCTGGATTGTAGCCTTTTTCTGGCTCTGCTGCATGTGCTGTTTTTCCTTTTAAAGTAATTACAACACTTTTTACATTACTAGTAAACTCGTGTTCTTTTACAACTATTTCTCGTTTGGTAAAACCTGGTAAATTGTGTAGTGCAAAAACATAATCTATATTAAGTTGTTTAAAACAAGTATCTTCTAAAACAGACTGCGCTCCTCTTCCATTTTCTTCTGAAGGTTGAAAAAGTAATACTACTTTTCCTTTAGACAACGGTTTTTCCGCAAGAAGCTTTGCTACTCCAAGTAAAATAGTTGTATGCCCATCATGTCCACATTTATGGGAGACCCCTTCATTTACAGATTTATGTTCGAAAGTATTGACTTCTTGAATAGGCAACGCATCAATATCTGCCCTCAACATAACCGTTTTACCTTCTTTTTTTCCATTGAAGATTGCTAACAGTCCTGTTTTAGCCACAGATAGTATCTCACAAGATGTATGTTCCTCTAAAAAAGCTTCTATTCTTTTTTTAGTTTCGTATTCTTCTTCAGAAACTTCAGGAAACTTATGTAATTCTTTTCTTACCTTTTCTAAAGTATCCTTTAGGCTTTCCATGTTTTTGGGTTATTAATTAACTGAATTATTGAAAATACAATGGCTGATAATGTAATTCCGAAAAAATTTGCATCTAAGCCAAAAGGTAATTTTACTTCAAAAACAATTAATAGTAAAGTGGTAAGCCCTCCTGAAATCATCGCGTAAAAAGCTGCAGTTGGCGATGGTTTTCTCAGTAATAATGTTCCTAAAACAGGAACTAACAACCCTGATACCATAAAAGCATACGAATACAGCATTAACTCTAATACATTTTGCATTTTTGTAGCCAATACAATAGCTAAGCCTCCTATTAAAAAGGTTATTAATTGTGAGTTTTTTATACTGATACTTTTCTTGAAATACCCAAAAATATCTGTTGTTAAGTTTCCTGAAGCTGCCATTAAACAGCTATCGGCTGTAGACATGATTGCCGAAAAATAAGCCGACATCATTAATCCCATTAAACCCACTGGCAAAATACTTCTTAGCAACAATGGAAGACCTAATTCTGCATCCAATTCTACTCCTGGGGCATATCCTATACTTGCAAACATTCCTTGCTCGTAGGCTACTCTGGAAAACAACCCTAAAGCAACTCCCATAAATGCCATTATTGGATATTCAAAAAGTCCCGCTATTTTCCATGCTTTTTTTGCAGTTTTTTCGTCTTTACAGGCATAAATTCGTTGGTATAAGGTCATTCCAACAAACCAAATAGGTACTATAGTGATTATCCAATTAAACATATCAATAAACGAAACATTGGTTAGTGATAAAAAACTGGCTGGTAATATTTCTTTAATTCCATTCCATCCTCCTACTTCTACATAACCAATAGGAATTCCAATCCCTATTAACCCTACCATTAGAATTATCCACTGAATGGTATCTGTATAAATCACAGCTTTTATTCCTCCTATAACTGTATACACTACTGCAATTACCCCCATAATTAAAACTGCCTTAGTAATTGATATGGAAGGAAATGTAGCGGATGCTAGTTTTGCTCCTGCTAAAATTTGTGAGCTTGTAAAACCTATGTACCCTATTAACGAAATAATTCCTGCCATTAGAGCAACTTTTGTATTGTAGTGAAAAGCTAATGACTCTGGAAACGTTAAAAAATGATGTTTTTTAGCTATGGGATATACTTTTGGGATTAAAAAAACGGCGCTTATCCAAGCACCTAGTAACCCTGTAAAAAGCATCCAGCTACCGGAGAGTCCCATTAAAAAACCAAGACCTCCTAAGCCAATAGAAAAACCTCCTCCAACATCCGTTGCAACAACAGAGAGTCCTATATGACCTGCTGACATGTTTCTTCCTCCTACATAGTAATCGTCTTTTGATTTGTTTTTATTCATGAAGTAAACTCCTACTCCAAGCATAAAAACCAGATATGACACAAATATTAATAGATCAATAAAATGTATATCCATATCTTATTTTTCCTGCTCTAATAAAAACTGCTCTTTATACTGAGCCTTTTTTAATTGCTCCCTTCTGCTTACAGATGGTTTTGTGTACTCTTTTCTCTCTCTTATTTCTTGTAAAACTTTTGTATTCCTATATTTTCTTCTGTAGCGTTTGATCGCTCTGTCGATGTTTTCACCTTCTTTTACTTGTATTATTAACATATTTATATTTTTTTAAATTATTATTTCTGTTTTTAATGGATTAAACAAAGTCGAAACTAACCTAAATAAGTTTGTAATACTTTGGTTCTTGATCGTTGTTTTAATCTTCTAATTCCTTTCTCTTTGATTTGACGAACACGTTCTCTTGTTAAATCAAAAGCTTCTCCTATTTCAGTTAAACTCATAGGTCGGTAATTTTCTAGACCATAAAATAGCTTTATGATATCTGATTCTCTTGGAGATAGTGTTTCTAAACTTCTACTAATTTCCAGTTGTAAAGATTCTTGCATTAAGTCTTTATCTGGCTTAGGAGCTTCAGAAGCTTTCATTACATCGTATAAATTTGATGTTTCTCCTTCTTTTAAAGGTGCATCCATAGAAATATGCCTTCCAGAGTTTTTCATTGACTGTTTTACTTCTGAAACGGTCATATCTAAAACTTTGGCTATTTCTTCTGGCGTAGGCATACGTTCATTACTTTGTTCAAGCTTAGATACAGCCTTATTAATTTTACTAATGCTTCCTATTTTATTCAACGGTAAACGAACCACACGAGATTGTTCTGCTAAGGCCTGTAAAATAGACTGGCGTATCCACCAAACCGCATACGATATAAACTTAAATCCACGCGTTTCATCAAAACGTCTTGCTGCCTTAACCAAACCAATATTTCCTTCATTGATTAAGTCAGAAAGCCGTAACCCTTGATTTTGATATTGTTTTGCTACCGACACTACAAAACGTAAGTTAGCATTTACCAAAGTTTCTAGTGCTCTTTGGTCACCTGTTTTAATTTTTTGAGCTAACTCAACCTCTTCATCTGCAGTAATCAAATCAATCTTACCTATTTCTTGTAAGTACTTCTCAATAGATTTTGATTCTCTATTGGTAACTTGTTTTGTTATTTTTAACTGTCTCATATTATCTCTTTAGTCTCATTTCTAAATACGGAGTGGTAAATCCTAGCTTTTCGTATAAAAACTTTGCTGGATTATCTTTTTCTACATGTAAAGCAATATCTCCTTTACAGTTTTCTATAGCATGTGTCATTATTTTTCTTCCTACTCCTTTCCCTCTATATTCATTATGAGTGGCTATGTACACTAAAATGTTTTCTGGGATATACTCATCCATTCCAGTTTTATTTATTACCACTGCACCTATAATTTCACCCTTATCTTCTATCGTAAAAACATATCCACCTAATCCTGTTCGCTCTTTTGCTGCATAGTCTATTGCTTTACGAATTGCTGATTTTTCATCTCCATATTTTTCAAGGTGTTTGTATAAAAAGTTAGTTACTCTTTCTATTTCTAAAGGGGTTATACGATTAAATGCATCGTAAGTTTTTATTGTCATAATTTGATTTTTATAAAAAAGAATAGGTATGTAATAATTGTAAGTTTCTTTAGTTTTTTTTATTGAAACTTAAATAGCAGTAAATACAAAACCTATTTATTTTGGTATTTGTCTTTTAATGCGGAATACTTTTTAGAAAAGTGTACGATTATCTATAAACGGATACTCGTAAGGTCAAAAAAACATTTTATAAATCTATTTTTTAACTGGTAAATAATTCTACAAAGTGTTTTTAAATATATTGGAGAAACTTCTCACAAAGGAGGAGTTATTGTAAACTTAAATTAGAACCCTGGTGGGATAAACTTGTCCGATTGATTACGGAACACAAGGTAGTTGAATGTAAAAACTCGTTGATTTTTTTTCTCGTGTGTAGTATCTACCATATCGTACAAAGGTACGAATTTTATAGGTAATTTCAAAATAGCTACTGTAAAAGAACCTCTTACAATGCTTTGTAGATTTTTAACATAACGTAACTTAACAAAAAAGCACTTCAGAAAAATCTGAAGTGCTTTTTTATTATACCCTAATTTTTAATTACTTTTTAAAATTAGTAATCCCGTTTTCAAGCCAGTTATAGTATTCATCTACATCTGGGGTGTATGCTATAGGGTCTATTATATTTGATTCATCATGATTCATTAATACATAAAATGGTTGTGAGTTTGCTTTATACTTAATAGTTTGCATTTCACTCCATTTTTGACCAATATATTTTAATTTTTTCCCTGGGTTTAACTTTGATTCTACCACTTCATCTTCTTCTAATGGTCTTTTATCATCTACATACAAAGAGATTAAAACTACTTTGTTTTTCAATACGTCTAAAACCTTTGGTTTTACCCAAACGTTTTGTTCCATTTTTCTACAATTTACACAAGCATGTCCTGTAAAATCTAACATTACTGGCTTTCCTACTTTTTTAGCATAGGCTAGTCCTTTATCATAATCATGAAACGACATAATATCATGTGGTGGCATTAAATGTGCTCCTTCTGGCAAACTCTCATGTCCATTTTCCTGATTACCTGAACTTGCTACTGCTTGTTTTGTAAATCCTACTCCGTAAGGTGACTCACTATAATGTTGTGGCGGTGGAAATGCACTGATTAAATTCAACGGTGCTCCCCATAACCCAGGAACCATATAAATGGTAAAAGATAATACAATCAACCCTAAACTTAATCTTCCTACAGAAATATGACTAATTGGACTATCGTGTGGTAATTGTATTTTTCCAAATAGATAAAAAGCTAAAGTTCCAAAAATAGCTATCCAAATTGCAATAAATACTTCTCTTTCTAATAAGTGTAACTGTAATACCAAATCCGCGTTTGATAAGAATTTAAACGCTAAGGCTAATTCCAAGAACCCTAATACTACTTTCACCGTATTTAACCATCCTCCTGATTTTGGCAATGAATTTAACCATCCTGGGAAAGCTGCAAATAAAGCAAATGGTAAAGCAATTGCTGAAGAGAACCCTAACATTCCAACAATAGGAGCTATTCCTCCTTTTGAGGCAGCTTCTACTAACAGCGTTCCTACAATTGGACCTGTACAAGAAAAAGACACAATCGCTAAGGCTAACGCCATAAAAAAGATACCAATCAAACCTCCTCTATCAGCTTGTGAATCTACTTTAGTTGCCCATGAACTTGGTAAGGTTATTTCAAAAGCACCTAAAAAAGACACGGCGAAAATTACCAAGATTAAAAAGAAGATTAAATTAAACCATACATTGGTTGACAATGCGTTTAAGGCATCGGCTCCAAAAATAAAAGACACCCCAGATCCTAGCAATACATAAATTCCGATAATTGACAATCCATAAATAATAGCATTTCGAATTCCTTGTGATTTACTCTTACTTTGTTTCGTAAAAAAACTTACCGTCATTGGTATCATAGGGAACACACATGGTGTTAACAAAGCAGCAAATCCTGACAAAAAAGCAATAAAGAAAATAGTCCATAAACCTTTCTTTTCTTCTTTTTTAGTTTCTTTTGAAGCTACTTTATCTGTTTCCTTCACCTCTTTTGTTGAGTTTCTAGAAGCTTTAACTTTTGTAGCTTTAGTTAAGTCAAACACCAAATCTACTTCTTTTGGAGGCAAGCACATTTCATCTGTACAAGCAATAAACTCTACAAAAGCATTTATTTGCTTTACGCTAGTATCTACTAACTCTATTTCTTGTTTAAAAACTGCTTTGTGTGCAAAGGATTTAATATTCATTCCTTCCTCACCAAAAAGTGTTGTAAACTTAATTTCTCCTTCTGGCTCAGTAGTGTTTCCTACAATTTTAATTTTTCCTCCATCATCATCATACGTAAAAGTTGTTGGAATAGGACCACCACTCGGAACTTCCTGTGCATACAAATGCCAACTTCCTTGTATTGTCGCAGTGCTTACTAAGTTATATGTTGTTTCAGAAATTTTCTCTACACTCGTTTTCCATTCTATTGGATTGTGAATTTGGCTCATTGCCGAAAACCCAACAGTAAAACAAAGCAAAAATGCTATTATTTTTTTCATCTTATTTGGGGAAAGGGATTAATTTACATTAAAAGTTAATTCTACTTCTTTTGGAGGTAAACAGTTCATTCCTGTACACACCATATACTCTACCACTCCTTTAACTGTAAACTTTTCTGTAGTTTTTAAACGGATTCTCTGAGTAAAAGTAGCTTTAGTATCGAAATATTTAATTTTCATTTCAAAGATTGGATCGTCCACTACATGTCCTGCTTCTTCTTTAGTATTTCCTTTTTTCAAGTATTTAGTATCTCCCTCAAAAGTAAATAAGGTTGGAATTGGCCCTCCTTTTGGAATCTCTTGTGAATACAAATGCCAATCTTTTTGAATTGTTGCGGTAGCTACTAACTCTGCTTCTTTATCTGATATCTTTTTTACTGAAGTACTCCACTTTACTGGATCGTGCACTTGTGCAAATGTAGTAGTACAAACAGCCAATAATAGAATTAAAAATAATTTTTTCATTGTTTTATTTTAGTTGCATTATCTTAAACCTGTAAATGTAACGCCTTTATTTGCTAAAAAACAAAAGATTAAAAAAAGTTTAACATTAACAACTAAACACAAAACAAAAAAGGTTTTCAATTAAATTGAAAACCTTTGCTTAGTAGCGGGAACAGGACTCGAACCTGTGACCTTCGGGTTATGAGCCCGACGAGCTACCTACTGCTCTATCCCGCGATTTGCGGTTGCAAATATACATCTTATTATCTATTTTATCCAAATAAAAGCTAATAATTATTGATTTTAATCTTTTTCGGCATGGTAAAGAGTCATTTATGACTAGATTACTTATAAACCAAAGATGAAGATATTAATACAATTATCACAAAAAAACGTTTTACAAAAGAGTTTGTAAAACGTTTTTTATGTTTTGAAATAATCTAAAAGCTAACTCTACTCTCTCTTAAATAAAATTAACCTTCATTTTTTTTAGCTTTATATCCTTAATTCATATTTACTAACAATTCAATTAAGAAGCTTATTAAAACTTGAACTTAAATACAAATTCATGTGAGCCGTTGCTGTAGGTTGATATGTCATTAATTGCATGTTCATAAGCATATCCTAGTTTAAATTCTTTAATAAACTTAAATAGTAACAGTCCGCTAAACGATTCTTTTAATCTATGTGACACACCAAACTCTACTTTATCAAAAAGACCAACCATTGCAGTAGCATCAAACGACAAAGGTACACCTGATACGTAACGCATCATAAATGATGGAGTAATGGTTAGTTTAGAGTCATTTTCTAAACTGAATGTATAACCTCCAGCTAAGTATATGTGTGGCTTATCTGAAGCACTAGTTACAACATTCCCTTCTTTCTCATAACGCTTACTTTGTAATAATACAGGCACCGATAAACTTGCGTAATAGTTCTTACCCTTTAAATAAGCTCCTGCACCAAAATTCGGGTTAAATCTACTTATATTCTCATTAAAAAGAGGATCATTAATATTCAACGATTGTAAATCTACATTAATAAATGTTCCACCTCCTTTTAAGCCCAAGAATAAATCCATCGATTCTGATACTTGTAACTTGTATGAAAAATCGATATACACATCTGTCTCTTTGGCTACTGAAAACTTATCATTTACCAAAGACAATCCTAAACCTAAATTCTTACCTAAAGGTGAGGAAATAGATAAAGTTTGGGTTGAGGGTGCATCTTTAATACCAACCCATTGCCCACGTATTAACATAGTTGCGTCTAACACATCTTGTGAACCCGCGAAAGCAGGGTTTATAATATTCATATTTAATTGATACATCGTAAAAGATGGATCTTGCTGTGCCTTAGCATTTAGAGATAGAACAAAAATAAGGCTAGTAATTATATATTTTATATGAGTGAATTTCATTTCTTTAATTTTCAAATTAATATTTTCTTTTTCAATTATTAATAATTAATGTATAGCCATCCTTGTACTGGTGCATAGTCCGAATCATTTAAATTAATGATATAATAGTAAGCACCTACGGGTAGTTTTGTACTACTTCCACCTCTTTGATTTGAAGTAGCATTCCAGTTATTTTGATAGCCCTTTGATTCATATACACGTTCTCCCCAGCGGTTAAAAACTTGTATATTACTATTAGGAAACTTCTCAATGTTTTCAATTACCCAAGTATCGTTTTGTCCATCTCCGTTTGGTGAGAAGCCTTTAGGTGAGACCACCTGCCTTGTATCACAAGCGTCTGATATACCGTCATTATCTTCGTCTGGCGCTGTAAAAGTTACTCTAGCTGTTCCCGTAGCTGTGTTTCCGCTGTTGTCAATTACAGTTAAAGTAACTGTTGTTGGAGTTGATAAATCTGGGCATTGAAATGTTGTGGTGTCTAACGACATACTTGCAACTCCACTACATGCATCACTACTACCATTATCTACTTGTTGAGCTGTAATAGTCGCCTCCCCGTTGGCGTCTAATGCTACTGTAATATCTCGTGTTACTACCGTTGGCACATCCGTTTCTACAACCGTTACCGTAGCCGTACCTGTTGATGTATTACCCTGGTCATCAGTCACCGTTAAGGTTACTGTGTTCGCTCCTAAATTTGAACAATCAAAAGTTGTCTTGTCTAAACCTGTAGAGGCTATTGAACAGTTATCAGTACTGTTATTATTAACATCTGATGCTGTAATTGAACCTTGACCGTTACTTAAGGTTACCGTTACATCTTTAGTATTTACTGTTGGTACCATGGTATCTTCTACAGTTACTATTGCTATTGCTGTTTCACTGGCACCACCATCAGTTGCTGTTAAAGTCACCGTATTGGTTCCGATGTTTGAACAATCAAAAGTTGTCTTGTCTAAACTTAAGGTCGGATTAGAATTACACCCACTTCCTGAACCGTTATCTACATCACTTGGTTGAATCGTTACACTTCCGCTAGCGTCTAATTGTACAGTAATGTTTTGTGTTACTGCCGCTAATGGTGCGCTTGGGTTTGCTGTAACCGTTACTTCAGCTGTTGCGGTTGCGCTATTACCTGATGCATCTGTTACCATTAATGTAACAGTATTGTTACCTACTTCTGAACAACTAAATGTTGTTACGTCTAAACTGTAAGCCAAATCAGTAGCACTAGTACAGTTATCTGAAGAACCATTGTTAATCTGTGCTGGGGTAATACTTACTTGATTATTTACACCCAATTGAACTGATATGTCTTGTGTTACTACTGTTGGTACAATAGTGTCCTCTACTGTTACTGTTGCAGATGCTGTACTTGTATTATTGTTTGCATCTACCACTGTTAATACAACTTGGTTCGTTCCTATGTTTGAACAATCGAATGTTGTTTTGTCTAAACTCATTGATGCTATTGAACAGTTATCAGTACTGCCGTTGTCAATTTGTTGTGGAGTAATCGTTGCATTACCTCTAGCGTCTAATTGTACTGTTAAATTTTGAGTTGTAACTGTTGGTAAAGTATTATCTTCTACAGTTACTACAGCACTTACTGTTGCGGTGTTTGTTCCATCTGTTGCTGTTAATACTACATTATTTGTTCCTACGTTTGAACAATTAAAACTTGTAATATCTAAACTTAATGTAGGATTAGAGTTACATCCACTTCCTGAACCATTATCTACATCTTGTGGTGTAATGGTTGCACTTCCGTTAGCATCTAACTGAATTGTAATGTTTTTCGCAACTGCTTTAAACGTATTATTCGGGTTAGGATTTACTGTTACAACAGCTGTTTTAGTAGTTTTGTTTCCGCTTGCATCT
Source organism: Tenacibaculum singaporense (assembly GCF_003867015.1). NCBI lineage: Bacteria > Pseudomonadati > Bacteroidota > Flavobacteriia > Flavobacteriales > Flavobacteriaceae > Tenacibaculum > Tenacibaculum singaporense. Next base: position 3,501,638 of record NZ_CP032548.1, read on the forward strand.
GTAACTTCTACATTAATTGTATTTGCTCCTAAATCTGAACAAGTAAATATTGTTTTACTTAACGCTACTGTTAAACTCGCTGAAGCTGTACAATTATCAGTTGCTGTATCTAAAACATCTGCTTGCGTAATCGTTGCTTGATTGTTTGCATCTAAAGTAACCGTAGCATTTTTAGTGGTTACTGCTGGTGCAGTTTTATCTTCAACGGTTACTATGGCATTTTTCTTTGCTGAATTTCCGCTTGCATCTACAACTGTTAATTCTACTGTATTTGCTCCTAAATCAGCACAAGTGAAACTAGCTACATTTAAACTCATTGATGCTATTGAACAGTTATCTGTACTACCGTTATTAATTTGTGAAGCTTGAATTGTTGCATTTCCGTTAGCATCTAACTGAACGGTAAAGTCTTGTGTATTTGCTAGTGGATTAATATTGTCTTCAACAGTTACAACCGCTGTTGCCGTTGCACTATTTGCTCCGTCTTGTACCGTTAAAACTACATTGTTTGTTCCGATGTTTGCACAAGTAAAACTTGTGATATCTAAACTTAATGTTGGGTTTGAATTACATCCACTTCCTGAACCATTATCTACATCTTGTGGCGTAATTGTTGCACTTCCGTCTGTTGCTAAATATACAGTAATATTTTTTGCAACTGCTTGTAATGTAGCATTTGGATTTGCGTTTACTGTTACAACGGCTGATTCATTAGTTGTATTTCCAATAGCATCTCTTACTTGCACATTAATTGTATTTGTTCCTAAATTACTACAATCAAACGTTGTTTTACTTAAAACTGTTGTTAAGTTTGCTGATGATGTACAGTTATCAGTTGCTGTATCTAAAACATCTGATGCTGTTATTGTTGCTTGATTATTCGCATCTAAATTAATGGTAACATTTTTAGTTGCTACTACTGGTGCAATGTTATCTTGAACTATTACAGTTGCTGTTGCAGTATTGGTATTCCCTGCAGTATCCTCTACTGTTAAGGTTACCGTATTTGGTGTTGCCGTATCATTACAATCAAACGTTGTTTTATCTAAACTCATTGATGCTATTGAACAGTTATCGGTACTTCCGTTATCAATTTGCTGTGGAGTAATACTTGCATTTCCATTAGCATCTAACTGAACCGTTAAGTTTTGTGTTTTTACCGTTGGCTTTACGTTTTCTTTTACAGTAATTGTTTTTAATGCTGATGCCGTATTTCCTGCACTGGAATTATTAACATCAAAAGCTACATTTTCAGGAACTTTTAATGTAATTGGCGTTCCTGCACACACATTAGTTGGTGTTACTTTAAATGTGTATTCATTTGCATTTACTGTCGTAAAATTACTTAATGTTGCTCCTGTTGCCTGAATATCATTTAAAGTAAAGCCTGTAACTCCACTTTGTGAGTTAAATTCTACTGTTGCAGAAAAATCTCCAGCAGTTGTGTTTCCTTGTGGAAGTCCTGTAATATAAGGTGTAGGACGTGGAATTAAACTAAAATTAGCCGTTACATTAGTGTCTGCATTTAACACCACCGTAGCCGTTGCTCCGTTTGGAGCTGTAGCAGGACTTGGTGATATTACCCAATTATCAAACTGATAAGCCGAATTTGGTGTAGCTGTTAAAGTTACACTTGTTCCGTCTAAATACATTCCGTTTGCTAATGGTTGAGAGCTTACTATTACTGTACCATTAGTAGAAGTAATTGTTAAATCTCTATACACTGGTGCCGTTGCCCCGTATTCATAACATCCCATATCCACAATTGTATTATGAATTCTTGAATTTCCAAGTAAATCAATTGTAACTCCTGTTGGAATTTTAGAGTTATCTCCTGTGTTAAGAGCTGGTGAAAATTGAGATGATATTGTAAAATCATTTATCATACTTGTAAAATAAGGGTCACTATTTTGAACATTTGTTGTTGCTGTAATACTACTATCAGAAAAATCTCCAATAGAATTAAAAACATTAAGTGAGGTTACAGGGTTTTGGTAAAAGTCTGTAACCGCTCTTGTAGTATTTCCTCCTGATGTTTCGTTAGCCCAAAAAATACAATTTGACACCTTGGCTCTCATAATTCCTGTTGCTCCAGTGTTTTGTGAAATTCCTACAACACCGTGTGTAGTCGCATTAAGGTTTTGACCTGTTCCTAAATCTTCATTATTCGCAAAAGTATTGTTTACAATATCTAAATTACAATCTGTAGTATTTCCAACCATTCTAAACCAAGCAGCACTACCGCTTAATCCTTGAAGAGAAGAGGCTAAATCTCCTGTTATATTGTTGACAAATAAATTATTAACAAATACAATATCTACATTAGTATTATCTCTTATCATACTATATGCTCCTGCTCCCCAACGAGCCATATTGTTTTTAAATTGGCAATTTTCAACAGTTAATCTTCCTCGAGACGAAGCGTTTCTGTTGTTTAAATTCATCTCTGCAAAAAGACCCGCCGCTTCTTTTCTTGAAACATTATCTTCTATAATACAATTTTTTAAGGTAAATTTTGCTACGGTTTTTTCTTTTATAATTGCTCCACCGGGTTCTGTAGCATTTCTATTAGTATGTGCATCACTAATGGTTAATCCGTCTAAAACTACATCGTTAGCCGTTGCTTCAATTTTTACGATATGATAACTGTTGTCATTTTTTCTTGTTGAGTTATTGTAATTATCAATATAAGTTGCTTGGTTAGTATCATTCCCTTGTAAATCTCCTGATAAAACAGTTGTGTTTTGCCCTAAAACACGTTGCCCTATAAGGTTTTCTGTTCCTGCAAAACCTCCGTAAATTTTAATTCCTGTTTTTGTAATTCTAAAAGTAGCATCTCTGTTAGAAGCGTGGGGTTTATATATTCCGCCTGCTACCCAAATCTGCTCGTTGTCGTTGGTATATCTTATAGCATCTTGCAAATCGGTATAGGCATTTACCCAAGATGAACCGCTGTTATCTCCTGTTGCATTGGCTTTTACATAAATTCTCCCTCGTGTTCTAAATTGTTTTCTAAGCGACCAACCTGAAATACTTGAAGCACTACAATTTTTTCTGATATAAACATCATAATTTTGCGAAGGGTCTAAACCTGAAAGTGTATGTGCTGTGGTAACTCCTTGTACAATTGTTGCTGATGAAAAAGGGTCAGACGATTTGTGATACGCAATATCGCAAAGACCATTACCGATTGTATTGGTAATTTCTGCGGAAGTATTGCTTATTGAACTTGTATTTATGGTAAAATCATTAAGGGTAGGTGAAAAACAAAAACCTTGTAATAAACCTTGTATTTCAGCTACGGTTAACCATCTGTTATAAATATAGATATCATCAATAATATCATTATATTTATAGATGTTTGCTACCGAATTATTTCTATTATTCCCAATAGCAAATTGTCCGCCTGTATTTAATCCTGTAACTGAACCTGTTGTAGAAAGATTTCTATCATCGTTATCAACCATAACACCATCAATCCATAATCTTGCTTCTGAAAATTTATTCGATTGCCCTTGCTTTCTTCCTGTTCTAAACATAGCCACAACGTGATGCCAATTACCATCTGCAATAAAGCCACTTACAGCTGTTCTATACTCGGTTGTTCCTCCTATAACTCTTGATTGTGCTACTATTTTACCTCTTTGCAACATAATGGTAACTCCTGTTTCATAAGCGTTAGCGTAATTATGAGGTGTTGCTGTTGTGTTTTTACTATCATCTATAATAACCTTAAAATTAGTATCATTGGTAGTTGTTTTTACCCAAAACGCAAAAGTAGGATATCCAGTATTGATATCTGTCCCTACTAAATGACTTGTGTTTAATTGAATGGCATCATTTGCCCCTGAACTATTAAACCTATCGGCAATTACTACTGAAGTTGTTCCTACTGGGGTTAGGTTGTTTGTTCCACCTATATCGGTTGTATTACCGTCGGTAAAATTGTAGCCTACCAATAAACCATTAGTCGGTACCGTTTGTGAAAAAGCTACTGTTACTACTAGCAATAAAAGCCAAAGTAATTTTTGTTTCATAATTCATATATTTTAATTTATAAAACAAAAAAATGTTTAATCTTTCAGATGCTACAAATGATTTTATGAATGTCAAATCGGTTTTGTAGATGGAGTTATCAGTTAAATTTTAACTAGTGATGTAACCTAATTAAATCTCGGTTAAACTAGTAAAATCTAAAATATCTGATACCATTTATATTTTATCTTGTAATTTTTATCGAAAATAGAAGGAGTATCTGTAATAGTTCTGAATTATCTTCGTAAGATTTAAATTTGTAATAGCCTACGTGGGGACTTCTTTTTCGTTATTTTAAAGAACCATTCGCTGTCTTTTATTTTAATAGATATATTTATTCTTGCTTTGATTAATAATTACTTTTTACTTAAATTTTTTGCATTATGGAATAAATAATATACAAAAAAAGGCTTTCAATTAAATTGAAAGCCTTTGCTTAGTAGCGGAAACAAAACTTATCTCGAACCAAGTTTACTTAGGTTTTAAGAAACTCTACGAACTTAAACCTGTATTAGAAGAAGCAGGATTATACCCTATTCATAACCTCAACAACACAAATACTGCGAGGTTATGAATACTAAATTCTATACTACTTTACCTGTTGGTATTTGTATCTATGCTTTGAGAAACCGAAAGGTAAATCAAGTTAAGTTATACATCTACCTAAAAAGTATATCAAGCGGTCATATCAAATATGACAGCACGGTATATGATTATAGCAAAGAATGGGCAAAAGACCTCAACTGCCACCCTAAAACAATTAAGAGTAGAATAGACTGGCTAATAAAAAAGAACTGGATTACAATTAACAGTAAATCCAAATCCATACGCATAGTAAGTTACAAACAAATTTGTGCTAAAAACAATATTGACACAAAACGTGCTGCCATATTTGAACCAAACCATTACAATAATTTCAAAGCATTTTGTATAGGTGTAGCGATGATGCATTTTAGGAATAGAAAAAAGTGGAAAGATAGACGGTCGGTGTCCAATAAGACCAATTCCGACACCAGTAAGAATCGTAATGCTTCTCCTAAAGGGTTCTACCCAATGCCTAACCTATACCTTGCAAAATGTTTAGGAGTTAGTAAAACAACTGCTTACAAATTTAAAATGGAAGCCATAAAGTACGGTTACATTATTCGTAAGAAACAAAAAAGTTTCATCTATACTGGAGATAACAAACTACGGAAAGATGCTATGGAGGTGTATGCTTTTAGTTTGTGTTTAGATGATATGGAAGACAAGGCACGTAGATTAAGAAAAGGTAAAAAGTACCTTAAAATAATTGAGTCCGATTTGGTAAAAACAGACTCAATTATTTTAAAGACAAAACGTCTTATCTATGATGAAAAATTCTCAAGAATAATGCGTAATAAGGCGGCTAAAGTAGTTAGTAAATAGTTTGTTTTTTTAGTATGGAAAAAAAGTTAACGGATTATAAGAGTCAAGAGAGAAAACCCCAAAGAACAGTTCCACAACTGCCTAAATTTTTGTATTTTTAGTAATGATAGAGATTACAGATATAATTACATCAAACTTCACTAAAGTAGAAGAACTATTAAGTAAAAACTATGTATGCTTTTCAATTGAAGGTAAAGTCTATGAAGATGTAGCAGGTAGAGAACAGATAGAGAGAATTAGTAATTTAAACACATTCAGATTTTACTATCATCTACGCTCAAAAGACTATTACGCTTGTTACTACCTCTACAATGCAATCCTGCAAAAGAAAGGTATTGAAACACTACTGAAAGAAATTAAACAGGTACTTGAGAAACACAACAAAACCAAAATTGCTCTATGTGATAACAGCAAGAATGATGAATTTGGATTTAGGCACATTCTCAGACATTTTCTACTTGAAAACAGTGTGCAAGCATCCGATACAGAGAACATTGATTTAAGCACTCAAAAACATTACTGGGAGCAAGACATCTACAAACAAGCAGGTCATTTTAATCTCACAGATAAGTTTGTAGGAAACGCACTTGAAAAACGTGATTGGATATTTGCCAAAACAATGCCTAAAAACCCACATTTTTACTCAATTCGAGTAGAAAATGAGGATTTTGAACACTTTTTGCACCTTATTGCACACATTCGCTACTATGGTAAGCCAGAAATTTATGAGGGCGTTTTATATCGTGTATTCTACTACAACGCCTATAAATACTGGACTATGCCACAAGACCTAACTAACGAGAGTTGTGATTTAATCAATCGAAAACCACTAAAAACCGAACAGAACGAACAAAATCAGCGTTTTCTATGAGAAATCAAGGTAAAAAATTAAGTACAGCACAACGAAAGGAGGCTATGATTGAAGCGATGAGACACACGCTTCACAATGTATCTGCTGCAACACGTTATGTTGGTGTTAGCAGAACTCAACATTACGAATGGTTAAAAACTGACCCTGAATACAAAGCCAGTATAGAAGAAGTTTTAGATATACAATTAGACTTTGCTTTTGCTGCTTTAATGAAACTTATTGGAGAGGGTAAGTTTCCTGCTATTAAATATTTTCTTGAAACAAAAGGAAAGCACAGAGGTTGGGGTGCTTCAAAGGCAATCAGAAATTATAATTATCAATCTACACCTCAACTTGAATGTGAGTTTGAACAAATGACTGATGAGGAGTTAGACCTGTACATAAAAGATAACGAATAGAGGCGTTACGTCTCTTAAACGGACGTTCAAGTTACAATACATTATGAAAAATTACATAGCATATTACCGAGTATCCTCAAAACATCAAGGCAATAGCGGTCTTGGTCTCAACGCTCAAAAATCTACTGTAAAGAGTTATCTCTCGTCAGATGCCGAATTAATTGCAGAGTATGAAGAAGTTGAAACAGGACGTTCTAATACTCGTCAGCAACTGCAATTAGCCATAGAACATTGTCAGCGTTCAAATAGTATTTTGATAATTGCAAAACTTGACCGATTAAGTCGTAATGTAGCGTTCATATCCAAACTAATGGAAACCAATATTGAGTTTGTGGCGTGTGATATGCCACAGGCTACACAATTCACATTGCACATTTTTGCTGCACTTGCAGAACAGGAAGCCAAGTTTATAAGTGAGCGTACCATTTCAGCCTTAACAGAATTAAAACGTAAAGGTGTGAAACTGGGCAATCCTCAAAACCTAACCAATGAAGCAAGACAGAAAGGAACGCAGACATTAATCGAAAATGCTTTAAGCAACGAAAATAACAAACGAGCAACATTTGCCATTGTAAAGATGCGTGAGAGCGAGAATTTAAGTTATAGGAAGATTGCAAAGCAACTTAACGACAACGGTTATAAAACAAGTAAAAACTGTGAGTTTACAGCATCACAAGTTTTAATCTTATATGATAGATATTTAAACCATAGCCAATGCCGTGAAGAAATTTTGCATTGAAACAACCATAAAAAAGTGTAATTTTACATCGAAACAAAATTTATTAATGAATATAAGAGATATTTAAACAGAAGTATAAAAATATAGATTAGCGTTAATCTAATTTTCTTGTTACTGAAAACCGCCAAATTTCAATATGCACACAAGAGAATAGGTCTAATGCTCACGTTACGGCGTGGGCTGTTCCTATTTGTGTGCAGGGTGCTTGGCGGTACCTCAGTAGCGATAGGTTACAGTACCCACGCTTTTTCATTTAAAAATTTTACTAATCGTTTCTTGGGACTGGAGACACTTAATTTTATTCAGTTCTATGAAAATAGTTAAAATCGTAATCGCAGTTATACTTATTATGTCTGCCTTGGGTGGGTTTATTACAGGAGAAGCCCTACCCTCAGTTTTTATGTTAGTTTTAGGAATTTTGCTTATTCCCAATGTAAAAGAAATTATCACAAAAAACTTAAAGTTTTGGAATAACAAGGCTATTCGCTATGGCTCTTACATAGGCTTATTTATTCTTGCTTCATTGTTTATTGACTCAGACAAATATGCTAATCAACAACAATCCCAAGAACAATCTCAACAAGTAGAAGCAAAACAAGAAGAACCTGCAAAAGAAATTATTCCTCCTAAAAAACAAGTGAAATTTTCTACCGATTATGATAAATCCGAACTATACGGAGATTGGGAACTTACACAAACGTTTGAAGAAGCAACCCCTAATGAAGTAACTAAAATAGAAGACAATTCAGAGGATGTAAAAATTCTACACCTTACTAAAAGCAAATACCAAACTTCATATCCTTACGGAGCAGGAGAAAATCCAACTTTTAACTATACCTTCAATAATGGTTACTTATCAGTTGTAACAGGCAAAATGAAAATGGAAATTTACGGATATACAGTTCTACTCAGCGAAGATAAACAACTAATCTACGTTAAAGAAAAGTCTGGCTTGGTTCAAGTTTTCAAACGTAAAAATTAAATCTATTATGAGTGAAAAAATAATGCAAGAATATAAGATAACTTGTCAAGGTTGCAATACAGTTAGGTTTGTACCCTATTTTGAATTTAAACAAAAAACAAGCAAAGAAAAATCTAAAGGATTTATGGCTGATATTCTAACCAATATTGGAATATCTGCTGCTTGCCTACCTTTGGGGTGTTGCACAAGTATCGCTTCAATGGATGGCGTGGCTGCAAGAAACAGAACGCCCGAAGAACAACAAGAAAAATACTTTGAATTACAAAAGGTAGATGTATGCAAAAAGTGTGGCTCATTGGCTAAAAAAGTTGAGGTTATAACACACAATATTGACGAGATAGATGGCTAAACTCTACTTGTTGATTGTTTGGCTTTATAAAAAATTAGTAAGCCCTATCTGGTCGAAATTCTTTCGGTGCAGGTTTTATCCAACCTGCTCCGAATATTCAAAAAGAGCCGTCAAAAAGTACGGTCTTAAGACAGGCTTAAAAATGACTATTAATAGACTTTCAAGATGCAAGGTTGGTAATCACGATAGTTGTATTGATTTGCCTTAAATGATTAAACGTTAGCATCAGTTTAAAATCAAATAAATATTATCTTTATTTTTACTACATTTGTACAGTTAATTTTCAATTATGAACCAAGCACTACTTACACGACTTTTCAAATCCATTGAAGGGGATAAAACTTCCGCTTTGATGAAAGTTGCTTATAGCATAATTGAAGATGAAAAGAGAAAAGGGCACGAAAAACTGGCAGAAAAACTTAATAATATTCTGAGAGAAAATTTAATTAAATATGACTCTGAGCCAGTTTTTAAAATAGCGAAAGACAAAACATACAAAATGCCTGTCGATAGACGCTACAGGCTTCCATTAGCAACCCATATAGAGCATGATCAGTTAAGACATGAGATGGTTCTTAACGAAGAGGTTGAAAGCAAAATTATTCGTATAGAGAAAGAATATTTAGCACGTGAAAGATTAGCACATCACGGTTTAAAACCAAGAAAGAAAATTTTATTACATGGCTCTTCTGGTTGCGGAAAAAGTATGGCCGCAGAAAAAATTGCTTGGGATTTAGGATTACCTTTTTACAAAGTACGTTTTGACACTATAATTTCATCATATCTTGGTGAGTCAGCATCAAACTTACAATCTCTTTTTGAAAGTACTAAAAACTACCCTTGCGTGCTTTTATTAGATGAATTTGACATTATTGGAAAACAACGTGATTTAACTTCTAATGATGTTGGTGAAATACATCGAATTGTTAATGTTCTACTTGGATTACTTGAAGAATATGATGGAGAGGCTATACTTATTGCTACTACTAATTTAGAGGGCAGTTTAGATAAAGCATTGTTTCGTAGATTTGATGATTTTATTGAACTTCCCAAGCCAACTGAAGAAGATATACTACAGTTGTTAAAAGTATCATTCTCTGCATTAAAACTTAATAAAGAAATCGACCTAAAGCAGTACGCTAAGAAAATGTTAGGACTGTCTTATGCTATTATTGTGAAAATTGCTAATGATGCTGCTAAAAAAACAATAATTAGTTCTAATAATATAATTTCTGCACAAGATTTGGATATGGCTTTAGAGGAAAACAAAGCCATAAACAAATAAT